>NZ_CP150315.1:3057500-3490000 GCF_051525985.1 Sorangium sp. So ce145 | reverse complement strand
GCGGTCACCTTCACATCGTAGGGGTCGAGCCCGCCGGCGTAGTCGATGGTCTCCCCCTCAAAATCCACGAGCGCGGCGGCGTGTGCGCCCGGGATCGCGCACAGGAGATCCTCGAGGATCGACGTGAAGGAGGACGGCGCCTGGTCACGTGGAAGGCGGCGTCGGGTCCGGTTGCGACCTCCGTTGCGCGAGGTGGTCATGGCTCGATCCGCACGAGCTCGAGCAACGCATCGACGGCCCCCGCGATCTTCGGCTCGCGCCGTGCCACCTCGAGGAACCTCGACTGGGCGGCGCGCGCGCGATCCGCCACGACCTCGTCGTGCACCAGGCCGCGTCGCTCCTCGACAGGCACCACCTGCGCCGGGATGCGCTCGAGGAGCATGATGACATGCACGCCGAAGGCCGATGTGACCGGTGCGGTGAGATCTCCGCGCGCGACGAGGGACGCGGCCGCGCGGGAGAAAGCGGGGTCAAACTGCTGCGGCTCCGGCGTGAGCACGCGGCCCGCCTCCGTCACCGGCGAGAGCGCCTGCGCCACGACCTCGAAGCCCTCGGCAGGGACGCCCTTCGCGGCGCTGATGAACGCCTCTGCAGCCGGATCGGGGGGCGGTTGCGGCGTCCCCGCGGCGCGGGGCGGCTCGGTGCGCTGAGCGACCTCGCGCGAAGACAACACGGCCGTCCGGATGGCGTCGGCGATCGCCTTCGCCCTGTCACGGGTAGCCTCGCCAGCGTCTTCCGGGAGCTTCACGACGGCGTGCACGGTGCGGTACCCCTCGGGACGATCGAGATCGAGCCAGTGGCGCTCGGTGGCGACGCGCAGCTCTTCGTCGGTCACCGGGCCGGCGTTCGCCGCCTCCTCTTTCAGGCGGTGGAGCATGCGACGGGCGAGCACCAGGCTGATCTCGCGCCGCACGTCGGGCTCCTGTTCGAGGCCGCGGGCTCGTGCCTCGGCGGCCCAGAGCGCGTCGCGGACCGCCGCGTCCCGGGCCTGCGCGGGCGGGATCTGCTGCGCCGCCGCGATGCGCGCCACCGAGTCGACGGCGACGTCGCTCGCGCCCACGCGGGCCGCCACGTCGGGCGGCAGCGGCGCCGCCCCCCTCGCGGACGTCGACAGAACAGCCCAGGCCGCGCACGCGCACAGACATGCGATGGCCGCGATCGCTCGGCGCCCAGGGCTCACGCGCTACCCCCGCGGGGACGAAGGATCTCCGTGGACGCCTTGAGCGAGAGGCCGCCGATCACGAGGAGGTAGATCGCCTTGAAATCCTGGCGATCACCGAGCGCGTGAACCCCGAAGGCAAAGGAGAACGCTGCGGCGACGAGGAGCAGAACCGCGAACACATCGACTGCGCGGGACACGCCCATGAGTGTAACGCGATTTGGTGAGGAACCGGCGGGGATGCGGGGACACCAGGGGGCGGCGGCAGCCGGGAGGCCACGGCCGCGCCGCCGCTCACCGCAGCGTCATCGCGACCGCCCCCAGCACCGCAAAGACGATCAGGACCACCAGGTGCCGAACGGCTCGGTGGGGGAGCCGCCGTCCGCCGCCCGTGTGCCGGCGGCCACGAGCCACCGCGACGCCGGACGCCGCCGTGATCAGCGCGACAGCGCAGGCCACCGCGACGGCCTGGGCCAAGAGGGCGCGCTCCGGGTCCCGGATGCGCCAGGCGAGCACGAGGATCGCGAGGCTCACGAGCGCTCCGAACGCGACGATCGCCGTCGCGAGCGGAGGGAGGTGGGCTCGGGCCTGCAGGAGCGGGGCGTCTGGCTCCGGCTCGGGCTGGCGCCGCACGTCCCAGCGATCGCGCCAGGAAAGCGCGAAGAGGCCCCAGGCGATCGCGCCGATCGCCGCGCGGACCGGGTCGAGGCGGGATGGCTGAAGGGACGGAGAAGCCAGCAGCCAGGTCAGCGTGACCAGCGCGAGGAAGACGGAGATGCCGAGGTGCCGCGCGACCCGGCGGTGCGTGGCGGCGAGCAGCGGCGCAGCGACGCCGCACAGGAAGGCGAGCGTGGCGGCGATGCTGGCGACCACGGGCGCGCCGCGACCGAAACCCGCGGGCGCGACCGTGATCATCCAGGCGACGACCGCGGCGAGCAACGCCTGCGGGGCGCGCCCGCCGCCCGGACCCAGGTCGAAGCGCGCCGCCTCCGGCAGCGGCGCCTCCGGGTGGTCCGAGCCTGACGCCCCGTCGACCCCGCGCGTCAACGCACCGCCGCGACCGACGGAGGCCGACGCGGTGGACTCCTCTTCGCGCGGAGCGCCGATCGAGATGGCGCCGGGGGCATCCGTGCTCATGAGCGAGCGCTAGGCCAGGTTTCTCAGGAGGTTGCCCACGGGCAGCACGTCCGGCGCTGGCGCACCCACGCCCGCCTCGTCGCGTGCGCTCCCCTCTTCCCGGGCGACCTCGAGCCCGAGCCGCTTCCAAAGGCCCGTGTCAAAGAGGTGGCTCGGGCGCACATTGCCGAGGGCTGCGAGCATGTTCTGCCGCGTCCCGGGGTGGCGCGCGTCGAGATCCGCGAGGAGCTGGCTCACCGCCTTGCGCTGGAGGTTCTCCTGGGATCCGCACAGGTCGCAGGGGATGATCGGGAACCGCTCCTCCGCGGCGAACGCGGCGAGCTCGGCCTCGGCGCAGTAGATCAGCGGACGGATCACGATGTTGTCGCCGTCGTCGGAGATGAGCTTCGGCGGCATCGATTTCAGCTGACCCGCGAAGATCAGGTTCAGGAGCAGCGTCGTCACGGCGTCGTCACGGTGGTGGCCGAGGGCGATCTTCGAGCAGCCGAGCTCGCGCGCGATGCGGTACAGGATGCCCCGGCGCAGGCGGGAGCAGAGGGAGCAGTACGTCTTGTTCTCGGGGATCTTCTCGGTGACGATCGAGTAGGTGTCCTCGGAGATCATCCGGAACTCGTGGCCGCCCGCCGCCATGTAGTCGGTGAGGAGGTGTCCCGGGTAGCCAGGGTGCCCCTGGTCGATGTTGACCGCGATCACGCTGAACCGGACCGGCGCGCGCCGCGCGAGGTCGACGAGCAGCGCGTGCATCGCGTAGCTGTCCTTGCCCCCCGAGACAGCACAGAGGATCCGATCGCCGTCGGCGATCATGTCGAAGTCGGTGATGGCGCGCCCCATGGCGCGCGCGAGCTTGCGGCGGAGTTGCACGGTTTAGCCGGTGAAGCCTTCGATGAGGCGGAGGAAGGTAAGCACGCCGTGGCCCGTCCCGCCCTTGGAGAAGATGCCGTACGGCTTGTTCGCCATGGATGGGCCAGCGATATCCACGTGGACCCAGGGGACATCCCCCACGAACTCGCGCAGGAACAAGGCCGCGGTGATGGCCCCTCCCCAGCGGTCGGCCGTGTGCTTGATGTCGGCCCAGTCGCTCTTGAGGCCGTCGCGGAGCTCTTCGATGAGCGGGAGCTGCCACATCGACTCGCCCGCGGCCTTCGCCGCGCTCCGCAGGCGCTCCGCGAGCTCCTCGCGGTTCGAGAAGAAGCCGGACACGGTCGGCCCGAGGGCGACGACGCACGCGCCCGTGAGGGTCGCATTGTCGACGATGAGGTCCGGCTTCAGCGCGCGCGCATAGGCGAGGCAGTCGGCGAGGACCAGGCGCCCCTCTGCGTCGGTGTTGATGATCTCCACCGTCCTGCCGTCCAGAGAGCCGAAGATGTCGCCGGGCCGGTACGCCGCGCCGTCGGGCATGTTCTCTGCCGCGCCGATGACGCCGTGCACCTCGACGTTCGGCTTGGCGGCCGCGACGGCGGCCATCAGCGCGATCACGTTCGCGGCGCCGCCCATGTCGCCCTTCATTTCTTCCATGCCGGGAGCTGGCTTGATGCAGAGCCCGCCGCTGTCGAAGGTGAGCCCCTTGCCCACGAAGACGAGCTTCCCCTTCGGCTTCCCGGGAGGAGCGTAGACCATGTGGACCAGCCGGGGATCCCTCGCGCTCCCCTGCCCCACCGCCATGATGAGCTTCATGCCCCGCTTGGTGAGCGCGGCCTTGTCGAGCACCGTCACCTTGAGCCCGTGCTGCTTGCCCACGTCCACCGCGACACGCGCGAGCGCCTCCGGATAGACCTCGTTCGGCGGCTCGTTGACGAGGTCGCGCGCCACGCAGATCGCCTCGCCGACCTGCTGGCCGAGCGCGACGGCATCGCGCGCCGCCTTGCCCACCTTCCCCTCGATGATCACGGTGCCGCGGGAGAGCTCGACCTTGGGCAGACGATCGCCCGTGAAGTAGCGGGTGAACCGGTAGGCCCCGAGCACGAGCCCCTCCGCGGCGGCCCGCTCCGCGCGCTCGACGCCGGGAGGCACCACGACCGCGACGCTCTCGGCGCGCACGCCGTTCGCGAAGCGCGCCCCCTTCGCCGCGAGCAGCCTGCACTCGACGTCGGTGACCTTGCCCGAGCCGAGCCCGATCAACAGCACCCGGCCGGGCTTCAACGCGCCGTGCGTCGCGAAATCGATGCTCTGATCCCTCTTCCCCGTGAAGTCGTCACGCTTGACCTGGTGAGTCACCGACTCGCCCAGCGCCGCCACCAGCCTCGCCAGCACGCCCTCACCCGTCGAAGCGCCTTCAGGCACGCCGATGACGACGACGTCGACGGCGACGCTGAGCGGGTCGGACGAGGCGAGGTTCACTTTGATCGGCATGCGGTCTCCTGAGCCCGGGATGTGGAGGGGTGTCCAGCGCGGCATCTAAACACGAAGGGCTAACCCCGTCGACGTGGACGATGTCCGCAGGCGGTCGGCCCGAGGTGCGGGCTGGAGAGCGCTCCCGCTCCCAGGCGCGCGGTCCCGCACGGTTCCGCGCAGTCCCGCGCAGTCCCGCGCGGTTTCGCACGGGCTTCGCGCTCGGCGGCCTGCCGTCGGAGCGCCTCGCGCGACGCTGCCCTCCGGGCTGCGGGGCCGGGCCAGCCCGGCCCGAGCGCCGGATCGAGGGGCGTCAGCGCGCCGACCCGTAGATCTGGATCACGTCGGCGAGGAGCTGCAGCGCCTCGGCGCGAGGGCGCTGGAACGCGTTGCGCCCCATGATCGACCCGAAGGAGCCGCCCGCGGCCATCTCGCGCACCTCCTCCAGGACGGCGTCGGTCGCCTTGGACTCGCCGCCAGAGAAGATCACCACGCGCTTGCCGCCGAACGTCGCCTGCACGACGTGCCGGGTCCGGTCGGCGAGCGTCTGGATGGGAATGCTGTATTTCTCGTACATCTTTCTCGCCTCCTCCTGCTCGATATGAGCGGTCGGCGGCTTGACCTTGATGATGTGTGCGCCGAGCTGGGCCGCAATCGTCGCCGCATAGGCGCAGACATCGATGGCCGTCTCGCCCTGCTTCGACAGCCCGGCGCCGCGCGGATAGCTCCAGACGATGACGACCAGGCCCCTGCGCTTGGCCTCGAGGGCGATCTCGCGAAGGTCCTCGTACATCCTGTTTCTCGCGCCGGACCCGGGGTAGATGGTGTAGCCGACGCCGACGCAGCCGAGGCGGAGCGCGTCCTCGACGGAGCCGGTCACCGCCGACACGGGCTGCTCCACCTTCGCCAGCGTGTCGCTGTTGTTCAGCTTCAGGATCAGGGGCACCTGCCCCGCGAACCTGGCCGCGCCCGCCTCCAGCGATCCGAGCGGCGCCGCGTAGGCGTTGCACCCGGCGTCGATCGCGAGCTGAAAGTGGTAATCGGGGTCGTAGGCCTCGGGGTTCGGAGCGAACGATCGCACTGGACCGTGCTCGAAGCCCTGGTCCACCGGCAGGATCACCATCTTTCCGGTGCCCGCGAGCGCGCCATGGTTGAGCAGCCGGACGAGGTTCGTCAGCGTGCCTGGGTTCTCGGACGCGTACCAGGAGAGGATCTTCTCTACACGGGTGGTGAGCGCCATGAATCACTCCGTCGAAGGTGCTGCTGCGCCAGGAAGCGCGCGGCCCGCCCGGGGCGTGAACTCCACCCCGTCATGCCCGCGGCGCCGTGTCAGGGTGCTCGGACGAGCGGGCTCAAGCCGCATCTTCAGGACTTGGACGAACGTATCGAGCCCAACGCGCGGGCGGTCCAGCGCCCCGAGGATGTTGTACGAAGCCATCGGATACGCAATTCTCGAAACTGCGCCGGTCCCCCCTCGGGGCCACAGCGGCGGACGCGAGCGCGAGCACGTGGCGGGGCGGTAACGTCCTCGCCGACAACGCGGAGGGATCATGTCGGACCAACGGGATCTGAGCTGGAAGCCGCCGGATGCGCCGTCACGCATCGGGATCACGCTCGAGACGTATATCCTCGAAGGAATGCTCGGGTTCCCCGCGGCGACAGGGGCGTTCACCTCCCTCCTGAACCAGCTCGGCCTGGTGGCGAAGCTCGTGACGTCCAAGGTCCGGCGGGCCGGCCTCGCCAACGTCCTCGGCTACACGGGACAGACCAACGTCCAGGGCGAGGTCGTGCAGAAGCTCGACGAGGTCGCCAACGAGACGCTGCTCAGCGTGCTCGGAAGGCGCGGGCACTGCGCGGCCGTGGTGAGCGAGGAGCTCGGGGAAATGAGGCTCCTCTCCACGGACCCACGAGCGAAGTACATCGTCGTCGTGGACCCGCTCGACGGCTCGTCCAACATCGACGTGAACATCTCGATCGGCACGATCTTCGGTGTGCTCCGAAAGAGCGACGCCAAGATGGGCGCCGATCCATCGGACTTCCTTCGCCCCGGCCGCGATCTGGTCGCGGCCGGCTACGTGCTCTACGGCTCGTCGACGCTGCTCGTCATCACGACCGGCCTCGGCGGCGTGCACGGCTTCACGTACGACCCGACCGTGGGAGAGTTCTTTCTCTCTCACGAGAACATCCGGATCCCCGAGCGCGGCTCGACGTACTCCATCAACGAAGGCCACAGCGCGCGATGGCCGGAGGACGTGCGCCGCTGGAACGCGTGGATCAAGGAGGACAGCAAGCACGAGGGGCGGCCGTACGGCGCGCGCTACGTGGGATCGCTGGTCGCGGACGCGCACCGGACGCTGCTCAAGGGCGGCATCTTCGCGTACCCCGCCGATCGTAGCGGCCAGGGCAAGCTGCGGCTGCTCTACGAGGCGAGCCCGTTCGCGTTCATCTTCGAGGCCGCGGGCGGAAAGGCGAGCACGGGGGCCGAGCGCATCCTGGACAGGGTCCCGAGGTCGCTCCACGAGCGCGTGCCGCTCGTCCTCGGCTCGCCCCGCGACGTCGAAGATTTCGAGCAGTTTGTGCGCGGCGAGCGCTGAGGCTGCGAGAGAAGGGCGCCGTCCTCACCGGCACGAGCCGCAGCGCGGGGGGCGGCCCCCGGGTCAGACCCCCTGCGCGTCGGCTCCCCAGATCACCTTGTGGAGCTGGACCTGCACCCGGACGCGGAGGCCGTCGTCGAGCACCCACTGGACGAGCTCCTTCGGCGACAGCTTGCCCCATACGCACGAGGCGAGCAGCGTCACGCCGCGCGCGTCGAGGCGCCGCTCGCGGATGGTGTCCCGCATCCACGCATAGTCCGCCCGATCGGCGAGCACGAACTTGATCTCGTCGCGCGGCGTGAGGTGATCCAGGTTCGACCAGCGGTTCCGGTGGGATTCCCCCGAGCCGGGCGCCTTCAGGTCCATGATCTTGTGCACGCGCGGATCGACGCGCGAGACGTCTGCCTCGCCGCTGGTCTCGACGAGGACCGTCCGGCCCGCGTCGCAGAGCTCCGCGAGGAGCGGGAACGACCCGGGCTGAAGGAGAGGCTCGCCCCCCGTGAGCTCGACGAGCGGCGTGCCGAGGGCGAGCGCGCGCTCGAGGACCTCGCCGCGGCGGGTCCGCTTGCCGCCGTAGAAGGCCTGCGTCGTGTCGCACCAGGCGCAGCGCAGGTTGCACCCGGTGAGCCGGACGAAGGTGCACGGCAGCCCGGCGAACGTCGATTCGCCCTGCACGCTGGCGTAGATTTCGTGGACGACGAGGGTGTCTTCTTTCAAGGAAGCGACGCCTCCGAGGAGCCTCGGTCCGCCTCGGCGGCGCCACGCCGCCGGCGACCCGAGGTGGGCGGGAGCTTTGGCCGCGCCGAGCGCGCAACGCAAGCGGCGCGGGACACTCAGCTGGAGATGACGCTGACCTCGCCCGCCGCTACCGCCCGGAGGAGGCCGTCCGCGCCGCGGACCAGCAGGTGCCCCTCCGGATCGATCCCCGCCGCGACGCCGACCACGCCGCCGACCTCGACGCGGCGGCCGCGCAGCCAGTCCATCCGGGCGAGATCCTCCGCGAACGGCGCGAGCTCTCCCGCCTCGAACCTCGCCGCCGCGTCGCCGATCGCCTGGAGCAGCTCCGCGGCGAGGCGCTCGCGCGGGACGTCGTCGATCCCGAGCATCGCGAGCGACGTGGCCCGCGCCGACAGATCCGGCGGGAAGCTCGACGCATGGACGTTGAGCCCGACACCGACGATCACGCTGCTCACGGACTCGCCGCGCAGCTGGGCCTCGACGAGGATCCCCGCCAGCTTGCGGCCCCCGGCGAGCACGTCGTTGGGCCACTTGAGCCGCACCTCGACGGCGGAGCCGCCGCCCGACGCGCCGCGGGACGGAAGAGGCGCGAGCCGCCGCTCGATGACGGACGCGACGGCGAGCCCCATGACGAGCGCGATGGGGGCCACGCGGCTCGCAGGCAGGCTCGGGCGCAACACCACCGACAGGTAGAGGTTCTCGCCGGGCGGAGAGTGCCAGGAGCGCCCGCCGCGCCCCCGCCCCTGCGTCTGCGCGTCGGCCAGGAACGCAGCCCCGTGCGGCGCGCCGGCTGCGGCCGCGCTCCGCGCGTCGTCGTTCGTCGACGCGGTCTCGGCCGCCACGGCGAGCGGCCGCCCGAACGACGCGCCCAGCCGCGAGAGCTCGCGCTCGATCGCCTCCCCGTCGAGCCGCCTCACAGCGAGAGATCCAGCGCGATGTCGGCCGCGCGCGCCGAATGCGTCAGCGCCCCGACGCTGATGACGTCGATGCCCGCCGCGGCGAGCTCGGGGATGCGCTCCAGCGTGATGCCGCCGGAGACCTCGAGGAGAGGCCGGCCGTGCTGCGCCGACCGCACGCGCGCGGACGCGGCCTTGACGTCGGCCAGCGTGAAGTTGTCGAGCATGATGATGTCGGCGCCGGCGGCGAGCGCCTGATCGAGCTCCTGCAGCGAGGCCACCTCGACCTCGACCTTCGTCGTGTGCGGGGCGCGCGCCCGCGCGCGGGCGATGGCGGTCGCGATGCCGCCCGCCGCGATGATGTGGTTGTCCTTGATGAGCACGGCGCTCCCGAGGCTGTCGCGGTGGTTGTGCGCGCCGCCCACGCGCACCGCGTAGCGCTCCAGCCCGCGGAGACCGGGCGTCGTCTTGCGGGTGTCGGTGATGCGCACGCTCGACCCAGCCGGGATCGCCTCGGCGTAGCGGCGCGCCTCGGAGGCGACGCCGCTCATCCGCTGCGCGAGGTTGAGCGCGGTGCGTTCCGCGCTGAGGAGCGAGCGCGCGCTGCCACGCACCGTCCACAGCACCGCGCCGGCGCCGACGGCGGTGCCGTCCGCGACGAGCACCTCGCCTTGCACTTGCCGATCCAGGCGCTGAAAGACGCGCAGGAACACGTCGCCCCCGCACGCGACGAGCGGCTTGCGCGCGACCGCCTTCGCGGTCGCGCGCGCGGAGGCCTCGACACAAGCCTCGGTGGTGAGATCGCCTCCCGCGAGATCTTCTTCCAGAGAGCGGTCGATCAGAGCATCGAGCAACGGCGCAGCCAGCACGGGCATCTCCTCGGCGCCGCTCCCACGCGGCGCTCCCAGGTATACTCGGTCCCGCACGCGCGCATCAGCGCTGTCGCGCCCACACGAGCCGCGACAACGCGTCGCGTCATCGCGAATCCTTGTGGGGGCACGTGCGCCCTGGAGCCTGCGACCTCAGCCGTATGGGCGCCCTGGACGGGACGCCGGCGGACATGGAGGGGGCTCGCCGCGCCGAAAAGCAGGGCGGATCGCGATCATCGCGACGCTGTGTCGCACAAATGGGGCTGACGTTCGTCTACCAGCCTGTGAGACTCTCCGAGCAACTCCAGCGCCCTCAACGGAGATCGATGCGTCCGCAGGCAGGCCAGGTCATCAACAACAAGTACCGACTCGTGCGCCTCATCGGCGATGGCGGCATGGGGAGCGTCTACGAAGCCCGCCACGAGGTGCTGGGGACGACGGTCGCCCTCAAGTTTCTCCACCCCGAGCTGTCCCGCCGCTCCGGCCTGGTGCAGCGCTTCCTTCAGGAGGCGCGCGTCTCCGCGCAGATCCAGAGCGCGCACGTGGTTCGCGTCAGCGACGTCGACCAGACGGCGTCCGGCCTGGCGTTCATCGTGATGGAGTACCTGGAGGGGAAGACGCTCCAGACCCTGTACGAGGAGCTCTACCGGGCAGGCATCCGTCTCGGGTACCCCGACGCGCTCGAGTACACGATGCAGATGCTGGAGGGCGTCGAGGCCGCCCATCGCGCGGGCGTCGTCCACCGGGACCTCAAGCCGGACAACGTGATCATCACGAAGTCCGCCAAGGGAGAGCCGCTCATCAAGCTGCTCGACTTCGGCATCGCCAAGCTGAAGGTCACGGGGGAGCTCGATCGCGGGTTGACGCGCCCCGGCGTGATCATGGGTACCCCCGAGTACATGGCGCCCGAGCAGGCCTACTCCGCGGACTCCGTGGACGCGCGCGCCGACATCTTCTCGCTGGGCGTCATCGTCTTCGAGATGCTGGCCGGCCGCCGGCCGGTCGGCGGCGATGAGCCCCAGCAGATCGCGGGAGCCTACCTTTCGGGCCAGATCTCACGGCTCTCCGACCTGGCGCCGGAGCTCGCGCCCGGCCTCTGCGCCGCCGTCCACCGCGCCATGGCGGCCTCGCCGGCGGATCGCTTCGCGACCACCGCCGAGTTCCGCAGCGCCCTGGAGCCGTTCGCCCGAGCCGCCCGCGCCCCGTCGGCGCTCACCCCCGCGCCGTCCGAGGTCAGCCTGGCGCGGTCGTCCGGGGCCGCCCTGGCGGCAGCCCTCGCGGCGCCCGGGATGCTCACGCCTTCCGCGGCGGCGCCCGCGACCAACGCGATGGGGGACGGTCGCGCCAGCTCCGTTCCCAAGACGATTCCGCCGGAGGACGGCGGCGCGCAGCACGCGTCCAGCGGCCCCCCGGGCGGCCTCGGGCCCTCGACCCCCATGGGCGGCTTTTCCTCGGATGCCCGAGGTCCCTCGGCGTCAGCGCCAGGGTTCACGCCGAGGCCGGAGCCCTCCTCGGGCCCGTACTTCGCCCAAGGGGGCTATCCCCAGCAAGGTGGGTATCCCCAAATCGCGCAGCCGGCGACCGTGAGCGCCGCCCCCTACGCGCTCCCCCAGGGGGTGCCCGCCACGAGCCACGAGCCGGGCCCCTTCGATGTGTCGCCGCGCCCGGGAGGGACGGCGGTCGGAGGCGCGCCGTTCATGGACAGGAGCGCGGCCCCGGGCGGCGGATTCAACGGCGGCCCAGCGCCCGGGTATGGCGGCGCATATGGCGGCGGCGCGCAGGGCTACATCCCTGGGACGGCGCCGATGGATCCGCTGCCGAGGATCTCGCAGAGCGCCTCGGCGCACGGCGCGCAGCGGCCCGCGCGAGGCGGGACGTCGCTGTTCGCCATCCTGCTGCTCGCCACGGGGATCACGGGGGCCGTCGTCGGCGGTCTGTACATCGCCAACGAGCTGAGCCGGCAGGAGCAGGCCGACGTGGCGCCGGCCCTGCCGACCCTCCAGCCGGCCAACACGGTGCCTTCGGATCCCAGCCCGCCCGTGACGACGCCCCCCGCCGTGACGCCCCCGGCGGTGACGCCACCTCCTGTCGAGCCGCCCGTGGTCGCCAAGCCTCAGCCCCGGCCGACCACGACGGCGAAGCCGCCGGCGACGCCGAGCACGACGGCGCCGACGACCACGACGGCGCCGACGACACGCCCCAGCGGGACGACGATCATCCCCCAGCTTCCCTGGGTCATCCCGTCGACGCTGCCGCCGTTCCCGTTCCCCGCGCCGACCAGCGCACAGCCGCCGGCCAACCCCCCGCCGAACACGACGAGCCCGCCGACGACGCCGACGACGAGCCCGCCCGACACGCCGCCGGACAGGCCTCGCCGGCGCGTGATCATCGTACCCAACAACTGACGCGCCAGGCGCGTACGGTAGGTAGGATGCGATCTCGATGAGCAACCAGAATAGCGGTCCGCCGCCGGGATGGCCTGCGCCCCCGAGCGGCATGTACGGCCCTGGCAAGACCGTGCCCGGCGAGCCTCCGCTCGCAGGGCCCAACTCGCCGCAGGGCGCCTTCCCCGTGCCGCCCGGCACCGCGCCGCACGATCCGAACGCCGCTGGCGCAGCCGTCCCGCGGACCCTCGTCGAAGGCGGGACCAACAGCGCGCCTCCCGGGACGCCCGGTCCTTACGGCGCTCCCGCAGGCCCGTACGGCGCGCCGCCGCCTGGAGCCCCCGGCCCGTACGGGCCCGGCGCGACAGCGAATTACGGCGGGCCACCTGGAGCAGGAGGCGCTTACGGGCAGCCGCCCCAACCGCCCAGCCCGTACGGCGGCTCGCCGTTCGGGGCCCCAGGTGGCCCCGGGGCCGCCGGAGCGCCGGGGTTTCACGCCGGCGGCGCTCCCCAGCCGCCGGGCGGCGGTGCGCTGTACCCGGCGCCGATCCCCGCGCGTCCTCGCGCGAAGAGCTCCGGCGCGACGCTCGCGCTGATCGGCATCGGCGCGTTCGTGGTCATCGGCGGGCTGACGACCGCCTTCTTCGTGATGCGCAGCCGAGGATCGTCCGAAGATGCGGCAGCGCTGACGCCCATCGAGGCGCCCCCGGCGCCTGCGTCGGTCGCCGGCGATCCGGCGCCTCCGCCGCCGACGGCCGCCACACCCGCGGCGACCGCGCCGGAGCCGCCCGCGCCCGCCCCCGTGGCGGCCCCGAAGCCGACGGCGCAAGCACAACCCAAGCCGACGGCGACGACCCCTGCGCCCACCGCCACGGCGACGACCCCTGCGCCCACCGCCACGGCGACGACCCCTGCGCCCACCGCCACGTCGACGACCCCTGCGCCCACCGCCACGTCGACGACCCCTGCGCCCACCCCGTCTACGTCCTCGACGGGCCGTCGAAGGATCGTCCTGCCAGGCAGCCACTGAGCCCGCCTGCACCGGGCGCCGTGCTGCTGGCAGCGGCGCGGCGGGTCCGTGCCCACGTTCCCCCAGCCCGCTTGACAGGGCGGTCACGGTGATCAGGTTCCGATGCCATGAGCAAATCCGGGATCGCCGCAGTGCTTTCGTTCCTTATTCCGGGCGTTGGGCAGCTCTACAACGGCGCGTTCCTGCGCTGCATTTTCTGGCTGATCGTCACCCCCGGCCTGTGGATCGGTTCGGGCGGCTGGCTCGGCTGGATCTGCCACCTGATCTCCGCCTACACCGCGTACCAGTACGCGAAGCGCGCCGGCGGCTGAGCCGCGCTCCCCGGGACGGCGCGCCGGTTCGCGCGGCGCGCCCGCTCACGTAGCCTTCGCGAAGATCCGCTTCAGCACCTCGCCCGTCGCCGTCGGCTGACGCGCCATCTCGCGCGGGGTGCCCTCCGCCACGATGCGCCCGCCGCCGGCGCCGCCCTCCGGGCCGAGCTCCACCACGTGATCCGCGCACGCGATAACCGCCGGGTGGTGCTCGATGATCACCAGCGTGTCGCCGCGCTCGACGAGGCGATCGAGCACGCGGACCAGGCGCGTCACGTCCGCCAGATGCAAGCCGGTCGTGGGCTCGTCGAGCACATAGAGCGTGGGCTTCGGCCGCGCGCCGGCCGTCAGCTCCGCCGCGAGCTTGAGCCGCTGCGCTTCGCCGCCCGAGAGCGTGTGCGACCCCTGGCCGATGTGGAGATAACCGACGCCGAGATCGCACATCGTCGAGAGCGGGGCGCGGATCTTCGGGTGGGCCGCGAAGACCTCGACAGCCTCCTCCGCGGTGAGGTCCAGGAGCTCGCCGACGGACAGACCGAGGTAGCGCACGTCGAGCGTCGCCGGCTCGAAGCGCGCGCCGCCGCACGCCTCGCAAGGCGTGGTCACGTCCGGCAAGAACGACATCTCGTGCGCGATGACGCCCTGCCCCTCGCACGCGGGGCACCGCCCGCCGGAGGCCGTGTTGAAGGAGAACCGCGCAGGGCCGTAGCCGCGCACCTGCGCGTCGGGGCAGGCCGCGTAGAGCTTGCGGACCTCGTCCCAGACGCCCAGGAACGTCGCGGGGATCGAGCGCGGCGTCCGCCCGATGGGCGACTGATCGACGGCCACCGCCCGCAGGATGCTCTTCGGCAGCCGCAGCGCCTTGTGCGGGCCCGGCTCGGGCGCCTCCAGCTCCAGCGCGCGGCGCGCGGCGGGGTAGAGCACCTTCTGGATCAGCGTGCTCTTCCCCGAGCCGGACACGCCGGCGACCACCGTCATCCGGCCCGCGGGGATCCGGAGCGTGTCCCCCTGGAGGTTGTGCGCGCGGGCGCCGAGGAGCTCGATGTGCTCGCGCACGGGAGGGCGCGCCGGGCGCGCGCTGAGCAGCGCATCCTCGCCGGCGAGCGCACGGGCGGTCGGCGAGTCGGGGTTCGCGAGCACCGCGCGCGACGGCCCCGCGGCGACGATCCTGCCGCCTTTGCGCCCGCCCGAGGGGCCGAGGTCGATCAGGTGATCCGCCGCGCGGATCGTGTCGGCGTCGTGCTCCACCATGAGCACGGTGCTGCCCATCCCGGCGAGCCGCCGGAGGTTGCCGAGCAGCCTGTCGGTGTCGCGCGGGTGGAGGCCGATGGTCGGCTCGTCGAGGACGTACAGCGCCCCGGTGAGGCCGCTGCCGAGCTGCGCCGCGAGCCGCAGGCGCTGCATCTCGCCGCCCGAGAGGGTGGCCGCGCGCCGATCGAGCGTGAGGTAGCCGAGGCCCACCTCGCAGACGAAGTCGAGCCGGCGGCAGAGCTCCTTGTGCGGCGCCTCGGCGATCAGCGCGCGGTCGCCCGTGAACTGTAGCCCCCTCGCCCACGCGGCCGCGGCAGCGACCGACCGGCCCGACGCCTGGTGATAACGCTCTCCCGCGAGCCGGACCGCCCGCGGGATCGGCGCGAGGCGCGAGCCGCCGCAGGCCTCGCACGGGTCGGGCGTCGCGAGCGCGTCGTCGTCGAAGTCCGAGGCGCCCGTCCCCTCGCATGACGCACACCGGCCCTGCTTCGTGTTGAAAGAGAACCAGCGGGGATCGAGCTCCGGGACGCCGACGCCGCAGCGCGGGCAGGTGCGCGTGGTCGAGAGCAGCTGCTCGCCGCCGCGGCCGCCGACGAGCTTGATTGCCCCCCGCCCGAACGCGAGGGCGCGATCGAAGAGGGCGCGATCCAGGCCGTCCATGCGGCCCTCGTACATCACGAGGTCGATCGAGTGCTCGCGGCGCTTGTCGAGGCGAGGAGGGCTGTCGGTCGCGCACGGCTCGCCGTCGGCGAGCGCGCGGGTGATGCCGGCCCGGGCGGCGGCGGTGAACACGTCGAGATACGTCCCCTTGCGCGCCACGACGGCGGGGGCGAGGAGCGTCCGCGCGCCGCGCGTCGAGACGAGCGAGCGGTAGACGTCGTCCGGCGAGCGCGCCTCGATCGGCACGTCGCAGTCCGGGCAGCGCGCCTCGCCGACCTTGGCGTAGAGCAGCCGCAGGTAGTGCGCGATCTCGGTCACGGTCGCGACGGTCGAGTTGGCGCCGGAGCGCGTGGTGCGCTGCTCGAGCGCGATCGAGGGGGGGACGCCGGTGACGCGATCGACGTCCGGCCGCGGCAGCGTGGGGAGGAACTGGCGCGCGTAGGGGGTCAGCGTCTCGAGGAAGCGCCGCTGGCCCTCGGCGAAGACCACGTCGAACGCGAGCGTGCTCTTGCCAGAGCCGCTCGGGCCGGTGATGACGACGATCTCGCCGTGCGGGATCACGGTCGAGACCTCGGCGAGGTTGTGCTCGCGCGCGCCCTCGACCTCGATCCGACCCCGGTCGACCGACGCGCGCGCGGCGGCGCCGCCGCGCTTGCCGGGCTTCGGGGCGGCGGGGGCCGCTGCCGAACCGCGCCGCGGGCGCCGAGCGCCGCCGTCGCCCCGCTGCGCGAACCACTCGGCCAGCGAGACGCCGGTCCGCGTCGCCGTCCGGGCCACCTCCTCGGGCGTCCCCTCGGCGACGACGCTCCCGCCCTCGCTGCCCGCGCCCGGGCCGAGATCGACGACCCAGTCCGCCGCGGCGATGACGTCGAGGTCGTGATCGACGACGATCACGGAGGCGCCCTCGGCCACGAGCACGGAGAGCGCGGCGTTGAGGTGCGTCACCTCCTCGGGGTGCAGGCCGGCGCTCGGCTCGTCGAGCAGGAAGAGCGCGCCCGCGCAGGGCTCGCCGAGCGCGCGCGCGATCTTCAGCCGCTGCGCCTCACCGCCGGAGAGCGTCGAGAGCGGCTGCCCGAGCGTGAGGTAGCCGAGGCCGAGCTGCTTGAGCGGCGCGAGCGCCCGCCGGATCGCCGGCTGCCCCACGAAGACCTCGAACGCCTCGTCGATCGAGAGGTCGAGCACGTCGGCGACCGAGCGCCCGTCGAGCTTCACCTCGAGCACCTCGTCGCGGAACCGCTTGCCCTTGCAGGTGGGGCAGGTCAGCGACACGTCGGCGAGGAACTGCATCTCGATCGTCTCGCTCCCCTCGCCCGCGCACGCCTCGCAGCGCCCGAGGGCGACGTTGAACGAGAAGTGGCCGGGCCCGAGATCCCGCGCCGACGCCTCCGGCTGCTCGGCGAAGAGCGCGCGGATGCGGTTCCATGCGCCGGTGTAGGTCGCAGGGTTGCCCCGCGAGGTACGCCCGAGCGGCGCCTGGTCGACGAGCGTGACGGTGCGGATGTCGGCCGTGCCCTCGATGCGCCTGTACAGGCCGGGCGCCTCGACGTCCTTGTAGCCGCGCGCCCTCGCGATGTGCCGGTAGAGCACGTCGTTCACCAGCGTGCTCTTGCCCGAGCCGCTCGGCCCCGTGATCGCCACGACGACGCCGAGCGGCACGTCGACCGTGACGTCGCGGAGGTTGTTCTCGCGCGCGCCGTGGATCGCGATCTTCCCGCTCGGCGCCCGGCGCTCCGCGCGCGCCGACGCCAGCGGGCCGCGCGCGGCGAGCCCGTCGGGCCGGCCGTCGAAGGTGACGCGCCCGCCCTGCTTGCCCGCGCCCGGGCCCAGCTCGACGACGCGATCGCTCGCCCGGATGACGAGGGGCTCGTGCTCGATGACGAGCACGGCGTTGCCGCGATCGGCGAGCTCGCGCATGGCCGCGATGAGCGGCGGGATGTCCGTCGGGTGCAGGCCGACCGTCGGCTCGTCGAGCACGAAGAGCGCGCCCGTCAGCGACGTGCCGAGCGCCGCGGTGAGCGCGACGCGCTGCGCCTCGCCGCCCGAGAGCGTGCGCGCCTGGCGGGCGAGCGAGAGGTAGCCCAGCCCGACCCGCTCGAGGTACCCGAGCCGCGCGATGAGCTCGCGGCGCGCCATCTCCCCCTGGCCCGTCTGGGGGCGCTCGGCCTCGAGGCGCGCGCGGGCGTCGCGGAGCTCGAGCTCGTGCCACGCGGCGAGATCCAGGCCGCCGACGCGGTAGAGGAGCGACTCGGGGGCGAGCCGCTTGCCGTTGCACGCGCTGCACACGTCGTAAGTGCGGTAACGCGCGAGCAGCACGCGGACGTGCATCTTGTAGGTGCGCGTCTCGAGCCAGCGGAACCAGGCCTTCACGCCGGGGTACTTCCCCTGGGTCCATGAGCCCTCGCCCTCGAGCACGAGCGCGCGCTGCGCGTCCGAGAGGTCGCGCCACGGCTTGTCGGTGCGGATGCCATTCCGCTCGCAGAACGCGCGGAGCAGCTTCCGCTCCCACGTCGTCGAGCGGCCGTTCCAGGGCCGGATCGCGCCGCCTGCGATCGACTTCGAGGGGTCCGGGATCACCTTGTCGTAGTCGATGCCGAGGGTGCGGCCGAAGCCGCGGCACGAGGGGCACGCGCCGGTGGGGGACTGGTACGAGAACAGCCCGGGGCGCGGCGGGTCGAAGGCGCGCGCGCACGAGGGGCAGGCGAGCCCGCGCACGAGCCGGAGCCGCGTGGGCCCCGCCCCCTGGCCGCCCTGCTCGTCGGCCTTGCGCTGCAGGTGGAGCGAGGCGTCGCCCCCGCTGCCCTTCCACGCCTCCTCGATGGCGGCGCCGAGGCGCCGGCGCTCCCGGGGGGCGACCCGGACGCGATCGACGATGACCTCGACCTTGTCCGCGCCGCTCATCGCCTCGGACGGCGCCACGGCGTCGATGTCGCGCGCCTCGCCGCGGACGAGCAGGCGCCGGTAGCCGGCGGCGAGCAGCGACTCGCGCACGTCGAGGAACCGCTCGGTCCCGGCGACCGCGATCGGGTACGTGACGAGCGCGGTCGCCCCCTCGTGCGCGCTCGCGGCGAGGTCGGCCGCGCGCGCCGGGTCGGTCCGCGCGGCCGGCGCCTCGCAGGACGGGCAGACAGGCACCGCCTCGCGCGCGAAGAGCGCGCAGAAATACGGCTCGAGGTCGGCCATCGTGGCGACGGTCGATCGCGAGCTCTTGACCGGCGCGCGTCGATCGACGGCGACGCCGGCCGCCACCGGCTCGAGCGCGTCGATCGGCGGACGCTCCAGCCGCTCGAGGAACTGGCGAGCGTACGGGCTGAAGCTCTCGACGAACCGGCGCTGTCCCTCGGAATAGAGCGTGTCGAGCGCGAGCGACGATTTGCCAGCGCCCGAGACGCCGGCGATGGCGACGAGCTCGCCGGGCCGGAAATCGAGGTCGATGCCCTGGAGGTTGTGCGTGCGGGCGCCGCGGAGACAGATCGAGTGCATAGGACGCGCGGTAGGGTGAACCCGCGGGGACGCCGTCCGGAGTGGACACGGCCGCGTGAAAACCGCGAGTGTTTAGCCCCCTTTCAGCCCATCGTCGCGAACGATCGTACGTGGGCGGCGTGCCGGCCCAGCGTGCTGCGGCATTGCGTTCCGCGTCGTCGAATTATCACGGCCCGTGGCAACGGGTGCGCACGGCGCTCGGGCGACCCGGCAAGCCGAGCGCGGCGGGCGCGCCCGGCAGGCGCGGCGGCTAGCCGTTGACGAGGAGGATCGAGAGGTAGCCGTAGTCGTTGCTTGTCCAGTTCGGGCTCAAGGTCTGGCCGCACATCCCGATGTTGTAGGTGCCCGCGGTGAGGTTGGTGATGACGGCGCTGAGCCCGAAGGGGACGCGGGTATCCGCGGGGACCCGGCCGCCGGCCATCCCGAGGCCGACCGCCTGGACCTCGTCGAGCACCGTGCCAGACGGCCCGGAACGAACCCGCTGGTAGCACATGTAGAGCTTGAGGCTGTCCGCAGGCGAGCCGTCCGTGCCCAGGTACCGATGCGCGGTCGCATAGATCGACTGGCTCGTCGACGAGACCGCCACCAGCGCTGTCGGCCCGAAAAAGTCGACAGGCCTCCCGACCGGCAGCGCGGTATGCGGCCCGACGCCCTGGACCGTCAACGTCAGCACGACCCCCTGGGCCCCGGTCGGACCAGTGGGGCCGGTAAACCCGCGTGGCCCCTGCGGACCGGTAGGACCCACTGGCCCCTGCGCACCGGTAGGGCCCACGGGTCCCTGCGGACCGGTAGGGCCCACGGGTCCCATGGGGCCGATCGGCCCCTCTGGCCCGAGCGGCCCCATTGGCCCCTCCGGACCGATCGCGCCCACCGGGCCTTCTGGTCCTCTCGGGCCCATCGGGCCCTCTGGACCGATCGCGCCCACCGGGCCTTCTGGTCCTCTCGGGCCCTCCGGACCGATCGCGCCCACCGGGCCCTCTGGTCCTCTCGGGCCGATCGGGCCCTCTGGACCGATCGCGCCCACCGGGCCTTCTGGTCCTCTCGGGCCCTCCGGTCCGGTCGCGCCCGTCGGGCCCTCTGGTCCCGTCGGGCCCATCGGACCTTCTGGTCCCATCGGGCCCTCCGGTCCGATTGCGCCTACCGGGCCTTCGGGCCCCATGGGCCCTGCCGGGCCCTCCGGCCCCCTGGGTCCAGCCACGCCTTCCGGCCCCGTGGGCCCGGTGGGGCCTGCGGCGCCCGTCGGCCCGATCGCTCCGCTCGGCCCGGCCGGCCCCGTCGGACCAGCAGCCCCCGCAGGCCCAGTCGCACCGACCCTCCCCTCCGGCCCCGCCGGTCCGACCGGGCCCGTTTCACCGGCAGGACCGATCGGTCCGGGCAGCCCCTGCGGACCCTGAAGCCCCGCCGGCGAGCCGACCCACTCGCCATTCTCGTCGATCACGAGGACGCCGTTCACGATGACCCCACGCTCGCCGAGCACCAACGTGTTGCCGCTCGTGGTGTTCACCGTGACCGAGGTCGGCGTGATGTCGCCGTTCACATTGCCGGCGAGCAGCGCGTACGGCACGCTCGCGACCGTCGCGCGCGGCGCCAGCTCGACATCGTCGCCCACGGTGATGCCGAGGTACCGCTCGGCGCCGTCGAAGATCGCCTGCTCGAACGGGACGATCGAGCCGAGGCGCACCGAGAAGAAGCCGTCCTCGAACGTGATCGAATGGACCTCGCTCCACAGGGGCGTCGAAGCGTCGCGCTCGTCGTAAAGGGCGAACACGACGTCGAGCGTCGCGCTGATGGGCACATCCCGCTCGTCGTAGAGCCGGCCTTGATGGGTGATGGTCGCCGGGACCGCCGCAGCCGCGGTCCCCGCGACCACGATCGCGCCCGCCGCCAGGGCGGATGCCGTCATGCATCGCGCGATCATCGATCTCCTCATCGCCAGCTCCTCGTCATGGCGAGCTCCCGTCGGCTCCGATGAGCCCTCCTCGCATCCGCACCTTGGGTGAGGTCGACGTCCCCTGGTTCTGCGTCGGCTGCCCGAGCGTGAACACCATGCGGTAGCGCGAGCTCCTCGCGACCTCGCCAGCCGTCACCGTCTCGGTCGCCCCGACGCGCCTGGGAGTCTGCACGCCACCGCCCTGCCCGCTGCCGCCGTGCCCATCGCCGCCCTGCCCGCCGCCGCCGTGCCCATCGCCGCCTTGCCCGCCGCCGCCCCACCCCCCATCGCCGTCCACGGTGCCGCCGTCCGCGACGACGCCGCAGCTGCAGCTGCACCCGGGGGTCAGCGCAGAGCTCACCACGATCGCCCCGAGCCAGGCCGATAAGCGCAGTCCGCGATTCACTGAGTCCTCCAGGCCGACGGCAGGTCGAGCGAAAGGACCATTGGACGAGCGGCGGCGATCGGCGTCAAGCGAGGACGCCGCCACCGCAGCGGGACGCGCCGCGCGTCAGCGAGACGCGCGCGCAGCAGCGGCGCCGCGCGGGCGCGGCCCTGTGAAGCGGTGTGGACAGGCGGCGGCGCGCGCGCTATGCGGCCGCGTGAGCCGCGCTGGCAAAGAGAAGGAGCGAGAGGGGGAGAAGCTCATCGTGCGCAACAAGCGCGCGACGTTCGACTACACCCTCGACGATCGGTTCGAGGCAGGGTTGGTGCTGCTCGGCAGCGAGGTGAAGATGCTCCGCGACGGCGCGGCCGAGCTCACCGACAGCTGGTGCGCCATCGAGAACGGGGAGGCGTTCCTGAAGGGGGTCAACATCCCCGTGATGCCCGGCGCCGCCTTCGGGCACGAGGCGAAGCGCCCGCGCAAGCTGCTGCTGCACGAGAGCGAGATCGAGGCGATCCGCAAGAGCGTGGAGCGGGAGGGCATGACCGTGATCGCGACCCGCCTCTACTTCAAGAACGGGCGCGTGAAGGCCGAGATCGCCCTCGCGAAGGGGAAGAAGACCGTCGACAAGCGCGAGAGCCTGAAAGAGAAGGACGCCACCCGCGAAGCCCGCGCGGCGATGGAGCGGGCCCGCGGCGGCGCCGCCCGCGCGCGGAGCGCCGGGCTGCGGAGGCCGGAATGACGTCGCACCTCACCTGGTCCAAGGGCGGCGAGGCAGAGCTCGTCGAGATCGACGGCGATCGCGTGCGGCTCCACTCGACCGCCTCCTCGGCGCCAGGAGCGCGCGTGGAGGGCTCACTCCAGCCGACAGGGACGGCGATCCGGGTGAAGGTCGCCCGGTGCCGCCTGCGCACACCCACCGAGCCCAACGACGCGGCGCCCGGTGAGCGCACCTACGAGCTCGAAGGCCGGCTCATCGATGCGACGCGCGAGGTCCGCGCCGAGCTGGCGCGGCTCGTCGGCGGCGAACGCACGGGCTGAGCCACGACGATCCGTCCAGCAGCGAACGCCCAGGCTGTTCGGCAGCGGCAGCGCGGCGCGGCTCGTCCGGCGGCGAGTGTTGCGATGGCTCATCGCGACCCATACGCTGGCTCTCTATGAAAATTACGTCGCGCCCTCGTGTAATTCTGCGCCGCTGCTCGACGTATGACGTTGCGAAGATCCGCAGCATCGTGCGCAGCGGTCTCGAAGAGCTCTCGCTGCGGCCACACGGCCGGACGCTCATCAAGCCCAACGTCGTCGCGTCGGGCGCACACTTTCCGCACGCGTACACGCGGCCCGAGTTCGTCGAGGGGGTGATCGGCGCGCTCAAGGATCGCGACGACGGGCGCGTGAGAGAGCTCGCCGTCGGGGAGCGCTGCGGCATCACGCTCCCGACCCGCATGACGTACGAGAGCGCCGGCTATTACCCGATGTTCCGCCGGACCGGGGTCAAGCACTACCACTTCGAGGAAGAGCAGCAGGTCGAGATCCCGCTCACGCACGAGGGCCGGCTGCGCGACTACGTGTTCACGCCGGAGCCCGTCGCGAAGGCCGACTTCTTCGTGAACTGCCCCAAGTTCAAGTCGCACCCCTGGACCACCGTGACCTTCTCGATGAAGAACTACATCGGGATCCAGGACGATCGGCACAGGCTCATCGATCACGATCACCGGCTGAACGAGAAGGTCGCGGATCTCCAGTACATCGTGCAGCCGCAGTTCATCGCGATCGACGCCATCACCGCGGGCGAGGGGCGGATGCTCACGCCCTCGCCGTTCGACCTGGGCCTCATCATCATGGGGAACAACCAGGTCGCGTTCGACTCGGTCTGCTGCCAGATCATCGGCGTCGATCCGAGGAGCGTCGAGCACATCCGCCTGGCGTCGGAGCGCGGCTTCGGCCCGATGGACCTCGGCGAGATCGAGATCACGGGGGACGTGACGCTCGAGGAGGCGAAGCACAAGGCCAAGGGGTTCAAGGTGGGCCTCGTCCGCGTCGAGAAGTACTTCGAGGGCACGAACATCACGGCCTACGCAGGCTCGCCGCCCGAGCCCGAGCGCACCGACTACTGCTGGGGCGGCTGTCCAGGGGCCATCGAGGAGGCGATCGAGATCCTGCGCGAGTACGACAAGGAGTGCGACGCGAAGATGCCGCGGATGCACGTCGTGTTCGGCGCCTACGAGGGCCCCATCGACGCGAAGCCGGGCGAGAAGGTGATCTTCATCGGCGACTGCGCGACGTACAAAGGGAAGATCGGCGATCAGCTGGTCAGCGTCGAGAGCCTGTACCGGGAGCGGAGCGCGCGGGACCCCTACACAGCGAAGCACGATGACGTCCTCGCGAAGATGGTGAAGGTGACGACCAAGCTCGCGATGGCCCGGAACGAGACCACCCTCCGGCTCGAGGGCTGCCCCGTGAGCGTGGCGGAGCAGGTGCTCACGCTGGTCACGCTGGGCAAGACGAAGAACCCGTACTTCGCCCCCGACCAGCTGCTCGACTTCAACAAGGCGTACGTCGCCTGGCGCGGGGCTTCGCTCGCGAAGCGGATCGCCGGCAAACCCTACCAGGTCCACGGCGCCTGCTCGCGCGGCGACGCGGCGCCCGAGCTCCCGTCCGAGCCGCCTAGCTCGCAGGCCGCAGAGTGAGATCGAAGAGGACGTCGAGCTCGTCCCGCACCTTGAAGGCGCCGAGCGGCCCCTTGACCTCGCGCACGCCGAGCGCGGCCATCGACAGCTGACAGGTACCCGTCACCCCGATCGCGCCGTCGCCGCGATCGCGCGAGGAGAGCCGCGCCACCAGCGAGGCGCTCCCCGAGGCGACCTGGACGCGCACCTCGGCGCGGTCACGCGCGGCCCCCGAGGCGCGCACCGCCACGATCTCGGTCCCCGCGAGCACCTCGCCGCGCAGGCGCCGCTCGATGTCGCCGCGATCTCCCGCGGAGAGCGCGTCGGGATCGACGCGATCGCCGCGCAGGACCCCCGCGACGGAGAGCTTGGCCACGGGGACCTCGAGCTCGGCGGTCCATGACTCGCCGTCGAGCCGCGCCCGACCGCGCAGCTCGGACGCCGTGATCTCGAGGTCGTGCGCCAGGCGCGCGAGCATCCCTACGGCTCGGGTGTGGATCGTCAGGCGGGACGCGTTCGGATCGAGGTGCAGCTCGCTCATCGGATGGAGCTCCTTTTCATTTCATCATCATGCCAGGGCGCGCCGGTCAGCGACGCTTGGAGCGGCGGGGGCCATCGGGCACGAGCACGTAACGGCTCGACGACGGCTCGGGCTGCCGGAGGAGCTCGGCTCGGAGCAGCGCCTCCGCGAGCCGCGCCTCGATGACCTCGTCCGTGACGCCTGGCTCGAGCGTCACCACCGCGGCCTGGATGTCGCGCGCCAGGGCGTCGAACTCCGCGCTGTCGAAGGCGTAGATGTCGTCGGGGAACAGGAACGCCAGCGGCTTCCGCTCCACGGCCGTGTTCGTCAGCGCCGCCAGGTCGCTCTCGACGATGAGCATGACGCGAGCCCGCAGGCACATCCCCCTGCAGCGCGTCGCCAGCGCCTCGGACGAGCCGACGAGCAGGACCGATCGAGGCGCGTTGACCGCCTTGGTGGCCTCGTCGTCCCCGTGCTCCTGAGTCATTCCCTGAAGAGTACGTGAACGAGCGGATGAAGCCATCCCTCTTGCGCCGCTCACGCCATCGCGGTGGACGTCAAGCAGCCGGCCGGGGCAAGGCGAGCCGAGCTCCCGCGGCCTGGCCCGCGCGCTACTCCCTGCAGCGAGCCGCCGCGACGAGCGCGAGGACGAGGGCGCTCGACGCGAGGAGGGCGGCGCTCGCGGGCTGCCCGAGCCCGAGCGGCGGCGGGCCGCCGAGGAGGTTGACGGCGTTGCCCCGGGGCAACAGTGCGCCGATCACCCCGGCAGAGCCACCGAGCAGGAGATCGGCCGCGAGCGGCACGAAGCGGCCGAGGCCGCGCCGGAAAAAGGTCGCACCGAGCGAGAACCAGCCAGCGTAGGCGGCTCCGGTGAGCGCGCCGATCCACCCACTGACGAGCATGTCTCGGACGAATGGCGCAGCACCGGGACGATGCGCGACGGCGACGACGACGGCGGCGAGCAGCGCTCCCACGAGGGCGGAAGCGAGGGCCGTGGCCAGGGCGATGCCGAGCGCGACATGGTGGGACGAGGCGCCGAAGCGGGCCGCCGGCCAGGCCGCGTCGCGCAGCGTGGTGCGATCGGCGGCGTCGGCGGCGAGGGCGAAGATCGTGAGCGGCGTGGCGAGGCGGAACGTGGAGAGCAGCGCCCGGTCCACGGCCCCGGAAGACCCGAACGCGATCTCGATGACCGCGGCCGCGAGCGCGAGCGCGGCGCCGAGCCCGAACGAAAGCAGCGGACGCCGCGCGCGGAGGCGGCTCAGGGTCATCTCCATCCCGAGGCGGACGCCCGTCAGCGCGCGCCCGCCCCGCTCGGCCCCCCCTTCCGCGGGAGGAAGCGGCCGCGCTGCGGCGCTCGATGCGCTCTCACCCACCATCGTGGCGTCCTGTCTCCGTGGCGTGCGGCGAACCGTCGGCCCCAGGCGGGTCGGCCCCCCTACGTCCGCCGGCAGCGGCATCGCCGTGCGCCGACAGCGGCACACCAGCGGGCGCGGACGGACCGTCCGACGGCCGGTCGAGCGGCGCTGCCGGGCCGAGCGGCGCCGGCGCGTCGAACGCCGCCACCGCGAACGGCCCCTCGGGCGCGCCCGGCAGCGGGGCAGCGCCCTCGATCGCGGGTGCGCCGAAGGGGCGGCGCGAGCGAACGGCGGCGAGGTGCAGCGCGGTCGCCGCCCGCACGTCGTGCATCGACGGGGGCGGCGAGGAGATCGCGATGAGCGTGACGTCTTCCCTCGCGGCCGCGTCCAGGATCGCGAGCGCGGCCGCCTCCCTGTCCGCGGCCCGGATCCGCAGCGTCGACGACGCCTCCGCGGGCCCCTGCTCCCACGCGCCCGCGCGCACGGCGGGAGCGCTCGCGAGCGCCGCGGCGAGCGCGCGAGCGCCGGGCGCGTCGGGCGCCCGCTCGTGGACGAGCACGTGGATCTCGACCTCGGGCCGCCCCGCGCCCGGCGGGTCCGCGCCCGGGGCAGCGGCGAGGCGCTCGCCGGCGCCGGGCTCGGTCCGCGCGATGACGCCGCGATCGAGCACGTGGATGCGGTCGGCCAGGGCGCTCGCGTCGACGGTCGAGGACGTGACGAGCACGACGCAGGCGCCAGCTGCAGCGAGGGTACGCAGGCGCTCTCGGACCGGCTCCGGAGACGGCACGGCGACGTCGGCGAACGGCTCGACGAGGCAGAGCAGGAGCGGCCGCGGCACCCCGAGGGCGAGCGACAGCTCGACCGCCCGGGCCTCGGAGAAGCTCAGCGAGGCCGCGCGGCGGGCGAGGAGCGGCGCGAGGCCGAGCGGCTCGAGGAGCGCCGGGGCGCCGCTCGCGGGCGCGCCGCGGGCCCGGAGCGCGACCGACATGGACGACGCCACCGACGCGCCGTCAGGCAGCTCCGGGGTGGCGGCCAGGACGCCGATCCGCGCCCGCGTCGCCGCGCTCCGGTGCGGGTCGCGCCCCGCCACGACGACGCGGCCGGCGAGGGGGGCTGCGCGCCCTGCGAGCACCTCCGCGAGGGCGAGCGTCCCGTCCTCCGGGGCGCCGAGCACCGCGTGCACGCCCGGGCCGAGCGCCAGGGACAGGCCCGAGAGGCCCCCCCGAGGGCGCCCCTCTTCGCCGGCGCCGTCGCGCGCGCGCACGCCCTCGAGCACCACGACAGGAGCGCCCGGGCTCATCCTGCAGGGCCTCCCGCCGAGCGGGCCGCGAAGGAGAGGAACGCGCCGAGCGCTCCCGGGATCGACCACCTCGAGTCGCCGGAGAGATCGGCGAGCCCCCAGGGGACGAGGGTCAGCACCAGGAACAGGGCGCGCCCTCGCGCCCCGGCGACGCGGCCGCTCGCCGCGGCGAGGCCGCCGAGCGTCACACCGGAGACCACACCGAACAGGGCGAGCGCGGCGCCGTACGCGAGGTGCCGGAGGCCGAGCAGCAGCGAGCCGGAGAGGAGCGCCGCGAGCACCGAGAGCGCGGCCAGCGGGAGCGCGACGACGCGCGCGACCTCGAGCATCGCGGCGAGGCTGCGCACGCCGTGGAGCGAGGCCCGCGAGATCCCCCGCGCGGCGGCGAGCGCCTCGATGCCGTCGCGGCGGTCGGCCCCGGGGCGATCGTGCGCCGCCGCGAGGGCGATGGGGCCGGCGGCCGCCCACGCGAGCCCGCGCGCCGCGGACCCGAGCAGCGCCTCCAGCGAGGTCGTCCCGTCGTCCAGCCGGAGCACGAGCGCCATGACGCCGCACCCCAGCGAGATGAGCGCCGCCATGGCGAGGCCGAGCCGCCCGCCGCGCGCGCCGCGGAGCCGCGCGCAGCCGAGCGCGACGGCCGCGCGCAGCGAGCGCCGCGCGGCCGCGCGCCGCCGCGCGGGATCGTCCGGACGCTTGCTCGTCGCGTCGCGCGGTTCGGGGTCGTGCGGGCGGGTCATCGGAGGGAGCGTGCGGACGGCGCGGCGGCGACGCGCGCTGCTAGCGCTGCCCTTCCAGGCGCCCGGGCGCAAGGCGAATGTGCCACGGGCCGGAACGCGCCGCCGGAATGTGGTGCCGCCGCGCGCCAGCGCCACCCGTCGCGACGCCGATGGGCCTCAGTCGTACGAGAACCCGCGGCGGCCCTTGTGCTTGCGCTTGCGCTCCTTGTCGGCGACGCCGATCTTGCCCCACTCGTAGGTGATTCGACGGCGGAAGGCGCCCAGCGCATCGCCGCCGTACAGGAAGAGCTCGCGCGGCGAGTCCGTCTCGCCGATCGTGGGCTCCCAGAGATCCGACGGGACGAACGCGAGCAGCGCCGGCGCGCTCATGCGCATCCGGGCGATGAGGAGCCCGCACGTCGTCCCGTCGCCCGGGCGCGCCCGCTTCGCGCGCTTGACGCGCCCGCGCGGCGCCCCGTTCACCGCGGCCGGCCGCGCGCAACCGCCGCCGAGCACGAGCTCCTCGTTGCCCCGGGGGTGCCAGGTCCACATGCGCTCCACGCTGAACGCCCCCTCGGCCGACCCGGCCCGGGACGCGTTGCGCACCTCCTCCGGCGCGAGCGCCGCGAGCTGCGCCGCCGCGCGCGCGTCGACGAGCGGCTCCAGCCGGAGCGGGCGATCGCGCGTCACCTCGAGCACCACCTCGAAGCTGTTCACCTCGCCGGCACAGCAGCGGACGCCGACCTCGGGGCGGCGCGTGTCCGGCTTGGCGCCGCGCCCGTGGGCGCATCGCCCCACGAGCTCGCCCGTCGGCCCGTTGCCTCCGCGCAGCGTGACGAGCCCCGGCTTGCCGCTGTCCCGCAGCCACTGGCTCGACGTCCAGGTCCATACGCCGCCATGGAGATCGTGCACCCCGAACGCGCTCACGCACCCGGCGTTCACCCCGTTGGGCGTCAGGACCCGGCTCTGCCCGGTCGCGCAGGCCGGCGCCTTGTACGTGTCGCCGTACTCGTACGTGGTGTTGTCCGGCCCCTTGCAGGCCCGCTCGATCTCGAGCTCCGTGCAGAGGCGCTTGCCCTGCGCCTCGCACAGCGCGCGCGCCTCGTCCTGCGCGATGTTCGTGGTCGGGATCGCGCCGACCTCGTTGGGGTACGAGAAGATGTCGATGTAGAAGCCGTGCATCACGACCTGCGCGCCCGCCATCTCCTCGTCGGCGATGCGCGGCAGCCGGTCCGGCGGCGTGCCCGCGATGAGCACGCCCTTCGGGATCCACGCCATGCCGGGGCGCGGCTCCGGCTCGGTCTGGCTCACGTCCCAGGGCGGGGCGGCGTCGAGATCGGCGTCCATGCCCGGCGGGGCGCCGCCGCGATCGCAGCCGGGAGAGGCCGCGAGGAGGCCGGCGAGTGAGGCGGCGGCGGCGAGGGCCTTCCCCCCCGGCGCGCGGACGGAGCGCTGCTCGCCGAGGCCCACGGGCTCACTCGGCGTCGCGCTCGCGGAGGTTCAGCTCCTTCATCTTGAGCTGGAGCCCCTTGCGCGAGATCTTGAGGAGCCGCGCGGCGTGGGTGACGTTGCCGTGCGTCTGCTTGAGGGCGCGCTCGATGAGGTCGCGCTCGAGCTTGCTCATCGCCGCCTTCACCTGCTCCTTCAGCCCGTCGGGCGTCGACGGCGCGGCGGAGGTGTCCGCGGCGGCGGCCGCGAGCGGCAGCGCCGCGCCGGGCGCCGACGTGGCGCCGCCGCGGATCTCCTCCGGCAGGTCGTCGAGGCGGATGCGCGCGCCGTCGGCGAAGAGCAGCGCCCGCTCGACGACGTTCTCGAGCTCGCGGATGTTCCCCGGCCAGGCGTGCGAGGCGAGGCGCTCGAGCGCCTCGGGCTCGATGCTCTCGATGCTCTTCTTGAGGCGCGCGTTGAACTTCGCAACGAAGTGGGCGCAGAGGTGGGGGATGTCGCTCCTCCGGTCGCGCAGCGCGGGGAGCGCGATCGGGACGACGTTGAGCCGGTAGAAGAGGTCTTCCCGGAACGTGCCCGCCGCGATCTCCCGCTTGAGGTCGCGGTTGGTGGCGGCGACGAGCCGGACGTCGACGTGGATGGTCTTGATGCCCCCGACCCGCTCGAACTCGCTCTCCTGCAGGACGCGCAGGAGCTTCACCTGCATCTCGTTCGGGATCTCGCCGATCTCGTCGAGGAAGAGCGTCCCGCCGGAGGCGAGCTCGAAGCGCCCCGGCTTGGAGGCGACCGCGCCGGTGAAGGCCCCGCGCTCGTAGCCGAAGAGCTCCGACTCCATGAGGTCCTTCGGGATGGCCGCGCAGTTGACCTTGATGAACGGCCGGTCGCGACGGCCGGAGTTCTCGTGCAGCGCCCGCGCGACGAGCTCCTTCCCGGTGCCGCTCTCGCCGCTGATGAGCACCGTGGTCGGCGTGTCGGCGACCCGCTCGAGGATCGCGTAGAGCTCCTGGATGGGCGGGCTCTCGCCGATGATGCCGAACCGGTCGGAGCCCCCCCGGGGCTGCGCCGCGGAGACGTCCCGCGTCGCGTCCGCGCTCGCGAGATCGCGGGTGCGGAGGGCCTTCTTCACGACGACGCGCACCTCGTTCTGATCGAACGGCTTCGTGATGTAGTCGAACGCGCCCGTCTTGAGCGCCTCGACGGCGTTGTCGACGGTCCCGTGCGCCGTGAGCAGCACCACAGGCCGCGACGGGTCGTCGCGGAGCGCGGCGCGGAGCAGGTCCATGCCGTCGACCTTGGGCATCCGGAGATCGGTGATGACCAGATCGATGTGGTGCTCCTTCAGGAACGCGAGCCCCTCCTCGCCGTCTTCCGCGGTGTGGACCTCGTAGCCATCCCGGCTGAGCTGGGCGCTGAGGACCCGCCGGAGGTTCGCCTCGTCATCCACGACGAGGATCTGCTTCTTTTCGGGGAGCATCACCGGGCGAGACTAGCAGAACCGGAAACCAAGCAAGCGCCGGGACCGTCCCTCGACGCTCCGGCCTGCCGACCGGCGCGCCGCGCGGGCGCGCCGGCGGCGTTCCCGGCCCGCTCCCCGCGGCCGCCGCCTCGCTCGGGGCTCCCGTCCCCCGGCCGTCGCTTCGCTCGGCGCTCCAGCCGTCGCTTCGCTCGGCGCTCCTGTCCAGCTCCCCTGGCCGCCGCTTCGCTCGGCGCTCGCCGCGCCGGTCGGCAGGCCGAACGCATTGCCTCGAGGTCCGTAATAGTTCCTTTTTCTCGCTGCCGGCGAAGCGGATCAGTATGCTGCGGCCACTTCTCGGAGGGCGGCTCGGATGCGTGTGCTTCGGACTTGGCTGGTCGGTCTCGGCGCGGGGATATTCCTCGCCGCGGGGTTGGCCTTAGCAGGAGATCCGGCCATCGAATACCCCGAGTGCTACCGCACGGCGACCCCCGCCGACCTGGAAGGCGCGAAGGGGGCGCACAAGGCCGCCACGCAGTTTTACGAGCGCGCCGACTACGATCGCGCCATCCAGTACTGGAAGGACGCTTACCAGCTCGACTGCTCGGCGCACGGCGTGCTGATCAACATCGCCAACGCCTACGAGAAGAAGGGCGAGCGGGCCGAGGCGGTCACGGCGCTGGAGACCTACCTGGCCCGCACGCCGGACGCGAGCGACGCGCAGACGATCCAGGACAAGATCCAGAACCTCAAGAACGCCCTCCGGCCGGCGCCGAGCGCCAGCGCGAGCGCGTCCGCATCGGCGCCGGCGGTGCTCCCGACGGCTCCCACCGCCTCGGCGATCCCGGACCGCCCCAAGGAGGAGCCTCCGCCGCAGCCTCCTTACGGCTATTCGCCGTGGGTCGCGACGGGCGCCGGGGTCGTCACGCTGCTGGTCGGCGGGATCCTGACCTCGAGCGGCTTCGCGGACATCGGCGCCGCCGAGGACCGTTGCCCGTCGCGCAAGGGCTGCACGGAGGACGTGGCCGAGCGGGGCAATCAGGGGCGCACGCACGCGACGGTCGGCGGCGTGCTGCTCGGGTTGGGCGCCGCCGGCGTCGCCGGTGGCCTCATCTGGGAGCTCGGGTTCAACCAGCCCTGGCCGAGCAAGATCCAGCTGACGCCGGTCGCTGGGCCGGGCGCGGCCGGGCTCGGCATGGCCGGCCGCTTCTAGGGCTGGCGACCTGGCGCCGGGCGCGACGGCGACGTGGTCGGGCGCCCCGGCCGCACGGGACGGCGCGGAGGCAGAGGCTGGCAAGAGAGCGCCGCGTCGCGAGCGAGCGCTCACCGGCGCATCGTCTACTCTCCTGTCGTGCATCTCAGCTCCTACGCCCGCTCGCCCCTGACACGGCGCCGTCTGCACAGGATCGCGCTCCCCTGCGCGCTGCTCGCCGCGCTGACGGGCACGATGACGGCGGTGCTCGCCGATGGCGACGCCCCTGCGCCCGCGATCTCGCGGGTCGGCCGTCTCCTCGTGCCCACGGCCGTCGCGGCGCCCGCCGATCCCTCCGCGCCACCCAGCGTCGCGATCCTCGCGACGCCTCCGGGGGCGGCCCGGACCACGCTCCACATCGCGCCGATCGGCGGAGCCAAGGCCGGCCCCGCGCTCGCCACGCTCCGGCACCTGAGCGACGCCGTGGTCCGCGCCCGCGTCGTCCCGCGAACGCGGCTCGTGGTCGCGACCGCCGAGACGAGCCCGTCCAGCGACCGCTCGTTCAACGCGAGCCTCTTCCGGATCCAGCCGGGCGCAGAGCCCGTCGCGCTCTGCGACGGCGTGGTCCACGCGAGCCGCCCGCTCGTCACCGCCGAGGGGCGCGTCTTCGTCTCGCGCGGCGTCGCCGGCCCGGAGCCGCGGCCCGACAACGACCCCGCGCGGCTCCGGGTCGACGCGCTCACCATCGACGAGGTCGACCTCGCCACCGGCGCGATCCGCACCGTGCACCGACACACCGGCCACCTCGCCTTCCTCGCCGGCGCGTGGAACGGCGAGCTCGTCCTCTACCGCGTCTCCCCGGCGTCGGCCGACATCGTCCTCGTGGACCCCGACTCCGGCGCGACGCGGGTGATCGCCCCGTCGATCCCGCCGTTCGCGCGCGACTTCTCGATCGACGCCGCGGCGGGCGCGCTCGTGTTCCAGGAGCGGCACGAGACCGATCCGGGCCTGTGGGTCATCGATCGGATCGATCTCGCCCGGGGCAAGCGCACCCGGCTCGAGGCGAGCGCGAGCCACGGCCTCGCCCCGTACGCCTGGCCGGGCGGCGGGCTCGCGTACACGCCCGAGCGCGCCACCGGCTTGTTCGTCGTCGGCGCGCGCGCCGCGATCCGCAGCCCGCTCGGCCCCGGCATCGACGCCATCCAGGCCGTCTCGCAGGACGCGGCGTGGGTGGCGGCGCTGCACACGAACCCGTCCGCGTTCGCCGTCCCCTTCGCGATCCGGGTCGAGAGCGGCGAGGTCGCCGCGATCCCTGCGCCCCCCGGCGCGCGCATCGCCGTCGCCGGCTTCACCACTGCGAAGGAGGGCCCGTGAGGGGCCGCCTTCTCTTGATCCCGGCGGCGCTCTCCGCGGCCGCGCTGGTCGCGCCGGCCGCGCGCGCCGCGTACTGCCCCTGCTTCACCGCGTCGAGCGCGTACAACGATCGCGGCTGCGCGATCGAGGCCGTGCCCGGGATCAACCCCTCCGTCGCGGAGTGGAACGCCATCTTCGACCGCGTCTCGCGGGGCCCCGAGGCCTGGGGCGACGCCGGTCCGCCGGCCTTCAACCTCGGTCAGGGCTGCGATCTGCCCGAGGCGCGGCGCGACGTTCCCGCCACGTTCCCCTGCGAGCTGCTCAAGGCGATCGCCATGCAGGAGTCGGGGTGGCAGCAGTTCTGCCCGCCGGACCGGCCCATGGATCAGGCGGGGGGGAGCTCGCGGACGATCATCTCCTTCGACTGCGGCTACGGCGCCTCGCAGATCACGAGCGGCATGCGGCGCGGCGACAGCCCGGATTTCGATCCGCGCCGCGTGGCCGCGGAGCCGACCTACAACGCGGCCACCGGCACCCAGATCCTGGCCGCGAAGTGGAGGGCCACGCGCTGCGTCGGCGACCGGCAACCCGCGTTCATCGAGCACTGGTACAGCGCCGTGTGGGCCTACAACGGGCTCGCGTACGTCAACAACCCGAACAACCCCAACTACGACGCGGGCCGCGGCGTCTACGACCCGGCGATCGGCGGCGCCGTTCCGTACCAGGAGCGGGTGTTCGGCTGGATGGAGCACACCGGGGGGCGCTGGGAGAGGACCGAGGTCGCCTACCCTGATCTGGGCGAGATCGGCGGCACAGGCGCGCCGCCCGCGCTCTCCGATCCCCGCTGCGCGTCCCCGACGGACTGCACGCGCAAACGTCCCCTCCATCTCACGCGCTGCGCGGACGACGGCGGCGAGACGGGCGGCGGCGGCGCTGGCGGCGATGGCGGCGCTGGCAGCGGCGGCGGTGAAGGCGGGAGCGGCGGCGCTGGCAGCGGCGGCGGTGAAGGCGGCGGCACGGGCGGCCGCGGCGGCACAAGCGGGAGCGGCGGCGCGGGAGGCGCGCCCGTCACGACAGCAGGGCACGGCGGCGCCGGAGCCCCCCTGGGCAACGACGACGATGACGAGACGACCTCGACGACGGTCGGCATCTACGGCCGCTGCACCTGCGATGCGCCCGGGAGCGGCGCGGCGGCCGGCTCGACGCCCTGGCTGGCGCTCGCCGCCGGGGCGCTCGCCGCCGCGTGGCGGGCGCGTCCGAGGGGCCGGCGCGTGCGCTGACCTCGACCGCGATGCTGGGATCGCCCTGATCCCCAAGCTCGTCGCCGCACGGCCATCCCGGCGCGGGCTCGCATTCGCAGCAGAGTTCGTGGCCATCCAGACGGTCTGAACTTCCGGTGAGCACGACGTGGACGCCTGGGGGCTGCACCAGCACGTCCAGGCCGCGCTCCGCTGAGGCGGGGAGCGCCGCCAGCGGGTGGTGAAACGCGAGGAACCGTGTCGGCAGCTCCGAGGACGCATACCAGCAGCTCCGGGAACCCGTACCAGCAGCTCCGAGGAGCCATACCAGCAGGTCCGGGGACGCGTACCAGCAGCTCCGGGGACGCATACCAGCAGCTCCGAGGAGCCATATCAGCAGGTCCGGGGACGCGTACCAGCAACTCAGGGAACCCGTACCAGCAGCTCCGGGGACGCATACCAGCAGCTCCGAGGAGCCATACCAGCGGGTGCTGACGGACGACTCGAGGCTGTCGGCAAGGGCCCCGGGCCTGCTGGCGAGCGCGCCGCATCTGCTGGCGCGCGCCCCGCATCTGCTGGCGCGCGCCCCGCATCTGCTGGCGCGCGCCCCGGGCCTGCTGGCGAGCGCGCCGCATCCACTGGCGAGCGCCTCGGATCCGTTGGCGTGCGCTCCGGGTCTGCCGGCGTGCGCCGATGGGCACCGGGGGAGCGTCGCGGGGCGGCGGTCCGGCCGACGCGACGCGCCGGGCGTCCCGTTCTCTCGATGGACAGCGTCCCGCCCCCTGCGGAAGTCGCGCGCGGCGCCGTCGCGCACGCTAACCTCGCCCCCGATGCCGACGGTGCGGGGATCCGAGCTCATCGAATCGTGGGCTGCCCGGCGCGGCCTCGCGTTCACTCTCCGCCCCGACGAGGCGTGGTTCCGCCGCTGGGAGCCCTACGACACGATCGCGCCGCCCTCCGCCTACATCCGCGCGTGTACGTGGATGACGAACCCCGGGCATGTGGTGCTCGTCGAGCCCTGGTACGCGGACGGCGATGCGGATCCGCTCGAGCGCACGCTGCTCGGCTTCGCGTCGCACCCGGCCCTCCGGCACCGCGCGTCGATGCGCGTCGGCGAGCACTTCCTGACGCGCGTCGCCTTCATCGAGAGCCCTCCCCCGCCGCGGGTCGTCCTCGGCGACGCGCTCTGGGACGCCCACGTGACGACCTTCGCCGCCTCGACGCGCGAGGCCGCCGCCGCGTTCCACCCGCGCCTGCGCAAGCTCCTCGCCACGCGCGGCTTCCATGGACACCTCGAGCTGCGCCGCGGCGGGCTCGTGGTCCACTGCGCCGGGCTGCGGCCCGCCCCCGAGCATTACGAGAGCCTGCTCGGGGTCGTGCGCGAGATCGTCAGCGCGGCCGTGCTGTGACAACAAGCCGTGCCCGGTGGGAAACGCGGGGCCTTGGGCTCGTGCGATCGCGCGTCTGCGCGCGCTTTCGCGGTGCCGCGCCCGCGGCCGGGCCGGGAGCTCGATCCTGGATCGGCGCCCCGACGGGGATTATACCGGACGCCGCGTCGTGGCGGCGCACATGCCGCACGAACATCCAGTGTCGCACGGACGCGGCAGCGGCACGGGGGAGGGTTGATGGAGCTCGTCGAGCTGCGTTTCGAGAACTACAAGGCATTTCATCGCCCGGCGACGCTCGAGCTGCGCCCGCTCACGCTGCTCATCGGCCGCAACAGCGCCGGCAAGAGCGCCGTGGCCCGGTTGCCGCTGCTCCTGTCGCGGGCCTTGGATGGCCGCGCCGAGTCCCCGGTCGAGCTCGAGGTCGACGGCGTCGACTTCGGCGCGTCGTTCCTCGATCTGATCCACAACCGCACTCCGCATGGCGCCATCGGGCTCGGCGCCGCCTTTGAAGACGACGCCCGATCGCGCATCGATGTGCGGGCGAAGATCCAGCACGTGAGCGAGTACATGCTGCAGGTGGTCTCCGCACTCGAGCTGCGCACGCCCGACGGCTACCCATGGCTCAAGCTCACCTGGATCGGGGCGAACCCGCTCGAGGACCCCGCTCCTTACCGCCTCGATACCGCCGATGGCACGCGCGAGGTAACCCTCTCGTTTCGCGGACTGCTGCCCGAGCCGGAATTTCGATCACAGCTCGCCGAGCTGGGCCTCACCGAGATCGCTCGGACCTTCGAGATCTGCGAGGAGTTCGTGCGGACGGCCCTCGCGCGCGTGGGTTACCTCGGCCCGTTCCGCGAGGCCCCGCAGCGGCTGTATCGCTTCCCGGGCGGCAACCCCGCGAGCGTCGGGCGCCGCGGCATCAACGCGCCCGCGCTGCTCGCGGCCGACTACCTGCGGCGTAGCGGCGTGGTCCTGCAGAGCGTGAGCGACTGGTACCAGCAGCACCTCGGCGGCTGGCCGCTCAGCATCGCCCGGCAGGGCGACTCGTTCGCGGTCGTCCTGCGAAATCCGGCGAACCCCGCCATCGAGGTGAACCTCGCCGACGTTGGAACCGGCCTGAGCCAAGTCCTGCCTCTCGTCGTGCAGCGCCAGTTCGAGGCGATCACCGGCAAGGCCGGCGGCATCGAGATCGTCGAGCAGCCGGAGTTGCACCTGCACCCCGGCGCGCACGGGGACCTCGCCGACCTGTACATCGAGGCGGCAAAGCAGCACGGCGCGCGGTTCGTCATCGAGACGCACTCCGAGAACTTCGTGCTTCGCGTCCGGCGCCGCATCGCCGAGAAGACGCTCGATCCGGACCGGGTCAGCCTCTACTGGGTCGATGATGCGCCCCAGGGCGGCAGCGAGCTGAAGCGGATCGAGATCCTGCCGACCGGAGACGTGTCCGACTGGCCCCGCGGCGTGTTCTCGGAGGACTTCGAGGAGGCCAAGGCGATCCGCGCCGCGCAGCGGGAGCACGCGTGAGGGTCCGCTTCTCGCAGGAGGTCCTCGAGCGCGAGGACGGCGCGACGTGGCGCGCGCTGGCACGGATCGTCGACGCCTTCGCCGAGGGGCGCCACGTCTGGGAGATCGACGATCCCGACGCCATCGAGGCGAGCCGCTGGATCGCGGGCGACGCCGGCAGCCGCGAGGCGAAGCGTTCGCTTGAGATCATGCGGAAGTCCTACACCGAGGCGCTCTACGCGCCCCCGAGCCGTCGGACGCACGCGTTGCTGATCGTCGTCGGCGCTGACCTCGACCCGAACCAGGCCAGGGAGTGCCTCGAAGCGCCGGCCCACGTGATCGTCGAGAACCGCGAGAGCGACGGCGCTTTCCTCAAAGCGATGGTCCGGGCCTTTGGACGAACCGACCTCGAGGTGGCGATCGAGCGCGGCTGGGTGGATATCGTTCACGCTGGCGGGGTCGGCGAGCTCGAGAAGCGCGTCAACGAGCGCGTCAGCGCGGTCCCAGGGCCATGCCGGGTTTTTGTGTTCTGCGACAGCGATCGCATGCATCCGGCGCACAACGACACCGAGGCCATCAAGGTGCTGGCGGCTTGCTGCGCGCACCACGGGGTGCCGGGCCACGTCCTTCACAAGCGCACGATCGAGAGCTACCTGCCGAAGGGATCGCTGCAGCACCTGAAAAGGCCGGACGTCTTCACGGCGTTCTTCGGCGCGCTCAGCGATGTCCAGCGGGATCACTACAACATGAAGGACGGCTTCGAGCGGCCGAAGACACCAGGCGGTGATGTCGCCGTGCGCCCGGAGCACAGGGGCCTCTTCGGCGGGCTCGCCCAAGACGTTCTCCGCAGGCTCTGCGGCGGGTTCGGCAGCGATGCCTGGCGCTTGTTTCTGTGGACGCGCTCGGAGATCACCGCAGCGTCCGTCGAGGAGCGCTGCACGACGAACCCCGGCGAGATACCCCGGCTCCTTGACATCATCGAGGCCCTCGTCTGAGCTTTCCGGCGCAGCCCATGGTGACACCGAACGAGCCCCCTCCGCCCATCCTCAGGTCTGAGGTCGCCCTGCTGGACGAGCTCCTTGGTGAGATTTCAACTGGGAAAGTCAGGATCCCGCGCTTTGAGCGCCCGTTCGTCTGGCGCCCGGAGGACATGCTCGCGCTCTTCGACAGCATCCGACGTGGCTACCCGATCGGCAGCCTGCTGCTCTGGGATACGAGCGAGGCCGTGCAGAGCCTCGACCACTTCGGCCCGCTCGCTCTGGCGCAACCCGGGACGAGCCCGGTGACCTATGTGCTCGACGGCCAGCAGCGGCTCTCGACGCTCTTCGGCGCGCTCAGGCTGCCGGCCGACTTCCCTCGCGATGCCCAGCTCCACAACTGGCGCTGGTGGATCTTCTACGACCTACACACCCAGGAATTCGTCCACGTCCCGAACAAGGAGCCTGCCGCGCACCTGTTCCCGATCCGGGCGATGCTGCGAACCATGGATTTCCTCCGGATGTCACGAGCCATCGCGAGCAAGCTCGCGTGTGATCCGGATCCGCTCCTCGCCAAGGCGGAAGCGGTTGCGCAGCAGTTCAAGACGTACCAGCTCGCGGTCACCCGCATCAAAGGTGGAACGCTGGAGCAGGCCATCGACATCTTCTCGCGTCTCAACACGATGGGGCAGTCGATGACGCCGGACCAAATGCTCACGGCGCTTACGTACCGCGAGGGCGAGGGCGCGTTCAATCTCGCCGATCGCATCGACCGAGTGCAGGAGCATCTCGCTGGCTATCATTTCGAAGGGATGGCACGGAGCGCCGTTCTTCAGGCGATCGCTGCGGCCGCGACCGTAGACGTGCGCAGTAGCGATTGGAGGCAGCTCCGCGACGCGCTCCCGGCAGCAGTCAACGCCGCCGAGGCCGGCCTGCTCCGGGCGGCGCGCTTCCTCCTCGAGGAGGTCGGTGTCCCCGGTGACAAGCTCCTCCCCTACGCCAACCAGATGGTCCTCCTCGGCGAGTTCTTTCACCTGAAGGCCGAGCCGGACGCGGGAGAGAAGGCGCTGCTCCGGCGATGGTTCTGGGCGACGTCGTTCTCCGGCTGGTTCGCCGGGGCCAACACGACGCAGATCAACGACGCGCTCGACGGGATGCGGCAGCTCGCGCGAGGCGAAATTGCGACGCTCCCTGCCGATTGGTTCTCCGGCCCCACGCGCCCCTACCCCCTGCGCTTCGACTTGCGGAGCGCGCGGGTGCGGACGCTGCTCCTCACGACGCTCTTCTGCCGCCTGTCCCCGCTCGACACGACCGGTGCCCCACTCGATGTGCGCCGGCTGCTCTGGGAGCAGGAGAAGAGCTACCTCGCCTTCCGGCACGTGTTCCCTGCAGGCTCGGGTGCGCTGGCCTCGAACCCGGCAAACCGCGTCCTGCTGCCCATCGTCCCCGGGAAGGCGGCGCGAACACAGCTGCTCGCCATCCCCGACGACGTCCGCGAGCGCGTGCTCGCGAGCCACGGGATCCCTCTCGAGGCGTTCGAGGCGCTCAAGCGAAACGATCGGAGCGGCTTCATCGAGGCCCGCGCCGCGCACCTGGCGCAGATCGAGCGCGCGTTCCTGACCGAGCTCGATCTGCCGCTGCCTGCGCAAGATGCGGGCGAGGCGGAGGTCGACACCGACGGCGACTGAGCCCGCCCGAGCGCCCCCCGACCTCCTAGCCGACCAGCCCTGTCGACGCGTCCGCCGCGCCGTTCTAGGCTCACCGACCATGGCCAAGGTCCTGGTCGTCGAGGATGAGCCGGCCATCGCCGAGTCGATCGCCTACTTCCTGCGCCGCGACGGGTTCGCGGCCACCGTCGCCACCACGCTCGCGGCCGCGGAGCGGGAGATCGACAAGGCCGACCTCATCATCCTCGATCTCATGCTCCCCGACGGTAGCGGCTTCGACCTGATCGGGCAGGCCCGGCGGAGCGCGGCGCGCGCCGCGATCATCGTCCTGTCGAGCCGCGACGGCGAGGCCGACCGCGTCGCCGCGCTCGAGACCGGCGCCGACGACTACGTGACCAAGCCGTTCTCCCCCCGGGAGATCGTGGCGCGGGTGCGGGCCGTCCTGCGCCGCGCCGCGCGGCCCTCGCCGTCCGCCGCCGCGCCCACGCCGCTGCCGCTCGTGGTCGACGAGGCCACGCGGCGCGCGTACGTGAGCGGCCAGAAGGTCGACCTCACCCGCGTCGAGTTCGACCTGCTCGCCTGCATGCTGGCCGCGCCGGGCAGGGTCTTCACGCGCGCGCAGCTCATCGATCGCGTCTGGGGCGACGGGTTCGCGATCACCGACCGGACCATCGACTCGCACGTGAAGGGGCTCCGGAAGAAGGTCGTCGAGGCCGGCGGCGACGCCGACCTCATCGAGACGGTGCGCGGCGTCGGCTACCGCGTCGCGGACAAGCCGGGCCCCGCGGAAGGCGGCGGTTGACGCGTGCTGCGCCTCGTCGTCACCGCGGCGGCGGCGGTCTCGCTCATCCTGCTCGTCGCGCTGTTCGCCTCGCGCCTCGTCCGCGCCCGGACGGCGGGGATGAGCATCCGGATGCAGATCTTCATCGCGCTCGGCGGCATCGTCGGCGCCTTCGCGTTCGGGCTCGGGCTGCTCGTCATCGATCGCATCGAGGCGCGCGCGACGCTGCTCGCCGAGGGCAGCGCGCGCGACGAGGCGGCCGCGTTCGCCGCCGTGGCCGCGATGGAGATGGAGGTGCGCGGCGTCGATCTCGCGGCGGTGCGCGCGCTCGACGGCGAGGCCGAGGGCCCGACCGCCCAGAGCATCGCGCTGCTCGATCCCGAGGGCCGCGTGCTCCGGGCGCGCGGCGCCTCGCCGGGCGAGCCCGGGACCGTCTTCGTGACCGCGCCCATCCAGGTCCGCGGCCAGCGCGTCGGCAGCGTGCAGGTCGTGAAGCCGACCATCGTGGTGCAGCGGATGGTCGCCGACTTCGCCCCGCCGATCCTCGTGCTCAGCACGGTGCTCGGCGCCGCGGCGGCGATCTCGTCGTTCCTGATCGGCCGCACCATCGCGACGCCGATCGAGGCGCTCACCGAGTTCGCGGTGCGCGTGAGCGAGGGCGAGGTGCGCGCGGCGACGCCGCCGGCCCAGGGCCGCGAGGTCCAGCGGCTGACGCGCGCCATCGACTCGATGCGGCGCCAGATCGAGGGCCGCCCCTTCGTCGAGACGTTCGCCGCGGATCTCTCGCACGAGCTCAAGAACCCCGTCGCCGCGATCCGCGCGAGCGCCGAGGTGCTCTCCGAGGGCGCGCTCGACGACGCCGAGGAGGCAGCCCGCTTCGTCGCGCGCATCCGCGAGGCGACCACGCGCATCGAGGCGCTCCTCGGGGAGCTGCTGTCGCTCGCGCGCCTCGAGGCGCGCGGCGTGGAGCAGGCCGCGGTGGTCGACCTGGTCGCGATCGCGGAGGCCGCCGCGGCGCGGGCGCGAGAGCGCGGCAGCCGCGTCGAGCTCGACGCGCCGAGCTCGGCGACGGTGCGCGGCGACGAGCAGTGGCTGTCGCGCGCCCTCGACAACCTGCTCGACAACGCGCGCACGCACGGCGACGCCGCGGCCCCCGTCCAGATCGCCGTGTCTCGCGTGGGCGGACAGGTCGCGATCTCGATCCGCAACCGCGGCGAGATCGGGCGGCACGTCGCGGGCCGCCTTTTCCGCCGTTTCGTGACGACCCGCGCCGACCGGGGCGGCACCGGCCTGGGCCTCGCGATCGTCAAGGCGATCGCCGAGGCCCACAGCGGCTCGGCCGAGTGCACCCACCGCGGGCCGCCCGAGGTCGAGTTCAAGCTCTCGCTGCCGGGGGCCTGATCCTGTGAAAGGATGAGCTCTCTCGCCACGCCGCCCCTCCCCGGCGACCCGCCTTGTTTCCGGGAGGTTTCCTCGGTTTGACAGCGCACCGGATCGGTGGTGCGAAGGCGCGGCGGTGGTCGTCGGGCGAGCGGGCGCGTGCGCGTGCTCGTGTCAAAGAGCTCGCGCACCCGTCAGCGGGCAGAGCGCCTTGAGCTCTCCCGCGCCATCCTCCACAGAACCTCCACAATCGCATCACCGTCGGCCCCCCCACCGCGCCCATGCTCGGCGCAGAGTCTCTCGTCGTCCCCACCCAGGAAAGCCCATGACGTCCAGCAATCTCCCCAAGCACGTCGCGATCATCCTCGATGGCAATGGCCGCTGGGCGGCGGCGCGGGGGCTCCCCCGCATGGCGGGGCACCAGCACGGGGCGAAGGCCGTGCGCCTCTCGGTGCGCGCCTGCCGCGATCGCGGCATCCCGTACCTCACGCTCTACGCGTTCAGCGTGGCGAACTGGTCGAGGCCCAAGGACGAGATCGACGCGCTGATGCGCATCTGCCAGGAGTTCGCCGAGGGGGAGCACGACGAGCTGATCCGTCGAGGGATCGCGGTTCAGGTGGTCGGCGATCTCGAGGACATCCCGACGCCGACGCGGCGCGCGATGGAGAAGCTCGTGGAGGACACCGCCGGGGGAACCGAGATGACCCTGGCGCTCGCGCTGAGCTACGGCGGTCGCCGCGACATGGCGAACGCCATGCGCGCGCTCGCGGTCCGCGCGCGGGCCGGGCTGGTCATCCCGGAGGAGATCAACGAGAAGTCGCTCCGGAACTTCCTGACGACCAGCTCGATGCCGGATCCCGATCTCATCATCCGCACCGGCGGAGAGAAGCGCCTCAGCGACTTCCTGCTCTTCGAGGCCGCGTACGCGGAGCTGTTCTTCACCGACACGCTCTGGCCTGATTTCACCGAGGAGACCTTCGAGGAGGCGGTCGCGACCTACAGCCGGCGACAGCGGCGTTACGGCCGGACCGGCGAGCAGGTCCGCCGCCTGGCCGCGTCGACCTGAGCGGACGTCGCCGGGGCGCTCCCCGCGCCCACGGCGCTGGCGACGCTCGTAACGCTTGTAACGCTCGATTCCGCGTCCGCGATGCAGTACGAGAGATGCGCTTGTCGTCCAAGCGCCCGTAGCTCAGCTGGATAGAGCAGCGGCCTTCTAAGCCGCGGGTCGCAGGTTCGAATCCTGCCGGGCGTGCCGAACGTCCTCGGTGCGTCGCTTGACGGTCCTGCCCAGCGCGGACCACCATGTCCCTGACGCCATGAATAAGAGGGTCGTGCTCGTGCTGGGCGGTCTGGTGCTGGGCGCGGCCGTCGCGCTCGCGGCGGGGCGAGTGCGCGCCCAGGGGCTCACGCCGAGCGTCCCCGCGCCGCGGTGGGAGCAGGACTGCGAGCAGGCGCACGGCGTGGACGAAGCGCGCGCCATCGCGAAGGCGCGGGGCGAGGGCGGCTGGGAGCTCGTGGCGCTCGACGCCGGCGTGATGTGCTTCAAGCGGCCGGTCCCGGCCCCTCCGAAGCCGGCCGATCCCTGGCCGGGCTACTGACGCACCGCCGCTCCCCTGCCCGCCGTTCGAGGCGGAGGAGCGCCCGTGGCGGCGCGGCGACGGCCCTTCTCGGCCCGCGCGCTGCGTGTCAGCGTTCGGCATGATCGAACTCGGCGACCGGCGCTATGCGCTGCCCGCGCGAAAGACGGTGGTGTTCTGCGTCGACGGGTGCGGGCCGGAGTACCTCGACCAGGCGCTCGCGGACGGGCTGATGCCGCGGCTCGCGGGCACGCTCGCCGCCGGCGGCCTGTACGTGCGCGGCCGAGGCCAGATCCCGAGCTTCACGAACCCGAACAACGTGTCCATCGTGACCGGCCAGCCGGCGCGCGTGCACGGCATCTCGGGCAACTACTACCTCGACGCCGCCACGGGGGAGGAGGTGCCGATGAACGATCCTCGGTTTTTGCGCGTCCCGACGCTCTTCGAGAAGATGGAGCAGGCGGGCGTCAGGACCCTCTGCGTCACGGCCAAGGACAAGCTCCGCGCGCTCCTCGGCGCCTGCCGCGAGGGGGGCCCTCGCCCGATCTCGCTGTCGGCGGAGAAGGCGCACGAGCAGGCCATCCCGGAGCACGGGATCGGCTCGATCACCGCCGCAGTCGGCCGCGAGAACCCGTCGATCTACGACTGGGACATCTCCCACTACGCCATGGAGATGGGCCTCGCGCTGCACGAGCGGCTCTCGGCCACGCTGCTCTACGTGTCGCTGACCGACTACGTGCAGCACAAGGAGCCGCCGCGCGGGCCGATGTCCGATCGGTTCTACGCCCGGTTCGACGCCCTCTTCGGCGAGTACCTCGACGCCGGCTTCGTCTGCGGCATCACCGCGGATCACGGCATGAACGACAAGACGGCGCAGGACGGCTCGCCAAACGTGCGCTACCTGGACGACGCGCTGCGCGAGGCCGGCCTCTCGGGCTTCCGCGTGCTCCTGCCGATCACCGACCCGTACGTCGTGCACCACGGCGCGCTCGGGTCGTACGCGACCGTGTACCTCGGCGCGCCGGACGACGGCGCGCGCGCCGCGCAGGTCCTCGGGCGGCTCCCGGGCGTCGAGCTCGTCCTTGCCAGGGAGGAGGCCGCGAGGCGCTTCGCGCTGCCGCCGGATCGGATCGGCGACCTCGTGATCCTCGGCGATCGGAGCACGGTGCTCGGCAAGAGCGCGGCCTACCACGACCTCTCCGCCGTGCAGCGCGGGCTCAGGTCCCACGGCGGCCTGCACGAGGCGGAGGTGCCGATCCTCGCGAGCCACCCGCTCCGGCTCGGAGAGCGCGCGTGGCTCCTCGGCGCGGAAGCGGCCGAGGCGGACGCGGACGCCGCGCGCGGCCGGCCGAGCGCGCTGTCGAACGCGGACGTCTTCGATCTGGTGCTCAACCGACTCTCGACCGCCATGGCCTAGCGCCGACGATCGAGCGCCTGAAGGGGGGACAGGGATGGGCTCGATGCTCTCAATCGATCGACCAGCGTTCCATTTTCCGTGCCTGATCGGGGGAAGACCGGTGAGCCGGGACGAGGTCATCCTCGTGCGCTACCCGTTCACGGGCGAGGTGATCGGCAGCGTGCCGAGGCTCGACGAGGGGGCGGTGCTGGAGGCGCTCGCGAGCGTGTCCTCCGGCCCGCCGCGGCTCTCTCGCCACGAGCGCAGCGAGATCCTGCTCCGCGCCGCGGCGCACATCGAGGCGCAGGCGGGGGCGGTGGCGCGGCTCATCACGTGGGAGAGCGGGCTCTGCCTCAAGGACACGGCCTACGAGGTGCGGCGCGCGCTCGACGTGCTCCGCTTCTCCGCGTACGAGGCGCTCCGCGACGACGGCCAGTGCCTCGCGTTCGACATCTCGGCGAACGGCAAGCCCCGGCGGGGGTACACGCTGCGCGAGCCGCTCCGCCTGGTGACGGCGATCACCCCGTTCAACCACCCGCTCAACCAGGTCGCCCACAAGGTCGCGCCGAGCGTCGCGAGCGGCAGCGCCATGGTGCTCAAGCCGTCGGAGAAGACGCCCCTCTCCGCGATCTACCTCGCGTCGGTGCTGCACGAGTCGGGGCTGCCGCCGGGCATGCTCAGCGTCGTGACCGGCGATCCGGCGGAGATCGGGCGCGCGCTCGTGACCCACCCCGCCGTGGAGCTCGTGAGCTTCACCGGCGGGGTCGAGATCGGCAAGCGCATCGCCAGCCTGCTCGGCTACCGGCGCGCGGTGCTCGAGCTCGGCGGCAACGACCCGCTCATCGTGCTCGACGACGCGGATCTCGACGAGGCCGTGCGGCTCGCGGCGTACGGCTGTTACAGGAACTCGGGGCAGCGCTGCACGGCGGTGAAGCGGCTCATCGTGAGCGAGCGCGTCGCCGACGAGCTCGCCGGCCGCCTCGCTGCCGCGTCGGCGCAGATCAAGGTGGGCGATCCGCTCGATCCGGCGACCGACATGGGGACGGTGATCTCCGAGGCCGCGGCGCGGCAGCTCGAGGCGGCGGCCGAGGACACGCTGGCGCGCGGCGCCCGGCTGCTGTTCGGGAACGAGCGCCGCGGGGCCCTGTACGGCCCCACCGTGATGGATCATGTCCCGCGGGACGCCCCCTCCGTGCAGCGCGAGACCTTCGGCCCGCACGCGCCCATCCTGCGGGTGAGGGACATCGACGAGGCGATCGCGGTGGCGAACGGGACGAGCTACGGCCTCTCCGCCGGCGTCTGCACGAACGACCTAGGGCGCGTCCACAGGCTCGTGCGGGAGCTCCGCTGCGGCACGGTGAACGTGCGCGAGGTACCGGGGTACCGGTCCGAGCTGTCGCCGTTCGGGGGGATCAAGGACAGCGGCATCGGGATCAAGGAGGGCGTCGTCGAGGCGATGAAGGCGATGACCAACGTGAAGCTCTACACGGTCCCCTGGGAGTGAGGGGGCGCCAGCGCTTCCCCGTACCGCCTCGGCGCGCGCCGTTGTAAGCGGATCGGCATGAGCGGAGAGCCCCTATCGGAGCGAGAGTTCGACGACGTGGCCGATCGGTCGCTGCGCGCGCTGGATCGAGCGATCAACGAGATCCCCGACGGCGTCGAGGCCGACCTGCAGAGCGGCATTCTCACCCTGGAGTTCGAGGACGGCATCAAGTACGTGGTCAACAGCCACCGCGCGGCGCGGCAGATCTGGATGGCCGCCGAGCGGGCCGCGTGGCACTTCGACTACCGGCCGTCCGAGGACCGCTGGGTGGCCCAGAAATCGGGCGAAGAGCTCTGGAGCACGCTCGAGGCCGTGCTGTCCCGGAAGCTCGGCCGCGCCGTGAAGCTCGCTCGCTGAGCCGCGCGGCCCGCGGGGCGAGGCGCATCACAGGGCGAAGCGGATGCCGAGCCCTCCGAGCAGACCCGTCACGGAGGCGCCGACCCGGAGGTCGAACGCGACGCGGTCCCACGGGCGAAGCGCGAGCCCGATCTCGGGCAGGACGAGCCACGGATAGACGAGCGGACGCAGGCCTTGAGGCCGCCCCTTGGGACGGGTGAACCAGCTCGGCTCGACATAGCCGGGGTAGTGATCCGCGTCGTAGTCGAGCTGGTTACAGTACCGGAAGCTCCCGACCGGGTTGTTGGGCCCGCGGCATTTCACGTACCGGTACGGGTCCCCCGGCACGAAGGAGCCCGGGTCGCCGGGCACCGCGTCGCCGGGATATGCCTGGGTCCGGTAGAGGTCGCCCATGAACGTCCAGCCCACGCCAAGGCCGGCCCCGACGCGGAAGGCGAACAGCTCGTCCCGATCGAGCGGGATGTTCCAGACCAGGCGGACCCCCGCCTGGAGCGCCTGGAGATCGCTCTCGACGATCTCGTAGTCGGTGTCCGGGTGTCCCTTCGGCTTGAACGGCGTCTCGTCCATCCAGAAGCGCGCGTAGGCGACCGAGAAGACGAGATCGAACCGCCGCCCGAGCCGCGTGGACAGCGAGATGTCGCCGCCGGGGACGAGGACGTCCCGCCCCCCTTCCCCGAGGAGCCCGAACATGAGCTGAGGGATGAAGAAGCCCTGGAAGCCGGCGCCGAGCCACACGTCGCGCTGCCTGCGCGGGCTGGGCGGCGTGGGCTCGGGCATCTCGACGGCGGGCTTCGGCCTCTCCTCGGGGCCCGTCGCGACGCGCGGCGTGTCCTCGGCCGGCTTCTCGGCGGCGCGAGGCGGCTTCTTATCCGGCGGCTTCTTCGCGACCGGCTTCTCGGCGGCGCGAGGCGGCTTCTTATCCGGCGGCTTCTTCGCGACCGGCTTCTTCGGCGGCTTTTTCTCCGGCGGCTTCTTCGCGATCGGCTTCTCCGGCGGCTTCTTCTCCGGCGGCTTCTTCGCGATCGGCTTCTCCGGCGGCTTCTCCGGTGGCTTCTTCGCGACCGGCTTCTCCGGCGGCTTCTTCCCCCCGGGCTTCGGCTTGAGGCGCAGCTTGATCTCGCGCCGCTGCTTCTCCTTCAGCGTGATCTTCTGCGACGTCTCCTCGTGCCCCTCGGCCCTGGCGACGATCACCAGCACCTCGCCCGGATCGAACCGGTGCGGCGCCGACGGCTCGCTGATCACCTCCCCGTCGATCTCGACCACCAGCCCCTCGTACGGCTCCGCCGGCGTGACGACGAGCGTCGGGATGCGCGCATCGAGCTGAGCTGCCTTCTTCTTGGCCGATGTGATGGCCGCGACATCCCGCGCGTTGTAGCCGGGCGCCTTCTTCTCGCTCGCGACCTTGTGATAGATGTCGCTGGCCTTCAGCAGCTCGCCCTGCTTGACGTAGCAGTCGGCGAGCGGAACCGCCGAGCTCGGGCGATGCCGCTGGCTCTCGGCGGACTCGAGCAGCGGGATCGCCCGCTTGCAGAAGCCGCCTCTGGCTGCGTTCATGCCCTGGTTCGCCTCCTTGTCGCCGGGTCCGGCGAACACCGGAGGGGCGAGCAGCACAGCCAGGAGGCCGAAGAGAGAAGCGATCGGAAGACGCAAGAGGCGCTCAGTCTACCATCGCCCCCCGCGAGGCGCGCGGGACGGACCGGGCGCTGCGACGCTACGACCGCGGATGTCGCGAACGGCGCGGCCCGAGGTAAGGAACAGCGCCAGGGATCGCCCACATTGGCCCCTGCGTTGCCTGGCGGCTGGCTCGACGGAGCGAGCGGGGCCTGGACCGCCCACCGTCCGGGCAGATACCGCAGACCCCGGCGAAAACGCGGGAGCTCGTCAGGATCCGAGAGCGCTCCCCGGCGCGCCGAGCGCCGCAGACGAAAAGCTCGACGGATTCCGCTTTACACCTTCGACGCTGACCGAGAGCCCCTGTAAGCTCCCCCGGAATGGCTTCCGGCGCAGGTATCGAAGGACCGCACGGGCTGGGCGAGAGCACCAGCGCTGAGGGATCGGGCGGCGGTGTTTTGTCCGGGCCCGTGCGACGCACATTGAAGGCAGGCGAGATCCCGAACACGCTGATCGAGTGCACGCACTCGGTCGAGTGCGCGGGCTGTCCGCTCATCGCGGGTGACTACGCGGAGCAGCTCGGCACCAAGCGTGCTCGGGTCGTGTCCGCAGCCGCGCACTACCCATCGCTCGGGCTGCTCCAGACGAGCTCGGTCATCCCGGCCGATCCGATCACCGGCTATCGCGGTCGAGCGAAGCTCATCGTCGCCCCCTCCGGCGCGATCGGGCTGTACGGCCGCACGGGACATCACGAGGTCGTCGACATCCCGGGCTGCCGGGTCCTCACCCCGGCCCTCGCCGCGGTCACCTCGCGGCTGCGCGAGCTGATCGCCTCGCCGCCGCCGGAGGTCCGGCCGCTGCTCCTCCCGTACGACCCGGCGAGGGGCGGCGTGCTCCGCGCCCTCGATCTGCGCGAGGTCCACCTCGCGCCCGGGACGCCGCTCTTCGCGGAGGTGGGAGCGACAGAGGACAACCCGGCGTTCGTGCTTGTCACGTTCGTCCTGCAGCGCGAGCGCGCGTGCACCCGCGACGAGCTGCGGGAGGCCGGCCGCGCCATCCGCCCGATGCTCCCGCGCGTCATCGGCGTCGCGGCGAACTTCCACGACGCGGAGGCGCCGCAGATCCTCGGGCCCGAGACGATCGTGCTCGACGGCACCGCGCACGCGGAGGACCGGATCGGGCAGACCTACCACATCGCCGCGTTCGGCTCGTTCGTGCAGGCGCACCGCGCGCAGGCCGCGCGCGTGCACGCCCTCCTGCTCCGCGAGATCGCGTCGCTCGAGAACGACGGGCCCGTCATCGAGGGAGAGGCCGCGCTCGGCCCCGCCTCCCGGCGCAAGGAGCCGCCGCGCATCCTCGATCTGTACGGCGGCTCGGGCGCGATCTCGCTCGCCCTCGCGCAGGGCGGCAACCGGGTCCTCATGGTCGAGTCCTTCGCGCCCGCGGCGGCGAACGCCCGCGCCGCGGCCGAGGCCCAGGGCCTCAGCCAGCGCGTGGAGGTGCGCACCGGCGACGTCGCGGAGATCGTCGGCTCCCTCGTCAACAGCTCGGAGAAGTTCGACGGCATCGTGGTCAACCCGCCGCGCCGCGGCGTCTCCCCGACGGCGCGCGAGGCGATCGCGCGCCTCGGCGCGCCGCTGCTCGTCTACGTCTCGTGTGATCCCGACACGCTCGCGCGCGACCTCGATCACTTCTGCCGCCTCGGGTACTCGTCGACGGAGCTCACGCCGCTCGACATGATCCCGCTCACGGAGGAGATCGAGACGATCGCCGCCCTCCGCCGGACGCCCCCGCCCGCGCCGAAGGTCATCTACGACGACGACGGCGTGCTGGTCGTCGAGAAGGGCCCCCACGAGCCGGTGGCAACGCAGCCGGAGTACCTCGGCTCGCTGCTCGCCCGGTGCGCCCGCATCCCGGGCAGCACGACGACGCCCATCATCGTTCACCCGCTGGATCCGGGCACGAGCGGCCTCGTCATGCTCGCGCGGAGCGAGGAGGCGGCCGCGCGCTGGGGCGAGGCGCTCGCGAAGACGGGGCGCCTCATCTACCTCGCCGCGGCCAAGGGCGTCACGCCGGGCAAGGGCGCGATCACCCGCGATCTCCGCGAAGGGACGCGCACGTACACGGCGCGCACGCGGTACCGCCGCCTCGCGGTCGCCTCGGGCCACTCGATCCTCCGCGTCATCCCGGACGGCGGGCGCACGCACCAGATCCGGCGGCACCTCGCCGCGATCGGGCACCCGATCCTCGGCGACGAGCGCTACGGTCACGTGCCCACGAACCGGTACTTCGAGGAGAAGCACGGGCTAGATCGCTCGTTCGTGCACCTCGTGCGCATCGAGATCGAGCACCCCCGCACCGGGGTGAAGATGATCATCGAGTCGACGCTGCCCGGCGATCTGCGCTCCGCGCTGGAGCGCTCGACCGGCCCCTCGGTCCTGCGCTTCCTCGAGCAGAAGCACGCCCTCGGCGAGCAGCGCGCCGTGCCCGTCCTGACGACCGCGAGCGACGAGCCCGCGCCGAGCAGCAGGATGATCCCGCTCCGCCCCGAGGACGCGGAGTCCGCGCCTCCTCCCTCCATCCGCAGCCCCGGGCCCATCTCGATCCGCGTCCCGGATCTGGACGAGTCGCCCCGGACCATCCGGCACCCCATCATCTCGACCGGCGACGAGGACTGAGCGGCCGGCGCGCGCCGTGTGGATCGGCCACCCCGGCGAGGTGGGTCCGCTCCTGTGCCCGCCCCGCCCACCTTGGTGCGATGCGCTGCGAGCGGATCTGGTAGGCTTACCGGCCGCATGTCCACGTTTCCAGAAGACCGCCCTCGCATCCTCGTCGTGGACGACGAGAAGGTGATCCGCGACATGCTGGCCGACTTTCTCGGCATGGAGGGCTACTACGTCCGCACGGCGGAGGACGGCTCCAGCGCGCTGAACGAGCTCACGAAGGGTCACTACGATCTCGTGATCAGCGATCTCAAGATGCCGCGGATGGGCGGCATCGCGCTGCTGGACGAGATCGGCAAGACGGCGCCGAACGCGCTCACGGTCATCATGACGGGCTTCGGCACCGTCGAGACCGCGATCGACGCGATGAAGCGCGGCGCTTACGACTACGTGCTCAAGCCGTTCAAGCTGGACGAGGTGGTGCACGTCGTCCAGCGCGGGATCGAGAAGCAACGGATGGCCGCCGAGAACATCCGGCTGCGCGAGGCGGTGTCGCTCTACAAGGTGAGCGAGGCCATCGCGGCGAGCCTCTCGCTCGACCAGGTGCTGGAGACCGTCGCGGACAGCTGCCTCCACGAGGTGTGCGGCGATCTCATCTCGACCTGGCTCGACGACGGCGAGGGCGGCTTCTTCGAGCGCCAGCACCTCCGCGGCCCGTCCATCCCGGCGGGCGCCGACCTCGGGCGGCTCGACCCCGCGCTCGTGCTCGAGCACTTCCGCCCCGACGCGCAGCTGCTCGAGCAGGGCATGAAGGGGCTCAGGTTCTTCGCGGCGGAGCCGGCGCTCCCGCTCCAGTCGCTCGTCGCCGTGCCGCTCCGCATCCAGAAGCGGCTGATGGGCTTCCTCGCCGTCGCGTCGTTCACGCGGACGAGGCGCTTCGACGAGGGGCAGCGCAAGCTGCTCAGCATCATCGGCTCGCGCGCCGCCGCGGCGATCGAAAACGCGCGCCTTTACCAGGATCTCCAGGCGACGTTCCAGCAGACGATCGAGGGCCTCGCCAAGGCGATCGACAAGATGGACCGCTACACCTCGGGCCACTCGGATCGGGTCGCCGTCTACGCCGTGCTGCTGGCGCAGCGGCTCGGCCTCGGGCCGCACGAGATCGAGATCGTCCGGCAGAGCGCGCTCATGCACGACATCGGCAAGATCGGGTGCGTGCTCAACCTGAACAAGCCGGGCAAGCTCACGAACGACGAGTACGAGGTGTTCAAGCGGCACCCCACCTACGGGCGCGATATCCTCGACCCGATCAAGTTCCTGCACCCGCTCATCCCCGGCGTGCACCTGCACCACGAGCGCTGGGACGGGCGCGGCTACCCGCTCCGGATGCGGGGCAACGAGATCCCGATCATCGCGCGCATCATCTCCGTGGCCGACACGTACGACGCCATGACGAGCGACCGCTCGTACCGCCGCGCGCTCCCCCACGAGGTCGCGGTGACCGAGATCGAGCGGTGCTCGGGCTCGCAGTTCGACCCCGAGGTCGCGGCCACCTTCACGACGCACATCGAGGCCTACCGCGAGGAGCGGCGGGCGCGGGGCGAGAAGATCCCGGAGTAGCCAGCCATGCCGACCACCTCGCTCCGCGACCTCCTCCAGCCCGCGAACGGCCAGGCGACGGCCGTCGAGGCGCCCCGGCCGAGGCGCGCGCGCGCCGTGTGGATCGGCCGGCGCCGCTACGCCCCGATCCACGATCTGCAGAAGCAGCTCGTCGAGGCGCGCGCGCAGGGGCGGATCGGCGACACGATCCTGCTCCTCGAGCACGATCCCGTGATCACGCTCGGCCCGCGAGCGAACCCCGAGAACGTGCTCCTCGACGCCCGCGCGCTGGACGAGCGCGACATCGACCTCGTCGCGACGGGGCGCGGGGGCGACGTCACCTACCACGGCCCCGGCCAGCTCGTGTGTTACCCGCTGCTCGATCTCAGGCCAGACCGCTGCGACGTGCGCAGGTACGTGCGCTCGCTCGCGGAGGTGATGATCCTGCTCGCGCGCGAGCACCACGTCGAGGGCGGCGTGGTCGACGGCATGATCGGCGTCTGGGCGGATCGCGCCGCCCCGGAGGCGTGGGGCGGCGCCGAGTGGGCGCGCGAGATCGCGAAGCTCGGCGCGATCGGCGTGCGCCTGTCCCGATGGCTCACGATGCACGGCTTCGCGTTCAACGTCGCGGTGGACCTCAAGGCGTTCGAGCTGATCGTGCCCTGCGGCATCCGGGAGCACGGCGTGACGTCGCTCCACCAGCTCACCGGGCGGAAGCTCACCGTCGCCGAGGTCGCCCTCGCCAGCGCGCCGCAGCTCGCCCGCGGGCTCGAGCTCGACGTCGCCTGCGTCGAGGATCTGTCGGCGGTCACGGATCTCGCGGGTGCGCTCCTCGCCCCGGAGGCCGGCGCCGCCGAGGGCCGGAGCGCGCCCTAGCCGCGCGCGCCGGCCTCCGGGCGAGGAGCGCGCCGACGTTGCGCGTCGCACGGCGCGCGCTCCGCGGGTGACGTCGCTTCGCGGGACGCGGAACACGCTGCGTCGCGGAGGCAGTGTCGCTCGGCCGTGCCGTGGGCTAAAAGCCGTCCCGTGTGCGCGCAGCCCACCCCACGGCCTCGTGAGCGCGACGGGGGCTCCCCGCTCCACCGCGACGCCTCGACCGCGCGGCCGCCCTGGCGGCGCCCCCTCGCCCTGGCGCTCGCGGCGGCGGCCGTGGCCGTGCCCGCGCTCGCTCTCCTCGGCCCTGTCGCGGCGATCCTCGCGGGCACGCGCACCGCCGCCGCGTGCCTCGCCTCGATCGAGGCGCCGCGCGGCCCGGCGCTGCCCGACTGCAGGCCCGAGATCCGCTGGTTCGCGCTGCCGTCGCGGCTGCCCTGGACCTACAGGGCGGCGAGCGCGCTGGCCGAGGAGCTCGGCGTGCGCGCGGCGGTCGCCGACTACACCGACGCCGCGGTCGGCCGGCCGGATGGCGCGGCGCTCGCCGGCGCGACCGAGGCGGTGGCGACGGCCCAGGCCATGGTCGCCGCCGGGACCGGGCGCGTCACGTTCGATGAGCTCGGGCCCGCCCGCGGCGCGCCGAGCCTCGGCCGCGAGGCGGCGAGGCTCGGCGATCGCCGCACGCTCCTCGCGCAGCCGGACCGCTGGACCGACTGGCACGTGCGCGTGCACACGCTCCGCGCGGCGCTCACCGAGGGCGACCTGCAGCGCGCGCTCGCGATCGCCAAGGGGTACGCGGCGATGGAGCCCCGCGACGAGGATCTGCGCACGACCACCGGCGCGATCCTCTGCCTCGGCGCGGGCGCCGAGGCGAAGCGCGGCATCGAGCTCCTGACGCTCAACCAGGACGACCGGGCGTCGAGGCGCTACGCCGGCATGGCGCGCAACTGGGGCGAGGTCCGCGCCGTCCTCGTCGCCTGCGCCGCCCGGGCCGGCGTGGAGCCTCCGCCGATGCCGGAAGCCCCCGAGGCCGGCGTGGCCGACGCCGTGGAGGTGCGGCTCGCGCAGCGCGCCCGCCTCGCCGCCGCCCGGAAGGACGCCGTCGAGGCGACGCAGCGCGCGACGCGCGCGATCCGCGACCTGCTCGGCAGCTCGGCCGCGCTCGATCCCGAGGCCCGCGGCGATCTGCTCGCCGTCGTGCTGGCGGAGGACGAGGCGCTCGACGCGGCCGAAGCCGCCGCGCTCGCGCGGCCGGACGACGATGACGAGCCCGCGGCCGGAGAGACAGGCCACGACGGCGTCCCGGCGCGCTCGGAGCCCCGCGCGCCGACGGGGCTGCCTGCGAGCTCGCTGCGCGCGCTCGACTGGCTCCCGGAGCGCGGGCTCGCGAGGCCCGCGATCGCCGGGTCGTTGCGCGCGCGCGCCGCCGCGCGCGCCGCCGAGCTGGCCGCCGCCCCCCAGATCTCGCCGTCCCAGGCCGACGCGCTGCGCGCCGCCGCGGGCGCGCTCGCGTTGCGCGCCGCCCGCGAGCTCGCGCTCGAAGGCGATGCGCCCCGGGCGGTCGACGCGCTGGATCGCCTTGGCTCGCTCGCCCCGGAGCTCGCGCCGGAGGCGGCCCGGGCGCTCGCGCGATCGAGCGTGTGGGCCCTCGTCGGCGAGCGCGATCGCGCGCTCGATCTCGTCGAGCGCGTCGACCTCGGCGCCGCGCCGCCAGCGCTCCGCGCGGCCGTGCTCCTGCAGCGCGCCGAGCTCCTCGCCTCGCGCGGGCGCCGGCGCGACGCCGCGCGCGCGGCCGTGCTCGCCGACGAGGAGGCCGCCGCCGCGCGCGCGGTGGACCCCGCCGGCGAGGCGATGCCTGCCCGCGCGGAGCTCGCCCTGCTCGACGCGCGATCGCGGTGGACCCGGCTCTCCCTCGCGCTCCCTCCGGGCGACTCGCCGCTCCGCCAGGGCAGCCCGCCCGCCCAGCTGCCCGCGGATCACGCCGCCGCCTGGCCGTGGGTCGGCTTCGCGAGCCTCGACGCGCCCTGGGCGCGCGACGATCAGCCGGCGCTCTCGCGCGCGCTCTCCACCTGGAGCGCCGCGCGCGACGCGCCGCCGCCCGCGCGCCGCGCGCTCCGCTACGCCGCCCTCCGCCGGCGCGGCGACGCGCCGCCCGCGCTCGTCCCGTACGCCGCGCTGTCGGCCCAGCTGCTCGGCGACGGCGAGGGTGATCCCGAGGTGTGGCTCGACGCCTTCCTCGCGCTCGACGCCTCGCGCTTCTCGCTCCGGCGCTACGCCTTCGCCCGCGCCGAGGCGGCGCGATGGCGTGGAGATGAAGGCAGCGCGGCCGCATGGCAACGCCGGTACGACGCCCTGCGCGCCGTGGCCTCCGACCCGGCCCGCGCCGAGATCGCGCGCTACCTCGGAATCTGAGGCTGATCGACGCGGATCGGCGCTGACCGACGCCGACGGACGCCGACGGACGCCGACCCGCGCGGCGTGCCCGCGAAAAACCTGGAGATCCCGCGGCCGCACACCTGGCGGCGGAGGGGCTTCATTCCTACGCTACGGCCTGGCTCGCGAAGATCTGCTCGCGGGGGAGTCCTCATGTGTCCTCATTGCGGAAAGAACGCGCCCGTCATCCACCGCGGGCTCGCCGCGTACTGCACCGCGTGCGGTCGAGAGCGCCTGCCGTTCGCGGGCAAATCGGTCAGCCTGGCGGGGCAGCCGTCCAGGGTCGGCGGCGCGGTCGCCGGCGTGCTCGGCTGGCTGGTCCTCATCGGCGGGACCGCGGTGGCGCTCCTCCTCGGCCTGGGCGCGGCCGCGCTGTTCCCGGGGTCGATCGCCGGCCTCGCGATCGGCCTGCCGATCGGGTTCGTCGCCCTCGCCGTCGGCCTGCTCCTCCTGCTGGGCGGGCGGAAGCTCTCCCGCTCCGGGGCCAAGGCCTCGCGCGACGCCCAGGTTCAGGCGATCTTCTCGCTCGCGTCGCACCGCCGCCGCCCGCTCACGGCGCAGGAGGTCGGCGTCGCGCTCGACCTGCCGGCCCCGGAGGCGGACGCCCTGCTCACCGAGCTCGCCAAGGAGCGCCCCGGCGACGTGGGCGTCGAGATCGGCGAGCGCGGCGAGATCCTCTACACCTTCCCCGGGATCTCGGGGGCGGCCGCCGTCCGCTTTCCCCGGCCGTCGCTCCGCATCGATCCGGGCGAGGGCGCGGCCGACCCCGCGGCGCGCATCTACGCCGACGAGCTCGAGGACGAGGGCGCGGAGGCGTCGCGCGCTCCCCGTCGCCGCGAGCAGCTCCGCTGAACATGTCCTGCGGCGCGCGTGCTAGCCTCGCGCCGCGCGCCCTCATCGAGCGCCCGGCGCGCGCCGTCGTCGCCCTCGACCCATGGTTCGTCGCGGGGGCGCTCCGGGCTGCTCGCCGCAACCGACCATGAGATGCCCCCCTGTCGCCCTGCTGACCGCCGCCGCGCTCGCGCTCCTCGCGCTCCTGGCCCCCTCGCGGGCCGACGCCTTTGAACGGCAATGGCATGCCGGCGCCGGCGTCGGGTACGCGCTCCTCGCGGACGGCGGGACGTACCCGGGGATCGGCGGCAGCCTGCACCTCGCCTACGGGCTCACCGACGCCTTCAACGCGGTCGCCGAGGTCAACACCGCGTCCCACCCGGGGCGCGATCTCATGCTCCTCGGCGCATCCGCCGGCGCCACGTACGTCATCGATATTCTGCAGTGGGTCCCCTACGTCGGCCTCATGACCGGCGCATACGACAGTGTACGCCTCGCGCCCTGCGGCTCGTCTGGCCAGCCGGGCTGCCACCGGGGGCAGTTCGGGGTCTCCATCCCGTTCGGCATCGACTACGCGTTCAATCGCGAGTTCGCCGCTGGCTTCGCCGGCAAGTACACGCTGCTCCTCCCTGGCGCGGGCGACGGTCCGGGGAGCTATTTCACGGCGTTCGCCCGCGCGGAGTTCCTCTGGGGATACTAGTGCAGCGCGCAGGCTCGTAGGATACGGGCTCAGCCGCGAGGCAGGCGAGCCAGGCGTACGAAAGTACGCCGCGGCGAGCTTCACTCCGCGGATGATCCCGTGGCGCACGACGATGCGCCCCGCTCTGGGCCGTGTGCGCCTGGAGAGAGGAGGAGCGGACCGTGGAACAGCTCTGGCAGCGCATTTCCGAGGGCCGGCACACGGCCTTGCTGAACGTCGTCCCCGGGGATCCGCCGGCGCGGCTCGGGCTGCGGATCGTGCGCGTGCGCTGCGACGTCCCCGAGATGACGCTCGGACCGCTGCGCGACGCCCGGACCCAGATCGAGCGCCTCGCCGGCGGGGCGCAGCCGACGCTCGATCAGGCGCGCAGCCGCGCCGCCTCGGGGCTCCGGCGCCGCCTCCTCGGCGACGTGCACGAGCTGATGGTGGACGCCGAGTTCATCGAGACCGCGAACCGCCTCGCGCAGCAGGCGGATTGCACGTGGGCCATCGTGTTCGACGCGGTCGAGCACGCCGATCCTGCCACGCTCGACGTGCTGCGCCGGGTGGTGTCCCGCCCCGACGCGCTCCGCGTCCCGCTCGTCCTCTCCTTCCGCCTGCACGCGCCGACCGGCCCCGCAGGCGGCCTGGTCGACGCGATGCGCGCCGCCTGCGGAGCCGACGCGCTCCTCCGGCCGACTGACGGCGCGATCACGCTGACGAGCGCGACCACGCCGCCGCCGCCGCCGCCGCCGCAGGTCGCGGTGCGCGAGCTGCCCGGCGAGGTGCTCCGGGTGCTCCGGGCCGGCGCGATCGTCGGCTCGGGGTTCGAGAGCGAGCTCGTCGCCGCGCTCCTCCGCGTCGACGCGCTCGACGTGCTCGAGGCGCTGCAGCGCGCCTCGGACGCGGGTGTTCCGGTCGAGGACCGCGGCGACGGGCGCTTCCATCTCCCGCAGGAGACCGTCGATACGCTCCGCGGCTCGATCCTCCCGTCGCTCGCCCGCGTGTGGCACCGGCGGCTCGCGACGCTGCTCAGCGAGGAGCGGACCGCTCCGGACGCCCCGGCCGCGCGCGAGCCGCGCGCCGCGCCGGGCGTCGTAGCGGCCGATCACCAGGCGGCCCATGCCGCGGCGGCGCCGGCCCATGCCGCGGCGCCGCCGGCTCATGCCGCGGCGCCGCCGGCTCATGCCGCGGCGCCGCCGACCCAGAGCGCGGCGATCCTCACGTCGACCGTCGAGCGGCAGTTCATCGGCGGAGCGAACCTCGGCGTGCCTCGCGGCGACGACCCGACCACGAGGGCCGCCGCGCAGGCGAAGGCCGGGGCGCCGCCGCTCTCGACGGCGCCGCCGTCCGCGTCGTTGCCCGCCATGGCGACGCCGCGCACGATGGCCGCCGCGCCCCCGCCGCCGGGCCCGTCGCCGGCGACGGCGTCACCAGCGGCCGCTTCGCCCGGCGTGCCCGTCGCCGGCGGGCCGGCCCCCGAGGCCGGCGGCGCGGCGACCGCCGATGAGTGGGAGAAGACCGCCGACCCCACGCTCCCGGTGGCGCGCGGCGGGGTGCCGCGGGCGGCCGAGACGCTGAGGCCGCCGCCAGCCATGGCCCCTGCGGGCGGTGCGTCCATGAGCAACACGCGCCGCGCGCCGCCGCGCGTCACCCAGGACAGGCCCGCGCCGATGGCCACCGCAGGGCCCGGCAATCCCGCGTGGCCCTACGCCGATCTGTTCCACCGCAGCCCCGAGAGCCGCCGCGTCTCGGAGCCGCCCGAGTCCATCATGTTCGACGCCCCGCCCGACTCGCTCGACGCGCCCATCCCGGGGCCGATGCGGGTGCCCCGCGATCTCGCGTCCCTCGGCGGCGCCTTCCCGGACGAGCCGAGCCGCTCGGCCCGCGGCGCCTCGCTGCGCGTCCCTGCCGCGCTGTCCGAGCGCTCGTCTTCCGGATCCCGCCATGCCTTCTCCTGGCCGGCGGCGGCCGACGCCGTCGCCGGGCGCGCCGCGGCCGAGTCGCTGCGCGCCGCGGCGCCGCTCGGCGTGTCCATGTACCCGGCGCCCGCGGCGCCCGATCGCGCCGAGGCGGCGGGCGCCGCGAGCGCGGCGGCGCACGGCGCTGGACGCCACCTCCACGACGTGCGCGCGGCGGCGCACCTGACCGAGGCGGGCGAGCACGAGGAAGCGGCGCGGCGCTACTGCGCGGCCGCGGTCGAGGCGGCTGACATGGGAGCGTACGCCCAGGCGCTGAGCTACGGGCGGAAGGCGCTCTCGCTGCTCGACGGCATGCCGGCCACGCCCGCGCGCCGCCGGCTCCGCATCGGCGCGCTCGCGGGCATCGCGCGGGTGCAATGGCAGGGGGCCGGTCCGGACCCCGCCAGCACGCTCGCGGGCGCGCTCGAGGTGCTCGACGCCGCGCGCGCGCTCCTCGCGCAGGGCGACCCGCCGGAGCTGCACGCCGAGGTCGCCGCGCTCATCGCCGGCGTCTGTTACGACATGGGCGACGCGCGCTCGCTGGAGCGCGCGCTGGAGGAGCTCGCGACCGCGAGCCGCCAGCTGCTCGACGCCGGGGACGCGCTCGGCGCGGCCCGGCTGCTCAACGATCAGGCGGCGGTCCACGTGCGCATGGGCGATCCCGTCCGCGCGACGCACCTCCTGATCGAGTCGCGCCGGACCTTCGAGGAGCGGGCCCGGGTCGATCCGTCGGCGCGCGTCGAGCTCGCCGAGACCGACCACCTCTTCGCGCGGATCCCGCTCCACGTCCCCGCCCGCCCCGGGCGCGAGTCCGACGCGGTGTCGATGGGCCTCGACCACGCGCTCGCCGCGGAGCGCGCCTACAAGCAGCTCGGCGACACCCGGGAGCTCGCCCGGGTGTGGGAGACGATCGGCCGGCTGGAGCTCCGCAACGGCCGTCTCGACCGCGCGACGCAGCGCCTGACCGCGGCGATCGAGGCCGAGGAGGCGCTCGGCGACCTGCTCGGCCTGGCCCGCTCGACGGCCGCGCTCGCGGAGGTGCTCTCGGCGAAGGGGTTGCACCGGGAGGCGCTGGCGGTGCTGGCCGAGTCGATGGTGATGAACCTCGAGAAGGGCTCGCCGCTCGGGCTCGCGTACAACCGCCGCGCCCTGAACGCGCTCGTCCCGAACATCTCGCTCCAGGGCGAGGAAGCCGAGGAGCTGCGGAAGCTCGCGGCGCAGCTTGCGGCGGCGGAAGCGGCCCTCGGCCGCGCGAAGCTCCCCGGCGAGCCCGACTGAGGCGGGCCCGCGCCGCACGGCTTTGACCTTGCCCGCGCCGCGCGGCCTTTGACCTTGCCGGCGTGCGCCCGCTCCGGCGAAATGCGCCGCATGTCGTCCTCCTCGACGCAGCGCGTGCGCCACGGCGCCGCGCGGCGCTCCTTGCTCGGCTTGCTCGGCTCCCTCGCCCTCTCCGCGGCGTGCGCGCCGGCCCCGCCGGTCCCTCCGGCGGCTGCGCCTCGGCCTGCCGCGTCAGCGCCTCCGGCGCACCCTTCGCCCGCTAGACCGCCGCTGCCCGCGCCCGCGCCGGAGCGGCCCGGGTACGCGGGGCACGGCGCGACGAGCGTCTCTCCGGAGATCCTGGCGCGCTACGCGCCGCCTCCGCTCCCGGACGACGTCTCGCGCCGGATCCAGGCCATGCTCGACGTGCGCGCTCCTTCCGGAGGTGTCCTCGGGCCGGATGGCAAGGCGCTCTACTTCACGTGGACGATCACGGGGACGAGGCAGGTCTTCCGGCTCGACGGGCCGCAGCGCTTCCCGCTGCAGCTGACGGGCGGCGAGGATCCGACCGTCGTGGCGGACGTCACGCCGGACGGTGCGCGCCTCGTTCTCTCGCGCGACCGCAAGGGCGAGGAGAACCCCGGGCTCTATCTACAGGACGTGAAGGGCGGCCCGCTCGTCGCCATCCAGCATCTGCCTGGCGTGCAAACGCAGCTCCAGTTCGTCTCCGACGACGGGCGGCACGTCTACTATCGGGCCAACGACGTCAAGAAGGACGCGTATGTCATCTACCGGTACGACATCGCGTCGAGGCAGCGAGAGCCCGTGTTCGATCGAGAGGGCATCTGGCGCGCCGTCGATGCCACGGCCGACGGCCGCCTGCTGCTCGCGAAGGACGTGGGCTCCAACATGAGCGAGCTCTTCGAGTGGGCGCCTTTCGCGAAGGCCGCTCCGGGCGCCGACCCGCTGACTCCCCTCTTCGGGCAGGGCGAGCGCGAGGACTACGAGGCCCTGTACGGCGCCGCCCCCGGCGAGGTCCTCGTGCTCACGCCGCGCCTCGGGGAGCATCGCCGGCTCTACAGCTGGAAGGCGGGGAAGCTCACGCCGATCTCGCCGGAGATCCCGTTCGACGTCAGCGCGTTCTCCATCGATCGGGCGAGGAAGAGGATCCTCTACACGGTGAACGAGCGGGGCTACACGCGGCTCCGCGCGCTCGACGCGAGGTCGCACCGCGAGATCAAGCTGCCCGCGCTCCCGTCGGCGGATCACGTGATCCCGGGCTCGACGACGCGGGACGGCCGTTTCACGACGCTGCTCCTGGAGACCTCGACGTCGCCGGCGACGGCGCATGTCCTCGACTGGACGACTGGCAAGCTTTCGCAGTGGCACGCTCCGAGCATGCCCGAGGTGGCGCCGGGCGCGTTCTCGGCGGCCGCGCTGGAGTCCTATCCGGCGCGCGACGGGGCGCAGATCCCGATGTTCGTGCGCCGCCCTGCGCGGTGCGAGCGGCCGTGTCCCGTGATCGTCCATTTCCACGGCGGCCCTGAGTCCCAGACCAGGGCTGGGTTCAGCGCGCGGGCGCAGATCTTCGTCGACGCCGGGTTCGTGTTCGTCGAGCCGAACGTCCGCGGGAGCGACGGTTACGGCAAGACATGGCTGCACGCCGACGACGGCGCGAAGCGGCTCGACGTCATCACGGACATCGAGGACGCCGCGAAGTTCGTCAAGGCGAGCTTCGGCCACGAGGGCCGGCCGCCGAAGGTCGGCATCTTCGGCGGCAGCTACGGCGGCTATTCTTCGCTGATCGGCATGACCATGTTCGCCGGCGCGTACGACGCGGGCGCCGCCGTCGTCGGCATGAGCAACCTCGTGACGTTCCTCCAGAACACGGCGCCTTACCGGCGCATCCTCCGGATCTCCGAGTACGGTGATCCCGAGAAGGATCGGGACGCGTTGCTCAAGCTCTCGCCGATCACGTACCTCGATCGGGTGAAGGCGCCTCTGCTGATCGTGCAAGGCGTATCCGATCCGCGGGTCCCTGCGGGTGAGTCGGTGCAGATCCAGCAGGCGCTGGAGGCAAGGAAGATCCCGTCCGAGCTCATCCTGTTCGCCGACGAGGGGCACGGCGCGCAGAAGCGGGACAACCAGGTGCTCCAGTACGGGCACCTCGTGCGATTCTTCCGGGCGCACCTCGGGGGCGGGGACGGCAGGTAAGGAGAGAAATGAACCGCCATGGCGCCGAGGACGCCAAGATTCTTTCTCTCCTTGGCGTCCGTGGTGTCATGGCGGTTCTAAATTCCGCTCTCTCCTGGCGGTTTCAACCCGTCGAGCTCCGGCGTGAGCAGCGGAATCGTCACGCGTGCTCGTGCTCGTGCTCGTGCGCGTGCGCGTGCGCGTGCGCGTGCGCGTGCGCGCTGGCCTGTGGGCGTCGCCCGGCGGTGGCCACCGCGGCGGCGCGGGGGGCACGCGGCAGATCGCCGAAGATCTCGGGCATCAACGACGTCTTGCCGTGGAGCCGGAGCACACACTCCACGAGGAGCTTCGCCGCGCGGTAGGTGTTGAGCCACTCGTCGCGCGCGGCCTTCATCTCCGGGGTGATGGTGCGGCGCGCGAGCCGCGTCTTGCGCACGCTCCGGATGAGCGGCTCGAGGGCGTCCCGGGAGCGCTCGAGGTCGGCCGTCCACGCCTCGCGCTCGGACAGCTGCCCCTCGTGCTGCTCGAGCACCTCGATCGCGCGCGTCAGCGCCGCGGCGAGCGCCGCGGGGCGGCGGCGCAGCACGGTGGCGAGCGTCTGGCCCTGGAGGAGCTCGCGGGCCAGCGCGACCCCGTTGGGCCGCGAGGCGGCGTGCTCCACGAGGCGGCGCAGCAGGCCGCGGCCCGCCGCGACCGGGTTGGCCCGGCCGCCCCTCGAGCCGCGGGACGCGCCGGGAGGCACGGGAGCGGCCGTCGCGTCCAGCTTCGCCTTGCGCAGGGCCTCGGTCGCGGCGTCGAGGCGCGCCGTGACGGTGCGCAGCGCCTTGTCGAACCCCGCGTCGACCGGCAGGACGAGCTTCTGGATCTGCGACGCGGTGAAACGGCCGTACGTCTCGATGTCACGCTGGTAGATGTAGGGATCGGGCATGGGAGCGACTCCACCGCGCGCGTGCGCGTTCAGGGCGGGCGCCATCATACCTGTCGCCGGCGCCGACGAAAGGAGTCGAGCTCGCGAGAGCGGGAACGGGGGCGCAGCCGACGACAGCCTGCCGCCGACGTCGCGACCTGACCAGACCCTCGTCTCCAGCCTGCCGCCGACGTCGCGACCTGACCAGACCCTCGTCTCCAGCCTGCCGCCGACGTCGCGACCTGACCAGACCCTCGTCTCCAGCCTGCCGCCGACGTCGCGACCTGACCAGACCCTCGTCTCCAGCCTGCCGCCGACGTCGCGACCTGACCAGACCCTCGTCTCCAGCCTGCCGCCGACGTCGCGACCTGGCTGAGCCCTCCCCTCGCACCCGCCTCAGAGGTCTCGACCTACCCCAGGGCACGCGCCACGACGTAACCCCCAGGTCTGGATCTGGGCGTTCCTTCAAAATTCTACCGATCCCTGGATCGTACCCCCCTCGCGTCCACGGTGATGAGCGCGCGCCACGGTCGCGACGTTCCGGATCCCCCGCACAGGTCCGCCTCACGCGCCCTCTGGATCCCCACGGCCAGGGATCCTGACGTGAAAGGCGGTCCGCGCGCAGCGCCCTGGCTCGGCGCCGTCGAGCCGAGGCGCTCATTCGCAGTTCGCGTTCGGGCAAGGAGTGCACGCAGCGGGCGAGCAATGGCCGTCGACCTCGATATTCCTCGCGCAGAGCGCGTCCAGCACGCTGCCGAACGAGCTCTCGCCGGGGTTCCCCGAGAGAGAGACCCGCGCGCAGGATTGGAACACGACGTCGTTCAGCGGAGACGCGTCCTCGATCAGGTTGTCCGACAGATCCAGTCTGACGATGCGCTGTACGCCCAGGAGGGGTGTGAGGTCGGTGATGGCGTCGGAGCGCGCCTCGATCCACGTGAGACCCGTGAGCCCCGTGACCCAGCTCAGATCCGCGCCGCTCGATCCGATCTCGCTGATCTGCACCACCACCAGCTGCGGGTGGCTGGCGAGCGGGGACGTGTCCGTCAGCGGATTGCGATCGAGCCCCAGGTTCTTCAGCTTGGGCACGTTCGCGGGATCGAGCCCCGCGATCGACGCGATGTGATTGCCGTCGAGCTGAAGGTTCTCGAGGGCTGGAAGCTCCGCTCCGAGGCGCGCGTCCTCGACCTCCGCATCCGCCAGGATCAGCGCCCTCAGGGAGCCGTGGCGCGGCAGCGTCCCGAGACTCCTCACGTCGGTGTTCGTGAAGTGCGCGACGTTCAGGGCCGGAAACTTGGAGAGGCTCGAGAGCTCGGCGATGTGCGTGCGATCGACCGCGAGTTGGTAGAGGGCCTGCACGCCGTCCAGCCCTTCGAGCGCCTCGAGCGGATTGCCCGACAACATCAGGTACTGAAGCTCCGGAAGGTCATTGAGGTCGCCCGTCGACGAGATGAGATTGTCCTTCGCGGACAGCGTGGAGAGCGCCGGGTGCCCGGAGAGCGCACCCAGCGAGACGATCCGATTCTCGTCCAGGTACAAGGAAGTGATCCGCGGCAGGCGCGCGAGGACCGAGATGTCCTCGATCTCGTTACCTCCGAGGGCCAGCTGCTCGGCCGACGTGGCGCACTCGAGGCCGCTCAGGTCCTCGATGCCGAGTCTGCTGAGGATGAGCAATCGAGGAACGGCGACCGCCGCCCCCGGAATCGGCTCGTCGGCGCCGAGGCCAAGCATCTGTCGGAGGCCCGCGGCGAGCGCCGGATCCGACACCTCCAGAATACCGCTGCAGCCCTCCGGAGCGGGCCTGGCGTCGACGCTCGCGCCCGGAGCGCCGCCCGTGTCCGACGCGCTCCCATCGTCGTCGAGGGGGGCGCAGCCGAAGAGGGAAAGGTACGTGGCCAACACGAAGCAGCTTGGCGTTCGGATGAGCATGAGGCGGCTCCAGCAAACCCGATGCCGCCGAGCACGGCCAATTCTGGCGCATCCCGCTCATCCCCCGCCTGATGGGCCAGGCTGCGCCACATCCCTCGCGCCGCGTCGCAGCCGGCTCGCTCGACGGGCGCGTTCGTCGGCGGCGCGCGCCTTCTGGCGCGCCGACCACGGCGATCGCCCCGTTCTAGCGTTTCATCTAGGATTTTATCCCGTAGGATATGCAGCGCACGGACGGGCCCCGTCGGCTGCCCTCGCTCCCGCCCGTGAACCCCGGAGTTTCTGCGGTCGGCACCGGCCGAGACCACCTTGGCATCCGCCCTGCAATACCCCCCAGCGTCCACGCCAGAGTAGCTCAGCGGTTAGAGCGCGAAAACAACTCCGGACGGTGTTCTCCGGCGCGATGAGCGCCGGCAGTGAGCTCCGGGGTTACTTCCCTTCTAAGGACGAGGTCGCGGGTTCGAGTCCCGCCTCTGGCACCAGGGTGCAGCGCGGCAGTGAGCGTCACGGTTCCTTCGTTTCGACACGACCAACCCCGTGACCACCATCCTCCGCGCTGCGCCCGCTTTCTCGAGCGGGGCGCACCTTCAATCTGCGCCCCGCTCTCGACCCCTCGCCGCGCGTGCGTCGAGGATGGAGGTGTCATCATGGCGTTCTTTCAGCATCTCAAGCGTCAGGACAAGCGCAGCGCCGACGCGCACCTGAACTGGATGGGCGGCCGCTCCTACGATATCGCCGATCCGCTGACGCGCCTCCGCCTCGCGGCCTCGTCGTGCTTCTTCGGCGAGCCCATGTATTACCACCGCGACCCCGCGGATCCGCGCCCGGCGAAGGCCGTGAACGCGGCGAAGGCGAAGGTGTCGGCGAAGGCGGCGAAGAAGGCGGCCGCCCGCGCGCGCCTCTCGGACGCCGAGGTGCGGCGCCTGCGCGAGACGCTCGGCGCCGTCGACCCGGCCGAGTGGCGCAAGCTCTCGCCGGCGGCGCTGATCGAGAAGGCCATCGACGAGGCGCTCGCGGCCGATCCGGAGGCGACGCTCGCCGAGGCGGCGCGGCTGCGCGAGGAGGAGCATCTGCGCACGACGCCCCAGGTCATCCTGGTGCGCGCGGCGAACACCGCCTCCGTGCGCGGGACGGGCCTCGTGCGCCGCTACGCGCCGTCCATCCTGAAGCGGGCGGACGAGCCGGCGGTCGCCCTCGCGTACCAGCTCTACCGCTTCGGCAAGCCGGTGCCGAACGCGCTGAAGCGCGCGCTGCGCGACGCGCTCGAGCGCTTCGATGATCACGCCCTCGCGAAGTACCGGCTCGAGGGCAAGGGGAGCAAGACCGTGGACGTCATGAACCTCGTGCACCCGAAGAGCCCCAGCGTGGATCGCCTCGCGAAGGGCGCGCTCCGCGCGACGGGCCGCACCTGGGAGGCGATCGTCTCGGCGCGCGGCTCGAACCGGTGCGCGTGGCGCAAGGCGCTGCCGGTCATGGGCCACATGGCCCTGCTGCGCAACCTGCGCAACCTGATCGAGGCGGGCGTGCCGTTCGACCAGTTCCTGCCGAAGCTCGTCGAGACGGCCGCGGAGGGCAAGCAGCTGCCGTTCCGGTACTACAGCGCTTACCGCGCCGTGAAGGGATGCGCGCCGGGCGCCGTGCTCGACGCGGTGGAGAAGTGCCTCAACCGATCGCTCGGTCAGGTGCCGTACTTCCCCGGCCGCGTGATGGTGCTCTGCGACAACAGCGGCTCCGCGCAGGGCACGACCACGAGCAGCCTCGGGACGATGCAGATCTCCACGATCGCGAACCTCACGGGGGTCGTGGCCGGGATGCGCTCGAGCGACGGGCACCTCGGCGTGTTCGGCGACCGGCTGGAGACCTTCGCGGTGCGCAAGCAGGAGAGCGTGTTCTCGCAGCTCGAGAAGGCGGAGCACCTCGCCCGCACGATCGGGACGGCGACCGAGAACGGCGTGTGGCTCTTCTGGGATCGCGCGATCCGCGAGCGGCAGCGCTGGGACTCGGTGTTCGTGATGAGCGACATGCAGGCCGGCCACGGCGGCCTGTACGGTACGCGGCCGAAGGACTACGCCGACTTCGCCTGGAACGGGCACTACATCGACGTGGCGAAGCTCGTGGCGACGTACCGCGCTCGGGTGAACCGCGACGTGCGCGTGTTCCTGGTCCAGGTCGCCGGGTACCAGGACACGCTCGTGCCCGAGTTCTACGACCGCACGTACATCCTCGGCGGCTGGGGCGAGGGGCTGCTGCGCTTCGCCGCGGCGATGGCGCAGGACTAGCGTCCCTTCCCTGGAGAGCGCGAACCAAGGAGCGCAGCAGCGGGTGCCGAGTCCGCTGCTGCGCCAAGGACGGCCGCTCGATCCGGCAAGCGCCGATCAGAAGCTCAAGGCGTTCGGCGCCCGCGTCGCGCGCGACGTGCGGCGGTGAAGGTCGGCGCGGGCTGCGCCGTCACTCGCACGCGTAGCCCACTCCGCTGCAGTCGTTCGGGCACTCGTCGCAGTAGAGGCAGGAATACACGGCATGGGCCAGGGCGGCGCCCGCCGGGAACGTCTCCGCGCATTCGGCCACGCATTCAGGCTCCAGCCCGCACGTGACCGTGGTGCAATCCAGGTAGAAGATGCATGCGTCGCTGACCGCGCAGGCGTTGAGAGCAGCCGAGCAGTTGCCTCCGAGCGCGCATTGTACACACCCGCTCGTGGAATCTCCGCAGACGCTCGTGTTGTCGCAGACGAGCTCCTCCTCCAGGGCGAAGGCATCTGTAGCCTGGGTCTCGCTGTCACACCCCGCCTCGCCCGGCGCGCAGTCGCTCGCGTCGCCTGGTGCGGCGACCGTGCACGACGCCGTGGACACGGCAGCTCCCGCGGCGACGCAGAACAACATGAGCGATGATGCGATCCGGAAGCGCAAAGCGAGCTTTTTCGTTGTCATTGATTTTCCTCCAGCAGACGTGGTGGCGAGGCGGGCTCTCGACTAAATACATGTCGAAGACAGACCTGTCACCGCCCCACGGCAGCGATAACCTACTCAGCGGATCCGATCAAGCGGCCGCTGCTATGACGCAGCGGCGTGACATGTCACGTGACATCGGAGATCGGGGGCGTGACATGTCACGTGACATCGGACATCGGAGGCGTGACATGTCACGTGACATCGGAGATCGGAGGCGTGACATGTCACGTGACATCGGAGATCGGAGGCGTGACATGTCACGTGACATCGGAGATCGGGGGCGTGACATGTCCCATGTCACGTGACATCGGACATCGGAGGCCCGACTCCGCAGGCCGGCTGTGAAGTGAACGCCGCCCCTTCGATATGTGGGATCGCTCGAGCACCTCCGAGCGATGGAAGCCTGGGTCCCCTCGCGTGTTCTTCCGTGCTGCGTGCGGCGCAGGGTCCTCCGGCTCGATCTCTCGGCCGTCGCGCGGCGGCGGACATCAAGAAAGCGACGCTGACGCTGTACGGCGTGTCATCGGAGCCGGCGCGGCGCGCGCAGGGGGCCGTCTCAGCGACACATCAGGTCGTCCTCAGCGCAGTCCTCGCTCGGCAGAGCGATGTCCGCGCGCTCGTTCGCCAGCCGCGAGCTCCGGACATGGAAGTTGTTCTGGACGAGGCGATCGACCCGCGTGAACATGATATCCACGCTCGAGGAGCTCGGCCCCTCGTGCCAGGCGCTCTGCGCGCCGCCCATGGACTACCCCTCGTCCACCACCCGCGCAGGGCCGCCCTGGAGGTGGATGTTTCCATGGGTGCCGAGGCAACGTCGCTCGGTCCGATGAGCTTCGCATGGAGCGACGCTGTGCGCCCCGACGGAGCGATCGCGACACCATAACGCAACGCGCCGCGAGCCGCCTCACCGACCGGGTCGGGGGCCGCTCACGGCGAGCGCATCACGACGGTAGCGCGGGTTCGGTCAGGCTTTGCCGCCCAGCCCGAAGCCATCGTGCAGCGCACGGACGGCGAGCTCGGCATACTTCGTCGAGACGAGGCACGAGATCTTGATCTCGCTCGTGGAGATCGCCTGGATGTTGATCCCCTCCGCCGCGAGCAGCTGGAACATCCGCGCCGCCACGCCCGCGTGCGTCCGCATCCCGAGGCCGACGATCGACACCTTCACGATGTCCTCCTCGTAACGGATGCTCATCGCGCGCACGCCGCTGGAGACCTTCTCCATCACGAGCTTCGCCCGCGGGAGATCCGCCTTGCCGACGGTGAACGTGACGTCGGCCTTCACCTCGCCGGACGTGCCGCGCGTCTCCAGGCCGTAGCTCGGCGCGTTCTGGATGATCATGTCGACGCTGATGTTCTCCTCGGCCAGCGCGCCGAAGATCTGCGCCACCACGCCCGGCTTGTCGTCGACGCCGACGAGCATGACCCGCGCCTCGTTCCGGTCGAGCGCCACGCCCGTCACCGTCACGCTCTCGAGAGACTGCTCCTCGCTGACGACCCACGTGCCCGGCACGTCCGAGAACGACGACCGCACATGCACCGGGACACCGTACTTCATCGCAACCTCCACGCTCCGTATCTGAAGGACCTTCGCTCCCAGCGAGGCGAGCTCCAGCATCTCTTCGTAGCTGATCCGCTCGATCTTCCGCGCCGTCTTGCAGATGTTCGGGTCCGTTGTGTAAACACCGTCGACGTCCGTGTAGATCTCGCACTCGGCGCCCACCGCCGCCGCGATCGCCACGGCGCTCGTGTCGCTGCCGCCCCGGCCGAGCGTCGTGATGTTGCCCGCGTCGTCCACGCCCTGGAACCCGGCGACCACCGCGATCTTCCCCCCGGCCAGCGCCTCGTGCAGCCGCTGGGCGTCGATCGCCTTGATCCGCGCCTTCGTATAAGCGCTGTCCGTCAGGATCTTCAGCTGGTGGCCGAGGAAGCTCCGCGCCTTGCCCCCCTGCGCCTGGATCGCAATCGCCATCAGCGCGGCCGAGACCTGCTCGCCGGTCGCCGCGAGCGCGTCCATCTCCCGCGCGTCGGGCACCGGCGCGATGTCCGACGCCAGCTTGAGCAGCCGGTTCGTCTCGCCGGACATCGCGCTGACGATGACCACGACGTCATGACCGGCCTGCTGTGTGGCGAGCGCCCGCGCGGCCGCCCGCTGGATGCGCTCGATGGACCCGACGGACGTGCCGCCGAACTTCTGGACGATGAGGCTCACGCGAGGTGTGGCCAACTAGTCCAACACAGACGCCCAGGTCAAGGAGAAATTCGGCAGCGGCGCGCGCCGGGCGAGCCCGTCCCACGCACGACACGCCGCGGAGGAACCGCTGCGACCCCGCCAAACCGGGGATAGCCCGGACAACCGTGCCCGGTGCGCCCCCGATCGCCGGGAATAAACCCCAGGTTCAGCGGCTTCGGGTCGGCGCTGTTGACAGAGATCCACCCGCCGCTACGATGGCGCCGCCTTTCGCCTGGGTAATGGGTGATCCAGGGTGCCACAACGGCGCGTCCGCCGGCCAGGGCGGGGGGGATCGCCAGGGGCGAACGACGGAGCAGGGCGCTCCGCTTCTCAAGGAACCATCTAAGGAGGTCATTTTGGCTAGCGATGTGATGATCGAGGCGAGCTCGCTGACCAAGCGCTATGGGTCGCTGCGCGCGCTCGACAAGGTGAGCTTCGAGGTCCATCGCGGCGAGGTCGTCGGCTTCCTGGGACCGAACGGGGCCGGCAAGTCGACGACGATGCGCATCCTCACCTGCTTCCTCTCGGCGTCGGCCGGGACGGCGCGGGTCCACGGGTACGACGTCTTCGACGACCCGCTCGATGTCCGGCGCAAGCTCGGGTACCTGCCCCAGCGCGCCCCGCTCTACGGCGAGATGAACGTCTGGGAGTACCTCTCGTTCGTCGCCGACATGCGCGGCCTCGATCACTCGCTCTTCAAGAAGCGGATGAAGGGGATCGTCGAGGTGTGCGGCCTCGCCCAGGTGCTCGGCAAGGACATCGGCACGCTCTCCCACGGCTATCGCCAGCGCGTCGGCCTAGGCCAGGCGCTCGTCCACGACCCCCCGATCCTCATCCTCGACGAGCCGACGAGCGACCTCGACCCGAACGAGAAGGCGGAGGTCATCCGCTACATCAAGGAGATCGGCAAGGAGCGGACGATCCTCCTCTCCACCCACAACCTCTCCGAGGTCGAGGCCGCCTGTGCCCGCGCCATCGTCGTCTCCAAGGGGCGCGTCGTCGCCGACGGCCCGCTCGACGACATCCGCGCCAAGAGCGGCAAGGTCCGGTACGTCATCACCGTCCACGAGAAGAAGGTCTTCGAGGGCGGCGACGGTTACCGGTCGGGCGCGCGCAAGCCCCCGACGGCCCAGGAGGTCCAGGAGGCGCTCTCCGGTCTGCCCGGGGTCACGAGCGTCACCGAGCTGCCGACAGGCGACAGCGCCCACAGCTTCCAGCTCCTCGGCGCGCTCGGCGGCGACATCCGGCCCGAGCTCTTCCAGCTCGTCGTGCAGAAGGGCTGGCTCCTCCTCGAGATGCGGCGCGACTCGCAGAGCCTCGAGGACGTGTTCAAGGCGCTCACGCGCGGCGACGAGCGCAAGGATCGCGGCCGCAAGCTGATCACCGACGACCTCGACGATGAGGACGAGGCGAGCGCCGCGGCCGACGACGAGGACGAAGAGGACGAGGACGACGACAGCGCCGGCGACGAGGCCAAGGACGGCCGCGACGGCGACGAGGACGAAGGCGCAGAGGAAGAAGCGCCCGCCAAGAAGAAGGGCTGAACGGTATGAGCACCACCCTGACCATCGCGAAGCGGGAGTTCCGCTCCAACTTCGATTCCCCCCTGGCCTATGTCGTGATCTGCTTCGGGCTGATCGCGCTCGGCGTCATCTTCTTCCTGATGAACGGCGGCTTCTGGCAGGCGGACCGCGCCTCGCTCGTGCAGCTGTTCAGCTGGGCGCCCATAGGGCTCTCCTTCCTCATCATCCCCGTCATCACGATGCGGCTCATCGCCGAGGAGAAGCGGAGCGGCACGCTGGAGATGCTGATCACCCTGCCCGTGCAGGATCACGAGGTCGTCCTCGGCAAGTTCCTCGGCGCGTGGGGGCTCGTCCTCGTGCTCGTCTTCTCGACGATCCTCTACCCGCTGATGATGTTCGTGTGGCCCTGGCACCTCGGCGCGCTCGACAGCGGGCCGGTGCTCTCGGGGTACATCGGCCTCGTGCTCTACAGCGCGGCGGCGGTGTCGATCGGCCTCCTCATCTCGTCGCTGACCGACAGCCAGGTGATCGCGTTCTTCATCACCTTCCTGGTGCTCGGCTTCCTGCACGGCGTGGACAACCTCGCCGACTACGCCCCGTCGCTCTTCCGCGACGTCCTCTCCTTCATCAGCTTCGACACCCGCCTCACGCCGTTCGCGCGCGGCATGGTGTCCACCCGAGACATCGTCTTCTTCCTCTCGATCACAGCGGGCTGCCTCATGGCCTCGTTCAGGGCGCTCGAGCGCAGGAAGTGGGCGTAAGGACCAACCATGGAACGGAAAGCCAAAGCCGCGACGCAGACAGGCGTCTACCTGGCCATCGTCGCCGCCATCCTCGTGGCGGCCAACATCATCTCGTACGGCGCCTACAAGCGCTTCGACATGACGAAGGCCGAGAGGTTCACCCTCTCGAAGGGCTCGGCCCACCTCGTCCGCGAGGGGCTCAAGCAGGATCTCCAGATCGACGTCTACGTCACCCGGGGGCTCCCGAAGCACGAGGCGTTCATCCAGGACCTCACCGACCTCATGAACGAGTACGAGCAGGCCTCGAACGGCAAGCTCCACTACGCGATCATCGAGGCGAAGACGGACGAGCAGCGCGCCGCCGCCAAGGAGGCGGGCCTGCAGGAGGCCGCCTTCGGCGAGGGGAGCGAGACCGGCCAGGATCAGGCCACGATCACCCGCGGGTTCATGGGCATCGCCTTCAAGTACGGCAGCGAGAAGGAGGCGATCCCGATGCTCTCGCCGGACCAGGCGCAGGGCCTCGAGTTCTGGATCACGAACACCATCCGCGAGATCCGCGACAAGGCGGACGCCATCGACACCAAGATCGGCGTCGTGACCGGCAAGGATGAGATCAAGCTGACGGACGCGAACCTCGTCGCGTCGCAGGGCGGCCGGGGCGGCGGCCCGTCGATGCGCGCGCTGCTCGAGCACCACTTCCCGTTCTACAAGTTCGAGGACGTCGATCTGAAGGGCGGCGACAGCGAGATCAACAAGGAGCTCGCCGGCCTCGTGATCACGCAGCCGGGCAAGGAGTTCACCGAGAAGGAGCTGCGCCGCATCGACCAGTTCATGATGCTGGGCAACAAGGCGCTCGCCGTGTTCGCCGGCGCGGTGAACCTCAAGGCGTCGGACCCGGCGATGAAGGCGTCGCTCAACACCTGGGGCCTCGAGAAGCTGCTCGACGGCTACGGCGTCGAGATGAAGAAGGAGGCGATCCTCGACTGGAGCCGCTCGATGGCCATCCCGGTGCAGACGCAGTCGGGCCAGATGATGTGGTTCCGCGCGCCGGGCATCCTCCAGCTCCAGGAGGACAGCCGCTTCGACGAGAAGGAGCAGATCCTCGACTCGTCGTTCCCCGGCTTCTTCCGCCTCCCCGAGCTCGCCTTCCCCTTCCCGTCGACCCTCGTGCCGCACCCGGAGAAGCAGCCCGAGGCGACGATGAAGGTCGTGGCGCGCTCGACGCCGAAGACGACGGTCGACGTGTCCGAGGCCATCGACATGAAGTTCTCGGCCGACTGGAAGCCGAAGGGCGAGTACGCGCAGCGCGCGATCGCGGTGACGGTCGAGGGCAAGCTCAAGAGCGCCTTCGGCGGCCAGGAGGGGCTCGGCATCAGCGCGCCCGCGGAGAGCGCGGACAAGGGCCGGATCCTCGTGCTCTCGGCGTCGCAGTTCCTCGCGAACCCGTTCGCCCGCTCCGGCAACCCGCCCCCCATGCCGCCGCAGATGGCGATGATGGGCGGGATGGGCGGCGACGAGGATCTCCTGATGCTCTCGCAGCCGTACGCGCAGAAGTACCTGACCGCCACCATCCTGGCGTTCAAGAACACCCTCGACTGGATGGCGGGGGACAGCACGCTGCTCGCCGCGACCGCGAAGATGTTCGGCGAGACGAACCTGACCTACGCGGGCATCGAGAAGCCGAAGCAGGAGGCCACGGACGACGAGGCCACCCTGGCCAAGAAGGCCGAGGAGTACCGGGCGGAGCGCAAGACCGTGCAGCAGCGCGTGCAGTGGACGCTGACGCTCCTGCCGGCGGCGCTGTTCGCCGTGTTCGGCCTCATCCGGTGGCGGCGTCGCGAGAGCGCCCGCGAGAACATCACGCTCGACTGAGCCAGAGCCCCATCGGGTGAAAGAGCCATGAAGACCGAGCACAGAATCTACATCGCCCTCGCCGTCCTCGCGCTCCTCGGCCTCGGCGTGTACTTCACGCAGAAGAAGCAGAAGGACGAGCTCGCCGCGCACTCGGCGACCGCCGCCACGGCGGATCTGCCGAAGGTGGGCGTCTCGAAGGATGACGTCGAGAAGGTCACGAAGATCGCGATCAAGAACGCCGACAAGTCCGACGTGACGCTCGAGAAGAAGGGCGACACGTGGGAGGTCACGAAGCCCGTCAACGCCAAGGCGAACGCGGCGAACGTGCGGAGCCTCCTCGACAACCTGAAGGAGCTCAAGCTGAAGGAGGTCATCGACCGGACGAGCGGCACGTACCCTCAGTACGAGCTCACCGACGAGAAGGCGGTCCACGTCGTCGCGTACAAGGGCGAGGAGAAGGCGCTCGACCTGTACTTCGGCAAGAGCGGCTCGCGCGGGCAGATGGCGCGCGTCGACGGGCAGGACGGCGTCTACGTCGCTGGCGGCTACTCGAGCTACCTCTACACGCGGGAGCCGAAGAACTGGCGCGAGACGTCGATCCTCAAGTTCGAGGACGAGAACGCCATCCAGGTCTCGGTCGAGAACAAGAACGGCCTGTTCAGCTTCTCGAAGAACGGCGACAAGTGGGCCGGCACGTTCGCTCAGCGCGACAAGGGCGGCAAGCTGGGCGCGGCCTCCGCGAAATGGGAGAAGTTCGACGAGGCCAAGGTGAAGGACCTGCTGCGCGCCTACAAGAACCTCGGCGCGGAGGACTTCGGCGACGAGAAGTCGGACACGGGGCTCGACGCGGCGGCCTCGAACGGCGGCATCATCACGATCAAGCTGAAGGACAACGCGGGCGACTTCACCGTCAAGGTGGGCAAGATCGCGAAGGGCTCGAGCCGCTACGCGACGAAGGAAGGCGGCGACGGCACGATCTACGTGCTGTCGTCGTGGTCGGCCGACTGGGCCACCGCAGAGCCGAAGAGGTTCGAGAAGACCGAGAAGAAGGACGACAAGAAGGGCGAAGACGCCCATGACGATGAGGCGGCGGGCCACATGGGCCTGGACGGCGCCGAGTAGCAGGCGACGTCGCGCATGAGAGCGGGAGGCGCTGGGAGACCGGCGCCTCCTTGCATTTTGTGCGCCCGCCTCCCGAAGCCGCGTCGGCGTCTCAGCGGCCCAACCAGACAACCTCAACCTGGGTCGGCGCCGGCAACCTCAACCTGGGTCGGCGCCGGCAACCTCAACCTGGGTCGGCGCCGGCAACCTCAACCCGGGTCGGCGTCGGCAACCTCAACCTGGGTCGGCGTCGGCAGCGCCGCCGGCAACCTCAACCCGGGTCGGCGCCGGCCGCCGGCAACGTCAACCCGGGTCGGTGCAATCAGCCCGTGTGGCTCCCGCGCCACGCGAACCTCGATTCGCACTCAGGGGCCGATGTGACGAATATTCGACGCACTGTGCGCACGATTTTTCGTCACCTATGACCACCGCGCCCGGTGGAACCAGAGGCGTTCACGGCGGAATCAAGCCCAAACCCTGGATTCCCGTGTTTTCTGTTTGCCCTGGCTCGATTTTCGCTTATGGCTGCGCTCACTCAGGCCCCCGCTGTCCTTATCGGACGGATCACGACATCCGAGCGACCTGAGCCGCCAGAGAGCCTATGCGCACGTTCGTCGAAGTCCTCCAGCAGAATTCGGTGCACGCCGACCGCGCAGTCACGTTCGTTCGCAGCTCCGGGGAGGAGCGAGCGATCAGCTACGCCGAGCTCTGGCTCGAGGCGAGGCGCCGGGCCTACGCGCTTCGCAAGCTCGGGCTCCGCAAGGGCGACCGCGTCGCGCTGATCCTGACGGAGGCCGACGAGTTCGTCCTGACCTTCGTGGGCGCGCTGACGGCAGGCATCGTCGCCGTCCCGATGTACCCGCCGCAGTCGCTGGCCAAGCTCGAGGCGTACGGCGAGACGGTGCAGCACATCCTCGAGGCGTCGGGCGCCAGCGTGCTCGTGACGAACGAGCAGCTCAAGGAGATGATCGACGCCTACCTCGCCGCGAACGCAGAGAGCCGTGAGGCCCTGCCAGGCCTGCGTGTCGTCCTCGAGCGCGACCTGCGCGCGCGCGATGGGTCAGACGCGTCCGACGCATCGCACGCGGCCGAGCCCTGGCGCGTGTCCCTCGACGACCTCGCGTTCCTGCAGTTCACGTCGGGGAGCACCTCCCGGCCGAAGGGCGTGATGGTGACCCACCGCAACCTGACGGTGAACAGCCACGCCATCATGTTCGACGGGCTGCGCTCCACGCCGGAAGACCGCGGCGTCAGCTGGCTGCCCCTCTACCACGACATGGGGCTCATCGGCTTCGTCATCGCGCCGCTCTACGCGCTCGTGCCGGTGATGTTCCTGCCGACGACGGCGTTCATCCGCCGCCCGTCGCTCTGGCTCGACGCGATCCACAGGTTCCGCGGCACGATCACCTTTGCCCCGAACTTCGCCTTCGCCCTCGCCACGCGCGCCGTCACCGACGCGCAGGCGGGCAGCTGGGACCTCTCCTGCGTGCGCGCGCTCGGGTGCGGCGCCGAGCCGATCCAGGCCGACGTGCTCCGCGCGTTCCTCCGCCGCTTCAGCGAGCGGGGGCTCCGCCCGGAGAGCATCCTTCCCTCGTACGGCATGGCCGAGGCCACGCTGGCGATCACGTTCAGCGACCTCAAGGCCCCGCTCACCACCGATCGCGTGGACGCGAAGGCGATGCAGGCCGGCAAGGCGTGGCCCGCGAACGGCGGCGCCTCGCTGGAGCTCGTCTCCTGCGGTCGCCCCCTCCCCTGCCACGAGCTCATCATCGCGGGCCCAGACGGATCGCCGCTCGGCCCGCGTGAGGTCGGGGAGATCTGGGTGCGCGGCCCGAGCGTCGCCGCCGGCTACTTCAACGAGCCAGAGGCGACCGAGGCGGCGTTCGGAGGGGGCTGGCTGCGGACAGGCGATCTCGGCTATACCGTCGCCGGCGAGGTGTACCTGTGCGGCCGCTCCAAGGACCTCATCATCCTGGGCGGCAAGAACTACTTCCCCCAGGACATCGAGCGCATCGCGTCCTCCGTCGAGGGGGTGCGCGACGGCCACTGCGTCGCGTTCTCGTGCCTCACCGCCGAGGGGGCCGAGCGCGCGATCGTCGTCGCCGAGGCCAAGCGGAGCGTGGCCGGCGTCGCGCAGGCGATCACCCAGGCCGTGCGCGCCCAGCTCGGCGTGCAGCTGTCCGAGGTCGCGCTGATCAAGCGGGGGACGCTGGCGAAGACGTCGAGCGGCAAGGTGCGGCGCCGCGAGATGAAGCGGCGCTTCGAGGCCGGCGAGCTCGAGGTCGCCTCGGACATTGACGAGGGCGCGACGCCCTCTCCCCATGGCGACGCGATCCGCGCGAGCGGACCTGTGTCGCGAACCGAAGGGGGCCGCGCGGGCGGCGCCCCGGCACGTGTCGAAGGAGTCATCGATGGGATCCAGTAAGGCCGAGGTCGAGGTCAGCTACGACGTCTCGAACGAGTTCTTCAGGCTCTGGCTCGACGAGCGCATGAACTACACCTGCGCCGTCTACGAGTCCCCCGAGCAGTCGCTCGAGGCCGCGCAGCTGAACAAGCTCCGGATCCTGTCGGACTTCGCCAAGGCGGGGCCCGGGAGGAAGGTGCTCGACATCGGCTGCGGCTGGGGCGCGGCGCTCGAGTACGTGGCCACGGCGCGCGGCGTGACGCGCGCGGTCGGCGTCACCCTGTCCACCGCGCAGGCCGCCGAGGTGAACGCCCGGAAGATCCCCGGCGTCGAGGTGGTCGGCGGCGACTTCCGGACCTTCGCGACGGCCGAGCGGTTCGACAGCCTCATCTCGATCTGCATGATCGATCACCTGTGCTCGCCGGAGGAGGCGCGCCAGGGCAAGGCGATCGACATCTATCGGGCTTACTTCAAGAAGGCCTGGGAGCTCACGAACAAGGGCGCCTGGTTCGGCCTCCAGACCATCCTCCGCAACCGGACGCCGCGGATGACGCCCTGGGGCGGGCTCCCCGCCGGCACGAGGAAAGAGCTGGAGGACATCTACTTCGTCACGAAGGAGATCTTCCCCGGCGGCCTGAACCCTCGGCTCGAGGACATCATCCAGGCGGCGAACCCCTACTGGGAGGTGATGCAGGTGAACACGCGGCGCGAGCACTACCAGCGCACCACCGCGGAGTGGCTCCGCCGGCTCAGGCTGAACGAGAAGACCATCCGGTCGACGTGGGGGGACAAGGTCTTCGACGACTACGATCGTTACCTGTCGACGTGCGTGAACGCGTTCGACAAGCATTACAGCTCCCTCGCTCAATACGAGCTTCGCAGGATCGACTGAACCATGACGGACAAGACCAATCTGCTCGAGATTTTCAAGACGGTTGCCGCCCGGGTGGACAAGCGCGAGTTCCCCAATGTCACCGCGACGTCTGTGATCACGGAGCTCGGCATCGACTCGCTCTCGATGATGCAGATCGTGGGAGAGATGGAGACCGAGCTCGGGATCATGATCCCGGACGAGGATCTGGTCGAGCTCATCACCGTGGGCGACCTCTGCAAGAAGGTCGGAGAGCGGCTGGAGGCGACCGTATGAGCCGGCTGGAGGAGAAGATCTTCCAGGAGTACATGACGTTCTTCGAGAAGGCGGAGCGCGAGCGCCGCTGGAACGTCTTCCAGGACATCCCGTGGGAGCGCGTCAACAAGGACGCGAGCGAGGAGCTCGCCCTGTGCGCGGAGACCTTCTGCTCGGTCGAGATGTACCTGCCCGACTACGTGGCGAACGGCATCAACCTCGTGCGGAAGTACTTCGGCCAGGCGTGGTTCCAGGCCAACTGGGCCTATGAAGAGTCGAAGCACTCGCTCACGCTGATGCAGTACCTCCTGCGCTCCGGCAAGCGCACGGAGGAGCAGCTCAGCGATCTGCAGCACCAGATCTTCGCGAAGAAGTGGGACCTCCCGTTCCACACGCCGCGGCAGATGACGTTCTACGGCTGCGTGCAGGAGATGGCGACGTTCGTCATCTACGTGAAGCACCGGGAGCGGGCCGCGACGGAGGGCGACGAGTGCCTGCGGACGATCTACGACTACATCGCCCGCGACGAGATCGCCCATTGCCGCTTCTACCAGAGCGTCATCAAGGTGCTGCTCGAGGAGGACCGGCCGGGGACGCTCACGGACATGGCGCACGTGTTCGCGAACTTCGAGATGCCGGGCGTCGGGATCGTCCCCGACTACGACTCGCGCATCCTCAAGATGCGCGAGGCCGGCGTCGACCGGAACGTGTTCATCCAGAAGGTCTACATGCCGATCCTCAAGTACCTCGGCGTGAACCGGCACGAGATGCTCGCCGCCCAGCGCACGGCGCTCGAGCTTCGCCGCGGCGGTGAGCGCCGTGACCCCTCGATCGAGGGCCTCGCAAGCGCTCCCAACCTGGACAACACTGCGCCCCAGGCGCTGTCCGCCTGAACCTTCCACCTCCCCCCAACGAGCAAGAGCAGTCCGATGCGAAGGCGCGTCGTCGTGACCGGGATCGGCGCCGTTTGCCCGCTGGGCAACGATGTCGCGACCACCTGGCAAAACCTCCTCGCCGGCCGATCCGGCGTGGACTACATCCGCGATTTCCCCGTCGACAGGCTCCGCAGCGACATCGCGGCCAGCGTGAAGGGTTTCGATGTCGCGAGGTACCTGTCGCCCAAGGAGGCGGAGATCTATGGCCGCGTGACCCACTTCAGCCTCGCGGCCGCGGTGGAGGCGCTGCGCGAGGCCGGCATCGTGCCGCTCGAGCGCGCCTCTGCCGCGGAGGACGAGGCGGCGGAGCGCGCGGGCGCGCGGGCACAGGGCGCGCCGCCGCTCGCCACCGCGGCGCCGGCGAGCGGCATCGACCGGACCCGCGTCGGGTGCCTGATGTCCACGGGCATGGGGTCGGTCGAGATCTTCGAAGAGCAGGTCGGCAGGAGCGCGGCGCGCGGCCCGCGGGCCGTGTCGCCCTACTTCATCCCGGGGGTCATGCCGAACGGCGCCGCGGCGCTCATCTCCATGCGATACGGGCTCATGGGGCCGTCGTACAACCTCGCGAGCGCGTGCGCGACGGGCACGCACTCGATCGCGACCTCGGCCCTCATGATCGAGGCGGGCGAGGCCGACGTGATGGTCGCGGGGGGCGCCGAGGCCGCGACGCGGCTCAACACCGTCGCGGGGTTCGGCAACGCGAAGGCGCTCGCCAGGGCCGTCGACGGCGACCCGGCGCGCGCGAGCCGCCCGTTCGACCGGCGCCGTCAGGGCTTCGTGATGGGCGAGGGAGCAGGCGCGCTCGTGCTCGAGGAGGAGCAGCACGCGCTCGCGCGCGGCGCGAAGCCGCTCGCCGTCGTGGCCGGCTTCGGGATGACCACGGACGCGGAGCACCTCACGCGGCCGCACTCGGGGGGGCTCGGGCTCGCGCTCGCGCTGGAGCGCGCCCTCGCCAGGGCGGGCACGGCGCCGGAGGCGATCGGCTACATCAACCCGCACGCGACCTCGACGCCGCAGGGCGACGCCGCCGAGGTCCTCGCGCTGCGGCGCGTCTTCGGCGAGCGCCTCGCGCGCATCCCGATCTCGGCGACCAAGTCGATGATCGGGCACCTGCTCGGCGGCGCCGGCGCCGTCGAGACGATCGCGGTCGTGTGCTCGCTGCGCGACCAGCTGCTGCACCCGTCGATCAACGTGGATGAGCTCGATCCGGAGTGCTCCCTGGACGTCGTGAGGGAGCGGCGGGCGGTCGATCTGCGTCACGCGGTGAAGTGCTCGGCAGGCTTCGGCGGGCACAACTGCGCGCTGGTGCTGGAGCGGGCGTAGCGCCGGCGACCGCGCCACGGCTGACGGACGGCTGGCGGCCCCCCGCGCCCGGCTCTACGTGGGGCCCATGGCAGCCCACAAGAACAGGCTCGCGAGCGAGTCGTCGCCGTACCTCCTGCAGCACGCGCACAACCCGGTCGCGTGGTACCCGTGGGGCGCCGAGGCGCTCGATCTCGCTCGCCGAGAGGACAAGCCGATCCTCCTGTCCATCGGCTACGCCGCCTGCCACTGGTGCCACGTGATGGAGCGCGAGTCGTTCGAGGACGAGGCCATCGCCCGGCACATGAACGACCTCTTCGTGAACATCAAGGTCGACCGGGAAGAGCGGCCCGATCTCGACCACATCTACCAGCTCGTCGTGCAGCTCATGGGCCGGAGCGGCGGCTGGCCGCTGACGGTGTTCCTCACCCCGGATCAGCGCCCCTTCTTCGCGGGCACGTACTTCCCGCCGAAGGACGCGCTCGGCATGCCCGGCTTCCCGAAGGTGCTCGACAAGATCGCCGACGCCTTCAGGAACCGGCGCGACGACGTCGAGCAGCAGGCGCAGGAGATCACCGAGGCCATCGAGCGCGCGCAGCGCGCGCCGGCGCGCGCTGCAGGCGTCGCCGCGCCCGCGTCGTCGGATCTGCTCCGGCGCGCGTCGCGGCAGCTGCTCGCGCGCCTCGACCCCCGCCACGGCGGCATCGGATCGCGGCCGAAGTTCCCGAACACGATGGCGCTCGACGTGCTGCTCCGCCGCGGCGTGCTGGAGGGCGATCGCGTCGCGGCGGAGGGCGTGGAGCTCACGCTGGACAGGATGCGGGACGGCGGCATCTGGGATCACCTGCGCGGCGGCTTCCACCGCTACTCGACGGACGAGCGCTGGCTCGTGCCCCACTTCGAGAAGATGCTCTACGACAACGCGCTGCTCCTGCGCCTCTACGCCGACGGGTTCCGCGCGTTCAAGAAGCCGATCTACGCCGAGACGGCGCGCGAGATCGTCGGCTACCTGTTCGCCGAGATGCGCGACCCGGAGGGCGGCTTCTACGCGTCGCAGGACGCCGACTCGGAGGGGCGCGAGGGCAAGTTCTTCGTGTGGACGCTCGAGCAGCTCCGCGACGCCGTCGGCGCGGATCAGCTCGCGTATGACATGGCCCGCCTCGTCTTCGGCATCAGCGAGGAGGGCAACTTCGAGGACAGCGGCGCGACGGTGCTCTCGCAGCACCGCACGCTCGAGCAGGCCGCGGCGGTCATCGACGACGGCGCGGGAGGCGGCCCCTCGACCCACCTCGATCGGTGCCGCGACGCGCTCGCGCGCGCCAGGGTCGCGATGCTCGCGGCGCGCGACGCGAGGCCCCGGCCGGCGCGCGACGACAAGGTGCTCGCGAGCTGGAACGGGCTTCTCATCGGGGCGCTCGCCGACGCCGGCCGCGCGCTGGACGAGCCCGCCTGGGTCGACGCCGCGGCGCGCGCCTTCGCGCTGCTCGAGCGGAAGCTCCTCCGCGGCGGCCGCGTCGGCCGTTATCTCAAGGACGGCGCGCCCCCAGGCGCGAACCGCGAGCAAGGCGGCTCCGGGGCGGCCGTCGGCGACGTCCGGCCTGGGTTCCTCGACGACCAGGCGTACCTCGGGAACGCGGCCCTCGACCTCTACGAGGCCACCTCCGACCCGCGCTACGTCGACGTCGCGCGCGCGATCGCCGACGCGATGATCGCGCACCACTGGGACGAGGCCGCGCCCGGGTTCTTCTTCACGCCGGACGACGGCGACGCGCTGATCGCGCGCACGCAGGACATCTACGACCAGGCCGCGCCCTCGGCCGCCTCGATGGCGGCGCTCCTCTGCCTGCGCCTCTCCGAGATCGCCGACGAGCGTTACCTCTCACCGGCAGAGCGGCAGCTGGACGTCCTCGCGCCGATGGCGCTCGAGAACGCCTTCGGTCTCGGCCAGACCGTGTGCGTGCTCGACCGGCTGACGCGCGGTGCAGTGACGGTCGTGGTGGTCGGCGAGGCGAGCTCGGCGTCGGCGGCCGAGCTCACGCGCGAGGCGTTCAAGGTGTACCTGCCGAACCGGGCGATCGTGCTCGTGGATCCGGCTCGGCCGGAGAGCGCCGCGGCGGTCGAGGTCGTCGCCGAGGGCAAGCCCGCGCGCCCTGACGGGGCGGTCGCCTACGCATGCCGCGGGCGGACGTGCTCGGCGCCCGTCACGACGGCGGCCGACCTCAAGGCGCTGCTGGCGTAACGCGGCACGCGCCGAGCTCGCACGGGCCGCGATCCGGGGCGCCTCCGCAGGTGCATCCGGACACCGGGCCCGGCGCGTGGATCTGCGCGCATCCACGTCCGACGCCTTCGGCGCGGGCGTCGCTCGGAGCGCAGACCTCCACGTCGAGCCTCGAGTCGTCGTCGAAGTCCGTGACGAAGGTGCAGCTGCAGCGGTAGGGCGTGCCCTGCTCAGGGCGGCACGCCGGCGAGAGCACCACGCACAGCAGGGCTCCCGCGCGCGCCGCCCGGATGGGCCACCTACGGCGTGACGGTACCGCCACCCTTGTCGCCGCCAGCCTTGTTCCCGCCCGTGTTGCTCTCGCGGATGTGGAACTCGACGCGCCGGTTCTTCTGGCGCCCGGCCTCGGTGTTGTTGTCGTCGATCGGCCGCTTCGGACCGAAGCCCGCCGCCGTGAGCCGGGCGGGATCGATGCCGCCCCGCTCGATCAGGTACGTCCTGACCGAGTGAGCGCGATCGTTCGAGAGCTTCTCGTTGAGCTGGTCCGAGCCCCGGTTGTCGGTGTGGCCCTCGATCGCGACGAGCGTGATCTCGGGGTTCACCTTCAAGAGCCGGACGACCTCGTCCAGGATGCTGTAGCTGTTCGGCAGGATCCTCGCGCTGCCGGTCGCGAACTGCACCTGCTTCAGGATCTGGATCTCGCTCGACCCCGTGATGCGGCGGATGAACTGCGGGCAGCCGTTCTTCGTCGGCTCGGGGCTCGGCTGGCCCGGCTCCTTGGGGCAGGCGTCCTTCGCGTCCGGGATGCTGTCCTCGTCGGCGTCGTCCTCCGGGCAGCCGTCGGCGTCGTTGATCTTGTCGAAATCCTCGGGCTGATCCGGGCACTTGTCGCTGATGTCGGGGATGCCGTCGCCGTCGCGATCGGGCAGCGCCGGGCAGCCGTCGTCGGCGTTCGGCGGCTTGCCGTCCTCGGGATCGGTCGGGCAGAGATCGATGTCGTCGGGGAGCCCGTCCGTGTCCGTGTCCGCGGCGCGCGGCGGGACCGCCTGGAAGCGCCTGCCAGGAGACACGGGCTCGACATCCTTGATGCCGAACGAGTAGCCGATGACCCCGACCATCCGGAAATCCGGCGCGTAGCCGCCGGACAGCCGCGTTCCGGCGCCGACCCCGAGCCACCCCTTCTTCCGCTGATCGAGCGCGAGCCGCCCCTCGGCCATCCACTCCAGCGGCGTGTTGTCGCCGGTGAACGTCGTGTCGCGGCCGAGGCCCGTCGATCCGAAGATCTGCGCGCCGAGCCGCAGCGCCCCGTTCCGCAGCGGGAGGAAGCCGCCGATCCCCCACCTCCACTCGTTCGTCACGGCGAAGTCGTTGAGCGATGAGTACGGACGGAAGTGCACCCCGGTGTTCAGGACGAAGAACATCGACTTGAGATCGATCTCCCCCGAGAGCCCGATCATCGCGCTCGCGGCGTTGTCGCCCGAGAACGAGAGCTTGCTGCCGGTCGGAACCCACGCCGTCACGTTGGCGCCCAGCTTGAAGAAGCGATCCTCGGTGCGGTACAGGATCGCCCGCCCGTCGAGCCGGATGTCCATGAGCGCGGCGGTCGCCGGGCTCGCCGCGTCCTCTGCGCCGAGGACGTTCGGGTCGTTCGTCGGGTTGCTCGTCTGGAGGGCGATGATCGGCAGCCCCACCTGGAACGAGAAGCGGTCGAGCAGCTCGACGCCCCCGTTGAAGTAGCCGATGAGCTGCGAGGACACCGGCGAGCCGTGTTCCCTGCTGAACCGACCCGCGGCCTGCTCGTCATTCAGCATGTTCTCGACCCGGAAGGGATTGAGGCCGAGGCCGAGCCCGAACTGCCCGAAGAAGCGCGTCTCCGGCGCCACCTGCGGTCGCCAGAGCGCGATCGAGTCGTCGGGAGCGCCGGCCATGTAGAGCCGGTCCAGGTAGAACGTTCTCGTCTGCGCGCTCACAGGGAGCGCGCTCAAGAACAAGGCTCCCGCCGCAGCAGCCGCCAGCGCGCGTCGCTTGACGCCCCGTGCGGGCGCGTGCTGCTTTTCCCCCTCATGTCCTCCGGTGCGCGTCAAATTCCCTCCTGTGACCCGCTTTTGAACGACCGTTGCGGTCGATCGGAGGCTACACGCTAACCCAGGCCTCTAGAAAGGTGAGAGAGAACGGCGAACGTGGGCAAGGCGCGTAACCGTGGGCGCGACCGTGCGCGTAACCGTGGGCGCGACCGCGCGCGTGACCGTGCGGACCGTGCGTAACCGTGCGTAACCGCGCGTCACCACGTCGTCTGGTGTTGACCTGGGCCAAATGCCGTGCTTTCTTGCGCGCCCGCTTGACGTGCGGCCAGGATGCCGCCGTTCGCGGTCCAGACCGAGGGACCACCAGCCATGAAGCGCACCTACCAGCCCCATAACACCCGCCGCGCCCGGACCCACGGCTTCCGTGCGCGTATGGCGACCGCCGGCGGTCGCAAGGTCATCAACAACCGCCGCCGCAAGGGCCGCGCCCGGCTCGCGCCCACCATCTACAAGAAGTAACGCGGCGGTGATGGCGCCAGCGCCCCCGCGCTCGTCGGCGCCCTCCTCCACGTTCCCACGCGAGCGCCGCATTCGCAGGCGGGCAGAATTCGTCCGCATCCAGAACGGTGGTCATCGCGTCAGCACCCGCCACCTGCTGTTCCTCGTCGCGGCCCCCACCGAGGGCGCTGCTCACGGCGGGGCCCGCCGCGGCACGAAGAGCGCTGCCGCGCCTGTCCCCTCCGGGGCGCCTCGCCTGGGCCTCGTCGCCTCGCGCAAGGTGGGCGGCGCTGTGGCGCGCAACCGCGCGAAGCGCCTGCTCAGGGAGGCGTTCCGGAGATTCCCGGAGCTCTTCCCGGAGCGCGTCGACATCGTGGTGATCCTCCGCACTGGCGCCGGCTCGCTCGGCCTCGATGACGTCCTCGCGGAGCTTCGGGGCGTGGTTCCGGTGCTCCGCCGCCGGGCGAAGGAGGCGCTCACCGCCGCGTCGCGCGCGCGAACGGAGGTCGTGGCCGAGCGCAGCGCAGGCGATCCGCCGGCGCCCGCGCCAGACCAGACTGACCCGACCGACCCAACCGACCCAGCCGGCAGCTAGAAGATGGCGCGGCATACCTTGCGCCGTGGTGCGCTGGGCCCCAAGCTCCTCGCTCTCTCACGGCTCACCGCATGCTGGCGACGCTCCTCCTCGCGCTGATCCGCGCCTACCAGATGACGCTCTCCAGGCTCATCGTGGCGTTGATGGGCCCGGTCTGTCGGTTCGAGCCCTCCTGCTCGCGCTACGCCGCCGCCTGCATCGTGGACCACGGGGCGCTCCGGGGGAGCTTGCTTTCGCTGAAGCGACTGTGTAGGTGTCACCCGTTTCATCCAGGCGGGTTCGACCCTCCGCCACCACCTCGTCTTCACCGTGCCGCGGCTGCCCGGATGCCGCGTCAACGGGACGCTGACCCGCGGGATACGACACGCTGTTCGTCTACTGGCGCGGAGCTCGCCTCGCACGCCTCATCCCCTTGTCGAGCGGGCTTCAGCGGCCGGGTCACCCTCATGGACTAATCCCGCTCGGCCATCGACAAGGCCCCCTACGGCACGGCGCCCGACACGCCGCGGAGCGAAGCCCGCACGGAGCGACCCTGGGCGGCCTCGTGAGGTGTCACGAGACGCCCGCAGCGAAGGGCGCGGCTCGAGATCCTGGGATCGACGAAGGACTTCATGGAACGCAGCAACATCGCCAAATGGCTGTTCCTCGGCCTCGCCATCATCCTGTTCTTCCAGTTCGGCAAGCCGCTCCTCTTCGGTGAGAGCGCGCCGCAGCTGCAGCCGCTCGACGTCAACGACAGCACGGCCCCCGCCGAGCGCGCTCCCCCGGAGATGTGCGTCATCGACGGAGATCGCTTCAAGGCTGAGCTGTCGACGCACGGCGGGTCGCTCCGGCACCTCTGGATGACGGACCCGAAATACACGACGGGGGACGGCGAGCGCAGGCCGATGGACCTGGTCACGACCTCGCTCGAGTCGCGGATGCCTCTCAGGACGGACCTGCACCTGCCTGGCGGCAGCGCGCAGCAGGTGCCGTTCGACGACCTCGACTGGAAGCTCTCGGCGCAGGACGGCAAGAGCTGCACGTTCACCTACGTCGACGACTCGACGAGGCTCACCAAGGTCGTCGCGGCCACGGGGCGTCCCTTCGAGCTCTCGGTGCAGATGACGGTCGAGAACCTCGCGCAGGAGCCGCGAAAGCACCGGCTCGCCGTCGAGCAGACATCGTGGCGAACCCAGAAGGAGACGGAAGGCCATCTCGGCATGATCTCGGAGTGGATCACCGAGACGGTCGCCGCGACCGACCAGAAGACCGAGCGCCAGCTCCCCGACGCCTTCGAGCCCGGCGACTTCAAGGACCCGGAGTTCACCGCCGAGCGCTGGCGGCGCACCCCGGGCAACGCGCGGTTCGCCGCGGTCTCGAGCAGCTACTTCAGCAAGATCGCGATCCCGCTGGAAGGGCCAGGGCAGCCGACAGCCGAGACGCAGATCGAAGACATTTGGGAATCATCGAAGTTTCAGGACAAAAGCAAGGACCCGAACTTCGGGCACGTCTATCGCGCACGGCTCGCCTATCCGGAGCACGAGCTCGCGCCCGGCGGCGCGGTGACCTACAAGCTCCTGTCCTTCACCGGCCCGAAGGAGCGCGATCTGCTCGCCGCCGTCGACCACGGGGTGAGCGAGGTCATCAACCTCGGCTGGTTCTCGCCGATCGCGAAGCTCCTCGTCTCGTACCTCTATGTCCTCTACGGCGCCGTGGGCAGCTGGGGGTGGGCGATCGTCCTGCTCACCATCACGGTCCGGCTCCTGCTCTTCCCGCTGAGCATCCAGCAGATCAAGAGCGCCGCGGCGATGCGCAAGCTCAAGCCGGAGATGGATGAGATCAACGCGAGGTACAAGGACGACGCCGCCCAGCGCGGCCTCGCGATGCAGGAGCTCTGGCGCAAGAACAAGGTCGCGAACCCGGTCGTCGGCTGCTTCCCGATGCTGCTCCAGATGCCGGTATGGTTCGCCCTCTACACCGCGCTCCAGACCGCGGTGGAGCTCTACCACACCCCGTTCGGCCCCGTGATTCCGGACCTGTCGGCCCCGGGAAGGTACTACATCATTCCCATCGTCCTCGGCGGCTCGAGCTTCATCCAGCAGAAGCTCATGCCCCCGCAGGGCGATCCGGCGCAGCAGAAGATGATGCTGTACCTGATGCCCGGCATCTTCACCGCGATGATGCTCTTCCTCCCGGCCGGCCTCGGCGTTTACATGTTGACGAACACCTGGCTCGGCATCGGGCAGCAGGTGCTCGTCGAGCGCTACCTGAAGGCGAAGAACGAACGAGCCGGCGGCATCCAGGTGCGAGAGATCGCGAGCGCGGAGCCCCAATCCGCGATGAAGAAGACTCCGGGCGACGACGACAAGTCGGCCCCTGCTCTCGGAAAGGGAAAAGCACGTGTCCGTGGATAGTGAAGTTGCCGAAAGGGGAATCGACGCAGCGGACGTCGATGTCGATGCCGAGGCGCAGGGCGCTGGCGACGCGGCCGAGTTCGAGGAGGACGGGCGCGCCGACGTCGCGCTCGACTTCGTCATCGATGTGCTCGCGGCGATGGGCATGGACTGCACCGTCGACCTCCTCGAGAACGAGGAGGAGGATCCGCCCGAGGAGATCCGGCTCGAGATCGAGGGGAAGGACGCGGGCCGCGTGATCGGCAAGAAGGGGCAGACGCTCTCGGCGCTGCAGTTCCTCGCCAACCGCGTGATCAACCGGCCGGGCAAGAAGCGGCGTCATGTGATCATCGACGCCGAGGGCTACCGGCAGCGGCGCGAGGACACGCTCTCTTCCATGGCGCGCAGGCTGGGCAAGCAGGCGGTCGAAGAAGGCAAGATCATCACCTTCGAGCCGATGAACCCGCAGGACCGCCGCGTCGTCCACCTGGCGCTGGCGAAGTTCCCGGGCGTCGTCACCAAGAGCGACGGCGAGGGCGAGGCCCGCCGCGTGCAAATCATCCCCGTCCGCCGCTGAGGCTGAAGGCCCGGCACGAAGCGCGCACCCAACACGCACCCGACGCGCACCAAGCGCGCGCATCAAGAGCGACTGCGCGACTGCGCCGCTGCCGGCGTTGACACCGGATCGCCCGCATGCATAATGCCGCACCTCTCCGGTACCCCCCGGGGAGGTGCGCGGGCACGCGCTCGCGCCCATGTTCTCCCGGAACCGCAACCGGGTTCCATCTGCGTTCATCGCGTGAAGCACGAGGGCCGCGCGCGGCCCCCGCTCCGCCGGACGCAGTCCCCGAACGGCGGCGGCCCAGCCCCCTTGAGCACGGGCACGGGACCGCGAAGACGGATCCCCGACCCTTTGAAGGATTGACCGACCATGCAGACCTCGAACATCCTCGCGAAGATCGAAGCTCCCCTGTTCCGCGAGGGGATCCCGGATTTCCGGGTCGGCGATACGGTGCGCGTCCACTACCGGATCGTCGAGGGCGAGAAGGAGCGCATCCAGGTGTTCCAGGGTGTCGTTCTGAAGCGCCACCGCGCCGGGGTCCGGAGCACCTTCACCGTGCGCAAGGTGAGCTTCACGGTCGGCGTCGAGCGCATGTTCCTCCTCCACAGCCCCCGCATCGACAAGGTCGAGATCGTCTCGCGCGGCGTGGTCCGCCGTTCGCGGCTCTTCTACCTGCGCAACCTGGCAGGCAAGGCCGCTCGCGTCCGCGACGCGAAGGATTGATCCCGCCGGCCGGCACCCCGGCCGCGAGGAGAGCGCTCCCGCAGAGCAGATGGCCAGGGGGACAGCCGGCTCCCTGGCTCGATCGTGCGCAAGCATCCATGGCACAGCGCGGAAGCAGCTGTGCGCTGGGCGGTGACGCGTGCATGCGCGCGCACGCACCGCGTTGCCGGCCTGTAGCAAGGGTTCCCGCATACTTCTTCCTTGATCCTCGGCCGAGCGGCCACGGTATGCTCGCGGCGGCGGTGCCCCAGCGCCGCGAAACCCGAGAAGGATCACCATGCTCTGTCCGCGTTGCGGTGCGCCCGCGACCCCCGCCGATAAATTCTGCGCTGTGTGCGCCTCGCCGCTCACCCCGTCCGGGCCTGGAGCGTTCGGGGCTCCTCCTCCGCCGCCGCCTCCTCCGCCGTTTCCTGCTCCGGGCTTCGGTGCGCCCCCCGAGCCTCCCCCGAACTATGGCTCGCCGAGCGGCGGTTTTGGTCCGCCCCCGCCGGCGCCTTTCGGGGCTCCTCCAGGCCCGCCTCCCGGGTTCCCGCCGGCGCCCGAGGGCGGCCCGGCCGGCTTCGGTCCGCCTCCGCCCTTCGGGCCGCAGCCTGGTGGTTTCGGGGCGCCCCAGCCGCCGCCTCCGGTACCGCTGAAGCCGCCGCCGTTCCCGCCGGAGCCGCCGATCTACGGCGCGCCGGGCGGCGGCTACGGCTCGGCCCCGAGCTTCCCGGAGCAGCAGGGCAGCTATCCCGGCCCTCCGCCCCCGCGGCCCGGCTTCGGCCCGCCCCCGCAGCCCGGCTTCGGCCCGCCCCCGCAGCCGCAGGGCGCGCGCTGCGTGCAGGGGCACGCGATCCCGGCGGGCGGCTCGTTCTGCATGGAAGGTGGCCACCCGATCGCCCTCGACGGCATCCAGATGAGCGGCGATCCCTTCAACCAGACGGCCTATGCGCCCAACCAGCAAGGGGCATCCGCGCCGCCGCCGATGCCGCAGGCGAGCGGCAGCGGAGCCTACGGCGAGCCGCCGCAGCCGCAGCAGAACCTCGCCCCGCCGGGCCCGCCGCCCGCGTACATCCCGCCTCCTCCCGCGGTGCGCCCGCCGACGCCGGCGCCGCCGAGGGCCGCGGGGCAGGAGAGCCGCCGCACCCTCGCCGGCTTCCTCGTCAGCTTCCAGGACGACGCGCTCGGCAGGTTCTGGCCGCTCTGGCAAGGCAAGAACATCGTCGGCCGCGCCGAGACAGGGCAGAAGGTCGACATCGAGATAGCGCACGGGACGACGTCGACACATCACGCGACGCTCGAAATCGACGGCGGTCGGATCGTCCTCGCCGACCTCGGCTCCACCAACGGGACATTCCACAACGAGGAGGCGATCGGCTTCCAGGGCCGACGCGAGCTGCGCGATGGCGACAAGATCCGCTTCGGCGGGTTCAGCGTCATCCTGCTCAGCGTGGCCGCGCGGGCCTGACGGGCCCATCGCACGAGGAGAGGCGTTGCCGAGCCTGGCCCCCTTCCCCCGCGACGTTCGACTGGCACCTGGCGCCCCGGCCAGGCCGCGTGAAAACCAACCGGATAGCCGCCGCCAGCGCGCGGCGGCCGCCCCGCTCGCGCAGGGAGCGCTCCTCGGCTCCCCCGCGCCCGCTGGAGATCCCCACGCATGACTCCCTCTCATGAGACTCGCCCGATCCACTCCATGAGCTCCGCCCGTCGCGGCAGGCGCGAGGGCAAGGCCCTGCGCTGCGCGAGGCTCCTCGCGCTCGCGGCCGCTGTCCTCGCGCTCCTCGCCGGACAGCGCCGCGCCGAGGCCGCGCCCGAGGCGCACGTGCTCCGCATCGACCCGCGCGCGAGCACCGTGGACGGCTCGCCCGTGCTCACGACCGTGCTCGAGGTCGTGCAGAACAAGCGCCTCAGCGACCTCACCCGCAACTGCGCCGCGCTCACCGGCAACGCGAACCTCGACTGCGTCGCCGACGCGATCGAGCAGCCGTCGGCGCTCTACTCGTCGTTCGACTTCCCGGACAAGAACGCGATCCTCTCCGTCACGGTCGACGGCACGGATCTTCCGGCGAAGTTCGAGTCGAAGGCGCGGTGGGGCGACAGCGCCGGTCAGCCGGGCGTCGGGACGGCGTGGCTCATCCTGATCGACGCCGCGTCGAGCATGGGCAACCGCTTCGACGAGGCGAAGGCGGTCGCGAGCGCGTTCGTCAACGCGATGCAGCCGAACGACATCGTCGACGTGATGTTCTTCAACGATCGCGGCGTCGTCGAGGACTCGAAGTGGGTGAGCAACAAGCAGGCGGCCGCGCAGGCGATCGCCGGCGTCGCGCGCACCTACCCGACGCAGGGCCGCACGCGCCCGCTCTTCACGATCATCAAGAACGCCGCCACCGACGCGTTCAAGGAGCTCGGCAACGCAGGTCAGGGCGTCCAGGTGCCGATGCACCAGGCGATGGTGGTCCTCTCGAACGGCTCCGCCGGCGCGGATCCCAGCTCGACCGCCGCCGCGTCGAACCTCCTCCGCGATTACCTGACGAAGGGGCGGTTCCCCGAGAACAACGACGTCCTGCCGAAGACGCCGGTGCCCGTCATCTCGATCTGGTTCCCGAGCCAGCTCGTCGAGGAGTTCACGGCGAACGCCCGCGAGTTCATGGAGGGGATGGCGAACACCGAGATCGGCGGCTTCTTCAGCGTGGTGCGCGACGGCCAGCAGCGGCGCGCGGCCAACATCGTCAACGCGATCCGCACCCGCTTCAACAAGATGCACATCGTGAAGTGGCGGGTCTCGTGCGTCGCGCCGAGCATCACGCAGACGTTCAAGCTCGCCTTCATCAACACGGATCCGCCGATCGCGGGCGACGCTACCTTCCAGAACGTCCCCGTCGGCATCGATCCGACCGCGTGGCCGCTCGACGTCGACCGCGACGCGACCGACCGCGCGGCGAAGAAGACGCCGATCTATCCCGGCGGCACGGTCAAGATCTTCGGCAACTTCTGCTGGGGTGGCAACGCGCAGCGGGCCGAGATCTACATGGTCCCGAAGAACCAGGCCGCGCCGCAGTCGCTGCAGGGCGGGAACCTCGAGGACGCGAAGAAGGCCCAGCGGACGCTGATCGAGGGCGGGATGCGCGGCAAGGCGGTCTCGGCCGGCGACAGCGTCGTCGAGTTCGAGCTCCCGGACACCGACAAGTTCCTCGTCGGCAAGGGCGACCAGATGACGGCGCGCCTCATCATCTACGACAACCAGGCGCGGCGCACGAGCGCGGTCACGGCCGACAAGATCCTCACGCTGAAGGCGAAGGAGGCGCCGCTGCCGTACCTGCTCATCGGCGGCGTGACCTTCGGCGGCGTCGTCATCGTGCTGCTCCTCGTCTCCATCTTCCGCGGCGGCGGGAAGCGGCGCGGCGGCACGGTGGCGGCCGCGCCCCCGAGGCCCATCGTGGCCGGGAGCGGGCCGCCTCCGCCCTACGCGCCCGCGCCGCCGCCTCCGGGCGACTTCGGCTATGGCGGCGGGCCGATGATGGGCGCTCCCATGGGCGGGGCCAGCCGGGCGACGCTCTCGGGCCCGGCGGGCATCTTCACCGTGCACCCCGGCGCCGAGGTGCGCGCCGGGCGCGACGGCGCCTCGTGCCTGATCGCGCTGTCGGAGCCGCGCGTCTCCGGCACCCATGCGAGCGTGAAGCTCGAGGCCGGCCAGCTGTTCGTGCGGGACGAGAACTCCAACAACGGGACCTACGTGAACGGCCAGCGCATCGCTGCGGCCGTGTGGACGCTCGTGCCACCCGGCGCGTCGTTGCGGTTCGGCCCCGTCGAGTTCAGCGTCCGTTTGGAGTAGCGTGTCCGGGGCCCGTTCTCGCGCCCCGAGCGACGCCCCCCCATGATGCCCCCGACCGAGTCCTCCCCGCACCTCAAGATCGAGTTCGCCCAGGCCAGCGATGCTGGCCGGGACCCGAACAAGCAGGTCAACGAGGATGCCTGCGGCTACGCCGAGACCAAGTTCGGTTACCTGTGCGTCCTGTGCGACGGCATGGGCGGACACTATGGCGGCAGCGAGGCGAGCCGCACCGCCATCCAGACCATCTTCGAGATGATCGAGCGCACGCCGGCCACCGTGGATCCGAGCGGGGCGCTCAAGGCCGCGATCGAGGAAGCGGGGCGCCGCGTCTACCAGCTGGGCGGGCCGCCGGAGAACCGCGTCCGGCCCGGCTCGACCGTCGTCGCGATGGTCCTCCACGAGCGCGGCGTCGATGTCGCGCACGTCGGCGACAGCCGCGCGTACGTGATCCGGAGCCACCAGATCTACCCCCTCACGCGCGACCACTCGATGGTGCAGGGGATGATCGACGCGGGCATGCTCACGGAGGCGCAGGCGATCGGCCACCCCGACGCGAACAAGATCACGCGCGCGCTCGGGATGAGGCCGGAGGTGGAGGTCGAGGTTCGACCCGAGCCGATGGAGCTCTACCCGGGAGACGTGCTGATCCAGTCGAGCGACGGGCTCACCGATCTCGTGCTCCCCGGCGACATCCTCGGGTGCACGCGGCAAGCGCTCGCGTCGGGCGCGGTCGATCACGCGTGCCGGATGCTCGTGCAGCTCGCGAACCACCGCGGCGGTCACGACAACATCACCGTCCAGATGGTCCGGGTGCTCGAGACGGGCAGCCGCTCGCTGACCATCGCGCACGGGCCACCAGGGGCGGCTGGCCCGGGCGACGGCGTCAATCCTGCGCGCGCTTCACGCCCTCAGGAGACCGTCGCGATGACCCGGTCCGATGCGGCGGCGATCGGCCAGCTGCACGCCACGAGCACGCCGCTCCCCCACGGCCATGGCGCTCCTGCCGCCGCGAGCGGCGCGGCGGCGGGCATGGCGGCCGCAGGAGACGCGCCGGCGCCGTACCCGGCGTCCATCAACAACGCGATCACCGTGGTCCCGACGGGCTCCCCCGACACGCCGCGCCCTGCGTCCACGAGCGACGCCGTCACCGTGGTCCCGGCAGGCTCCACCGGCGCGCCGGGGCTGCGTCCAGCGTCCCCCCGCTCCGCGGCGACCGCGGCCTCGGCGGGCTCCGAGAACGTGCCGGCCGTCGCGCCGACAGCCACCGACAACGTGCCGGCCGTCGCGCCGGGCGCTTCCCATGGCGCGCCGGCCGTGAGCCCCACCACCGTCGACAGCGCGCCGGCCGTGAGCCCCACGGCCACCGACGAGCTGCCTCCCGTGGCTCCGGCCGCTGCCCCCAGCGCGAAGGCCGTGAGCCCCACGGCGGCCGACGGCGGGTCGGCCATGACGCCCACGCCGATGGACTCCGCGCTGGCGCTGCCTCCGACCGTGCCAGGCGCCCATCCCCCGGTGGCTTACCCGAACGCGCCCGACGCGCCCGCCGTGCTGTCTCCCCTCCCCCTGAGCGCTCCCGCGCCGCCGCCCATGGGCCGCGCCGCGGCCCCTCAGCCTGGTTCGTTCGGAGCGCCGCCTCACCCAGGCGCCGCTTACGGCGCTCCGCCCCACCCCGCCGTTCCCTACGGCGCACCGCCCCCTCCTGGCGCCGCCTACGGCGCGCCGCCCCCCCCTGGCGTCCCCTACGGCACGCCGCCCCCTCCTGGCGCCGCGTACGGTGCATCGCCTCACGTCGGCGCCGCCTATGGAGCGCCTCTTCACGCCACCGAGCAGGATGTTCCGCCGCCTTCGGTGGCCTTCCCGGGGCACAACCCAGCAGCGCCCGGTGGTCCCCCGCTCGCCGCCGCCCCGCCCCACCACATCGCGCCCGCGCCGCTGCACGCTCACGCGTACGCCGCGACCGGCCCGCGCCCCGCGCCAGCACCGAGCTTCTCCGGACCCGTCTCGTCCTCCGGAGCATCGAGCGTGCCGAGCACCGTGCGCGCCCCGCGCGGCGTCTACATCGCCCTCATCGCGTCGGCCTCGGCCGTGCTCCTCGTGCTGTTCGTCTTCCTGCTCTGGAAGCTCCTCGGCAGCTGAGCGCGGAGCGGAAAAGCGCGGAAAGGCGCGGAAACACGTGGAAAGACGCGGAAATGCCGCCCCGCACGGATGAGCGGAAACCGCGACGGAGACGAGAACGAGGACCGAGCTCGGCTCGCTCGAGTCAGGCGACCACCGCGCAACGGCCCCGCTCGCGGAATGCGATTGAAGAAGGGTCAGATTCCGGATTAGCCTAACTTTCTGGAGGTCCCTCCATGCCTGGCGACCAAGAGATCGAGCACGGCGACGACATGGACGGCGCGCCCGAGGATCTGGAAGAAGAGGTGCCGGAGTCGACCCGTGCACCCTCTCTCGAGGAGGCCCGCGCCGGCTTCATGCTGCTCGATCTGTGACCCGCTGAACGACCTGTTCCCGGAAGTCACGACGCTCCGCGCCGACACTCCGTTCGTCGAGCGGGCGAGAGCCTCCCGCCGAACGGCGCCATCGCCGCGCGCGTGCAGAAGCGCGCTCCTCTCCCGCGAGCGGCGCCGCGCCAGCGTGGCGAGAGGCGGCGCACGGGACGCGCCTCTTCCCTTGCCCTCCCCGACGGCCTGTGGTGAAACGCGGCCCGCATGATCCCGGGGCTAGGCAAACAAAGCATCACGATCGGCAGCGCCCCCACCTGCGATGTGGTGCTCGTCGCTCCCGGCGTCCTGCCCGAGCACGCGCGCATCGTCAACCACGGGGGTGGCAAGCTGCTCTTCTCCTGCGGGCAAGGGCCGGCGTCGGCGAACGGGCGGCCCCTCTCGCCGGGAGAGCAGGTCCCGTTCGACTTCCGCACCCAGTTCGTGGTCGCGCAGACGCCGGTCCCGCTGAACCATCCGGCCATCACGCTGATGCTGGCGTCGCCCGGGAGCCTCGCGCCCGCGCCCGGCCAGGTCGTGATCGGACGAGACCCCGGGCGCGCCTCCCTGGTGCTCCAGCACCCGAGCGTCTCGAGCCAGCACGCGACCGTCACGCTCGATCGCATGATGGTCATCGACCACAACTCGACGAGCGGCACGTACGTGGGCGCGCAGCGCATCGCCGCTGGCTCGCCGACGCCCATCGATCCGCAAGGCGCCGTCGCCTTCGGGCCCGTCCCGGTCCAGATCAGCCTGCTCGTCCAGCTCGCGCAGGCCGCCCGGCAATCCGCGCTGCCGGCCGCCTCCGGCGCCCCGCACGCGGCGAGCGTCCTGCCGCCGCAGCCTGCCGCTTCCGGCTACGCGCCGCCGCAGCAGCCCGGCGCCGGGGGTTACGCGCCGCCAGGCGTCGCCGGCGGTTACGCGCCGCCGCAGCAGCCCGCGCACGCGGCGTCCTCGGTGCCCGCCGCCGGCGCGCCCGGGAGGAAGAACAAGACGGTCCTCGGCCAGCTCGACTTCTCCGGCGGCGGATCGAACGTCAAGAAGATCGGCCGCACGCCCGACAACGACATCGTGCTCGCCCACCCCCAGGTGTCGAGCCACCACGCGCTCCTGCACTCGATCAACGGGCAGCTCTACGTCGAGGATCGCGGCAGCGCGAACGGGACCTACGTCCGCGGCAACCGCATCGCGCCCGGCCAGAAGATCGCCGTCCAGAGCGGCGAGAAGATCTACATCGGGCCCATGCCCCTCCAGATCGAGATGGGGGGCGCGGGCGCCGTCGAGGTCGTCCAGGAGGAGTACTCCGCCGATCGGTGGGCAGGGCGCCCGCTCTACGAGATCGAGGCGTGGAGCCTCGCCCTCCAGGTCCCCGACCGGGACAACCCGAACGAGCAGAAGACCCTGCTCGACAACGTGTCGTTCAAGGCGCTGCCGGGCGACATGATCGCGCTCATGGGGCCGTCGGGCGCCGGCAAGACGACGCTGCTGCTCACGCTGAACGGCTACCTGCCGCCGACGAGCGGCGTCGTCCGCATCAACGGCGAGGACCTCTACAACATCTACGACACGCTCCGCGGCTCCATCGGCTACGTGCCGCAGGACGATCTCGTCCACCCGGAGCTCACCGTCTTCGAGGCCGTCCGCTACAGCGCGAAGTTCCGCCTCCCGCCCGACTACACCGAGGCCGAGATCGACGCCCGCGTCGAGCAGACGATCAAGGATCTCGGCCTCGAGGGCGTCAAGAACCTCCAGATCGGCAAGCCCGAGAACAAGATCCTCTCGGGCGGGCAGCGCAAGCGCGTCAACATCGCGCTCGAGCTCGTCACCGATCCGGTCATCCTCTTCCTCGACGAGCCGACCTCGGGCCTCGCCGCCGACGACACGACCGCGCTGATCAGCCTGCTGCATGACCTCACGAAGGCCACCGGCAAGACGATCATCATGACGATCCACCAGCCGGCGAAGGACGAGTTCGAGAAGTTCAGCCACGCGCTCATCCTGGGCTACGGCGGCATCCCGATGTTCTTCGGGCCGACCCGGCCCGACGCGTACCGCTTCTTCGGCAGCTGGAAGGAGCGGCACGGCCAGCAGAACGACGTCGACAACCCGCGCGACATGTTCGAGATGCTCGCGCTCCGCGAGCGGCCCATCTTCGATCAGCTCCGCGCGCGGAACCCGAACGCGTCGCGCGGCGACGCCAGGAAGCTCGCCGCCATCGAGTGGCGCAAGGAGTTCTTCAGCGACGGCAACCCGACGTACCGCCGGATGTACTCCGGCCGGCGCGAGATCGGCACCGGTCAGGGGCAGCGCGGCATCCCGGCCGGGCGCGCCACGACCAAGGGGCAGCTCGGCCTGCTCCTGTCGCGCTACTTCAAGGTGAAGAAGCGCGACATCGGCGGCACCCTGATCATGCTCCTCCAGGCCCCGATCATCGGCATCCTGCTCGCGATCGTCTTCGGCGGGCAGGAGAAGGCGATCCCGGCGTGGTGCCTCGGCGCGCTCCAGGAGCTCGGGCGCCGCGCCGGCGGCGCGGACCAGAGCACCGACGTCATCAAGGGCATGGAGGTCACCACCGACCACACCGCGGCGATCTTCTTCCTCGTCGTCGCCGCGGTCTGGTTCGGGACCTCGAACGCGGCCCGCGAGATCGTCAGCGAGCGGGCAATCTACCTCCGCGAGCGCATGGTCAACCTGGGGCTCGTCAACTACGTGCTCTCCAAGTACCTGCTGCTCGCCGGCTTCTGCCTCGTCCAGTGCACCGTCCTGCTCGCGATCGTGTTCTTCGCCCTGGGCTTCCACGGCGGCATGCAGGCGTTCGGCATGCAGCTCGCCGCGCTGACCGCCACCTCGCTCAGCGCCGTCGCGCTGGGGCTCCTCCTCTCCACGGTGGTCGCCTCGTCCGAGGCGGCGATGGCGCTCACGCCGATCGCGCTCATCCCCCAGGTCGTCCTCGGGGGGCTCATGGTGCCGATGACGACCGTGCCGCACCTCCGGCCGCTCATGTACATCATCCCGGCCCGCTGGGGCTTCGAGGGCGCGATCGCGCCGGAGCGGCTCGCGACCGCGGAGGATCCAGCGTGGGTCATCGATCTGCACCGCACCGACACGAGCGCCGCGGACTTCATCGAGGGCGGCAAGTTCAAGTGCGCCATCGCGCAGATGGCGGCCGACAACTACGCGGGCGCGTGGGGCTTCACCACGTACGATCAGACCTGGATGCCCTATGCGGTGCTCGCCGGCATGACGTTCATCATCCTCGTCACGCTCTGCGCGGTGCTGAAGCGGCGCGACCCGGTGTGACGTCGTGACCACGCAGGAGCCCGCCGCTTCCATCCGCATCGATGACCGGCGCGCGCGCGGCGCTCGCAGGCCGGCCGCCGCGGTGCTCCTCTCGCTGCTCGCCGCCCTCTGGCCCTCCCAGGCGCGGGCGCAACAGCAACGCCAGGACGGGCAGGCGGCGCCGCAGGCGCCCGAGGGCGGGGCGGCCGTGCCCCGAGGCCCGGGCGGCGCGATCGTCACGCCGCCTGCTCCCACGGCCGCGCCGGCGGTGAAGGCGACGCCGCCGCGGGCGCTCAACTACACGCCCCCGGAGTACCCGCCGGAGGCCGAGAAGCAGGGGCGCGAAGCGTCGGTCACCCTGCAGCTCGACATCGACCGCGACGGGCGCGTGAAGCACGCCGTCGTCGTCGAGAGCGCGGGACACGGGTTCGATGAGTCGGCGCTGGCCGCGGCCCAGAAGCTCGAGTTCGAGCCCGCCCGCCGCGCGGACGGGACCCCCGCCCCGGCCCGCATCCTGTACCGCTACTCGTTCACCCTGAAGACGGCCTCGCCGCCGCCGGCCGCCGGCGAGCCCGCGAGGTCCGCCGAGAGCCTGCGCGGCACCGTGCTCGCCAGCGGAGGCGACGTCCCGCTCGCCGGCGCCACCGTCTCGGTCGCGCGCGTCGCGGGCGCGGGCGCAGCGACGCCCGCCGCGCCGCCAGAGCTCACGACCGACGAGGGCGGCGCCTTCGCCTTCGCCGCGCTGCCGCCGGGGCGCTACCAGGTCACCATCGCGGCGCCCGGCTTCGAGCCGCTCTCCGTCGAGGAGGCGCTCGCCCCCGGGGAGCAGCTCGAGGTGAAGTACCGGCTCCTGCCGCAAGGCGACGGCCTCGAGGTCACGGTCCGCGGCAAGCGGCCGCCGCGCGAGGTCACGAAGCGCACGATCGAGCAGCGCGAGATCAACCGCATCCCCGGCACGAACGGCGACGCCCTGCGCTCGCTGCAGAACCTGCCGGGCGTCGCCCGCCCGCCCAGCATCGCGGGGCTGCTCATCGTCCGCGGCTCCGGCCCGCAGGACACGCAGACCTTCGTCGACGGCACGCAGGTGCCGCTCATCTACCACTTCGGCGGCCTCTCCTCGGTCGTGCCGACCGAGATGCTGGATCGGATCGACTTCTACCCTGGCAACTTCAGCGCCAAGTACGGCCGGGTGCAGGGCGGCATCGTCGACGTCGCCCTCCGCTCCCCCAAGGAGGACGGCAAGCTCCACGGCCTCGCGCAGATGGACCTCATCGACGCGCGCGTCCTGCTCGAGGGCCCCGTGCCGTTCCTCGAGAACACCCGCTTCATGGTGGCAGGACGGCGGAGCTACATCGGCGAGTCGTTCGGCCCCGTGCTCGAGGCCGCGGGCGCAGGCGTCACGCAGGCGCCGGTCTATTACGACTACCAGGTCCTCCTCGAGACCGAGCCCACGCCCTCCGCGCGGCTCCGCCTCACGTTCTTCGGCTCCGACGACGCCCTCGAGCTGCTGCTCAGCGACCCGGCGCCCAACGAGCCGGCCCTCTCCGGCAACGTCGGGCTGCACACGGCGTTTCAGCGGCTCCAGCTGCGCTACGATCACGAGCTGACCGACAAGGACCGGCTCGACGGCGTGCTCGCGATCGCGCGCGACGACGCCGATTTCGGGATCGGGCCGATCTACTTCCAGCTCGATCTCAAGACGATCTCCGGCCGCCTCGAGTACGCGCGGCGCATCTCGAAGGGCACGGTCTTCAACGCGGGGCTCGACGTCTTCGCCGGCCTCTACGCCGTGAACCTCCGCGCCCCCGGGCCGAACCGCCCCGGCGAGCCGCCGAACCAGCCGTTCTCGACGCGCACCCTCCAGGAGGTCTCGCGTGACGGCGAGTTCTTCTACCCCGCGGCGTACGCCGAGCTCGAGCTCGCCCCGACCCCTCGGGCGAAGATCGTCCCGGGCCTGCGCCTCGACTACCAGGACCTGAACCAGCAGGTCACCGTGAGCCCGCGCGTGAACGGGCGCTTCGACGTCGTCCCCGGGTTCCCGCGGACCACGGTGAAGGGCGGCCTCGGGGTGTTCCATCAGCCGCCGCAGTTCCAGGAGGTGATCCCGCCGCTCGGCAACCCCGGCCTGAAGTCGACCCGGGCGCTGCACTACGCGGCCGGCGTCGAGCAGGAGCTGACCCGGCACATCGAGGCGTCGGCGGAGGGGTTCTACAAGCAGCTCGACGAGCTCGTCGTCGGCGTGAACCGGCCCGGGTCGATCCAGCTCGACTACCAGAACGTCGGCTCGGGCAGGGTCATCGGCGGCGAGTTCCTGCTCAAGTACAAGCCCGACGATCGCTTCTTCGGCTGGGCCGCGTACACGCTGTCCCGCAGCACGCGGGTGCCGGAGCCCGGCGAGCCGGAGCGGCTCGTCTCCTTCGATCAGACCCACATCCTGACGGTGCTCGGCAGCTACCGCCTGGGCGACGGCTGGGAGTTCGGCGCCCGGTTCCGGCTCGTCTCCGGCAACCTGGTCACGCCCAACGTGTGCAACGTCAACGAGCAGAGCTGCGACCCGTACCGCACCAACGCGCTCTTCTACGCGCCCACCGGGACGTACACGCCCATCCCGTTCTCCGGCCCGAACAGCGAGCGGCTCCCGGCGTTCCACCAGCTCGATCTGCGCCTGGACAAGACGTGGAAGTTCAAGACCTGGCGGCTCTCGGCCTACCTCGACGTGCAGAACGTCTACAACAACGCGAACAGCGAAGCGATTCAGTACAATTACAACTATACAGCCCGACAGTACGTCACCGGGCTGCCCATCCTGCCGAGCTTCGGGATGCGAGGAGAGTTCTGAGATGCGCGGGGCGCAGGCGATGAACGGCGCGGTGAAGCGCGAGCGTCCCGAGCGCCGCGGGCGCCGGTGGCGGCGCGCGGTGCTGGGGACGCTCGCGCTCGCGGCGATCGCGTCGCCGGCGATCGCCTCGGGGTGCGTCGCGGGCTTCGATCCGCCGAGCCTCGTGAGCGGGCTCCGCGTCTTCGCGGTGGTCGCCGACAAGCCGTACGCCAAACGCGGAGACCAAGTCACCTTCCGGATCCACTACCAGGACGGGCTGGGCGGCCCCGAGGACGGGTCGCGCCCTGTCTCGGTCTACTGGTTCGGCGGGTGCGAGAACCCCGTCGGGGACGACTACTACGGCTGCTACGCGCAGCTCGAGGGCATCGCCTCCGAGATCGAGGCGTGGGTGGAGCGAGGCGACCCGACCGTCCCGCTGCCCGACCTCAACGGGGTGCGCCCCGGCTTCGGGGACACCTACACGATCACGATCAGCGACGACATCCTCGCCGGCCGCAAGCCGCCCGCCACCGGGGGTCCGGCCTTCGGGAGCGCGTTCGTCTTCTTCGTCGCCTGCACCGGGGAGCTCGGTCTCGTGGAGGACCAGGGCACCGGCCGCGCCGGGACGTTCCCCGTCGCCTGTTTCAGCGGCGGGCGCCGGCTCGGCCCGGACAGCTTCGTGCCCGGCTACACGCAGATCTACGCCTTCGAGGGGGATCTCGAGAACGCGAACCCGGAGGTGCAGGGGCTCACGCTCGACGGCGAGCCCCTGCCAGAGGACTTCGCCGACATCCCCACCGTCCAGCGCTGCCGCGTGAGCGCGGAGGCGCGGCGCGAGGCCGGCTGCAGCGCGGAGGATCCGTTCGTCGAGTGCGACGCCTACGAGCTCGACGCGATCGTCGACCCCGACACGGTGGCGGAGAGCGATCCCAGCGCGCAGCACCAGAAGCTAAAGGAGATCGTCTGGGTCGACTACTTCGCCGATCTGGGCGATCTCGACGGGGGCATCAAGCTCGTGAGCGACGCGAAGGAGGGGTACATCGGCGATCACGCCGTGGCGTGGATCCCGCCTGCCGAGCCGGGCGTCGCCACGATCACCGCGGTCCTGCGCGACGCGCGCGGCGGCTCGTCCGTGGTGCAGCGCCGCATCCGCGTCGAGTGACGGCGGCCCCGCGGCCCGCCGCGGCGGGGGCCGCAGCGATCAGCCGCAGCCCGCTTCGATCTGCGCGAGCTGTTCGATGAGCTGCGCGGGGTCGCGCGCGGCGCACAGCGCGTCGGCGGCCCCGAGCCTGGCGAGCCTGGCCGCCTGGGCGAGCAGCTCCAGGTGCGCGCGGCCCCCCTCGGCGCAGACGAGGACGACGAACAACCGGAGCGGCGCCCCGCCCGGCGTCGGCACCGCGAGCGGCTCGGCCAGCGTCGCGAGCACGGCCGCCAGGCACGCGCCGGGGACGATCGCGTGCGGGACCGCGACGCCGTTGCCGAGCGCCGTGGGCGACTCGCGCTCACGCCGCAGGATCTCCTGGGCGAGCGTGCTCGCCGCGAGCACGCTGCCGGGGGGCGCCAGCCGGGACGCCGCGACGTCGATGACGTCCTCGATGTCCGCGCACGAGAGGTGCAGCACGACGCGCTCGGGCGTGAGCAGCTCGCAGAGCCGCCGCGCGGGCCGCCCCCCGAAGGCCGCGCTCGCCGGGAACTCGGCGTCGATGAACGCCTTGACGCGCGCGAGTTGCGGGCCGCTGAGGTTGCGCCGCGCGAGCTCCACGCAGAGCGCCTTCGCCGACGGGACGCGCTCGAGGTAGCGCGAGACGAGCGGCTCGACCTGATGGCCGAGCTCGAGGAGCACCGCCGGCGGGAGATCGAGCGCGCCCGCGATCGCCGTGAGCCGGTCGGGCGTGGGGATGGCGTCGTGCCCATGCTCGACGCGGCTCAGGTAGGCGCTGGAGACGCCGATGCGGTGCGCGAGCGCGCGCAGGCTCAGGCCCGCCTCGACGCGGAGGAGCCGCAGCGTGGCCCCGAACTCGGCGACCGCGCGGGCGCGCGCGGCGCCGTCAGCGTCGGACATCGCTGGCATGGGGTTCAGGAGCGATCGGGCTCGACCGCGAGGGGGGTCGGGAGGACTTTCGGGACGGGCGCCGTGGCCCGGGCGGACACGGCGGCGGGCTCGTGGTGGCGCACGACGAGCAGCGAGGTCGGGCACCCCTGGATGACATGCTCGGCGCGGATGCCGAACCGGCGCTGCGCGAGGCCCCACTCGGGCCCGACGCCGACGAGGACGAGATCGTAGCCGCGCTTCGCCTCCTCGAGGGCCGCGTCCGCGGGGGAGTCGTGCTCCACCACCTTGAGGAGCACCTTGGACTTCTGCAGCGCGCCGCCCTCCTCGCCCTCGAACACCTCGTCGACCGTCCGCTGCGCGCCGAGCGTGTCGTCGGACCCGCGCTTCGGCTTGACCACGTGGAGGATGGTGACGTCGGCGCCGACCTGCTGCGCGAGCCGGCGGGCCAGCGCGAGCGCCGCCCTGTCGTGCAACGTGCCGTGGAAGGGCACGAGCAGCTTCCGGACCGCGGCGAGCCCGCGGTCGATGAGCACGCCGACGTCCGTGTGAGCGCCGCGCATGACCTCGTAGACGGTGCCGCCGAGCACGGTCTGGCTGAGGATCGGCTTGTGCCAGCCGAGCAGCACGAGGTCGGCCTGCTTCACGTCGGCGACGTTGCAGATGTCGTGGCTCGGCTTGGGCGAGACGAAGGAGAGCGGCCGGACCTCGGCGCCCAGCTCCTTGGCCCGCGACAGGAGCGGCGTGAGCGCGGCCGCCCCCTGCCGCTCGGGCCCCTGGTCGAGGTAGAACGAGCCGCGATCGGTCGGCGGGATGAGGCGCAGCGCGTAGAGGCGCCTCGCCTCGGGGCCGGTGCCGGCGAGGGCGCTCGCGAGCGTCACCATGCCAGGGCCGGAGCGCTCGTAGGAGACGCACATGAGCACGGTGAACACCTCTGCCGCCGTGGGCAGAGGCGTCCGCTCCGGCACGTCGGCGAGCTCCTTGGCGAGCTCCTCCGGCGGGTAGATCCAGCGCAGGAGCGGCGTGGTCATGAAGGTGGTGACCAGCGCCATGAGCACCATCATCGTGAACAGCTTGGGCGAGATGATGCCCAGATCGAGCCCGAGGTTCAGGACGATGAGCTCCATCAGGCCGCGGGTGTTCATGAGGATGCCGAGCGCGCTGGCCTCCCGCCAGCCCTGGCCGGTGAGGCGGGCGGCCACGGTGCTACCGCCGAACTTGCCGAGGCAGGCGACCAGGATGATGAGGCCGCACATCATCCAGCCGTCGGCCGAGTTGAGCAGCCCGATGTGCGTGCGCAGGCCGCTGTAGGCGAAGAACAGCGGGAGCAGGAAGACCACGGCGAAGTCCTCGAGCTTCTCGGCGAGGCTCTGCGCGAAGCCGGTGCCCTTCGGCATGATCGCGCCGAGCATGAAGGCCCCGAACAGCGGGTGGATGCCGATCATCTCGGTCATCCAGCTCGACACGATGAGCAGGAGGAGCGTGACGGCGACGAGGTCCTGCGAGAGCCCTTCCTTGCTGGAGCCGCGCTCGCCGAGCCGGACGAGGAAGGGGCGGACCACGAACAGCATGCCGGCGATGTAGGCGACGGCGAAGACGGTGGTCCAGACGGCGCCCACGAGCCCCGTGGCGCGCGCGATCGAGACGACGAACGCGAGGATGCACCAGGCGGTCACGTCGTCGACGGCGGCGCACGTGATGGTGAGAGCGCCGACCTTCGTGCGCAGCAGGCGCCGCTCGGTGAGGATGCGCGCGAGCACCGGGAACGCCGTGATGCTCATGGCCACGCCCATGAACAGCGTGAACGACGAGAACGGGACGGAGCTGTCGGAGAGCCGCGGATACAGGTAGAGCGCGAGGAGCCCGCCCAGCCCGAACGGCACGACGATGCTCGTGTGGCTGATGATGACCGAGGCGTGACCGCGCCCGCGCAAGAGCTTCGGATCGAGCTCCAGCCCGATGAGGAACATGAAGACGATGAGGCCGACCTCGCTCACCAGCTTCAGGAGCGGCAGCGAATCGCTTGCGAACAGGGCCGCCGACGTATCGGGGAAGAGCCAGCCGAACAGCGACGGGCCGAGCAGGATGCCCGCCGTGACCTCGGCGATGACCATCGGCTGCTCCATCCGGCGAGCCACCAGGCCCACGAGCCGCGAGCAGGCGATGATCAAGAACGCCTGGATGAGGAAGCGGCTCAGCGGGTTGTGGATCAGGATCTCCATGCCGAGCGCTCCCTCCTGGTGGTAAGTGTTAAGTTATCGCTTATCAGCGGGCTGTCTCGACTGTCAAGAAAGGGATGCGCAGCGTCAAACGGCCTGAACAGGACGTCGGAGGCGCGCAGACGGCGCGTCAGGCAGTCCGAGCGAGCGAGCAGGTGCACCGCGCGAGCGGGCGCGCGCGCCCACCCGGACCAGCTCGCCGCCGGGTGCCTCTCGCGGGCGGTTGTCGAGCGGAGGAGCGCGCCCTGGCGGGCGCGGCGGCGGCTACCAATCGGTGGGCATGTAGTCTTTGAAGAACTGGCCGTACGCGTGCTGGCCGCTGAGCAGCCCGGAGAAGATGGGGTCGCAGATGCGGGCGGCGCCGTCGACGATATCGAGCGGCGGATGAAAGCCGTGCTCCTCGAGCTTGCGCGCGGCGAGCGCCGCGGGGTCCTCGTCGGTGACCCACCCGGTATCGACGCTGTTCATGAAGATGCCGTCCTTCACATAATCGGGCGCGGACGTGCGCGTCATCATGTTGAGCGCGGCTTTCGCCATGTTGGTGTGAGGGTGCCTGTCCGTCTTGTAACGGCGGTAGAACTGCCCCTCCATCGCCGAGACGTTGACGATGTGCCTGTCGAACGTGGGCCGTCGCATCATGAGCGGCTTCAGCCGGGAGTTCAGGACGAAGGGGGCGACCGCGTTGACGAGCTGCACCTCGAGCATCTCGACGGTCGGGACCTCGGCGAGGGTGAGCCGCCAGCTGTTCAGCGTCCGGAGATCGACCTGCTGGAGATCGGCGTCGTAGCGCCCCTGGGGGAAGAGCAGCTCGTCGAGGCGCTCATCGCCCGGAGCCGGGATCTGGGAGAGCAAGGCGGGCTCGCGCAGGCCCGCGCCGGGGTCGGCGCCGGCGACGAGGGGGAGCGTGCCGCTCGCGCGGAGCGCGTCGTACTCGCGGAGCGGGGGTTGAGCGCCCTGCGGGAGGGAGCGGACCGGCGCGGTCTCGCCCTCGATGAGGTGGCCGTAGAAGCCCGGCGGTCGCCGCACGGTCTGGCAGGCGTTGTTGATGATGAAATCGAGCCGGTCGAGCGTGTGGAGGAGGTGGCGCGTGAAGAGCTCGACGCTCGGCGTGTGCCGGAGATCGAGGCCGTAGATCGCGACCCGTGATCCCCAGGCGTCGAAGTCGCGCTCCGCCGAGAAGCGGCGGGCGGCGTCGTGCGGAAAGCGGGTCGTGACGATGACCCGCGCGCCGGCGCGGAGGAGCATGATCGCCGCCTGATAACCGATCTTGACGCGCGCGCCCGTGACGAGCGCGACGCGGCCGTCGAGCGGCGCGGTCTGGCTGCGTTTGCGGTAGTTGAAGTCGCCGCACGCGGCGCACATCGCGTCGTAGAAGAAGTGGACTTTGCGGAACTCGGCCTTGCAGACGTAACACTTGCGCGGCCGCGCGAGCTCCGGCGCGCCCGGCTCGGCCGTCGGCCCGGGCCCCTCGGTGGCCTCGGGCGGCGACGCGGGCTCCTCGGCGGGGTCGGCCCACGACAGCGGGGGCGCGGCCGGGGCGAGCGCGTCCGGCGTGCGGAACACCGGCTCTCGACGGGCGACGCGGATGCCGACCGCATCGAGCAGGGCGGCGTCGGCGGACCTCTGCGCGTGCCGGTCGCGCTTGCGGAACGCCCTGGCGAGCTCTCGCTGCTCGGCGCGCTCGGGGCGCGAGACGCGACCGGCGGCCAGGAGGAGCCGGCGGCGGTCCTCGGAGCTGATGGCGGCGAGCTGCGCGCGATCGAGGGCCAGGGCCTCCAGCACCTTGAGGCAGGCGTCGAGATCGGCGGCAGTGAACGGCCGGCCTGCGCCGGCGGCTTCGCGGTCGGGACTCATCGAAGCGTGCGTGCATAGCACGCGGGGGACCGCGCGCGAACCGCGGCGGCGCCTCGGGTCCTGCCGGCACGCTTCTACCCGTATCGCGCCGCTCCGCGCCCAGAGCCCCGTGGCGAGTCGCGCGAGCCGCGTCCTGTTCGCCGGCTGACGATTGTACACTACGCCCGCACATCACCCTGGGCCCTCGGAAACGCCAGCAGAGGATCTCATGCTCGAGTCGCCACACAGTCTGTTCGCGACGGAATTCATGCCCCATGGCCATTGCTACTTCTGGCAGCCGGGCATGGTCTGGCTGCAGGTCGTCACCAACCTGGCGATCGGCTTCGCCTATCTCTCGATCTCCCTGACCCTCGTCCACCTGGTCCGGCGCATCCGGGACATCCCCTTCCAGTGGGTGTACCTCGCGTTCGGCACCTTCATCGTTGCCTGTGGGTTCACGCACTTCATGGATGTGTGGGTCATCTGGCAGCCGTTGTACTGGCTGGATGGGGCCCTCCGGGCCATCACGGCGATCGCCTCCGTCGGCACCGCGATCCTGCTCTTTCCGCTGCTCCCCAAGGTGGTCGCGCTGGCGGGCGCGGCGCGCATCACACGCGAGGACGAGCTCCGCCGGGAGGAGCTGAACCGCCAGCTCTCGGCGCTCTACGAGAGCACGCGGGAGGCGCTCGCGGAGGCCATTCCCCAGCTCGTATGGACCGCGACGCCGGACGGGGAGTTCGACTACGTCAACCGGCGCTTCGCGGAGTACGTCGGCGAGCGTCTGCCCAGCGGCGCGGCCTGGACGGCCGCCATCCACCCCGAGGACGCGGCGCGGGTCGTGGCGCGCTGGAAGGAGAGCTTCGCCAGCGGAGACGCCTACGAGATCGAGTACCGAATTCGGCGCAGCGACGGGGTCTACCGCTGGTTCCTCGTGCGCGGGTTGCCCCTGCACGACACGACCCGGCGGATCGTGAAGTGGTTCGGCACCTGCACCGACATCCAGGAGCAGAAGATCGCGGCCGAGGAGCGCGAGGTGATGCTCCAGCAGGCGCGAGAGGCCGTGAGGGCGCGAGAGATCTTCCTCGCCGTCGCGGCCCATGAGCTCAAGACGCCGATCACGCCGCTGCGCGCCGAGGTGGAGAGCGTGCTGCGCGCGGCGCGCGCCGCGCGCGCGGACCGCCTCACGCCCGAGCGCCTGGTCATCAAGCTATCGGTGGTGGAGCGGCAGATCGATCGCCTGGAACGGCTGGTCTCCGACCTGCTCGACGTCTCGCGCATCGCCGCTGGACGGATCGAGCTTCAGATACAGGAGGTCGACCTCGCGGAGGTCGTGTGCGAGGTGGTCGAGCAGCACAAATACGACCTCGCCAAGAACTCGATGTCGCTCCAGCTCGCCGCCGACGCCACGGGCGGCTGGGATCGCAGGCGCCTCGACCAGGTGGTGAACAACCTCCTCACCAATGCGCTCAAATACGGCCGCGGGCGTCCGATCACGATCACCGTGTGGTCAAGCGATGTCCGCGCGTGGCTCACGATCGCGGACCAGGGCATCGGCATCGCGCCCGAGCAGCAAGCCATCATCTTCAACCAGTTCGAGCGCGCGGTCTCGGAGCGGCACTACGGCGGGCTCGGGCTCGGGCTGTGGATCGTGCGGCAGGTCGTCGGGGCCATGGGTGGGACGGTGTCCGTCGCGAGTGAACCTGACGTCGGGTCGACCTTTACTGTGGAGTTGCCTCGACAACGTGGGAACCTCGATGACACCGAGACCAAATCTCCTTAAGCTGACACGATGAAGCACATCCTGTTGGTGGAGGACAACGAGGATATTCAGATCTCGCTCCGCGATGCGCTGGAGGAAGACGGTGCTTACAGCGTCATGACGGCTGGAAACGGCGCGGAGGCGCTCGCGCTGCTCGAGCGCGGCGAGCGGCCGAATATGATGCTCGTCGACCTGTTGATGCCCGTCATGGACGGTGTGGAGTTGATCGACCGGATGCGGCGCGACGCGCGGTTCGCGGGCATCCCGGTCGTCGTCCTGTCGGCCGCGTCGATCACGTCCCCGCCGCCCGGAACACCCTTGCTCAGGAAGCCGATCCGCTACGAGGCGCTCCTTGGAGCGGTCCAGAAGGCGTGCGGGTGCTGAGAGCGGCGCGCTCGCGCAGAGAGGACGCTACTTGCCGGCGGGCGCGTAGGGGCAGAAAGCGCCGCCTTCTCCGGTCTCGGCGAGGGCGCCCGTCGAAGGATCGAGGGTGAGCGTGGTCGGGAACGGGTGAGCTCCAGGCCCCTGCGACCCTTCGGAGACCGAGAGCAGGAGCGTGCTGTCTGCGCGCTTGAACGCCCCCTTGCGATGGACGATGCCCGACCAGACGCACGCCACGTTCGGCGGGCAGGGAGAGACGCGATCCTCGGCGACGAAGCTGCCGTCCTTCGCGAGGGAGAGCCGGCGCTCGTACTTGCGCGGACCGCACGCGGCGGAGCTCCATGTGCCGAACAGCGCTTCCTCGCCGGGCGCGGTGGTCGCGGTCCGCGCTGTCGTGGCCGGCGCCTGGGTCGTCGCGGTGACCGTGGCAGACGCCTGCGGCGCGGGCGCGCTCGGCGCCGCGGTGGACACCGGCTCCGGGGGCTCCACGGGTGATGACGGCTCGGGCGCCGGCTCGCGCGGACCGTTGACGGTGCACGCGGCGAGCGGCGCCAGCAGCGCGGCGAGGGGGAGGATGAACGTTCGCATCACACCCGCTCATCCCATGGCGCCTCAACGCGCGCAACGCGTGCACCGCCGGAGGCCGCGGCGATGCGCCCGCCCCGCGAGCGACACGACGGGGAGCGCCGCGCGGAAGGCCGCGAGCGACGTGCGCTACCCCAGCAGCGCGAGCAGATCCTCCCGCGTCAGCGAGGCCGCCCTGTCCGCCTCGCCCAGCGCGGCGCCCGCGATCGCGCGCTTCCGCTCCTGCAGCGCGAGGATCCCCTCCTCCACCGTGTCCTTGGCGACGAGCCGGTGGACCATCACCGGCCGGTGCTGTCCGATACGGTGGGCTCGATCGGCCGCCTGATCTTCGACCGCCGGGTTCCACCAGGGATCGAGCAGGAAGACGTGATCCGCCGCGGTCAGGTTCAGGCCGGTGCCGCCCGCCTTGAGCGAGATGAGCATCACCGGCGGGCCGCCCGGCGACTGGAACTCGTTGACCACCCCGGCGCGGTCGCGCGTCCCGCCGTCGAGGCGGCTCCACGGGATCCCCGCCGCGCCGAGGTGCGGCTCGACGAGGTCGAGCAGCGAGGTCCACTGCGAGAACACGAGCGCCTTGTGGCCGTCCGCGACGCACTCCTCGAGCGCCTCGATCAGCCGCGTCACCTTGGAGGAGGGCGCGCTCCGCGCCGCCGGCGCCGCGCCGCCGGCGCTCGATCCCGGGATCAGCGCCGGATGGCAGGCCGCCTGGCGCAGGCGGAGCAGCGCCTCCAGCGCCGCCATGACGCTCGCCCCCTCCGCGAGCTTCTCCACCACGTCCTTGCGGGTGGCCGCGCGCACCGCATCGTAGAGCTCGCGCTCTGCCTCCTCGAGCTCGCAGTAGAGCACCATCTCCGATCGCGGCGGCAGCTCCGGCGCCACCTCGCCCTTCAGCCGCCGCAGCACGAAGGGGCGGATCTTCTGCCGCAGCTCGGCGGCGGCGCCCTGCACGCCCTCGGCGATCGGCCGGCCGTAGCGCTCCTGGAAGGCGCTCCGCCCGCCGAGGAGGCCGCGGTTCGTGAAGTGGAGCAGGCTCCAGAGCTCCTCGAGCCGGTTCTCGACCGGCGTGCCGCTCAGCGCCACGCGCAGCTCGGCGCGGAGCGCGAACGCCGCCCGCGCCGCCTGGCTGTCGGGGTTCTTGATCGCCTGCGCCTCGTCGAGCACCACGGCCTCCCAGGCCTGCGCCGCGAGCAGCTCGGCGTCGTTGCGGAGCACGGCGTAGGTCGTCAGCGTGACGTCGGCCGCAGGATCGAGGGCGCGCCGCGTGCCGTGGTAGATCGCGAACCGGAGGCCCGGGCGGAAGCGCCGGATCTCGTCGGCCCAGTTGTGGACGACGCTGCGCGGGCACACGACGAGCGTCCGCCCGCGCAGCGAGCAGAGCGTCTGCAGCGTCTTGCCGAGCCCCATGTCGTCGGCGAGCACCGCGCCGAGGCCCGCGTCGCGCAGGAACGACAGCCAGTCGACGCCGCGCCGCTGGTAGGGGCGCAGCGTCGCGGTCAGGTCGGAGGGCAGCGGCGCCTCCGGGAGCGACGCGAAGCCGTCGAGCAGCGGCATGAGCTTGTCGAAGCCCGACGGGCGCGGGTACTCGATCTCGTCGCACAGCGCGGCCAGCGCCGGGAGCGCCGCGGGCGGCACCTCCTTGTCTTCGCGCCGCGCCGCGAGCAGATCGGCGACGCGCGCGCCGTACTTGTCGAGCCACTCCGAGGGCAGCGGCGCCCACCCGCCGCCGAGGAGCGGCACGAGCGGCAGGCCGTCCTGCCACGCGCGGATCACGGCCGTCGCGTCCGCGCGCTTCGGGGGCGCGCCGGCGCCGTCGCCTTCGTCGCCCGCGCCGTCGTCGCGCCCCGCCGAGAGCTCGAACTCGACGTCGAAGGCCCGGTCCTGGATGACGAAGCGCGGCACGAGCGCGGCCTTGCCGAAGATGTCGCCGCGCGCGTCGGCGAAGGCGCGGGCGTCCCACGACTCGAGGCGCGAGGCGAAGCGGATCGCCTCGACGCCATCGAAGTCGACCCGGCGGCCCGGGATGAGGTGGAGCTCGTCGCGCAGCCGGATCAGCAACATGCGCTCCGCGGGCTCGTCGCGGACGGGCACGGCGCCGGACAGGTGCACGAGCCGGCCGTTCTCGATGCGCGCCTCCGGCGGGTCGCCGTAGACGAGGCTGGGCACGACGGAGAGCGTGTGCTCCTTCTGGCTGAGCTCCAGGAGGATCCGCGGCCGGGACGCGCCGCCCGCGCGGGGCAGGCGCTGGCTCTGGATCGTGACCGGGACGCGCTTGGTCAGCTCCGGCAGGACGTCGGTCACCAGCTTGCCGAGGTCCCCCCGCGGGAACACCCGACGGAGCGGCAGCCGCTCGAGCTTCGGCCCCGTGAGGTCCATCTCCCGGAGCAGGTGCAGCGTGCCGCCGCACCGCACGACGCCCGACGCGATCACCTCGTCGACGCGCGGGTCCCGCTCCACGACGAGCGCCGCGCCATCGTCGTGATCGCGCACCGCCGCGCGAGGGCCGATCGCCTCGCTGGAGACGCGCACGGGCGCGCCGTCGAGCTCCACGTCGGCGACGCCCGCCAGCGCCGCGAAGAGCTCGGGCTGGCGATCCGAGGGGAAGTAGCCGTGCTGCTTCGTGCCCACGAGGCGGTCGATCGCCAGGTCCTCGTGCGTCGGGTAGAGCTCGGGCAGCCTCGGCCCCGGCCGCTCCGGGCTCGCTGGAGCCCGCACGGCGCGGCCAGCGAGGCTGGCGAGCGAGACCCGGAGCGGCTCCTCGGCGCCGCTCGCGTGCACGATCATCCGCTCGAGCGCGAGCACGAGCCCCTTGCGCCGGAGCCGGTACCGCAGCCGCGCCGGCGGCGTAGCCGCGGCGGTCGCGCCGCCTTGCGCGGCCGGCTGCCCTTGCGCGGCCGGCTGGCCCTGCGCCGCCGGCTGGCCCTGCGCCGCCGGCTGGCCCTGCGCCGCCGGCTGGCCCTGCGCGACCGGTTGCGAGAGCGACAGCGTCGCCGCGACAGCGTGCGCGCAGGGATCGATTTTTCCACCGCAGTCGCACGTCCACTCGGCGTCCGCTGGGTAGAGGGTGACGGTTGGCGCAACGGGCTGCCCGGCCGCCTTGACGCGGACCACGATGGCGTCGCCGCGATCCTCCCGTCCGAAGGCAGCGCCCTCACGGGCGAGCTTGACGCCCTGGGACCAGAGGCCCGGAAGACAGGCTTTCCTGATGGCTTCGAGAAGACCCTGCACTGAGACTCCAGACACCGACGGCTGGCCGCGGGAGCTCGCGCGCTCTCCCGGGACCAGCGCCACCTCTTGGGATGTTCACAGAAAGATGAAGATGACGGAAAGAGGTTCAGTCGTCTTCTTCGTCTTGTTCCGCTCGTTCCGCCTGTTCCGCTGCCTCGTCTTCCAGATTCCGGGAGCTTGCCCGGCATGAGCGGGGCGCTGCTGTAGCAGGTATCCGCGGGGCATCACGCCGCGAGCTTCACCGGCGCGTCAGGTGCTCACGGTAGCGCGTCGTGAGCTCCATCCAGCGCAACGTGAGGATCGGCTCGCGCTCGAGCCGATCCTGCCAGCTGCGATCGACGGCCTTCCACAGGTCGCGATCGGCGATGCCGTGGCGCAGGAGCGCCTGGTCGAACGACGCGGCCGCTCCGATCGACGACTCGGCGCAGAGGACCGCGTACTGCTGAAGGCTGAGCGAGGGCAGCGCGCTCCGCGCGCCCGGAAGGTCGCTCCGCGAGGCGGGCGCAGGGGCCGCACCGCTCGGCGCCGCCTGCGCCGACGCGGCCGGCACGGCGCCGCTCGCGTCGAGCTCGCCGGGAGATCGCCGGAGGGTGACCCCCGACCGCGCGTTGCCGCCATCGAGCTCCAGCGGCTCGGCCTCCGGCGGGAGCTTGATCGAGGGCAGCGGCAGGGCCCGCGGCACCGCGACGGTCTCGTCGGCCTCGCCCTCCGAGGGGGGGCGTTTTCCGCTCGACGAGGGGACGATCACGGACTGCGGCGGCGAGGCCGCGCGCCGCGGCGGCGCGGAGGAGGCGCTCCCCCGGCCGCCTCGCCGTGAGCCGGCGCGCTCGCCGTCGGGCGCCGCGAACGACAGCACCGGACCGGCGTCGGTGATCTCCATCTGCAGGATGATCTCACCCGTCCTTCCGCGGACGACGAGCCGATCGCCCGCCGACGTCACCTCCATCTCGTAGCGCCGCCCGGAGGAGAGCGAGACGGTCGCCGAGGGTGCCGGCGCGCCGCTCGCCGCCCCCCGCGAGCCCACCTCTTCCTGAGGACGGAGCCCGGCCTGATGCAGCCCGCGCTCGCTATCGGGTGGATCCCCACTCATCAGGATCGGAGCCTAACGCAGCAAGCGCACGCCCCGCGAGCGCTTTCGACGCGTGCGGCGCGCGCGTCGCGTGCGCCGCGTGATTCACGCGTCTGAGCCCGGTCCCAGTACGCCCCCTGGAGACACGCGGCTCGCCTTCCTGCGATCGGGCGCGGGCGCATCCGAGCGCATCCGAGCCCAACCGACCCGACCCCCTCCGACGCGGTGCGCCCGGTCGCCTTGGCTCGCGCCTGAGCGCCGCGGCCTGCGCTCGGTCGCGCAGGGGTGCGCAGGAGCGCGCTCGGTCACCCAGGAGTTGGGTCGAGGGTGCACTCCGACACCGAGCGCTTACGTGGCCCAGCGCGTCTTCATTTCACGAGGTGCCTCGCGCCGCTCAAGCCCGGGCTGCGCTGACAAAAATCGCCGCCGTTGGCGTTCTCTTGGAATTCCGCGGCGCTGATCGCAATGCGTCGAGAGGGGTCATTCCTGGCGTATCCCGGCCCATCTTCGCTTGAAACGGGCGCGTCTGTAGTAAAGCGGGCTGCGAGCTCTTCCCGACAGGAGGTCTATGAAGACTACCTCTCTCGCCCTTGCGCTGCTGTTCACCGCGTGCATCCCAGGCTGCTTCTACACCGAAATAACTTACGAAACATGCGACACCGAGTGTGAGAACGTGCCCAACCAGGACGCGTGTCTAGCGGAATGCGGGACGTGCGTGGATCAATGCGAAAGCGAGCCCTACGGGACCGAACGCTGGGATTGCATAGCGGAATGTCGGACATGCGCGAAAGTGTGTAGAAACCAGCCTGACCGCGACGCGTGCATCTCGGCATGCGACGACCCGTGCAGCGGCGACCAGTGTGTCGAGCCGGCTCCGGAGGGCTTCTATGGCCCGGCGCTGCTCTGGGTCGGCAGAACGGTGGACGAGCCGAACTGCCCCGGCAGCGCCCCGACCAGGGTGTACAGGGGGTACGAGACCGCTGACTTCCCCTTCGAGTGCAGCCCATGTCGGTGCGGCGAGCCAGCCTGCGCCTTGCCCGCCGATCTCAGGACGGCCGCCTCGCTGAACTGCGGTGGCACGCCGGTCTCGGTGCATGAGCCCCGGGACATGCTGAACGGCACCTGCGTGGTGCCCAGCGGCGCCCTGGTGAACGATCATCAATCGCTCGTCCTCGGCGCGACCCGGGTGACGCCTTGCGAAGCCAGCGTCGAGCCCCCCCCGGTGCCACAGTTCACCTTGCGGTGGTATCGCTCCGGCGTGGCGTGCGGAGGCCCCCCCCGGGAACCCACGTGCGCCTCTCCGTCGACGACGTGCGTGTCGCCCGATCAGGAACACGGCTTCGCTCGGTGCATCATGTACCTCGGCGAGGGCGAGGTGACCTGCCCGGAAGATTACCCGGAGGACGTCGTCCTCTACGACGGCATGAGGGACGAACGCCACTGCACGCCGTGTGAGTGCGGCCCTCCGACAGGCAGCGAGTGTTCCCTGGCGCTCCTTTCCTTCCGGGACGGCGCGTGCGGCGAGCTGATCACCGCCGGTGCAGCTTCGAGCGATGCCCCGGGCTGCGTCGCCGCCAAGCCCGGGGAAACGCCCAAGAGCATGAAAGCTATCTGGCAGGTCAACCAGCCCGGAAGCTGCGAGCCGAGCGGCGGAGAGCTGCGAGGCGAGATCGTCCTCACCGGTCCGAGCACGTTTTGCTGCCAGACACGTCCAGGCGAGAACGGGTGACGGTCACGCGCCGCGAAGGGCGGCGCAGCGCCGCCCGAGCCACACGATTCGGGCTTCTCCTGAACCACGGTCGGGCTTGATCGGAACCTGTGATGTCAGGCAAACACGCCAAGTAGATGGATCCGTGGGCATGACGGGAAAATCTCTCGATCGGGAGAAATCGACGAGCCAAAATGCAATGCGATCCGCGCGCTCGAGAGCGCACACAAAAGCCTTTACGTGCGCTCCAAAGTCAGTATCTACAGGATCACGACGTGGGAGCGGCGACGTCGAGCCGGCCTCCGTCACGCGGCAGAGGTGCACTGTCCTACGGGCGCCGGAGACGTTGAAGAGGGGGGCCACATGGCGGGGTGTTGCGGCCGGACGGGAGACAGCGGCGTGCATCGGGTCGAGGTGTCCACTCCGCTCCGTACCGCACCGATCCCGCCCTAGCCGGGACGCCGATGCGACGCGCCGGTTGTGCCGCCGTGCTCGTTGTCCTGATGGCGACGACCCCGGTGCACGCGGATACGCCTCGGTCTGAATCGGGACGGGAGACTCAGGAGGACGACCACATGTTCCGCGGCGAGATCTCCGCGTCACCGCTGCTCGCGGTGGGCCTCCTGCCCGCGCTCGGCGGGGGGGCATCTTTCGCCACGGCGTTCCGCTGGCCCAGCCTGTCGATCGGCGTCGAGGCGCGGATGTTCACCTCCCTGGCGGACACGTTCGCGGACGGCGTCCTGGTCCACGCGAGCCTTGCGATGCCGACGCTCGACATCTGCGGTCATCGCGGGGTCCTGTCGGTGTGCGCCGTCTTCGACGCCGGCGAGCTGCGGATCACGAGCGACCCCGGCGTCAGCATTCAAGCGCGCCAGCCGTGGGTCAGCTCGGTCGGCCTGCGGGTCGCGGGCGATTGGCGCTTCTCCGAGCAGCTGCTCCTGCGCGGGTTCGCCGAGCTGCACACGAACCACAGCCGTCCGTCCCTCTGGGTCAACAACAGAGAGGTATGGCGGGTCCCTCCGCTCTCCGGCGTGGTCGGCGTGGGGCTCGTGCTCCCCGTGGATGCCTTCTGAGCGAGTCACCCCGGCCGCTCCCTGGACGGGAATGCGGCCGATGACACCTGGCCTGAACAAGCGGTCACCACGCCGCGATGAGCACCATGTCAGCAGCATCAGCAAGAGACACCGGGGCGGACGCGGCAGCGCAGGACCGACCCAGCTCCGCGCGTCGGCGATCCCTGGCCGGACTTCGGGCGGGCGGGACCGGCGTCCGAGCGCCGTGGTGGCTCGTCGCTGCGGCCGCGGCCCTGCTGTCGCCCTGGCGCGCCGGCGCCGCGCCGCCCCGCGCCGCGGTGCAGCTCGAGTACCGGCGCGCGCCAGGGGCCGAGCGCTGCCCGGGCGAGGGGCTCCTGCGCGAGGAGATGGCCAGGCAGCTCGGTTATGACCCGGTGGAGCCCGAGGCGGCCGCGCAGGCCAAAGCCCTTGTCTTCCGCGGTCCAGGGAGGGAGATACACGCCACCATGGATCTCTACGACGCGGATGGATCCATCGCATGGTCTCGGCACCTGGTCGTCTATCACGACGACTGCAAAGAGCTTGTCATGAACATGGCGCTCTCGCTCCGCATCGCGCTCGATCCGAGCCTCCACGTGCCGCCCGCCCCGCCCCCGCCGCCGCCCTCCCCTGCCCCGCCCCCGCCCGACGCCCTCTCCGCCGCGCCCGCGCAGCGGGCGTGGCCCGACATCAGGGTCGGCCTTGCGGGGTCCGCGGTGTTCGGAACCCTGCAGGAGACGACCGCCGGGACGGCGCTCCATGTCGCGCTTCGTTATCCATCCTTCACCCTCGGCATGGAAGGCCACGTTCAATTGCCGGTCACGATTCAGCTCGACGAGGCGACGAGCATCTCGACCTGGCTCGCGGCGGCGAACGTGATGCCGTGTTCGCAGCGCCGTCACCTCTTCGCTTGTGCCGTCGCGTCGGTCGGGGTCGTGACCACCTCCAGCACCGACGCCAGGATCATCGACACCTCGTCGCTCTGGCTCGCCACAGGGCCGCGCGCAGGCATCGAGATCCCGATCTCCGATCGGCTCGCCATCCAGTTCTATGGCGACATCGTGCTGCGCCTCTCGGAGTTCCGCGTCGAGAGCCAGGAAGGTGTGCTCTGGACCCCGCCCGCCTACGGCGGGCTCGTGGGCCTCCGCCTGGACGTGAATCTCGATCCGCGGAGCGAGGCGCCCGCGCGTCGCGCTGCCCTCCCTCGGGGTGCCGAGGCGGCGCATTGACAAGCTTCGCGACGACGCCGTCGCCACGCTCGAGGGGGAACAGAGATGCGGTCACAGTCACGCAAAAACACATCCGCAGAGCCTTCCCACGCCCGCATGGCGGAGATCGCCGACGAGCACTTCTCGTTCATCGCCCGCTACCTCGCCCGCCTCGGGGTTCGCGCGCAGGACATCGAGGACGTCGCTCAGGAGGTCCTCGCCGGCGCCTACCGTGCGCTGCCGCGGTTCGATCCCAGCCGGGGCACCGTGCGGTCGTGGCTCATGGGCATCGCGACCCACCAGGCATCGAACCATTTCCGGCGGGCCCACCGCCGCCACGAGCGCCTCCGGCCGTTCGACGATCTCGCGGCGCTGCCCGACGTCACCCCCGACTCCGAGCAGCACGCCATCGCGAGGGACCGGCGCTGCGTGCTCGACAAGCTGCTCCAGGAGATGCCCATGGAGCGCCGCTGCGTGTTCGTCGCCCATGAGCTCGAGGAGATCGACATGGCCGAGATCGCCCAGCAGCTGTCGATCCCCCTGAGCACCGCTTGGAGCCGGCACCGGCTCGCCTGGGTCGACATCGAGGCGGCGATGCGTCGCTGGCAGGCGCGGCAGCGCGGCCGCGGGCTCGCGCTCGTCCCCTTCAGCGCCGGCGCGCTCGTCGAGGAGGCGCGCACGGGAGGCGAGGGCGCGCCGACGTGGCTCACGAGGCTGTACCGCAGGGTCCGCGGGGTGTTCTCTCCGTGGCCATGGAAGCTCCCGATCGAGGGCGGCGCGCCGACGCGGGCAGGCTCGCTCCATCTCGCAGCGAGCATCGCAGTCCCGCTGGCGAGCGCCGCCGCCGTCATCGCGCTCACGCTCGGCGCGCTGCGCGCCGCCTCGACGCCGGCCGCCGCCGGAACGCGCGCCGCGACCGGGCTCGCCATGGCGGTCGCCCGGACGCCGCCGCCCCCGCCCGCGCTGCCGCCGCCGTCCCCGGCCGCACCGTCGCTGCCTTCCCCGGCCGCGCTGCCGCGGTCCCCGGCCGTGCTGCCGCCGCCCGGCGCAGCTGCAGCGGCGGACGCTCCGCAGGGCGGCCGGATCGCGGCCGCCGGGAACCCGCGAGCGACCAGCGCGGCGCTGCCCGCGCAGAAGGCCGCGCTCCGTCCGTCGGGCGGAGCGACCTTGCCCTCCGCGGGACCGCCTGGGGCGTCGAACGATCAGGAGATCGCCGCGGAGCGCACCCTCATCGACGGCGCGATCACGGCGTTGTCGCGCGGTCGTTATGCGGAGGCGAAGCGCCGCCTGATCGAGCACCGGATGAGGTTCCCAGCTGGCCGCCTCACGGCCGAGAGGAACGCGGCGCTGCGCGCGCTCCGCACGAGGACGGCAGCCGCCGGGCCCCGCCCGCTCCTCTAAAGCAACGGTCACCCGTACAGGAGACGCTCCCTCCCGACTGCCGCCGACTACTGCTCTCCCGCACAGGAGACGCTCCCTCCCGACCGCCGCCGACTACTGCTCTCCCGCGCAGGATACGCTCCCTCCCGACCGCCGCCGACTACTGCTCTCCCGCACAGGAGATCATTTTTCAGAGCCGATGGCTTTTTTTTGAGATGGGAGATCAGCTCCTCCTAATTAAGCGAGCATGGGACAACCGCATCGCACTCTCGCACCGTCGATGCCGCTGGATAGACAGCGTGCCTTCGCCCGGCTCTTTCGGGGGAAGACCTACGACTCCGTATGGAATTGGCTTAGGCGGCTCGGGGTCCCACGCCGTGATCGGCGAGACATCCTCCAGGATGTGTTCCTCGCCGGATACCAGAGCTTCCCATCCTACGATCCGCTCCGCGCCCGACCGGAGCGGTGGCTCAACAGGATCACGGTCCACGTGGCCGCCCACTACCGCGACCGCGCGCACCACCGGCGCGAAGAGCTGTCCTCCGGCCACGCCCCGCGCCGCGTCGCCGACGAGCGCCCGAACGCCGAGGAGCAGATCGACGTAGAGCAGACGCGCTCCCTCATCCTCTCGCGGCTCAGGTCGCTGCAGGCCGAGGAGCAGCAGATCCTCATCGCGCACGACCTCGAAGGCGTGCCGATGGCGACGGTCGCCGAACAACACGGGATCCCGCTGTCGACGGCGTACAAATGGCGCACGCGCGCGCTCGCGTCCCTGCGCGCGCTGCTCGAGGAGCCCCGCGCAGAGCGCAGGCAGCGACGACCGCCGCGGCCGACCGTGAGCGACGTCACCGAGGCGGCGCGCTCGGCGAGCGCCACGCGCTCGGCGAACACCCCACGTCGGACGGCGCTGGCAGAGCGACCCGCCCGCTCGCCCACGGCGGGCACGAAGCGGCCGGCGGCGCCCTGCCGCACACAGCCGAAGGGCGCCCCGTTCCTGCGGCGACCGGGCGGGGAGCGGGCGCACTCGCCAGCGCGCCTGTGACCGGCGGAGGCCGCCAGCGCGGTCGGGCCAGCGCTCGCGCGAACGCCAGCGTGAGCCCGGATCCGACGGCCCCCCATGGCCCGATGGCCCGCCCGCGCCCGCGAGACAAATCTTCAGGCCGATCGCGGGGCGTACGGGATACGGGGGTACGGGGCGCCGTACAGCGGCCAGAAAGCGCCTCCGGCCCACGCGCGGGTAGTCGGGGCGTATGTCGTCGCGCTATGCTGGAGCCTCAACGATGTACTACTCGACCGACGACCTTCGTATTGCAGGGCTCAGGCCCTTGATCCCCCCCGCCATCCTTATCGAAGAGATCCCCGTCAGCCCCGCGGCCTCCGAGACCGTGGCCTTCACGCGCAAGGCCGCCGAGCGCGTGATCTCGGGCGACGACGACCGGATCATCGTGGTGGTGGGCCCCTGCTCCATCCACGACCCCAAGGCCGCCCTGGAGTACGCCGCGCAGCTCCGGGAGGCGCGCGACCGGCTGAGCGACGATCTGCTCGTGATCATGCGCGTGTACTTCGAGAAGCCGCGCACCACGGTCGGCTGGAAGGGGCTGATCAACGATCCCGACCTCGACGGGAGCTTCTCGATCAACAAGGGGCTCCGCGTCGCCCGCGGGCTGCTCCGCGACATCGCCGAGCTCGGCCTCGCGAGCGCGAGCGAGTTCCTGGACACGATCTCGCCGCAGTTCATCGCCGATTTCATCTCCTGGGGCGCGATCGGCGCCCGCACGACCGAGAGCCAGATCCACCGCGAGCTCGCCTCCGGGCTCTCGTGCCCCGTGGGCTTCAAGAACAGCACCGAGGGCGACGTCCAGATCGCGGTCGACGCCGTGCGGGCCGCGCGCGAGGCGCACCATTTCCTCTCCGTGACGAAGCAGGGGATCTCGGCGATCGTGGCGACGCGCGGCAACGCGTCGTGTCACGTGATCCTGCGCGGCTCGCAGCGCGGGCCCAACTACGCGGCCGAGCACGTCCGCGAGGCCGCCGACCGCCTGACCAAGGCGGGCCTGCCGCGCCGGCTGATGGTCGACTGCAGCCACGGCAACAGCCAGAAGGATCCGGCGCGCCAGAGGATCGTGGCCGAGAGCCTGGCCGACCAGCTGCGCTCGGGCTCGCGGGACATCCTCGGCGTGATGATCGAGAGCCACCTCGTGGGAGGCCGACAGGATCTCGCGCCGGGCAAGCTCCCCACCTACGGCCAGAGCATCACCGACGCCTGCCTCGGCTGGAACGACACCGTTCCGGTGCTCGAGCTGCTCGCGCAGGCGGTGCGGGACCGGCGCGCCAGCAAGGCGGCGTGAACCCACCGCGCAGCGCCTGCGGCCGTGCGGGACCGGCGCGCCAGCAAGGCGGCGTGAACCCACCGCGCAGCGCCTGCGGCCGTGCGTGACGCCACGGCGGCCGCAGCGCCTGGCGACACACCGACCGCCGCGCGTGGCGGTTCCCTTCAGAAAATTTCATCTTGAGCGCAATCCACGACCCGCGGCACGCTGCAGCCACGGCCGCCTGGGTTTCGTGCGTCGCGGGCCCGGCGCCGCTGCCGTCCGGGCGAGCGACACGCTATGCCTGCACCCGGGAACGCCGCGGAGGGAGCCGCCATTCTCTCGGAAATCCTCATCATCCTGGCCCTCGTGCTCGTGAACGGCGTCTTCTCGGGCGCCGAGATCGCGATCGTCACGGTCCGCAAGACGCGGCTCGACCAGCTCGTCCAGTCGGGGAGCCGCCGGGCGTGGGCGGTGAAGCGCTTGCGGGGCAACCCGGAGCGCTTCCTCGCCACCGTGCAGATCGGCATCACCGTCGTCGGCGCGACCGCGAGCGCCTTCGGCGGGTCGACCCTCGCGAAGGACCTCGCGCCGGTCCTCCGCGCGGTGCCGTGGGTCGGGGACGCGGCGGACGAGCTCGCGTTCGCCGCGGTGGTCGCGCTCGTCTCCTTCCTGTCGCTCGTCCTCGGCGAGCTCGTCCCGAAGTCGCTCGCGCTCCGCGCCTCCGAGCGGTACGCGATGCTCGTCGGCCCGCCGCTCCGCGGGCTGTCGTCGCTCGCCCGCCCGCTCGTCTGGCTGCTCACCGCCAGCTCCAACCTGGTGCTGAGGCTCTTCGGCGACCGCACGAACTTCGTCGAGGCGCGCCTCTCCCCCGAGGAGATCCAGCAGATCGTCGACGAGGCCGCCGAGGCGGGCTCGGTCGACAAGCGCGCCGGCGAGATCGCGTCCCGCGCCATCGATTTCGCCTGGCTCACCGCGCTCCAGGTGATGCTCCCCCGCGGCCGCGTCGTGGCGCTCCCGCGCGACGCGGCCGCCCCGGAGGTGCAGCGCGCCGTGCTGGAGCACGGCCACACGCGGATGCCGGTCTACGAGGGGTCGAACGACAACGTGATCGGCTACGTCACGATGCCGGAGGTGCTCGCGCTCCTGTGGGGCGACGGGCAGTTCTCGCTGGAGAGCATCCTGCGCCCGGCGTACTTCGTCGTCGGGTCGATGCCGGCCGTCGAGCTCCTCGCCGAGCTGAAGCGGCGCCGGCTCCAGCTCGCCGTCGTCGTGGACGAGCAGGGCGGCATGATCGGCATCGTCACGATGGAGGACCTCGTGGAGGAGCTCGTCGGCGAGATCTTCGCCGAGAACGAGGCGCACCCGCCCCACGCAGAGACGATCCGGCGCGAGCCGGACGGGTCGGCGCTCGTGCCCGGCGACATGCCGGTCCACGAGGTCAGCCGGCAGCTCGCGATCGCGCTGCCGGACGACGTCCGCTGGTCCACGGTCGCGGGGCTCTGCCTGGGGCTCGCCCGGCGCATCCCCGCGCCCGGCGACGTCGTGACGACCCCGGACGGGGCGGAGCTCCACATCGTGGACGCGAGCCCGCGGCAGATCCGCACGGTGCGGGTCCGCATCCCGCCCGCGCATGCGAGCGAGCCCGAGGACGAGGAGCGGCGCGGTGAGGGCTGAACCGGCGCGACGCGTCAGGACACAGGGACGGACGCGCCCGGGGGCCTCCGCTGGAAGTGGTCGACCACCACGCAGCGCCGGGCGAGGAGGCCGAAGACGACGGCCGCGATCGGGATGAGCGCCGCGAAGAGAAGAGGTATTGAAGCGCGCCCGTGAACACATTGAGCGCGGCGACGCCGGCGGTGATCAGGTTGCCCGTGATCGCCATGCCGGCCGAGCGCCGTGAGGTGGACGCCGCGCACGGGTGGTAATTGGCCTTCGCCACGCGCTCGTGGATCAACATGGTGTTGATCATGAAGACGTTGAGATGTTCTTCATCCCACCCTGTGGTCAAGGTGTGCGACGGTGGCAAAACGGCGCGCGCGCCGGCGCAGACGACGATCGACGATCTGCGCGCGGGATTCAGGCTGCAAGGATTGACATCCTGGAAGGCCATCGTCGTATCCTCCCGGTAGCTCCGCGTTACGACCCCCGTCGTCGGCGACTCTGCCGAGGGAAGGTTCATGGAAAAGCTCAAATCGCGCTTCAGGCTCGCGCCGACGTATACCCTGCTCTGGCTCGCTGCGGCGGCGCTCGCCGCCGTGGCATCGTGTTCGGACGGCGGCCCCACCACGAGCGCGTGCGTCGCGCCGGAGACGGAGTGCGACGGCATCTGTATCAACACGGGCACGAGCACGAGCCACTGCGGCGCGTGCGGCGCGGCGTGCGACAGCGACGAGACCTGCCGCGACGGCGAGTGCGTGGCCGTGGCCGCGTGCGACGACGGCCTCGCGTCGTGCGGCGACAGCTGCGTCGACACGCAGAGCGACGAGGCGAACTGCGGCCGCTGTAACAACGCCTGCGAGGAGGGGCAGACCTGCGAGGCCGGCGCGTGCCAGGACGAGGGCGGCTGCCCCGCGGGGCGCACCGACTGCGGCGGCACGTGCGTCGACGTCGCGTCCGATCCGAGCAACTGCGGCGAGTGCGGCGCCGCGTGCACGGACGGACAGACCTGCGAGTCCGGCGAGTGCCAGGAAGGCGAGTGCTCGGCGGGGCTCACCGACTGCGACGGCGCCTGCGTCAACCTCCAGAACGACGCCGGGCATTGCGGCGAGTGCGGCACCGCGTGCACGGACGACCAGACGTGCGTCGCCGGCGAATGCGAGGACGGCTGCGGCTCCGGGCTCACGGCCTGCAACGGCGTCGAGGTCTGCGTCGACCTCCAGACCAACGCCGATCATTGCGGCGAGTGCGGCGCCGCGTGCAACGACTCGCAGGTCTGCCAGGCCGGGGCGTGCGCGTGCACGGTGAGCCCGGGCAACGATCTCGGCAGCGCCGTGCCGCAGATCGTCAACGGCACGACCGCGGGCCAGGCGAACACGTATTCCCCGACGTGCTCCGCCACGAGCTCGGGCGAGCGCATCTACTCGTTCACCGCCGCGACCGCGGGCGTCTACTCGTTCGACAGCACGAACTCCGGCTACAGCGTCGTCCTCGCCCTCCTCGACGCGACGGGGTGCTCCGAGATCGCGTGCAGCGCCGACCCGAGCGCGGTCATCACGGCCGACCTGGCGATGGGCCAGACCGTCTACGTCGTGGTCGACGGCGCGGAGGGCGAGGCGGGCACCTTCGAGCTGAGCGTGACGCGGGCGAGCGCGCCGAGCTGCCCTGCGGGGACCCTCGCCTCGTCGGTGCCGCAGACGATCACCGGCAGCACGGTCGGCCGACCCAACAGCGTGCGGCCGACCGTGACGACGGCCTGCCGCCAATCGAGCAGCCCCGACGCGGGATACGCGTTCACGGCGCCGGTCGCCGGCGACTACACCTTCGATACGTTCGGATCGGCGTTCGACACGATGCTCCACGTGCACGACGCGACCTGCAGGGGGGCTCAGCTCGCGTGCAACGACGACACGGACGTCGAGCAGTCGGAGGTCACGGTGACGCTCGCGGCGGGTCAGACCGTCGTGGTCGTGGTGGACGGCTCGACCGACACCAGCGACGGCGCGTTCACGCTCAACGTGAAGCGGGCCGTCCCGCCGCCGGTATGCGACGGCTCGGGCACCTGCGGCGACGGCAGCTCGGGGTGCACCCGGTGCGCGCTCGAGACCAGCTGCGCCGACGAGCTCTCGGCGTGCGTGGAAAGCATCCCGTGCATGGAGTACGTGAGCTGCTTCCGTACGTGCGACACGGCCGCCTGCAAGGAGGCCTGCAGGACGGTAGACCCGGCCAGCGCGGCCCTCTACGAAGCGATGCTCCAGTGCGCCCACTGCGACGTGTGCCGGAACGATTGCAGCGGCTCGTCGGAGGTCGTGTGTCGCTGAGCGAGCGGGTGAAATAGAAACGCTGCGTCGCCCGTGTTACGAACGGGATGATGCAGCGCATCCTCCACGGCCACTTCTGGACGGTCGCTCCCTGGCTCAAGCATCAGATTCGCGCTCCGCGGCTCGCTCCGTCTTCCCCCTTCTCGGTCCACGTCGATGACACTCCTGCCGGGCCCGTCCGGCTGCTCGGCAGGATCCGCCACCGAGAAGACGCGGGCTCGATCCTCGTCGTCGTCCACGGGCTCGGCGGTACGAGCGAGAGTTATTATGTGGTCGAGGCCGCCCTGAGGGCCGAGCGCGCGGGGCTCGCCTGCCTGCGCATCAACCTGCGCGGCGCCGGGGGCGACGGAGACGACATCTACCACGCTGGCCTGTTCTCCGATCTCCACGCCGCCATCACCTCCCCCGAGCTCGACCGGTACGAGCGCGTGCTCGTCCTCGGCTACTCGCTGGGCGGGCATATCGCCCTCCGTTACGCGGCGTCGGGCTCGCTCGACGGGCGCGTCCACGCCGTGGCGGCCGTCTGCCCGCCGCTCGACCTCGAGCGGGCCGTCGCCGCCATCGATCAGCCCGAACGGTGGGTTTACCGCAGGCATGTGATGTCCGGGCTGAAGGAGATGTACACCGCCGTCGCCTCGCGCCGCGCCGTGCCCGTGCCCCTCGACGAGGCGCTCGCCATTCGCACGATCCGCGAGTGGGACCGGCGCATCATGACGCGACGCTTCGGCTACCAGAGCGCGGAGGCCTACTACGCGAGCGAGAGCGCCGCCCCGCGCCTCCGCGACATCGCCGTCCCGTCGCTGATCGTCGCGGCGGAGGCCGACCCGATGGTGCCGCTCGACACGGTGCGGCCGGCGATCGAGGCCCACCCGCGCTCGCCGCTGCTCGACGTGCAGTGGCTCCGGCACGGCGGGCACGTGGGCTTCCCGCGGACGCTGAGCCTCGGGTTCGGGGCGGCGCCGGGCCTCGAGTCCCAGGTCATCCACTGGCTCACGGGGCACTGACCCGCGGGCGCAGGCCCGGCCGTGCCCGCGGCGCTCTGGCTCGGGCTCCCCGGGGCGCGGGAGCGCGATCGGATCACCACGCGGCCGCGGCGCGGCGGCGTCACCCGCGCGGCGCGGCGGGCGTCAGCGCATAGACGTCGACGTCCACGCCCGGGCTATAGAGCACGTGCGGCGCCCCCGCCGGGGCGGGCAGGCCGGCCGCGGCGACGACGCTCTCCTCGACGTGGGTCACCTCGGCCCGGTGGAGCGGATAGGGCGCGTGGTGCACCTGCCCGATCTTGAGCGCGCCGCCGCTCGCGGCGAACAGCAGGTAACGCTCGGCCAGGAAGTGCTCGAAGGTCCCCGGCGCCGCGGCGCCGCCGTCGATCGCCGCGCCGACGCGATAGCGCGCCTCGAAGCGCGCAGGCACGGGGCCCGGCCAGCGCCGCTCGCTGCGGTAACGGATCTCCCCGTCCCTCGAGTCGAGATCCATCGAGGCGTGGTGATAGGGCAGGTGCCAGCCGACCCGGGCCGCGACGACCGCGATCGCCTTGGCCGCGTCCAGGCTGAAGAACCAGACGCCCGGCGCTCGCCCCTCGTGGTGGACGTAGGTGCGGACGTTGAGCTCGTGGAAGTTCGAGATCCCGGGCACGCTCGGCGACCACCAGGGGCTGACGTCGCGCATGGTGAAGGCGACGACGCCGACGTAGGCCCTCCCCTCGAAGGTGTCGAGTTCGAGCGCGGGCGGCACGACGGCGCGCAGCGCGGCGATCGGCGTCTCCCAGTGCAGGAAGAGCAGCTCTCTCCAGCGCTGGAAGCCCGCCGGGCGGCCAGGGGGGCGGAGCGTGGGGGCGATTCGATCCACGGCGACCTCAGCATAGGACGGCGCGGTCAAAAGATCTCCTCTCGCGGCGGGCAATGGCATGGGGATATCCTGCGCGCGGGCCGAACGGGTACGGAGCGGAGGCAGGATGAAGAAGCTCATCAATGCGCCGGACGATCTCGTCGATGAGGCGCTCGAGGGGATGGGGCTCGCGCACGCCGAGCTCCTCCGGGTGAACGCCGCGCCGCGCTTCGTCACGCGCGCGGAGGCGAAGGGCAAGGGCAAGGTCGCGCTCCTCTCCGGCGGCGGCAGCGGGCACGAGCCGCTGCACGCCGGGTTCGTCGGGCGCGGCATGCTCGACGCCGCCTGCCCCGGCGCCGTGTTCACGAGCCCGACGCCCGACCAGATCTTCGAAGCGACGCGGGCAGTCGACGGCGACGCCGGCGTGCTCCACATCATCAAGAACTACACCGGTGACGTGATGAACTTCGAGATGGCCGCCGAGCTCGCGCGCGAGGCGGGAATCCCGGTGGAGGGCGTGCTCGTGAACGACGACGTGGCGGTCGAGGACAGCCTGTACACGGCCGGACGGCGCGGCGTGGGGACGACCGTCCTCGTCGAGAAGATCTGCGGCGGCGCCGCCGAGGCGGGCCGCCCGCTCGAGGAGGTGGCGGCGCTCGGCCGGCGGGTCAACGCGCGCGGCCGCAGCATGGGGGTCGCGCTCTCCGCCTGCACGGTGCCGCACGCCGGCAAGCCGTCGTTCGAGCTCGGCCCGGGCGAGATGGAGGTCGGCATCGGCATCCACGGTGAGCCCGGCCGGCGGCGGGCCAAGCTGGAGCCGGCCGACCGGGTGGCCGAGATCCTGATGCAGCCGATCCTCGACGACCTGCCGTTCGAGCCGGGCGACGACGTGCTGCTGTTCGTCAACGGCATGGGCGGGACGCCGCTCCTCGAGCTCTACGTCGTGTACCGCAAGGCGCGCGCGATCGCGCAGGGCCGCGGCCTCAAGGTCGCGCGCAGCCTCGTGGGGTCGTACGTCACGTCGCTCGAGATGGCCGGCGCGTCGGCGACCCTGCTCAAGCTCGACGACGAGATGCTCCGCTGGTGGGACGCGCCGGTGCACACGCCGGCGCTGCGCTGGGGGACCTGAGCCATGGAGGCCTTGAACGGCGCGCACATCGCGGCGTGGATCGAGCGCGCGGCCGACGTCATGGAGCGCGAGAAGGTGCTCCTGACCGAGCTCGACGCGGCGATCGGCGACAGCGACCACGGCACCAACATGGCGCGCGGCTTCACGGCCGTGCGCGTCCGGCTCGGCGGCCTCGATCACGGCGACGTCGGCGCGCTGCTGAAGGGCGTCGGGATGATCTTGCTGTCGACCGTCGGCGGGGCGAGCGGGCCGCTCTACGGCACGCTGTTCCGCGAGGCGGGCCAGCGGGCGGCCGGCGCCGCGGCGCTCGATCTCGCGGCCCTGGCCGGGTGCCTCGAGGCGGGCCTCGACGGCGTGAAGCGGCGAGGCAAGGCGTCGCCCGGCGACAAGACGATGGTCGACGCGCTCTCCCCTGCGGTCGACGCGCTCAAGGCCGCGCTGAGCGCGCCGGCGCCCACGGGCGACCCGGCGCGCTCCTCGCTCATGGACGGGCTCGCTCGCGCCGCCGAGGCGGCGCAGGCCGGCGCGCTCGCGACCGTGCCGCTCATCGCTCGCAAGGGCCGGGCGAGCTACCTCGGTGAGCGCAGCGCCGGGCATCAGGACCCCGGCGCCACGTCGTGTTCGCTCTTGCTGCGGAGCCTGGCCGCGACGGCAGGCGTATGAGCGGGGCGGCGGGCCGCGTCGGGCTCGTCCTGGTCTCGCACAGCCGGCAGCTGGCCGAGGCCACCAGGGCGCTGGCCCGTCAGATGACCGGCGAGGCGGTCGCCATCGCGTGCGCGGCGGGCGCGGGCGATGGCGGCGCGGATCTCGGCACCGACGCGACCGCGATCGCCGCGGCGATCGAGCGCGTCTGCGGGCCGGCCGGCGCCGTCGTGCTGATGGACATCGGCGGCGCGATCCTGAGCGCCGAGACGGCGCTCGAGCTCATCGATCCGGCCATCGCCGCGCGCACGCGCCTCACCGGCGGGCCGATCGTGGAAGGGGCGGTCGCGGCCGCCGTGCGGGCCGCGGCGGGCGGCACGCTCGATCAGGTCGCCGCGGAGGCGCGGCAGGCGCTCGCTCCGAAGGCCGAGCAGCTCGGCGAGGCGGAGCGCCCCGCGTCGGCGGCGGTGGCCGCGACCGATGCGGGCGCCGCGGCGGCGGTGGCCGCGACCTCCGCGGGCGCGCCGGCCGCGACGGTCGAGCTCGCGATCGCCGATCCGGGCGGCCTGCACGCCCGCCCTGCCGCGCGGCTCATCACGCGCGCTGTGGCCTTCGACGCGGCGATCACCCTGGAGAACGTGACGGCCGCGCGCGGTCCGGTGCCGGCCTCGAGCCTGATCGCGCTCGCCTCCCTCGGGGCGCGCCGGGGCGACGTGCTGCGCTTGCGCGCGACCGGGCGGCAGGCTGTCGAGGCGGTCGAGGCGCTCGCTGCGCTCCTGCAGCGCGACGCACCGGCGGCCGCCCCTGCGGCGCCCCCCGCGTCGTGCCACGCCATCCCGGTCGCGCCCGGCGTCGCGCTCGGCCCCATGGTCCGGCTGGTGCGGTCGATCCCGGAGGTCCCCGAGACCACGGTCGACGATCCTGCGGCCGAGGCCGAGCGGCTGCGGCGGGCGCTCGATCTGGCAGCGCAGGACCTCGGCAGCGCGCTGCGCGGCACCGACATCCTCGACGCCCATCAGGCGCTGCTCTGCGACCCGGCGCTCGTCGACGAGGCCATCTCCCGCATCGAGCGGGAGCGCTGCAACGCCGCCTGGGCCTTCCGCCAGGCGATCGACGCCGCGGCCGCGATCTACCGGCAGCTCGACGACCCGTACCTGCGGGCGCGCGAGGCCGACGTTCACGACGTGGGCGACGCCGTGGTGCGCGCCCTGCTCGGCGGCGCCGCGGCGGTGCTGCCCGACGGACCGCCGGCCGTCGTCGTGACCGAGGACCTCACGCCGTCGGAGGCCGCGCGGCTCGATGCGGGGCGGGTGCTCGGCGTCATCGACCGGCGCGGAGGTCCGACCTCGCACGCGGCCATCCTGCTGCGGAGCGCCGGCATCCCCGCGGTCGCCGGGGCCGCGGCGCTGGTGCCGGACGCGGGCGGCGCGCGCGCCGGCCTCGACGGCGCGACCGGCGAGGTGTGGCTCGACCCGGATCCCGAGACCACGATCGAGCTCCAGCGGCGGCAGGCGGCCCTCCGCGCGTCACGGCGGCCGCCAGGCGCCCGGGACGGCCGGTTGCGCCTCGCCTGCGGCCGCGAGGTCGAGCTCTGGGCGAACGTGGCTGGCCCCTCGGACGCGCGCGCAGCGCGCGAGGCTGGCGCCCTCGGGATCGGGCTCCTGCGCACCGAGATGCTGTTCCTGGACCGCGTGGACGAGCCTGGCGAGGACGAGCAGGCGGAGCTGCTCGCGGAGATCTTCGCGGCGTTCGCCGGCGCTCCGATCGTGGTCCGCACGCTCGACGCCGGCGGGGACAAGGCGCTGCCGTACCTCGAGCTCGACGCCGAGACGAACCCCAGCCTGGGCGTCCGCGGCGTCCGCCTCTCCCTCGCGCGGCCGGCGCTGCTCGAGGCGCAGCTCCGCGCGATCCTGGTCGCGGGGCGCGGCCATGACATCCGGGTGCTGGTCCCGATGGTCTCGATCGCCGCGGAGGTGAGCGCCGTGCGCGCCGCGCTGGAGCGCGCGCACGAGGCGCTCGCGGCCATGGGCGCGGCGCACCGCTGGCCCGTGGCCACGGGCATCATGGTCGAGGTGCCGTCGGCGGCGCTCATGGCGGAGCGCCTCGCGCGCCAGGCCGACTTCTTCAGCATCGGGACCAACGATCTGACGCAGCACACGCTGGCGGCCGAGCGCGGTCACCCGCGGCTGCACGCGCTCGCGGATCCGGCGCACCCGGCCGTGCTGCGGCTCGTGCGCGGGGTGGTGGAGGCAGGGCACGCCGCGAAGCGGCCCGTCTCGGTGTGCGGCGAGGCCGCCGGCGATCCCGGCGTCGCGCCGCTGCTCGTCGGGCTCGGGATCACGCGCCTCAGCATGTGCGCCTCCGCGTTCGACGCGGTGGAGGACGCGCTCGCCGGCGCCTCGTTCGCCGATCTCTCCGCCATCGCCGAGGCGGCGCTCGCGGTCGACGACGCGGCGGCGGCCCGCGCAGCCCGCGCGGCGGCGCGACGTCCGGGCTGACGTCGGTGCCGTGACGGAGCGGCCACGCCTGGCCAGGGACCGCCAGACGTCTGGCCAGTCCGGCGCCCGACCTCCCGAGCGATCCGGCCCGCGACCGCCGATCGCCGCTCGCTACAGCGCCCCCGCCGGCGCGGCGCCCTCGTGCGCGGAGCGCGCGGTGGTGTCGCTCGAGGGCTGATTTGCCCGCACCGGGTGTCCCAGCACGCACGCGCCTTCGTCTGGCAGCTCCGTCGCCGCGTCGCACGCCGCGAGCTCCCAGCCGGTCGCCTGTTCGGCGTCGGTCCCGGTGAGGTCGGCACCTCGGAGGTTGGCGGCGGTCAGATCGGCGGCCCCGAAGGTCGACTCCATCAGCGCGGCGCCCGAGAGGTCCGCCCCGGCGAGGCGCGCGTTCCGGAAGCTGCTCTGGCCGAGATCGGCTCGGGAGAGATCGAGCCCCGACAGATCCAGCCCGTCGAAGCTGCGGTGACCGCTCCTCGCGAGGAGGCGTACGGCGGTGGACCGTTGCGCGGCGTCGCCCGAGGCGAGCGTGGCGCGCAGCCGGAAGACCGCGAGGCGCGACGGATCGAGGCCGTAGACGAGCGTCGCGGCGAACGCGGCGAGCACGAGACGGGCGCCCAGGGAGCGCAGGGCGTTGCGTTCGGCGCCGACAAGAGGCAGCGCGAAGGTCAAGAGCGCCGCGCCCAGCGCGCTGCCGGCGTGCGCTGCCAGGAGGAGGCCGCGCGGAGGGATCTTCGCCAGGGCGACGGCGGCCGCGAGGACGAGGAGCAATGCGCCGCCGGCGAGCGCGAGGCGCAGCTCGGTCGACCGCGCGAGCTCGGGCGCGTCCGGCGCCCTCCGAGGGCCACCGGACACGGCGGCGCGGCGGACCGCCGGAGGCTCGCGCTCACCGGCAGCGCGGCGAGGGGCGCTGGTCGCCACGCTCTGGCGAGGAACGTCGGTCGCGGGGGGCATCCGCTGCGACTCGGGTATCCGCTGCGACTCGGGTGGCGCCGAGATCCGTTGCGATGACCACGCCGCTTCCATCCGCCGCGAGGCCGGCGCTGCCTCCATCCGCCGCGAGTCCGGCGCTGCCTCCATCCGTCGCGAGTCCGGCGCTGCCTCCATCCGCCGCGAGTCCGGCGCCGCCTCCATCCGCCGCGAGTCCGGCGCCGCCTCCATCCGCCGCGAGTCCGGCGCCGCGGGGCGACGGCTCCGCGCTGCGCTCTCGGGGACCGCGTCGGCGCTCGCGAGGGCGTCGCGCAGCGGCGAAGGGAACGACGCGATGTCGTCGAACGACGCGCCCGCGCTCGCCAGCGCCAGGATGGCCTCCTCGTCGAAGCCGGAGCGCGCGCACGCCGACGGATCGACGCGCGCGCCCACGAGCGAGCCCGCCGAGGAGAACGAGCGCGGGAGCTTGGCCCCGCGCAGATCCGCGGCCGCGAGCAGCGCCCCGCCGAGCAGCGCCCCCGAGAGATCGGCCCAGCGCAGGTCGGCCCCGGTGAGGTCGGCGTTGACGAGCGACGCGGCGTCGAGCCGCGCCCCCCCGAGGTTCGCGCCGGTGAGCTTGGCCCCGTCGAGGCGCGCGCCCGCGAGGTTCGCGCCCTGGAGGTCGGCGCAGCGCAGGTGCGCGGCCGCGAGGTCCGCGCCCGGGAGCTCGATGGCGGTGCTCTCGCCGCCGCGGCGCGACGAGAGGGCACCGAAGAGCGTGTGGAGAGCTGCGGTGTCCATGGCGGCGCCGCCTACTCGTCCGGGTCGATGGTGCCGATCGTGCTCGCGAACACCACCTGCCCGTCCTTCATGTAGCCGTCCAGCGCGAACCACGCGTGCGTATTGTCCCCGTCGAGGTCGCCTCGCGCATAGGCGGCCCACCTGCGATCCACCGGCACGTCCTCCGGGAAATGGTTGACGGAGACAGGCATGGGAGAGCCACCGAGTCGATATCGATACTGGTACGACTGAGGGTGGCTGACCGAGAACGCAAGGCACTTCCAGCCGACGGTCGTACTCCCGGTGTTGTAGTCCACACCCGGCCTGGGATCGGGCTGATATTTCTGCCCCTGGACACGATAGAACGCGTTGGGCACGGTGACCGCATCGCTGCACAGCGGCTGGACCGCCGCGGTGCCCGACATCGCCTGGAGGCGCTCGGCCGAACCGACGACGGCCCTGGCGATGCCGCCGATCGTCTGCTTGGCCTCGGCCGATTTGGCGAACACGAGGTACCTGGACACCCCCTGGGTCCCCAGGGCGGCCAGGATCGCCACGACCCCGCCCGCGACCATCACCTCGACGAGCGAGAAACCTCGTTGACCTCGCCCCCGAGCCGCCCACGCCACGCCAGGTCGAAAATTTCTTGCCACGATACAACTATATACCGGGGCTGTTCATCGATAAACAAGCACAACCCAGGGCGCTCTGGGCCATGGAGCGCTGTTTGGTCGGGGGTTGTGGGGAGTGTGGTCGTGTGGCCCGCGCGACGCCCACGTAGGCCACGAAAGAAGCGAGTTGGCGGCGCGGTGAGCGCGCGTGGTGCATCCTGCGCTCGGCGTCGCGTCGGTCGCGTCGGTCGCGTCGGTCGCGTCGGTCGCGTCGGTCGCGCCCGTCGCTCCGGCACCGCGGCGAGCGAGGGGGGCGGTGAGCTCAGGCGCGCGGGCCAGCGGTCTTGGGCGGCGGATCCCCCGCGAGGAACGCTTCGAGCGCGTCTGCGATGCGCTCGCCGGTCTTGCCGTCCCATCCCTCAGGCACGGAGCCTCGCTTGGCGCGGCCGTCGAGGATGGCGTCGACCTCGCGCGCGATGAGCGCGGCGTCGAGCCCGACGACGATGTTCGTGCCCTGCGTCACGGTGATGGGCCGCTCGGTGCCCTGACGCATCGTGAGGCACGGGATCCCGAGCGCGGTCGTCTCTTCCTGGATGCCGCCGGAGTCGGTGGCGACAAGCAGCGCATTGCCCATCACGGTCACGAAATCGTCGTATCCGAGCGGCTCCATGATCCGGAGCCCCTTCGTCTCGCGGAGGCGCGCCGACAGCCCGAAGGACTCGGCGCGGGCGACGGTGCGCGGGTGGACGGGGAACACGGTCGGCAGGCGCTGCGCGATCGCCTCGAGCGCGTCGAGCGTCTCGGCGAGCCGCTCGGCGCTGTCGACGTTGGCCGGGCGGTGGAGCGTCGCGATCGCGTACTTCTTCGGCTCGAGCCCGAAGCGCGAGAGCGCGTCCGTCTGGCGCTTGAGGGCGTAGTGGACCGAGTCGATCATCACGTTGCCGACGAACCGGATTCGCTCGGGCGGGATGCCCTCCGCGAGCAGGTTGGGGTGGGCGTCGTGAGAGGGGGTGAGCAGGAGATCGGAGAGCTGGTCGGTGAGGACGCGGTTGATCTCCTCGGGCATCGTCCAGTCGCGCGAGCGCAGCCCGGACTCCACGTGGACGACGGGAATTCCGAGCTTGGACGCCGCGAGCGCGCCCGCGAGCGTGCTCGTGACGTCCCCGACGACGACAACCACCTTGGGCCGGTGCTCGATCATGTCGGCCTCGGCGCCGACGAGGACCGCCGCCGTCTGCTGGGCGTGCGAGCCGCCGCCCGCCTTGAGCGTGTGATCCGGCGTCGGCAGGCCGAGATCCCGGAAGAACACATCGCTCATCGTCGTGTCGAAGTGCTGCCCCGTGTGGAGCAGCCGCATCGGTAGGCGGCGCGCCTTGAGGGCGCGGCAGATGGGGGCGAGCTTCATGAAGTTCGGGCGCGTCGCGGCGACGAGGTAGATCATCTCGACCGAGGATGATGCCGTGGTACCCGGCGCAGCACCAGCGTTTTGACGGAGCCGCGGGCGCGGCCGGCGCTCGATATCGTCGCTGTCACCTGCGATTCCACGACACCTACGCGCCGCGGTTCGCCATCGCGCTCGCGACGCCGCCCACGTCGGACGGGTCGGACCTGCGCTCGCGCTCCGCCGAGCGCCGCGCCCGGCGTGTGCGCCACCACCGCTCGGCGCTCATCACGGGCAAGATCGACATCGCCACCAGCGTCGACTTCACCCACGCGTCGAGCGACAGCGGCGCCGAGCCGAACAGCGTGTGCATGAACGGCGCATAGACGAAGCAGAGCTGCAGCGCGAGCAGCGCGCCGATCCCGACGTAGACCCAGGGATTCGAGAACAGCCCGATCTTCAGCATCGAATCGCGCAGCGACCGGCAGTTGAGCACGTAGAAGATCTGGAACAGCACGACCGTCGTGACCGCCGCGGTCTGGGCCTCGCGGTAGGCGATCTCCGAGACGACGCCGCCGCGCAGCTCCGTGAAGTACTCGTAAAAGAACAGCCCGATCGCCCCGGCCGTCATGAGGACCGCGACGATCGCCGTGCGCACGAGCACGAACCGGCTCAGGATCGGCTCGCCCGGATCCCGGGGCGGGCGGCTCATCACGTCCTTCTCCATCGCCTCGAACGCGAGCGGCAGGGAGAGCGCCACCGTGGCGACCAGGTTGACCCAGAGGATCTGGACGGCCGTGATCGGCATGAGCGGCGCGCCCCCGACGATCGGGAAGCTCATCACCGCCACGAGCAGGATCAGCGCCTCGCCCAGGTTCGTCGGCAGCACGAACGCGAGCGCCTTGACCAGGTTGTCATAGACGCGGCGCCCCTCCTCGACCGCCGCCCGGATGCTCGCGAAGTTGTCGTCCGTCAGCACGACGTCGGCGGACTCCTTCGACACCGCGGTCCCCGTGATCCCCATGGCCACGCCGATGTCCGCCTGCTTGAGCGCCGGCGCGTCGTTCACGCCGTCGCCGGTCATCGCGACGACCTTCCCCTCGGCCTGCAGCGCCTTCACCAGGCGGAGCTTGTGCTCCGGCGCGACGCGCGCGAACACGTGCGTGGACGTCGCCGCCGCGCGCAGCTCGCCCTCCGAGAGCCGCGAGAGCTCCGTGCCGTTCATCGCGCGCGCCCCGTCCGGCACGAGCCCGAGCTGCCCGCCGATCGCCCGCGCGGTCGCCAGGTGGTCGCCCGTGATCATCTTCACGGTGATCCCGGCCGCGTGGCACGCCTTGATCGCGTCGATCGCCTCGGGCCGCGGCGGGTCGATCATCCCCTCCAGGCCGAGGAGCTCGAACCCCTCCGGGAGGTGCTCCTCATCGAGCGAGGCCACGTCGCGGCCCGCCGGCCGCGAGGCCACGGCGAGCACACGCATGCCCTGCGCCGCCATCTGCTCGACCTGCGCCATCACCTGGGCCCGCCCCGCCTCGCCGATCGCGGCGCGGCCGAGCACCGCCTCGGGCGCCCCCTTCATGAAGATCACCCGGTCTCCGCCGGGGGCCTCGTGGAGCGTCGCCATGAGCTGCCGCTCCGACGAGAACGGGACGACATCCACGCGGCGGTGCTCCCGCCGCGTCCCCTCGACGTCCACGCCGAGCTTCTGGGCCGCGACGACGAGCGCGCCCTCGGTCGGATCGCCCTGGATGCCGCAGGCGTCCCCCTCGCGCGTCATGCGGGCGTCGTTGCAGAGCAGCCCCGCGCGGAGCAGCGCGCGCACCGCCTCGGGCACCTCGCCGACCGGCGCGCCGTCGCGGCGGAGCTCGCCTTCGGGCGCGTAGCCGACGCCGGTCACCTCGAGCGCGGCTCCGGCCTGCTCGAGCGCCGCCTCCCCTTGCGCGCCGGCGGCGGGCGTCCACAGGGCCCGGACCGTCATCTCGTTCCGCGTCAGCGTCCCGGTCTTGTCCGAGCAGATGACGCCCGTGCTGCCCAGCGTCTCGACCGCGGGCAGCTTCCGGATCACCGCGCGGCGCCGCGCCATCCGCTGCACGCCGATGGCGAGCGAGATGGTGATGATCGCGGGCAGCCCCTCCGGGATCGCGGCGACCGCGAGCGAGATGCCCGCGAGCATCGCGTCGACCGGCGGGTAGCCCCGGAGCAGCGCGACCCCGACGATGAGCAGCGCGACCGCGACGATCGCGACGGTCAGCACGCGGCCGACCTTGGCCATCGAGCGCGTGAGCGGCGTCTCGATCTCGGTCGCCTCGTGGAGCATCGAGGAGATGCGGCCGAGCTCGGTCGCGGCGCCCGTGGCGACGACCACCGCGGTGGCCGCGCCGCTGGTCACGAGCGTCCCGCCGAAGGCGAGGTTCTTGCGATCGCCGACGCCGGCGTCCTCGGGGACCGCCGCGACGTGTTTGTCCGACGGCACCGACTCCCCGGTGAGCGCCGACTCGTCCACGTGGAGGTTCTTCACCGAGAGCAGCCGGGCGTCAGCGGGGACCTTGTCGCCGGCGTCGAGCACCACCACGTCGCCGGGGACCACCTCGGCGGCGGGGATCACGCTCCGCTGGCCGCCGCGCACGACCGTGGCCGTCTGCGGCACCATGTCGACGAGCGCCTCGATCGCCTTGCCCGCGCGGAGCTCCTGGACGAAGCCGATCGCCGTGTTGAGCACCACGACCGCCAGCACGACCGCGCCGTCGATCGCCTCGCCCATGGCCATCGCGAGGGCCGCCGACGCGAGCAGCACGTAGATGAGCGGGTCGTTGATCTGACGGAAGAGCAGCTTGAGCGGACCGTCGCCCTTCGCGCGCTGGATCACGTTGGGCCCGACGTCCTTGAGCCGCCGAGCGGCCTCGTCGCCCGCGAGGCCAGCCTCGGCGCTCTCGATTTTGGAGAGCACATCGGGGACAGGCAGGCTGTGCCAGGCGATCGCGGCCGACGGGGGGAGGACGCGTTGGGACATGGAGTCATCTCCTGCGGTGGCAGCCGCGCTGTGCGCGCTGCGCTCACCGGCGATGGCAGCTTCGTGTCACGTGGTTCGCACGCGACTGCGGCGTTGTCGGCACGTCCCATGCCAGCGCATCCCCGGGCTGTTCAGCATTCCGGCTATCTCGCACCCTGGAATCGCGGGGGGCCTTTCACCCCGGTGGGGAATTTTGCCCCACTCCGGGACACCAGCGCGGTCGCGCCGCGGCGCGACGGGGCAGTGACGCTCGTGCACTTCGGCAATTGCTACGGCGAGCGCACGCTCGCCTCGCGCTGCTGACCGGCTTCGGCGACGAGCCGTACCTGCTGCCAGGCAAGCTCTACGATTACCTCCTCGCGCGCGCGCGGCCGGGCATCCGCTCGTCGAGCCCGACGACGAAGCGCTCTCCGGCCTGAGCGAGCGCGCCACGACGGGCGCGCTGGCGCGCTCGCGCGCCTCTTCGAGGACGTCACGGCGCGCGGCGGCGGTTGACCCAGCGCACGCGGCGCCGTCCTTTCTCGAGCGACGCCGCGCACGCGGCGCGCGGCGCCGTCCTCATCCCGATCGACACGCGCTCAACATCCTTGCCTGCGCGGCGGCCCCCGTGGCATGCGAGCCCGCGATGCCTGACCATCTTCCCAAGGATCGAGCGGGGCTCCCCGAGGGCGAGCGCGCCCTTCAGGAGGCGTGGCGCGCGAAATACGCGCCCGAGGTGAAGGAGCTCATCGTGCGGCGCGAGGTCCCGTCGCCGAAGCTCACGCTGATCATCATCTCCTACAAGGCGAAGGACTACCTGATCGAGTGCCTCCAGCACGCGCGCGGCCAGACGGCTGCGCTCGACGTGCCGTTCGAGATCCTGCTCGCCGACAGCGGCGGCATCGAGCACCTGCGGCCGCGCTCCGCCCCGCTCGTCGACGTCGAGCTCCGCCTGACCGACGGCATCCCGCTGAACGCCGCGCGCAACGCGGCCATCGCCTGGGCGCGGGGCGAGTACGTCGCCTTCATCGACGACGACGGCCTGATCGCGCCGACGTTCGTCGAGGTCGTCTGCCGCGTCTTCCAGGACCCGCGCATCGCCGCGATGCGCGGCCGGATCATCCCCAAGGAGCACCCCTACTTCTGCACGCTTGCGGGGCACTACGACCGCGGCGACGACATGATCGACGACGTCCTCGCGACCGAGGGCCACATGGCGATCCGGCGCGGCATCTACCTGGAGACCGGGGGCTTTCCGGACCAGTTCTACGGCGCCGAGGGCGTCTACCTAGTCTACCGGATCGCCAGGGCGCTCCCCGACATGCGGGTCGTCTACGTGCCGGAGCTCCTGATGCGGCACGACTACTTCGACAGCTGGGAAAACTTCATCAGGAAGACGCGCAAGTACCGGGGCATCCGGCGCGAGGTGGGCGCCTTGGAGCCGGATCCGGAGTTCCTGCGCTACCTCGACGCCTACCTCGCGCGGCGGAAGCCGCAGCGCCCGCGCACGGCGGAGCAGACGGTGGCGCTCGGGCTGCTCAAGGCGGTGCGCTGGGGGATCCTGCGCTTGCCGGCGTGGGCGGTGGGGCAGCCGTGACGGCGCAGGCCGGCGGGGCGCGCGCGGGAGAGGGAGGCGGGCGGATGGCCGACGACAGCGGCTTCGAGCGGGATCTCGAGGCGATCAACCGGCATTACTGCGAGGAGCTGAGGCCCGTCTCCTCCCTGATCCCCCAGGCGCTCCCGCGCCTCTGGGCGCGACAGCGTGTGCGCGAGCTCGGCGTCGACGTGGTGCACCCGAACTTCCTGCGCCCGTGGCACGACCTCTGGTCGAGGATGCGCGGGGGCCCGCCGATCGTCGCCACGGCGTGGGGCTCTGACATCAACCCCGCGGTGATCCGCAAGTCGCGGCGAACGGTCCGCAGGGTCGACCACGTGCTGTCCCACGCCTCGGCCGTCAGCGCTGACAGCGTGCCCCTGCTGGCGAGGGCGCGGGCGCGCATGGGCGAGCGCGCCCGCGCCGTCCCTTGCGAGATCGTGCTCTGGGGCGTGGACCTCGCGACGTTCGAGCGGCAAAGGTCGCTCGACGGGGCGGTGCGCTTACGGCGCGAGCTCGGGAGATGGCCTGCTCGCTGGGCGCGCCCGGCCGCGCCACCCTGTGACCGCCCATGACAAGGCCCCTCATCACGGTCGGCATCACCTGCTACGCAGAGGGCGATTGGCTGCTCGAGTGCTGGGAGAGCCTGCTGGCCCAGACCGATGATCGCTGGGAGGCGGTGCTCGTCATGGACGGGACCGAGCACCGGCGCACCCAGGAGGTCTTCGCGTCGATCGAGCACCCGAGGCTGCGCAAGGCCCGCATGCCCGTGAACATGGGCCCTTACCCGACGCGCAACCGCGCCTTCGAGCTGACCGAGACGCCCTACCACTTCTACCTCGACGGAGACGACAAGCTCCCCCCCGACGCCATCGAGAGGGCGAACCGGACCATCGCAGAGCACCCGGGGGTGGGGCTCGTCTACGGCGATCTCCAGCTCTTCGGCGCGCGGCGCCGGCTGTGGCGCTACCCCGCGGTGGTCGAGCCGGAGGACTTCGTGTCGAAGCAGACGCTCCCCGGCGGCGGCAGCGTCTACAAGAAGGCGCTCTGGGAGCAGCTCGGCGGGTTCGCGCCGGAGCTCGCGCGCGGCAACGGCGACTACGATTTCCACATTGGGCTCGCCGAGCTAGGGGTGCGCGGCGTGCACTTCGGCGGCGTCGCCATCCTCTACCGGATGGGTCACGAGACAAACGTATCGAGCAGCTACGCGCTTCGTTACCACGAGACGCACGAGATCATCGTCGCGCGGCATCCCCGGTTCTTCGCGGATCCGAGGCGGCGGGCGCTGTTCCTGGCCCACGGCGAGAAGCGATCCGCGATGGCGAGCTACGCGGCGGGCGACACGGCGCGCGCCGTGGAGCTCGCGCGATCCGCGATGCGGAGGGGGCTCTGGCGCAGCCGTACGCTGTGGAAGATCGTCGTTGGCGCCAGCCTGCCCGAGCCGGCGCGCGTCGCGCTGCGGCGGCTCGGGCTCTGAGCCGGCTCAGGTGCGGCCGCGGTGCGCGATCGCGCCCGTCACGCCCTCCACCGCGTCCGAAAGGCGCGGCGCTCGCTCTCCTCGGCGCGCCGCGCCTTTCGGACGCGCCACCACCGCTCGACGCTCATCACCGGCAGGATCGTCATCGCCACGAGGATCGACTTGATCCACGCGCCTAGCGGGAGCGGCGCCGCGCCGAACCGCGTGTGCATGAACTGCGCGTAGACGAAGCGGAGCTGCGGGGCGAGGACGAACCGGCTCAGGATCGGCTCGCTCGCTCCCCCGGTGGGGTGTTCTGACGGGGCATGTTGCCCCACCCATCGAGCCGGGGATCAACCGCGCATGTAGGCGAAGGTCCCGTCGATGTTGAACAGCCGGGTCGCCTGGACGAGCTCGGTCACGGTCACGCCCACGCGCGGCAGGAGCCGCTCCGCGACACCGCGGCGCAGGAGATCCTTGCGGAAGTAGCGAATCTTGCGCGGGGCGACGTACCCCTCGAGCTCCGCGAACGTGAGGCGCTGGTACTCGGCGGTGCCGGGGACGTGGCGCCGCGAGATCACGTCGTAGAGGAAGAAGACGCCGCCCGGCTTGAGCAGGGCGAGCGCCTTGTCCACGAGGCGCCGCTTGAGCTCAGCGTTGGTGACCGACGACAGCACGGCGAGCATCATCACCATGTCGAACGGGCCGCCGACGTCGGTCTTCAGGAAATCGCCCGCCATGAAGCGGATGCCGGCGTAGCGCGATCGCGCGATGTCGGTGCGCTGCGCGACGAGATCGATGCCGGTGAGGCGCGAGGAGTTCGCGCCGAGCTCGACCAACCACGCCAGATTGGAGCCCGACCCGCAGCCCACGTCGAGCACCGACATCTCGCGCAGCGCCTCGTGCGTGCGCACACCGCACGCGACGAGCGCCTCGCGCATGCGGCGCTGCCGCTGGCGCGCGGCGAGGTACGGGTACGCGTTGAGCAGGCTCGCCCACGGGTTCGCCGGCAGAAAGCGCCCGGTGTAGTACCGGTTGATCGCCTCGAGATCCTGCTGGAAGCCGCTGTCGTCCAGGTCCTGCGAAAGATGATCAGGCATCGCGACTCGCATGCCACGGCGGCCGCCGCGCAGGCAAGGATGTGCTACCGAGCCGCCATGCGGGACGAGCAGCCAACCCAGATCGCTCCAAGCGCGCCCTCGCGCGCCCCGCAGGCCCCCCGGGAGGCGCCGGCGCCCGCCGAGGCGCAGGGCACGTCGCTCGCCGATCGGATCGGGATGATCGTCGGCGGGCAGGTCGTCAACACGCTGATCGTCCTCGTGCAGGGCGTCGTCGTGGTGCGGCTGCTCGGCAAGGCCGAGTACGGCGTGCTCGCGTTCGCGACGATGCTGTTCGTGACGGGGCGCGATTTCGCGCTGCTCTACCTCCCGGAGTCGTTCCTCTATTTCGCGCCCAAGGTGACCCGCGCCGAGCTCCGTGGGCTGGTGCGGCAGAGCATGCTGCTCCTGGTCGGCCTCGGGGCGCTGTCCGCGCTGGCCTTCTCGGTGTTCGCGCTGGTCCCCAGCGTCTTCCTCGACGGCCGCGAGGGCGTCACGCAGCTCCTCCTGCTCATCGGCCTCATGAGCGTGATCGCCTACCCGGCGAGCGTGTTCGGCCCGCTCTTCATCGCCACGAACAACCACCGCAAGTCGGCGGGGCTCGCGCTGATCGTCACGCTCTCGAACGCCGCAAGCGCGATCGTCCCCGCGGCGCTCGGGTGCTCGATCGCCTGGATCGTGGCAGCGCAGTGCGCCGCGCAGGCCCTCCGGCTCTGGCTCTCGTACCGGCTTTACACGCGGCTGTTCCAGGACATCGCCCCGGCCCCGTTCCCTGGCGGCGTCAGGGCGCAGCTCGCCTACGCGCTCCCGCTCTCGGTCACGCGCTTCGCCGGCCTCTTCAACCAGAAGCTCGACAAGTTCGTCATCGGCCTCTTCTTCAGCGCGGGTCTCTACGCCGAGTTCTCCGTCGGCTCGCAGGAGCTCCCGCTCGTCGGCGTCCTCGCCTACTCCGTCGCCTCGACGATGCTCCCCGACCTCGTCGCCCGCGTCGAGAACGGCCGGACGCCGGCGGAGGGCGCGAGGGCGGCGATCGACCTGTGGCACTCGGGCGTCCGCAAGACGACGCTGATCATGCTCCCGGTCGCGGCGTTCCTCCTCCTCTTCGCCGAGCCGCTCATGCGCACCATCTACGGCGACGCCTACGCCGGCGCCGCCGTGCCGTTCCGCATCTACTCCGCGCTCCTGCCGCTGCGCGTGACGGCGTACGCGATCATGCTGATGGCGTTCGGGAAGACGTCGATGATCCTGCGGATCCAGGTGCTCTCGATGGCGTTCAACGCCGCGGCGAACCTGGTCCTCCTGCCGACGATCGGCATGGTCGGCGCGCCGCTCTCGGCGGTGCTGACCCAGGTGCTCGTGATCGCCTTGACGGTGGCCTGCATCGCGCGCTTCTCCGGCGTCGGCCTCCGCGGCGTCTTCCCGTGGGGCCATTACGGGCGCGTCGCGGCCACCGCGATCGTGGCCGCAGCGCCGCTCGCCGCGCTCCTGCTCACGGGCGCGACCGACAGGCGCCCCGCGCTCAGCCTCGCGCTCTGCGCCCCGCTCTACGCGGGCCTCTACCTCGTGGCCGCGCGGATCACCGGCGCGCTCGCCCCCGAGGACCGCGCGTTCGTGGCGCGCTGGCTGCGCCTCGAACCGCTGCGGAGCCGCCACGGCTGACGCGTCCGCGCGCGTCGCACCCCCGCTGTCTCGGGCGGCGAACGGGGGCTGCCGGCGTGAAATCCGCGCAGGCTGCTTCAAAGGGCCCTCGCCTGGAAGGCGGAAAAGATTGACAGTCGTCCGGTCGTCTCCCACGTGGCGCCCGCCTTCGGGTGGATTTCCCTCCGATCGGTGTTCTAGGCTTAGTTGCCGGCCTCATCGGCGCCTTGTGCGATGGAGACGACCATGAGCGAAGACCAGGAAGCAGGGCTCGTCCTCCGGGTCATCTCGGGCCCCCTGGCCGGGCAGACGGCGCGTATCCCTGGCGACCGTCCGCTGCTCGTCGGCCGCGCGCCGGAGTCGGATCTCTCGATCACGAGCGACGGTGAGCTCTCTGCCCTGCATTTCTCGGTGGAGCAGATCGACGGCAGCTACCTCCTCCGCGACCTGGGGAGCCGCAACGGGACGCAGGTCAACCGGGAGCGGGCGCGCGAGGTGTCGCTCCGGGACGGCGACGAGATCCGCGCGGGGGGGACCGTCTTCGCGGTGGTGCGCCGCGAGGTGAACCGCCGCTACGCGCCGACCCAGCCCGCGCCGCCGTCGCGCCGCGCGCGCAGGGCCGCGGCGCTCGCGCTCGCGACCGGGGCGCCGTTCGCCGCGTCGGCGCGGGCGCGGCTCCGGCAGGAGCGCTCGCCCCTCTTCGCGGTCGTCGACGCCGCCCGCGACCCGCGCATCCGGCTGCTGCTCGGCGAGGCGGGCGAGCAGACCGCCTCGCTCTACACCGGCTTCCAGGGCGAGATCCTCGCGGACGTCGGCCCCACGCTCGTGCACCTCCCGCACGGGTCCAGGCTGCTCGACGCGCTGGTCGACGGAGGCTGGGGCGACTGCTGGGGCGTCTTCCTGACGAGCGACCGCCCGTTCAGCGACGTGCGGAAGCACCTCCGCCGATTCCTCCTTGTCGAGAACGGGACAGGCAAGCAGCAGTACTTCCGGTTCTACGACCCGCGCGTGCTCCGCGGCTTCCTGCCCACGTGCGGTCCGCGAAAGCTCGAGGCGCTGTTCGAGGAGGTCGAGGCCTTCGCCATGGAGGCCGAGGATCCGGGGAAGCTGCTCCGCTTCACCGCCCGGGGCGGCAAGGCGCTGCGCGAAGAGTCGGCGCTGGAACGCCAAGGCTGAAGGCGCGCGCCGGCCCCGCGGCCGGCGCGCGGCTCAGCGCGGCGGCGCGCCCGCGGCGCTGCCTGGGTCCTGGGCGGGCAGGTCCCAGGCGATGAGGCGCAGGAGCTCTGCCACGCTGAAGGCCTGCGCGAAGCTGCCACCAGGGTGGTGCGGCGGCTCGCCGGAGGCGACCTCGGGCACCTGGCCGAGCGCGATCTCGTTCGCGGCCGCGGAGGCCGCGAGCCGGTGCAGCAGCGGGATCACGTGCTCGCCGAGCGTGGAGAAGCGCCGGGCGGCGCGCGCGTAGAACCCGAGCAGGAACGGCCAGGCCGTGCCCTGGTGGTAGGCGCTGTCGCGCGCCTCGGGGCCTCCCTGGTACCGGGGCGCGTAGGCCGGATCGGCCGGCGAGAGCGTGCGCACGCCGGCGGGGGTCACGAGCTCCAGGCGGACCCGCTCGAGCAGCGACGCGGCCCGCTCCTGCGTGAAGCAGGCGGGATCCACGGCGACGGCGATCAGCGCGTTGGGGCGGATCGACGCGTCGCGGAACGCGCCCTCGCCGTCCGCGTGCTCCGAGATGACGTCGTACGGGTAGCCGGTCTCCTCGCACCAGAAGCGGGCGGCGAAGCCCCGGCGCGCCGCGCTCGCGGCCGCCTCCGCCCGCCCCGCGAGGCGGGCGTCGCCGGCGGCCCGCGCGAGGCGCGCGAGCGTCTCCGAGCCCTTCGCCCACAGCGCCGTGAGCTCGACCGGGCAACCGGCGCGCGCGGTCACCGCGCGGCCCGCGACGCGCGCGTCCATCCACGTGAGCCCGTCGACGGCGCCCTCGCCCGGGCGCCCGGCGGCGAAGAGGCCGTCGGCGGTGACGTGGATCCCGTTCCGGGTCCCGCGCACGGCGGCCTCGAAGGCGTCGCGGAGCGCGCCGAGCAGCTCGCCCGCCACGAACGGGTGCGTGTCGCCGACCGCGTCCGCGAGCAGGCGAGCCGCCTCGAACAGCCAGAGGGTCGCGTCGGCCGCGTGGAAGTCCGCCGGCTCGCCCGCGTCGGGGAGCCGGTTCGGCACGAGGCCGTCCTGCATCGCGTCGATCATCGCGCGGAGGACGCGGATCGCGGCCTCGGTCTTGCGCGGCACGAGGTAGAGGCCGGGCAGGGAGATGAGCGCGTCGCGGCCCCACACCTCGAACCAGGGGTAGCCCGCGATGACGCTGGGCCGCGCGGCCGCGTCGGCGCGGAACGCCTCGGCCGCGATGGCGAGCTTCCGCTCCAGGAGCGGGCGCCGGGGCCCCGGGTCCTCGGCGCGGATCGCCGCGCTCGCCGCCGCGAGGAGGTTCTCCGGCTCGTCGTCGGGCAGCGCGCCCACCGCCACGAGCAGGTGAACGGGCTCGGCGCCGATCACCGTCTCGAAATGGCCCGGCGTCCAGAGATCCTCGAGGAAATCGAGGCCCCGGTCCTGCTCGCCGAGGTACTCGAAGCGTCGCCACCAGTCCTGCGAGCCGACGAACGTGCCCTGGTAGCGGAAGCAGATCCTCGGCAGCGCGCGGTTCGGCTGCACCCGGACCTCGCCCATCACGGGGCGGTCCCGCCCCGAGCCGGGCTCGCCGCGCGCCGCCCCTGCGCGCAGCTCGACCTTCTGGGAGATCCCGCCGTTCTCGCGGAGCAGCTGGTGGATGTGGCGGGCCGCGAGGAGCGGGCGCAGCGTCAGCATCACCGGATCCGCCCCGCTCCAGGCATAACGGAGGACGGCGGCGTTCTCACCGCGCACGAGGCCGAGCGTCACCTCGAGCTCGCCGCCCGGGACGGCGTACGCCCAGCGCGGGAGCGGATCCTGATCGAAGCGCTCGAGGTAGAACGAGCTGCTCTCCGGATCGATGCCCGGGAACTGGTGCTTGGCGAGGTCCCACCGCGGCCACGAGGCGCGGCGCTCGGACGGCGCGCCCTGCTGCCGGACCGGGCGGACGCAGACGTCGACGTGCGAGAGCATGACGTGCCGGCGCCGCGGAGGGTCGAGGGCCGCGACGAGCAGGCCGTGGTAACGGCGGGTGTGCATGCCGGCGATCGTCGAGCTCGCGTAGGCCCCCGCGCCGTTCGTGTGCAGCCACTCCTTGCGCGCGATCGAGAACTGGCCCCGCACCTCGACGTGCGGCCACGGCGAGGCGTGCTCGAGCGCCGCGCCCTGGCCGCGGTGCGCCGCGGGCGTGGACGACAGCGCGTCGTGGGTCGGGGAATTCCGCCGGGATCCGTCCGAGCTCATCGACCGCCGGTTGCCTTCCTGAGCGAGTCCTCGGCGGCGGCGCGCATCACCTCGACCGGCGCCGGGAGGCCGGTCCAGAGCGTGAAGGACTGCGCCGCCTGGCCGACCAGCATCCCGAGCCCGCCTTCGGCGCGGAGCCCTCTCTCGCGCGCCGTCCGGAGGAAGGGCGTCACCGGGGGGTTGTAGACGAGGTCGTAGAGGCACACGCTCGGCGAGAGCGCGTCCCACGGGATGATGCCCGTGACCTCCTCCCCGGGCGGCCCTCCGAGCATGCCGGCGCTCGTGGCCTGGATGATCAGGTCGGCGGCGACCGTGAACTCGCTCCAGTTGAGCCGCAGCGCCACGGAGGACTTGCTGCTGATCGACCTGTCGGTCGGGATCGGCCAGGGCGCGGTGAGCGCGCCGAGCTCGGACGCGCGCTGCCCCGCGGGCGACTCGAGCATCGCCTCGGTGCTGGTCCACGAGCGGGTGGTCACGCTGATGAGGTGATAGCCGAGCAGCTTGCACGCGGCGATCGCCGCGAACGCCGCGCCGCCCGCGCCGATGATCACCGCGCGCTGGCGCGGGCTCGAGCGCGCGCCGTACGGCCCCTCCGGATCGTCCCCGCGGGGCGGGGCGGATCCCAGGAGCAGCGCGAGCTCGTCGCGGAGCGCGACCACGTCGGTGTTGTACGCCGTGACGCGCCGCGACTCGGTCGCGCAGAGGACGTTCGCGGCGCCGACGTCCGCCGCGCTCGCGTCCACGTCGTCGACCATCGACATGATCGCGCGCTTGTGCGGGATCGTGACGTTCGCGCCGGCGATGAGGCCGCTGCGGATGTCGCTGACGAAGCGCGCGAGCTCCGCGCCGGTGGGCACGTCGAACGCGCTGTAGATGTGCGGCAGGTGGTGCGCCCGAAACGCGGCCGAGTGCATCGCCGGCGAGACCGAGTGGCCCACCGGGTGCCCCACGAGACCGAACATTCGCCGCTCAGCGTTCGACATGGTGCCTCTCCTCAGGGCCGGCCTCCGCGCCGCCCTGCCCCACCGAGACCTGGCCGGCGGCGCCCGCGCGACCGAGGGTCGGAGCGTGCTCCTCGGCCGCGAAGCCGAGCCCGAGCTGCTCGCACGCGGGCGCGCCGGGCTGCGTCCTCTTGCGCCTCGGCGCGCGGCCGGACGCGGCGCGCGGGCCGCCGCCCTGGCGCGCAGGCGGCGCGGGCGCCGCCGCGGCGGCCGCGGCCGCCGCGGCCGGCGCGTGCGCGTGGCCCTCGACGAGCGGCTCGTCCGGACCTGCGGTGACGACGACCCGCGCGAGCAGCGCGCCGTGGTGCACGCGCACCGCGATCGGATCGCCCGGCGCGACCTCGCGGTGATCGCGGACCGCGCGCCCCGACCCGTCGGTCGCGATGGCGTAGCCGCGCGCGAGCACGCGGAGCGGCGACATCGCCTCGAGCCGGGCCACGTCGCCCGCGAAGCCCTCCCGCAGGAGGGCGACGTGGCGGTGCGCGGCGGCGGCGAGGCGCACCGACAGCGGCCTGAGCGCCCCGCGGGCGCCCGCGAGCACCGCGCGCGGGTGGCGCGCGGCGAGCCTCCGCTCGAGGCGCTGGAGCGCGGCGCGATCCTCGACGAGGATGCGTTCCATGCGGCGCCGGAGCCTCGCCATGGCGTCGTCGATGCGCTGCTGGGGCTCCGCCAGGATCTGCGCGGGCGAGCCGAGCCGGGCGCGCTGCCGGTCGAGATCGGCCCGAGCGCCCCGGAGCCGGTGGGCGATCGCGCGGCGCATGCGGGCCTCGAGGTGCTCCAGCGCCGCGCGCCGCGCGGCCGCGTCCGCGACGAGCATCTCTGCTGCCTGCGAGGGCGTGGCGGCGCGCGCGTCGGCGGCGAGGTCGGTCAGCGCCACGTCGATCTCGTGCCCCACGGCGCTCACGATCGGCACGCGCGCGGCCGCGACCTTCCGGACGACGATCTCCTCGTTGAACGCGCTGAGGTCGTCGGCCGAGCCGCCCCCGCGCCCCACGATGATGACCTCGATGCCCGGGAACTCCTCGAGCAGCGCGATCGCGCGCACGATCCGCTGCCCGGCGCCGGCGCCCTGCACCGGCGTGCGGGCCAGGATCAGCCGTGCGCCGCCGCGGCGGAACGCGACGGTCACGATGTCGTGGATCGCCGCGCCGTCGCCGCTCGTGACGACGCCGATGATCTGCGGATCGACGGGCAGCTTGCGCTTGCGCTCCGGCGCGAAGAGCCCCTCGGCGGCGAGCTTCTCCTTGAGGCGGAAGAGCGCCTCCAGGAGCGCGCCGCGGCCGGCGAGGCGCGCGTCGTCCGCGGAGAACTGGAGCCGGCCCCGAGGCACGTAGACCGTGGCGCGGCCGGTGAGCACGACGCGCGCGCCGTCGGCGAGCAGCTTCCGCGCGCGCGGCGCCGCGGTCCTGTACATCACGCAGTCGATGGCCGCCTCTTCGCTCTCGTCCTTGAGCGTGAAGTAGGCGTGGCCGCTGCCCACGACGCGCAGGCCCGAGATCTCGCCCTCGACGCGTACGTCCGCGGTCGACCCCTCGAGGATCCGCTTCAGCCGGCGATCCAGCTCCGCGACCGAGACCACCTCCGGCTCGGCGCCCCGCTGGCGGCGCGAGGGCGGCGGGCCCGTGAGCTCGCGAGGCTCGGCGACGGGAAGGGCCGCGAACGAGAGCTCGGGCGGGATATCGCGGCGCTGCACAGGGCAGACGTACCCTTTTGCTCGGCCTGTGGAAAGACTCTCGCGGGCCTGATCCCGCGTCAGGCGAGCCCGCCGTCGGGCGCGCCGCGAGGCTCGGCGCGGAGCGGCGGAGCGACGAGCCGTTCGCGGAGGCGATTTCGTGTGAGAGGGCCGGCTCGTGATCCGCAAGGTCCTCTTTCCCAACCGCGGTGAGATCGCCGTGCGAGTCCTCCGATCGCTGCATGAGGCCGGCCTCCAGGGCATCGTCGTCTGCAGCGACGCAGGCGGCGACAACCTCCATGTCCGCCTCGCGAGCGCGTCGTACGCCATCGGCCCCGCGCCTGCGGTCGAGAGCCACCTCCGCTTCGACCGGATCTGCCGCGTCACCAGGCGTTCCGGGGCAGGCGCCATCCATCTCGTGCACGGAAAACCGCGAGTTCGAGGAAGCATGCGAGCGGACGTCGTCGGGGTGCCTCGTCGCCGAGGAGGCGTGGGTCGCAACGCGGCGTGACACATCGCAGCGCACGCCATCCGCGACCCGCCGAGGACGTCCTCGGCAGGTCGTAACCGGTCGTAACAGGTCGTAACAGGTCGTAACCGAGCGGGTCGTCGACAACGCGCAGCACCCTACGCAGCGCGTTGTCCCAAAGTCCCCTCGCTCAGGCCTCGGTCAATGCTATTCTACCGCCAACTTTCGGCCGGGGTGGAGGTGCGATGGGACGCGAGGCGAAGGGCCAGAAGGACCCGCTTGGGTCCGTCGCGATGCTCCCGTCGATCGAGGTCCGAGCCCACGAGCCTCCTTCTGCGACAGGCAGGCCGGCGACGCAGCGCGCGGGCGAGCGGGCGAACGACGCCGCCGTGACGCCTTTCCCACGGGCCCGGTGGTTCGACGCGACCGCTCCCGACATGAGGCCGGCGGGGGGCACGGACACCCGGCGGCGCTGGGCGATCCCGCTCTTCCTGGCCGCGCTCGTGCTGGTCGTGACGGCGCGCGGCTTGATATTCCGTGCGCTGTTGCCGGTCGCGCTCGTGACGGCGGCGGTCGCGCTGCTCGCGCGGGGACGGCGGCAGCTCGTGCCCCCTCCGCAGGTGAGCCGGCGCGGGCTGAGCCTCGAGGGCGATCAGCTGCTGCTTCGAAGCCAGAGCAGCGCTGCGCAGCACGTGCTGCTCACCACCCGCGAGCGGTTCGGCGTCACGCTCCTCGCGACGCCGCGCCGGGATCGTATCGTCGCCCTGCTCAGCTCCAGCGCCGGGATGTCTTCCATCGGGGCCGGCTTCGACGGCCCCTCGCGGCGCACCTTCGCCGCGCTGCTCGACCACGCGTCCGTCGTGGGCTCCGACGAGGTCGGGCTCGAGGCGATCGGCCCGGACGGCGAGCCGATCTCGCTCAGCCCCGCGGCGCTCGCCGCGCTCCTCGAGGAGCTCACGCTGCGCTCTCCTGGGTGCCTCGAGCGCTTCCTCCTGACCGACGCGCGCGGCGCCGCCCTCGGCCTCGACAGCCGCGAGCTCCGCGCCGGCGGCCGCGTCTTCGATCTGACGGCGCCGCTCGAGTGGCGCGCGTTCGTGTTCCAGGAGGCGCTCGGGCAGGCGATCGCGGTGTACCAGGGAACGTGGGTACGCCAGGGTACCAACGAGATCTCCCTCGTCTGTCTGCTCCCCGCGATGACGCCGCCGCTCGACGGGCTGGGGACATCGCTCGGCCCGCTCGATCGCGGCGCGCTCCGTGACCTCCGGCTGATGCAAGGCATACCGGAGAGCCCGCCGCCCGCCGATCAGCGCGTCGCCATCGATCGCCTGCTGATGGTCCCGATCCGATCCGCGCTGGACAAGGCGCCCCGGCCCGCCGCGCAGGCGCCGCGCGCGCGCGCATGACGCATCCACCGTGAACCCAGCGCCAGGGTTGTCCTGATGGGTCGACGAGACGGCGCGCCAGGGCTGACCTGACGGAGCGAAGAGACAGCGCGCGGGCATCGTGCTTCGCTTGACTCCCGCGCGCGGGCACGGGTAAACCGCGCTCGGTATCCAGGCGATTTCGAGTCACCACGTCCCACACGACATCCGGAGGCGATCCATGGCCGTCGATATCCAGAAACTGTTCAACGAGGAGCTGCCCGCTGCGCTGGTGAAGCATTCGGACGCGGCCAAGCAGATCGGCGGGAAGTACCAGATCAACGTGACGGGCGAGGGCGGCGGCGAGTGGCTGATCGACCTGTCCGACAGCGGGCCCAAGCTCTCCTCGGGCAACCCTGGCAACGCGGATGTCACGATCTCGCTCAGCAGCGAGGATTTCCAGAAGCTGCACGAGAACCCGCAGGCCAACTCGATGCAGCTCTTCTTCGCGGGCAAGCTGAAGGTCACGGGCAACCAGATGCTCGCGATGAAGCTCCCGAAGCTGTTCCAGCTCAACGCGGGCTGATCCAGGCGCCGGCGGAGATCCGGCGAGCCCGCCGCGCCGCCGCGCGCGCCACGGGGGCTGACGGCTCGCTTGTGGATCGCAGCCCCTGCATCCGCCGCAGCCAACCTCGGGTGCCTTCTGCGCGCGGCGCGCCCTTCGCTCATCATTCCTCGATACGCTCGATCCCTCGACGGATCTCGCGCAACGACAGGAAAGCCGCCGTGCGCCCTCTCACCGACACGCGCGTCCTCGATCTTTCGAGGCTCTTGCCAGGCCCCTTCGCGACCCTCGTGCTCGCGGATCTCGGCGCGACGGTGGACAAGATCGAGGACGTCGCCGGCGGGGACTTCCTGCGCCAGCTCCCCCCGCAGATCGCCGGAGAATCCGCGGCGTTCCAGCTCTTGAACCGCGGCAAGCGCAGCGCCCTGCTCGATCTGAAGGCGCCTGAGGGTCGCGACGCCTTCCGCCGGCTCGTCGCCGGCTACGACGTGCTCTTCGACCAGTTCCGCCCGGGGGTGCTCGATCGGCTCGGGCTCGGTCACGCGGCGCTGCGCGCGGACAACCCGCGGCTCATCGTCTGCGCGCTGACCGGCTACGGTCAGACGGGCGCCCTGTCGGCGCGCGCGGGGCACGATCTGAACTACATCGCGCGCGCGGGGGTCCTCGGCGCGCAGGGGCCCGCCGAGGGGCCGCCGCAGGTGCCGGGCTTCCAGGTCGCCGACATGAGCGGCGGGATGTGGTGCGTGATCGCCATCCTCGCCGCGCTGCGCGAGCGGGAGCGGACCGGGCAGGGCGCGGTGCTCGACATCGCCATGACCGACGGCGTGCTCGGCTTCGCCCTTCCCACGCTCGCCGCCGCGCTCGCGCGCGGGGGAGAAGCGGCCGGGGAGACGGCGCGCGCGGCGGGCGGCGCGCCGCTCACCGGCGGGCTCGCGCCGTACAACACCTACCTCTCGAAGGACGGGCACGCGATGGCCCTCGCCGCGCTGGAGCCGAAGTTCTGGGCCTCGTTCTGCGAGGGTGCCGGGCTCGATCCCGACCCGAGCGCGCTCGTCCCCGGGCCGCACCAGGCCGAGCTCAAGCGCAAGCTGGCCGCCGTCGTTCGGGAGAGGACGCGCGCCGAGTGGGAGACCTTCGCCGCCGAGCGCGACTGCTGCCTCGAGCCGGTCCTCGATCCGCGGAGCGCCGCGGCGGATCCCCACCTCGCCTCGCGCGATCTCCTGTTCGAGATCGCCTCGCCGCGCGGCCGGATCCCCCAGCTGAGGACGCCGGTCACGCCGGCGGGCGCCGCGTTCGCGCCGGCGCCTCGGGCCGGCGAGCACACGCGCGCCGTGCTCCGCGACGCGGGCTTCTCGGAAGGGGACATCGACGCGCTGATCCGCGCTGGCGCGGCGCGGGAGGCGCGCTGACGGCCTCCGTTCGCGAGCGCGCCGCGCGCCACGTGCCACGTGCCACGTGCCACGTGCCACGTCGAAAGATGCGCGCGGCGCGCCGGCGGCGGGGACCGAGCTCCTGCTTCGCGTCAGATCTTCTTCAGCTCGTCGACGAACTCCCAGTCGGCGATGAGGTGCTTCTTGAGCATCAGCGACAGGAGCGCGGCGAACATCGCCTCCCAGCGCACGTTGTTGCCGAGGATCTCGCTCGCGTCGGCGCCGTGGGACACCGCGCGCAGCGCGGAGACCAGATCGCGCGCGGTGAGGCCCGAGTCGTCCGCCGTGGGAGGAGGAGGCGGCTCGGACTGCGCGGTGGCGCGGGGGGACGGGGCTTCTTTTCGCTGCTGCTGCGGCTGCTGCTGGGATTTGGACCCGCGCGCGGGGAGCGTGATCGTCGTCCCGTCGAGCAGGGTGAGCGAGACCATCCGCCGGCGACCGCGGCCTTGCGGCGCGGGGATGTTGCGCACCTCGCGCTCGCTCGGGGGCTCGTCGCCGTAGTCGGGCACGCTCTCCGGGACGGTGCGCGCCGCAGCGCTGGCGCGTCCGAGCACCGCGCCGAGGAGGGCCGCGGCTGGCGTGCTCGACGTCGGCGCCCCGTCCATGCTCGGCGCCGCGTCGGCGGCGGACGCCGCGACGGGCCCCGGTGCGGAGCTCGGGCGCATCGTCTTCCGGCGCTCCGGCTGCGCTGCCTGCGCCTGCGTGGACTGCGCCTGCGCCGCCTGCGTGGACTGCGCCTGCGCCGCCTGCGTGAACTGCGCCTGCGCTGGCTGCGCAGGTTGCGCGGGCTGCGCGGATCGTGCCGCCTGCGCCGCCGCGAGCAGCTCGGGCGTCGGCGCGACCTTCAACGTCGGCCGCGAGCGCTCGTCCGGTCGGCCGCGGATCTGCCGCTCCTCCGGGGAGCTGCGGGCTTCCTTGGCCGCGGGGCGAGGCGCTTCCCACGCCAGCTCGTCATCCATGACGCCCACGTCGGAGGGGTCGACGTCGGAGGTCTCGATCGCCGGCCCCGCGTCCTCGACCAGCCGCGCCCCGGATCGCATGGCGGGCCTGGTGAGCAGCAAGGGCTCCGGCGTCGATGGCGTCAGCGGCGTGTCCTCCGCGTGGCGCGCGGTCTCGGGCGCTCCGGAGAGCTCGGACGAAGGCGGCGGGTCGGCGGGGCGCGCCCGCGACTGCGGCTCGCTCACCTGGGCCTGCTTCGCGGGCGCGGGCGGCGGCGCCGAGCGGGCGCGCGCTCCGTAATAGACGCGGATGGCGTTCCGGATGTCGCTCGGCGGAGCGATCATCGCGCGCACGGGCAGGCCGGAGAACGCCATGCACTCCTTCATGCCGTCCTCGTTCGTCGGATCGTCCATCGCGACGTACAGCGTTTCGCCCTGGTTGCGGACGTGACGAACGTAGATCGGGACGAGGCAGTAGCGCTCGGCCACGTCGTGCGGGACGAGGTTGAGCAGCTGCCGCGAGAACTCGATGTGCAGGAGCGACACCCAGGGGACGGCGAGCTGGTGCGACAGGATCTGCGTCAGCTGGGTTTCGTTGATGAGCCCTTGCTCGACAAGGAGCGTCCCCAGCCGCCGGCCATCCGTGCGCTGCTGCTCCAGGGTCCTCTCGAGGGCGTCCTGGGTGATCATCCGCGCGTCGACCAGGAGCTGACCGAGACGTAGGCGAGGCGTAACCATCGCGCCCGAGGTTACCCCAAGAAGGATCCAGGACCTAACAGACGGCTGGACGAGCCTCCCCGCCCCCTCCAGACGGCGCCCCCTCGGGCCGAGGGAGACCTCGACTCCAATCGCTATCCCGAACGTGGTAAGGTCCCGCGCGTGTCCACAGTGGTCTGCCCGCAATGCGCGAATCCGTGCGAGCAGGCGCACAAATTCTGCCCGGTGTGCGGCTTCCCGATCTCGGAGTTCAACCGGACGTCCGACGATCCGCTGATCGGGACGACGCTCCCTGGCAACTACGTGATCCTGGAGCTCGTCGGGGTGGGCGGCATGGGCCGCGTGTACAGGGCCGAGCAGAAGGCCCTGGGGCGCACCGTGGCCGTCAAGATCATCCATCCCCACCTGCTCGGCGACGAGAGCGCGTCGGTCCGGTTCATCACCGAAGCGCGCGCCGCGAGCCGCCTCAACCACCCGAACTCGGTCGGGGTCATCGACTTCGGTAAGAACGGCGGGCAGCTCTACCTCGTCATGGAGTTCCTGCGCGGGCGCGACCTCGCCCGCGTCGTCTACGAGGACGGCCCGCTCCCGTTCCGCCGCATCGTCGACATCCTCTGCCAGGTGCTCGCCGCGCTCGCCGAGGCGCACCACCTCGGCATCATCCACCGCGATCTCAAGCCCGAGAACATCGTGCTCGAGCCGATGCGCTCGGGCGGCGATTTCGTGAAGGTCGTCGACTTCGGCCTCGCGAAGCTGAAGGGGGAGGTCGCGACGACGAACATCACGAGCCCCGGCATCGTCTGCGGGACCCCGGACTACATGGCCCCGGAGCAGGGGCGCGGCGATCCGATCGACGCGCGGAGCGACCTCTACGCGTGCGGCGTCATCCTGTTCCAGCTGCTGACCGGCCGGCTCCCGTTCGAGGCGGAATCGCCGACGCAGGTGGTGCTGATGCACCTCTCCTTGCCGCCGCCCGATCCCGCCCTGCTCGCGCCGGAGCGCGAGATCCCCGAGCCGCTCGTCGAGGTCACGCTCCGGGCGCTCGAGAAGGACGCCGCGCGGCGCTACCAGTCGGCGGACGAGTTCGCGGCGGCGCTGCGCGCGGCGCTCGGGACGTTCGACACCCCCTCGGGGCGCTTCTCGTTCGCCGACGCGACCGTCATCTGCGGCTCGTGCCGGGCCATCGTGCCGCGCGGCCAGAAGTTCTGCGGCGAGTGCGGCGCCAGGATCGCGCAGGCCCACTCGCCCGCCCCTGCGCCGCGCGCGGCGCCCCAGGCCGCCCGGCGCGATCGCGCCCCCTCGGCCCCCCCGCTCCCGCTCCCGTTCGCGGCGCGCGAGGACGACCTCGCGTGGCTCGACACCTGCCTCGCCGACGTCGAGGGCTCGGTCGTCGCCGCGCGCATCGTCGGCGAGCACGGCGTCGGCAAGACCCGGCTCCTCCGCGAGTTCCTCGACGTCGCCGCGAGCCGGGGCGACATCGTCATCCAGACCGGCCCGGACCCGTGGGGCGCGGAGGTCGGCTACTACGCGCTCCGCTGGGCGATCGCCGGGCTCGCCGAGCTCCCGCCCGACGGCGGCAACGCGTCGAACTGGAGCGGCGCGACGCCGGAGGCGCGGCGCGGGCTGCTCGAGATCTTCGGCAAGGGCGACCGCGGGAGCGACGTGCGCAGGCACGCCTGGAACAAGCCGACGGCGGGGGGCCTCTCGCCCGACGATCGCCGCTTCATCGCCGCGGAGGCCCTGCGCTGGGCGCTCTCTCGCGCGCAGCAGACCGCCTTCCCGCACCGGGTCCTGCTCGCGATCGACGACCTGCACGCCGTCGACGGCGCGAGCCGGAACGCGTTCACCGACGTGATCGCGGAGCCGCCGCTCGCGGCGCTGCTCATCGTCGCCAGCCACACCCCGGGCTTCGAGCCCGAGTGGGGCGGCGCCGTGCGCGCGCTCGGCGGCCTTCCGAAGGACATCGCGCTCTCGCTCCTCCGCGGCAGCGTGGGCCTGGACCACCGCGCCGCCCGCAAGACGCCCCCGAGCATGGGCGGCCTGCGGCTGTCGCCGCGGCGCGACCCGTTGGACGGCGCCGCGGCGGATCAAACCCCGCTGGCCCTGCCGGCGAGCGCGGCGACGCCGGCCGTCCTCGGCGGCGAGGCCGCGACGGTGCCGCCGCTCTACATCGACCAGCTGGTCCGCTACACGCTCGAGGGGGGCAGCGATCCGCCCGCGCGGATGGCCGACCTCGTCGCCGCGCGGATCGAGCGGCTGCCGCAGGACGCGCGCCGCACGCTGCAGGCGCTCGCCGTCATCGGCGACGCGGCGGACCGGTCCACGCTGCAGCGTCTGCTCCCGGACATCCGCGCCTTCGACGACCTGCTCGGCAAGCTCGCGGCGGCGGGCATGATCGAGGAGCACTCGAGCGGCATCCGCACGGCGCACCCGCTGCTCCGCGACGTGACGCTCGCGACGATCCCGGCCGGCGTCCGGCGCGATCTGCACGCCAAGGCGACGTTCGACAGCGCGGGCGACCCGCTCGCGCTGCCGCTCGAGGTGCAGGCGATCCACGCCTACCACGCGCAGAACGCGTTCGTCGCGCTGATGCTCCTCGAGCAGGCGGCGGACCGCTCCGCCGCGCGCGGGGACAGCGCCGGCAGCGTGCTCGCGCTGCGCCGCGGCCTCGATCTGGCGCGGCGGGAGATCTTCCGGGGCGAGCTCGACGATCCGGTGCGCGCCGTCCTGATCTTCAGCCGGAAGCTCGGCGAGGCGCTCGCGCGCGCCGGCGATCTGACCGACGCCGACGGCGTGCTGCGCGAGGCGCTCGACCTCGCCGGCCCAGGCGGGCCTGATCGCGCGCTCGTCTTGGGCGCGCTGGCGCACGTGGCGCACCAGCGCGAGCGCACGGGCGAGGCGTCGATGTACCTCCGCGAGGCGATGGACCTCGCCCGGCAAGGCGCCGACAGCGACGTGGTGCAGTCGCTCGACAAGATGCGGCGCGAGTGGATGGCGCGCTGAGCGAGAGACGGTGAACGACGAGGAACGATCGCGAGGGGCCGGTTCGCCGGCGAACGCAGCGGCGTCGCCGCCGCGCGCGCCGTTCATCGCGCGGTGGGACCTCGACAAGACCTACCTCCGGACCGACTTCGACACGCTGCGCGACCTCGTGCGGACCGCGATCGAGCGGCCGGATCAGAAGCGCACCGTGCCGGGCGCGGGGTCGCTCCTGCGCGAGCTCGGCCGCGCGGGCGTCGAGACCCACATCCTCTCGGGCAGCCCGGAGCAGCTCCGCTCCCGCATCGAGCAGAAGCTGCGGCTCGACGGCGCGCGCTGGGCGTCGCTCACGCTGAAGCCCAACCTGCAGAACATCCTCCGGCTGCGCTTCCGCGCGCTGCGCGGGCAGCTCGGCTACAAGCTGCCCGCGCTGCTCCAGCGGCGCTGCGAGCTCGCGGATCAGCGCGACCAGAGCGGCGCGCTCATCCGCGAGGTGCTGCTCGGGGACGACGCGGAGGCCGACGCGTTCGTCTACTCGCTGTACGCGGACGTCTGCGAGGGCCGGGTCACCCCGCTGGAGCTCGGCGAGGTGATGCGGCTCGGGCACGCCTACGACGACACCATCGTCGATGCGATCCGGTTCGCGAGCTACGTCGAGAAGGGCCCCGTCGTCGAGCGCATCCTGATCCACCTCGACCGCCAGTCCTCGCCCTCGGATTTCCGGATCTTCGGCGACCGGGTCGTCCCCTTCTACAACTACCTGCAGGCGGCGTTCGTCCTCCACGAGGACGGCCGGATCGCGGCGCACGCCGTGCTCCGCGTCGCGCAGTCGCTGGTCGTCGCCCACAACTTCGACAGCGTCGCGCTCGCGCGGAGCTACGTCGATCTGTCGCGCCGCGGGCACGTCTCCGGCAAGGGCATCGCGTCCCTCGCGGCCGCCTACGGCGAGCTCGCGCAGCGCAGGGCCGCGGGCGCGAGCGATCTCGGCGCGATGGTCGCGGAGCTCACGCGGCTCTGCAGCGATCTGCGCCCCGCCGTGAGCCGGCCGCACGCGGACATCGACTACCGCGCGCTCGCCGCCGGCCACAACCGCCGCTCGAAGCGCGGCCGCTGACAGCGGGCGTGCGAGGTGGCCGCGCCTGCCACGGCGTCGGCGCGGACGGGGCGCCGCCGCGGCGACGCCCTCGCGCTCACAGCCAGGCGTTGTTGAGGATCTCGCCGACGCCGCCGGCGCCCGGGACGATGTACTGGATGCTGTTCAGGCCGCGCTCCTCGTCCCAGTGCGTGCCCGGCTCGGTCTTGAGGACGCGCGCCGGCGAGAGGCCGCGATCGAGCCGGAGCGCGTAGATGATGGCGTCCGGGTGCGCCTCGGTGACGCGGCGGATGTACTCGGGCGTCACGATGAGGTGCATGGCGATGCACTTGGCCGGCCGCCCCTCGAGCGCGGTCTTGTAGTACGTCATGGCGCTGACCATGGACGAGCCGGTGGCGCCCATCGGATCGGGGAAGAGCACGTGGCGCCCCTCGACGTCGCGGCCGATCTTGGCGTCGTGCCAGGTCGCGCCGACGACCTCGCCCTGCTCGTTCGTCTGCCGGCTCATGAACAGGTGATCCTGCCGGACCAGCGCGGGGTCGAGGACCTCGTTCAAGAGCTCGTAGACGACCTGGGAGGGCATCGTCCCGGCGCGCGCGATGCCCACGGTGACGGCCTTGGTCGCGCGCGACAGCGCGGCGCCGCGATACACGGCCTCCGGGTGGGAGGAGATCATCCGGGTCGGGATGTCGACGCGCGCGCGCCCCAGCTCGGCGGCGAGGACGGCGCGCGCCAGGTTCTGGTAGAGAACCCCGACGAGGCGCCCGACGTCGGGCTGGACCGTCTCCGGGGAGCAGGCTCGAGCCAGCAGAGTCCATGCGAGCGGGTCATCGAGCAGGTGCACGCACGGACCGTACCGATGGGCGATTTCGGGGGGCCGGAATCGACTCTCAGCGTACGCAACGTCGACCATCGTTTTTCTGTTACACTACCTGGCCCGGCGCGGGGTATTCCTCCGGGTGCGCGCCGGTGCTCTCCCCGGGAGCGGAGTGGTTTCGAAGCGATGAGGGCGCCCGCCCAGCGGGCTGTCCCGGTGGACTTGCAAAGGAAGGGATGTTCGGTGGATAGCGACCTTGCCGAGTCGGTTACGGCGCTCAAGGATGCCTTTGTCCGAAGAGGCATCCCTGCGAGGTTCGGAAAGGCGGCTCCAGCGGCTGTGGAAGAGCTGCGCAAGACGCTGCGGGTGCCCGCGAGGTACCGCGCTTTCCTGCAGGAGGCCGACCCGCTCGACGTCGAGACGGTGACCCCGGTCGAGCGTGTACGCCTCATCCCCTCCGAGAAGCTCGCGGCCGAGCAGCAAGCGAACGGCGGCGACAGCTCCCTCGCGGGCTGGCGCAAGAGCTGGATCCTCATCGCCCGCAGCGCCCTGCTGGGAGATCCCTATTTCCTCGACATCTCGAAGCTCGACGCCGAGGGGGACTGCCCCGTGTTCACCTGTATGACGGGGACCGAGTCGCTCAAGCCGGAGCTCTGCGCGTCGAGCTTCCAGCAGTTCTTGCGCATCCTCGCTACCTCGATGGAGGTCGCGTCCGGCTTCGGAGAGAGCGGCCTCGACGACGACGACGAGGCCATCTTCCGCGAGGCGCTCGCGCCGAAGATCAAGACCATCGACTCCGCGGCGCTCCGCGCGGGCCACTGGACCTGACGTAACCTCCACGGCGCGCTGCTCGCCGGGCGCGCCGCGGATCGAGCTGACCGCGCCATGGCCAGGTGCCTCGTATGCAACGCCGAGAACCCCGGCTCCGCCCGGTTCTGTGTGGCGTGCGGCGCGTCGCTGACCGCGAAGGAGGCGGGCGCCGGCGCGGCGACCTCGGCGCCTCCTGCGCCCGGCCCGCGGACGACCGTCCCTGGGCAGCCGCTGCTGGGCGCGCTGGTGCCCGAGGATCCGGCGCACAGGGCCAGCCTCTCGGACCTCGCGGCCGGCGGTGCGAACGGGCCCGCGGCGAACGTCCACGCGCCTCACATCGTCCCCGCGCCGCTGGCGGGCTCGCTGCCGCGGCGCGCGCCGGGCGGCCACCTGCCGGCGGGGACGCTCGTCGATCAGAAGTACGTGGTCGAGCGGGTGCTCGGCGAGGGCGGCATGGGCGTCGTCTACCTCGCTCGGGACGTCCACACCGGCCTGCACGTGGTGCTGAAGGCGGTGCGCCAGGAGCTCGGGCACCGGCCGGACGTGCGCGCGCGGACGCTCGCCGAGGGCCGCGCGCTCGCGCAGATCGATCATCCGAACGTCGTCCACCTGAAGGCGGTGGTGGCGGAGCGAGACGACCTCTGGCTCGTCATGCAGTACATCGACGGCGAGAGCCTCGAGCAGACGCTCGCCAGGTACGCCGAGGAGCGCCGGCGGATGCCCCTGCCCGAGGCGCTCTCGATCTTCCGCCAGATCGCCTCCGGCATCGCGGCCGCGCACCGCGAGGGGGTGATCCACCGCGATCTCAAGCCGGCGAACGTGCTCATCCGCGGCAAGGACGGCGTCGCGAAGGTCACCGACTTCGGCATCGCCAAGGCCGAGGCGGACGCGCTCGCGGGGCGCGGGCTGACCAAGGGGATCATCGGCTCGCTCTATTACATGTCGCCGGAGCAGGTCCTCGGGCGCCGCGACCTCGACAAGCGGGTGGACATCTACGCGCTGGGCGTCGTGCTCTACGAGATGCTCGTGGGTCAGGTGCCGTTCGACGCCGAGAGCGACATCGAGATCATGCGGCAGCACGCGGAGGCGCCGCTCCCCCTGGTCAGCGCCGTGCGTCACGACGTCCCTCCGGCGCTCGACGCCTTCCTCCAGAAGGCGTGCGCCAAGGAACGGGCGGATCGCTTTGCCAGCTGCGAGGAGCTGCTCGCCGCGCTCGACGCGATCGCCCACCCTGCGCCTGCCGCGGCCGCCGCGCCGCTCGGCGCGTCGAGCCGCCCGCCGCCGCCCGCGGCCACGACGGTCGACGAGGTCCGCGAGGGGCTGCGGTCGCCGTCGGGCGCCGCGCTGGCCAGCGGGCCTGCGGGGTCGCAACGCCCGCGCGGCTCGTGGCTCGCGATCGGCGCCGGGGCCCTCGTGATGTTCGGCGGGGCCGCCGCGTTGCTCGGGCTGGGCGTGCTCGACAGGCCGCGCGAGGGTCGCCGGCGGGCCGTCTCGTCGAGAGAGCAGCGCCCGGCGGCCAGCGCGAGCAGCACCACCCCGGCGGCGAGCGCGGAGCAGCCGCAGCCGTCGCCGCTCGCCAGCCTGACCGGCCTGTGGGTCGGCAACGGGCGCGAGCTCGAGGCCGTCCTTGCCGGCGAGTCGCTCGAGTTCCGGGTCCGCCGCCCGGAGCAGTTCGCGCCTCAGGACTATGCCGAGGGCGAGGCCCGCTTCTCGCTGCGCGAGATAGCCGGCGAGACCGGGGTGTTCGCCGTCGAGGACCGGCTCCGCTTCATCGCCCCCGAGTCGCGCAAGTTCGATCCGGCCCGCTCCAGGGGCACCTGCCAGGACGTCCGCAGCGCGGTGGAGGGCCACCCCCTGCGCGCGAGCTTCGACGGGGCCCGCCTGAGCGTCGAGTTCGCGAAGATCGAGCCTTCCACGAGCAATTTCGTGGTGGAGCGCGGCAAGGTCGTCAGCTGCGTCGGCCTCAGCGCCCTCCCCGCCACGCGCGTCGTGAGCACGCTGTCGAGGATGTGAGGCGCAGGCGCTGAATCCCGCCCGGCAACGCGCGTCGCCGAGCGGGTGAGCCTCGCTCAAAGTCCACCCACGGCGGGCACCGGCTGCGGCTTTCCGGCGTGGATGACCGCGCAGCGGACGGTCGTCGACGAGGTCGGCGCGCTCGCCCGCCCGCCGCCCAGGACGAGCGTGCCGAAGATGTTGCGCGCCGCCGCATCGACCTCCGCGGCGCCGCGCGGCGGCACGGGGTTCCCGCTCGCGTCGAACACCGTCACCGCCTGCACGACGCCGCGGGCGATCTCGCCCTCCGGGAAGGACATCATCACCGTGGCGCGAACGTAGGCCGAGGCCCCCTCGACGATCCCGAAGCTGTACGGCTTCTTCGCGAAGGCGCCGCAGAAGCCGCTCGTGCCCATGCCGCCGTCGGGCCCGTAGTTCGCCGACGCCCACTGCCCGACGTTGACCGTGAGCCCGCTCTCCCCCGAGCCCTGCGCGTACTGGACGCACTGCGCGAGCGCGGGATCCCACATCGCGCCCGTCGGGCAGCGCCCGACCTTCGCGCACGCCTGGCCGGTCCAGACCTCGTCGCGCGCGCAGGTCTGCGAGAGCGGTACGCACGCGGCGGTCGGACCGTCGACGATGAGCTCCTGGCCAGGTGGGCACCCGAGCTTCTGCCCGGCGCCGACCGCGACGCCGATGTTGGTCGCCACCTGCTCGCGCGACACGCAGTAGCCCGTGCTCTGGTCGATCTCGTCGCCGGGCCGGCAGCGATCGGGAACGCACCCGCCGGCCTCGTAGTGGCGACCCACGCCGCAGTAGGCGTTCGCCGCCTGGGGCGTGAGGCACTGGCCCGCGACCGAGAGGTAGCCCTTCAGGCACCGGCAGCGGTTCTGCTTCGTGTCGAAGCCGGCGCCGTCGCTGCACGACGAGATCGAGCAGCGGCAGCTGCTGCCCTGGCAGATCTTGAGGAAGCAGGAGTTCTCCGGGCAACCGACGAGCACGGCAGGCGCCAGCGCGAGGAGCACGACCGAGAGCGCGGTGGAGGCGAGACCAAACGAGCCGGACCGCATCGGGCGACCCTACTCGATCCGCTCAGGCCGGGGAACTCGGGGAGCGACGCGCGGCAGCCGCCGCGATGCGCTGCCGCGGCCGCGATGCACTGCCGCAGCGCGCGCCGCGATTGCAGCGGCGCGGCCGACGTACCAGCGGCCGGGGTGGTGTGGTAGGGGGTGTCGCCGTCCACGCGGAGATTCCACCGCGCCGGTCCAACTCAAGCCATGCTGCCCATCTACATCGAAGGTTCGCCTCAGTTCGAGTCCACCCTGTCAGCCCTGCGCACCCGCGGCACGGGCGACCTCGCGAACGTCACGCCGGCCGTGACCGAGATCATCGACAACGTGCGGCGCGGGGGGACGTCCGCCGTGCTCAGCTACATCGAGAAGTTCGAGCGGAGGACGTCGAAGGCGCTCGTCCGCCACGCAGGCCCCGAGGCGGAGGGCGGCTTCGGCGGAGCCGAGGCGCTCGCGAGGCTCTCGCCGGAGGTCCGCGCCGCGCTCGAGACCGCGGCAGCGAGGATCGCGCGTTACCATGAGCGGCAGCGCGACGCGGGCGATCTCGGCCCCGCGAACGTGACGGCGAACGGGCCCGCGCTGCAGGCCGGCTTCAGCTACGAGGAGGAGGGCGTCCTGCTGGGCATGCGGGTGCGCCCGCTGCGCCGGGTCGGCGTCTACGCGCCGGGCGGCAAGGCCCGCTACCCCTCCAGCGTGCTCATGTCGGCCATCCCCGCGCGCATCGCCGGCGTGCGGGAGATCGTCCTCGCGAGCCCGTCGGCCGACGACGCCACGCTCGCCGCGGCGCACCTCTCCGGCGTGACGACCCTGCTCGACTCGGGCGGCGCGCAGGCGATCGCGGCCATGGCCTACGGGCTCCCGGAGCTCGCGCCGGTCGACAAGATCGTGGGGCCCGGCAACGCGTACGTCGCGTGCGCGAAGAAGCTGGTCTTCGGGGACGTGTCGATCGACGGCATCACCGGGCCGAGCGAGATCCTCGCGCTCGCCGACGAATCCGCGGATCCCCGGCTCGTCGCCGCCGATCTGCTCTCGCAGGCCGAGCATGACGAGGCGTCCTACGCCCTGCTCGCGACGACCTCCGCGAAGCTGGCGGAGGCGGTCGCCCGCGAGCTCGACGCGGCGCTCCCCGAGCTCACGCGGCGCGCGATCGTGCAGGCGTCGCTCTCGACGCACGCGGCGGCGCTGGTCGTCGGCTCGCGCGCTCGCCTCGCCGAGATCGCCGATCAGCTCGCGGTCGAGCACGTGGCCTTCCACGTCGCCGACGCCGAGGGGTTGTTCTCGGAGATCGGCACGCTCGGCGCCGCGTTGCTCGGCGACCTCACCCCGGTCGCCGCGGGCGACTACCTCGCGGGGCCGTCCCACGTCCTCCCGACCGGCGGCTCAGCCCGCTTCGGCGCGCCGCTCGGGGTCTACGACTTCGTGACGCGCGCGAGCCTCATCCGGTACTCGAGCGCGGCGCTCCGGGCGCAAGGCCCGATCATCGAGAAGCTGGCCCTGGCCGAGGGCCTGCAGGCGCACGCCCGCGCCGTGTCGCTCCGCCTCGCGAGCAAGGCGACCGACCCCGCGAAGCGCGGCGCGTCGCAGTCCTGACGCCGCGCTGCCGCCCGGCGCGCCGCGCCCTCGGGAGCGCGGCGCGCGAGGGCGCGCTGTCGACCGCGCTCCCCTGACCTATCGAGCTCGGTTCAGCCGAGCGCCGCGCGCGCCGCCGCGATCGGCCGCCTTGCGCGGCCTCGCGACGCCGTGCGCCCACCGGCTCACTCGGCGCGGAGGTAGCCCGCGTTGATCATCTTCAACACGGACTGCGCGGTCTCCAGATCCGTCGCGGGGCTCTTGTTGAGGACCATCGCGAGGTGCCCGTGGTTGAAGACGACCTGGAGGACGTCGAGATCGACGGGCGAGAGATCGCGGAGCTGCGGCTTGAGCGGCTGGGGGATGACCAGGCGCGCCGACAGGTCCGGGAGCTGGTGGCGGATGTTGTTCAGCTCGTCGATCTGCCGGAGCCCCTCCATGAGGAGCTCCTGCACCGTCGCGCTGATCTCGCCGGTCATGACCCGCTCCTCGGCCGCCTCGAGGTCGAACGTCCCGCCGGCCCAGGTGAGGATCCGGTAGACGCTCTTCAGCGGCGGGACGTCGGTCAGATCGTTGATGGTCGCAAAGGTCACGATGCCCTTGCGCAGGTAGATCTTGCCGACGTCGTCGTCGGAGCGGACCACGAGGACGCCGCTCTTCTTCGATGTGCCGAAGAGCTGCAGCAGATCCGGGAGCGGGATCTCGTCGATCGACCCGGACATCGACCGGGTCTGACCGCTCCTCAGCGATGGCTCGTCCATCCGTTTCCGCGCCGGCGGCGCGCCCGGGTCGGTGGAGACGACCTTGAGGATGCTGGTGCCGATGAGCACCCGATCGCCCTCCTTCAGGGTCGTCTTCTTGATCTTCTCGCCGTTGACGAACGTCCCGTTCGTCGAGCCGAGATCCTCGATCACAATCGACTGTTCGGTGCAGGCAATCCGGGCATGGCGCCGGGAGACCATGTCCTCGACGAGGACCATGTCGAGGTCGCTGGAGCGACCCACGACGATCTCCTGCTGCTCCCCGAGGGGGAATTCGCCGCCTTGGTACTTCCCGGAGATGAAGCGCAACGCTAGTTGCCGCGTTGCCGACACCTTGGGAGCGTGGTTATCCATCGCAGGGAGTAAAAACCTTCGTGCGCTTACGAGAGCGCCAGCAGGGGGCAAAGCTTAGTTTCACCGAGCAAAGGTGGTCAAGAGATCCGGTCCGTTCTTTCAAATGAGTCGGCTCGTCCGATCCTGACGCATCGCGCCGGCCCCCCTCCCTCGGCCGCCACAGGGGCCGCGGGGGTAGGGGCCAACGTACTCGGCGCACGCAAGTGTATCCAATTTGAAGGAAAGAGGGCGATTGGCTCCGTCGAAACGGTCGGCACCGCCGGTTTCGGGGGCCCGCTGGCCCCGGACGGTGCGCCGGGCCGCCTCAGCGAGGAATCCTGCGGGCGCTCGGCTCATTGCCCTTGCTTTCGAGCCCGGCATGTTGAACGGCCTCGGCGTGAGCTCCCAAGCGACGCGACCCCCCCTCCCCGCAGGCGATCCGCTGGGCACGCACCGCGTGCTCGATCCACCGGGGGCCATGCCGCAGCCGGCAGAGCGGCTGGACGCCGACGCCTCGCGCCACTTCGAGACCGAGATCGTCGTCGATGTGCAGACGCTGAACATCGACGCCGCGAGCTTCCGCCAGATGGAGGAGGCCTCCGGCGGCAGCCCGGACGGCGTGGCCCAGCTCGTCCTCGAGACGGTGGCGCGCCGGGGCAAGCAGCACAACCCGGTCACCGGCTCGGGCGGCATGCTGCTCGGCGTCGTGCGTCGGGTCGGCTCGCTCGCCGAGCACCGCGGCGTCGCCGTCGGCGATCGCGTCGCGACGCTCGCGTCGCTCTCGCTCACGCCGCTCTCGCTCCGCCGGATCATCGCCGTGCGGCCCGCGTCCGCGCAGATCGACGTCGAGGGCACCGCGATCCTCTTCGGGTCGGCGCCGCTCGCCCGGATGCCGACCGACATGCCCGAGCGGCTCGCCCTCGCGCTGCTCGACGTCGCCGGCGCGGCGCCTCAGGTGGCGCGCCTCGCCGGCCCGCGCGACAGCGTCGTGGTGCTCGGCGCGGGCGGAAAATCGGGCCTCCTGTGCGCGGCCGAGGCGCGGCGCTGCGTCGGCCGCGCCGGGCGCGTCATCGGGATCGAGGCGTCGCCGGGGCTCGCCGCCGATCTGCGCTCGCTCGCGATCTGCGACCACGTCGCGGTCCTCGACGCGCGCGACCCCCTCGCCGTGCGCGACGCCGTGCTGCCGTTCACCGGCGACGCGGGCGCCGACCTCACGCTCTCGTGCGTGAACGTCCCAGGCGTGGAGCTCAGCGCGATCGTCGCCACGCGCGATCGCGGCAAGACGTACTTCTTCGCGATGAGCACGAGCTTCACCGCCGCCGCCCTGGGGGCCGAGGGGATCGGCAAGGATGTGGATCTCTACATCGGCAACGGTTACGCGCACGGACACGCCGAGCACACGCTCGCGCTCGTGCGCGAGCATCCCGCGCTCGAGCGGCTCATGACCTCGCGCTACGGCTGAGCGCCCTGCCCGACGCAACGCGACGCGCGGAGCGCGCACGCGCCCAGATGACGCGGCCGCTTCCCGGGCACACCGGCCTCAGCCGGGCCGCTCCTGAGGGGCCGGCTCGGCGGGCGCCAGCGCCGCGGGCGATGGCTGCGGCGCGCTCAGCTTGTCGACGGCGGCGGGGAGGATCACGGCGAAGGTGCTCCCCTTCCCCTCGTACGACCGGACCTCGATGCGGCCGCCGGCGCTCTGCGCGATGCGCTGGCTGATGGACAGGCCGAGCCCGGTCCCCTTGTCCTTCGTCGTGAAGAACGGCAGGAAGATGTTCGCGAGCACCTTCTGGGAGATCCCGGGGCCGTTGTCTGTGACGTTGAGCTCGACGAACGGCTCGTCCGAGCCCGAGCCGGGCCGCGTGCCGCGGCCGAAGCGGACGCGCGTCGAGATCACCACCTTGCCCCGGCCCTTCATGGCCTGAACGGCGTTGCGGAACAGGTTCATCAGCACCTGCCGCAGCTGCTCTGGATCGATGGCGACGCGGGGGAGGCCGGGATCGAGCGTGACCTCGACCTCGAGCTGATCGTTCCTGCGCTCGATCGAGAGCACCTGCAGAGTGCGGCGCACGATCGCGTTCACGTCGGTCGGGACGACCGAGCCCTGCGCCGGCCGCGCCAGATCGAGCACCGAGCCCACGACGCGATCGAGCCGATCGACCTCCTCGAGGATGATCCCGAGGAACTCGCGCGACGCCGCGTCGATCTGCGCTTCCGGCACGGGATCGGCGAGCAGCTGCGCCGCCCCCTTGATCGCGCCGAGCGGGTTCCTGATCTCGTGCGCGAGCCCGGCCGCCATCTGGCCGAGGAGCGCGAGCCGGTCGCGCTCCTTCATCTGCGCGTAGAGCCGCGAGTTCTCCAGCACGACGCCGATCTGCGCGGCGAGCGTCTCGAGCAGGGTCAGCTCCTCGGGCGAGAACGCGTCGCGCACGCGCGTGTCCGCCACGACCAGGAGCCCGATCGGCTCGCCCTGCTCGTCGCGCGCGCACAGCACCACGCCCGAGCAGAGGCTGCCGAGCACCTCGGCCGCCGCGAGCACCGCGTCCTCGGGGACCTGGGGCCGCACCTCCGTCCGCCGCGCGAAGTTGCCGTCGTCGTCCGCGTCGCTCTGGCTGCGGCGCGCCCGCCGCTCGCGCGCCTCCCGCTCCAGCTCCTCCATCGCGAGCGGCCCGCGATCGAGGCGATCGAGCAGCGCCCTCGCGGTCGCCACCTCGATCCGCTCGGGGACCCGCGGCCCGAGCGAGGCGAGCCGGTCGAAGCCCGTCCCGTCCTGATCGCGCAGGTAGAGCGCCGCCCCCGTGACCCGGCGCGACTGCTCGAGCGCGCTCATCACGATCGAGCCCATCTCGTCCACCTCGAGCGTGTGCACGAGGCGCCGCCGGGCCTCCGCGAGCGAGCGGTCGAGATCGAACCGCTCCCGCAAGAAGAGGCGCTGGAGCTGCTCCTCGACGCGCTCCCGCAGCGGGTCGAACAGCACCAGGATGACGATCGCGGCGAGCACCGCGTTCAGGTACATCGTGTTGAAGCCGCCGATGAACGTGAGCAGGAGATAGAAGATCAGCGCGATCAGGAACGCGACCGCCGTGGCGACGAGCAGGCGCGCGAGCATCTCGTAGGCGTCGAGCAGGCGCTCGTGACGGAGGGCCTGGGCGAGGACGAACAGGAACACGATCGAGAGCGCCGCGCCCACGGGCGGCGGCTCCGCGCCGAGGAACCAGGCGAAGTCGGCGACGCTGGCGAGCCCGGCGAGCGCGCCGATCACCACGAGGAACCGCACGCGGCGCTGCGTCGCGCGCGAGGAGCTCTGCTTGCCGCGCTGGCCGAGCGTGTACAGCCCCGCGGTGAGCAGCGCGAAGACGTAGAGGAAAATGCAGCCGCGCGTGAGCCAGTCGAGCCACGAGCCCGGCTCCCGGCTCACCAGCACGAGGATGAACAGCGGGATGACGAGCACCCCCGCGAACCGGAGCAGCCGCGAGCGCCGATCCGGGTCATGGGGGATCATCGCCTCGAAGAGCTGCAGCGCGAACTGCGGGAGCAGCACGGCGAGGATCGCCGTGAAGCGCTCCCAGATCGAGGCCTGGAAGAAGCCGAAGAGCGACTGCGAGAGGTACCAGAGCCCGACGTCGGCGGCGAACGCGGCGAAGAAGAGGTGGACGCGGCGGACGCGACCTCGCAGCAGCGTCGACGCCGCGATGGCGAGGGCAAGGGCCCCGCAGACCAGGGTCGTCCGTGTGCGGAGATCGATCCCGAGCGGCGCCACGCGCGAAGGCTACCGCGGCGAGCCGCGCGGCGACCGCAAAACGCGCCGGGGAGCGGGGCCGGGCGGCGCCGGGGCGCGGACGCGCTCAGGCCGCCCGGGCGCGCGGCTCAGCGCGTCCCGTCGCTCTCGGAGGGAGCGGCGTCGCGTCTGTCCGCGCTGCTGGGGCTCCACGGGAGCGGGTCCGGGTTGCAGTGCTCCTGCGATCTCACCTCGATCGTCGTGGGCGCGCCGTCACCGCTGGACGGCGGCGCGACGTCGCGCGGCGGGAGCGACGCAGGCGCGACGAAGTCGGTGACGGGTACGACGACATCGCCGTCGGTGCCATCGCTCGCTCCGGACGCTTCTTCGGAGATCATCGGGTCGAGATCGCTCCACGCTTCGACGCTCTGCTCCTCGTGCTCTGGGGACGCGATCGCGCAGCCCGCCAGCAGCAGAGGCGCCGCGAGGCCCCCCGACAGCCAACTCCTCCAGCAACCTCGCATCACTTCAATCCTCCGAAGTCCCGCCAAAGCCATACTGTTTGACAAGCTGGGAAAGCCGCGGGCGCTTCATGCCCAGGAGCACGGCGGCGCGTGTGATGTTCCCACGACTCTCGTCGAGCGCCCTAGCAACGCACTCGCGCTCGATCTCGCGCTTCATGTCGCTGAGGCTGACCCCTCCGCGGACATGAGCGTACGCGAGCTCCAGCGGCGTGCGATCCACAGGCATCGACGGGGGATGTGCCACCAGCGTCGCCGGATCGGGCGCCGACGCGCGTGGCCCGCTGGACGGCTCTCTGGGCGCGTCTCTGGACGGCTCTCTCGATGATTCTCTCGACGATTCTCTGGACGATTCTCTGGACGATTCGAAAGCAGGATGCATGCCAGCCCTCGGCGTCATCGGAGCGCTCACCAGCTCCGCGGCGTCGAGCTCCCGCAGCCCTTCGACGTTCGTCGTGAAATCCTCGAGATCGATCACCTCGCCGTCCGCGAAGATCGCCGCGGCGCGAAGGGCGTTCTCGAGCTCGCGCACGTTCCCCGGCCAGGCGTGCCGCGACAGCGCCTCGATGGCCCGGCTGGACAGGCGCTTCGGCGCCACGCCACGCTCGCCGCCGATCCTCTCCAGGATCGCGGCCGCGATCGCGGGCAGATCCCGCGGCCGATGGCGCAGCGCGGGGACCTCCAGGACGACCTGCCGGAGCCGGTAATAGAGATCTTCCCGGAACTCGCCCCGGGCAACCATCGCGCGCAGGTCGCGGTGGGTCGCGCAGAGGATCCGCACGTTCGCGCGCAGCGGCGTGACACCCCCGACCCGCTCGAAGGTCTTGTCCTGCAGGACGCGGAGCAGCGCGACCTGCGTGCGCGGCGAGATGTCCCCGATCTCGTCGAGGAAGAGCGTTCCCCCCTCGGCGAGCTCGAAGCGCCCGCGACGGCGCGACGCCGCGCCGGTGAACGACCCCTTCTCGTGGCCGAACAGCTCCGAGAGCAGCAGCGTCTCGACCAGGGCGGCGCAGTTGACCTTGATCAGCGGGCCCGCGCGCCGCGCGCTCACCTCGTGGATCGCCTCGGCGACGAGCTCCTTCCCGGTGCCGCTCTCGCCATGGATCAACACGGTCGCGTCGCTCGCGCCGACCTTCTCGATCTGGTGGATCAGGCTGAGCAGCGCCGGCGTCGTCCCGACCATCCGCTTGATCGCGGGGCCCGCGCTCGCCGGCCTCGGGGCGCGAGCCGCCCCCCTGGCGCACCCGGCGCACGCGCTGGAGCCGCAGAGCTCGCAGCCCCTCGGCTCTGCCTCGGCGGCGCTGCGCGCGCACGCCTCCAGACGGGCGAGCTCGGCGAAGCTCCGGCGCGCGAGGAACTTGCGCGAGATCTCGGGCGGGAGCGACTCGGCGATGCGATCGCGGAGGTCGATCGCCGCCTCCAGGTGCGAGCGCGCCGCCGTGGGCTCGTCCTCGGGGGCGCGCGACGCGCGGTCCCCGGCGGACGACGCGTGGTGAAGCAACACGTGCGCCTCCAGGGCGCACTCGTGGCTGTGGGCCTGGCGCGACAGCGCAAGCGCCTCCGCGGCGATCTGCCCGAACGGCGCGCCGGCGGCGCGCGAGCACATCGCCTCGAGGAGGGCTACCTCGGCGCGGTGCCGGTCGGAGGTCGCCTCGGCGCGCGCCCGCTGGATCATCTGACCGGCCTGCAGGAGGTCGCCGTCGTGCAGCGCGATGCGCGCGGCGACCGCGTAGCACTCGCCGAGCTTCGAGCCGGCGCCGCAGGCGAAGGCGGCCGTGAGCTCGGACCAGGCGTCCACCGTGCGGCGGCACTCGAGGTGGATCTGCGCCGCGACGTAGGCGACGTGCGTGATCCGAACGCCGGGGATGACGTGGCCGCAGGCCTTCCGCGCGAACGCGAGCGCCTGCTCGGCCTCCTCGATCAGCCCGAGCTGCAGCCGGATCTCGGCGAGGTTCGTGATGAGGTTCACGAGCGCGACCTTGTCGCCGATCCTCCGGAAGATCTCGATCGCGCGCTCGAAGAGGCGCAAGGCCTCCGGGTACTCGTGCTTCAGGTGGGCGATGACCGCGAGGTTCGTGAGCGCATATCCGGTCGCCGCGCGCTCGCCGCGCCGCTCGCCCTCCTCGAGCACGCCGGCGAGCATCGTGCGCGCCTCGTCGAGACGGCCGCTGGAGAGCAGCGCGATGGCGCGGTTCAGCCGGGCGCGCAGCTCGCTCACGTGCTCGCCCGCGCACGCCGCCTCCCACGCGTCGGCCGCGAAGTGCAGCTCTGCCTCGGCCCAGGCCTGCTGCGCGAGGAGCAGCTTGCCGAGGATGTTGCGCGCCTGGAGGCGCGTCGCGATCTCCCCCGCGCCGGCGAGCCCCTCCTCGGCGCGCGCCTTGGCCGCCGCGAGGTCGCCCGTCTTGCAGCAGAGCTCCGCCATCTCCACGGCGCCGCGCGCCCGCTCCTCGGGCGTGGCCGCGAGCGAGAGCGCCCGCGAGAGCACCATCGCGGCGGTCGTGAGGTCGCCGCGCGCGCTCGTCGCGCGGCCGCGCACGAGCAGCGCGGCGAACGTCTCCCGCTCGCGCTGGGCCGCGGACGAGAAGTCGATGGCGAACTCGATGTCGCCGAGCCGGAGCGCGAGCGTCGCCGCGCGGAGCAGCCGCTCGCCCGACGCGGCGCTCCCGCCGGAGAGCGCCCGCATCGTCCGGGCCCAGCGCTGCCAGAAATCGGCGCGCGCCGACGGCTCGCCGACCGAGGAGATCGCGAGCATCGCCGCGGCCTCGGCGCGGTCGTCCTGGCCCAGCGAGGCGAGGAGCTCGCTCGCGCGCGAGAGGCTCCACGGGTCGGACGACTGCTCCTCGAGCGCCTCCGCGATCGCGAACACATCCTCGCGGTCGACGCTGGCCGGGTCGACGATCGCGCGCCGCGCGGCGACCCACCCTCGATCGTCGACCTCGATCAGACCGAGGGCGGCGAGCTCCTGGGCGACCCCCTGGCACGCCGCGTCCCCCAACCCGGGCTCCGCGCGCCGCGCCGCGAGCTGGCGGAGCTGCGCGGACGGCCAGGGCCGCCGGCTCAGCGCGAGCCGATCGAGCAGGCGCGCGGCCTCGCGGCTCGGCGGCTGCCGCGCGGGGCGCTGCTCGGGCGGCGCGGCCAGCACGGCGGAGCAAAAGCCCTCCAGCGCGTCGAGCCGCTCGATCTTCGCGACGACCCGGCGCTCCGCGTCCGCCGCGAACGCCTCCCAAAAGCGGTGCAGATCGTCCGGCGACGCGATGCCGTCGATCGTGAGCGCGCTCGTCCAGGGCCGCATCGCGCCGTCGCTGCACACGATGACCAGCGCGGAGCACGACCCCTCCGCGATGAGTCGCGTGACCTCGTCCAGCACCAGGCTCCCCCAGCTGGTGGCCTCTCCCTCGGCGACCAGCAGGATCGCGCCTTGCGCGGCGGCGCTGATGCCCTGCGCGGCCGCCGCCGGGTCGGCAGAGGTGACAGCGCAGCGAAGCGCGAGATCGCGCCAGGGATCCCGATCCGCGGCGTGCGCGGCCGAGATCAGCGAGCGTCCCACACCTCGAGCGCGGCGCGCGAGGTGGGAACAAACGGCGTCCAGGACCGACCGCTGTCCATGGACGTGGAGCACCCCACGCGACGCGGCATCACGGACGCGCTCATCGAGCGCCCGGAACCCCCCGGAGTCGCTCGTGATGACAGAAGAAACGCAGGATGCGGCAACGGATCCCAAGGCAACAAAAGCGTACCTCTCCGCCGGACCTCGTATCAATGGATCCTGCCGTTCGATATAATGAGGCGCTTACCTCACCATAAGAAAATTACAGTCTTATTGCTGTATTCCGTCCAGGACCCGCTGGATGGCATCGAACGCATCCGCGGGTGCTTCGCCCAGGACGCGGGCCAGCGGGAGCTGCGTCGCCGCGGCGGCGACGTAGAACGGTACGAGGTGCGGCGCGAGCCGACAGAGCGCTTCGAGGTGCCGCGCGACGCCGGCCGCGTCGCCGCGGCGCACCGGCCCTGTCAGCGCGTCGGGCACGCCGAGGACCTCGACGTTGTCCGCGACCGTGCGGAGCAGCGGGCCGAGCATCTCGGCCGCCGTCCTTCGATCGATGCCCGCGCGCTCGAGCAGGTCGACGCCCGCGGCGGCGAGCGCGGCAGCGCCGTTGGCGACCAGGCCCGCCGCCGCGTGGTAGGCGACGCGGTCGAGGCCGGGGAACGTGCGCGGCGTCATGCCGAGGCACACCCCGAGCGAGCGCGCGGCGCGCACGGCGGTCGGATCACCGTCGATGTGGAGCTGGCCACGCTCCAGGAAGGGCGCGAACGAGGGCGAGGCGAACGAGATCATCGGGTGCATCTGCGCGACCGAGACGCGGCCGCCTCGCGCCGCCGCGAGCGCCTCCGGGCCGAGCGCGCCGGCGCAGTGCACCACCGCGACGTCCCTGTGGCCGACGAGCCCGCGGTCGCGCAGCGCCTCGGCGCACGGCGCGATATCCCGATCGCGCACGGCGAGGATCACGAAGTTCGCCTCGATGCGCTCCGACGGCAGGCCGTCCCGCGCCGGCCGGAGGGTCACTCGTAGCCCAGCGTCGCGGATCGCGCGCGCGAGCCCGCGGCCCACCTTGCCGCCGCCATAGATGAACACCTCCAGGAGGGCGTTGTCCTCCGGGTGCACCGGCGACGGGCGCGTGCTGTCCATCTCGCTCATGGGTCGCTCCCGTAAAGGCGGTGTGCGAGCACGTAGTCCAGCACGGCGCGCGGCACGCGCTGGTGGACGGCCTCGAGATCGCCCGCCGCGAGCGCCCGGCGGATGTCGCTGCTCGAGATCCGAGGGAGCTCCACGTCCGCGGGGCGCAGGTGAGGGCGATCATCGGCCGGCCCCGCGTCGAGGCGCTCCGCGGCGGGCGCGACGGCGCCGGAGCGGCCGAGGACGATCGGCGGGGCGAGCTGCTCGATGCGGTCGAAGCGGTGCCACCTCGGTAGATCGGGGAGCACGTCGGCGCCCACGAGCAGGCGCATCGCCCAGCCCGGGTGCGCCGCGGCGAGGTGCTCCAGCGTGCGCAGCGTGAGGCTCTCGCCGCCGAGATCGCGCTCGACGGGCGACACCGACACGCCCGGGAGCCACCCGAGCGCGAGGTGGCACATGGCCAGGCGATGCTCGAACGGCACGAGCTCCTTCGAGAAGGGGTGGCGGTAGACAGGGACGACCAGCACCTCGTCGATCGGCGCGATGGAGATCGCGTAGGTGGCCGCGAGGACATGCGCGACGTGGGGCGGGTTGAAGCTGCCCCCGAAGATGGCGACGCGGCGCGCCTCGGGCGCGCGCGCGGCCGGGGCGCGGGCGGGCGCATCAACCGTGCGAGCCACCTTGAACCCTCAGCCTGGGGCCGGCGGCGGACGGGCCCACGATCTCGCGCGCCGTCACCGCGCCGCTCGCGTTCATCACCTCGATCCGCACGCCGCCCTGCCCGTCGTCGAGGAGCGCCGTGCCGCCGTCGGAGCCGATCGGCCCCGGAGAGAAGAACGTCCGCGAGCCGACCTTCTTGATGAGCGGCTCCGGGCTCTTGCCGAAGACGAGGAGCGACGCCGCCACGATGTCCTCCTCGTCGAGCGCCGCCTTGTCGAACACGAAGAGCGCGACGCGCCCGTCCAGGATCTCGATGGTGCGCCGGCCCGACGGCAGGCTCATCAGCACCCGGAGGCGCAGCCGAGCGCGCTCGGACGCCACGAAGGCGTCGATCTGGTCCGGGGTCGCGGCGGCGCACCGAGCGGCCCGATCGAACAGCGCGCCCTCGGTCGGGTCCGCGCCGACCAGGCGCTGCGCCCAGCCCACGACGACCCGGTCGAGCGCGTCGTCCTCGGCGACATAGATGACCCGCTCGGCGTGGCCTTCGTCGAGCAGGTGCTGCGCGCCGCGAGCGAGCGCGGGCAGATCACCCTGAGCAGGGCCGAGGACGCCGAGGCGCATCGGACACAGCATAGATCACCGCGCGAAGGTGAGGACACCTTCTCCACTCCGCCCGCTCTGCGCGCTTCCCGCGCCTCCCATTGCCTCCCATGATTCCCGCGCCTCCCGCGCCTCCCGTTCTGCCGGCGCGGCGTGCGTCTGCTAGCGTCCGCCCATGTTTCGGCGAGCTCGCGCGCTCCAGCATCCGGTCACCATCACCCTCGACGGGGCGGACGTCCCGGCGGAGCGGGGCGAGCCCCTGGCCGTGGCGCTGATCGCCTCCGGGCGCGTGACGCTCGCGCGGAGCCCGAAGCTGCACCGCCCCAGGGCGCCGACCTGCCTGCGCGGAGGCTGCGACGGCTGCCTCGCGCGGGTCGACGGCGTGCCCAACGTGATGACCTGCCTGCGACCGGCGGCCGGCGGAGAGCGCATCGAGGTGCAGAACGTCGTGGGCTCGCGGCAGGCCGACCTGCTCCAGGTGACCGACTGGTTCTTCCCCCAGGGGATCGACCACCACCACCTGATGGCCGGCGTCCCCGGCCTGTCCGGGGTCATGCAGTCGATCGCGCGCAAGCTGGCGGGGCTCGGGCAGCTGCCGAGCGCGGCCCTCCCCCCCGAGCGCGCCGCGCGGCTCGACGTGGACGCGGCCGTGATCGGCGCCGGGCCCGCGGGCGTCGCGGCCGCGTCGGTGCTCTCGGCGCGCGGCCTCCGCGTGGCGCTGGTCGACGACGGGCTCGCCCCCGGCGGGTCGCTGGCCGGCGCGCCGCGCCGCGCGGCGGAGCTCCTCGCGCGATACCCGCTCGACGGCGTCCGCGTGCTCCGCCGTCACGTGGCCGCCGGCGTTTACCTCGGCGAGCTCCTGGTCGCCGGCGACGCGGGCGCGACCGTGATCAGGGCGCCCGCCAAGGTCTTCGCCACCGGGGCGCACGACGGCGTCGCGGCGTTCCCGAACAACGATCTGCCCGGGGTCTTCTCGGCGCGCGCGTTCTGCCGGCTCCTCGCGTGCGGCGTCGAGCCGACCGGCCCCGTCGCGCTCGCGGGCGAGGGCCTCTGGGCCGACGAGCTCGCGGGCGCCCTCGGCGACCGCATCGCGGTCCGGATCCCGCTCGCCGCGCTCGCCGCGGTGAACGGGATCTCGCGGGTGAAGAGCGTGGCGGTGCGCGACGCGCCCTTCGCCCCCGACAGCCCGACGAGCGACGTCCGGGTCGTGGCCGTCGCGGTGGACGCGCCGGCCGCGCCCGCGTTCGAGGTCGCCGCGCAGGCGGGCGCGCGCGTCGAGATCGACCCGCGCGCGGGGTACGCGGTGCAGGTCGACGCGCGCGGCAAGGCCGGCGACGGCCTGTGGGCGATCGGCGAGTGCACCGGCGCCTCGCTCGATCTCGCCGGCATCGAGCGGGCGGCGACGACCCTCGCCGACGACGTGCTCGCGGCGCGCGGCGCGCCCGCGTGAGCCTGCGGGCGCGCGCGACGAGATCGACCCGCGCGGCGGCTCAGCCCTCGATGATCAGATCGAAGAGGCCGAGCCCGCCCGCGAGGAACACGACGTCGAACACGCCCATGAGCGCCACGTAGTCGGTGAGCTCGCCGATCGACGCGCCGCCGAAGAGCTCCCGCGTCCCCGCGACCGCGGCGAGCAGCGTGGGCGCGAGCAGCGGGAAGAGCACGCTCGCGAGCACGAGGTCGCGGGCGCGGGTGCGCACGGTCATGGCCCCGAAGAGGGTGCCGCTCGCGGCGATGCCCGGCGTCGCCGCGAGGCAGAAGAGCGCGAGCCCCGGGCCCGTCTTCACGAGATCCACCGCGAAGAGGAGCGCCGCGACCGGGATGATGATCACCTCGACCGCGATCACGAACGCGCAGAGCCCGAGCGCCTTGCCGGCGAAGAGCGCGCTCCTCGCGATCGGCAGCACGAGCAGGCCCGAGAGCGCGCCGTCCTCGCGCTCCCGCTGCCACGTGCGGCTCAGCGCGAGCACCGACGCGAACGCCACGCTCACCCAGATGACCCCGGGCGCGACCCGCTCGGCCGCGTCCTGGCCCGCGTAGAACGCGAGCGACGCGATCACGGCGACCAGCACCGCGAAGAACCCGCTCGTGGTGACGATCTCGCCCGTGGCGAGCTCGATCGCGAGGTCCTTCCGCGCGACGAGCGCCGCCTGGCGCGCCCAGCCGGGCCGGCGCCGGGGGAGCGACGCGCGGACCGTGGGCGCCGTGCTCTCCGAGATCACGGCGCGGAGGTGAGGCTCAGGTACGTCTGGTCCTTGAGCCCCCGCTCGTAGTCGGCGAGGAGGCGCATGCCCTCCGTCGGCTTGAGCAGGTCCTGCTTGATCGCGCCGTCCACCTGGGCCTTCACCTTCCCCACGAGATCGCGGTTGTCGTACTGGGTCAGCGCCAGCACCTCGTGGATCTTGTTCCCGGCGATCGTCTCCTCGATGTAGTACCCGCTCTCCTCGTCCTCATCGAGGAAGACGTGCACCTCGTTGACCCGGCCGAAGAGGTTGTGGATGTCGCCCATGATGTCCTGGTACGCGCCGGTCAGGAAGATGCCGACGTAGTACGGCTGGTCGCCCGAGATCGGGTGCAGCGGGAGCGTGTCCTTCACGTCGTTGAGATCGATGAACTTGCTCACCTTGCCGTCGGAGTCGCAGGTGATGTCGACGAGCGTGCTGTCGGCCGCGGGGCGCTCGTTCAGCCGGTGGATCGGCACGATCGGGAAGAGCGCGCCGAGCGCCCAGTGATCGAGCAGCGACTGGAACACCGAGAAGTTGCAGATGTACTGGTCGGCGAGCTGCTTGCGGAGCTCGCCGAGATCGTCCGGCACCTCCTCCGGCTCGAGCGACGACGCGATCTTCTGCATGTTCTCGGCGATCTCCCAGAAGAGGATCTCGACCCGGGCCTTCACGTCGAGGTTGAGGAGGCCGAGCTCGAACATCTTCTGCGCCTCCTCCTTGATCTGGAGGAGGTCGTGCCACGACTCGCCGAGGTTCGGCCCGGAGATGTTGTCCTTGATGTAAAGGAGGTTCTGGATGAGCTTGTGCTCCTCGGTCTGGATGTCGATCGGCGACATCGGCGTCTTCTCGATCGAGCCGAACGCCTGGACGACCAGCACCGAGTGGTGCGCGACGATCGCTCGCCCGGACTCGGAGACGATGTTGGGGTGAGGTACCCGCTCCTCGTCGCAGATGTCGGCGATGTTGTGCACGATGTCGCGCGCGTACTCCTCGACCGAGTAGTTCATCGAGGAGTGGAAGGTCGAGCGCGAGCCGTCGTAGTCGATGGCGAGCCCGCCGCCGACGTCGATGTACTCGATGCGCTGCCCCATCTTGCGGAGCTTCGCGTAGTAGCGCGTCGCCTCGCGCACGGCGCGCTTGATGATCAGGATGTCCGGCACCTGCGAGCCGATATGGAAGTGGAGGAGCTTGAACGAGGAGCTCATGCCCGCCTCGTCCATGATCCTGATCGCCGCGAGGATCTCGGCGGTGGAGAGCCCGAACTTCGCGTTCTCTCCGCCCGACGTCTTCCACTTGCCCGCGCCCTCGGTGAGCAGCCGCACCCGGAGCCCGATCATCGGCTCGACGTTCATCTCCTTGGCGACGCGGGTGATCATCCGCACCTCGGAGAGCTTCTCCGCGATGAGGATCACCTTCTTGCCGAGCTTGCGCCCGATCAGCGCAGTCCGGATGAAGTTGTCGTCCTTGTAGCCGTTGCAGACGATCAGCGACTCGGGGTCGGTATGGACCGACAGGCCGGCGAACACCTCGGGCTTGGAGCCGACCTCGACGCCGTAGTGGTAGGTCTTTCCCGCGTCGAGGATCTCCTCCACGACCTCCCGGAGCTGGTTCACCTTGATCGGGAACACGCCGCGGTAGGTCCCGCGAAACTTGCTCTCGGCGATCGCCCTGTTGAAGGCCTCGTTGAGCGCCCGCACCCGGTGATGGAGGAGATCCTGGAAGCGGATGAGAAGCGGCGTGCGGAGCCCTTGCTCGATCGCCGCGTCGACGACGTCGCGGATCGCGATCTTGCTGCCGCGCTCCTGGAGCGGCGCGACCGTGAGGTTGCCGTCCGGGCTCACGTCGAAGTAGCCACGACCCCAGCGGTCGATCATGTAGAGCGACTTGGCGTCTTCGGTCGTCCAGACGTCGGTCTCGGTCTCGTGCGCGCTGCTCACGGTCGTTCTCCTTGGCGGGCGCCGCGGCCGGCGGCGCCAACACCTTATCTGGGAGGGCCCCCAGGAGGGGGCTTCTGGCTCATCAGGGGGACGTCAGATCGTCGGTCCGACGCAGGACGGCGGGAGGCCGCGCGCTGGCGACGCGGCTCATTACGATAGGAACGCCTGACCTTCAAGGGCAGGCAGCCCGGTCACAACCGGTGGGAGGGGGCTCCGAGCAGCGCGCGCTCAGGCCTGGGCCTTCGAGGCCGCCTTCGCCCGCTTCGAGGCCGACTGGTAGAGATCGTAGAGGCGCGGGACGGGGTACGCCTCGAGGCGCTTCCTGTACCCCTGGTCCTTCGACCGGTTCAGGACGGTCAACGTCTCGTCGATGAGCTTCGCCCGCGTCCCGAACTTCTCCTTTACAACGCTGAACGTCGCGTGGAGGCGGAGGAGCTTGGCGTTCGAGACGTGATCCAGGCCCTTCGTGCCGCCCCGATCGGAGCTGACGCGCCCGAGCCAGAGGTCCTCGGTCGCGAACCCTTTCACGGCCTCGACGAGCTTCGCCTTGTCGCCGAAGCGCTCCTTCACGATCGCAAGCGGATTTTTGCTGGCCATTGCTGAGACTCCCACGGGCAGGCGAGGCCTGCGCCGGACATGCGCGAGATGACTCGCGCGGCTTTGAAGAGGGGCGCGATCTAGCAGAGCATGGCGGGGCGCCGCAAGGCCGCGCTGCGGAGGGGCGGCGCCGGCGGCGGTCGAGATCCCGCGGCGCGCGAGCGTCGCCGCTGTGCTGGGCCGCGGATCGTGGTACACGGCGCGCCGATGCTCAACCTGGGGAGCTGGCTCGTGGCGCACGTCGACCGGCTCCGGCCGCTGAAGCCGCCCCTCTCGGACGTCGGCTCCCGCCTCGCCGCGCCCTCGTCGGCCCTGGGGAGCACCGTCCTCAAGGCCCTGTTCCCGGTCGTCGCGTTCATCGCGCTCGCGCCCGTCCTCTGGCTCTTCTTCCGGCGCACCTGGCGGGAGCTCGACGTCGAGGCCCACGAGCACCAGCGGCGCACCCTCGCCGCCGGCGGCTACGACCGCCGCCCCGCGGTCCTGTTCACCATCACCGCGGTCGTGCTCATGCTGCAGCAGTACTACGGCGGCCGCGCCGTCTACGACGAGCACATCCGGCCGTGGCTGCGCGAGATCGAGCTCGCTCAGTCGCTCTCGCCGGCCGGGACGCTGCTGCCCATCTCGCTCCGCCGCTACGACGAGCTCTACGGCTACGTCTGGTGGTCGTTCACCCGCGTCTTCGGCTACGTCGCCATCCCGATGGTCGCGTGGAAGGCCTGCTTCCCGAAGGACAGCCTGCTCGACATGGGGCTGCGCGTCCGGGGGCTCGCGAAGCACGCGTGGATCTACCTACTCTGCCTCGCCGTCGTCGTCCCGGCGGTGTTCGTCGTCGCGAGCGCGCCCGACTTCGGGACCTATTACCCGTTCTACAAGCAGTCCTCCCGCTCCTGGTTCGACCTCATCGCCTGGGAGACGATGTATTTCGCCCAGTTCTTCGCGCTGGAGATCTTCTTCCGCGGCTTCTGGCTCGCCGGCCTGCGGCACACGCTGGGCTCCGGCGCGATCTTCGCGATGATCGTCCCCTACTGCATGATCCACTTCGGCAAGCCGTACCTGGAGGCGGCCGGCGCCGTGGTCGCCGGGATCGCGCTCGGCTCGCTCGCGATGCGCACGAAGAGCATCTACTCGGGCTTCCTCGTCCACGTCACGATCGCGCTGCTCATGGACCTCGTCGCGCTGTCGAACCGCGGCGCGCTGCCGCGATCGTTCTGGGGGATGTGACGTCTTCGCCGGCCGGCCGGCAGCGCGCCCTCGCGCCGCGGGCTCAGCCGAGCGTCCGGGTCAGCTTGCGCATGATCTCCGCCCGGCTGCGGTCACGGATCCCGCGCCGGTAGAGCGCCTCCAGCCCGCCCGCGGCCGCGCGCACCGCGTCGCGGTGCTCGCCGTCCCAGGGGAGCACCGCGAGCCTCCGCCAGAGGATCTTCTCGAGGAGCCGGGGCCTCTGCCTGGCCAGCGCGCCGCTCGCGAGCTCGATGACCCGAGCCGAGGTCGGGTCGGCGCGCATCGCGCGCACGAAGAACCCCACGGCCGCTGTCACGCGGCGGCCGCCGTGCATCGCCTGTACGCCAGCGTCGCACAGGGCCTCGGCCCGCTCGCGCGGGGTCGCGGCGCGCCGCGCGCGCTCCCGCGCGGCCTGCACCTCGGCGCTCAGCGCCTCCCGGCGCCGCCGGGCAGGGCGCATCTTGACGACGAGGAACAGGATGAAGAGGGCCGCAACCCCCGCGAGCACATGCCGCCAGCCGATCTCCATGGCGCCCGCCTTACTACAGCGCCCGGGACGTGCTCACCAGACCGAGCTTCCACCACAGGGGCGCGGCGCGCCGGATCGCCTCACGACGCCGTCCTCGGGATGACGGCGCGGGCCCGAAGCGTTGCTCTCCAATTCAGCTTCAGCTTCCTCCGATTCCACCGGCACGATTTCCGCCGATACGGTGCGGTTTGCGCGAGCGGACGATCGCAACCTATGCTGAACCGAGAGATGCCTGCCCCGTCGACCTCCGGGCCTTCCCTTCGCGTGCCCCTGCGCGCCCTCGCCGCCGCGCTCGGGCTCGCCGTCCTCGCGCTGCACCCGGGCAGCGCGCTCGCCGACATCTTCACGTACACCGACGCGGATGGAACGGTGCACTTCGCGAACCGCCCCACCGGCGACGCGCGGTTCAAGCTGTACATCAAGGGCGACGGGCGCCGCTCTTCGACGACGCGCGCGGGGGTGACGCCCGTCGCGCCGAGCGACAAATCGCTCGAGCGCTTCAGCCGCTACGACGCGTGGATCCGGCAGGCCTCCGCGCTCTATCAGATCCCCGAGGAGCTCGTCCGCGCGGTGATCAAGTGCGAGAGCGACTACGATCCACGGGCCGTCTCGCCCGTCGGCGCGCAGGGGCTGATGCAGCTGATGCCAGAGACCGCGCTCCGCATGCAGGTGCGCGACGCGTTCGACGCGCGAGAGAACATCTTCGGTGGAACGCGGTACCTGCGCATCCTGGCCAACCTCTTCAACGGAGATCTCGATCTCACCATCGCCGGTTACAACGCCGGTGAAGGGGCCGTCATGAGGCACGGCGGCATCCCGCCCTACGAAGAGACCCAGGCCTACGTGACGCGCGTCCGGACCTATTACGCGCGCTACCGCACCACCCGGGACACCACGGTCGCATCGATCGAGCCCTGACCGGCTCGCGCGCCCGCCGACCGCGAGCGCGCTCGCCAACCCGCCGCCCGCCCGCCAGAGGCGCTGCTCGGCGACAAGCGGCGCACATCGCCCCCGGGCGGGGTACCGCGATGCTACGCTCTCAGGAACCGCTGCCGCAGCCTCTCCCGGGCAGGCCCCGAGACGCGTAGGCGCAGGCACGCGGCCATCCCTCGACGCTCTCTTTGCTCCGCGCGAGCAAGGGTCCACGACATGACGACCACCTCGAGCCTCATCGAACTCAGCAAGCGAAGCCACGACATCGCGCCCCTCAAGCCGCCGGTGGACCCGGTGTCCCTCCAGCACGCGAACCTGCTCGAGCTGCCCGACTTCCGGAGGATCCCGGCTTACGCCGACGTGACCGACGAGCAGTTCATGGACCACCGGTGGCAGGCGAAGAAGTCGATCACCCGCCCCGACAAGCTGCTCGACACGCTGCGCGGGATGGTGTCGGACGACTTCATCCGGGACGCGACCGAGGGCTTCGCGCGCGCGCCGATGAGCGTCCGGGTCTCGCCGTACATGCTCTCTCTGATCGACTGGAACGATCCGTACGGCGATCCGCTCCGCACGCAGTTCATCCCGCTGGCCTCGCGCTTCCTGCCGGATCACCCGAAGCTCGGGCTCGACTCGCTGCACGAGCGCGCGGACGCGCCCGTCCCCGGGCTGACGCACCGGTACGCCGACAAGGCGCTCTTCCTGCCGCTCGACACGTGCCCCGTGTACTGCCGCTTCTGCACGCGCAGCTACGCGGTGGGCATCGACACGGAGGAGGTCGAGAAGACCCACTTCAAGGTCGACGAGGAGCGCTGGAAGCGAGCGTACGCGTACATCGCGTCGCGCCCCGAGCTGGAGGACATCGTCGTCTCCGGCGGCGACGCGTACAACCTGCGGCCGGAGCAGCTCGGCGCGATCGGCGAGACGCTCCTCAGGATGCCGAACATCCAGCGCATCCGCCTCGCCACGAAGGGCCCGGCCGTGATGCCGCAGAAGATCCTGACCGACGACGAGTGGATCGACGCGGTCACGCGCACGGTCGAGCTCGGCCGGAAGCTGCACAAGGAGGTCGTGATCCACACGCACTTCAACCACCCGAACGAGATCACGGGCGTCACCCGCGACGCGATGAACAAGCTCTTCGAGCGGGGGATCACGGTCAGGAACCAGTCCGTGCTCCAGCGCGGGGTGAACGACACGCCCGAGACGATGAAGCTGCTCGTGAAGCGCCTGGGGCACGTGCACGTGCACCCCTATTACGTCTACATCCACGACCTCGTCCGCGGCGTGGAGGACCTCCGGACCACGCTGGCGACCGGGCTCACGATCGAGAAGCACGTGCGCGGCTCGACCGCCGGGTTCAACACGCCGACGTTCGTCGTCGACGCGCCCGGCGGCGGAGGCAAGCGCGACGCGCACTCGTTCGAGCACTACGACCGCACGACGGGGATCTCGGTGTTCGAGGCGCCGAGCGTCAAGCCGGGGCAGCGGTACACGTACTTCGATCCGATCGATCAGCTCCCGGCCGAGGGGCGCGCCCGCTGGGCGGACCCGGCGGAGCACCAGAAGATGATCGACGAGGCGCTCCAGGCCTCGCGCTGAGGCGGGCCAGCTCCGTGGGTCAGGGATCCCACCCGGGATCGCTGGACTGCGGAGCTAGGCCTCGGCCGGCGACGGCGGCTCCTCGTAGCGGGCGAGCGCGCCGGCGAGCTCGCGCTTCACGCGGTCCACGAGGTCGGGCGGCTCGACGACGCGCGCGGTCTCGCCGAAGCCGAGGACCCACGTCGCGAGCTCCGTCATGTCGCCGATGAGCATCGTGAGCCGGACGCCGCCGCCGGACAGCGGCGTGATCTCCTGAGACGGGTGCACCTTGCGCGTCCGCACGAACTCGGTGACGCGCTCGTCGAAGTCGATCACGACGCGCCGGGGCTCGCCCCCGCGCCAGATGCCGAACTGGCCCTGGAAGTAGTCGTCGATGGAGAAATCCGGGGGCAGCTCGAACCGCTCGGTGACCGCGCACTCCGTGTCGCGCATGCGATCGAGCAGGAACGTGCGCACCTCGCCGCGCCCCACGTGGAGGCCCACGCAGTAGATCGCGTCCTTGTAGAGGACGAGCGCGTACGGGTGGATGAGCACCCGCTCCTCGCGCCCGTCCCGCGAGCGGCGGTAGCGGCACCGCAGGGGGCGCAGGTCGGCGACGGACTGGAACAGGTCGTCGAGCTCCTCGGTGCGCGCGGCGTAGTCCTTCGGGGCGAACGGGAGATAGAGGAAGCGCTCCTCCAACCGCGCGTCGGCGACGCCGGCGTTCGGGCCGCGCCCGGGCCTGCGCGCGACGCCGAGGAGGCGCTGCGCGGCGAGGTCGATCTCCTCGAACAGGGTCGAGCCGCGCATCGGCTCGAACAGGCGGCGGGCGGCGAGCAGGGCGTACGCCTGCGTCCGCCGCACCTCGACGCGCCGGGGCGCCTCGCTCGGAGACAGCCGCCAGAGGCGAGGGCCCCCGGGGCGCGTGGCGACCGACACGAGATCGAGCTCGCGCTTGACCTCGACAAGGTAGCGCCGGAGCGAGCGCGGCGTGACGTTGAGCTCGCGCGCGAGATCGTAGATCGTCAGGCCGGCAGGGTGCTTCTGCAGCAGGCTGCGCAGCGAGTCGAGCCGCCGGTGCTGGGTGAACGGGCCGCGCGGCCGGCCGCGCTGCGCGCCGCCCCGCACGTCGTCATCGTCATCGTCGTCGTCGTCCGGCGGAGGAGGCCTCTTCGAGGCGGCCGCAGGAGCACCCGCGTCCGCCCGCGGAGGGCCCACGCTCGGCGAGGACGGGGCCGCTGGAGGGCGCACGCTCGGCGAGGACGGGGCCGCTGGAGGGCGCACGCTCGGCGAGGACGGGGCCGCTGGAGGGCGCGCGCTCGGGGCCGCCGTGCTCGACCTGACGTCGAGGGCCGCGTCCCCGGTGAGCCGCGGCGCCGCGCCCGCGCGCGGCTTCGAGGGCGGCGTCGCGCCGCTCGAGAACGGGTCGGCGGCCTGGCCGCCGCGCGGGCGCGGAGCACCCGCTGCCCCGCTCGATTTGCCGGCCCCCCGCGCGCGAGTGGACGCGGTGGCAGGCGCATGGGCACCCCCAGGGCCTGTGCGAACAGCGCGCGCCATCAGCTCAGCGCTGTATCGCATCACCCCCTCCCGTCCAAGATGTTTGTCCCGCGCCCCGCCGGCCGAGCAGCGATCGCCGACCGGGCGCGCGGCGGCGACGCTCGCGGCGCTCCTGGAAGCGGCGCTCAGCGCTCGCCACGGCGCCGTGAGCCCTCAAAAATGTCGTTGGGTTACGGGAATTTCGCCGCGGCGAGCCGCGGGGACGCAGCGGCGAGCGGCGCGAGCCGGAGCGGCTCCGCCGCGCCGCCGGCGGGCGGCTCACCAGGGACGATCGCGCATCGTCTTCTTGTACTGCTCCTTGTAGAGGTCGTGGCACTGCTTGCAGCTCGCCTTCGCGCCGTCGACGTCGCCGGCCTTCGCCTTGGCGATGCCGGCCTTCGTGATCGCCACCCAGCTGCCCATGCCGGGCGGCGGCTTGCTGGCCACGTACTGCAGCGCCGTCGCGATCTTCGCGGCGTCGCCGCTCGAGGTCGCGGAGGCCATCGTGCTCTTCATCCAGGCCTGCATCGGGCACATCTTCTGGCCCTTCGCGCCGCACTCGAACTTCTTCTCGCCCGCCTGCGCGGCGCCGGTCGACGCCGGCCCCGCGGCCGCGGCGGCAGACGCAGCGGCCGTCGCCTTCGGCGCGGCCGTCTCCGCCGGCTCGGCGGTCGCCGCGGCCGTCTCCGCCGGCGCGGCCGACGCAGCGGCCGTCGGCTCGGCGGTCGCCGCGGCCGGCACGGCCGCCGTCGCCGCCGGCGCGGCCGTCGTCGCCGCAGGCGCGGCGCTCTCGGTCGGCTTGCCCTCGGCCACCGCTCCGGGGGCCGTCGCGTCGCTCCCCTTGCTATCGCAGCCGAGCGTGGCGAAAGACAGGCTCGCGAGCAACAGCGCGAGCGGCGTGATCGTTCTCCTCATGCAGTCTCCTTGGGTGATCATCGGAAGCGCTCCTGACGAGCGCGAGGCCGAGGGATGCGTGCCGCGGTCCTCTGTGCGCCGCGCAGTGTAATCGGGTCGCCGTCCGTCCGCTGCGGTCGCGCGCCATCGTCCCGCGCGGCGCTTCACTCGCGCGTGCCGGGCGTCGAGGCAAACGTCGACCACTGGAAGTTGTCGAGGAGGGCCACGGAATCATTCCAGGGATCGCCGGTGTCCCAAAGTACGAAGCGCAGCTCCATGATCTCACCCGGGGTGACATTGCCGTTCATGACCAGCCATCCGGTCCCGCCGCCCGCGAGGTCGCTCGATCCGCACCAGCCAGGGTCACCGCCGACGTGGGCGGGCGGCCTCGTGGCATCGAACCCCGTCCCACGGAGCTGGGTGATGCTCGTGCAGGTGGTCGTCGTGCCGGGGATGGCGCCGTCGCCGCACCCGGTTGGCCCGTTCACGCACTGGGTGAAGAGCCCGGTGCCGCCGAACGCGAGGTTCGCGCCCAGCGGGTAGACCGGCCCCCCGGCAGGCGGCGGGTCATAGAAGGCGAGGTTCCCGTCCGCCGGGTTCGCCGTCTCGCCTGGAAAGGGCTCGAACGTCGAGTCGAGGAGCGCCAGAAAGAAGTCGTTGAACCGGCTGCACACCCACTCCGGATACTCGGACGAGAGGAAGAACGTCGAGACGCTGAACGCGCTCGCGTTCGTCGGCACGCGGACGCGCAGCTTCAGCATCACGGGATCGTGGGCAGTCGCGCCGCCCTGCGGGCCAGGGCACCCGGGCGCGTTCGGGAGGTTGTCGCCGTTCGCGTCGAGCCAGTCCGCGGGCACCCTGCTCGACGTCCCCATGTCCTGGCCACCCTGGAACGGGGCGAAGCTCGGTCTCGTGTCGTTCGGCGCCGCCTCGGCCGCCGCGACGCCGGTCGAGAGCACCGCGAGCCGCGCGCCCCGGAGCGGCGTGATGCCGGAGCCGAAGCCCTGGCGGATCGATCGCTGGGCCGCGGCCGGCGCGCTTGTGCCGTCGGCGCGGTGGAAGCTCGCGGAGAGGACACCCCACGTTCGCCGCGAGCTGGACGGCGGGCTCGCCGTCGTGGTGACGCACAGGTCGATCGCCTTCGCGTAATCGAGCGCGGTCGGCGAGTCGCTCGCGAGCCCGGCGTCGCAAGGCGCGGTGTTGTCTGCCACGCCGTCGCAATCGTCGTCGATCCCGTTGCCCGCCACCTCGAACGCGCCGCGGTTCACGAGGGCCGGGGCGCCGCACCCGTCCGACGGGAAGTCGCAGCAATCGCCGTCGCAGATCGTCCACCCGTCGCCGTCCTGATCGGGTGGGTTGTCGACGGTGCCGTCGCAGTCGTTGTCGACACCGTCGGCGCACACGTCGAGCGCCGGCAGCACCTGGTGGAGGCACGGCCCCCACGAGAGGCCGCTCGGCCTGCACGTGGAGACCCCTGGCGCGCAGGGGGCGACCCCCTCGGTGCCCGGCGGTCCCTCGTAACACACCCTCGTGTCGCCCGGCGCGCACGAGCAGGGCCCGCGCTCTGCTTCGTCGTGCTCGCACCCGTCCGCCGGGTCGCGGTTGCAGTCGAGGAACCCGTCCTCGCACGCGATGAGCGCGCACGCGCCCGAGACGCAGCCGATCCCGGCGTGCGAGAGCTCCGGACAGGCGCGACCGCACATACCGCAGCTCAGCGCGTCCGTCCGGAGATCCCGACAGACACCATCGCAGCACGCCGCGCCGCTCTCACACGGGTGCGCCGCCGAGCAGCCCTGAACGCACTCGCCCTCTCCGGTGCACAGCGCGCCCAGGGGACAGTCGCCGTCGACGACGCAGGCGACACAGGCGTGCTTCGCGGGATCGCAGGTGAGCGGAGCCGCGCAGTCGGACTCGGCTTCACAGCCCGAAAGGCAGCGCTTCGCCTCGGGATCGCAGTACTGACCGGACGGGCACGCCAGAGGGCCAGGCAGACAGGCCACGCAGTCGCCCGTCTCCCGGTCGCACAGCGGGGAGCTCGGGTCCGCGGCGCAGTCGGCCGGGCAGCCGGAAGCGCCCTCGCTTCCCGCGCCTCGCGGGATGTCGGGGCCTGCCGCGCCGGCGCAGGACGGCGCCACGCCGGACGCCAGCGCGAGCCCGACCACGGCGGCGAGCCCTCCGCTCCAGGCCAGCGGGCGGCGACGGACTGCGCGGGTTCTTGTCGACATCGGCAAGCGGCTCCCCTCCTCGGCGCGACGCCCCCGAGGGGTGGCCGACCGCAAGGATCGTAGATTACCCGGTCGGTGCCTGGAACGACGGCAGATCGGCGGGGATGAGGCGCCTCGCCCGAACGTCACGTCATCGACGCGGCGCCTACGACCACGGCGCGCTTTGCGACGCGCGACACACGACCGCGGCGCGCTCGGCCGCGCCGCGCGGAGGTGCGACCGGGGCGTCGCTCAACGCGTGTGCTCGTAGAGCGTGAAGGCGCCGTCGCGCTCGATCCGGCGAAACGAGCGGTGCGCCGCGGTGAACAGCGGTTTATCCGGCCGCTCGTTCCGGACGATCACGTAATCGTACGCGACGCCATGGACATCCGGCTTGAACCACTCACCGCGGTTCGACGGCGGCGCGGGGAGGCGACGCTTCAGCGTGAAGGGGAAACCCACGTTGTGCCAGCCGTCCGCGCTGAAGCCCCCGTGCATGATCTGCACCCACGACGAGAAGTGGTTCGTGCCCTCGATGATCAGCGATTCATCGGTCCGTGGAGGCAGCGTCAAGAAGAGGACCTCGGCGCCCGGCGGGATCCGCTCCACCATCCGGGCAAACGGCGCGACCCGCTCGTCGAAGCGCGCATATTTCTCCGAGAGGTGGAGCGGCAGCACGAGCGCGGCCGCCACGGCGGGGGCCATCAGCAGGCGCGAGCGGCCCTGGAGCGGCGCCGTGATGGCCAGGAAGCCGAAGAAGCAGATGAACGGCGAGAAGCGCCCGCTCACGAACCACCAGTCGAAGGGGCGAGCCAGGTGCAGCGGCACGAGAAAATAGCACATCGCCATCGCGGCGCAGAGGGCGAGAGAGCGATGGCGGTGCAGCCGGTCGAGGAGCGAGCCGGCAGGCGCGGCTGGCTCGCGCGCGGGAAGGCTGCGGCCAGGGAGGAAGCGCCGGGCGACGCGCGCGACGCGCGCGACGCGCGCGATGCCAGAGAGGCCCAGCAGCGACGCCACCGCGAGGAGCACCCAGAAGAGGCGGGTGTCGAGATCGCCCGATACCGAGTCGAGGGTGTACTCGGGGAACGATCGGAGCATCTCGTGCCATGTCACCCAGACGCCCTGGAACCGCGGGCCGCTCCGCAGATCGACCATGGGGCTCTTGAAGGCGACGAGCTGCCACAGGACGAGCGCGACGGCGGGCGCGAAGAGCGGCAGCGCGACGGCAATCCGCGACCACCGGGGCAGGTGGCAGAGCATCAGCACGGCGACGCAAACGTAATAGCCGAAGAGGATGAGCGGATGGCTGAGGCCGCAGCCGACGCTGAGCAGCGCGACGGCGGCCCCGCGCAAGGGGCTCGGCCGATCGAGGTAGACGTCGAGCGCGAGCACGCCGGCGAGCAGCAGCGCGACGCCGACGAGGAACGGCAGGAAGCCGCACGCCCAGGAGAGGGTGAAGGCCAGCGGGAAGGTGAGGACCGAGAGCCAGGGGCTGCGCCGCGTCTGGCGCGCCCAGCCGAGCGCCGCCGCGGGAATGGCGAGCACATAACCGGAGAGCACGACGCGATTCGCGTTCTCGAGGCCGACGCCATAAGCGATCACGTGCGTCAGGATGTGATAGGCGCCGTAGGGGGCCGGACGGAGGCTGAGCTCGTAGAAGTCCCTGAAGCGCGTCCACGGCTCATCGAAGCTGTGCCAGATATGGACGGCCGCGAGGTGGTTCGGCAGATCGAGCAGCGGCAGGAACCGCACCCGCCATATCGGCACGATGGCTGCGACGGCGAGGAGCACGAACGTCGCGGCGAACGCCCTGTCGCAGGGCCAGCGATCCCCGCTCCCGACCGCGGGAGGCGCCTCTGCGCCGGGAGGTCGAGGCGGCGAGGCGGCGGGCGCGCCGGCCCGGGGCGTGGGATCGCTGTCGGGCGGGCTCGAAACGGGCATTTCCATGAGAAGTGTGGCGCTCCCCTTCCCTCCGCTGCTGCGCGACGAGCGGGCAGGCCGCGAGCGTTAGCACAGCGCGCCGCGCGGATTGCAGCGCCGCGTGTCTTCCTCTAGTTTCCCGGGCACCTCGCCGGGTGGACACGGCACGAGGTGACGACCACTGGCCAGCCGGAGCGGCACGGGGCGCTCCACGCAGCCCTCCAGGAGACTCGAATCCATGAGGCACCTCGCTCGCGTCGCAGGCGGCGCCGCAGTCCTGCTCGCCGCCGCCACGCCGCGCGCGCAGGAGCCCGAGCCCGCGGCAGAGGAGCCCGCCGCCGCGGTCGCGAGCCCGGGCGACGCGCAGGCAGAAGCGGTCGAGGCGGCCGCCGAGCCGGAAGGCGCGGCGGCGCCGGCCGCTCGGGCGAGCGCGCAGGCGCGGGAGCCGCGGCCGCGTGAGGCGCCAGCGCCGGCGTCTCCGGCGCCCGCGAGCGGCGACCGCGGCGACCGCGGCGATCTCTTGTCGCCGGGCTTCCGGGAGCGGGTGCGGGTCGCGCTCGGGCCGCTGGAGATCGCGCCGATCGCGCTGCTCGCGCTGCAAGCCGCGCCCTACGTGGGCGACGACGCGCTGGGCCAGGCCGGCGACAGCGCCGAGCGGCCCGGCTTCCGGCTGCGCCGGGTCCGCGCCGGGCTGCGCGGCGACGTCGCGGGGCTCGTGCGGTTCGCCATCTCGACGGAGCTCGCCGGGGACGACGAGGGGACGGCGCGCATCCACGAGGCGTGGGCCGGCGTCACGGCGGCGCGCGCGATCGAGGTGATCGCGGGCGCGCGCACCGTGCCCTTCTCTCGCTCGGCGATGACCGGCGCCGGCGACGGCGCCCTCGCCGAGCGGCCGCTCGCCGTCCGCGCGATCGCCCCGTTCACGCAGGTCGGGATCCAGGCCGAAGGGCACTTCCAGGACCGCGCCTTCAGCTGTCACGCGGGCGTCTACAACGCCTTCCAGCGCTCGGATCAGTTCTACGCAGGTCCCTCCGAGAGCCTCGCCCCCTTCGGCAACCGCTTCGAGGGGATCGCCGTCGCCGGCCGGGTCGCCACCGAGCCGCGGGGCCCGCTCGGCCGTGCGCTCCAGGACGTCGCCCGCTCGCCCTTCCGCCTCGGGGTCGGCGCCGACGGCTTCTTCAGCGACGGCGGCGCGCGCACGCTCTACGGCGCGAGCGCCGATGTCCTGGTGCACGCCGCGGGGCTTCACGCGCTCGGCGAGGTGCTCTGGACCGGGGCGAGCCCCAAGGCGGTGCCCACCCAGCCGATCGCGCAGATCACCTCGATCTCGTCGCTCGCCCTCGTCTTCGAGGCAGGCTACATGCTCATCGCCCGGAAGCTCGGTGTCTCGGGTCGCGTGGAGTGGATCGACCCCAACCTGGATATCGACGACGAAGGGGACAACCTCGTGCTCACCGGCGGCGCGAGCTACCATGCATACGACGATCTGGTGAAGGCGCAGCTCGAGGTCACGCACCGGGAGGAGCTCGGCGGGCTGTCGCTCTCGAACGACGTGCTCCTCCTGCAACTCCAGCTCTCGCTGTAGGAGAGATTGCTGTGCGGCGACCCCACCGCTGGCTCACCCGGGTAGCGCTCGTCCCGCTCGCCGCCGCCGCGCTCGCCGCCCCCGCGCTGCCGAGCTGCGGGGGCGATCGGCTGCTCCGCGCCAAGCGGATAGAGCAGCGCGCCGAGCTCGTCGGCGGCCCGGTGGCGATGGCGGACATCGGCGACTTCCTCCTCGAGAACGACCAGATCCGCGTGGCGATCCTGGGCGGGCGAGACTCGCCTGGGCCGGGGATCTTCGGCGGGGCCATCGTCGACGTCGACCGGCGGCGCGGGCGGATCGGCGAGGAGGGCGGACAGGGGCGGGACCGGTTCGCGGAGATGTTCTCGCTCGCCAACCTCATCGTGCCCGACCCGACGGCGACCGACGTCTCCGTGCTCGCGGACGGCTCCGACGGCGCGGAGGCCGGGATCCGCGTCGAGGGAGACGGAGAGTTCCTGTTCGAGGCGATAGGCCTGCTCCGGGCGCAGGAGGATCTGCTCGGCCTCTTCTTCCCCGGCGTCCGCTCCAGGATCCGCTTCCGGACAGACTACCTCCTTCACCCGGGCGATCGGTTCGTGACGGTGCGCACGGTGCTCCTGCTCGACGACAGGCAGCCGCCCGGCTGCGAGCCCCAGAGGAGCTGCGCGCCGTGCCCGAACGGGTACCGGCAGGATCCGGGCGGCTGCCTGACCTGCGCGTGCAGCGACGTCTTGCCGCTCGACAACGCCACGGCCCCGGTCTCTGTGTTCGGGGGCGTCCTCGGCGATCCGCCGGAGGCCGCGCAGGAGGCGTCGTCACGCCGCGCCGGCATCGTCGCCGGAGATTTCGTGTTCTTCGGCAACCAGAACGACGTCTTCGCGCCCGGCGCGGGCTTCGACGAGGACACGGCGGTCCAGGACGCATGGAACGCGGGGCGGAACTCCTTCCAGGCGCCGCTCACCTTCGATTTCGTGGCCGCGGCGGGCGGCGACGTCAGCTACGGCTACTTCACGAAGGCGGCGGAGGGCGCGGCGCCATCGGTGGTCAACGTGCCCCTCTTCGCGAGCGCGGCGACGGCGTTCGTGTCCGCCAGCCGATCGTGCCTGTTCAGCGAGGAGGACGACGCGGCGTGCGACGCCCACCGCGCGTTCAGCTACGAGCGCTACCTCGCCGTGGGCGACGGCGACGTCTCGAGCGTGACCGGCGTGATGCACCGGCTCCGCGGGACCGCGACGGGCGCGGTCAGCGGCCACGTGCTGTGGGAGGACACCCTCGAGGCCGCGCCGAACGCCCGGGTGTTCGTCTTCGCCGATCCCGATCCCGCGCGGCCCTTCGCCTCGCTGGACGAGCTCGTGGCGGCCAACCGCGAGGCGCGCGGCGACGTGGGCCTCATCGACGAGATCGACGCGGATCTCGGCCTCGACCCGTCCGAGGACGGCGATTTCCGCGGCGCCCTGCCGCCCGGCAGCTACCTGCTCGTGGCGAGGAACGCGGCGGGGACGGCGATGTCGGCGCCCGTCCGGGTGAGCCTGCGGGCCGGACAGGAGGTCGAGCTGTCGCCGCGCCTCCCCGCGCCGGCGAGGGTGCGCTACCGCGTCGCGGACGAGGCGGGCCAGCGGGTGCCGGCCAAGCTCGCCTTCGCCTCGCTCGACGAGGCGGGGCGGAGGCTCCCGGGCGACGGCCGGCGCAGGGTCTACCTCGGCGACGGCCGGCTCGGCAACGGCAACCGCGCCGTCGAGATCACGGCCACCGGCGAGGGAGAGGTCGAGATCGAGCCGGGGCGATACCAGATCACGGTGTCGCGCGGCATCGAGTACGGCATCTACGTGGAGCGCGACGTCACGCTCGCGCCGGGCCGCACGTTCCAGCTCGACGCCACGCTCGTGCGCGAGGTCGACACGAGCGGGTGGATGTCGGCCGACATGCACCTCCACTCCGAGCCGAGCTTCGACAGCGGCATGGCGCTGGCGCGGCGGGTGGCCACGGCGGCGGCGGAGGGCGTGGAGCTCGCGGTGTCGACCGACCACGACGTCGAGACGGACTACCAGCCGACGGCGCGCGCGCTCGGGCTCGCGCCTCACCTCGCCACGGCGATCGGGGCGGGGATCACCACGCTGGAGCAGGGGCATTTCATCGGGTTCCCGCTCGGGTACGACGAGCTCGACGTCCCGGGCCACGGGGCGCACGACTGGACGTGCGAGCCCGGCGGGGCGATCCTCGACGCCATCCGGGCCTCCGGCGACGGCACCGTGGCGCCGCTGACCATCGTCGCGCACCCGCGCGACGGCTTCTTCGGCTACATCGACCAGCTCGGCGTCGACACGTACACGATGGGCCGGACGCCGACGTTCCTCGAGGAGAACAACCCCGTCTTCCGGACCGCGAGCTGCGCGTTCGACGCGATGGAGGTCATCAACGGCAAGCGGTTCGATCTGGTGCGCACGCCGAGCGTAGCCGAGGTCGTCGACTGGAACCGCTGCCTCGCGCGGCTGAACGCCGCCGGGAGCGCCGCCGAGATCGAGGCCGCGTGCCCCGAGGTGGCGGGCTGGCTGCGCGCGCCGTGCGCGGCGGCGTCCGCGCCGGGCGGCGCCCCCGGCGTCGGCGCGGCTGCCGCCGCCATCGCTGTCGCTGTCTCCGACTGCAAGCGCCGCGCCCGCACCGAGCTCGCGTGGGCGCTGATGAAGCGCATCCTCGCCCGGACGCCCGACGAGCAGGCGAACGACTGGGGCTTCTCCGGAACGACCTCCGACAGCCAGGATCTCTGCGGGCCCGCGGCGCTCGGCGACGATCCGGTCCCCGAGGACGCGCGGGACGCGCCGTGCACGTACCGCGCGGGCCAGGTGGACGACTATTTCCGCTACCTCGAGCGGGGCTTCGCCCCGGCGCAGATCGCCAGCAGCGACAGCCACGACGGGTCGAAGGAGCCGGGCTTCCCGCGGACCTATTTCCGGAGCGCGACCGACTCCCCGGCCGCCCTCGAGACGCCGGCCGCGGTCGAGAGCTTGCGGGGCGCGCACGCCTTCGCGACGTACGGCCCCTTCATCCGCGCGACGATCCGCGGCAAGACGTATGGTGAGGTGGCGGCGGCGAGCGCCGGGGAATCGCTCGAGCTCCTGTTCGATGTCCAGACGGCGAGCTGGTTCGGCGTCGATCGGGTGGAGATCTACCTGAACGGCGGGATGGTCCGCTTGCTGGAGCCGGCCATGCCGCCGAGCGCGATCGTGGACGTGCGCGGCAAGGTCACCTTCACGGCGCCGGATCGCGACTCCTGGGTGGTGATCATCGCCATGGGGCTCGAGGACAGGAACCTCATGAGCCCTGTCTCCTTGGACGTCCCCTTCGGCGAGATCCAGCTCTCCCGGCTGGCCGGCGACGCGTTCGGCCGGATCCCCGCGCTCAGCGCCCTGTTCGCGCCCACGCCGACGGTGCCCGACTGGTCGCCGGTCCCGCCCTACGCGATCACCAACCCGATCACCATCGATGTCGACGGCAACGGCCGCTACGACGCCCCGCTGGCGAGGCCCGATTTCTGCTCTCGTCCCTGCGATCCCGGCGCCCTCGATCCGGAGCAATGTCCCGCGGAGCAGGTTTGCCTGACGGAAGAGGCGGTCTGCGGCTTTCCGATCCCCGGCAAATGCGACCATCGTCGCCCGGCGCTCACCCGCCGCGACGACTGAACGCCGGTCCCCGGCAGCGCGCTTGCGTGGGACGCGCCCGCGTGGCCGGGCCGAACCCAGCCGGCTCTGGGAGATCACGTTCGCGTGCACATGCCGGGGCACGTGCACGCAAACGTGGCTCGATCTCGGGGGGAGGATCGGCCAGCCGCTCCGGCTGGAGCTTACCGGCCCTCGATCGACTGCGACTTGATATGGAACTCGACGCGCCGGTTGCGCTGCCGGCCTTCCGGCGTGTCGTTGGACAGGAGCGGCCGGCGGGAGCCATAGCCGATGGACGTGAGCCGCTCCGACTGAACGCCCTTGTTGATCAGGTAGACCCTGACCGCGATGGCGCGGTTGTGCGCGAGCCGGTCGTTGTAGTCGATGGTGCCCTGGTTGTCGGTGTGCCCCTCGATGCTGAGCAGCTTGATCTCGGGGTTCGCCTTGAGCAGGCGCACGACCTCGTCGAGGATCGGATAGCTCTGCGGGAGGATCCTGGAGCTGTCGAACTCGAACTCGACCTGCTTCATGATCTCGATCTCGGCGGAGCCCGTGATCCTGCGGATGTAGAACGGGCAGCCGTTCTTCTCCGGGTCTTCGACGACGACCTGCCCCGGCTCCTTCGGGCACTTGTCCTCGGCGTCGGGGATGCCGTCCTGGTCCGCGTCCTCTTCGGGGCAGCCGTCGCGATCGTCGATGCCGTCCTTGTCCTCGGGGTCGTCCGGGCACTTGTCGACGACGTCGGGGATGCCGTCGCTGTCGCGGTCCGGCATGTCCGGACATCCGTCGCTCGGCTTGGGCTGCTTGCCGTCCTCGGGGTCCTCCGGGCAGAGGTCGATGACGTCGGGGTAGCCGTCGCCGTCGGTGTCCTTCTCCGCCGTGATAACGTAGTTGAAGCCGGGCGAGCGGGCGTCGGAGTCGGCGATGCCGAACGAGCCGCCGACGAGGGCGACCCCCCGGAAATCGGGCGCGTAGCCGCCGCTCATGCGGGTGCCGACGCCGGCGCCGACGTAGACCGCCTTGTCCTTGGTGAGGAACATCTTGCTGTTGAGCTGCCACTCGATGGGCGAGGCATCGAGCTCGCCCGCGGTCTCCTTGAGGAGGCCGAACGAGCCGAAGATCTCGGCCCCGACGCGGAGCTTGCCGTCGACGAGCGGGACGTAGCCGCCGACGCCGTACGTGAGCTCGCTGCCGACGACGAGCTCGTGGAGCTTCACGCGCGGCCGGATGGCGACGCCGGTGTTCAGGGTGACGACGAAATCCTTGAAATCGTACTCGGCGCCGAGGCCGAACGAGCTGCTCACGCCCCGGTCGCCGGCGAACGAGTACGTGTTGCCGATGGGCACGAAGACCGCGCCGGTGAGGCCCAGCCGGAAGCGGCGCTCGTCGAGCTCCAGGGCGACGAAGCGCGCGTCGATCCGGAGGTCCATCGGGGTGGCGGTCTTCAGGTCGACGCACTGGTCCAGGCCGAGGTCCTGATCGGGGTGGCAGGTCTGGTTGCCGTCCTGGAAAAGGACGATGGGGAACGAGACCTGGAGGGCGCCGCGGCCGAGGATCTCGACGCCCGCGTTCAGGTAGGTGATGAGCTGGGAGGTGACGGGCCCGTCGCCCTCGAGCTGCTCCTCGGTGGCGAGGTTGTCAACGTAGTTGTCGTCGCGGAGCGGGTGGACAGACACCCCCATCCCGAGCTGCCCGAAGAAGCGCGTCCGTTCCCCCATGTGCGGGCGCCAGACGCCGAACCCGTCGTCGGGGGCGCCGGCCATCCTGAGGCGATCGAGGTAGAAGGTCCGGTCCTGCGCGCGGGCGGCGGAGGGCGCCAGCGCGGCGAGGGCCGGTGCGGCCAGGGCCGCTGCGGTCAGCGCGCAGCGAAGGCGCGACGGGCGTCGCGGCGCACGGCCCGGCAGGTTTCGTCGATCCATCACGGTGAGCTGTCCTCCAAGCAACGCTCGAAAAACGAGGTTGACGCGGGCGTTCCGCCGCATGCGGGCCGGCATCCGGGCGGGAGACTACTCGGGCCGGGGGAGGATGTCTCCTGGGTCGAGCCAGGAGGTGCGAGGAGGGCGGCGAGAGGGCGCGGCTGTGTCCGGGGCGCGCGGGGTTGAGGCGGCGGGCCGGCGCGCGGTGCTTCCGCGACTTCCGCGCCGCGTGTGGCGTGGGCCGCGTGGCGACCGTGAAAAAGCGGCGAACGGGCCACGGCGCGGGCGCGCGGATGGCTCCGCTGGCGATCGCGGCCGGGATGACCAGCTGCGGCCTGGTGCTCGGGCTTGACGACTTCAAGGACGCTCCGCGGGCGGGTGCTGGGGGGAGGCGGAGCCGGCGGCGACAGCGCCTCGATCTCGGGCGCCGGGGGTTGCGCGCACGGCGAGCGCGACTGCGTCGGCGACACGCCCCGGCAGTGCGCGGATGGGGAGTGGGTTACGAGGTCACGGTAGGGCGATTTCGGGCGTTCGTGGAGGCGCCGAAGGGGACGCGCAGGGATCCCCCGGCGCTCGGAGCCGGGGAGCGTCCTGGTGTGACCGATGGCGGGTGGCGCTTCGATTGGACCTCCTCGCCCTCGCCGCGTCAGCTAGTTGGCAATGGGTGGAATCTCGACGTCGTTGATGGGCAGGAACCCAGCACCGGCTGGGTAAGCGTAAGAAACGCGATAGTTTTGCTGAATCGCGCCCCACCCCCATACCGTGACCCCGAAGGGAAGATCGCTCCGCATCTCGTGCCGGCCATTGGCACAAGCACCTATCGGCTCGAAGTTCCCTGTGGTAATATCGACGACGGTGTACTCGTAGTCTCCGATCGGTGTCCACCCAGTAAGCTTGCCTGCGCAGTCCAGCTCGACGTCGGCGAACTCGTTATTCAGCCTGGAACGGGTACGGACGACGACGAGGCTCGTCTCGGGGTAGGTCGGATCGGTGAAGAACACATAGTAATCCAGGAATTGAGACGGCGGGACCACATTGACCCAATCCGGATCGCCGATGTTCGTGTAAGCGCTACCGCCGGTCATGTACTGACCGACATAGAACGGATGATTCACGTCCTGGCTCTTGACGATAAAAGGCTCGCCACTATCGAACTGATACACTTCACCGAGCTTGACGGTATCCGGCGCGCCCTCTGGTTTGGACGGCTCCCAGGTGAGCTTCGTGTCGTCCACCATGCCTACGATCCGCCAGGGCGGCGACTCCTCGCGATCCGCGATGCGGTTCCGGTAGCGGACCGACACGTACTCGCTCCCGGTAGCCCGAACCGGCGCGATTTGCTGTTGACCTGAATCGCAGTCAGCGACGCCGTTCGGCACGACCATGCAAGCATGGGCTCCGAAGAGGCCGATGGGCTTCGTCGACTCGATAGGGCTGCCAGTCAGCTCATCCGCCTGGGTAATCTGCAGGAATTCACCGGCGCTCAACCGGTACGTCTTCGCCACACCTTGTTCGGCTCCCTCTACACCGGTGCTCTCCTGAATATTCACCTTCGGCAAGATAGTCACATCCGTCTCGTCCTGATGGGCAACGATGGCCAGCGAGGGAAACGCACCGCGGTAGGCGGCCGAGTCCGATGACGAGTAGCCGTTGATGGCAACGTAGTTGGTGTGCCAGGCGCTGGTCGGCAGGAGCAAGGTCGCGGAGGTGATGGCGGCCTGCCCTCCGCCGTAGGGCAGCATCTGATAGGCTACGACTGGATAGTCGGTCGTGATGTGAAACGCTGTTCCGCGACCGGTGCCATCGACACCAGTCTCCTCATCCAACGCGCCCGGTTCAGGGCAATCAACGACGCTCGATCCCGCAGAGAGCCTCGAGAGGAACAGGACAGCGACCTCTCCGACGCCGAGCCCAGCGACCGGATCGTAGGGCTTATACTGGATGTCTTCGATGGAACCTTGCCCCTCCGGAATGTAGGCGAAGTTCTCTACAGGGAGCGGCTGCCCACCGCGCTCGACATTGATATGGACCGGCAGGTCCCACGTGTTGGCGACAATCGCGGAGAAACAGGCCCCCTGAGCGGTCGGCCGGAGGGCCGTCTTGAGCGCCCAATAGTCGCATCCGTACGAGCTCTTCGACCTCTCCGCTGCCTCGCACGGGTTGGGCACGCACTCCGCGTTGACGCAACCCTCGTCAGGCTTGCACTCCTCGATCGTCGCGCCGTTGCAGCTGATGACCTTCTTCAGATCGTTGGAGCACGTGTACTCGCACCGCCCCCCCTCCCCGAAGGTCGCCGTGCTCCCCGCCTCCCCGCCCGCGCCGCCGGTGCCGCCGCCGCCGCCGCCGGTCCCGGTGGGGCCCGAGCCGGAGCCGGTGAGCCCATGACGGTACGAGTCCGTGCACGCGGCGAACGAGCCCGTCACACCGGCTGTCGCTGCAAGTAACCCCACAATCGCGTGTCGACGGTATCTAGCCATGTTCGCCATCTCTACAGGGCTCCTTCCCCCACAAGCATCCTGAAACTTCGCGCCTGCGAGCGTAACACGGTTCGACCGCCGTGGGGAGGCCCGCGAAAGCGTTCGCATTTTTTCGGGGGTGCCGCGAGAGCGGGTTGCAGGTCCCAGGAATGCAATCGGCGACCGGCATCGCGCCATCGCCCCCTAGCATCCGGACGGACACAGAGCCGCTGTTCAGCCAGCCGTCCTCACGCCTCTCCTGCGGGTAGGTCGAGGTGGTGCATCCGATTGGGCCGCCGCGACTTCCACGTACGTCGACGCCACTCCCGCTCAATGGTCGTCGTCGCCGTCCGACGCAGCCCCCGCCCGGCCGCTGCCGAAGACGCGGAAGAGCACGTACAGCGATGGGAACAGCAGCACGGATCCGACGCCGAGCACCCAGACAAGCAATCGCAACGTCCTCGGGTTCGCCGCCGCGCCCTCGAGCGTCACGTCGGGCACGACCAGGAACGGGTACTGCGAGGCCGCCCAGCCGAGCAGGATCAGCGTGACCTGCGCCGCCGCCGCGAAGCGCGCCAGACGGAATCGGCGGGTCCACAACCCGAAGAACGCCGCGGTGGCCGCGAGGCCCGTCGTGACGTGGAGCGGCCACGTGATCGGATGATCCGTCAGCCCCTCTCGAATGAGCGGGGCGCCCCGGAACGACGCCGCGAACGACGCCAGCGCGAGCGCAGCCACCACGCAGCCGGAGGCGAGCGCGCGCCGCCGGAAATCGTCGACGAGCGCGGGCTCCTTCGCCTCGTTCGTCAGGTACACCGCCGCGAGGAACGCGAACAGCGCCAGCGCGAACAGCCCCACCACGAACGGAAACAGCGAGAGCCACGGCGCGAAGAAGCCGCTCGTCACCACCCCCGACGCCACCCGGATCCGCCCGGACGCCACCGCGCCCACGATCATGCCGAGCAGCACCGGCGCGATCACGCTCGCGAGCGAGAAGACGAACCCCCAGCGCTTCTGCCGCCGATCCCCCCGGGAGTCGTAGCTGCGGAAGCTGAACGCCGAGCCGCGAAACACGACGCCCACGAGGAACAGCGTGAGGGGGACGTGCAGCGCGATCGAGATCGCCGCGAACGCGGGAGGAAACGCGGTGAAGAGCAGCACCACGACCAGGATGAGCCACACGTGGTTGGCCTCCCAGATCGGGCCGATGACCCGCTCGATGAGGGCGCGCTGCTCCCGCTTCCGCGGGCCGGAGGCGAGCAGATCCCACACGCCGCCGCCGAAATCGGCGCCCCCGAGCAGCGCGTACAGAACGAGCGCCGCCATCATCACCCCGCCGATGAACCACTCAGTGCGCATCGGCCTCGCCTCCCCCGGACGCGCGCGGCGCGCCGCCGCCGCCAGTCCCCCCGAGCGGCGCGCCGCCGCCCGTCACCCCGAGCGGCGCCGCGCGGAGCTGGCGTACGAGCAGGTAGACAACCACCACGCCGAGAAAGACATAGAGCGCCGTGAACGTCCAGAAAGGCGCCGCGAGGTGCGGGAACGGGGTCACCGCGTCGCGCGTGCGCATCGCGCCCCGCACGATCCACGGCTGGCGACCGAGCTCCGTCACCAGCCAGCCCGCCTCCATCGCCACGATGCCGAGCGGGCTCGCCAGGATCGCCGCCCAGAGGAACGGGCGCTGATCCGGGATCCCCCTGCGGCGCCACGCGAGCACCGCCCCGACCACCGCGAGCAGCGCCATCGCGGAGCCCGCGCCCACCATCACCTGAAACGAGAGGTGCGTCGCCGTGACCGGCGGCCACTCGTCCCGCGGGATCGCATCCAGCCCGGTCACCACCGCGTCAGGATCCGCGTGCAGGAACACCGAGAGCCCCGCCGGGATCTCGATCGCGTAGTCGACCTCGCCCCGCTCCACGTCGGGCAGGCCGCCGACGAGGAGCGGCGCGCGGGCCGAGGTCTCGAAGTGCGCCTCCATCGCCGCGAGCTTGGCGGGCTGCCCCCTCCCGACCTCCACCGCCGCGTAGTGACCGACGAGCGGCTGCGCCAGCGCCGTCACCCCGGCGATCGCGAACGTCACCGCGAACGCCTTGCGGAACAGCGGGCTCGACGGGTGCCGCAGGAGCACCAGCGCGTGGATCCCCGTCATCACGAACGCCGTCGCCTGATAACACGCGAGGATGCCGTGCAGCGTCTCGTGCTTCCACGGCGGGCTGAACATCGCCGCGACCGGGTCGATGTTCGCCGGGCGCCCGTCGACCATCGTGAACCCGGCAGGGTGGTTCATGCACGCGTTCACCAGGATCACGAAGAACGCCGACAGCGCGCCGCTCAGCGCGACCAGCGCGCCCGAGAGCAGGTGCAGCCTCGGCGAGAGCTTGCCGCGCCCGTAGAGGTAGATGCCGAGGAAGATCGCCTCCGTGAAGAACGCGAACCCCTCGAGCGAGAACGGGAGCCCTATCACCTCTCCGAACGTCCCCATGAAGCTCGGCCACAGGAGCCCGAGCTCGAACGAGAGCACCGTCCCCGACACGGCGCCCACCGCGAACAGGATCGCCGTCCCCTTCGCCATGCGCTTCGAGAACTCGAGGTAGTCTCGATCGCCCGTCCGGTGCCAGAGCGCGTCCGCGATGACCATGATCAGCGGCAGCGCCACCCCGGCGGCGGCGAAGATCATGTGAAATGCCAGCGACAGGCCCATCTGGGCCCGGGCATAGAGGAGGCTGTTCATGAGGCCCTCTGCGGCTCCCTTCTCCCGCGCGACCGCTCCCTGTGCCGTGTCCGCTCTCCTGCGGGGACGGTCCGCGCGCTCCCGCCGACCATAGGGGGGCCCGCGCCAGGGACAAATAGGGGCGAACCCGGGTAAGCTCGGCGCCGATGCAGACCCTTGTCGAGCTCGTCGCGAAGAAGCGCGACGGCGGGCGGCTGTCCGAGGACGAGATCGCGCGGATCATCCGCGCCCTCAGCGACGGCGAGCTCGCCGATTACCAGATGGCCGCGCTGCTCATGGCGATCTTCTTCCGCGGCATGGACGACGCCGAGACGGTCGCGCTCACGCGCGCGATGCTCCACTCGGGCGACGTCCTCGATCTGTCCGGCGTGCCCGGACGGAAGGTCGACAAGCACTCGACCGGCGGCGTCGGCGACAAGGTCTCGATCTGCCTCGCCCCCCTCGTCGCCGCCTGCGGCGTCCCCGTCCCGATGGTGTCGGGCCGCGGCCTCGGCCACACCGGGGGCACCCTCGACAAGCTCGAGGCGATCCCGGGGTTCGACGTCGCGCTCGACGCCGACGCGTTCGCGCGCATCGTCCGCGAGGTGGGCACGTGCATGATCGGGCAGACCGCGCGGATCGCGCCCGCGGACAAGCGCATCTACGCGCTGCGCGACGTGACCGCCACGGTCGAGTCGATCCCGCTCATCGTCGCCAGCATCCTCTCGAAGAAGCTCGCGGAGGGCATCGACGCGCTCGTGCTCGACGTCAAGGTCGGGCGCGGCGCGTTCATGAAGACCCTCGGCGACGCCCGCGCCCTCGCGACCGCGCTCGTGTGCGTCGGGACCGCGGCCGGCAAGCGCGTCTCCGCGCTGCTCACCGACATGAGCGCCCCGCTCGGGCGCACCGTCGGCAACGCCATCGAGACCCGCGAGGCGATCGAGGTGCTACACGGCCGAGGGCCGGGCGACCTCGTCGCGTGCACGCTCGCCCTCGGCGAGGAGATGCTGATCGCCGGCGGCGCGGCGGCGAGCGCGGCCGAGGCGCGGCCGAAGCTCGAGGCCGCCATCGCGAGCGGCGCGGCGGCCGAGGTCCTCGCGCGGATGATCGCCGCGCAGAAGGGCGATCCGGCCGTGGTGCAGGACGCCGGCCGGCTGCCCAGCGCCCCCGTCGTGGTCGAGGTCGCCGCCCAGGACGAGGGGTACGTCGCCGCCGTCGATCCGCTGGAGATCGGCCTGTCGGCGGTCGCGCTCGGCGCCGGGCGGACGCGCGCCGACCAGCGCGTGGACCCCGCCGTGGGGATCGAGCTCGCCGCGGTGCGCGGCGATCGCGTGGACCGCGGCGCGCCCCTCGCCCGCATCCACGCGCGCCGGGCGGACGACGCGCGGGCCGCGGCCGATCGCGTCCGCGCCGCCTTCCGGCTCGGCCCGGCGCCCGCCGAGGCGCCCGCGCTCGTGCTGGAGCGGATCGAGGCATAGCCGCGCGCGGGCGCTCGCGGCGGCTCGCCGGCGGCGCGGGGCCCCACTAAGCTGCCGGCATGCGGACCCCGAGGCGCGACCTCACCACGCTCGGCTACCGGCGGATCATCCAGCTCCTCGTCTACCTGGTCATCATCCCCGGCGTGCTCCTGTCGGGCGTCGGCTTCCTCCTGCTCGTCCTCGGCGAGGCCCAGTACAACCTCATCATGGGGATCATCGTCCTCACGTTCTGCGGGACGCTCGCGACCGGGGTCATCCTCGTGTGGGTCTTCCTCCGGCGCGAGCGCAACCTGTCCGAGCTCCAGGCCGATTTCGTGTCCAAGGTCTCGCACGAGCTGCGCACCCCGCTCACGTCGATCCGGATGTTCACCGAGACCCTCACGCTCCGGCGCGGCGACACGATCAGCGAGGATCGCTGCATCGAGGCGCTCACCAAGGAGAGCGCCCGCCTCCAGCAGCTCATCGATCGGCTGCTCGACTGGGGGCGGATGGAGAGCGGCCGGCGCGTCTACGAGCTCTCGGAGCACCACCTCGGGGAGATCGCCGACGAGGCGATCCACGCCTTCGAGCCGACCCGCGAGAAGCGCAGCGTCGACCTCGACGTCTCCATCGACGCGAACCTCCCGCCCGTGCTCTGCGATCGCAGCGCGCTCGTCGACGCGATCGTGAACCTCCTCTCGAACGCCTACAAGTACGGCGGCCAGCCGAGGAAGATCAGCGTCTCCGCCCACGTCCTCAACCGGTCGGCGATGCTCACGGTCCGCGACAACGGCAAGGGCATCGCCCGCGCGGAGCACAAGCGGATCTTCGAGAAGTTCTACCGGGTCGACGATCTCCTGGCCCGGCAGCAGGAGGGCTCCGGGCTCGGGCTGTCGATCGTCAAGCATGTCATCCGGGCGCACGGCGGCAAGATCCTCGTCGACAGCGAGCCCGGGAAGGGCAGCACGTTCACCCTCGTGCTCCCGCTCCGGAGCACACCGAAGGCGGGCGCCGCCGAGCGACGCGCGCAGGCCGCCTCGCCCGGGATCGCCGCGGCGCACAACGACGCGGTGGATCACGGCGCTGACGCGAGCGCGCCGCCGTAGCGCGGCCGCCGCCGGTCAGGACATGAACATGCTAGAGGACCTCCTCAGCATGACCCGAACCCCTCAGACACCGGCGCGGACCGTCCTGCTCGTGGAGGACGACCCCAGCATCGCGATGGGTCTCGAGATGAACCTGACCGCCGAGGGCTACCGCGTCCTCGTGGCCGAGGACGGCGAGCGCGGGCTCGCGCTCGCCCGCGCCGGCGGGATCGATCTCATCATCATCGACGTCATGCTCCCCCGGCTGAACGGCTTCGAGCTGCTCCGCATCCTCCGGAACGAGCGGCGCACCCTGCCGGTGATCATGCTGTCCGCGCGCGGCGCCGAGATGGACAAGGTGATGGGCCTCGAGCTCGGCGCCGAGGACTACATCACGAAGCCGTTCAGCCTGGCCGAGCTGCTCGCGCGCGTGAAGGCCGTGCTCCGGCGCGACGCGATCGCGCGCGCCGACGGGGCGCAGCTGCGCGCCGGCGACATCGTGATCAACGCGGCGACGCGCGAGGTCCGCCGCGGCGATGCGCTGATCGAGCTCACGGCGACCGAGTTCGACGTGCTGCTCTGCCTCGCCGAGGCGGGCGGCAGGGTCCTGTCGAGGGAGCAGATCCAGGCCAAGGTCTGGGGCCCGACGCACCACGGGACCCCGCGCACCATCGACAATTTCATCCTCCAGCTCCGCAACAAGCTGGAAGAGAACGCGACGACGCCGCGCCACCTGCTGACGGTGCGCGGCGTCGGCTACCGCTTCGTCCCCTAGAGCGGCGGTCACCCGCTTCGGATACGGGCCCACCTCGACGTTTTCGGTGCTCAGCGCACCGGAGTGCGCTTGCGCGCCGAAAACGCCGATCTGGGCCCGTCTCCTGTGCGGGAGACCGTCGCTCAGTTCGGCATGGTGCGGAGGTGGGCGGAAATCGCTGTAAGGGCGCGCCGCGCTGCGGGCGGGGCGGCCCGAGCCCGCCGCGACGGAGGGCGAGCGCTTCGGGGGCGCGCCCCGTCAGGGCGCCTGACAGAACTTGTTGATGTTGTCGACGAGGGGATCTTCCTGCTTGATCGCCTTCTCGATCGACGCCTGGGCGGCGTTGCTCTTCTCCGCGTCGTTGGCGTCCGCCGCGGTCGCGAGATCGCGCGCCGCCTTGGCGACGTCCTTCGCCATGGCCTGGTACTCGCCCGAGAACTTCTGCAGCTCCGGGGTGGTCAGCTTCACCTGCGCCGCGTCGGCCGCCACCTTGTCCATCGCGTCGGCCATCGCCTTCAGCTCGCTCGACCCGCCCTGGTCGGTGCCGGCCTTGGTGCCTTTCTCGATGCTCTGAACGCCCTTGTTGATGACCTCGATGAGCGCGTTGCACTCCGAGACCTTGTTCTGGCCGCAGCCGCCAGCGCCGGCGACGAGCCCGAGCGCTGCGACGAGCGCTGCGAGGGTGACCTGGGTGCGCATTCTGCTCTGTCTCCTCATGTGGTGAGCGAGGCCGGTCCGCCCATCCCTAAACGCCAAGGCATGAACCCACATTTTGCGGGTACGTTTCAACATGGAATCGGCGATCGGCGTCCACGGCCGCCGCGTGGGTCAGGACCGCACCCGCCAGTTCCCCTGGAAAGTTCGGCCGATGTCGTCGGCTGTGGGATCGGTGATGATGAGCTCCGGCCGGCCGCCTTGCGCGAACACGATCGTGTTCTGCCGGAAGACGCGGCCGAAAGCGATCGCCTCGTCCCGGTCCATGCCGTGGACGAGCCACGCCGGCTCGCGCCAGATGCCCTCCGGCTCCGCCTCGGAGCCGACGCACGGCTCCACCCGGTAACAGCCGAGGATCAGGAGATCGCGGAGGACGTGGTGGCGCTGATCGTTGACCCGGCGGGGGATGAGCATCGAGCGCGGGTTGTAGGCGGTGAGCACCGCGAACTTGCGGGTCAGGAGCTCGGGCAGCCCGGCCTGATCCTGGACGATCTCGCCGTCCAGCGAGACGCGCAGCGTCCCCGCCGGGGTGGGGAACTCGTAGATGGTCGAGAAATACGACCGGAGGAGCGTCTGATCCATCGTGCAGCGGTGGGTGTGAGGGGGGCCGCGGCGCTCGGCGCACCGGGTGCGTCGCCTTGCAGAGGGGCCCGTGGCGTGAGCGCCCGGGCCGCCGGGCGCGACGGCGCAGGGTTACCAGAGACGCGCGGCTCTGGCTACTCGCCGGCGCCGCTCGTCGCCAGACCACCGCCAGACCACGCCAGACCGGCGCGCGCTTCCCCTGCCCCGCCCGGTGCGCTAAGCGTTCCGCGCGATCGACCGGCCTGCCCGCGCGCACCGCGCCGGCGGCCCTGACCCCCTGCGCCCGATGCCACGATGATCGAGGTCGAGCACCTCTCCAAGTCCTACGGCCCCCACCAGGCGGTGAGCGACCTCTCGTTCCAGGTGAGCCAGGGGGAGATCGTCGGGTTCCTCGGGCCGAACGGCGCAGGCAAGAGCACGACCCTCCGCATCCTCGCGGGGTTCCTCGGCGCGACGTCCGGCCGGGTGCGGATCGCCGGCCACGACATCACCGAGGAGCCGATGCGCGCGCGGGCCTCGCTCGGGTACATGCCCGAGACCTCGCCGCTCTACCCGGAGATGCGCGTCTCGGAGTACCTCGCGTTCCGCGCCGAGCTGAAGCTCGTGCCGCGGCGCGCGCGCGGCGAGGCCGTGGCGCGCGCCCTCCGCGACGCGCGCGTCGAGGACGTCGCGAGCGTCCTGATCGGCCACCTCTCGAAGGGCTACCGCCAGCGGGTCGGCCTCGCGGACGCGCTCGTCGGCGACCCGCCGCTGCTCATCCTGGACGAGCCGACGGCCGGCCTCGATCCGAACCAGATCCGCGAGGTGCGCGCGCTCGTGCGCCGGCTCGGCCGCGACCGCACGGTGCTCCTCTCGACGCACATCCTCTCCGAGGTCGAGGCGACGTGCACGCGGGCGCTCGTGATCGCCCGCGGGAGGCTCGTGGCGGAGGGCTCGATCGACGAGATCCGCGCGATGCGCCGGTCGTCCGGCGCGCGCGTCGTCGTGCGCGGGGCGGCGGACGCGGCGCTCGCGGTGGCGCGCGGCGCGGCGCAGGTCCGCTCGGCCGAGGCGGAGGACGCCGGCGAGGCGGCGCGGCTCACGGTCGAGTTCGACGCCGGCGCCGACGCGGGTGAGGCCGCCGAGCGCCTCGTCGCCGCGCTGGTCGCCGCGGGCATCGGGGTGCGCGAGCTCGTCCCCTGGGCCCCTTCGCTGGAGCAGGTCTTCTCCGAGCTGACCGCGGCCGACGACGCCGGCGCGCGGGGCGGCGCCGGAGAGCCGGCCGAGCCCGGGGCCGAGGGCGGCGAGGCGCCTCGGCCGGCGGCCGGGAACCGGAAGAAGGGCAGCGCGGCCCGGCGCGGCGAGGGCGGCGCGGGGAAGGAGCGGCGGTGAGGGGCTTCTGGCCGATCTTCAAGCGGGAGCTCTTCTCGCTCTTCGTGACGCCGCTCGCGTGGGTGCTGATCACCACGTTCCTGCTGGTGCAGGGCGCGCACTTCTTCCTGATCGCGACGCAGTTCGCCGGCGAGGTGGAGCTCTCCGCCGACACGGGCCCGGTGCAGGTCTTCTTCGGCCAGACGATCCTGATCTACCTGCCGCTGCTCTTCGTCTGCCCGCTGCTCACGATGCGGCTCTTCGCGGAGGAGCGCAGGAGCGGCACCATCGAGGCGCTCCTCACGGCGCCGGTCGGCTCCGCCGGCGTGGTGCTGGCGAAGTACGCCGCGGCCCTCGTGACGTACGTCGCGATGTGGGCGCCGACGCTGCTCTACGTCGTCCTCATCGGCAGGACCGGCGAGCTCGACTGGCGGGTCGTGGGGTCGAGCTACCTCGCCGTCTTCGCGGTCGGCGCCGGCTACCTCGCGATCGGGACGATGACCAGCGCGCTCACGAAGAGCCAGCTCATGGCCGCGGTGCTCAGCACGATGGCGGTGATGGGCATGTTCATCTTCGGCATCGGCGAGTTCATCTTCCCGGACGGCCCGGCCCACGACCTCTGCGCCTACGTCTCGGTGTGGACGCAGATGAACGACTTCTCCCGCGGGATCGTCGATCTGCGCCGCCTCGTGTTCGACGGGACGGTGGTCGCGCTGCCGCTGTTCGTGACCGTGCGCGCGGTGGACGCGTGGAGGTGGGGCTGATGTCCGGAGAGCGGCCCGCGCAAGCCGGGGCTCCGCCGCCGGGCACCTCGCTCGGCGAGAAGCTCTCGGCGAGCGTCGGGATCATCGCGGCGATGGTGCTCGCGGTGCTGGTCAACTTGCTCGTCGCCCGCCACTACAGGCGCTGGGACTGGACGCAGGGCGGCCTGTACACGCTGAGCGACGCGACCGTCTCGACGCTGCGCTCGATCGAGGAGCCGATCCGCGTCTACGTCCTGCTCTCGGAGGGCGACCCCCTGACGCTCTCGGTGCGGCACCTGCTCGACGCGTACCGGGCCGAGAACCCGCGGATCGAGGTCGAGGTGACCGATCCGGACCGGCGCCCGGCGGAGTTCCTGGCGGTGCAGCAGCGCTACGGCGTCGTCGCGGGCAAGACGGACGACGGGCGCATCGTCACGGACGCGGCGATCATCGTCGCGCGCGGCGATCGGCCCCATTTCCTGACGGCGAGCGACCTTGTCGAGGTCGAGGACGAGGACGACCTGCGGTCGCGCCCGCGGCTCGAGCAGGCGCTCACCGGCGCGCTCCGGAGCGTCCTGCGCAGCGAGCGGCCGCTGATCTGCTTCGCGGCCGGGCACGGCGAGAAGTCGATCGAGGCCGGCGGCGCCGGCGGGCTCGCGGCGCTGAAGGGCCGGCTCAACAAGAACAACTACGAGGTCGTGGCGCTCGGCGGCGGCCGCGGCGCGGACGGCCACGACGACGAGGAGGAGGCCCTCGCCGCGCCGCCGGAGCCCGCGCCGGAGGTCGATCTCGACCGCTGCCGGGTGCTCGTCCTCGCCGGGCCGAGCCGGCCGGTGCCGGCCAGCGACGTGGCCCGCTACCGCGCGTTCATCGAGAAGGGCGGCAGCGCGCTGATCGCGCTCGGGCCCGTGCCGGACGAGAGCGATCAGCGGTACGTGGACCTCGGGCTCTCGGGCCTGCTCGCCGTGGCGGGGGTCGAGCTCCGGTCGGACTTCGTGTTCGAGCTCGACCCGAAGCTCCGGTCGACGCAGGGCTTCGGCGAGACCTTCGCGCCGATCGTCAGGCCGCACCCGATCACCGAAGGACTCATCAAGGCGGCCGATCTCGGGCTCGGCCCGGTGCTCACGGTGGCGAGCTCGCTCGCGCCCACGGCGAGCGGGCCGGTGGTCCCGGCGCCCCTGCTCGTGACGAGCGACCAGGCCTTCGGCATGGTCGATTTCTTCGGCTGGGCCCGAGATCCGTCCGAACCGAAGCCGCGCGACGGCGATCACCCGGGTCCGCTCACGGTCGCCTGCGCCTCGGAGCTGCCGAAGCCCGCGGGGTCCAGCGCCGCGCACGGGCCGCGCGTCGTGGTGGTCGGCTCGCCCGGCGTGCTCTACGGCGCGAACTGGCAGAGCCCCGAGCTCCGCGGGACAGCCGTGCTCGTCGAGAGCGCGCTGTCATGGCTCGCGGCGAGCCCGCCCATGCTCGACATCCCGGACAAGCCGGCGTTCACGGCGGGCCTGCGGATCAGCGAGGACTCGCTCGCCGGGATCTTCCGCTACGTCATCGTGTACATGCCGCTCGCCGCGGCCCTCCTCGGCCTCGCCGTGTACCTGGCGCGGCGCGGCTCCGAGCGCCGCCCCGGCGACAAGGGGGGCCCCGGCGCGCCGGCCGGACGCGGCGCGCGCGGCGCGTCGGCCGAGGCCGAACGCGAAGGATCGCCGTGATGCGGCCGCTGCGCCGGCACGCGACGACGCTGCTCCTGGTCGCGCTCACCGCCGCGGCGGCCGTCGCGCTGCTCGTCCTCGACCGGGGCTCGGTGTCCACCGACGAGGCCGAGCGGCGCAAGAAGCACCTGATCGAGGCGTGGCGGCCCGACGAGATCACCGAGCTCACCGTGACGATGGCCGCGCCCGGCGCGCCGCGGACCGCGCGGCTCACCCGCGGCGAGGTCGACGACGCCGGCCAGCGCCCCTGGAACGTCGAGATCGACGGGCAGCGCTACCCGGCCGACGAGCCCACGGTCGACCAGCTCCTCGGCACACTGGAGTTCGCGACGGCGGAGCGGCGCGTCTCCGCGGAGGCGAGCGACCCGGCCGCCCTCGGCCTGGCCTCGCCCAGGCTCTCGATCGCGCTCGCGATGGGCCCGCGCCGCGAGCGCCTGCTGCTCGGCGGCGGCGCCCCGACGCCGCCCGGCGCGGTCTACGCCGAGGTCGCGGGCCGAGGCGTCTTCGTCATCACGAAGCAGCTGGCGTCGGCCCTCGACGTGCCGCCGGATCGCTTCCGCTCGCGGAGCTTCGTCCCCTACGTCGCCGCGGAGCTCTCGGGCCTCACGCTCGACGGCGACGGCGGATCGCGGCGGTTCTCGCGCGCCCCCTGGGGCGGCGGCCGCGGGGCCGGCTTCCGCTTCGCCGAGGGCTCGCCCGAGGGCAGCGGCGTCCGGGTCAGCGCGCCGGCGCTCGATCTCGTGCTCTCGGCGCTCGGCCGCATGCAGGCCGAGGCGTTCCTCTCGGAGGAGGAAGCGCGGCAGGCAGCGTCCTCCGGCGGCCCCCGGGTCACGCTGACGCTGGAGCCGAGCGATCCCGCGGCGAAGCGCGGCGTGATCGACGTGGGCGGCGCCTGCCCGGGCCGGCCCGACCACGTCGTCGCGGTGCGGCGCGAGCCCGCGCGCGCGGCCGCCTGCGTGCCCGCGAGCGTGCTCGATCCGCTCACCGAGGAGGCGTCGCGCTTCGTCGATCTCGCGCTCGTCGCCGCGCCGCTCGACGAGGTCGCCGAGGTGAAGCTCGCCGCCGGCGAGCGTTCGCTGGAGCTCGCGCGCGCCGGCAGCGAGTGGCACCTGCAGGCCCCGCAGGACCGGCCTGTCCCGACGGAGACGGGCCGCGCCCTGGTCCAGGCGATCCTCGACGTCCGCGCCACGCGCCTCCTGCCCGCGGCGAGCGATCGCGCGGCGCTCGGCCTCGCCTCGCCCCGGGCCACCCTCCGCGTCGTCTCGACGCCGCCGGGCGCGGTCGCCGAGGGCGAGCCGCTGGAGCGGATCGAGACGCTCGAGATCGGCGCCGAGCAGGCCGGCGTGGTGCACGTCCGGCGGCTCGAGGACGGCGCGATCGCCGAGATCCCGGCCCTGGCCGCCGGCGCGCTCCTCCCTTCCGAGGTGTCGCTGCGCTCCATGAAGGTGTTCGATTTCACCCCCGATCGGGTCAGCGCGCTGCGGATCGAGCGCCCGGGCCTGGTCCAGCGGCTCCGCCGGACGGACGAGGGCGCCTGGCGGCTCGTCGAACCGACCGGTGAGGGCCTCGCGGCCGACAGCGGGCTGGCGGACGAGCTCGCCGAGCTGCTCGCCGGCCTCCAGGCCGAGCGCTGGATCGCCGAGGATGCTGGCCAGAGCCACGGGCTCGGCGCGCCCCGGCTCGTGGTCGAGGCCGAGCTCGACCCCGCGCCGGATCCCGGCGGTGGAAGCACCGGCGCGGCGACGCGCGCGGCCCGGGTGGCGCTCGGCGCGCGCAGCGGCGCGGGCTCCTTCGCGCGCGCCGGGGACGGCGCCGCGGTGTTCGTCGCGCCGCCGGCGCTGGAGGCCGCGGCCGGTCGCCTGCTGCTCCGCCGCGACGTCTTCCTCGTCCCGCCGCACGAGATCGCGCGGGTGACGCTGGCCCCTCGGGGCGCGAAGCCGGTCGTGATCGAGCGCTCGCCGGAGGGCTTCACGATCGCGGGAGCGGCCGATCAGGCGAGCGCGGCCGCGCTGGCCGCGAGCGTCCGGGACGCGCTGGCCGATCTTCGGGCCGAGGGCGCCGTCGCGCTGGGCGAGCCGGAGCGGCGCCATGGCCTCAGCCCGCCGCGCCTCCGGGTCACCGTCGAGCTTTCCCGGCCGCAGGCCGCCCCGGCGGAGGAAAGCGACGCGGTCCCGCCGCGGGCGCCGGTGGGGTCGTTCACGATCGCGATCGGCGCGGGCGACGCCTTCCGTGGCACGAACGTCGTCTACGCCCGGCGCGACGGCGTGCGCGCGGTCTACGCCATCGCGCAGTCCCGGGTGCGACCGCTCCTCGAGGCGGCGGGCATCGCGGGCGACTGAGCGGTCCGCGGCCCGATCGAACGGACTATTTCGTTCTGATGGCTCACTTGTGCTAGGCGACGTGCTGGACATGGCGAAGGCGGACATGGCGAAGAGGCAGCGCCCGCTGACGGTCGACATCCCCCGTCCCGGCGATGAGCAGCCGGTCTGGTCGCGGGTCGGGGTGATCGCGCTGGTGGGGTTTGTCGTCGGCGTCGCGTGGCCCAAGCTCGCCGGCGTCCGCATCGGCCCGACCGTGCCTTCCGACGTCAAGGCGACGGCCGAGGCCACGGCGGCGCCGGCGTCCCCTCCCCCCGCGGCAGCGGCGCCCGGGAGCGCGGAGCCCGAGGCCAAGCCTCCCGAGGCCGCCGCGAAGAACCAGCAGCAGGTCGTGGTCGGCCCCGGCAGGATCACGCGCTGCTCCGACAAGAAGAACAAGAAGGTCGAGGACTGCGGAGAGCTCCAGTTCGATCCGATCGCGCTGCCCCGGCTGAAGGAGCTCGCCCAGTGTCCGGCGGCGCTCGGCGTGGACGGCAAGCTCCCGATCGGCTTCGAGCTCAACTTCGAGAAGAAGGAGGTCCAGGTCGTCAAGGGGAAGAAGACGAGCCTGCCGGCCTCGACGGTCAGCGGCATTCTCCAGTGCGCAGCGCGGGAGTTCTCGAACGTGTCCCTCGAGGAAGTCCCGCACAAGTACCGCCGGTACTCCCTCGTATACACTGCCACCTTCTACCCCCCGGGCGCGCAGGCCGACGCCGCGAAGGCAGAGGCAGGCGGCGGCGAACAGGAGCAGGCCGCCGGCACGACCACGAGCGAGACCGCCGTGAGCGGTCTGGCCACGGTGAGCTGGGATACTGCGCTCGTCCGCGGCGCGCCCAAGGAGGGTGATGTGGTGATGCGGCTGGTGCGTGGCACTCGGGTCAAGCTCGTTGGCCGGCAGAACGATTGGTACAAGATCGAGCACCGCGGCAAGACGGGGTGGATGTACCGCGGCGCCATCGGCCTGTAGCCGGGGGCCGCGAGCGGCGGCCTGGTGGAAGACACGCGGGCGGCTTCAGGCGCGGATTCCAGGGCCGCGCCCGAGCGAGGACGCGTCGGTTCGCGTAGAATGGTTGGGCCGATGACGCGCAAGTTTTCGCTCCCCCTGCTCCACCGGGCCCACGCCGACCGCGCGACGGCGCCTGCGTCGGCCACGCCCACGGTGGACGCGGTGCGTGAGCGCCTCGGCGGGCGCGCGTCGACCGAGCCCGGCGTGGGCGAGCTGGTCCTGCTGACCACCGCCACAGGCAAGGCGCTCCCCGGGGTGGTCCTGTACAGGGGTGGCGTCACCGTCGATGTGTGGATTGACACCACCACAATGGCATCATCCACCCCGGACGAAGCGCGAGGCCTGGGCCACGCGAGCGCCGTGACCCGCCGGGGCGTGGTTCACCGAGCGCGCCCTGCCGACCTCGCGCCGTTGCGCGTCGCTGCGCCGGAGTCGCTCATCGCCATCGCGGCCGACGCGCGCGTCTTCGCGGCCCTGAGCGAGGGCCAGCGCATCCGGTTTCAGGACGGCGGCGATCTGGCCGAAGGCACGCTGGTGGAGAAGTGCCGCTTCGGCGGCCTGGTGCGGCGCGACGACGGCACCCTCCTCGGCGTCGGCTTCCGCCGGCTCTGGCCGGCGCGGTCCGAAGGAGCCAAACGAGGCCAGCGGAACTGAGAGGGAGGCGGTATCGCACACTGACCAGCTCCCTGGCATACGGCCGGCGGCGCACGTGCGGCTTGTGCCTCCTCCGCGGACGCGATAAGAGGGCCACCGTCATCGTAGCTCGCGCGCTGCGCGTCCAGGTCGGAGGATACCCCTTGAAGCTCGTCCCCTCGTTCACGATCGCCCTCGCGCTCGCCATGCTTCCGGGCTGTGGTGCTTCGCTGTCCGGCCTGTGCGAGGACAAGTGCGATTGCACTGGCTCGTGCAGCGAAAGAGACGAGGTGGAGTGCGTGGACGCCCTCGAGGACGCCGAGAGATCCGCGGGGTACGACGGCTGCGAGGACCAGTTCGACGAGGCCATCTCCTGCATCGACGATGAGTTCGTGTGCGACGGCAGAGACGTCGCCATCGCCGGGTGCAACACGGTGTTAGAGAACCTGCGCGAATGCGCCGGACTGCCCGTGTACGGCGCCGTCGTGGCCCAGTTCTTCTGATCGACGGCCGGCGCCGAGCCTGTCGCGCGCGCCGCGTGGCTCCTCTGCGCCCCTCGCGACAGGGCGCCTCGCGCGAGGCGCGCTCGGGTATGTGTTGCGGCAGGCCTCGCGCGGCGCCTGCCGTCCCGTCTTCCTGCAAGCTGCTCCTGCGCGCGGAGGGCCTTTCCGGTCGCCAGGGTTCGATCGAAGCAGCGCCTGGCGCGCGCCGAGGGGGCGAGATCGCTTATTCGCCGAGGTGGGTGCGGACCTTCGTGAGCAGCGTATTGCTGTCGAAAGGCTTGATGAGGTAGTCGGTACACCCGTTCGCGAAGCCGATCTTGATGCTCGTCTGATCGCTCCTCGTCGTCATCATGATGATCGGCACGGTCTTCGTCGCATCGAACGCGCGGAGCCACCTGCAGGCCTGGAAGCCGTCCATCGCCGGCATGACGACGTCCATCAGGATGAGATCGGGGCGCTCCGCAATCGCCTTCGCGATGGCCTCCTTGCCGTTGCGCGCGATGATGATGTCGTAGTCGTCCACGCCGAGCGTCAGCTGCTGTGACAGCAGCGAAGTCAGCGAGTCGTCGACGACGAGGATCTTCTTCTTTCGAGCGGTCTCGCTGGGCTGGCTACTTGGCGCGGACGGCCGGCTCCGCGGCGCCGAGTCGGAAGCGGAGGCCGTTTCCGGAGAGCTCTTTCGCGAGGAGTCGACACGACGATCGGCCATGAGGGAGCCTCCATGAGGAGGCGCCGTTCCCTGGGGCGCCTCCGGAGTGTTCAGGTTGCAACGAGTGATCCCCCCGTCACCTTATCAGGATCGCTACCGCACCGGAACCAAGTTCCACTGTCACCCGATGTGGCCAAACCCGCGAAAGTACTCCTGAACAGACCGCTGCGCGCTCACCCGCAGCGAGCCGCCGAGGCCAGCTGGCGAGAGGAGGAGTTGCCCGCAGACCTGCGAACCCACGACAAGCGGCTGCGCCGTGCAGAACGGCTGCTCACGCTAGCGTGTGAGGACGGTACGGCGGCGTTTGCTCGCCGATCCAAGCAAGAGAACAATAGTGCCCAGGGACGGAATCGAACCGCCCACACGAGGATTTTCAATCCTCTGCTCTACCAACTGAGCTACCTGGGCTTGCTGCGGGCCCCGCGCTTACGCCGGAAGCGTCGGTCACGGGCGGGCTACGTTACGCGGATGTGGCCGAATGTCAAGGAATTCTTCGGCGCGCTCCGCGGAGCGATCGAGCAGCCGGAAGGCGGCCGCGAGCCACGAGGCCCGCAGGTAGGCCGCGGCGGCGAGCGCCGCGAGCTGCGCGGCGAGCGCGGCCGCGACGCGCGGGCCGGTGCTGACCCCGGCGAGGTGCATGCCCAACGCCCCGCCGGCGAGCGCGACGACCGCGAGGGCGCCCCGGGACGCACAGGCCCAGACGGCCGCGAGCGGAGCATCACGCAGCGCGTCGAGCCCTCTGGAGACGGCGGTGTAGAAGCCCCGCTGCTCGCCGACCACGGCGACCCGCGCGAGATCGTGGAGCAGGGCGATGGCCGCGACCGGTACCAGCGCGACGACGGCGACGGCGATCGCCGCGAGGTCGCGGCCGCGCGGCAGGATCGGGAGCTCCGCGCAGAGCTTCGTCCCGGGGAGCAGGACGAGCGCCGCGGCGGCGACCTGCGCCGCGAGCGCGACGCCCCAGAGCAGCGCGAGCGGGCCCAGGGCGCGCGCCGCGCGGCCTCCCAGGTCCTGCGCGGAGAGCGGTCCCCTCTGGCTCAGCGCGGCGAGGAGCACCGCGAGCGGGAGCAGCCCGAGCGCGGCGGCCAGCAGGGTGCCCAGGCCGAGCTGCGTGGCGAGGGCAGCGGCGGCGTGCGCCGAGAGACGCGCGAGCTCGCTGAGCATCAGGCCGCCGGGATCGAAGAGGATCGCGTCGCCGCGCGGGTATTCGCCGACGATCTGGGCCACGAAGACGGACAGCGGCGCCGCGACCACGAGCGAGGCGAGCGCCCGGTAGCCGAAGTACAGCGCGACCGCCGCTGGCCGCTCGTGCGCGGCGGGGCGCCCCGCCGCGCGCCGCGCGCGCCCTGGCTCGGCCACCGCGGCCCCCTGCGAGCCCGGATCGCTCGCGCCCCGTTCGGCCGGCGCGCTCATGGCCCGAGGAGCGTGAGCGCGAGCCCCACGGCGAAGCTCGCGCGCGAGAGCACGCCGGGCGCGAGGAGGTCGGGGCGCGATCGGCGCGCGTTGTTCGCGAGGTCCTCGTCGAGCAGCACCCGGTGGTCGGGGTCGATCACCACCGCGGCGAGCGGAGAGGCGCCGGCGTAAGGGATCGCGGCGGTGCTCTCACGCGCATCCCACCGCGCCCGCTGCACGCTCCCGTCCTCGCCGTGCAGCGCGACCTCGACGGGGAGCACGAGCGAGCCGCGGCGCCGCACGACGGCGCGGCCGCGGTAGCCCGCCGCCTCGATCCCGGCCTCGCCCGGCGCGGGCGCCGCGGTGTCCGCGGGCCATGCGTCGAACGCCTCGACGGTGTAGTCGACCCACGCGCGCTCGAAGAGCCCGGCTCGGAGCGCCTCGGCCGCCTCGTCGCCCACCTCCCGCCGCACCGCGTCGAGCAGCGCCTCGGGGCCGGGGTGCCGGAACCGGTTCTCGCGCGCGTAGCGGCCGACGGCTCGCCGCACGAGGTCCTCGCCGTACACGCCCTCGAGGGTCGCGAGGAGCACCGCGGGCCTCCCGTACACGAGCCCGAGGTAGTCCTTTCCGTCGACGAAGCCCGCGGCCGGCTGGGCGACGGCGCCGTTGTGGCCCGACCTGAGCGCGTCGGCGCGGTACTGCGCGCGGAGGTCGATCTCGAGGCCGAGCAGGCGCGCCCACGAGCCGTCGCCGTAGCGCGCGCGCAGCGCGTCCGCTTCCGCGTAGGTGGTGAGGCCCTCGTCGAGGAACGGGTAGCGGTGCTCGTTCGTCGCGACGAGGCCGTAGAACCACTGGTGCGCGAGCTCGTGCACCGTGACCGCCTCGACGAAGCGCACGCCCACGGCGGGCCAGAGCCAGCTGCCGCCTGTCGTGATGAGCGTCGGATACTCCATGCCGCCCGCCTCCTCGGCGCCCTCGGGCGGGTGCACGATCGTGAGCGTGCCGTACGGGTAGCGGCCGAACGCCGCGCCGAAGCGCTCGAGGCCGAACCGGACCAGGTCGATCTCCAGCGCCGCCTCGCGCTCGCTCCCTTCGGGGAAGAGGCACCGGATCGCGACGCCGTCGCCGGTCGTGGCGCGCAGCTCGCGGAAGCGGTCCCACGCGGCGAAGGCGAAGTCGTGCACGTCCTCCTGCACGAACCGGCGGATCGCTCGCCCGTCGGCCCGCCGCTCCTCCACGAGCCGGCCGGTCGCCCCGACCACGAAGCGCTCCGGGACGTCGACCGTCACGTCGTACGCCCCGAAGTCGGCGTAGAACTCCGAGAGCCGGTGGTAAGGGAAGTGCGCCCAGCGCCCGTCGGGCTCGAGGCGCGCGATCTTCGGGAACCACTGCCCCACCATGTGGAAGCTCCCGTGGTGACCCGTCCTGAGCGCGAGCGACGGGAGGTCCGCGTCCCACGCGAGATCGATCGTGATCGCCTCGCCCGGCGCTACGGCCCGCGGCAGCTCCACCCGGATGTCGGTCTCGTCGTCGGGATCGCCGGGCGTCGTGGGCTTCCCGCGGGGCCACACGTCCGCGCCTTCCATCTCGCGAACCGCGAAGCGGGTCACCTGGATATGCCCGTAATCATAGAGCATTTCTCCACCGCGAAAGCCGTCAATGGACGAGCGGAGGAACACGGTGCGCGGGTCCTTGAAGGCGTTCAGGTAGAGGTGGACGAACAGCTCGCGCTGCGGCTCGCGCGACGCGTTCCGCCAGACCAGCGTGCCCTCGCCGTGCATCGTGTGCTGCGCCGGATCGAGGCTCGCGCGCAGCGTGTAGCTCGCGATCGGATCGGCGTGGGCCGCGAGCTCGGCGTCCGGCGGAGGCGCGGGCGCCGGAGCTGCCGGCGCCGGCGCGGCGCTCGCGCCGGAGGGAGCGGCCGGCGACCGCCGCGCCGGAGCGTCGGGCTCGATCGGCTGGACCGTCGCGAGGAGCGACGCGCCCATGCGGCCGGCGAGCAGCGCGAGGAGGAGACCGACAGCGGCCTGGAGAGCCGTGCGCACCGGTGCAACCTAGCGAGCTTGCGGCATCGGGGAAAGGCGGGTCTGGGGACGCAGCGGTCGCGGCGGTCGCGGCGGTCGCGGCGGTCCGCTCGGAGCGATGAGGCGACGCCGCGACGTCAGGCGAGGCCGGCGCCTAGACGCTGCAGACGATCCCCTCCTGCACGAGCTCGTACAGGAGCCGCAAGGCCTCGAGCGACTGCATGCCCGACACGTCGAGGATCTCGTCGATCGAGCTGTAGCCGTCGATGCACGAGAGCAGAAAGCCCGCGCGGTGATCGAGGTTCAGCGAGCGGAGCTGATCCGGGGACACCGCGAGCCGCAGCACCCGCGAGCCGTCTCCGAGGCGCGACTGGTACATCTGCCGGAGCATCTCGACGCAGCTGTCCGCGTACTGCCGCGCCATCCAGTCCTTCGGGTTCTCCTCGAGCAGGCCCTCCGCGAGGATGAGCGCGCCGCCGAAATCGCCCTGATCGAACCGGTGCTGCATCTGCTCCCGCGGCCCCTGGGCGCTCAGCTGGGGCTCGGTCGCGCGTGAATGAACCCCTTTGTCGACCTTCGTGACGGCCGCAGGCGCGCGCTCGGTCTCGGATCGGCGCGGAGCGCGCGCCGCGCCCTGCGCCTCGGCCGATACCCTGTACGAGGTCGAACCGGCGAGCGCCCCCGTCCCGCCGCGGAACGCGGGCTCGTCGTCCTCCACGAGCAGGCCGTAACGGAGCGTGCCGGGCGGCGGCGTGATCGGCGGCTCGTCCATCGGAGGGCCCGGCTCCTCGAACCCGAGATCGAGGCGGAAATCGATGCCCAGCGGCCCGCCGTCGTCCGGACGAGGGACGCGCCCCTTCGCCGCCGGGGGGACGTGGACGTCCCGCGCATCGACCGGCGGGCCACCGAAGACGTCGATCTCGCCAAAGCTGCGCGGGTACGACTGGCTCGGCTCGCGCAGGAGATCGTCGTCGAGCTCCGACCCGAAATCGCGCTCGACGTCGAGCGATCCGAACCCCATCCGCCCGCCGGGCCGCGACGGGACCCCGGGCTCGTCGCACTCCAGGCCGAGCCTCGCGGTCTCTCGGCCGAGAGCGCCGTGTTTGCCGGAGAACGAGGAGCCGGGCGGCGGCTCCCAGGGGATCGTCCTGCGCGGCGGCGGGGCGGGCGGATACCCCTCCGGTGGAAAGGACTCCGGAGGGCGCTGCCGCTGGGCGGTGATCTCGGAGCTCGAGTGAGAGCGGCGGGTCATCATCTTTGCCACGTAGTCGCTGACCGGGATCGGCGGCGGGAGCGTGATCTTGCCCTCGCCGTCCGGCTGCAGAGGCGTGCCGGCGGGCGGGGTTTCCATGCGGGGTGAGCCCTTCTCCTCGCGGGCGAGCGCGGCGAGCGCGAGGAGCTCCTCCGAGGCGACCGGTTGGGTGTCCTCGAGCTCGTCCACCTCGTCGAGCCCCCAGGAGGAGTCCAGGGTCTTGGAGTCAGGCGGCACCGACCGCATCGTCTTCCCTCATCGCGGCCATCCCTCACCCCTGTGGCCTGGCTACGACACCCTTGAACATCCGGTGGGTGCGCGAGAGCGCCTCCATCTGCTCCTTGACCGCGGCAGCGTCGCGCCGGCCGATGGCCTGACGCGAGCGCTCCACGATCCCGCGCGCCTTGCCGATGGCGTCGCGGCCGAAGTCGCTGGACGCCACGATCTGCTCGACCTGCGGGAACATCCGCTCGATCTCGGCGATGAGCTTCTCGGCCTCCTGCCGGACGCCCTCGAACTGGTCGCTCGCGCGGCGATCGACGAGGTACTCCTTCGCCGCCTCCATCATCTCGCCGACCTCCTCCTTCGTGAGGCCGCTCGACGCGGTGACCTGGATCGACTGCTGCTGGCCCGTCTCCAGATCCTTCGCGCTCACCGAGACGATGCCGTCGCTGTTGATCTCGAACGTGACCTCGATCTCGACCTGCCCCTTCGGCGCGCGGCGCAGGCCGGTGAGGATGAACTCGCCGAGCAGCTCGTTGTCCGTCGCCTTCTGGTGCTCGCCTTGCATGACCAGGATCTTCACGGCGGTCTGGTTGTCACGGCTCGTCGTGAAGATCTTCGAGCGGCTCGTGGGCACCGTGGTGTTCTGCGGGATGAGCTCCTCGAAGTTCGAGCCGAACGTCATGATGCCGAGCGCGTGCGGCGTGACGTCGAGCAGGATCATCTGCTTGGTCTCGTCCACGAGCGCGGCGCCCTGCACCGCCGCGCCGAGCGCGACCACCTCGTCGGGGTGCACCCCCTTGCACGGCTCGCGCTCGAAGAAGTCGCGGACGGCCTCCTGCACCCTCGGCATGCGCGTCATGCCGCCGACGAGCACGACGTCCTCGATCTCGTCGCGGTCGAGCCGCGCGTCCTCGAGCGTCTGGCTGCAGATCTCGATGCACCGCTCGACGAGGTCCTCGCACAGCTCCTGCAGCGTGGCCCGCGAGAGCGTCCGCTGGAGGTGCAGCGCCTCGTTCCGCGCGCTCGAGATGATGAACGGCAGGTTGATCTCGGTCTCCAGGACGCTGGACAGCTCGCACTTCGCCTTCTCGGCCGCGTCCTTGAGCCGCTGGAGCGCCATCCGGTCCTGCCGCAGATCGACGTCGTGCTGCTCCTTGAAGCCCTGCACCAGCCAGTCGATGACGCGCGCGTCGAAGTCCTCGCCGCCGAGGAACGTGTCCCCCGCCGTGGCGATGACCTTGAAGACCCCGCCCGCGCCGATCTCGAGCACGGAGATGTCGAACGTGCCGCCGCCGAGGTCGAAGACGGCGATCGTCTTCTCGACGTTCTTGCCGAACCCGTACGCGAGCGCTGCAGCCGTCGGCTCGTTGACGATGCGGATGACGTCGAGCCCTGCGATCTGGCCCGCGTCCTTCGTCGCCTGCCGCTGGTTGTCGTTGAAGTAGGCGGGGACCGTGATGACCGCCTTCGAGACCGGCTCGTTGAGGTAGTCCTCGGCGAACAGCTTCATCTCCTGGAGGACCATCGCGCTGATCTCGGGGACCGAGTACGTCTTGTCGCGCAGCTGGATGCGGACGTCGCCGTGCGGCCCCTCGACGATCTTGTACGAGGCGGTCAGGATCGCGTTCTTCACCTGCGGGGACGACCACTTCCGGCCGATCAGCCGCTTCGCGGCGTAGACCGTGTTCTCGGCGTTGGTGATCGCCTGCCGCTTCGCGATGTGCCCGCAGAGCCGCTTGCCGGCCTCGGTGATCGCGACCATGGACGGCGTCGTCTTGTACCCACCGCGATTCGGGATGACGGTCGGGACGCCCTCCTCGACGATGGCAACGCACGAGTTCGTGGTGCCAAGGTCAATGCCGATGACACGCTCCATCGATGCCGCTGCTCCTCTTGTGATCTTCGGCCCGAACGGCCGCTGAGCCCACGATGCTAGACCGTTTCGCGGAGCCGAGCGGGCCAATCGTGCGCCGGCCATGCGGAAGGCGCCGCCCCGGGCTTGCCCGAGGCCGGCGCGCCTTCTGTAAGGGCCGGCGCTAGACTTGCTTCCCCTGCTGTTTGGCCTGCTCGCGCGCCTGCGCGATGAGACCGCGCAGCCTACCATCGTTCCCTGCGAGCTCGGCGGCGCGCTCGAGCTCGCCGGCCGCGCTCTTCGCGAGCCCCGCGGCCGCGTACGACAGCGCGAGCGTGATCCGGTACTCCACCGAGGTTGGCACGAGCTCCACCGCCCGCCGCGCAAACTCGACCGCCCGCCGCGAGCTCTCCCCGGCCTGGAGCGTCGCGTGCGCGACCCGCTCGTGCGCGCCGGCGTCGTCCGGGCGGCCGTTGCACACCTTCACGTAGCTCAGCGCCGCCTCGACCCAGCGGCCGTTCTGTGCCTCGTACTCGGCCTGCTTGAGGTACCCGTCCGCCAGCGCCACCGCCGCGAGGCGCTCCACCTCGGCCGACGCGCTCTGGAGCTCGGCGTCCTCCGGAGCCAGCGACGCGGCGATCCGGTACGCGTTGGCCGCGCTCGCGAACTCGCTCCGCTCGAGCGCGGCCCGAGCCACGTCGGAGTACCGCGCGATCTGGCTCCGGAGCGCCTCGTTGCGGGCGTTCTCGTAACGCGCCTTGAGCGCCTCGACCGCCCGTATCGACTCCGGCGAACGCACGCCGGAAGCGGTCTTCGGCGGCGCCGCAGCGGCGCCTGCCGCCGCAGCTGGCGCGACGGCCGTTCCAGGCGCAGCGGTCACCGCGGCCGGCGGGGTAGCCGCCCGAGGCGCAGCGGTCACCGCGGCCGGCGGGGTAGCCGCCCGAGGCGCAGCGGTCACCGCGGCCGGCGGGGTAGCCGCCCCGGACGCGGCGGCCGTCGATGCAGAGGGCGCCCCTGGCGGAGCGCGCCGCAAGCCTCCGGTGAGCTTGCGCGCGAACGTCTCACGCCGGTCCTTGGCGGTGGGGGCAGGCGCGACAGGCGAGGCCGGCGCTGCGCTCCGCGCCGGCGCGCCTCCGTTGTCGGGCGAGCGTCCTCCCGCGGGCGGCTGCGCCGGCGACGGCTGAACCGGCGCGGCGACGCCGGAGGACACAGCGGACGCGCCCTGCTCTGCGGGCGCGCGCTCGGAGGAATAACGCCCGGGCGACGCGCCCATGTCGCGCGGATCGGCGAACGCGGCGCGCACCGTGGCGTCGACGGCGGTCGTTATCGTGGCGATGTCGCGCGGCGTCTGCTCGATCAGCGCCGCCATCGTCCGGTTCTTGTGGGTCTGCTCGAGGTACGCGTCGTACTCGGTGCGCCGCTGCTTCGACGTCAGCGTGTCGTGCGCCAGCGTGATGCGCGTGAAGATGGCCTCGATCTTCGGCTTGTACGAGCCGAGCTGCTTCCGGAAATAGGTGTCCGGATGGAACTCCGGCGCGAGCTGGTAGTAGGCGCTCTTGATCTGCTTCTTGTCCGCCTGATCCGCGACGCCGAGCAGCGCGTAATAGCTGAGATCCTCGAGGCGGTAGTAGAGGTCGAGGATCCGCCGCTTCCGGTCGGGGGCGAGCTCGACCGGCTCGTCGAGCTCGGCGGGATCGTAGAGCGGCAGGGACTCCATGTGCTGCAGCGCGTCCCGGCCGAGCGGGGCGGCCTCGGACCCGGACGGCATCGTCTTCTCCGGATCCACCGCGGCCGCGCGCCGCGCGGCGTCCCGCGGCGGAGGTTGTCCGGAGGGCTCCCCGTCCAGGAGGATCGCGCCGAGGTCGCGCAAGCGGCGCAGCACCTCGACGGTATCGCCGTGCGACATTCCCGTGATCAAGGACAGATCCCGATCCGTCAGGACGCCGTCGATGCGGGACAGGAGGAACGCCTCCGCGGGTTTCAGCGGGAGCGACTTGAGATCGTACCCGGGCTTCGGCCTTGGAACACGGAACGTCATCGGGTCGAGCGGCGGCCCCCTCCCGCTCGAGTCTAACGACGAACGCGCGCCCGTCGCAATTGCAGACCACGGCGAGCGCGCCCTTCAGCGCGGCTTTTCCCCGGGGCCCGTCAGGGCCTCGGTGATCACCCGGTCCTGGATCGAGATCGCCCGCTCCAGCAGCCCGACCGCCCGCGCGCGGGCCTGCGTCGCCGCCTCGCGATCCCCCTTCGCTTCGAGCGCCTTCGCGCGGCGCTCCTCGACCACGCCCGCGACCTCGTAGAGGTGGCCTTGATAATGAGAAGGCGCCGGCGCCAACCGGAGGCCCGCGTCGATGTCGCGCGCCGCGGCGTCGAACTCGCCGGCCTCGCCCCGGAGCTCCGCCAGCCGGGCGTACGTGTCCGCCGTCACCTCGGCGACCTCCGGCGGCGGCCCCGGCGGCCTCGGCGCGGCGATGATCCCCTCCAGGGCGCGGAGCGCAGCGGCGCGATCGCCCGCGCCGAGCGCGACGTCGGCGGCATGGTGCGCCGCGCGCGCCCTCGATAGGAAGGCGAGGAGCGTGGGATCGACGACCTGGGCCGGGGCGCACGTGCACGCCGGATCGCCCGGGCCCCCGGCAGCGCGCGCCCGCTCGTCGCCCGGGGCGCACCCGAGGTGCGCCGCCGCGAAGAGCCCCAGGCAGGCGGCGACGAGGCGCGGGCCCCGCATCAGCGCACCCCCCACGCCGCGTAGCGGTTCTGGCGCAGATCGGACGCGCGCGCGGCGGCGATGCGATCGATCCGCTCCGTCTGACCGCCCTCCCGCGGAAAGGGCGCGGCCGGATCGAAGAGCGCGGCCGTCGAGCGCGCCTCGATCAGCAGGGGCCGCGCGGCGAGCGCCGCGGCAGGAGCAGCGGCCGCGGGCGCGCGCGCGACGGAGGCGCGCTCCTCCCTGATCTGGCCGACGATCAGCGCCACGGCCGCCGCAGCCGCGGCGAGGGTCGACAGCGCCGCCATCGTCACCGGCGCGATGCGCCGGGGACCGCGCGCGAGCGAGGCGCGGAGGGCCTGGTCGATGAGCGCGCGCCCCGGGAGCTCCGGGAGCGCCGCCGGACGCCACGCGGCCCGGAGCGCGACAGCGAGCTCCGCGAGCTCGTCGCGCGCGTCGGGCGAGCCGAGCGCCCCCTCGCCGCCGGAGCCGCCGCCCCGCCCCGGCCCGCCGCCGGAAGCGGCGCGGGGCTCCAGCGCCTCCCGCAGGCGCTCGGCGGCGCGCAGCTCGGCCTTGGTCGGCGGCGCGCCCTCGTCGCCGAGCGCGCGCGCGAGCAGCGCCTCGTGGTCCGCCCTGTCGAGCCCGGCGGGGCGGGCCGCCGCCCTGAGCGCGTCCGCGAGCGGGACCTCGCCGCGATCGAGCGCCTCCGCGAGCGCGCGCGCCGCGCCCAGCTCGTCGTCGGACGCAGGCGCTACGGGCTCCGCGCCGGGCACGACGAGCGCGAGCCGCCGGCCGCGATCCGCGCCGGCGCGGCGCTCCAGGGGCCCGTCGCCGGTCGGCGGCGAGCGCGGATCCGAGGGCGGCCGCGGCTTCATCGCGCTCCTTCCTTGCGCTCCGCGCGCGGCGCGGCGAGCGCCTTCTTCAGCGCGGTCATGGCGCGGTGCAGGACGACATCGAACGTCGCCACGCTGACCCCGAGCGCGAGGGCCACCTCGTCGCGGGGCCGCTCGTCGAGCACCCGTAGCCGGATCGCCTCGGCGTAACGGGGGTTGAGGCGCCCGAGCGCGTCCTCGACGCGCGCCCGCGCGTCGGCGAGATCGCGCTTCTCGCAGAGCTCGGCCTCTCCGCGCGCGGTGAGGTCGGTCTCCGCGGCGTCGATCTCGCGCTGGAGATCCTCGGGCTCGAAGAGCGCCTCTCGGCGGCGCGCGCGGAGCATGTCGAGCGCGATGCGCAGCGCGATGACGCGGAGCCAGGGATAGATGCCGCAGCTCTGCCACTGGAACTGGTAGAACCGCTCGATCACGCGCGCGTACGTCTCGGCCAGAGCGTCCTGCGCGGCCGCGTCGGAGCCGAGGCGGGGCAACAGCACCGCGCGGTACAGCGCTGGCCCGTACTTGCGGAGCAGCTGCCCGAGCGCGAGGCGATCGCCCTGCGCCGCGCGCTCGCACAGCAGGCGCTCCGCCTCGAGATCGGGCCTCGCTGCTGCCACCGCCGTCACAGCGGCGACGATACCCGGACGCAGAACGGAGCGCACCGGTGTCCGCCTCGCGCCCCTCTCGGGCCGGCGCGCCCCGCGGGGAAGGAGCGCCCGCGCGCCGCCGGCGAGCCGCCGCGCGCCCCCCGCGAGGAGGGCGCGCGGCGGCTCGCCGGCGACAGGCGGAACCGAGCGCGGGAGGGCCACGGCATTCACCCCTCGACAACGGCCCAAACCCGTGGACCTTACGGCCAGGAGCCGCCACATTGTGCCGGCCTCCACGCCGAGCGTCCGGCGTGAAAGGAGCCCAGGTGACCCTCGATACAGCGTTCAGGTCCCCCCCACACCCCGGCGCCGGGCAGCGCTTCGGGGCCGCCCTGTGACGGCGGGGCCGTCCAGCGAACGGAGGCGCGCGCTGCACTGCGCGCGCTGCGGCGCCCTCAACGGCGGCGACTTCAGCCGCTGCATCCGCTGCGGCGCGCCGCTCCTCGCGCCTCCCGCCCATGCCGCGCCCACCCGAGGACGCCTCGACGGGCGAAGCCTGCTCGCGACCAAGATCCTGGGCGGGCTCACGGCGTTCGTGTTCGTCGGCCAGCTGATGGCCGCGCACTCCCGCGATCTCGGCCTCCTCTCGGCGTGGGACATGTCGAGCTACCTCCGCTTCGGCGCGCTCCTCCTCGCGCCCGGCGTGCCCTTCGAGCCGTTCCGGCTGCTCTCCGCGGTCTTCGTCCACATGGGCGTCCTCCACTTCGGCATGAACATGGTGACGCTCGGCATGCTCGCCCGCGCCGCCGAGCCCGCCGTCGGCTCGGCGCGGTTCGCGATCGCGTACGTGCTCACGGGCCTGTTCGGCTTCTGCGCGAGCGCCGCATGGAACCTCTTCGTGCAGCCCGAGGTCGTGTGCACCGCGGGCGCGAGCGGCGCCGTGTTCGGCGTGATGGGCCTCCTGCTCGGCTGGCTGCTCCGCCGCCGCGACCCGCGATGGAAGGACCTCGCGCTCCAGGCCGTGTTCTACATCGTCCTCTTCGGCTTCGTCGTGAACGCGTCGAGCACGGGCGTCCGCATCAACAACGCCGCGCACATCGGGGGCCTTGTGAGCGGCGCGCTGCTCGGGCTGACCTACGCGGGCCCCGCGCGGGGCCGGTACGAGGGCGTGATGAACGCCGGCGCGCTCGCCAGCGTGCTCGCCTGCCTCGCCGCGCTCGCGCTCGCCCAGCGCTCGCCGGTCTGGCGCGCCGTGGAATCGCTCGACGGGAACGCGCGGCAGGAGGCGCCCGGGCCCGTGCTGCACGGCCAAGCCGGTGGGTTTCCCGAAAACGCGCTCGAGGCGCTCGGCCCTCGACCGGCGGGCTCGCTCGTGCCGGGGGCTCCTGACGCGACGTGACGCTGATTGCGGCGCACGGCTCGAACGTCTAAGCGCCATCCTCGCATTCACGTGGGGGCGGGCCAATCCGTCCGTTCCCTCTCAGGAGACGTCATGGTCCGAACCTCGTCGCACATCGCCTCGTGCGTGCTTGCCGCGTCTCTCCTCAGCGGCTGCCATGTCACCATCCAGAGCGGCAACACGCCGGCAGAGGCCTCGCCGCCGCCCCCGCCGCCCGCCAAGAAGACCTCCCAGTCGCGCAAGCCGGCCAAGCCCGACCCGGAGCCCGAGCGGCGCAGGACCCCGAAGTGGCGCTTGCCCACGAACAACGCGCCGCGCATCACCGCCCCGAACGCGTTCGGCAACGGGGAGGGCGGCGCCTTCCGGGGGCTCGCGTACGTGATCCCCGAGAACACCCAGAAGCTCCCGACCTTCGACGGGCTCGTGCCGTTCGCGGTGCTGTACACGGACAAGTTCGAGGTGAAGTCGCAGGACTTCTCCGGCGGCTTCCCGGGCGCGCTCACGCAGAACGAGTGGTTCGCGATCCGGTTCGAGGGCGAGTTCAAGGCGCCCCAGGAAGGCGTGTTCCAGCTCAGGCTCACCTCGGATGACGGCGCGGTCCTCTACATCGACGACAAGCGCGTGCTCGCGAACGACGGCGTCCACAGCGCGAAGACCGTGGACGGCGAGGCCCGCCTCACGGAGGGGACGCACCGGCTGCGGCTCGATTACTTCCAGGCGCAGCGGGGCCAGGTCGCGCTCATGCTCCAGATCGGCCAGAAGGACAAGTTCGAGCCACTCGTCGGCCTCCGCTGACGGCGCGCCGCGCCGGCCGCGCCTCCGGTGCCCCGCCCTGGCGGGCACGCGGGGCGCGCGGCCGGCTTTCATGTGCCCGCGCACACCCCGGCGCTCTCGTTCGCCTTTTCGTGTATCGTCGCCGCCGCCCATGGCGTCGGTGAACCCACTGTCGCGCGAGCTCGTCTTCAAGATCGTCTATTACGGGCCCGGCCTGGGCGGCAAGACGACCACGCTGGAGTACTTGCACGCCACGGCGAAGCCCGAGTACCGCGGCAAGCTCGTCTCCCTCGCGACGCCCGTCGATCGAACGCTCTACTTCGACTTCTTGCCGGTCCGGCTCCCGCAGCTGCGCGGGATGAACGTGAGGCTCCAGCTCTTCACGGTGCCAGGGCAGGTCTACTTCAACGCGACCCGGAAGCTGGTGCTCACGGGCGCTGACGGCATCGTGTTCGTCAGCGATTCGCAGGCCGTTCGCGCCGACGCCAACATGGAGAGCATGGAGAACCTGCGCGAGAACCTCGCCGAGCAGGGGCGGGCGCTGGAGCACGTCCCGCACATTTTCCAGCACAACAAGCGCGATTTGCCCGATTTGCTGCCGCTCTCGGAGCTCGACGCGATGTTGAACCCGTCCCGCGTCTTCTCGCTGGCCACGTCGGCGAAGACGGGGCTCGGCCTCTACGAGGGGCTCGAGGAGATCAGCGCCGCGGTCCTGCGCGCCTTCGAGAGCCGCCTGCCCGACGCGATGGGGAGCGGGCTGGCCGGGTTCGACGCGATCGAGGGCGGGCTCGCCACCGCCCTGCGCGACGCGTCGCCGCCGCCGTCGGCGCCGCTCGACGCGGTGATCTCGCGGCTAGCGCCGCCCAGCAAGCCGTGGTCGACGATGCCACCGGACTCGACGATCGGCGATCCGAGCGAGGGCGCCGCCGCGCCCGGCGCGACCGCATCACCTGGCGGCGAGCTCGCGCCGCGCAGCGCCGGCGTCAGGGATCCGGTGAGCCGCGGGCTCCCTCCGTCGCTGCGGATCGCCGCCCGGAGGCTGGTCGCGCCGGCGGACGCCCCGGCGACAGCGCGCGCGGACGGCCCGTCCGCGGAGACGAGGCACCTCGCCCAGCCGGGCCTCTCGTTCGTCGCGCTCTGGCCGACCGCCGAGCGGGAGGCGATCGCGGAGATCGAGGCGACGATCGCCGCGGAGCGGTATGCGGTCGCGCTCGAGCGCTGCGACGCGCTCGTCGCGGGGATCTTCGACAAAGCGGCGGAGCTCGCGGGCTCGAGCGGCACGGCGCGCGACCCGGCGACGGTGCCGGCGCTGCTCGGCCTGGACGGGCGCCGCTACCTCGGCTTTCGCGCCGTGGTCCGCAGAGCGCGCGCCGGCGGCGAGATCACCGAGCGCGACGCGCTCAAGGCCTTCGCGTTCGTCATCGAGGCGCGGCTCGCAGAGAGCGCGATTTGACGCGAGCCGCACGGCGGGAGCACGCCCGCCGCGCCGTCACAGGCGATCGAGCGAGGCGACGCCGGAGTAGCGGCGCATCGACACGCTCATGAGCAGCGAGATCGCCACCATCACCGTGGTCACGCTCGATCCGCCGTACGAGAACAGGGGCAGCCCGACGCCGACGACCGGCAGAACGCCCGAGGTCATGCCGAGGTTGATGACCGCGTGCCAGAAGATGATCGCCGCGCAGCCGACGCCGAGCACCGCGCCGAAGCGGTCCTTCGCCATCGACGCGATGCGGATCCCCCACACGACCAGGAACGCATAGAGGCACACGAGCACCACGCCCCCGACGAACCCCCACTCCTCGGCGAAGACAGGGAACGGGAAGTCGGAGAACTGATCCGGCAGGAAGAGGAACTGGTTCTGCGTGCCCCGGAGGTACCCGTTGCCGAACAGCCCGCCGTTGCCGATCGCCACGCGCGAATGGTGGGCGTGCCAGCCGCGGTGCAGGAGGTCCTCCTCGGGGTGGAGGAACACGAGCACGCGCGCGCGCTGGTAGTCGAGCAGCACGTACTCCCAGATGATCGGGATCGCCACCGCGATGGACACGACGAACAGCGCGGCGCTCCTCCACCGCACGCGCGTGACCGCCGCGATCGTCAGGAACACGAACACGAGGATGGTCGCCGTCCCGAGATCGGGCTGCTTGAGCACGAGGAGCGCGGGGACCGCCGTCAGCGCCGCCGGGATCGCCAGATCGCGGAGGGTGCGGCCCTCGTTGCGCGGATCGTCGTGCAGGAACTTCGCCAGCGCGATCACCAGGAACACCTTCATGAACTCGCTGGGCTGGAACCGGAACGCGCCGAACTCGATCCACCGGGCGGAGCCGCGCACGTCGCGCGCGAGCACGAAGACCAGCGCCAGCGAGAAGACGCCGAACGTGTAGAGCACGTAGCCGAGGCGCTCGAGGTGCCGGTAGTCGAGCGCGATCAGCACGCCGCCGATGATGCCGCCCACGAACAGCCAGTACACCTGGCTGATGTAGAGCTCCGCGCGCGCGCCGGAGTAGACGCTCGTCGCGCTGTAGAGGTTGACGACGCCGAGCACCGCGATGGCCACCGCGGCGATGAAGAGCGGCCAGTCGAAATGATCGCGATCGCGCGAAGAGAGAGAGTCACCCCGGATCATGGCGCGCGCCCCGACGCGGCGGGCGCGCGGCCCGCGCTGCTCTTGCCCGCGCGCGGCCCCTCGTTCGGGCCGCCGCGGCGCTCCTTCGCGAGCTCCTGGTACGCGCGGACGACCTCGAAGGCGACCGGCGCCGCGTGCTTGCCGCCCGTGCCGCCGTGCTCGACGAGCACGACAACGGCGACCTCGGGCGAGCGCGCCGGCGCGTAGCCGGCGAACCAGGCGTGCTCGCGGTTGAAGTACCAGACCCGCTCGGCCTCGACGCCGCGGGTGAGCCGGTGCGAGACCTGCGCGGTCCCCGTCTTGCCCGCCATCTCCACGCCCGCGACGCGCGCCTTGAACGCCGTGCCGCCCTCCTCGTTCACGCCGGCGACCATCGCCCGGTGCACGAGGGAGAGGTTCTCCGGCCGGATGTCGATCTGGCGGCGCACGCGCGGCGTGAACTCCTGGACGACGGTGCCGGCGCTCGTCTCGACGGCCCGCACGATCTGCGGCTGGTACAGGGTACCGCCGTTCGCGAGCGCCGCGTACGCGAGCGCGAGCTGGAGCACCGTCACCGTCGTCGCGCCCTGGCCGATCGCCGCGTTCAGGCCGAACCCGAGACGGAACTGGCCCTTGTTCCGGAGCGTCATCCACGCCCGGGTGGGCATCCTGCCCCCCGCCTCGGCGTTGATACCGAGCCCCGTCCGCGCGCCGAGCCCGTAGCGCTGGCCCATCTCCGCGATGACGTCCATGCCGACGCCGTACTCCGCCGCGAGCCGGTAGAAGTAGACGTTGCACGACTCGGCGATCGCCTGCTGCATCGCGACCGGCCCGTGCACGTGCGTGCACCGGAAGGTGCGCTTGCCGAACGTCAGCGCGCCCCGGCACCGCGAGGACTGGCGGGGATCGATGAGCCCCTTCTCGAGCGCCGCCAGCGCGGTGAACGGCTTGAACGTCGAGCCGGGCGGGTACGCACCGGACAGCGTCTTGTCGAGCGCGGGCTTCAGCGGATCGGAGTAGAGCCGCCGGAACGCGTCGCGGATGACCTGCTTCCCCGAGCCGCCGGAGAGCGCGTTCGGGTTGTAGCCGGGCTTCGAGTACAGCCCGAGGATCCGCCCGGTGCGCACGTCGATGACCGCGACGCCGCCGGCGAGCTCTCCGCGCATCGCCTTGTCGATCGCCTTCTGGATGTCGGCGTCGAGCGTCAGCCGGAGATCGCGGCCGGGGATCGGGTCCACCCGCCGCGGCTCCTCGATGATCCCGTCGCCGCCCGTCCTGCGCCGCCCCCTGGCGTCGACGAGCACCTTCTCCCAGCCGCGCGTGCCGCGCAGGTAGCTCTCCCAGGCGCGCTCGATGCCGGTGACGCCGATGCGATCGCCCTCGATGTACCCGATGCTGCGGAGCGACGCGAGCCGCTCGGCGTCCACCTCGGCCATGTAGCCGAGGACGTGCGAGCCGACCTCCTCGTACGGGTAGTAGCGCACCGGGACGGGCACCACGTCGACCCCCGGCAGCTCGGCGTCGTGCGTCGCCAAGGTCGCCACGGCGTCGCGCGAGATGTCCTCCTTGAGCAGGATCTGCTGGTTCTTGCGCGGGCCCTCGTCGGCGCGGATCGAGGTGATCAGCGCCTCCAGCCGCGCGCGCTCCTCGATCCCGATGCCGAGGTACTCGACGAGCTTCGGCCAGATCGTCTCCATGTCGAGGCGCCGCGGGACGACGTAGACGTTGTACGACGGCCGGCTCGCCGCGAGCACCTTGCCGTTCTTGTCCCGGATGATCCCGCGCGTGGTCGCGAGCGTCACGCGCCGAACGATGTTCTCGCGAGCGATGGCCTTGTTCTCGTCGACCTCGAGGATCTGCAGGTAGAACAGGCGCCCGAGGAGCACCATGAATCCGACGACCATCCCGAGCGCGATCCACCGGAAGCGCCGGCGGAACTCGCTCACGTCGGAGCGCTGGACGAGCAGGCTCACCGCGGGCTCTCCCCTGGCCGCGGGACGTTGATCGTCGCCTGGTGCACGCGCTCGGCCAGCCGGAAGACGAACGGCGCGAACAGCGCCGTCGAGATGGCGTGCGGCGCGACGAGCCGGGCGAGCGCGCGGGTGCGCGCCGCGTCGCCCCCGAAGATGGCGGTGAGGATCACGATGAGCACCCCCTCGACGAGGCCGAAGACGAAGGCCAGCGCGATCTTCGTGAGGAGCGTCTGCGCGGCGAGCCGCACGCCGGCCGCCCGCGAGACGACGAAGGTCGCGACGGTGATGAAGGTGAACAGGCCGACCGGCGCGCCGGTGAAGAGATCGAGCAGGTACCCGAGCAGGAACGCGAGCGCGGCGCCCCGCGCGATCGAGTACTCGTGCACCCCCATGAACACGACGAGCGGGAGGAGCAGGCTCGGCGTGGAGCCCGGGATGTTCAGCTTGCCGATGAGCCGGAACAGGTTCGACTGAAGGATCAGCAGGGCGGCCCCCATCGCCAGGAACGCGGAGTTTCTCATCGCGTCACCTCCGCTGCGCCTGGGGGGGCGTCTCCTCCGGAGGCGTCGTCGTCACGATGAGCACCTCCTCCAGCCGGGAGAAATCGACCGCCGGCGCGACGTACACCTGCTGGTAGATGCCGAAGTCGCGGCGGACGACCTGCGTCACGGTCCCGACCGGGATCCCCTTCGGGAAACGCCGGCCGACGCCGCTCGTCACGAGCAGGTCGCCGACCTCGATCTCGTCGGTGCGCTGCACGTACTCGACGCTGCAGGAGTACTTGCTCTCGTCGCCCGTGCCGCGGACGAAGCCGCGCGCGCCGGTGCGCTCGACCACCACGTCGACGCCGCTGCCCCCGTCGACGACGAGCCGCACGTCGACCGTGTCGCCGGCGCTCTTCAGCGTGGTGCCGACGACGCCGTCCGCGGAGAGGACCGGCAAGTTGGAGCCGATGTCCCGCGCCTCGCGATCGAGCGTGACGCGGACCACCCGGAAGAAATCGTTGGTGCTCTTGCCGACGACCTGCGCGCTCACCACGTCGGTCCGGAGGCTCTGGCGCAGGTCGAGCAGCCTGCGCAGGCGGCGGTTCTCTTCCTCGAGCGCCTCGAGCTTCCGCACGCGCTCCCGGAGGCGGGCGATCTGCGAGGCCTGCCTGGCGTTGTCTTCCTTGACGTCGACCAGGTAGATGTAGTCGCCCCAGAGGTTCGAGAGCCCGCGCGCCAGCGTCGCGGCCGCGTACTGGATCGGCGCCGCGATGCTGATGATGATCCGGTCGGCCCCCGTGTTCTGCTTGGGGTCGCGCATGCTCGCGCGCAGGAACCAGAACGGCACCGCGAGCGCCAACAGCACGATCACGAAGTCGCGGTAGCGTTTGAGGTTCACCGTGGCTCCCGGACCCAGGTAGTACGAGGCGCCCCGCGAGGCCACCCCTCTCGACGCCGCGCGCTGCGCCCACCCCGGCGCGGGGCGGCTCGCCGCGCGCCGCAAACACCCCCGCCGGCGTGCTCACGGGCGGGACACGAAGACGACCCTCAGCTGATCGTGACCTCTTTCAAGAGCTCGAGGTGATCCAGCGCCTTGCCGCTGCCGAGCACCACGGCGCTGATCGGGTCGTCGCACACCATCACGGGCAACCCCGTCTCCTCGCGGAGGAGCACGTCGAGGTTCTTGAGGAGCGACCCCCCGCCGGTGAGCACGATGCCCTTGTCGACGATGTCGGCCGCCAGCTCGGGCGGCGTGCGCTCCAGCGCGATGAGCACGGCGTCCACGATGGCGTTGGTCGGCTCGCTCAGCGAGTCGCGGATCTCGTCGGAGTTGACGATGACCGTCTTGGGGATGCCCGCGACCATGTCGCGCCCCTTGACCTCCATCGTGAGCTGCTGTTCCAGCGGGTACGCGTTGCCGATCGTGATCTTGATGCGCTCCGCGGTCTGCTCGCCGATGGCCATGTTGTACTTGCGCTTCATGTAGGCCATGATCGACTCGTCCATCTTGTCGCCACCGACGCGCACGCTCTGCGAGTAGACGATGCCGGCGAGGGAGATCACGGCGACCTCGGTCGTGCCGCCGCCGATGTCGACGACCATGTTGCCGCTCGGCTCGGTGATCGGCAGCCCGGCGCCGATCGCGGCCGCCATGGGCTCTTCGATGAGGTAGACCTCGCGCGCGCCAGCGCCCTCGGCGCTCTCCTTCACCGCCCGCTTCTCGACCTCGGTGATGCCGAACGGGACGCAGATGATGATGCGCGGCTTGACGAGCGTGCGGCGGTTGTGCGCGCGCGCGATGAAGTACCGGAGCATCGCCTCGGTGATCTCGAAGTCGGCGATGACGCCGTCGCGCAGCGGTCGCACCGCCTGGATGTTGCCGGGGGTGCGACCGAGCATCTCCTTCGCCTCGCGGCCGACGGCGAGCACCTTCTTGCCGCCGCGAGCATCGCGCTGGACGGCGACCACCGAGGGCTCGCAGGACACGATCCCCTTGCCCTTCACGTAGATGAGGGTGGTTGCGGTGCCGAGATCGATCGCGAGATCGTTCGAGAACAGGCCGTAGAGCCAGTCGAAGATCATCGCTTCGCCCTAGAAAGGAAAAAGGTTAAACCGAGCACCGCGGAGGACGCAGCAGCCCGACCAGGCGCCCGCTTGCGCGGGCCCTGCGGCAGCGGCCAGCGGTGCAGCGTGGCCTAGCCCTTCGAGATCTTGCCTTCTTTGTGCTCGGTGTGCTTGCGCTCGGTCGGGCAGAACTTCTTGATGACGAACTTGTCCGTCATCGTCCGCTTGTTCTTCGTCGTGTGGTAGTTCGCGCGGCCGCAGTTGCCGCACGTCAGCTTGATGATGTCGCGCATCGGAGGTCTCCGAAGACAGGGCCGACCTGTTTCCACAGGCGGCCCTGGTTGAACCTAGGCACGGGCAGCACGGGAGCGCTAGCACCGCAACCGGCGGGGGCACCAGGGGACGTGGGCCGGATCAGCGACGCCCGACCGCCCGTCTGGAGGGCGCTACCCTACGAGAAACGATGCAGTTGTCAACCGGGAGCGCTCATTCGTCGTCCCAGTCGTCACCGCCGCGGCCGCGATCCCAGTTCTTGTTGTTGCTGCGCCGGCCACCACCACCTGCGCCACCACCGCCGCCGGGAGGACCGTCCCCGTCGTGACCGCCGCGCCGCCGGCGATCATCGAAGGTCTTGCGCGCAGGCGGCGGAGGAGCTCCGCCGCCGCCACCACCACCACCGAAGCCGCCGCCGCCGCCGAAGCCACCGCCGCCACCGCCGACGAAGCCGCCGCCACCACCGCCGAAGCCGCCGCCACCGCCGCCGAAGCCGCCCGGGCGGTCCTCGCGCGCCGGCCGCTCACCCTTCGGGTGAGCGAGGTTGACGACGAGCCGCCGACCGCGCACGTCCACGCCGCGCAGGGCATCGATCGCGGCGCGCGCCGCCTCGGCGCTCGCCATCGTCACGAAGCCGAACCCGCGCTTGCGACCGTCAGGATCCATGGGGAGGTGGACCCGCACCACCGGACCGGCGCCGGTCGAGCCGATGAGCCCCTCGACTTCCTCGACGCTCGCGTCGTAGGGGAGATTGCCAACGTAGAGGGTGCGATCGGGCGCTGCAGCCGGCCCGCCGCCGCCCATACCGCCACCGCCGCCAGGGCCACCTGGGCCGCCGCCAGGGCCGCCGCCGGGGCCCATCGGGCGCCCCTCGCGCCGCGGCGGCTCGGCCTGGAAGGGGCGGACCGAGATGGACTTGCCGCCCTGAAATGAACCGTCGAGCGACTCGCGCGCGGCGTTGGCTTCGCCGGTCGTCGAGAGTGTGACGAAGCCGAACCCGCGCGGACGACCCGTCGCGCGATCTTTCGGAAGACTGACCTCGACGACGTTGCCGCCGGTGGCCTCGAAGAGCTGCCGCAAAACGTCTTCGGTGATGGAGTCGGGCAAGCCCGCCACGAACAACTTACGCGAATCTTCAGCCATTGTAGAAAAACCTGGGGTTGGCCCCTGCGTTCCCTCTTATTTGGTCCACTCGCTCCGTGATCGATGTCGATGACGCGGAGCCTTTCGCGAGCGCGCCTCTCGATCGCCCCTCCCGCCCCTCCGTCGGCGGAAGGAGCGACCGAGCTCAATCGAGCGAAGGTCGGCGGGCCGACCCTCTGGTGCAAACTCCACCCCACGATATCTGGCGCCCCTGGCGCGTCAAGGGACCCGCCACGGGCGGGCGAGCCAAATGAAGGCCAGGAAGGAGCCGTCCCGGGCCCCTCCGCGCCTTCACCCTGCCTTCACCCCTCACGCGAGCGCCGGTCCAGGCGACCAGGGACCCCGCAGCGCGCGCTCCGTCACAGGCGGGTGTCGCCAGGCCGGCGCTCGGGAAATCCGGCGCTCGGGAGGGCCGAGCGGCCCAGCGCCGCCCGGCGAATGAGCGCATCGCGCGGCGTGGATCCGCCCGAAACCCGGAACGACCGGTCCAAGGCGCCCATACGCGGGATCACCTCTCGGCCCGGGCGCGGGAGGCCCGAGGCGCCTCGGCCTCATCGTCCTCGTCGGACGGATCGTCGTCCGCGACGCGCGAAGCGCCGTCCAGCGGGCTCGCCCCGGCGCTCGACGGCTCGCCGCGCGCCGCCATGCGCAGGAAATAGAGCCCCACCGCGAACAGACCGAAGCATGCCCACTGCGCGGGGGTGAGACCGGCATAACGCGGATCGCCGCCGACGACCGTGCCCTCCCGCTCGCGCAGGAAATCGAGCGCGAACCGCACCGGCGCGTACGCGGTGCACATGATCCCGGTGTAGAAACCGAGCGGACGATGGGGGTTCCGGCGCCAGAGCACCGCGAACGCGATCGCGAGCGGGATCGCGAGCACACACTCATATAGACCGAGATCGAACCGGCCGACATGTCCCGTCCCGAGCGGGTATTGGACCGCGAACCATGCGTCGGAAATACGGCCCGGATGATCGTGGACCGACGCGCAGCCCGCGCGCCCGAAGACCCACGCGAGCGGAAACGCGCTGTTGACGACCTCGCAGTAGGGCATGATCCGCTCGCGCCGATAGAAGCGCCACGCGAAGGCGCCGATCAGCGCGCCGGTGAAGCCGCCGAAGCTCGACAGGCCGTCCCAGAGCGCGAAGAGGTAGAGAGGATCTCGGGCGACCCGCTGCGGGTGATAGAAGATCGCGTCGAGGACGTGCCCACCGATGAACCCGGCCGCCACGACCCAGAAGATGAACTCGCTCATCTTCTTCTCGTCGAGGCGCCGCTCGCGCGCGTGCCGCGTGGCAACCACGGCGCCGATGTAGACGCCGAGCGCCACGAGCGTGCCGAACGGCTTGATCGAGGGCGGCTTCGCCGGATCGATGAGCTGCCCCACGAGCGGGATGTGCTCCAGGAAAGCGAGCGGGATCTCGGGGAGCTCGATGTAAGGGATCAGAGGGCCTGACACGTCGCTCCCCTAGCGCAGCGACGAGGCGAAAGCCATCCGCCGTCGATGACGTCGGAGCGACAAGGCCGCGGCGGGGGCGCGCTCAGCGCGGCGGGGGCGCCAGGGACGCAGCGAGGCCGCCTTCGCCCGGTCGAGCGCCGCGCCGCCGCGCGGCGAGGCCACCGCGCCCGCGCGAAGCCCGCCGCGACGCCGCGCCGGTGTCGTCAAGAGTTCGCCAACCGCGGGGGACAGGCGTAAACCTGCCGCATGAGCCGCTCCCCCGTGCGCGTCGCCACGCTGACGCTCAGTGACACCCGCACCCTCGACGATGACGAGGGCGGACAGCTCCTCGGCGAGCTCCTGAAGCGCGCCGGCTTCTCCGTGACCTCCCACGCCGTCCTCCGCGAGGAGCCCGAGCTGCTGCGAGCGGCGATCGTTCAGATCGCGGACGCAGGCTCGGCCGACGCGGTCGTCACGACGGGCGGGACCGGGATCGCCCCGCGCGACCGGACCCTCGAGGCGCTCGCGCCGCTCTTCGAGAAGACGCTCGACGGCTTCGGCGAGGCGTTCCGGCGCCTGAGCTGGGACGCGATCGGGCCGAACGCCATCCTGTCGCGCGCCGCGGCGGGCGTCGCGCGAGGGCTCGTGGTGATCGCGCTGCCCGGCAGCCCGAAGGCGGTGGAGCTCGCCGTCACGCAGATCATCGGCCCGGTCCTCGCGCACGCGGTCACGCTCGCGTCAGGCAAGGGCGGCCACCACCACCGGCCCCCGCAGCCCGCGCAGGGCGAGGAGCAGCGCGGATGATCCCCTTCGAAGAGGCGCTCGATCGGCTGCTCGCGACCGCTGCCCCGGTCGGCCCCGAGCGGGTGTCGCTCGACGACGCGGCTGGGCGCGTGCTCGCCGAGGACATCGCGGCCGCCGACGCGATGCCCGCCTTCGACTACAGTGCGATGGACGGCTACGCCATCGCCTCGGCCGACCTCGCGGGCAGCGGGCCCTTCAGGCTGCTCGTCCGCGGCGAGAGCGCCGCCGGCCGCCCGCTGCCGGCGCTCCACCCGGGCACGGCGTGTCGGATCTTCACCGGCGCGCGGCTGCCGCCCGGCGCCGACGCGATCGCGCCGCAGGAGGACGCCGCGCGCAGCGGCGACGAGATCACCCTGCAGGAAGCGCCGCGGGCGGGCGCCTGGGTGCGCCGCCGGGGCGCGGACCTCGCGGAGGGCGCCGTCCCGCTGCGCAGAGGAGCGCGGCTCACCCCGGGGAAAGTCGCGCTCGCGGCCGCGCTCGATCGCCCGAGCGTCCTCGTCGCGCGCCGCCCCGTGGTCACGGTGATGTGCTCCGGCGACGAGCTGCGCGCGCCCGGCTCGCCTGGCCCCGCGGGCACGATCGCGGAGTCGAACAGCTACTTCATCGCCGCGACAGCGCGCGCCGCGGGCGCTGCGGTCCGCATCGCGCCGTTCGTCCCCGACGACGCGGCGCGCGCCGCCGAGGCGGTGTCGACGGCGCTGCGCGGGTCCGATCTCGTGGTGACCGTCGGCGGCGTGAGCGTCGGCGACCACGACATCGTCCGCCCCGCGCTCGAGGCAGCCGGCGTGTCGCTCGATTTCTGGCGCGTCGCCATCAAGCCGGGCAAGCCGCTCGCGGTGGGGCGCGCCGAGCTCTCGCGGTGCGGCGTCGTCCACGTGCTCGGGCTGCCAGGCAATCCGGCGTCGGCCTCGCTCACGTTCGTCCTCTTCGGCGTGCCGCTGCTCCGCGCGCTCCAGGGCGACGCGGCGCCGCGGCCGCCCCGCGTGATCGTCCGCGCGGACAGCGCGCTCAGGCGCCAGCCCGGTCGCGCCGAGTTCCTCCGCACCCGCCTCGACGCCTCGAGCGGCGAGCTCGTCGCCCGCATCGCCACGAACCAGGCGTCGGGCGCCGTCACGAGCTTCGCCGAGGCCGACGCGCTCGTCCTCGTGCCCGCCCATCGGGAGCGCATCGACGAGGGCGATCGCCTCGAGGCCATCCGCCTCGCGGAGATCTGACCGCGCGCCGCGCAATGCCGCGCGCTCCCCACGGCGCGCGGCATTGCCTCCAGCGCGCGGGATTGCCACGCGGCCGGCGAATTTACGTCACGACCCCGCGCTCGATCACGCCGCGCTCGGGCGGAGGGCTCACCTTGACCCTCGCGCGGGGGCGCCGGAAGATGGCGGAGCGATGCTCATCCTCGGGATCAACGCCTACCACGGCGATGCGTCGGCCGCCCTGCTCGTCGACGGCCAGCTCGTCGCGGCGGCGGAGGAGGAGCGGTTCAGCAGGATCAAGCACTGCGCGGGCTTCCCGCGGCTGGCGGTCGAGTACTGCCTCGGCGCCGCGGGCGCGCGGGTCGAGGACATCGATCACATCGCGATCAGCCGCGACACGAGGGCGCACCTCGGCGACAAGCTCCTCTACGCGCTGACGCGGCGCTCGCCGGCGGGGCTCCTCAAGGGCTCGCTCGGCGCGAGCGACCCGAAGGTGCACCTCGGCGCCGCGCTCGGCGTCGACCCGAAGCGCATCCGCGCCGCGTCGCACAACGTCGAGCACCACCGGGCGCACCTCGCGTCCGCGTTCTTCCCCTCGGGCTTCGACGAGGCGGCGGTCCTGTCCATCGACGCCTTCGGCGACTTCGTCAGCACGATGTGGGCGCGCGGCCGCGGCAACAAGCTGGAGATCCTCCGGCACGTCGGCTTCCCCCACTCGCTCGGGCTGTTCTACTCGGGCCTGACGCAGTACCTCGGCTTCCCCAAGTTCGGCGACGAGTACAAGGTCATGGGGCTGTCGGCCTACGGCCAGCCGGATCTGCTCGACAAGCTCCGGCAGGTGGTGCGCGTCAAGGACGGGGCGTTCGAGCTCGGGCTGGAGTACTTCCAGCACCACACGAAGGGCATCGCGATGACCTGGGAGGGCGAGCCCCGCTACGGCCCCATCCACTCCGAGCGCCTGATCGACCTGCTCGGCCCCGCCCGCAGCCCGAAGAGCCCGATGGAAGATCGCTTCATGGCGGTCGCCGCCTCGACGCAAGCGGCGTTCGAGGAGGTCTACTTCGAGCTGCTCGCGACGGCGAAGCACCTCACCGGCTCGCCGCGCCTCGCCCTCGCGGGCGGCTGCGCCTACAACAGCGTGGCCGCCGGGAAGATCCGCCCGAAGGGGCTGTTCGACGACGTCTTCATCCAGCCCGCGGCCGGCGACGCGGGCACGTCGTTCGGCGCGGCGCTCTACGTCCACCACCACAAGCTCGACAACCCGCGCGGCTTCCAGCAGACGCACAGCTACTTCGGCCCGGCCTTCTCGCAGGAGACCATCGACGAGCTGCTCCGGAAGGAGCAGGTCGCGTTCGAGACCCTCCCCGACGAGGACCTGATCCCCCGCGTCGCCAGGGCGATCAGCGAGGGCAAGGTGGTCGGCTGGTTCCAGGGGCGGATGGAGTACGGCCCGCGCGCGCTCGGCAACCGCAGCATCCTCTGCGACCCGCGGCGGCCGGACATCAAGGACGCGATGAACGAGCGGATCAAGCGCCGCGAGATGTTCCGCCCCTTCGCGCCGGCGCTGCCCCTCGAGCGCGTCGGCGACTACTTCGAGCAGACCTCGCCGGACCCGTTCATGGTCAAGGTCTACAAGATCAAGCCCGAGCGCCGCGCCGAGATCCCCGCCGTGACCCACGTCGACGGCACGGGGCGCCTCCAGACGGTGACCGCCCAGGAGAACCCGCGCTACCACGCGCTCCTCAGCGAGTTCGGCCGGCAGACGGGCACGCCCGTCCTCCTGAACACCTCCTTCAACGCCAGCGAGCCGATCGTTTGCACCCCAAAGGAAGCGCTCGACTGCTTCCTCCGGACCAAGATGGACGTGCTCGTGCTCGAGCGGGCCTACCTCGAGCGCGCGCCGGCCCTCTAGGCAGACCGCGCGGGCTCCTGGCAGGCCACGAAATGCCCGCCGGAAGCGGCCGTGGAGGCTCGGCCGAAAGTTCGTGGTTGACGTGGAGCGGGGGGACGGCAAATGGGCGTCCCCGGCATGTGGAAGAACGGGACGCCGGGCGCCCTGCCCCACCTCGACGGAGCGCCGGAGCAACCGGTTCCGACGACCGGGGGTGCTTGGACGCCTTGCCTCGAGCATGATGCCGGCCCGCCGCGCGGCGTGCGCGCGGACCTGGTACCCCATGGGCCAACGGCGCTGCATGCGCTCACGGCCCCTCCTGCGTAAGGGTCCGCGCCGCGGCGGCCCAGGCGGTCAAAGAGGATGGATGCGAATCGGATGAAGCTCGTACTCGAAGACGGCACGACCATGACGGGCCGGTGCTTCGGCGCCCCGCGCGCGGTGAGCGGCGAGGTCGTCTTCAACACCGGCATGACGGGGTACGTCGAGACGCTCACGGATCCCTCGTACAGAGGCCAGATCCTGACGATCACGTACCCGCTCGTGGGCAGCTACGGCGTGCCCGCGCCGCGCAACGCAGGCAGCGTCGACGGGCCCTACGAGGCGGACCGCATCCAGGTGCAGGGCCTCGTGGTCCAGAGCTACGTGGAGCGCTACAGCCACCACGCCGCGGTCCGCTCGCTCGGCGCCTGGCTCGCCAGCGAGGGCATCCCGGCGATCACGGGCATCGACACGCGGACGCTGACGCGGCGGCTCCGGGAGGTCGGGACGATGAAGGGCTGGCTGTTCCCGGCCGAGATGGACCTGGAGCGGGTGAAGCGCTCGGCCGAGGCCGTGGACATGCGCGAGGAGGTGTTCCGCCTCGTTTCGCCCCGCGAGCCCGTCACGTACGAGGGCGGCCCCCTGAAGGTGCTGCTCATCGACGCGGGCGCGAAGGACAACATCGTCCGCTCGCTCCTGCGGCGCGGGGTCACCGTCATCCGCGCCCCCTACCACGCGCCCATCGCCGAGCTCGCCGAGAGCGCCGACGGCATCCTCATCGGCAACGGCCCCGGCGACCCCAAGGACCTCGGCCAGCTGGTCGCCGCGGTGCGCGGCCTGCTCGGGACCTACACGAAGCCGATCTTCGGCATCTGCCTCGGCAACCAGATCCTCGCGCTGGCCGCCGGCGGCGACACCTTCAAGCTGCCGTACGGCCACCGCGGCGTGAACCAGCCGGTGCAGGACCTCCTGAGCCGCCGCTGTTACGTCACGAGCCAGAACCACGGGTACGCGGTGAAGCACGAGTCGCTGCCCGCCGAGTGGGAGCCCTGGTTCGTCAACATCAACGACGGCACCAACGAGGGCATCCGCTCGCGGCTCCGCCCCTTCTTCAGCGTCCAGTTCCACCCCGAGGCGACGCCCGGGCCCGAGGACGCGGGCTACCTGTTCGACGACTTCCTCCGCCTCTGCGGCGCGATGAAGGGGTCCTCCGATTCGCGACTCAAGACCGCGGGGGCCGCTGCCGCGGATCCCCGCGCCACCCCCACCGCAGGAAGGAGCTGAGCCATGTACGGCGCGTATCTCCCCAAGAAACCCCGGCGCGTCCTCGTGCTCGGCTCCGGCGCGCTCCAGATCGGTCAGGCCGGCGAGTTCGACTACTCGGGGTCGCAGGCGATCAAGGCCCTCAAGGAAGAGGGGATCGCCACCGTCCTCGTGAACCCCAACATCGCCACCATCCAGACGAGCGAGGGGCTCGCCGACCGCATCCACCTCTGCGCGGTCACCCCGGAGTTCGTCGAGCGGATCATCGTGAAGGAGGAGGTCGACGCGATCGCCCTCTCCTTCGGCGGGCAGACGGCGCTCAACTGCGGGCTGGAGCTCCACGACTCGGGCATCCTCGACAAGTACGGCGTGCGGGTGCTCGGCACGCCGATCAAGGCGATCCGCGACACCGAGGACCGGCGGCTCTTCATCGAGCGCCTCGACGAGATCGGCGTGAAGACCGCCCGCAGCCGCGCCTGCCGCTCGGCGGCCGAGGCCATGGCGGCGGCGCGCGAGATCGGGTTCCCCGTGATGCTCCGCGGCGGCTACGCGCTCGGCGGCAAGGGCAGCGGCATCGTCGAGAGCGAGCGCGACCTCGAGGACGCCGTGCGCCGCGGCTTCGCCGGCGGCGTGCCCCAGGTGCTCGTCGAGGAGTGCCTCCGCGGCTGGAAGGAGATCGAGTACGAGGTCGTCCGCGACGGGCGCGACAACTGCATCACCGTCTGCAACATGGAGAACCTCGACCCGATGGGGATCCATACCGGGGAGTCGATCGTCGTCGCCCCGTCGCAGACGCTGAACGACGAGGAGTACCAGCTCCTCCGCTCGGTCGCGCTGAAGACGATCCGCCACCTCGGCATCGTGGGCGAGTGCAACATCCAGTACGCGCTCGACCCGCACAGCGCCGATTACCGGGTCATCGAGGTGAACGCGCGGCTCTCCCGGTCGAGCGCCCTCGCCAGCAAGGCGACGGGCTACCCGCTCGCCTACGTCGCCGCGAAGATCGCCGTCGGCTACACCATGCCGGAGATCGCCAACGCGATCACCCGCAGGACGACCGCGTTCTTCGAGCCGGCGCTCGACTACCTCGTCTGCAAGGTCCCGCGCTGGGATCTCGGCAAGTTCCGCGGCGCGTCGATGCGGATCGGCAGCGAGATGAAGAGCGTCGGCGAGGTCATGGCCATCGGCAGGACGTTCCCCGAGGTCATCCAGAAGGCGCTCCGCATGCTCGACATCGGGGTGAAGGGGCTCGACCCCGACGCGTTCACCTTCAAGGACCTCCGCGACGAGCTGCAGAACGCGACGCCGCTCCGGATCTTCGCCGTGGCCCGCGCGCTCCAGGAGGGGATGTCGGTCGACGAGATCCACAACCTCACCAAGATCGACCGGTGGTTCTTGAACCAGATCGAGCCGATCGTCCGGATGCACCGGGATCTGAAGACGCTCAAGGTCGCCGTCCCCGCGCAGGCCGACAAGGCCGCGACCGCGCAGGAGCCGGCGCTCGAGGAGGCGACCCTCCGGGAGGCGAAGCAGCTCGGCTTCAGCGACCGGATGATCGGCACGCTGACCGGCGCGCCGCGGGGCTCGATCCGCGAGGCCAGGAAGCGGCACGGCGTCGTGCCGCACCTCGCGCAGATCGACACGCTCGCGGCCGAGTTCCCCGCCGAGACGAACTACCTCTATTCGAGCTACCACGCGTCGGCCACGGACGTCGCGCCGTCCTGGCGGAAGAAGATCATGGTGCTCGGCTCCGGCGCCTACCGCATCGGATCGAGCGTCGAGTTCGACTGGTGCTGCGTCAACGCGATCCGCGCGGCCTCGGAGCTCGGCTACGAGACCATGATGCTGAACTACAACCCGGAGACGGTCAGCACCGACTACGACACGTGCGACAAGCTGGTCTTCGACGAGATCAGCTTCGAGACGGTGCTCGACATCTACGAGCGGGAGCAGCCCTACGGCATCGTGGTCAGCATGGGCGGGCAGGTCCCGAACAACCTGGCGCTCCGGCTGCACGAGGCGGGGGCGCGCATCCTCGGCACGAGCCCGGGGAGCATCGACACCGCCGAGGACCGGAAGAAGTTCAGCGATCTGCTCGACCGGCTGGAGATCGACCAGCCGCGCTGGGCGCACGTCGTCGACGCGGGCCAGGCGGGCGAGATCGTGAACAAGCTCGGCGGCTTCCCCGTCCTCGTGCGGCCGAGCTACGTGCTGAGCGGCGCGGCCATGAGCGTGGCGCACGAGCCCAACGAGCTCGATCGCATCCTCGCCCGGGCCAAGGCCGTCTCCCCCATCTACCCCGTCGTCGTGTCCAAGTTCGAGACCCACGCCCGCGAGGTGGAGATCGACGCGGTCGCCGATCGCGGGGAGATCATCCTCTGGGCGATCAGCGAGCACGTCGAGAACGCCGGTGTCCACAGCGGCGACGCGACGCTCGTCCTGCCCCCGCAGTCGCTCTACATCGCGACGATCCGCAGGATCAAGCAGATCGCCCAGCAGGTGGCGCGGTCGCTCTCGATCACCGGGCCGTTCAACATGCAGTTCTTGGCCAAGCACAACACGGTCAAGGTGATCGAGTGCAACCTGCGCGCGTCGCGGAGCTTCCCCTTCGTGTCGAAGGTCACGGGGAACAACTTCGTCCGGGAGGCGATGCGCAGGATGCTCGGCGTGTCGCAGCCGGTCGAGAACCGCGGGCTCGACCTCGATTACGTCGGGGTGAAGGCGCCGATGTTCTCGTTCTCGCGCCTCGTGGGGGCCGATCCGATGCTCGGCGTCGAGATGGCGAGCACCGGCGAGGTCGGCTGCTTCGGCGACGACATGCACGAGGCGCTCCTGCACTCGCTGCTCGCGACCGGCTTCAGGTTCCCCAAGAAGGGCGTGCTGCTGTCGCTCGGGCCGCTCGAGGACAAGTACTGGTTCGCCGACGAGGCCCGCGTGATCGCCGAGCACCTGAAGCTCCCCATCTTCGCGACGCCGGGCACGGCCGAGGCGCTCCGGGCGCTCGGGCTCGCGTGCACGAGCCTCGCGAAGCAGCCCGACGAGGGGGAGACGGCGATGAGCGCCATCGAGCAGGGGAAGGTGGATCTCGTGATCAACATCCCCCGCGAGTACGACCAGCTCGGCCGTCCGGACGGCTACCTGATCCGGCGGCGCGCGGTCGACGCGAACATCCCGCTCCTCACGGACCTCCAGCTCGCGCGGGCGGTCATCGGGGCGATGCGCGCGAAGAGGATCGAGGATCTGCGGACCCTGTCCTACGACGAGTACCTCGCGCGGAGCCCGGTGGCGCTCAGGTGATCTGAGGCGCCGGCGCGGCGAAGAGAGGCTCCGGGTGGCTCGGGCAGTTGTGCCGAGCCGCCCGGCCCGCGACGGGCACTCCCCCACGGGGCCGGCTGCCCTCCTGAGAGCAGAACCAACACCGGCCCTCTCCGCGCCCCGCGGTGGACGCCCCCGCACGGGGCCCGCCGACTTCACGGGAGCGGAGGCGGGCTCACGAACCCGGACGGCGGGCTCGCCCTCAGTCGTTCGTGACGATGAACCAGCCGTTCACCATGCCGTTGCCGGTCGACGTGGTCGATCCCTGGATCGGGCTGGTCCCCTCATTGCGGACGCACATGCCGACATTCCATTCGCCCTCTGGCAGCACCGTCGTGGCAGAGACCGAGTAGGTCGTGCGGGTCGGCGTGAAGTAGTGGCTCGCGAAGGTGCCGCCGAAGAAGTTGACGATCTCGCCGGTGCCGCCGCGCCGCTGGTAACAGAGGCCGAGCGGGGCGACGAACGCAGCGCGGGACGGCTGCAGCCCGAGCGGCGCAGAGGCCGATCCGGTCACGCGCTGGCTGCCGGTGATGGTCACCGTCCCCGGGGGGCCGACGAAGACATACGCGGCGCTGCCACCATCAAAAAGCGGAGCAACGTTGCCCGCAATCGCGATCGTCGCGACCACACCCGTCGGCCCCTGAGGCCCTGTTGCGCCCACTGGACCCGTCGGTCCCTCGGGCCCCATCGGTCCCTCGGGCCCCATCGGACCCTCGGGCCCCATCGGCCCTTCGGGCCCCATCGGCCCCTCGGGTCCCATCGGTCCCTCGGGTCCCATCGGCCCCTGGGGTCCCATCGGTCCCTCGGGCCCCATCGGTCCCCTCTCGCCGGGAGGGCCAGCCGGCCCCGCCGGCCCCTCGGGCCCTGTCGCGCCCACGGGCCCCGTCGGCCCATCAGGCCCCTTCGGCCCTGTCGGTCCGTCCGGCCCCGTCGGTCCCTGGGGTCCTGTCGGACCCGCCGGCCCCATCGGCCCCGCGATTCCGCTCGAGTCGCCCACCCAGTTGCCGCTCTCGTCGATGACGACCCTGCCGCCGATCTTCACCAGCTTCGGCGTGATCTCACCAACAGCGTTGTTCGCGACCATCGCATACGGGACGCTCCCGATCGAAGCGCGAGGCTCCATCTCCTGATCGTCCCCGACCGTGATTCCGATGTAGCGAACCGAGCCGTCAAAGACCTTCGCGGATTGCTCCTCGGTGAAGTCGAGCACCGTGGAGAAAAAGCCTTCGTCGAACGAGAGCGCGATCACCTCGCTCCAGAGCGGCTCGTCGTCGTCCTCGGCGGCGTAGATGGCGAACGTCACCGAGAGGACGTCATTGACCGGCTCGCCGTTGGCCGTGAAGAGCCGCCCCTGATGCGAGATCTGCATCGGCACGGCGGCGGCCGCGCCGCGCACGAGGCCGACGGAGGCGGCGAGAAGAACACCCATCGCGAGGACACGCCGTCCCATCCCGTTCATGGCACGCTCCCGTTCGCCCCGACCAGACCGCCCTGCACGCGGTAGCTCGGTGAGGTCGTCTTTCCCTGATTCTGCGTCGGCTGACCGAGCGTGAAGACCATGCGATAGCTCGGACTCCTCACGACCTTCCCCGCGCTGACCATCTCGCCCGCGGCGATGCCCCGATCCCCCACCTCGGGGCGCCCACCTGCGCCACCCCCGCCCGCCGAAGCCACAGGATCGCCTGCACCAGCCCCGCCAGCCCCCCCGAGACCTTCACCCCCCGACCCGGCCCCAGCCACGGACACGTCGGGACTGCCACAGCTACAGCCCGGAGACACGGCGAGCGATGCAACAGTCAGGCCTAGCCACACCGGGAATTGCAGTCGCGCCATCAACGTGTTCCCCTCTGCTTCCGGGGCTTACGATCCGGACCAGGAAGGTACGCGCCCGGCCACCAAGGTTCAATCTATTCCCGAGCCATTGTGCGACATCGCCGCTTTACGTCGGGGTCGACAGGCGGCGCCACGGGCTCGAAAGCGCGCCGACACGCTCGCGCCGCGATCGCAAGGAGATGTCCGAGGCGAGGTGAACGCCGAGAATCGTGGCCCCGCTGGCGGAATGCCCTCGTCCCACGCTCTCCTGCCCTCCGCGCGAGCGCGCGGTAGCAGCTCCGCCGAGCGCTGCCCCCGCGCACCAAGCCGATGTGCCCGCCTTCAGCCGCGCCCGGAGCCCCCCAACCGGCGATGCGTCCGCGGAGCGGACATGCCTCTCCACAGCGGTTTCCGCCCACCTCCGCCACGTGCAGAGCGGCGGTCCCCCGCACAGGAGACGGGCCCAGATCGGCGTTTTCGGCGCGCAAGCGCACTCCTGTCTCAGGATTGATCATATTTTCCCCACCTCCCTCGCGGCGCTCCAGCCCTGGACGAGGGTGAGCAGCTGCTCGTAGCCACGGCCCAAGGTCTGCCAGCCGGGCTCGCCGTTTCGCCGGAGGTGTCCGCCGAGCCCGGCGATCGCCAGGAAGGCATCGCGGGCCGTGGCGTTCTCGGGCAGGGGCTTGCGCGCGAAGACCCGCAGCACCGCGAGCTGGGTGGGCGTGAGCACGGCGGTCGCGGGCTGCTCCGGAGCGCGCCGAGCCTCGCTGCGCAGCAGCAATAGCTGCCAGGCGATGGGCGCGAAGAGCGCCAGCACGTTGCGCAGGCCGTGCAGGTCCTCGATCTGGCGCTTCTCGTAGGCGCATCCGGTCTTCAGGGCCTTGAAGAGCTCCTCCACCATCCAGCGCGCCCGGTACCAGTCGACCAGCTGCGTCAGCTGCTCGACGGACTCGACCGGCTCGCTCGTGAGCAGCACCCACTCGACCGGCGCTTCGCCCGGCGGCGGCTCGATCTCCCAGACGCGTACGACCCGCAACGAGAGCGTCGCAGGCAGCTCGCGCGGCTGGGATCTCGGTCGCCGCAGGGTCACGCGCGTGCTTCCAAGGGCGAGCTTGGCCAAGCGTCCTGCACGCGGAGGATGCAGCCGTTTCTGTTGAGGGCTGCGATTGCCTGCCGGCCGCGGCGAAAGCTCTACCTCGCGCACGGCCACCGCTTGAACATGCGCGAGCGCCTGCTCGAGCTTGGCCTCCGCTCCGAGGGCGTCAGCCTCGACGAGGCGATTGTGCGCGAGCCGAATCACGAACCGATGCCCTGCGCTCAGAAGCTGCGCGAACAGGCCGTAGTCGTCGCCTTCGCGGTCCATGACGTGCACCACATCGTGCGGCGCAGCGCCCAAGACCGCGACTCGCTCCACCTGCTCTCCCCAGCGGTCGTGCTCGTTGTCCGTCGTGCCGTCGTCGCGCACGTGCGTGCTCAGATCGAGCACGCCGAGCGGGCGGCGCGTTCCATCGCCGCTGACCGCCAGCGTGAAGTGGGCGAAGAACGTCTGCCCCGAGGAGCGCAGCCGTCCGAGCCCCTGCCGCTGGCCGTCCGAGCGGAAGGAAAGGGTCGTGGTGTCATGGATGGCGAGCACGACCGGCTCGGCCTCCATGCGCGCGAGGGTGGCGCGCACATGCGGAGCCAGAATCGCCGCGGGCGTGACGGCGTCGTTGCCGAAGAAACGGTACGCCGCCTCCAGCTCGCTGTCGGACAAGAGCGAGGGGAAGCTCTTGTCCGGCGCCTGCGCCAGCTTCTGCACCAGCTTGGTCTGGCGCTTCGAAAGCCGCGCATCGCCGAAGTGCGCGTCGCTCATCTCCTCGGCGAGTGCCGCTGCGTGCTCTGCTGCAGGTGAACCCATCCGCAGCTTTGATCACGTCGCCCAGCACACATCAAGCGAGATGTGTAGGATCTTGAGACTCCTGTGCGCTGAGCACCGAAAACGTCGAGGTGGGCCCGTCTCCGAAGCGGGTGACCGTCGCTCTAGAGGTCGTCGCAGACGGGGGCCGCCTCGCCAGGGCCCTCGCCCGCGACGCCCGGCTGGCCCTGCGCCCCGCCGCCGCTGTTCAGCTCCTCCGAGATCGCCCCGGGGTTGAACGTCATGAACCACCGGAGCGACCACCAGAGCAGGTTGAACCAGGCCGGCACAGGCAGCCTGCGCGTCGCCCCGACCTCGGCGAGCCCCGCCGCCGCGAAGACGACCGGCAAGATGGTGCCCAGATCCGCGCGGTAATCCATCGCCTCGCGCACATCGGCGTTGATCCCGGCAAAGGCGTGCGCGACCGCGCGGGCGACGCGCGTAGGACCAGGGTGCCCCTCGGGCCGCGGCGCGCCGAGCGGGTGACCGTCGTCCTCGCGCGCCCCGTCGACCAGCCCGGCGAGGCGGGCGCGGAGCCGCTCCGGATCGAGCCCGCCCTCGGAGCGCTCGACGATCACCGAGCCCGTCATCGGGCGGATCGAGACGACCTCGCAGGCGGGATCGGCCGCGAGCTGCTCCGCGATCCGCTCGCACACCCGACGATGGCCGGCCAGCGCCGGCGCGCGCAGGCGGACGCGCCGCTCCAGGGCGTGGACGACGAGGACCGCCAGCGACGTCATGACGACGGCTCGCCGTGGAGCTCCGCGGCGCCGTTGCTCTTGCGCGCAGCCCGCTCGCCGCGCGCCCCGCCCGTGGCCTTCTGATGCACCCGCTCGGCGACCTCGGCGAAGAGATCCTCGACGTGCTCCCGCTGGCGCTCGAGCAAGCCGAGGCCCAGCCTGCCCAGGTGGAGCCCGAGCGCCGCGATCTCGACGACCACCGGGCGGAGGTGCTGCTTCTTGCCCATCAGGAGGACGGCCGTGCCGACCCCCAGGGCGAACGACGGTGGATGGAACTTCATGATGCCATGTCTCCCTTGCGCGGCCCGGCGACGCGCGCGGCGCGCACGCCTTGCTTGCGTCTCGCGGCCGCCCCCGCATCCTCGCCTGCGCCCTGGTCCGTTTCCGCTTCCGCTCTCGCGGCGGCTGCTTCCGCTTCTGCTGACGCGTCCGATTCCGCTCCTGACTCCGATTCCGACTCCGATTCCGACTCCGATTCCGACCCCGACTCCAATTTCGAGTCCGAGTCCGAGTCCGAGTCCGATTCCGATTCCGCGCGCCTGCCGTTGACGATCACGATCTCGCGGCCGGCGCTCGCGGAGCGCCCCAGAGGACCGCGGAGCAGCGCGGGCAGCGCGCCCACGGCCACGGCGAGCGCGAGCTCCCCGGCGCGGAGGCGCTGCGCCCCCAGCAGGCGGCCCAGGGACCTGGAGCCGAGCGCGAGCGCCTGGAGCGCGGACGTGGCGGCGAGCGCGCGGGCCACGTGCGGGCTGTCCCGGCGGAGCGCGGCCGCCGCGGCGCCCTCCCCGGCGCCGGCGCGGTGGGCCAGGATGTGGAGCAGCTGCGCGGTCACCAGCGCCGTGAACGCCCTCGTCCCCGCGGTGGCCCGGCCGCCGAGCGCGTACGCCGACAGCGACGCGCCGGACATCGCGGCCGCGTCCACGCCCAGCGCGCGGAGATCGGCCGCGCCGAGCAGCCGCGCCGCAGGGTCGCGCGGGGGGCGCCGCATGACGCCGGCCTCGGCCGGCTCGAGCGCGAGCGCGAGCGCCGGCGCCACGTCGGTGAGCAGGTTGATCCAGAGCAGCTGCAGCGGCGTGAGCGGCGAGGCGCCGCAGAGGGCGCCGACCAGCATCGTGAGGACCTCGCTCGCGTTCGTCGCGACGAAGTAGGCGATCGCCCGGCGGACGTTGTCGTGCAGCCGCCGCCCCTCGCGGACCGCCTCGGTGAGGCTCGGCAGATCGTCCTCGGCAAGGACCACGTCGGCCACGGCCCGCGCGATGTCCGTGCCGCGCTTGCCCATGGCCACGCCGACGTCGGCCGCCTTGAGCGCGGGCCCGTCGTTCACGCCGTCGCCCGTCATCGCCACGATCGCGCCGCCCTGCTGGAGCGCCCGTACGATGTCGAGCTTGGCCTCCGGGGTGACCCGGCTGTGCACGGCGTCCGGCGGGATGCCGAGCTCGACGCCGATCGCGCGCGCGGTCCGCTCCTGGTCGCCCGTGAGCATCAGGGTGCGGATGCCGGCGCCAGAGAGGGCCTCGAGCGCCTCCCGCACGCCGGGGCGCGGCGGGTCGCGGAGGCCGACGAGGCCGGCGAACTCGAGCGGAGCGTCGTTGTCCGGCCGGCCGTTCTGCCGCCACGCGAGCGCGAGCACGCGCAGCCCCCGCGAGGCCATCGCGTCGTTGTGCCGGAGCACCTCGCCGCGCTCGTCGCCGGCCCCCTCGCGCCGAGGCGGCGCGTCGCAGCGCGCGACGACCTGCTCGGGGGCGCCCTTCACGAGCTCGATGTGCCCGAGCTCCGGGTGGTCGTGGACCGTCACCATGAACGCGCGCTCGGCCGAGCGCCGCGCCTCGCTCACGCGCCGCGCCGCGAGGCGCCGCGCCGACACGGGGTAGCCGGCGGCGAGCGCGAACTCCACGAGGGCGCGCTCGGTGCCGCTGCCCTGGACGACCTTGCCCGCCTCGCTCAGCTCGACGTCGGCGTTGAGGGCCGCGATGCGCGCGAGCGCGTGCACGCGCGGGGCGGCGGCGTCGACCTCGCGCCCGTCCTCGCCGATCAGCGCGATCCCGCGCCCAGGCCCCGCGCCGCCGTCCCCGCGCGCGGCGCGCTCCACCCGCAGCGCGCCCTCGCCGGGGAGGAAGATCTCGGCCACCTGCATCCGGTTCTCGGTGAGGGTGCCGGTCTTGTCGGCGCAGACGACGCTCACCGCGCCGAGCGTCTCGGCCGCCGCGAGGCGGCGGATCACGATGCCGGAGCCGCGCAGGCGGCGGCTCGCGAGCGCGAGCGCCGTGGTCCCCACGGTGGGGAACCCCTCGGGGATGGCGGCGACGCCGAGCGCGACGGCGCTCCGCACGAGCGCGCGGAGCGGCCTCCGGCGCGCGAGGCCGACGACCATCACCGCCGACGAGCTCGCGAGCGCGAAGGTCGCGAGGCGCCGGCCGATCCAGGCGAGCTCCTGCTCGAGCGGCGGGGTGCGCTCGGACTCGCGGGAGAGCGCGCGCTGGATGTCCCCGAGCGCGGTCCACCGGCCCGTCGCGACGACCACCGCCGCCCCCTCGCCCGAGGCGATGGTGGTGCCCGCGTACACCATGCCGCGGCGCTCGGCGAGCGGCGCGCCGCCGTCGACCCTCGCGGGGCACTTCTCGGCGGGCTCGCTCTCGCCGGTCAGCGTGCTCTCGTCGGCGGCGAGGCCGTGCGCGTCGACGACGCGCGCGTCCGCCGCGACCGGCTCGCCCGCGCGCAGCGCGAGCACGTCGCCCGGCACGATCTCCGACGCGGCGAGCCGCTGCTCGCGCCCGTCGCGCACGACGCGCGCCCACCCGACGCGGAGGTCGCCCCACGCGTGCAGGAGCTCCTCGGCGCGCGACTCCGTGTACGTGCCGATCGCGGCGTTCGCGCCGACGACGAGGAGGACGGCGCCTGCGTCGATCATGTCGCCGAGCGCGAGCGACAGGCCCGCCGCGCCGAGGAGCATCGCCGTGGGCACCGTGAAGATCTGCCCGGCGAGGATCTCGATCGACGAGCGGGTCGCGACGCCGGCGAGCTCGTTCGGGCCGAGCGCGCGGAGGCGGCGGCGCGCCTCGGCCGCGGGGAGCCCCTCGCGCGGATCGACGCCGAGCGCGCGGGCGACCTCGCCCGCGTCCTCCGCGTGGGCGCAGAGCGCCACGTCGACGCGGCGGGCGCGCTCGCCCCCGCCCTGCCCGGCCGGCGCGCCCTCACCCTGCCCGGCCGGCACGCCCTCACCGCGCCCGGCCGGCACGCCCTCACCGCGCCCGGCCGGCACGCCCCCACCGCGCCCGGCCGGCACGCCCTCACCGCGCCCGGCCGGCGCGACCTCACCGCGCCCGGCCGGCGCGCCCCCACCCTGCCCAGCCGGCGCGACCTGGCTCCCCCAGGCCCGCGCCTGCCACGCGCGGCGCTCGCCCTCGCCCGCCGCGCCCTCACGGGGGCGCGCGCAGCGGCGCGCCGCGCGCACGAGCGCGCCCACGCCCTCGGCCATTGCCCGCACGGCGCGGCGCGCGGACGGCGGCGGCGGGGCGCCGGGCACGGCGTGGGCGCCGAGCACGAGCGCGGCCTCGTCGGCCGCGTCCTCCCCCACGCGCACGAGCACCCGCCCGGTGCGCGCGCTCGCCCGCGCGGACACGACGCCGGGGATCGCCGCGAGGTCGCGCTCGATGCGCGCGGCGCGCGCAGCGTCTCCGAAGAGGCCGGCCACCTCCGCGCGCACCCGCGCGATCCCGGCGGGCCCGTGCAGATCGCGCGCAGGCGTGCGCTCTGCGCGAGCGCGCCGCCGCGCGCCGCCGCCGCGGCCCCTGCGCCCGCCACGAAGATCGATCCAGCCCTTGCCCCGACGCTCCATGATCCTCCGCGCTGAGGCGGAGGCCTTTTCAAAGGTCGAGCCAGCGCCTGTGTGCGGGCGAGCCACATCGAGCCGCCGGGCCGGCGCAGCGGCGCGCCAGCGCCGTCGTTGCCGTCACGCCACCGCCGTCATCGCCGTCACGCCAGCGCCGTCGTTGCCGTCACGCCCGCATCGCCAGCCACGGAGGCCAGGTGGCTCTGCAGCGAGGCCGGATCGATCGGCTTGACGAAGTGCACATCGAACCCGGCCTCGCGGACCCGGCGCTGTCCCTCTCCTGGCAATAACCCGTCAGCGCGATCATAAGCGACGGGGCGACGTCCGCGCTCTCCTCCAAGGCTTTCAAGATCGCGCAACGCACATGCACGCCAGCGTCGCCGGCTCGACGCCGATGCCGGTATCACGGACGCGGATCACGGCGGAGCCGTCCGGCGTCGCCGGCAGCGCGACCGTCACCCGGCGCCAGCATCGTTAGGAAAGCGTCTTTACGCTGGTCCGCTTCCCTCAGCGTCGCCTCCCAGGCGTCGCCGGCCCGCTTCCGCTCGGTGATGTCGCAGGCGATGGTGACCAGGAGCCGCCGGCCCGCCGCGTCCCTCCCCAGCCGAGCGGAGCTGAAGACCCACGTGCGCTCGGCGCCGCTCGCCGTGGCGAGGGTGAGCTCGTTCTCGCGTGACGCCTCATCCATATCGAACAGGGACGCCACACGGGCGTGGATGGCAGCGCTCCTCGCCCCGAACGCCCTGTCGAGCCACGCCGTGACCGTGGGGGATCTGCTCGCGGGTATAGCCGCTCATGTCGGTCCACGCGCTGTTGACGCAGACAACGTGCCCGACCTCGGCGTAGCTCATGATGGGGAACGAGGTCGCCATGATGGCGCGGCGCAGCCCCTCGTCGCGCTCCCGCAGCTGGAGCTCGGCCTCGGCGCGCCGCTGGGCGGTGCTCCCGCGCCCGGTCTCCAGGACGAGCCGCCGGCGCTCAAGCAACGCTCCGGTCGCACCGTCAGCAGGCATCTCCGTCGAGCGCGCCGGCTCGAAACCCAGGCCAGATGTCCCCGATGAACACACTCAGCATCTGTCCGCCTCGAGCGCGTGCTGCAGGCCGCGCGAGCGTGAATCGTCACGCGAGATCCGAGGAATACCCGGCGATCCGCGCGTGCCTGGCGAGCGCGAGCAGGCGGCGCGCTGGTCGATCGCCGGCCGCTAGACGCGCCGCTAGCCGCGGCCGAACCGCTCCACGAACCGCCGGTGCGCCTCGAGATCGGGGCCCTCGCCGCCGACGAGCTCCCTCTCGCGGTAGCCCGTCGCCACCGACAGCACGTCGATCCGCCGCCCCTCGGCCCTGAACCGCACCCGCCACGACGTCACGGCGAGGCGCATCGCGTCCCCGTCGGCGCGGATCCGGCGGTAGGGGTGCGGCTGCGGACCGAGCGCGAGCACCCGGTCCACGCGCTCCCGCAGCGCGAAGCCGTGCGCCTCCTCGATCCACGCGGCCTGCTCGGCGGCGCGCGCGCCCCACGCGACCTCGAAGCCGGGCTCGGGGTCGACCGGCGCCCCCCCGCCCGGCTCCTCCGCGAGCGGCGTGAGCCAGCCGGTGCGCGCGTGCGGGTGGGCGTCCGCGTATGGAACGTAGGGCTTGAGATCGAGCACCGGCGTGCCGTCGATCATGTCCACGCCGCCGACGCGCAGGGTCAGCCCGTCCACCGCGAGGAGCCTCACCGCGCTGAGGCCGATGGGGTTCGGGCGGTGCGGCGAGCGCGTCGACAGCACGCCGCGCCGCTTGCCGGCGCTCCGCGGGGGCAGCACCTTCGGGCGCCATCCCTCGTTGAGGTGGAACCAGAAGACCACCCAGAGGTAGTCCCACCCCTCGATGTCCGAGAGCGCGTGCTCCAGCCCGAGGCCCGGCACGAGCTCGATGGTCCCCTCCGCGCTGCCCGCGGCGTGGGGCTGCCGCGGCGCGCTCACCTTGTCGGAGAACGGCGTGCGCACCACGCCGATGGGCGTGAACGTGACGGGCTTCAGCATCGCGCCCCGGAGGCGTCGGGCACCTCGACGATCAGGACCGACGGCCCCTCGAGCTCCACCCAGCCGCGCTCGATCGGGGGCCGCCGCGCCGCGCCGCCGAACCTCGGCTCCTCGCTGAACGCGAGCGCACGCGCCTCCGGGCGGCCGAGGTCGAGCGAGAGCGCGCCCCGGAGCGCGCACAGCGCGATCACCGCGGCCCCGCCGCCGCGGCGCTCGATGCAGATCGCGTCCGGCGAGAGCGCGTCGGCCGAGAAGGCGCCGCGCGCGCGGCTCTGCAGCGCGGGGTGCGAGGCGCGGAGGCGGAGGAGCTCGCGGTACCACGCGAGCACGCCGGCGTGCTCGGGCCGCTGCCGCTCGGCGTGGTCGAGCTTCGAGCGCTGGAACGTCCGCGGATCCTGCGGATCCGGCACCTCCGCGCCCGCGAACGCCGCGAAGTACTGGAACTCGCGCCGGCGGCCCTCGGTCACGAGCCGGCCGAGCTCGGCCTCGTGATCGGTGAAGTACTGGAACGGCGTCCGCGCGTTCCACTCCTGGCCCATGAACAGCAGCGGCGTGTACGGCGTGAGCAGGAGCAGCGCCGACATCGTCCGGAAGGCCGCCGGGCTCACCTTGTCCCCGAGCCGATCGCCGACTGCGCGGTTGCCGATCTGATCGTGGTTCTGGATGCAGTGGACGAAGCGCGGCGGCGGCACCGGATCCGCGGGCGTGCCCCGCGGCTTGCCCGTGTGCTTCGAGATCTGCCCCTCGTAGAGCCACCCCTTGCGGATCGTCGCCGCGATGTCCTCCGCGGTGCCCGTGTGATCCTCGAAGTAGCCGTCGCGATCCCCGGCGAACAGGACGCGCAGCTCGTGGTGGAAGTCGTCGGACCACACCGCGTCGAGGCCGTACCCGCCCTGCTCGACGGGCGTCACGAGGCGCGCGTCGTTCTGGCTGTCCTCGGCGATCACGAGCACGCGCCGCCCCTCGCCGGCCGCCCGCGCGCGCTCGCCGATCTCCCGGAGGATGTGCGGCTCGGAGTCGTCGACGATCGCGTGGGTCGCGTCGAGGCGGAGGCCGTCGATGTGGAAGTCGCGGATCCACATCTCGACGTTCTCGAGGACGAGCGCGCGGACCTGCTCGGCGCCCGCGCCGTCGTAGTTCACCGCGTCGCCCCAGGGCGTCTTGTGCCGATCGGTGAAGTAGCGCATCGCGTACGCGCGAAGGTAGTTCCCGTCGGGGCCGAAGTGGTTGTAGACGCAGTCGAGGATCACGCCGATCCCCGCGGCGTGGGCCGCGTCGACCAGGCGGCGCAGTCCCGCCGGGCCGCCGTAGGCCGCGAGCGGCGCGAAGAGGTCGACCCCGTCGTACCCCCACCCGCGCTCGCCCGGGAAGCTCGCGACCGGCATGAGCTCGATCGCCGTGATGCCGAGCTCCCGGAGCTCCGCGAGCCGCCCGGTGAGCGCGTCGAACGTGCCCTCCGGGGTCGCCGCGCCGACGTGGACCTCGTAGAGGACGAGATCCTCGAGCGCGACGCCCCGCCACCCCGCGTCGGTCCACGCGAACGAGGGGTCGTCGACCGCCGACGGGCCGTGGACCCCGAGCGGCTGCGCGCGGGAGTACGGGTCCGGGAACGGCCCCTCGCCGTCGATCCGCACCTTGTAGAGCGCGCCGGCCCCGAGGCCCGGCGCCGTCGCCTCGAAGGTGCCGCCGCCGGTCGGGGCCGCAGGCAGCGCGCCCGTGACCTCCTGGCCGTCGGCCCCGTAGGTGACGATCTCGATCCGATCGTGGTCGGGCGCCCAGACGCGGAAGCGGACCGCGCCGCCCTCGAGCCACGCGCCCATCGTGCGCTTCGCCTTCATGTCACTGGCCTCGCTGCGCCGCCCGCAGGAGCAGGGCGACGGGGAAATCGGAGAGCACGCGGTCGAGCGGGAGCGACGCGCCGTCGCCCGGCTCGGGCGGCGCGTCCGAGCCGCGCGGCGGAGCGGCGGGAGGCGACGCCTCGAGCTCGGCGCCGGTGAAGAGATCCGTGTAGAGGCCGGGCTCCACGTCGACCGAGGTGCCGGCCCACGCCGCGCCGATCGGCGGGGAGCAGGCGCCGCCGAGCAGCCGCGCGCTGAACCGGGGCGCGACAACGACGATCGAGCGCCCGTCCGGCGCGCGGCGCGCGAAGGAGACGACGTGGGCCTCGCGCTCGCCGATCACGGCGCGCGGCACATAGTCCCCGTCGGCCCCGAAGAGCGCCGGGTGGCGCCGGCGCAGATCGAGCGCGACGTGCGTGACGAACAGCTTGACGCGGCCGTCGCGCGCCTCGGCGCAGAGCTCGCGCGCCAGCGCGCGGCCCTCGCCGCTCGATCGCCAGCGCGCGCGGATCTCCGCGAGCGCCCGCTCGCGCACCGCGTAGTCGACCGGGCGGCGGTTGTCCGGGTCGACGAGGCTGAAGTCCCACACCTCGTTGCCCTGGTAGATGTCGGGCACGCCCGGCGAGGTGAGCTTCAGGAGCGTCTGCGAGAGCGAGCCCCACATCCCGTGATACGCGACCACGCGCGCGAGCGGCAGGAGCGCGCCCACGACCTCCGCGGACGAGAGCGCCTTGCGGACGAACGCCTCGACGGCGGCGTCGTACTCGGGCTGCGCGTCGATCCAGGACGTGTTGACCTTCGCCTCCTTCGTGGCCTTGCGCATGTAGTCCACGATGCGGCCGGCGTACGCCGAGAGCGCGTCGCCCTCGGGCGCGCGCGGGTCGCCGGCGGCGCCGAGCAGCGGCTCGATCGGCAGGCTGCCGAGGAGGGTCTGGTAGAAGAGGTACTCCTCGTTGCTGTCCGGCGCGAGGCGGCCATCGATCTCGGCCTTGAGCGGCGCGGCGGCGGCGGCGGCGCGGTGGAGCGCCTCCTCCCAGGCCGACGGCAGCTCCGAGAGCACGCTGATGCGCGCCCGCACGTCCTCGCTCCGCTTCGTGTCGTGCGTCGACGTCGCGAGCATCGAGTACGGCCACGCCCTGTGCCGCTGCACGTTGCCGCGGTGGAACGCGAGGACGCTCGATCCGTAGCGCTCGGGCTCGCCCCCGACCTCGTTCAGCGACACGAGCCGGTTGTAGATGTAGAACGACGTGTCCTCGAGCCCCTTGGCCATCACCGGCCCGGTGAGCTGCTGGAACTTCATCACGAAGTCGCAGAAGAGGTGCCGGTCCTCCTCGGGGAAGAGATCCGTGCCGTCGAGCATGAGGACCGAGCGCACGAACGTGAAGATGGAGCTCTCCATCGTCGGGTTCTGCCGGCGCGCGAGGGCGACGGCGCGGCCGATGGCGACGCGGTCGTGATCGGAGATCCCCGGCGCCCGATCGTTGATGTAGGTGCGGTAGACCGGGAAGCACGCGATGACCTCGCGCAGCGCCTCGTTGAGCGAGCCCAGGGTGAAGTCGCGGAAGCGGCGGTCGCGCTCGGTGAGGCGGTTCAGGGCGTGGGTGAGCACGTTGAGCTCGCTCGCCAGGGCCGTCCGGAGGATCACCTTCTTCTTCTCGTAGACGAGCGCCTCGAACGGCATGTGCTCGCCGATGAACCGCTCGTAGATCGCGGTCATCTGCCCCTCGCTCGAGGCGTCGACGAAGAGCTCGCCCACGAGCGCGGTGAAGTCGTAGCCGCTCGTCCCGTGGACGGGCCAGGCCTCGGGCAGCGTCTCGCCGCGCGCGAGGATCTTCTCGACGACGACGTAGAGCGGCGTGCTCAGCGAGCCGCGCGAGCCGCGCTCCGAGAGGGCCGCGCGGAGGGCCGGCTCCAGCCGGGCGAAGCGCGCTTCGGGGCGGCGGCGCGGGTCGAGGAAGCTCTTCTGCTCGGGCTCGTCCGAGGCCTCGGCGAGGAAGCGGCGCCGGCAGCGCTCGATCAGGTAGCCCTGCTGGAGCTGCTCGAAGTAGCCGATCGGGTCCCAGAGGCCGTCGGGGTGGTCGATGCGCAGCCCCGTGACCTGGCCCCGCTCGCAGAGCTCGAAGACGAGGCGGTGCGCCTCGGCGAACACCGGCCGGTGCTCCATCCGGATCGCGGCGAGGTCGTTGATGTCGAAGAACCGGCGGTAGTTGATCTCCTCGGCGGCGGTGCGCCAGAAGCTGAGGCGGTAGGCCTGCTCCTCGAGCAGCGCCTCGATCGGGTCGAAGCTCAGCGGATCGCCCGGCTTGCCGTTGATGCGCAGGACGCCCTCGGCCACCGCCGCCGCGACGTCGGGCGAGTCCGCGACGAGCGACGCGAGCCGCCGCCTGAGGATCTCCTTCTCCCGGCGCCGCTCGATCACCTTGGCCCGCTGCGTCTCGGTGCGCGGCGGCATGTTGCGGAGCCCGGTCAGGATGCTCTGCAGCTCGAGGAGCGCGTCGTGCTCCTCGCCGAGCGCGGCGACGAGCCCGGGCACGAGCGGCCCGATGATCATGCCGTACGTCCGCGGGTTCACCGGGAAGACGTGATCGAAGTACCGCAGGACGAACGCGCCGCTGTCGAACTCGATCTTGAGCTCGCCGCGCTCGAGCACGCGCCCGAAGTGGTCGCCGAGCACGGGGAGCAGCACCTTGTGCTTGAGCTCCGTCTTGAGCGGCGCCCAGTCGATGTCGAAGAACGGCGCGTAGAGCGAGCTCGGGCCGTTCTGGAGGACGTCGTTCCACCAGGCGTTGTCGGAGGTGCCGACGCCCATGTGGTTGGGGACGAAGTCGAGCAGGAGGCCCATGCCGTGCGCCGCGAGCTCGCCGGTGAGCCGGTCGAGATCGGCGCGCTCGCCGATCGCGGGGTTGAGCGCGTTGTGGTCGACGAGATCGTAGCCGTGCATGCTCTCTGGCCGCGCCTTGAAGAACGGCGACGAGTAGAGATCGCTGACGCCGAGGGCGTCGAGGTAGACGACGACCTGGCGCGCCTGCTCGAAGGTAAAGTCCTTGTTGAGCTGCACGCGGTAGGTGGCGCGCGGCAGGCGAGGCGCCACGCCCTCGCACGCCGCGTCGGCGAGCCGCGCTGCCATCGCCTGCAGGCCAGCGCCGTCCGCATGGCCGCTCGTCTGCTGTTCATCCGACGTTCCGGTCATCCCTCGGTTGCCTCCGGCGGCAGAATCTACTGCGAACGAAGCGATGAGCATCCGCGGATCTGCGCAGCTCGCGCGGCTCCTGTCGTTTCGGCGTGCGGCACGAAGGAATGGCCTGATGCGCCTACGGGGAACGCGGCAGCGATGAGGCTGGCGCCATGGACCACGCCGGGATCAGGCGCAGCTGCGGAGGACGAGTGACGGGCTCAGCCGCTATCGGAGGCACGCCGAGCTCAGCCGTCGTCGAGCGTGCTTCGCACGTTCGACTCGACAGGAGCTCTCCTGCGAGGAGCGCGCTTGCGGATCAAAGGCATCTGCGAACACGCGCCCCGGCGTGACCAGAGAGCGTGTGCGCATCGTTCCACCCGAATCGGACGACGCGGATGCGCGGCGCACCCCCGCATGACGTTGGCGTGACATTCATCGCGCGGCATGACGGGATGTGAGGATCGAAGACGCGCGGTCACGCTTGCGTTGTGAGGTAGCTCCGTAGTATACCCCACCGGAGTCCGTCAAAAATCCAGGATGGACGGCTGAGTATGCGCAAGATCGGCGTTGGAATCATCGGCTTCGGCACGATAGGCGAGCGGATCGCGCGCCTCCTCGCGCAGCGCCCTGATTTCCAGGTCGTCGCTGCGTGGGACCCATCCGCCGAGGCGATTCAGCGCATCGAGGCGTTCGACAGGGCTTGCCGGCGGAGGACCGCCGCGGAGGTGGTCGCTGCTCCGGTTGAACTTATCTACATCGCCTCGCCGCCGGCGACCCACCTCGAGCACCTGCGCCTCGCCGCAGGGGCGGGCAAGGCGATCCTGTGCGAGAAGCCGCTCGCGGTCGACGTCGAAGCGGCGGCGGCGACCGTGGATCGGCTCGAGCGGGCCGGCGTGCGCGCCGCCGTCAACTTCGGCTTCGCCGTCTCGCCGCCGGTGCAGGCGCTCGGGGACGCGCTGCGCGCCGGGCGCATCGGCGAGGTGCGGCAGGCGCGCATCGACGCCTCGTTTCGCGCGTGGCCTCGACCGTGGCAGCCCGCCGGCGGCTGGCTCGCCGGCCGGCAGGAGGGCGGGTTTGTCCGCGAGGTGCTGTCGCATTTCGTGTTCCTGGCGCAGCGCCTGCTCGGGGCGCTGCGCGTCGAGCGCTCGCGCGTCGATTTCCCGGCGGACGGCGTCGGGTCGGAGACAGCGATTCAGGCCCGGTTGACCGCGGGGGCCATTCCCCTCGAGGTGAGCGCCTGCGTGGGTGGAGAAGAGGACGACTTCAACGCCTTCACCCTGATCGGCGAGCGTGGAGCGGGTCGCACCCACCACTGGTATAGCGCCGAGATCCAGGACGGCGCGAGCTGGGTCGATCTCTGCCCCGCGACGCCGGAGCAGGCCCTCGCGCGCAACCGGACGGCGCTGCTCGACCATCTCGCGGCGATGATGCGGGGCGGCTCGCACACCCTCGCCAGCTTGCGTGAAGCGCTCTCGGTCCAGAGCTGTATCGAGCGCCTCCTCGCTGGTGGAGCGACGGCCTTGTAATTCGACGTCGTCCGTCGCGATCAGTTTCCATCGGTCACTGTCAGTCTCCGTCAGTCTCCTTCAATTACCTTCAAATACAGTCATTCGCCGCCCGTTCAGCCAGCGGAACGGAGCTCGCTCAGGTCGCCCCGTGGAATGGACTTCACGTTAGCTCACGAGAGTGGACTCCCATGGCTGAAAAACTCTTGACGAAGGTCGCCTCGCTCCTGGGGACCCTTCGAGAAACGACCGTGCTCCCCCTCGAGTGCGATGGGGTCAAGCTCTTCGCCAAGATCGAGGGGCACAACCCGGTAGGGAGCTTGAAGGATCGTCCCGCGCTCTGGATCCTGCACCAGGCGATCAAGCGGGGTGAGATCCACGACAAGACCGTCCTCATCGAGTCCTCCTCGGGGAACTTCGCCGTCGCGCTCGCGTTCTACGCGCGCCAGCTCGGCCTCGAGTTCATCCCGGTGATCGATCCGAACACCACGGAGGCCTACGAGTCCCTCTTGCGAAGGCTCTGCCCGAGCGTCGTCAAGGTGACCGAGCCGGACGACATGGGCGGCTTCTTGAAGGCGCGGCTCCAGAAGCTCCGGGAGCTGCGAGAGAGCATCCACGATTCGTACTGGACCAACCAGTACGGCAACATGGACGCGGTCGGGGCCCACTACCGCTTCACGGGCGAGGAGATCTGCTCGGCCTTCTCCGAGCTTCACTACGTCTTCGTGGGCGTGAGCACAGGAGCGACGATCGCCGGTATTTCCCGGCGGGTGAAGGAGGCGTTCCCGAACGCGCGTATCATCGCCGTCGACGCGCAGGGCTCGGTCATCTTCGGGGGCGCTCCAGGGCCGCGCCACATCGCGGGCATCGGCGCCAGCGTCCGATCCAAGCTGGTCGACGAGGCGAAGATCGACGACGTCGTCCTCGTCTCCGAGGTCGAGACCGTGCGCGCCTGCCGCGAGCTCCTCACGCGGCACGGGCTGCTCGTCGGGGGCTCGTCCGGCTCGTGCTACGCCGCGGTGAAGAAGCTCCTCCCGAGGATGCGCTCCACGAGCCGCCCATCGGTGCTGTTCGTCTGCGCTGACCGCGGCATCTCGTACGCGGACACCATCTTCAATGACGCCTGGACGTCCAGGCTCGGCGCGTAGAGGGCACGCCCCGGAGGATCTGGTCCAAGGGGATCTCCTGGCGCGGCTCGTGACGAGCGAGGCAGAGCGGAGCCCGGGCGGCCGACCACCATCTTTCAACCCATGTCTCTGACCGGCGATCGCGCTGCCTCGGAGGAGCGACGCCAGGCTCGGGGCCAGCGTGAGACAACGGAGATCGCATCAGAATGGATTTCTCGATCATTACGGGCAAGGTGATCCACGAGATCATCCACGCCGACATCCCCGCCTGCGTGGAGCGCGTCAAGAGCGCCTACCTGATGCACGAGGACGGGCAGACCGTGAACCCGGACAGCTATTTCCTGCGGTTCCCGGAGCAGCCGAAGAATCGCATCATCGCGCTGCCCGCGTTCCTCGGGGGAGACGTCGGCGTCTCGGGCATCAAGTGGATCGCGAGCTACCCCGACAACATTCGCCGGGGGATCCCGCGGGCCTCGGCCGCGCTCCTCCTGAACAGCTACGAGACGGGCTACCCCTTCGCCTGCCTCGAGAGCTCCATCATCTCCGCCGCCCGCACGGCCGGCTCGGCGGCGCTGGCGGCCGAGTGGATGAACGGCGGCAAGCGCGCGGTGAACAGGCTGAGCATCATCGGCAACGGCCTCATCGCGAGGTACATTTACGACTTCCTCCTCGCGCTCGGCTGGGAGATCGGGTCGGTGCTGCTGCACGATCTAAATAAGGCGGAGTCGCAGCGGTTCGCGACCCAGGTGTGCAAGCCGGGTCGCCACGGCGCGATCGACTGCGTTTCAAGCGCCGAGGCCGCGATCACGGGCAGCGACCTCATCGTCCTCGCCACGGTCGCGGGCGAGCCCTACATCCTGGATCCGGCGCTGTTCTCGCACAACCCGCTGGTGCTCAACATCTCTCTCCGCGATCTCGCGCCGGAGATCCTGCTCGGGTCCTACAACATCGTGGATGACGTCGAGCACGTGATGAAGGCGAACACGTCGCCGCACCTCGCGGAGCGGCTGACCGGGGGCCGGAGCTTCGTGACCGGGACCCTCGCCCAGCTGATGCGGGGCGAGCGCCGGATCGGCCGCGACAAGCCGGCGATCTTCTCGCCCTTCGGGCTCGGGGTGCTCGATCTCGCGGTCGGCCGATGGGTCTACGACGTCGCGAGCGCGCGAGGCCAGCGCGTCGTGGTCGACGACTTCTTCTTCGAGATGGCGCGCTGAGGCAAGTGAACCGTGCGCGAACCGCGCGCCTCGCGCCTCGCGTGGCGCGTCGGTCCGGTGGCGACGGCGATCGGGAAGCTCGATGTCGGCGGCGTGAACATGCCGTCTGTAACAGAGGTAGCTTGTAGATGACGACGCTCGAACGAGAACCGCGGTACGCCACACTGATCGATCTGCTCGAGGCGCGGAGCGCCGAGACGTGCGGAGCCAGCTTCCGCGACGACAGCGGGAAGATCGTGGCTCGCATGAGCTACGCCGACCTCGCCCGCCGCGCCCGCCAGGTCGCCTCCGCGCTCCGCCAGGTCGCGGAGCCCGGAGAGCGGGCGATCCTGCTGTACGAGCCCGGGCTCGAGTACATCGTCGCCTTCTTCGGCTGCGTCTATGCGGGGCTCGTCGCCGTGCCGGCGTACCCGCCGGATCCGGCGCGCATCGAGCGGACGCTGCCGCGGCTCTGCGCCATCCTGAAGGACGCGCGGGCCGGGCTGGTGCTCTCCACGGGCGCGATCACGTCGATGGCCGTGCACCTGTTCGAGCGCGCGCCGGAGCTCGGCGCGGCGCGCTGGGTCGCGACCGACGAGCTGCCGGCCGAGGGCGAGGGCGCCTTTCGGCCGCCGGCGGTCGGCCCGGCGTCGCTCGCTTTCCTCCAGTACACGTCGGGATCCACGGGCACCCCGAAGGGGGTGATGCTGAGCCACCGCAACCTGCTGCACAACCTGGAGAGCATCTCACGGTGCTTCGGCGCGCACCGGGGCAGCACAGGGGTGATATGGCTGCCGCCCTACCACGACATGGGGCTCATCGGCGGCATCCTCGAGCCGCTGTACCACGGGTTCAACGTGGCGCTGATGTCCCCGCTGACGTTCCTGCGCCACCCGTTGCGGTGGCTGCAGGCCATCTCGGAGGAACGAGCCACCATCAGCGGCGGCCCGAACTTCGCCTTCGAGCTGTGTGTTCGCAAGAGCTCGCCCGAGGAGCGGCGCTCGCTCGATCTGCGCTCGTGGGAGGTCGCCTTCTGCGGCGCGGAGCCGGTGCGGCCGGAGACCCTCGATCGGTTCGCGGCGGCCTTCGGGCCGTGCGGGTTCAGGAGGACGGCCTTCTATCCCTGCTACGGGCTCGCGGAGGGGACGCTCATCGTCTCCGGCGGGGAAGCGGGCAGCGGCCCCATCGTTGGCGCCTCGAGCGCGGCGGCGCTGGAGCAGGGGCGCGCCGAGGAGGCGGCCGCCGGTGAGGCGGGGGCGCGGCGGCTCGTCGGCTGCGGCCGCTCGCTGCCGGACCAGGAGCTCGTGGTCGTGCACCCCGAGGCGCTCACCGCCTGCCCCGCTGGGCACGTCGGCGAGATCTGGCTCCGTGGTCCCAGCGTGGCCCAGGGCTACTGGGGTCGCGCCGAGGAGACGAAGGGCACCTTCCGCGCGCGGCTCGCGACCGGCGAGCCGGGCGAGTTCCTCCGCACGGGCGACCTGGGCTTCCTGAAGGACGGGGAGCTCTTCGTCACGGGGCGGCGCAAGGACCTGATCATCCTCCGCGGCCGAAACCACTACCCGCAGGACATCGAGCTCACCGTCGAGCAGAGCCACCCGGCGATCCGGTCGGGGTGCTCGGCGGCGTTCGCGGTGGAGGCCGACGGCGAGGAGCGGCTCGCCCTCGCGCTGGAGATCGACGTCCGGAAGGAGCGAGACCTGCGCGCGCGCCTCTCGGCCTGCGAGGCGGCGATCGGGGCGATCCGGGAGCGGCTGGCCATGGAGCACGACCTGCAGCCGTACGCGGTGGCGCTCCTCCCGCCGGGCAGCATTCCCAAGACCTCGAGCGGCAAGATCCAGCGACACGCGTGCCGCGCGGCGTTCCTCGGCGGAGAGCTCCAGACCGAGCTGCTCTGGCGCGCCGACGAGGTGAGGAGCGGCGCGCGCCTGGATGCGGACGCGAATGCCGCCGCGACGCCCGCGCTCCAGCCGGCGCCGCCGCGCGCGGCGCCCCGAGGCGATGCGGCGACCGTGGAGGAGCTGCGCTCGTGGCTCTGCGGTTACCTCGCGAGGGCGCTCGGCGGGCCCGCGGGCGGGCTCGATCCGGAGGCGCCGATCACCCGCTACGGCCTGGATTCGCTGCGCGCTGTCGAGCTGTCCTCGAGCCTCGAGCAGGAGCTCGGCGCGCCGGTGCCGCTCGACGTGCTCCTGCGGGGTCCGAGCCCGGACGCGCTCGCGCGGCACGTGGCCGCGCAGCGCGCGGCGGCGTCGCGGCCGGCGGGAGGGCTGGCGGCCGCGCTGACGCCCCGGAGAGCGCCGGGCCCGCTGCCGCTCGCGCCCGTGCAGCAGCGCCTGTGGTTCCTGGCGCAGCTCGATCCCGACAACCCCGTCTACAACATCCCTGTCGCCGTGGATCTCTCCGGCGAGCTCGACGTGGCGGCGCTGCAGCGCGCGCTCGACGCGATCGCGCGCCGCCACGAGCCGCTGCGCGCGAGCATCGAGGAGCGAGACGGGAAGCCGGTCCAGGTGATCGCGGCGGAGGGGGCGTTGCCGCTCGAGATCGTGGACCTGACGGGCCTGCCCCTGTCCGCCCGGGAGGTCGAGGCGCAGCGGCGGTCGCGCGAGGAGGCGCGGCGCCCGTTCCAGCTCACGCGCGGCCCGCTCGCGCGCGCCACGCTCCTGCGCATCGAGCCGCGGCGGCACGTGCTCCTCGTCGTGGCCCACCACCTCGTGGCGGACGGCTGGTCCTTCGGGGTCCTCGCCCGCGAGCTGTCGGCGCTTTACGGGGCCTTCTCGCGAGGGCTCCCGCCCGGGCTCGCGGATCTGCCGCTGGGGTACGCCGACTACGTCCTCTGGAAGCACGAGCGCCTCGACGGCGGCGCCGCCGCGGATCAGCTCACGCGCTGGGGGGCGCGGCTGGCCGGCGCGCCGGAGCTGCTCGAGCTGCCGACGGACCGCCCTCGACCCGCGGTGCAGACTTACCGGGGCGCGAGGTTGCCGGTGCGCTTCCCCCGCGCTCTCCGCGAGGCCCTGGAGGCGATCTGCCGGCAGGAGGGCGTCACCCCGTACATGGCGCTGCTCGCCGGCTTCGCGCTCTTGCTGGGGCGCTGCTCGGGCCAGGACGACGTGTGCGTCGGCTCCGCCGTCGCCGGCCGCCCGCCGGAGCTGAGCGGGCTGTTCGGCATGTTCACGAACACCGTCGTCCTGCGGGTCGATCTGTCCCGCGCCCGGACCTTCCGGGAGCTGCTCTCGCAGGTGCGCGACGTCGCGGTCGACGCCTATGCGGACCAGGACGTTCCCTTCGAGCGGGTCGTCGAGCACCTGCGGCCGGCGCGCAGCCAGAGCTTCTCGCCGCTGTTCCAGGCGATGTTGATCTTGCTCCCGGACCGGGAGGTCGATCTCCCGGCGCTGCCGGGGCTCACGGCGCGCCCGGTGGAGATCGATCCGGGCACCTCGATGGTGGACCTCACCCTCTCCCTGAGGAGCGGCGAGGACGGGTTCGAGGGCTACTTCGAGTACAGCGCCGATCTCTTCGACGGCGCGTCGATCGCCCGGATGGCCTCGCGCCTCGGCGCGCTGCTGCTGTCGGCGGCGTCGAGCCCCGATCGCCGCCTGTCCGAGGCCACCGTGATGGACGAGGACGAGCTGCGGCTCGTCACGTCGGGCTGGAACGCGACGCGTGCGGCGTGGACCGACGCGTGCATTCATGAGCAGTTCAGCGCTCAGGTCCGCCGGACACCGGACGCGACCGCGTGCGTCTTCGAGGGCGAGGAGATCACGTACCGCGAGCTCGACGCGCGGGCGGGCGCGCTCGCGGGCGAGCTGCGATCGCTCGGCGTCGGGCCCGAGGTGATCGTGGGCCTGTGCGCGGAGCGGTCGATCGACATGCTCGTGGGGCTGCTCGGCATCCTGAAGGCGGGCGGCGCTTACCTGCCGCTCGATCCCTCGTACCCCTCGGACCGCATCGGCTACATGCTCGACGACGCCGGCGCGCCGGTTGTCGTGACCGAAGAGCACCTCACGACGCGGCTCGCGGGCTCGAAGGCGCGCGCGGTGATGCTCGGCAGGGGCCAGGGCCGACCGGAGACGGGCGCGCCGCCCGCGGCCGGCGCGCGCCCGGCCAACGCCGCGTACGTCATCTACACGTCGGGCTCGACGGGGAAGCCCAAGGGCGTCGTCGTGCCCCACCGGAGCGTCGCGAACTTCTTCAGCGCGATGGATCGAGCGCTCGGGCCAGTCGCCCCCGTCGCTCCGGGCGCGCGCTGGCTCGCGGTCACGAGCATCTCCTTCGATATCTCCGTGCTGGAGCTCCTGTGGACGCTCACACGCGGCCTGACGGTGATCCTCCAGGGCGAGCAGCGGCGCCGGGCGCCGCGGCGGCAGGTGAAGGGCCGCCCCGGCGCGCGCCGGCCGCTCGGCTTCAGCCTTTTCTACTTCGCCGATGACGCCGACCAGGGCGGCGGCGACCGGTATCGGCTCCTCTGGGAAGGTGCCAAGTTCGCGGACCGCCACGGCTTCATGGCCGTGTGGACGCCCGAGCGCCACTTCCACGCGTTCGGCGGTCTGTACCCCAATCCATCGGTCGTCGGCGCAGCGATAGCGGCCATGACGGAGCGGGTCGCGATCCGCGCCGGCAGCGTCGTCCTCCCGCTGCACCACCCGGTCAGGATCGCGGAGGAGTGGGCGCTCCTCGACAACATCTCGCGCGGCCGCGTCGGCGTCTCCTTCGCGTCAGGCTGGCACGCGCGCGACTTCGTCCTGGCCCCGGAGCGGTACGCCGACCGGAAGCGGATCATGCTGGAAGGCATCGACGCCGTCCGCAGGCTCTGGCGCGGCGAGCGGCTGACGTTCCCGGACGGCGCGGGGACACCGACGGAGATCCAGATCCGGCCCCAGCCGGTGCAGCGCGAGCTGCCCGTCTGGCTGACGGCGGCGGGCAACCCGGAGACCTTCGAGGCCGCGGGCCGGGGCGGGATGAACATCCTCACGCACCTGCTCGGCCAGAGCATCGATGATCTCGCGGAGCGGATCGCTATCTACCGCGAGGCGCGCCGCCGCGCGGGGCACGAGGGCGAGGGGCACGTCACGCTCATGCTGCACACCTTCGTCGAGCGGGACGCCGATCTGGTGCGCGCCCGGATCAGCGCGCCGTTCCGCAGCTACCTGCGCAGCTCGGCCGATCTGATGCGGGGGCTCGGCCGCAGCCTGGGCATCGATCTGGACGGCGCCGTCCGCGAGGAGGACCTGGACCTGCTCGTCTCCCACGCCTTCGACAGGTACGTCGAGACGAGCGGCCTGTTCGGGACGCCGAGCGACTGCCTGGAGCGGGTCGCCCAGCTCAAGGAGATCGGGGTCGACGAGATCGGCTGCCTCATCGACTTCGGCGTCGAACCCGACGCCGTGCTCGCGAGCCTGCCGTACCTCGACGAGCTGAAGCGCCTGAGCGAGCGAGAGGACCGGCGGAGCCTGGAGGACACCTCGGCGCCGCGGCAGATCGAGCGTCATCAGGTGGATTACCTCCAGTGCACGCCGTCGCTGCTGCGCGGCATGATGCTGGAGCCCTCGGCGGCAGCTGCCCTGTCCAGCCTGCGCGCGCTGCTCCTCGGCGGTGAGCCGCTGCCTTTCGATCTCGTCGAGGAGATCCGCAAGACGTTCCCTGGCGCGCTGCTCAACATGTACGGCCCCACGGAGACGACGATCTGGTCCTCCACGCACCTCGTCGAGCGGGCGGCCGGAACGGGGTGGGCGTCCATCGGGCGGCCCATCGACAACACAGCGCTTTACGTCTGCGATCGCCACCTCCAGCTGGTGCCTGTCGGCGTGCAGGGGGAGCTGTACATCGGCGGCGAGGGCGTCACGCGAGGTTACCTGTCACGCCCGGCGCTGACCGCGGAGCGGTTCCTGCCGGATCCTTTCTCCGGCGACGCGGGGGCGCGCATGTACCGGACGGGGGACCGGGTGCGGTGGCTGCCGGACGGCACCGTCGAGTTCCTCGGCCGCACGGATCATCAGGTCAAGCTGCGGGGCTTCCGCATCGAGCTCGGCGAGATCGAGGCGATGCTCGCGCAGCACGAGGCGGTCGCGCTCGCGGTGGTCTCGGTCCGCGAGGACACCCCCGGGGACCGGCGGCTCGTGGCCTATGTCGTGCCGGCGCCGGAGCGGTCCGTGGACGAGGCGGAGCTCAAGCGCTTCGTGCGCGATCGGCTGCCGGACTACATGGTCCCGTCGGTCGTCGTGGCGCTGAGCTCGCTCCCGCTCACGGCGAACGGCAAGATCGATCGCAAGGCGCTCCCGCGGCCCTCGGGGGAGCACGCGATGGCCAGCTCGACCTTCGTCGCGCCGCGCACCGAGGTCGAGGGCCGCGTCGCGCAGATCTGGGCCGAGGCGCTCGGCGTTCCCGGGGTGGGCGTCGAGGACGACTTCTTCGCGCTCGGCGGGCACTCGCTCCTCGCGACCCAGGTGGTGGCCCGGCTGAGGAGCGCCTTCGGCGTCGATCTGCCGCTCGGGCTCATCTTCCAGTCGCCCACCGTGGCGGCGATCGCCCGGCACATTGAGGCGAGCGCCGGCGCCGCCGAGCTCCTGCCGCTCCGGCGCGTCGAGCGAGCGGGGCCGCTGCCGCTCTCGCTCGCGCAGGAGCGCATGTGGTTCCTGCACCAGCTGAGCCCCGAGAGCGTCGCGCAGAACGTGGCGTGGAGCGTGCGGTTCTCGTCGGCCATCGACCCGGCCGCCCTCGAGCGGAGCGTGACCGAGCTGTCGAGGCGGCACGAGATCCTGCGCACGAGCTTCCCGAGCGTCGACGGGCGGCCGGTCCAGCGCATCGCCCCGCCGGCGAAGGTCCCGGTACCGGTCACCGATCTGCGGGGCCTGCGGCCGGACGCGCGGTTGGACGCGGCCCGCGAGCGGCACCTCCGGCTGGCGCTCGAGCCGTTCGATCTCGACGAGGGGCCGCTCCTGCGCGTCGAGCTGCTGCGCCTCCGCGACGCCGAGGACGTGCTGGTCGTGGCGCTCCACCACATCATCACCGACGGCTGGTCGCTCGGGGTGCTCGCCCGCGAGATCACGGCGCTCTACGAGGCGTTCTCCAGCGGCCGGCCCTCTCCCCTGCCCGAGCTGCCGATCCAGTACGCCGACTTCGCCGTGTGCCAGCGGCAGTGGCTGAGCGAGGAGTCGCTCGCGGCGCAGCTCTCCTACTGGAAACAGGCGCTCGCCGGCGTCCCCGCCGTGCTCGAGCTGCCGTCGGACCGCCCGCGGCCGCCGGTGCTGAGCTACCGCGGCGGGCGGCACGCGATCCGCATCTCCGCCGCGATGACCGAGGCGCTCAAGGCGCTCAGCCGGCGCGAGGCGGTGACGCTGTTCATGACGCTCCTCGCGGCCTTCCAGGTCCTGCTCCACCGCTATTCGGGGCAGCAGGACATCGTCGTGGGCTCCCCCGTGGCCGGGCGGAGCAGGCAGGAGCTCGACGGGCTCATCGGCTTTTTCCTCAACACCGTCGCGCTGCGCGTGGACCTCTCCGGCGATCCGAGCTTCCTCGATCTGCTCAAGCGGGTGCACCGGACAGCGCTGGAGGCGTACGCGCATCAAGATCTGCCGTTCGACAAGCTGGTGGAGGAGCTGAACCCGGCGCGGAGCCGCGCCCATGCCCCCCTCTTCCAGGTGATGTTCATCCTGCAGGATCCCACCGGCGCCTCGCGGGCCGAGGCGCTGGAGACCGAGGAGGTCTTCACCGGAACGGCGATGTTCGACCTGACCCTGGCGCTGACGGAGGCAGAGCAGCAGCTCGGGGGGCACATCGAGTACAACGCCGATCTCTTCGATCCGCCCACGATCGCCCGGATGGCGGCGCACCTCGAGCAGCTGCTCGAGGGGATCGTGCGCGACCCGACCCGCCCGATCTCGTCGCTGCCGCTCCTGCCCGCCGACGAGCGGCGGACCCTCCTCGACGACTGGACCCGCACCGAGATGCCGTTCCCCGAGGAGGAGTGCTTCACGACGCTCTTCGAGGCCCAGGTGGAGCGGACGCCAGGCGCGATCGCCGCGGTGGGCGAGGGTGGCGCCTCGCTGACCTACCGGGCCCTCGACGAGCGCGCGGACGCCCTCGCCCGCGCGCTCGTGCGCCACGGCGCGGGGCCGGACGAGGTGATCGCGCTGCTCGCGGAGCGCGGCCTCGACTTCCTCGGCGGCATGATCGGCGTGTGGAAGGCCGGGAGCGCCTACCTGCCGCTCGATCCGTTCCACCCGCCTCACAGGATCGCCCAGGTGCTGGAGAGCAGCGGCGCGCGGCGCGTGCTCGTCTCAGGGCCGCTCGAGGCCGCGCTGCGGCGCGCCCTCGAGGGAATGGCGGCCGCGCCGCAGGTCATTCCCCTCGAGGACGCGCTCACGCCGGGCGCCGAGATAGCGCGCGCTCCGCTGCCGCACGCTCGCCCGTCGAACCTCGCCTATGTCATCTACACGTCGGGCTCGACGGGAGCGCCCAAGGGGGCGATGGTCGAGCACCGCGGCATGCTCAACCACCTCTTCGCGAAGGTGCAAGATCTCGAGCTCACCGCGGAGGACTGCGTCGCGGAGACCGCCTCTCAGTGCTTCGACATCTCGGTCTGGCAGTTCCTCGTCGCGCTCCTCCTCGGGGGTCGCGTTCACATCCTGGGAGAGGAGGTCGTCCGGGATCCCGCCCGGCTGCTCGCCGCGATCGAGGAGCATGGCCTCTCGATCGTGGAGCTGGTCCCTTCCATGCTTCGCGCGGTGCTGGCGGAGGCGCGATCGATGGCGCGCGCGCCGCAGCTTTCGGGGCTCCGGTGGATGGTGGCCACCGGAGAGGCGCTGCCGCCGGAGCTGTGCGCGCAGTGGATCGAGGCCTATCCCGCGGTGCCGCTCCTCAATGCCTACGGCCCCACCGAGTGCTCCGACGACGTGACGCATCACCGCGTGCGGGAGGTGCCCACCGCAGCGCACGTCCCCATCGGGCGCTCGGTCGCGAACATGCGCCTCTACCTCCTCGATCGGCGGGGTCAGCCCGCGCCGATCGGGGTTCCGGGCGAGCTGTTCGTGGGCGGTGTCGGCGTGGGGCGCGGCTACCTGCGGGATCCCCGGCGCACGGCCGACGTGTTCCTGCCCGATCCGTTCTCCCCCCTGCCCGGGGCCCGCATGTACAAGACCGGCGACCTCGCGCGGTACCTGCCGAGCGGTGAGCTCCAGTTCCTCGGCCGGCTGGACCACCAGGTCAAGGTGAGGGGTTTCAGGATCGAGCTTGCCGAGATCGAGTCGGCGCTCAAGCGGCATCCCGGCGTGGCCGAGGCGGTCGTCGTGGCCAGGGAAGACCGGCCAGGGGACAAGCAGCTCGTGGCGTACGTGGTGCCGGCCGCCGGCTCGCCGGGCTCCGCCGCCCTGCTGAAGGAGCACGCAAGGGAGCTCCTGCCCGAGTACATGGTGCCCGCCTTCGTCGTGCTGCTCGACGCGCTGCCGCTCAACGCGAACGGCAAGGTCGATCGCAAGGCGCTCCCGGCGCCCGATCGGAGCGGCGCGGCGGAGAGCTTCGTCGCGCCGAGAGACGCGCTGGAGCGAGATCTCGCGGCGATCTGGGCCGCGGTGCTGGGCGCGGAGCGCGTGGGCGTCCGAGACGACTTCTTCGATCTCGGCGGCCACTCGCTCCTGGCCGTGCGGCTCATGGCGGAGATCCAGGCGCGCACCGGCCAGCGGCTGCCGCTCGCGGCGCTGTTCCAGGGGGGGACGGTGGAGCGCCTCGCCGCGCTCCTCCGGGATGAGGGGCGCCTCGAACCGAGCTCGCCGCTCGTGACGATCACGCCCGGCGCCGAGCGGCGGCCGTTCTTCTGCGTCCACCCCGTCGGGGGCAACGTCCTGTGCTACCGCGAGCTCGCGCGGCAGCTCGGCGCGGAGCAGCCGTTCTACGGGCTGCAGTCCCCGGGGCTGGACGGGGCCCAGGCGCCGCCGGCCAGCGTGGAGGAGATGGCGGCGCTCTACGTGAGCGCGGTGCGGTCGGTGCAGCCGTCGGGGCCCTACCTGCTCGGCGGCTGGTCGATGGGAGGCGTCGTCGCGTTCGAGATGGCGCGGCAGCTCGAGCGCAGCGAGCAGCGCGTGGAGGTGCTCGCGCTCATCGACGCGCAGGTCGAGGGCGTCCGGCCCGGGGCGCCGCCTGCGGACACGGATCACCTCCTTCACGCCCTGTTCGACCACGATCTGGCCCGCGTCGCCGGCGGCAGCCCGCCCCCCGAGGAGGCGCTGCCGGCGCTGCGCCGTGTCTTCATGAGCAACATGAAGGCGCTCTATGGGTATGACCCCGGACCGTACGGCGGGACTATCACGGTCTTCCAGGCCATCGACGGGCGGGCGTCATCGCCGGACGCGGTGGACGCCTGGCGGCGGCTGGCGCCCTCGGGCGTCGAGGTCGAGCGCGTGCGGGGCGACCACTATTCGATCCTGCAGGCGCCCGGCGTCGAGCCTGTCGCCCGGAAGCTCCGCGCGCTCATCGAGCGGGCCCGGCGCGAGGCGCCCTGAGCGGGCCGGCGCCGGGCATGGACCGGCCCCACGCCGGCCCCGCGCGGCTCTTCGCGGCGCTCGGGTGCAACGAAAGGAACGCCATCGGTGAGATTGACGACGACCATCTGCACATCCCTCGACGCCGTGGACGACGCGGAGCTCGACGACGTCACGGCGGAAGCCGACGTGTTCCTCGATCGCCGCTGGCTGCGGATGCTCGACACGCTGGATCTGGCGCCGCTCGTCCGGGGGGAGCTGTCCTTGCGTTATGTCCTGGTGCGCGAGGGGACCCGCCTCATCGCCGTTTGCCCGTTCCTCGTCACGCGCAGTCGCTCGATCTACTATCATTATTCGCTGGAGAAGTTCTTCTTCGTCTCCTGGCAGGACGAGCTCGTCAGGATGAACCCAGAGAGCGCGCGCTGGAGCCAGTGGGTCGTCCGGGCGGTCAACGCCTACCGGGCGTTCGCGCGGGCGGCCCGCTCGGGGATCGACGGGTGGGTGCTCGCCGCGAGCCCGCTCAGCTACCGTGGGGGCATCGCCGTGGCGCCCGTCGATCCGGCGGCGGTGCAGGAGGCGCACCGCGCGGTGCTCGACGCGCTCAAGGAGGAGGCGCAGAGAGAGCGGCTGCCGCTCTGCTTCTATGGCGTCGACGCCGAGCGCGCCGAGCTCAGGAGATCGCTGCGTGGGAGCGGGTTCGACGAGGTCTTCCTGGTTTATGACAACCGGCTGGACACCGAGCTCAAGGCCTTCGACGACTACCTCGCGCGCTTCCGGAGCAAGGAGCGAAAGTCCTTCAGGCGCGACATGAGGATGGTCGGCGAGGCCGGCGTCCAGTTCACCGTGACGCCGGATTTCGGCTCCCTAGGCGGCGATTTCGAGCGCCTCTACGAGACGACGTACTCGAAATACGGCGAGGAGCACTTCCGTCATCCGGAATCGTTCTGGGCTCGGCTCGAGCGCCACCTCGGCCCGAGGGCGGAGGCGATCGTGGCGCGCAACGGCTCCACCGTCGTCGGCTTCGCGTCGATCCTCCACAAGGGGGACGACCTCTGGGTCTACCGCATAGGCCGCACCGACGATCAGGGGCAGGACGACTCGCCGCTGTATTTCAGCCTCGTCTTCTACGAGCCGATCAAGCGCGCCGTGGCGCTCGGCGCCAAACGGATATGGCTCAGCGGCGGCACGTGGAAGACGAAGCGACGCCGCGGCGCGGTGGGTCACCCCCTGTACAGCTACATGTGGTTCCCGTCCTCGTGGTCACGAGCGCTCCTCATGCCGTACCTGTCCCTGTTCTCGCAGATAAGTCATGCCGAGATGACCAAGGTCGTCGCCCCGCCGAGCACCCCGGAGACGGGATCCCCGGAGGCTTCCGGCGACGCGTGAGACACGCGCGGCGTCGCCCGCACCAGGCGCCATGCCACGGAGGAGAGATCATGTCTGACACGATGAAGCTCGCCGCCGAAGCGCCTGCTTTGGACATTGAGGGCCAGTCGCGCCGCCCGTCCGAGCAGGACGTTGAAGGCGGCGCGTCGAGCCACCTGGTGCCGCTAGCCGGGGGACCGTTCGGGTTGTGGCCTATCGCGTGTGTTCGCGGCGCGGGGTTCCCGGCGCAGACCATCCTCTCGCTCGCGGCCCCCGGGACCGCCGCCATGCTCGACAGGGTGCTCGACGCCGAAGGGGCCGCCCCGGCGAACACCGTGATTCACGCGGATCTGCAGCGCTCGTTCGAGGTGGAGACCGCGCGCGTCAGCGAGGCGCTGCGCGCGGCGGTGCAGGACGACCGGTTCCGCGAGGCGGTGGTCTGGCAGAACCGGCGCGCCCTTCACACGGGGCTCGACGGCCTCCTGCGCAAGCCGCCCGGCCACCGGGACAAGAAGACGCGGCAGAGAGAGGCGCTCGTCGCCTCCTACCTGCAACGCTACTGCGTCAAGAACGACTCCATCGGCTTCTTCGGGCCCATCGGCTGGTGCCGGATCGGCCGTGGCCCCGAGGCGATGACCGCCCGGCCCGGGCCCCGCCTGCTCGCCGCGCGGAAGGTCTACTTCGAGAGCTGGGCCATCGACGCGATCGCGTCGCGGCTGAGCTCGGACCCGGAGCTCAGGCCGTTCGCGGCGCCCCGGCTGCTCCCCTACATCCGCGTCGATGGGGGCGCTCTGCAGGTGCCGACCGTCGGGGCGATGCCGCTCACGCCGGCGCAGGCGGCGGTCCTCGAGGGCTGCGACGGCGTGACGACCGCGAGGGCGCTCGCGCGGCGGCTCACCAGCGACCCGTCGCTCGGGCTCGGCGGCGAGGCGGAGGTGTTCGAGATCCTCGACAGGGCGTGCGCGATGGGCGTCATGGCCTGGGACTTCGAGGTCGCGCTCCAGCTGTCGCCGGAAGAGGCGCTGCGGCGCGCGCTCGCGGGGATCGAGGATCCGGCGCTCCGCGAGCGCGCGCTCCTGCCCCTCGACGAGCTCGAGCGGGCGCGCGACGAGGTCGCCGCCGCGGCCGGCGACTCCCGGGCGCTCGACGCCGCCATGACGCGCCTGGAGGACACGTTCCACCGGCTGACCGGCGCGGCCACGACGCGCTCCGATGGAGAGATGTACGCGGCGCGCACGCTCGTCTACGAGGATTGCAGGCGCGACCTGGACCTGGAGATCGGCGCTCCGCTGCTCCGGAAGCTCGCTCCGCCGCTGTCGCTCCTGCTGCTCAGCGGCCGCTGGGTGACCTACGAGGTCGGGCGCCGGTACGTCGGGGTGCTGCGGGACCTTTTCGAGCGGCTCTCGGCGCAGCAGGGCGGCGGCCCGGTCGAGCTCACGGTGTTCCACAAGGCCCTCGCGGAGATCGAGCCGTGGATGCGGGAGATGCGCGGCATGCCGGAGTGGGTCGGGCAGGTGCAGCACGAGCTGCAGCGCCGCTGGGCCGAGATCCTCCAGGTGCCGGCCGGCGCGCGCTCCGTCGAGCGGGATCCGGCCGCGCTGCTGGCGGACGTGCGGCGCGCGTTCGACGTGCCGCGCCCGGGCTGGGCCAGGGCTCGTTATATGTGCCCCGATCTGATGATCGCGGCCAGGGACGTGGAGGCCCTACGCCGGGGGGAGTGCGAGCTGGTGATGGGGGAGATGCACCTGACGCACACGCTGACGGCGTCCTGCTTCGCTTTCCAGCACCCGTCGATGCGCGAGCTCATCGATCTCTGGGAGCTCGACAACCCGGCCCCGAGCGTCATCCCCGTGCTGCCGAAGGCGCAATGGTGCCAGCGCATCAACGAGATCGCCCTCGGCTCCGGGGACCTCCGTTATGCGTTCTCGCGGGAGCCTTCTCCCGCCCCTGCGGCGCGGACGCTGCGCGTGGCGGACCTCGTCGTGGTGGACCACGACGGGGCGCTGGAGGTCCACGCGCGGGGCGGCGGCTACCGCGGCGGCCTCCTCGATTTCATGGGCATGATGCTCTCGTCGATGGTCACCAACGCCCTCGACGTCCTGCCGGCAGAGGACCACACGCCGCGGCTCAAGATCGGCGATCTCGTGGTCGCGCGGGAGCGCTGGCGCTTCGTCGCGTCGCAGGTGACCTTCGCGCGCGAGGAGGAGCCGCTCGCTCGCTGGCTCGCCGCGCGGCGCTGGAAGCGCGCGCACGGGCTGCCGCGGTTCATCTTCCTCAAGTCGCCCTTCGAGGCCAAGCCGTACTACGCGGACCTCGACAGCCCGATCTTCGTGGACACCATCGCCAAGATCCTCCGGCGCGCCAGCGAGCTGGACGCGTCGGCGAAGGTGAGCGTCGCCGAGATGCTGCCGAGCATCGATGATCTCTGGCTGACGGACGCGGACGGCAAGCGGTATACCTGCGAGCTCCGGCTCGTCACCTTCGACGCCAAGGGGCTCTAGGACCTTCGCCATGCCCACCATCCCTCGAATCGACGCCCTCCACGCCGAAATGACCGCGTGGCGCCGTGACCTCCACGCCCACCCCGAGACGGCGTTCGAGGAGGCCCGCACCTCGGACTTCGTGGCGGAGAAGCTCTCGTCCTTCGGCGTGGAGGTCCACCGCGGCCTCGCGAAGACCGGCGTCGTGGGCACGCTGAGGGCCGGGTCGGGCCGCCGCGCCATCGGGCTCCGGGCGGACATGGACGCGCTGCACGTCCACGAGGCCAACACGTTCGCCCACCGCTCGCGGAACGAAGGGAGGATGCACGCCTGCGGCCACGACGGACACACGACGATGCTCCTCGGCGCCGCCAGGCACCTCGCCGAGACGAGGGCCTTTGACGGCACCGTCCACTTCATCTTCCAGCCCGCCGAGGAGAACGAGGGGGGCGGCCGCGTGATGGTCGAAGACGGCCTGTTCGAGAAGTTCCCGGTGGAGGCCGTCTTCGGCATGCACAACTGGCCCGGCATTCCCGCCGGCCAGCTCGCCGTGATGCCCGGCATCATGATGGCGAGCTTCGATATCTTCGAGATCAAGATCACGGGCCGCGGCGCCCACGCGGGGATGCCTCACCACGGCGTCGATGCGATCGTCGCGGGGAGCGCGCTCGTGCAGGCGCTGCAGGCGATCGTGAGCCGCGGCGTGAGCCCGGTCGACGCGGCGGTGGTCAGCGTCACGCAGTTCCACGCCGGCGACACGTGGAACGTGCTCCCGGACAAGGTCACGCTGCGCGGCTCGGCGCGGGCGCTCAAGCCCGAGGTGCAGGCGCTCGTCGAGGGCGCCATGCGCCGCGTCTGCGATGGCATCGCCGCCGCCCATGGCTGCCAGGTCACGATGCGGTACGAGCGCCGCTACCCGCCCATCATCAACACACCGAAGGAGGTCGCCATGGCGATCGCGGCGATGACGCAGGTGATCGGCGCTGACAAGGTGCTCACCGACATTCAACCCACGATGGGCGCCGAGGACTTCGCGTTCATGCTGCGCGAGAGGCCCGGCGCCTACGTCTGGCTCGGCAACGGCGTCGCCGGCGAGAGCCGCATGCTGCACAACCCTGGTTACGACTTCAACGACGAGATCCTGCCCATCGGCGCGAGCTACTGGGTGACGCTCGTCGAGCAGACGCTGTCGAAGGGGGCCCTCGACTCGCCGTGAACGGCTCGCTCGCGGCTCAGCGCGAGGCGAGGCCGGTGCAAGAGCTCGTGATCTCGATCTCGCGCATCCCGGGCGACGCCGTGGCGCTGGCGATCCCGTTTCCGGAGTCGTCGACGAGCCACACCATGTCGCCCGGCTTGAAGCTGTGATTCTGCACGGAGTTGCCGCCGATCGACGAGGTCGTTCCGCTGCCGAACTTCGGCTCTTTGCCGAAGAACACCTTCACGGTCTTCCCGCACCGGCTGCGCAGGCTGACCGAAACCACTTGAGGGCCTTGCGATCCCGAGCCATCCGCCCCGCCCGCGCGGGCGGCCGGCGCGGCGGAGAGCTCGGCGCGGTCCCGCGCTCGCTGCTCGTCGCGCTGCCGCTCCTGCTCTGCGAAGGCACGTCGCTCCTCGGCCTGCTGCTCCGCCAGCGCTCTCTCCCTGGCTTTCAGCGCGACCAGATCCGCCTCGCCGATGCTCTTGCCGTAGATCTGCAGCGTGTATCCCCCTTTGCCCAGCTCGTGAATCTGGCTCGTGTCCATGGCTGAGCCGTAGACAGCGATCAGGTCGACTGTCGCGTTTCCAGCGGCCTCGGGGCAACCCAGGTCGAACACCGCGCCGGGGCCGTGGATCGCCTCTGTGTGGGCGGTCTTGAGCCCCCCCGGCAGCGTCGACTCGACGGTGGCGCCTTTGCGCGCGTGGTCCCCGAACGCCGCGCCGTCGTCCAGCACGAGCGCTCCGACGTAACACGTGCCACGCGAGACCGGGATCTCGTGCGGCGCGAAGCCATCGAGCTTGCCGCTCAGCTTGTCGCCCGGCGCGTAGCCCTCCGTCGCCTTCTGGATCGCGGCGTCCAGATCGGCCCGGGTCTCGTTGAACTCGGGTGACACGACCTCCGGCTCGGCGGTCTCCGAGCCGGCCGCAAAGGGGTCGCGCGGCTGCGTCCGGGGCAGGCAGGCCCCGGTCAGCGCGACCAACGTCAAACCGACACCAGCTTGCTTCCACATGGCGCTCTCCTCGTGAATCCCCCGTGCGAGAAGGAAGACCAAAACGACTCGAGGACGTCAAGGCCGAACCGCGACGACCGCGCGAGGCGGCAGACGATCCCTCCAGCACCGCCCAGCGCGGCTGCGCTCCTCCGGCGCCGGTGGGCTCCGTCGCGCTCGATGTCTCGTCCGAGCGCACCTACGAGCGCCAGTCCTCCGCCACGTGCGGTATCCAGGGCGCAACCGTCGGTGGCGACTCCACCCTCGACGAAGGCTGATGCCGCAGCGGCCCTCCGTAGACTGGATTGCGGTCCATCCTGACAGGTGAGTTGATGTCGCGTCGCCTACCATGGCGGGCATTGTGATGGCACGATCGCCGCGAGTGTTCGCGACGATGCGCCGCCGCAAGGAGGCAACCCATGCCCGCGAACCGTTCTCCGCTCGCCGCGATCGCGCTCCTGTCGCTGCTCGCGCTCCCTGCCTGCTCCGCCGACGATCCGCCTGTTGGCGCGGAGGATCCGCCCGCCGCTGCCCCGCTCTCGCACGGCGATGCCTCGGGCGGCGGTTGCCTGCGCTTCCCGCGAACGGTGGGCGGCCTCGATGCCGGCTTCGAGACGCCGGAGAGCGCCTATTGGGACGAGGGGACGGAGGCGTGGTACGTCGCCAACATGGCCGGCGTACCTGACGAGATGCTCGAGAGGCCCAGGTTCAAGGACGGTCGCGGCTGGATCAGCAAGCTCGACCGGTGCGGCAACATCGTCGAGGCCAAGTGGCTCTCGGGGATGAACGCGCCCAAGGGCATCCGCGTCGCGCAGGGCAAGCTTTACACCTCCGACATGGATGAGCTCTTGATCATCGATCTCGCCACCAAGGGCGTGCGCAGGATCCCGGCGCTCGGCGCGATCTTCCTGAACGATCTCGCGCTCGCCGAGGATGGCACCGTCTATATAAGCGACAGCTTCACCCGCACCGTGTGGCGCTGCAAGGACGAGCAATGCGCCCCCTTCTTCTGGTCGCCGCTCCTCAACGTTCCAAACGGCCTGCTCGTGGACGGCGACAAGCTGGCCATCGTCACGCTCGGCACGTTCAGGGATCCTTCCTCGCTGGGCAAGGTCTGGATGCTCGATCTCGAGAGCAAGGAGCTCACGCGGTTCGGGACGCTCGAGGCGAAGCTGGACGGCATCGAGCGATACAGGGATGGATACCTCGTCTCGGTGAACGCGCCCCCGGCCGTCTACTGGGTCACGTCGAAGAGCTCGACCCTGGTGCGTGATTTCAGGGACGACGGGCTCACCGCCATCAACGACATCGGGCTCGATCCGGCCCGGAGGGTGGTCGCGGCGCCGGCGTTCTTCCAGCATACGGTGACGTTGTTCCGGGTGCCGAGGAACCCTCGGTAGCGCCGAGGTCGGTCCGGCAGTCAGATCCGAGCGACGACGTCCTCGCCGCGGCGCAGGTCCTGGAGACCGCAGCCAGCCTGCGGGCGCGGCGCGCCTCCGTCAGGCCCTGTCACTCCGTCGCATCGTACCAGAGCACGACATTCCCGTTGCTGAAGCTGCGCGTCTTCTTCAGCCGGAGGTTCGCCCGCTCCTTGACCCCCTCGAACAGCGTCCTTCCGCTGCCGAGGACGATCGCGTTCACCACGATCTGGTACTCGTCGACCAGACGCGCGTCGGTCAGCTGGGCGACGATGCTGCCGCTCCCCATGACCACCATGTTCGGCCCGGGCTCCGCCTTCAGCTTGCGCACCTCCTCCGCGAGATCGCCCTTGATGAGCCGCGTGTTGTTCCACGACGCCCTGTCGAGGGTCCTCGAGAAGACGACCTTCGGCAGGCTGTTCATCCGCTCGGCGACGGCGGGAGCCCGCTCCAGCGCCGCGGGGGTCGGCCAGAAGCTCGCCATGAGCTCGTAGGTGACCCGGCCGAAGACGAGCTCGCCCCCGCCGCGCGCGTTCTCCGCGGCGAACGCGCCCCACTCCTCGTCCGCTTTGTGTGCCCAGCTCATGTCGCCGTGGCCGTCCGAGAAATAACCGTCCAGCGAGATCTGGTTGAAGACCGTGAGCTTGCGCATGCTGTTCCTCCTGCTGCCCGCGTCGCGTGTCAGTCCTGATTTAGGACCATTTGGTCCTCTTTTGCAAGTGATGTAGGATGCGGCCGCCATGACCGGTCTGAGAAGCTACGGGGATCCCTGCGGCATCGCGCGGGCGCTCGATCTCATCGGCGAGCGGTGGGCGCTCCTCATCGTGCGCGAGCTCCTGCTCGGTCCGAAGCGGTTCACGGATCTCCGCGACGGGCTCGCCGGCGCGAGCCCCAACGTGCTGTCGCAGCGGCTCCGCGAGCTCGAGGGCGGCGGCGTCGTGCGGCGGCACAAGGTCGGCGCGCCGACGTACGAGCTCACGGACTGGGGCCGCGAGCTCCATCCGCTGCTCGTGCAGCTCGGCCGCTGGGGCGCGCGATCGCCCGTCCGGCCCGCGGGCGCCCTGAGCGTCGATGCGCTGATGATCGCGCTCGAGGCGACGTTCGTCGCGTGCGAGGCGGCTGACCTCCGCGCGACCTACGAGCTCCGGCTCGGCGAAGAGCGGTTCTCGATCGAGGTCGATCGCGCGACCATCACCATCGCCCGGGGCGCTCCGCGCGCGCCGGACGCCGTGATCGCGACCGACCCGGCCACGTTGCGGGCGGTCGTCTTCGGGGACCAGAAGCTCGCGGACGCGCCGGTCGAGCTCCAGGGCGACAGGCGCCTGGCTCGAACGTTCTTCCGCCTCTTCGCTCGGCCGCGGTCGACGCCGTCGACGCGGTCGACCCCAAGCCGCGCGCCCGCCGGATGACGGGCCGGCCCGGCGATCACGGCGCGCCGGAAGCCCCCTCGGGGCTCCACCAGCGGGCGCCGGGGCGCCCTTCGCGGTCGACGCTCAGAAGATCGCGCTCTTCTGTGTGCCTGCGTCTCGCTTCCGCGCGGGCGCTTTGCCGGTGCTCGCCGGCGCGCCGGGCGCACGAACGGTGCGCGCCGCGGCTGGCCTCGGCGCGGGCGCCGGAGGCGTCGAGACGGCGCGCGCCGCGGCTGGCAGCGGCGTGGACGCCGGAGGCGTCGGGACGGCGCGCGCCGCGGCCGGCAGCGGCGCGGGCTCCGGAGGCTGCGGCGGCGCCGCCGCGGGCGCGGCCGCGGGAGCCGTCGAGGCCGCGCTCGCCTGGGGTGCCGCGGGCGCCTGCGCCACGAGAGCGCCGCGGGCGGCGGAGAGCACCTCGCCGCGGATCACCCGCAGCTCGGCGGTCGCCTCCAGGCGCTGCGAGGACAGCGCAGTGGTGAGCACGAGCCCCAGCCCGAGCGCCACGACGAGGCCAGCCGCCGCGAGGTGCAGCCCGGTCCGTCGGACCGGCGCGGCGGGCGCCGGCGCGCTCGGCGCAGCCGAAGGGCCGACCGCGGCCACGAAGGCGGAGATCATCGGCTCGATCGAGGGGAATCTCTCCGCCGGATCCAGCGCGAAGGCGCGCGCGAACCACGTCTCCAGCGCCGGCGGCGCGCCGGGGCGCAGCGTCGACAGCGGGGGGCGCGCGCCCTCGAGGATGGAGGCCAGCACATCGGCGATGGTGCGGCCGGCGAAGGGCTGCTCGCCGGTGAGCGCCACGTGCGCGACCACCGCGAGGGCCCACATGTCGAGCTGCGGGTCCGCGTGCCCGTCGCACGTGTGCTCCGGGCTGAGGTAGCCCGGCGTGCCCAGCACCACGCCCTCCGCGGTCTGGCGGGGGAAATCGGCCGCCAGATCCTGGCGGATCCACTTGGCGATCCCGAAATCGGCGACCTTGGCGCGCAGGCGCCCGTCGCGCCCCTCGCGGAGCAGGATGTTCGACGGCTTGATGTCGCGGTGCACGATCCCGAGGCCGTGCGCCACCGAGAGGGCCTCTCCGATCTGACGGAGGAGCGCTGCCAGCTCGGCCGCGGGCACCGGCCCTCGCTCGTGGATCAGCTGCCGGAGGGACCGGCCGCGCACGTACTCCATGACGAGGTACGGGCCCGCCTCGGGATCCTCACCGGCGTCGTGCACCGTGACGATGAAATCCGTCTTCCGCCCGAGCTGGGCCGCGACCTGCGCCTCGAAACGGAAGCGCTCCATCGCGTCGATGGCCAGGTTCTGGCGCGGGAGAACGAGGAACTTGAGCGCGACCTCGAAGCGCCGAACGCTGTCGTGCGCGCACCACACCTCGCCCATCGCGCCCTGGCCGAGCGGATGCACGAGCCGGTACCGCCCGGCCACCACACGGCCCGGAAGGAGCGCGGCGCGCGCCTCGTCCCGCCCTGCGCCGCCCTGCGCAGGAGGACCGAGCGGCGCAGGCTGCCCGCCCAGCGTGGTGGCGTCGCGCGCGGCGTCTCTCGCCGAGGAATCGGGCGGTCGCCCCAGGGAGGGCGGCTGCAACACGCCGGTGATCTTCGTGCCGCCGCCGTTTCCCGGACCGGTCGATGCGTCCATGGGACAACGACCTGAGGAGAGAGGCGACGACATGTCATCAGCGTATCGCGAATGCGGATGCCTTTGAACGGCGAACCCCCCGCCCTGCTCGCGCACGTGCGCCTGTTGGCCCACGCGGCAGCGTCGCAAGGCGCAGCGCTGCTGTACTTGTTGATGGTTGGCGCCAAGGGTACGGGCCACGGACGCCGCCCGCCGCACCGGAGCAGCAGCGCCCCCCTCATGCCCCCCGGTCCGCCGCCGATGTGCGCGTCCAGGCCGCGACACAACATCGGTTGCACCGCACGACACCGGTCGCGCGACACGGGTTCGCGTGGCCTGAACGTGATCGAACAGCGCTTCACGGGTGACATCGACTCATCGCCGTCTGAGAGAGAGCGCCGGGGCGACTACGCCCGCTGCGCCTTCACCCGCTTGACCTTCTTCTTCTCCTTGCGCTCCAGGAGCCGCAGCACGGCCACGGACCGGTCGACGAGCAGGTAGCGCTCTCCCCCTGCCCTCGCGGGCACCGTGCGCGCCGGCTCCCCGGCGGTGCGGGTGTCGATGAGCACCTCCCACCGCTCGCCGAACTCGATCGCGGGCAGCACGAACTCCAGCGGCGAGTGGTTCGCGTTGATGAGCACGAGCAGCGTGTCGCCGGAGATCGGCTCGGCGCGCGGACCGAGCGCCGACAGGGCGTCGCCCCCGAGCAGGTAGCCGATCGCCCGGGCGTTCGGGTGGGTCCAGTCCTCCGGCGTCATCTCGGCGCCATCGGGGCGGAACCACACGATGTCCTTGAGCCCGCTCCCGTGCACGTAGCCGCCCGAGAAGAACATCCGCCGGCGCAGCACGGGCTGGCTGCGGCGCAGGGCGATGAGGCGGCAGGTGAACTCGAAGAGCTGCGTCCGCCGCTCGTCGAGGTCCCAGTCGTGCCAGGAGAGCTCGTTGTCCTGGCAGTAGGCGTTGTTGTTGCCGAGCTGCGTCTTTCCGATCTCGTCGCCGGCGTTGATCATCGGCACCCCCTGCGAGAGGAGGAGCGTCGCGAGGAGGTTGCGCTTCTGGCGCTCGCGCAGCTCGACGACCGCGGGGTCGCTGGAGGGGCCCTCGACGCCGTGGTTGTAGCTGTGGTTGTTGTTCGTGCCGTCCCGGTTGCACTCGCCGTTCGCCTCGTTGTGCTTCTCGTTGTACGAGACGAGATCGTTCAGCGTGAAGCCGTCGTGCGCCGTCACGAAATTGATGCTCGCGTAAGGGCGGCGCCCGCTGGACGCGTACAGGTCGCTCGACCCGGTGAGCCGGTAGCCGAGGTCGGCCGCCAGCAGATCTCCCTTCCAGAAGCGGCGCACCGAGTCGCGGTAACGGTCGTTCCACTCCGTCCAGAGGACCGGGAAGTTGCCGACCTGATAGCCGCCCTCGCCCACGTCCCACGGCTCCGAGATGAGCTTCGTGCGCGAGAGGACCGGATCCTGATGGATGATGTCGAAGAACGAGCTCAGGCGGTCGAAGTCATGGTGACCGCGGGCGAGGGCCGACGCGAGATCGAAGCGGAAGCCGTCGACGTGCATCTCGGTCACCCAGTACCGCAGGCTGTCCATCACCAGCTGGAGCGTCTGGTAATGACGCGTGTTCACCGTGTTCCCGCAGCCCGTGAAGTCCATGTAGTAGCGCGGGTTGTGCGGCACGAGCCGGTAGTAGGTCCAGTTGTCGATCCCCTTCAGGGAGAGCGTCGGGCCGAGGTGGTTCCCCTCCGCGGTGTGGTTGTACACGACGTCGAGGATCACCTCGATGCCGGCGGCGTGGAGCGCCTTCACCATCGCCTTGAACTCGGTCACCTGCTGGCCGAGCCGCCCGCTCGACGAGTAGCGGCCCGCGGGCGCGAGGTACGCGAGCGTGTTGTAGCCCCAGTAGTTGACGAGGCCGCGCTCCCAGAGCTCGCGCTCGCTCGCCATCTCGTGCACGGGGAGCAGCTCGATCGCCGTCACGCCGAGCTTCTTGAAGTGGGCGATCGCCGCCTCGGAGGCGAGCCCGGCGTAGGTGCCGCGCAGCTCCTTCGGGATGCCCGGGTGCCGCTGGGTGAAGCCCTTGACGTGGACCTCGTAGATGATCGTGTCCTGCCAGCGCGTCGCCGGCGGCCGGTCGCCGTCCCACGCGAAGCGGTGGTCGACGACGACGGACTTCGGCGCGCCCCAGGCGCTGTCGCGGTGGCAGATCTCCAGGTCGTCGAGCGGGGCCGGCGGGGGCGGCGGGGACGGCGGCGTGGAGTCCTTCCCGCGCGCCTCGGCGGCGCGGCGATCGCTCGCCGTCTTGCCCCCGCGCCCGCCCTCGCCCTTCTCGGGCGCCGCGCCGTCCCGGCCCGCCTCCTTGGGCCGGCCAGCGCCGCCCTCGCCGCGCTCGGGGTGCCCCCCGCGGTCGTAGGCGAAGAGCGGCGCCTTCCAGTTCGGCTCGCTGGAGAGCGCGTACGCGTAGGGATCGACGAGGAGCTTCGCCGGGTTGAAGCGCTGCCCGGAGCGCGGGTCGTAGGGCCCGTGCACCCGGTAGCCGTAGAGCTGGCCGGGCTTGAGCCCCGGCACGTAGCCATGGAAGACGTGGGCCGTCCGCTCGGGGAGCTCGATGCGCTCGCGCTCCACGACATCGTCGACGGCCTCGAAGAGGCAGAGCTCGACCTTGGTGGCGGACTGGGAGAAGAGCGTGAAGTTGACCCCCTCGCCGTCAAAGACGGCGCCGAGCGGGGTGGGTGTGCCGGGCCATATGCGTCTGGTCATCTGAAAAACCTGTGAAGCCGCCCTATTCGCGAGATCGGCGCCGCTGTCGAGACACAAGCGCGCGCGGCCTGATTTTTCGGCCGCCGCCCCCGGGATCGCCCGCCATCCGGCCGCTCGGCGGGCCCGCCCTCGCGCCGCGCGCCATGTCGCGGCCCTCCTGCGCGAGCTCGGCAGCGGCCGCGACCTCGGCGGCGGCGCGGCGGCGCGGCGGCGCGGCGGCGCTACCGCACGGTCGCAGAAGGAGCATCCAGGGCGGCGCGACCCGGGATAGACTTCGCCCCCGAACGCCTGGAGCCAAGCGAAAAACGCCCATGTCTTCCCCCTCTGCTGAAAATCAGTCCCAGAGCTCATCGTCGCCCTCCGTTCCCGGTTCCGACGCGCGCCGCCGCATCGCGGGCGTGACGGTGCCGCTCTTCTCCCTGCGCAGCGATCGCTCGTGGGGCATCGGCGAGATCGGCGATCTCCCCGAGTTCGCCGCGTGGATGCGCGCCGCGGGCCTGCGCCTCGTGCAGCTCTTGCCGCTCGGCGAGGTGTCGGGGGGCGAGACGTCGCCGTACATGGCGCTCTCCGCGTTCGGGATCGATCCGATGTTCATCTCGCTCTCCGCCGTGCCCGAGCTCCCGGCGGAGCGCCTCGGCGAGGCGCTCGGCGACGACCTCGGGGCGCTCGATCGCGCGCGGAACAGCGCGCGCGTCGACTACGATCTCGTGCGCCGCGTGAAGGGGCGGGCGCTGCGCTTCGCCTTCGACGTGTTCGAGCGCGAGCACCACGCGAAGCAGACGCCGCGCGCGGCCGAGCTCGGCGAGTTCGTGAAGCGGCAGTCGGACTGGCTGCCCGACTACGCGCAGTTCCGCGCGTTCAAGGACGCCTTCGAGGGCAGGGCGTGGTGGGACTGGCCCGAGGCGATCCGCGAGCGCAGGCCGGAGGCGCTCGAGGCGCTGCGGCGCGAGCGCGCGCGGGACATCCTCTATTACGAGTACGTCCAGTGGCTCGCGCACGCGCAGTGGGAGGCGGCGCGCGCGGATCTCCGGGGCAAGGGCGTGGAGATCATGGGGGATCTCCCGTTCATGGTGTCGCGCGACAGCGCCGACGTGTGGGCGCACCAGGGCGAGTTCCGGCACGACATGACGGTCGGCGCGCCGCCCGACCAGTTCGACACGGAGGGGCAGCGGTGGGGGCTCCCGCCGTACTTCTGGGCCCGGATGCGCGAGAACGACTTCGCGTGGCTCAGGCGGCGCTGCCGCTACACGGGGCTGCTCTACGACCGGTTCCGCATCGATCACCTGGTCGGCTTCTACCGGACGTACATCTTCCCGGAGCGAGGGCAAGCGGCCCAGGGGGCCGAGCGGCCCAGGGCGACCTTCGATCCCGCGGAGGAGGCGGAGCAGCGCGAGCACGGCGATCGGGTCGTGCGGGCGATGCTGGCGGGGGCGGCGGAGACCGGGGCGCAGCTCGTGGCGGAGGATCTCGGCGCGGTGCCGGGGTGGGTCCGGGAGTCGCTCTCGGAGCTCGGGGTGCCGGGCTACAAGGTGCTGATCTGGGAGAAGCACGACGTCGTGTTCCGCGATCCGGCGGAGTATCCGGCGCTCTCGGTGGCCTGCTTCGGGACGCACGACACCGACTCCGTGGTCGTGTGGTGGGAGTCGCGGGACGACCGGGAGCGCGCCGGGGTCCTCGATCTGCCGCAGCTCGCGCCGCGCCGGCAAGAGCTCGGGCCGCAGTTCACGAAGGAGACCCACCGCGCGCTGCTCGACCTGATCCTCGGCTCGAAGAGCGAGCTCGTGCTGCTGCTCCTCCAGGACGTGCTCGCCACGCGCGATCGGATCAACGTCCCGGGGACCGTGGGGCCGCAGAACTGGTCGCTCCGGCTGCCGGCGCCGCCCGCCGCGCTCGATCGCGATCCCGAGGTGCGGGCCGCGCTCGATCGGGTGCGCGAGAGCATCGAGTCCAGCGGGCGCGGATAACGCTTCATCTCCCGCCGTCTCACGCCCTCTCGGGCCCACCGGCGATATAGTCTCACTGCAAATCCGTCGACCCGCTGTAGGAGCGAGTCAGCCAGCGCGCTGACCGCGGAGGCGCCCACGCGCTGACTCGCTGCGTCGTCGCGGTATGTTTCGTGCTGTCGCGAAGTATATGCCGACGAAACATTCCGGAAAACTGCCTTCTCTTAGTGTCGCCGTCGAGGAGGCCACCAGTGAACGAAATCAACGCCTCGGACACCACCTGGCTCCTGGTCTCGTCGGCAATGGTTCTGCTGATGACGCCAGCGCTGGCCCTGTTTTACGGGGGCATGGTCCGAACGAAGAACACGCTCAGCACATTCATGCACAGCTTTTTCGCCATGGGGATCGTGACCCTGGCGTGGGTGACGCTCGGGTACTCGATGGCGTTCGCCGAATCCAAGGGCGGGTTCATCGGCGGCTTCGACCACGCGTTCCTGAACGGCGTTGGCACCGAGCCGCGCGCCGGGACGACGGTGCCTCACCTCCTGTTCATGGCGTTCCAGATGATGTTCGCCATCATCACGCCGGCGCTGATCTCGGGCGCTTATGCGGAGCGCATCAAGTTCTCGTCGTATGTGGTGTTCACGCTGCTCTGGTCGCTCCTCGTCTACAGCCCGCTCTGCCACTGGGTCTGGAACCCGGGCGGGTGGCTCCTCTCGCGCGGCGCGCTCGACTTCGCCGGCGGCACCGTCGTTCACCTCTCCTCGGGCGCGAGCGCGCTCGTGATGGCGATCATGCTCGGCAAGCGCAAGGGCTACCCGACGCGCAAGATCGTGCCGCACAACCTCACCATGACGCTGCTCGGCGCCGGCCTCCTGTGGTTCGGCTGGTTCGGCTTCAACGGCGGCTCCTCGCTCGCGGCGAACGGGCTCGCCTCCGTGGCGTTCGTGAACACGCACATCGCCGCGGCGATCGCGGCGCTCGCGTGGGCGCTGATCGAGGCCGTGCGCTTCGGCAAGCCGTCGCTCCTCGGCGTGGCGTCGGGGCTCGTCGCGGGCCTCGTCGCCATCACCCCGGCGGCGGGCTTCGTCGGGCCGATGGCGTCTGTCGCGATCGGGCTCGCGGCGGGCGCTGTGTGTTACGGCGCCGTGATGCTGAAGGGCAAGCTGGGTTATGACGACAGCCTGGACGCGTTCGGCATCCACGGCGTGGGCGGGCTGCTCGGCGCGCTGCTCACCGGCGTGTTCGCCTCCAAGGTGTGGAATTCGGCCGGCCAGGACGGCCTGCTCAAGGGCAACTCGGCGCTGCTCACCGAGCAGGCGATCGCGGCCGCTGTCGCGGCGGCTTACGCGGCGGTGGTCACCTTCGTGCTCGTGAAGGGGATCAGCGCGGTGATGGGCTTCCGTGTCGACGAGGAGATCGAGGACGAGGGCCTCGACGTCGCCCTTCACGGCGAAGAGGCCTACTCGCTCGGCGAGGGCGGCGCGCATGCCGTCGAGAGCGAGCCCCCGGCCAGGCCGGTGCCGGCGCCTGTCCTCGCGCGCGAAGGCGCCTGATCCAGCGCAGCGGAGGCTCGCTCGCGGAGGCCGCCTGGCGGGTGCCAGGCGGCCTTCGTCGTTTTGTCCCCTTGGCCCCCTGCCCTTCTGGCCCCCTGCCCTTCCCGGCCGGGAGCGATCACCTGCACGTGAAGGCGGGCTCGCCGGTCTCCTCGCACCCGTGCTCGCACGTGACCTTGGCGCACCCGCAGCGGCGCAGCCGTCCGCGGTCGCCGTCGGCGCTCCGACTGCAGTCCTCGCTCAGCGTGCGGCACTCGTCCTGACAGCGCTCCTTCTGGGCGGGCGACGGCGCGCAATCGACGACCGCCGTCCCGCCGGAGGAGCCCGCGCCGCTGCACAGCTCGACGGACGCGACCTGCTCCAGCAGCGGGATGATCCCCCCGATCATGCATTGAGCGTGCGGCTCGCAGACGTGGTCCCGCAGCACCGCCAGCACGCGGACGCGCTGCCCGGCCAGCGCGCGCCACTCGGGGCCGAGCCAGCGCTCGGCGTCCTCGCGCGACAGGATCCTCCCGGCGATGAGGGGCTGCGAGCCCTTCGTCAGCGCCAGCGTACCGACCCAGCGCTCGCGCGCCGGCGCGTCGCCAGGTCGCTCCCCCTCGGCTGGCGGAGACGCCTGCGGCGTGCCGGCGGGCGCGGCGCTCGCGGCGGGCGCCGGCGCAGCGGCCCGCGCTGTCGAGGGGACCCGCGCCGCCGGCGCCGTCGAGGAGGGCGCGCTCTCCGCGCAGCCCATCGCCCAGGCGCAGCACGCGCCGGCCAGCGCCCGGGGAAGCCATCGCCGCAATCCCGCCGAGACGGGGTGGAGCCGCGGGGAGCGCGCCGAGTTCGTGGAAGGCACAGAACATTTTTACCATACGCCGGCGTGCCTGCGCGCCAAGGCGCGGCGGTCCGGCGGAGCGAGCCACCCGCCGGCCGCTGCTTGGCGCCCGCAGCGAGCAGGATCGAGGACAGGAGCGCCTTCGCCCACCTGCTCCAGAAGACGTCGCCGAACACGCTCGCCGCGCTCAGCACCTCGCGCGCCTCGCCGTCCAACCCTGGCAGACGACATGCTCGTTCGAGACGTGCTCAGCGCCAGACGAGACCCGCGCGGGCGGCGCGCAGTGGATGGGGGGTCCACAGCGCTGCGCGCGCTCAGCGCGACGCGCGGAGCGTCACTCCGATCCTCCGCGACGCCCCGTGTCCGAGGTCGCGTTGCGCGACGAGCGCGGCGGCGCTTCCGCCGCGTCATTCCGTCTCGGGCGGAGCGAGGGGACTCCGGTCGACACGAGGTCCTCGAGCGCCGACGCCAGCGACTGGTGGCTGGACAGATCGCCCAGCTGGATATCCAGGGCGACGAGGCGCATCGCGAGCTCGGGGCGCACGCCGACGAGGCGGACGCGGGCGCCGAGCAGGGAGGCCGCGCGCTGCGTCTGCCCGAGCGCGTGGGCCACCTGGGCGTCGAGGCTCGGGACGCCGGTGACATCCAGCAGCACGCAGCGCGCCCCGTGTCGGCCCACCCCCTCGACCACCCGCTCGAGCATCTGCCGGGCGCGATCTCCATCGAGCTCGCCGACGAGCGGGACGAGCAGCACGCCGGGCATGAGCGGGATGAGGGGGCAGCCGAGCTCGCGCACCGCGGCCGAGAGGGCGCGCTCGCGCTGATAGGCCTCCTGGAGGCTCGCGTGCTGCTCGGAGAGCGACTGCACGAGCGCGTCCCGCTCGAGGGCGGCGCCGAGGAGCGCCCCCCAGATGGAGATGGTGCCCTCGTCGCCGGCGACCTCGATCGAGCTCGGGCCGACGATCGCGAGGACCCCCCAGTCGTGGCGGAGCGTGCGGATCGGCAGGAGCGTCACCATGAACGGGCCGCCGGCGGTCGACGCTGGCAAGCGCTCGGCGGGCGGGAAATCCTCCCGCGCGCAGGCGGCGCCGAGCGAGGGAGTCGGGCTGCCATCGCGGCTGTAGGCGCCGGCGATGACGAGGCGCGCGCGGGTCGCCGGGTCTTCCCAGAGCGCGAGGCAGCCCCAGACGGCGGCGGTCGAGTCGAGCCAGGAGAGCGAGCGCGAGTCTTCCTGGGTGCCGCCGAGCAGCGCGAGGCTCACCTCGTGATCGGACCGCGTGAGCGCCCCGAGCTCGTCGACGAACTGCCGCTCCGTCTCGACGCGAGCCAGCATGAGCGAGAGGCGCAGCCGCTCCTGGAACTCCTCGGCTCGCTCCTCCGCGGACTCCGCGGCTTCCCTGTCCAGGCGCGCGCGGCGTCGCTTTCCGGACCGGCCGAGGAGGCGGACGATCCCCATGAGGCTCTCCACGTCTGGCGTGAGGCGGACGGCCTGCTGACAGGCCTCGTCGATCTCGGCCGCGGGCGGGGGCGCGGCGCCCTCGAGCGCCGCGGCATATCCAGCGATCACGGCGGTGACGCCGGGCCAAACGGCCGTCGGGGGCGTCTCGGGCGGGAGCGGCAGGCGGAGGAGCAGCTCGACCATCTTCCGTTCGATGGCGCCGAGATCATCGTCGGGCGCCGCGCCCTTCCGGTGGAGCAAGCCAAGGAGCGGGTCGCACCCGCACGTCCGCCGCCTGACGAACGTGGTCGGCGCGAGCACGGGCCCGGACGGCACGACCTGGCCTGCGAGCCGCGCCAGCACGAGCTCGTACGCGAGCGCCCCGAGGGCGTCGAAGCGCTGGCGCACGGTCGTCAGCGGAGGGGTCGACCACTGCGCATCGGTGATGTCGTCGAAGCCGATGATCGCCAGATCGTCGGGGATGCGGTATCCGGCGGCCTGGAGGGCCGGCATCATCCCGAGCGCGTTCTTGTCCGTGGCGACGACCGCGGCCGTGAGCTCTCCCCTGCGCGCGATGAGCGCCTCTGCGGCGCGCTGGCCGCCGGAGTGCCAGTTGTTGTCGGCGTCGAAGACGAGGCCGGGATCGAAGGGGATCCCGCTCTCGACGAGCGTCGCCATGTAACCGTCGAAGCGCGCGCGGATGTCGTCCTGATCCATGCAACCGACGAACGCGATGCGCCGGTGTCCATGCTCGATCAGGTGGCGCACCGCGCTCCGGACGCCCTCGCGGTTGTCCGGCATGACGGTCGGACAGCCCGCCTCGGGGGCGCAGGAGCTGACCGTGACGAGCGGGACACGCGCCTGCGCGAGGAGCTCGATGCCATCCGTGGCGAGCACGACGATCCACCCGTCCACCTGGTCCCGGGCGAGCGAGGGCGCCTGAACGTACGCTGGCGTGCCGCGCACCACCAAGACACGATGGCCGCGCTCCTGCGCCGCCTGGTGGATCCCCCTGAGGACCGAGGTGAAATAAAAGCCGTCGAGGAAGGGCGTGAGGACGCCGATGGTGGTCGGGCGGGAGTGCATGGGCTGCGGGCTCGTGAATGGATGAATACCGGATCTCCGTCTCGCTCACCGACGGCGTTCACCGCCGCCCGCCAGAAATTCCTGTGACTCGCGAATCGTCCGGGTGTACAGCATCGCCGATCCGTTTGGCCATCGCTCGACCCCTTCTCGCCATCATGGCGCGCCCGCCGTACGAGCCCGCGGCTTTCCCCGCAGAGGGATCGATCGGGCGAGAGGAAGGGAGCGGACGGTGAGCGCGCCGGCCGTACGAGCGCTCGTCTCGGCGCTGGGCGCCTGCGCGGCGCTCACGCTCACCGGCGTGCCGCGCGCGCGGGCGGAGTGCGATCGCGCGGCCGCGGACGTGTCCTGGGTGCGCCTCGCGGGCGCGGAGGGGCGGTGCCCGTCGGCGTCCCGGTTCCGCGCCGAGATCTCGCGGCGGCTCGGGCGGGAGCTCGTCACGACGGGCAAGGCCGCCTCGATCGAGGCCGTGGTGCAGGGTCAGCCCGGGGCCTGGTCGGCCACGATCCGGACCGAGCTGTGCGACGGCGCCCCGCCGACGGTCCGCGAGCTCTCCGACGACCGGCAAAGCTGCGACGGGATCGTGGCCGCTGCGGCGGTGCACATCCTTCTCGCGACCGATCCGGAGGCCGGCCTCGCCCCCCCGAGCGCCGAGGCGCCGCGCCCCCCGCTGGCCTCCGAGGCGCCGCGTCCCCCGCCGCTGCCCGCGCGCCCTCCGGCGGCGGAGCGGGCGCCGGAGCCGCCGTTCCCCTGGCCGGCGCAGGCCCAGACCACGCCGCCCCCGGCCGAGGGCCCGCCGCCGCCCCGGCTCTCGGTCTCCTGGCGCGGGTTCGCTTCCACGGGCATCGTCCCCTCACCCGGGTTCGGCGTCGCCTTGTCGGGCGAGTGGTCGATCCTGCCGCGGTGGACGCTCGAGACGGGCGCGCTGTGGCTCCCGGAGCAGCACGCGGCCCGGCGGACGTTCGCCTTCGGGCTCACGGCGGGCTGGCTCGGCGCGTGCTTCGAAATGGTCCGGAGCCGCTCGGTCGCCTTCGGGCTCTGCGGCAGGGCGGTGGCGGGCGCCATCTACGCCGTCATCTACGGGGACGACGACGTCCCCCCGACGATCCTGCCGACCGACGTCGGCGCCCGCGCGTGGCTCAGCCTCGGGGCCGGCACGCGGCTCGGCGTCCGTGTCATCGGGCCGCTGCGGCTCGAGACAGGCATCGATCTCTTCGTTCCAGTGACACGGTACGATTTCCAGCTAGAGGGCGGGCTGCCGACGGGCCTGGAGCAGGCCGCGCTCGCCGCCGCGGTGTTCGGGGGGGTCGGCCTCACATTTTGATGAAGGATCCCCGGGCTGCCGGCATTCAGTTTTCCGTGGAGCAGTGCTTACGAGCCGACGTCCTGCGCGACGCCAAGCAGCCGCCACGGAGCCTCGTCGCCCTGCACGCCGAGCACGGCAGCTTCGTCTGGGCGACCCTCCAGCGGTTCGGCATCCAGCACCCTGACCTGGAGGATGCCTTCCAGGATGTCTTCGTCGTCGTCCAGCAGCGGCTCCCGTCCTTCGACTGGGCTTGCCCGATCACGACCTGGCTCTTCGCCATCTGCCGCCGCGTCGCCTCGTCTCACCGCCGCCGCGCCCACACGCGCCGCGAGCGGCTCGGCGAGGTGATGGACGACGTGCCGGACTCCGCGCGCGGCCCGGAAGAGATCACCTCCAGCCGCGAGGCGCGGCTGCAGCTCGAGGGCATCCTCGAGGCCATGGATCTCGATCGCCGGGCCGTGTTCGTCATGTTCGAGATCGAAGAGATGCCGTGCGACGAGATCGCGCGCCTCGTCGGCGTCCCCGTGGGGACCGTCTACTCGCGGCTCCACGCGGCGCGGAAGGAGTTCGCGACGCTCCTGAAAAAGTCCGAGGCCGAGCGCGCGCGCAGGGGGGCCAGATGAGCGATCCGAAGCGCTGGAACCAGGAAGGAGGAGGCGCCCCGCCCGGCGCACGCGAGCTGCTCCGCGCCGCCGCGCCGATCCGCCCGATGACCTCCGCCGAGCTCGCGCGCACCGCGGCCCGGGTGGCCCCGCTCGAGACGGCCGCGGGCGCGGCCGCCGGCGCGACGATGCCGGCGTGGATCAAGGGGATCTTCCTCGCGGCGGGCATCGGGGCGGGCGGGGCGGGGCTCCACGCCGCCCTGGGCGAGGCCCCGAGCGCCACCGCGCCGCCTCCGGTGCTCACCGATCTGCCGCTGGAGCGGCTGCTCTCCCGCGCGGAAGGCCGCGCGGCGGCCGGGTCGCCGTCGGCCCAGGCCCCGTCGGCCGAGGCGCCGCGCCCGACTCCCTCCGCCCTCCGCCGCGAGGCGCCGCCGAGCCCCCGACCGGCCGCGCCAGCGCTGGAGGCGACCGCCGCGGCGGACGGCGACGACCTGGTCCGGGAGTCCAACCTCGTCGACGCGTCGAGAGCGGCGCTCGCGCAGGATCCGGGGGCCGCCCTCGCCGCGCTGGAGAGGCACCAGGCCGAGTTCCCGAAGGGGCGGCTCGCGGAAGAGCGGGAGTTCATCGCGATCCGCGCGCTGGTGCGCCTCGGGCGCGCCGACGAGGCGCGGGCGCGCGCGGCGGCGTTCTTCGCGCGGTATCCATCGAGCTCCTTCGCCGAGCCGCTGCGCCGGATCGTCGGCGCGGCTCGGTGATTGCCTCCACGACAACGGCTCCACCAGCGAACAGCAAACTCCACACCACGCTCGAGCCCACGAGCGGGATATCCTCGCCTGCGCCGGCGGCGACGACATCGACGCTCGTCCGGACGACATGAAACGGACACGAAAACGACGCTCGCACGGACCGCGAAAAATTAACGCGAGTACAAACACGAGCATTCATATCGCTTGCCCTGTACGTAAACAGTATTAACATACGGTCCGCGTTCACGGGCGGCCGCGCCGAGAGGCGGCGGCGCCGGGGCGTTTCATCGCAGAACGGTGGATTCAGCGGCTCGATGAGGCCAGGCTGCCGTGGCAGCGCTGGCCTCGGCGAGGCACGTCGCCCATGCGGCGCGCGCCGGGCGTCGTCTCTTTGCGGACCGACGCGGGCGCTCGCCGGCGGTCGTCCTCCTCGGGCCGCCCCGTCCATCCGCGAGGGCGCGCTCGCGCTCTCGCGCGGCTCCGCCGTTCTTCGGGGTCATTTCAGGAGGTTTCATGTCGTCGAAGCTGTCGAGTTCGAGCAGTCCGGTGCGCTCTCATTCCGATCCTGCCTCCCCCGGCGCGTGGCGGGGGGCGCGGCGCGCCGCGCTGGCCGCGCTCGCGATCCTGCCGGTTTCTTGCGCGGATCTCGGGCCCACGGACGGCGCTCCGGCCGATCTCGCCGAGGGTGAGATCGCGGAGGCCGGCCAGGCGCTCTCGCTTCCTTTCCCCATCAACGAGCGGAGGTCGCTCGTCGTCACGAACACCGATATCCTCGGCGCCTTCAAGCTGAAGGACGTGCTCCAGCAGCTCATCGATCAGGCGGGCGTCGGCCTGACGCCCCTCCAGCTCTTCCGGCAGTTCATGGACACGAACCGGAAGGCCGCGGACGGGATCGGCCTCGGCCCGCACTGCGATGACGTGGTGATCCCCGGCTCGGCCGGGTCCATCAACGGGTGGCCGATCGACTGCCCCCGCGTCGTGGGCGAGGAGGCCGACAGGGATCCTTTCGCCGACGAGGAAGCCCCGAACGCCTACGTCGCCACGACCCTGGCGAACCGCTTCGACCTCGCCCCGCCGGACGGCGCCAACTGCGGTGAGTACCGCGTCGTCTTCGCCAGGCGCTCGGGCATCCCGGAGAGCGCGTTCCAGATGCGCAACTTCATCATCTTCGAGGGCCGGCTCCCCAACCCGTCGCCGAGCCTCGGACGGGAAGGGTGCCGCCCGGTCGTCGACTTCTGGTACCACCTGTCGGATCCGGCGAAGAGCCTCGAGACGCGGCGGGACGAGCTGCTCGCCTTCTATTTCGACGGCCTGCCCGGGGGGTTCGAGCCCGTCCTCCACATCGATCACTACGGCCAGAACGCGGGGCCGTACGGCGGCCAGATCCGGACCAACGAGTTCCTCTTCGCCCCCGAGGTCGACGGCGATCCGCCCGAGCCCTTCACCACGTGGAACCTCCGGGAGTTCAGGCTCCTTCACAGCGGCTCAGGGAGCAGCGCCACGCTGGTCGTGACCCCGTCGTTCGTGAAGGACAACCCGGCCGCGCCGCTCTTCGATCCTGCCTCGACCGACGCGCGCGCCGTCGCCTTCAGGAGCACGTCGTTCCCGGACCTCGTGGAGCGGCTCGCCGCGGCCGACGACATCAACCGCTTCGCCCTGGAGCCGAGCTATCCGGCGACGATGAACGCCGGAGAGAGCCAGATGATCGGCCTCCAGAACAACTACTTCGCGACGTTCGGCGCCGGGCCCTCGGCCCTCAGGACAAGCATCCAGAGCAAGCTCACCGCGATGGGCAGCGCGCTCACCCCGGATCAGGTCGTGGGGCGCGCGTTCTCGCTGTCGTGCAGCGGGTGCCATGAGCCGATCGGCGACGCCACGGGCTCCCCTACCGTCGAGCTCGATCTCGGCACGACCGCGACGCTGGCGAAGCTGAGGCCGTTCACGCAGACCTCCGAGCAGCTGGAGGCCGATCCGGACGAGCCGGGCGGGCAGCGCTTCAAGATCTCGGAGGCCCTCACGGGCGTGTTCATCCCGTTCCGGAAGAACGTGATGGCGGAGTTCCTCCTCAACGACCCGATCCTCGGGTTCGAGAAGCCGGGCGCGTGGACGTCGGCGCAGGCCCAGCTGTCGGTCCACACGGGCCGGGTGGTGGAGGGCATCTCGTCGCTCCAGGTGAAGACGCCCTCCCCGTTCAACGAGATCGTCAGCCCGAGCTTCAGCTCGGCGAACCTCGCGCCGGTGGGCGACAAGATCACGCTCGATCTCTTCGTGTCTCCCGTCCAGCCGAGCCCGAGCTGGGGCGGGAACATCGAAGTGCTGATCTCGATCCCGTCGGCCGGCATCCACAACCAGTGGGCCGGCAACGTCCCGCTCACCCCGCTCCCCCGGGGCCAGTTCGTGAGGATCCAGTTTGCCCAGCTGCCGACGGCCACCAAGAACGCGCTGAACGCAGGGGCCAGCGACGTGAAGCTGCAGTTCAACCTCAACGTGACCGCCAACTCCGGTCCATACTACCTCGACAACGTGCGGTTCGAGAACTGACCGCGAGCGAGCGCTCGTGAGCGCGCGAGCGAGCGTTCGCTCATGACCAGGGCGCCGGCCCCCTACCGGCGCCCTCTTGTTCTCTTGTTCTCTTGCGCTCGGATACCGATCCTCCAGCACGCGCCCACACACGGCCCCTCCCCCGGGGCCGACCCCCGGCAGCGCGATCCGTTGCGACGGACAATTCGTCCGTTATAGTAGACATCACTCTCGGGCCTTGGTATGCTGCGCTCATGTCAGGCATTGCCATCATCACCGGAAGTGTCTCTGCGCGCTCGAAGACCTCGGCGCTCGCGGCCCGCATCGCGGCGCGGCTCGTGCGCGAGGGGTTTCGCGTCACCACCATCCACGTCCGCGAGCTCCCGGCCGAGGATCTCCTGTTCGGGCGCGTCGACTCCCCCGCCCTGGCGGACGCGGCGCGGGTCGTCGCGGAGGCGGATGGGGTCGTCATCGCGACGCCCATTTACAAGGCCTCGTACACGGGGGCGCTCAAGGCGTTCCTCGACCTCTTGCCGCAGTTCGGGCTCGCGGGGAAGGCAGCTCTCCCCCTCGCGACGGGCGGGACGCTCGCGCACGTGCTGGCCATCGATTACGCGCTCCGTCCGGTGCTCCAGTCGCTCGGGGCGCGGCACGTCGTCGCGGGGCTGTTCCTCCTCGACAAGGCGCTGCGGCTCGGGGAGGACGGGCTGCTCGACGTCGATGACGACCTCGGGAGCAAGCTGGAGGAGATCGTGAAGCCCTTCATCGACAGCGTGATCCGGCAAGGCCTCCCGCTGCCGGCGCGCGAGGTCGCTGCCTGAGACTGAGCGGCGCGGCGATCGCGGTCCCCGCCCTGAGCGACGCCGCCGCGCCCCTCCGCCCCGCCAAGAGAGCCCGCGCCTCGCGCCAGACCAACCAAGGTACGATATAGAGCGACAAGCCCCCCTACGCCCCGGTGCGAGCAAGCCTCGAGCGGCACGGGCCGATTGCGTGTCCTGCACAACAGATGCACCGATTGCGTGTCCTGCACAACAGATGCGCACGTAATGCGTGCTCAATACTCGCCGAGCACGTCGGGTCGCTCTTTTCATGTTGGCGCGCAACGTGCGAGCCTGGGGATCGTGCAGGGCCGGACGGCAAGGCGAGGAGGGTGTTTGTATGAGCTCAATCCATCCCGGTGCGGCAACGAACGCAGTCGCAGCGTCCCTGGCGCGCCCCGTGGCGAGCGCCGGTGCGACCGTTGATCCCGGCGCAGGGGCGCCGGAGCTCTCCGGAGGGGAGCTCGAGCCGCCACCCAGCGTGACGCGCGCGCTGGCCGCCACGGCGGAGTCGGAGGGCGCCGAGCGCGCCGCGTCCTGGGAGCTCTGTACCGTGATGCTCGCGATCGCCACCGGCTGGCTCGCGTGGACGCTGCCGGAGCCGAGCGCCCGCGACGTGCTGCTCGTCGCGCTCTGCCTGGCGCTCGTCGCGATCGAGCGCCGCAGGGCCGGCGCGCACTTCAGAAAGGCGATCGCCGCGGCAGCGGGCGCGCGCGGCGCGACGGCGGGCGAGGCGTCGCGCGCGGCCTGGCGGCTGGACGCGGCCTTCTGCGCGGCCCGCACCACGGGGCGCGGCGCGATGGGCGAAAGACGCCGCTGAGCGAGCTCGCCCGCAGGAGAGGCCTTGCGCGGCCGGGATCACCGGCACATCACGAGCACGTCTCCCCTTTCGCTGACCCGCGCGCTCCTCCGGGCTCGGCGTCGAACGGCGAACCGGCCTGTCCGCACCGCGGGCGCCATCCTCCGCCCACGTCGCGCTCGCGGAACTCGGGGCGCAGCTCGCTGCGCGCGTCGGCCGCGAGCAGCTCGCACGGATCGAAGTAGTGCGACGTCCGCGCCTGCGCGGCGATGGACGGCAGCTCGCCAGAGAACTCCGGCACCCCGGGGCAGCGATGGTGCCAGAGGGCATAACGCTCCGGGACGTCGCCGAAGCAGAGCACTTCCTTTACGCCGCCGTTGCAGTTCGTGCTCACGACGAGCACCGGCGCCGGCAGCGGCGCGAAGCGGTGCACCCGGAGGACCACGTCGTGGTGGAACTCGCCCTGCTTCCAGTGGGCAAGGAGATCGAACTCGCCATGTCGATCCCGGATTTCCTGCAGCAACGATCCGAGATCCATCGCATCGGCGAGGGCTTGAACAGACGCGTTCATCATGGCGAGCTCTCCTTCGACGGTAAGCCTTGCCGATGGTGTAGCACGGCGCCCGCGCGGAGCCGGGACGCGGGGCTCTCCCTCGGTGGCGGAGCACGCTGGAGCGGTCCGCCCGCGCCGCCGACATCGGAAAAGAGCGCGTCGAGCAGCTCCTCGTCGAGGCGATCGAGCCCATCATCGTCTGCAACGCGCCCTGAGCGCCGCCGGCGGCGCCTGGCCGCTCGCTCGGCGACACGGGCGGGTCTCGGGGGTATGCTCCGCGGATGAGTACCATCGAGCTCAGCGCGGAGAATTTCGAGAAGACGGTCGAGTCGAACGGCATCGTGCTCGTCGACTGGTGGGCGCCCTGGTGCGGCCCGTGCCGGGTCTTCGGGCCCGTCTTCGAGAAGGCCTCCGAGAAGCACGCGGACATCGTGTTCGGGAAGATCAACACGGACGAGCAGAAGGATCTGGCGCAGGCCTTCAACATCCGGTCGATCCCGACGCTCTTCATCTTCCGCGAGAAGGTCCTCCTGTTCGCGGAGGCGGGCTCGCTGCCCGCGTCGGCGCTCGACCAGGTGATCGAGAAGGTGCGCTCGCTCGACATGGACGAGGTGCGCGCGAAGATCGCGGAGGAGGAAGCGAAGGAGGCCGCCGGCGGAGACAGCGCCGGCGAAGGCCCCTGAGGAGAGCGCGGCCCTCCGGCGGGGCGCGCTGCCGACGCGGGTGAGCTGCGGCTCGGCTGCTCATGACCGCCGACAGCCGTCCGCTCGGCGACGTCGGGTCAGCTCTGGCTGCCGGCCTTGTCCCCACGGTAGTCGGTGGCCCCCTGGATGGCGGGCAGCCAGGGCACGCGGTGCGCGGTCCAGAGCTGGAAGCTGGGCGGCGGCACGTCGCCGGGTCGGTCCATCGTGCCGAGGAAGATGTCGAGTTCCCGCGCCCCGTCACGGCGCCAGAACAGCGACGATCCGCAGGTCGCGCAGAACTGGCGGACGGCGGAGCTCGATGAGCGGTAGGTCGCGGGCGCGCCGGAGAGCAGCTCGAACTGCTCGTCGGAAAAGGACGCGAACGCCGGCATCGGCGCGCCGGTCTGGCGCCGGCACTGGCTGCAATAGCAGACATTGACGCTCACCGGCGCGCCGCGCGCTCGGTAGCGGATCGCGCCGCACAAACAGCCGCCGGTGTGGTGAGCCTCGGACATGGCCATCGCCTCCTGGTTCCTGGATCTCGCGATCGCCAGCCTGGCCCCTCGCGGCGTTTGCCGCAACCGGCGCGCGCGCTCGGCGCGGCGCGGGCCTCATGCGGAGGCCCTGAACGGCCGGCAGAGCCCATAACCCAGGACGCAGCCGAGGCCATACAGCGCGAAGTCGCCGGGATCGAAGCCGCCGTTCGCGCCGAGCAGGAGCCGCCCCGGGGTGGTGCTGCGCGCGGCCCACAGCCAGGGGGCCTGGCTCAGCTGGAGCAGCTCGATCCCACACGTCGCGGCGAAGACCGCGAGCGCCAGCCGGTGCGTGCGCGCGGCGATCCACACGATCTGCGCCCCGGCGATCCACACGACCTCATAGAGCACCGCGCCGGCGCCGTTGCGCAGCCACGCTGGGCCGCCGTGGAACCGCGTGATCAAGCCGACCGGGATGACCGCGACGATCAGGAGGGCCAGCGCGAGGCGCTTGCGAGCGGCTTCCGCCATGCGGAGAGCCTACAGCGGTTTCCGCCCCCCTCTGCACCATCCAGAGCCGCAGCAGAGCGGCGGTCACCCGCACAGGAGACGGGCCCAGATCGGCGTTTTCGGCGCGGAAGCGCACTCCAGTGCGCTGAGCACCGAAAACGTCGAGGTGGGCCCGTATCCGAAGCGGGTGACCGTCGCTCTAGCGTGCAGGGCGGAGGGCGAGCGGCGCGGTGCCGGTGAGCAGCCCCGCCGCGAGGGCGACCACGCCGCCGAAGCCGACGCAGGCGCAGCCGAGCGCGCCCGTCAGGGCGGCGACGCCGCACGCCGAGGCCCAGGACGCCCCGAGCCGCTCCGACCGGCGCAGCACCCGCGAGAGCAGCACGCCGGCGGCGACCCCGCCCGCCAGGCAGGCAGGGACGCAGATGGACACGCACCCTTCCGGGGTGCACAGGTGACCGTAGATGCGCGCCGCGTGCGCCGCCGCGAAGGGCACGAGGCCCGCGGCGACGCCCGGGAGCACGCCTCGCGCGAGCTGCTGCCCGCGCCACGAGAGCAGCGCCGCCGCGACGTAGAGCGCCGCGCCGAGGATCGCGGTGGTGACCGGACGATCGCTCATCAGCGCCGCCACGAGCGCCACGGCGATCGTCGGCGCCGCTGCCCAGGCGGCCCGCCTCGCCCTCCCCCGCTCGTACGCGCGATAGGCCCTCTCCTTCAGGCTCAGGCCCGCAAGCGCCTCACGTTCCATAGATCCTCCTCCACGCCTCCCGCAGGCGCGCAAACGCGCGCTCGCGGCGCTTGCGCAGCGCCGCGCTCGACACCGACGGATCGCGATCGACCTCCAGCAGGGTCGCCCTCAGCGTCTCGCGATCCGCCTCGGCCAGCGTGCCGAGCACCTCGCGCGCCGCGTCGTCCAGATCCCGGGCGATCGCCGTCTCCTCCGGCGTGGGCACGTCGGCCGCGATCGACGGGACATGCTCGTCCGGCGCCTCCCTCGACCGGGACCGCCGCCGCCGCGTCGTGCGGCACTCCCACGTCGCGATGGCGAGCGCCCAGGTCAGCGCATCCCCGTCGGGATCGAACGAGCTGGCGCGGTCGAACACCTTGAGCAGCGCCTGCTGGGCCGCGTCCTCCGCGTCCGCGCCGCCCCCGAGCATGCGACGGCAGAACGCGCCGATCGCCGGCCAGAGGGCGGCATAGACAGGCTCGAACGCCGCGCGATCGCCGTCGGCGAGGCGTCTCATCGACGCGTTGAGCAGCGATCGCGCGCGCGGTTCCAAGGGCGCTGGGTGCTCAGCCGCAGGGGCAGTCGGGGCACGGGCAATCCGCGCACGGACAGCCGCCCGTGAGCTGCGTTCCAGCATAGGCCACCGCCGGGATTCCGAGGACGGCCGCGATCAGGGTCACCTTGAGCCAACGACGCATGGGATCTCTCCTTGTCTTCTCTGGCCGGCTGTCCTCGCCGGCCTTCCTCGGCTCTAGGCGCGAGCGGGGTGAGCGTGACACCCGCGGCGATCGAAATCCTGGCGGCCAGGCGCCGTCGCCGCAGATCGCGGCACGAGCGACGACCTCCGCTCCGCTCGCGGCGCGAGCGCCTTCGTCCAGACTGGCACGTCGTTCCGCCGGCCGGGCTCGACGTGCTAGGGTCTCGTGCCTATGCCTGGCCGCTCGTGGTCCGTTGCCCTCGGCGCCCTGTGGCTCGGGTGCACGCCGTCGCGGCAAGACGCCGGCTCGCGCGCCGACGCGGCCGGGAGCGCGGGCGTGGCGGTCGCGGAGCCCTCGCCCTCCAGCGCGCCCTCCGCGCGCTCGAGCGCGCCGGAGCCGCCGCCGGAGGCGCTGGCCGCCTCGGCCCCGGCCGCGCCGGCCCCGGAGGTGGAGGCGGCGCGGGCGCGATCCGCGCGCGTGTACTCGAAGGGCCGCGAGGTGTGGATCCGGTCCGCACCGCGGCCCAAGGCCCAGTGGATCGGCATGCTCTCGATCGGCGGCTCGGTCCGCCTGAAGAGCGTCGAGCCCATCCGCGGCGCCGGCGGCTGCCCGGCGTTCTACGCGGTGGAGCCGCGCGGTTACGTGTGCGTCGACGGCGAGCGCGCCACCCTGGACACCGCCGATCCCGTGCGCCAGGCGCTGATCCCCCATGCCCCGCGCGCCGATCTGCCGCTCCCGTACCGCTACGGCGAGTCGCTCGGGCTCAAGCGCCTCCTCCGCGTGGACGGCATCGACGCGCCGGCGTGGCCCGAGGGGCTCCACGATCTGCGGCACATGCAGGTCCGCCCGCGCTCGTCGGTCGCCTGGACCGAGGAGGTCGAGGCCGGCGGGGCGACCTGGCTCTGGGCGTCGGATCTGACGTTCATACCGAAGGACAAGGTCAAGCCGTACGAGCCCGCCACCTTCGAGGGGGTGTACCTCGGCGCCGAGGCGCGCCTGCCGATGGCCTTCTTTCGCCGCAAGGCGCGCCCGAAGTACCGCCTCACGGAGGGAGGCCCGCCCGCGAAGACGGACGCCGTGTGGGAGCGCCTCGCCCGGGTCGGGCTGACGGGCCGATCGAAGCGGGTCGGCAAGCTGACGTATCTCGAGACCCGGGACGACGGGCACTGGGTGCTCGAGCGAGACGCGGTGGTCGTCCAGCCGCGGCGGGCGCGGAACCCGTGGGGCCACCCGATCCAGCTCGGTGGGGAGCCGCCCTCGGCGCCGGCGGACGGGCGCAGGAACACGTGGATCGAGATCGCCGCCCTCGACGGCTGGCTCATCGCCTACGAGGACGACCGCCCCGTGTTCGCGACGCTGATCTCGGCCGGGCGCAACGGGGCCGAGGAGCCGGAGAAGGCCGAGCCGTTCGTGCCGCCTTCCACGACCCCGCTCGGCCAGTACAGCATCGGCCGCAAATGGGTGACGAAGACGCTCATCACGCCCCACGTCGACGCGGACGACTGGATCGAGGCGGAGGTGCCGTGGAGCCAGCACTTCTTCAGCAAGTACCTCCTTCACGCGGCCTACTGGCACGACCGCTGGGGCGAGGGGCAGAGCGGCGGATGCGTGAACCTCTCGCCGGCCGACGCGAAATGGCTCTTCCACTGGACCGAGCCCGCCGTGCCCGATGAGTGGTACGCGGTCCAGGCCACGCGCGACGACCCGTCCACGCGCATCGTGATCCACCGCTGAGCCGCCGCCGCGCGGCGCGTGCGCGCGCGCCTGCCGGAAGCCGCTATTTCGCCGGCGCGCTGGCCGCCTCGGCGCGCTCGCCCCCCTCGCCCGCCGCGGCCATGCGCCGCATGCAGAGCTTGAGGCCGGCGCGGAGGTTGCCGACGGTCGTGACGCCGGAGAGGTCGAGTCCGAGAGCGATCATCGTCTGCGCCACGTTCGCCCGGATCCCCGTGATGATCCCCTCCGCGCCGAGGAGCCGGATGGCCTTGATCATCTCGATGAGGTAGCCGGCCGTCCGCGTGTCGACCGCGTCGACGCCGGTGAGATCGAGGATCGCGTACCGCGCGTCCTTGTTCACGATCGCCGAGAGCAGGTTGTCCATCGCCTCGGAGATCCTCAGGCTGTCCACCACGCCCACCATGGGGAGGGTCAGCACCTTGTCCCAGACCTCGATGATGGGCGTCGACAGATCGCGGATGACCTCCTGCTGGGTCTCGATGAGCTCGACCTTCGCCCGGAGCTCCTGCTCGCGCCGCTTCGCCGCGGAGCCGTCCAGGCTGACGGTGATCATGCCGTCGGGCTCCCCGTTCCCGTCGCGCACGGGGATATGCCATGTCTCCCAGGCGGCGCCGTACGTCTCATAGACGTTGTACGCGCCTTTCCCCGCGAGCGCCTGCCGGTTCGTCTCCAGCCCCGCCGGGTCGCTCGCGAAGATATCGAACACGCTCGCTCCGAGGAACTGCCCCGGCTTCAAGCCGGCGGCCTCGAGCCCCCTGCCGTCCTGGAACGTGAAGACCCCCTCGCGGTCGTACATGGCCACGGTGATCGGCAGGGTGTCGAGGATCGCGCGGAGGAGCAGCTGCGCCTCACGGAGCTTCGCCTCGAGCTCCTCCCTCGTCTCCGCCCCCGCCGTGCTCGACCCCGCGTCCCCCGTCATGGGCGCGTTCTACCGCGCACGCGCCCCGGCCGTCGAGGGGTTGTCGACGTTCGATGACGTTTCGCTCGGCCCGCCGAGCTCCGCGGCGCTGGTTGACATGGTGTCCGATCAACACCAAGATTCATGTGCAAATTACACGGAGGGTTGAATGTTCGTCTCTTACGAGCACCCGCGGCCTGCGCTGACGGTGGATTGTGTCGTGTTCGGCCTCGATGAGGAGGACCTCGAGGTCCTCCTCATCCGGCGGGAGCTCGATCCGTTCCGCGGCAGGTGGGCGCTCCCGGGCGGGTTCGTGCGCGTCGACGAGGCGCTCGACGACGCCGCGCGGCGGGAGCTCGCGGAGGAGACGGGGCTCTCGGGGGTGTTCCTGGAGCAGCTCTACACGTTCGGCGCGCTCGGGCGGGACCCGCGCGAGCGCGTGGTCTCGGTGGCGTACTACGCGCTCGTGAAGCTCGGGGATCACCGGGTCAAGGCCGCGACCGACGCGCGCGAGGCGGCGTGGTTCGCGGTCGACGACACCCCGGCGCTCGCCTTCGATCACGACGAGATCCTCCCGGTCGCGCTGGAGCGGCTCAAGGGCAAGGTCCGATACCGGCCGATCGGGTTCGAGCTCCTGCCGCCGAAGTTCACGCTGTCGCAGCTCCAGCGCCTCTACGAGGCGATCCTCGAGCGCCCGCTCGACAAGCGCAATTTCCGGAAGAAGGCGCTCGGCACCGGGCTGCTCGTCGAGCTCGACGAGGTGGAGCAGGACGTCGCGCACCGCGCGGCGCGGCTCTACCGGTTCGACCGCCGGAAGTACGAGCGGCTCGAGAAGGACGGCTTCAGCTTCGAGATCTGAAGCGGGATGCCCGCTCGCGTGTCAGCGACGCGCTCGCACGCCTCCAGGAAGCGTGGCCGGAACGCCGGCGCCCGGGTTGACAACGTGTACTAAGAACACTAAGCTTGGTGTGTAAGATACACGAACGATCGGGTGCTCGCCGGGCGCGGGCGCTGACGGTCGGCGTTGACCGCCGAGCGGACGGTGGAGCTCCGGCGCCGGGAGGACCGCGCCCCGGCCTCCGTCTGCCCGGGTCCGGCCGCAGCGCGCCCTCGCCGGGCGCAGAAGGGAACTCCATGCTTCGCGACGTCGCTTTCTTGGCTGACATGGGAGGGGGCTCGGCCTTCGAGGTCGCCGGAGGGACGGTGACCGGGACCGATCACCTCGTCGCGGGGCGGCCCAACCAGGACGCCTATGCCTTCCGTGCCGAGGGCGGCTCTCTCGTCGCGGTGGTCTGCGACGGCTGCGGCAGCGGCGCGCGCAGCGAGGTGGGCGCGGCGCTCGGGGCGCGGATCGTGGCCGAGCAGGTGCTCGGCGCGCTCCGGCGCGGCGGAGACCTCGATTCGCCCGCGACGTGGGAAGAGGTGCGGCGCGCGGCGCTCGCGCCGCTCCGCGACGTGGCCGCCGGCATGGGCGGCAGCTTCACCGAGGTCCTGTCGACCTTCTTCCTCTTCACCGTGGTCGGACTCGCGATCTCCGGCGACAGGGCGTGCGCGTTCTCCCTCGGCGACGGCCTCATCGCGCTCGGCGACGAGCTCCTGCGGCTCGGCCCCTTCCCGAGGGACGAGCCCCCGTACCTCGCGTATGGCCTGCTCGATCGGCCGCCCGGCGGCGAGGCGCCGCGCTTCACCGTGCACCGCGCCTTCCCGTCGAGCACGCTCCGGACTGCCCTGCTCGGGACCGACGGCGCGATCGATCTGCTGGAGTCGTCGTCACGGCAGATCCCGGGGGGCGGCGAGGTCGGCCCGCTGTCGAGGTTCTGGGAAGACGACCGGTATTTCCGGAACCCCGACGCGGTGAGGAGGCGGCTCGCGCTCATCAACCGATCGGTGGCGCGGCCCGTGTGGAAGGAAGAGCGGATGGAGCGCGAAGGCGGGCTGCTCCGCGACGACACGACGGTGGTCGTCGTGCGGAGGGCGCAGGGCGCCCGCGACTGAGGCGCGGCCCTGCGCGGAGGCGCAGGAGTCGCGGAGGGAAACGACAGGGCGTCTGCGCTCGATTGCGCTCGATTGCGCTCGATTGCGCTCGGTTGCGCTCGATTGCGTTCGATTGCGTTTGATTGCGTCCGGAGGAGGCGACTGTGGACGTTTATCTCGGTTCAAAGCGGGTTCGGCTCGACCCTCGGGCCTCGATCGGCAAAGGCGGGGAGGCGGACGTGTTCGACCTCGGAGACGGCCGCGCGCTCAAGGTCTGGAAGACGCCCGCTCACCCGGATTATGCCGGGCAGGACGCCGAGCAGCGCGCCGCCGAGGCGCGCATCGAGCGCCACCAGGACAAGCTGCGCGCGTTCCCGCCGGCGCTGCCCGATCAGGTGATCGCGCCCCTCGAGCTCGCGACCGACAGGGCCAGGAAGCGCGTCGTGGGCTACGCCATGCGCCTCGTGCGCGGCGCGGAGCCGCTCCTGCGCTACGGCGAGCCGTCGATGCGCCACGGCGGGCTCTCGTCGGCCGCGGTCTCCGAGGTGCTCGCGCGGCTCCACCGGGCGGTCGCGGCGATCCACGACCGGGGCGTCGTGATCGGCGACTTCAACGATCTCAACGTGCTCGTCGCCGGCGGCGAGGTGTTCGTCATCGACGCCGACAGCTTCCAGTTCGGCCCGTACCTCTGCCAGGTGTTCACCGAGCGCTTCGTGGATCCGCTGCTCTGCGACCCTTCGCTCCCCCGGCCGCTCCTGTCGAGGCCGTATTCGCAGGACTCCGACTGGTACGCGTTCGCCGTGATGGTCATGCAGAGCCTGCTCTGCGTGGGGCCTTATGGCGGCGTCTTCCGGCCGCGGTCCGCGTCGGCGCGGGTGCCCGAGAGCGCGAGGCCGCTCCGCCGCATCACCGTGTTCGACCGCGAGGTGCGGTATCCGAAGCCGGCCATCCCGTACCGCGTCCTGCCGGACGACCTCCTGGACGCGCTCTATCGCGTCTTCGTCGAGGACCGGCGCGGCGTGTTCCCGCGCCGGCTGCTCGACGCGCTCGCGTGGACGAGGTGCCCTTCGTGCGGCGTCGAGCACGCGCGCCCCGCCTGCCCGGCCTGCGCGGGCGCCGCGCCGGCCGTCGTGAAGGAGTCGACGGTCGTGCACGGCGAGGTGCTGGCGACGCGGATCCTGAGCACGCGCGGGGTGATCCTGGCCGCGGCCCTCGGCCCGGGCGGGCTCTGCTATCTCGTGGACGAGGGCGGCCGCTTCCTGCGGGAGGACCGGTCCGTCGTGATGTCTGGCGCGCCACACCCGGCGACGCGCTTCGCGGTGCACGGGAGCGCCACGTTGATCGGCCGGGGCGGCGATCTCGTGGTGCTCTCGCCGGGGGCCGCGCCCGAGCGGATCCAGGTCGACTGCGTCGGGACGAGGCCCATCTTCGACGTCAACGCGCGCGCCCGCTACTGGACGCGCGGCGGGCAGCTCCTGCGCAGCGGGAGGCCGGGCGCCGCCGCGCTCTCGGGCGAGGCGGACGCCGTGCCGATGGGCGAGGTGCTCGCCGGGCAAACGCTGTTCTGGGTGGGCCAGAGCTTCGGGCTCGGCTTCTACCGCGCCGGGAACGTCTCGATAGCGTTCGTCTTCGACGCCGATCGGCCCGGCCTCAAGGACACGGTCAAGCTGCCTTTCCCGGGCGGCAAGCTCACGGCGGCGACCTGCGTCTTCGACGCCGGCCCGAGCTCGTCGTCGAACGACGGCCGCGGGCGCCCCCGCGCCGGGCGCGCATGGCTGTTCCTCGCCGCCGAGCAAGCCGGCCGGACCGTGCACCGGTGCGTCGTCGTGCGCGAGGACGGCGCGGTCGAGGCGGTCGCCGACGGCGAGGGGGAAGGCGGCTCGTGGCTCGGCGCGCTGACCGGCAAGTGCGCGGCTTCCGGGTTCCTGCTCTCGGCGACCGACAGCGGCGTCGTCCGCGTCGAGGTCCGCGGGGGCGCGCTCGTCGAGACACGGCAGTTCCCCGGCACCGAGCCGTTCGTCACCCAGGCTTCCCGGCTGCTCGTCGGCCCAGAGGGCCTGTTCGTCGTCGACGCACAGGCGATCACATTGCTTCGCATCTCGTGAATCCACGCTGAGCTGACGGCCCGCGCTCGCGGGCCGATCGAGAGGAGAGAGAGACCATGAAATCGACAGAGCTCCCCCTGCCCGCCTTCTATGACGCCAAGAACGCCGAGCGGTGGGGCTTTCACCCCAATGAAGAGGCGCTGCACGGCGCCGCCGCCGCGTGGCGCAAGGCGCACGGCGTGAAGCCGTCGGCCGCGGACGCGCAGAACGTCCACCTCCTGCTCATCGACGTGCAGAAGGATTTCTGCTTCCCGCAGGGCTCGCTCTACGTCGCCGGCAGGAGCGGCACGGGCGCGGTCGACGACAGCCGCCGCATCGCCGAGTTCATCTACAGGAACCTCGCGTCGATCACGAACATCACGGTCACGATGGACACCCACTTCGCTTACCAGATCTTCTTCCCGGCCTTCTGGGTGGATCGCGAGGACCGCCCGCTGACCGCGCACCGCGAGATCACGACGGCGCAGATCGACGCGGGGGAGGTGCGGCCGAACCCCGCGGTGGCGAAGTGGCTCTGCGGCGGGAGCTACCCGTGGCTCATGAAGCAGGTCCGGTATTACTGCGAGGAGCTCGAGAAGGCCGGGAAATACAAGCTCTACCTGTGGCCGCCGCACTGCATCCTCGGGAGCGACGGCCACGCGCTCGCGGGCGTCGTGCACGAGGCGCGGATGTTCCACGCGTTCGCGCGCGGGGTGCAGTCGTGGGTCGAGGTCAAGGGCGGCAACCCGCTCACCGAGAACTACTCGGTGATGCAGCCCGAGGTGCTGACGCGCCACGACGGCCAGCCGCTCGCGCAGCGGAGCACGGGCTTCCTGAGGACGCTGCTCCACGCCGACGCGGTGATCATCGCCGGCCAGGCCGCGAGCCACTGCGTCCGCAGCTCGATCGAGGACATCTTGACGGAGATCGCGCTCACCGACCGCGCGCTGGCCAAGAAGATCTACGTGATGACCGACTGCATGTCGCCGGTCACCGTGCCCGACGGCAAGGGGGGCTTCGCCGTCGATTTCACCGCCGAGGCGGACAAGGCGCTCGCCCGCTTCGCCGCCGCCGGCATGAACCTCGTGAAGAGCACCGACCCGATTCCGTGCCTGGGCGCATGACCGTGGAGGATCCGATGAGCAAGAACAAGGAGAACGACAGCGGAGCGAGCCGCGGTGGCTCGCTCGACATCGAGCAGCTCTTCGAGGCGGCGCGGGACGACGGCGCGCTCTCGCCCGAGGCGATGCAGGCGCTGCACATCACCGATCTGGGCGCGCAGATCCAGGCCGGCTTCGGCGTGCAGGTGGACGACGTCGCGTCGTCGGAGGTCGTGCTGGTCACGGTGATGCCCGACGACTCGGGATCCATCAAATTCGCTGGCAACGCCCCGTCGGTGAGGGACGGGCACAACCTCGTGGTGGGCGCCCTCTCCGACTCCAGGCAGCGCGACTCGATCCTCGCGCACAACCGTTACCTGAACGGGGCGGTGCTGTATCCGTACTGCCCGATCGCCCAGGCCTTGAAGATGGACACGAAGAACTACGATCCCATGCTCGGCACGCCCCTCTACGATCAGACGGTGGTCTTGCTGGGAACGGTGATCGCGAAGGCGCAGGAGTTCGCGCTGAGCGGCGTCCCGGCGCGCACCGTCACGCTGATCATCTCGGACGGCGCCGACGCGGGCTCGACGTGGGCCAAGGCCAGGGACGTGTGCGCCCTCGTCCGTGACATGCGGCGGGCCGAGGCCCACATCGTGGCGGCGATCGGCATCGACGACGGGAACACCGATTTCCGCGCCGTCTTCCGCGACATGGGGATCGAGGACCGCTGGATCCTGACGCCGAAGAGCGACGCGGCGGAGATCCGCAAGGCGTTCGCGCTGTTCTCCCAGTCGGCGGTGCGCGCCAGCCAGGGCGGCGCGTCGTTCTCGAAGACGGTCGCGGGCGGCTTCGGCGGGTGAAGCGCGCGCCCCCGGCTCGCCGCCCGCCCCCCCCGCGCGGCGGCGAGCCCTCCTCGCCTCTCGGCTGCTTCGGCGGAGGCCCCGGATCAGGCCGCGGCCTCCCAGGGGACGACGCCGTAGCGGCGGCGCAGCTCGTCGAGATCCACCGCCATGTCGGACCAGAAGTCCCAGTCGTCCATCAGGTCGATGCTCATCTTCGTTCCGCGAACGAACGATCGCACGAGCTCGTCGGCGAGCCCGCGCGTCGCGAGCATCCCCTGCTGCGAGGGCGCCAGCACGGTGAGCTGGACGCCCTGCTGGAGCTGCACCAGCAGGAACACGAGGATGCCGAACGGGTTCTCGCGGCGATACCCGGCCTGAAAGGCGATCGTCATCGCCTCTCCGCGCAGGTCCGTGCCGTAACCAGCGAGGATGTGGCTCAGGTCGTGCGTGAGCACGCCCTCGGGCACGCCGCGCTTCTCGCCGGGGAACGAGAAGCCGTTCTCTCGATAGAACGTGAAGAGCGCCTTGCCGAGGGTGCCCTCTCTGTACGCCTCGAGCGAGCGGTAGCGCGCGGCGACTGGCTCGTTCTCCAGGATGCCCGCGAAGCTCGCGACGTTCCTGGCGAGCCCATAAAGGCCGCCCTCATCGAGCATGCGCCGCACGTTCTTGCCGAGCAGCGAGCTCCGGCTGATGTCGATGCGCAGGAGGAGCAGCCGCCGCTCGTAGAGGTGGTGGAGCTGGCGGACCGCGTGCGGCCGCGCCCCGAGCGCCGCGGCGAAGCGCTCGACCTCGAGCAGCTCGCGCTCGTCGACGCGCTCGCCGCACAGGGTCATCGCGCAGAGACCGTTGATGAGCTGCTCGCGCAGCGCGGGATCCTCGACGGCGCGCGCGAGCTCCTCGGGCGCTATCGGGGCGAGCGCGTCGATGTCGAGGTCGGTGTGAAGGAGGTGCCGCTGCACCGCGGCGATCGCGTCGCGCCGCGACCCGTCGAGGGGGCCGGCCGAGGTAAGGACGACCTTGATGGCACGCAGACCCGCGTGCGCCTGTTCTTGGCTCGGGATGAGGTAGGTCATGCCAGGGAGGATGATGCCGAGCGCGCGTCCCGTCCTTGACCGGCGGCGCCAATGTCTTGACCGAGCGCGCCGCCTGGGCGAACGATGTGGGTTGGTCATGACGGTCGTGCGGTGGAAGGCATTGGAGCGGCGCGTGGTCCAGCACTCGCCGTGGCGGAGGATCGAGGACGTCACCTTCGAGCTCCCGGACGGGCAGGTCCGCACGTTCTCGCTCAAGAAAGAGGGGCGAGTCGTCTGCGTCCTCGCCATCTCCCGCGAGAAGAGGGTAATCCTGGCGCGCCAGTACAGGCCGGGGCCCGATCGGATCCTCGACGAGCTCCCGGGGGGCGGCGTCGAGCCTGGCGAGGCCCCGGAGGCGGCGGCGGCGCGCGAGCTCCTCGAGGAGACGGGGTATGTCGCCGGGCGGCTCGTGCCGCTCGGTCGCCCGCTGGAGTGCGCTTACTCGACCATCGAGCGACACGCGTTCCTGGCCGTGGACTGCGCGCGCGACAGGGCGCAAGCGCTGGATGAGACGGAGTTCATCGACGTGGTCGAGAAGCCGATCGAGGACTTCGTGGAGCAGCTCAGGGAGGGCGCTTGCACCGACCCGGAGGTCGGGTGGATGGGGCTTTACGAGCTGGGCTGTCTGAGAGCGAGCGCCTGAGCCTCGCCGCGCGGCGGGAGCGCGCGGACGCCGGCGCCGCGATCCCCGCCGGTCGCTGGCTGCGCTAGGATGGAGCTCATGCGCAGGCACGACCACGTCCTCCTCGCTCCCGGCGCCGGCGCCTCCGGTCGCACGGTCCACGCGCCTCCGGCCGGCAGGGGGCGCCCGCACGTGCCGCACGTGGACGACCGGCTGGCGCCGCCCGAGACGCGGGTGGAGTACCTCCACGGCGTCGAGGTCTACGCCGCCCCGGCCGATCCGCCGCACGCGACGCAGCATTTCGATCTGACCTACGTCCTCGGCGCCCACGTCGCCGAAGGCTACCGGGGCGCCGTGGACATGCTGACCCGGACCGACCTCGGCAGCGATTATGCGGCCGACGCCAGCGTCTTCGCGCAGAAGCCCGACCGCGCGGGCCGGCGGCGGCTGGAGGAGCTGGCGTTCGAGGTCAGCGACAAGCAGGCCCTCGCCGTTCCGACCACGAAGGCGCGCCTGCTGATCGCCCGCGGCGTGCGGCGGGTGTTCTGCATCCTGGTGAAGCAGCGCCGGGTGATGGAGTGGTCGCGCGAGACCGACGGCTGGCGCCCGCTGCCGAAGGATGCGGTCATCGAGGATCCCTGCCTCGTGCGCCCGCTGCCCATCCAGGCGCTCCTCGAGGCCACGTCCTCGGACGACGCCGTGGCGCGCGCGCTGCTCGACAAGCGCGTGCCCGCGCTCGAGGCAGCGCTCGCGGAGGGTGAGGCGCGCGGCGAGGCGCGCGGTGAAGCACGCGGCGAGGCGCGCGGTGAGGCGCGCGGTGAAGCGCGCGGCGAGGCGCGCGGTGAAGCGCGCGGCGAGGCGCGCGGCGAGATCAGGATGGCGCAGGAGGCCATCCTCACGGTGCTGGAGTCGCGCGGGGTCGCCACGCCGGCCGAGGTGGCCCGCGCGATCGCCGGCTGCGAGGATCTGGGCAAGCTACGGCGATGGATCAAGCGCGCGGCGACCGCGACGACCGCGGCCGAGGTCGTCGCCGGCTCCCGGCGCAAGCGCTGAGCGAAGGCCGCCACGGCGCGGGCGCGCGCTGGACGCGCTCCCCCGGCGCCCGCGCGCCCGCGCGCCCGCGCGCCCCGTTACTCGTGATCGCCCCCGCCGCGGCGCACGTGCTTCTTCTCGCCCGTGCGCCGCTTCTCGTCGAGCCGCCGCGCCTTCGACGCACGCGTCGGCCGCGTCGGCCTTCGCTGCACCGGCACCTCGAGCGCGCGCAGGATGAGCGCGCGCAGCTTCTCGCGCGCGTCGTCCAGGTTGCGCAGCTGGTCGCGCGTCAGCTGGCTCACGATGAACAGCCGCCCCTCGGCGTCGAGCCGACCGCGCGCCAGCACGCGCAGCCTCGCCTTGGCGTCGTCGGCGAGCTCCGGCCACGCGCCGAAGTCGAAGCGCAGCTCCACCTTGGAGGCGACCTTGTTGACGTTCTGACCGCCGGGCCCCGACGCGCGAACGGCGCTCCAGCTGAGGAGCGCGGCCGGGGCGGTCAGCGCATCGTTGACGACGAGGGGATCGGACACGGCGGCTCTCCTGCCCTGCGGGCGCCGCGAGCGCCGTGCGGAGCGGCTGACGCCTAGCACGCGCGCGCCGCGCCCGCCGCGCTGCGCGCAGGGCGCGGCCTGCCGGCGAGGAGCGCGTGTGCGATAGAGTCGCCATGCAGGGCCCCCCTGATCACGCCGCCGCGCCGCCGGGCGCCCCTCACCGAGGCCACCCGCCGCCTGCGCGGCTCAGCCTGCTTCGCTGCCTCGGCGTCGCCTCTGGTCCGGCCGCCGCCCTCGCGATCGCGCTCGTCCCGAGCGGGCTCCACGCCGTCCCTGGTTATGGCCACCGCCCTGCGTACGCGGCCGCGGTCGCGGCGTGGATGGCGCTGTGGTGGCTCTTCGAGGTGCTCCCCGTCGCGCTCACCGCCTGCTTGCCGCTCGTTCTCTTCCCGTTGCTCGGCGTCTTCGGCCGCGGGCTCGCGGGCGACGCGGCCCGCGCCGCCGCGCCGTTCGTCGACGCCTACATCTTCCTCTTCCTCGGCGGCATGGCGATCGGGGCCGCCATGGAGCAGTGGAGCCTTCACCGCCGGGTGGCGCTCCACATCATGCGGGCCGTCGGCACGGACCCGAAGCGCCTCCTGCTCGGCATGCTGGTCGCGACGAGCTCCATCTCGCTCTGGATCTCCAACACCGCGACCGCCGTGATGATGGTCCCCATCGGGCTCGCCCTGCTCGCGCAGCTGGAGTCGGCCGCCGGAGGGCGCAGGCTCACGCACTACGGGACGGCCATCATGCTGGCGGTGGCCTACGCCTCCAACGTCGGCGGGGTCGGCACGAAGATCGGCACCGGGACGAACTCCATCTTCTGCGGCTTCCTCGCCGACAAGCTCGGCCACGATCTCGGTTTTCTGCGGTACATGGCGATCGCCCTGCCGTTCGTGGTCCTCTTCGTCCCGCTGCTCTGGCTCGCCCTGTGGCGCGTCGGCAAGCGGGACGGGCTCGGCCCCGGCCGTGCGCGCGACGCGCTCGACCGCGAGCTCGCGGCCATGGGCCCGATGAGCCGCGGCGAGAAGACGGTCGCCGCCATCTTCGCGGCGGCGAGCGCGCTCTGGATCCTCGGCGATCCGCTGCGCGCCGCGCTCGCGCCTCCCCTCCAGGACGCGCTCAGGGGCATGGGCGCCGCGGCCGGCTTCAAGGTGCAGGGCAAGCACTACGAGGCGACCGTGGCCGTCCTTGCGGCGCTCGGCCTGCTCGCCCTGCGCGCCCTCTCGCTCGCCTCCGTCCGCCGGATGCCCTGGGGCACGCTCGCCTTGCTCGGCGGCAGCTTCGCGATGGCGGCCGGCATCGAGGGCGGCGGGCTCTCGGCGTGGATGGCCGCGAAGCTCGCGGTCGTCGCCGAGGCGCCGCTGCTCGCGCAGCTCGGGCTCGCCAGCGCCGGCACGATCGCCCTGTCGGCGCTGGCCTCCAACACCGCCACCGTGAACGTGGCGCTCAACGTGCTTCCGCAGGACCTCGGCGTGCTGTTCGCGGCCACGATCGCCGCGTCCTGCGACTTCATGCTGCCGGCGGGCACGCCGCCCAACGCCATCGTGTTCGGCAGCGGGTACGTGCGGCTCCCGGTGATGATCCGGACAGGCTTCCTGCTCAACGTGGCTGCCGCCGCGCTCATCACGGTCTACGTGTACGGCTACGCGCGGCACCTCATCGGCGGCTGAGCGCAGGGGCGCAGCGGACTCCCGCGCCCCGTCGCCGGCCAGGGCGCCCGCGCCTCGCTCCGGGCCCGGCGCCCGCGCGCGGCTCAGGAGACCTTGCGCCGCGCCGACTCCCACCCGCGCCGCACGGCGCTCTTGGCCTCGTCCCAGGTGCGCCCGCTCTTGAGGTCGTTCCACTCCTCCTTGAGCTTGCTCTCGACCCGATCGTCCCAGTCGGTGTGATCGTTGTAATGGCTCGCCGCGCCCCAGCCGTAGCGCAGCCCCGGCTCGACCTGGTCCCAGTCGGTGTTCGGCGCGTAGCGCGGCGGGATCGGCTGCTTGCCGAGCGCCTGCTTCACCGTATCGCCGACGTCCTGGTTGAGCTCCTGCCCCTTGGTGTCGGTGAAGTCCGCCTTGGTCTGCTCCCAGTCGCGGCGCAGCGCCTCCTTCACGCGGTCCCAGCCGGACGTCTTGTGATCATCCCACCACCTCGGATTGACTGCATGGTTCATCGGTACCTCCATCGACTCCGTTGAACGAGCGCCGGCGCGAGGGCCGAGCGCTGTTTTGAGCCTGGCGATACACGAACGGTGCCGCCCCGAGCCTTTGCCGGAAACCGATGGGAATCGGGCTGTTCGCAGCGATGTGCGCCGTCCCGGAGCGGCGCTCTCCGCCGCCCCCGGCGGAGGCTCGCCCGCGTCAGGCCGTCACACGTGAGACAAGGTGCCTCGGAGGGTCAACCGGGCGCGCGCACCGGAAAGCGCTCGGCCATCCACGCCTGCCACGCGGGCTCGGCGCGCGCCGCCGCGGCGGGCGCCCGGTCGCCGTACAGGTACAGCCGGATCGGCAGGAAGATCTGCCCGGCCATGGGAAGGGCGAACAGGTGGGCGATGCCCGGCGCCGGCTCCTCGAGCCGGAGGAGCAGCTCCGGGTGCTCGCTCGAGCCGGCGCGCTCGACCACCCCCGCGAACGGCGGCGCGCCGGCGGCAGAGCTCACCCGCTGGCCCTCCGCGGCGCCAGCGAGCCCGAGCGGGCCGATGAGCGCGCCCCACGTCGCGGCCTTGGGCTCGGATCCGGCGCCCATCAGCTGGAACGCCGCGCAGGGCTGCCCACGGAAATGGGCCAGATAGAGCCGCAGGATGCGGAAGAAGGCCGCCCAGCCGTGCATGTGGCCCTCGAACTGGTTGTCCCAGTCGTCGGTGCTCGCGAACCAGCTGTGCACCACGCGCACGACGCAGGTCCCGCCGGACCGCGCCTCCACGATCCACTCCGTGGCGACCTTGGGGCTGCCTGGTCCCATGTCCTCCGGGGCCTCGGCGGAGAACCGGCGAGGCGGCTCCCAGGCCGTGATGGTCGCGACCGAATCCATGCTGTTGCCCGGGCCGAAGTGAGAGACGGTCGTGCCGCCTTCGCGCTCCTCGAGCTCGCTCGACACGAACCACGACGAGATCCCGGGCCCTGTCGCGATGGCGCGCCACACCTCCTCGGGGCTGCCGGGGACCTCGACTTCGGCCTCGACGCTGCGACGGCCGGACGCGTCTTTTCTCACGGGCATGATGACTCCTTTCGTGGTGATTCGTTCGGTGTGGGTGTGGGGTGAGCGACGATCACCAGGCGGTGCGATCGCCCGCCTGGCGCCGCGTCGTCGTGGTAGCGCGCGACGAGCGCCGTCACCGCGCGGGTGAGCTCGCCGGTGAAGGCGGCGCGCTCCGCCGGAGATCGGAAGCGGACCTCGGCGTCGATCGACAGCGACGCGAGGCGCTTGTCGGCCTCCCGCGAGCGCCGCAGGAGATCGCTGACCTCGCGCACGACGCGCGCGCCCAGGGCGATGAGGTAGGTCGCGGAGAGGCGGTCCGAGGCGCGCTCCGGATCCGCGGCGACAGGCCCGAGCGCGCCGGGCGACACGACGTAGGAGGCCGCGCTCGCGACCAGCAGGCGCTCCGTCAGCCCGCCCCATTTGCGCGTCCCGGCCATGCGCACGAGCCCGTGCGCCTCGAGGGCGCGCAGGTGGTAGTTGATCTTCTGGCGCGCGATCCCGAGGCGCGTGGCCAGCGTCGCGGCGGAGGCGGGCGCCGAGAGCTCCGAGAGCAGCCGGCTCCTGACAGGCTCGAGCGCGGCCGCGGCCGCGGCCGGATCCTCGATGACGTCGACGTCGAGCACACCGCCGTGGGTATCATTGACAATTTTTTTTGTCAATGACCGCAGGCCGTACTTTCCCCGCCACGGCGAGGGGCGCGATCCCCTCGCCGTCGGGCCCTGAGCCCCCCCCCCGCCTACGTCACCGACCGGCGGCGGCGTCCGGAGAGAGGGCGCTCAGGTCGACGCCGCTCGCCTCGATGGCCCGGTAGCTCGCCGCGAGGCGCTGGGCCCAGGCCTCCACGCCCTCGTCGGTCAGCAGGCCGTCCTGGCGGATCTCGAGGAGCACGCAGGGCAGGCCGCGGGCCTCGCCGTGCGTGGGGATCCCGTAGTCGCCGCCCTCGGTCACGCGGTAGGGCTCGTTGTCGCCGACGCAGAGCCCGGGCTCGCGCCGCAGCGCCTCGAGGAACGGCGCGGCGAGCCTGCGGTCGCGCCCGTAGAGGACGGCGGCGTGCCACGGCCGGTCCTGGCCGGGCATCGCGGGCGTGAAGCTGTGCATGCTGAGGATCGCCGTGCGCTCCCGGCGGTCCCGCCGCGCGTCGAGGAGCGCGGTGATCGCGCGGTGGTAGGGCCAGAAGCACGCGTCGGCCCGCGCGCGGGCCTCCGCGGCGTCGATGGTGTTGCCGGGGATGGGCACGCCGCAGCTGATCTCGGGGATGGACGTCGGCGAGCCCAGCGGCCGGTTGCAGTCGATGACGAGCCGCGAGTAGCCGGAGAGCACGAGCGGCGCGTCGAGGAGCGCGGACAGGCGGCGCGAGAGGCGCGCCGCGCCGATGTCCCAGCCGGTGTGCTCGCGGAGCGCCTCGTGCTGCCTGCCCAGCTCGGGGAGGCTCCTCGGAACCGCGTTGGACGCGTGGTCGCAGAGCAGGACCGCGCTGGAGCGGCCCTCGGGGTTCACCACCTCGAACGCGGGCGGCTCATCGGGCGCGAGGATGCGCAACGCTGGTGAAGCGGACGAAGAAGAGCTCATGACGTCTCGCCCAAGACATAGCAGACACCGGCGCGCCGGCGCCGCGGGCTCGCGCGAGGGCGCGCGGCAGCACGCGCGGCGCGTTGGCTCAATGCGGCGACGTCATGCACGCGCGCAGCGCGAGCTTGGCCCGGTGCAGGAGCACCGCGACGTGGCCGGCCGAGATGCCCAGCGCGCGCGCCACGTCCTCCCCGGGTTGCTCCTCGAGCATGCGCAGCGTCACGACGGCCTTCTGGATCTCGCAGAGCTCCTCGACGCACGCGCGCAGGCGGACGTGCTCCTCGGCGCGCGCGATCGCCTCGTCGGTCGCCGGGACGTCCCCCGCGGCCTCCGGGTGCGCGTCCACGTCGTCGTGCGGCCGGGCGCGGAAGTGACGGCGGCGCCGGTTGCGCGCGGCGTTCCGCACCGTCCCGGCGAGCACGCCCCCCCACGCGCCGACGTCCTCCGGGAGGGCGCCCCGCTGCGCGAGCGTGAGCAGCGTGCAGAGGCCCTCCTGCACGCAGTCGACCGCGTCTTCCGGTGTCACCCCCTCCGCGCGCGCCAGCGCCGCGAGCGCCGAACGCTCGGAGCGCACAAGGTGCGACACATGGTTGAGGAGATCGTCCGCGTCCTTGATGGCGCCCATGGTCCAGGAGGTCAGGTGTCGAGCCGCGCCCACATTACAACGGGCGAGGGCTGTAATGGATGCCGCCCTCGAGACCTGCCAGGGCATGGAGGTCCACGCCATGTCCACGAATCCTGTCCGCGAGATCGATGAGGCGAGCTTCGACGCCGAGGTGCTGGAGGCCGGGGTGCCCGTCCTCGTCGAGCTCACCGCGCAGTGGTGCCCGCCGTGCCGCGCGCTCGCGCCCATCCTGCACAAGCTGGCGGAGGAAGGCGCAGGGCGCCTGAAGGTGGTGGCGGTCGACGGCGATCGGTGCCCGGCGATCGCCCGCCGCCTCGGCATCCGCGCGTTCCCGACCGTCGTCGCGTTCGCCGGGGGCAAGGAGGTGGCTCGTCACGTGGGGCTGACCACGAAGGACAAGCTCCTCCGGCTGATCGAAGGGGGCGGGCTCCCCGGCGGTGCGGGGAGGGACCGAGCGCCCTCGCCGCCGTGAGGGCGGCTCGATCGCGCGCCTCCACGGGCAGGCGGCCGCGATCGGCCCGCGATCGGCGCGTGAAGGGGCTCGGGCGCGCCCGGCGCGATCCGCCCGTGTCCTACCGTCGTGACCTGTCCATGCGCCGGTGCGGTTCGCGCTGCCTCTCGGCGGCGGGGAAGCTGACCTTGCGGGTCGTCGACTCGTCCCCGGAGACCTCGAACGGCCCCACCGCCTGCGGATCGCTGACCGGCCTGCCGTCGTCGTCGACGAGCGAGAGCGTCCCGACATAGTTGTCGGCGACGAGCTGCACGCTCGCGTCGAACCGCTCGCAGGGGACCACCTGCCGCGTGACCTTGTTGCTCTTCGTGTTGATGAGGACCAGCTCGACCGCGGTCGCGCCGCGCGCCTTGCACTGAGCGGCGTCGGTCTTGTCCTCGATGGACCACTGGACGGTCACGAACCCCATGTCTTCAGGGTGTGCGCCTCCAGGCCGCGTCTCGCCGGTCGTTTCTCCCGTGCACGCGACCACCATCGCTGCACATAGCCCTGCTGAAGCGTAGACACTTCGCATACCTACCTCGCTGTGCTCGCTGCGGACTCCAGCGCCGCGCCCCGCATCCAGCAACGCGGATGCCACGCGGCCTCGCGGCGAGCCTGCGAGCCCGGCGCTCGCGGGCAGGTCTTGAAACGGCCGAGCAGGTTCGCCATGTTCGCCGTCCGATCGAACGCGAGCGGCGCCGGGCGACGAGCGGCGCCGGACGAGGCCTCGCGCGACGCCCCCCCGAGGAAGCACGACCCCGATGCGCACGCCCGAAGATGCTCGCGACAGCCGAAAGGAGGCCGCGTGGGGCGTCGCCTACGGGATCGCGGCCTACAGCTCCTGGGGCGTCGTCCCCGTCTTCTGGAAGCAGCTCCGGCACGTCGGAGCCGTCGAGCTCCTGGCCCATCGCACCGTGTGGAGCCTGCTCTCGTTCGTGGCGCTCACGCTGGCCGCAGGGCAGCGCCGCGCGCTCGGCGCGGCCCTGCGCGACCGGCGCGTCGTCGCCGCGATGGCGGCGACCGGCGCGCTCGTGTCGGCGAACTGGGTCCTCTTCATCTACGCCGTGGCGGTGGGGCGCGTGCTCGACGCCAGCCTCGGCTACTTCATCAACCCGCTGCTCAGCGTGCTCCTCGGCATGCTCTTCCTGCGCGAGCGGCTTCGGCCCGCCCAGTGGCTCGCGCTCGGCCTCGCCGCCTCGGGCGTCGTGTACCTGGCGGTGCGCGCCGGCTCGATCCCCTGGATCGCCCTGGGCCTGGCGAGCACGTTCGGGGTGTACGGCCTGCTGCGGAAGGTCGCCGCCGTCGGCTCGCTCCCCGGCTCCACCCTGGAGACGTCGTTCATCGCCCCGCTCGGCGCGGCCTACCTGGCCGCCCTCCACGCCGAGGGCACCGGCGCCGCGGGCCGCGCCGATCTGCGGACCCACCTCCTGCTCGCCGCGACGGGCATCGTCACGGCCCTGCCGCTCGTCTGGTTCACGAACGCGGCGCGCCGCCTGTCGCTGACCACCGTGGGCTTCCTCCAGTACCTCGCGCCGAGCGGCCAGTTCCTGCTGGCCGTGCTGGTCTACGACGAGCCGTTCACGACGGCCCAGGCCGTGAGCTTCGCCTTCATCTGGACCGGGCTCGCGGTGTTCAGCGCCGACGCCGTGCTTCGCGCGCGCCGCTCGGGAAGGACGAGCGCGTCCTGAGCGCGCCGGAGGGGAGGCAGGAGGAAATTGAACCGCCGAATGAGCTCCGAAGAGACCGCACCGAGCGCCGACCTCTCGCAGATCCCGGCGCAGATCACCGGCCCGGCGGCCTGGTACGGCCCCGCGATGGCGCAGAGCGACGGCTGGATCGAGCACATCACACAGGCGGAGCTCGAGGAGGTCGAGGCCGCGGTCCGCCGCTTCGACGAGGCGGGCGAAGACCCGGCGCACCTCCGCAGCGAGGCCTTCCCGCTGCCGTCGCTCGCCGCGCGCCTCCGCCGCGTGCTCGCGGAGGTGCTCGACGGCCGCGGCTTCGCCCTGCTCCGCGGGCTGCGCGGCCCGTGGCTCGACCGCGGCGGCCTCCGCGCGGCCGCGATCGCGTTCCTCGGCATCGGCAGCCACCTGGGGAGCGCGCGCTCGCAGAACGCGCGAGGGCACATCCTCGGTCACGTGAAGGACCTCGGCCTGTCGAGCCAGGATCCGAGCGTGCGCATCTACCAGACGCGCGAGCGGCAGACCTTCCACACCGACTCGTGCGATGTCGTGGCGCTGCTCTGTCTCCGGACCGCCCGTGCAGGCGGGCTCTCGGCGCTCGTCAGCTCGGTCACGCTGTACAACGAGATGCGGCGGGCGCGCCCTGACCTGACGGAGGCGCTGTTCGCGCCGATCGAGACCGATCGCCGGAGCGAGGTGCCGGCGGGCGAGCTGCCCTATTTCCGCATCCCGGTGCTGAGCTGGCACGCAGGGCTCCTGTCCGGCATCTACCAGCGGCAATACATCGAGTCGGCCCGCCGCTTTCCGGACGTCCCGCCGCTCACCGCGCGGCAGATCGAGGCGCTCGACCTGTTCGATGCCCTCGCCAACGACCCCGCGCTCCACATGACCATGGAGCTCCGCCCGGGCGACATCCAGCTCGTGCACAACCACACGCTGCTCCACGATCGCACGGCCTTCGAGGACTGGCCCGACCCGGATCGCAAGCGGCACCTGCTCCGCCTCTGGCTCGCTCCGCCCGGGGCGCGGCCGCTGCCGCCGGTGTTCCGCGAGCGCTACGGCGCGCTGACCCCCGGCGACCGCGGGGGCATCGTCGTACCCGGCACGCGGCTCCACGCCCCGCTCGATCCTGCGTGAGCGGCCGCGCCCGCGAGCACCGGGGCGCTCACCGCGGCTCGTCCGTAGGTGTCCCCACGTGAGCTCTCGCTCGCCGGGAAGCTCGAATCCTCGCCGCCGCGTGCGCGCGCTGCATGCCCATGGCGGGTGCGCTCCGCGAGGCAGCTCACCGCCGCGTGCGCGCGCTGCATGCCCATGGCGTGCGTGCTCCGCGAGGCAGCTCACCGCCGCGTGCGCACGCCGCACCCACACGGCGCCGGCACGCTCCTCGCAGCACATCCCCTTCCCATGGCTCCCTTGCCTCCGGCCCGAGCGGCAGAGGAATGCGCCGGCAGCGATTCCCGTCCCGCGCCCGGCGGCGAGGCGCGCCTCCCTGCCGCTCCGCCCGCCGCCCCGGACGCGCCCGCCGCCCGCCGCGCGCGGCGAAAGGCGCTGCTCCACGCGGCGCTCGGCGGCCTCGGCCTGGCCGCCCTGGCCGCGCTCATCCGCCACGTCGGCGCGGCGGAGATGCTCGCCGCGGTGACCCGCGCCGCGCCGTTCGTGCCTCTCCTGATCGCGCTGGAGGCGGCGCGCATCGGCTGCGAGGCGCTCGCGACCGGCGTGCTCTGCGCGCCGCGCCGCGTCCCGGCCGCGGAGCTCCTTCGCATCCACGTCGTCACCTACCCTGTCATCACGCTGATGCCGGCCGGCCGCCCCGCGGGCGAGGCGGTCAAGGCCGCGCTGCTCTCCCCCCACGTCGGCGCCCCGCGCGCGGCCGCGATCGCCACGGCGAACCAGTCGCTCGCGCTCCTGTCCTCGGCCCCGCTGTCGCTCCTCGCGGCCATCGCCCTCTTCCACCTCGGCGGCGGCGCCTCCCCGCTCGCCCTCGGCGTGCTCGCGCACGCCGCCCTCCTGGTCGCGAGCGGCCTCGGCGTCGCCTTCGCCGCGCGGCAGCGCGCCGCCTCGGCGTGGATCACCCGGCGGTTCGCCCGCGCCGGCCAGCTCGCCACCGCCTTCCAGGAGGCCGTCCACGAGCGCCCGCCCGTCCCGGCCTGGCCGTTCGCCGCCTGCCTCGCGGGCCGCGCGCTCCAGGCGGTGCAGTACGGCGTGCTGCTCGCCGTCGTCGGCGCCGAGAGCGGCCCCCTCCGCGCGCTCGCCGCATACGGCGTGGGCGCCGCCGGCACGGCGGCCGGCGACCTCATCCCGGGCCAGGTCGGCGCCACCGACGGGGCCTTCGCGCTCGCCGCCTCGCTGCTCGGCCTCACCGAGAGCTCCGCCATCGCGATCTCGCTGCTCGTCCACCTCCTCCAGGCGGCCTTCGCGCTCGCGGGGATCGCCGTCGCGCTCGTGTGGCGCCGCAGCCATCCAGCGCCCTGAGCCGAGCTCGACTGGGCCCAGGGGAGTCGCGCGCGCCTCCGGCGTGCGCTCAGCCGCGCTCGCGCCTGATGCGCTCCAGCTCCGCCAGGGCCTCGGCCAGCCGCCGCTCGGCCTCGTCGGCGCGCCGCCTCTCCTCCTCGGCGTGCCGCCCCTGCTCGTCGGCGCGCCGCTTCTGCTCGTCGGCGCGCCGCTTCTGCTCGTCGGCGCGCCGCCTCTCCTGGTCGAGACGCTTCTCGGTCTGCTCGATGCGCCCCTCGAGGTCGCCCACCATCGTGCCGAGCCTGTCGAGCAGCTCGCGCGTCTCCGGCAGCGCATCTTGCCCGTGAAAGAAGCGCAGCCGATCGCCGTCCAGACCGAGGTCCAGGGCGAGCATCGCGCTCGTGAGCCGCCCCTCCTGCGGGACGATCGGCTGGTAGCGCCCGCTGCCCTGGACGAGCCGGAAGCCGCGGAGCTGGCGACGGCGCCGGTCGAAGACGAAGTACTCGGAAATGCCCAGCGACGCGTAACGGGCGACGTTGTCCACGAGATCCTTCTTGCTCCTCCCGCTCCAGAGGATCTCCAGCGCCAGGTCGACGCCCTTGCCCTCGGCGCTCACGGACCAGTGGGCCCGCTCCTTCACCTCCACGTCGAGCACGGCGATGAGATCGGGCGCGAACATCCGCTCTGCCGGGTAATAGACCGGCAGCTCGCACGCGAGGTACACGCGCCGCCCGATGCGCTGGAAATACCCGCCCAGCGTGTCCCGGGCCGCCACCTTCGGGTTGAAGTGGAAGTCGCCCTCGGGCGGGCTCGCCTCCGAGACCTCGAACTCCGACGGAAGCGTGTCGAGGACGCGCTGTCGCTCCTCCGGCGTCATCCGGTCCCAGAGCTCCTGCGGGGGAGCCCGAGGATCGTCGGGGTCGATCTCCCAGGACGTCGGCGCGCGCTGCATGGTCCGAGCATAGCGAGCCCACGCACGCGCCACCACGGCGCGCGCCCGGCCTGGCACGCGCTCGGGCTCCGCCCGTCAGGGCGTTTCAGGACCGCGCCGAGCAGCGCCGCGCTCCACCGCTCGCACGGCCTTGCGTCCCGGAGGGATCCCGCACCCCCGCGCGCGCACTGGTCTGCGGTCCGCAGGGGGCCCGCACCCCCGCTTGCGCTCTGCACTGCGTCCTGGGAGGGGTCCGGCGCCCCGGCCAGCGCTCTGCATTGCGGTCTGGAGGGGTCCGGACCCCCTTGCTGGCACAAATAGGAGGGTGTACGGGGGCTCTTTGGCACAGAATTTCGTCGAAGAATGCGTTTTCTGGCACAATCTTGCCCTGAAAATCGCTCCGCCGAGCGTTCTCGCGGGGTCCGGACCCCGGTGTGTCGCAATGCATTGCGTTTGTGCCGGTGCCGGACCCCCCTCCCATGGCACAGATCAGCGCCGCTCTGGCACAGAACCAGGACGCGCCGCTCCCTCCGGAGGCCGCCCGCGGCGTCGGTGCCCCAACCTGGGTCGGCTCCCAACCTGGGTCGGCTCCCAACCTGGGTCGGCTCCCCAACCTGGGTCGGCTCCCCGGTCGGTGCCCCAACCTGGGTCGGCTCCCCCGCCAACCTGGGTCCGCTCCCCCGGGGACGGAGCGGCTCCCCAACCTCGGTCGGCTCCCCCAACCTCGGTCGGCTCCCAACCTGGGTCGGCTCCTCCCCTCGACCGGCCGCCCGGCAACCGCCTCCCTCCCGCGCCTCGCGGCGGGGCGGCGCTCGCGACCGCGGCAGATCGCTGGCCACCCTCCGGCGGTTCGTCCTACGGTGTGCCGTCATGACGGAGACGACCGGCGGCCCTGGAAGGGACGTGCTCACCCAGAAAGAGGCCGAGGAGCGCGCCGCGCGCATCGGCAACGCGCGCTACGAGCTCTCCCTCGACCTCTCGCGCGGCGCCCACGGCTACCGGGGCGAGGCGGTCGCTTACTTCGACGTCCGCGGCCACGGCGACACGTTCATCGACTTCCGCGGCCGGCGCATCGAGCGGCTCGAGATCAACGGCGCCCTCGTCGAGCCCGCGTGGTCCGACTGCCGCATCCTCCTCCCGGGGAGGCTGCTCGCCCCGGAGACGCGTGTGCGCGTCGTCTACGAGAACGACTACGATCACACAGGCGACGGCTTCCATCACTTCCGCGACCCGGAGGACGGCGAGGACTACGTCTACTCGGACCTCGAGCCGTTCAGCGCCCACCGCGTGTTTCCCTGCTTCGATCAGCCGGACATCAAGGCGAGCTACCGGCTCTCCGTCACCGCGCCCGAGGACTGGGAGGTCATCGGCAACGCCCGCCTCGCCCGCACGTTCGGCGCGGGCCTCGGGCGCACGACGCGCGTGTTCGAGGAGACGACCCGGTTCAGCACCTACATCTTCGCGCTGATCGCCGGCCCGTACAGCGGCGTCCGCGACGAGCACCGCGGGATCCCCCTCGGGCTCTACTGCCGCAGGTCGCTCGCGAGGCACCTCGACGCCGAGGAGCTCTTCACGATCACGAAGCAGGGCTTCGACTTCTACCCGGAGTTCTTCGACTACCCCTACCCCTTCAGCAAGTACGACCAGGTCTTCGTCCCGGAGTTCAACGCCGGCGCCATGGAGAACGTCGGCGCCGTGACCCACAGCGAGCGCATGATCTTCCGGGACCCGCCGACGGACCACCAGCGCCTCACGCGCGCGGAGGTGCTCCTCCACGAGATGGCCCACATGTGGTTCGGCAACCTCGTGACCATGCGGTGGTGGAACGATCTCTGGCTGAACGAGAGCTTCGCCACGTACATGGCCTTCCTCGCGATGGACCAGGCGACCCGGTTCCAGCCGGCCGTGTGGAAGGCGTTCAACGTCATGAAGAGCTGGGCCTACCGGCAGGACCAGCTCGTGACCACGCACCCCATCGCCGGGGAGCTCGCCGACACGGAGCACACGTTCCTGAACTTCGACGGCATCACGTACGGCAAGGGCGCCGCCGCGATGAAGCAGCTCGTCGCGGCGATCGGCCTCCCGGCCTTCCGCGAGGGGATGCGCCGGTACTTCAAGCGCTACCAGTACGGCAACGCGACCCTGCGCGAGTTCCTGTCCGCGCTGGAGGAGGGCTCCGGCCGCGACCTCGGCGCGTGGTCGCGCCTCTGGCTCGAGCAGGCGTCCCTCAACACGCTGACGGCCGAGTGGGAGCCCGAGGGCGACCGCATCGGCCGGCTCCGCGTGCTGCAGACGGCGCCCGCCGACTACCCGACCCTCCGGCCGCACCGCATCGACGTCGCGCTCGCGCGCGAGGAGAACGGCGCGCTCGTCGTCGACTCGGTGCCCGCGGAGATCGACGGCGCGGCCACCGAGGTCGCCGCCGCGCGGGGGCAGCGGGCGCCGCTCCTCGTATTCCCCAACCACAACGACCTCACGTTCGCGAAGATCGCGCTCGACCCGGCCTCGCTCGCGTTCGTGCGCGAGCACATGGGCCGCGTGGAGGATCCGCTCCTTCGCCAGCTGCTCTGGTCGTCGCTCTGGAGCATGGTGCGCGACCAGAAGCTCGCCTCCCCCGCGTACCTCGCGCTGGTGAGGGACAAGCTGCCCGCCGAGCCGGACCTCTCGCTCGTCGACCCGGTGCTCACGAACGCGGTGACGGCGCTCGCGCGCTACGCGCCGGATCCCCTGCGCGAGGCCGAGGCGAGCGCGTTCACCGGCCTCGCCCTCGCGGCCCTGCGGTCGGCCCCCCGCGGCGACGCGCAGATCGTGTGGGCGCGGGCGCTCTTCAACGCGGCGTACTCCGCGCCGGATCTCGCGCTGGCCGCGCGCCTCGCGGACGGCGAGATCGAGGTGGACGGCCTCGAGATCGACCAGGAGATGCGCTGGACGGTCGCCGTGAAGTGGATCGCGCGCGGCATGAAGGGCGCGGAGGAGCGGCTCGCGGCCGAGCGCGAGCGCGACCCGTCGGACCGCGGCCAGCGCGCCGCGCTGCGCGCCGAGACCGCGCGCCCGGATCCGGCGGTGAAGGCCGCGGCGTGGGCGCGCTTCCACGAGGACGGGTACGGCTCGCTGCACCTCACCAGCGCGGCGATGTCGGGCTTCAACTGGTCGTTCCAGCGCGCGCTGCTCGAGCCGTACGCGCAGGCGTTCTTCGAGCGGGTGCAGCACGTCTTCGAGACGCGGACGCACGAGCTCGCGTCCGCGTATTTCACCCATCTGTTCCCCTCGTACCGCGTCGATCGGGACCTCATCGCCGGCGCGGAGGCGCTGACCGCGGCGCTCGGGCGGGCCCCGGACGGCGCGCCGGCGGCGCCGCGGCTGCCGATGCTGGTCCGGATGCTCCGCGAGGCGAGCGACGACCTCGCGCGGGCGCTCGCCTGCCGGGAGCTGGCGGCGGCGAGCGCCGAGGGGCACCGCGCGGGGGGCGGGGGCGCCCCCGGCTGAGCGAGGGACCGGGGAGAGCGGCGCTCGAGGCGACGATGATCGTGCAGCTCGGGAAGACGTCCGTCACGTGGACGCGCGCGGACCTCGAGGCGAAGCTCGCCGGCCACGCGCGCGTCCTCATCGACGTCGGCACGGGCGACGGCCGCTTCGTGTACCGGTCGGCCGGCGCCCACGCCGATACGTACTGCATCGGCGTCGACCCCGCGGGGGAGCGGATGCGCGAGGTGTCATGGCGCGCCAGCCGCAAGGTCGCCCGGGGCGGCCGGCCGAACGCGCTCTTCGTCGTCGCGTCCGTGCAGGCGCTGCCCGAGGAGCTCACCGGGCTCGCCCACACCCTCACGGTCAATTTCCCCTGGGCCTCGCTGCTCTCGGCCCTCGTGCTGCCCGAGGCGCCGGTGCTCGAGGCGCTGCGTCGGCTCGTCCGGCCGGGCGGGGAGCTCATCGCGCTACTCAACCAGAGCGTCTTCGACGACCGGCCCTACGCGGCGCGGCTCGGGCTCCCCGAGCTCTCGGACGCGTGGGTCGATGACACGCTGCGCCCCGCCTACCGCGCGGCGGGCTTCGAGATCCGGGCGAGCGAGCTCGTCGAGGGGGACATGCCGCACCAGACCAGCTGGGGACAGCACCTCACGCTCGCGTCGGGCCGGAGGACGCGCCTGCTCACGGCCGAGGCGATAGGCGCGATCGGCGGCGGAGCGCCGGGGTGAAGGCGCCGCGAGGCGCGCCGGCGGCGCCGCGAGGCGCGCCGGCGGCGCCGCGAGGCGCGCCGGCGGCGCCGCGGCGCGAGCGATCCGCCCGGCGAGCTACCGCGTGCTCTCGTGCTGCACCGCCTCCCGCTCGGTCACCCGGCGGATGGTCTGCGCGGTGTGCCTGTCGTCCTCGCTCTGCGCGATATCCGACAGGCTGATGATGCCGACCAGGCGGCCGTCCGCCTCGGTGCACAGGACGCGCGACTTGTGGTGCTGGCCCATCAGCTGCTCCGCGCGCTGCACGTCGTCGTCGGGCCGGCACGCGACCACCCCGCGCGTCATGACGTCGCCCGCCTTCGTGCTCAGCGGCCGGTTGTGGGCCAGCACCCGGATGGCGAGGTCGCGGTCCGTCAGCGCCCCGAGCACCCTCCCGGCGCTGTCGCAGACTGGAAGGAAGCCGATGTTCGCGTCGCGCATCTTGCACGCGGCCGTCTGGATGGTGTCGTCGGCCAGGACGCTCTGGATGTCTTGCTTCATGATCTCCTTGCACAGCATGGTTCCCTCCTTCGGTTCCGTTTGCAGCGCTCGGCAGCGTCATCGCGCATAAAAGGACCTTAGGGGACCATCGCGGGCGAGGGATGGAGCATCATGATGAATGCGGCGTCAGGGACCGCTTGATCGCGCCTCCGGCCGGCGAGCGCGCCCTGGCGGGGCGCCGCGGCGAAAGCCAACCTGGGGTGCGAGACACCATGTCAGAGCGGATCACAGGGGCGGTCATCCGCCGGGCGCGGCCGGCCGACGCGGCCGTCATCGCGCGCATCGAGGTCGACTCCTGGCAGGCGGCCTACCTGGGCCTCGTGCCGGCGGCCGATCTCAACGCCCTCTCCGTGCCGGCGCGCGAGGTGAGCTGGCGGCGCATCCTGAGCCGCGACGCCTCGACTGGGACGCGGACCTGGGTGCTCTGCGCCGAGGACGCCGGGCTCGGCTTCGCGAGCGCCGGGCCGACGCGCGACGACGACGACGACCCGGGCGACGTCGGCGAGCTCTACACGATCTACCTCCTGCCCGCCGCGTGGGGGCGCGGGCTCGGCGCCGCGCTGCTCGACACGGTGCAGGCCGACCTGGCCCGGCGCCGCCACAGGACCATGACGATCTGGGTCCTCGAGGGGAACACCCGCGCGCGCCGCTTCTACGAGCTCTCCGGCTTCAGCCGCGACGGCGCGCGGCGGTGGGCGCGGGTCGGCGCCGGCAGCCTCCCGGAGATCCGCTACCGGCGAGCGCTGTAGGGCCCCGCGTGCGCCGCCGAGGACGGCGGCGCACCGGATTTCACGCCGAGGGCGGCGCCGGCCCGTGCACCGGCGACGGCATCGAGCCCCGGCGCCCCGGCGCGCTAGCCGAAGCGCACGACGATGCTGCTGTAACCGCCCCGCGGGTCGTACTGGGAGGTGATCTTTCCCCAGGGATACTCGTACGGCGGCGCGCCGAGGATCGACGACAGCCAGGCGTCGTGGCTGGCCTTGCGCTCCGCCTCCTCCTTCTCGGACCAGTCGTTCCAGAACGCCTTCGACTCGGCGCCCACCTCGAACAACTCGACCCACGCGATCTTGCCGCTGCAGAAGTGCAGCGTGATGCGGAAGGTCCGGAAGCCGATGCGCTGGCGCGACGTCCGGTATCCGCTCCACGGCTGCGCCTGGCTCAGGGCGTTGGCCATCCGCGCGAGCGGCGACGACAAGAACTGCGCTTCCGAGTACGAGGGCCCGATGCGAAGCCCGGATGTGAGCTCGATCTCGCCCGTCTGTCGATGGATCATCCAGCCCTCCGACCGCTCGGAACAGCATACACCACAGCTCGCGGGCCGGCGCGGCTCAGCCGAGCACCGCCGACGCCCGCGCGCGACAGTCACGCGCGGACCCGACTCCACCTCTCCGAAGGTGGGTGTTCGACGGAGATTCACCCCTGCCGATCGCTCGCCCGGCTGCTCGGAGGACAACAGCCGCGGTCCCTCTCGCGCAGCGCGAGGGCCGCCGCCGCTGTCCTCCGGTGTCGACACGACACCCACGATGTCGCGGGTGACCGAGCAGGGCCGAGCAGGCCGAACCCCCACTTTCGCCATGGGCATAAGGCAGTGTCGCGCAATGCGGTTTTCCTGCTCGTGACAACCCGCATAACCGGTAATATCGGTCACGGATCGCGCCGGGCCCCACCCGAGGTCATCCGAGGTCTTCTTGCCGCGTTGCCCTTCCTGCCATCGCCGACTCGCAGTGCTCACCTCCTGCCCGACGGACGGAGCCACGGCGCCGTCCCGCGCGGCGCCGGTCGATCTCGACGCCGAGACGCCGCCGTCCGTCGCGGGCTTCCGCGTCGGCTCGCCGCTCGCGGCGGGCGCCTTCTCGGTCCTCTGGGCCGCGACGCGGGCGGAGGACGGCGCTCCCGCCGTGCTCAAGATCAGCAGGGCCCACTCGCTGCTCGCGCGCGAGCGGTTCCGCAGCGAGGCGTGGGCGCTCGAGCAGCTCGGTCCCCCGGCCTCGCCTCGCCTGCTCCAGAACGGCGTGCTCGAGGACGGCCGCGCGTACATCGCGATGGAGCGGCTCCGCGGCGAGACGCTGGCGGCCCGCCTCGAGGGCCTGCCCGCCGCGCCCGACCTGCGCTCCGCCCTCGACGTCGCGCTCGGCGTGCTGAGGTGCCTCCAGGTGGTGCACGAGCGCGGCCTGGTCCACCTGGATCTCGCGCCCGAGAACGTCTTCCTCGAGCCCGACGGCGGCGTGCGGCTCCTCGACTTCGGCCTCACGCAGCGCGAGCGCGGCGTCGTCTGCCACCCGGCGGACAGCGCGCTCACCACGCTGGGCGCCATGCTCGGGACGCCCGAGGTCGCGTCGCCCGAGCGGCTCCGGGGCGAGCCGCTCGACGCGCGCGCGGACCTCTACGCCTTCGGCGCGCTCCTCTTCGAGCTGCTCACGCTGCGCCCTCCGTTCGCGGGCGATCCCGCGAGCGTCGCGCAGGGGCACCTCGGCCGGCTCCCCCCGAGGCCGAGCGAGATCGCCCCGGTCCCGCCGTCCATCGAGGCCCTCGTCCTCGCCTGCCTCGCCAAGGAGCGCGCGCGCCGCCCGGCCGACGCCGCGGGCCTGCGGGCCGCGCTCGCGTCGGCGGGCGCCGAGGCGCTCGCCCTGACCGGCGGCGCCGCCGGCGCCGCGGCGACCGCGGGAGACGACGCCGCCACCGGCTCCACGGACCGGCACGACACGGTGGTGCTCGCCCTGGAGGCCCGCGGCGCCGAGGCCGAGGTCCGCGCCGCCGTGGCCCGCCACGACGGGCACCTCGCGCGGCAGCGCGGCTACCGGTTCGTCGCGATCTTCCCTGGCCCGAAAGAGGCGGCCGCGGAGCGCGCGCTCCTCGCGGGGCGGGAGATCGTCGCTTCGGTCGGCGCGCCCCTCGCGATCCACATCGCGCCGTTGAAGCTCCGCCGCGACGGCGAGGGCGTCCACGCCGCCGGCATCGCCGTGGAGCGGCCCGAGTCGTGGCTCCCCGCGGATCCGTGGCGCGGCATCGCGCTCAGCGCCGAGCTCGTCACGGCCCATGCCGGGTTCGACGTCGCCGCGGCGAGCGAGGACGGCCGCTACTTCTTCGCCCCGGACGCGCCGCCGCCCTCGGGCCATCGCGACGCCGCGCGCGCCGCGCCGCCGCTCGTCGGGCGCGGCGACGCCCAGAGCGCCGCCGAGGAGAGCCGCGAGCGCGCGCTCGCGGGCCTCGGGCCCGGCCTCTGCGCGCTGATCGGCGAGCGCGGCGTCGGCAAGTCGCGCCTCGCCGAGGAGATCGCCGAGAGCAGCCGGCGCGCGCACCCCGGCGCGCTCGTGATCTCGCTGCGCGCCGAGCCGGAGCACGGCGCGCGCCCCGGGGGCGGCCACGGCCAGACCGCTGCCGCCTTGCTCGCGGAGGTGCTCGGCGCGAGGGACGGCGCCCTCGCGGCGCCCGGCGACCCACGCGCGTTCTGCGTCGAGCGGCTCGGCGAGCCGCTCGGAGGCGAGGTGTGGCCCGCCGTGGCCGCGATCCTCGGCTGGCCGGGCGGCTCCGCAGGCCGGCCGCCGCCGCGCCGCGGGAGCGTGATCCGGGCGCTTGCCGAGGGGCTCCGCCGGAGGGCGATGGAGCGGCCCGTCGTCGTGATCGTCGACGACGCGCACCTCGCCGACAGCGCGACGCTCGACGCGCTCGACCTCGCGACGCGGCGCGAGGCGTCGGTCTCGCTCTGGGTGCTGCTCGCCGGCGCCCCGGCGCGCTGCTCGCCGACGCCGCGGCGGCACGCCCTGAGCGCCCGCGGCCACGCGCGCGATCACGTCGTGCTCCCGCCGCTCGACGACGCCGCGGGGCTCCTGCTCTGCGCGGAGCTCCTCCGGCCCGCGGAGCCTCCGCCGAGCGCGACGCTCCGGCGCATCTGCGCGTGGGCCGGCTACAACCCCCGCGCCCTCGTGGAGCTCACCCGGGCGATCAAGCGCGCGGGCCTCGTGCGGCTGCGGGCGAGATCGAGCGGCCACCAGCTCGCGACCGCCGAGCTGGAGAGGCTCCCGCCGTCGCCCGCGTGGCAGTGGTTCGCCGCGGGGCAGCTGGAGGCGCTCCCGCCGGAGCTCGCCGCGTGCGCGAGGCTCTGCGCGGTGCTCGGCTTCGAGCTCTCGGAGGACGTGGCGGCGAGCGTGCAACGCGCGCTCGAACGCGAGCAAGCGGCGGCGAGCGTCGACCACGTCGACGTCCCGAGCGCGCTCCGTGCGCTCGTGGCGCGCGGGCTCCTCGTCCCCCGCGGCGCGCACGGCGCCGCGCACGGCGAGGGCACCCTCTGCGGCGGCGCCAGCTACGCCTTCCGGAGCGCGCTCTTGCAGGAGGCGATCTACGCGCTGCTCGCGGAGGACCAGCGCGCGGCGATGCACCGGCACGCGCTCGCCGTCTGGGAGCTCATGGCCGAGGCCCGGCCGAGGGCGCCGGATCTGCTCGAGCCGATCGCGCGCCACGCCGCGGCCGCCGGGGCGCGCGCGCGCGCGGCGCACGCGTACCTGCTCCTCGGCGATCTCCAGCGCGACCGGCACAACAACGCGGTGGCGGAGGGCCACTACGCCTCCGCGCTCCTCTGGGCCGACGGCGACGATCAGCGCCAGCGGTACCTCGCGCTCCTCGGCCGCGCGCGCGTGCGCTACCGCGTCCTGCGCACCGGCGAGGCGCTCGACGATCTCCGCTCCGCGGGGGCGCTGGCCCGGACGATGAAGGACCCGCGGATGATCGCGGAGGCGCTGCTCGAGGAGGCGACCGCGCTCGACTGGGCGGGCGCCTGGGAGGAGTCGGCGGCGCGCGTCGAGGAGGTGATCCCGCTGCTCGACGCCCGCGAGGGCCGCGACGACGCCGCGCTCGCCGCGCGCTTCGAGGTCGCGGCTGGCCGCTCGGCCTTCCGCAAGGGCAACCTGGACGACGCCCTCGAGCGGCTCACGCACGGCGTGGAGCGCGTCCGCGAGGCCGATCACGACACGCACGTGACCGGGCTCACGCTGCTGGCCTGCGTGCTCGCGCGGTCCGGCCAGCTCGAGGAGGCGGAGCGGCGCTTCGACGACGCCGTGCGCAGCTGCGAGGAGCGCGGCGACCGGGGCCACCTCTGCGCGGCGCTCGTCCGCCGCGCGGAGCTCTGGCCGGCGCTCGACGCCCCGGATCGCGCGATGGCGGACCTCCGGCGCGCGGTCCAGCTGGCCCGCGAGGAGGCGAGCACCCTGGCGGAGCGGGACGCGACGATCAAGCTCGCGGAGCTGCTCTACCTCTGGGGGCACGAGGACGAGGCGCTGCCCCTGGTGCGGCAGGCGCGCTCGCTCGACGAGCAGCTCAAGGACAGGCCGGCCTACAGGAGCGCGCTCCTGCTCGCGCGGATCCACGCGATGCGCGACGAGCACGCGGACGCGAGCCGGCAGCTCCGGTGGCTCAGGGCGCAGGGGGCGGTCGCGGATCTGCCGCCGTACGCCCAGGCCCTCCTCGGCGTCATGCAGCTCGCCGTGAAGGACCCGAGGTCCGGCATGGAGAGCACGCGCACGCGGGCGACAACGCGCGAGGAGGGGGAGCCGCCCGGCGAGCTGGGCGGCGGCCTCAGCGCCGATCAGCGGGTCGAGCTCCTCTACTGGCGGGCGCGCGCCCTGCTCGACGCCGGCCGCCCCGAGGATCTGGCGCTGCTCCTCGCGCGCACCGCGCCGCTGCTCGCCCAGAGCCGGGCCTGGCGCCCGCGCTTCGCGAAGCTCCGGGCGGGCGACGGGCAGCTCGCGGGGTAGGTCTGCTCGGGCGGGTAGCGGTCTCCCGGCGACGTGGGATTCGCTCAGGATGACCCCGGCGGTTACCGTGCAGGTCCTGCCACCGCCCGTCCCGCCGCGCCCGCTTGACGGCGAGAAGCCGACGGAAGAACCGTGAGCGCTCCCGCACGCGCTGAGCCTGGGCGACATCGGCGGCGGCGACGTCGATGCCCCAGCCGGACGCGACGCCCTGGCTGATCTCGACATCCCGCCCGAAACCGTCGGCCCTCCCGAGGAGACCGCACGAGCTCGACGATACCGAGGGCGCCCTGGTCATGGAACGGCCGCTGCTAGCCGCTGCCACCGGCGGGGCATGAGCGTCGCGCCATCGAGCATCGGACGACGGGGCCTCCGGCGGGCTCTGGAGCCCCTCGCGGTAGAGGGCGCGCCTCGGGCCGCGTCGGCCCGTCATGGGAGGCGAGAGACAATGGACTCGTCACCGGCGATCAAGCTGCTCCTCACCGACATCGACGGCACCCTCGTCACCTCCGACAAACGCCTCACCGATCGCGCCCGCGCGTCGGTCAAGCGGTTGCGTTTGGCCGACGTCGAGCTCGCCGTCATCAGCGGTCGCCCGCCGCGGGGGATGGCGATGCTGAACGGACCGCTCGCGCTGACGACGCCCATCATCGCGTTCAACGGCGGCATGTTCGTGACGCCCGATCTCGCCACGGTGCTCGAGCAACGCTGCCTTCTCCCCACCGTCGCCGAGGAGGTCGCGAAGGCGCTCGCGAACGCCGGCCTGGACGTCTGGGTCTACCGTGGCAGCGATTGGTTCATCCGCCGCCGCGACGCGCCGCACGTCACGCACGAGGAGCACACCGTACAGTTCGCGCCCATCGTCGTCGACGATCTCGGCGGCGTCCTCGCGAACGCCGTCAAGATCGTCGGCGTCAGCGACGATCTCGCCCTCGTAGCGCGCTGCGAGGGCGAGCTGCGCCAACGCTTCGGAGCCCAGGTGTCCGCGGCGCGATCGCAGCCTTACTACCTCGACGTGACGCACCCCGACGCGAACAAGGCGGCGGCGCTGCGATGGCTGTCGCGCGCGCTCGGCGTCCCGCTCTCGCAGGTTGCCTGCATCGGGGACATGCCGAGCGACGTGCTCATGTTCGGCCTGGCGGGGCTGAGCATCGCGATGGGGAACGCCAGCCCCGACGTGCAACGCTGCGCGCGCCACGTCACCGCGTCGAACGACGACGAGGGGTTCGCGAGCGCCGTCGACCGGTTCGTCCTCGGCGCGCGCGCCGACGCGTCGCCGCGACCTGGTCAGCTCCAATGACCCCGAAAGCCAGGAGGGCCTCATGTCTCCCGAACAGTTCGACATCCTCGTTCTCGGCAGCGGCGCCAGCGGAAAACACGTGGCCTGGCACATGGCCCCGGCCGGAGGCCGTACGGCCGTCGTGGAGTGGGAGCACCGCATGATCGGCGGCGCGTGCCCCAACACCAATTGCCTCCCGAGCAAGAACGAGATCTGGAGCGCCAAGGTCGCCGACCTGGTCCGCCACGCGGCCGCGTACGGCACGGTCACCGGCCCCTCTTCGGTCGACATGGCGCGCGTGCGGCAGCGAAAGCGCAACATGGTCGAGGCGCTGATCGCCGTGCACATGGAGCGCTTCCGGGCGAGCGGCGCCGACCTGATCATCGGCAAGGGGCGATTCGTCGCGCCGAAGACCCTCGAGGTGCGATCCGACGGGAAAACACGCGTGCTGAGGGGAGATCGCGTGTTCCTCAACCTGGGGACACACGCCACGATCCCGGACGTCCCTGGCCTTCCGGCCGCGGGGCCGCTCACGCACGTCGAGGCGCTGGAGCTCGACAGGCTCCCCGGGCACCTCATCGTGCTCGGCGGGGGCTACGTGGGCCTCGAGTTCGCGCAGGCGTACCGGCGCTTCGGGAGCCGCGTCACCCTCATCAGCCGCGCGCCGCAGCTCGCCCCTCGTGAGGACCCCGACGTCGCCGGGGCGCTCCTCCAGATCTTCAAGAGCGAGGGGATCGAGGTGCTGCCGTCGGCCCAGCCGGTGTGGGTGCAGGGCCGGTCCGGCGATCACGTCAGCGTGCGCGTGCGCTCGCCGGACGGCGAGCAGACCATCGAAGGGAGCGACCTCCTGGTCGCGGCGGGGCGCACGCCCAACACGGCCGGGATTGGCCTCGAGACCGCCGGGGTCGAGCTGGACGCTCGAGGTTACATCAAGGTCAACGATAGGCTGGAGACCACCGCGCCTGACGTATGGGCGATGGGCGAGTGCGCCGGCAGCCCCCAGTTCACCCACGCCGCCGTCGACGACTTTCGCGTCGTGCGCGACAACCAGGCCGGGGGCCACCGGACCACGCGCGACAGGCTCATCCCCTTCTGCATGTTCACCGACCCGCAGCTCGCCCGTGTCGGCCTGAACGAGCGCGAGGCCAAGAGCCGTGGGGTCGAGGCGCGCGTCGCCACGCTGCCGATGAGCGACGTGCTGCGGGCGGCGACGACCGGCGAGACGCAGGGCTTCATGAAGGCTCTCGTCGACGCGCGGAGCGACCGAATCCTCGGCTTCACCATGCTCGGCGCGGAGGCCGGGGAGGTGGTCGCCGTGGTGCAGACGGCGATGTTGGCCGGCATGCCCTACACAGGACTGCGAGATGCCGTCCTGACGCACCCGACGATGGCGGAAGGCCTCGGCTCGCTGTTCGCAAAGGTGCCGGCCAGGTCCACGCGCTAGAGCGCCGATCACGCTGTCTCACCTCGGATCGACGCGGAACACCTCGCCGGTCAGCATGACGACGTAAAGCTCGCCCGCGGCGTCCTCGCCGAACGAGGCCGCGGGCAGGCGCGACTCGAGGTCCGCCGTGATCTCCACGTGATCCCGCACCCTCGAGCCGTCCCACCGCAGCGTCCAGAAGCGGCGCGTCCCGTAGTCGCCGTAAACGTACCTTCCCTGGAGGCACGGAATCGCCGAGCCACGATAGACGTAGCCGCCCGTGATCGAGCCGCCCTCTCCGCTCGAGTGGCTGTGCTCCACGGCGGGCGCGACGCCGACGCGGAAGCACCCGGCGGCGACGCAGTGGTCGCCCTCCATCGCCGGCCACCCGTAATCGCGCCGCCCGGCGCGCGCCGGCTCGATGTCGAGCTCCTCCCAGGCGTTCTGTCCCACGTCGGCGATGTAGAGATCCCCCGTGCCCCGGTCGAAGCTGATGCGCCAAGGATTGCGCAGGCCGTAGTCCCAGACGAGCGGGTTCACGCCCGGGCCGGAGAGGTTGCCAGGCGGGCCGAGCCCGCTATCCACGTCGATCCGCAGGATCTTCCCGAGCGGAGACGAGAGATCCTTCGCTGGAGAGGCCGAATACGGCGTGACTGCCGCGTCGCCGACCGACGCGTAGAGGTAGCCGTCGGGGCCGAACGCGAGCGTGCCGCCCGCGTGGTTCCAGCCGCCGTGCCTCGCGTCGAGGAGCGTCCGGACAGGCACGCTCTCCGCCGACGTGTCGGCGACATCGGGGTTCGAGGCCGAGCGGCGGAACTCGGCGATCGTGACGTTGCCCGTGGGCGCGGCGGTGTAGAAGAGCCAGAACCTGCCGTTGTCCGCGTAGCCCGGGTGAAACGCCATCCCGAGCAGCCCGCCCTCCGCGGTCGGGCTGGGCGCGCACACGAGCGGGTTCGCGCTCGCCGGCCGCGACGGCGGGCACGATGTCCCGCCCCGGAGCTCGAGGAACGGGGTGGACCGGAGGACACCGTCCTTGATCAGGCGGACGACGCCCTCCTTTTCGAGGACGAACATCCTCGCTCGGTCGCCCGGCGGGCTCGCGAGGAAGACGGGCGTCGCCAGGCCGGCCGCGACCTGCGTGAGCTTCAGGCGCGGCACCCCGGCGCACGCGGCGCCGGAGCCGCCGCTGCCGGCGCCGACGCCGCCGGCGCCGTCGCTGCCGCTGGTACCGCTGCCGGAGCTCGCGCTCGTGCTGCTGGCGCCCCCGCTCGCGCCGCCCCCGCTCCCTGCCTCGGGCGGCGGCCCGAGGCCCTCGATCCAGGAGCGGACAGCCGCGAGGCCCGCCGCGTCGGCGGCGTCCGACGCGATCGGGGGCATCTGCGCCCTGGAGCCGCGGTGCTCCATCCGCCGCACGACGTCGCTCGACTCGGGATCTCCCGGCGTGATCCGGTAGAGCGCGCCGGGCTCCCAGAAGCTGGGTGTCACGCCCACGCCGGTCGTGTACGTATCGGTGCTCTCCACCGTTGTATTCGCCGCGAGGAGGCGTGTCCGCAGGGTCGCGACGCCGGTGCTGTTGTGGCAATTGCCGCAGTTCGCATGGAGATAGCCGAGCGCGGCGGCCGCCCGGGCGTCGCCCGGCGGGCGCACCCCTCCCCGCATCGGGACGGTGAGCCGCCCGGCGTCGCTCAGGGACGCCATCGTCTCGCCCGGTCCATCGTGGCTCAGCTGCAGCGCGCTGAAGCCGAGGACGCGCTCCGGGAGCTTTCCGTGGCACTCCCAGCAGTCCGCGGTCCGCGGGATGTCGTGCGCGGTCCCGCGCGCGTCCTCGACGCCCGCCTCGACGAGGAACGCGTCGTTCCTCGCCGGATCCCACGCGTACGCGGCGAACAGCCAGTCGTCGATGCCCGGCCCGAAACGGTGGATGAACCGCGTCTCCACGGCCACGCCCTCCGCGCGGAGCTCCTTCCAGAAGCGCGCGCCCACCGGCAGCGACCAGTGATCCATGTCGCTCGTGTCGACCGTGGAGCAGGGCGGCAGGTACACGAAGCGCCGCTTCGCCGCCCCGTCCGACCAGAGCTCGTGAGCAGGACGAAACTCACGTGTCCCCGCTGCCCGCGATCCCGTCGTGATGTCGGCGTAGAGCCCGGTCTCGGAGAGCCGCGCGGGCGGCAGCGGATCGGGCGGCATCGCGGCCCCGTCGGCGCACGGCTCACCATCGCTCGACAGCGCCGCCGAGGCCGCTCCGAGCGCCGCCGAATCCCCCTCTCCGACACCTGGAATCGCGCCGGCGGGGCGCTCGAGCTCGCCCTCCGTCCCGGGCGCGGTGCTGCAGCCGATCGCCGCCGCCGCGCCGGCGCCGGCCAGGACGCCGCGCATCACGAGAAAGGGGACACCCGTCATCGCCGCCAAGCGATGTGGGCGGCGGCGCGACGGCCCGAGTGGCCAGGGCGGCCCGAGCGAGAAGCATCGTTGTTCCATACAGCACTACCCTCCTTGCTGGGTCGCCCGGCCGGATGTTTCCCTCAGGTGAAGGCGTATGTGCGCGAGGCGCGCGGTGGCCGCACCGGATCCATGGACACACCTGGGCACCGATGGACGCCACGTTCGTCATCAACGAGCATGCCACTCCGCCGCGGGCAACGCGTCGCGTTATGCCCTGGAGGAAAGCGCGCCGCCGCGCGAACTGCGAAGCGCATCACATCCCGAGGTGAGAACCGCATTACATCGGAGGCGCGATGGCGGAGTTCGCTCCGTGTGCCCGCCTTCTTCCGCGCTCGCCCGCGCTCACGCGCTCACGAGCGCGGAACGAGAGAGGAACGAGCGCGGAACGAGAAGCCGCGCCGCCCGCGGAACTAGTGGTTGGATCCTGCGCGAGGGCGGCGTAATATAACAGATTGTGTCATCCCCCGAACCGACGCAGAGCGCCTCGCTATTCCTCTGCATCACCTTCTTTCCGAGCGAGCGCCTGGCGACGGCGGTGCTGCGGCTGGTGTCCAGCTTCTGCGGCGCGGTGCTGGACGACGCGAATGTGAGCTCGCGGTTCTACATGGCCGCGCACGAGCTCGCCGAGAACATCACCAAATACTCCACCGGCCCTCGCGTCAGCCTCGAGCTCGCGCTGGAGGAGGACGAGCGGTCGCACATCATGAAGATCCGCGCGCGCAACGAGGCGTCGCCGGAGCGGCTGCGAGAGGTCGAGAAGCGGCTGCTCGACCTGAAGACCGCGAGCGACCCGCTGAAGCACTACGACGACCTCATCACGGAGACAGCGATGGTCGAGGGCGTCTCCGGCCTGGGCCTCGCGCGCGTCCGCGCCGAGGGGGGGCTCGACGTCGACTACAAGATCGAGGGCAACGAGCTCACGATCATCGCGCACGCGCCGCTCGAGCGGTGGAGGATGAATGGACAGCCTAAGGGTTGATCGCATCACCACGGACAGCTTCGGCATCGAGCCGGCGCTGCTCGGCGATCGCCTGAGTATCAAGCTCACCGGGACGGGCGACATGGCGGCGGCCGCGCCGCTCGGCGCCTATTGCAAGGAGGTCCAGCACGAGGTCCGTCGCCTCTCGCTCGCAGCCGTCGAGTTCGACATACGCGCGCTGTACTTCCTGAACTCGAGCTGCCTGAAGGCGTTCATCGCCTTCATCTCCGGCGTCACCGGCCAGGGCCCCAGCTGCAAGATCCGGTTCGTCACGGACGCGAGGCTCGGATGGCAGCGGCGGAGCCTGGCGGCCCTGGAGCGCATGTCCCCCGGCCTCGTCTCCATCCACGACAAGTGAACGGGGAGCGATAGATCATGGCGGCGAAGCGCCACACGATCGCCCTCCTGACCGACTACCTCTGCGGCGAGTACCAGTCCGAGGCGCGCTTCGGGGTCGAGCGCGCGGCCGAGGCGCACGACGTCAACCTCATCGTGGCCTTCGGCGAGACGCGCGCCCGCCAGGGCTACACGCTGGACGCCCGGGGCGGGATCTATTCGCTCATCGGCGCGACGACGGTCGACGGGGCGGTGATCATGTCGTCGGCGCTCACGAACCACATCGGCCCCGAGGGAGCGCACGAGTTCTGCCGGTCGCTCGCGTCCTTGCCCGTGTGCAGCGTGGGGCTCGCGCTGGACGGCGTCCCGAGCGTCATCGTCGACAACGCGGTCGGGGGGGAGGCGGCGGTCGCGCACGTGCTCGACGACCACGCGTGCAAGCGCGTCGCCTACATCAGCGGGCCGGCCCACAACGAGGAGGCGAAGCTGCGCGCCGTGGCGTACCGGAGGGCCCTCGAGGCGCGCGCGCTCCCCTATGACGAGCGCCTCTTCGTGTACGGCGATTTTCTGATCGACGGCGGCCGCCGCGCGATGCGCGAGCTCCTCGGGCGCAGGGTCGAGTTCGATGCCGTCGTCGCCGGCAACGACAACATGGCCCTCGGCGCGATGGACACGCTGAAGGCGCACGGGATCGACATCCCTCGCGACGTCCTCGTGTGCGGGTTCGACGACGTCGCCGTCTCGCGCGTCACGAGGCCGTCGTTGACGACCGTCCGCCATCCGATCAAGGAGCTCGGGGCGCTCGCCGTCGAGACGGTCGTGCGCCAGCTCCGCGGCGAGCGTGTGCCGGAGTGCAGCCTCCTCCCCGTCGAGCTCACGCGGCGCGAGTCGTGCGGCTGCGGCTACTACGCTGCCCTCCCGCGCGCGACCGGGGCGCCTCCGCGCCGCGAGCCGCTCTCCCTCGCCGCGCAGCGGGAGCCGCTGGAGCGCGCGCTCGCGCGGTGCGTGACCGTCCCGGCGGCGTCGCGTGAGGCCTGGCCCCGAGCGCTGCTGTCGGCGCTCGAGGAGGAGCTGGCCGGGCGGGAGGACAGCTTCGTGACGGCGCTCCAGGACCTCCTCGACGCGGCGGCGCGCGAGGGCGTCGCCCTCGACCAGTTCCAGGGCGCGATCACGCTGCTCCGCGCGAAGATCGGCCGGACGCCCGGCGGCGCCCCCGACGACCGCCTCGAGCGGCTCTGGCACACGTGCCGCATCCTCATCAGCCACGCCTCCGTGCGCGCCGAGGGCGAGAAGCGGCTGTACCTGGAGCGCGCGTCGGTCAACCTCAGCTGGACCGGGATGTTCTTCTCGACCTGCCTCGGCATGCCCACCCTCCGGCGCACGCTCGCGGCGGAGCTGCCGAAGCTGGATCTCACGCACGTCGCCATATCGCTCTTCGACGATCCCCAGCGCGCCACCCTGCAGTCGCTCTTTCTGATGGAGAACAGCCGCGAGGTGGAGCCGCCGCCCGCGAGCTTCGCGGCCTCGTGCCTCGCGCCGCCCGGCTTCCTGAGCTCGTCGGAGCGCTGGAGCGTCGTCGCGATGCCGCTCACGTTCGGCGAGACGGAGCACTACGGCATCGCGCTCGTCAACGGCGGCGCGAACGAGATGGTCTACGACGCGGCGCGCCTCCAGATCGGCTCTGCGATGAAGGCGGTGTCGATGCACCGGGAGATCGTCCGGCACGTCGAGGTACGCGAGCGGCTGGAGCAGGAGAGGGTCCACCAGGAGACCCTGGTCGCGAAGCACATCCAGACCACGCTCGTCCCGGCCCACCTGCATGTGGAGGGGCTCGAGCTCTCCGCGATGATGCGGCCGGCCGCGGAGGTCGGCGGCGACTACTACGACGTGCTCCCCACGCGGGACGGCGGGTGGCTCGGGATCGGCGACGTGGCGGGGCACGGGCTCGTGGCGGGCCTCGTCATGTTGATGATCCAGAGCATGGTCGCGGCCATGACGCGCAGGGATCCGGGCGCCCGACCGGGCGAGGTCGTCTCGGCGCTCAACCGGGCGATCTACGACAACATCCGCGACCGGCTGAAGCGCGACGAGCACGCGACCCTGCTGCTGCTGCGCTACGAGCGCGGCGGGCGGGTGACGTTCGCGGGCGCGCACGACGACATCATCGTGTGCCGCGCGAGGACGCGGAGGAGCGAGTGCATCCCGAGCTCCGGCGTGTGGGTCGGCGTCCTGCCGTCCATCGACGCGATGACCAGGGACGCCGAGCTCCTCCTCGAGGACGGCGACCTGCTCGTGCTCTACAGCGACGGGGTGACGGAGGCGCGCAACGCGCACCGGGAGCAGTTCGGGCTCTCGCGGCTCTGCGCCACCGTCGAAGCCGCCCAGGACGCGCCTGTCGACGACATCCGCGACCGGATCCTGCGGGAGGTCGACGGCTGGTGCCCGAGCCCTGACGACGACATCACGATCGTCGTGGGCAGGTACCGCGCGCCGCGGTGATCGCGGCTCACCGGGCTCGTCAGCCGGTGACGCGGCCCTCGATGATCCCGCCGTCCGCGGTGATGGCGACGACCACCTCGCCGTCGACGAACAGCGACACCACCGGGCCGACCCAGGCGTCGTTCTCCCAGACGCACTCCCACACCCCGGCCATGGGCGGGATGCCGCCGCGCCGCACCCAGATGCGCCCCGCGCTGCCCGCCCAGGCGCGCCCCTCCGCGTCGATCGTCGCGGCCGACAGGGCGCGCCGCGGCTCGATGATCTCCGTGAAGACGCTCTGCCCGTACCGCCAGACGACGCTGCCCTCCGCGCCGACGGCGATGCCCACGCCGAGATCGGGCCGCCCGGCGCACGCGACGAACGCCCGCGCCGGCGGCGCCGGGATGCGCTCCAGGTGCCAGTCGAGCGGCGCGTAGAGCGCGACCAGCCCCTCGCCCTTGGTCGACCGGCCGACGACCAGCCACCGCTCGTCCTCGACGCGCGCGACCGCGGCGAGGAGCGCGACGCCGTCGGCCGGCATCGGCCGCAGCCAGCGCTTGGCGATGAACGCGTGGAGGAGCGGCCGCGGATCGTTCGGCGTCGTCGAGACGAGGATGCCCATGTCCTCGAGGTCGCCGCTCAGCGCGACGTGGCTCTGCGGCTCTCCCGGCAGCTGGAAGACGCCCGTCACGCCGCCCGTCGTGTACACCGCGAGCGTCGAGGCGTCGCCGCCGATGAGCCACCGGCCGGGCCCGATCCGGTGCACGAAGCGCACGCCCTGCGGGCTCGGGAGGCCGCCGGACGACGCCTCGCTCCAGCTCGTCCCGTTCCAGAAGAGCAGCCCCCCCGTGCCCGCCGCGAGGCACCGGCCGTAGCCGTCCCAGGCCACGCTCCGGATGACCGAATCGAGGCTCGGGTGGTGGAGCACGCTCCACGTCCAGCGCTCGACGACCGCCGACAGGCGCGGCGCGGGCTCCCGCGAGGCGCGCGGGGGCGCGCTGATGATCTCGGCCTCGAGCGGGCGGTCCTGGCTCGGGCGCTCGGCGGCCTTGGCGTTTCGCGGCGACAGCAGCGTCTGGCCGAGCTCCCCCTTGAGCTGCACGGGCGCCTTCAGGTGCGTGGACGGGACGGTCATCGGGCCGACCTCCTCCGCGGCGCGCACGCGCGGTTCCCCCGCGCTCGCCACGATCCGCTGCTCCAGCGCGGAGATCGGCGACGCGGGGCGGAGGTACGGCGAGAGCATCGCGGCCACGGCCACCGCCTCCTGGAGGCGCTCCTGCGCCTCGCCGGTGGACGCCCAGCGGAGCGCGAAGTCGATCGACTTGCACGCCTGGTCGTTGCCGCGCAGCGCCGGGTGGAGCCACCGCGTCTCGACGATGCTCCGGCGCGTGCGCGCCATGGCGGCCATGAGCGCCTGCGCCTGCGACTCCGCGATGATGTACTCCTCGCCCGTCAGCAGGAAGAAGATGACGGACGCTAGGTTGAAGATGTCGGTCCACGGGCCGATCGTGCTCGGATCGGCGGACAGCATCTCCGGCGGCACGACCCCGGCGTTGCCGACGACGCCGGCCATGATCGTCTCGCGGATGCCGCGCGGCCGCGCCATGCCGAAGTCGCTGATCTTGAACAGCTCGTCGTCGCCGGATCCGCAGCAGAGGATGCTCTCCGGCGTGAGCTGCCGGTGGACGACGCCGACGTCGTGCACCGCCGACAGCCCGCTCGTGATGCACTCGATGGCGCGCGTCGCGCGCGCCGGATCGAACGCGTGGCCCGTGGCCTGGATGGTCCCCTGCACCCGCTGCCGGAGCGTCACGCCCTGGACGCCGCCGTGCACGTACTCGATGGTGATCCAGGGGAGGTTGAGCGCCTTCGTGCCGCGGCGGACCTCGAACGTGCCGGTATCGATGAGCCGGACCACGAAGGGGGTCGGAGGGACCTGCTCGTTGAGGCGGCCGAGGGACACCGCCTCTTTCTTCACGATGACGGCCGCTGACGGACCCAGCTGCCTGAAGAGCGACGGCCGGAGGATCTTGACGACCACGGGCGTCTCGCCTTCGGGCGCGGTGCGGACCGCGTAGAACGAGACGAACATCGCCCCGGCCCCGGCGCGCGACACGATCCGGTAGCCGATGCTTGGCGAGAGGTCGCTGGCGATCGTGGCACCCTGCAGACCTCCGAGGGCCTCTTCATCGCTGGGTATTGTGAGCACGTGAACGACCATAGCGCACCCGGCGCGGCGTGGAACAACTTGCCGAGGGGGAGCAACGCCGCCGCCTCGGGCGTCGCCGGCGCGGCTCGGCAAGCGGCCCGTCGGTCTGCCTGCTCGCGGCGGCGAGCGCGCGGGCGCCGAAGCGCGCGTCCCCTGTAAGCCGGCCTGGGCGGCGCGCGTTGCACGGGCATGAAGAACCAGCGCTCCCTGTCCCGCGCGTACCTCGCCGGGCTCATGCTTTCGGTCACACCGCTGCTCGCCGCGTGCGCGGCGCAGGCGACGCCGCCCGTGGCCGCCGCTCCGGAGGTCAACACCATCACGGTCGTCGGCCGCGGCGACGTCAGCGCGAGGCCTGACGTCGCCCGGGCCCAGATGGGCATCGAGGTGATGGCGCCGACGGTGCACGAGGCGACGAAGCTCGCCGCGGCGCGCATGACCGAGATCCTCGCCGCGCTCAAGAACGCCGGCCTGGCCGAGAAGGATATCCAGACCAGCAACTACTCCATCCAGCTCGTGCGGCAGCCCGACGTGCCGCCCTGGATGGCCATGGGCCACGCGCAGCCCGCCCCGGCGGTCGCGCCGGCGCCGGCGGCCCCGGCCGCGGCGCCCGCGGCGCCCGCGGGGCGCGGACCGAAGGCGCCTCAGCCGCCCGCGCCGAAGCCGCCGCCTGCCGACCTGGCGCCGGCAGCGCCGCCTCCGCCGACGCACGTCTATCAGGTGAGCAACACCGTGATGGTCGTCATCCGCAAGCTCGATCAGGTCGGGGCGGTGCTCGACGCCGCCGTGGCCGCCGGCGCGAACAACGTCTGGGGCGTCTCGTTCGGCCTCGACGCGACCGACCCGCTCGAGGCGCGCGCTCGGGAGAAGGCGATCGCGGACGCGCGGGCTCGCGCCGAGGCGCTCGCCAAGCTCCAGGGCGTCTCGCTCGGCCCCGTCGTCTCGATCAGCGAGGTCGTCGAGCACGGCCCCGTCTACGCCCCCCGCGCCGCGCTCGCCTCCGGCGGGTACTCCGCGGACATGGGGACGCCCGTGTCGTCCGGCGAGGTCCCGTTCGGCACGCAGGTGAAGGTCGTCTACGCGCTGGAGCGCGCGCCGGCGGGCCCGCGCAAGTGACGCCGCGGCGCGAAGGGAGGGGCCGCGGGCGCGCCTGCCCGCGCGGCGGCGGTCGGATTCCAGCTAGATCAACCGCGCGTCGCCCCAATGGGTAAAGTCCCAGCACCCAGCACGGACCCCACCCCCCAATCGGCCCCTGCACAGCGCACCATGATCGCTCCGTCTCGCCCTTCCCTTCGCCGTGCCCCTGTCCTCGCGGCGCGCCCGCGTCGCTCCGCCGCGCTCGCTCGCTCGTTCGCGGCGGCGGCGCTCGCCGCCTCGACCACGGGCTGCCTCGTGCTCGAGCCGCCGACGTACGAGCACCCCGAGCGGACCGCGCCGGTGCTCACGGCGGCCTTCCCTCCCCAGCACATACCCGTGTACATCGTCGAGCAGCAGGACAGCTTCAAGAATTTCGGCGCGACGGTGCTATCCGAGGACAACGGCACCCCTCTGCAGGGCGTCCTGTACATCGATTATGGGCGGCGCAGCAGTGACGATACCCCGTTCCCGCTCCCGTTCCGGAGGGTCACGTTCCCACGAGTGTTCCCAGCCGGGACCATGGCTGGCGGACAGCGCCCCTTCGAGCTCACGTGGGATCTCACGACGCCAATCCCGGCAGAGGGGGTGACGCCGGAGAAGGAGTGCCACACGATCACCATGATTGCATCGCACGCCTTCAACAAGTGCAGTTGCGCGGCCGACCCGGACGACATGAGCTCGCTCACCTGGCAGATCATCCACTGCAATCCGAACGAGCCGACCTGCCCCAAGTCGTGCCCTCCGCTGGATTGCGAGACCACCCCGTGCCTCTTCTGCGATGATCCCTCGCTCGAGGATGGCTGCAAGAACCACTGACGCCGCGGGGCCGCGCGCTCGGGGGGGATTGCGCGCGCCCCTGACGCCGCGGGGGCGTGGTACATGGGGTCGATGATCGCTCCCCCTGATGTCCAGCCCTCTCTCGCGCCGCGCGGCGGGGTCGTGCGCCCTGCGCGCCGGCCGCCCGGGTGGGTCGCCCCTGGGCCGCGGCCGGCGACGCCGGATCGCCCGGAGGTCTGGCCCGGCCCGGGCGAGGATCTCTGCTATCTCTCGGGCGATTTCCGGATCCTGCAGCGGCTCGACGGGCACCGCTGGTCGGCCGACGACCTCGTGACCGCCTGGTTCGCGGCCGAGCGGGTCGCGCACGCGCCCCCGCGCCGCACGGTCGATCTCGGCTGCGGCATCGGCACGGTGCTCCTGTTCACCGCGTGGCGCTTCCCGGACGCGCGCTGCGCGGGCGTGGAGGCGCAGGAGGTGAGCGCCTCGATGGCGCGGCGCTCGGTCGCGTGGAACGGCGTCGACGCGCGCGGCGAGGTCCGGTGGGGGGACCTGCGCGATCCGGCGGTGCTCGACGGGCTCGTGCCCGCGGAGCTCGTGACGGGGACGCCGCCGTACCTGCCGGTCGGCACCGGCATCGAGTCCGCTCGGCTCCAGTGCGGGCCGTGCCGCTTCGAGCACCGCGGCGGCGTGGAGGACTACTGCGTCGCGGCCGCGCGGCTGCTCGCTCCCGGCGCGCCGTTCGTGGCCTGCGCGGCGGCGCGGCAGCGGCCCCGCGTCGAGGCGGCGGCGGCGGCGGCCGGGCTCGCGCTCGAGGCGTGGCGGGACGTCGTGCCCAAGGAGGGCAAGGCGGCCTTGTTCTCTGTCTATGCCCTGCGCCACGCCGAGGCCGTGGCGTCGTGCCATGACGAGCCGCCGCTCGTGCTGCGGGGCCGGAACGGGCGCTTCACCGAGGAGTTCGACGCGCTCCGCCGGACGATGGGCATGCCGGTATGACCCGGGCTCCTGCGCGGGTGTGTCGGCGGGTGCTCACCGCCTCATCGCGGAGCGCACGAACCTGCGCCCCGCGATAGAATAGGACAGCCTCCTTTGCCGGCGGATCCGCCTCGTTCGCCGGCCGTCAGCTCGGCTGTGATACGAGCGGAAGGGTCATGGTCTGCGCGCGGAGCAGCGGCCGTCCGTCGCGCGACAGGAGCGCATCCTTCGCTTGCTGGCCCTGTGCCGTGCGCGGTCGCGCCGGGCGCGCCGGCTTGTCTCCGGGCTCGGGCGCAGGCGCAGGCGCAGGCTCGGCGGACACCCTCTCGACAGGGGCCTCCCATGCGTGTCGGGTCCCGCCGGCCTCGTTGGCCTGGAAGAACACGGCACGGAGCGCCCTCCCCTCGACGTCCGTCTCCACGGCCATCATCCAGAACCACGGGCCATCCGGCTCGGTTTCCTGCCCCATGAACGAGAAGGCCATCTGTCGCGACTCCGAGCGGCGACCGTGCTCGCTGCGCGCGGCCTCGAGGTGCCGCTGCGAGGGTTTGTCGGCCGGACCGCGGTACACGCGCACGGCGACGCCCTCGATGTGCGGCATGAAATAGAGCCCGTCTCGATGGACGGACAGCCAGGGGTGTTTTCCGCTCTCTGCCAGCTTGCAGAGGGAATGACCGAACCGCTCGTGCGCCTTGCAGCCGATGCCCCAGCTGGTGTCACCCTCCTCGCGGTTCGCCTCGCTGAACGCCTTGTTGCGGACATCGACCGCCGTCTGCGCCAGGAGGACGAGCCGGCTCTGCTGGAGGACGGGGTTCAGCTCCCAGGGCAAGGACGCATCCATCGTGTCTGGCACGGTACGCGTGTTCACTGAAAAGTCAATCGGGACCGGCGCTTGCACGTGCGCGGGGTGGCTCCGTGGGCGGGGTGGCTCCGTGCGCGGCGCGGCTGGCGCGGCGGGTCGACCCGACGCCTCCCGAGCGGCGCCGCTGCGCGCCGTGCTAGAGCGCGCTCCACGCACGACGGCGTCGCGTGCGGGGAGGTGTCCTTGGGAGAGGCGATGGTCGGAGGGAACGCCGCGGAGCGACCGCTGGTGGGCGTGGGCGTGATGCTGGTGCGCGACGGGCGCGTGCTGCTCGCGCGGCGCCGCGGGAGCCACGGCGACGGCAGCTACTCGTGGTGCGGCGGCCACCTCGAGCTCGGCGAGTCGTTCGAGGACTGCGCCGCCCGCGAGGTGCGCGAGGAGAGCGGCCTTGTCGTCAGGAAGCTCTCCTTCCTGTGCCTCAGCAACATCCTCGCCTACGGCAAGCACTATGTGGACATCCAGCTCCTCGCGGAGGAGTTCGACGGCGAGCCCGAGGAGCGCGAGCCCCACAAGATCGCCGGCTGGGGCTGGTACCCGCTCGACGCGCTGCCCACCCCGCTGTTCCGCCCGGTGGAGCTGGCCATCGCGAGCTACCGCAGCGGCCGCCGCTACAATCCCTGATCCCGGCCTCCTGCGCGCGCAGGACGGCGCCGCCGGCGCGGGGCGCCGTCCGGGCAAGCGTGGCCAGACCCGCCTGCCTGGTTGGCCGCATTTCCTTTTTTGGGACGCAGGCTCATGACGCCCGGCAACCCCTTCTTCGCCATTCAGTTCCTCCTCTCGCTGCATGAAGAGCGCCTGATTCAGCTCGGCCGGCTCCTCTTGTCTCGGTCGCCAGAGCAGGGGATCGCAGAGCGGGCCTTCGATGTCGCAAACCAGCTCAATCACGGCGCCCACCTCCTCACGGACCCGCGCGAGAAGGAGGCGCTCTGCCGGCTCAACCTCCTCGCGGGGACCAAGGCAAAAGCCTCGGTGGCGCGCGGGCGCTCATCGGCCTGATCGCCGAGTCGTTCCCCATCGTATACACCTCGCGACCAGCGCTCTGGGCCCTGCTCACCGCCAAGGGGGTGAGCGTCTCTCTGCAGCGCGGGCACGCCGAAGAGTCCTCCTTCATCTATAGTAATTACGGCATGGTGCTGGTCTCGATCTACCGCGACATCCCGCGCGCGCTTCAGTTCTCCGAGATGGCGCTCAAGCTGAGAGCGTCCTCATGGCCATTCGAGTATAGCCATTCCGATTCACGTCGGCCTTCGGAAAGCCCCTCACCGCCGGACGGTTACTCCCTCGGCAACCGCCTTTCCGCCGACAGGCAGGCATGCGGCCCGGCTCTGCCTGCAAGCCCACGACCGAGGTGATCGTGACGACCCTGCCGCCGTGCTGGTTCGCCCGTCGCCATGCTCGGCCGCGATCCTGGCGGAGGAAGCGCTCCAGGCGGGGACGCTCGACCTCGCGCACCCGACCGCGCGGGCGCTCCTGCTCTGGCACGCCGCCGAGGAGATCGAGCACGAGGCCGTCGCCCGTACCTCGCAGGGATCGACGCCCTCGGAGCGCCCGACGGCCTGGCCCGCCGGCGAGCGCGGCGCAAAGCCACGGTCGCCGCGCAGCGTGGCATCCTGCCACAGCAGCGACATCCCGCCTGACCGTGACGCGCCCGCGAGGCGCCGTCAGACCGCCGCGTGCACCGCGCTTCGCAGCTGGAGCGCGTGTCGCTCTCCGTTGATAGGCATGCGCAGGGCACGTATCATGCGCACCATGGCAGACGCGGCGGACGGCTCGCCCGGCTTCAGCTCTGGAAGCGCGAACGGCGGCGATCCCCCCGCGCCGCTCGCGCCCGACGCCGCGGATACGCTGCAGGGCGTCGACACCGTGGTGCGCGACCGTCCCCCCACGCGGGCGGAGCCGCCGGCCGAGCGGAACGGCGACGGCTCCACGCTGAGCGACGAGGACCTCTGGCGGGCCGCGGCGCGCTCGAGCCTGCACGAGGGAGGCAGCCCGGTTCAGGTGCCGCCCGAGGGCACGTTGCTCGGAGGGGTCTATCGCATCGTCGGTCGCCTCGGAGAGGGGGCGATGGGCGTCATCCTCCTGGCGCGCGACGAGCAGCTCCAGCGGGACGTCGCCATCAAGCTGCTCCGGCCGGAGCAGCTCGACAACGCGCAGATGCAGGCCCGCCTGCTGGCGGAGGCGCGGGCGATGGCGCGCGTCCACCACCCGAACGTCGTCGAGATCTATGCGTTCGGCGAGTATGAAAACGCGCCGTATTTCGTCATGCAGTACGTGCCTGGGGTCACGCTCGACACGCATGTCCACAGCAAGGGGGGCCGGCTCGGCCTCGACGAGGCGCTGAGCGTCCTCGACCAGGCCTGCCTCGGCGTCGCGGCGATCCACGCCTCGGGCATCGCCCACCGCGACGTGAAGCCGAGCAACATCCTCGTCGGCCAGGCCCTCCGCGTCGTGGTGGCCGATCTCGGGCTCGCGAAGCGGATCCCCCGCGGCGATCGGGTCGAGCTCGCCTTCTCCGGCACCCCGGCGTACCTGGCGCCGGAGGTGGCGCTGGGCCGGCAGCTCGATCCGGCGCTGCTGCCGCGCATCGACGTCTACGCCCTCGGGGTGGTCGCGTACTACCTGCTCGCCGGCCGCCTGCCGTTCCAGAGCACGAGCACGGTGGATCTGGTCATGCAGCACGCGTATCAGCCCCCGATCCCGCCGAGCGAGATCTGCCCTGATCTGCCGCCGTCGTTCGACGCGCCGGTGCTCGCGGCGCTGGCCAAGGAGCCCGACCAGCGCACGGCGAGCGCGGAGGCGCTGCGCGAGGCGCTGCTCGACGCGCGCGGCGCCCTGCCGGCGTACGCGCGCACGACGCGCGTCCTGGTCGCCGACGACAGCCCGTCGTTCCGCAGCTTCCTCGCCAGCGTCCTCGCGGAGGCGCTGCCCGGCGCGGCCATCGAGACCGCGCCCGACGGCGCCGCGGCGCTCTCGGCCATCGAGGCGAACCGCCCGTCGCTCGGCGTGTTCGACCTCGACATGCCCGGGCTGGACGGCATCGCGCTCACGGCGGCGGTGCGCCAGCTCCCACAAGGGGATTTCCCGATCATCGTGGCGACCGGGACCGGGGGCGCGGCCGACTGGCAGTGCCTGTCGCGCCTCGGCGCGTCGGCGTTCCTCGTCAAGCCGTTCGACGCGGGGCAGCTCATCACCCTGGCGCGCGCGCTCGTGGGCGTCGCGGAAGAGCAGAAGCGCCGGCCATGAGGGGCGGGGCGAAGACCCGGGCCTCCGCCGCGGCGGGGGTAGAACCGGCGGCGTGGCGCGAAGCTTGCCGGCGGGAGAGCGCCGATGTCCGGCGTGGTCGAGGCTCCCGATGAACGACAGCGCGATGAAGGTCCTGCTTGTGGATGACGACGAGGTCGACCACCTCGTCACGCGGAGGCTCCTCCGCGACGCTCCCCGCACCCGGTACGACGTGACGTGGCTGAGCAGCTCGGACGAGGCGATCCGGGCGCTGCGCGCCGGCGGCTACGACGTCTGCCTCCTCGACTTCCGGCTCGACGCCCGGACGGGCCTCGACGTCGTGCGCGAGGCCAACCACGTCGGCTGCGCGATCCCCATCATCATGCTGACGGGGGTCGGCGACGAGGAGATCGACATGGCCGCGATGAGCGCGGGCGTCGCCGATTACCTGGTGAAGGGGAGGTTCGACGCGCAGATCCTCGAGCGCACGATCCGCTACGCCATCGAGCACAAGCGGAGCCAGCTCAAGCTCAAGCAGTACGCCGACACGCTGGAGGAGAGCAACCGGCAGCTCCTCCAGATGCACGAGGAGCTCGCGGCGAAGAACGCGGAGCTGGTCCGGCTGAACGAGGAGAAGAACCGCTTCGTCGGCATGGCGGCCCACGACCTCAGGAACCCGCTCGGCGTCATCCTGGGCTACAGCGATTTCATGCTGATGAGCCACCGGCGCGGGGAGCCGTCGTCGCTGCTCAAGGAGGGCGGCGTCGAGATCGTCAACATGATCAGGAGCTCGAGCAAATTCATGCTCTCGCTCATCAACGATCTGCTCGACGTGTCGATGATCGAGCTCGGCAAGCTGAACCTCGACAGGAAGAGCACCGATATCGTCCAGCTCGTCGAGTCCAACGTGGCGCTCAACATGGTGCTGGCGGGGCAGAAGAACATGGAGCTCGTCGTCGAGAGCGACGAGGGCGTCCCGCGGGTCGAGGTCGACGCCCACAAGCTGGAGCAGGTGCTCAACAACCTCATCAGCAACGCCATCCACTACTCGCCTCCGGGCACGACCATCCGCGTCCGGGTCCACGGCGGCCGGGGGGAGGACGCCGGCGGGGGGGCCGAGGTGATCCTGTCGGTGAAGGACGAGGGGCCCGGGATCGCGGCGGAGGACCTCGGGAAGCTCTTCCGGCCGTTCGGGCGGGCGAGGACGGTCAGCACCGGGGGGGAGCGCTCGACGGGCCTCGGGCTGGCGATCGCGCAGCGGGTCGTCGAGGGCCACGGCGGGCGGATCTGGGTGGAGAGCGTTGTCTCGAAGGGGTCGACGTTCTTCGTGGCGCTGCCGGTGGCGCGGGCGGAGGAGAAGGAAGAGGCCGCGTGACCGGCGCGCGACGAGCGCTGGCCCCACGCCGCTCGACGTCACGATAGAAGGCGTCGAGCGCCCCGCAGACCGGCTCGGGTCGACGGCAACCAGCGCTGTCCGAGCCGTCGTGTGGGCAGACGCCGCCACATGTGAGCTTCCGGCGCTCCGCTCCACCCAAGAACCCATCCTGCGTCATGCGGAGCCATCCGCTCTGCCTCCGTTCCGTCAGAGCATTCCACGTTGAGCGGCTCCTCCAGAAGGTGGATACTCCACTGGATGCAAGCTTACGGTCCGAGGTAGCGCAAAGCCGCGAAGACCGGCTCGATCGCGGGATGCGCCGTGCCGGACGCGCCCTCGACCGCTCGCCGGAGACTCGCCGCACCGCCGCCCTCGGACCGCGACGTTCCGACCACGTTGAACCGTGGTTGACCCATCGATGTGTGCAGTCTCCGTACCTCGATCGAGGTACCAGGGAGGAGTAGCAGTGGCGAAGAGAAGAGCACTATTCAGAGGTGTGCTGTCAGCGCAGGCCAGCGTGATGGCCGCGCTGCTCTTGCTGTTCGGACAGGGATGCGGGAGCGACGACAACAAGCCCGAGCCCCAGGAGCAGACCCCACCCGAAGAAGAGAACGAGAACCCTCCGCCCGAGGAGGAGGAGCCTGATCCTCCCAAGGAAGAGCCCGAGGAGCCCGAGGAGCCCGAGGAGCCCGAGACCCCGGAGGGGCCCACCGACTTCGTGTCGGCCGATGATCCTTTCACCGAGGGGTACCTCGGCGAGGAGGAAGAAGAAGAGGAAGAGGAGGAGGAAGAAGAGGAAGAGAGCCGCGAGCTCGAGGAAGGCGACATCTACCGCGTCCTCGGCAACGGGCAGATCCTCAACCTCAACACCTTCCGCGGCCTGCAGGTCATCGACATCCAGGACCCGTCGGACCCGAAGTTCCTCGGCCAGATGCAGATCGCTGGCACCCCGGTCGAGATGTACGTCGTCGGCGACCGCGCGGTCGTGCTCCTGAACGACTGGGCCGGTTACCAGCTCAAGGCCGACGGCCTCACCGTGGAGCGGCGGACCGGCGGGACCGTCCTGTTCATCGACATCGCCGACCGCGCCGTGCCGAAGCTCCTGTCACAATACCCGGTCACGGGCGCCATCATGACGAGCCGCCTCGCGCGCGGCGAGAGCGCGAGCTCGCTCTACATCGCCTCGAACGGCTCGGAGCTCGAGGAGATCAACCCCGGGCAGTTCCAGTGGGTCAACAAGACCCTCGTCCGGAGCTTCGATGTCGGCGCCGACGCGCTCGCCCCGCGCAGCGAGATCGAGCTCGGCGACACCGTGACCGCCATCCACGCGGAGGCGGACGTGCTCCTCGTGGCGCGCAACGGCGGCAGCTGGTCGCAGGATCCCAGCGAGATCTCGATCATCGACATCTCGAACCGCGACGGGTCGATGGTGCTGCGCGACAGCGTGAGCACGGCCAGCTACGTGCGCTCCCAGTTCCACATGGACTTCCGCGACAACATGCTGCGGGTCTTCTCCGGTCCGCAGTGGGCCGACGGGACGCCCAGCTACCTCGAGACGTGGAACGCGGCCGATCCCGACAACATCGTGCCGATCGACAGCGAGGAGTTCGGCGCCGAACAGTCGCTCTACGGCGCCATCTTCCTGGACGACAGGGCGTTCGCGGTCACCTACCGGCGCCAGGATCCCTTCCACGCCTTCTCCATCGATCCGAGCGGGAACGTCACCGAGGAGAGCGAGTTCATCGTGTCCGGGTGGAACAACTTCTTCCGCCCGGTCTTCGGCGCGACCCGCCTGATCGGCATCGGCGTGAACGATCAGAACGGCCGGCAGCTCGCGGCCAGCCTCTACGACATCACCGATCTGACGAGCCAGGATCCCCTGGTGGCGCGCGCCGAGATCGACGGCGGCGCCCAGGGCTGGAGCTGGTCCGAGGCCGACTGGGATCACCGCGCGTTCACCGTGCTCGACGACGCCGTGGACGCCGTGGCGGCGACCGGAGAGCCCGAGACGGGCCTCGTGCTGCTCCCGTTCTCCGCGAGCAGGACCGTGGACAACACCAGGCGGCCGTTCTCCGGCGTGCAGATCTTCACCTTCTCGGACACCACGCTGACCCGCCGCGGCGTGATGGAGCACGGGACCCCCGCGCGCCGCACGTTCCGCGCCGAGGACATCGCCACCGCGAACGTCTCCGATGAGGAGCTCACCCTCTACGCGCAGGACAAGCTCGACACGCCAGAGAAGCTCGGACACCTCGATCTCGCCCCGGATTACGTGAAGGTCTTCGCGTTCGGCGAGCACCGCGTCCGCGTGAAGATGCCTTACGATCTCTACTGGACACCCGCGGAGAGCCGGAAGATGAAGGCGGAGGTCGTGCCGAGCGCCGGGCTCACCCAGCTCGCGCAGCCGATCGCCACCTTCGATCTGCCGGCCGACGCGCAGCTCCACCAGGTGGGCAACCTGCTCGTGTCGCTGACGACCACCTTCGAGAACTGGGTGGGCAAGGTGACCCACCTCGAGGTGATCGACCTGTCCGACCCGACCGCGCCGCGGCGGGCGGGCACGCTCGACACGAGCGATCTCCCCGCCACGGGCGCCTACTACGGCGGGGGGAGCTCGTTCTCGACCGTGCACCCCGCGCGCGATGCCCTCGCCTTCCTGCGCGTCATCGGCCACTCCGAGGACCTCGGGGTCGGCTGGGCGTGCCGGACCAACTCGGTCGAGAACCCGGGCTGCTTCGGGCAGGAAGGCTGCACGTACATGGCCGGAGAGCGGACGTGCCGCAACATCGGCGGCGAGGAGTACTGCAACGGCGGGTTCGCCGAGTGCACGGACCACCCCGGCGCGGACACGAGCTGCACGCCGGTCGAGGTCGACCGGAACGACATCGTGGGGATCACGTCGACGTATTGTTATGAGTACGTCCCGCGCCGCAGCTGGGCACAGATCGAGATCCACGTGGTCGACCTCTCCGACCCGGACCACCCGACCGTGGCGCCGGCCGTCGCGCTGCCGGACGACAACGAGACCGTGAACGTCCTCAACGACAACGGGGAGCTCTACTTCAACATCAAGCGCTCGATCGCGGGGCGCGCGCCGGACGACCCGCGCCCGCGCACGCAGTACTTCCTCACGCACCTCGACCTGACCAACCCGTCGCAGCCGGCGCTCGATCCGGGGATCAACGTGCCCGGCGAGGTGCTCGCGATCCAGGGCGCGTCGATCTTCGCGAGGGACAGGGTGTGGGGCCAGCAGTTCATCGAGACGGCGATCGCGCGGCTCGAGGTGCACGAGGGGCTCGCGTACCTGCAGGAGTACCAGAAGTTCCCGGACCGCCAGGTCAACGCGATCTCCATCGACGGCCGCGGGCTGCCCGTCCTGTCCCACAGCCTGATCTGGCGTCCGAGCAGCGGGTGGTACGCTGGCTGGGATCCCAACCAGAAGCTGACAACGCTCTCGCCGGCGGATGAGGCGCCGCCGCCCGCGCCGGAGAACGAGGAGGAGGAGGACCCCGCGATCCCCGAGTTCGACGAGCTCTCCACCGTCCGACTCGCCTCGTGGGCGTCGCTGCGCCACACGGCGGACATGCGGGCGCTCTTCGAGGTGCCGGGCGGCGCCCTGGCGATCTCCCTCGAGCAGCCCGAGGCGCCGAAGGCACAGGCGTTCTTCCCGCTCTGGGGCTGGCCCGAGAGGTTCGTGACCAGCGGCGAGGAGGTCCTGTTCGCCGCCGGCCGCTTCGGGATTCACCAGCTCGATCGCGAGACCGTCAACCTCGTCCCCTACCTGGGCGAGTAGCCGGGCCGCCGGGCAAGCCGGCCGGGGCCGAGCGCACCGGGCCGGCTTGCCGCAATGGCGCGCGGCGCGCAGCTTCGCGCGGCGCGGCCGCCTCATCCCTCTTTTCCCTCTTCGAACGCGACGCACCGCGCAGGCCGCGCGTGCGAGGCGGTGAGATCCGGTTTCGCGGAGCGCCCGACAACGCTATGGAGGAGCCCCATGGTCGAGCAAAGCACAGCGGAAAACGGGGAGGGGCAACCGGAGAGCGCGGGGCCCGCCGAGGAGCGCGCGACGGAAGCCGCCGGAGAGCCGGCGGAGGCGGGCGCGGAGGCCTCTTCCGGCGGCACGACCACGACGGCGGGCGCAGCGAGCGCGGCAGACGCCGTGGCGGCGCCGGCCGCCGCTGCGCCTGCCGCCGCTGCGCCGGCTCGATCGCGGCCGCCGCGGGTCATCGACATGCGCCGGCCGCGCACGCCAGCGCCCGCGCAGGAACCGCCGCCGCGGCGCCCGGCGCGGCCAGCGGAGCGCGGACCTGCCGACCGCGGAGCGCGCGGGCGCGGGCCGGTGGAGCGCGCAGGACACGACAGCGGCCCGGCCGAGCGCGGGGCGCGCGACGGCAACGCGGCCGAGCGCCGCTCGCCGGACAAGACCAGGTGGGCGCGGGATGGGGCGGCGCCGCGCGGCCGGACAGGCGCCGGGGGCGCTACCCAGACCCGCGCGCCCGCGGCCCATCCAGCGCCGGGCGCCGCCACGCGAGAGCAGCGCGCGGCCGCCACCGCAGACCCCGCGCAGAGCGAGGCGGAGCGCAACGCCGCGCTCGCCGAGGCGAAGCGCGCGCCCGCCGCGGGAGAGGCCGGCGCCTCCAGGGCGTCGCGGCGGCCGCAGCCCGCCGAGACGCGCGGCGTGGCGCCGGCTCCCGCGCCGGAGACGGCGGCGACCCCCGAGCCGCGCCGGGACGCCGTATGGGTGCCTCCGCCGAGCGCCGCATTCCCGCGGAAGAAGAAGCCCGCGCTCACCGCCAAGGAGGCAATGAAGGCCAGAGTCCAGGCGCGGGCCGAAAAGAAGGCAGCGAAGCAGGCACCGAGCCGCGCGGCCGAGCCCACCGCGGACCAGCGCGTGGAGGCCGCCCGCGAGGAGCCCGGAGCGCCTCCCGCTGCAGCAAAGCCCCGTGACGCCGCCGTGGCGAAGCCCCGCGATGCGGCGCCGAGGTCGACACGCCGCGACCAGGCGGCGCCGGCGCCGGCGGCGAGCGCGCCGGCCGCGAAGCCGGGGCTGCTCCGGCGGTTGCTGAGCCTGTTCCGGCGCTCCGGCTAGAGCGACAAACGGGGTGAAACCCCAGAAAAGAGCAGGGATTTGAACCGCCAAGCGCGCCAAGATTGTGTTTTGTGTTTTGTTCTTGGCGTCCTTGGCGCCTTGGCGGCTCATTTCTCGCTCGAGCTATGACGGGGCTTTCGCTCGGCGAGAGCCTCATGGAAGCGGCGCTGTCAACCTACACCTCCACGCCCTCCAGTCGCCAGGCTCGTGCGAGGCCGTCGCGCCAACCTTCTTCGATGACCTCGGCATGCCCCACGATGAGGCGCTGGGCCGGTCGCTCCAGCATGGCGCGGATGGAGCGCGCCGCCGCGCTCCTGTCCGGAATCTTCTTTCTGGCGTCGGGAGGCACGCGCACCCGCTCGTAGAAGCCAGTAAGGCGCGCGGCGTAACGCAAAGTCCAGTGGTCCTTGGCGCAAGCGCAAAGGACGATGTCTGCGCCCAGCAGGGTTTGCGTCGGCCGATGGTAGAGCACTGTCTCGTCCCAGAACGGCACGCCCCGAAGCGGCAAGGCCTCGAGCTCGGGGACAAGCTCGCCGAACCGGGCGTCGTGGATATCCACGTCGATTCTCAACGCCTTGTTCCTGTCGAGCGCCGACGCCGGTCCCACCACGCGCGCCTCGGGGAAACGGGCCGCCGCCGCGGGTGTCCCGAGGTGATGCCAGCAGTTGGGTACCAGGAGCCAGCGCACGGGGCCCAGGGCGCGTAGCTGCTCTGCCAGCGCATCGGTGGGAGGGGCCGGGGTGTGCAGGAGCAAACTGCCGTCCTCGAGGCGTACGACCGTCGTGCGGGCGCGCATCCGTACCCCGCTGAACCACACGGGGCGGTCCAGGGTCCAGATCGTGTCATCGACCACGGCGGTGAGAGCGCCGTCAGGCATGGGGGCGACATCCTCCAAGCGGCCAAGACGTTCGAGGGGCAAGGGCCATTCGTCCTCAACCCGCGGCGCCGGCTGGCCGATTCTTCCTTCGCTTCTTCCTCTCGCCCTCGCGCGCCCGGTCCGCCGCCCGCAGCGCGCTGAGCTCGCGCCGGAAATCCGCGGCCGCCGCGTGGTGCTCGTCAGCCGACCGAACGACGCCGGCGATGGCACCGCCGCAGCGCGGGCACTCGCTCCGATCGGACGCCAGCGCCGTGCGGCAGCCCGGCTCGGAGCAGAGATCGTACTGCCACCAGTGACCGACGGCCCAGCCGACGAGCGGCGCCCCGAGGAGCACGGCGAAGGCGAGCCCCCCACCGGCGCCGCGCGGCAGGGCGGCCGCGACCAGGATCGCCCCGCAGAAGCCCGCGAGCAGGCCGAGGAACAGGCCCATGCCCGAGTGCGCCCGCCGCAGGCGGAAGACCGGTCGCGGATCGCCCTCCTCGAGCTTCGTCATCGCGGCGGGCCCCGCCTGCGGATCGTCCCAGACATGGCCGCACTTGTGGCAGTGCCAGCGCCTCGGCAGGAACAGCATGAGCGGCGCGGCGAGGATCGCGAGCGCGGCGGCGGCGCTCGAGCCCTCGAGGCGCAGGCGCTCGTGGAAGCAGTAGGGGAGCTCGCAGCGCGGGCAGCGGACCCCGGCGGCCTCCTCGTCGTCGTTGCTGGCCGACTCCCCGCCGGGGTGGACCTCGAGCAGCCCCTCCGCGCGCTGGAGATCGCCCTCGCGCACCTGCAGCTGCGTGCCGCCGGCGGCGCCGCTCAGCATCGGGTTGTAGCTCGCCGCCTCGAACACGTGGGACTCGATGCCGTTGGCCGAGAGCAGCGTGCGGTCCATCTGGGCCGCGACCGGATCGAGGTAGCGGCGGACCGTGATCAGCTTCCCCGTGCCCGAAGCAGCATCCAGCTTGTCGCGGTACGGCAAGACGTCGCCTCCCCCTGGGTCGGGACAGTGTCGCCCGGCTATGGGGCTAAGAAATCCAAACGCGCTCCGAAAGTCAATCTCCCCGACGAGGGCCCGGCGGGGGCGCGCGTCGCCGGTCCCGGCAGGCGAGCCGGTTTCCCACGCTCGACTGTAATGCGACGGAGACCCGCGCGTCCTCCCGCGGCACCTGAAAGGAGCTTCTCATGAAGGTCACGCACGCAATCTTCTCGATCGCGCTCGGCATCACCTCGGTCGCCTCCGCGCTCGGCTGCTCTCAGCCCGCGAGCGCCGAGCCGCAGAAGGCCCCTCGCGTGGTCGAGATCATGGTCCACGGCGCCTTCGTGCCGGACAAGATCGCCGCGGTCGAGGGGGAGCGGCTGAAGCTCCGGCTCGTCCGACACGACAGCGGCGGCTGCACCAAGGAGATCGTCTTCCCGAGCCTCGGTATCCGCAAGGAGCTGCCGACCGGGCAGCCGGTGACCATCGACCTCCCGGAGCTGAAGGCAGGGGAGCTCCAATTCGAGTGCGGCATGGGGATGATCAAGGGCACGATCGCCGTCGCGCCGAGGAAGTGAGCAGCAGAGGGAAGCGATCTCTGGCTCACCGCGAGCCACCCCCCCGGCTGGCGGATCGGTCGACAGGTGGGACACGGTACCTCCACGTAGGGGGCGCTCCGGAGAGGGGCGCGCCGCACCTCGATCACGTCGTCACGGCGCGCAGCGTCACCTGGCACACCACCGGCTGACATGCCATCGACCACGGATGCAACTCCTACGATCGATTGTCTTATGCGCAGGTGACCGACGGCGCGCCGATTGCAACGTGTTTGGAAACTACCAGCGCTTGTCCCTCGGTCTGGGCTTGCTCACTTCTCTCATGCTCGCGGCGGGCTGCAGCGGCGCGGGGAACGACGGCGGATCGGGCGGTGGAGGCCCGGGCGGCGGGGGCCCGGGCGGCGGGGGCCCGGTCGCTGGCAGCGGCGGCGGCTCCAGCAGCTCGGTCGCTGGCAGCGGCGGCGGCTCGGCCGCGAGCAGCGGCGCCGGCGGCGAATCGCCGGACCGTTGCGCGCTGCCGCAGGAGACCGGCCCCTGCGACGCGGCGATCCCGAGCTACTGGCACGACCCTGGCACCGGCGAGTGTGTTCCGTTCATCTATGGTGGTTGCGAGGGCAACGCGAACCGCTTCGAGTCGCTCGCGGCGTGCCTGGAGACCTGTCAGGGCACCACCACGGACATGGATGCATGCGCGGCGCCGGGCGATTGCGTCCTCGCGCCGCCGCGCTGCTGCGCCTCCTGCGACCCGGTCGACGCCAGCGCGTTCGTCGCCCTCCACCGCGACGCGGTGGCGGATTTCTGGAATGCCAGCGGGTGCGGGGACACGCAGTGCGAGCGATGCCCGGAGGTCGGCGAGGCCGAGAGCACCTCCCAGTACTTCGCCGCCACATGCGAGAGCGGGCGCTGCGTCGTCGTCGACGTGCGCGAATCCCCGCTGACGGAATGCACGAAAGACGCGGACTGCGCGCTGCGCGACGGCGTCGGGTGCTGCGAGTCGTGCGACGGCAAAGGCATCGTCGCCCTCAACCAGAGCGGGGATCTCGGCGCCCTCGTTTGCCCTGAAGAGATCGTCGCGTGCCCTCCCTGCGCGCCCGTGTATCCGGAGGGAATGACGGCGGTGTGCTCGGAGGGCCGGTGTACGCCGCGGCTCTCCGAGACGCCCTGATCGGCCGGTATTCGTTCATCTCCTTCGCGCCCGTCCAGGCGGACCGGGACCTTCTCCCCTGGCTCCAGGCGCAGCTCGCCGTCGACCGGATGGCGGCGTCAGCTGGCCTGTGCTGGTCGGGCTGGCCCGTCGCGCCACGTCGCCGCCGGAGGTGGCGACCTCCTGGCATAGGAGCGTGATAAACCGGGCAGAAGGTTGCGCGCAACGGTTTGCTCGATCACGCAGGCTGCGCGCGGGTCTCGCCGTCGAGCCGGCGGCGCCCCGCCCATGGCTCGGTGATGCGGCGGCGGTACGCGCCAGGCCGGCGGCGCGAGAGGCGGGCACGACGCGTGCTTTTGCTCGGGGCGTCCTGACGCCACTTGGGCGCCGGCTCGATGCGCGGAGCCTTGCGGAGACCTCGTTCGCGCGGGCGATGCGCTCGACATTCGCGGATATCATGTCCGATGGATACAAACGTCACACGATCGAATGAAAGGGGACGAGCATGGTTCGCAAGAACATCATGGCGATCAGTGGTATGTTGTTGTTCGTCGGCGGGGCAATGGCGCACGCATCGACGCCCGCCACCTCGAACCTGAAGGCCAACTCCGGTCTTCACACCGAGGCGACCGCCGCAACCCCCGCGAGGATTGCGCACCCTGGGGCGTTCCCCACGGTCGTCGGGCAACCGATGATCGTGACGGACGCGGTCCCTGGTGCCTCCTTGAGCCAGGCGCAGGGCCACAGCGGCTTCCGCTATCACGGCGCCGGAGGTCCGAGGAGGAGCGAGAGCAACGACGCGCTGGCGGACAGCCGCGCGGACGTCCTCTTCGATAACTAGGCGAACGGAGGAGCCTCACTCACCGACCAGGCGATGGAATCGGCACTTCCGGTCGTCAGCGCGCCGCCAGCGCGAGGAGGCAGGCGCGCAGCTCCTCGGCGCACTCGGGGCACAGGTCGAGGTGCTGCGCGGCCTCGACCAGCGCCTCGGGCACCGGGGCGCCCTCCGCGACGAGCTCGGCGTACCGCGGCGCGTGCTCAAGCCATTCGTCGCAGATCAGCTCGTCGGGCTTCGTCGCGAGGACGACCCTGGCCAGATCGCGGATCTCTTCCTGGGATAGGCTCTTCATGGCGCTCCTCTCGAGGGCATCCAACGTGCCAACCGCGTTTTGCGGCGGAGCACGCAGCTGAGGGCGGGGTTATGGCGATAGACACGAGATGAACCGCCAAGACACCCAGGACGCCAAGAAAGAAGTGAGGAGCGAGCCCGACGCGGAGTTGGATCGCCTCGCTCACTGGGTCATCGGCGCCGCGCTCGAAGTACACCGAACTCTCGGCCCCGGCTTCCTCGAAGCCGTCTACGAGGAAGCGCTCTGCGTCGAGCTCTCCCTGCGCCGCATTCCGTTCGCCCGGCAAGTGCCCATCGGCGTGGACGACAAGGGGAATCTGGTGGGCCAGGCTCGTATGGATCTCGTGGTGGATAGTCAGCTCGTCGTCCAGCTCAAGGCCACCGAGTGCATCGCCGCGATCCACGTTGCGCAGGTTCTGTCATATCTCAAGACGGCAAGACTCCGGCTTGGCCTCTTGATCACCTTCAACGTGGCCGTCGTCCGTACCGGCGTCAGGCGAGTGGTTCATTCCCCGTGAATTTGGCGTTCTTGGCGTCCTTGGCGGTTCCTCCCTTTCCGCGATGAAGCTCCCGCAGTAGTGCTAGAGCTCAGGCTCGTCCGCCACGACAGCGGTGACTGCACCAAGGAGGTCGTCTTCCCGAGCCTCGGTATCCGCAAGGAGCTGCCGACCGGACAGCCGGTGACCATCGACCTCCCCGAGCTGAAGGCAGGAGAGCTCCGATTCGAGTGCGGCATGGGGGATGATCAAGGGCACCATCGCCGTCGCGCCGAGGAAGTGAGCAGCAGAGGGAAGCGATCCCTGGCTCACCGCGAGCGAGCCCTCCGGCTGGAGGATCGGTCGACAGGTGAACACGGTACCTCCACGTAGGCAGCGCGCCGATGAGGCGCGCGCCGCACCTCGATCACGTCGTCAGGGCGTGCAGCGTCACCTGGCACACCACCGCCTGACATGCCATCGACTCCGGATGCAACTCCTACGATCGATTGTCTTATGCTCAGGTGACCGACGGCGCGCCGATTGCGATGTCCTTGGAATGTACCGGCGCTTGTCCCTCGGTCTGGGCTTGCTCACTTCTCTCCTGCTCGCGGCGGGCTGCAGCGGCGCGGGGAACGACGGCGGATCGGGCGGCGGGCGCCCGGGCGGCGGGCGCCCGGGCGGCGGGAGCCCGGGCGGCGGGAGCCCGGGCGGCGGGAGCCCGGGCGGCAGGAGCCCGGGCCGCGACCTGTGCCGCTGCTTTTGGTATACAGGTCAGAAGAGAGCAAGGGGCACGGATGAACGGTGAATCGGATCACAAAGATGTCATTGCGGAAAACGAGCGCCTGAGGCAGCGCATCCGGGAGCTGGAGGAGGCGGACCAAGAGCGGGATCACCTCCGCGCTGCGCTGCACCGGAGCGAGGAGCATGTGCGCCTCTTTGTCACCTACACACCCGCCGCGTTTGCCATGTTCGATCGGGACATGCGCTATATCCTGGCCAGTCACCGCCACCTGGCGGATTTCGGCTTGCGCGAAGAAGATGTCCTTGGCCGGTGCCATTACGAGATCTTCCCCGACATGCCCGAGCACTGGAAGGCCATCCACCAGCGCTGCCTCGCAGGGGCCTCGGAAGGGAATGACGAGGAGCCCTTCCCGCGGGCCGACGGGCACGTCGAGTGGGGGAGCTGGAGGATCTTCCCGTGGCACACGACGACCGGCGAGATCGGCGGGATCGTGCTGTTCTCGGAGGTGATCACCAAGCGAAAGCAGCTCGAGGACAAGCTCCGGATGCAGGCGAAGACGCTGCTGGAGCTGTCGTCGCCCATCGTGCCCATCAGCCAGGGCGTCCTCGTGCTGCCGCTGGTGGGCGCGCTGGACGCGGCGCGGGCGCAGCAGATGATGGAGAACCTGCTGGGCAAGGTGGTCGAGCGGCAGGCGCGGGTGGCGATCATCGACGTCACGGGCGTGCCGGACATCGACACGGCCTCGGCGAGCGCCCTCCTGCAGGTGGCGCGGGCGGTCCGGCTGCTCGGGGCGCAGGTCGTCCTGACGGGCATCCGGCCCGAGGTGTCCCAGGCCATCGTCCGCCTCGATATCGATCTCGCCGGCATCGTGACCCGCCGCGATCTGCAGAGCGGGATCGCGTTCGCCACCGCGGCGAGCCCGGGGGCCTCGTCGCCGTCCCCGCCATGACGCCCCCCTGCCGGGGGATCGCGGCCGCCGGCAGCCTGCTCGGCGCGCTGACGTTTCTGGGCGCTCGAGGCGCTCTGCTTTCCTGGTTCCTGGCGCGCGCCGGCCGGGAGGCCGATGCGCGCGCGGCCTTCGCCGAGGCGCGCCCGCTGCTCCCGTCGGGCCTCTCGTTCGCCCGGCGCTTCGCCGCGCTGGGGATCGACGGATAAGATCCCCTCGTGCCCAAGGAAAAGGCCAGGCCTGGCGAGACGCTCATCGCGCGCAACAAGCGCGCTGGCTTCAATTACGACCTCGGCGACCGGTTCGAGGCGGGCATCGTCCTCAAGGGGAGCGAGGTGAAGATGCTTCGCGCCGGCAAGGCCGACTTGACCGACTCGTTCTGCACGGTGCTCCGGGGCGAGGTGTTCCTGCACGGCGTGAGCATCGCCGCGATGGCCAGCGCCGCCTTCGGCCACGTGCCGAAGGGCGCGCGCAAGCTCCTCCTCCACCGGCGCGAAATCGAGCGCATCGACCTCTCGATCGCCCGCGAGGGGATGACCGCCGTCGCGACCCGGCTCTACTTCAAGAGCGGCCTTGCCAAGGTCGAGATCGCGCTGGCGCGGGGGAAGAAGAGCCACGACAAGCGCGAGACCATCAAGGAGCAAGACGCCGAGCGCGAGATGCGCGCGGTGGTGGTGCACGGGCAACGAGGGTACGGACGCGCGTGACGCTCCGCGAGCTCGCGGAGGACCCGGCTCGTGCGTCGATCGCAGGCCGGCGCCCACCCCGGACGAGGCGGCTCGCCTCGCTGGACGTCGCTGGACGTCGCTGGACGTTTCGCGGCGTCCCCGCGGCGCTCTCGCCCCGAACGCCGCCCGCCGTGGAGCGCGCGATGACGTAGGATGCCGCGCGTTGGCCCGCCCGAAACGACCACCGTCAGGCCCCCACCCGCTCGAGCTGCCGGGCGACGCCATGCGCGAGATGGTCGAGCTCGCGATGGACCGCATCGTTCGGCACATCGAGAGCCTGCCGGAGCAGCCGATGCACGCGACGCGGGGAGGCAAGCGGGTCGCGCGCTCGCTCCGCGAGCCGCTGCCGGAGCGCGGCGTGCCTTATGAAAAGCTCCTCCGGAAGCTCTTCGGCAAGCTCATCCCGATGAGCCTGAACACGGCGTCCCCCGGTTACATGGGGTACATCCCGGGCGGCGGGCTCTTTCACGCGGCCGTGGCCGATCTGATCGCGGACGCGGTGAACCGGTATGTCGGCGTCTTCCAGGCCGCCCCCCTGCTCGTGCAGATCGAGGCGAACGTCATCGCCTGGTTCTGCGCCATGCTCGGCCTGCCCGAGGGCTCCGGGGGGATCCTCACGACGGGCGGCTCGCTCGCGAACCTCGTCGCGGTGATCACCGCGCGCCGCGAGCGCCTCCCGCCGGACTTCCTGCGAGGGACCCTCTATGCCTCGGAGGAAGCGCACCACTCGGTGACGAAGGCCGCGCTCCTCGCCGGCTTTCCGCCGGAGGCCGTGCGCGAGATCCCGGTGGACGGGCGCTTCCGCATGCGGGCCGACGCCGCGGCGGAGGCGGTCGCGCGCGACCGGGCGCGCGGCCTCTCGCCTTTCCTCCTCGTCGCCTCCGCGGGCACGACGGGCACCGGCGCGATCGACGATCTGCCCGCCCTCGCCGGCCTCGCCGAGGCCGAGCGCCTCTGGCTGCACGTCGACGCGGCGTACGGCGGCTTCTTCGCGCTCACCGAGCGAGGCCGCGCGGCAATGCGGGGGATCGAGCGCGCCGATTCGGTGACGCTGGACCCGCACAAGAGCCTCTTCTTGCCGTACGGGACGGGCTGCCTCGCGGTGCGCGATCGCGAGGCGCTGCGGCGCGCGCACGCGCTCTCCGCGTCGTACATGCCGCCGATGCAGGCAGAGGACGATCTCGTGGATTTCTGCGCGATCAGCCCCGAGCTGTCGCGCGACGCGCGCGGGCTGCGGGTGTGGCTGCCGCTGAAGATGCATGGGGCCTCCGTCTTCCGGGCCGAGCTCGACGAGAAGCTCACGCTCGCGCGCGGCGCCGCCGGCGCGCTCCGGCAGATGGCGCATCTCGAGGTCGTGGCGGAGCCCGAGCTGTCGCTCCTCGCCTTCAGGGCGCGCCCGCCCGGCGTCGACGACGGGCCGGCGCTCGACGCGCTGAACCGGCGCCTCCTCGCGCGGGTGAACGCGAAGCAGCGGGTGCTGCTCACGGGGGTGGTGGCCGGGGGGCGGTTCCTGCTGCGGATGTGCATCCTGAGCTTCAGGACACACGCCGACCGGGTGGACGCGGCGCTCGCCGACGTCGCGTCGAGCCTCGCGGAGGTGCTGGGAGAGCTCCGCGACGGGCCGCTCTCGCCCGCGCGCGAGGGCGATCAGCCCGGAGGAACGGACGACGACTGAAGGGGCGCAACAGACGCGCTCGCCCGGCGCCGGCTCGGCTCGATCTCGTGGAACGGCCAACCACTCGACCCCCTGGCGAGGAGATTCCGGATCTTGCCATGGCGCTCACGCTGGTTCGGCTCCGGCGCTCCATCTACGATCGAACCAAGGAGGTTCTTCATGCGCAAGCATCGATCTGTCTTGTTCGCGACGCTCCTATCGGCCGTCGCCGTCGCCGTGTCCGCCGTGCCCGGATGCGGGGACGACGAGGCGCGGGCGCGGACAGGCAGCGATTTCCTCTCCAGCTATGCGAAGGCCCTCTGCGACCGCACGTTCACGTGCTGCGACGCGGCGACCCGGGCCGCGCATGACCTGGACGCGAGCTCCGCCGACGCGTGCGCCTCGCAGCTCGAAGCGATCCTCGTTGCCGTCAGCGGCGGAGGCGAGGTGAAGGGCACCTTCGTCCCGGAGAAGGCGGAGGCGTGCCTCGCCGAGGTGGACGCGGCCCCCTGTGCCGAGATTGAAGTCCTGGGCGTGCTTCTGGGGGTGAACGCCGAGTTCACGCCGTCCTGCCGCGACGCGTGGGACGGCGCCGTGCCCGAGGGCGGGACGTGCGGCAACGACTGGGACTGCGCCCGGGACCGCTGCGTGCGCACCGTCGACGCGAGCGGGCAGTCGACGTCGGCATGCAAAGCGAGGGCGGCGGCCGGAGAGCCATGCTCGTCGAGGTTCGACTGCGACGAGGCGCTCCGGTGCGACCAGCCCTCGCCGCCCGACGCGGGGACGTGTGCGCCACGGCTCGCCACGGGCGGGTCATGCAAAGGAAGCCTCGACTGCCAGGAGGAGCTTCGCTGTAGCCAGGACGGGACGTGCCAGTCGCGCGAGCAGGCGGGCGGTCCATGCGCGTCGGACGACGACTGCGCGGCCGGCACGGCGTGTGATGGCGCCGCGTGCGCGCCGCTCGGCGCCGCCGGCTCGCCCTGCTCCGCCGATTCGGACTGCGCGTCCTTCGCGTGCAGCGATGCGACGGGCACCTGCGCTGACGTCTGCAAGGGCGACTGATCAGGATCTCACGGGCTTAGCGATCCGGGCAACGCCACCTGGTCGAGGAGCGTGAAGGCGCGGAGCACCTCGGCGACGCTCCACGCCTGAGCGATGCAGCCGCGCGGCGCGAAGGGGGCGTCACCATCGAAGATCTCGCTGATCGAGCCGAGGCCGGCGGCGTTGATGTGGTCGCCCATCGGCGCGAGCAGACGGCGGGCTGCGTCGGGATCGCCATAAACACGGAGGTGCGCCTCGACGAACGGGCCGATGAGCCAGGCCCACACCATGCCCTGGTGGTAAGCGGCGTCGCGGCGCTCCTGATCGCCGCCGTAGAACCCCTGATACGCCGGATCCGACGGGGCGAGCGAGCGCAGCCCATACGAGGTCAGGAGCGCCCGCGCGCACGCGTCGACCACGGCGCGCTGTCGCTCGGGGGAGAGCAGGCTCTCGGGGAGCGACACGGCGAAGATCTGGTTCGGCCGGAGCGCCACCTCGGCGCCGGCGGGCCCGTCGAGGACGTCGTAGCAGTAGCCCGCGGCGGCGTTCCAGAAGCGCTCGAAGGACGCGAGGGCCCTCGCCGCCATCCCCTGATACGGCTCGGCGGGCTCGCCGAGGCGGGCGGCGAAGGCGACCATCGCCCGCAGCGCGTTGTACCAGAGGGCGTTGATCTCGACCGGCTTGCCGATGCGCGGCGTGATCACGCGATCGCCGACCTTGGCATCCATCCAGGTGAGCTGGACGCCGTCCTGCCCGCCGCGGAGCAGGCCATCGCCCGGGTCGACCTGGATCCCATACCGCGTGCCCCGGATATGCCAGTCGACGATGTCCCGCAGCACCGGGAACAGATCGCGCAGGAGCCCGTCGTCGCCGGTCGCCTCGTGACAGGCGCGGATGGCCTGGAAGTACCAGAGCGTGGCGTCCATCGTGTTGTATTCGGGGCGCGCGGCGCCGTCGGGGAACCGGTTGGGCAACATCCCTTGATCCACGAAAGCGGCGAACGTGCGGAGGATCGGCGCGGCGATGCTCGCCTGTCCTGTCGAGAGCGCGAGGCCGGGGAGGCTGATCATCGTGTCGCGGCCCCAGTCCTCGAACCAGGGATAACCGGCGATGATGCTCTTGCCGGGGCTGCCGCCGGGGGTCTGCGCGCGGTCCACGACGAACTGGTCGGCGGCGAGGACGAGCTGCGAGACCCAGCCGGGGGCGGCGGCCGCGCCCGACGGCCACGCCCCGCTCCACGCCGAGAGGAGGGCCCGATCGCGCGCGCGGCGGCGCGGGAGGGCCTCCGGATCGACAGCGGTGGTGCCGTCTCCGGCGGCGGCGAGGAACACCACCGTCTCGCCGGGCAAGAGGGTCGCCTCGAAGGTCGCGACGTGGACGTGGTCGTCGCGGTCGAGGAGCCCGCGCGCCGTCTCGGCCGGGAGCGCGAAGCCGCGGTAGAGCTCCGTCGCGGGGGTGGCCGCGCCGCCTTCCAGCTTGAGGAACAGCGGCAGCGCGTCGCCGGCCGTGACGACGCGGACGCCGCCCGAAGCGGCGCTGACCTCGGCCGGCCACGCGACGGTGCCGGTGTTGTGGAAGACGCGGTTGTTGGCGATGGCGCGCGCGGTGAGGCGCAACGGCTCGCGCGCCTGGAGCGCGGTGTAAGCGACGTAGGTGGTGTTCTGGCCGTGCTCCATCCAGACGCGCTTCTCGAGCAGCGCGTCGGCGCAGGCGTAGCGCCAGCAAGGGATCGAGCCCTCGAGCGCGAAGTGCTCGATGTTGACGAAGCCGCTCGGCGCGACGGCGCCGCTCGCCCAGCGGTTGGTCGCGAGGTCCCAGGCCGCGCCGCGGTACATGACGGCCTCGTCGAGCTTGACCAGCATCAGCCACCGATCGACGGGCGGCCGGAGGGCGGCGACGAGCAGCCCGTGGTAGCCGCGCGTGAGCGAGCCGGCCACGGTCCCGGAGCCATAGCCGCCGATGCCGTTGGTGACGAGCCACTCGCGCTCTTCGGCGATCCTCAGGTCGCCGCAGATCTCCCTCCCCATCCCGACCATGCGCTCCTCCTCCGGGACTTCTATCGCTTACCGAACGGGCTCGACGCAACCCTCGAATCCGCCGAGGGGCCCTCGGTCGGCCTCGCGATCGGCCGATCCCTCGCGACCCCGCGTTGCCCCCGCGGCGCTATCGCTCGCCGACGACAGGCAGCGACCGGCGCGCCGGGCCACGATCGCGCCGGCGATCCCGGTGCCCACGATCACGGCATCATGGCCGTCATCGGCGGCCACCGCGCTGGCGTCCGTCCGCAGCGCCCGTGTCAGTTTTCAGCAGCACGTCCCGCCCTCCCCGGGTGAATGATGCCCCCGATGTCCTAAATCAGAAGAGTTCGGTCGCTGTCAACCGCTTCATTGTATCGGTCACGCGACACCGGGATCGTCGCTCCTGTCGCTGTCATGAGCGTGGATCGACGCACGACGTGGGCGCGCTGCGGCGTTCAAACGATCGAGGAGAATTGGCGACGCGCCCGCCGCGGCTGCGCCGCGGGCAGCAGGCCACGGAGCTGGCGGAGGGGGCGCACGAGGGAGAAAAAGTTGCGCAACATACACCAAAGGCGCGCGAGACGACGCCGGGGCTGCGCAGGAGACTCAACGGGGCTGCCCAGGAGCCGGACGATGGTGACAAAGGACACCAGCGAGGGCGCGCAGGAGGGGCGCGGAGGCCGCGCAGGACAAGGGCAAATGTTGCGCAGGACACCAACGGGGGTGCGCAGGAAGGCGCCCAGGCTGCGCAGGACGGTCGACGGGGCCGCACAGGAGGGCGCCGGGTCTTGTGCAGGAAGGCCAACGGGCTGCGCAGGACGGCCGACGGCGCTGCGCAGGAGGGTCGACGGGGCCGCACAGTTGTACGAGCGGAGCCCTGGTAACACTTCTGACCGGGACGCCCTACGCATACTGATTCTCCTCCTGCATGCTGGTTTGGGAATGTCTTCGAGGTCGCGGACCATAGCCGCGGGCTTTGGCCTCATTCAGGCGTTTGGTCGTTGCCCGGTCGAGCTTGAACCATAACGTACGACCAAGGCCACCGCCCTCGACGCTCTTGAGCCAGCCTTTGGCGACCCAGTAGCGCACGGCGTGCTCGGTGACGTGGAAGCGTGCAGCGATGCCGTGGATAGAATACAGGCCGTCGGCGCGCCGGTCCGGCTGACGTGCGGAGGGGGATGGGAGGCTGGGGCGCCGCAGGTCGTGGCGCCAGCGGATCCAGCGCACAGACATCGCGCTCCATCGAGCGCTGCGGCCTGTGCGCAGCCCGCGGCGGTTGAGTTCGTCGGCGATCACCCGATCGGGCTTCTGGTCAGCGACGAGCATTTTGATAAGCTCGATCGCCTCGGGGGGCGTCACCACGGCCATGGGCTTGCTGTGCCGCGGGACGGTAAAGTCACTGACCACACCCGTCTTCCAGAGCAGTTGCACGCGGGTCATGCGCGCAGGGACCTCGATGGGACTCAAGGTGACTTGCTGAACGAGCATGCGAAGAAGATTCTTCCGCTCGGCGTGCGTGGTGGATGGCGCGTTCCAGACCTGAGAGAGGTCCTTGGTAAGCGACAAGATGCGACGGCGGTCCTCATCGGTAATGTTGACCTTCTCACGTCGGAACATCTCCTGGCGCTCTCGGTCCAACGCCTCGACTTCACGAAGTTTCTCGTTCCATTCGTGTTCGAGCGTGCGCGCGACGACGCGATTGTCCGGATCAACTGCCTTATAGCGGCGCTCCGCGAGCCGTGCCTCATACCGTGCCCGTTCCAGTCGCAGCTTCCACTGTCGGTTCACCTCGTCTGACTGTCGCTCTGCTTCGCGGACTACAGCCAGACCAATCTCGATATCGGGCGGCTGGGTCGCCTCCAGAAAGAGCCTTGAGACCGCCTCATCGATGACCCGCGCCGAAACAGTACAGCACACATGCCGGCCGCCGGTATGCGTGATCGGGGTCCGGCATCTGTAGTATGCCCGCCGCAGCGTGCCTTGATAATTCGTGACCATGCGATGACCACACTTGCCGCACAATGCGAGGCCTTGGAGCAGGGCCTGCCCTTCACGAGCGGCGCCGTGCTGATCAGGTGATGTTTGATGGGTCCGGTTGTCATGCAGCTTTCGTTGATTGGCCATGAATTCCTCCCATGGAATGTAGGCCGGATGGCGATCGCGGAGGCACGTCTTCCATGCCTCTTGCGCCAGGCGTGTCACGCGGCGGCGCGGTTGACCGTTCACAAGCGCGAGGCGTTCCTCATGTCGACCGAAGACATACGCGCCGGCATACGTCGGGTTGTGCAATATGCGAAGGATTGTGCCATGCCGCGGAGGCCCCCAGCGCAGTTCGCCTGTCGCGATGCTACGCGCCGGCATCTTGAGTCCGCGATCGGCGAAGTACCGCATCACAGCATAGGCGCTCCCATCAAGGCGGAAGCGCTCGAAGACGAGTCGGAGAGCACGCTGGACGTGCTCGTCCGGATCGAGTCGGAAACGGCACGCAGCTTCATCCCATTCGTAGCCGCCTGGAGCGTGAAAGAAGAGCTCTCCGCGACGCGCCTTACTGAGCTTTCCGCCGTGCAGTCGCAAGCGCATCCACATCTGCTCTGCCTCGCTCATAGTACCCTTAAGTCCAAGGAGAAGCCGATCGTTGGAATCACGTGGAGTGTAGACGCTGTGCTCATCAGCGAGAATCACATCGGCAAGGCCGCACAAGTCAAGCAGCCGGTACCAGTCCGCTGAGCAGCGGGCGAGCCGTGAGACTTCCAGCGCGAAAATGGCTCCGACGCGTCCGTGCGCTACATCATCGGCCAGCCGCTGGAAGCCGGTGCGCCACTGCGCGCTTGTAGCGCTCTGACCAAGGTCCTCATCGATCACGTCGATACGGTCGGCAGACCAGCCAAGCTCGATCGCACGCTGTTTCAGTGCGTATTGCCGGGACGTGGACTCAGGATGCTCGTAGACTTGACGGAGCGTGGACTGGCGCATGTAGACCATCGCTCGACGCTCCAGATGCTGCGGCTGGATCTTGTCGCTCATGGCCGACCTCGACGGGTGTGGGCTCGACGCGTAGCATTTTGAGGACGAGCGTGGCCCACGCGCCCAGCAGATCTCGCTGCATCGTTGCGGGGAGCGCTGACCACCGAGGGATCTTCGGCCGAGGCATGGGCGGGTTGTCTCGTTTCTTCGGGTGCCACCGCCTCTGTCTTGGGCGTCTCTCGGTGGAGGTCCAGGGCGGTACGCACGGCGCCAGCGAGCTCAAGCAAACCGCGAGCATCCAGACGGACTTCGCGGCCGTACAACCGCGGCGTTACCCATGTGGCGGCTCGATCGGTCCACTCAACCGGAAGACGGATCGTCCAGCCCTGCGGATGCTCGGCGTCGACGTACCGCCGGCCATCCTGGCCACGCACGGACGCGACCACAGCAAGCCGCCGTCCCTTCAGGGGATGGATGGGCAGCGTGACGGTGACATATTCCGAAGGGGGTGCTGGACGTGGCGCAGTTTGTGGACGGTGTCGGGGTCCCCGGTGCGCCACAGCTCCCCGGCCAGGGGGTTCAGCCGCCGTCGCGCAGCTCTGACCGCTGCGCGACGGGCAGGACCGGCGCGATTGGAGCGGTCAGATCATCGACACGCGCAGTCGACCGAGAGAGTGTAGCTGCCTTCGGCCCCGGCGTAGCCGTCCACCACCAGATAGGATGTCTGGCCTGGCGCGCTCGTCCAGCTCACCGTCTCGACGGTCTGTAGATCCAGCGGGGTCGAGGAAGCCATCTCGTTCGACCGGATGGGGTCGCAGGCGGACAGCAGCAGCAGGTCCAGGTCCGTCGCGAGGTTCTCGAGCCTTGCGACCACCATGCACTCGGTCGTCGAGGAGAAGGCATAGACCGTCTCACGCCCCGACTCGGCACGAGCGGTCCGGTCGTATCCCGTCCACACATTCGCGCGCCCCTGGCTCGTCGTGCTGTGATTCAAACGATCGCCACACGTGATCGGTAACGCTCCCCCACACGGGTCGGCCGCGTTGTCCACGCCCCCGCCCGCGACGCTGCCTCCGCTGCCGCCCGGGTCGCCGCCGGCGCCGGCCGTTTCCGCCGAGCCGCCGGCGCCGCCCTCGCCGCTGTTCGCGACGGATCCGCCGGCGCCGCTGCCGCTACCGCTGCCGCCAGAGCCATTGCCGGCAGCACCACCCGTCGCGCCCGGCTCGCGCACATCGTTGCCGCACGCTGCAGCCATGAGCACCGCGTAGCCAAGAGCCAAGCGAAGTCGAAGCACGTTGCCCCCTTTCCGTCCGCCTGCGCTCCTCAGCATATCATGCCGAGAGCGGCCTCCTGCGCGCTATGCTCCGTCATGCTCGCGTCCGGAGGTCGCCTCGTGTCCCGCGCGGACATCGCAGCGCTCATGCTCGTTCTCCTCATGCCAGCGGCGTGCGCTCGCGGCCCGGAAGCGCCATTCGCCGCGCCGTCGCGGCCCGCCGGCATCGCGGCGCTGCGGCTCGCGGACTGGCAGCCCGTACCGCTTCTGGCGCTCGAGCGCACCGCGATCACCCACCTGGCCGTGCCCGCCGTCGATGTCCACACGCACCTGCACCGGGTCGTCGACGTGGCGGCCGAGGTCGCGCGCATGGACGCGTTCCACGTCGAGACCCTGATCAACCTCGATGGCTCCTCGGGCAAGCGCCTGCTGCGCGAGCTCGAGCGCTTCGACCGCGCCTATCCAGGGCGCTTCCTGACCTATGCCAACCTCGACCTCGCGCTCGTGGGCGCGCCGGGCTGGGGCGAGCGCGTGGCCGCGCAGCTCGCGACCGACTTCGACGCCGGGGCCAAGGGACTGAAGATCTTCAAGGAGCTCGGGCTCACGGTGCGCACGCCCGACGGCCGGCGCGTCGCGCTCGACAGCCCGGAGCTCGAGCCGGTCTGGCGCACGTGCGCGCGCTACCGCCGGCCCGTGCTCTGGCACGTGGCCGACCCGGCGGCGTTCTTCGCCCCGCTGGACGCGAAGAACGAGCGCTGGCACGAGCTGCACGAGTTCCCGGGCTGGTCGTTCGCGGACCGGACGCGCTTTCCAACCCGCGCGCGGCTCCTCGAGGAGCGCAACCGCGTGATCGAACGCCACCCCGACGTCACCTTCGTGGGCGCGCACATGGGAAGCTCGTCCGAAGACCTGAAGCAGCTCGCGGGCTGGCTCGATCGCTTCCCCAATCTGCAGGTCGACATGTCGGCCAGCATCAGCGAGCTGGGCCGGCAGCCGCGCGCGGCACACCGCTTCTTCGTGCGCTACCAGGACCGCGTGCTCTTCGGCACCGACCTCAAGAGCGCCAAGACCGCAGGCTACGAGGTCTATGCGCGCTTCCTCGAGACCGACGACGACTACTTCGACACCGAGGCCGCGAACGGCCGCCAGGGGTTCTGGAGGATCTACGGTATGCGCCTGCCCGCGCCCGTGCTGCAGAAGATCTACCGCGACAACGCGCGCCGCCTGCTCTGGCCTGCAGATCCCGATCGGCTCGCGGCACAGCCGTGACGCGAGCTCGTGCGCGGCTGGTATGGTCGAGCGCACGGGCTGGCTGCGACGGTGAGCGGCTCATCAGGGGGTGGTGGGGTGCATTGGCCGAAGGTGGGGTCTTTTGAACCGCCAAGACGCCATAAGACGCCAAGAAAACCACGAATTGCTTCACTTGCCGTTCATTCCGTCGTCTGCTCGCTCGTTTCGCCCCTCGCCCTGGCCGAGGTGAAACGCTCGATCGCCATGCCGGCGGCCATCGCCGCGACGAACGCGAGGACGGCGCCCGATCCGCTCGCCAGCGAGACGAGCGCCGGCCCGGGGCAGTACCCCGCGAGACCCCAGCCGACGCCGAACAGCGCGGCGCCGGCGACGAGGCGCGCGTCGATGTCGGCGCGGGTCGGGACGTCCGCGCGATCGGCCAGGAGGGGAAACAGCGGCGCGCGGGCAAGACCGGCCGCGTCGGCGCCGCCGCCGCGCCGCCGCCAGCGAAGGACACGGTAGGCCAGGAAGTGCACGAAGACCGCGCCGGCCATCACGAACGCGAGGCTCGGGTCCCAGCCGCCGGCCACGTCGAGGAAGCCGATGACCCTGGACGGCTGGGTCATGCCGGAGACGCCGAGCCCCACGGCGAACAGCAAGCCGGCGAGGAACGCGACCGCGCTCTGCCTCATCGCGCGCCCCCGAGCAGGTGCCGGCTGACGTACACCGTGATGGCCGCGGTCGCGATGAACGTCAGCGTGGCGACGAGCGACCGGACCGACAGGCGGCTGAGGCCGCAGACTCCATGGCCGCTCGTGCACCCGTTGCCGAGCCGCGCGCCCCAGCCGACGAGCAACCCGGCGACGATCACGAGGCCGAGCGAGCCGCCGCCCCCCGCCGAGGGGAAGGCGACCGGGTGCGCGGCGGCGAGCGCGAGGCCGCCGAGGAGGAGGCCCGCGACGAACGCCGCGCGCCAGGCGGTATCGCCAGGCTTCCGGAAGAGCAGCCCTCCGACGATGCCGCTGATGCCAGCGACCCTCCCGTTGAAGAGCAGGAGGAGAGACGCGCCCAGGCCGATGAGGGCGCCGCCGAGGAGGGGCCCTATCACGGTGAATTCGTTCACGATGTGACCTCGCTGAGAGACCGTTGGCCAGCATAGCAATGCGCGTCATCCACGGAAGACGAACCACCACGCGGTGCGCAAAGACGGAGCCCGCTCGGCGGTTGTCGGGCGGCCCGCCGGCTCGCGCGCCCCCTGCCCCGTCCGCCGCCGCTCGCCGCGCAACCGCTGCTGCGAGCGCGCGGCGCCACACCCCGCCTGGATCGCCGCCCGACAGAGCGGGTGGGGCTGGGAGCGGGCGTGTCGCACACGACGCCGGCGGACGGCCGAGATTGTGCCGGGTCCCAGAGGTGCTGGTGTATACTGGCGGCCGATGGCCCACGCAGGCTCGGACGCGGCGGAACCGGCTTCATGGCGCAGGATTCCGCGCGTCGGGGACGTCGTCGGCGGCAAGTACCGCGTCGAGCGGGTGCTCGGCCGCGGCGGCATGGGGATCGTCGTCGCGGCGCACCACCTCTCGCTGCGCCACCGCGTCGCGCTGAAGTTCCTGCTGCCCGAGGGGCGCACCACGCCCGGCGCCACGGAGCGCTTCTTCCGGGAGGCGCAGGCCGCGGCGGCGATCGCCAGCGAGCACATCGCCCGCGTCATCGATGTGGGGCAGACCGACGACGATCTGCCCTATTTCGTGATGGAGTACCTGAATGGCATCGATCTGGAGGCGCTGCTCGAATCGCGGGGCCCGCTGCCCGTGGAGCAGGCGGTCAGCTACGTGATCGAGGCCTGCGAGGCGCTCGCCGAGGCGCACTCGCTCGGGATCGTCCACCGCGACCTCAAGCCGGGCAACCTCTTCCTCGCGAGCCGCAAGGACGGCTCGACCCTGATCAAGGTGCTCGACTTCGGCATCTCGAAGGCGTCCGAGGAGGGCGTGCTCGGCCTGAACGCCCAGCTGACCGCATCCGCCGTGGTGCTCGGCTCCCCCCGCTACATGTCGCCGGAGCACATCCGCAGCACCCGGACGGTGGACGCCCGCAGCGACATCTGGGCGCTCGGCATGACGCTCTATCAGCTCCTGACAGGGCGGCTGCCGTTCGAGACCGAGTCCGTCTCGGCGCTGTTCGTCAGCATCGTGACCGACGCGCCCGTGCCCCCGCGCAGCCACCGGCCAGAGATCCCGCTCGCGCTCGAGTGGGTCATCCTGATGTGCCTCGAGAAGGATCCGGCGCGCCGTCCCCAGACGATCGCCGAGCTGGCCACGCTGCTCGAGCCGCTCGGGTCGGAGTCCGCGCGCCAGACGGTGGCGCGCATCCTGCGCAGGGCGATGGGGAACGAGGCCGTCGACGCGCCGCCGGCGCCGGACCGCCCGCGGGCCATCGACGAGGAAGCCGAGACCCTGACCGGGCCGATCGGCCCCACGCGTGGGTCCCGGCACAGCGTGAGCGAGCAGGCGAAGGAGCGCGCCTCCTCGATGCCACCCACGCGGGCCTCCGTCGCTCCACCCTCCCTCGCGACGGCGGCCTCGCCATCGATGCCGCCCGCGCGGGTGTCCGTCGCTCCTCTCACGCTCACCGCCACGGCCTCGCCGTCGGTGCCGCCCGCGCGGGTGTCGGTCGTTCCTCTCACGCCCACCGCGGCGGCCTCGCCGTCGGTGCCGCCCGCGCAGGCGCCGGCTGCCGGACCTCCCTCCGTGCACACGTTGCCCCCGGACGAGTCGCTCGCGCCGACGGCGGCGCCGTCCAGGCGGGGCGAGCGCGCCGCCGCGGGGGATCCACAGGGGCGGCGCCGGCGAAGCCTGGTCGCGCCCCTCGCGGCGGCGGCGCTCGTCGCGCTCCTCGGGGGCATGGCGGCGACCGCGTGGCTCGGGCGCGGCGCGGCGCCGGCCGCGGGCGCGCCGCCCGCCGGCGAGGCGGCCTCGCAGGCCGCGCCGGCGCAGGGCGAGCCCTCCGCGCCCTCGAGCGAGGAGCCCGGGCCTTCGTCCCTCCCGCCGCCGGACGTCGCCTCGCCGCCCACGGCCGCGGCGGCCGCCGCGGCGAGCGGGTTCGCCACGGCCGGCGCAGCGCTCGCGCCGCTCGGCTCGGCGAAGGCGGGCCGCCCGCGCGCGGTGCTCGCGCCGTCGTCGCCGTACCCGGCCAGCAGCGAGCCGGCGCCGACGAAGGCGACGCGCCTGCGCGAGCACCGCTAGCGGCATGCGTCGAGCGCCCTCGAGCACGCGCGCTCGCCGGTGGAGGCTCGCCGCGGTGCCCCTCCTCGCAGGCGCCCTGCTCCAGGCCCCCGCCGCCCGCGCCGACGGCGAGGGCCAGGCCGACGAGGCCGACCTCCACTTCGACCTGGGCCGCGACCTCTACAAGCAGGGGCAGTTCCAGACCGCCCTCGAGCACTTCCTCGCGTCGAACCGGCTCGTGCCGAACCGCAACGTCGTCTTCAACATCGCGCTCACCTACGAGGAGCTGGGCCGCTTCGCGGACGCGCACCGGTACTACGACGACGCGCTCGAGGGCGAGGCCGACCCGGAGGTCGTCGCCGAGGTCCAGGCCGCGCTCCAGCGGATCGCGCCGCGCGTGGCCGTGCTCCAGATCGTCACGTCGCCGCCGGGCGCCAGGATCTACGTCGATCGCAAGGACCTCGGCGCGCGCGGCACGGCGCCGCGCCGGCTCGCCATGTCCGAGGGGCGCTACCGGATCCTCGTCGAGCTCGCGGGCTACGAGCCCGTGGCCGTGGACGACGTCCCGGTGAAGCTGGGGCAGAGCAAGGAGGTCCTCATCGTGCTCCGCCGCATCGTCGGCACCGTGCGGGTGGACGTGCGCGGCGCGAGCGAGGCCACGGTGCACGTCGACCACGACGGCGCGCCGCCCGCCTGCACCGCCCCGTGCGATCTCGATCTGCCGCCGGGCCGCCACGTGCTCCATTTCTCGCGCCCGGGCTTCGAGGCGGCGCCGCAGCCGCTGACCGTCGCCGCGCACGAGACGGTGCCGATCACGGCGACGCTCAGCCCGCTCACCGGCTCGATCCTCGTGCGCGCCGACGAGCCCGACGCCCTCGTCGAGATCGACGGCCGCCCCATGGGCTTCACGCCGTCGGTGATCCAGGGCGTCGCCGTGGGCCGGCGCCGCGTCCGCGTCAGCCTGCGGGGCTTCGCGCCCGTCGAGCGGACGATCGAGGTGACGGCCGGCCAGCAGGCGGAGCTGCGCGACGTCACGCTGGCGCCGCTCCGGGAGGTGTCGTCGGCCTCGCGCGTCGTCGAGCGCCTGGAGGACGCGCCCGCATCCATCAGCGTCATCGAGCAGCACGAGCTGCGCGCCTTCGGGTACCCGACCATCGCCGAGGCGCTGCGCGGCACGCGCGGCATCTATCTCTCGAACGATCACGTCGTCTACTCGGCCGGGATCCGCGGGCTCGGCGAGCCGCTCGACTACGGCAACCGGCTCCTCGTCCTCTCCGACGGCCACTCGACGAACGACAACGTGCTGAACGCCTCGTTCGTGGGCTCCGACGCGCGCGACGACCTCCACGACGTGGATCACATCGAGGTCGTCCGCGGCCCTGGCTCGCTGCTCTACGGCACGGGCGCGCTCTCGGGCATCGTCAACCTCGTCCCGCGCGGGCGCGACGAGCCCACGAGCGCGCACGCTTCGGCCGGCACCTACTACGACGGCGTGGGCCACGCGCGCGCCGGGTTCCACTACAACGCCAGCAGGGACGCGGGCGTGCAGGCGAGCGTCTCCGGGGCGCGCTCCGACGGGTTCGACGTCCCTGTGGCGCTGCGGGACCCGGGCGAGGGGCCGCGCGTGCAGATCGCCGAGCGCGCCGAGACCTTCCGGGCCGGCGGCACGTCCGGGCGCGCCTGGTACGGGCCGTTCACGGCGCAGTGGATGTACCACGCGCGCGAGCAGCTGGTCCCGATCGGCTACGTGGGCACGCGGCTCAACGACCTCGGGACGAGCTACGAGGACGCGCACATGATGGCCGAGGTGCGCTTCGAGCCGCGGCTCACGCCCGACCTGCAGCTCATGGCGCGCGCCCACGTGAACCGCTTCGTCTGGCACGGCGCCTACGCGTTCGACGAGGGGACGGTCTTCGAGCAGCAGCACGGCACCTGGCTGGGCGGCGAGCTCAGGGCGGCGTGGACGCCGCTCCCCTGGCTGAGGGTCACCGGCGGCGGCGAGGTGCAGGAGCACGCCGAGGCGACGCTGAGCAGCGTGCTCGCGGACGGCCGCGCGCACACGAAGCCCGTGCCGTACCGCTTCGGCGCCGGCTACCTCATCCTCGACAGCTCGCCCGCCCCGTGGGTCCGCCTCTCGTGGGGCGCGCGCCTCGACGTCTACAGCACGTTCGCGCCGATCGTCGTGCCGCGCGCCGCGGTCATCCTCCGGCCCGCGCCGGGAGGGGTCCTGAAGATCATGGGCGGGCGCGCCTTCCGCGCCCCGAGCATCTCCGAGCAGTTCTACACCGACGGCAAGACGCAGGTGCCCGCCGTCGACCCCGCGCGGGGCCTCGTGCTCAAGCCGGAGTCCATCGCTTCCGCCGAGATCGAGTACTCGCAGCGCATCGGCGACGACTGGACCGCGCTCGGCGCCGTTCACGCGAGCAAGCTGTCGGACAGGATCACCTCCGCGGAGGACATCCCCGGCGTGCCCGGCGTGGTGCGCTACGTGAACAGCCGTCGAGACGCGTTCGTGGCGGGGTGTGACGTCGAGCTCCGCCGCGAGTGGCGCCAGGGCTGGATGCTCGCGGCGACGTACGGCTACCAGCGCGGCGAGCTCAGGCGCGGCGAGCGGCTGATCAACGCGCCGGAGCACCTCGCGTCGTTTCGCGGCGTCGTCCCGGTGGTGGAGCGGCTCGCCGCCGCGGGGCTCCGGATCAACCTGGAGGCGCCCCGGCGCATCGGCCGCAGCTCGGCCGACGAGACAGCGGGCGCGATCGTCGCGGACCTCACGGTGTCCGGGGAGCTCCAGCGCTTCCACAGCCGCTATGTGATCGGCATCTACAACGCGATGGACACGCGGTACGACTACCCGGCCGCGGAGAGCTACCTCTCGGCCACGAGCCGGCAGAACGGCAGGACCTTCCTCGCCGAGATCACCGTCAGCTATCCATAGCTCCGCGCGTCCAATGTGCTGCTGCGCGCGGGCCTGCAGCGGCCCGGAGATGCTGACCACGCGGACACGCTCGAGCCGCGCGGAAAAGAGCGCACGGCCTGCCAGGCGCCGCCGTTACGGGGTGCCGTACTCGTGCCGGAAGCGGCGGAACAGGTTCCTGACCGCGCTCGCCGAGGGGACGCCGGAGACCGCGAGCGCCTCCAGGATGGTGCCGTCATGCGGGAAGCTGCTCTGGCTGTCTCCGCCGAGCGTAAGCCCGGTCACCGTCACGTTGTTCAGCGACACCGTGGTCGAGGTGCCGTCGATGAGGATCGCTGAGCTGGCCCCGTTCACGATCACGCCCGCGGCGTGCGCCACGAGCGGGTTATATCCGGTGACCTGCCTGGTCACCGCGCCGTCGCTGAACGCCAGAGAGGTGGCCGTGTTGTTGTAGAACAGCGCCCCTGAGCCAGCGTTTGTCCTTCCGATAATGGCACCGAGAGCCGTGGAATTCTTCTTGAACACGGCGAACAGGGCATATGGCGCGGCGAGGGAGATCCCGTTCAGGCGATACTGTTGCAGGATGTTAGAAAACGAGATCGCCGGTGCGTGGTTGAGGCCGTCGATCTCGAATGCTGCGGGGCTCCCTGGGTACTGGATCGTCCAGTGCCTCGAGTTCCCGCTCCGGTCAACGGCCTGGCCAATCCCGAGCGGCAACCTCCAGTAATGCAGGTTGCTGTACGTGGCAGAAGGGAACGTGAGCGTGATCCCAGTCGCACCAAGCGCGACAACGCCGCTCGACGGCACCAGGACGTTATTCTCTGCCCACACGCCACCGCCGTGAATGCTCCAGTCGAACCTCGCGGTGCCGCGCGGCCCCCCCAGGACCACCTCGACATGCAGCAAGCCAGTGACCGCCGACGTGCCGGCAGCGGTCAGGGCAGGCGGTGAGGGGCCGAACCCGGTGGGCGTCCCGGTCACGGCTCCACCGGGGAGGTCAAACCCAGCTTTGACCCAGGTAAAGAGCCCCGGAAGGTGTATCGGGCTGAACGGGAAGTCGTCCCCGGCGCATATCGCCGTCATCTTCTCCTGCCCCTTTTCGTTGGGATGAACGGTGTCCGCCGCGTTGTGCGCGGCCGCCGCCTCCGCCGTCCACGCGGAATCGGCATAGATCACCTCGCCCCACGGAGCGAGCGCGGCGACCGCCGCCGCCTCCACGTCGCGCTGCGCGTCCCAGGACGTGCCGGCAACGTCGTTCTCGGTCACCTCGCGCGTGTAGGTCATGGCGCGCACCACCACGCGCGGATCGGCCTCTTTGATCGCGTTCGCGAGGTCCACCTTGAACTGAACCACGTTCGCGGCCGTCGTTTTCTGGTTGGCGAAGTCGTTCCTTCCAATCTGGACGATCACCTCGTCGGGACGGTGCGCCAGGATCTTTCTGGCGAGCGCACGGCACGCAGCAACGGAAGGCGTCGCCGTCCCGGTAAGATGCACGAGGCCATCCCCACCGCTGCCATGGGTCATGAACTCGAGGCCCTTGCGTTGCATCTGGAGCTGCCACGACGTCATGCCAGAGAACGCGGTGTACGCGCCCGCGCCCTTCGAATCGACGACGGCGATGACCACGCGAGCCCGGGGAGGCGTGACCTCGAACATCGATGCGCCTGGCACGTAGATCCCAACAGGGAAAACGCCGAGGTTCTCGCCACGGATGGCGACCAGCGACGCCGTGTACGGCGATGCCATCTGAGGACCAGAATAGACTCTGATCTTGCGCGGCACGGTGCTGCGCGCGGCCGGGACGCTCACCCTGCTGAACGTGGTCGAGTTCCACGCCACGGGGAGCACCGGATCGATGGGCTCGCCGTCGGCCCAGACGGACGGATAGGAGCGGTTTCCGTTTCGCCGGTTCACCGTGTCGTAATACTCGACGTCGAACACGTCGGCGTCGGTGGACAACGCGTAATACGCCAGGTTGGACATCTGGAGATGTCGAGGGTTGCGCCAGGCAGTGAGCTTTTCGTACCCCGCCTCGCTGGAGCCGTGGAGCAGCGCCGGGTGCACGTCCAGACGGTAGAAGTCGGGATAGAGGGCCCCCGTGGCGCCCACCGGGCGAATGCGGAGCCTGCCGCACAGGAACGTGGCCTGCGTCGCGCCGCTGCGAACGACGACCCGCGCGCGGTACGACAGCCCCGCGGTGACCGCGAGCGATGGCGTGATGCAGTCCGTCGGGGTGCTCGTGGGCGTGAACGACGCCGACATCAGGACGGCGGAGCCCACCGCGTCCAGGATCTGGAGCTGGAACGCGCCGGAGCTCCCGACCCCCGACGGGAGCGACACCCTGTCGAGCTCGAGGCGCACGGCGGGGACTTCGGACGGGACCGCGAACCAGCGCTCTTTCATCGCGCCGTCCGGCGCAGCCTGATCGTGGTTCACCCAGATCAGGCTGCGTTGCCCGTCGGCGTCGACCCCCGCCAGGGGCAGGCACCGCGGGGCCAGGTTCGGCCGCTCCACGTGCCAGGCCATCGACTCGAGTCGCCCGGGGCCGAGCGAGTTCCGATCCACGTGCAGCCCGGCCGGATACGCGAGGCTCACGTGTTGCTCCGCGCGAGCTGACAGGCATGCTCCCAGCCCGGGCCGAATTTGGTCCACGCGCGCGTCGCTCCCGCGGAACCCTCGGTGATGAACGCCAGGACTCCGAGCTGCGGACCTTCGACGATCTCGATCGCGCGACATCGAGCATCGACACCCTCCGCCAGGATGGGATCGGGGAGCTCGAGCTCCTCCCCATCCGGCGGCACACCGATTGAGTCAAGATCTGCCATGGCACGTTGTCTACTATGGAGTGCCAATCCTGTCGAGGTCGCCCGCCAGGCCTCCGATGCCGGGACGCCGGCGTGGCGGGGGTCGGCAGAGGCGGCGACGGAGGTCCTCCCGAGCGCGCGGGGGCGGAGGGCGGGAGCTCTTCAGGCACGCAGCTCGGCGGTCGGGCCCACGTTGGATCGATGGCTGTGGACCCCCACCGGCGTCACTGGCTCGCCCGTCTCGAGGTCGATCTCCTTCTTCGGACCGTTGGGCCAGGGCGCCCTCGAGTCGAGGAGCGTCACCCGGCGAACCCCGAGCGCCACGAGCTCGCGCGCGGCGACGGCGAGCTCTAGCCCCGTGGTCTCGTCGGCGATCGCGGCTGTCGCGTCGGCGAGCGGGGGCACATAGACCACCGCGCCGGCGCCGGCAGCCTCGATGTCTCGCAGGGCGTCGAACAGATGGGCGTCGCCGAGGAGGTCCGAGACGAGCGCGGCGCGGTGGGTGTACACGATGGCGGGGTCGCCGGCGTGCGCCGGCGCGCCGTGCGTCAGGAGGAGCAGCTGCCTCTCGCGACGTAGCGTGTACGTGTGCGCCCGCCACTCGCCGCTCAGGCCCGCGGGCCGGAACGGGGCGCTCCGGACGCGCGCGGCGACGTCCTCGCTCCGCACCCGGTGGCGGATGAGGTCGTCGATGGAGACGAGCGGCAGCCCCTGTCGCGCCGCGAAGCGCGCGAGATCCCGGCGGCGCGCCATCGTCCCGTCGTCATTCAGGATCTCGCAGATGACGGCCGCCGGCAGCGCCCCGGCGAGCCGCGCCAGGTCGACGGCGCCCTCGGTGTGCCCCTCGCGCTCGAACACGCCGTCTCGGCGCGCCCGCAGCGGGAACACGTGCCCTGGCGACACCACGTCCCCCGGCGACGCGTCCCGCGCGATCGCGGCCGCGACGGTGCGCGCCCGGTCGCGGGCGCTGATGCCGGTCGTGACGCCCTCGCGCGCCTCGATGCTCACCGTGAACGCCGTCGACCGGCGCGCGCCGGGCCGGGTCGCCATCAGCGGCAGCCCGAGGCGGTCCACCTGGTCTTCGGTGAGGGCGAGGCAGATCAGCCCCCGGCCGTGGGTCGCCATGAAATTGATGGCGGCCGGCGTCGCGTGCTCCGCCAGGACGACGAGATCTCCCTCGTCCTCGCGCGCCTCGTCGTCGACGAGGATCACCATGCCACCGGACCGGAGCTGCTCGACGGCAGCCTGAACACGCAACGTGGATGTCGAAACGGCCATGGATCCCTCTTCGCTCAGCGGGCCGGGAGCGGCGCCGACGGACACCTCGACCGATCCAATCCGCCTCTTCTCCATCAGGACATTCCTTGCAGCGTGGTGGGAGCCAGCGAGTCGCCGGCGCCGGCGGGGCGGGCCGCGCCACACGGCCCGCGCCCCCAGGCCGTCAGCCCTTCGGCTTGCCGTTCGCGTCCCACTCGGCCCAGAAGCGCTCGAGTCCGGTGTCCTTCAGCGCCCGGTTGAGGAAGCGCCGATCGGTCCAGGGCTCGACCTCGAACGTGCTCCTGATCAGGCCGTACTTCTTCGAGTCGGCGACCGCCGACTTGTACCGGGCGATGGCGTACTCGTCGAGCAGCGGGCTGGCGTTCTGCTTCATGTCCTCGCCCTGCTGCGCTTCCTTGTAGTTCGCGAAGGGCGTGCCGGACTTCGACCAGAGCTGGAAGGCTTGCGTGCGGTTCTTCTCGTCCGCGAGCCACGACGCGGACTTCACCGCGAGCGTGATGATCTTCTGCACGACGTCGGGGTATTCGTTGATGAAGTCCTCCCGCGCGATGATGCCTGAATTGCTCGGGTAGGTCGGGGAATCCCCCTTCGTCGTGTAGACGACCTTCGCGATCCCCTGGTCGCGCAGCGAGAGGTAATCGGTGCCGCCGAACACCGCGTCGATGTCCTTCGTGGCGATCGCCGCCTTCGCGGTGGAGGCATCCATGCTGATGGACCGGATGTCCTTCTCGCTCAGCCCGTGGCCCTCGAGGATCCGGTTCGCGGACAGCTGCGAGGCCGTGCCCTTCTGGAAGGCCACCTTCTTGCCGCGCAGATCCTTGACGCCGGTGATCGGCGAGTCGGCGGGCACCACGAGGTAGGCGTGTCCGCGCCGGCTTGCGCTGGCCAGGAGCCGCGTCTTGAGGCCGCTCGCCCGGCCGACCACGGAAGGCAGGTGACCGTGAGTCCAGATGTCGAGCAGGTTGTTCGCGACCGCCTCGTTCACGGCAGGGCCGGCGCCGCGAAAGAAGTTCCACTTCACCTCGATGCCGTCCTTCTTGAACTCCTCGGCCAGGGTCCCCTGGAGGTGCAAGAGGGAGAAGAAGCTTCCTCCGGTGACGGGGCGATTGCCCACGCCGACACCGGGCACACCGACGCGGATCACGCTGGGCGCTGCGGCCCGGGCCCTGCCTCCGATGAGCGCTGCCGACACCGCCGCTGCGGCGCCTCCCAAGAACTGACGTCTTTGCATGGCGCCGTGATGTGCACCGTGCGTGCCATTCCATGGAACGCTTGGAATCAAGGGTCTGCCGCGCGGCGCTGTTGCCAGGGAAGCACCCGATCCGCAGGGCTGCTGGCGAGCGGCCCACCGCGGGGCCGCGTCAGCCGCCGAGGCCTCCCGGCCGGGCGCTCGCGAAGATCGCGACGTTCCTCGGCGTCACCTCGGGCTCGAACACGATGGCCGCCTCGACCTCGTGCCCTCGCTCGCCGAGGGCACTCGCGCGATCCAGCGCGACCGCGACCTCCGTGAGCCGGGCCAGGAGCGCGCGCGGCAGCGTGAGCCGGCGCATCTGGCCGAACGCCGCGCGCGCCGCGACCTCGCGCTCGCGGAGCTCGGCCTCGGTCGCCGGGCCGAGGCCCCGCAGCGCGAGCGCCCTCGCCGCGAGCTCGCGCAGCCCGCCGTGCGCGCGCCGCCGGTTGATCCCGCGCATCTCCTCGCCCAGGGCGACGTCGAGCCCGCGGCCGCGGAGCAGCGACAGCAGCGCGTGCCGCCGCTCGCGGGCCAGAAGCTCCTCGTCCAGGCTGGCCTCGACCCCCGCCGGGCGCGCCGTCAGGTTGGTGAGCCCCAGCGCCTCGCGCTTCAGGACGAGCCCCGCCGCCCTGGCCGCGGCCGAGAGCGGGGCGCGGGCCGGCGCGCCGATCTTCTGCAGGCAGCACGAGACGAGCGCGAGGTCGCAGGGCGCCTCGGCGGCGGCCGTCACCGTGCGGTCCCCGAGCTCGCCGCAGGCGTGGAGGCCGACCGCCAGGTCGTCCGGAGCGAACGCCAGCGCCTGCTCGAAGGCGTCGAACGCCACGAAGCGCGCCCGGCCCCCGGCGGCCAGCGCGGAGGCCGTGGCCACGCGGTCGGGCTCGCGCTCCAGGCCGACCGCATCGCGGTCGAAGCGCGCGGCGGCCAGGCGGGTGAAGTGGCCGTGCCCCGCCCCCACGTCGACGAGGCGGCGGGCGCGGGCCGCCATGGGCGCCACCGCGCCGAGCAGGGCCTCCAGCTGGAGCCGCTTGCGCGCCGGCACCGCCCGCAGCTCGTCCAGCGACGCCGGCGGGAGCGGCTCGACCGGCCGCCGCGGCAGCCTGGCCGCCTCGTCCGCGGCCCGCGCCAGGGCCACGAGGCTCGGGGGCGCGCCCTCGAGGCCGTCGATGCACGCGGCGAGCCCCTCGGCCTCGCAGCGGGCGAGATCGGCGTCGGAGAGCGCCAGCAGGAAGCCCGTCCAGCCCCGCGCCTCGCACCAGGCCGGCGGCGCGCCCTCGTCGACGCGGGCCTCGACGATGTCGAGCGCCGGCACGAGCACCTCGAGGGCGCGCGCGAGGCGCTGGGCGACGGAGGGAGGCGTGGTCGACGGGGGCATGCGCGGACCGGAGGCGGGGCGAGGACTACCGGATCCGCGCCGCGCCAGGAAGGCGCCTCGGGATCGATCCTCCGGCGGGGGTCAAGACAAGAAGCTCCCACCTGGACGACGCCGTGGCCGCGCTGTCGGTCAAGCTGAGCGCCGAGGAGGTCGCCTCCCTCGAGGAGCCCTATGTCCCCCACCGGATCGTCGGGTACCAGTGACGGACGCCGATCGGGAGACCGACCTGCTCATGGTGCTCCGCGGCGCGCAGCACGAGTGCGTGGTCGAGGAGCGCTGACCACGGCGGATTGAGCCGGAGCTCGCTCGACGTTCGCTGTACCACGGTCCCGGAGCCGGTCTTGGCCATTCGGAGCGCGCTGCGGCGCACGGCATGCGCGGTAGAACCGATCCGTGTTTGCCGTTCCAGCGACCTCACGTGCACGACAGCCCTACTTCCCTCCTCGCAACCGGACGGCCCCCGGCGAACTTCACACGTTCGATCGTTCGCGCGAGGGCTCGCTCTACCGCCTCCTTCGGGCTGAGACCGCACCGCCCGCGCCGCCGTGGCGGCCAGACGCTCGTTCACTTCCTCAGGGCGGGAGCGCGGCGATGAAGTCGCGGATGCACGCGATCTCGGTATCGCTGAGCGCCGCGCCGCCGAACGGCATCCGTTCGTTGCACGGCGGGTTCGGCGTGACCTTCGTGTAGATCGTGCTGGCGTCCGGGTCGCCCGGGACGAGCACCGTGCTGCCGTCGCCGCACACGGACGCCTGGCCCCGGAGCGTGTTCTCCCACCCGGCGGCCAGCGAGAGGCCCGCCAGCTTGGAGTTCGCGTCATGGCAGCCGGCGGTGGCGCACTTCATCGCGACCAGGGCCGGCGCTTCGGCGCATCCGCTCGACCCCCCGCCCGTCGTGGCGCCGCCGCTGCCGGTCACCGCAGCGGTGCCGCCGCTGCCCTGGTCGTCCAGGGGGAACTCGTCCTCGTCCAGGGTCCCAGCGCAGTTCAGGAGGAGCGTGCCGCCGGTCAGCAGGGCGGCCGCGGTGAGCGCGGCGCGCCCGTAAAGGGAAGTCATGAACGTCACGTGCTACCTCTCTCTCAATAGACGTAGGCTCCGGCGAGCCGCAGTCCCAGGTATTGGTCGATGGCCCCGCCTGCGATGTACGCGTCGCCCTGCTCGGGCTGGAACGACGAGAAGAACCTGGCGTACTCGACGAGCAGGCGCGCCTCGATGCCGGTCGCGACTGGGACCATCACCCCGGCCAGCGCGCCGATGCCCTGCACGCTCGCCCCGGTGAACCGCTCGTAGACCGGGCCTGACGAGAGCGGCAGGATGTACTCGGCGCCCAGCGCCAGCGCGATCGGGCCGACCGGGAAGCGCCCGTCGAGGCCCGCCCGGAACAGGGTGTACGAGACGTTCGGCACCGTCCTGGCGAGGTCCGCCGGCGCGTCGATCTCGAAGGTCAGGAACCGGAGCCCGGCGGAGATCCCGAGCACGGACGCCTCGCCGAGCGACAGCCGCTCCCGGAGCCCCAGGTTGATGCGCTCGTAGGTGGTGCTGATCGGGTCGCCGCTGCCCACCGCCGAGTTGAGGCCGAGCGCCCGCGCATACCCCGCGGTGACCCCGAGGCCCTTGAGCACCGCGATGTCCGTCGACGCGAGCGGGTACAGCTCGCCCGAGATCGACAGCGCGGGCTGTCCGAAGACGCTGTAGGGCGGGAGGTTCTGCGTGCGCGGATCGGAGTAGTCGAACCAGCGGCCGACGAACTCGACGCCGAGCTCGATCGAGAAGAGCGCCGAGCCGGCCTCGTGCGGCTCGCGCTCGCCGCCCTTCCCGCCCTCGTCGGCGTCCCTCTCCTCGTCCCCCCCGTCGCCATCCTCGCCTTCGCCTTCCCGGTCGCCCTTCGCCTCGTCCTCCTCGGCGGGCGGCGGCGCGGGCGGCGGCGCGATCTGCGCCAGCGTCGGGCCGAGCAGCTCTTCCAGCGCCCTCTTGCGGTCGTCCCGCGAGCCGCTCAGCGGCACCGCGCTGTCCACGGCGAGGTCGCCGGCATTCTCGTCGACGTAGACGAGGTGGACCTCTTTCTTCTTCTTGTTGGTCCGCGAGACGCCGTAGATCACCCCTTCTGCCTTCGCAGCCTTGCCTGCCTTGCGGATGCGGTCGATGGCCTTCTTCCGCTGAGCCTTCGACACGAGCGCATCCCCGACGGGCTTGGTCTGGCCGGCGCCTTTCAGCGACTTCGAGAACGCGTCAGGGTCCACGACCCCCAGCGTCTCCGGCATGATGGCGAGGATGTCCTCGCGGATGTCATCCGCGTTGGGGCCTTCGATGCGCACCGCGATCGACTTCGACGCCTTGGGGGCGGCGAGCGCGGCGGGCGCGAGCGCGAACGTCGCGGCGGTCACGGCGGAGAGCCCGAGCAGGATCCGCCCGCAGAGGCTCATGGAAAGGAACAGCGTTGTAGTTCTAATGGGTTTGCGCACGGGCCTCTCGCTAGCGGCAGAGACGTCAACCGGGGCTTGCCCGCGCGTCAGCCTACAGGGGACCTGGACGAGCTTCCGCAGGCTGTGGAGTGAAGGCGGCCCCTTCGATGCATGGATAAGTTGCTGGCGTAGCGTCGCTTTTCCAGGGGGGTCGTATAGAAAATTTGTCTGTCAATCCAGAGCAGGTCCCGCAGTGTGACGGAACCTGGAGCACCTGATCCCGGACGGGCCGATGTGATGACACCGTGCACCCGAGGAGGGGCTGACCAGAGCCCGCCGCAACATAGGTCACGCCGCACCCAAAGTTGCCGTCCGGCCGCCTTGCCGGATCTCGGAGAATTCCGGTGGACAATAGATCTCACGACAGCCGAACCGAGGCTTGCCGTGGTCTCCAGTGCATTGAAATTGACAAAACGCCAAGCACCATCGATCGGCGCTCGCTTCCGTGATGACCGACCGAACGGGATCGGTGCCAAGACCGATCAGATGACGAAGGTCTCGGCGCGCATGACAACCCACCCGAAGCGAAGCAAAAGGATACCTGTCGAGGGGAATGTGAACGATCACATGGCCGGTGTCAACGCCAATTGATGGGCCGGCGGGGAGTTCCCCGAGCCCGAGGGAGGGCAAGGCTGGCGGGGTTCTTCCAGCGCGCCGCGTCAACATGGGCGGACGCCGGACCGCGTTGATCGCCGGCCCGCCCGACGCGCTCGAAGCCGAGCAGCGCATCGCCGGTTGGCGCTCGACGCCGCGAGCCCGCCGGTGCCTGGTCGCCGCCTCTTGTGCGCGGTGAATCGAACGCGCGCTCCAGCGCGAGCTCGCCCGCTGCTCCTGCGCTCGCCGGACCTCTCCGCGCTCGGGCGCCGCGGCCGGCCGCCGCTGCGCGCCCATCGGGATCGAGGATAGCCGCGCGTCGGCCGATAGTGGTTGACACCGGCCATGTGAACGTTCACAATACGATTCTCCGAGCTGCGATGACTTGGCTGAGGTTGCTTCTTGCATGACAGGAGACGTCGGATGTCGATGAGCATGAAGCTGATGAGTGCGGTGTTGATGAGCGTCGGCATTGGTTTTGCGGGCGCAGCATGGGCCGCGAACGGGACCGCGGACGTCCCCGGTTCTGTTGCCGAGGGGAAGGATTTTGGCTGCGGTGCAAAAGGACAGAAGGCTTGTCCGATGCAGGGCTGGATGAAGACGGTGATGCAGTCGGCGACGACGAGCGGCGACGGCGCGAAGATCGCGTCGGCGCTGGAATACGTGGCGTCGAAGCCGCCGCCCGGGATGCCCAAGTGGGTCGCGATCTCGAAGGATGGCGCGGAAAAGGCCAAGAAGGGCGATATCGACGGCGCCAAGGCGAGCTGCAAGGCCTGCCACGATCTGTACAAGGCGGAGTACAAGGCGAAGCTCCGCGACGCCGCCTTCTGAGGCGCCTCTCTCTACTATCCCCCTCTCCGCTCCTCGCGCCGGGCGCGCGCTCTCCTGGCAGCCCCGGCCGTACCCGCCGGGCCGAGGCGAGCACTGGCCCGGAGAGCTCCGTGCGAGCGGGTCCGCCAAACGGAGATCTGGAACCTGCGTGGCAGGTGCGTGCGCGCCGTGATCAGAGGTGCCCGGCAGGCGAGGTCTCGTGGTCATCGTGAGCTCCTGTGCCGTGGTGCACCAATTTCTGTTCATGGTCAGGCCGATGACCATGGCAGCCGCGCGCCGCTCCATTTCTGGTTGACACCGGCAATGTGAACGCTCACAATATCTTCTCGGGGTGTCCTTTGCTTTGCCCTGGACAGGCCGTCGTGCGCGCCGGCCCTTCGTCCCCGGGATCGGGATCGATCTCGGCACCGGGTACGTTCGTTCGGTCGTCGAGCACGCGTGCAGCGGCGCGTTCGCGGGGGCATCGCTCGCGCCATGCCGCGCTCTGAGCGCGAGGCCTCACCTGCGATCCGCACACGCACCGGTTCACTCAGCTTTCAGCCGTACATAACCAACATCGTCGAGGCTGCCGTGCCTTCATATGCAGCGACAAATCGTCGCTCTCGCTGGATTGAGCCTGGCTCATCTGGTGAACCAACCGGCCGAGTCTGCCGCATCCACCCCCGGCGCAGAAATACTGCAATGGGCGCTCTTCACGGCCTCTCGAGAAACCTCGAGCGAATCGTGATTGTTCTCGGACGCTCGGGTCCACCTTAGGGTAAAACGCGACACACGGCGGTCGCATCGCGTCCTTCCTTCAACATGGTCTTCCAGCCGCGATACTTCCGGTCGGCTGGGACACCGAACACCGGTATGCGACGGTTCAAGCTCCGCGCGACGCCCGCCACGGCGACAGCGGCGTCATCGCGCAGACGCTGCTCTGGCTGTGGCGCGGCGACTCGCGCTGAACCCCGGGAGCGACATCGATTTTGATCACGAACGCCGCCATTGTAACCATCAACGGAGACGCAACGACAAGGAGCTCGATGTTCGGATCGCGTTTGGATTTCCTGGCCTCACCCAGCTTCCTCTAACATTTCATCCTAGCAAGAGCGTTCCATGCCAATCGCAAAACGAATCGGTGTACTACGTTCACTCATGAGCCGCTCGTTTGGCCTTGCGGCGCCGCTCGCGATCGTCGTGGCCAGCGGGTGCACGGGCGTCTTGGGAGTCGAGGGCGAGACGGCGCCGGCGACCGAGACGCCGCCGGCGGCCGAGTGTGGCGCCACCCCTGCGCTGGCCAAACCGCGCATCTGGCGGTTGACCAACACCCAGCTTGCCAACACCTTGCGCGACGAGTTCGACATCCAGCCGGCAGCGCTCGCGAACTTGCCGGACGAGGCCAGGCTCGACGGCTTCGCCAACCAGGCCTCAGACCTGCGAATCGCGCCGCTCCTCGCCGACGTATATTTCGCCGTCGGTGAAGAGCTCGGGGCGCACGCGCTGCAGAACCCCGACAAGTTTGGGATCGCCTGCGACGTCGACAGCTTGGCTCCTGGCCCTTGCCTGGACGGTTTCGTCACCAAAACGGGGCAAAAGCTCTGGCGCCGCCCGCTCTCGACGACTGAAGTCACCTCCTTGAGCGCGCTCTTCGCCAAGACCGCCGCGCAGGGCGAAGGTGCTGCCGGAGGCGTCAAGAGCGTCGTGCAGGCGCTGTTCATGTCGCCGAACAGCCTGCACCGCACGGAGCTCGGCACGGTGAAGGATACCGGAGCGGTGACGGCGCTGACGGACCACGAGATCGCTTCGGCGCTCTCGTACCTGCTCTGGGATAGCGCGCCGGATGCTGAGCTCACCGCGCTCGCAGATCAAGGGGAGCTGCGCGACCGTACAGTGCTCTTGGCCCAGGCCAAGCGCCTCTTCGATGCGCGCGACAAGGCGGCGCCGGCCATGAACCACTTCTTCGAGCAGTGGCTGGAGCTCGAGAATCTCTCGAATTCGGTGAAAGAGGCCAGCGTCTTTCCGATGGTGACGCCCGAGCTGACCGCCGATTTGAAAGAAGAGTTGCGCCTGTTCACGAACAGCGTACTCTTCGACGAGGGAGCGGATCGTCGCTTCGACTCGCTGTTCACGGGCACGTACGCGTTCGTGAACGAGCGCACCGCTCCGCTCTACGGTTTGAGCGGGGTGACCGGCGACGCCATGGTGCGTCGCGAGCTCAATCCGACGGAACGCCGAGGCATCTTCACCTCGCTACCGTTTCTCTGGGGCCACGCGCACAGCCAAGATACGGGCCTCGTCGGGCGCGGCTCCTACGTCCGCGCAGAGGTCCTATGCCACCGCGTGCCGCTGCCGCCCGGCGGTATCCCGAATCCCGGCCGTTTTGCCGAGCCGGACGCCACGGGTCGGCAAAGACTCGGCATTCATGCGAGTCCGGGCTGCGCCGTCTGTCACGATCTGTTCGATGGAATCGGGTTTGCGCTCGAGAACTACGATGCTATCGGTCGCTACAGAACGACGGAGCACGAGCAGCCGATCGATGCAAGCGGCAGCCTGCCGCTGCCGAGCGAGGAGAATGCGCTTCCCGGAATCGTGTTTTCCAACTTCGTGGAGCTTGTGGACGAGCTGGCGCAAAAGCCGGATGTCTACGGCTGCTTCGCCCAGCAGTTCGCCGCCTACGCTTCAGGATACGACTTGCCGGAGCTCGACGCCTGTGAGAAGGAGCGCCTCGTGGACGAATTTGCGCGCTCACAGCACGCGATTGATCAATTGGTGCTGGGCGTGATCGCGTCACCCAGCTTCATCGACCGGAGGAACTAGGAGTTCGCCATGCGCAACGTGAAATTTTCCCGGCGTACGATGCTTCGTGGCCTCGGCTACGGAACGCTCTTCTGTTCTGGGCTGGCCGACAACCTCTACGCACAAACCGTTCCGCGAATCACGCGCGTCGCCATGTTCGGCTACGCAAATGGCTCTCAGTATCAATCGGAGCCGACCGGCGGCGAAAGAAATTTCGTGCTCAAGCCGCACATGGCGCCGCTCGAAGCGGTGCGCGACGACATCCTGGTGTTCAAGAACCTGACGCTCAAACGCGACGGCGGTAACGCGCACCGCTCGGCGTCGTTTTCGGTGTTCGGCCTCGGCGCGCGGACCAGCATCGACCAGGAGTTCGCCAGGTTCCTCAAGGACACGACCCCCCTGGCATCGCTGGAGATCGCGGTCGGTCAGACGTCCGGCGACGGCGGCGTCATCCCCGGACTGTCTCAGGTCGATGGCAGGTTCATCCCCAGCGTGAAAAACCCGCTGGCTGCGTATCAGCGCATCGCCGACCGCATCAGCGGGGGCGGCATGTCCATGAACACGCCGAACGCCGCCGAGCAGGCACTGCTCCGCCGTCAGAGCGTGCTCGACTTCATCAAGGACGATGTCCGGTCCTTCCGCGGGCGGCTCGGGCCGGAGGAAGCCGCCAAGATGGACTTCTACCTCGAGTCGCTGCGCACGCTCGAACGCGATGTCGGCGGCAGCATCCCCACAGAGAGCTCGTGCAAGCAGATCGGGTCGACGCTGCTCAGCAAGGACACCATGATGAACGACATGCCGGAGCACAGCCGGCTGTATCTCGACATCATGGCGATGGCTTTCGCCTGCAACATCACTCGCGTGGCGACCATGATGTGGGGCGGCGGCGAGAACAACGAAGCCGTCAAGTTCGGTGACATCGATATCTCAGCCTGGCACTCCGTCTCACACGGCGATCCGGACGGCGCTCCTGGACAACAAATCACCCGGCTCCAGGCCTATTTTGCGGGAGAGTTCCGCTATTTCGTCGAAAAGTTGAAAGGCCTCTCCGACGGCGAGTTCTCGGTGCTCGACAACACCGCAGCGGTTCTTTGCACCCAGAACGGCAGCAGCCAGTTGGGCTCCGGCCAGAACTTCGCCGAGACCGACCACCCGCCCCAACACGCACCTTTCGTGGTTGCCGGCAGCTGTGGAGGTGCTTGGACGACCGGGCGCATGCTCGACGCCGGTGGGCGCAATCACAACGACGTTTATGTCAGCATTGCCCGGGCGATCGGCATGAACGTGACGTCTGTCGGCCGCGCTGACTGGTGTCGAGGTCCGCTCATCACGTAGCTGGCGGCCGATCGCGGCGCGACAACGGCAGTGCCGCGCCGCTCCGCGGGTTCCCGATCCCGTGACCGAGCCCCGCAGGCTGTGGAGTGAAGGGGCACGACACCTTCCGCGTGCTCGACCCGCGGACGGTGGCCAACCTCGACCTGACCGGCAGCGGCGTCGAGACCATCGAAGTGGGCGGAGCGCAAGGGGCCGGAGGGCCTCTCGCGCTATCGGCTGGAGAAGAACACGACGAGCATCGACGGCCAGCCGGGCCTGCCCCCGCCGTCAAAGGGTGAGTGATCTCAGAGCCCGCGGGTCTCGCCGACGTCGAGGATCCAGAGGCGCTCCAGGTCGCCGCGGCCCTTCAGGAAGGCCTCGCGCGCGCGGACCGGCGGCTCGCCGGTCGGCTCGTCGGTGAGCTTGTACGTGCCCCAGTGCATCGCGACGAAGGTGCGCGCGCCGAGCAGCTCGGACGCCTGCACGGCCTCTTCCGGGCCCATGTGCTGCGGCTCCATGAACCAGCGCGGGGCGTAAGCGCCGATGGGCAACATGGCCCAGTCGATGGAGCCGCCGCTGCGCGCGCCGATCTCGGCGAAGCCGTCGAAGAAGCCGGTGTCGCCCGAGTGGTACGCGGCGCCCTCGGGGCCGCGGATCACGAAGCCGCCCCAGAGCGCCTCGTTCCTGTCCCAGGGCATGCGCATCGACCAGTGCCGCGCGGGCACGAGCGTGATCTCGACCTGGCCGACGTGGACGGACTGCCACCATGCGAGCTCGTCGATCGCGCCCGCGCCCAGCTTCGCGAGCAGCGCGCCGTTGCCCTGCGGCACCACGAAGCGGGGCCGGAGCGGCGCGTTCTTTTTGCCGAGCTTGCCCGGGTGCACGGCGTGCGCCGCGAGGATGCGCGACAGCGTCGGCGTGTCGAGGTGATCGCGGTGGTTGTGCGTGATCAAGACGAGATCGATCTCGGTGAGGTCCTCGATCGGGATGCCCGCCGGGGCGAGCCGCTTCGTGGTGCCGAGGCCTGTCGCGAGGATGGGATCGATCAGGATGCGCAGGCCGCCCAGCACCAGCAGGAACGACGCGTGGCCAATCCACGTGAGCGAGGCGCGGCCGCTCTCGACGAGCGAGCGGTCGTACGTGCGGTGCGGCGTGACGAACCCGTCGGCGACGGCCTTCTCGCGGGCGCCGAGCTTCCACTTGAGGACGTCGGCCGCGCCGCGCGCGGGCGTGGTGGCGAGATGATCGAAGCGTCCCACGCCCGGCGGTATACCACGCGGAGCGAGCGGCGAAAGAGCCCCTCGTCGTGGCTGCCGGCGCGGCCCCCGAGCAGATCGGGCGTGACGCAGCGGAAGCCGTGCTTCTTTGCAGGGCGAGCTCGCGCTCAGGTTCCGATATCGCGTAGAGCGAGCGCCAAGGTTGGCGGGAGGGCGCGCACCGCCGGAGAGGTGATACGTTCCCGCGCCGAGGAGAACGGGGACCCATGGCGATCACCTTCGCAGTATCGAACGTCAGGCGAACGACGGCCCGGCTCGAGATGCCGACCGGAATCGAAGGCGCGAGCTCGACGCGGCGGCTCCACGGCCGGGCGGTCGAGGCGTGGGGCAGCAACCCATGGCCGTTCCTCCCCACCGAGGAGCACGGGCTCCTGAACACCGTCCACAGGGCGTACGCCTGCCATTATCCCCTGGTCCTCACGCCGGACGCCATCTGGCTGTGCATCGCCCAGGGTCTTGCCCTCCACGTCAAGGCAAACGCCGAGCGGCTGCGCGGCAAGTTCGTGAGACACGAGGGTCAGCAGATGCTCCGGGTCGTCCGAGACGATTTCGTCAAGGGGGCCCCTGACAACCGCTGGCCAGAGGTCTTCGGCGCGTTCTCGGATCAGATCGCCAGCCACATCGGGAAGCAGCGCGACCTCGTGGTGTGCGACTTCTCGACCACCGGCCCTTGCGAGCGCGCCGCCTCGGAGATCGTCCTCATGGACGCGCTTCAACGTTACTTCAAGTATGAGTTCGAGACGGCGTGCGGTATCCCCGAGATCACCCTCGAGGGCACCCGAGATGACTGGATGTCGATCCGCCGCCGCGCCAGGGCGCTCGAGGAGTACGAGCTATCGTGGTGGACACGAGCGCTCGATCCCGTCCTCGACCAGTTCGTCGCCGCTGCCGGCGGCCGCGTCGACACGAGCTTCTGGGAGGCGTTGTTCAAGAAGCTCGACTGGTCGGGGGGGCCTCGTGTCAGCGGGTGGATCAACGTGCTCTTTCCCTACCTCAGGGAGCGCACCGAAAAGGAGTCCTTCCAGCGGAACGCTGATGTGGACCGGTGGACGAAGACACACCGCGACAAGGACGAGGAGGACTGGGGCACAGCATGGTACTCGATCCCTTCCGGGATCTCGACCGTGCCCTTCGTGTGGCATTACCTTGGATCGACGTATGCGATGGAGCTCCTCGCCGGCTTCGTCGGCGTCGCCCAGGACGAGCAGGGGCTCGCGCTGCGCCCAGCGATCGGCTGGGCGGTGCGCGAAGCAGGGCAGGCGGCCGACGTCGTTCAGGAGAGCGCTCCGCCCCCCTGACCTCTCGGAGGGACGCGGACCAGCCGAAGGCGTGAGGGTCAGGCCTCGTTCGCGAGAGACACCGGCGCCCGCCGCAGCGCGAGCTTCTTCAGGAACGTCACCGGGTCGAGGTAGTACGGGTTCTCGTGCACGTGGCCGCCGATGATCACGTGCGAGTGCGTGGCGAGCACATCGGCGATCACCCGGCCGCTGAAGCGATTGACGTCGTAGCAGCAAAGAAGCGTGCAGTCGTGCTTGGGCGCCAGCGTGTTCACCTTCGCTTCATAGACCATCAGGTCCTCGGTGCCCGGCAGGTTCTTCAGCGCCCATTCCATGTCGCCGCAAGTGCGAACGGACTTGAACTCGCCTTCGGCTGCGCCCTTGAGCACGCCCTCGAGGGTCGAGAACATGCGGTCCGCGACGAACACGTTGTCCTGGAGGTACGTCTGCTCGGAAGGCACGACCTTGAGCTGGCCACGCTCCATCGCTTCCTGCACGGGCACGCCGCCCTTTTGCATCCGATTCACATGGTCGTCATGCACGCTCGACTCGAGGATCGTCACCACCTCGTCGCCTGTATCGATTCCTTCCTGGAAGTACGGATTGAGGACCTCGTACATTTCCTTGCGCGAATCAAAGAACGCGCAGATGTGCTGCAGGCCATGCAGCTCCTTGCCGCAGAGACTCACTTTTCGCGTACGTGTCGGCGCCATGTTGCACGCCTGGGGCTCGTACGCCTACCACCTCGTCGCGCCCACGTCGACCCATCCTGGTACAGCATCGTTCCCGAAGTTCGTCCCTGGATCGACGCCGCGTCCGCCTGGCGACGATCCGGGCTGGCCGGGTGCTCAAAAGAAGCGAGCTCGTCGGGGGATAACGCCGCAAAGCGAGTGCCTCGATGGGCGCGAGCGTCCAGAGGAAGTCGGTCAAAACGGATTTTGCGCGAGCTCGGGGCACCTACGCGGGTGGGGCCTGCACTGAGCTGATGGATTCAAAGCGCAGGCGATCATGAACAGCGTCTCAACACTCGAGGGGAAAAATCCCACGAACGCGCCTATGTTCCCCTGTGCCCCCTTGGCGAGCACGGCCTCGCCGGCCCCCGGAGCGCAAGCCTTTATGCTTCCCGTGGATGCGACCGCGTAGTCGCGGCTGAGCTCGATCTGAGCCCGGCGTCGCAGTCGGCTGTGATGCACGGCCCATCCACGCGACAACGACCATGGCGGGAACACCGAGGCGAACGCGCGCGTCCGTCGCATCCGTCGCATCCGTCGCATCCGTCGCATCCGTTGCATCCGTCGCATCCGTTGCAAAGGACACACCATCCGTTATAGTGGACACATGCCGCCCGCCTTGCTCGTGCAAGCCACCGCCGTCGAGCTCCTCGCGCTCTATCGCTCCCGGAGCGCTTCCCCCGTCGAGGCGCTCCGCGCCGTCCTCGCCCATGTGGAGCGCCACGGAGCGCCGCTCAACGCGTTCGCGCTCCTCGACGAGGAGCGGGCCCTCGAGGCCGCGCGGGCGTCCGAGGCGCGCTGGGCTCGGGGCGAGCCGGTGGGGCGCCTGGACGGGGTGCCTGTCTCGGTGAAGGACCTCCTGCTCACGCGCGGCTGGCCGACCCGGCGGGGCTCGCGCACCGTGGACGCGGCCGGCCCCTGGACGGAGGACGCGCCCGCCGTCGCCCGGCTGCGGGAGCACGGTGCGGTGCTCTTCGGGAAGACGACGACGTCCGAGTTCGGGCTGAAGGGCCTCGGCGACAGCCCGCTGACGGGGATCACGCGCAACGCGTGGGACCCGCGGCGCACGCCGGGCGGCAGCAGCGCCGGCGCCGTCACCGCGGTGGCGGCCGGCTTCGGGCCGCTCGCCGTCGGAACGGACGGCGGCGGCTCGATCCGCGTGCCGAGCGCGTTCTCCGGGGTGGTGGGGTGCAAGCCGACCTTCGGCCGCGTGCCCGCGCACCCCGCGAGCGTGGTGGGGGTGCCCCCGCACGTGGGGCCGATCGCGCGCACGGTCGGCGACGCGGCGCTGCTCCTCTCGGTCCTCTCCGGCCCTGACGACCGCGATCCGTTCCGGGCCCCGCCGCCGCGCGAGGACGCGCTGTACCTGGGCGCGCTCGTCGCGGTCGACGCCCCCGGCGCGTCCGACGCGCTCGACCCGTCCGGCGCGCTCGACGCGAGGTTCCTGCGCCGCGTGCGGGTCGGCGTGAGCGCCACGCTGGGGTACGTCGATCTGCCGGGTGATACGCGGGCTTGCTTCGACGCGGCGGTCGCGCTCCTGCGACGTCTCGGCGCCGAGGTGGAGGAGGTGGCGCCGCCGTTCGCGGACCCGGGGGGCGTGCTGCGGACGCTGTTCGCGGCGCGCGCCGCGCACACGGTGCGGGAGCTCGGGCCGGAGCAGCGCGCGCTGCTCGATCCGGCGGTCCAGAGCGCGGCAGCCCAGGGAGAGGCGCTGAGCGCGGTGGCGTACCTCGAGGCGGAGCGGCAGCGCGCGGAGCTGGCCCTGGCCATGGCCGTGTTCCATCGCCGCTTCGATCTGCTGGTGACGCCGACGTCGGCCGGGGCCGCGCCCCTGATCGACGGCGGCGCGCTCCCGCCCTCCTTCGCCGCGCCCTTCAGCCTGACGCGCCAGCCGGCGATCAGCGTGCCGATGGGCCTCACCAGCGCCGGCCTGCCGCTCGGGCTGCAGATCGTGGGGCGCCACTTCGAGGAAGCGCTGGTGCTGCGCGCCGCGCTCGCGATAGAGCGAGAGAGCGCCCCGCTGCGGGCGCCGCCGCTCCGCGCGAGCTGAGCTGTCGCGCGAGGCCGCCACCGAATCGAGGGCGCTCTCGCGAGCGCAACGAAACAGCGCTCACCGTCGGCCCCATCGCCGAGTTGGGCGACGATCGCCCACGTCGGAGGCGTCTTCTCTCACACCGCCTTTTGCTATCGACAGGGCCTGCGGCCGTGCGCTGCGCTCAAGGCCGTGATCGTTCGCGAGCCAGCTCGCCTGCCGGCCGGCGAATCGAAGCGCGGTCCGCGCAGGCGCGGCCGGCCCACGAGCGCCTGCGGTGAGGACATCACGCTCCGTGAGCCGAGCTCGCACCACGGCCCATCCTCTCCCTGATCGCACGCCTTCGCACACAGCTTCCGGGCCCGCGCCTCTCGCTCTTCCTTCTTGCGCTTGACCCGCGACGGTGGCCTCCTGGATCACGGGGACGAATCGCCTGGTCGATGCTGGTTGAACACCACGAGAGGAGCACTCCATGCAGCCTCGAACGAAAGCGAGCGAAGCACTCGATGCACCGAATCGCCGGTCCGGCGCGCCGCCCATCGACATGGCGCTGAACCACGGCACCTACTGTTCCGAGCGGTGCGCGGACGTCCTGCGGCGCCACGCCGGCAACATCTCCCTGCGGAGCTACCCGGCCGGGGACAACGGAGATCTCCGGCGCGCGCTCGCCGCCGACGCGGGCGTCAGGCCGGAGAACGTGCTGGTCGCCAACGGGAGCGGCCCGCTGCTCAAGACCTGCATCCCGTTCCTGATCGAGCGCGAGATCAGGCGTTCGGCGACGCGGACCCTGCGCCATTTGCTGAAGCGCACGGCGTATCCCATCATCACCACCCGGCTCACCTACTCCAAGGTGCCTGCGTCCGGGGTCCGCGTGGGGCTGCGATGCGAGCTGCTCCCGCTCCATCCGGAGAACGGCTTCGCGCTCGACGTGGGGATGCTCGAGTCGCGCCTCTCGCGGCAGGACGGCCTGGTTTACCTCTGCAACCCCAACAACCCCACAGGCAATGTCCTCATCACGAGGCAGGAGCTCGGTCCGCTGCTCACCCGGTTCCCGGACTCCCTCTTCTTCATCGACGAAGCGTACGTACACTACCTCGAGGAGAGCCCGAACACCCGGGTGGCAGACCTGGTGCTGCGCCATCCCAACCTGATGGTGCTGCGCAGCTTCTCCTTCGCCTACGGGCTCGCGTCGGTGCGCGTGGGGTACGCCATGGGAGACGCGACGGTGGTGGCGCAGATGGAAGCCAAGATGACGCCGCACCGCGTCGGGCAGCTGGCCGCGGAGCTCGCGATGGCGTCGCTCGAGGACGGCGGACACCTCGGATTCGTCCGGCACCAGACAGCGAGGGAGCGGGCCAGGCTCATGGCGGCCATCGGAGCGCATCGCGCGCTGGAGGCCTATCCGTCACAGACCAATTTCATCCTGTGCCGCGCGCGCGGGGCGTGGTCCGGGGCGAAGATCCACGACGCGCTGCTCGCCCGAGGCGTGAGGGTGAAGGCCTTCGAGCCGTTCGGCGACGAGCGATACGACGACTACTTTCGCGTGACCGTCGGCCTTCCGGCGGAGAACACCTGCTTCATCGAGCAGCTCGACGCCCTGATGAGCCCGCGCCGCAGGGAGGAGCCCTCCAGGACCGCAGCGCCGGCGGTCCGCCAGGTCGAGCTCTCGGAGCTTGCTTAGCCGAGAATTGGATCAAGGTTCCGGGGCATGGAGCCCCGAGGACCGCAACCCTTCCCGGCCTGCCTGACCGGCGCGCAGCGGGAGATCCAGGAACCGCTGGCACCAGCGCCCGAGCCCGCTCCCCGGCCTGCAGGAAGCATGCGGAGCAGGTGACGCTCCCACGGCGCACGCGCGATCGGCTCCCACCTCGGCTACCTGGCTCCGTCCGGCTCGTGTTTCTCCTGGGGGGCCTTGCGGGATCCATGACAATGGCCAGCTTCGCCGCGCCGGATGACGAGGCGCATCGACGTCGACGGGGGGAGAGCGCACGTGAGCCACACGTTGTCGCGCATCACGGTCCTGCTCCGTGAGCGAAGCGAGGAGATCATAGGCCAGTGGATGGTGCGCGTGCGGAGCGCGCCGAAGATCCCACGGGCCCGTGAGCTCACCGATGAAACCTTGAGAGATTACACGCCGAAGCTCCTCGACGACCTCATCGACTCACTCGCGCAGGGCGCGCAGCCGGGCGCGCCGGACGGAGCCAGCGGCCCGGAGATCGGCAGCTCGGAGGCCGCCAAGGTGCACGTCTCGCATCGCATCGCCGAGGGCTACTCCCTCGCGGAGGAGCTGCGCGAGCTCGGCGTCCTTCGCGCCGTGATCGTGGACCTGTGCGCGCGGGAGGGGGTGGTGCTCGGCGGCGAGGAGGCCCAGCTCGTGCACTCGGCGCTCGACGAGGTGATGATCACCGCGGCCGTCGAGTACGAGCGCGCGAGCTCGGCCGATCTCCGCCGTGACGTCGCGCTCCACGAGCTGTTCATCGCGGTCCTCGGGCATGACCTGCGCAACCCGCTCTCGGCCATCCGGTTCGCCACCGCCGCCCTGCTCAAGCGCGAGGACGTCACGACCGCCATCGCGAGGCTCGCCCAGCGCATCGCCGCGAGCACGGAGAGGGCGGTGCGGATGGTCGAGGAGCTGCTCGACCTGACGCGCATCCGCTCCCACCATGGTCTTCCGGTCGAGCCGGAGCCCGTCGACCTCCGCGCGATTTGCCAGCGCGTGGTCGAGGAGTTCGAGCTCGCCCACCCGGAGCACACCATCCGCTTCACGGCCCACGGCGACGGGCGGGGCAAGTGGGATCCGGGCCGGATGGGGCAGCTCCTGTCGAACCTGATCGGCAACGCCGTCGACTACAGCCCACCGGAGGAGCCGGTGCACGTGGAGCTGCGCGGGCACAAGAATGGCGTCGTGATCGAGGTGACGAACCGCGGGACCCCGATCCCGCCCGAGCAGCTGCCCGTCCTCTTCGATCCGTTTCGCCGGGGCGAGCAGAGCCAGCGGGTCGTACAACGCTCGAAGGGGCTCGGACTCGGGCTCTTCATCGTCAAATCGATCGTCGACGCGCACGGAGGCTCCATCCAGGCCACGAGCACGCTGGAGGAGGGCACCACGTTCCGCGTCAAGCTCCCCCGTTCGTCGTAGCGCGGTCGTCTCGCCGACACACGCGGCGGCGCGGCGCTGGCTCAGACCGGCCTCAGCGCCGGCCAGGCCAGCTCGATGCCCTCGCGGACCAGGAGCGCCTGGAGCTCTTCGCGGAGCGACCTCCGGGCGCGCACCTGCCGCGGCAGCACGCGGCGCTCCAGGCAGAACGTCGCGAGCAGCCCCGCCGCCTCGCCGACGCTCCACTCCACAGGGTGGACCCGGTAGGCGCCGTTCGTGATGTGCGTGACGCCAAGGTTCTTCCCGCCCGGCAACAGGTTCTCCACCCGCACCGGAATGAGCGCACCCAGCGGTATCTGGAACGGCCAGCAGCCGAGATCGAGGTACCCGGCGCCCCCGACGCGCGGGTGCAGATCGATGCGATAACACCCGATCCCGACGCTCTCCTCGAACGTCGCGGGGCCGTCGGGCCGGAGCGGATACGCGATGTCCTGCTCGAGCACCGTGAGCTCGGCCCGGATCCGGCGGGACTCGCGGATGTAGGGCGCTGGCGCGAGGCCGTCGACCGTGCCGCCGACCACGTCCCCGCGGAGGCGCAAGCCTGGATATCCGACCCCGCCGTCCGGGCGAGGCGCCTCGGTCTGCATCCAGTACAGAAGGCTCAGGCTGAGCTGCCGCGCTCCCTCCAGGTGCCGCGCGGCCTCCACCTCGTCGACGCCGCAGACCGGCCCGAACCAATAGTCGTTCTGCGGCCAGTTCACGATGGTGATGTCGCTCGGCGCGAACCCCTCTTCGAAGACCGTCCTGTCGAGGATCCGCCGGAAGCTCCACCAGGGATGCCTGTCTTCCGCGACGAAAAGACCTCGAGTCAGGGGCTCGAGTGTCTCGGGTCGAACCGCCGTCCAGTCCAGCAGTCGACCCGGCCAGCCGGGCGGCTCGAGGGAGCGCCAGCGCTCGTACTGAGGGGGCCTGTCGATGGTATGGTCCTCTCCGGGGTGGTGCTCGATCGCGAAGCAGACGGTGATCGCCTGCTGGGCCCTCGGATCCGCGCGCTCGGGGGCGTGCGGCTCGCAGGTCTCCGCGCGAGACTCCGCCCCGAGCGCGTGCTCCACGCCCGCGAGCGAGAGGAGCTCGCCATGAGGCGTGGCGTCGATGAAGAGGTCGGCCACGAGGAGGACGTCGCGCCCCGACTCCAGCCCTCGGACCACGACGCCGGTCACCCGATCGCCCTGCGTCGACGCCGAGATGGGCCGGTGAGCATGGAGCGCGACGAGGCGCCCGTTGAGCCGATACGGCGCGATCATCTCGTGCAGGACGGCCACCGCGACCCGCGGATCGTGGCACAGGCGGCTGACCCAGCCGTTGCCGGGGTTGAGCTCGGGGAGCGCCCTGGCCGACGCGGTGAGCGGTAGATGCCTGCGGTAATACTCGCGGATCCCCTGGCGCAGCGCGCGGTAGCTCCGGGTCGCCCCGATGTCCTCGATCCACGGGTGCTCGTCCGGAGGGACCGCCTGGTTCGTCAGCTGACCCCCGAGCCAGCGAGTCTCCTCCGTCAGGACGACGCGGCGGCCCGTCCGGGCCGCCGCGAGCGCAGCCGCGAAGCCGCCGAGCTCTCCGCCGATGACGGCGACGTCGGTCCGGATCACGTCCATCGCCAGCTCCCCGCGCTCACGCGCTCCTCCGCGCGGGCTGCGCCGCCTGGGCTCGCCGCGCGAGGAGCTCGAGGACGAGCTGGTTGGTCTCCCTCGCCCTAGCCTTCAGGCCAGGGAGCAGCCGGCGGATCTTCGCGCGGATCTCGTGACGCGTGTCCCACGAGCGATCGAGCCTGGCGATGAGCTGCCCGGAGCTGATGCTCCCGAGGGGCGGGGTCTCCATCTCGAGGTCCTCGATGAACCCCGCGACCTTGGACGCGTAGGGCAGCGCGACGAACGGGGTCTCGCGGAGCGCCGAGAAGATCAGGAAGTGGAGGCGCATGCCCACCACGAACTCGAGGTGCCCGACGAGGCTGAGGATCTGCTGCGGCGTGTACCGGCGCCTCAAGACCTCTGCCCGCTCGGCGTTCTTCATGTGGGCGACGACCGCGTGGCTGTGCTGCACGTCCGTCCGTTCCATGGACACGAACACGACGTCCGCGTCGAGGCGCTCGACGACGAAGTCGGCGGCGTTGGCGAGCAGGCCATAATACTCGTCAGGGTCGATGTCGGGCGCGGCCGGGCCCGGCTCCCTGACGGAGAAGCCGACGAGGTGCCGCTCGAACTCGACCCCCTCGGCCCGGATGGCCTCGATGGGCAGCGCCTCCTCGCGCAGCAGCAGGGCCGGATCGGCCGTGAGGCGGATCTCGCGATTCACCCCCACCTCCTCGAGGAGGCGACGTCCCTGCTTGTCTCGTACGGTGACGATGTCCGCGGCGTTCAGCGCCGCCCGCACGGCTTGCTTCGCGCTCGGGTCCGACAGCGGCCCGGCGCTCACGGCGTAGATCACGACGGGGACGCCGCGCTCTTCCGCGATGAGCACCTCTCTCAGATAGACCGCCGCGTCCCGATCGTACAGGATGCCTCCCCCGCCGAGGACGAAGAGATCGAGGCGATCGATCTCGGCGGTCGATTCCATTCGTGTGAGGTCACGAACGGGGACGACGCGCTCCACCTGGTGGCGCATCTTCGTGTCCTCCGGGCACAGCGAGAACACGGTGACCTCCGCTGGCATCGACTCCCGGAGCTGCGTGAGGATGCCATCGAGGATGGCCTCGTCGCCGAGGTTCATGCCGCCGTAGGACCCTGAAATCCCGACTCGGAACGGTTGGTTCGCCTTGTCCATCGTGGGCTCCTCCCGCGAGCGCCTCCGCTCGATCGCCGCGCCCGCCGCGCCGTCACGTCGCGCGCGGCCCTCCGCCAGCCGCGACCTGCTCGGTCGCCCGAGATCGTCAGCGCAGCGCAGGACCTTGCCATGGCGGCGGCGAAGCGCAATGTCCGCCGGCGGAGGACGCACCATGGGACATGCGCAGGCGCGGACGATCCGGAGTGGCTCGAGAGAGCCAGGCGACGAGGCGCGCCCGGCCAGGGAGCAGCGCGCGGGGCGAGCCGCGGCGCGGGTCGCGCCGGCCGTGCCTGTGGGTGATGTCGTGGACGAGGCCTGTCAGCAATCCTTTCCTGCCAGCGACCCGCCCGCCTGGACGCCTGTGAGAGCCGGCCTGCCGCGCGACGACCGGTCAGAATGCCCCGACCCGGGATGACCGTCCCCGTCCGCACCACCGCGCGGATCTCGCCGTCATCGTACAGCTAAAGGCCGGTGTCCGGGACCGGCGCCCCTCGTCGACGCGCACCTCCAGAGGACGGTCATGATAGCGTGATCGGCCGATGCTTCCTCGCTCCCTCGCCTTGGTCGCCCTGTGGACCTGCGGCTGCGCCCCGGCGCTCTCCACGTTCCAGCCAGCCCATGTGGCCAAGAAGGGCCATGTCCAGGCCGAGCTCGGGCTCGACGTCTCGATCCCGACCGGCACGCTCGCGTCGATGGTGGACGCCGGCGTCGTGCTGGCGGACGCCGCGGAGTCACGGGAGCTGTCCGAGGCCGAGCGGCAGGCGCTCTTCGAGGCGGGCGGCGCGCTCGCGTTGAACCCGCCCTCGGTCACGCCGCACATCGGCGTCGGCTACACCGCGCTCGATCGCTGGGAGCTCAACCTCCGCACGACCGGCAGCGCGTTCCGCCTGGGCACCCGCTACCAGCTCCTGAAGAGCGACGAGCACGGCGTCGATCTGACGGCCGGCGCCGGCGTCGGGCGCTACGTGATGGAGTTCCCCGTCGGGAGCATCCTGGGCATCGTCGAGCTGGAGGACTTCACGCGATGGCAGGTCGATCTGCCCATCCAGATCGGGAAGGCCGGCACATGGTACCGGGTCTGGGGCGGCCCTCGCCTGATGTTCACGACCTTCGACACGTCGCTCGTCCTGGATCTGCCCGCCTTCACGGGCTACGCGGGAGAGCGCGAGCTCGCGTCGTTCTCCGGCACCGGGTTCTATCTGGGCGGCCAGGCCGGCGTCGCGCTCGGCTATCAACACGTATTCTTCGGCTTCGAGCTGACGATGGCGGAGATCTTCTCGAGCGGTGAGCTCACCGTGCTCGGTCAGCGGGCGGTCGCGCTCGATCTCGACAGCTTCATCGTCTACCCGTCGGTAGGGCTGATGGCTGAATTCTAGATCCAGAGCACCGGACGATCGACGCGCGCACCTCCGCGGAGCGCGGCCGCGCCGTCCTGCGCGAACCGCTCGGAGCCGATCGGCTCCCGCCCGGCGCGCGGCGTTACGATAGCTTATCGCTCCCGAAAACCGGCCGAAACAGGCGCCGTCCGATCATGGCAGGGTCCCCGCGGCGGTGCTCGCCGGAGGGGCGCTGTTCTCCCCACCTGGAGGCATTGCGCGTGGTGACCCCTGCCGACCTCGCCATCAAGGATCTCGGCCCTTGCCGGCACCCCTCGCCCGTCGCCGAGAAGCTCGGCGAGAAGGCCACGGTGTACGTCGGCGAGGCCGACAAGGTGCTGTTCGACGATCGCCTGTCCGCCGTCCTCGCGGACGCCTCCGGCGCGCGGCCGCCGGCGTTCGAGCTGGCCGGGCCGCGCAACCGCGTCTTCTGGGATCCGAAGGAGGTGCGCGCCGGCATCGTGACGTGCGGCGGGCTCTGCCCCGGCGTCAACAACGTCATCCGCGGCCTCGTGCTCACGATGGCGCAGAGCTATGGCGTGCCGGAGATCTTCGGCTTCCGCTACGGCTACGAGGGGCTCGTCGCCCGCTTCGGGCACGCCCCGATGCGCCTGGATCCCCGCAGCGTCGAGGAGATCCACCGCATGGGCGGCACCGTGCTCGGCACCTCCCGCGGCAACCAGGACCCGCACCAGATGGTGGACACGCTCGAGGCCCTCGGCATCAACGTCCTCTTCGTCGTCGGCGGCGACGGCACCATCCGCGGCGCGATGTCGCTCGTCCGGGCCATCGAGGAGCGCCGCCTGTCGATCGGGGTCGTCGGCGTGCCCAAGACCATCGACAACGACATCAAGTTCATCGACCGCAGCTTCGGCTTCGAGAGCGCCTTCGCCGCCGCCGTCGACGTCATCCGCAGCGCGCACGTGGAGGCCTCTGGGGCGAAGAACGGCATCGGGCTCGTCAAGCTGATGGGCCGCCACTCGGGCTTCATCGCGTGCGCGGCGGCGCTCGCGTCGGCGGACGTGGACGTGGTCCTCATCCCCGAGGTCCACGCGGAGCTCGACGGCCCGTGCGGGCTGCTCGCGCACCTCGAGCGCCGGCTCGCCCGCCACGGCAACGCCGTGATCGTCGTCGCCGAGGGCGCCATGCAAGAACACTGCACCTCCAGCGCGGAGCCCATGGCGACGGATCTCAGCGGCAACCTCAAGCTGAAGGACATCGGCCTCTTCCTGCGCGACCGCATCAACGCGCACTTCCGGGCGCGCGGCGTCGAGGCGACGCTGAAGTACCTGGACCCGAGCTATCATATCCGCAGCGTCCCCGCGTCCCCGTCGGACAGCGTGTATTGCTGGAACATGGCCCGGAACGCGGTCCACGCGGCCATGGCGGGCAACACCGAGATGCTGATCGGCCGGTGGCACGGCCGCTTCGTGCACGTGCCGATGCCCATGGCCGTCCGCATGCGCAAGCAGGTGGACCCGACGGACGACCTGTGGATGGCCGTCGTGGAGGCCACGGGGCAGCCGCTCTCGTTCTGCTAGCAGGTCCGGGCAGGATCCGGAGGGAGATGTCAACGCGAAGTCGCAGAGCCGCAAAGTCGCAGAAAGAACAGATGGATCGGCCATCGCCCCGCGCGCCGCGGGCTCGCCCCGTGCCATCATGGCCGGCATGAAGACATCGCTGCTGCCCTCTCGCTCGCTCGTGCTCGCTGGCCTCGCCTGTCTCGCCGGCTGTACCAAGGAACCCGCGCCGCAGGCCCCGGGAGTCGAGGCTCCGCTGGCGTCGCAGGCCCCGCCGGGGGCCGAGAGCGCGCCCGCGGCGCAGCCCCCGCCGGCTGCCGGCGGCGAGCCGCGCGCCGCGGCGTCGGAAGCTCGGTGCGAGGCCGACGCCGACTGCGTGGTGTCCTGCGCGCGGGCCGGGCAGTGCTGCGACCAGCTGTGCCCGCCGTGCGACCAGGCGTTCCACCGCGACGCGCTCGCGGAGCTCCAGAAGTGGCGCGCCGCGAGCTGCGCCGCCGAGAGCTGCCCGGTCGCCAAGTGCATGGCACCGAAGGAGGACTCGGTCGCTCGCTGCAAGGCCGGCGCGTGTGTGGTCGAGCGCGTCCCGCACGTCGACCGATGAGCCGGCGCCCGGGCTGAAACCTCCCCGACACCTACGCGAAATCCAGGGGATACCTTCACCCAGCGCCCACGGCGCGTTTTGCCACAGGCTGCATCCGCGCCACACCGATCGAGCTCGAGGCCAGCGGGCTGCGGCCTCCGGCCTCCTTCATGTCGAGACCGCCGTCCGTGGCCCTGCGCTTGCATTGCGCGGCGCGTAGGGCGCGGGAACATCGCGACCCCGTCGGCGAGCTCTCCTGGAGCCCACGGCGCTCGCCGTGCTGGAGGACGGACCCTCGCCGGGATCGCAGCGGGAGGTCCCTTGGGCATCGAGATCCAGCAAGACCACTTCAAGACCGTCGATTATCGGCTCTTCAAGAGGCGGCTCCAGCAGAACCTCGCGGCGCTGGAGATGGTGCTCGCCCGGCCGGGGTTCGGCCACGGGGAAGCGACGATCGGCACCGAGCTCGAGATGTTCCTCGTCGATCGCGAGGCGCGCCCCGTGCCGATCGGGGCGGAGATCGCGCGCGCCGCGGCGAGCCCGATGATCACGCCGGAGATGGGCGCGTTCGACATCGAGCTCAGCACGCAGCCGGTGCCGCTCGCCGGCAGGCCGCTCTCGGCGCTGCGCGAGCAGATGCGCGCGACCGTCGAGGCGATCCGCGAGCGCGCGGCGGCGCTGGGCGCGCGCGTGGTCCCGGTCAGCATCCTGCCGACCTTCCAGCGGCGCGACTTCAGCCCTGCGACGATCACGAACCTGCCCCGGTATCGCGCGCTCGCCGCGGGGCTCTGCAGGCTGCGCAGGGCGCCCTTCCATATCCGGATCGACGGCGCCGAGCCGCTGGAGCTCACGTCGGACGACCCCGCGATGGAGGCGGCGAACACCGCCTTTCAGATCCACCTCCGGGCCACGCCCGACGCCTTCGCGCGGCTGTTCAACGCCGCCATGATGATGACCGCGCCCGCGCTCGCGGCCGCGTGCAACTCGCCCACCTTCCTCGGCCACCGGCTGTGGCACGAGACGCGGGTGGCGGTGTTCAAGCAGGCCGGCGACGATCGCCCGCCGGCGCCTGGCGCGGACTGGAAGATGCCGGCCCGCATCGGCTTCGGGACCGGCTGGGTGCGCGACGGCGCGGCGGAGCTCTTCATGGAGAGCGTCGCGCTCCACGAGCCCATCCTCCCCGTGTGCTGCGACGAGGACGTCGTCGGCTGCGCGCGGGCCGGCGGGATACCGCAGCTCCACGAGCTCCGCCTGCACCACGGCACCGTCTGGAACTGGAATCGACCGGTGTACGATCCGGCCGGCGACGGCCACTTGCGGATCGAGCTTCGCGCCCTGCCGTCCGGGCCCACGCTCGATGACATGCTCGCGAACGGGAGCTTCCTGCTCGGGGGCATCCTCGCGCTCGCGCCCTCCATCGGAGAGCTCCTGCCGTCGTTCCCGTTCGAGCTCGCCGTGAGGAACTTCTACCATGCGGCGCACTACGGCCTCGACGCCGAGCTCGTCTGGCCGGCCGCGCCGGGGGCCGCGCCGAGGTGCGTCCGGGCGCGCGATCTCCTCCTCTCGCTCTTGCCGCGGGTCGAGGAGGGGCTCGTGACCGAGGGCGTCGACGGAGACGAGGCCCGCCGTTATCTCCGGATCTTCGAGGCGCGGGTCGCCAGAGGCATCACGGGCGCCACATGGCAGCTCCGCGCGCTCTCGGCGCTGGAGATGGGCTCCGCGTCGCGCGAGGAGGCGCTGAGGAAGATGCTGGAGCGGTACATGGCCGAGGTCGACTCCGGCGCGCCCGTGCACGCCTGGGGGACCCCGCGCGCGGGCGCGACGTGAGGTCGCCATGAGCCAGGACGCCACGAGATCCCTCGCGGAGCAGCTCGACGCCCGGCTCGCCGCGCCGGGGGCGATGGATGCGGCGCGGTTCGAGGCGTTCCTCGACGCCCAGCGGCGGCTCGGGCTGGTCCACGGCGCGCGCCCGCTGTGCCGCTACCTGCGGCCGCACCTCATCGCCGAGCAGGACCTCGCCGCGATCGCCCGCGCGGCCGAGCAGATCGCCTCCGCGCTGGAGAGGGTCGCGCAGCGCGCGATCCGGGACGACTTCCTGGCCGAGGAGGTCGGGCTCTCCGCGGACGAGCGCGCCCTCGCGGCCATCGTGCCGGGTCCGGGGCCGCTCCACACGGTCGGGCGCCTCGACATGCTGGTCACCGACGGCGGCTTCTCCTTCATCGAGTACAACGCCGACTCCCCCGCCGGCCTCACCGACCAGATCCTCGTCGAGCGGACGCTGATGGAGCTCCCTCACCTCGCGCCGCTCCGGGACGGACATGGCCTGCGCACGCCGGCGCCGCACCGGGCGCTCCTCGGCGCCCTGCGCGAGGGTTACGCCGCGTGGGGCGGGCGCGAGGCGCGGCCCGCGATAGCCATCGTCGACTGGGCCACGCTGGACACCTCGGCCGAGCTCAGGGTGCTCGCCGACCTGTTCTCGGCCGAGGGGCACCGGACCAGGATCGTCGATCCGGACGAGCTCACGTACGATGGCCGCCGCCTCGGAGCGGGCGGGGAGCGGATCGATCTCGTCTACCGGCGCGTGATCACGCAGGAGCTCATCGGGCGGCGCGGCCTCAATCACCCCCTGATCCGCGCCTACTGCGATCGCGCGGCGCACGTGGCGAACTCGTTCCGGATCAGGCCCCTCAACAAGAAGGCGGCGTTCGCCGTGCTGAGCAACCCCATGTTCTCGGGCCTGTTCACGCCCGAGCAGCGCGCGGCCATCGCGGAGCACATCCCCTGGACGCGCCGGCTGACCGCCGGCCGCGCCGCGTGGCGGGGCCGCGAGGTGGATCTCGTCGAGCTCCTCCTCGAAGAGCAGGAGAGCTTCGTGTTGAAGCCGAACGACGAGTACGGCGGCAAAGGCGTGCTCCTCGGGTGGACGGCGACGCCGGCGGCCTGGAGAGAGGCAGTCCGGGCCGCCGCGGATCAGCCCTGCATCGCGCAGGAGCGGCGCCGCCCGCGCACCGCGCGCATGCCGACGTTCCGCGGCGGCGCCGTGGAGGAAGAGCAGGTCTATTTCGACCTTTGCCCCTTCGTCTTCGCCCGCGGCGTGGAGGGCCCGCTCCCCACCTTCACCACGCGCATGGAGGGCGCCATGGTCCGGCTCTCCGCCTCGGAGGTCAGCAACGTCTCCGCGGGAGGCGGGGTCACGGGGCTCGTGATCGTCGATGGCGCGCGCGCGCCGCGGGAGGGTGCCCGTCATGTGTGAGCTGCTTGGTATGGTGTCGAACGTGCCGACGGACATCGTGTTCTCGTTCACGGGGCTCGCGCTCCGCGGCGGGCAGACGGGGCCGCACGCGGACGGCTGGGGCGTCTCGCTGTACGATGGACTGTTCGCGCGCACGTTCCTCGAGTCTCACCCGGCCTTCTCGAGCCCGCTCGCGCGGTTCATCCGCGAGAACCCGATCCACACGGCCCTCGCCATCGCGCACGTGCGCAAGATGACGCGGGGGGGAGCGGCCCTGAAGAACACGCACCCTTTCATGCGGGTCCTCCACCGCCGGCACATCGTGTTCGCGCACAATGGCACGTTGCCCACGGTCAGGGATCGGAAGCTCCACCTCGAGACGCCGGTCGGCGACACCGACAGCGAGCACGCCTTCTGCATCCTCCTCGAGGCGATCCGGAGCTCGTACGGCGAGAGGTACCCGGCCGACGGACGGGAGCTGGGGCGCACGCTGTACGAGCTCGGGAACGAGCTCGGCGCCGATGGCGTCTTCAACTTCCTGTTTGCGGACGGCGAGCACCTCTTCGCCCGCTGCGGCGACCACCTGTCCTGCATCCTGCGCCAGGCCCCGTTCGGCGAGGCCACGCTCGTGGACGCGGATCTCAAGGTGAATTTCAACGACCTCCACGGCGTCGGCCCGGACGCGCGCATGGCCGTCGTGGCCACCGAGCCGCTCACGCGCGACGAGCTATGGCGCAAGGCGACGCCCGGCACGCTGTGGGTCTTCCGCGCCGGCGAGCTCCTGGCGACGTTCCCCGAGCCCCGCGAGGGCTCAGGCCCCGAGCTCCCCGGGCCGAGCACGCTCCCGGGAGCGGACGGACGGGCTCCTTAGAGCGGTTCCCTCCCCCGCCTCTGGTGCACGCGACGCAGAGCGGCGGTCTCCCGCACAGGAGACGGGTCCAGATCGGCGTTTTCGGCGCGGAAGCGCACTCCTGTGCGCTGAGCACCGAAAACGCCGAGATGGGCCCGTATCCGAAGCGGGTGACCGCCGCTCTAGCTGCGCGGGCGCGCGAACAGGTCCCGGAAGAAGTCGCTCAGCGTGTGCTCCTTGTAATCGCGGAACTCGCCGGCATCGAAGTAGACGCCGCCGCAGACGCTGCAGTTCTCGTACCAGATGTGCGACTGCTCCGGGTCGACCATACGCACCATCGGCGTCGAGCAGCGGGGGCACGGCACCCGCCGGATCTGGTTGTTCTTCCGCCCCACCGAGGGGTCGCCGGTGTCGATCTGCTGGGAGCCCGCCATGGCCTTGAGGGACTCCTTCTCGCGGCTGTCGAACCAGATCCCGCCGCACGCCGTACACCGGTCGACGTCGATCCCGCCGAAGGTGACGACATCCATCGAGGCGGTGCATTTCGGACAGTTCACGTCATGCTCCAGTGCGGCAGGCGCCGCGGTCGGGAGCGATGGTATCAGACGCCCCGGATCGCGTGAAGGGCCGAGCGTTCGTGGAGGCGCCGGCAGCGTCAGCGCGCCGGCGACGCCTCGTCGAAGAGCTCGACCTCGTCGATCGCGATGTGGCCCCAGCCCTTCTTCTCCTGGTCGATCACCGCGAGCTGCGCCGTCTTGCCCCGGAACTTCCGCACGTCCCACGTCACCTCGGTGAGGATGTCGCTCTCGATCCCCACCTCGCTCAAGACCTTCTTTCCGTCGACGCGCAGCTCGACCCGCGTCGTCGAGGACTTGCCGCCGCCGATCAAGAAGCCGAGGCGATCGCGATCGACGACGAACGCGGGAGAGATCGCCTCGCCCACCGCCTCGTCGTAGAGCTTGGGAGCAAAGCTCGTGAGCAGCTTGTGCCGGGAGGCGCCCACGACGCCCGGATTGAACGCGTCCCCTGACGTCGTCCAGCCGTCGAGCCCAGCCTCGAAGTCGAAGATCACGCGCCGGCCCTTCTTGTTCACCGGCTCCCGCAGCCGCAAGAGGTGCCGCGGCGCCGAGGGATAGCCCGTCAACGGGTTGACGCGCGCCCGCTTGGGGAGCTGCTTGTGCGGCTTGTAGATCTGGTGGATCCAGCCCCGGATCGTCGGCCCTTCGAGGCCCGACAGGATCACCCACCTGGCCTGGGTGCGCTTCAGGAAGCCGGGCAGATCGATGCCGCGCATCCTCCCCACCATGGCATCCCAGTAGGGCATGTCATGGAACTGGGGTGTCGTGTGCCCGTTGCGGACGGCGAGGAACGGGTGGCTCGGGATGAGCACGCCGCCCTCCAGCGAGGCGACGAACTTGTTCAGCTCGACCGCCCTCTTCCAGAGGTCCTCGGAGGGGATGTAGCGCGCCTTGTCGTACCGGTGGTGGACGAAGAACGCGGCTGCCAGCGCGAGGGCGGCGATCTCCGAGGCGGCGCGCGCGCGGGGCGAGGACCAGAGGCCTTGGAGGACGTCCCCCACGAGCAGCACGAACACCGGGCCGGCCAGGAGCGCCACCGGGATCAGGTTGTTCAGGAAGCCACCGGCCTTCGCGAACGGCAGGATCGCCGCCGGGAATGCCGCGATGAGCATGCCTATCCAGAGCGCGGTGCGGGGCCGCAGCCAGCGACGGCGGCGCGCGAGGATCGCGAGCAGCGGGAGGAGCGCGAGGAACGGCGCGAACTCGAAGAGGATCCGCAGCCCGTCCAGCGCCTGCGACCCGCGCACCTGATGGTGCGAGAGGTTCTTGACCGTGTAGAGCCAGAAGCGGCCCTGCGTGGCGATCTGGAGCCCTGCGAGCAGGGCGCCCGACAGGACCGCCATCGACAGGCCGAACACGATCGCGCGCGGGAAGCGGCGCACGAGCAGGAACAGGCCGACCCAGGCGGCGAAGAAGACCCCCGTCTGCTTCGTGAACAGCGCGGCGGTGAACACGGCGGCCGAGGCGATCAGCTGCTTGCGAGAAGGGTTATCGCCGCTGACGAGCGCGGCGCCGAGGAGCGGGAGCGCGATGGCGAGCGAGTCGTTGCGCACGACATCGTACCAGCCGCCCACCACGGGAAAGCTGGACGCGGCCGCCGCGACCGCGGTGAGGCCCAGGGCGACGCCGAAGCCGCGGCGACGGCCCGAGGCGCGCATGGCCTCCACGAAGAGCACGGCGCACGCGAGCGCGAAGGCGGCGATGGAAACGGCGCGGCCCGTCGCGTAATCGAGCCCGGCGAACGCGGCGGCGATCCCGACGGCCGTGAAGTGGACTGGCGGGTACGGGTACGGCAAGAACCCCTGGGACGGCGGCCCGTAGACCGCCTCTCCCGCCAGCAGGCGATGGGTGTGGAGGAGAGCCCCGCCCTCCATCCACTCGATGTCCATCGGGTAGCCGATGCGAGCCGCGAAGATCTGCGCGAGCGTCGCCACGTGCCAGAGCGCCGGCACGAGCAGGGCGAGGCCGAGGACGAGGAGCAGCGCGCGCGCGACGAGCGCCCTGACCATGCGCGTCAGCCTCGCTCGACCGGCGCGGGCTCGCCCGCGCCGCGTTGCGCGCCGGGCGCCCCGAAGAGCGACCACGCGCCCCAGAGACAGAGCGGCGGCAGCACCGAAGCGGCCCGGTCCACGACGACGGCCACCGTCGCGGCGTCGGCGTCGATCGCCGTGAGCGACGTGAGGAGCGCGACGCCCGTCAGCCCCATCACGCCCTCGGAGACCGGGAGCAGGGTCAGGATCCCGGCGATGATCGAGATCGGGTACACGAAGAACACGACGGCGAGCTCGGCCTCGAAGCCGAGCAGCACCAGCACCAGGTACAGCTTCGAGAACTCGATCGCCCAGGCGACCGCCGACAGCAGCGCGTAGGCGGCGAGCCGCGCCGGCGAGCCGAAGCTGCGATCCCACGCGGCGAACAGCCCCTCCAGGAGCGCCAGCGCACGGCCCTTCTGGCCCGATCCCATGACACGCCCGGCGAGGCGCGAGAGCGCCGCGAGCAGCGGCGTCCGCACGCGGCGCATCGAGATCACCGCGACGCCGGCGGCGAGCCCTGCGAGCAGCGCGAGGCTCGCGCCCCGCCACGCGTCGGCCGCCGCCCGCCCGGACAGGAGCGCGCCCGTGACCGCGATGGAGGCGGCGACCGCGAGGAGGTCCAGCGCCCGCTCCACCAGGACCAGGCCGACCCCCGCGCTGCGCGCGACGCCATGCCGGCGGACCAGCTCGGCCTTGATGAGATCGCCCGCTCTGGCCGGAGTGACCGCCGCGACGCTCAACCCCGCGAGGAAGATCCGCGCGCCGTCGATCCAGCGGTAGTCCTGCGGCCGTTCGCGCACGAGGAGGGCGTGGTAACGGAGCGCCCGCGCCGCGATGTGGGCGAGCGAGACGGCGACGATGAGCAGCAGGTGGGCAGGCCGGAGGCGGGAGAGGCCCTCGATGACGCCATCGCGGTCCAGGTTGCGCCACGCGAGGGCGGCGATCGCCGCGTAGCCGAGCGCCCCGACCAGGAGCCGCAGCCTCCGCGAGCGCGCCGGCGCAGGCGCCGCCGTCGCGGCGTCCGCGCTCACGACGCGACCGGCGCTGCGCGCGCCGTGTTCCTGTGCTCGATGTACCACGCGAAGGTTTGAAGCGCGGCGTCGACGTCGTTGTACCGAGGCACCCAGCCGAGCCGCGCCCGGGCGGCCGTCGTGTCGACGATGTAGTCGAGATCGGCGATGAGGTACTGGTCCTTGCGGAGCGGCGAGAGGCGCACCGCCTCGAGGGCGGCGAGCGCGGGCTTCACGAGCGCGCCCGGCAGGTTCACCACCCGCGATCGGGACCCCGCGCGGCGCGCGACCTCCTCGACCCAGCGGCGCATGGGCGGCACGTCGGACGACCCGCAGTTGTACGCGGCGAAGCCGCGGTCGAGGCCGGCCAGGAGGACGAGCCGCGCGCAGTCTTCGACCGCGACCATCTGATACCGATTCCTCCCGC
>NZ_CP150315.1:0-3050000 GCF_051525985.1 Sorangium sp. So ce145 | reverse complement strand
AACCACAACCGGCTGCGGGCGTTCGGGGACGCGCTCGACGCGCTGGAGACACGGCTCGACGCGCTCGAGAGGATCGCGGCGCTCGATCGGCGCCACGCCGACCTCGCCGCATGGGCCGCGGAGCGGCGGCGGCCCGAGGCAACGGCAGCGGCCCAGGTCGCCGCGGCGCGCGCGAGGACGCCCGGCGCCGACGAGGGCGCGCTCCGCGCTTACGAGAGCGCGCTCGCCCACCTGCGGGAGGCGCTCGCCCGACCCGCGGCGTCGGGACCGCGACCGCCAGTGGGGGTGGGGCCCCAGCAGCCCAAGTGCACGAACCCGGGAGACCCGATGTGCGGGTTCGACGGGCGGTCTCTCTGAGGCGCTGAGGCCGCGCTTCTCCGCGGGAAGCTCGGCGGAGCTCCGGGCGAACGACACCACCGTCGCCCCCCAGCGCGGCGCTTCCACGCTCCGGAGGCGCATGGCACCCTGCGAGGAGAATGGCCAAGGACGTGTCGAGCACCGTCGAGCACCGGAGCCCGGTGCGGCCCGAGGCCGGGAGGCGGCGGCCAGCGCTGGTGTGCGCGTTCCCGCGGCCCATGGCGTTCGCGCTGCCCGACTCCGGGACCGTCATCGGCCGCGCCTGGCTCGCCGAACGCGGCCTCGCCGACGCGGAGGTGTCAGGCAAGCACCTGCGGATCGATCGCGCCGGCGGCGCGCTGCGCGTCGCGGACGTCGGGTCGCGCAACGGCACGTGGGTGAACGGGTCGAGGCTCGCGCCGCGCGATCTCACGCCGCTCGACGACGGGGCGGTGCTGAGGCTCGGGCGGGTCCTGTTCGTCTTCCGCGAGGAGCTCCTCGGCCCGCTCGATCCGGCGCCGCCCGTGGGCGGGCTCGTCGGGCCGTACGGCCTGCGCACCGTGGCGCAGCCCCTCGAGGGCCTGCCGCGGAGCCGCCCCGGCAACGTGCTCATCGAAGGGGAGACCGGCGTGGGCAAGGAGCTCGTCGCGCGCGCCACGGCGGCGGCCCTCGGACGCGCGGCGCCGTTCGCGGCGGTGAACGTGGCCGGCGTCGCCCGCGGCGTGTTCGAGTCCCAGATGTTCGGTCACGTGGCGGGGGCGTTCTCGGACGCGCGCAGCGCCGCGCCCGGGATCGTCGTGGCCCACGACGGCGGGACGCTGTTCCTCGACGAGATCGGCGAGCTCGATCCCGATCTCCAGGCGAAGCTGCTGCGGCTCCTGGAGAACCGCGAGGTGCTGCCGGTCGGGGCGCAGCGGCCGGTCCACGTGAACGTGCTGGTCGTCGCCGCCACCCACAGGGACCTCGAGGAGATGGTGGAGCGCGGGGCGTTCCGGCGCGACCTGTTCGCGCGGCTCGCGATGGCCCGCATCCACGTGCCGGCGCTCCGCGAGCGGCGCGAGGACCTCTTCAGCGTGGCGAGCGAGCTCGCGCGGCGCGCGGGCGTCGCGCTCCCGGTTGAAGCGGTGGAGGTCGAGGCCATGGAGCGGCTGCTGCTCGATCCCTGGCCGAGCAACGTGCGCGGGCTCGACGCGGCCCTCGCGGAGGTGCGCCGCCTCGATCACGAGCCCGGGCTGCGGCTGTGGGCGGTCGAGGAGGTGCTGGGGAAGGCGCCGGACGACCAGAAGGCCGCGCTCACGCAGGAGCGCGTCGAGGCCGCCCTCGCGGCCGCCGGGGGCAACGTGACGTCGGCCGCGGAGCGGCTCGGCGTCTCGCGCGGCAAGCTGCTGCGCTTCCGCAAGCGCGCTCAGCAAGGGGAGTGAGCGCGCCAGGCTCCGTGCGTCGGAAATCCCGCCAGAAGACCGGGCGACGAACGAGCGTCCGCCGAAATTTTGGACATGTCCGATGAGAACACATCTGGGGCGAGCGCTTCGACCAGCTCGACGATCTGCTGGCCAAGCTCCGACGCAACGAACAGAAGAGGTGAATGCGAATACAACGAGCCTGGATGTAAGATCAGATCGCCGGCGCCAACCGGGTCACGGGGCTCGATCTCGAGAGCGATGTGCTCCTCGTCGTGGGATTCGTCATACGGCTCGGCGTCGAGCGCATTCGCGCGCTTCGCTGCCGGGACATTCTACGCCGCGGCGCTCCGCTCGGTGGGCGGTCCGAACCAGGTGGTGAGGGCGTCGCGAAGGCCGTGGTCCGTCCCTTCTCCGACCCACGCGACGTGTCCGTCGGGTCGAATCAAGACGGCAGTCGGCGCAGGTACCGCGCCGAGCACCGGGAGCTCCCACACACCAGCGGGGCGAGCTTCGAGCAGCCGAACACGAGCGGCCCAGGGAGCGATGTCGAAGGCCCCCGGCTCGCCGAGGTTAAGCAAGACCGGTCTTGCCTCGTGCAGCAGCGTGAATACGCGCAGCGGTCCGCTCTCGGTGACCAGGTCGAGATCGGGCATCCGACGTCCGAGCAGCGGGTGTCCTTCACCGAGGTCGTAGCGAATGTCGAGACCAGACATCATCGCGGCGTAGCGCTTGCGAGGCTCGTCCATCGTGAGCAGCTCGGTCACGGTCTCGCGCAGGGCCTCCGTTCGATCGTCGCCGCGACCGAGCGCGGTTTGCGCCATGGTCAGGCGCAGCACGCGGGCAGCGATGGGGTGCCGCTCGGCGTGATAGGTATCGAGCAGGCTGTCGGGCGATGTGCCGCTCACCACCTGGGCGAGCTTCCATCCCAGGTTCACGGCGTCCTGGACGCCGAGGTTGAGTCCCTGTCCACCTGCCGGCGCGTGCACGTGCGCCGCGTCGCCCGCCAGGAGGACACGCCGGTCTCGGTAGGACGCCGCTTGCCGAGCCATGTCGCTGAATCGGGATAGCCAGGTCGGGTTGCGAACACCGAAGTCGGTGCCGTAGACCGCGACGAGCGCATCGCGCAGGTCCTGGAGCGTCGGCTTGTCGGCTTTGCCGACGTGCGGCTCCACGAGCACGACGCCAACACGCTTTCCATCCTCCAGCTTACCCAGCGCATTGACGCCCTTTTCGCCGCGGCGGACGCCCCACGCGGGCTCGTCCACCATGTCCACCTCCGCGATCAGGTAGCTCGTCGACGCGTCCCACCCGGCGAAGTCGATGCCCGCCTTCTTGCGGACCAGGCTGCGACCGCCGTCGCACCCGACGAGGTACTGCGCTCGTAGCGTCGCGCCGTCAGACAGCTCGACGTCGACGCCCGTGTCGTCCTGCGCAAACCCCGTCACGTCACGCCCGCGATAGAACTTCACCGGCAGCTCGGAGACCCAGTCGGCCTGGATGCGCTCGATCCGGTTCTGGCGGAGCGCGAGCCCGTAGTTGTGGCGAACGGGGAAGTCGCTGATGTCGAGAGGGATGAACGAGAAGCCCGCGACCTGCATCACCCGCCCCTGTGAGAGAAAGCGCTCCGCGACGCCACGCTGATCGAGGACCTCGATCGTGCGTGCGTGCAGACCGCCCGCGCGCGAGCCGGCGAGGTCCTGGTTTTCGCGCCGCTCGACGACGGCGACGTCGATCCGCGCCAGCGCCAGCTCGGCCGCCAACATGAGCCCCGTCGGCCCTCCACCCGCGATCACCACGGCGTGCTTCGGCATCTTCATGGCGCAGCATGGTGCGGCATGCCTGGGGGCTTCCGGCAAGGCCCCATGTCTGGTATACGCTGGGGCTGGAGATGGACGGGAGGCTCGCTCGTTTCCTCGCTGCACGCGCGCCTCGCGGCGCACGGCGGCGCGCCGAATTTTTGCGCTCGTCCGGCGTTCGTTGGTGATCTCTGAGACCCCTCGATGGAGGCCGGCCTGCCATGACCCGCAGCGAGGACGAGCGCGCCATCGACGCCGTCGTACACGCGTTCTTTCAGGCCTTTGGAAACAAGGGTGGAGTCCGACCGGACCTCGACGCGCTGCGCGCGCTCTTCCTCGCGGAGGGCGTGATCATCAAGACCTGCGGAGAACCACCGACGATCTACGACCTGCGCTCGTTCATCGAGCCCAGGGAGAAGCTCTTGACGAGCGGGGAGCTGGTCGATTTCTCCGAGGAGGAGGTCTCGGCGAGGACGGACCTCTTCGGGAACATCGCGCAGCGCTTCTGTGTGTATCGCAAGTCCGGGCTGCTCTCGGGGCAGCGCTTCGAGGCGAGGGGCACGAAGTCCATCCAGCTGGTCAAGACGCCTGCCGGCTGGAAGATCAGCGCGGTTGCCTGGGACGATGAGCGGGAAGGGCTGAGTGTCCCTCCGGCTCAGGACGTCCCACGACGCAGCCTGTAGCCGACAGGCGCTCGCTCCTCGGAAGGCCATCGCGAGGTCAGGAGCCCGTCGCTAGAATGCCGAGGCCATGCCCTTGTACCAGCAGACGCCGCCCGGCGGAGACCGGCGCGCCGCCGTCCCCGGCGCGCCCGGTCGGCTCGCCTGCCCGAGGTCCCCGTGATCCGGGCCGCTCGCCCCGAGGAGGCTGAGCTCCTCGGCGCGCTCGCCCTCCGTTCCAAGGCGCACTGGGGCTACACGCGCGAGTTCATGGAGGCGTGCCGCGCGGAACTCTCGATTTCGCCGGCGTACGTGGCGCGGCATCCGACCTTCGTCCTGGTGCGCGGAGACGAGGCGCTCGGGTTCTACACGCTCGAGGCCCTGAGCCCGACCCGGGTGGAGCTCGGCCACCTCTTCGTCGAGCCGGAGGAGATCGGGCGCGGTCATGGCCGCGCGCTCCTTTCGCACGCGCGCGACGAAGCGCGGCGACGCGGGTACCGCGTCCTCGTGATCCAGGGCGATCCGAACGCCGCGCGGTTCTACGAGGCCTGCGGCGCGCGGCGCGTGGGCGAGAAGGGCTCTGCCAGCATCCCTGGCCGGCTGCTCCCGCTCTTCGAGCTCGACCTGTCTCGTTGAAGCGCCGCCGCTCGCGCTGGGTGGGCCTCCACGAGATCGGCCCGCCCGTTTCGCCGCCGAGGGTGGCCCCGCGCTCCGCGCGCAGCCGCTCGATCGGCTCATCCTTGCGCCGGATGGCGCCGCGCGCGTCGAGCCCGGGCGAGCGCGGCGGCGTCGCCATCGCAGCGCACGCAGGGCGGCGAGCCTCGCTGTGATTGGCTGGCTACAGATCTCAACGCGCTGGGTCCAGTCACTCCTTGAACGGCGCCGCCAGGATAACGTCGTAGAAATTGGGGGCATGGAAGCCCGGGATCAGGCGCTCGGCGATGTCCGCCGTGAAGTTGTAGAAGGCAGTCTCGGGCTTGCTGGCGAGCATGTCAGCGATCGCCTGCGGAAATGCGCGCTTGAAATCGAGACGCGGGTACGCCTGGAGCACCTCATCCACCTCGTCCGCAGAGAGCTCCTTCAAGTCCTTGCCCGTGATGTCCATGATCGTTCCGACGTGGAGCAGCGCCACCTCGGGCCGCTTGTAGGGCGGGACCCCCCTCACGGTGTGCAGCGCGATTGCGTCCCACACGACGCCGATCGCCTCCTCGGGCACGCCGTGCTGCTTCAGGAGCTCGCTCGCCGCGTTTGCGCCTTCGACCTCGTACCGCTCCGGGCCCCGGAACCTCGCGGCCAGGCCGAGGTCATGGAGCGCCGCCCCGACGTAGAACAGCTCGAGGTCGAGCGCGAGCCCGCGCCGCTTCGCGAGCAGCGCGCCGAAGATGTACGTGCGCATGACGTGGTTGAAGAGGAAGGGCGCCGACATTTCCCGCGCGAGCTCGGTCGCTTCCGCGGCCAGGTGGCTGTCAGGGATGCGGATGCCAGCGATCTCGTTCTTCACGGTCCTCTCTCCTTCGTGTGGCGCCGAGCCCGGAGGGAATCTTCGGCCTCGCGCCCGGCCAGGCACAGGACCTGGGCCCTCGGGCTGATGTTCTTCAGGCCGGCCAGATGCTACCCGTCGGCGAGTCAGGATCGGCGATTTGGCTCCGCGGCATTCGGCCGCCCTTCTTGCCGAAGAACCTGCGTGCGACCAGGCGTGACCACCATCAGAAGGATCCGCCAGCTTCGGTCAACTACACACCCGATGTGCTGTTCGCCAGGTCCGCCTGTGCCTTGCCGGGAAGAATGGGAATACAGAGGAGGAAAAGTAAAACAATCCCTCGCCCTGAGCGGGGGTGCTACGGCAGGGTGTCCACGAGGGCGAGCGAGGACGCCCGGAAACGGGCCACCTGCGCGTCCACCTCGGCCTGCGACAGGAGGACGTCCTTCGCGAAGTAAACCCAGTCGACGTCCTCGGCGTACGTCCGCGGGCCGGTCTGTCCGGCGGCGAGCTCGTCGAACCATAGGTTGAAGTCGAGGTGCTGGTCCGTCTCGGGGACGTACGTGGCGTCGTGCGTGCAGAGCCGCGCGCCGTCGATGTAGTAATGGATACCGGACGCGTCGATCTGGAGGAGGAGCCTCTTCCAGCCCGCCTGGTCCCCCGCGACCTGGTTCGACTGCGTATTCTCGAGCGTGGCCGTCTCCCACGAGGTCAGCCACAGCGTGCTGGTATCGCCCTGCCCCCACCCGCCGTTGGGCATGTACTCGAAATCCTGCTCCGAGTAGTTGGGATCGACCTCGGGGTCGTTGATCCATGGACTGATCGTGAAGAACGTCTCGACCAGCTTGTCGCCGAGGTGCCGGGTCCCGGTCAGGGGCGTGTTGCGGAATCTCACCCTGGCGGAGTAGGTCCCGAGGCGGAACCTGTCGTCGTTGGACTGGATCTCCGCGTGCGAGGTGCTCGCCCCCGATCCGCGCGTGGTCGCTTCGAGCCGCAGCAGCCTGTTCGAGGCGAGATCGGGATCGTCGATGAACGACACATTGGACGAGAGCCATTGTGCGCCGGCGACCCCGGGCGCTCCGTCGGTCGTCCGTACCCACCACCGGCTCTTGAGACCGTCGTCGGCGATGCCGCTGTAGCTGAAGTCGTCGAAGAACTCGGCTGACACCGTGACGCCGCCGCCCCCTTCGCCCCCTTCGCCGCCAGCGCCTCCGCCCTCGCCGCCAGCGCCGACCTCGCCGCCAGCGCCCTCGCCGCCAGCGCCTCCGCCCTCGCCGCCAGCGCCGCCGACCTCGCCGCCAGCGCCCTCGCCGCCAGCGCCGCCGCCCTCGCCCCCCTCGTCGCTGCCGCCCTCACCGCCGCTCCCTCCGCCAGCGCCGCTGCCGCCATGGCCGGCAGGGACGTCGCGCGCGCTCGAGCAACCCACCAGCGCATGCACGGCAAGGAGCGCCGCCCCCGCGGCGTGGATGAAGCGCGCGCCGCGGGGCGCCTCGTTCGAAGCAGCGATCCTCTGGCCTTCGCGATCCGTTTTCATCGAGACTGTTCCTTCCGGGACGAGCGTCCCATCACGGGCAGCTCCGAGGAGACCAGGATGATGCTCCGCCCCCGCTTCGCGAGGTTGGCTCGAGGATCACGGCCTCCAAGGCGTAGCCCTACCCGACCACGAAGTACGGTAAGGCGTGCCGCACGGTCCAGAGCCTCGCGAGCCCGGACCTTCCGGTCATGAGCGCCGCGGCCGCTCTGGCCGACGCACGCGCTGGAGGGGCTCCCGGTCCTGAGCCCTGCCGCCAGCGGCGCCGCGACGGGGATGCTGGTCGAGCCCGAGGCGACGGCGCATCGCCGCGGCGATCCGCTCGCGTGCCCAGCGGTGCGCGGGATCGGCCTGGAAGCGCTCGTGCCACAGCAGCGCAAAGGGGACCGGCGGCAGGGCGATCGGCGCCTCGCGGACGACCAGCCCCAGGACCCCGGCCACCGCGTGCACGAGGGGCATCGGCGCGTTCATCAGGAGATCCGAGCTGGCGACGATCATCAGGCCGGCGAGGAACGACGGCACCTCGACGCTCACCCGGCGGACCAGCCCACGCCCCGCGAGCTCGTCGCTGATGACGTTCGGGCGCTAAGTGGCGGAGCCGCCCGATCAGCGCGCCGCGCGAGGGTGAGCTCACAGGAGCTCTTCGGGGAGCTCGCTCCCGCTCATCACCTGCCGCACCTCGACAGCTCGCGCGCCGACGGCACCTCGCCGCAGCGGCGCACCTCGAGCGGCGAGCCGGCCAGCGGAGGGCTCCCGCTCCGCCCGGGCGGAGCGCTCACGCCGCCGCGCGGACCGGCGGCAGGCGGAACGCGGCCCCCTCGGAGCGGCTGCGCCGGCGGAACGCGCCCGGCGCCTCGCCCGTGTGCCGCTTGAACGCGCGGCTGAACGCGAACTCCGAGTCGTACCCGACCTCGGCCGCCACGGCGGCCAGCGAGCCGTCGCCCTCGGCGAGCAGCTCGGCCGCCCGCTGCATGCGGAGCTCGGCGAGGTAGCGGAGCGGCGGGACCCCCAGCTCGGCGAGGAACCGCCGCGCCAGCGCGGCCCGGGAGAGGCCCGCCGCCTTCGCGAGCGCCTCGACGCTCCAGCGCTCGGCCGGCTTCTCCTGCATGAGCAGCAGCACGCGCGCGACGCGACGGTCGAAGGCGCGCGCGCCGCGCCGGTCGAGCGCGCGCGACGAGCGCCCTTCGCGCGCATGCTCGTGGCAGTGCAGCGCGTAGGCGAGCAGCGGCTCGAGAAGCGAGCGCGCCAGCTGGGCATGCGCGGGGGAAGCCTCCGCGAGCGCGGCGCGCAGCAGGCCCACGACCGCGGAGAGCCCCGGCGCGCGCCGCACCTCGCCGGCGGGCAGGTGGACCACGGGCGCGAGCGAGGCGAGCACCCCGCCGGGCGCGGCGGCGTAGGTCGCCGAGATCAGCTCGGCCTCGGCGGGGGCGCGCTCGGGCGGCGGCGCGACGCAGCGGAGGCTCTGCTCGCGGGGCCCCGCGCCGCGCGGGCCGAACCCGAGGAGCACGACGTCGCCGGCGTCGAGCTCCAGCGCGCACACGCCGTCCTGCGAGAGGCGAAAGGCGCCCTGCACGACGACGTGGAGGCTCGGGGGATCGCCCGCGCCCGCGCGCCAGGGCGCGCCAGGGTGGCCGTGATGCCGGGAGACCCCCACGCCGCGGGGAAGGAGCCGCTCCATCTCGTCCGCCATGCTCCATGGTTGCCCCCGCCGAGGCCGCTCGTCCAGCGCTCTCTGGCGGATCGAGACGCGCGAGCATGACTCCGCGCCTCGCGGTCATGGCGCGCGGGCGAGGGCCGCCGGAAGCTCGGGGCCATGACGCGCCTCGATTCCACGCCGGATTCCACGCCGGATTGCACGCCGAACGAAGAAGCGCTCCACCGCGCGCTGCCCGACAAGGTCCAGAGCAGCCTGCTGAGGAGCCGGACCGTCCTGATCTTCGGGGAGATCACCAGCGAGCTGGCGCAGGCGACCACCGCGCAGCTCCTCGCCCTCGCGAGCGATGATGGTGAAAAGCCGATCCGGATCCTGATCCACTCGCCGGGCGGGCACGTGGAGTCGGGGGACACGATCCACGACGTGATTCGCTTCATCCGGCCCGAGGTCAAGGTGATCGGCACCGGCTGGGTCGCCAGCGCGGGCGCGCTGATCTTCGTCGCCGCGCGGCGGGAGAACCGGTTCGCGCTCCCGAACACGCGCTTCCTCCTGCACCAGCCGCTCGGCGGCGTGCGCGGCCCCGCGTCGGACATCGAGATCGAGGCGGCCCAGATCATGGCCGCGCGCGAGCGGCTCAACCGCATCTTCGCGGAGGCGACGGGGCAGGCGCCCGCGAAGATCGCGCAGGAGACCGAGCGCAACCTGTGGATGACGGCGCGCGAGGCCAAGGAGTACGGCCTCGTGCATCGCATCGTCGAGAGCGCGCTGGAGGTCTGAGCGCGCCCGGGCGGCCCGCGTCGGCGCGGCGACGCCGGGTCGCGCGACGTCGCCTACAGCGGGGCGAACGTGCACGCACCGCCGGCGCAGACGGGCCTGGACGCGAGGCACGCGGGCGTGCCGTAGGGGCAGCCCATCCTCCGATGCTCGCGACATACGGTCGCGTCGAGGTGGACGAGGAGGCGCCTCATCTGGTGGACGCCCGCCCGGTTGACCACCTCACCACAGGTGCCGCCGCAGTCGGTGCTCGTATCGACGATGGCGCAATCGTTGTCGGTACGGCATGCCTGGTAAGCCGCCCGGACACGCTCCACCTGGCCGGAGGCGCGGGCATGCAGCTGCTGACAGGCCCTCCAGTCCACCTCTCTCTCGTCCTCCGTGCGTTCCATCGTGTCGGCGAAGCCCGCGATCGTGAGCCCGAATGAAGCCATGGCAAAGAGCGCAGAGATGCCCAGACGAGTCCGGTTCGTTTTCATGCTGCCTCCATCGCGCGCGTGCTCGTGGTCGCCGGCGACGCGGGCGCATCGCGCGGCGACTCGCCTGTCATGAGGCTCCCCCCGCGGGAACGGAAGGCGCTCGATGGCGTGCGCCACGACACGACCTGGGCGGGCAGGAAATCAAAGTGCTTCTGTGGATGTCAGGAAACTTCAGTCTCTCCAGCTTCAGCTGGATCGATGTCGCCGGTGAGCTCGAAGGCCCGGGTGAGCGCCAGGCAAGCTATGCTGCCTGCGCGGGTTGAGCCGCCGGAAACCACAGCCGGAAGGTCGAGCCCTGGCCCGGCGAGCTCTCCACGGCGATGCTGCCGCCGTGCACCTCCATCAGCCCCTTGACGATGTAGAGGCCCAGGCCGAGCCCCGTGTTCTTCTCCCGCGCCCGCGGGGCCTGGAAGAACCGATCGAACAGCCTGCCAAGATCCGCCGCCGCGATACCAGGGCCGCGATCCTCGACCGTCAGCGCCGCGCCTCCCGACTCCGGACGGAGGGTCACGCGGATCGGCGAGCCGGCGCCGGAGTACTTGGCGGCGTTGTCGAGCAGGTTCGTGAGGATCTGCGACAGCCGGGCCGGATCGACGAAGACCTCGGGCACACGCCCCTCCACGTCGAGGGTCACCGGGTGCTGCCCGAGGGTCGGCTCGATCTCGGTGAGCAGCGCGCGCGTCGCCTCCTCCAGCGACACGGACCGGCGCTCGAGCGAGAGCCGCCCGAGCTCGATGCGAGAGACGTCGAGCAGGTCCTGGCTCATGTGCGAGATCCGGCTGCCTATCCGGCGCAAGCATTGGAGTTGCTGGACCGGCACGACGACCGAACCGTCCTCGCGTTTCGCGAGCAGCGCGTCCAGGAGCAGCGTCATGGCCGCGACGGGGTTGCGGAGATCGTGAGCGATCACGGCCGCGAACTCGCTTCGCAGGCGGTCCGTCTCGCGATGGGCCTCCTGCGTGCGCTCGACTTGCTGGGCATAGGCGATGGCCAGCGCCGACTGCGCGGCGAAGAGCCGGACCAACCGCTCGTCCTCCTCCGCGAACTCGGCGCCACCGTCCTTGTCGCACAGATAGAAATTTCCGAACACCTTCTGCCCGATGAGCAGCGGGACGCCGAGGAAGGACGTCATCGCGGGGTGATGCGCGGGGAAGCCGCCCGACCGCGGATCGGCGTGGATATTCGCCACCCGGCAGGGCCGCGGGTCGTGGATGAGCGCGCCCAGGAGCCCGCGGCCCTCGGGTAAGCGGCCGATGTCGCCGGCGACCTTCTCGGCGACGCCCACATAGATGAAGTCGGAGAGCCCGGTTCCCTCGGCGTCGAGCACCCCCAGGGCGCCGTAACGGGCGCGGGTCAGCTCGCAGGCCTGCTCCACCAGGCGGCGCAGCAGCGCGTGCAGGGGCATGGCGGCCTCGATGTCCATGGCCACGTCGCGGAGCAATCGCAGCCGGCGGGCCTCGCGGCGCTCGGCGTCGCGCAGCCGCGCTTGCCGCAGCCCGAGCGCGCAGGCGCCCGCCACGCCCCGGAGCAAGCGGCGCTCGATCCGGCTGAGTTTCCCCGGCTTGCGCCGCGCGAGCCCCAGCACCCCGACACGCTCGCCCCCCGCGCTCAGGGGGAACGCAAACACCGCGCGGAGCCCGAGGTCGAGCAGGCGCAGGGTGCCGCGGAAGGCGCCCTCCGGCAGATCCTCGATGCGCGCGACCTCCTGGATGTCGCCGGTCTCGACGGCCAGCGCCATGACGCTGGCAGTCAGGTTCAGGTTCCAATCTCGTGCGAATGCCTCGGGAAGGCCGACCGAGGCGACCAGCCTGAGGCGTTCGTCTCCCTCGGTGGCGACGAGAAACACGGCGTCGGCGCGAACGGCGACGGCCACCTCGTCGAGCAACCCATGGGCCAGGGCCGAGGGCTCGTCCGCGCTGGGCAGCGCGGTGCCGACGCTGGCCACGAGATCGGCGAGCCGGATCGCGAAGGGCTGATCGGCGACGTTCTCGAACGCGAGCAGCGCCTCGCCGGCCGACGCGCGGCAGCGCACGAGCAACAGCAGGCTGCGGCCGGTCGGTCGATCGTACCAGACCTCCTCGTCGTTGAAGGACTCGCCGCGGAGCGCGCGCCGCCACGGCAACTCTCTCTCGGCGAGGACCGCCTGGCTCCCGAGCCGTGATATCTCGAAGCGCTCCGACAGGCGTTCCGGGGTCGGTGACTCCATCTCCAGGAGCTCGCGCAAGGACGCGCTCGCCTGGACTCCACCCGTGCTGGTCAGCCTCATCACTGGCCAGGGGAGCAACGACTCCACGATCATGCGGGAGCTCTTGGTGCGCCCGCGTGCGACCGTCGAGGTCACGCCGGCCGCGAGCGCTGGGCGCATCGGGATCGATGACGTGAGGTCGAGCGGCGGCTCCGCCAGGTCGCGCTCGGCAGGGGCTCCGACGCGCGGACCTACGGTGCCTTGGCGCAGCGGAAGCCGATGCTCCAGCCGCGCGCCGTGGAGGCGCTCGGGCGGCGGTGCGCGGAGCGCACATACTGGCTCTCGACCGTATCCCACCCGCCGCCGCGGAGCACACGGCGGGAGTCGTCGCAATCGTCCCTGTCGTAAGGGCAATAATGGCTCTCGGTCCACTCCCAGACGTTGCCGGCCAGGTCCAGGGCGCCGGCGGGCGATTTCCCGGCCGGCGATCGCCCGACGGGGGCGGTCGCCGGGGCCGCGTCGCCGTCGTTGTACATGCGAGGCCACGGCCCCTTCCCCACCTTCTCCAGCCGCTCCGTCAGCATTTGGCTGCACTCGGGCCCGCAGGCGTTGAGGCGCTCGCCCGAGGGAGGCGCGTGGCCCCAGGGGTAGGTCCGAGCGTCCTTGCCGCGCGCCGCGAGCTCCCACTCCGCCTCGGTGGGCAACCGCTTCCCGGAGGCGGCGCAATACGCCTTCGCCTGGTACCAATCGACGCAGTTGATGGGGTGGTCCAGCGCCTCGGGGCCGTTGCAGAACTGGCTCCAGAAGGCGCGGCCGCTGGGCGTGAGCCCCTCCGACTCGACGGTTTGCCGCGGGCGATCGCAGGCCTTGCAGTCCGAGTAGGCCTTCACCGTCACCTCGGTGACGTCGAGGCAGAACCGACGCACGGTCACGCCATGTCGCGGCGTCTCGTCGCTGGGCGTCTCCGCGTCCGCGTCGGAGCCCATCTGGAACTCGGTGCCTTCGACGAGCACCATGCCGGCCGGGCAGCCGCCCGTTCCGGCCGACGGCTCGCGCAGGAAGAGGTACACCCCCGCGCCGGCGGCGCACGCGGCGGCGGCGAGCGGCGCGGCGCGGCGGAGGCGCCTTTCGCGCGCGCGCGAGCCGCCGCCGCGGCCCTGCGCCGCGGGCCGCTCCGCGGCGCGCTGGTGGAGCACGGTGTGGCCGGCCGCGGTGTCAGGGACAGGGGCTGCCGTCACAGGGTCGCCCGCGAGCGCGCCTGAGCTCGCCAGCGTGCCCGAGGTGACAGGCGCTCTCGCGAGCTCGCCGGCGCCGTGGGGCGCGCCTAGAAGCGCGACCGGCGCGGCCACGGTCGTGGCGAACGCGGCCGGGTGATGGCGGCCCCCGGGGGCGTCGACATCCGCCGTCCGGACCTCCAGGCTCAGAAACGCATCGACCATCTCGCGCGCCGACTGGAATCGGCAGGTCGGATCGACGGAGAGCGCCTTGGAGAACCAGTCGTCGATCGACGCCGGCAGTCCTCTCCTCTGCTCGCTGGCGGGGCGGAACCTCCCCTTCAGGACCGCCGCGCCGACGGCGACGAACGAGCTGCCCTGGAACGGCAGCGCCCCGGTCAACGCCTCGTAGAGGATCACGCCGAGCGACCAGAGATCGGAGCGGAGATCGACGTCCTTGCTCCCCTCGAGCTGCTCGGGGCTCATGTACGGGGCCGATCCGATCACCATCCCGGTCTCGGTGAGCGCGGGGTTCGCCGCCGGCACGGCCGCGTCGCCCGCCACCTTCGCGACGCCGAAGTCGAGCACCTTGACGAAGAGCGGGTATCCCTGGCCCCCCTCCGTGATGAAGACGTTGTGGGGCTTGATGTCGCGGTGCACGATGCCGAGCTCGTGGGCGCTCTCGAGCGCGCTCCCCACCTGGCGCGCGAGCGACCTCGCGGTGGCGAAGCTGAGGCGGCCGCCGCGCTCGAGGAGCTCGGCCAGCGAGAAGCCGCGCAGGAGCTCCATCACGAGGTACGGCACGGCGCCGTCGACGACGCCGTAGTCCATGACCTGCACCACGTGGGGGTGCGCGATCCGCGCCGTGGCCCTCGCCTCGCGCTGGAAGCGCGCGACGAGGGCAGGACGCTCCGCCGCCCGCTCGGGGCGGATGAACTTCACCGCGACGTCGGTGTCGAGGGCGAGGTGCCGCGCCGCCCACACGACGCCCATCCCGCCCTGCCCGAGAGGCCTCAGCAGGTGCAGCTTGTCCGCGATGACGGCGTCGGGTCGGAGCTCCACGATGTGACCGGGCGATGGTACCACCGGCGCGCCGGTGGCCGCATCGTGGCCGGCGGGAGCCTGCCGTCAGGTGGTGGGGGAGCTCCCCCACCCTGCGGGAAGGATGAAACCGCCAAGACGCCACGAGACGCCAAGATCTTTGTCTTTCACTTGGCGTCCTTGGCGCGCTTGGCGGTTCAAACGACCCCGCCTCCGGCCAGCGCGGCTACGGCTTCGCCTTCTCGTCGAGGAAGGCGGTCACCCACGCGAACGGCGCGTTCCAGTTGATCGTGATCTCGTTCACGCTCCAGGCCTCGATGTTGTCCACGAAGCACCGCTGCGGGACGCATCCCTTGAGGCCGGCGCTCTGGGCGTGGGGATCCTGGAGCGAGGAGTTCGGGCCGCCGGAGACGGCGCCGGGCGGCGCCTTCGGGTACTTGCTGTTCGCCTGGTGCGACCAGAACCGGTGGTGCGGGTTCTCGAGCGGCTTGTCGCCGTAGCCGGTCACGTACGACTGCCCGAGCGGGTTGCGCCCGAGGAGGTAGTCCATGCCCAGCACCACGCCGTCGAGGTACTTCGGCTGCTTGGTGAAGTCGTGGGCGAGCGCCACCACGAGCATGTTGTTCAGCACGCCCGAGTTCGAGCCCCAGTCGTACTTGCCTTCAGCCGTCCGAGCGATGAGCGTCCGGTACCCCTCCTTGTCGGCGATGGCGAGGTACTGGTCGGCCGCCTTCGCGATGCGGCCGCGGATCTCCTTCTGCCACGCCGCGTCCACGTGGCCGGGCACGATCGCCATCGACATCTGGCCGAGCGCGTCGGTGACCCGCCAGTTCATCGACGCCGCGCCCCCTTCGACCTCCGTCGGGAAACGCGCGTTGAGCGGCGAGGTCTGCAGGAACTTCTTGTACTCCGGCTTCCCCGTCGTGACGAAGAGCTCCGCCGCGGCCCAGTAGAACTCGTCCTTGGCGTCCGTGTCGTCGTAGGGCCCGCCGCCCTTGTCGCCGCCGGGCGGCGCATAGAGGGCCGGGTTCTGCTTCGCCGCCGCCCAGGCGCGCTCGGCGGCCTTCAGGCACTTCGCCGAGAACGCCGCGTCCACCGTCTTCCAGATGCGCGCGCACTGCGCCCCCGTGGCCGCGACGTTGAGCGTCGCCGCGGTGCTCGGCTTGTGGAGGAAGCGCGCCTGCTTGTCCTCGTGCGGCGCGAGGCCGAGGCCCGTCCACGACTCGTCGTGCATCTTGTGGTGGACCATGCCGGCGAGCGGCTTGCCTTCCGGCACCTGCATGCCCATCAGGAACTCGAGCTCCCAGCGCGCCTCGTCGAGGATGTCGGGCACGCCGTTCTTGTTCTCGGGGATGTTGAGCTTGCCGTCCGCGAAGTCGGCGCTCGAGGCGCCGAGGTGCTTCGTGCGCTCGTACCAGTTGAGCAGCGTCCACACCGAGATGCCGCCGTTGACGACGTACTTGCCGTGGTCGCCGGCGTCGTACCAGCCGCGGGACGCGTCGAGCGCATAGTCGCAGCCGCTGTCCTTCAGGCAGGGCGTGCTCTTGTCGTGGAGGTGCCCCGCCGGGCGTGCCAGCTCGGGCTTGCCGGCGAACGGCATCTTGATCTCGATGCCGCTCCGGTTGTGGTAGAAATACGCGAGCGCGTCGTACTTGAGCTTGTGGTAAAAGCCCGTTCCAATGTCGAACGGGAAGCTCTTGTCCTCCCCCACCTTGAGCACGTAGCCCTGGCCAGGCGCCTTGACGGCCGTGAAGTCGACGAGGTGGACGTGATCGCCGGAGGCGCCGTCCTTTCCGAAGACCTTGGTCTGGCCGTGAGCGACCGCCTTGCCGGAGGCGTCGAGCAGCTCCCAGGCGACCGGCGCGGTCGCCGCGCTGTTCACGCTGGCGATCTTGATGGTGCCGGGCAAATACCCGACCTGGTTCACGGCGACCTTCGGCGCCGCCACCTCGGCCACGGGCGCGGCGGCCTTGAACTGCGGGTCGTCCAGGCGGATGTCGTCGATGCAGACCTCGAACGGCTCCTTGGCCGACGCCATGGCGCCGCCGATGTGGAACGCGAGCTCCGCCGTGGCGTCATCGGCCTTCCCCATCGTGAACTTGCCGGAGAAGGTCTTGGGCTCGGTCCCGAGGATGACGGTGTCCGACCAGTACTCCTCGTAAGGCGGCCCCGACATGCCGACCTTCGGGCGCGCCTTCGTGGGCGAGGACGCCCACGCCTTGTACTGAAGGGTGTAGCTGTGCCCCTTCTGGATCACCATCTCCCGGTGGCGGAACTGGGCGTCCCAGTTGTTTGACCCCTTGTTCGTCACCGTGACGCAATAGGCCCCCTTCTTCACCTCGGCGCTGCCCGCGCCAGGCGCGGTGAACGAGGTGGTCCAGGGCAGGCTCTTGTTGTCGTCGAAGTCGGACGCCTTGAGCAGGTTGGTCTGCGCGGGCCCTTCGCCCCCCGCGGCGCTCGCGTCAGCGCCCGCGCCGGGGCTCGCGCCGCCAGGAGGGGCGGCCCCCGCTCCGGGGCCCTGCGTGACCACACATCCAGCGCTCAGGCCGAGCGCGAGCGCGAGCGCGGACACCCGCCCCGCGCGGGGGAGGATCGACTGCTTGAGAAAAAGGTCCTTCATAAGTCCTCGGTTCACGGCTGGGAGCAATCGGCGCATAGAAGGCGGCGATTCCGTCCGTCTTGTCAAGCGCAATCCTTACGGACGCGCGGGTTCGAGGCGTCGCGGCGGCCGTCCCGCCGACCTTCGCCAGCAGCCAGCGACGCGCGACCAGCCATCACCCGCGGTCCCGCGCGGCCCTGCGGAGCGCGGCGATCCCGCGTGATCTGCGGCGCGCGGAAGGCCCAGCAAGTTCGCGCTGGTACCCGTGGCGAGGCCGCACTAACCTCCGCCGCACCTCGCGCCGTACCAGGATGGCGATCGAGCACCCCAGGAGACGACATGGCAAAGCACAGCTTCTCAGTCCCCTTCAACGGTCCCTCTCAAGACATCGTCGCGAAGGCCAAGGCGGCGATCGAGAAGGCCGGCGGCAAGTTCACGGGCAACGAGGGCAAGGGCGACTTCTCGGTGCCGACGCCGGCGGGGACCGTGAAGGGGACGTACGCCGTCTCGGCTCAGAGCTTCTCCGTGGACATCACGGACAAGCCCTTCATCGTGCCCGGCAGCGCGATCGAGTCCCAGGTGCGCAAGTTCCTCGAGACGGCCTGAGCCCTCTCGGAGCGCACGCCGGCGAGCGCGCCCGCCCCGGAGCGGGCGCGCCGGCGACGCGATGGTGGCGGGCGTGCTGGCGGCACGGATGCTGGCCGAGGGCGTCGATCTGGAGGCGTGCGCGCGCCTCGGGACCGCGTTCGCGGCCGGCAAGCTGGCCGCGGTCGGGCTGCCGCCCGACGGGCGCCTCCAGGAGCTCCGTGGCGCCACGCGGATAGAGCCTCTCGACCTTGTCTGACCCCGGCAGCACGTGTGCATGATCGGGAGCGCGGTGGCCCGGGAATGACACCGCGCTCCCGCCAGGATGGGCCGCCGGCGGCGCAGGGTCGCCTCACATCATTCGAACTCGGCGCCGGGCGGCGCCAGCATCGAAGTTCGCATGTAGTTGAGCGGGGAGTGATCCTGCCAGGAGAACGGCAACCTCAGCCAGTTGACGGAGAACACCTCTTGCGTGAGGAACGACGTCACGCCGAGGAAGTTGCTCAGAAGCAACGTCCACGCCGCGCGCACCGGCGCTGGCCTGAGCACCCAACCCTCGTTCGAGGAGACGTACTGCCGGCCAAGAGGAGCAAACCGACCCATCGCCCGCGAGGGGAAGCGCGGCACGATGTCCGAATTGTACACATGCCGGAAGAGATTCTTCCCGAGATCGTCCTTGAATTCCTCGGCGAACGTCGCGTCGCCGACCATCGGCTGCCCGAACGTGTACACGCCTTTCAGCAGCGGCTGGTAGTGTTCGAACCGATGATCCGCATACACGATCGCCGCTGCGAGGGTAGCCACGGCGCCGCCCAAGCTATGGCCGGTGATGTAGAGGGCCTCGACCGGCTCGACCCGACGAGCGCCCGCCGGGCCGCTCGTGGGAGGCTCCTCGCCTGGCGTGCCGCCCGACCCCACGGGCGTGTGCGGCGAAGAGGAGCCGGGGGCTCTCCGCGGTGGCTCGTCCCGGCAAGAGACCATGTACTGGTTCCTCAGCTGCTCCGTCGCCTCGCAGATGGAACGGCCGCCCTTGAGCGGCTTGGACAGCTCGACGAGGTGGGGCACCACCGCCTGGATGGCGCGGCTGAACCCGCCGTGGACGCGCCCCCTGGAATAGAACGAGTGCATCCTGGCGCTCACATCCGTCATCCAGTTGATAGCATTCCGCGGCATAGTGCCACGGCAACACAGGATTGCGAGCTTTCCCGAGTAGCTCTGGACAACGCGCACGGTCGTGTCCACGAGCAGAGGATCGTTGGTGAGGGAGATATCGGCGCACTCGAGGTTTTCCAGGCCGCGCCGATGCATCGCATAGGCGAACGTGCTCGGATCCGAGTACGCCCACGCCGACGCCATGGCGAGGAGCTCCGCGGCTTGCCGGTCGTACTGCATCGGTTTCAGCTTCAGCAAATGGTCCTCCAGCGCAATGGCGCGCTCGGATACCGGTGTGGATGACTGCTCCCTCCCCGACTCATCCCGGAGTCTGCGTCCCCCGACGACGACCGTTTCGATCCTCATGACGACTTCCCCCTTCCTCGAACTACCAATTCGTCTCGCTCATCTTCCTTCCAGTATCTCCTGCGCGCGGCGCCCTCCCCGGCCGAAACGCTCGTTCACGCGATCACCATGGTGAGGTGATTCGGTGCGTCTGCGCGAGCCTCAATGGCGACTTTGGCGCTCCCCCTGGTCGAGTAGGCCGAGATGACGTAGCGTCCCGGGATCAGTGGCGGGAGCTCGAACGTACCGTCGTACCCCGAGACGACGCCTATCTCGGGGTACGGATGGTCTCCGGAGCTGATGCCGAGGAGTACGCCCGCGAGCGGGCGCCCGACGCCATCGACGACGACGCCGGAGACCAGCGCGCGTCGGCGAGGCGGCAGCATCACGGCGCCTTGATGCAAGGGGCGCCCCGGCCGGCATGCTCGGTGTGATCAGTGTCCGTCTCGGCCGGCGACACCGCGACAGGTGCGGGCGCGGGCGTTGGCGGGCTGATCTGAGACGACTCGTTGAGCCAGCGCCGCAGGTTCCCGAGGACATCGACAGAGATCCGCGTCCCCCAGTTCACGCTCGCGTCGCCCTTCGTGTGCAGCCCGACCGCGATCTGTTGGCCATTGCGCACGAGCCAGATTGGGCTGCCGCTCTGTCCGCTCTCCGTGTCGATATCGTAGAGCAAGCGGAATATCTCGACGCTCTGGAGCTGACGCGCATGGAAGTACAGCCTCGTCGCCATGTCGCGATCGATGGGATAGCCGGCGAGGTTCACCATGGCACTCTCGAGGTCCTGGTCGCTCAGCGCGTCCACCACGAAGTGCCCCGTGTGAGTTCCGAGGTCCTCGCCGAGGAGGATCGCGCCGTAGTCGTAGCTGTCGTCCCTGTCCGCGACCCATCCTTCGACGGTGCGGAATACCGTCCCGACCGCGGAGCCGAATGGACGACTGTCGCCGTCGAGGGCGGGTATCACCTCGACGGATGTCACCCACTCTCCGTAGTTGTGCATGAAGATGCAATGCCCTGCCGTGATCACGGTACGGGGCCCGATGAACCAGCCCGTACCGTGCCAGAGGGAGCCGTCGGCGGCGTGGATCCGCAGCGCGCAGATCGCGCGCCACGGCGCCAACTGGGGATTCAGGATGGGCCGCCGGTCGTCAGGGAAAAAGATAGACGGTTGTACGAAGTCCCCCGATAGCGTCTTGCTCCCGAATGCCGCGTCGGCGGCAAGGCGGCGCGTCCTCCCGACCGCGGCCAAGGCGGCGTCCATCGTCGCCTTCGCTCGCGCGACATCAGCGCGGGTCAACCTGCGGTATCCTGGCACGGGCTCGTGCGACGGCGTCGCGACGGCACCGGTGATGGCCGCACGTGGAACCGCGCCAAGGAGCGCTGCCCCTCTCTCTTCGTTTCTGCGCGATCTGTGACCCCAGTACATGATGCCCCCTAAACCATGATTTCCGAGAACCACGCTGCTGGTCGCCGCATAGACCACATGCCTTCTTCGGCTCAACCTAACCTAACACTGCGAGCCGGGACCGGCAGGTACGCCCGGCCCGATGCAGCTTGTCCAGGGATCGGCGCGCCGCGGCTTATCGGAAACATCGCCACCTGTCTCCGGCGCACGGTACGCGTGCTCGTGCGCGAGACCACATCGCCGAGCGGCGAGGGCGCTCCGCTCCGTCAAACACCGTCGCCGGCGAGGTGGACCTTGAGAACGCTCTCTTCCGCCGGCACGCCGAGCCGGAGGGGAAACCCGTAGTGCCCTGTCCCGCGGTGCACGTAGAGCCGATCGGGGCCGCGGGCCCACAGGCCATGATCGGGCATCTTCACGAAGAGCTGGAGGGCGGTCCAGGAGCCTCCGAGGCTGACCAGGCCGAGCTGCCCGCCGTGGGTGTGGCCCGAGAGCACGAGATCACCCTCCCCCTCGCCGAGGTGGCGGAACGCGCCCGGATCGTGGAGCAGGACGAGCCGGAGCGCGCCCTTCCTGCGCGGGTGACGGGCGCAGACCGCCGCCATGCGCTCGGCGCGATCGCGGTAATGGAAGTCCATCCCGAGGACCTGGACCGGCCCGGCGGCGGTCTCGACGAGCGCCGCGTCGTCCACGAGCAGGCGCGCCCCCGCGCGCTCCAGCGCGGTCGCGACGTGGCGGGGCGACTCGTGATCATGGTTGCCGTGGCACGCGAACACACGCCCCTCCAGGGCGCGGAGCGGGGACAGGGCCTCGGCGAGGTGATCCGCGGTGTCCTGCGATTCCATCGTCAGGTAATCGCCGGTGAGCACCACGAGATCGGGATCGCGCTCCACCGCGCGCTCGCAGATGCCGCGGAGCCGAGCGACGGACATGAACGGACCGAGGTGCGGATCGGTGATCTGGACGATGCGGAGGGGCCGGCGCGCGCCGGGCGCCCCCTCGCGCGGGAGCGGGTGGCGGCGCAGCCCGTCGACGGGGGCGCGATCGACGACGAGCTCGATCTCCTCGCGGCGGGCGGTGAGCGACTGGAGGATACCGACGACGGCGAGCGCGAAGGGCACCCAGAGGCCGTAGGGCGTGGCCCCGAGCCCGCTCGCGATGGCCCACGGGAACGACAGGAAGATCGCCGCCACGAAGTAGGACGCGGGGATGCTCACGAGCGCGCGGTAGGCGAGCGGCCGCATCCGGGGGCGCGAGAGCAGGAGGAAATGCAGGTACACCGCGCCCTGGAGATACGCGAACCCCGGCGCGAGCGGGCCGACGTGGCCGAAGAGCGCGCACGAGATCAAGGTGTGGATGCCGAGCAGCACGCCGACGAACCGCGCGTAGAGCCCGCCCCGGCGGCGCCTCGCCGCTGCCACGACGACGAGCCAGGCCACGGCGGAGGCCGCCCAGAACAGGACGATGGGGGACACGAGCTTCAATCGACGGCTCCAGGCGATCCAGGCGCACAGGACCACCGTGGTCTGCTCTGCCTGGACGGACGCGGAGTGTCCCGCGTCCAGCGCGTCCGCGCCAGGCGCCACCGGAGGCCGACCGCCTGGCGTGTGACGCGCGTGCGCCCGCGCCGCCCGGCGTTGCGGTACAGGGACCTCGCTGGTAGGGAGGCGCGATGCTCCTCTTCGTGAGCCACGCGCCGCGCGCGCTGGATCCCGGCGATCAGGGCGGCGATCCCGACAGGGCCACACGAGGATCGGCACGTTCGATGAGAGGCTGAGGCCTCTTCACGTCGATGGCCCCTTTCGGTGCTCCCGGAGGGCATCGCCACGAGGGTCGCCCCGATGATCCCCTACACCAGGCGCGCTTGGCTGCCGATGCTCGTCTCGCCGCGGGGCTCCCTGTCGCCGGGCGTGATGCGTCGCGTGCTGGCCTTCGGGGTCATCGCCGCCGCGCTCTGGCTCGCGCACAGGCACATCCCCCGCGTGTCGCTCTCGATCGGCATTCACGAGGTCGCCGGCGCGGTGATCGCGCTCATCCTCGCGTTCCGCACGAACACGGCTTATAACCGCTTCTGGGAGGGTCGCACCCTCTGGGGCTCGATCGTGAACGCGAGCCGCAACATCACGCGCATCGTGAACGCGCACGCCGCGGTGGACCCGGGCGCGGCGCGCGAGGTCGCCGTCTGGGTGGTGGTGTTCGTCCACGCCGCGCGGCGCTCGCTGCGCAGGCAGGCCGAGCGCCCGGAGATCGAGCGGCTGCTCCCGGCGGAGCAGGTCGAGGCCCTCTCGGCGCACCCTCACCCGCCGCTCCGCGCGGCGCAGCAGGTCTCCGAGCGCCTCGCGGCCTTCGTCCGGGCCGGGAGCCTCGAGCGCAACATGGCGGTATGCGCCGAGGAGCAGCTGAGCGTCCTGGTCAACTGCCTCGGGGGCTGCGAGCGCATCCTCAAGACCCCCACGCCGCTCGGCTACATCCTGCTGCTCCAGCGGGGCGTGGCGCTCTACCTGGCCACGCTGCCGCTCGCCCTCGTCGAGGCGCTCGGGGTGCTGACGCCCGTCGTGACGATGCTGGTGGCGTATCCCGTCCTGATGATCGAGGCGCTCGGCGGGGAGCTCGACGACCCGTTCGGCCACGAGCCGAACGACCTGCCCCTCACGCGCATCTGCGACACCATCGAGCGCGACCTCCTGGGGTCGTCGCCGCTCCATCTGGTGATGGCGTCGAAGGCCGAGAGCTACCAGGACTGAGCGCGGCGCGGCGGTGGCGGCGCCTTTCTCGCCGCTTCCCGAGGAGGGCCGGAAGGCGCTCTGCATGCGAGCCGCCACGGCGCCGCCGCGCGCTCCTGGCAATTGGCTGGACACTATCGTAGATCTGCGGCGCTCGCGGGCGCGGCCCCGCGTCGCTGAGGCCTGGACGCCCCCATGACCGATCGCTACGCCATCATCGGCAATCCCATCTCCCAGACCAAGTCGCCGGCGCTGCAGACCGCCTTTGCCGAGCAGTGCGGGCAGGACATGGTGTACGGCGCGATCCTCGGCGAGCTGGATGGCTTCGCCGCCGCCGTACGCGAGTTCCAGAAGAGCGGCGGCAAGGGCATGAACATCACCATGCCCTTCAAGCTCGAGGCCTTCGCGCTGGCCGACGAGCTGACGCCCCGCGGCCGCGCCGCCGGCGCGATCAACATGTTCACCTTGCGCGCCGACGGCACCGTCCTCGGCGACAACACCGACGGCTTCGGCATCGTGCGCGACATCACCCATAACCTCGGCCGCCGCCTCGAGGGCGCGCGCGTGCTGCTCCTCGGCGCGGGCGGCGCGGTGCGCGGCGCCCTGTTGCCGCTCCTCGATGAGCAGCCGGCCGAGATCTTCGTCGCCAACCGCACCGCCAGCAAGGCCGTGGAGCTCGCCGCCGAGTTCGGCCCGCATGCCGGCGCGGTCCGGCTCGCCGGCGGCGGCTTCGCCGACATCGCCGGGCGCTTCGACGTGATCATCAACGGCTCGGCCTCGTCCATGACCAACGAGGTGCCGCCCCTGCCCGCCGGCGTGTGGAGCGAGGGCTCCCTGGCCTACGACATGGCCTACAAGAAGGAACCGACCGCCTTCGTGCAGGCCGCGCGCGCGGCCGGCGTGGGCCAGACAGCCGACGGCCTCGGCATGGTGGTCGAGCAGGGCGCCGAGTGCTTCACCCTGTGGCGCGGCATGCGGCCCGACACAGCGCCCGTCATCGCTGCGCTGCGGGGAGCCTGAGCGGCGCGCCCGAGCCGTCAGGGTCGCGGACGCGCCCCACCACGGCGAGCTCACGTCAGGCAGCGAGGTGCTCGCGTCTTGATATGAGAACGGCGCCGGCGTCGACACGACCGTTTTGTGAAGCACGCGCGCGCCGCACGCCTGCTCGACCGCGATCCCCGAGTCGAAGCCCGACGCCGACGCGAACAGCGCCGCGCTGCCCGCAAAGGCCGTGTTGTTCCGGACGATCCCTCCGACATGGCCAATGGTCGAGGCGCCGGGGCACGGGTCGTCCGCGTACGTCCGCCCCTCGGTCGTCTCGCCGAGGCCGAGGCCCACCCCCGCGCGCAATCCCGGATTGCGTTCCGTTCGACGATGAACGGCGGACATACGCAGAGCGCATGTCCCACATCATCGGACCCAAATGCTCCCGTTCGTTCATTTGGAAGCATTGAATGCGCGGCGCAGGCGTCGATTAGACGCACCGCATTGCATTGGAGGAGGGTAGATGTCCAGCACGACAGCCACCGAGGAGCCGCTCCGTCGATTTTCTGCGCGGTCGAGCACGATCACGGCAGGTCCGGCGAAGAGGAATCGCTTGCGCGAGGACGTGGCCCGAGTGAACACGACGCTCGCCACCGCAGCCCCCTCCAGAGCCCCCCTGCCCCACAGGGCGATGGTCAAGGGCGGCGGCGTGGGCGCGGCCGCTCGCACGCTGGACGACCACGCGACAACCGCGGCGGCCGCCCCGTCGCCCTCGCAGCGATCGCAGGCGAGGCCGCCGCTTTCGGCCGGCACCCGCATCGGCCATTACGAGCTCCTGCGCGAGCTCGGCCGGGGCGGAATGGGCGTGGTGTTCCTCGCGCGCGACACGCGGCTCGCCCGCCTCGTCGCGATCAAGCTCCTCACCCGCCTGAGCAGCCTCGGGGTCCAGCGCTTCCTGATCGAGGCGCAGGCCACCGCCCGCTGCAAGCACGAGCACATCGTGACGATCCATGAGGTGGACGAGCACAACGGTTACCCGTACATGGTGCTCGAGTTCATCGAGGGCCAGAGCCTCCGCGGCTGGATGGAGCGGCGCAGGCCCGCGGAGGCAGGCGTGGAGGTGTCGACTGCGCCGCTGCCGCCCGGCCTGGCAGTCGACATGATGGCCCCCGTCGTGCGCGCGCTCGCGAGCGCGCACGCGTCCGGCATCGTCCATCGCGACCTCAAGCCCGAGAACATCATGCTGGACGCGTCGGGCGCGATCAAGGTGGTCGATTTCGGCATCGCCAAGCTGCGCGACGAAGAGGCGAGCCTCGCAGCCGATGGCCCTTCCGCCGAGGACATGCACCTCACCGCCGACGGAGGGATCATCGGCACGCTGGCGTACATGTCCCCCGAGCAGTGGTGGGGAACGGAGATCGACGCGTCCAGCGATATCTGGGCGGTGGGGATCATGCTGCACGAGCTCGTGCTCGGCACGCACCCGCTCGCGCCGTACAGCAGGGCGGCTCTCCTCAGCGTGCCGGTCCTCGACGAGCCGCTCCCCGAGGTCAGCGCGCGCCACCCAGAGGTCGGCGTGCTCGGCGCGATCATCGATCGCTGCCTGCGCAAGCGAAGAGCCGAGCGGTACGCCTCCGCCGAGGAGCTCCTGGCGGAGCTCTTGCCCCTCCTGCCCGGGCGCCGGGAGCTCCACCTCGGCGCTGACGAGAACCCTTTCGCCGGCCTCTCCTCCTTCCAGGAGGCCGACGCCGACCGCTTCTTCGGCCGCGCGCAGGATGTCGCGGGTGTGGTCGCGCGCCTCCGGAGCCAGCCGCTGCTCGCGGTCGCGGGCGCGTCGGGCGTGGGGAAGTCGTCGCTCGTGCGGGCCGGGGTGATCCCGGCGCTCAAGCGATCCGGCGAGGGCTGGGAGGCGCTCATCGTGCGGCCCGGGCGCGAGCCGATGGCGGCGCTCGCGGAGCTCTTCACCAAGCCGGGCGTGGCCCTGAGCACCGAGCTCCAGGCGCTCGCCCCGGATGGCGCCGCGGCGGCGCGGGCGGCGCTGGTCCCGCGGCTGCGCGCCGAGCCGGGCCTGCTCGGCGCCGCGCTCCGCGGGTGGGCGGTCCGCGCGCAGAAGCGCCTCGTGGTGTTTCTCGATCAATTCGAGGAGCTGTTCACGCTCGGCGCCCCTGCCGACGAGCGCGCGGCGTTCCTCGCGTGCCTCGAGGGCATCGCCGACGACGCGTCGTCGCCGCTGCGGCTCGTCCTGTCGGTGCGGTCGGATTTCATCGAGCGGCTGGCCGGGCACGAGCGCTTCATGGCGGCGATGATCCGCGGCCTCGTGTTCCTCCGGCCGATGGTGCGCGAGGACCTGCGCGAGGCGCTGGTAAGGCCGATCGAGGCGGCGCGGCACGAGATCGAGGATCCGGCGATGGTCGAGGGTATCCTCGACGCGCTGGAGAGGACGCACGGCGCGCTGCCGTTGCTCCAGTTCACGGCAGCCAGGCTGTGGGAGATGCGCGATCGCAAGCGCCGGCTGCTCACGCGGGCGAGCTACGAGGCGCTCGGCGGCGTGGCGGGCGCGCTGGCCAGCCACGCCGACACGTTGTTGGCCGGGATGAGCTGGCGCCAGGCGAAGCTGGCGCGAGCGGTCCTGAAGCGCCTGGTGACGCCGGAGCGGACGTGCGCCGTGGCCAGCCTGAGCGAGCTCTGCGAGCTGCCCGGGGATCCGGGCGCGATCGAGCGGGTGGTGGGCCTGCTCGCCGACGGGCGGCTCCTGGCGATCGAGAGGGGGAGCGACCGCGCGGGCAGCACGGTGGAGATGGTGCACGAGTCGCTGATCGAGCGGTGGCCGACGCTCAAGCGCTGGCTCGACGAGAGCCAGGAGGACGCGGTGTTCCTGGAGCGGTTGCGCGCGGCCGCGAGGCTGTGGGATTCGAGCGACCGGGCCGTGGACATGCTCTGGCGCGGCGAGATGGCCGAGGAGGCGCGCGGCCTTCGCAAGCGCTACCGGGGGGAGCTGCCGGAGCGAGAACGGCTCTTCCTGGAGGAGGTGCTCCGGCTGGCCGATCACAGGCGGCGTCGGCGGCGCCGGCTCATCACCGGGGTCATCGCAGCCCTGTCGCTGCTGGTGGTCTCGGGGATGGGCCTCGTGAAGGTGACCCGCGAGAACTGGGCGATCATGGTGCAGCACGAGCAATCGTGGCTGAAGGCCGCAAGCGAGGCCTGGGCGAGGAGCGTGGCGGAGAAGGCGCAGCGGGACAGCGAGGAGCAGCTCAGGTTGGCCGAGCGGAAGCTCCGCGACGCCGTGGAGGCCAAGGAGCAGGCCGAGACCGAGCTGAAGCGTGTCCGCGAAAAGGCCGACAAGGCGGGTGTCTGGGTGAAGAAGCCGGTGGAGAACGTGCCGCAGAGCAACAAGCCAAAGCAGATTGGGTCGGTCCGCGACGACCTGAGAGACCGATAGAGCGCCCCGGGCCCGTCGTGCCGGTGTGCCGCAGATCGCGCCCCAAGCTCGCCACCGCCGCCCCACGCACGTTGTAGAGCGTCAGCACCTGCCCCGTCGATCCGGGGCAGGTGCCGCGGTCGGCGGCTTGGGGATGTCGGCGTCAGTCTGCTTGACTATCAATTCCGTCTTCTCCTCCACGGGCGCAGGTTTCCTCATTCAGAGGATCGTGTCGGCCTGGAAGCATGTGACTCGCTCGCCGCCCCCTTCGACATACCAGGACATCAAGAACCACCGCGACGTCATCAACGAGCACCGGCCGTTCGACTTCGTCATCAAGGACGGCGACACCCGGCGCAGATCCCGCAGTTGTGGCTTGACGCCTCGGAAACATTTGGGTTTCCTGCGCCCCGTGAACATGGGTGCGCCGCGATGACGGTGAAGAGCAATGGCTTCGAGGTCGTCTTCGGTCGTCCGGCGAAGGTCCTGGCCGAGGCGCCGGGGCGCGTGAACCTGATCGGCGAACACACCGATTACAACGGCGGCTACGTGCTGCCGACGGCGATCCCGCAGAAGACGCGCGTCGAGATCGCGCCCCGGGAAGACAGGCTCATCCAGGTCGCGACGGCGAACGTGGACGGCGGCGCCCTGCTCTCGTTCCGCGCCGGCGAGGAGGCGCGCCGCGGGCTGTGGCTCGACTACGTGCAGGGCATCACCGCGGTCCTCCGCGGCCGGGGCGCATCGATCCCCGGCTTCGACGCGAGGATCGAGTCGACAGTGCCGCTCGGAAGCGGCCTGTCGTCGAGCGCCTCGCTGCTCGTGGCGCTCGCCCGCGCCCTGCGGTCGATGCTCGGCCTGTCCATCGACGACGTGGAGATCGCCCGGATCGCGCACGCCGCGGAGCACGACTTCGTGGGCGCGCCGGTCGGGACGATGGATCAGATGGCCGCGAGCCTCGCCGACGAGAGCACGGCGCTCTTCATCGACACGAGGACGCTCGCGTTCGAGCGCATCCCGCTGCCCGCGGAGGCCGAGCTGCTCGTCGTCGACTCCGGGGTGGCTCACCAGCACGCGAGCGGCGACTACAAGACGCGGCGCGCGGAGTGCAAGCAGGCGGCCGCGGCGCTCGGCGTCCCGGAGCTCCGGGACGTCGACGCGACCGTGGAGCCGCGCATCGCGTCGCTGCCGGCGCCGCTCGACCGGCGCGCGCGCCACGTCGTGACCGAGAACGCCCGGGTGCTCGCCGCCGTGGCCGCGCTCCGCGCCGGGGATCTGGCCCGCCTTGGCGAGCTCTTCGACGCGTCCCACCGGTCGATGCGCGACGATTTCGAGGTGTCGGTGCCGGCGGTCGACGAGCTTGTGGAGAGCGCGCGGGCGCAGCCGGACGTCTTCGGCGCCCGGCTGACCGGCGGCGGCTTCGGCGGCGCGATCGTGGCCCTGGTGAAGCGCGGGCGCGCTGCGAGCGTGGGGCGGGCCGTCGTGGAGGCCTACGCGCGCACGCCGGGCCGCCGGGCGACGGTGCTTGTCGGCGGGCCCGTCCCCTAGCAGCGACGCTCGGCGTCGGCGTGATCGCCAGGCTCGTCCACCACGGGAAGGGGCCGCCGCGGGGAGGCAGGGCCCATCAACCGGGGTACCACGTGACGCGCGGGTCATCGGGCGCGCGCACGTAGTCGAAGGCGGCGTCCGTGAGCCGCGCCAGGTCGTACTGCGGCCGCCAGCCGAGCAGAAACTTCGCCTTCGAGTTGTCCAGCCAAGTCGAATGGAACGGCGTCTTCACCCTCACGCTCGGCAGGCCCCGCGTCGCCTCCAGGTAACGCGCCAGCTCCCCGTAGTCCACCGGCTCGTCCATGCAGATGTTGAAGGTCTGCTGGCGCGCCTTCTCATGATTGATGGCCTTGACGATCGCGGTGACCAGATCCTCCACATGCACGAAGTTACGCTTCACCGGCTCGCCGTGGCGGTCGAGCATCACCGGCACGGCGCCCGAGCGGACGTACCCCTCCGCCGCCTCGGTACCGACCAGATCGCGCCACCTCGGCCCTCCGAACACGTCGTCCCCGAAGGATAGCTGCGCCTTGAAGTCGTCTTTCTCCATGATCCACGGCGCGCGCAGGCAGCATCCGTTGAGCTCATACTGAATGTAGTACTGCTCGAGCATGACCTCCTCGAGCACCTTGGATAGCGCGTAACAACCCGGGTAGGCGCTGTGCCGCTGCGCCTCCGTGACGGGGACGGGGTGCGGATAAAAAAAGTGGCCCATCCCGGCGTCGCCCCCGACCAGGATGAATTGCTCGAACGCAGGGCTGACGCGGCAGGCCTCCAGCAGCCAGAACATGCCTTTGACGGCCACGTCCATGATGCTCTCCGGGGTCTCCTTGCTGGTCGCCAGGTGCAGCACGTGGGTCACCCCCTCGGTCGCCTCGTTGACGACGGCCCTGTCCTCGATGGCCCCGCGCAGCACCTCCACGCGCGCCGTCCGCTCCAGCATGCGGTTATGGCACAGCGCGCGGACCTTCCACCCCTCGAACGCGGGGTTCGACAGGAACCTGCGGATGAATGTCTGGCCGACCTTGCCCGCCGCCCCGGTGACCAGAATTCGCTTGGCCTCGTTCATTCTATCGCTCCTCGCTCTCCACATTCATGAATGACGACCGTACTCCACCCCCCTGGCTGCGGGGGCCGAGCGGATCAGGACCTGCTGCATGACGATGAAGACGAGCAGCAGCAGCCCGATGCTGATGTGGTGCCAGGGCGACGGCAGCCGTCCATCCAGGTTGATCACCGCCCGCACGATGCCCGTGATCATCACGCCCATCACGGTGCCGACGACGCTGCCAGCCCCCCCGGTCAGCAGCGTTCCGCCGATCACCACCGAGGCGATGGCCTCGAGCTCCATGCCGGCGCCGATGTTCGGCTTTCCGGCGCTGTCGATCAGCGCCGTCGTGACCCCGCCGAGGCCCGCGCACAAGCCGCACAACGCGTACAGACCCACCGTCGTGGCGCCCAGCGGCACCCCCATGAGCAGCGCCGCCTGCCTGTCCCCGCCGATGGCCAGGACGTTCCGGCCGAAGCTCGTGCTACGGCCGAGGATCACGCCGAGCACGAGGACGACCAGGAACAACAGCGCCGTCGCCGGGACCCAGGTCCGGTCCAGGCCCGGGATCGTCAGCGCGAAGCCGAGCTCATCGACGATCCAGTCCAGCACAGGGTGATCGATGCCGATCGGCTGCATGCTGACGAGGAACGCCGCGCCGCGGGCGAAGAACATGCCCGCGAGCGTCACCAGGAACGGGGGCAGAGAGAAACGATGGATCAGGTGCCCCGTCATGGCGCCGAACGCGACCGACACCGCGAGGCCGATGCAGAACGCCAACAGCGGGTGGCAACCACCGGCCACCAGCGTACCGACGAGCACGGTCGTGAGCGCGACGACGGAGCCGACCGAGAGGTCGATCCCCCCCGACAGGATGACGAAGGTCATGCCCACCGCGCAGAGGCCCATCGCCGCGTTCCCCTTGATCAGGTCGACAAGGAAACGCAGGCTACGCGCCGTGTCGTAACAGACCAGCACCCCCGAGTAGAGCGCGATCAGGAGGACCGCGGTCACCACGAGCGGCAGATCCCGCCGATCCCAGCGGAGCATGGCTACTGCCACCGCTTGAGCCCGAGCAGCTCGACGAGCCGCCGGCGCGACTCCTCCGAGACCAGCAGACAGCTGAGCAGCATCACGCCGGCCTTGGGCATCGGCTCGATCTCGGAGGGGACGTGCTGGATGTACATCGTGGTGGAGAGCGTTTGTATCAACAACGCTCCTATCAGGGTGCCCCCCAGATAGAAGCGCCCCCCGGTGAGCGCCGTACCGCCGATCACCGCGGCGAAAATGGCGTCCAGCTCCCGCAGGCGCCCCACGCGATCGGGGTCGGCCGTGGAGATGTACGAGGCGGCCACGAGCCCGGCGATGCCGGCGCACAGGCCCGAAAAGCCGTACAACCAGAGCTTGATGCGGCGGTCGCTGACGCCTGCGAGCCGGCTCGCCCGCTCGTTGTCGCCGATCGCTTCCATGAACAGACCGAGCGCCGTCCTCCGGCAGAGCAGCGCGGCGACGACGAACACGGCGGCCACAAGCACCATGGAGAACGGCAAGCCACCGACGTGACCGTTGCCGATGAACGCAAACGTCGCATCCGTGTGCGTCACGGGCTCGGCGCGGGTGATGAGCATGGCGACGCCGCGGACACCGACCATGCTGATCAAGGTGACGATGATGGGCTGGATGTTCAGCGCCGTCACCAGCGCGCCGTTGAACAGACCGACGCCGCCGGCGACGGCGAGGGACAAGAACGCAGCCAGGAGCGGCCCGCAGTGGGCCTCCTTCATCAGGATCACGCAGGTGGCGCCCGACAACGCCATGACCGAGCCGACCGACAGGTCGATGCCCCTGACGGCGATCACCAGGGTCAGGCCGATCGCGAGGAGCATCACCTCCGAGCCCTGGTTGAGCAGGTTGATGGGCGTCCCGTAATAAGCCCCGTCGCGCTCGACGATGGAGAAGAAATTCTTGGACAGGACGGAGTTGAACAGAAGGAGCGCCAGGAGGCCGAGCAAAGGCCAGGCCTCGCGGCGCCCGCGCACGAGCAGCAGGGCGCTCGCACAGCCGATGAAGAGGAGGATCCCGATGCCGGTGGGGTTGGCGTTCGTGCGCGCCGCTTCCGTGATCTTCTCAAGCATCGGGCGGCGCCTCCTTCTGATGGGCGATAGACTGGATGATGGACGCAGGCGTCACGGACTCTCCCGCGAGCTCGCCCTGCTGCTTGCGGTCTCTCAAGACCACCACCCTGGAGCAGTTGCGCGCGATCTCCTCGAGCTCCGATGAGATCAAGACCGTGGCGACCCCCTTCTCGCTGAGCGACCTCACCAGCGCCTCGATCTCCAGCTTGGCGCCGATGTCCACGCCGCGCGTGGGCTCGTCGAGCAGCATGATCCGCGGCTGCATGGCCATCCAGCGCGCGAGCAGCACCTTCTGCTGATTGCCGCCCGAGAGCAGCTTGACGGGCGTCTCGGGGGACGGCGTCTTGATGCTGAGGGCCTTGATGTAGTGCTGGACCAGACGATCCCGCTCGTGGCGCGGGAGCACCCGCAGCGCCCCCCGGGAGGCCTGCAAGGCGAGCACGAGGTTCTCTCGCACCGAGAGGTTCGGGATGATGCCATCCACCTTGCGGTCTTCCGGGCAGTACGCGAGGCCGGCCCGGATCGCGTGCCGTGGTGTCTTGATCTCGGTCGCACGTCCGTTCACCGCGAGCTCACCGCGATCTGCGGGCTCGATCCCGAAGAGCATCCTGGCGGTCTCGCTTCGGCCAGAGCCGAGCAGCCCCGCCAGCCCCACCACCTCGCCGGGCCGCAGCGCGAGCTCGATCGGCCCGATGACCCCCGTTCTCTCGAGGCCGCGCGCGGCGAGCGCCGGCTCAGCGGCGCTCGCCGCCCCTCCCGGACCGGCAGCGCCGCCCGGCGCGGCACTGCCTTTCGCGCCAGGCTCGACGCCCAGCATCGCCTGAACGAGCTCCAGGCGAGGCAGCGCGCTGCTCGCGTACTGCCCGACCAAGCAGCCATTCCTGAGCACCGTGATCGTATCGCTGACCGCGTAGACTTGATCCAGGAAGTGAGTCACGAAGAGGATCGCCAACCCCTGGGCCTTCAGCCTCTGCATCACGTCGAAGAGCCGCAGCGTCTCCGCTTCATCCAGGCTGGAGGTGGGTTCATCCAGGATCAGGATCCGCGCGTCCACGGCGAGCGCGCGGGCGATCGCCACCATCTGCTGCAGCGCAGTGGGCAGCGCCGCCACCGATCGCGATACGTCGAGATCCAGCGAGAGGCGCGCGAGGGCCTGACGAGCCTTCGCGCGGACGGCGCGCCGGTCGATCAGGCCGAAGCGCCGAGGCTGCCGGCCCAGCATGATGTTGTCCGCGATGGAGAGGTGCGGGATCAGGCTGATTTCCTGGTGCACCGCGCTGATCCCCAGCGATTCCGCGTGGCGGGGAGAGGTCGGCCGGATCACCGCACCGCCGAGGCGCAAGGTCCCGGCGTCGGGAGGATAGACGCCGGTGAGCAGCTTGATCAGCGTCGACTTGCCGGCGCCGTTCTCCCCCATCAACGCCTGGATCTCGCCGGCGCGCGCTTCGACGTGCACGTCGTGCAGAGCGCGAACGCCGGGGAAGGACTTGCTGAGGCCCTCGACAGAGAGCAAGGCCTTCCCTCAGTAGGGCCGCGAGCCGATGGCCGCCGCTGCCTGCTCGCGCTCGAAGATCTGGCCAGGGACGATCGTGCGCTTCGGCACCTTCTCACCACGCACGATCTTGTCGATCGTATCGAAGAGCAGGGGGCCGTGCATGGGGTTGCACTCGACCGTCGCGTTCAGCTTCCCCTCCATCATGGCCTCGAACGCCGGCTTCACGGCGTCGATCGATATCACCAGGATATCCTGCCCGGGCTTCAACCCTGCCGCCTGGATCGCCTGAATCGCCCCGAGCGCCATGTCGTCGTTGTGAGCGTAGACGGCGTTGATCTCGCCCTTGTGGGCCGAGAGCAGCGTCTCCATCACCGTTTTTCCCTTGGTGCGCGTGAAGTCACCGCTCTGGCTCGCGATGATCTTCATGTCCGGATGCTTCGCGATGGCCTCGGCGAAGCCGGTCTTGCGCATCACCGCCACGTCCGCCGCCGGCGTGCCCACGAGCTCGATGATCCGCGCCTTGCCGTTCGTCTGCTTTGCGAGCCACTCCCCTGCCCGGCGCCCCTCCCAGACGAAATCCGCGACCATCACCGTCTCGTACAGATCTTCCTCCGCGTCCACGCCCCGGCTCGTGAGCACCACCGGGATCCCGGCGCGCTTGGCCTCCTTCAATGTGGGCTTCCAGCCCACAGATTCTTGCGGCGCAATGACGATGACGTCGACGCCCTTGGTGATGAACCCGTTGACGGCGTTGACCTGGTTGTTGTGCACGTTCTGACCGTCTGCGAAGAGGAGCTGCACGTGGCGCTTCTCCGCCTCCGCCTGGATCGACTTGCTGTGCGCGATCCTCCAGGAGCTCTCGGCGCCCGTCTGCGAGAAGCCGACGACGATCTCGGTCAGCGCCTTCGGCTTCCGCCCTGCGGCCTCGGCGCTCGACGCCGGCTTCTGGGCGTCGCGCGCGGCCTCGCTCTCCTCGCGGGAGCAGCCGGCGGCGACGGACGCCGAGCCCAGGATGGCCAGGAACATCCTCCGTGACACGTGGTTTTGTGGGTTCATGTTCTTCAACATAGATCACGCCGCCCCGACGGTTGTCATCCGGCGTCGCCAGCGCTGCCGGATCTTTGAAGGAATCATCTCCGGTGAACAGCACTCGAGATCTCACGACAACCGCCGAACAAGCGCGGGATGCGGTGTTCTCCGGTGCAGCACCCTCGGCTCGATGCCAATCTCCATCGTTCGGCGATCGCTTCCGCGACGACCGAGCGAACGGAGCTGGTGCAAAGTATCGATCAGACGACGAATGCCTCGGTACGCGTGGCGACCCGAGCAAGGCGCAGCAACAAGGATACCCCTCGGCGGCAATGTGAACGATCACATGAGCAACGTCAATTCCAAACGACCGGTCCGCAGGGTCCCCGAGCCCGAGGGAGCGCGAGGCTGGCGGGGCTCTCCGGAGCGCCGCGGCAAGAGGCGCGGGCGCCTTACCGCGTCGGCGGCGGGCGCGCGACGCGGGGTGTGGCGTTCCGCATCGCCAGATCGAGGTCGCTCCGCCACGCGCCGGAGGTGGCGGCGCTGCAGCGCCTGTGTGACGGCGGCCCGATGCCCGCCCCTCTTGACGCGGCGCTCCGGAGGAGACCTGTCTGCCATCGGGGCGCAAGGACGGTCGCTGGCGGCCGTTTCGAGTTGACATCGGCCATGTGAACGATCACATGCCGCCTTCGGGGCCGCGCCTCGACCCGTCCGGCCACGAGCCGGACGGCCGGCTGCCTCTCACGCGCATCTGCGACACCATCGAGCGCGACGTCCGGGGGTCGTCGCCGCTTCACCCGGAGATGGGCGACGCTGCTGCCTGGGAAGCAGCAGATCAGCAACTCCGCTGCTCGAGGCGCAGAACGACAACTGTGCTCGCCAAGGCGAGAGGAGGAGAGTAATCCACACGCCAAACGCAGGACGAACAGATGTCACGAGCTACAGTCACGTTGAAGACGATCGCGTGATCGCGGCGGCGTCTTACCACGGCGGCAACCTGGCGACCGACGATCCAGACAGCCCGCAGCTCCTGGCGCCGCGGATCCGCGCGCGCGTGTACGTGGCGGGCGCGGTCGAGGACGCCTCGTTCCCTGACCAGCAGAAACAGCGCTTGATCGACGCGCTCCAGCAGGCGGGCGTGCAGCACGCGGTCGAGACGTATGAAGGCGCGAAGGGTCAACGAGTCCATGACGCGTCCATTCCTGAGGTCTCTCGCGCAGCGCGTCACGTCGACGTCACCCACAACCGCGGCGGCGATCCCAGGGGTGCGCGCCTGCTGCTCCTCGGCGCGCCCCGGCGCGCCTTGGCACAGAACGCACCACGCGCATCCACGTAAGCATATGAAATTATTCATATCTTACCCGGTACGCGCCGTGCATCACGGCGTCCCCGGCCGCGTCCGACGTCGGCACGTGACGACCCTGGCGGCCAAGGAGATCCCGATGCACACCCGTTTCCGCTTCGCTTTCATGGTGGGAGGCCTTCTCGCGCTGGGAGCGTGCTCGGGCGGCCCGAGCTCAGCAGAGGGCGGCGACGGGGAGATCCCGGGGAAGGGCGGCGGCGCTGTCCCCGATGCGAGCTTCGGCGAAGGCGCCGCGGTCGGCTCAGCCGCTTCGGGAGGTGTGTCGGATGGAGTCGGTCCTCCGAGCGAAGGCTCCCCCGGCGGAAGCCTGGGCACAGGAGGCGGCGGAGGCGCAGGCGGTGCTGGCGGCGCAGGCGGCGCAGGCGGCGGCGCCAGCATCGATCCTGGCACGCTCACCGCCGGCGCCTGGGACGACAATCGCAACTTCGACTTCTTCCTCTCGTACCGGAGCACGCTCTATTCGCAGCAGCTCCCGGGCCTCTTGCCCATTACCGAGGCCGATCACCAGGCCGCGCACAGCCTCTTCGCGGCGCCTCCAGGAAAAAAGGAGACGCTCGACGTCTCGCTCGTCATCGACACGACCGGCAGCATGAGCGACGAGATCACGTATCTCCAGACGGAGTTCATCGCGCTGTCCGACTCCATCTTCGCCAGGTACCCGAACGCCCAGCAGCGCTGGTCGCTCGTCCTGTACAAGGACACCGAGGACGACTACATCGTCCGGTGGTTCGACTTCCGCTCCGATCCCGACGAGTTCCAGGAGAAGCTCGCCGAGCAGGCGGCCGGCGGCGGCGGCGACTTCCCGGAGGCGCCGGACATGGCGCTCTCCAAGGCGGCCGACCTCTCGTGGCGCACGGGCGGCGACACCGCGCGCCTCGCCTTCTGGGTCGCGGACGCGCCCCACCACGACAGCAACGCCGCGGCGATGGCGAGCGGGATACGAGCCCTGAAGGACCTCGGGGTGGCTGTCTATCCCGTCGCGTCGAGCGGCGTGGATGAGCTCACCGAGCTCAGCATGCGCTCTGCCGCGCAGCTCACGGGCGGCCGATACCTGTTCCTGACGGACGACTCCGGGGTTGGCGGGGCGCACAAGGAGCCGACGATCCCCTGCTATTTCGTCACCAAGCTCGATCGCGCGATCCTGCGCATGGTCGACATCGCGCTCTCCGGCGTCTACCGCGAGCCGGAGCCGTCCGAGATCCTCCGCACCGGCGGTGATCCCCAGGACGGCGCGTGCCAGCTCGCGTCAGGCGGCGAGGTGCTCGTGTTCTGAGCGCTCACTCCGCGCAGCGCGTCGCGTCGCTCGTGTCGGGCTGGAAGCAGGTGACCTCCTCGCCGCTCCCGTCTGTACCGCAGTGCCAATAGCAATCCGCCACATGGCCATAACGGTCGTCGAAGCGAACGCTGCCGTTCTCGCAGACGTCGCTCTCGCGCTCTGCTCGGTCGAACAGGGCTTCCACTGGATGACGAGGAGGGCACGCCGAGCGATGGCCGCACCTCTCACGCCTGCAGCACGCGCAGCGACCCGCGCACCACCCCGTAGCTGCCCTCGGCCCGCAGCCCGCGCGCGACCTCGGCCGGCGCCACCTCCCCGGCGAGCAGCCGCCGGTACGCCTCCACCACCCGCCGCGCCCCCTCGGCGTCCTCCCGCACCAGCTCGATCCGGAACCGCCGCACGCCGCAGCTCGCGAGCCTCGGCACGAGGTGCGCCGCGCTCTGCGGCGCCGCGTGGAACACCGTGTTCCGACACCCCACGTCCGCCTCGAGCGGGTGATCCATGCCCGCCCGGTCCCGCAGCGACAGCGCGTGCTGCTCGCACGGGCGGCCGCAGGTGAGGTGATCCTTGCCCTCGGACAGCGTCGCCGCGATCACGCAGTGCTCCATGTGGAAGAGCGGCATCGGGTGGTGCACCACCACCTCGGCGAACGGCCCGAACGGCGAGTCCAGCAGCGACTCGAGCTGGGCGGCGTCGAGGTCGAACGACGGCGTGAACGCGGCGAGCCCCCGCGAGAGCACCTCGCGCGCGGCCAGCTTGTTCGTGACGTTCAGCGAGAAATCGCCGATCCGGGGCACGCCCGGCGTGGCGTCGAGCAGCGCGCCGAGGCCGCGGACCAGGATCGACGCCGGCCCGAGCGAGAGCAGGTACCGGTCGATCTTCTCCTCGCCCGGCTTGCGGATCCGCGGGGGCGCCACCCCGACGGAGGCCCCGGCCGCCATCAGCTCGCGCGCCGCGGCGCCGAGGCCGACCATCTCCAGGAAATCGAGGTAGACGCCGCTCGCGCCGGCGTCGAGCGCCGCCCGCGCCTGCGCGACGTTGCGGCACAGCACGAAGAGGCCCGGCGCCGGCGGCGGCGCGTCCGGCGGAGCGACCCCGGCGACGAGCCCCTCGGCCGAGAGCGGCGCCGACGGATGGGGGCGGTGCGACGCCTCGATCAGCGCCGCGACGAGCGCCCGGCGCGCGCGGTTGAGCGCCGACGGCGGCACGAGCGCGGGCCCGTCGAGCGACAGCCCGACGCCGCGCAGGGCGAACGGCGTGTCGCCCAGGCGATCCAGCTGCTTCCGCAGCGTGGCCTCGTCGAGCGGCGATCGATCGGCGCGGCCGAGCGGGGTGTCGACCTCGACCGAGGCCGACGCCCCGCCCTCCGTCGCCGCCGAGAGCCGCGGGCGCTCGCCGAGGCGGCCCTCGAGGCGGACGTCGATCGCCACCCGGCGCTGGGCGCGGTCGAGCGCCTCGCGGACCGCGCGCGTGGCGACGGGGTCGCTCGTGCGAAAGACCCGGCGCCCGCGCAGCCCCCGCGCGCCGCTCAGCACGTCCTCGGGCAGCCGCCGGTCCGGGCCGAGCCAGACCTCGACGTCGCCCCCCGCCGGCGCGCGCTCGACCTCGCGGCCAGCCGCCCACAGGCCCCAGATGCGGCCGCCGATCTCGCCCTCGCCGGCGAACCCGCCCTCCACGAGGATCCCCTCGCCGCGCGCGAGCGGCCGGGCGGCGCGGACGACCACGACCTCGTGGCCGCGCCGGCGCGCGACGCCGCGCGCCTCCCCGACCTCGATGCCGCGGTGATCGCAGGTGCGGCCGTCGACGAGGCGCTGGTGGTCGACGCCGCGCAGGAAGCCAGGGCCCGAGCCCCGCGAGAACGCCTGGAGCGCCGCCTCCCGGTCCGTGACCCCGGGGCCCGCCCCCTCGCCGAGCGCCGCGTCGATCGCGGCGCGGTAGAGCCGCGCGGTCGCGCCGACGTACTCCGGGCCCTTGAGGCGCCCCTCGATCTTCACCGAGGCGACGCCGAGCGCGACGAGGTCGGGGATGACGTCGGTGGCGTCGAGATCCTCCGGCGAAAGGAGGTAGGCCGCGTCGCCGAGGTCGCGCAGCGCGCCGTCGACGACGAGGCGGTACGGCAGGCGGCAGGCCTGGGCGCAGGCGCCGCGGTTGGCGCTGCGGCCGCCGATGGCCTCGCTCGTCAAGCACTGCCCCGAGTAGGCGATGCAGAGCGCGCCGTGGACGAAGACCTCGAGCTCGACGTCGGTCGCCCGGCGGATGGCGGCGATGTCGTCGAGCGAGAGCTCCCGGGCGAGGATGACGCGCGCGGCGCCCAGCGATCGCGCGAGCTCGACGCCGGCCGCGTCGGTGCAGGTCATCTGCGTGGAGGCGTGGATCGGGAGCCCGGGCGCGATCGCCCGCGCGAGGCGCATCACCCCGAGGTCCTGGACGATGACCGCGTCGACGCCGGCCGCGGCGCACGCCTCGATCGCGCCGCGGACCGCCGGGAGCTCGTCGTCGAACACCAGCGTGTTCAGGGTGACGTAGCCCTTCACGCCGTGGGCGTGGAGGAAGCGCACCGCCTCCTCGAGCTCCGCCGCGTCGAAGTTCGCGGCCCGCGCGCGGGCGTTGAAGGGCGACGCCGCGCCGCCGCCCGCGGCGCCACCCCGGAGGCCGAAGTAGACGGCATCGGCCCCGCCGCGCACGGCGGCTTCCATGGCGGCGCGGTCACCGGCGGGAGCGAGGACTTCAGGGCGCGCGGGCCGCGACATGCGGGCGGTTCTAGCAAGGGGTGGGGCGGTTGTCGCTCTCTAGCTGGAGCTGGCGCGGCGCGCGGGCTCGCCTTATCGAAGAGCCTGCCGGACGGCGCGCCTTGACCTCGCTTCGCGACGTGAGGCACGATCGTGGAGCGGCCTACCCGGCCGAGGTGCCGTCGGGTCGCCGGCCGGCGCAGCGAGCCCTCGACGACAGGGGCGGATGAGCGGAGCGGCCACGTCAGCCATCAACCACCAGCGCGGAGCCCGGGAGCCGAACGTCGGAGAGGCGCTCGCATTCTCCGCCGGCTCGCGCGCGCCGACGGCGCGTGCCGCAGGGGGATGTCGATGAACAGACACGGATTTCGCTTCGGGCGCGCGCTCTCGAGCGCCGCGCTCTGGCTGCCTGCCGCGCTCCTCTCGGCGGTGTCCGCGTGCGGCGGCGACGACGACGCCCCGGCGCCGCGGTGCGAGGCTCCCTACTCGGTCTGCGGCGGGGCCTGCGTGGCGCTGCACGCCGATCCGGAGCACTGCGGCGCGTGCGGCCAGGAATGTCGGGCCGGGGAGGCGTGCGTGAAGGGCGCCTGCGCGCCGCTGGGGCTCGGCGGCGGCGGCGGCGACGGCGGTGACGGTGACGGCGACGGCGGTGACGGCGGCGGTGAGCCAGCCGAGTGCCGCGAGGGCCGCTACGTGAAGCGCTGCGGCGACGCGTGCGTCGACACGCGCACCGACCCGGACCATTGCGGCAAGTGCGGCGCGCCGTGCCCGCCAGGCCGCGCGTGCTCCGGATCCGTCTGCCGGCAGACCTGCCTCCCGGGCCTCACCGACTGCGCCGGCAGCTGCGTGGACCTCGCCGCGGATACGCAGCACTGCGGCCGGTGCGATCGCGCCTGCGACCCCGGGCGCCCCTGCGAGGGCGGCACCTGCGCGTGCAGCGCGGAGCCCTCCCAGGACATCGGCTCCGCCGTCCCGCAGCGGGTGAGCGGCACGACGATCGGCGCCGACGACGGCCGCTGGCTGACCTGCTCGGAGCCTGGCGCGGCCGATCAGGCGTTCCTGTTCACGGCGCCTCACGCGGGGACGTACCTGTTCGACACCTTCGAGGCCTCGTACGACACGGCGCTCGGCGCGCTGCGGGCGGACACGTGCGAGGAGCTGGCCTGCAATGACGACGCGGGGAGCGTCCAGTCGCAGATCTCCGTCGATCTCGCCGAGGGCGAGCGCATCCTCGTCGTGGTGAGCGGCGCGGGCGGCGCGCAGGGCGACTTCACGCTCCGCGTGGCCGAGCCCGGGCCGGTCCAGTGCGCGCCGACCGCCCTCGATCCCGTCGTCCCGCAGACGGTGACGGGCACGACCGTCTTGCGCGAGGACACGGTGTCCGCCGACTGCGACATCGGCGCGACCCCGGACGCCACGTACACGTTCACGGCCCCGTCGGACGGCACGTACGTGTTCAGCGCGCGCGCCCCGTCGGACCTGATCGTCGAGCTCCGCGACGGCGGCTCGTGCACGGGCCGCTCGCTCTACTGCCGCTACGGCAGCGGCGAGTCGAACGCGTTCGCGACGCTCGAGGCCGGTCAGACGGTGCTCGTCGCGGTGGCGGATCCGGCCGGCCCGCTGGCGAGCTTCACGCTGGAGATCGTCGAGGCCCCTCCGTGCCCGGGCGTCCAGATCGGCGCGACCCTGCCGCAGACGGTGACCGGGAACAACGAGCACCTCCGCAACCTGATCTCGGCCTGCGCGACCTTCTCGACCGGGGGCGAGGCGACCTACGGCTTCACCGCGCCGCGCGAGGGCATGTACACGTTCGACGCGAGCGGCTCGAGCTTCCCCGTCCTCATGGAGGCGCGCCGCGCCTCGTGCGCCGGCGATCTCATCGCGTGTGTCGACGGCCTGTTCGAGCCGGCGCTCATCACGCTCTCGCTCGCGGCCGGCGAGACGGTCATCCTCGTGGTGGACACCGCGGGCCCGACGGGCGACTACCGGCTCGAGGTCGACGAGGTGCAGTGCCCGCTCATCGATCTCGGCTCGACGGTGCCGCAGACGGTCACGGGCACGACCGCGGATCTCGCCGATCACCTCGCGCCGGACTGCGCCTCTCGCGGGGCCCCCGAGGCGACCTATCGCTTCACCGCGCCGGCCGACGCGCTCTACATCTTCGACACGGAGGGCTCGGCGCTCGATACGGTCCTGGACGTGCTGAAGGGCTCGTGCTCTGGCCCCTCGCTCAGGTGCAATGACAACGTGGACCCCGCGGGGGTCATCACCCACTCGCGGGCGAGCCTGTTCCTCGCCGCCGGCCAGACGGTGATCGTCTCCGTGGACAGCGTGTCGGCGAGCGGCGAGTACGCGCTCCACATCACCCAGCGGGAGGCGCCGCCGTGCCCTCGCTTCGCGCTCGCCGCCGTGGTCCCGCAGTCGGTCACGGGCAGCACCGAGGGTTATGCCGATCTCCTGGCGCCCTCCTGCGCCACGGTGCCCGGCGGCGAGGCGACGTACAGCTTCACCGCGCCTGCAGATGGCTTCTACCGCATGAACACCGTGGGTTCCACGATCGATACGGTCCTGTCCGTGCGCGACGGCGGGTGCGAAGGCGACGAGATGGCCTGCGTCAACGACAGCAGGGACTCGAGCAAGCTCGTGTGGCTCGACGCCGGCCAGACCGCCCTGATCAGCGTCGACAGCCACGGCGCGGAGGGCGACTACGTGCTCAACGTGGACCTGTTCGACGGCACCGGCACGTGCGATAAACCCATCGAGCTCGCCCCCCTCGCCTCCCAGACCGCGACGGGGACGACCAAGGGGAGCCTGGCCAAGGTGGACGCGAGCTGCGGCGGCTTCGACGCGCCTGAGGTGGCCTATCTGTTCACCGCGCCGGAGGCGGGGACGTACACGATCGATACGGTCGGCTCCGACTACGACACCGTGCTCGCCGTCTTCGACGGGGACTGTTATGGCGAGGAGATCGCGTGCAGCGACGACGTGCTCGGGGACGACCTGCACCTGTTCACGTCGGAGGTCACGGTGTCGCTCGACGCAGGGCAGACCATCGTCATCGTGGTCGACGGCGCGATCGAGGAATCCGGCGTTTACGAGCTCAACATCCATCCCTGACAGCGCACCGCGCACCGGCGCCGTCGAGCGGCGTCGCGGGTCTCCTCGAGAGAGGGAGGCTCCGTCGGACGAGCTGCTGTTCAGGAGCAACGTCCCGCAGGAGCGCTACTGGATCCGGCTCCCCTTGAGCCCCGCCTGGGGCTGGAGCCGATAAACGGACGGGGCAACGCATCGCACGCGGGGGTCCGTCCCGTGGAGACCCTCGGCGTGCCCGAGGAACAGGTACCCTCCGGGCGCGAGGCTGGCGATGAGCTTCGCCACGATCTCCGCCTTCGTCGCGGCGTCGAAGTAGATGAAGACGTTCCGGCAGAAGATCAGATCGAACAGGCCGAATCGCTCGGGCGCCGCGTCGAGCAGGTTGAAGCGCCGGAAGGTGACGATCTGGCGCAGCTCCGGCCCGGCTTTCATCAGGCCCGCGCTTGCGCCCGTCCCGCGGAGCATGTAGGCGCGCAGGCGCCCGTCCGGGATCTCCGAGGCCCGATCGATCGGCCACACCGCGCATCGCGCCCGCTCGAGCGCACGGACGGACAGATCCGTCGCCAGGACGCCGATCCCCGGAACGCCCGCCGGCGCGCCGCCTGCCCTGCGCGGCGCGCGATCAGCCCTCGCGCCGCTGTGCTCGGAGGAGGACAGGCTGTCGAGCAGCGTCATCGCTATCGAGTAGGGCTCTTCCCCGGTCGAGCAGGCCGCGCTCCACGCGCGCAGCGGGCGGCGGACGCGCGCGCGGGGCGCTCCGCGATCCGGCGAGCCGGGGCCCGCGCTCTTCTCCCACGCCGGGAGGATCTCGCGTTCGAGGAGCTCGAACTGCTCGCGTTCCCGGAAGAAATGGGTCTCGTTGGTGCAGATGCAGTCGAGCATGTGCACGAGCTCACCCTCACCGCCCGCCGCGGTCACCCGGCGGTAGTACTCGCCAAAGCTGCGGAGTCCGAGCGCGCGGAGCCGGGGCCCGAGTCGGCAGAGCACGAGCGGCTTCTTCTGCGGGCCCAGGGAGATGCCCGAGAGGCGCTTGACGAGCTTCTGGAACAGGACGAACTCGTCGTCGCTGAGGGAGCGTGTGCCCGGCTCGGCGACCGCGATCATGGCCTGTCCCCTTCCCCGACCGGCGCGCCATCGAGCCATTGATCCATGCGCACTTGTGTGCCGGAGGCCGGCGCGGGCTCGATCACAAATTCACCACCATCCACCCCCCTGACACCATCACCTTACCACGGGAGTCCGTGGCAGCTCCATGCGGAACCGCGCAGCACGTACACGTGCGCTCCGCATTGTCCTGACCCCGGTCGGTCTCCGCGCCTTCCCGACACGCGCGGGGCGCCTGGCATCCTCGGTGCAGGTCAACTACCCTGGGGCCATGATCAGCGGCGTGGTGGAGCCGGTCCGGCTCGGGGAGACGGCGCTTCCAGACGGCCGGCGGCTGGGCTGGGCGGAGTGGGGACCGGAGGACGGCATCCCCGTGCTGCTCTGCCCCGGCGGCGCCACGAGCCGGTCGATGGGGTTCGGGGGCGATGTCGTCGACGGGCTCGGCGTGCGGCTGATCTCCGTGGATCGCCCGGGGCTCGGGGCGTCGGACGAGGCCCCGGGCCGCACGCTCGGCGACTGGTCGCAGGACATACGGCGCTTCCTAGAGGCGCGGCGGCTGTCCGGCGTGGCGGCCGTCGGGTTCTCTGCGGGCGCGCCGTTCGCCCTGGCCTGCGCGGCGGCCGGCGTCGTGGCTGGCGTGGCCGTGGTCGCGGGGACCGATGAGCTGGCGAATCCGGTGTTCGCCGATGCGCTGGCGCCGGACGTGCGGCGGCTCGTGGAGCTGGTGGCGACCGACGCAGGGCGCGCGGAGGCGTTCTTCTGCGGGTTCAGCGCCGAGGCGATGTGGGGCTTCGTCATCTCGACGCTCGCGGACGTCGACCGCGCGGTGTACACCGCCCCCGTGTTCGAGCGCGCTTACCGGCGCGCGATGGATGAGGCGTTCTCGCAGGGGCCGGCCGGCTACGCGCGCGACACGGTGCTGACGATGAGCCCGTGGCCGTTCGATCCGGGGAGCATCCGCGCGCCGGTCGACCTGTGGTACGGCGCGCGGGACACGAGCACGGTGCACTCGCCGGACTTCGGGGCGTCGCTCGCCGGGCGGCTGCGCGCGGCCGAGCGGCGCGTGCTCCCGGAGGCGGGAGGGTCGCTGCTGTGGACGCACGCGGAGGAGATCCTGCGCTCGCTGCTCGAGCGCACGCGCGGGCGGTGAGCCCCACGCGGGATGCTCTTGGGGAGGTGGTCGTGGGCGCTCAGCCTCCTGTTCATCACGTCGCTCAGCGTGCTGATGACGGCGCTGCACCTCCGATCGGGCGGCAGCGTGCTCGTCGCGTGGGCCGCGCACCTCGGCATCCACCTCGACAACGTCTCTCGCGCGCACATGTCCGGCGACGGCGCCGCGCCGCTCCTGGTCACCACGATCGTCGCGCTCGTGGCCGCGGTCACCACCGCTCGGTGGATGCAGATTCAGACACGAAGCGTCGCCACGGTGCAGCCCGCGCCCCGCCCGGGGTGATGCGGGGCGGTTGAGCCCGAATCACACGAACCTGCACCCCGCTCTGCGCGCACCTCGGCTCAGGGACGATCGCGCTCCCCGAACAGCGCCATCATTCCAGCGTTGGGGCTTGCCAGTCCACCCAGTCCGCCATGCTGAGCGAGCCGCCCGAGCCCACGACGAACTCACCGGGCGCCTCGCCCTCGTGCTTCAGAAATCTGGCGATACTCTTGGCGAGGACATCGGTGTATTCGTTCTTGTAAGAGCAATGCGCCGTCTCGGCGACCTTCGAGTGGTAGCTGACATTCTTCTCCACGCCCAGCGCCTTGTAGACCGCCGCTCCGGCCGCTGTCGCCGTATGACCGGCGGGGGCGCCCATCTGAGCCTGGTGCGGGTTCTCGAGGACGAGCAGGCCGCGCGGCGCCATCATCGCGATCAGGGCGTGGGTGTCAATCGGGAGCTTGACGGCGTTCGAGGCATTGTTCTTGAAGACGAATGGCTCGAAATTGTTGCTGAGCCAGTTCAGCCCGAAGTAGTTGTGGTCCGTCCGCTCCTTGCCCAGCACGTCGGCGATGCGGTAGGCCGGCACGCCGGCGGTGCTCGTCTCGTGGGGGATCGTCAAGGCGATCCGATCATCGAAGACGCCGATGGCAAATGCTCCCTTGCCGTTGCGCGAGCACCCCGTGACGCCGATCCCGGTCGGATCGATGATGTCGCCTCCCGACGCCTGGATGACGTCGAGGATCCGACTGGCGCCCCAGGCCCATGCCATCAAGAGGCCCGCCGAGTGATCACCGCCGTAGATATCATAGAACTTCCCCGGGTTGGGTTTTCCTCTGGATTGCTCCGCTGTGCCCTCCCTGCCGATCTCATTGTGGTTGTAGTAGATGACGGCGACACCTTGATCCAGGATGCGGCTTTCACCCAGCGTGATGCCACCGAACCCGCCTTTCCCGCCCACGTTGATGATCGCGGGGAAGGGCGCTTCCCCCTTGGAGGGCAGCACGATGTCGGCGCTGAAGTCGATCTTCTTGCCCTGGGCTTCCACGTGCACGGAGATCTTGTTCTCGGTGACGGTGCCGGTCACCACGTCGGGCGTCGGCTTCTCGCCGTAGATGTACTTCTCGGCTTGCTTGCGGATCTCCTGCCTCCGGCAGTGCCATTCTGCTTTCGTGGAAACGCTGGTTCCGTCGAGCTTCGTGAACGGGTCGGGCAACTTGGAGACCTTGGGTAGAGCGCTCGCTTCCGGCAGGGCGGCGACCTCGCAATCGGCGCTCGCGTTCTCGACAGGGGTGTCGTCCGGACCCGTGCCCGAGCTGGAGCTCGACGTCGTATCGACGCCCGAGCTGGAGCTCGATGTCGTGCCGCCGCTCGAGCTGGAGCTCGACGCCGTGCCGCTGCCCGAGCTGGAGCTCGACGTCGTGTCGCCGCTGCTGGTCGCGCTCTCGCCGCCCGAGCCGTCCGAGCCGCCGCCCGCACCTCCTTGCCCGGAGACGTTCGGCTCGGACTGCCCGCAGGCAGCGGCCGTGAGGCAGAGACCGAGGGCAACGCGGGCGGTTCGAGTGGCAAGCGTTCGCATGGATGGACCTCCTGGAGCGAGCATAATCAACGTTCATCGGTTGGATTTGCGCTCACCGGAACGGCAGCTGGTATCGCGGCGCAATAAGACGTCCAAGCGCGCTTTCATGTCAAGCACAGGGTAGTGCAACTATTCAGCTCACCGCACAACGGGACGGCGATCGATCCTGTCCGATGAGTCCCGGTCGAATGACGGCTCCGGAAGATTTAGTGATGATGATCAACTTTAGCCCGAATGAAGCGCCGCATCGTTGAAGTTCGTCCCTCAATACATTTATCCGTGAACCGAAGGAGCCGCTTTCACGCCACCCCTGCGGAACCGGGCGGTAGCTCGACCCGGTGTGACCGTTCACAAGGATCCTCGAGCCGGTCGCCCTTCAGCGCTTTGCTTGAAGCCAAGCCCCTCGGCGTCAGGACTCCAGGGACCGCGAGATCGTGATCGGTCCCTCTATCTGCTGCTGCTGGGCGTATCGATGAACGAGAGTTCGGCGAACGCGATCGATCACCTCGGATCTCTGGTTCGTGAGCTCGAGCCTGTGCGCGAGGGCGATACGATCGCCGACCTATCCACGCATCGAACAGGCCGCCTTCACCCCACGGCCAGCGGGGCGGCCGCGCTACGTCGCGGCGGCGAGCGCGCGCGCCTGCGCGAACAGGTCGGGGCGCGCCCGGTCGTGGGACCAGCCCTCGGGGTACGAGGCCACCGCCGAAGGCCGACCGCGCACGCGGCGCTCGTAGGCGTCGAGCGCCGGATGACCGGCGAGCGACAGCCCGCGCCGCTGCATGTAGGCGAGCACGGGGTAGAACGCGCAGTCCGCGAGCGTGAAGGCGTCCGACGCGATGAATTGTGTCTTCTGGGCCCGCGCATCCCACAGCGCGAGCTCCCGCTCCACGCCCGAGAGCGCGCCCAGGATGGCTGCTCGCCGGTCCGGCGACACGGCCTCGGGGCCGGCCTCGAAGAGGCCCTCCAGCGGGTCGTAGACACACGCCGTGGCCTCGGACTCCTGCGCGAAGGCGAGCGCGCGGGCGAGCGCGCCGGGCTCGGCGAGCGGCGGGAGGAGCGGCGGGTCGGGATACCGCAGCTCGAGGTACGTCAGGATGGCCAGCGACTCGTTCATGACGGCGCCGTCGGGCTCCACGAGCACCGGGGCCTGGCCGCGCGGGTTGAGGGCCAGGAACTCCGGGGTGCGCGTCTCGCGGGGCTCCCGCATCACGCGGAGGCGGCGCGGCTCGAAGGCGAGGCCCTTCTCGTGAGCCGCCATCAGGACGCGCCAGCTCGAGATCGAGCCGTTCACGAAATACACCGTGCGCTGAGCGCTCATCGGTCGCCTCCGGGCTCCTGCGCCGTGCGCAGCGTGCGAAAATTGAGCGCCTCGAAGCCCGGGCGGTACGCGGCGACGTCGAAGGTGGGGTCGATGTTCTCGGCGCGGAAGAGCTGCAACATCCGCTCTGCCTCGCCGCGCTCCGCCGCCTCGCGCTCCGGCTCGGGGACCGCGGATCGGGCTCGGGCGCGCGCCTCGGCCTCGGGGCGATGGGACGCGGGCGCGCCGACGCCCCAGACAGCGCCGGTCGCCGGATCGTGAAACGTGCCGATGTGCCGGAACGTGAGCGAGATGCGCGAGGGCGGCGTCGGGCCGCCTCCCTCACCCTCCGTGTCCCCCTCCTGGCGAATGGCGTGATAGAGTCGGCGGTTCGTCTCCAGGTCCATGACGAGCAGCGAGCCGTGCGGCAGAGGGACCTTCTGTACAGCATTGCCGTCCTCGGCGCGCTTGGGCCGGAGCACCATGGTGCGCTGTCGTCCGAGCGAGACATTGACGATGAACGACGGGCGCGCGAGGTCGAGCGTCTTGTCGGAGTGCTCGCTGATCCAGTCGCGCCCCGTGCGATAGAGCTGGAGCAGGCAATGGTTGAGCGGGTGCCCGACGCGGCGCTCGACCTCCCTGCGAATGCGGTCGACGGCGGGGGTGAAGGGGCAGAGCTCGGGCTGCTCGTCGGCCGGGTGGCGATAGAGCGGCATGGCGCCGTCCGGCGAGCGCTCGCCCTGGATGGCGACCAGGCGGGGCACCTCCCCTCCGCGGTGGCGCATCGTCGTCCACGCGACCTCGCGCTCGACGGCGGCGAAGGCGCCGGCGTCCCCGGCGAGGCGCTCGTCGAGGGCGCCGCACCACAGCGCCGTCTCGCCCGCGCCGATACCGGCGATGTGCACCGGCCCGGGTCCGTCGGAGAGCAGGTCGGCCCAGCTGCGGCGCCGGCCGCCGAGGCCCTCGATCTCGCGCAGCGCCACGGCGTGTTTGCCCGCGGTCCCCGCCGCGGTCGCGTCCCCGAGGATGTCGACGTCATAGCCGAGCCGGCGCGCGTCGCGGGCGGCGGCGAGGACACACACGTTGGTCGCGACGCCGCACAGGACCACGCCGGTCACGCCCGCCTGCGCCAGCCGGGCGTGCAGCTCGGTCTCACGGAAGGCCGAATACCAGCGCTTCTCGACATGCCATTCCGCGGTCCCCGCGGGGCGCTCGGCGCGCACCGGGACGAGCGCCGGGAACAGCTCGGCGCCCCACGTGCCGCGAGCGCAGCACGCGCTGCCGGTGTGCGTCTGTCCGCGGAGCGCGTCCGGGGCCGCGTCGATCTCGCCGTAGACCGACGTCACCCACACCACGACCCGCCCCTGCGCTCGCGCCGCGCGCGCGAGCCAGGCCACGGTCTGCGCGAGCTGGTGCGGATCACAGTGGCGCTTCGAGAACGCGCCTCCCTCCGCGAGGAAGTCGTTCTGCATGTCGATGATCAGCAGCGCCGTGCGCGCAGGATCCCGGGAGGGCGCCCCAGCTCTCACGTCCATCGTGTCCTGGTACCACCGGGCGGTCGCTCGGCCAAGCTCCAGGGCCGCGACGCGGGGCGCGCAACAGAGAGCGCCAGGCCGAGCTCACCCGGGATCACCGAAGTTCCAGCGTCGAACAGGGTAGCGTGGACCTCCATGACGATCGAAGCGGTCGAAGCTGGGACTCGACAGCTCGTCGAGAGAGCCAACGACACGGATGTCGTGGTCTTCGCGAGGCGCGAGGCGGGTTTTGCAGCAACTACGGCGCTGGCTTGGCCCTTGCTTCAGCTCGCGCCCGAGCTCTAGGATGAGGAAGTGGTGAAAACCCGACGGTGGAGCACCTCGCGAAGGAGGTTCTTCTGGCACGTGCAGTGCCTCGGCTTGATCATGAGCGCGCGGTCGTTCGCTCAGGCGCCCGACTCGAGCGCCATGGAGCCCGCGTTTGCGCCCCCTGCACCGGCACAGCCCGCGCCCGCGCCGCCTCTACCGCCGCAGCCCGCGCCCGCGGAAGCTCCGCCGCCCGGCCCCTCACAGCCTGAACCCGCGCAGCCCGCGCCGCCTCCTCCGAGCGCCGCCCAGCCGTACCCGTACCCATATCCGTATCCAACCCCGTATCCGTATACCTATCCATCCCAGCCTTACCCGCCCGGGCCTCCACCGTACATGCCCCCGCCGGCCCCCACCGCTGGCGCGCCGTCCAAGCCACCGCCTCCGGCCAAGAGGAAGCCGCGGAGCGTGCCGTTGTCCGTGTTTCGCTTCGGCTACGGCGCCTACGGGAGCGGCACGCTGGATTTTCAGGGCCAGTGCGCCGGCAGTTGCCCGCTGTCCTTGCGCTCCGGGAGAGAGGACGTCGACGATCACACGCCGGTGCTGCTCGGCTTCGATCTGATGTTCGGGCCTGAGCCCGTGAGCCTCGGGTTTGGCTTCTGGTTCACCACGGGCACGACCCTCGAAGGACGAGAGCCCACCGTTCCGGAGCGGGGCATCGGCTGGGAGTTCGCGACCCCCTTCATGCTCGGCGCCGCGCTCCCCGTGGCGGAGTCCCTCGCGCTCCGATTCGGCGCCTTCGCCGGCCCGGAGTTCCTGTTCGCGCACGACGGCAGCGCGCAAGGGAGGGACGGCGAAGCCTACGAGAGCTTGTGTGATGACTTGCGGGCGCGCGGGCAAGTCAGCGAGTGCGACGTGACCTATCCGACCCGCTTCAGCTGGATCTACGGGTTCCAGGTCGGCCCTGTCTTCCGCACGTCGCGCCTCAACACCATCGGCGCCGAGCTCCTTGTCCAGCATGTCGATTATCGCCTGTTCGGGATCGACGCGGAGGGACCGAGCTGGCGAGCGAAGCAGACGTACGACTACAGCGCGTGGAGGTTCTGGCTCATGGTCACCGTCGGGATAGGGAAATGACGTTGCGCTACGGGCTCTGGGCGACGGCCCTGGCGCTGGTCGCCGGGTGTGCAGACGACGGCGGTGAGGCCCCGCCGCTCAACTGCGGCGAAGGCCGCGTCTGCACCTGCGCGCCGGGAGACGACCGGCCTGAATGCAATCCCTGCCAGGAGGGCTACCGGCCCGCGCTGGTCGGGTCCGACTGTGTCCCGACCTGCAACGCCCCCGACGTCGATTGCGGTGAGGCGGGAGTCTGCCAGGAGACGGCGAGCGGGGCCGCGTGTCGCTGCGATCCGGGGCACGCGGGCGACAGCTGTGAGCGCTGCGAGCCAGGGCTCACGCGCAACGACGCCGGACGGTGCGTCACCGCGCTCTCGGCCCCTGCGCTGCTGACGCTGTCCGTCGTCGGCTCCGAACGCGTTCTCGGCGCGCTCGTCCCGCCCGACTGGTCGTTCCGCCCTCTGGCGAGCGTGCCGAGCACCGTGACGGACGTCGCCTACGACGCGGGCTCCGGTCGCGTGTTCGCGCTGAGCGGCGGGCGCCTCTCGACCCTCGATCTCGCTTCCGGTGCGGTCATGGATCTCACGAGCGCGGACGCCGATCTGGGGAGCGCGCTGTCGCTGGATCCAGCCGGAAACAGGGCGTTCTCCGCGTCCGCGGACGCCATTTACGAGATCGATCTCGAGACGTTCCAGGCCGAGGAGCTCTCCGCGGTAGGCGCTCGCGCGCTCGAGTACGACCCGAGCCGCGCGAGGATCCTCGGGCTGGACGAGGCGGGCGCGACCTTCGAGCTCGCTGATTCCGCGCCGGAGCTCGTCGGCCAGACGCAGGGCTCCGAGTGGCTCGCCATGGCCTTCGATCCCGGAAGCGCGCGCGCCTACTTGCTCGGCAGCGAGGCGGAGAGCCGTGAGGACCGACTCCTGCGTTATTGCGCCGGGGCCCTCGCGCGCTTCGGCGCCGTCCCGGCGTGGCACGCGAAGCGCGTCGTCGATGCCAGCGGCGGGAGCACGGCGCCGCTCACGCTGGCGTACGAGGGCGCGGATCCGGCGCTGATCGTCGCCGATCTGGGCGCCCGGCCGATCGATGCGGTGACCATCGCCGTCGACCACCCCGACGCGGCCGTGTGTGTCGTCGACGACGGGGGCGGGGCGGCCGAGCTCGAGATCGCGCTGTCCGCGAGCCTCCGGGCCGGCTTCCTCCTGGTCGCCGCGCCGGGCCGACCGGTGAGCGTCGACGCGACGGCGCGCCCCGCCGACGCGAGCTACAGCTTCATCGTCCACACCGACGAGGGCCTCAGCGTCTCGGGGCCGATCGAAGGCATCACCGGGCACGACACGGCCTCGTGGGAGGCGCTGGCCCTCGACAGCATCACGAACTTCCCCGAACGGCGCGCCGCCACCCTCGCGCTGATGGACTGGGCGTCTCAGGCCACCCTCGAGGTTCGCCTCGCGCACGAGCCTGCGGGCAACGCGCTTGCGTGGGTAGCGGAGGTGCCATGAGGGTCCTGCGCGTCTCCTGGCCGCTCCTGCTCCTCTCCCTTCTGGGGTGCGAGGACTCGGTCTCGGGCTTTCTGAGCTGCGGCGTCGAGATGTGCAGCGCCCGGCAGGAGTGCGTCAGCTCGGCTCTGGGCCCGACCTGCGTGTGCACCGAGGGGTTCGTCGGCACCGAGTGCACGACGTGCGCGTCCGGTTACAAGCAGGTCGGCAACCGCTGCGCGCTCATCCCGCTCGACTGCGCTGTCAACCCGGAGCTCTGCGGTCCGCACGGCACGTGCGTCGCGACGGCCGGCGCGGACGAATGCGCGTGCGAGGCGCTGTACGAAGGTCGGCTGTGCGATGAGTGCGAGAGCGGCTACCAGGACAACGACGCGAACGGCGACTGCCGCCCCACCTGCGCGGAGGCCCAGCTCGACTGCAAGGCGCCGAGCCGCTGCTCGGACGCGGGCGGCACCGCGCTGTGCGAGTGTCCGACGGGGTACACCGGGGACGACTGCTCGCGCTGCGCGCTCGGCTATCGGGACAGCGGGACCGGCTGCGTGCCGACGTGCGCCGCCTCCGGCTTCACCTGCAGCACGAACCAGATCTGCGTCGACACGGAGACGGGCGCCCGCTGCGGGTGCGCCGAGGGGTACGGCGGGATCGGCTGTGCGAGCTGCGCCGAAGGCTACCTGCAGGACTCGACGACGGGCGCTTGCCTACCCTCCTGCGACGGGGCCGGCGTGCGCTGCGGCGAGCACGGGAGGTGCGACGATTCGATCGGCTTCGCGCGCTGCGTCTGCGCTCTCGGATACACGGGGGAGAGCTGCGACCTCTGCGCCGCGAACTTCGAGCAAGGCGAAGGCGGGAGGTGCGGCCGTACGCCCACGGCGAGCGAAGCCCTGGTGATGGCGGGCTCCTTCGAGGGGCGTCCGGTGCTCGCCACGCTCGATCCGGGCTCGGGCAGCGCGCTTCCGCTGGCGGAGCTCGAGGTCACGGGGCTGTCGGGCGGCGCGACCCCGCAGGCGCTCTTCGTCAACCGCGCCGGGTCGATCTCGTCCTACTCGCTCGCGACCGGCGCCGTCGAGGACGCCGTGGATGGCAGCGGCGCCGTGGGTCCGCTCACCTGGGATGGGGCGACGAACCGGCTCTACGCGCTCGGTGGACCGAGGTCGTTCTCTCTGCTCAGCATCGATCCCGCCGCGAAGACGGTGGTGCCGCGGTTCGAGACGGGGCTGGCCGGCGCCGCGGATCTCGCCTTCGACGCCGCAAACCAGCGGGTGCTCGTGCTGCGCGACACCTTGTTCGCGGTGAGCCTCGCCGACGGCGCGGTGACCGAGATCGCGCCGCTGCCCCCGGCCACGCTGGGCATCGAGATCGGCGCCGACGGCGCGCTCCTCGCGCTGTCGGCGACCGACGCGGACGAGGCCGCCGCCCGCGTGCAAGCCTGTCGCTCGACCGCGGCCGAGCTCGGTCTCGACGGCTACGCTGGCGCGACCGGCCGCTTCGTACAGCCGGACTCCGGCGTGGACCAGGTGACCCTCGCGGCCGCGACGCCGGACAAGCTGGAGGTGCAAAGCTATCTGGGCCGAGGCGGCGACAGCGCCCCGCGGACCGTGCAGATCACCGCGGACAACCCGGGCGTGTTCCTCTGCCTGGCCCTCGAGGAGGCGACCCTGGTCAGCGTGGCGGCCGGGGCGCGGTTTCGGGCGCTCGTCATCTACGCGGCGGACGACCCGATCGAGCTTCAGATCGAGGACGGATTCGCGGGCGGAGCGGTGCCCCTCATCCATCTGGGCGGCTACGCTCCAGCCTTCACGCGCCCGGATCGAGAGGACATCGTCGTCTACACACCAGAGGAGTGGGCCGCGCGCGGACTGGCCGTCGATCCGCGCTTCCACCGCCCGGGGCCGGGCGTCCTGCACACGCTGGACGGCGCGTTCTCCGTGAAATCGAGCGTGCCCCTCTCGGGAGGCGTCATTCCCAGAGGGCCGCTGGCCCGCTGGGAGCCGGTCGCGCCATGAGGCGGGATCATTCATGACGATCGAAGAAGTCGACGTTGCGACTCGACAGCTCGCCGAGAGAGCCAGCGCTGCCAGGCCACTGCCCTGAGGCGACGCAAAGCGCGCCTGCTCCATCACCTCCGCCCCTGACGGCTCGCCGCGCTTCGATCTGGCCACGACGCACGCGCGGGCACGTCCACGTCGAACACTACAACTGACCGCCTGCGCTCACCAGAGAACACCGTCTCCCGACCCATGGGAGCCTGGAGCTCTGGCGTGTCCGCCCATGTCGTAAACGGTCGTACAACACGCGGAGCTTTGTTGCGTCACCTTCCAAAGGGTCTTTGCGCCTCCGCCAGACACCAACGCTCTCGCCGTGGCGTCCGGCCCTCGCACCCGCGCTGTCGAGAAGGTCGAGGCCGGCGGGCCGACCCCGCGAGCCCGCCGGCTCGCCAGCCCGCCGGCCCACTGAAAAGATGCTGTATGTCCGAGTGTTCTTGCCGCGATTGATGTTTACTTGAGGCGTGACCCGAGCGTACCTTGGACAAAGGCGACGCCCCTTGGGGAGAGGGGGCGTTCGAGCCGCACCGGAGAGCGCTCGAGTGGACTTCGTAGCCTGCGAGGGGAGGTGGTGGTGTCTCGAAAGAAGATCCTGCTGGTGGACGACTCGGAGACCGTCCTGATGATGGAGCAGATGATCCTCCGGAGGAGCTATGACGTGGTCACGGCCAAGGACGGCAGCGCGGCGGTGACCAGGGCGCTCGCCGAGCGACCTGATCTGATCCTGCTCGACGTGATCATGCCGGCCATGGATGGATTCGAGGCCTGCCGGAGGCTGCGTTCGGAGGAGGCGACGCGGGAGACGCCCATTGTCCTCGTCACGAGCCGAGGCGAGGTCTCGCACAGGGAAGAGGGGTTTCGCTGTGGCTGCTCCGACTACATCACGAAGCCCATCGACTCCCTGGAGCTCCTCGAGAAGGTCAAGAGCTGTCTCGGCGAATGAGGTGAAGACCGACATGTCGCGTGATGGACAAGCGGAACGCGGGGTGGAGCGCGCGGCGCGCCGCGAGCGATCGTCACGAGCGCACGTGAGCGCGCTCGAAGGGCAGAAGAAGCGGCTCGCCCGGCGCGCCCGCGCGCTCGGCCGGCTGCTCGTCCGGGTTCGGAGGGCCCGCGGGCGCCTCGAGGCCCGCGCCGTCCGCGCCGAGGCGGCGCTCGCGCTCGCCGCCGATCGATGCGCCGCGGAGGAACAGCAGCGCTCGCAGCTCGCGAGCCTCTATGTCGCGAGCCGCCGGCTCCTGCCGCTCCGGACCCGTGAGGAGGCGTGCCGCGCCCTCCAGGACATCATCGCGAACCTCGTCGGCTCCGAGGAGATCGCCGTCTTCGAGATCGACGGCAGCGGGGCGGCGAGGGTCGTCGCGGCCTACGGCGTCGATCCGTCGTCCGCCGTCCTCTTGGCGCCGGAAGAGGGCATCGTGGGGCGCGTGGCGCGGCGGATCGAGCCGTATTTCCGGCAGGGCGCCGCGCTCGGCAGCGACCCGGCCGCCCCCCAGGCCCCTTGCGCGCGCGGCGAGGGCGACGTCATGGCCTGTGTGCCGCTCACGATGGATGAACGCGTGGTCGGCGTCATCGCGGTCTTCCATCTGCTCTCGCAGAAACCCGAGCTCGGGCCGATCGACAAGGGTCTCCTCGAAGCGCTCGGCACGCTGGCGGCCGGGCCGTTCTGCGCGGGGCGGGAGCGCTGCGGCGCCCTGGAGATGCGATGACGATGCTCAAGCCCCCGTCACAGCGGTACGGCGCTCGAGGAGCGCGGCTGAGCGCGCCCCCCCCGAGCAGCCCGCAGCCCCACTACCTCACGCCGGGCAACGTCGTCGCGTCGGGCGAGCCGACGATCATCACCACGATCGTCGGCTCGTGCGTCGCGATCTGCCTCTGGGAGCCGGCGCTCGGCGTGGGCGGCATGAACCACTACGTGCTCCCCAGCTGCCCCAACCTCGCGCTGCCGCTCGGGCGCTTCGGAGACACCGCCTTTCAGCAGCTCCTCGATCGTCTGGCGGCCCTCGGCGCCCCGCCCCGCTCGCTCCAGGCCCGGATCGTCGGCGGCGCCTGCATGATCTCCGCCTTCCGGGAGCGGGACTCGCACCTCGGACACCAGAACGTGGCGGTCGGGCTCATGGTGCTGCGCGCCGCCGGGATCCGGGTCGTCCAGCAGGACACGGGCGGCAGCCAGGGCCGGAAGCTCATCTTCCGCACCGACGACGGCAGCGCCGCCATCCAGCCCCTGTGATCGCGATGGATACCGAGCGGGCCGCGCTCATGCAGATGTTCGCCGCCGAGACGGCCGAGCACCTCGACGAGCTCGAGAGCGCGCTCCTCGAGCTCGAGCGGCGGCCCGACGCCGGCCACCTGCTGGAGCGCATCTTCCGCGTCGCCCACACGATGAAGGGCAATGCCAGCTCCGTCGGCGCCCACGGGCTGAGCGAGCTCACCCACGCCGCCGAGGACGTGATCGAGGATCTGCACCGGGGCACGCTGCCGGTGACCGGCATGGTGGTCTCGCTGCTCCTCGAGACGGTCGACTCGGCGCGCCGCCAGCTCGCGGAGATGGACGGCGGAGAGGAGCCGCCTGGGTCGACCTCGCTGCCCGCGAGCGTGCTCGAGCGGCTCAAGAGCGCCCGGCGCACCGAGCGCGAGGGCACCCCCTCGACGCCGAAGGGGGCCACCTCGAGCGCCGGGGACGAGGGCGACCGGAGCCCGGGCGCGAAGACCGTCCGCATCACCGTCGAGAAGCTCGATTGCATGGTCGATCTCATCGGCGAGGTGGCGATCACCCGGAACCGGATCGCGCGCGAGGTCCAGCTCGCGGGCGGCGCCGTCGGCGCGGCGCTGCGGGACGGCCTCGAGGAGCTCGATCGGCTGAACACCAAGCTCGAGGAGGCGATCCGCCGCGCGCGGATGGTGCCTGTCGGCCCCTGGTTCCGGCAGTACGAGCGCGCCGTGCGCGATCTCGCCCGGTCGCACGGCAAGCTCGCGCGCCTCGTGGTCGTGGCCGGCGACGTCGAGGTGGACACCGCGGTGATCGAGCGCCTCCGCGACGCGCTGACCCACCTCATCCGCAACGGCATCGATCACGGCCTCGAGCCGCCCGAGGTGCGGAAGGCGTGCGGCAAGGACGCGCGCGGGACCATCACCCTGCGCGCCTCGCACGAGGGCGGCGGCATCGCGCTCCGCGTCTCCGACGACGGCGCGGGGATGAACCGCGCCCAGATCGCGGCGCGGGCCAGCGCGCAGGGCAGGTGCCCGGACGCCGACGCGCTCTCCGACAGCGAGCTCTACGACCTGGTATTCGAGCCTGGCTTCTCCACCGCCACGACCGTCTCCGACCTGTCCGGCCGGGGGATGGGCATGGACGTGGTGCGGCGCCGCGTCGAGTCGCTGGAGGGCTCGATCGGGATCGAGAGCGCCGCGGGGGTCGGCACCACGCTGATCCTCCGGCTCCCGCTCACCCTCGCGACGATCGAGGGCTTCTCGGTGAGCGCCGCCGGCGAGCGTTATGTCATCCCGCTCCGCGCGGTCGTCGCCTGCGTCGGGCTCCCGCGCGGCGCCCTCGCCGCGGGCCCGGGCGGCGTCCTTCACGTGCACGGGCGCGCGCTGCCGTGCGTGCGGCTCCGCGACCTCTTCGGGCTCTCCGGGCCTGCGCCGGCCCGCGAGAGCGTGGTCGTGGTGGCCCACGAGGGGGGCCAGGCCGGCCTCGTCGTCGACTCGCTCGACGGCGAGGGCAGGACGGTCATCAAGCCGCTCGGCCGGCTCTTCCGCCGCACCCGGGGCATCACCGGATCCACGGTCCTCGCCGACGGCAGGCTCGCGCTGATCCTCGATGTGGACGCGCTGATGCACGACCTCACCCGCGGCCGCGCCGGCGGCGGCGAGCTCGCGCTCAGGGATCGATGGCGGGCTCCCCCCTCGGAGGGGCGGGGAGGGGCGATGAATCCGGAGGGAAGGACACGATGAACCGGCTCAGGATAGCGCTGCGTCTCTCGCTCTCGCTCGCGTTCATGGCGATGCTCATGATCGCCATCGCGATCTCGGGGCACCTCGGCCTGACCTCCGTCGCGGAGAAGACGCACGAGATCCTTGTGTCGGACGTCCGGGAGCTCGCGATCGCGATGCAGATCGAGCGGGACCTCATGGAGCTCCGCCGCTACGAGAAAGACTGCTTCCTCAGCATGGGCGATCGCCCCGTCCAGCAGGGGTATCAGGAGAAATGGAACGAGCTCGAGGCGCAGATCCAGCGCCGGCTGGACGAGCTCGACTGCCTCGTGACGCTGCCCCACGACCGGGAGTCGGTCGCCGCGATGCGGCGCGACCTGGCGAGCTACGTCGTCGGCTTTCGCCGCGTGATGCAGGAAACGCTCGCCGGGCAGCTGCCCGCGGCCCAGGTGGCGAACGCCGTGATGGCCGGCTACAAGGACGAGATCCACGGGTTCGAGGAATCGGCCGAGGGCCTCGCCCAGGCGAGCACGAGGCACATGGAGGCGATGCAGGCGTCCCTGAGCGGCGACGCGCAGCGCGCCTCGCGGGACATGGGCCTCATCGCCTTCGTGGCGCTGGCGGTCGGCGTGCTCGTCAGCGTCCTCGTCTCGCGCAGCATCACGGGCCCGCTGAGCTCGGCCGTGGGGCTCGCCAGGCGGATCGCCGACGGCGATCTGCGGCACCGGGGCGTGGCCGCGGGCCGCGACGAGCTCGGGCAGCTGGAGGAGGCGATGGGGGAGATGGCGGACAAGCTCTCGACCGTCCTCCTGGAGATCCGCACGGGCGCCGAGTCGCTCGCCGCGGCCTCGACGCAGATCTCGGCCACCTCGCAGAACCTGTCGCAGGGCACGAGCGAGCAGGCGGCCGCGGTGGAGGAGACGTCGGCGAGCCTCTCGGAGGTGAGCGGCTCGATCCAGAAGAACGCCGAGAGCAGCCAGCAGACCGGCGAGCTCGCCACCGGCGCCGCGGCCGCCGCGGACCAGAGCCTCGCGGCGGTCCAGCGCACCGTGGCCGCGATGCGCGACATCGCCGAGAAGGTCTCGATCGTGCAGGAGATCGCGTACCAGACCAACCTTCTCGCGCTGAACGCGTCGATCGAGGCGGCCCGGGCCGGCGAGCACGGCCGCGGCTTCGCCGTGGTCGCGAGCGAGGTCCGCCGGCTCGCGGAGCGGAGCCAGGCCGCCGCCAAGGAGATCGGCGCGCTCGCGTCGACGAGCGTGCAGGTCGCCGATCGCTCGGGGCAGCTGCTCGAGGAGATGGCGCCCTCGATCCGGCAGACCTCGACGCTCACCCAGGAGGTGGCGACCGCTTCGCTCAGCCAGGCCGACGCGGTCGGCCAGGTGAACAGCGCCATGCGCCGCGTCGACGAGGTGACGCAGCGCAACGCCGCGATCAGCGAGGAGCTCGCCAGCACGGCCGAGGAGCTCGCGGCCCAGGCGGACGCGCTCTCGGGCATGCTGCGCTTCTTCCAGGTGGGCGACGAGCTCGCGTTCCCCGGGCGCACCCGCGTGCCGCGCGCCCCCGGCGCGGGCGACGCGCGGCGCCTCCCTCTGCCCTCCCGGGAGGGCTCCGCGGCCTCGCGGGGCGCCTCGAACGGCGCCGCGGTGCTCGCGACGCTCGCCCGGGCCAGGACGAACGGGGCCCTGCGCTCCCCCGCGGCGCTGCACGAGGACGCCGAGTTCGAGCGCTTTCCGCCGCGGGGCGCGGCTCGGGCCGCCTCCGCGCGCGCGGAGGTCCCGTGAGCTCCGCGCCGGAGCCTCGATCGTCGCAGTACATCTCGTTCTTCGTGGGCGGGGACGAGCTCGCGCTGGACATCCTCCGCGCGCGTGAGATCGTCGAGATCACCGCGATCACCCGGGTGCCGAGGATGCCGCAGGCCGTGCTCGGCGTGCTCAACCTGAGGGGGCGCGTGATCCCGGTCATCGACCTCGCCGTCCGGCTCGGGCTCCCGGCGTCGGTGATCACGCGGCGGAGCTGCATCCTCATCGTCGAGACGGAGTTCGACGGCGAGCTCACCCGGATGGGCCTCTTCATCGACGCCGTGGGCGACGTCGTGGACCTCGACGCGGCGGCGATCGAGCCGCCGCCGCCGTTCGGCACGCGGGCCCGCCAGGGCCAGCTCGTCGGCCTCGGCAAGGTGGGCGAAAGGCTCCTTCTGCTGCTCGACATCGACCGGATCCTCTCGCCGGAGGAGCTCTTCGCGGCCGCGTCGTTCGAGGCCGAAGGCGGCGCCCGCGCGGCGCTGCCGGGCGCGCCGCCGCAGGGCGAGCCCGCGGGGGCCGGCTCATCGTGAGCGACAACGTTCGCGCTCAGCGCCGAGGGCGGTGCACAGCCCCGGCCTCGTCCGCCGCAGCGGGTTGTCCGGCCACACCGGCCGCCGCGGCGCGCAGCTCGAACATCGCTTCGTTGTAGGCGGGACTACCTGGGGCGCAGGGCGCTACATTCCGCGGCCCCGACAATGGATTGCTCTCCAGTGCGCGGATGGCGCTGTCGATCGTGTCGAAGTGAGCGAACCACCGCCTTGCGGCTGCCACGACCCGAGGGGCGAGTAGCCGAAGGACCTCGACCTGCTCCGATTCCGACAGGCGAAACGACCAGGGTAGTTCCTCCCAGTTGAACGAATGCGCCGGCTGCGTGCGGAACTGGCAATGCCAGGGAGCCGGATTGTTTCGGACGGCGTTGCGCAGCCCACAGCCAAACTCGACCTGGAAGATGCCGGCGCGAGGGCAGTGAAACCAGACAACGTCAACGAAGTACGGGCGAAGCCGCCACATGGCTCGGCCTGGGTTGTGGAACCCGAGATCGGCAAGTCGCGGGCCGACGATCTGCGAGATCAGCCGCTTCACTTCAGCCCATGAAAGCATCGCCTCCCCTTTCCTGCCGAACGGGGCCTCTGCCGCGAGCGGGGACGCGTGCTCACCCTCTCATCGGCAGCAGGCCCAGGTCGGCCAGCGCCGGCGACACCGAGAGCCACCGCGATCACGGGTCGTCTCCAGGCTGGAGCGGAAACTCAAGCCAATCGAAGCGATCGAGCAGCGCCGCCTCCGCATCGTCATATTCGGAGTTGAAGCAGTGATGGTGCGGGACAGGGATCTCGATCGCGCGCTGTGCCAGGCCGCGCGCCTCAGCATGGCCGACAAACTGCTCGATCGGGCCGTACGCGTAGACAATGTTGTGGTTGTCGTAAACGATCGTGCTCTGCGAGGGCAACGATGTGACCCAAACGTGATGGCGGCCATCGCGCTCGAAGAACTCTTCGAATTCGCGAAGAAAGCCGGCCACATCTCGCAACTGCATCGGGGCTGATTCCTGCCGCCGCGCAGTCGCGTTGCCGCAGCGGGACACCACGAGCACGTGGAGAACACCGAACGGCGCCGGCAACGGTCGCAGGAGATCGAGGATGAGGTCGATCTGGCGTTCGGCCGGCGCGAGCACCAGGCGATCGGGACCCGTAGTGCGCTGGAGATCCCACGCGTCCGGGTATCGATGCTCGACCCAGCGGTTATCGGGTGCCAGCGACCCGAGCTTGTAGGGTTGTACCAAGCGGCAAGCACCTCCTTCCAGCGCCACCAGGCCCATCTGGCCATTCGCACGTCTCCCTGGGCACCTCTACGCTCCCCGTCCTCCTACCGTGGGTCCCCTCGCTCGCGCCGCGTCGCGTTCGAGCGCACGTCACGTCGGTCCGCCCGACGCTCGGCTTCAGCGGCCGTGCGAAGCGCCGTCCGCCGCAGACCGCCGTCAGGCGCTCGACCCGTCAAGTCTGTGGCTTCTGGCATCGCGGATCCCATCTTCGATCCTCTCTTCCGTCGAGGTCGGTTCTAACCTGCCCGGACTCGTCAAATTGCCAGGCTGAATATCCATAGAAGAACCACTTCTTGATCGGGATCGGTCGCATCTCGCGGAGCTCCTCTGGCGTGTGATGCCAGTGAGGTGGAATCACCGAGAAGAAGAGGTCGTTCGCGATTCGCCTCGCCCGAAGGGACATCGACAAGAAACAGTGCTTGAACGTCCCTCGCGGCGCGACATCATCACAGTCCGGATGAGAGTGGAAGTACCGCACGCCTTGCATCACTTGCCCGATGTTGAGCGCCGTGTGCTTCGCGTACTCCTCCAGAAAGATTGTCAGCCTCATTTCTCTATCCTCGGACGAGCGGCGCAAAGAAGAACCGCCATGGCGCCAAGATCGCCAAGGGAGAAGAAGAAGTGCCGTCCCGGCACTTTCCCCTCTCATTTCCCTGGTTTCTTGGCGCCCTTGGCGTCATGGCGGTTCGCTTCCCCCTCCGACTTCTCGCAGTAGTGTTAGGACCGCCCCCACACAAAAAATCTCACAGACCGGCTCTGCGCCGCAAGGCCCAAATGCTGCCCAGCGCGGTCGCGTAGATGCGCCTGACACCGGCGGCATTCGCCGCCTTTCCGGGGGCCGCGAGCGCCGGCTGGGCGGCCGGGCCGGCGGAGCCGCCGCACGCGCCGAACGCCGGCGCTGCGGCGGCCAGCGGGGGGCGAACAGGAGAGCGCGCGCCGTGTCACGGCTCGCGGTAGCTCTCGTATTCCCAGGCGAAGTAGCGCCGGAGGTTCTCGACGCAGGCCGGCCAGGTCTCGGCCTCGCAGGACGCGACGGTCTGCTCGAGCCAGCGCCAGAGATCGTCGAAGTCGTACCGGCGCATCACGAGCAGGGGGCGGGTGGCCAGGATTCCATCGCGTGCCTCCAGCCGGTCCAGCCCGGCGGGCGTGGCCACCCTGAGGGTGAAGGAATCCGCGCCCGCCCCCTTTCTGGGCCCGATGTCCAGCATCACGAGCTCGGCGAACGCGTCGGGATCGTCGGGCGCCCACGTCCGGAGATTGGGATGCCCCCAGACGCCAGCGGAGCGGATGACGAGCTTCATGGTCGGGGAAAGCGAAGAGCAAACCGGCCCTCTGGTCAAGGGCGCCACGCGCCGGCTCGCAATCGCAACGGCATGAGCTCCGGGGGCGGGGGCTCCGGGGCTCCGCCCTGCGGCCCATGTCGAGCGCGACGGCGTCCGCCGCACCGGAAAGGAGCCACGGAGCTGCTCGTCGGGTTCATCCCGGAGTCAGCCAGCATCGATCCACCCGCGCGCGTCGCATTCGTTGCAGGGGAACTCCATGCCGAATCCGGGGGCCGGTTCAGCCACGCGTTTGCCGTTGCACGTCGAGCAGACCGACGACCCCGGAGGAGGCGGCGGGATCAGCTCGAGAAGCTCGACGATGCCCGTCTTCCGGGCGCCGACGATCAGCGCGGAATGTGCGTGCAAACCGCCGACCTCGACGATCTCATCGCCGTCCCAGCCACGGAGGTCCTCGAGGACGCGGCCGTCGGAGGTCAGGTAGGTCATCGGTCCCATGCCGGGGTCGAGCAGGAACGCGTCGTACTCGTCTTCAACCTCGTCCTGCCAAGAGCTCATGGCCGCGACGTACCGCCCGGCCGCCTGATCGACGGAAGAAGCTCCAGAGAAGACATGTCGAATGGAATCGATGAAGTTGCCGCCCGCCTGCTCGCGCGGCGCGCGGGCAGCGCTGCGGGTCGCCCGCAGCTGACGTTGCTCAAAACGTCGAGCGCGCAGGCGTTCGAGCAGCCGCGGTGGGATTTCGAAGGGCATGCGAGGACCTCCCGCGGGGTTGCCGTGTGTGCCTGACGACTGGCGTTCTTCTGCGTAGTCCCGAGCGGAGCGAGGGCCACATCAGCAGCAACGACCTGGTTAGCTGGCTCCTCGCCTTCGGACTTCGCGCGTCGGCAGCAGCGCGCTGTTTGGTCGATTAGCGGCTGCCCAACCATTCCATGAACTCGTTCGCCGTTTCCGGGGACAGCTCGAGCACCGCTTCCGCAACGGCCGGCTGGCTCTTCGAAGCGGCAAGGGCGCTCAAGGCACACGAAAGGAAGCCAGCGTCCCAAGGTCTTGACGCCGCCGCCGCAATAAGAGATGGCAACTGTGACAACGCGTCGAAGTAAGCCGGGGCAAGATCCTCTGGAACTGCAATACTCTTCTTAGCTCGACAGATCTCCACCCAAGCCGGAAACTGAAAGTACGTGAAATCGGCAGAAGCCGGAGCGGATGCCAAGGCTTTCACCACGTAGGGGACCGCGGCAAAAGAAGCCGAGTAAACGTCCCCTTGGTGCGCCAGGGAGCTCCAAAGTGAGAACCAGGGTTCTTGCTCTCCCTCCGCAGCGGGCAAGCCATCGAGTTTTCGCAACAACTCTGGAACATCTGAAGCAGCACCGTATGCGTGCTCCAGCTCTGACCATCGAGCACTCGTGAGACTCAGCATCTTCGACCTCGAGCAACCCAGCGGCCTGGCAATCACCCGCCGCGCGAAGCGCCGCCGGGTGCTTTGCCGGGTTGGGCAGCCTCCCAAGGTTCGAGGAGCGCCTTGAGCTCCGGCGAGGTGCCGGGAACCCGCCCGCGCGCCGTGTACCCCTCATCGTTGATGAGCCGCGGGTCAGCGCCGGCATCGAGGAGGAGACGTGCAGCCTCCGTCGCTCCAGCATTGCAGGCTCGCATCAGCGCGGTCCATCCGCTCGCAGAGCGAGCGTTAACATCCGCGCCCGCTTCGAGCAGAACACGAAGCATGTCGATCAGACCAGCGCCTGCCGCCAGAATGAGCGGCGTTTCGCCGTCGAACATAGGGGACCGAGGGTCGCGTGCGTTCACATCCGCGCCATCGGCCAGCAGTTTGCGAACGAGCTCTTGGTCGCCCTCGGAGACGGCCTCGAAGAGGCGCCCGGCATCAGCAGGCGGCGGGCCCAGCACGAGGAGACTGGGCTGAACCGCAACTACCGTCACCGCGTGGAGTGCGTCGAGCGTTTCTACCGTCGAACCGTCGCGGGTGAGCCCGATGACAGCGCCGCCCGGAAGCGCGCTCAGCGCCTCTCGGAGTTCGCGAACGGTCAAAAGGAGCATTCCGGTGGAGATGGTCATATTGCTCTGGCACGGCCGTTCTGCCTGCCCAACTATCCGTCGATCGGTCAACCGAAGCCGCGGAACCAGCTCTGTCTAGATCGTCGCCTTTTGAGGCCTCCCCCACAAAAAATCTCACAGACCGGCTCTGCGCCGCAAGGCCCAAATGCGGTGCGGCGCCACAGGATAGATCCGTCGAGCACCGGGCGCAGTCGCCGCCTTTCCGGCGGGCCGGGGGCGCCCGGAAGGGCGCGGCGGGCGCGCAGCCGGAGGCATCGCGCCAGGCTGATACAGCAGCCGCCTCATCAGGAGTTTCCGGACACCTACGGCGCCAGCCGCGACATCGGCGGCGTGCTGGGCGCGCACGGCGCCTCGCTTGCGCGAGTTCGTTCGGGTGAAATCGACACGCAGCGCGCGGACCGTTCAGCCCTCGCTTGACCTCCGCGGGTCACCCGGGGACCATCCCCGCAGCTGCCGGGACGGGTGCCGGAGGCACCGCCGATGGGAGGGAGCACCAGATGATCGATCTGTACACGTGGACCACGCCGAACGGCTACAAGCCCATCATTCTCCTCGAGGAGCTCGGGCTCGCCTACCAGATCAAGCCGATCGACATCGGATCCGGCGCGCAGAAAACGCCGGAGTACCTGCGCATCAACCCCAACGGGAAGATCCCCGCGCTGCGGGATCACGACCACCCGAACGGGCCAGTCACCGTCTTCGAGTCGGGCGCGATCCTCATCTACCTCGCCGAGAAGACGGGCAAGCTCTTGCCCGCGAGCGAGCCGGGCCGGTCGCGCGTCATCGAGTGGCTGATGTTCCAGATGGGCGCGGTGGGGCCGATGCTCGGCCAGCTCGGCCATTTCCGCAGCGCCGCGCCCGAGAAGATCCCCTACGCGATCGAGCGCTATCAGAACGAGCAGGACCGCATCTACAAGGTGCTCGACGGCCGCCTCGCCGAGTCCGAGTACCTCGCCGACGAGTACTCGATCGCGGACATCGCCACGTTTCCGTGGATCTCCGGGGCCGCGCGCATGGGGGTAGCGCTCGATCCCTATCCGAACCTCGCGCGCTGGGAGCAGGCGATCAAGGCGAGGCCGGCGGTCACGCGAGCGTTCGCGGCAAAGATCAAGCCCTGAACGCCGCGCGCAGGTAGAACCTGCAGCAAAGCGCGCCGCGCTCGCGTACACTCCGGGCGCTCGGCATGGATCAGCCCGTCCCCGGGGACAGCAGGGCGCAGCAGGCAGACGTCGCGGGCGCGCTCGCGGATCGGGCCTTCGACGCGCTCGGTATCCTGCTCAGCGGCTTCGAGGACGCGGCCGACCGCGACGGGTCGGGCGCGCTCGAGGACGCGCTCGCCCGCGGCCCGGAGCACCTCCACGGCGGCCTGCTCACCGCGATCCTGCGGCTCGTGTTCCTGCTGCACGCGGAGGACCGCGGGCTCCTGCCGGCCTCGGACCCGTACTACGCGGCGCACCTCGGCGTGCGCCCGCTCTTCCAGGAGCTCGCGGCGGAGCGCGGCGCGCGCCCGGGCGCGCCGCGGCGGCGCTTCGGGGCGTGGGCGCGGCTCACCGCGCTGTTCCGCGCCGTCTTCCACGGGCTCCGCCGCCCCGAGCTGACCCTGCCGGCGCGGGGAGGGCAGCTCTTCGACCCCGAGCGATACCCGTTCCTGGAGCGCGCGGCCCCGGACGACGCCGCGGCGGCGCGCGCGCCGCGCGCGCCGTCGGTGGACGACGGCGCGGTGCACGCGGTGCTCGAGCGGCTCCTCGTGCTCGACGGGCGCCCGCTGTCCTACCGGGCGATCGACGTCGAGCAGCTCGGCGGCCTCTACGAGGCGCTCATGGGCTACCGGGTCGAGCGCGCCGCCGGGCCGACGGTGTGCCTCCGGCCCGACAGGATCTGGGTGGGCGCGGCCGAGGCGCTCGCGCAGCCGGCGGCGCGGCGGGCGGCGTGGCTCGCCGAGCGGGCAGGCATCTCGCGGCGGGAGGCGGGGAGGCTCGGGGAGGCGCTCGTCGCCGCGGAGACCGCGGCCGGCGTCCTCGAGGCGCTCGGACCGCTGCGCGCGAGGGACACCGACGTGCTCGAGGCGGGGCGGCTGTTCCTCCAGCCGATCGCCGAGCGGCGGCGGACGAGCTCTCATTATACCCCGAGGAGCCTGTCCGCGCCGATCGTCGCGCGGACGCTCGAGCCGCTGCTCCGGCAGCTGGGCGAGGAGCCCGCGTCCGAGGCGCTCCTCCGGCTCGCGATCTGCGATCCGGCGATGGGCTCCGGCGCGTTCCTCATGGAGGCGTGCCGGTACCTGGCCGACCAGGTGGTGGCCGCCTGGACGCGCGAGGCCGCGCGCGGCGACGCGGCGGCGGCCGCGCGGCTCGCCCTGCCGGGAGAGGGCGCCGTGAGCCACGCGCGGCGGCTCGTCGCGCGGCGCTGCCTCTACGGCGCCGACAAGAACCCCTTCGCGGTGAGCCTGGCGAGACTGTCGCTCTGGCTCGTGACGCGCGCGCAGGACGAGCCGTTCACGTTCGTCGATCACGCCCTCCGGCACGGCGACTCGCTCGTCGGCCTCGACCTTGCCCAGCTGCGCGGCTTCCACTGGAAGCCCGCGGCGCCGGCGCGGCCGTTTTGCGAGGAGATCGATGCCGCGGTGGCGCGGGCGCTCGAGCTGCGGCGGCGGCTCGCCGAGGAGGCGGAGCATCCCGCGAGCCTGCGAAACCCGGGAGGGGCGGATGCCCCGGAAGGCGTCGAAGCGCAGCTCCCGGCGAGCCTGCGAATCCCAGGAGGGCCGGACGTCCCGGAAGGCGGCGACGCCGGCGCCGCGCGCCGGCGAGCGCGGCTCGCCAAGGAGGCGGACGAGGCGATCGCCCGGGCGCGGCTGCTCGGCGACCTCGTCGTGGGGGCGTTCTTCGCGCACGAGAAGGACCGCGACCGGCTGAAGGAGCGCGATCGGCGGGCCGAGCTCGCGATCGCATGGCTCCGCGGCGGCGGGCCGCCTTCGGAAGAGCTCCTGTCGATGCAGCGGGCGCTCCGCGAGGGGGCGCCCGGGGGGCCGCCGCCGCTGCCGGCGTTCCACTGGCCGCTGGAGCTCCCGGAGGTGTTCCAGGAGCCGCACCCGGACGAGCCCGGCGGCGCCCGAGAGCCGCGGCCGGCGCGGCTCGGCGCGTTCGTCGGGAACCCGCCGTTCCTGGGTGGGAAGCGGATCTCCACGGATCACGGCGAGCTCTACGCCGCGTGGCTCGAGCGGCTGCACGGCGCCACGAAGAACACCGATCTGGCGGCCCACTTCTTCCGCCGCGCGGCCGCGCTGCTCGGGCGCCGCGGGACGGTGGGGCTCATCGCCACGAACACGATAGCTCAGGGCGACACCCGGCGTTCGGGCCTCAGGCCGCTCGTCGAGGCGGGGGGCGCGATCATCTACAACGCCGTGCGCAGCGTTCCGTGGCCGGGAGACGCCGCGGTCCACGTCGCCGTCGTGCACCTCGCGCTGGGCATGTCGCCGGGCGACGGCGTGCCGCCGCCACGGCTCGACGGCGTGCCCGTGGGCCACATCAACTCGCACCTGCGCGCGATGCCCGAGCGCCCCGACCCGCGCCCGCTCGGCGCCAGCCGGGATCTGTGCTTCATCGGCTGCTTCCTCCGGGGCGACGGCTTCGTCCTGACCGACGGCGAGGCGCGGGCGCTCCTCGCGGGCGATCCTGCGGCCGGCGAGGTGCTCCGCCCGTTCCTCGGCGGCGAGGAGGTCAACTCGTCCCCTTCGCACAGCCCGCACCGCCACGTGATCGACTTCGGCGAGCGCGGGCTCGAGGAGGCCGGCCGGTGGCCCGCGCTGCTCTCGATCGTGCGGACCCGGGTGAAGCCGGCGCGGGATCGCCTGAAGGGCACCGGCATCGACGCGGGCCACCGGGCGCGCTGGTGGCAGTTCGCCAACACGCGGCCTGAGCTCCGGCGCACGATCGCGCCGCTCGAGCGGTGCCTCGTCGCGGCGCGGGTGACGAAGCACCTGTGCTTCGCCTTCCAGCCCGCGGGCCGGACGTTCTCGGATCAGCTCTGTGTGTTCGCGATCGACGACCACGCGCGCTTCGCCGTCCTCCAGTCGCGCGCGCACGAGACGTGGGCACGGCTGCTCTCCTCGACGATGGGAGAGGGCCTCCGGTACGCGCCGTCGGACTGCGTGGAGACGTTCCCCTTCCCTCGCCCGGACCACCTCGCCGAGGGCGGCCGCGTCGAGGCCGCCGGCGAGCGCCTCTACGCGGCCCGCGCGCGGTGGATGCTGGCGTCGCGGCTGGGGCTGACGGAGACGTACAACCTCATCAAGGACCCAAGGTGCAAGGAACCGAGCATCGTCGAGCTGCGCTGCCTCCACGAGGAGATGGACCGGGCCGTCCTGGCGGCCTACGGGTTCGACGGCGTGGAGGTCCCCCCGTACGCGGAGCCCGCGACCCCGGGAGAGCGGCAGGCGCGGAGCGCGTTCGAGGACGCGCTGATCGACCGGCTGTTCGCGCTGAATGAGGCGCGCGCCGCGGAGGAGAAGCAGGCTGGAGCAGAGGGCGAGCCGTAGCCCAGGAAGCTTCAGCAAGCGGCGCAGGACACAGCCACAGCTGAATCATCCAGCGCGGTGAATACCTGCAGACTTCAGGTTAAATTGCAACTCTCCCGGCAGATGTCGACACCTGCCTGGCTGATTTTCAATTATCCCCGGAGCGTGTCGACCCCTCCAGATTGGATTTCAATTGTCCCCTGAGGGTATCCACACCATCCAGATTGGATTTCAACTCTCCGGCAAGGTGTCGACCCCCTCCGGAGAGAGCTTCAATTCTCCCGGCAGACCCGGCGCGTCGACGCCTAACGCTGTGTGGCGAACGCAAGCCCCACGAGAGCTCACGAAACCGCGTAGCACGCTTCCGGCGCCCGCACTCCCGACCGTTCCCCTAGCACCGCTTTCTTTCGCCCACATCACACGCACCCGCGGCCACACGTGCGCATAGCTGCGCCCAAGACACTGCGAGGGCCGATCGCCACCCCTCGTATCCTTGCTGCTCGCGCTCGCGCCTGTCCGGCCGGTAGAGCATGGGGCGACTCTCACGCCGGAGCCGTCGCGCAAGGTGCTCGCGCGGCTGGAGCTGGAAATCAAGCAGCCTGTAGCGCTTCGGGTGGAGAGCCTCCCCCATTTTGGATCTCCGGCCAGGCGCGGGGAGTGGTAGTCTCAGGCATCATGACAAGACTTCATTTCGCGACGCGTTGCGGCGCTGTGCTCGCAGCGCTCTGGCTGCCCGTCATCGCCTGTTCATCGGGCGGCAACGGCAACACCACGGGGAATGGCGCGGTCGGCCAGGGCGCCGGCGGCGCCGGCGGCAGCAGCAGCAGCAGCAGCGTCAGCACCACCAGCACCGGCGACGATATCGGCGGCGACATCGGGCTGACGAGCACGGGACCGGGCGGCGAGCCGCCGCCCGACGCCGGTCACCAGACGACCTGCGACGACGCCGGCAACTGCACCTGCATCAACATCGCGTCGATCGGCCGCGAAGGCGTCTGGGGCCCGTGCAGCAGCGACAGCACCACGGCGCTCCAGGATTGGCTCAACACGCAGAGCACGGCCCAGGTCGACAACTACAACCGGGAGAAGCCCACGCTCACGGCGGAGTTTCTCGCCAAGTACGACGTCATCCTCCTCCAGTGGATGGTGACGAAGGGCGCCCAGAACGACGACGGGGCGCCGTGGCAGTTCTCGCCGGACGAGGTGAACGCGCTCAAGGACTGGGTCAACAACGGCGGCGGCCTCATCGCGCTGAGCGGTTATCAGTGCAATGGGCAGGGATGCACCATCCACGACATCACGGCGACCAACCAGCTCCTCTCGTTCACCGACATCCAGTTCAACGCCGACGGCCTCCTGGATCCCGCGCGGAACGGCTGCGCGAACTGCAACTGCTGGGGCGGCTCGCTGCCGCTCGGCGGCGACCTCCCCACGAGCGTGGGCACCTGGAACCAGGACACGCCGCTCGGCAGGAACATCCGGAGCGTGGGCGCCTACATCGCGCGCTCGATCAAATCGACGACCGCGACCGTCGACAGCACCGACGGCAGGAACAACTTCGCGGTGCACGAGGAGATCGGCAAGGGCCATGTCGTCGCGTTCGGCGACGAGTGGGTGACCTACTCGGGCCAGTGGCGCGGGACGGCCGCGTGCCTCAATCCGCAGATGTACACGGACCCGAACAGCCCCTGCTACGAGAGATCCGCGGCCCAGGTCTTCCAGATCTCGCAGTTCTGGTACAACGCGATCAAATACGCGGCGTCGTCGGTCGAGTGCTTCACGATCGAGGACCCGGCCATCATCAATTGACGCCCCGCCGCGAGCGCGACGACGGCGGCGGCTCATCGGCTCATCGGCTCATCGAGGCCGCCGCTCGTCGCGGGCGGCCCCGTCACACGGCATGGAGCGTCATCTTGAGCCCGTGGCGCGGCCGGAGGGTGGCCACCGCCTGGGGCGACACCGGGTGACCGGGCACGAGGCGCATGCGGAGCCGCCTTAGCAGGACGGCGATCACGATCTGCGCCTCCATGATCGAGAACAGGTTGCCGATGCACTGCCGCGGGCCGCCGCCGAACGGCATGTACGAGTAGCGCGGGCGCGAGGCCGAGCGCTCGGGCGTGAAGCGCTCGGGGTCGAACTCCGCGGGGGCCTCCCAGAACGCCGGGTCGTGGTGCATGACGTACTGGCTGAGGATGACCGTCGCGCCGGCAGGCACGGGATAGCCGCAGATCTGGTCGTCCTCCTTCACCGTGCGCGGGACGAGCCAGGAAGGTGGATACATGCGCATCGCCTCCTGGATCACCATCTTCGTGTACTCCATCCTCGACAGGTCGGCGGCCGTCGGCCGCCGGTCGCCGACGACCTCCTCGATCTCCGCGCGCAGCTTGCGCTCGATCCCGGGGTTCCTGTCGAGCAGGTAGAAGAGCCAGGTCATCGTGATCGCCGTCGTCTCGTTGCCGGCGATGAACATGGTGACGAGCTCGTCCCGGAGCTGGCGGTCGTCCATGCCGGAGCCGGACTCGTCCCGCGCGCGCAGGAGCAGCGAGAGGAGGTCGTCCCGCTCCTCCTTGCTCCTGCGGCGCTCGCGGACGAGGCGCAGGATGGCCTCGTCGATCCTGGCGATCGCGTCCCGGAGCGCGCGCTCGCCCGGGAGCAGGCGATCGGGCATGAAATAAAGGAACATCCTCGCGTTCAGCGCCTGGATCGCGACGAGGAGCACCTCGCCGAGGCTGTCGGCCTCCCGGGGGGTGATGCTGACGCCGAACATCGTCGCCAGGATGACGCGCTGGGTGAGCTGCATCATCTCCTTGTCCATGTCGACGACGGCCCCGGCGCGCGCCCGCTCCTCGAGCCGCGGCAGGTCGCCCTCGACGACATCGAACATCCGATCGACCAGGCCCGCGAGCTGCCGCGACGAGAAGAGCGGCTGCATGCGCCGGCGGTTCCGGAGCCACTCGTCGCCCCCGGCCGTGACGAGGCCGTTGCCAAGGAGCCGCCCGATCGGCTTCCACATCCCGCCTTCCTTGCCGAAGTTGCGCCAGTTGTCGTGGAGCACGTACTGGACCTGCTCGGGGTGCGTCGCCAGATAGGCCCGGGTGAGCCCGAGATCGAGCTCGATGAGCTCGCCCGGGTACTGCCGCGCGAGCTGGCGGAGGAGGCTCGGCGCGTCGCGCGCCAGCGCCGGGAGGAGCCCCACCACCGGATAGCCACGGGCGCGCGGCGATGGCTTGCGCGCCGAGGGTGGGGCAGCTCGGGACGGAGGTTCGAGTTGGTCGAGCATGGTCGCGCTCTCCTGGCACGCAGCGGGAGCTCTGCGTTCGGCCGGAGAGCATCCTACGATGGTGCGCACCCAGCGCTCCAGCCCCGAGTCCGATGAGACGATGTCGCAGGATCGGCGAGATACCGCCATATCCCCCCTCCGGCCTCATCGGCCGGGCGCGCTTGGAGCGACCACCCGGTTGACACCGCCAGAGAAGCGCCGAATCGGGGGCCGCCAAGGGGCCAGGGACGCCAGGATAGGTTTCTGTGCTTGGCGCCTCGGCGCCTCCATCACTCCGGCAGGCTGGGGGCACTCCCCGTCACGGCGCCTTCTGGCGCTGCGCGAGGACCCGCGCCTTCAGCCAACCATCGATCGCCAGGTCGATGTCCTCGAGCACGCTCTCCCTGGTCCGCCCCGCGGACTTGAGCAGATCGAGCGAGTGGTCGCCGCCCTCGATCACGTGCAGGCTGGCCCGCTCCCCGAGGCGCTTCAGGACGGGCCGGAGGAGCGCGAGATCACACAGCGGGTCTCGCGTGCCCTGAAGGAACAGGAGCGGCGCGGGGATCGCGGGCAGGTGCGCGTCCCGGAGCGGGGAGCGCTTGCCCGCGGGGTGGAGCGGATAGCCGAGGAACAGCAGCCCGTCCGCGCGGACGCCGCGAGCCGCGAGGAGCGACGCGATCCGCCCGCCCATCGATTTGCCGCCGATCACGAGGCGCTCCGGCCGGTCCTCGAGCATCCTCTCGATCGCCGCCTCGAACGCCTTCTCGAGGAGCGGCTGCCGATCGGGCGCCCTCCGGCCGAGCTCCTTGTAGACGAAATTGAAGCGGAGCACGGTGTGCCCGCGCGCCGCGAGCCGCCCGGCGACGTCGACCACGAGGGGCGCGTTCATGTCGTTGCCGGCGCCATGGCCGAGGACGACGGCCACGCCGGAGCGCTTCGCCCGCGTCCTCGGGGCGTGGATGACGCCCGAGACAGGGCTGCTATCGACGATCGGGATCGAGATGGAGCGTTCGGCCATGAGGCCCATCCATGCCACGGACCGGCGCCGCTCGTCGAGACGCACGCCGGTCGAACGCCCGGCAGAGGGCTCGGCGCGCCGTGTGCGGCAGGATCCGGACCTTCACCCCCCCCGGATTCCTGGAGGTGCGCTCGCCTCGATCTGGTAGGCTGCCGCGCAGGCGTGCTGGCGCGAGGGTGTTGCATCATCCACACGCTCCATGGTCGCGCCGAGGATCGAGAGTACATGCAATCTTCACAGCCACTCCGCTCTTCACACGCGGCGGCAGGCGCAGGCCGGCGAGCGCGCGCAAAGGCCCTCTTCCTGCTTCCGGCGCTCGCCGCCGCCGTGTCCATGTGCGGCGGTCGGAGCGACATCCTCCTGGAGCCAGGCCTCGAGGAGCCAGGCCCGGAAGCGCCAGGCCCCCGGTGTGTCCCGGCGCCGGAGGTGTGCGACGGCCTCGACAACGACTGCGATCGGAGCGTCGATGAGGGCTGCCCTTGTGTGGAGGGGGAAAAACGTGGCTGCTACTCGGGCCCTCCGGGTACCCAGGGCGTCGGGGCGTGCAAGGCCGGCGTTCAGGTCTGCTCCGGCACGACCTGGGGTCCGTGCACCGGCGACGTCGTGCCGGCGTCCGAGGACGCGTGCGACCTCGCCGACAACGATTGTGATGGGCAGACCGACGAGGGCACGTGCCCCGCTGGAACCGCCTGCGGCGTGAGCCTCGCCGCGGACATGGCCTCACCACCCGAGGGGTGGTCCTTCAATGGAGACGCCTTCTGGGATGTCGACAGGCGGTCTGGCGTGCTCACCGAGGCCAGACGCGGGCAGGCTGGCACCATCATCTACTGGAATCCCCTCGCCGCCGACGCCTTCACCGCGACGTTCGAGTTCCGCCTCGGCGACGGCGACGGGATGGGGTTCATGCTCCAGACGACAGGAGAGACGGCCGTGGGCGAGCCCGGCGGCGGCCTCGGTATGGCCGGGCTCGCCGGCTACGGCGTCGAGATCGACACCTACCACAACCTCGATTGCACGGATCCCAACAATAACCACGTGGGCGTGGACGATCTCACGCAGCCTTGCGACGAGGGCGTCCTCGGCTCGCTGGGCCACGGGACGAGCGGCGTCGCGCTCGGCGACGGCGCGTTCCATACGGCGCAGATCGAGCTCAACCAAGGCAAGGTGAGCCTGATCATCGACGGCAAAAGCCAGCTCCAGGGGGTCTCCATCCCCGGCTTCCCCGTCGGGTCGAAGTTCTTTTATGGCTTCGCCGCCGGCACGGGAGACGCTACCGCGCGCCAGGAGATCCGGAATGTGAAGATCACGTTCCCCTCTCCCCGCTGCCTCTGAACGCCGGCGCCAAAGGACGTTTCGTCGCGCGATCGTCGAGGTCTGCGGCGACCTCCTGCTCGTTCCGGGGAGCAGGTGCGCCCCAGCAGCAGGTGCACCCCAGGAGCACGCCGAGCCGCGTGTGGGGCGCCCTACCGACTCGGTCTCGGGCGCACATTATCCCCATGTCAAAATTCTCGAACGGCCCTGGAATTCGCTTCCGGAGCCCCTTATCCTTCGGGTCCGCCTCGTGAAGCTGTATGCTTGGGAGACAGCGGCCGATATACTGCCGGTTCGGCACCACCTCGGGTGCCGCCCGCGCGCGACGTGGACCCGCGGATGATCAAGGCACCAGGTCGCGTGAGTTAGTAAATACATTTTACTTTGGAGCATGCGAGCATGAGATCAGCACCCTTCACACTTCTCCTCTCGGCATTCCTGTGTGCAGCCGGCTGCTCGGACAGCGGTGACGGCAATGGAGGGGAGACGACCGGCGGCGGCGCGACGGGCGGCACCACCACCAGCGGCGGCTCGACGGCCGGCAGCGGCGGCGGCGCGACGACCGGCAGCGGCGCGACGACCGGCAGCGGCGGCGGCGCGACGACCGGCAGCGGCGACCCGACGAGCGCGACCAGCGGCGCGACGAGCGGCAGCGGCGGCGGCGCGACGACCGGCAGCGGCACCGGCGGCGAGGGCGCGGGCGGCAGCGATGGTACGGGCGGCGGCGCCAGCGCCAGAGTCCCTGCGGCGAGCGCCAGCACGCTGAGGGAGGCCGGTGAGAAGGCGAACCCCCCGATACTGATCGGAGCGGCCATCTCCGGCGGTGGTCTCGGTAACAACGACTACAAGCGCGTCGCCGCCGCCGAGCACAACTACGTGACGGCGGAGAACGAGATGAAGTGGGACGCGCTCGAGCCCAGCGCGGGCAATTTCAGCTGGGGCGCCGCGGACAACATCGTGAACTGGGCGCGCCAGAACAACATGAAGGTCAAGGGCCACACCCTGGTGTGGCACAGCCAGCTGCCTAACTGGATGAGCTCGATGACCGGGAAGGCCAACGTCGAGGCCGCCATGCGCAGGCACATCACCCAGGTCATGGGGCACTTCAAGGACCGGCTCGATCACTGGGACGTCGTCAACGAGGCCGTCCAGACCGACAGCGACACCGGCGTCGGCAATCCCCGCATGAGGCCCACGGTGTTCTACAACCAGATCGGGGAATCGTACATCGACCTCGCCTTCCAGATCGCGAGAGAGCAGGATCCGAAGGCCAAGCTTTATTACAACGATTACAGCATCGACGCGCGCAACGCGAAGGTCGACTTCGTCTACAACATGATCAAGGGGATGGTCGATCGGGGGGTCCCGATCGACGGCGTCGGGTTCCAGATGCACATCGGTCCGCCGAACAACGAGGCCACCGGAGCGGACGTGGCGGCGAACCTGAAGCGCTTCACCGACCTGGGCCTGGAGGTGCTGATCTCCGAGATGGACATCAACCGCTGCGGCGGCGTGGTCACGGCGGAGGAGCAGCTCGCGTACTACCACGACATCGTCGCGGCCTGCTTCAAGGAGCCCAAGTGCACGGCCATCACCTTCTGGGGGATCAACGACGGCAGGTCGTGGCTCAACAGCTGGAGCGGGGCGCTGTGCAACGGGCAAAGCTCGCAGTCGCTGCTCTTCAACGACCAGTATGGGAAGAAGGAGACCTACAACAGGGTGATGAACGCCCTGCTGGGCAAGTAGCCTCCTCCGCGAGCCGCGGCGGCGACGGCGCCGGGGGACGCCAGTCCACATTGTTAGAGAGAAATTGAACAGGGAGTCGGGGAGGCGGGGAGATTGATGGGATTTTACTCCCCGTCTCTCCGCCTCCCTGTGAATCTTCCCGGATAACTCGGGGGGATGAGGAGCTGCGCGCCTGCCCGCTCGCGCTGGCCGCGCGCTGACCGTCGAGCGTCTTGCGCCTCCGACCCGTCACGCCAGGAGCCCGAGCCTCTCGTGCTGCGGGCTCCCCTCCGGCGACCGGATGCGAGGACCATGACCTCGCTCGCCAGCGCCTCCCTGGCGCGGCCGCGCCGGCGCCGGGGACATCACCGGCTCACTGCGGGATAAAGATCGGCTTGCACACCCCGCTCACGCACACGTCGCTGTCCGAGCAGCAGTCCGTGCTGGCCGTGCACTCCCCACCCGACTCCTTGCATTCCCCGCCTTCACCCGGATCCTCGCCCGCATCGCTGCCCCCGCCGCCGCCGGCGGGCGGGTCGTCGCCCTCACACGTCGGCGTGGGGCACGGCCCCGGCGTCACGGTGACCGTATCCGACGGGTACTTGCTCGGAGAGGCGTGCACATAGCTGATGGTCGCGTCGCCGAAGCCGGCAGCGCCGAACGCCGAGGCGCTCACCCACACGTCGTAGACAACGCGGTAATCCCAGTTCGGTGCCTCCGAGTTGGGGGTGTAGTTCTCGTCCGTCTCCGGGGAGTCTTCGAGGTACGCGCCGTACCCGCACGCGTTGAGATCGCGGTCGAGCGAGGTGGTCGCCGCGACGACGGCGCCGGCGTCTCCGAGGAGCATCTTGCCCTCCCCGCCGAGCACGCCGAGCGACGCATACCCCGAGGGGCTCGCCTCGTCGGCCGAGAGGTAGTCGACGTAGAAGTCGAGCACGAGCTCGCCCTTCCCGTTCGTCAGCTGGAACTGGGCCTTGTCGCTGCCCACGAGATCCTTGAACGTGTGGCCCCCGTGCCCCTTCGGCTTCGGCCCGTCGCCGGGCTTCGGGCCGCCGGGCTGCGGGCCGGCGGGCTCCTCGCCGCCGCCCCACCCGATGGCCGTCTCGCCATACGTGTTGTCGACGAACGCGGGGTTGAGCGTCAGCCGCACGTGCACGAGCTCCTCGCTCTCGGCGATCTCGACGACCCGCTCGACGAAGGCCATCGGGGTCGTCGGGTTGTTGTTCGTGTAATAGCAGTCGACCTGGGCGGTCCCGTCCACGGGGACACCCCGGGCGCTCGCGCCGCACGAGAGCGGATCGAGATCCGCCGTGATGGAGTCGCCGGCGCCCGACATGCCGGCCCCCGGGAAGCTCGGCGCCGGCGCGCCGCCCTCGCCGTCCGACGGGACGCAGTCTTCCCCGGAGACGATGCGGCCGTCTGCGCCTCCTGTGCCCGATAGGGAACAGCCCGCGCCGAAGGCCGCGAGCGACAACAGCCCACCACAGAACCACCCCGTCAACGCGAATGAACGCATCGAGATCCTCCCAATTCGAAAGCAAGCACGACCTGGAGCGCAGCCGGCGAACCCGATCGCCGGCGCGATGATCTCCTCGATGAAGTGAAGGTCGCCGGAGGCGCCGGGAGCAGGCAGGGATTCGTCAAAAAATCGAGACGGCCTCGCGCGCGGGCGCTCAGGGGCGAGCGCCGCCGGGGCGGGAGGCGGACGTGGCCTCCTCGCGCCCGAAGCCCTGCGGGTAGTCCTTGAGGTACCGGCGCGCCTCGGCCGCCGTCCGTTCCTTGTCGCCGAGCATCTCGATCGCGCGCAGGCGCTCCACGCGGGCGATCTCGGCGAGCGGCGAGTCCGGGTAGCGGCCGAGGAGGAGATCGAGCCGCTCGATCGCCCGCCTCGGCTGCCCGCGCCGCCGCGCCGCCATCGCGCCCTGGAGCAGCTCGTTCTCGGCCGTGAGCGAGGCGCGCGGCGGGGCCTGGCGCGCGTCGCGCGGCGCGCGCGGCTCCCCCGCGCCGCCCTCGCCGGCCCCGTCGCCCGTGCCGCCCTCGCCGGCGGCGCTGTCCTGTCCGAGGTCGCGGGGCGGCGCGGGCGCGTGGTCCGGGCGTCCCTCGGCGGGGCGGTCCGACCGGCGCTCCTCGTCGCGGGACGACCACGTCTCGCCCGGGCTCAGGAAGCGCTCGACCTCGCCGCGGTGCACGGCGACCCGGCCTTCCACGACCGACACGCGCGTCTCGGCGGGCTCTCCCGCCGCGTCGGGCCGCCGCTCGACGGAGAAGCGCGTCCCGTGCACCGTGACCACGGCGTCCGACGTGTGCACCGACAGGCTCGTCCCCGCCGGCAGCGGCGGCACATCGACGGCGATCCTGCCCTGCTCGAGGGCGACGACGTCGCCCGCGCGGTCGCTCCCGGCGCCCACCGGCGCGAACCTCACGCGCGTCGAGGGCCCGACCTCGACGGTGGCGCCCGTCGCGAGCGACGCCTTGGCCCGCGCGCCCTCGCCGGTCCGGAGCTGCTCGTCGCTCGCGAGCGGCACGAGGGCGAGCGACGGCGGCGAGCGGATCGCGTCCCCGGCCGCGATCTCGACCGCGCCCTGGAGCGCCGTCACCTGCGCCGCGGCGGGCGGGGCGTCGCGCGCCCGGACCACGAGGAAGACGCCGGCGGCCGCCGCGGTCAGGGCGGCCGCCAGCGCCGCCGCGGCCAGGGCGGCCCGCTGCCGCCGGGCGGCGCGGGCGCGCCGCTCCGCCGCGTCGGCGACGAGCTGGTCGATGCGGCCGGCGATCCGCTGCTGGAGGTACCTCGCCTGGACCCTGGGCAGCGCCGGCACCGGCTGCTCGACCAGCGCCCGCAGCGAGGCCTCCACGCTGTCCACGCCAGCCGCCGCGGCGCGATCCTCCGGGGTGGTGTCAACGTCGTCCTGCTTCATCGTGGCTCCTCGGGTCGAGCGGGGTCGCGTCGCGCCGCCGCCTCGGGTTCAAAGCGCGCCTGGAGCTCCCGCCGCCCCCGCGACAGCCGCGACTGGGCCGCGGCCACGGAAACACCGGTCAAGTCAGCGATTTCCTTGAGGGAATAGCCCATGGCGTGGAGCAGCAGCGCGGTCGCGCGGTCGCCGTCCATCGCCGCGAGGTGCCGGCGCAGGGCCTCGAGATCGCGCTGCGCGCTCACCTCGCGCTCGGGGTCGGCGCCCTGCGAGGGCGGCTCGGGCCCGGCGCCAGGCTCCGGCGACCCCGGCGTGCGATCGATGACCTTCCGCTCGCGCCGTCGGGCGCGCAGCGCGCTCAGCCCGACGTGGCAGGCGATGACGGACGCCCAGCCCGCCAGGCTGCACTCCCCCGCGAACCGGTGTTTGGTAAGTGTGCTCACGATCTGCTCGAACGCGGCCTGCACGAGGTCGGCGTGGTCCTGCTCGCGGCAACCCAGGATCCGGTACAGGGTCCGGTCGACGGCGGGCAGCAGGTGCTCGTAGAGCCGCAGGCCGATCCCTCGCTCGCCCCGCTGGAAGGCGAGCAGGATCTCCTCGTCGCTGACGGGCGCGGGCGCGGGCGCGGGCTGCCCCCCACCGCCCTGGGCGGAGACGAGCCTGAGCCGGCGGCCTGCGGGGTGTGGCTCGGCGGTTCCCATGCTCATGCACAGTAGCCGGTCCGCCCGAAAGCAGGCTGAACGGCGGAGGATCTTCCGCGATGCCGCCGCGCCGCCCCCTGGCTTCGCCAGCGAGGCGTCCGGCCGGAATCCTCGTCGCTCTAGCGTGTCGCCCAGCGCGGCCCGCGCCCGCCCTGCAGCGCGGCGGCCGGCAGCCCTCCGCGCACGAGCGCAGCCTCGGACACGCGCGTGCGCCCGGCCACGGCCGCCATGAGGCCCGGGCAAAGGCGCGCCGCCGCGCCGAGCGCCGCCTGGCCGGGCCGCCGCACGAGGCCGTGAGAGAGGCCGGTCGAGAGCAGCACCTGCCCGAGCACGTCGCGCGAGAGCCGGCGCTGGAACGCCTCCGCGCTCGCCCCTTCGAGGTACGCCGTGGCCGCGAGCCGCGCGCTGTGCAGCGCGATCGACATGCCGTCTCCCGAGAAGGAGGGGATGACCGCCGCCTGATCGCCGAGGCGCCATATCCCGTCCGCGCGGCGCTGGACATGGCCGTACGGGATCGCCGAGAGCGCGAGCGGCCGCGCCCGGCACGGCTCCGCGCCCGCGAGCCGCGCGTCGAGGTGCGGCGACCCCTCGCGCATCGCGCAGAGGAGGCGGTCCCAGCGCTGCCCGAGCGCGGCGAAGCGGCCCTTGCGGACGAGGAGGCAGAGGTTCGCCCGACCGCCCTCGACCGGCTGCAGACCGGCATAACCGCCTTCGAACAGCACGAGCTCCACGTGCCTGTCGAGCTCCGCCGCCTGCCGCGGCGACAGCCGCCAGTGCATCTTGAAGGCGACGAGATCGTCCTGCAGCCCAGAAGGCCGCCTCAGGCCCCGGACGTCGTGCTTGCCGGTCGCGAGGAACGCCGCGCGCGCCGCGATCGCGCTGCCGTCCTCGAGCCGCGCCTCCCAGCCCGCGCCTGCCCGCGCGAGCGCCTGGACCCGGACGCCCCGCCGGATCGACGCGCCCGCCGCCGCGGCGCGCGCGAGCAGCGCCTCGTCGAGCACGCGGCGCGACAGGCTGAGCGCGGAGAACGGCAGCGCGGCGGCCGCGACCCGATCGCGCTCGACCAGGCGCACGGCCTCGATGGGCGCCGCGCCGAGCGCCGGCAGATCGAGCCCGAACGACGCAAGGTAGAGCGCGGCCTCGCGCGACAGGAACTCGCCGCAGACCTTGTCCGCCGGGCACGCCTCGCGCTCGATCAGCGCGACCTCGCGCCCCGCCTGCGAGAGGAGCAGCGCGACCGCCGCCCCGGCCAGGCCTCCTCCGACGACCACTGCGTCGTTCACGGGACCTTGAGCCTCCCGACGGTGAGCCGGAACGGCATCCACCACCGAACCTCGACGGCGCGCGGGTCGAGCCCGGCCTCGGCGATGAGACGCCGCCAGTCGCTCGCCGAGAAGGCGCGGGCGATCGACACCGGGCCATCGTGCTGCACGAAGCGGTGCCAGCCCGCGAGGCGCGAGAGGTGGCGGAAGAAGTGATAAGGCAGCGGGTGGCGGTGCAGATCGTTGATGAACCAGCCGAGCCGCGCCTTCGCCTCCATCCAGGCGAGGAAACGGACGACCACCGGATCGGGGAGATGATGCGTGAAGAGCGAGCTCAACACGACGTCGATGCCGCCGGGCGGCTCGTAGGCGAAGGCGTCGGCGGTGACCCAGGTGATCGGCCGGCCCGGCGGGGTCGCCTCGGCGGCCGACCGGCGCGACCACGGGTTGAGGTCGACGCCGGTGAGCGAGACGGCGATGCCGCGCGCTCTGGCCCACGCGTCGATCCGCCGCAGCATGTCGCCGTGGCCGCTGCCGACGTCGATCACCTCCAGCGGCCGGTTCTCGGGCAGGCCGCGCGCGACGAGGCGCTCGAGGAACGCGAACGTCGGCCGGTGAGCGAGCGTCAGCCGGTTGACCTGCGCCAGATCGACGAGGCAAGCGCGGAAATCCTCGAAGTCGACGGGCTGGGTATCCATCAGCTCGTCGAGCGTGGATCGACGCGAGAAGTCGAGGGCGCCCATGGGTCTAGGCCGTATGGAACAGCACCGTCTCGGCGGTCAAACCGGGACCGAACGACATGGCGCACCCGCGCATGCCCGGCCGCGCGTCCGCGACGATCGACTGGAGCACGAACATGATGGTCGCCGAGGACATGTTGCCGAAGCGCGCGAGCACGTCGCGCGACGCCGCGAGCGCCAAGGGCCCGAGCTCGAGCGCGTGCTCGACCGCGTCGAGCACCGACCGCCCGCCGGGGTGCACCGCCCAGAGGTCGATCTCGCCTGGCGCGGCGCCGTCGAGGATCGCGCCCGCGGCGGCCCTGAGCCCCCGGTCGATCGCGCCCGGCACGCGGCCGGACAGGAACATCTCGAAGCCGAGGTCGCGGATGTTCCATGTGATGAGCTCGCGCGTCCCGGGCACCACGACGGCGTGGAGCCGGTCGAGCGCGAGCCCTTTCGGCTCGGCGCTGACCACGGCCGCGGCGCAGCCGTCGCCGAACAGGAGGAACGACAGCATCTGATCCATGGCGACGGCCTCCTGCAGGTGCAGCGTGCACAGCTCGACGTTCACCACGAGCACGCGCGCCTCGGGCGCCGAGCGCACGATATGCCGCGCGAGCTTCAGCGCGTTGATCGCGGCATAACACCCCATGAAGCCGATCATCGTGCGCTCGACCGATGGATCGAGGCCGAAGCGCTCGACGAGCTCGAGGTCGATGCCCGGCGCGGAGAAGCCGGTGCACGACGTCACGATGACATGGGTGATCCGGCGCGCCGCGCTCCCGAGGTCGAGGCCGGAGACGGCCTGCGCGGCGAGCTCCGGCGCGTGCTTCTCGTACAAACGCATGCGGTCCGCGGTCGTCGGGAAGCCGCCGCGCAGGTAGAACCGCCCCGCGTCGATCGAGGCGCCGCCCACCTCGGCGCTCGGCGCCAGCACGGAGAACCGGTGTGAAATCTGCGCCTTGTCCGCCATCCGCCCGAACAGCACGCGGCTGCGCTCGTCGCTGAAGAGCGTGCTCGCGAAGCGGACAAAAGAGGAGTGCACGTCGTGCGGCGGCACGGCCGTGGCAATGCGGTTGATGTAGGCGGTCGCCGGCGGCCGTCCCTCCGCGGCCGAGCCTCGACAGGCATCATCGCCGTGCACCAGGCCTCCTCGCGAATCGTTAAAATTGGTCACGCTCGCAAGAAGCAGGCATCGAGCATGCCACCTGCGGTGTTGCGCCGCCGACCAACGGAGGGGGAACGTGGCGTCCGCGACGTCGACGCTGCGTGGCCGACGAGCTCACGCTGGATCGTGCGCCGGAGACGTCGGCCGCTGTCATGGCGGCGCCGTCGTGAGCCAGTCTGCCGCCGTTCACGACGCCGTGGTGCGCCCCGCTGCCTGTCAGCTCCCGAAGGCCGCGAAGCGCCCCGTCCGCGCCTGGATCACCTCGTCGAGCCAGCGCAGCAGACCCGCCAGCGGCGGCTGCTCCTGCGCCTCCCGGTGCCATCGCCGGATCTCGCGGCGCCCGGAAGGCGTCTCGATGTCGAAACCAACCAGCGCCTCCCCCGGGATGCCCATTCGCTTCGACGCCGTGTCCACCGTCGCGGCGGAACGCAGCAACCCATCGAGCGCCGCCAGCTCCGACTCCGACAGGGGCTCCGGTCCCCGGTGGATCTCCTCCCCGAGCGCCTGGCCCGCGAGCGTCACGCTCCCCCCGGCGTCGACGCTCACCACCCACGCGCCGAACCGCCCGTTCGGGCCGTACGCCGCGCCGCCCCGGAAGACCATCCTCATGATGACGAGCATTGTGCCCCGTCGAGCCGAAGCTGAACAGCGTGGAGTCGACGGCGTCCCGGCGCCCCACAGCCGGTACGGGAGAGCACGCCGGCCTGATGGATCCGAGTCACGCGTCCGCTTTCCGGGAGGCGGCCGCGGGACGGCCGCCTCCCGGCAGGTCAGCAGGCGTGGAACTGCACTCGGACGTGATGCGGTCGTGCTGGAACGTGAGCGAGGGCGTGTCGACGGCGCGCCCCACGAACGCCTATGCCCTACAGAGCCACCCCGTGCGCTCGCCTTGTGACAGGTGGTGACAGGCGAAGGCGCGCCAGGACGCCTCCGCCTCATTCGGTGGTGCAGTCGGGCGCCGAGCCCGGGTCGGCCACCCACGCCGCGAGGCGCGCGGTCCCGGCGTCGCCCCACGCATCGTGCGCGAGCTGGTTGAGCCGGCACCACTCATGACGCGTCTGCTGGATCGCGAGCGACTTCGCCGCGAGGTGCTGCTCGACGCGATCGGTCAAGGAGGTCTTGTCCTTGCTGAGCTCGTCGTGGGTCATCGCCACCGGGGGCGGACAGTCGTCGCCTGGCTCGTAGTCGACCGTGCCCGAGACAAGTCCATGGGCGGTCGTCCGCCGCTGGCGGAAGGTCACGATCGCGTACTCCGGGTACGGCGCATCGTCGTCGCGAGTCACCGACGCCCCCCTCGGCTTTTGGCCCTGCACGACGATGAAGCCCGTCGACGGCACCGCGGAGTACGGAGTGAGCGCGGGGAACGCCGTGAACGACTGGTCCACGAGGACGTCGCCGCCGAGCTCGACCCAGTTCGTGTGTGCGTAGAAGTCCTGCACCGCGTGAAGCGAACGGGAAAACGCCAGCAACGCCAGCGCATCACCACCCAGCTGCGCGAGGCCCGGGCCCAGCGCTGCCACCGCCTCGGCTTGCTTCTCGGCGATGAATGCGGCTCCTCCGCTGAAGTTGCAGTCATCGAAGTGAGCAGCATTGCTGAAGTGGAGCTCGGCGTCCGTCGACACATTGCCGATCTTCAGGGCGCTGATCACCGCGGGCTTCAGGAACGCCAGCGCGGCGCTGGTGATCTCTTCGTGGTTCGGCTCACCCGGCGCCGTTGAAAACGCATCGGAGCTCTCTCCGAGCGCCTCGGCTGTTCCAGGCTCGCCGGCGCAGCCGAGCGTCAGCGAGAACCCCATGACTCCCACGATGAACGCAGCGTGCTGATGAATATCTTGCAGCATGTCTTGTATAACTGCAAAGCGCGGTCCAGGCGTGCGGACTGAGCGTTCGTCGAGAGAGACGCGCGGAAGGAGCTTCGCGTGAACGCGCTCGCGCCCGATGAGCGCACCTCATCGCCTGTCATCCCCGTCCACGCGCGAACCGCACGCGTGCCTCACTGCGGCATTCCGCCACACGGCGACGACGCCTTCGCCGAGCTCGTCGACGAGGCGATCTGGCTTGGCCACATGGTCGTCTCCCTGCGGGGCCGAGCGGTCGCTACCAGATCGAGGCGGCGATCCAGTCCGCTGGAGTGAAAGCGGCCCCTCGATGCATGGTCGCAAGCAACGTGATAAATGGATCCGAATCGAACGCTCATTGAGTCTCTCCCGAGCAGGTGCTCGCGGCATGGCAGCGAGCGGCTGGACAGGCGGCGTGCTCGCCAGCTTCCATCACGAGGCGAACAGTGCTCCGCGGCGCAGACGCACGAGTACGTCTCTCACCGCTCGGCCGCATCGAGAACACGGTAAAGCAACACGCGGCGAGCACGCTCTCGATCTCCTCAAGTCCGCGGGGCGGACCAGGGAGAGCGTGCTCGAGGAGATCGACCTCGCGATCGACGGCTGGCTGAAGGAACGGGTCCGCGCCCTGCGCCCGAAGACGCCGTGAAGGCACTCCCGGCGAAGAAGGCGGCCCGCGTTCTGTCGCAAGTGCCCGCGCAGTGCCGCAAGATCCCGCGCACCCGCGCAACCGCCTGCGCTCGGCCGTCAGCGTAGGAGTCTGACGACGGCTCGTCTAGGCGCCGCTCGTTCGCAGGTTTTGGCCGAAATTTCGAGATCACGGCGCCCGGGCGACTTCATGGAACAGCCATTGCTCATGCGCGGTCGCGGCACCTGAACGAGAGGAGCTCCAACGCTCGGTGACGGCGAGAGGCTCGCTGTGCGGCAGACCGGCAGCGGCGCTTCACGGCCTGCACTGCAGCATCGCAGCGCGGCTCTGATGGTCGCAGCAGCCCGTTCGGCTGCTCCGGCGGAGGGCTCCTCTCGTTCGTCGTTCGTCGTTCCAGCGGTGCCGCTCGGCGCGAGAGGCCATCTCGGCGCCGGAGGACGCGATGCATTTCATTTCATCAGCACGAAGGGAACTATCTTTATGATGAACCTCCGCACGCTCGCGGCATCGGGCGCACTTGGTCTCATGTCGTTCGCGGTCGCCTGTGGCCCTGTGGGAGATCCGGCCGTGGACGATCTCGAATCCGCGCCCGTCGCTCATGGCCTGAGCATCGTCGACATGGATGAGGCGGCCGGGAAGCTCGTCCTGAAGTTCGAGAAGGACGGCCGCACGATCACGTATGATATGCGCCTCGGCCCGAAGATGGAGACGCCTCCGACGCCCGAGGAGCTCGCTGCGAACCCCGAGCTCCCGACCTATCAGATCGACGCGCAGGTCCTCGACGCGAACGGGCAGCCGTTCAGGATGCAGATGGGCGGCGATGCCTTCATCGACGCGAGCTGGGCGATGCCGCGCGTCGAGGGCTTCGACGAGGCGGGTCGGCTCGCGGACATCCGGCTCATGCGCGACGCGGTCCCCGCGTTCCGCGCGCTGGAGCTGCCAGAGGGCCTCGCAGAGCTGCGGCTCGCGGGCATCGAGATCGGCCTCGGCGTCGACGGCCTCTCCGAGAAGCCGGGCGCCGAGATCCCCGCGAACGAAGCGCCGGTGATCGGCGGGGGCGCCCTCGCTCCGCAGGGGCTCGAGTTCGGCGGGAGCGCGGTCGTGAACTGGGACTACCAGATCCGGAACAAGGCTGTTGCGCTCGGCCTCGGCGACCACACCGCGGTCCTGCTCCGCGGCTGGTCGTCGTCGACCAACGTCGTCTTCACCGCGGCCAGCTGCAATCACGGCGCCTGCGCCGGCGCGTCCTCCATGAACACGCACTGCACGATGAGCGGGTTCCGGCCCGACGACGGCACACACACGCGCTATTTCTACTCCGAACCCTCGGGCTCGACGAGCCAGGTGAGCGGCGGTTGCTCGACGGAATACGCCTGGGACAGCGGCAATAATCAGCACAACTGCAATGACGACGCCGAGCTCCAGCGGGACGCGATCTACAATGATTCGTGGCAGTCCACCACGGCGGGCCCCTGCAGCACGCGGGGATTCCACAACCGGTCGCCCGGCTGCCACTGAGCCGTATGAGCTGTAGCTGAGGCAGCGACGGCCGGCCTCGCGCGGGGCGGGCCGTTCACCTCCGCTCGTCCGGCGTGGTAGCGCCGAGCTGCCCGGCCCCCGTGGAGGAGGGCTCGCGCTCGCGGTGCTGGGGATTTCACCCCATCGTGATCACCGAGATCAGCGCATCGTGATCGCTCGGATCAGCGCATCGTGATCACCCCGATCACCATCGTGATCAGCGGGATCACGGTCATGATCGCGCGGATCGGCCGGGCGCATTCCCGGGTGTGGCGCGGAAGCGCGTCGCCACCAGGTAGTCGCACCAGCGCTCCACGCTGGCGTGGATCGGCGGCATCACCAGACCGACCGCGCGGGCATGGGCGTCGGCCGCGCTGGTGTCATACGCATCCTCGGCGAGGAAGGACAGGCTCTCTCGCGTCACCCCGGTGAGCGCCTCCGGCAACAGGCGCACCAGGCCGAGGGGCAGCACCCACGCCGGGGGGCTGCGCCTCAGGTGGGCGGCGATGCCGCGGACCAGCGCGGGCAGCCGCGGAGTCGCCTGATCGAGGACGCAGAGGTCCTGTTGCGCGGTCTCCGGGCGCTCGGGCACGCTCGCCAGGAAGCGCGCCAGGTAGTCGACCGTCACCAGCGGCAGGAAGGTGCGCTCGCTGCCGACCAGGGCCGGCAGGCGGCCCCGCCAGAGCTGCTCGACCATCTCGCCGACGCCCGTGAGCTGCGTTGTCTCGCCGGTGCGCGAGTCGCCGATGACGCTGCTCGGATGCACGGCCGTCCAGCGCAGCCCGCGCTCGGCCGCGAAGCGGCGCACGGCGAGGAACGACTCGTGCTTCGACCCCTCGTACGCGCCGTGCTGGCGGTAGAGCCGGTCCCGCGCTCGCTGCGTCAGCGCGCTCTCCGCGCCCGACCGGGCGCCCGCGTGCATCATGCGGTAGCCGCCGAGGTAGACGAAGCGCCGCAGGTGCGGCCGCCCGAGCGCCCACTCGGCCGCGTGCAGCGAGCCCTCGACATTGCAGCGCCGCGCCTCCTGCACGCCGAGCCCGAAGGCGAAGCGCGCCGCCAGGTGATAGACGTCGCGCACCTGCTCGAAGCGCTCCGACAGACCGAGCGACGCCGCCTCGACATCGCCCTCGACCACCAGGAGCCGCCGCGAATCGCCGCCGTGCGCGTCGACGAACGCGGCAAGCTCGGCGGCCCGCTGCCGCGCCCGGCGCACCGGCGCTGCCACGGCCTTCGTCCGGGTCAGCTCGGCCAGCAGCCAGCGCCCGATGAATCCCGTACCCCCCGTCACCATGACCTCGACATCGCACGCTCTCATAGGCCGCCCAGCATGCGTCGCTGGACCCATGAGGAAAATGGGATGTATCTCATGCCAGGTATGAGCGAGATCGATATCCGCAGCATCAATCTGAACCTCCTCCCCGCCCTCGAGGCGCTGCTCGTCGAGGGCAGCGTCAGCGCCGCGGCGCGCCGCGCCCACGTCAGCCAGTCGGCGATGAGCCACTCCCTCGCGCGCCTGCGCGAGCTCTTCGGCGATCCCCTCCTCGTCCCCCTCGGCCGCGGTCTCACCCCCACGCCGCGCGCGCTCCAGCTCCGCGCGGCCCTGCCCGCCGCCTTCGAGCACCTCGGCCGCGCCCTCGCTTCCCCCGAGCCCTTCGATCCGCGCACCTCGGCGCGCACCTTCCGCGTCGCCACCATCGACTACTTCGAGCTCACGACGCTGCCCGACGTGCTCGACCACCTGGGCGAGCACGCCCCCTTCGTCCGCCTGGAGATCGAGCGCTTCTCCCCTGACGTCACCCCCGCGCTGGTCCTCGGCGACATCGATCTGGCCCTGTTCGGCGCCTCGCAGCCGGTGCCGGCCGCCGGCCTCCGCCGCGCCCCGCTCTACCAGGATCCCTTCGCCGTCATGGCCCGTAAAGGCCACCCGGCGATCAAGCGCCGCCTCGATCTCGACACCTATGTCGCCCTCGGCCACGTCCTCGTCAGCGTCGAAGGCCACCGCGGCGGCGCCGTCGACCGCGCCCTGGCCCGCCTCGGCAAGACCAGGCGCGTGGCCCTGCGCCTGCCTCACTTCATGTCCGCGCCCCTCGCCGTGCGCAGCTCGGACCTGCTCTGCACGATCCCGAGCAGCGTCGCCCAGCGCGCCCGCGAGCTCTTCGGGCTTCGGGTGTTCGCGCCCCCCTTCGCGCTGCCCGCCGCCCAGGTCGTCGCCGTGTGGTCGCAGCGCCACGACGACGACCCGGCGCAGCGCTGGTTCCGCGACCTCTTCTTCTCGGGCCGCGCCCTCTCGCCGCGCCTGCGGGCCCTGATCCGAAGGGGCGCGGCTTGATCGGGGGATGTTCTATGGCTGCGCCGCCTGACCACGGCGGCGTCGGCGGGCGCGAGGGTGTCATTCTTGGCAGGGTAAGGAGTGCCACGAACATCGAGGAGCTGACTCTCGTGAATCCATCGAAACAGCGAATCGCAGCGTGCGCCAGTCGACACGTCCGTGCGCATCTCGCAAGAATCGACATTTCGCAAGAGCCGAGAACAGTCCATCTGAGCGGTACGCGCAGCGCACGGACGTTACGAAAAGTAGCACAAAATCAGCTTGAAGACGACCGGCAAAGTGGGGAATAACTTCGGCGGCACTCGCGGGTCGGGCCCTCGTCCGCCATCCCACCGCCCGACCCCAGCGGGATCCTGTTTCACGACACTTCACGAGGAGCGCTCAACATGCGTCTACGCACTGCACGTCCCACGATCTCTTTGGCTTTGTTCGCAGTGCTGCCTTGGATGCTCGCCGCCTGCGGCAGCGAAGGCGGATCGGAGGATCCCAGCGGTTCAGGAGGAAGCCCTGCAGCCAGCACGGGAGGCGTCGGCGCCAGCGGCAGCGGCACCGGAGGGACGCCGACGGGAACTGGTGGACCGTCCTCTTCGACCGGTACCCCGACCGGGACGGGCGGCGACGCGACGACGAGCGAAGCCAGCACCGGTGGCGGGGGCCCGGCCGGAACGGGCGGAGCGCCGGGAACCGGTGGTACCGGGGGCAGCGGCGACGGCGGCAACGCCGGGAGCGCCGAGTGGGGCGAGGTGGAAAACCCTGGAGCCGGGTGCACCGTCGGACCGATGCCGAGCGTCGCTTCGCTCACCGCGAACTCGAAGCTGCCGGACCCATTCAAGAAGATGGACGGCAGCCGCATCGCGAGCAAGAGCGAGTGGGCCTGCCGGCGCGAAGAGATCCTCCAGCAAGCGTACAAGTTCATCTACGGCGACAAGCCCGTTCCGGCAAAGGGATCCGTGTCCGGTACCGTGAGCACCAGCAGGATCACGGTCGAGGTCAAGGATGGCGGCGGCAGCGGCTCGTTCAACCTCACCGTGAACATGAACGGGGCGACGGCGCCCGCCCCGGCCATCATCGGCTACGGCGGCCTGAGCGGCATGCCGGTTCCGAGCGGCGTCGCGACGATCACCTTCACCGCGATCGAGTCGACGGGCACCAGCGGCGCGAAGAACGGGCCGTTCTACAGCGTGTACGGCTCGGACCATCCCGCGGGTTACCTCACGGCGCAGGCCTGGCAGATCAGCCGCGTCCTCGACGTCTTGGAGCAGAACCCCGGCGTCATCGATCCGCGCCGGGTGGGTGTGACGGGTTGCTCACGCTGGGGCAAGGGTGCCTTCGTCGCCGGCGTGCTCGACAACCGCATCGCCTTGACCATCCCGGTGGAGTCGGGTCTCGGGGGCACGATTGGCCTGCGCCTCGTCGAGGTGCTCGATAGCTACAGCGGCTCCGAATGGCCCTATCATGGCATCAGCTACGTCCGCTGGCTCTCGGAGGTGGCGCTCGGCCAGTTCACCACGGGCAACAACGCTGGGGCCGACAACACGAACAAGCTGCCCGTCGACATGCACGAGATGATGGGCCTCATCGCGCCGCGCGGCCTCTACATCGTCGACAACCCGAGCACCATGTACAACGGGCTCGATCGGAACTCGGCGTGGGTCACCGCCAACGTCGGCAAGATGATCTTCGAGGCGCTCGGCGTCGGAAACCACATCGCCTACACGGGCGCAGGTGGGAGCCACTGCAGCTGGCGCTCGCAGTACACTGCATCCCTCAACGCCATGGTCGACAAGTTCCTGAAGGGCAACAACGCCGCGGCGACGGGCAATTTCGCCACGGACCTGCCCAACAAGCCCAACCACATGGATCACATCGACTGGACACCGCCGACGCTCGCCGGCGAGCTTTGATCCAGCGCGGAGGTAGACGCATGAACCCTAGTTCGTTCCTCTCTCTCGGGGTCGCCATGGCCCTGACGCTGGGCGCTTGCGGCTCTGGCGAAAGCGGTGACGCCACGGGCGGCACCGGAGGTGGTGGAGCCTCGAGCGGCGCGGTGGGCTCGGGCGGCCAGAGCTCCGCGGGAAGCGCCGGCGGCACGCCGCAAGAGACCGGCAGCGCCTCATCGGGCGGCGCCAGCGGCGGCACGACGTCGACCGGGGGCGCGGGGTCGAGCGGCAGCACCTCCAGCGGTGGTGGATCCGGAGCGGCCACCAGCGGAGCGTCGGGGTCGGGCGGCGCTCCGGGTGGCGGCTGCACGCGCGAGCTCCTGGATGGCCTCCTGGACGACTACTTCGCCGCCCTCGCCGCCGGGGATCCTTCCAGCCTACCCCTGGCACAAGGCGTGAAGTTCACCGAAAACGCCGTGCAGGCCGAGATCGGCACGACGGACTTCTGGAAGAACGCTGGCGAGGTGAAGCATTCCCAGCGTGCCCTGGATACCGAGGCGTGCAGCGTCGGCGCGCAGGCGGTGATCCCGGAAGGCGGGAGGGATCTTCCCGTCGCCCTCCGCATCAAGGTGGAGGGCTCGGAGATGACGGAGATCGAGACGATCGTCGTCCGCCCGGGCGACTACACGGCATCCTTCGCGGTCGCCTCGAATCCCGCCGCGATCATCTCCATCGCGGACGACATCGGCTGGCACGACGAGGTCCCGGAGGCCCAGCGGGCCACCCGGGAAGAGCTGACGAGCTGGATCGACAAGTACTTCCGCGCGTTCCCCTCCGGCGTCTGCAACGTCACGGGAGACTGCAGGCGCCTGGAGAACGGGGGCGGCAACTTCGCTTGCGGCGCCGGAGCCTCCTGCAGCGCCGGCGATCCTGGGTCCGGCGGCGCCTTCATCCCGCGCGTCATCCTGGCCGACGAGGTGCGCGGCATCGCCATCGGTCTCACCATCTTCGACTTCATGACGGACGGGCATCTGGACATGCATATGATCAAGATGTCCGGCGGTCAGGTGCACGCCGTCCACGCCATCCTGCGCGACACGAACGGCATGTCCGGCTGGGAGTGAGGGCGACCTCCCTCGCCGCTCGCGTCGAGTCCGGCCGCGACCCGATTGCCCTTTCATCCCCTCATCTCGGCCCCGCCGGCCTCCCAGCGCCGGCGGCGGGCACGTCGAGCGGCACGGTCGTCGTGCAGGTCCCCGCCGCGACCTCCACCATGCGCCCGGCGAGCTTCACCCTGGCCGCGTCCCGGCCCCCCGCGCGGCTCAGCCGCGCGAGCTCCCGGCTCGTCTTCGCGTCATAGAGGAGATCCTCGGTCTCGAGCCGCCCGGGGTCACACGCGCCGGCCGCCGCTTCGTCCGCGCTCTTCCAGGCGCGGAGCTCCGCCTCGACCGTCACGTGCACCACGTCGGGCCGGGCCCGCCTTGGTCCTGGCCGCGGCCGTGGGCGACAGGAGGAACGACCGGGCAAAGGCGGCGCGGACCAGCTCGGCCTGGCCGCGCAACTCGTCGAGCAGGCCGAGGTTGTACCAGATCTGGGCGGCGAGCTTGTCGTCGGGCCCGAGCTGCTCGGCGCGCTGCAGGTCGGCGGCGGCCGCGTCGAGGTCCGCGCCGAGGCGCATCCGGGCGTGGCCGCGCTCGGCGAGGGCGCGCGGCTCGTGCGGCATCGCGGCGAGCGCGCGGTCGAAGGCGGTGATCGCCTCGGCGTACCGGCCCTGGCGCGCGGCGGCGCGGCCCTGGCCGAGGGCGCCGAGGTACGCCTCGCGATCCACCGGCGCCGCCTCGACGCGAGATGACCCGGGCAGCGCGGCGGCCGAGCCGCTGGGCGCGGGGGCGAGCTCCGCGGCGCCGTCCGAGGCGAGCGGGGCGACGGCCGCGTCGCTCGACGCAGCGGCCGGAGCCGCGGCGCCGGCGCCGGCAAGCGCCGAGGCGAGCGCCTCGGGCGCCGGCTGGAGCACGGCCGAGGGATCCGGCGCGCGGTCGCGGCACCCGGACGCGGCGAGAACCAGAACGAGCGGCAGGGAACGACACACACCCATCGTGTCACCCAGGATAAACCGTGATGGGCCCGTCGAGGACGCGCCGGGCCAGGCGCCGACCCCGATCGGTGATGCCGCGGGCCCTTCACCGCGGGCGACGCGACGGAGGGCGCCCCGCTGGGCCACACCGGAGCCGCCCCCGGCGGAGCTCCGCTAGGACACCGAGCACGTTGATCGAGCGAGAATGAGCCGCCAAGGCGCCAAGGACGCCAAGAACAACACACACAATCTTGGCGTCCTCGGTGCGCGTGGCGGTTCAAATTCCTGCTCTTTGCTGGGGTTTCAGCCCGTTTGTCGCGCTAGAGCACGCCGCCGGGCGGATGCTCCGTTACCCCCGCCCCCTTGCCGCCTCGGCCGCCGCAGCCGCCGGCCCGGTCCGCCTCCCATCCGGCGTCGCTGGCCGCCTGCGTCCGCCATGGCGCCGCCACCCCCTGAGCTGGAGCTCCGCTCGCATATCCCCGGCGTTTCGTGCCGGCATGGGGCGTGCTCGAGGCCGAGCGTCATGCCGACGCTCGAGCACAACGCCCTCGTCGAGATGTTCCGCGAGCACCCGGAGCTCGCGCCCCGCTTGCTCGCGATGCTCCTCCACGTCGAGGTGCCGCCGCACGCCGCGGTCGCGGTTGTCGAGTCGTCGCTCGACCAGCTCATCCCGGTGGAGTTCCGCGCCGATCTGGTGCTGGAGCTTCGAGACGAGAGCGACGCGCTGGTGATGGCGATCGTCATCGAGGTACAGCGCGACGTGGACCCGGGCAAGAAGTACTCGTGGCCGGCGTACGTCGCGGTCGTGCGCGCCAGGAAGCGCTGCGGCACGATCGTCCTCGTGGTCGCGCCGGACGCCGGCGTGGCCGCGTGGGCGGCGGAGAACATCGACCTCGGCCTGGGCCGCGGCCACGTCGCGCCGCTGGTGCTCGGTCCGGCGGTGGTCCCCGAGATCACCGACCCGGCGGACGCGGAGAAGGAGACGGAGCTCGCGGTGCTGTCGGCGGTGGCGCACGGCAACGGGCCGAGTGGGCTCACCGTGGTGCAGGCGGCGCTGGCTGCCCTCGGCCGGCTCGACCAGGCGCACGCGATGGTCTATTTTCAGCTCATCTGGAACGGGTTGCGTGAGCCGATGAGACAGGCTCTGGAGGCATTGGTCATGGAACGGCAGATCGAAGGCGAGGCGACCTTTCCCCCGTTCGTGCAGAAGCTCGTCGATCGCGGCAAGCTCGAGGGCATGCGTGAAGGCAAGCTCGAGGGCATGCGTGAAGGCAAGCTCGAGGGCATGCGCGAGGGCGAGCTCAAGGGCATGCGTGAGGGCGAGCTCAAGGGCATGCGTGAGGGCGAGCTCAAGGGCATGCGTGAGGGCGAGCTCAAGGGCAAGAGGGACACGCTGCTGCGGCTGCTTGCGCGTGCAGGGATCGTGCTCACCGAGGACGAGAGAGCGCGCATCCAGGCATGTACAAACGTCGCGACCCTCGACCGCTGGATCGAGAACGTCCTCGGGGCGAAGACGGCTACCGAAGTGCTCTCCTGAGGATGGACGGATTCGGCCCGACAAGGCGATGCGTCGGAGAGGCGGCGACTGCCGCGGCTGTTCGATGGATCTACCCTGTGGCGCTGGACAGCGCTTGGGCCTTGCGGCGCGGAGCCGAACCGTGAGATTTTCGATCGGAGGAGATCACGGACGGCGACCATCTGGATAGACCTGGCCCGGCGGCTTCGGTCGGCCAATCGACGGATGGTCAGAGCCCCAAAATGGTCCACTTCGCAGAACAGATGCCGCCCTTGTGCGTGTCGTACAGCCCGCTGCTCTGCCAGCCTTCGACTCGAGATGACTTCGAGCTAGCCACGTGCCCGCGCTGCAAGGTTCGGCACGTTAGCTTCCTGCCGGGGTGGGTACCCTCTTCAGACCGGGAGCTCGCGTCCTGTTACGCGACGACCACGGAGGCCAGACCCAGATGACCGCGCTCCACGCACGAGCCGGTGAAGCGCTCGCCGTCCCGGAGATGGACGCCTACGTCGTCGTGCTCGCGTCGTCGACCGACGGCGAGGGTGAGCGGATCGAGGTCCAGCGTCGGCTCGACCCGTTCGATGATCAGGACCGAGAGCTGGGGCAGGACACGTACTCCATTTCGACTCACACGGACGCCACGACCTACGCTGGGATCGAGGCGTGCCGGCTTCGAGGGAGCACTCTCGATCTGACGCTCTCCGCCGCCGCCGCCAAGGAGCTCGGTGTCGACCAGGAGGTCAACGTCACCCTCGACCTGGCCGACCAGGCGATCGCCCGGCTCTGGGACGGACTGCTGAAGATCTTCGAGCACGATCGGAACCAGCCGAAGATCCTCCGGCGTGAAGAGGGGGCCGGCTAACGAGGATCGAGGACCCCCTGGGCATCTTGCGTCGACATACCTCGCTCTGGAGGAGCTTTGCCGGTCAGCAAGAGGCGCCTGACCGGCACTTGCAGCCGACGGCGCTGCCGCGCCCCAGCGCCTGCTGCACCGTGTCGTCGACGTCCTGGTTGAGCTCCTGCCCCTTGTTGTTGGTGAAGTCCGCCTTGGTCTGCTCCCAGTCGCGGCGCAGCGCTTCCTTCACGCGCTCCCAGCCGAACGCCCTCTGCTTGCTACGAAGCTGGTCATGAACGGCGAGCGCGAGCAAGAGGAAACGGGGAGTTCGGCCTCTGGCCCGCCCGCGCGACGTCCAGAGAGGGTAGAGGCGAGCGACATCGAACGAGAGATCAGGGCACCGAGGCTGATCAACATCATCGACTGGACCGTCGAGCTCGTGGTCTTTCTCTCCATTCTGTGGGGCATCGTTTGGGTGCTCCTGCGAACTTGCAGCGTTGTTGACCAGAATACCGATCACGTTGATTTTTGGGGAATTCCGAGCGATCCGATGGAAGGATCGACAGATTCGGAGGGCCATGATCTCGTCCGCGCCGGGAGGTGCATGGAAGGAACGATCGTCGTCGCCAGGCGGTCAAGTGGCCGAGGCCCGTCTGTCCTGGTCAGGCGTTGGCGCCGTTGGTTGGTGTGATCCCATCGACCTAGGCGGCGATGGTCGTGATGCGCGTGTCAGGGACGCCGAGCGCCCTTGCGGCGTGCGCTGTCTCCGTTCCATGAACGGTCGATCGCAGCGGTGATACCGCGGGGAGCGAGGGCACGGACCCGGTCCGCCAGGCCGTCGCCGTAGGCGACCGGCTCGGCTCCGAGAGCGCGCAGGAAATCGGCCGATGTCGCCGATCCCGTCCCGATCACGCGCGCCCCTGCGATCCGGGCAATCTGGACGACGAATACCCCGACTCCGCCTGCCGCGCCGCCGATCAGCACGGTGTCGTCCAGCCCAAGTTCGACCACGGCCAGGGCGGCGGATGCCGTGCGTCCGGCGATCGTGAGGGTGGCGGCGGTGCGGTCGTCGACGCCGTCGGGGGTGTGATGGGCCTCGTTCGCCGCGATGCCCCCGGTCGGGTCGACCACCACGAAGTCGGCGACCGCGCGGGACAGGGCGCCGCCGAACACCCGGTCGCCAGGTGCGAAGCCGGTCACCCCGTCACCGACCTGGGCGGCGACTCCCGCGTAGTCGGTCCCGAACCCGGCCGGCGGGCTCAAGCCGAACCGGACGGCGGTGTCCGCATCAGCGGTCTGCTTTCCTGCCGCTTGGCAGGATCCGCCCTTCGCTGCGAGGAGGACGATTTCCGGTCACACGGACAGGGTTCCCCGTCTCGAACCGGAGAGACACGCTGGACGCCGCGCGCGTACGGCCAGGAAGGACGGGAACCTATGGGTACGAGCTCGAAGAAGAGCGTTTGCATCGAGGGCCACGAGATGGCCTATGTCGACCAGGGGATGGGCGAGCCGGTGGTGTTCCTCCACGGGAACCCGACGTCGTCGTACCTGTGGCGGAACATCCTTGGGCCGACCTCGGCGCGGCGTCGCTGCCTCGCGCCGGACCTCATCGGCATGGGCGACTCGGACAAGCTGCCGGAGACGGGCAGGCAAGCCTACGGGTACGCCACGCATGCGAGGTTCCTCGACGCCTGGTTCGACGCGGTCGTGCCTGCGGAGCCCGTCGTGCTCGCCGTGCACGACTGGGGGTCGGCGCTCGGCTTCGACTGGGCTCGGCGGCATCCGGACCGCGTGCGCGGCGTCGCATACATGGAGGCGATCGTCGGATCGATGCCGCTCGGGAAGTGGCCCGCGGCCGCGAGGGAGTTCTTCGAGGCGATCCGCTCGGATGCGGGCGAGGAGCTCGTCCTCGAGCAGAATGTCTTTCTGGAGCGGACCATCTCCGAGGGCAGCATGCTGCGTCCGCTCTCGGACGAAGAGCGCGCCGAGTACCGGCGCCCGTTCCTCGTGCCGGGCGAGGGGCGGCGGCCGACGCTCTCGTGGCCGCGACTGCTGCCCTTCGACGGAGAGCCGAAGGCGATCTGCGCGCTCGCCGACGCCTACGTCGCGTGGCTCACGGCATCGAGCGTGCCCAAGCTGTTCGTGAACGCGGAGCCGGGCCGCATCCTCACGGGGGAGCTCCGCGAAATCTGTCGCAGGTTCCCGAACCAGCGGGAGGTCACGGTGCGCGGCCTGCACTATCCTCAGGAGGACTCGCCGATGGAGATCGCCGACGCGCTCGCAGGCTGGCTCGATACCCTCGCTCCGCCGACGCGCGCGCAACCGGTGGCGTCATGAGCGAGGCGGCTCTCGACGCGCTGGCGATCCGCGCCCGCGCGGGCGACCGAGAGGCGCTCGAAGCGCTCGTGCGAGGCCTGCAGGATACGCTGTTCCGCCTCGCGCGCAGGTTCCTCGGCCACCCCGAGGACGCGCGCGACGCGACGCAGGAAATCCTCATTCTCATCGTGACAAAGCTCTCCACGTTCCGGGGCGAGAGCTCGATCTCGACGTGGGCGTACCGCGTCGCGTGCCGACACCTCCTCCGCGCACGCGCGACGTACCGCCGCCTGACCTTCGAGCAGCTCGTCGACGAGGATCTCGCCAAGGCGCCGAACGCCATCGGCGCGGAGGCGCTCGAGAGCGCCGAGGCGCGTCTGCTCGAGGAAGAGGTATTCCTCGGTTGCACCCAGGCGATGCTCCAGGCGCTCGACAGGCCGCTGCGCATCGCCTTCGTGCTCGGCGGCATCTGCGAGCTCGAGTCGGCCGACGCGGCCTACGCGCTCGGCATCACCGAAGCTGCCTTCCGCAAACGACTCTCCCGTGCGCGCGCGGCGCTCGACGCGTTCGTGTCGAAGCACTGCGGCGTCGCGAATCCGGCGAATCCGTGTCGCTGTGCGTTCCAGGTGAACCACAACGTCGCGCTCGGGCGTCTGAACCCGCGCGGCCTGCGTCACGCGAAGCCCACGGAGCGGACCTCTCTCGAGGCGCTGCAGGCCCTCGGCGAGATCCGCGCCGCGCGCCGCTCGCTTGAGCTCTACCGCGCGCAGCCCGCATTCACCTCCCCTGAGGACCTCGCCGCGCGGGTGAGGTCCATGATCGCGATCGGTCGCGGGAGCAGGATCTTCGATGCGTGAAGACGGCTGACGTGGGCTGATGTGACTGACGTGGGCAGCGCGGGCAAGAGCATTTGATGTCGCTCACAGGCCGTGCAATCTTCGGCAGTGTCGCGCAGGCCTTGCCCCGTGAGCTCTCGTCCGGGGATCGACCCGCTCGTCAAGCCGGGAGGTGAGCGCGCGCTGCGCGTCGGCGTGAAGGCGTCGCGGAGCGTCCTCGGAGCCGCAGGGGCCGTTGGGCTCGACGCTGGCGCGCTCGCCCGAGTGCACGGGCTCGCGCAGGAGGAGCTGCGCAACCCGGACGTCCAACTCTCCTATGGCCCCGCGCTCTCGCGGGGCGCGCCGCAAGCGTCCCGGGAGCGGATGGTCGCGCACGAGATGGACCGGGTGCTGCTGGAGCGGGCGGCGGCGCTTGTTCAGCCCGGCGCCATGACGGCGTGCGAGCGGCGCGCGGTGTCCAAAGCGCTGCGCATGGAGCGCCAGCGCTCGCGGTGAAGCTATGTCGACGACGGCCGGCGCATGTCCTCCGGCAAGTTGGCTTGCGGCAGGGTGGTTGGTCGAGTACCTTGCGGGCAGCTCAACTCCGATGCTCTCTTCGACGAAGAGGGAAAGCGACGATCCGGAAATGGGAGCTGCCGAAGAGACCGTCTCGATCCGTGAGCCGATGTCGTTCGCGTTCGAGAGCGAGGCCGAAGCGGACGCCACGTGTCTCCTGATCACATGGTTTGCGATCGTCGAATCGGCAGCGCTCGGCGTCCTCCCCGTCCTCCCGGCGCTCGACCTGGCGCGGGAGCGCGACGATCTCGGCTATCTCGAGTCGTTCTTCGAGCACGGTATCCGGCACCTCAAGGACGAGCAAATGCACGCCAACCTCTGGTGCAAGGCGCTCCTCGATTTCAGCCGCGCCTACCCCGACGTGGTCAAGCGCGCGCGCCTGCCGGGCTGGCTGATGAAGATGATGCTCCGCAAGGTCGCCGTCCCGCACGGCGTGCTCGAGTTCGCCGTCGATTGCCTCGCCTTCGAGGTGGTGATGAGCGCCTTCTACAAGGTCGCCGCGCCGCGCCTGTCGTACCCGCCGCTCGAGCCGGTGTTCCGGCGCCTCGCCAGCGACGAGGAGGCGCACACCGCGTACGACCTCGCCTACCTCGAGGGCTTCTTCGCCCAGTCGAGCCGGTCCGCGCACCTGCGCGCGACCGCGCGCTACTGGTGGCACACGGCGGGCGTGCTCGCCACGGTCGTGCCGCTGCTCCGGGCGCTCGATCGCCACAAGCCGCTGCCCCGCGGCTCCTTCCGGAAGGCGCTCGCCGCGCACATCCAGAAGTCGAGGATGCCGGGCTGCCGTCGCCTGATGCCCGCGCTTCTCTGCGGGCAAGCTGCGTAGTCCCATGGGCGAGATCATCCACGATGGGTGGATTCACGGCGCCTCACCGCTGGACGGCGCCCCGCTGTGTCCCGTGCGGGTGACGACGGCCGACGGGATCCGGGACGTGGTCCGCCGCGCCCGGCAGGCGCAGGCGGCGTGGGCAGCGCGGCCGATCGCGGAGCGGGCGCGCCTCCTCGCCGAGGCAGGGCGCTGCTTGATGGGGAAGGCCGACGGGATCGCGGCGGAGCTCCATCGCGAGCTGGGCAAGCCGATGGCCGACGCGTACGGGGTCGATCTCGGCTCGACCCCCGAGGTCTTTCGCTACTACACGACGCGCGCCGAGGACTTCCTCCCGGCCGAGGACGTCGCGTTCAACCCGGTGATGTTCCCGCGGAAGAAGGCGCGGGTCGAGCGCCTACCGCACGGGGTGGTCGGCCTCATCATGCCGTGGAACTACCCGGTCTCCATCCCGGTGCACAACCTCGTCCCGGCGCTCCTCGCGGGCAACGCCGTTGTGCTCAAGCCGTCCGAGCACGCCGCCCGGACCAGCGCGGCGCTCGTCGGCGCCCTGTCGGACGCGCTGCCCGAGGCGCTGCTCGGCCTCGTGCAGGGCGGCGCCGAGGCCGGCGCGGCGCTCGTCGAGGAGGTCGACCAGATCGTCTTCGTCGGCGGCGTCGTGGGCGGGCGGGCGGTGGCGCGCGCCGCGGCGGAGCGCCTGATCCCGGCGCAGATCGAGCTCGGCGGCAAGGACGCGGCCGTCGTGCTCCGCGACGCGGATCTCGATCGGGCAGCGCACGGGATCGCCTGGGCCGGCTTCGTCAACGCCGGGCAGAGCTGCGCGGGGGTCGAGCGCGTCTACGTCGAATCCGAGGTCTTCAACGCGTTCGTCGGGCGCCTCGTCGCCGTCGCCGAGCGGCTCCGCGTGGGCGACGACGGCACCGCGCCGGGCACGGTCGAGATCGGGCCGATGGCCACGCCGACGCAGCTCTCGCGCGTCGAGGCGCACGTCAGCCAGGCGATCGCGGCCGGGGCGCAGGTGCGCTGCGGCGGTGCGCGGCGTGGCAACTGCTACCTTCCGACGGTGCTCACCGGCGTCGACCCGTCGCTCGACCTGCTGCGCGAGGAGACCTTCGGGCCCGTGATCCCCGTCGTCGCCGTTCCGGACGCGGACGCGGCGATCCGCGCGGCCAACGAGAGCGCCTACGGCCTCACGGGGAGCGTGTGGACGCGCGACGTCGCGCGGGGCGCGGCGCTCGCGCGAGCGCTCCGGGTCGGGGTGGCGACGGTCAACAACCACATGTTCACGGCCGCGGCGCCGCAAGCCGTGTGGACCGGGCGCGGGATCTCGGGCTACGGCGTGCAGAACGGCCCGGCGGTCGTGCAGGCGATGACGAGGCCGCGGCTGCTCGCGGTCGACGAGAACACCGCGCCGCGCGAGCTCTGGTGGTTCCCCTACGACCGCGCGTTCTTCGATCTGGCGCGCGGGATGGTGCGCTCGCTGGGCAGAGGACCGAAGCTCGAGCGGCTCTCGTCGGCGGGCCAGATGGTCCGCGGCGCGGCCAGGCGGTGGCTCGCGGCGTCGCGCTCCGGGGAGGAGCGCTCTTGAGCGGAGCGCGAGAGAACGCGGCGCTCGCCTGGAGCGCCTATTTCACCGCCGCGGTGTGGGCGTCGCTGGGCGTCCCGGGCGCAGCGCGCTTCGACACCCTGAGGGGGCGCGTCCTCCACCAGGCCGCGCGCTGGGGCGGGAGCATGCTCGGCCTGCGCGGCGACCACAGCGTCACGAGCCTCCTGCTCGCCGCGCGGCACCTCGGCCTCGGCGCGCTGCTCGATGAGATCGCCCCCGAGCAGGTGATCGAGCTCGCCGCGGGGCTGTCGCCGCGCGGGGCGGAGTGGGCAAGGGCTCGTCCGGTCGTGTACATCGAGGTCGACCAGGCCGCCGTGATCGACGCGAAGCGGCGTCTGCTCGAGCCCGCGCAGCCGCGCGGCGAGCTCGTCCTCGTCGCGGCGGACCTGCGCGAGGCCGACCTCGGCGAGGCGCTCGGCGCGGCGCTGCGCGACCGCCGCACGGCGGTCGTCTCCGAGGGGCTGACCGGCTACCTCGACGAGCCCGCGCTGCGCGGGCTGCTGCGGCAGGTGCGCCGCGTGGCGAGCCGCCTGAGCTCGTGCGTGGTGCTCATGGACTTCTACCTGCGCGACGGCGCCGCGGCCACGCCGGCGCGCGACGCCGGGGTGCCTGGGGAGGCATGGCTGCGCAAGCGCGCGCTCCGCTCGATGCTGTGCCGGGGACTCGACGACCTCGAGCACCTGCGCACGCTCGTATCGTCGGAGGGCTTCGAGCTCCGCGCCGCGCACACGGCGCGCGACCTTGCGGTCCGGGCTGGCATCGCGCCGCCGCCGCTCGAACTGTTCGTCATCGCGGAGCTCGCGCCCGCGCGGAGCGGCGGCGACGCCGTACGGTAGCAGCGGTGATCGGCGGAGATGCCGGCGGTGAAGGGTGAACACCGACCATCACGTGACCGGCTTCTTCACCGGCCCGACGCGGGACGCGATGAGCACCGACATCGAAGAACGCAAGGCGCGCGTCAGGCTCGCAGGATCAGGGGAAGAGGCGCTGAGACTGCTCGAGCTGGAGAGGCCGGACGTGCTCGTGAGCGATATCGGGATGCGCGGGATGGATGGCTACGAGCTCATCCGCGCCCGTGACTTGTCACGGTGCAACCCGTGACTTGTCACGGTGCAACCCGTGACTTGTCACGGTGCAACCCGTGACAGGTAGCGGCGCATCGGTCCGCATTTCCAGCTCGGCCGTGCCTTTTCCACACGGAGCGTGATGGCCGGACGACCCAGGTCATTGCTGAATCTGGCACGAGGCGTGCGAGGACCTCCGGGCAGCGGCCGAGGAGGACCGTCGTTCACGACAGCCGCGAGGCATCGGGCCTCCGGACGACGAGCGCCCCGGCAGACCTGGCAGCCAGCGCGCAGGCGACACGGCTGCCACGAGCCCGAGCCGCGCCGATCGTTTGGCTCACGGGCATCGGCGACAGAACCCGTGTGTCGATCTGCGTGCCACGAGCACCGGAGCGGAGCCCAAACACATTGACCGAAGCGATACACCAATGAAGAATATCAAGGCTTCGAATGGTTTCAGCGAAATGGTAGACCTTGGGATTGCATGAAGTCGCACGGGCGCGGTCAGCGCGCTGCTCGGTCTGGCCACCGTGGCGTGTAGCGCCGCGGATCCGAGCGACGGCTTTTCCGACGAAGCGCTGGGGACTGACGCGCAAGAAATCCGCTTCGGCACGGAAGGCGGCCGAGTCGGCGTCGTGGAGATTGGTACTGTACGCGCCTCCGGAGGCGCCGTTCAGGTCGAGCTGCTTGATCAGCGTAAGAGACTAGGAAGAGTAAACGCCATCGCGCGAACCGAGGCGTGAGCGGCCGCCGTTGGCCGCGCCTCCGCACCATGCGAGGCTTCCGATCCCGCGGACGCCACCAACACCGCATCGATATATGGTAAAATCTTCCAAGGAGTTATGATCATGCTGCATTCTATGACCTTGGCCGGGCGCCGCGGGATCCGCATCGCCCTTTCCGGCTCGTTGCTGGCCGGCGGGCTGCTGACCGGATGCCAAGTCACCGATGAAAACGGCTCCCCCGCCGGACCCGAGGACACCCTCGTTACCGCGGCCGCCATGACGAACACGGACTTCACCGACGGCAGCGGAAGAATCCGCATCCGGGTGAAGACCTGCGATCCCACCGCGGCTGCGACGACCAATTGCGCCTATTGCACCGCCGACGATGGCTGGGTCCGCATCGGGGGCGGCGCGCAGATCCTGGGGGAGAACAACCCCGGCGCCATGCTGCAGGCATCCTTTCCCAGCCCGTTCTCCTTCACGGCAGCCAACTCCTTCGGCTGCACGGGCCCTGCGGGCCATTCGCCCCCGCGCCTTGGGATCGATGACAAATCGACCTGGGTGGTGAGGGCCTCCGGCGCGACCCATCAATTGCAGGCCTATGTCATCCAAATGCAGCTCGTCGATGCCGCCGGTACCGCCTTCACGCCCGCGGTCACCGAAGGCAGGGACAACGTGACAAGCGCCGTCAATCCCCCGTCCAATTATACCGTCGAGACCCCGGAGTCCTGGTTTTCCGACGATGGTTACTTCCTGATCGGCGGAGGCGCGCACGTCCTCAGCACCAACCCGGCCGACAGCATCACCGCCGCCACCGATGCGTACCTGGTGGAATCGCGGCCGGTGGACGGCCCGAACGGAAGGGCCTGGCGCGCCAGCGCCCGGGCCCGAAGCTCTCCGGCCCATGACAATCCGCTCAAGTCGTACGCGATCGGGGTGAAAGCCTGCCCTCCCCAGTGGGACAGCTGCTTCACCTATCCCATGATCAAGGAAATCACCGCGGCGGCGACCACCGGCTACGGCACCGCGACCTACACCATCAGCCCCTCCTGGGTGGGCTCGAGCGTGGGCGGCTATGCCCCCACCACGAGCTCGGGCGCGCGCTTCCTCGCCGATCTCATCCCCTTCGACGGAACCGCGAAGGGGTTCACCGTGCGCAGCAGGGATGACGGCACGGGGGGATCGGGGCAAACCCTCGGCTCCACCTTGGTGTTCGGCCATATCCACGGCCTGTATACATCCAATGCGGTGTTCTTTTTGCGCGGCGGGAATCCCGCCATCCTGAGCCGCCCCGCCGGAACAGATCCCCAATTGCAAGCCGCCTATTCCTCCGCCGATCAACCGGCGACCCGCTGGCACCTCGAAGCCTTCGGCACGGGCATCTTCCGGCTGCGGAACGGGAACCCCGATGGGGGCACGGAATGCGCCTACCGCGACGGTACGACTTCCAACGTGCGGGTCAAGGCCTGCGGGACCGGCAATGAATTCATGTGGACCGTCGTCGGCGACTCCCCCGGCTCGAGCGCGTTCAAACTGCAGAACGTGACCAATGGTCAATGCCTCGACGTCAACGGGAGCGCTACCCCGACCAATGTGGTCCTCAAGCCATGCGTCACCACGGGCGATCCCATCTACCAATTGTTGTACGTAGACGATTACAATTGGCCCAATTGATCCCCTCGGTGGGACGCCGAGCATCGACCTAGATCCAATGCCGGTCAGTTAAGCTCCCGCAACTTCAGATCGGCTGCTGACGTACGCCCCTCGGACGGGCCGCTTATTTTCCGGCGGCCGGTCGTCATCGAGCGGTGTTCCTGGCGGGACGATTCCGCGGAAGCGAACCGTCGCGATCCGTCGCTTTCCCGGGGATTCAGGGAGGGCGTGACGACGGATCGCACCGCCTCGGGAGGCATGGGCCCAACGCGGGCCCAAGGGCCAAGCCCCGGGCCTGGGGAGCTCGCCGTGACCGAGCCGTCGCGTCGGGCTGCGGTGGTCGCCTCGCTCGCCAGCACCCTGAGCCGCGCCGTCGCCCTCGGAGATGAGGTGGCGACGCGGGTCCTTCACGAGGCGATCGGTCGGCTGCTCGGGTTGCCGGTGGCGCCGGAGGGGTGAGCAAGCTTGGACCAAACGCCGCAGCGCACCTCGCCCACGTTGACCGAACGAAAGTGGCGGGAGGACGTAGCGGACGAGCAGACGTTGAGTTTATAATTTCAGGATAGGATAAGCAGGCAGAGCTACTGCCGCTGTACGCCGGCCGACCGCGTGCCCCTCTTCAAAAGCCCGTCTCGTCGAGCGCCGGCACGCCCGTGCGATGGCCGAGATGCTCGACGACGTAGGCGCGCGGGTCATCGAGCACGGCGCCTGCATCCCAGCGCGCACGACCGAGCAGGTGCTGCAGCGCGTACGGCGTCGGGTCGCCGGCCGCCTCGGCGAGCTGCCAGCTGTTTTTGTGCTCTCATCGGTCGGAGGGCGGCGTCGCCGAAAGCAGCGCGCGCACCCGACGGTCGCGCAGCCCGAGCCCTCCCCAGAGGAGGTCCACCGTCCAGCTCCGCCCGCCAGAAGAAAACCTCGTGACTACGAAGTCTTAGGTGTAATCTAAAAAAGATCGCCCCGCGTGTCGATCGCGCGGTCGCCCGTTCGTCGTGACGGTGGAGGCGGGGCCGGGCGGTCGACGCCGCCGGGGCGCTCCTCTTCGAACCGGAAGGAAACTCGACGATGCGATTCATGATCACCGCGACACGGGCGACCGACGACGCCAAGCACGACGCACAGGCAGCGGCGGATGCGCCCCCGGACGAGGCGCTGTTCGCCGCGTACATGAAATACAACGAAGACATGCAGAAGGCCGGCGTGCTGATCGCGTCCGAGGGCCTCAATCCCGCAGGGGCGCGCGCGCGCGTCGGGATTTCGGGGGGGAAGCGCGTCCTGCTCGACGGGCCCTTCGCCGAGTCGAAGGAGCTCGTCGGCGGCTTCTACCTGATCGAGGTGGGCTCGAAGGAAGAGGCGATCGCCTGGGCGCTGCGCTGCCCCGTCGGGCTCGGGAGCGCCGAGGTGCTCACGATCCACCAGATGACGGAGCTCTCGGACATCCCGCCGCGGTTCAGGGAGATCATCGCCGAGGTGGCGCCGACGTGGAGCGTGTCCTTCTCGAGGGCGCAGTAGGCCGACCTCGGTCGGCGGCGGTCCACGTCCCTCGTCGGCACGAGCGCCCCTTGGGGACGTGCCGCGGAACAGGGCGTCGTAGAGCGCGTGGGCGTCGGCTTGGATGTACCCCGAGAAGCCGCGGAACATCTCGCAGGCCGCAGCGCTGGTGTGCTTGGGCTGGTACTCGCAAAAGACGTGATCTTGTCCGCGAGGACGACGAAGAAGTGTCCTTTGCGGCACGGTCCAGGCTTCTTGTCCTTGCGCTCCTGGATAGGCCGAGGCTGGACGGAGACCCCGGTGGCGTCGGTAGAGAGGCAGAAGGCCGTGTCGAAGGCCTCTTTGCGCGCGGCCTCGACGCATGCGCTGGACGTGGCGGCTGGGGAGAGACGGCGCTTCATGCAGCGAGGTGCAAGCCGCCGGGGTGACTGCCGAGCGTGGTGCGGGGAGAGGACGATGGTGGAGGCAGGGCTCCGGCACGGGCCTGGGCCTGAGCATGGTCGAGCGGCTCGTCACGCTGTATGGCGGAATGATCGACGTCCGGATCGAGCTCGATGTCGGGACGACGTTCAGCCTCGTGTTGCCGTTCGCGAGCGCGTAGGAGCGACCTCCCTCCGGCGCTCGATCCTAGCGGCCGAGCAAGATCCGTTGCTCTCCCGGCGCGAGGATGTGGACCTTCCCAGGCGCGATCCGCCGGGCCACCATCACGCGCTTGAGCTCGGAGAGCGCCTGGCCGGGCTCGTCCGAGGAGTTGATGAACGTGTCGAAATGGATCGGCACCACCCATTTCGCGCCCAACTCTTCGCAGGCCTCTAGCGCCTCTGCCGGGTCCACGTGGCGCGAGTGCATGAAATCGCGCGGCCCGATCGGCGCGATCGGCATCAGCGCGAGATCGATCGCGGGGAACCGCGCCCGCGTCTCCGTGAACACCTTGCGATCGTAAGCGGTGTCCCCGCCGAAGTAGACAGTGACCCCATGATATTCCACGACGTACCCCGTGAATCCACCCCAGCCGAGGGCGATGTCGACTCCGTAGCGGCCTCCCCCGTGCTTCACCGGGACGGCGGTGATCCGCAGCCCGTCGTGCTCCCAGCGCTGCCACGTGGCGAGCTCGATCGTGTCGAACGCGAAATCGGGCACGTAGGGGAGGGCGCCGCGGGGGACAAAGAGCACCGGTGTCTTCTCCTCGATCATCTCGAGCGAGCCGAGCGACAGGTGATCGAAGTGCGTGTGCGAGACCAGCACCGCCGAGAGGGGCGGCACGTGCTCCGGGTCCAGGCCCGGCTCGACGAGCCGCGCGGAGAGGAGGCCCACGGTCGAGGTGAAGACCGGATCCGTGAGGATCTGCTTGTCGTCGATCTGGACGAGCGCCGTCGCGTGGCCGACCCAGAGGACGGCCAGGCGCGCGTCTTTGCGGTAGGGCTCTCGCACCTTGTTGGCGACGGGCGCCGGGCCGCCGAACAGCGCGCCCGTGTTGCCTGACAGGATGCGCCCCGGCATGCTGTTGCAGGACAGCGCCGAGGCGGCGAGGAGCGCCATGAGAGCGGTGGAGCTTGCCGCGCGGAGCATGGGGTCAGAAGTACCTGAGGTTGAGCGTCAACGTGGTCCCGCGCAGCGCGCGCGTCGGAGAGTAGGCGACCTGCACGCCGATGACACCGAAGAGCGTGTAGAGGCCGGCCTCGTACGCCGCCGCGACCTCGCCGCCGAGCGTGAAGGCGGAGCCGCCGAGCGAGCAGGAGAGGTACTCTCCGCGGTGGAGCAGGGGGAAGTAGGCGCGCACACCGCCAGTCAGCTGCACGTGATCTTCGATGCCGGCGCCGGAGAAGAGGTATTCGGGCGTGACATGGATCTCGAGCGCTCCGGCATGCCGCGCGAGCGGCTCGGCGAGGAGGCTGCGCCAGGGAGACAGCCTCCGATTTCTGCCGAAGGAGTAGAGCAGCGGGGTGAGCTGCCAGCGCAGGCCGAAGCGCGTGTCGTCGGCGTAGAGGTGCCAGGTGGGGCTCGGAATGAGCTGCGACGCGGCCCAGGCGAGGTTGGGGCTTATCCCCGCCTCGGCGAGGCTCTGCGTCTCCGCGGCGCGGGCGGGGGAGCCCCAGGCGAGCGCGCCTGCCAGCGCGGCGCCGGCGAGCGAGCGCCGGAGCGCTGTCGCGGGGCCGCCGCGCGCAATGCAGGGCAACCGAGCGCCCGCAGCCGCCCGCAGCCGCCCGCAGGCGCTTGCCGAGCACCGCGAGGATGGCGAGGGCGCGACGTTGCCCGAAGCGAGCGCGGTGGCATTCTCCTCGGCGCGATGGCAGCTAGCTCTCGCCACCGTGCGCCCTCTTGCCTTCTCCATCTTCTCTCTTATTCTCTGCCAGCCGCTGTCACCCTCACGGAGAACCAGTACAGGCACCGACCGCGCCTCAATGCGCGAGCGCGGGGCTCTCGCCGCTCCGCCGAACGGCGCTGCCATGGGCCCGGAGCGCGGCGAGGCCTTCCGCGCGGCTCCGCACGGCGCGGTAGCCAATCTCCTTCTTCGCCCGAGCAGACGAGAGGTGAAGCGTTTGCCCGAGGAGCCGCACGTCCTCGAGGGTGAGCGGTGGGCGCCGTCGCGGCGCGAACCACCCGAAGAGGTTGGTGAGGAGCCACCCGAACAGCACCGCCAGGGGGAAGGGTACGGACCAGGCCTTCGCGTCCACGCCGCGCGTCGCCATGAGCTCCGCCAAGAAGGTGCGCATCGGCGTGACCTCGTCGTCGGTCACGAAATACGCGCGCCCGCCGACGTCACTGCGCACTGCGCAGCTCACCGCTTCGGCGACATTGTCGACGTGGGCGACGCTGTAGAGGTGTTTGCCCCCGCCGACGTAGGCGAAGCGCCCGGCGCGGAAGGCCTCCGCGATGATATCAAGGGTCTGCGCGTCCGGGCCCCAGATCATCGGTGGGCGGAGGCTCACGGTGCGCATCGCGGGGCTGTCTGCCTCGAGCACCATCGCCTCGGCGAGCGCTTTCGTCGCGCTGTACGGCAAGGAGCGGTCGACCCTGGGCGGCAGAGCGTCCTCGTCCCCTTCGCTCGGCCGAGAGCCCTCGATGACAACCGACGCAGCCCCGAGGTAGATGAAGCGGCGGACGCCGGCCGCGCGCGCCGCTGCGAGCAAGCCGCCGGTGCCCTCGACGTTGGTGCGGGCGTGCTCGCCCCAGCGCAGGGCCGAGGTGAGGGACGCGGCCGCGTGCACTACGACCGCGGCGCCCGTGCAGCCCTCGGTGAGCGCGGCGGCGTCGTGGAGGTCGCCGCGGACGGGCTCGGCGCCGAGAGCGGCGAGTTTGGCAGCGCTGGCGGCGCTTCGCGCGAGGGCACGGACGCGGTACTCACGCGCGATGAGCGCACGGACGATGGCGCGGCCCACGAAGCCACTGCCTCCGGTGACGAACACGGTCTCTGCCATGACGAATCGCTCCTGTTCGGGCCCGCTCCGGCGCGCCCTCCAGGATCATCTATAGCATCGCTACACGGATTGTCTATAGCGTCGCTACAATTGGTCGGCGATCGCTTGGAACACCGCGTCGAGCGCCCCCGCCGAGGTGGCGCGGCTCGGTGGTGCGCCGGAAGGGCTCGCGACGATGCTGAGCGCGAGGCCCTGGACGACGGCCCAGACGTGCTCGGCAGCGCGCTCGATCGGCACGCGCAGGGCGCCCGCCCTGGCGCAACGCTCGAGGCGGTGCCGCATCAGGGCGTAGCTGGGTTCGAATATCGACGGCTGCTCGATGCCGCGCGCCATCAACGCGGCCGTGACGGAGGGGTGGGCCTGCACGAATTCGAGCACGTGCTCGCAGCCCCTGCGGAGATCCGCGACGGGGTCGTCTGTCGGCGTGAGCGCCCGTTTCTTCGCCATGAACTTCTCGAGCGCGACGGCGTGGACCGCAGCCACGAGCCCGTCCCGGTTGCCGAAGTGGTGGTAGAGGGTCGGCATCGTCACGCCGGCCTCCTCGCACACCCGCCGCGTCGTGAGCGCCGCTGGGCCTTCGCTCTCGAGTACCCGGTACGCTACGGCGAGCAACTTGTCCTTGACGTCGGCCATCGCCGCCAGGCTAGCACAGCTAGCCTCTGGCAGTTCCTCGCGCCCCGGAGGCAGCCCGACGGCGCGCTGAACGAGAACGCGCGGGCGACGCTCTCGGCCGTCGATGTGCGCCATGCGACGGCGTCTACGTGGATTGCCCCTGGGCGATGAGGGCGACCTACTTGGCCGCGATGCTCGCCAGGGCCTGGGCGATGCGCGGCGGCGCGTTGGGGCGAGCGTACATTCGCTCCATGTAAGAGAGAAGTGCGGGGCAATCGCCCAGCGGCTTGACCTCGTTGCCCCAGTCGAGCGTGTAGGCGAGCACGAAGTCGGCGACGGTGACGCCGTCGCCCACGACGAACTGGCGGCCGCGCATGTACCCCTCGAGCAACGCAGGTCCCACCGGTCGGCCGGGACGTCGCGGAAGACGTCCGCCGCCTACGCGATAACACGCCCAAAAGATTCTGGATCATCGGCGCCACCGGGGAATCGGCGCGTAGGTAGAAGAAGCCGGATCGCAGCGCGAAGAAGTGTAGCGCAGCAAACCGAAAGGATGGGGCCGCGAGCGTCGTGATGGCTCGGTCCTGGGCCGAGCGAGCCTCTTCCGCCAGGAAGGTGATGCGTCACTCGCAAGTAAGCGTGATGCTGCCACCGCTCGGCATGCACGTGAAGCCCGTGAAGCAGCCGCCCACGTCGGCGACGCAATCGCAAGAGGCAACGCCGTTACAGGTGGAAGGCAACGCGATGCACGCGTAACGCCAGGGGCCGTCCGCGTCGTCGGCCTTGTCGACGCAGTAGCTCCCGGGGTCGCAGCGGTATGGGCCACAATCGAAGAGCGACCCGCACTCGCCGCCGCCGTTCGGCGTGACTCCGGCCGTGCGCGCCTCGCAGTCGTTGCTGTACGTCGTGCCGTCGCAGCCGCAGACGGGCGCGTAGTTGCCGTCGCACCCCTCGGGCTTTCGCACGCAATGCCCGACCGTGCCGCACCCGGAATCGAAGAGGCACAACTTGCCGTCAGCGCACTCGCTCGGGTAGGCGCCGCCGCACAGGATGGGATCCGGGTTGCCTTGCGAGGATGACCCGGCGTCGCCCGTTCCGGAACCCCCGCTCGACGTGTTTCCACTGCCGCCGCTCCCGGCGGCGTTGCTCGCCACCGCCGACCCTCCCTTGCCCGATTCGGAGGCGTCGTCCTCGGACTTGCCGCAAGAAAGCGTCGCTGCGACGACGACGAAACACAAGACGAAGCCTTTTCGCGCCATGAACGGCTCGATACAGCGCACGGGTGACTGAATCAAGTCGGTCGCACGATTGTCGCCGGACGTGCGTTGCACGACGGTCACCGCGCCGCTCTTGACCGCGCCGCTGAAGCCTCGGCGCGCACCGCGCTCTTCGTAGAACCGCTCCACGCTCTCGACGAAGATGCGGGTCAGCACGCCGAACAACACCCCGTCCTGGGCACCCGGCTCGCGCTCGATATGTCGGCGCGCGAGAACGCGAGAGCGCGAGCGCGCAGCGTTGCAGGAGGAGATCATCCGGGTGCAGCAGAGCCGGCTAGCGGAGCTGTCCACGCCAATGATCCCGATCACCGAGCCCCAAGCTTGCTCACCGTTCCGGTGCCACCGGCAGCCCGAGCAGCTGACCGATCGCCTCGTGCACGACCCGGGCTGCCTCCGCGTCCCCGAGGGCGACGGCTCGGCTCAGGGTGGCGGCGAGCGACGCAACCACGGCGGCTCGAGGCGATGGATCGACCGTCGCGAACTCCCCGGGCCCAGGGCTCGGCGGTTGGGCCCGGGTTGGGTCCATGCCGTCCGAGGGGGTGCGATCCGTCGTCACGCCCTCCCGAAATCCCGCCGAAAGTAACGGATCGCGACGGTTCGACACCGTGGCGGAATCCTGGCGAGTTTTCTGACACGCGGAATCAGCGCAGGCGCAGCTGCACCCCCAGCATCCCCGTGACGCCGCCCTTCGGCAGCGTCGCCTCGGGCTTCGGGCGGACGCGGAGGTCGGTCTGATGGATCCGCACGAACGCCTCGGCGCTCCCGAGGAGGGCCACGCTGCCCTCGGCCGGCCATACGAGGTCGATCGCCGTGCGCGTCCCGATGGCCCACCCGTGCCCTGTCTCTTCGGGCTTCTTCGGGTCGCCCGGGGAGGCGATCACCCAGTCGGCGGCGGCCTCGATCCTCGCCCGGACGAGCGCGTCGAGCGGCGCGATGGGCGCGGCGATGCCGCCGCCGCCCCCGAGCGCGAGCCACTGGACGGACAGCCCCGGGGCCGGCTCGCGCAGGGCCGTGGCATAGGACGCCGAGAGGGTCCCGAAGAACCCCGAGCGCCGGTCGAGCGCCGTGGCCATGACCCAGGCGCCGGCGCGGGCGGGGCCCACGACGCCGGCGGGGCCACGATCGAGCCCGTTGCCGACGAGCCCGCCGGCGGCGAGGAACCAGCCCAGCGGGCGCGGCGGCGGCGCGGCGGCCGCCGGCTCGATGCCGGCCGCGGCCGCGCCGGTCGGCTCGGGCGACGCCGGGGCGCCGGCGCGCTCCGACGCCAGGGCCGCGACAAGGAGCCCCGCGGTGCGGTAGCGGTCGGGCACCGGATCCTCCTCGCGGAACTCGATCTCGCGCGACCACAGCGTGCCTTCCGGGGCGCCGACGGAGGCGACGTCGACCCGCAGGCGGCGGTAGTCCGGGCCGTCCAGCCAGACGACGGCGAGCGCCCGGACCGGGGTCCCGGCGCGCTTCGGGTCGCCGAGCGCGCACCCGCCGCCGCCGGCGGCGCGGGAGCACGCCTCGATGAGGAGCGCCGGGAGCTCGCCATGCACGGCAGGGCCCGACGCGATGTCGACGACGATCGGGGCCGGCACGAGAATCTACCCGGGACCGACGCTACCGAGCGGGAGGGGCGAAGGCAAGCCGGCTCCGGCCGCCGCCGGGGTGACCGACCCCACGTCGACGCGGAGGTCGAGGACGACCCGCGATCGTCGCGGGCTTGATCGAGCGCAGCCAGGCGGCGATCGAGGCGCTGAAGCGCGACATCCGGACCAGGACCGGAACGGCGCTGTTCGACTTCCTCCTGGAGGACATCCGAGCTGGTGCGGCGGGCGCGCTCGCCGGTTGTCCCTGGTCACCGGATACGATAGGCTCGGTCGATGGCCACCGCCTCCCTCCGGCTGCGCTGAGCAGGACAGCGCGTCCCACGCCGCGCCCCGCGCGTTCCGCGCAGGCGCGCTGGTCTGCCGCGCTGTCGACCCGTCCCTGAACCCTTGTCGGAGGTCGGGGGCGTGATGCGCGCGCGGACGCGGGGGGACGCCATCCGGTAGCCCTCGCCGCCATCTGCTCCTGCTCAGCGCTCGACGGCCTCCTCGGACGTGTTCGCCGGAGGTCGTGTCATGCCTGCATCGAAGCGCTCAACCCGCGCGTGCCGCAATTCCCCTGTTCACAAGGCGATCGTCATCGCCGTTCAGCTCCCGGAGGCCGCAGAGGCCGATGTTCATCGATCGCTCGCCGAGCTCAAGCAGCTGCTGCTCGGCCTCGACATCACCGCCGTCGCGGAGGTCGTCCAGAAGAGGAGCGTGCGCTCGTCCCCCGCGTATCTCGGCGAGGGAAAGCTCCGCGAGCTCGCCGCCCTCACAGGCGGCACAGGCGAGGTGCCGAGGGGACCGGAAGCGCGCCGGGCCGACCGCGCGGCCTCCGAGCCGGCGGAGCGCCTCGTCGTCGTCGCCGACGACGAGCTCAGCCCCGGCCAGCTGCGGAACCTGCAGGCGGCGCTCGGCGTCGACGTGCTCGATCGGACCGCGGTCATCCTGCGCGTGTTCGAGTCGAGGGCCCGCACCCGCGAGGCGAGGCTCGAGATCGAGCTCGCCCGGATCGAGTACGAGCTCCCGCGGATCCGCGACGATCACACGCTCGGCGATCGCGAGGGCGGCGGCGGCCGCGCCTCCCGCGGCCACACGAACGTCGAGCTCGCCAAGCAGCGCGCCCGGGACCGGCTGGCCGCGGTGCGCAGGGAGCTCGAGCAGCTCAAGGAGAGCGCCGAGCAGCGCCGCCTCGCCCGCGCAGACAGCTTCCGGGTGGCGCTCGTCGGCTACACCAACGCGGGCAAATCGTCGATCATGCGCCAGCTGACGGGCAGCGACGTCCTCGTCGAGGACAGGCCCTTCGCGACGCTCGGAACGACGGTGCGCCAGCTCTCGCCCCCGGCGACGCCGGCCGTGCTCGTCGCCGACACGGTGGGGTTCATCCACCGGCTGCCCCATGCGCTGGTCGCCTCGTTCCACTCCACGCTCTCCGAGGCGCGGGAAGCGTGGCTCCTGCTCCACGTGGTCGACGCCGCCGATCCAGCGTTCCGCTCGCAGATCCGCGTGACGGAGCAGGTCCTCGCGGACATCGGCGCCGCGGAGACGCCGGCGCTGCTCCTGCTCAACAAGGCGGACCGCCTGGGTCGCGAGGAGCGCGACGCGCTCGCCCGCGAGCACCCGGGCGCGTTCCTGATGAGCGCCCTCGATCACCGGGACGGCGACGCGCTCCGGGCGCGGATCGAGGCCTTCTTCGCGCAGCACCTCGTCGAGCAGACCGTATCGATTCCCTACGATCGCCACGGCGTGCTCGCCGAGCTGCGCGATCGGCTCCAGGTGGTCCGGGAGGAGTACGGCGACGAGGTCTCCGTCACGGTCCGCGGCACCCCGGAGACGCTCGGCAAGCTCGCGGCGCGGCTCTCCGGCGGAGGATAGCGCGATCCTGCTCGTGCGAGGACGCGCACGGCTCGGCTGGTTGAACTTGCCTGCACCACGCTGGCGCAGCAGCGTAACCTGCTGCGCATGACCTTCGACCGCGCATACTGGGAACAGCTCTGGACAAAGACGCTGCGCGAGCACCCGGACAAGGTCGCGCAGCGTCCGCCGAACGCGCACCTGATCGCCGAGGTCGCCGGCCTTCGTCCGGGGCGCGCGCTCGACGCGGGCTGCGGTCATGGAGCGGAGACACTGTGGCTCGCCGCACACGGATGGAAAGTCACGGCGGTCGATTTCTCCGCGAGCGCGCTCGCTCATGGTCAGTCGACGGCCGAGGCGTTGGGAGCGGACATCGCCGAGCGCATCGCGTGGGTCGAGGGCGATCTGGCCGTGTGGACGCCGCCGCGCGACCACTTCGATCTGGTGGTGTGCCTCTATGTTCATGTCGCGGGATCGGTGGAAGACATGGTGAGGCGCATGGCGAGCGGGGTCGCGCCGGGCGGCGCGTTGTTCATGGTCGGCCACCGTCCGATCGATCCCGCGACGGGAAAGCCGACGGCAGCGGCGAGCCAGGTGCAAGTCTCCGTCGAGAGCGCGGCCGCCGGGCTCGATCCGAATGGGTGGGAGCGCGTGGTGGCCGAGGAGCGGCCGCGCGCGGTCGCGGGGACGGGCGTCGATGCCGTGATCCTCGCGAGGCGCGTGACGTGAGCCCACGGGCCGTGACGTGAGCCCGCGGGCGAAGCTCGGCGGTTCGGGCGAGGTGACCCACTTCGGCATGTACGACCGCACGGAGGACTTCGTCGGCGGTGGCACCAAGCCCGCCAGGATCCACAGCCCGGGCGAGTTCGAGGCCCTCAAGGCTTGAGCGGCTGCCCGTTCGGCGGAGGGGAAAAGGAGAGATTCACAGGGAGACGGGGAGACGGGGAGACGAGAGATGGGGATCAGTCGTTCGAACCATCAGGTTGATCGTCTCCACCTCTCGCCTCTCCGCCTTGCAGGCTGTCGGCAGGTACGCGAAGCTCGACGGGCTCGCCGAGGCCCTCACCGACCACCACCCGCTCGACGATCTGCTCGGCGCATCCGCGCGCGATCTCGTGGAGCGCATCGACGGCGCGGCGACGAACATGGAAGGGAGTGCCTGTCATCGGACCGCTTCGAGGGCCAGGCGCTGACGCTGTGCGGGCCCGAGCCGCTCTCGTACGCGTCGATGGTCGCCGAGATCTCCGGGTCGACCGGCCGGAAGGTCACCTTCGCGTCGATCTCGGCGGAGGCGTTCCGCGCGGCGATGCTGCCCTATGCGGTATCCCAGGAGCACGTCGACGGGATCACGGCGATGCTCCGCTTCCATCAGGAAGGTCGGGGGCCGAAGACGAGCGATGCGGTGCTCGACGTGACCGGCGCTCGGCCGCGCTCCTTCGCGGAGTTCGCGCGCGAGCACGCGTCGAGCTGGCTCCCGTGAGCTGGCTCCCGTAGGGCTGCGACGAGCTTCCCCGGGCGAGCTCGTCAGGGCCAGGCTCCCTCGCCTTCTGGTCGGTCGCAGGGACGTGTCGGCGACGCCTGTGGTGCCCTCGAGAGCCGCCAGCGCTATCCTGCGGGCATGTCCGGAGCCGTTTCCGCCCGTCGCCTCGCCACCGCGGACGATCTGTTGGCCATCCCCGAGCGCGAGCGTTTCCACGAGGTCATCGGTGGCGAGCTCGTTCGCAAGGCCATGCCGAGCGGCCCGCACGGGCGCGCCCAGCTCCGGATCGGGAGCCGGATCAGCGGACCCTATGACCGGCGGCCCGGCGGCCGCTGGCCTGGAGGGTGGTGGTTCGCGACCGAGGTCGAGGTCGAGCTGGAAACCCACGAGGTCTACCGTCCCGATGTGACGGGGTGGCTGCGCGAGCGCTTACCGGAGCTGCCTCGGGAGGTGCCCATCCGGGTACGGCCGGACTGGGTATGTGAGGTGCTATCGCCGTCGAACAGCCGCAACGATCTGTTCAAGAAGCTTCGAACATACCAGCGCTGCAAGGTGCCCCACTACTGGATCGTCGACCCCGAGATGGAGACGCTCATGGTCTACCGGTGGACGACAGAGGGATATCTGCTGGTGCTGGCAGCCGAGCGGGAGGATCGGGTCAGGCCCGAGCCGTTCGATGCGATCGTCCTGAAGGTAGGCACGTTGTTCGACGACGACGAGGACGACGAGGACGAGGAGGAGCGGCAGCGGTGACGGACAGCGGAACCGCGACGCGGAGACAAGGGCGCCGCGAGAGCGCCGATCGCGTTGGAATCCCCGAAGAAATCAACAGCAGGGGAGACAACCTACAAGGGCGCGAGGGGCGCAAGGGGAAGACAAAACCCATCGCGCCTCTGGTCCCTTGCGCCCCTTGCGGTTGAATTTTGACGTGTTCGATCCTCTGGGATCGGTCTTCCGGTCCGCGCAACAGCCACGGTGGCTACCGGTAGGCCGGCCTCGTGGCGAATACGGGCGCGCGGCCTCCGCCCACGTCAGTCGCCGGCGAGCTCGAACGCGCCTTCGTACACCGCGTCGATCGAGATGGTAGCGCCGTTCGCCAGCGTCAGTGTGTCGCCGGCCTCCAGCACCCGGTAGCGCCAGGAGCCATCCGCCTCGCGACGATAGTGCTCGACCCGCGCAGACGTCTGCGAGACGAGCACGTAGTCGGTCAGCGAGGCGAGGCGCTGGTACGCCGCCCACTTCTTGCCGCGATCGTAGGGCTCGGTGCTCTGCGAGACGACCTCGACAAGGATGCACGGGTTCGTGAGGACATCGTTCGTGCCAGGTTCCGTGTCCATGGGGCCGCACACCACGACCGAGTCCGCATGGACGTAGCGCTGCCCTTGCTCGGCCGAGATCCGCTGTTCGGACGTCAGCACGTGGCACCCCTTGCCGCGAACGGCCGCTCGAAGCTCCGCGATCATGGCGCCTGACAGCAAGTTATGCCGAGGGCTGCCACCCGCCATCGCGAACACCTCGCCGAGATGGTACTCGTGCTTCGCAGGCTGGCTCCGCTCCCACGCCAGGTACTCCGCGGTGCTCATGTTCCGCATCGTGGCGGGATCACCCATGGCGCCGAGCCTAGCGCGACCCCGCATGGGGAACCAGCCCGGGGAGGCTCGCATCACCCTGGGTCGCTGAGCTCATCGGCCCGGGCGAGGACGCGCGCGATGGCTGCACTCGCCCTGGCCACGAGAGCACGGTGCGTGGGCAGGGAGGACCGATGTCGGGATGGCCCCGCCTTACGGGACCACCTCGATCCACTCCGACGCTCGCACGGTGGTGTCGGACGTCGGATCCATCCAGAGAAGGCTCGCTCCGAAGACACCGGTCCGGCGGTTCCGGGCGAAGGTCACGGGCGGCGCCGGGCCTGCGTCGAAGTCTCGCAGCCGCTCGAGCGCCGCGATCAGCCCCTCCCGCGTCGCGTGGGCGCCTGCGCGCTTCAGCGCCTCGATCGCGATCTGCGCCGCGACGTAGGCGCTCGCCTGGATCCCGAGCGGCCCCGGCGCCACGCCGGCCCGGCGCAGGAAGGCCCGCAGCGCGTCCTCCGAGGCCCGCTCCCGCTCGCCCAGGGAGCCTGGGTACAGGAACAGCACGCGGCCGGCGAGATCGCGGGACAGCGCCCCGGCGTGGCCGGCGATCGATCCCGCAGAGGCGTAGATCGGCACGGCCGATCCGGCGGCGTCCAGCGCGGCCCGAGCGCTCGCGAGCTCCGCGCCGGGGCCCCAGAAGAGCACCGCCTTCGCTCCATGCGCACGCGCCGCATCGGCGACGTCGCGCGGCGAGAGGCGGCCTGGCTCGAAGGGCAGCGCCGAGAGCGGCGGGAGCTCGCGATGGGCGGCCTCCTCGCGCGCGCCCGACGCCCAGGCCTCGCCAGCGCGGTCGCGCGTGTGCACGACCAGCGCGGCCGCAGCCGCGTTCGCCGGAGCACCGGCGAGGTGCTTGACCGCCACGCGGGCGAGCACGTCGGGCCCCGGCAACACCTGGAACACCATGTCGTCGGCCCCCGCCGCGACATCCCGCGCGCGGCCAGGGGCGCCGCCGGCCAACCCGGGTGCGCCCGCCCCGCCGGCCAACCCGGGTGCGCCCGCCCCGCCAGCCAACCCCGGTGCGCCCGCCAGCGCCAAGGGCCCCACGAGCGGCGCCCGCTCCTCCGAGAGGCGCGCCCGCAGCGCCGGATCCCCGTCGAAGGCGCTCCCCACCAGCGCCAGCACGCCCCGGTCCAGGAGGCGCGCCGTCGCCCCGGCATCGCCCGCCGGGCCGGCGCTGTCCTCCACGCGCAGCTCGAGCCTCCGCCGGTAGAGGCCGCCCCGCGCGTTCACCTCGGCGAACGCCGCCATCAGCACGTCGCGCGCGCCCACGCCCGCCGGCGCATCCGGCCCGGTCAGCGGCAGCGCGGCGCCCAGCGCCACCGAGCCCGCCGTGACGCCAGGATCCAGATCCCGGCCGACACAATCCAAATATTCAACAAGATCCGATAGATCCGCCTCCGCCAGGCGGTACCGCGGCATCACCGGGCTCAGCCACTGCCCCGCGGGCCCTCGCCCCTCGCGGATCGCCGTCACCAGGGCGGCGGCGGTCATCGCCCCGTCGCCTGTCCCCCTGCCCTGCCCTGCTCCCCCACCCCGCTCGCCGCTGGCCGCCAGGCGCCGCTCCGCCGCGAGCGGCGGTGCCGTGACGCCCCCCTCGGTCGTCCCCTCCCCGCTGGGGCCGTGGCAGCCCGCGCAGGCGGCCTCACGGCCGGAGAGCGCCGCGGCGCCGCCGGCGATCGCGCCCTCGACGGCCCGGCCGTCCTCGGTCGCGCCGCGCTGGTAGATGCGCTTGCCGCGCCGGGCGGCCGGCGAGAGCTCCTCGCACGACGCCGCCTCGCCCGCCGCAGGCGCGTACGCCCGGGGCGCATGCTCGTCGCGGCCGAGCGCCCACGCCGCGACCGCGCAGATCCCCACCGGCACCGCGGCCAGGAGACCGAGCCGCGCCCTCCCGGAACGGGCCCCCAGCCTAGCCACCACCCACGCTCCGCGCCGCTGCCCCTCGCGGCGGAAGGAACGCCCGGACCTCGTCCGCGAGGCGCCCCGGCGGCGCGATGCCCTCGACCCGCGTCCAGCGGCCCTCCGCCTCGCGCCCGATGAGCGTGATCGGCGCGTGCCGCTCCTTGATGGGCGCGCGCCCCCCGAGCGCGTCCAGCACCCGGTTCACGCGCTCGCGCCGCCCCGTCAGGAAGGACCAGCCCTTCCGCCGGCCGAACTTCTCGGCGTACGCGTTCAGCCGCTCCGGCGTGTCCATCGCGGGGTCCAGCGAGATCGAGACGAGCCGCACGTCCCGGTCCAGCGCGCCGCCGAGCTCGGCCTGGAGCCGGCCGAAGATGGCCGTCATCGGCGAGCAGATCGTCGTGCAGGTCGTGAAGATGAAATTGACGGCGAGCACCCGGTCCCTGGCGAGCTCGCGCAGACGGACGGGGCGGCCGTCCTGATCTACGAGCTCCTCGTCCAGCACCTCGACGCCCGTCGCCGGCGAGGCGCGCACCTCCGCCGCGCCGTCCGCGGAGAGCCCGGGCGGCCCCGCGGCAGCGGCGACGTCCGGAGGGCGCCCAGGCGGCCCCGCGGCAGCGGGGGCGGCGTGCTCGCCGGGAGGCGCGCCCCCGCGGCCGCACGAGGCCGCGGCGAGCGCGCCGGCCAGGACCAGCGCTTTCGATGCACCGAGCGACAGGAAACGCATGTCGGCCTCACCGTGGGTCGTTGAGGTGCTGGACGGCGCGCGCGAGCGCCTCGGGCTCCTCGGTGGCGAACGCCTTCAGCCACATCCCGGTCGACGTGTCGCCGACGAGCAGCGTCATCGTGTGCTCGTCGGGCCGCCGCACCTGGCCGCCGAGGCGCTTCAGCACCGTGGCGACGTTCTCGGGCGTGCCGGTCAGGAAGTACCAGCCCTCGCCCGCCTTGAACTTCGCGGCGTACTCCTTCAGCGCGGCCGGCGTGTCGTTCTCCGGGTCGACCGTGATCGTCAGCATCGTCACCGCCTGCCCGCGCGCCCGCAGCAGCGCCTGCACGCGCGCGAGGTTCGCCGTCATCGTGGGGCAGACGCCCTTGCACGAGGTGAAGGCGAAGTTGATGAGCACCTTCCGGCCCCGCAGCAGCCCGTCGTAGAAGCGGTGCGCGCGGCCGTGCTGGTCGACGAGCTCGGTGTTGGTGAAGTACCGCGCCGCGGCGGCGTCGTCCTCCCGGGAGACGCCGCCGATCTTCATCCGCTCCACGCGCGGCGCCTTGCCCTCCGCGGGCGTGAAGCGCGCGGCCGAGGAGATCGCGAGCGCGAGAGCCGCCGCGGCGAGGGCCGCCCCGGGCCTCATCGCGCACCTCCGACCCGCGCGCCGGCGCCGCGCGCGGAGACCCGCAGCGGGACGAACGGGAGCGCGCCGACAGGCGCCCCGCGCCCGGGGAGGGCGGCGAGGAAGCGGTACTGGCCCGGGGCGGGCGGGGTGAACGAGACGGAGAACGTGCCGTCCCCCTCGGCCCGCGGCGCGCCGCGGAAGCGGTACCCGGCCGGGAACCGGACGACCATCACCTCGATGTCCTCAACGTCGAGCGCGTCGAGCGGAGGGCCCCCTTCGCCGGCGGTCGCGCGGAAGCGCAGCGTCGCGGGCTCGCCCGCCGCGAGCCGCAGGTCGGGCTCGAAGAGCGGCGCGATCGCGATGTCCTTCACGGGATCGCCCCCGCAGCCGGACGCGTCGGCCTCGCCGTCGCCCGGGGCGCAGCGCGCGGGCGCCACGGTCGCCTCGAGGCACACCCCCGTCCGCGGGCGGTCGAGGAGGAGCTCGACGTCGTAGAGCCCCCCCTCGCCGAGGCGCACCGTGGTCGCGTACACGCCCGGACGCACCTCCTTGAGCGACCTGTCCTCGACGAGGATCGATCGCGGCTCGCGGCCGTAGCTCGGCAAGGTGCCGATCGGAGCCATCATGCCCTCCACGTAGACGTAGAGCGCCCTGTCGGCCGGGCTCGCGACGAGGGCGCCGTTGCCCTCGGGCAGGGGGGCGATGGGCGTGGCGAGCGCGGCCGGCCCTGGCGGCGCCGCGGCGGCCAGAGGCGGGCCCTGGCCGACCGCGATGTCGACGAGGGGCGGGGCCGCCGGGCCGCCGAGGGCCGACCGGTCGACGAGCGAGACCCGCGCGGCGCCCCGGTTGCGGATGTAGGCGAAGGACCCGGTGAAGGTGACCGCGTCCGGCGCGGCCAGCCCGGTGAGCGTGTGCGCCACCGCGCCCGTCGCGCCGTCGAGGACGGCGACCTCGTTCGCGGCCGGGTTCAGCGCGAACGAGAACCGCCCGCGCGGGTCGAACTGGAGCGCGCCGAGCCCGGGCTTCAGGGCGACACGCCCGGCGACGGCGCGGCGCGCGACGTCGAGGATCACGACCTCGCCGCGCGCGGCGTTCGCCGCGTGGACCACGCCCGCTTCATCGCTCGCCGCGATGGAGACGACCCCCTCGCCCACCGCGATCTCGCCGAGCGGCTCGAGCGTCTCGCCGTCCACCACGGCCACCGACTCCCCCTGCTGGCTCGTGATCCACGCGGCGCGGCCGCCGCCGGTGAAGGCGATCTCGTGGTGGCCCGGGCCGACCGGGAGCGTCTTCAGGACGTCCGTCGAGCGGGCGTCGATCACGCTCACCGTCCCGTCGCCGTCGTTGCCCACCCAGACCGTGCGCCCGTCGGGGGCGACCACGACGCGCGACGGATCCTGGCCGACGGGGACGTTCGTCCGGACGAGCCCCCGCCGCGTGTCGACAACGGCGAGGCCCTGCCCGCCCCGGAGCGTGACGTAGAGGCTCTCCCGGTCGGGGTGCATGACGAACGAGACGCCGCGGCCCGCGAGGCTGACCACGCTCCGGAGCTGCGTCCTGGCGAGGGCGACCTGCGGGTTGATGGCCGAGAGAGTGTTGTCCTGGTTCAGCGTCCAGAGGAGGTAGGCGTTCATGTCGACCTCGGGGCGCACGGACAGGAGGCCCGCCATGAAGCTCTTGATCTTCCCCCGGCACGCCGCCTCGTCCGGCGCGGCGTCGACCGCGCCGCTGGCGAGGCTCGCCACGGGCGCGCCGCCGGAGAAGCGCGCCGCGGCGGCGCCGTCCGCCCCGGCGCGGCGCGACATCCAGCCGAGGGGCGTGAGGCCACGGACCGGCGCGCCCGTGGACGCGTCGGTGATGGTGAACTCGGCCACGACGTCGGAGCCCGCCACCGCCGCGGCCGGCGCCGCCCCGAGGCCGCTCCCCCCGCCCTGCTGGCCGCGATCCAGCGGCCGCAGGGCGAACGCGATGGAGAGCCCATCGCGCTCGACCCGGCTCTCCTGCAGGGGAGCCGCGGGCTCCTCGGGCTCCTCGGGCTGCGCCGGCGGCGCGAGCTGCGCCGGCCGCTCGGCCCCCGGGTCCTGCGAGGCAGGGAGCGCCTCTCTCCGGCCGCAGCCGAGCGCCGTCGAGGCGCTGAGCCAGGCCAGCGAGAGCCAGAGTCCGCGCGCGCCCATCGAGGCGCCGTCCATCGAGATCCGTCGCATCACAGGCCCCTCCTCCCGCTCACGGCGTGACCCGCCAGATGCCCCAGAGCCCGCCGGTGAGCATGGCGTTCGACTGGTCCATGTAGAGGCGATCGCCGGGGACATCGAACATGCCGCCCGACCTGAAGTAGGGAGTCACCGTCCACGCGGTCATCGGGCCGATGCCGCCGTGCGCGCTCACGGCGAAGCTCTTGCTGTTCCGGCCCTGGTACCGGGACCCCGAGCCTTGCGCCCACGGGTTGTACGCCCACTCCGTGTTCGAGAGCCCGAACGAGTGCTGGCGCCGGTGCCCCGAGGCCTGCAGCACGCGGAAGCGCACGCGGTCATTGCGCCCCGCCGTGAAGATCGGCGTCGCCGGATCGCCGCGCCCCGCCGAGCTGAAGACGCCGCTGACGTCGAGGCCCGGGCGGGTGCCGAGAGGCGCGTCCGGCCCCACGCCGAGCCGCGCCCAGATGGGCTCGGCGCGGTAGTTGAACGCCTTGTGGCCAGTGAAGTCGGGATCGGGAGGGCCAGCGACGTTCGCGAGGGTGGCGCCGCAGCCCAGGGCCGGGTTGAGGCAGAGGAAAGCCGCCTGATCCGACTGCAAGGGCACCTCGTCCTGGTAGAGGAGCACGAACTCGCGGAACCAGATCTCGGAGCCGTTCTGGTCCCGGTACTTCACCTGGGCGGCCGCGCGCGAGTCCCGGCTCGGGTACCAGACGGCGCCCTCCGGCTCGACGATCAGCGCGCCGATCCCGCCATGCATCGGGTGGTTCACCACGTCCGCCATGTCCTTGAGGTTCACGGCGCCGAGCTCGACGGGCTGCCAGCGGACGTTGCCCCGGGTCGTCACGGAAATGTCGCCGGCGTACCAGGTGTACGTCCGCTGCTTCCCGCGCTCGACCGTCTGATCGGGGTTTTCGCCCACGTTCGCGCCGTCGCTCGCCGTGACGTCATACCCCACGAGCTGCGCGTGCAGCGAGACGCGGTTCGACGGCTTCACCTGGTTGACGTTGAACCCGTCGACGATGGGAGCGTTGTAGTTCCAGTGAGGCGACTTCGGCAGATCCTCGGGCAGGTCGTTGACGAGCGTGACCTCGACGCACTCGCCGGCCGCCGCGCGCAGGACGAGCGGCTCGGGCGGGCGCGCGCCCGAGCGCAGGGCGGCCAGATCCTCCTTGAGGACGAACAGGATGGCGTTGGGATCGTGGAGCCCGTACGTCGGGTTGTACGTGAGGCGATCGCCCGGCAGGTTGCCCTTCGCGGTGATCGCGTGGACGACATACGCCCTCTTCCGCGCCTCGGGCGGGCACACCTCGTCCTTCCGGTGCCTGCCACTCGGCAGCGACGCGCCCGAGAGCGGCAGGAGATCCGTCTGCCGCTCGCCGTGGACGCGCAGGATGCCCCACCGCCCCTCCCAGAGATCGTCCGTCGGCGCGCCCGCATAGAGGTAGTCCGCGCCGCCCGCCGCGTTCTTCCGGAAGAGGGGCGCCGCGTCGAGCGCGAGGTCGGCCTGCTCCGAGACGCCGATGGCCTGCCCGTTGGCGTAGCCGCTGTCGGGATCGGTCGACTCGTTCAGCCACTTCTTCCCGTGCACGGTGAACACGTGCTGCTCCGCCTGCGCGCCCTGGGTGAGGCGGATGAGCGTGCGATCGCCCTCGTACGCGCGCAGCAGCGGCGTCGCGGGATCGCCGTGGACACGCGAGCTGAAGACGTTGTGCATGGCGCCGGCGTCGCCGCTCTTCTGGACGACCGCGCGCGTGCTGCAGTTGCGCTCGGCGATCCGGAGGGGGATCGGCTCGTTCCGGTAATTGATGAGCCCGACGCCCGAGTCACGCCACGAGATCGCGTCGGGGGTGGAGGGCCCATGGGTGATGGCCACCGGCAGCGGCGCCGGCGCCTGTGACGACGGGTTCACCGGCCGGCCGCACTCGTCGTAGACGGGGCCGTAATCGGCGATGCTCAGGTTGAACTCGCGGAACGGGCTCCGGTGGTCGCCCGGGGGAAACAGGATGTCGGCGCGGTAGCTCGTCGGCCCGCCGTCGCTGCGATTGCCGAAGAGCGCTCCGGTCTCCGGATCGCGCCAGATCGAGCCGGCCGGCTCGACGACGAGGCCGCCGTAGAGCCCGTGGTGCTGGTGCGACGAGGCCGAGAAGTGATCGTGGGTGAAGGCCGTGCTCAGCGCGCGGTCCTGGCCGGCCTCGCTCATGATCGGATCGGCAAACCAGCGCTGTGTCGTGGTCTGCGCCCCGAGCGACGGGGTGGTCATGCGCGGGTGGCGCCTCGGGTCCTCGAGCCGCACGCGCGCCCCGGGCTCGCCGCTCCTGACGCCGGCGGCGAGCGCCCCGCCGAGCGCGTTGGCCGCCTGGATGCGCGCCACCACCTCCTCCATCGCGAGGGCCCCGTCCTCGTAGTTGAAGCCGTTCGCGCCGCCGTCCGAGGAGGTGACGTCGAACTTCACGAGGTGGATGTGCTGGCCGATGACGTCGGTGGGCGTGAAGATCTGGAAGTCGTCCGCCGCGAGCGCCGCCGGGATGAGGTTCGTCGCGTGGAACACGACGCACTCGCCGGATTGCGCGCGGATGAACAGCGGCTCCGGCGCCCTCGTGCCGTCGAGGGTGGCCTCGACGTCCTTCTCGAGGACGATCATGCGCGCCTGCGCGTCGTGCCAGCCGGCCCGGTTCACCGGGGCGTTGGTCTGGACGTAGGCCGCGCGGTAGGTGCGCACCGGCGCGTTCGGCGGGCACGGGTCCGCGAAGGGGGCGCCCGCGGCAGGCGGCTGGCCGTTCACGAGGAAGAGCGCCGGCTTGCCGGCCGCCGTGAAGGCGGGGTAGCCCTTGACGGGGAAGCCGTAGCGCTCCGGCGCGCGCACGGCGCCCGGGAACGCGCCCGCGTGGAAGTTGGCGGCCGCCACCTCCGACGGGGTGCCGTCCTTCGGCAAGAGCTGCACGTCGGCCTTGGAGAGCTGCACGTCGAAGAGGCCGCGGCCGCCGACCGCCGCGCCCCCCGGCGGGACGTTCGCGATGTAGTGGCGCGGGAGCCCGCCGTCGTGCTCCATGTCGCGGGGCGGCTGCGACGGCCGGTGCCCCGCGACCGCGGCGACGTAGAACGGATAACCCGGCATGGGGTCGCGCGCCACGGTCTTCCCGCCGGCCGTCCTGACCGACGTCCGCTCGTAGGTCGGCATCGGCGCCAGCGCGACGCCGGGGATCGGCACGACGGCGGGCGTGGGCGTCCCCGCCGCGAGCTCGCCGTCCGGGAGCGAGCGGTCCGGCGTGCCCGCCTCGAAGACGTCGTGTGTGCGCCAGAGCCCCCACATGCCCTGCGCGAAATGGGCATACAGGTGGCAGTGGTAGATGGCGTCTCCCACGGAGAGGTTGCGGTTGCCGCCTCCGCCATAGGTGATGTCATACGTGTAGGCGGCCCTCGGGCCGATGGTCTGCGAGTCGATGTACGCGCTCTTCTCGTTGCCCGGCGACCGCAGCCACTGGTGGCCGTGGAGGTGGAAGACGTGCGTCTCGCTGGGGCCGGCGTGGAGGTTCCGGATGCGGACGGGATCCCCGAGGTAACCGTGGGATACGTTGGAGGGGTCGTCCGGATAGAGGGCCTCCGTCGCGTTGCCGGCGTCGTCCCGATCGATGTTCAGCGCCGGATCCCCGTTGACCCACGAGCTCAGGAAGAACTCCTCGAACTTGCACTCCTCGCAGCGCTTGCTCGGGCCGATCCTCTGCTTGTTGGCGAAGACGGCGCTGCCCAGGCTGGCGGCGCCGTAGTTGATGCCGAAGCCGGTGCGCACGCCGTTGTAGCGCGGGTCCGCCTGGTACTCCGCGACGGGCTGCACGACGCTCAGGATGTCGTGGAAGAGCACCGTGAACTCGCGGAAATAGCCCATGTTCTCGGAGACCGGGGAGCCGACCTCCGTCTCGTCGAAGCCCGCGATGACGGCGTTGACGTCGCCGTGCACGATCTCGCCGGCGTCGTCGATCATCTTCAGGATCGGCTGACCGGACGCGTCGACCGCGTTGTAGTCGATGCGCGGCGTGCCGTCCGGGTTCGAGGGGTGCAGGGAGGCGGCCGAGAGCTCGGCGGCCGTCACCTGCGAGCGGTACGCGACCGCGCCCGGCGGCTCCACCGTGACAGCGCCGTACAGCGTCTGGGAGATCCGCCGCCCCGGCCCAGGCTCCGAGCCGACCATGGCGCCGCCGCTGTGCATGAGGAACGTGCCCTCGCGGCCGGCGAAGAGCTCGTACTTGCGCGTCTCGCCGGGCGCGGCCAGCGAGCTCTCGTTCTTCCCGACGTCGCCCGCGAGCGCGTCGATGTTCCGGATCTGGAGCCCGACCACCTGGATCGAGGCGTCTCGGGTCGACGCGGAGGTGCTCGGCAGCGCGCCGGTCGCGGGCGTGAGCCAGTTGGTGAACGAGATGGAGAGCCTGTCGCCGGCGTTGACCCGCAGGACGAGGGGCCTCGGGCGCTTGCCCGGCCGCAGCGTCGCGTTGCCAGGACCGATGGGCTTCGACGGATCGGCGGCCACCACGTCCCGGCGGAGCGCGTACACCATGCCCCCAGGGTTGAACGCGCCGAGACGATCGTAGACGAACATCTGATCTATGGCCACGACGTCCGCGAACACCGTCCTTCCAGACGCGGGTGCATGGAAGTCGTAGCGCAACTCATCTTGGCTCTCCAAGACGCTCTCCTCCTCCGTAGGAGGCGCATCGGCGCCCGAGCACCCAAGGACAGCCACACTCACCATGGCCCATCCGGACCGCCAGCGAAGCCTCATCAGCACGGGGATCTCCTTGCTCCCGCTGGAGCCAAGCAGGAGCGCTCGCGTCGAACGCTTATCGTGTGAACGCCAGGCACGAGCGCGCCGGCGGATGCACGTAATGCAACGCGCGGCCATGCGCCAGACCGAAGCCTGGTATTCGTGATAAAACTCTGTCTCCCAACCCCCCTCGGGTCAAGAAATCTTCGCGATCAGGCGCCCGCCGAGGAGGGAGCACAGGCGGTGTTCTGAACAGACGCGCGCGGGACACGCGCTGTCCCCGCGGCGGGCGGAGCTCCCCTTCAGCAGCAGTTCCAGGCGTCAGAAGCCGACGCAGACGGGCTCGTCGACACGCAGCACGGACTCCTGGTTGAAGCGAACCTTGTATTCCTCGCGGATCGCGTCGATGGCGTCCGAGGCGACCTGGCCGCCGTCGTGGAGGAGCATGATCAGCCGGCTGTCCTCGCGGATCAGCTTCCCCGTCGTCGCGAGGTACTGGCCGTCGACATCAAACTGGGTCAGCCCGTCCTTGAAGCGCGGGGTGATTGCCGTGTCGACGAACTGCTGCCACTCTGCCTGCGTCACGGGGGGCAGCTCGAACCGGTCCAGGCCGAAGAAGAGCTCGGTCCGCGTCATCGGATCGCCGCGCCCGCAGGCGGCGCCGGCCCGGCCAGGCGAGGGGTGCGCGGCGTCCTTCCGGGCGCCGTGGCACGCGGTCGTCGCGAGGGGCGTCGCGAGGGGCGTCGCGAGGAGCACGGCGAGCAAGGCACGCGGGAGCGTTCGGCTGCGCATGGCGGCGGTCTCCGGGGTGAGGGCGTTCGGGCGCGAGGCGCGCGCCACCGTACCACGGCCCTACGCCGAGGGCGGGCGGACCGGCAAGCCGGTCCGGCGGTCCGACGTCGCGCCGCGGAGGCCGGCCGGAGGCCTAGGTGATGTTGTACGCGAGCAGCGCGATCCCCGCCGCGATCAGGACGATGCCGCCGATCTGAAGCGCCGTCAGCGTCTCGTGCAGGAAGTAGACGGAGAAGACCGAGATGAGCAGAAAGCCGCCCGACGACATGATCGGATAGGCGATCGACAGGTTGATGCGCTTGAGCGCCAGGACGTAGAACAGGATGTTCGACGCGAAGAGCACGAGCCCCAGCACGAGGTGGTAGTTCTTGACGAGCGCGAGGCCCTTCTCGACGAGGGATAACCCCTCCATCGAGGGGACGCGCCGCGACGCCAGCTTCATCAGGATGTTCGCTGTCGCGTTGAAGACGAGGGCGATGATCAGGAAGAGGTAACCTTGAGCCATGGCTGACGTGCGGCGAGCGCGCTCCCCGGGGGAGCTCGCCGTGCCCGGGAGGGCACCGGCGCGGCGCGCAGCAGTAGCAGATCCGGGCGGATGGCGGGAACGACAAAGGGTGGGGGCGAGGCCCTCGCGGCGCGGCCCTGCGCCTCGCCTCGCACCCCCGCTGAGGCCTCGTGGCGCGGCGCCTCGGCGCCTCAGGCGGGCGGGGCGCCGCTCTCGTCGCCGAGGAACGCCATCACGGAGGCCACGTCGTACGCGTTCTCCCAGTGCTCCGTGATCAGGCCCCCGCGGAAGCGCCAGACCCCGCAGAACGGCATCGCCAGGCTCGCGCCGCCGAGGTGGGCGCGCAGCACGCCGAACGCGGCGCCGAAGTGATCGTTGGCGAAGATGTGCTGCACGTCCATCCGCAGGGTGCCGCCGGTCATGCGGATCAGCTCGCGCTCGTGGGCGGCGGTGGCCGCCTTGCCGACGACGCGGCCGGCGGCCCTGTCGCGGCAGAGCTCCCGGTGCGCGGTATGCAGGACCATGTCGTCGGCGACGAACTCCCCGATGCGCGACAGATCAGCGTAGAGGGTGCGCAGCTTCTGGACGTTCGGGTGGGCGGCGCTGGTTTGCTGCAGGGTGCTCATGGCATCTCCTTCGTGTGGGCGGACCCCGATTCCGACGTCGATGGACGCCACGTCTTCGCGGCAGCGGCCGCGTCCTCGATGGCGGCCAGCTCGCTCTCGTCGAGCTTCATGTCCGCCGCGCGACAATTCTCTTCCAGGTGCTTGATGGACGAGGTGCCGGGGATGGCGAGGATGGACGGCGACCTGTGCAGCAGCCAGGCGAGGGCCAGCTGGGCGGGCGTCGCGCCGCGCTCCTTGGCGAGCCCGGAGAGGACGCTGCCGGGCTTGGCGAGGTCGCCGTGTCCCATGGGGAACCACGGGATGAACGCCATGCCGTGCTGCTCGGCGTACCGCAGGGCCTTCTCCCCGGAGCGGTCCGCGACGTTGTACAGGTTCTCCACGGCGGCGATCTCGGTGATCTCGCGCGCCTTGGCGAGCTGCTCCACGGTGACCTCGGGCTGCCCGGAGAGGCCGATATGGTGGATCTTGCCCTGCTCCTTGAGCCGCGCGAGCTCGCCGAGCTGATCGGCCAGCGGTACGGCCGGGTCGATGCGGTGGAGCTGATAGAGCTCGATGCGCTCTAGCCCGAGGTTCCGCAGGCTCATCTCCACCTGCTGGCGGAGGTACGCCGGTCGCCCGCACGGGACGATGTACGGGCGCCCCTGGACGGTCCAGTCCTCCGGTCCGGAGCGCAGCAGCCCGCCCTTGGTGGTGATCACGAGCCCCGCCGGGTACGGATGGAGGGCGCGGCGGATGATCTGCTCGTTGGTGTCCGGGCCGTAGGCGTCGGCGGTGTCGATGAAGTTGACCCCGAGGTCGACGGCGCGCCGCAGGAGCCGGACGGCCGCGTCCGGGTCGGCCGGCGGCCCCCAGTAGCCCGGCCCGGTCAGGTACATGGCGCCATACCCCATGCGGCAGACGGGACGGTCACCTCCGAGCGTGAACTTCAGCGACGGCGTCTTGAGCGATGCGTTGGTCATCAGCCTTCCCTTCCTCTTCTCACACGATTTACATGGCAGGAGCGACAGGGCCGCGGTCACGCGGCGGCGGACGAACGCGCTCCGCCCCTGCTCTGGCCGTGATCGTTCACCCAGGAACCGACGGCCATCTCCGCCGTGATCCCCGGGCCGAACCCCGCGATCACGCCGCGCGCGCCGTCGGGCATCGGCCTGTCCGCGAACAGGCGTCCTAGAGAGTCGAGCACCACCGCGCTCGCGATGTTGCCGTATTCCGTCAGCGTGGCCCTGCTGTACCGGAACGCCTCCTGGGGCACCTCCAGGAACTTGCACAGATCGTTGAGGATGCGCGGACCGCCCGCGTGGACGATGTAGAAGTCGAGGTTGCCCACGTCCCAGCCGTGGCTCGCGACGAGCCGGTGCATCACGGGGGCGAGCGGCTTCATAGTCCCGGGGACCCGCTTGTCGAGCCGGAAGTGAAACCCGGTGTCCTTGACGGCGTACGAGATCCACTCCTCGGTGTCCGGGATGAGATAAGCCTCGTTCCGCTCCAGCCGGATGCCGGTGCCTCCGCTGCCCCGGACGACGACCGCGCCCACCGCGTCCCCGAAGAGGCCGTCGGACAGGAGCGATCCGACGTCATCGTCCGTCGGCTGGTAGCAGAGGGAGCAGAACTCGCAGGTCACGATGAGCACGTTGGTCTTCGGGTGAGCCGCGCAGAAGTCGTGCGCGCGGCTGATGGCCGCCGCCCCGGCCGCGCAGCCGAGCTGCGCCATGGGGATCTGCCGCGTGTCGTGCCGGAAGCCCATGGCGTTGATCAGATAGGCCGTCATAGACGGCATCATGAAGCCGGTGCACGAGACGAAGATGATGGCGTCGATGTCCCGCGCCGTGAGCTCGGCGTTCTCCAGCGCCTGCCGTACCACCGGCGGCACCCGTCGCTTGGCCTCCCGTTCGTAAATTCTATTTCGGATCTCGAAACCAGGGTGAGCGAGCGCCTGCTCCAGAGGCTGCACGATGTGCCGCTTCTGCACCCCGGTGCCGTTGATGAGCCGCAGCACGAGCTTCAGCTGCGGGTTTCTCGCGTGCAGCTGCTCCGCCAGCTTCAGCGTATCTTCCCGCGTGATGATGAACTCCGGAACCGCGACCTCCGGCCTGCACAGTGTGGCCATACTTCCCCCCTACACAAGATGAACTCGGAACGTCCGGCGTGGGCCGAGCCGCAGCGAACGGCGCCATGGAGCGGCACACGGAAACAAGGACGTCGCGTCGATCGACCGCGCCGCCGGCTCCACGAGCCCGGCATTCCCTCCGGACGCCCATGGCGCCGCAGCGTCGGGCCGCCAACGATTCCATCGAGTACCGCAGAAAACACACATCGTCAATGGAAGGCGCGCATTTCCTAACAAGCCCTGTCCAACCAGCGAACATCCGATTCGCCATCCGTGCTCAACGTCGATTGTTCGTCATCCGTGCACGCGTGCGTCCGCGCTCCCCGGCGGAGCGCAGGGCGGGCGGCGGCGCCCCGCGCTGCGAGCGCGCCAGACGCACCCGCGTCTGCCCCAGGCAAGCCATCTCTCGCGCTCGCAGCGCACCGCGGACGGCGCGCCCTGCGGGCGGAGCGTTGGCGCGCACGTTCAGAGTTGCAGCCTCGCGCGAGCGCCCCTCGGCGTCGACCGGCGTTTTCCATGTCAGGCGCTGAACGCGCGGTCATCGTGCGCCAGCCCCGGTGTGTCGAGTGGCCCAGATCGTTCACGGCGGCACGAGACCTCGCCAGGCCACGTGAGGATCCCTGAGCAGCGTGGGCGGCGGGAGACGCCGCGCATCGCCGGCGGCGCGCGAACATGGGTGTTCGTGCGCGAACAACCGATGAAGTGATGCCCTTCATCGGAGCCCTGCTATCGTGGGGGTCAGGGGCCGACGTGGTCCGCCTCCACACCACCCCGGCAGGTGCCATTCCTGCTTTTGCCGTCAGCTTCGTCTCGCGACGTAAATCCATCAATGTCTGCCGCGGCGACGAGCGGCATGAGCTCGAGATGAACAGCGCCTCTCGCGCGGGAACAAAGGACGAAGGCGAGAAAACCGTTAAACAAAGACGGGGTTCCACCGTGAGCGCGCACAACATGAGATCGCTGCATACGGACAGCACGACGAGCACGACGACGCCCGCATCGGCCGAAAACCACGAAAGCCACGCGTTCGATCGGCCATCGCTCCGGAGCGCGGCGCCTCCGGAGCTCGAGCCGACGCTGCGCCGAACGCCCGAGGACGGCCAGGGGCGAGGCGCCGACACCCAGATGACCACGAGCCTCTTCTCGACGTCGACATCGAAGACGCCGGGAGAGATCGACTCGGCGATGAAGATCCTGGCCAAGTCGGTCGCGCGGGAGCTGAGCAAACATGGATATGGTCCTCGGGAGGCGATCGTCCTCTCGACGGAGCTCGTGCGGCTCATCTCTGCCGAGCTCGAGCACCGCAGGAAAATGCACCAGGCCTCGCTGCCGAACGGCGCCGGCCACGAGCGGCTGTCGTAGGCAGGCTCACCCGCATCGCGAACGAGCGCGGGACCGCGCGCGGGCGGATCGATCCCGGAGCGGACCGGTCCCTCAGCCCGGTCCCCTGCCGAGGTCTTCGAGGCCGGGGCGCGCCCCGGCCCGGCCGCGCCTTGTGGGATCACCGCCGCTCGGATAGGCTCCCGCCCGCTCAGCGCACCGGCGCGAGAAGGATGGGTCCGGATGATCCGGCGAGAAGGAGCCTGCAAAGTGCAATTGCCTGTTTCGGGTGTCGCAGAGGTGAGCGCGAAGAGGCGCGCCGAGGCCTCCCCTCCCCGCGCCCTCCGGGCCGCTTTCGCCGGGCGCGGCCTGGCCGCGCTGGTCGCGTCTGCGCTCCTCGCCGGGTGCGGCTACACCGAGTTCGAATGGCAAGCTCAGCTCGACCGGTCCGAGCGCCTCCAGCGCGAGCTCGTGGCCAGCCAGGCGCGCGTCCGCCAGCTGGAGGAGCAGGGCCCGCGCGGCGGCGCCGCGGCCGATCCACACTGGGCGAACGATCCGATCTCGGGCCTCGACGTCGAGCCGGGCGCGACGCCGCCGCGCGGCGAGCCGGCCGGGGCCCGCCCGGCGTCGGAGCGCGACAGCGACGTCCTCAGGGCGTTCCTGCCGGTCGCCGCCGGAGACGTCACGGTCGCGCCGCGCGACGGCCGCGTGGTCATCTCGATCCCGAGCCGGGCCCTGTTCAAGGGGAACCGCGACGCGCTCTCCCCGGCGGGGGAGAAGGTGCTGAGGGACATCGCCGCGATCATCCGCAGCAACGAGCCGCTCAAGGGCCTCGCCTACCAGGTCGTCGGCCACACGGCGAGCGGCACGCCTGGCGTGGCGTGGCGCAACGGCTGGGACGTGACGGTCGCGCAGGCGCGCGCCGTGCTGCTCTTCCTGGCGCAGCCCAAGGAGGCCGGCGTGCCCCTCGCGCGGCTCAGCCTGGCGAGCTTCGCCGATCTGCCGCCTGCCGACGCGGGCGGCGGCGCCCCGGCGCAACCGCAGGAGCCGCGCGTGGAGATCGTGATCGAGGGGACAGCGCAGCTCCCGGAGGGCCCCGCTCGCCCTGCTGGCGCGGCACCGGCGGCACCGGCTGGCGCGGCGCCGGCTGGCGCGGCACCGGCTGCACCGGCTGGCGCGGCACCGGCTGGCGCGGCCCGCCCGGGAGCCGGCACGAAGGGCGGGGACGATACGTATCCGTGAACGCGGCGCGAGGACTGCCGCGACCATCCGGCCGCGGCGAGCCTGTCATGCGCCGTGCAGCGCCTCGACCCTCAGCCTGAGCGCCTTGGCGTCCCCGAGCTCGCCGAGCAGCGCGCGCACCGCCTCGGGCGCGGCGGCCGCCACGGCGTCGCGGACCTGCGCCCGCAGCCGCCGGCCGCCCGCGACGAGGTAGGCCGCCGCGAGCGCCGCGGCCACCTCCCCGTCGGCGCCGCCGCGCTGGAGGAGCGACGCGGCCAGCGCGCAGAGCGCCTCGATCGCCTTGGCGATCTGGGCGCCGTAGATGGGGTGGGCCGAGTCGACGCCCTGGTCATGGCACGCCGCGAGGCACAGGGCCGTGCTGGAGAGCCGGCCGAGATCGGTCGAGTCGCCGCGCTCCCACAGCCCGGACGCGAGCTGTTCCTCGAAGAGGCGCCCCAGGCCGTCCCCCTGGGACGAGACCCCACCTGGAACGGCGCTCGGCGCCGGCGCGGCGACCGGGGCCGGAGCCGGCGGGGGCACGTGGTGCGGCGACGCGGGGCCGCCCGGCGCGGCGGCGGCCGGGCCGCGCACGGCCGCGGCGCCTTCGCCCGGCTGGAAGAGCTGCTTGGCGCGCGCCAGCAGACCGGCCACGGCGGGCGCCGCCCTCGGCGGGGCGGCGCCCGCCGTGGCAGCAGGCGCGGGGGCCCTGGATCTCATGACGACGGGGCCGCCCGGGCCGCCCTTCCACGGGCCACCCCCGCCCATCGGCATCGCGGCGTACACCGCGGCCGGCGCCGCCGGGCCGCGGTGGCTCGACATCCCCCACCCCGCCGGCGCGCTCACCGGCACGGGCCGCGCCTCGGGTTGCCCGTGGGCGCGCCGGTCGCCCGTCCGCCGCTCGATCACCACGAACGACGCGTGCTTCGACGCCACCCGATGCCGGACCGCGAGGTCCACGATGCGCTTTCGCATCGCCTCGGCACGCTTGCCGGAAAGCCCGCGCTCCGACTCCTCCAGCTCCCGCACCCGCGCGCCCGCCCACAGCGCCTCGAGCCCGGGCCGCGACGCCTCCGCCGCGAGCTCGACCGGCACATCGAGGTGGAAGCGCTCCCCGCGCAGGGTCCCGCGGAGCGAGAGCCGCCCCATCCCCGGCTGCCCGTAGCGGCCGTAGACCACCCACGGCTCGCCGTCGACGAGCGCCGGGCGCTCGGCCGGCGCGAGCTCGCCGACGTCGACCCCCTCGAAGCGCGCCTCCAGCCCGGTGACCCGGACCGCCGTCGCCCGCGCGAACTGCGCCGTGACCTTCTCGTCGATGCGCTCGCCCGGGTGGATGAACTCCGCGGCGCCCTCCGTCCGGCGCGCGAGATCGTTCACCAGCACATCGCTCACGTTCGTGCCGATGCCGAACGTGTAGATCCGCACCCCCTTGCCCTGCTGGACGACGCGATCGACGATCTGCGCCTCGTTGCCTACCTGCCCGTCCGTCAGCAGCACGACCACGCGGTCTCGCTCCGCGTCGCCGAGCATGCCCACGGCCGCGAGCAGCGGATTCAGCATCTCCGTCCCGCCGTCCGCGCGGAGGCCGTCGACGAACGCGTCAGCGGCCTTCAGGGTCGCCTGCGTGAACGGGGCGAGCGACGGCTCGAGCGCCCGGAAATCGCTGGAGAACGCGATCACGCCGAACCGATCCCCCTCGGCGAGGTGGCGGAGGCACAGCCGGAGCGCGCGCTTCGCCTGGTCGAGCGACTCGCCCTGCATCGAACCCGACACGTCGACGACGAACACGACGTCGCGCCGGGAGGACGCCCGCTTCGTGTGTGCATGCGTGTCGAAGAGGTCCGGCACCACGGTGAGGGCGAAGGTGCCCTCCTGGCCAGGGGTCCTGTCGCACACAACGCCTGCCTGCACGCCCGGCGCGCCTGCCGCGAGCAGCACGATGTCCCGATCGAGCGCGGCCTTGTCGTTCCGTAGCGAGACCCGCTGGCGATACCCCTCTTCGCGGCGCACCGAGAGCGTGTGCGAGGGGCTCTCGATCGCGACGTCGCGCCCGAGATCGAAGACGATATCCACGGTGATCCCGTAGTCGACCCGCGCGATCTCGGGGGAGATGCGGTCGGCGTCGGGCACGTCGCCCGTGGGCTCCTGGACGCCGTGCGCGGTCCGGTCGCCCCCGGTCGCGCCGGGGATGTAGCGGGGCGCGACGAGGGTCGGGATCATGAGCCGCAGCGCCCCCTCGTCGGCCGTGAGCGCCTGCACGAACGCGACCTCGACGACCGTCTCCTCCCCCGGCAGGAGGTTGCCGACGCTCGCCGTGAACACGTTGCGCCGCTCCTCGTCGAGCAGCGCCGCGCCGTGGCCGGTGGCGATGGCCTCGTCGTAGGCCTGGAACGCCGCTTCGCGCTCCTTGACCTCCCCCTCGAGCCTGCGGCCGGCGCACTCCATGGCGAAGCCGGCGATGCTCGCCTCGCCCGGGAGCGGGAAGGTGTAGATCGCCTCGATCGGCCGGCGTTCCTCGTTCCGGTAGCGCTGCCGCACGACGAGCCGCGCCGCGCCGCCGAGGACCTCACCCGACAGGGACACGCCGAGCAGCGGGACCGGGTGGCCCTCGGAGGTGCGAAGACACGACATCGGCGACGGGTGCGAAGGATCGTGGGAGGGGTTCATCGCGAGCCTTTCGGGGCAAGGGTTGTGTAGCGAGACTCGATATCGAGGGCGATGCGCCGCGAGCTCTCGGGGGCGTCGGTCCGCACGTGGAGCTCCACCCCGTCGGCGATCTCGACCCGCTCCCAGCGCGCGCCGCGCGGCGCGGCGGCGGGCGGGCTCGAGGCGCGCGGCGCAGCGGCGGCCTCCTCCGGGGCGGCGCATCGCGCCTCAAGGACGCGCGGGGGCGCCCCCGAGGCGATGCGCTCGATCTCGTCGAGGCCCGCGCCCGCGAGGCGCGCCTGGATCTCCTCGAGCGGCAAGTGCGCCTGCTGGAGGACCCTGATGGCGCGGAGCCGCGCGAGGTGCTCTCGCCCGTAGGAGGTGTCCTTCCCGCGGAACTCCGGCGCCGGCAGGAGCCCGCGCTGCACGTAGTACCGCACCGTGCGCGGCGCCACCCCCGCCTCGCCCGCGAGCTCGTCGAGCTTGTACGTCATCACGAGGCGCATCCTGCATCGAGACACTACAACTGTCAAGTAAACAGCTTCAGTTCGCCTGCACCCATGCATCTTCAGCGGAAAATTGAACAGGGAGACGGGGAGATTTTGGATTTTACTCCTCGCCTCCTCGACTCCCTGTGAAACCCCAGGTTGCATATTGCATAAATAGACGCTCTTCCCGCAAGAAGAACGAGCACAAGTGCCCTTCTCGTGCGTCGAAGTGGTTGCAAGACCAGGTGTCTCCGACGAACAAAGGAAGGCACCCGAGGTGAGACTTGCCAGAAGGCAGGTTCAGGCTCGACGCTGCATAAACGACCTGGGGTGTGAGCCGCACAGACCTCCCGGTCCCGCGTGGTCGTGGTCGTGGTCGTGGTCGTGCGCGTGGTCGTGCGCGTGCGCGTGCGCGAAAGCGCGCAACTCGCGAGACCTTCCCGTCGATGTACCGGGCATGTCCGACACCGACCGTCCACTCTTGGACCACGGGACGTCGAGCAAGGCAAGCGCCTTCTGTCACGCTTCGCCGCCATGCTGACAAGGATGTGTCGATAGCCACGTGTCTCGCGCACGCGCACGCGCACGCGCACGCGCACGCGCACGATCACGCGCACGATCACGCGCACGATCACGCGCACGATCACGATCACGATCACGATGACGATCACGATCACGCGTTCGTGCCGTGTGATTGCCTGCCACTTTCCCTTGTGGGGAGGTGTACCTGCGCAACGCTGGGGCAAATTCTCCCGAAAATTCGAGGGGATGCTTCAGAGCAGGTACTTGATCCCGAATCCGAACTCGATGAACCCGAGCCCAGCCGGGTCCGAGACGACATCGTCCTTCTTGTTCCAGAGGAACTTGTAGCGATAGCAGGCGCCGTCGCACCCCTCCTGATCCTTCTTCTTGAAGGGCGCCGAAAGGCGCAGGGAAGCGCCGCCGGAGACGACGAGGTGCTTCGAGAGGGCGGGCACGCCGATCATCACCTCCATCCGAGGGGTCACGGCGTTCAGGAGGACACGGCCCGAATCCTCGTACTCGACCGCCTCCGAGCGCCGGAGCGCGAGCTCGCTCAGCGGGGCGAGGAGGTCGATGAAGGAGGGTTGGAGGGCGAAATAATAGGCATCCGTATAACGCACGACGCCGCGCAGGTTGATGGTGTTCGCGGACGGCACGATCCTCGGCGATCCGCCCTCGCCGTCGATGTAGCTCGGGCTCCACGACACGCGCAGCGCCATGTCGGGCCTGTAGAAGGCGTGACCCCACGGGCGATCCATGCCGCCCCCCGTGCCCAGCTCCCGGAGCACCTCGACGGACGCCTCCCGGAACGCGGCCCGGTCGGCGTCCGAAGGCATCTTGTCGTCGACCGTCGCGAGGACGTAGACGATGACCGCCTCGGCGAAGCGCCGGTAGATCTCGACCCGATCCCCCTCGCCTCCGGGCCGCGAGGAGAAGAACGTCCTGATCGCGCGGCTCGCTGCCTCCCCGTACTCGCCCTGGCTGGCGAGCCGGATCGCCGGCCAGAGGTCCGCCTGGAGGTCGCCGATCTTCGTCAGCGCCGAGGACTGTCGCTCGATCTGGGCGCAGACCTGGCCGATCAGGTCCTTGTCACAGAGATCGCGGAGCGCGCCGCCGGCGGCGCCGATGACGTTCACGAAGCTCACGAGTTCGAGGTTGTTCGCGCCGCCCCGCGTGCCGATGTTCCACTGGACCCGGAGGCGCTCGAGGTTGCTCAACCTCGAGCGCAGCTCCCGGGCACGAGCGGCTGCGTCTGCCTCGGCGGCGGACGCGGCGGACGCGGCGGACGCGGCGGACAAGAGGACAGGGAGGATCTCGTCGAGCTTCTTGCCGCCCCGCAGGACGTCTCTCGTGACCAGGACCGCCTCGTCCAGGAGCCTTCTCCTCACGGCGTCGTCCGTCACCTCGAGGGCCTGCGCGGCGGTCGCCCCGACCACGACGGCGGCTGCCCTGATGAAGTGCTCCTCCGCCAGGGCGTCCTTCCTCTGGAGAATGGCGCGAACGGCGAACGCGAGCTCACAGGCGTAGCTGGTCCCCGACGCTGCGCTCGCGCCGCAATCCCGCTCGAGCGGCGACTGCGCCCCAGCGCCGGTGACGCCGACGGCGAGATCTTCCTTGAGGACGGAGACACAGAGGCTCAGCGACCGCGGGTCGAGCCTGGTCCACGTCAGCTTGCTGGGCGCCGCGCGCTCGGCGCGAGCGTCGTCGGCGCTCGCGAACTTGTGCAGGAGCTCGATGCTCTGCGTCCCCTGCGGCCTTCGTATCTGGCCCTCGTTCGACGTCAGCCCGACATAGACCATGTGCCCAGCGAAGCCCGCGACCTCGTCCGTGACGCTCGTCCGGATCGCGCTGAACTGCCGCCGGAAGACCCGCTGGAGCGTGAGGGGGAAATAGGTGAGGATCGGGAACCCGCTCTTTATGCCGAGCCTCAGCTCGCCGCGTTTCTTCTCCAGCGCCTCCCTCTCCGGGCCCGCCGCCGCGTCTTCGAGCTTGTCGACGATCCCTGCGTATTCTTGCAGGTGATGATCCGCGCTCGCCAGGCGCGCCGTCTGGCACACCAGGTTGGGGGCGACCGCCTCGGCGACCTCCCGCTGGATCAGATCCTCGATGACGTCCCTCACGTCCTCGTAGACCGCGTCAGCGACCTGCGCGCGCGCCGTTCCCGCGAAGCCGGTCACCGCCATCGCAGCGGCCGCGCACGAGATCGCGATCTTCCGGTGATGTCTCGCCATGGCACCCTCTCGGCTGTCGCTCGATGGACGGCCAGCTCGATCCGAACTCCTCCGGACGGGGAGCCCCAGCAACAAAAGAACACCGTGCATGAGAATTCAACCGGGCAAATAGCAATGCACTCCGCGCGCGCTTCGTGACGCTGCCGCGCGCCCCTCCGTTGACGGCCCCGCGACGCGGGTAGTAGGTAGCGCCGGCGTTCGATGGCGGGCCAACGCCCCGCGGCGCGAGCGTGCGGTCATCATGGAAGAGTCGCCGGCCAAGCTTCCAGCCTTCTCTTACCTGACGGCCGAGAACGCGGCGCTCTACCGCGCCATCATGCGCTCGTTCGTGGAGGCGCGGGAGCGCTTCGTGCTGCACCTCCGGCCAGCCGACGTCCTCCGCGCCGTCCGGGAGACCGGCCTCGACCCGGCCGCCGTGGACGCGGCGCTCCAGAAGCTCTGCGAATGGGGGAACCTGCAATCCCACCTGGACACGGCGGATGTCGCGACCGTCGAGGAGTTCTACCGACCGCGCTTCCTGTACCAGCTCACCCCGCAGGGAGAGGCGGTGGAGCGCGCGGTGGACGCCTATTTCGAGGCGCTCGCGCAGCGCGGCGAGCTCCAGGCCGCGGCGCTCGACGACATCCGCACCTTGCTGGAGAGCGTCGCGCAGATGCTCTCCCGGCCGGAGCTCGACGACAGCGCGGTCCACCTCGCGCTCTCGGCGCTGCGCGCGCGCTTCGGCGAGCTCACCACGCAGGCGCAGGCGTTCATGGGCAGCCTCCAGCGCAGCATCGACCTGCACGCGGCCGGCGTGGCGAGCTTCCTCGCGTACAAGCAGCGCCTCATCGACTACCTCGAGCGCTTCGTCGGCCAGCTCGTCATCGCCACGGCGGACATCGCGGAGCTCCTCGGCCGGGTCGACGGCGCGGCGGCGCAGCGGCTCGCGGACAGCGCCGGCAGGCGCGAGGTCGCCGACGCGCTCGACGGCGAGGAGGCCGACCAGCGGGCCGCGGCCGCGCGGTGGGAGGCGCGGATCGAAGGCGTCCGCGGCTGGTTCATCGGCCGGCCGGGCGCGCCGTCGCAGGCGGAGGAGCTCAGGGCCCGCGCCCGCGCCGCCATCCCCGCCCTGCTCTCCGCCGTCGCGAGCCTGCACGACCGCCGCTTCACCCGCAGCGACCGCGCCGCCGATCTCCGCACCCTCGCCCGGTGGTTCGCCGAGGCCCCGAGCGACGCGGACGCCCACCGCGTCTGGCGCGCCGCGTTCGCCCTCTCCTCGACCCGGCACCTCTTCGTCAACGAGGAGGCGATGGCCGAGCGCGAGGCCGCGCCGGTCCCCGCCGGCCGCTCGTGGCTCGACGCGCCGCCGCTCCGCATCTCGCCGCGCCTCCGCGCCACCGGCCGGCACGCGCGGCCCGGGCGGCCGAGCGACGTGATCGACCGTTCCCGCGAGAAGGCGCTCCTGCTCGCGCACGAGGACGAGGACGAACGCGCCATCGCCGACGCGCGCGCCCGGCTCGCCACAGGCCGGCCGACGCGCCTCTCCGAGCTCGGCCGGCTCGATCCGCTGGCCTTCGAGATGCTCCTCGACTGGCTGGGCGAGGCGCTCGCCGCGGGCGGCGGCGAGACCACCTCGGCCGACGGGGCGATCGCCATCTCCCTGGTCCCCACGAACGACGGCCAGGTCGCGACGGTGGAGACGCCATCGGGCATCTTCCGCGGACCGGATCACCTCCTGACGCTCCGCTCGCTCGCCCCGGACGAAGCGCCTGGGTCCCGGCATCGCGCGCCCGCCCCCGAGGACGCGGCCCCGTCCTGGCACCGCGCGCCCGCCCCGCCGGGACCTTCGCCCGCGGAGCGCCCATGACGCGCGCCCTCGAGGCCCAGGAGCGCCACGAGCAGCAGAGGGCGCTGCGGGCCCTCCTGCGCCACCCCCTCCTGCCGGCCGCAGGCGCGCACGCCGCGTCGTTCCTGCTCGTGCGGCGGCACGCGGCCGCGCTCCGCGCCTGGCTCGCCCGCTACCCCCGCTGGTCGCTGCTCGTCGAGCCCGAGCAGGCGCGCCTGCGCAAGACGCCGGCCGATCTCGCCGACGGCACGCGGCCGGCGCTCGACCCGCACCACGGCACCCCGTTCACGCGCCGCCGTTACGTGCTGCTCTGCCTGGCCCTGCTCGCGCTGGAGGGCGAGGACCGCCAGACCACGCTCGGGCGGCTCGCCGAGCGCATGGTGGGGTATTTCGCCGACGACCCGGCGCTCACCCGCGCCGGCGCCTTCGAGCTCGACGTGCAGGACCAGCGGCGCGATCTCGTCCACGTCGTCCGCCTCCTCCTCGATCTGCGCGTGCTCACGCGCGTCGCCGGCGAGGAGCAGGGCTTCATCGCCGATCAGCGCCGCGACGTGCTCTACAGCGTGAGCCGGCCCGCCGTCGCCGCCATGCTGAACGTACGCCGCGGGCCCTCGACGCTGGAGGCGACCGGCGCCGCGGACCTCGCCGCGCGGCTCGCCGGCATCGTCGAGGAGCTCGCCCCGGAGACGGACGACGCCCGCAATCAGGCGCTGCGGGCCCGGCTCTTCCGGAGGCTCCTCGACGATCCGGTCGTCTACTACGAGGACCTCGGCCCGGAGGAGCGCGCGTACCTCACGACCCAGCGGCCCTTCATCGTCGACGAGATCGAGCGGGCGACAGGGCTCGTCGCCGAGGTGCGGCGCGAGGGGCTGGCGATGGTCGATCCCGACGAGGAGCTCAGCGATCTGGCGATGCCGGAAGAGGGCACCGAGGGGCACCTGACGCTGCTCGTGGCGGAGTGGCTCGCGGGCCGCGCGCGCGACGGCAGGCTCGTCGGCCGGGCCGCGGTCGAGCAGCGCGTGGCGGAGCTCGTCGACGAGCACCGCGGGCGCTGGAGGAAGGCGGCGCTCGGCGCGGGCGCCGAGGTCGAGCTCACCGACAGGGCGCTCGATCGGCTCTCCGCGCTCCGCCTGCTGCGCTGGACGCCCGCGGGGATCGCGCCGCTCCCCGCCATCGCCCGGTACGCCGTCGTCGCCCCTCCCGGCCCCTCGGGACCGGCGGGCGCGCCGCGCTCCGGAGCGCCGCTGGCCGGACTGAGCGCTCCGGCCGGCCGGGCCGACGGCGCGCCGCGCGCGAGGACGCCAAGGAAGACGCGATGACCCTGCCTTCCCCCGTGACCCGACGCTGGCAGCCGCTCCGCAGCGGGCTGCTCAACCTCTACCGCTACGACAGCGAGGAGTTCGTCTTCGAGGGCGGCCGGCTGCTCCTGCGCGGCAACAACGGCAGCGGCAAGTCGCGCGTGCTCGCGCTGCAGCTGCCGTTCCTGCTCGACGGCGAGGTGAGCCCCCACCGCCTGGAGCCGGACGCCGACCCGGCGAAGCGCGTCGAGTGGAACCTGCTCCTCGGCCGCTACGACGAGCGGCGCGGCTACACCTGGATCGAGCTCGGCCGGCGCGACGACGACGGGGCCGAGCACTACCTGACGCTCGGCTGCGGGCTGCACGCGGTCGAGGGCCGCGGGCTCGCGGGCAAGTGGCTCTTCGTCACCTCGAAGCGCGTCGGGCGCGATCTGTTCCTGCAGAGCGCCGGCGCCGCGATCGGAAGGGAGCGGCTGGAGGCGGAGCTCGGCGGGAGCGGCGAGGTGTTCACGAGCGCCGCGGCCTACCGCGCCGCCGTCGATCGCCGGCTCTTCCAGCTCGGCGACCGGTACGGCGCGCTGCTCGATCTCCTGATCCAGCTGCGGCAGCCGCAGCTGTCGCGCAAGCTCGACGAGGCGCAGCTCTCCAGGGCGCTCTCGAGCGCGCTGCCGCCCGTGCCGCCCGCGGTCGTGGCCGATCTGGCCGAGTCCTTCAGGAGCCTCGAGGCCGATCGCGCGGCGCTCGACGGCTTCGCCGCGGCGAGCGCGGCGTCGTCGGCGTTCCTCGACGAGTACCGGCGCTACGTGAGGGTCGCGGCGCGGCGGCGCGCGGCCGCGGTGCGGAGCGCGCACGCCGCGTACGAGGCCGTGATGCGGGAGCTGCGGGCGGCGGAGGCGGGCCTCGACGAGGCCAGGGCCGCCGGGGAGCAGGCGGCCGCGCGCGAAGAGGAGGCCGAGCGCGCGGCGCGCGGCGCGGCGCGCGAGGTCGAGACCCTGAGCCGGCGCCCCGAGATGGACCAGGCGCGCGCCCTCGACGAGGCGCGGGGGGCGGCGCAGGCCGCGGCGAACGACGCGAAGGAGGCGGAGCTCGAGCACCGCCGGGCCGTCGAGCAGGCCGATCGGCGCGGCAGCGAGCGCGAGGAGGCCGCCGCGAGCGCGCGCGCCGAGCGCGACGCGCTCGCGGCGACGGTCGCCGCGGCGGAGGGCGCCGGCGCGGAGGTCGGCCTGCCCCCGCCGGCGCTGCCCGGCGGCTGGGAGGCCGACCCGGGCGGCCGCGCGCTCCCGGGCGCGCAGGCGCGCTTCGACGCGGCCGTGGCCGAGCGCCGCCGGGGCGTCGCGCACCTGCGCAAGCTCGACGGCGAGCTCGCGTCGGCGCGCGCCGCGCGGGAGCGCGCCGACGCGGCGCTGGAGGGCGCGGCCGCGCGGCTCGAGCGCGCGCGGGAGCGGGCGGCCGCGGCGCTCGCACAGCGGGAGGCGGAGGCCGACGCGCTCGTCGACGCGTGGCGCGCGTGGGCGCGCGGGCTCTCGGAGCTCCCGATCGGAGGCGCGGACGTCGAGGACGTGGCCGACGCGGTCGCGGCGTGGACCGAGCACGGCGACGGCGAGAGCCCCGCGGCGCTTTCGGCGCAGCGCGCGCTCGCCGACGCCCTGGGGCGGCTCGCCGCGGCGCGGGCCGAGGCCGATCGCGCCCTCGCCGTGGCGGAGGAGGCGCGGCGCGCGCTCGAGGAGGAGCGGGCCGCCCTCGAGCGCGGCGCGCACCGTGGCCCAGAGCCGCCGCCGTCGCGCGCGCCGGGCGCCCGCGAGGGGCGCCCTGGAGCGCCGCTGTGGCAGCTGTGCGACTTCGATCCCGAGCTCGACGCGGCTGGCCGGGCGGGCCTCGAGGCCGCGCTCGAGGCCGCGGGGCTGCTCGACGCCTGGGTGACGCCCGGAGGCGATCTCCTGGCCGAGGGGGTGCTCGACACGGCGCTCTCGGCCGCCGGGGAGCAGGCGCTCCCGCTCGAGCAGCAGCTCGGCCGCTGGCTGCGCGCGTCGCCTGCGCTCGCGGCCGAGGGAGCGGCCGGCGCGCCGCCGGTGCCGCCGGACGTGGTGCGGGCCGTGCTGGCGCGCATCGGCGCTGGCCGCGGCGCGGGCCGGATCTGGGCCGACGTCTCGGGCGGCTTCGCGCTCGGCCCGCTGCACGGGGCCTCTGCCAAGGCCGAGGCGGAGCACATCGGCCACGCGTCGCGCGAGGCGGCGCGGAAGCGGCGGCTCGCGGCGATCGAGGAGGCGCTCCGCGAGGCGGCGGCGGCGCGCTCGGCCGCCCTGACCGCGCGGGCCGAGCTCGATCGCCGCGCGCGCGTCGCCCGCGAGGAGGCGGCCAGCGCGCCGTCTTCCGCGGCGCTGCGGCGCGCGCTGGCCGCGGAGCAGGCGGCGGAGGCGGCCGTGGTCGACGCCCGCGCCGCGCTCGCGGAGGAGGAGGAGCGCGCGCTCTCGCGGCGGCAGCGCGAGGCGCAGGCGCTCGCGGAGCGGGACCGCGCCGCGGCGGACCTCGGGCTCGCGGCGTGGGTCGGGGCGCTCGACCGGCACGACGCCGCGCTCGCGGCGCTGGTCCACGCCGCGGCGGCGATGTGGCCGACGGCGCGCGGCGCCGCCGCCGCGCTCCGCCGCGCGCAGAAGGCCGAGGAGGAGGCGCGGCTCGCCGAGGGGCGCGCCGTCTCCCGCGCCGAGGCGCGCCAGCGGGCCGCCTCCCGCCTCCACGAAGCGGAGGTGCACCGGGACACGCTGGAGCGGACGACCGGGGCGCTCGTCGACGAGATCCTGCGCCAGCTCGCCGAGGCGCGGGAGCGGCGCGAGGCGCGCGACGCGGAGCACCGCGCGGCGCAGCGCGCGCACGGCGACGCGCGGGTGGCCGAGGCGCGCGCGCAGGCGAAGATCGAGCCGCTTCGCGATGGGCTCGAGCGCGCGGCGCGCGAGCGGGCGGGGCACGTCGAGGCGCTCGCGGCGATGGCGCGGGCGCGGCTCCTGTCCGTGCTGGAGATGGCGGACGTCGAGCCCGGGAGCGAGGGGGCCGCCGGGTGGTCGCCGACGCGGGCGGTGGAGGTGGCGCGGCGGATCGAGGCGTCGAGCGGCGACGTCGAGCACGACGACAGGGCGTGGGAGCGGCTGCAGCGGGGCATCTTCCGGCACGTCGAGGCGCTGCGGGACGCGCTCCTGCCGCACGGCTATGGGCCGCAGACGACGAGCGAGGACGGCCTCGTCGCGGTGACGGTGCCGTTCCAGGACCGGACGTGGGCCGTGCACGACCTCCAGGCGATGCTGGCCGACGAGGTGGCGCACCGCCGGACGGTGCTCGACGCGCGCGAGCGCGAGGTGCTGGAGAACCACCTCATCGGCGAGGTGGCGAGCCACCTGCACGATCTCCTGCACCGGTGCGAGGCCATGGTGCGCGACATGAACCAGGAGCTCGCCGCGCGGCCGACGAGCACCGGGATGAGGCTCCGCTTCTCGTGGGCGCCGCTCGTCGACGGCCCGCCCGGGCTCCTCGAGGCCCGGCATCGGCTGCTGCGGGCGGGCGGCACCTGGTCGCCGGGCGACCGCGCGCTGCTCGCGCGGTTCCTGAAGGAGCGCATCGAGGAGGTGCGCTCTCGCGGCGAGGCGGCGAGCTGGCAGGAGCAGCTCTCGACGGCGCTCGATTACCGGGGGTGGCACGCGTTCGCGGTGGAGCGCCACCAGGACGGCGCGTGGAAGCGGCTGACGAGGCGCACCTACGGGACGGGGTCTGGCGGCGAGAAGGCGCTGGCGCTGACGATCCCGCAGTTCGCCGCGGCGGCCGCGCACTACCGCAGCGCGCACCCGCACGCCCCCCGGCTCATCCTGCTCGACGAGGCGTTCGTGGGCATCGACCCCGACATGCGGGCGAAGTGCATGGGGCTCCTCGCCGCGTTCGACCTCGATTTCGTGATGACGAGCGAGCGCGAGTGGGGGTGTTACGCGACGCTGCCCGGCCTGTCGATCCACCAGCTCACGGTGAGGCCCGGCATCGACGCGGTCGGCGTGACCCGGTGGGTGTGGAACGGGCGGGAGCGGGTGCGCTCGGCCGCCGCGGCGGCGCCGCCGGAGCCGCCGCCCGACGGCGTGACGGGGCCGCTGTTCGGCGGCGGGCCCTCGTGAGCGGCGGCGGGCCCTCGTGACCGGCGATCGGCTCCTCGTGAGCGGCGGCGGGCCCTCGTGAGCGGCGATCGGCTTGTCGTGAGCGGCGATCGGCTGCGGGCGGTGCTCGGCGCCCGGGAGCTCGGGTGGATCGTGGACAAGGCGCGCCGGCGGCTGGAGCGCGGCGAGCCCGTGCGGGGCGCCGTGGTGCAGCGCCGCGACCCAACGGCCGCAGAGCGCGCTGCGGTCGAGCGTTTGTTCGGCCGGGTGACCCACGGCGGCGCGCTGCGGGTCTCGCTGGACGAGCTGGCGCAGCTCCTCCGGGACGCGGAGCTCTGCGCGGGCGTGGAGGCGGCGGTCGAGGCGCTGACGGGGCCGTTCGTGGACCGTCGCGCCGAGGCGGCGCGGATCGAGGCGGGCTGGCAGGCGGTCTTCGACGAGGCCGCGGCGTCGGGCGATGGCCGGCCCGAGGTCGGCGTGTGGCTCGATGATCTTCGCGGGTCCGGCCTCGTGCGGCGGCTCTCGTGCGGCGACGTCGAGGCGGCGCGGAATCTGCTCCGGCAGGCCGTCTCGGTGGTGCGCCGCCTGCCGGCCGAGGGCCTGCCGCTCGCGGAGCTCGCGGCGGCGGTGACCGGGGACAGCCATGCGCTCGACGCAGGCGCGCCGCTCGGCGCGCTGGTGATCCGGTTCGCGGCGGCGCTCTCCGGGGTGACCCGCTGGGAGCGCGCGGCGGAGCGGCGGGAGGCGTGGGACCGCGCGGGCGTGCTGCTGGACGACCTCAGCGCCCCGGTGCTGGTGCTCAACCTGGGAGCGGCGCCGGACAGCCTCGCCGGGCGGGTGCTGGCGATGCACGCGGCGGCGGGGGAGCCCTGCCGGCTCTCGGTCCGGCAGCTCCGGCGCGCGCCGCCGTGCTTCGAGGTGGCGGGGCGAGAGGTGTTCGTCTGCGAGAACCCGGCGGTCCTCTCGGCGGCGGCCGACCGCCTCGGGCCGCGCGGGGCGCCGCTCGTCTGCGTGGAGGGGCAGGTCCGGACCGCGGCGCGGCTGCTCCTGGAGCGGCTCCGCGGCGCCGGCGCGACGCTGCGGTACCACGGCGACTTCGACTGGGGCGGCATCCGCATCGGGAACGTGGTGATCGGGAGGCACGGCGCCCTGCCCTGGCGGTATGGGGCCGCGGACTACCGCGCGGCGCCCAAGGGGTCGGAGCTCGCCGGGGTGCCCGTGGCCGCGGCCTGGGACGACGAGCTCTGCGCGGCCATGTGCGACGAGCGGCGCGCGGTGCACGAGGAGGGGGTGGTGGAGGCGCTGATCGAGGATCTGCGGCAGGGAGAGGGCGCGGGCTGAGAGGCGCGTCCGTTCTGCCTGGCGTGCACGGTCAGTTCGCGTCTCCGGCGGGGGAGGACTGTGCCAGGCGGCCCTGACCTGTGCCAAGTGAGGGGGGTCCGGCACCGGCACAACCGCAATGCATTGCGACACACCGGGGTCCGGACCCCCTCGAAGCGCTCTGCGGAGCGATTTTTCGCGGGATTTTGTGCCAGACGGCGCCTGAATTTGCGTATTTTTGTGCCAACTACCCCCTGAAGGCGCTCATTTCTGTGCCAGATGGGGGGTCCGGGACCCTCCAGACCGCAATCCACTGCGTTCGCGCGGGGTCCGGGACCCTCCAGACCGCAATCCACTGCGTTCGCGCGGGGTCCGGGACCCTCCAGACCGCAATCCACTGCGTTCGCGCGGGGTCGCGCCCCCTAGGGATCGCTATCCACTGCGTTCAGGCGGGGTCGGCCTCCTAGAATTACCGATCACGTTGTTCAACAGAGAACAAACCACCAAGACGCCATAAGAACAACAAATATCTTGGCGTCTCATGGCGCCGTGGTGATTCGAAATCGCCGCTCTCTATAGCTTTCCGAGCGACGCCCGCACGTGCCCGATGAACACCTTGATCTTCGGTATCTCCGACAGCGCCCCCGGGACGCTGAGCCGCACGGGCCGCTCCTGCCCGACCACGTCGGGCAGCACCGGCACGAGCACGTCCGGCCCCACGTCGGGGTCGGGCACGAGCGCGTCGGGGACGAGGCCGATGCCCAGGCCGGAGATGCAGCAGTGCCGGATGAAGTGGATGTCCGTCGCGATGAGCGCCGGCGCCACGGTGAACGGCGCGCCCCGCCATGTCCGCCAGGTGCGGGCGTCCTCGCCCGGGGCCTGCCACGCGAACAGCTCATGGTGCTTCAGATCGTCGATCGTCTGCGGCGTGCCGCGCCGCTCCAGGTACGCGCGGCTGGCGATGAGCCACTCGCGGACGCGCAGGACGACATGCGATATCCAGTGTCCGCTCGGCGCGTCCTCGCCGAAGTGGACAGCGATGTCGATGTCCGTGAGCGCCTCCCCCAGCGGATCGTTGCTGAAGCGGCAGTGGACGTGGAGCCTCGGATACGCACCGCGAATCGCCGCGAAGAGCGGCGTCATCATGTGCGGCGGCAGCCCGACGGGCAGGATGACCCGCAGGGTGCCCGAGGGCGCGTCGCCCACCTCCCGGATCGAGGCCAGGAGCGCGGCCGCCTCCTGCACCATGCCGCGCCCCTTCCGGGCGAGCACCTGCCCGGCCTCGGTCGGCACGACGCCGTTCCGCACGCTCTCCAGCAGGAGGACGCCGGCGCGCGCCTCCAGCGACGCGACCTGACGCCGGAGCGTCGTGCGCGACGAGCCGAGCGCGCGGGCCGCGCCCAGGAAGGAGCCGGCCTCGACCACGGCGAGGAAGGCGCGAAGCTCTTCGAGGTCCATACACCCTGCCACTGTCCGCATTCTAGCCAGGGGTGACCGTCTTCGGCCATCCACATGCGGCGCCGCTCGATAGTGTCGCGAAAGGAGGAGACAAGTTGATGGCACGAGACGATTCGCACGCGCTCACGCGCACAGGCTCGCTCGCGGCGCTGGCCCTCTCCCTCGCGGCGCCCGCGGGCTGCGGCGGAGGCGAGGAGACGAGCACGACGAGCACGACGCCGCAGACGACGTCCACGTACGAGGCCCCCCCCGAGCTCCAGCCGGGCGCGGATGGAGCGTACGAGCTGCGTTTCGGCCCGAGCGAGGTCGAGATCGACGGGCGCCGGTTCTGCCTCCGTGCGTACAACGGAATGACGAGCGGCCCCACGATCCGCATTCCGAAGGGCGAGGATCGCAAGGTCCACGTGACCCTGCACAACGACTTCACGAAGAGCGACTTCCGCGAGATCGCGAGCATGATGGGCCATGGCAACAGGTCGTGCCACGACTTCAACCTGACGAACTTGCACGGCCACGGCCTGCACGTGCAGCCCAACTTCGCGACGGACGATCCCGCGGACCCGTGCGTGGGGGACGGCTGCGCGCCCGAGGGGCGGTATTTCGGCGACCACGTGCTGCACGAGGTCGGGCCGGGCGAGAGCGCCCGGTACCGCTGGGACCTGGACGAGGACGGGATCCACCACGAGGGCACGGACTGGTACCACCCTCACATCCACGGCTCCACGGCCATTCAGGTCATGGATGGAGCCGCCGGGGCGCTCATCATCGAGGGCGCGCTCGACGAGCTGCCTGGCATCGCCAGGGCCAGAGAGCGGGTGATGGTCATGACGCAGGTGCCCATCGATCACCAGAACACGGTGCCCTTGAAGGAGGGAGAGGCCTGCACCGAGGACAACCTGTCGGTGACCGACTTCCTCGCTGTCGAGTCGCTCCGGGCCACGCTGATCAACGGCAAGCTCAGGCCGCGGCTCACGACGCCGCCCGGGCAGGTGGAGCGCTGGCGCATGGTCTACGCGGGAAGCCCGGACGAGATGGGGATGAAGCTCCACGTCGCGAAGGACGCTTCGTGCTCCGATTTCGACAAGGCGCCCATCGAGACGACGCAGATCGCGCGCGACGGGCTGACGCTCCCGCAGCTCTACAGGAGCGACACGGTGTGGGTCTCCCCCGGCTACCGCGCCGACGTGATGGTGAAGATGCCTGAAGGCAAGCAGACGCTCTGCCTCGTGGGCCGCCGGCCGAACGATCTCCTGGGGAGCGTGATCGCGATCGTCGACGTGGATCCGAGCGCGGGCGAGCCCACCGAGGTGAACCTGCCCGCCGAGGCGGACGTGGCCGCGCTCGCGCCGCCGACGTCGTGGACCGGCACGGTCGACGGGAAGGAGATGGAGGTGAGCTGCGATTCGGTCGAGGCCGTGCACCAGAAGGTGGTGCTCCTCGTGCCCACGCCGGGGAGCAAGCCGCCGGATCTCAGCAGCGATGTGGCGCTCATGTCCTGTGACCCGGGAGACCACCCGCACGAGGTCGATCCGGACGCGCCGGTGTGCATCTGCCCGGATCCGAACATCAGCTGCCGCAAGTTCGACGAGCGGCGCGCCCGCGGCTACCGGAGCGATCGGGTCATGACCGTCGGGAGCTCGGAGCGGTGGGAGATCCGCGCGTTCGACGGGCACCCTTTCCATATCCACATCAACCCGTTCCTCGTGTGCCCCAACGAATCGAACAAGGAGCCCAACTTCGCCCACTGGCGAGACACGATGTGGGTCCAGGTCGAGGACGGGCCGCGCGACGTGATCATGAACCCCCGGAGGTTCACGGGCCAGTTCGTGGCCCACTGCCACAAGCTGAACCACGAGGACGAAGGGATGATGGAGCTCGTGGAGATCTGCGACCCGGGAGATGAGGAGTGCCTGTGTCAGGGGACGGACGAGAGCGGCGCTTGCATCTCCCAGGCAGGGTGTCAGCCGGACGATCTCGCGTGCCAGTTCGCGAAGACGGCGACCGACGCGTACCCGGCGCCGCCGCCGGACCCGGAGCTGTGCGGGCCGTGAGCTCGCGCCGATGCGCCGCGCCGGGTGGCATTCACGTTGCCTGACGCCGTGGGCGAGGTGAGAGCACGATGGGAATGGACGGAGGCAGGCGGCCAGAGGTCGTGGTGATCACGGGGGCGTCGGCGGGCGTCGGGCGCGCCACGGTGAGGCGGTTCGCGCGCGAAGGCGCGCGCATCGGCCTCGTCGCGCGCGGGCTCGACGGGCTCGAGGGGGCGCGGCGCGAAGCAGAGGACGCCGGGGCGACCGCGCTCGTCCTGCCGACCGACGTCGCCGATTTCGCGCAGGTCGAGGCCGCGGCCGCGGCCGTCGAGGAGCGCTTCGGCCCGATCGACGCCTGGATCAACGTCGCGATGACGTCGGTCTTCTCGCCGGTGAAGGAGACGCGACCGGAGGAGTACGAGCGCGTCATGAAGGTCAACTACCTCGGCTATGTGCACGGGACGCTCGCGGCGCTCGCGCGGATGCTCCCCCGCGATCACGGGACGATCGTCCAGGCGAGCTCCGCGCTCGCTCACCGGAGCATCCCGCTCCAGTCGGCCTACTGCGCGTCCAAGCACGCGATCGTGGGCTTCACCGAGTCGCTGCGCAGCGAGCTGTTCCACGACAAGAGCCGCGTGCGCGTGAGCATGGTGCACCTACCGGCGATGAACACGCCGCAGTTCCTCTGGTCGAAGTCGCGCCTCCCCTACAAGCCACAGCCCGTCCCGCCGATCTTTCAGCCCGAGGTGGCCGCCGACGCGCTCTACTGGGCCGCGCACCACGACCGCCGCGACGTCATGGTCGGCTTCCCGACGGTCAAGGCGATCTGGGGAAACCGCGTGATCCCCGGGCTGCTCGATCGATGGCTCGCCCGGGTCGGGTACACGCGGCAGCTGACCGACGAGCCCGCCGATCCCGATCGCCCCGACGACCTGTGGGCGCCCGTGCAGGGCGATTTCGGCGCCCACGGCCCGTTCGACCGGCGCTCGAAGCCCTCGAGCCCGGAGCTCTGGCTCGACCTGCATCGCGGGTCGCTCGGCGCCTTCGCGCTGTGCGCGGCGGCCGTGGTCGGGTTCGGCGCGCGCAGGGCCGCCGCGCGGCGCGCGAGCCCATGGCGGCGCCTCCTCACGTAAGCCCTCACGTGAGCGACGCGCCGCCCTGCCTGCCCGCGCCCTGCCCGCGCGCCTAGCGCACGCTCGCACGCGCAGCCGCGGCACGCAGCGCGCGGCGCGGCGAGGCGGCACGTTTGTCGCACGCCGCGCCGGGTCGAGCTCACGTACGAGCTCGCAGTGAGGGAATCATGGCCCAGACCGTCGGCGAGTTCCTGCTGAGACGCCTCGTCGCGTGGGGTGTCCGGCGCGTCTATGCCTATCCGGGCGACGGCATCAACGGGATCGTCGGGGCGTTCCACCGCGTTCCGGACCTCCGTTTCATCCAGGTGCGGCACGAGGAGATGGCCGCGTTCATGGCGTGCGCCCACGCGAAGTTCACCGGCGAGGTCGGCGTGTGCCTGGCGACCTCGGGGCCCGGCGCGATCCACCTCCTGAACGGGCTCTACGACGCGAAGCTCGACCATCAACCGGTCGTGGCCATCGTCGGCCAGCAGGACCGCGCCGCGCTCGGCGGGCACTACCAGCAGGAGGTCGACCTCGTGACGCTCTTCAAGGATGTCGCGCACGAATACGTGCAGATGGCGTCCTCTCCCGCGCAGATGCGGCACCTCATCGACCGCGCGATGCGCATCGCCAAAGCGGAGCGCACCGTCACGTGCGTCATCGTCCCGAAGGACGTGCAGGAGCTCGACGCCGTCGAGCAGCCCCCGCACGCGCACGGGACCGTGCACTCCGGCATCGGCTACTCGTCGCCGCGCGTCGTGCCGAAGGAGGAGGACCTGCGGCGCGCGGCCGACGTGCTCAACGCCGGCAAGCGGGTCGCGATGCTGATCGGCCAGGGCGCGCTCGGGGCCGCGCCGGAGATCGTGCGCGCCGCCGAGATCCTCGGGTGCGGCGTCGCGAAGGCGCTGCTCGGCAAGGCGGCGCTCCCCGACGACCTGCCCTGGGTCACCGGCGCGATCGGCCTGCTCGGCACCAAGCCGAGCTGGGAGATGATGGCCAACTGCGACACGCTCTTCATGGTCGGCTCGAACTTCCCCTACCCGGAGTTCCTGCCGGAGGAAGGGAAGGCGCGCGGCGTCCAGATCGACATCGACGGCCGGATGCTCGGCCTGCGCTACCCGATGGAGGTCAACCTGATCGGCGACTGCGCCGAGACGCTGCGGGCGCTCATCCCCTACCTCAAGCTCAAGACGGACCGCTCGTGGCGGCGCAGGCTCGAGGAGAGCGTCGCCGACTGGTGGAAGGTGCTCGAGGCGCGGGCGATGAACGACGCCGATCCGCTGAACCCGCAGCGGGTCTACTGGGACCTGTCGCCGCGGCTGCCCGACGGCTGCATCCTGACCGCCGACTCCGGCTCCTCGGCGAACTGGTACGCGCGCGACATCAAGATCCGGGCGGGGATGATGGCCTCGCTCTCGGGGACGCTGGCGACGATGGGACCCGCGATGCCGTACGCGGTCGCGGCGAAGTTCGCCTTCCCCGACCGCCCGGTCGTCGCGATGGTCGGCGACGGCGCGATGCAGATGAACGGCATCAACACGCTCATCACCGTCGCGAAGTACTGGCGCGAGTGGAAGGACCCGCGCCTCGTCGTGCTGGTGCTCAACAACCGCGACCTGAACCAGGTCACCTGGGAGCTGCGCGCCATGAGCGGCGACCCCAAGCTCGAGGCGTCCCAGACGCTGCCGGACTTCCCGTACGCGGCCTACGCCGAGGCGCTCGGGCTGCGCGGCGTGCGGATCGACCGCCCGGACCAGGTCGCGCGCACCTGGGACGAGGCTTTCCGGGTCGACCGGCCGGTCGTGGTGGAGGCGATCACCGACCCGGAGGTCCCGCCGCTGCCGCCGCACATCACCCTGAAGCAGGCCGAGATGCTCACGTCGGCGCTGCTCCGGGGCGACCCGGGCGGGCGCGGGATCGTCCGCCAGGCGTACCGCGACATGATCGAGAGCTGGATCCCGCACCGGGGCTGACGATGGCCGAAGAGAAGCAGCGCGCGTCGGTCCCGATCGAGCGCATCGAGGTGGCCGCGTACACCGTCCCGACCGACCGCCCGGAGTCGGACGGCACGCTCGCGTGGCGCGAGACGACGCTGGTCGTCGTGCACGCGTCGGCCGGGGGCGAGCGCGGGCTCGGCTACACGTACGCCGACGTCGCGACGGCGCGGCTCGTGGCCGACCGGCTCGCCGGCGTCGTGCGCGGGCGCGACGCGATGGCGGTCCCTGGCGCGTGGGCCGCGATGGTGAGCAGCGTCCGCAACCTCGGCCGGCCGGGGATCGCGCAGATGGCGATCGCCGCCGTCGACGCGGCGCTGTGGGACCTGAAGGCCCGCCTGCTCGCGCTCCCGCTCGCGACGCTGCTCGGCACGGCGCGCGACCGCGCGCCCATCTACGGCAGCGGCGGGTTCACCTCGTACACAGAGGCCGAGCTCGCGGAGCAGCTCGGCGGCTGGGTCTCCGTGGGGATCCCGCGCGTGAAGATGAAGGTGGGGCGCGACCCCGACGCAGATCTCGCGCGCGTGCGCGCCGCGCGCCGCGCCATCGGCCCGGACGCCGCCCTGTTCGTCGACGCCAACGGCGCCTACTCCCGCAAGCAGGCGCTCGCCTTCGCCGAGCGGTTCGCCGGCGAGGGCGTGCGCTGGTTCGAGGAGCCCGTGACCTCGGACGATCTCGACGGGCTGCGGCTCCTGCGCGACCGGGCGCCCGCCGGCATGGACATCGCGGCGGGCGAGTACGGCTACGACCTCGTCTATTTCCGCCGCATGCTGGACGCCGGCGCCGTCGACGTCCTGCAGGCGGACGCGAGCCGCTGCGGCATCACCGGCTTCCTCGCCGCGGCGGCGCTGTGCGAGGCGCGCTCGCTCGACCTGTCGTGCCACTGCGCCCCCTCGCTGCACCTGCACCCCGCGTGCGCGGTGCAGCGGCTCGCGCACATCGAGTTCTTTCACGACCACGTCCGCATCGAGCGGATGCTCTTCGAGGGCGCGGCGGCGCCCGCGGGCGGCGCGCTCGCCCCGGACCTCGGTCGCTCCGGCATGGGGATCTCGCTCCGGCGCGCCGACGCCGAGCGCTTCGCGGTGTGAGGAGAGATCATGCAGCACGTCGAACAGGAACAGAGGCAGGAGCGAGAGAAGGCCCCGGCGGAGGGCAGGCCGGCCGAGGCCGTCCAGCGCGAGATCGATCGCGGCGTGATCCGCTTCCCCGGCGAGCGGCGCGTGCGGCTCGCGCCCGCGGCCGACCCCGAGGTGGAGGCGCTCGCGGACGAGCTCTCGCGCACGGTCGAAGGCGAGGTGCGATTCACCGCGGGCGACCGGGCGCTCTACGCGACCGACGGGTCGAACTACCGGCAGCTGCCCATCGGCGTCGTCGTGCCGCGCCACAAGGACGACGTGATCGCCGCCGTCGCCGCGTGCCGCCGGCACGGCGCGCCCATCCTCGCGCGCGGGGGCGGCACGAGCCTCGCCGGGCAGACGTGCAACGTCGCGGTCGTGCTCGACTTCTCGAAGTACATGCGCGGCGTCCTCGAGCTCGACCCCGCGAGCAGGCGCGCCAGGGTGCTGCCGGGCACGGTGCTCGACACCCTGCGCAACGCCGCGAACGAGCTCGACCTGACCTTCGCGCCGGATCCGTCGACCCACGAGTACTGCACGCTCGGCGGGATGATCGGCAACAACTCGTGCGGCGTGCACTCGGTGCTCGGCGGGCGCACCGCCGACAACGTGCACGAGCTCGAGGTGCTGACGTACGACGGCCTGCGGCTGCGGGTGGGGCCGACGAGCGAGGAAGAGATCGAGGCCATCGTCCGCGCGGGCGGGCGGCGCGGGAGCATCTACGCCGAGCTGCGCGCCATCCGCGACCGGTACGCCGATCTCATCCGCGCCCGCTACCCGCGGATCCCGCGCCGCGTGTCGGGCTACAACCTCGACGAGCTCTTGCCGGAGAACGGCTTCCACGTGGCGCGCGCCCTGGTCGGCACCGAGGGGACGTGCGTCACGGTGCTCGAGGCCACCCTGCGCCTCGTGGGCTGGCCCAGGTTCCGGTCGCTCCTCGTGATCGGCTACCCGGACGTGTTCTCCAGCGGCGACCATGTCCCCGAGGTGATGCGCTGCGGGCCGATCGCCCTCGAGGGGATCGACCACCGGCTCATCGAGGACATGCGCAAGAAGGGGCTGCACGAGCGCTACCTGCGCTACCTCCCGGAGGGCCGCGGCTTCCTGCTGGCCGAGTTCGGGGGCGACACCCGGGACGAGGCCGACGCGCGGGCGCGCGACGCCATGCAGGCCCTCGGGCGCGGGGCGAACCCGCCGTCGATGAAGCTGTACGACGACCCCGACCAGGAGCAGGCGCTCTGGGAGGTGCGCAAATCCGGCCTCGGCGCGACCGCGCGCGTCCCGGGCGAGCCCGACACGTGGCCCGGCTGGGAGGACTCGGCCGTGCACCCCGACAACCTGGGAGGGTACCTCCGCGACCTGCGCGCGCTGTTCGATCGCCACGGCTACCAGCCCGCGCTCTACGGCCACTTCGGGCAGGCCTGCGTGCACTGCCGCGTGGACTTCGACGTGACGACGCCCGAGGGCATCCGCAACTGGACCCGCTTCCTCGACGAGGCGACCGATCTCGTGGTCCGCTACGGCGGCTCGTTCTCCGGGGAGCACGGCGACGGCCAGGCGCGCGCGCAGTTCCTGCCGAAGATGTACGGCGAGGAGCTCATCGCCGCGTTCCGCCGCTTCAAGGCGGCGTGGGATCCTTCGTTCCGCATGAACCCGGGCAAGGTCGTCGACCCGTACCGCGTCGACGAGAACCTCCGCCTCGGCGCCGACTTCCGCCCCGCCGCCGTGGAGACGCACTTCCGCTTCCCGGACGACGACGGCGACTTCACGCGCGCGACCCTGCGCTGCGTGGGCGTGGGCAAGTGCCGGCGCCACGACGGGGGCACGATGTGCCCGAGCTACATGGTGACGCACGAAGAGGAGCACGCGACGCGCGGGCGGGCGCGCCTGCTCTTCGAGATGCTGGAGGGGGGCGAGCTCCGGGGCTTCCGCGACGACTCGGTGAAGGAGTCGCTCGACCTGTGCCTGGCTTGCAAGGGGTGCAAGGGCGAGTGCCCGGTCCACGTCGACATGGCCACCTACAAGGCGGAGTTCCTGTCCCATTACTACGCGCGACGGCTGCGGCCGCGCGCCGCCTACACGATGGGGCTCATCCACTGGTGGGCCCGCCTCGGGCAGCTCGTGCCGGGGCTCGCGAACCTCGTGACGCAGACGCCCGCGCTCGCGGCGGTGGCGAAGAAGATCGCGGGCATCGCGCCCGAGCGGAGCATCCCGCCGTTCGCGCGGACGTCGTTCAGACAGTGGTTCCAGGGGCGGCCGCGGCGCAACGCCGGCGGACCGCAGGTCGTGCTCTGGCCGGACACGTTCAACGACCACTTCTTCCCGGAGACCGCGATCGCCGCGACCGAGGTGCTCGAGTGGGCGGGCTACGAGGTGATCGTCCCGGAGCAGAAGGTCTGCTGCGGCCGGCCCCTCTACGACTTCGGCTTCCTGAAGACGGCCAAGCGCCTGCTGCGGGACGTGATGGGCGCGCTGCGCGACCCGATCGAGCGGGGCGTGCCGGTGGTCGGCCTCGAGCCGAGCTGCGTCTCGGTCTTCCGCGACGAGCTCCACGGGCTCTTCCCCGACGACGCCCTGGCGACGAAGCTCCGGGAGCAGACGCACATGTTCGGCGACTTCCTGAAGGGGGCGGCGGGGGGAGATCCCGGCCGTCCCTCGCCCGGCGGGCGCGGGCTGCCGCGCCTCGATCGGCGCGCGGTGGTGCACGGCCACTGCCATCACAAGGCGATCCTCGAGATGGACGCCGAGCGCGACGTGCTCCACGGCATGGGCCTCGACGTCGAGCTCCTCGACTCGGGCTGTTGCGGCATGGCAGGCGCGTTCGGCTTCGAGGAGGGCGCCAAGTACGAAGTCTCGATCCGGTGCGGCGAGCGCGTGCTCCTGCCCGCGGTCCGGTCGGCGCCGGCGGACGCGCTGATCGTGGCCGACGGCTTCAGCTGCCGCGAGCAGATCAAGCAGACGACCGACAGGCAGGCGCTGCACGTCGCCCAGGTCGTGCGCATGGCGGCGCTGCACGGCCCCGAGGGGCCGGCGGGCGACTACCCCGAGCGCGCCTACCTGCCCGGACCCGCGGACGTCTACGTGACGCCGCGGACGACGGTGGCGGCGCTCGCCGCGGCGCCGGCGGGCGCGGCGCTCCTCTGGGCGGGCGGTCGCCGGCTCGCGGCCGAGCGGCGGCGGGCGCGGCGGCGCGAACGGTGGCTCCCGGCGGCGGGCGTCGCGGCCGCGGCGCTCGCGGCGGTGGGGCTGCTCGGGCGGCTCGCGCGGCGCCGCGGAGCGCGATCGCCGGCGCTGTGATGAAGGCTGAGCCTCGAGCCCGCGCGCGCCGAGGAACCCCGGCGCGGCGGGCTCCGGCGGCCGGGCCGCCCTGCGCTGCCCTGTCACGACCGCGATCGCGCGTTCCGGAGCGCCCTCCACCCCTCCGGGAGCGAGAGCGCGAAGATGGCCATGTTGGCCGTCAGGGCGACGAGGCAGTACGCGCACCAGGCCCTCTCCCGTCTCCGCATCTGGACGAAGAGCCACCCGGACACGGCCGCTTCGACGGCCGCCTTGGCCGCCACCGCGACGGGGATCCCGGGCGTGTCCCTGGCGCGCTCGGCGCCTCCCCAGCCGGCCAGCGCCAGGTTGGAGGCGAAGCTGGTGAGCGAGAGCGGCGCGTCCGGCAGCGTGAGCCCGAACGCGATATCGGAGCTCGTGACCTTGTCCGAGTCGAACCCTGGGAGCGGAGGATCGGGCAAGTGCTCGATGATCCCGAGCTGAAACAGCGAGACGACCGCCATGCTGGCGCCGCCCGCGAGGGAGGCGACGGCGATGAGACGGCGCCTGGCGAGATCGCTCGATCGGCCGCGCCGGAGCGCGGCGCGAAGCGCGCCGGCGCCGGGCAGGCGCGGCGCCCGCCGCCGCCTCGCTCGCCGAGCATTGCCCGATGCGCCCTGGTCTTTCCTCATGAGCTTACCCCCTCTCGAGCGCGCATCTGCATGCGCCCGGCCCCGAGCGCCGCACGACACGCCCAGCGCCAAGGCAACTCGACAATTCGACAATTCGATAATTCGACAATTCGATAATTCGACAATTCGACAATTCGACAACTTGCAACCTGTGTACCTCGCGGCGAAGGACAACATCTGCACGGTTTACCCGGAGGGTTCTTCCTGGACGCCTGGCCACGGAGGTCAGGAGCGCGCGCCGGCAGGGGCGTGCGGGGCGCTGGCGCTCGCGCCGGGACGCGCGCTGACCACCGAGGGCGGCGGGCGGAGGCACGACAATCGCAACGAATTGCAAAGGGATCGCGAGCAATCGCGAAAGGGGGCTGGGATGGGAGCTCATGAGTCGACTCGCCATGCAGAACCGGGCAGCGAGCGCCGGCCGCGGTCGGACGCCGGGACGGGCGAGCGTTCACCGAGCGAACGGCAGGAGCGCAAGAAGAAGGTGCTCACCCAGGGCACCTCCTCGATGGCGCAGAGCATCGCGGATGCGATCGTCCTGAAGCAGGGCGGCGTCTTCCTGGTCACCGAGCAGAGCGGCGCGATCCCCCTGCGTGGCGAGCACGGCTTTGGCCTCTACTACCATGATTGCCGGTTCCTGAACGGCTATACCGTCGAGCTGGACGGCGTCCGGCCCGAGGTGCTCGCCTCGACCGCGGAAGCCGACCATGCAGGCGTCTTCCGGCTCGCGAACCCCCGGATCCTGATGCGCGAAGGGCACATCATGTCCGAGCACGACGTCGGCCTCCGGTGGGAGCGGGTCATCGACGCCGACGCGACCGCGGTCCACGAGAACATCACTGTCCACAACTATGCTCGTTCGGCGGTCGACCTCGAGGTGAAGCTGACCTTCCGCGCCGAGTTCGAGGACGTTTACGCGGTCCGCGGCCTCATGCCCGAGGCGCTGGGGAAGCACCACGCCCCCGCGGCGAGCGACGAGGAGCTGCGCTTCTCGTACGATGGGGCCGACGGCCTCCAGCGCGCCGTGACCATCCGCTGGGGCTGCCGGCCGGACGCGATCGAGGGCACCTCCGCGCTCTTCCGTGTCCGGCTGCCGCCCGGGCACAGCCAGCCGATCTCCCTCGTGATCTCGCTCTCGGAGTCCTCGGGCGGGACGCCCGCCGATCGGCCCGCGCCCTCGTGCTCGGGGGCGGACGTCGCAGCGGCGAAGCGGCGGGGAGAGGAGCGCCTCGCCGCGCAGGTGCAGCAGAGGGCCCACGTCGAGACGGACAGCCTGCTCGTCAATCGCGTCCTCGCGCGGTCGTTCGCCGACCTGCTCCTCCTGCGGACCCCGCTCGATCACGACACGTTCTTCGCCGCCGGCGTGCCGTGGTTCACGGCCCTCTTCGGCCGCGACAGCCTGATCACGGCGCTCGAGGTGCTGCCTTACCAGCAGACCGTCGCCGTCGATACGCTGCGGCTGCTCGCGAGGTTCCAGGCGCGCGAGCGGGATCCGTGGCGCGACGAGCAGCCGGGCAAGATCCTGCACGAGCTCCGGGTCGGCGAGCTCGCGCGGGTCGGCGAGATCCCCGAGACACCGTATTACGGGAGCGTCGACACGACCGCCCTGTTCCTGATCCTCATGGCGCGGCACGCGGCGTGGACAGGTCGACTCGACGTCTTCCACGAGCTCAGGGAGAACGTCGACGCGGCGCTCGGGTGGCTGTCGAGCCCCGAGGCTCACCCGGAGATCAACGGCTACCTGGCTTACGACTCGACCTCGAAATCGGGTCTCGTCAACCAGGGATGGAAGGACTCCGGCGACGGGATCGTCAATGAAGAGGGGCAGATCGCGGAGCCGCCGATCGCGCTCGTCGAGGTGCAGGCCTATGTGTACCTCGCCAAGTCGGAGCTGGCCGAATTGTTCGAGCGCGCGGGCGAGGCGGAGACGGCCGCGCGGCTCCGGCGCGAGGCCGCAGACCTGAAGGAGCGCTTCGACCGGGATTTCTGGCTCCCGGAGCGAGGGGTGTATGCGCTGGCGCTCGTGGCCGGCGGCCACCGCGCCGCGGTGTGCTCGTCCAACGCCGGACACGCGCTGTGGGCGGGCATCGCCGACCCGTCCAGGGCGCGGACATGCGCGGAGCGCCTGCTGTCGGAGAGCATGTATTCGGGCTGGGGCATCCGCACGCTCGCGGCGGACGAGAAGGCCTACAATCCGATGTCGTATCACCGCGGGACCGTGTGGCCCCACGACAACGCGCTGATCGCCGCCGGGCTGCGCCGCTACGGCCTCGACCGCGAGGCACGCACCGTGTTCGGCGGCATCGTGAGGGCCGCCATGCATTATCGAATGTACCGGCTGCCAGAGCTCTTCTGCGGCTTCCCGCGCGCCGAGCACGGCGCTCCGGTCCGCTACCCCGTCGCGTGCCACCCGCAGGCGTGGGCCGCCGGGGCCGTCCCGTACATGCTCGCCTCGCTCCTCGGGCTCGAGCCCGAGGGCTTCGAGCGGCGCCTGCGCGTCGTTCGCCCGATCCTGCCCCGGCTCGTTCGCCGCGCCACGGTGCGCGGGCTGGCCGTGGCGGACGGCCGCGTCGATCTGGAGTTCCGGAGGAGGCGGGGGGACGCTGTCGAGGTCGACGTGCTGCGGGTCGAGGGCGACGTCGACGTCGTTGTCGAGGAGCGCTGAGCCGGGGTCACACCGCCGGCGGCTCGGTCTGGCGTTGCCACGCGCGGTGCATGGCGATCGCCTTGACGAACGCCGGCGCCGCAGCACCCACGGCGTCGTCTGGCAGGACGAGCAGGCCCGGGTCGGCGCCCGCGGCCGCCTTCACGCCGGCGGCCTCGGCGAGCGGCGCGGCCGACGCTGGCACGAGCAGCGGCTTGCAGTGGCGGTACTGGAGCTGGACGAACTCGACCGCCAGCCCGTCGCGCGTCAGCGCCGCGGCGCCCTTGCCGGGCAGCAGCGCCGCTGCGTCGAAGAGGACGCTCGGGGCCGCCTCGATCGTGACCTCGACCGGCAGCTCGTCGCCCTCGGCGGTGCGCACCACCCCGAGGCGCGCGCCGACGTAGCGGGGCACCGCGCCCGCCAGCAGCAGCGCCTCGTAGAGCGCGCCCGCCTCCGCCCCGCTCACGCCGTCGGCGACGACGAGCGCGACGCGGCGGCCGAGGATGCGCCCATCGCCGGGCCGGGCGAACAGCGACAGGGCCGGCGACACCGCGACCTCCGGGTCCTTGACGGGCGGCGCCACCATCGAGAGCGGCTCGGGCAGCGGCATGCCGAGGTCGGCCGCGACCTGCGCCGCCAGCCCCTCGTCGACGTTCCGCAGCATCCGGACCATGCGCTCGCGGATGGCCTGCGTCTGCACGCGCGTCAGCTCGAAGCGGAAGGCGCGCGCGATGTGCTGGCGCTCGACGGGCGTCTGGCTCGCCCAGAAGAGGCGCGCCTGCGTGTAATGGTCCGCGAACTTCTCGGGCTTCGCGCGCAGCTTGCTCGGCTCGGTCGCGGCCTGCTGCGCCAGGAGCCGCTCGGCGACCGAGGCGAAGCCGCGCGCGCCGGCCTGGAAGGGACAGCCGCCGGCGAGCGAGTTGGGCTCATAGTTCACGCGACCGCGGTTGATCGCCTGGCGGTGGAACCCGTCCCGCTGGTTGTTGTGCACCTCGGCGACCGGCGCGTTGATCGGGATCTCGTGGAAGTTCGGCCCGCCGAGGCGCGTGAGCTGCGTGTCGAGGTACGAGAAATTGCGCCCCTGGAGCAGCGGGTCGTTCGTGAAGTCGATGCCGGGAACGATGTGCTGCGTGCAGAACGCGACCTGCTCCGTCTCGGCGAAGAAGTTGTCGGGGTTGCGGTTCAAGACGAGGCGGCCGACGGTGCGCAGGGGCGCGAGCTCCTCCGGCACGATCTTGGTCGCGTCGAGCACGTCGAAGCTCCACCGCTCGGCCTCGGCCTCCGTGAACGTCTGGATCTGCAAGAGGTACTCGGGGAACGCGCCGCCCTCGATGGCCTCCCAGAGATCGCGGCGGTGGAAGTCGGGGTCGGCGCCCGCGATCTTCACCGCCTCGTCCCAGTCGAGCGAGTGCGTGCCGAGCACGGGTGTCCAGTGGAACTTCACCAGCGTCGCCTCGCCGGCCGCGTTGACGAGCCGGAAGGTGTGCACGCCGAAGCCCTGCATCGTCCGGAAGCTTCGCGGGATCGCCCGGTCGCTCATCTGCCACATGACCATGTGCATCGACTCGGGCATGAGCGAGATGAAGTCCCAGAAGGTGTCGTGCGCGCTCGACGCCTGCGGCATCTGGTGGTGCGGCTCGGGTTTGACGGCGTGCACCACGTCCGGGAACTTCATCGCGTCCTGGATGAAGAAGACAGGGATGTTGTTGCCGACCAGATCCCAGTTGCCCTCTTCGGTGTAGAACTTCACGGCGAAGCCGCGCACGTCGCGCACCGTATCGGCGCTGCCGCGCTCGCCCGCCACCGTCGAGAAGCGCACGAAGACCGGCGTCCGCTTGCCGACCTTGGCGAAGGGCGCGGCCTTGGTGAGCGAGGTGATGTCCTCGGTGCACTCGAAGTACCCGTGCGCGCCCGAGCCGCGCGCGTGCACCACGCGCTCGGGGATGCGCTCGTGATCGAAGTGCGTGATCTTCTCGCGCAGGATGAAGTCCTCGAGCAGCGTCGGGCCGCGCAGCCCCGCGCGCAGCGAGTTCTGATTGTCCCCGACGGGCACGCCCTGGTTCGTCGTCAGCGCACGACCGAGCGAGTCGACCCGATGCTTCTGCAGAGGCCCCTGGTTCGGATTCTCGCCCGGCGCCGCCTTGGCGCCGTTCTTCTCGGACTCGTTGCTCTCGGTGATCGTGCTCGCGGTCGCGTCGAGGTTCTCGGGCTTCGCCGTGGCACCTTGCGGCGGCTGTGGCATTTTGCCGCGTAGCGCGTACTCGGCGCCTTTGTTCACGTTCTCGGGGATCGCGGCGACGAGCGCTTCCGTGGCGTCGATCTTCGCGTCGAGGCGGTCGGCTGCCGCGATATTGCGGACCGCGGCGTCCTCGCTGCTCGTCCCGCTGCCGAGCGCGGTCGCCGCGCGCTCGAGGAGGCTGCGTTTCGGCCGTGCCGCCCGCGGCTTCGCCGACGGGCCGCCCATCGATTGTTTCGCGCTGCCCGCGCCCTTCTCGGTCTGCGCCGGCTCTCTGGACGGCTTCGCGGGGTCTTTGCGTTCGGTCATGAGATGTCCTCCGGGGAGCCGGGGTTTCAGCAAGGGGCGCACCAACACGCGAGCTTCAGGCAAGCGCGGTCGACCGACGCGCGGCCGAGCCCGCTGCGGCGCATCGGTCGGCCCGCCGCGTCTTGGCAGGGCGTCGGCCGCGGCCGGGCGATCCCTTCACTTCCTCTTCAACCACCATCTCTATCCGATCTCGTGATCTTTGCCTTCCAGCCCATCTTCTCCGACGTGTTGACATCCATCAGCTCGAGCTTGCGAGGCGCACCATCGGGCTTGCGAAGCCTGAACCTCAGGTTCGACTCATGAGGATCCTGGTACGGAGGCTCGCTCCTCTCCGTGTCATACGGCGGACCGGGTCCCTCGGGCGGGGGGGGACGCTGGTCACCAGCGGGCGAGGGGTTCGACGTTTGCGGCGGGATGGGTCGAGCTCACCTGCGACCCGCCGCCCTGCTGATGCGCGCCGAGCGCTCGCGCAGGGCCGCCGCGTCGCCGGAGCGGCCCTGCTTATCGCGGAGATCCGCGAGGGCGAGGAGGTCGCGTGCGTCGTCGAGGCTCGGCCGGCGGCCGAGCGTCCTGGAGAGTTGCAGCCGCCGCTCCATGGCCGAGGCAGCCTCTGCGACGCGGCCTTGCTGCGCGTAGATGGCGTGGAGCTCGCCGAGGAGCGGCTGGAGCTCGATGGCCTCGGGGCGCGGCCGTGACTCCTCGGCGGCCATAGCGCATTGGAAGCGGACCGCCGCTTCGTCGAGGTCGTTCCGTTCGAGGGCGAGCCGCGCGAGGCATACGAGCACGTCGCGGAGGGGACGCGGATCCTCGGTCCGTCGTTCGGCGACGGCGAGGGCGGCCAGGAGCTCGCGCTCCGCCTCGTCGAACCGACCGACGCGCTGGAGCCAGCCCGCGAGCGGAAGGCGGACGTAGGGGCTCCTTGGGTGATCCGAGCCCCAGACGCTCTCGCGGAGCTGGGCGGCCACCCGGTGCGCCTCTTCGGCCATGGGGCTGGAGTCCGCCGCGTCGGCGCAGGCGATCAGCGCCCCGGCCACGCTGAGGCGCGCGTCCTCGGGGGCGCCCACCAGCGCGGCGCGCGCGCCCGCGATCGCCTCGGCGGCCTGGCCCTCGTCCCACAGCATTCGAACCGTCGCTTCGTCCATCACGCAGCTTAACACGACGACGCAAACGTCGTTTGCGCGCCGCGCCGTCGCGTTCGCCTGATCCAAGGTGGCCCCGCGATCGCTCGCTTCGCGAGCGATTCACCGCGCGCCCGTCTCGCGATCACCCCGGCGCGGCCGGCGCGAGGATCTGCGCCGGCTCTGTCAGGCGAGGGCGGGGATGAGCGGGATCAGGCGGCTGAGGAGGCCGGCGATCGCCGCGCCGATTTCCGCGAGCGTCGCCCCCGCGGCGATCACCGCGGCGACCTCCCACAGGACGATCGCCGCGACGACGATCCCCACCACGATCGCGAGTCCGCGCAGGACGTCGAGCAAGGCCCGACCGAGCTCGCTCAGCAGCTCGCGCGCGAGCGCCAAGGCGACCGCCTTCACCGCGGCCGGGAGCGCGTCGGCGAGGATCTGCCCGAATCGGCGCCGGAGCTCGCGGAGCACGTCGGCCGCGGTGATCGCGGCCCCCGCGGCGGCCGCAGCGCAGAGCGCGTTCAAGCTCGTCTGGAGCCACTGCCGCAGCGCCTGCCTGGCTCGGGTCCTCAACTCCCCGATCACCCGGTCCTTGAACTGGCGCACGACGATGCGAATCTGGCGATCGAGCGCGCCCTGCAGGCGGCTCTCGACCAGGTCGGCGAGCTGCTCGACGGGCAGCCAATCGAGGACGAACGAGCCCGTGGCGCCGAGCGCTCGCTGGACGATCTCCCGCGTGCGGGGGTCGCGGAGCGCGAGCACGATCGCCTGTCGGATCGGCATGGTCTGGATCGCCCGGTCCAGCCGCGGGTTCACCGTGTCTTCGAAATAGCGATCGAGCGCGCCCTCGGCGCGCCCGAGCAGGCCGTCGATGAAGCGGTTCGTGCCCGGCACGTCGGTGCCGCACGCGTAGATATCCGGGTCCTGGTTGCCGATGGCCTTGAAGGAGACCAGCCCGTCCCTGCACCACGCGATGGAGACTGGCACGCTGCCGATCCGCGCCGGCGAAGTGATGGGCAGGCGGTTCATCGGCATCATGCGGACGTCGCTCACCGTGACGCCGGCGTGCCCCCGGGCTTGCCATCGATTGGTGAGGAAGGGCAGGTTTTGCTTGCCCTTCTCGACGTAGTTCAGCGCCTGGGCCTCGGCGTCGGTGATCAGGTCCCACTGCCCTCGCTTGATCTCGAGCACCTCCATGACGCTGCCCTGCATCAGGGCGATATCGGCGGAGCCTCTGCCGGCGCGGCCGCCGATCTGCTGGCTGCGTACCGTCCCGCGGCGGCGGTCTTCGTCGCGCCAGGCCGAGAAGCTGCCGGCGGGGATCGGGAACTCGCGCTCGGACGGCCCGAGGCTGCGCATCGGTACGGCGAGGTTGGCCTGCACGTCGCTCTCGGCGACGAACTCCCGCTCGGCGGCGTCGAGGATGTAACGGCACGGCGCGAAGCGCTGGAGGGCTGGCTCGCTCACTCCACGGATGTTCACGGAGCGACCGGCCATCGCGGCGTCCGCGGCGGCGTCGGCCTCGCGCTCGAGCGCGCCGCCGGCCGGCCCCACCGCGGGCCGCCGCGCGGGGCGGCCGCGTTCCCCGCGCTGCTGGACCGTGTGGGCGAGCTCGTGCGCGATCAGCCACTGGCCAGCCCGGCTCCGCGGGGCGTATTGCCCGGCGCCGAAGACGATGTGCGCGCCCGACGTAAAGGCGAGCGCGTCGATGCCCCCAGCGGCGGCGTCCGCGCGGGCGTCGGTATGGACGCGAACCGCTGAAAAGTCGTGGCCGAAGGCGGCCTCCATGCGCCCGCGTACTCCCGGGTCGAGGGGCTCGCCGGGCTCCGCGAGGACGTCGCCCACGATCGGCGGGGCCGCCGTGGAGCGGTCCGTCGCGGCGGCATATCGCTGCACGGGGGCGCCGGCGCTCGCTTCGTCCTCGTCTTCGCATTTCACGCACTTGCGCTGGATCAGGCCCGGGGGCGCGGCATCCGCGCCGGCGGTCGCGCGGATACGGTTGAAATCGAAGCCGAGCCGCGACGCCTTCGTGGGCCTCACTTCATCGTACGTCGACACGTCTGCCCGCGACGAACCGGCAAACCTCGATTCGACGGCCGGAGCGCGCAGACCTGCCGGAGCTGCTCTGGTCACGAGCGAGGGCGTCGCTTGCGTGCTTCGCGTGAAGATCGCCACGGGGCTTCCTTTCGCGAAGCGAGTAGACGCTCACCCGTCCGCCGCTGTCAAGCTCGTGCCGGCCCGGCGCGCTCAGCGATGCTTGGGCTCACGCCGGATCACAGGCGTCTTCCAGCTTGTGATCCCCCCGCATTCGGATGCGCGACGGGCACATCATGTCCCAGCACGAGGTCGGCCTGCGGTGGGCGCGGGTCGACCGCGCGGGACCGCTGAGCAAGCCGCGGCGACGCGTCACGGCGGGCCTTCGAGCGCAGGCTTGGCTGGCCGCGTCTTCGGCCCCATGGTGCTCGGATCGAGCGTCCACTTGAGGAGCTGGTTCATCATGGAATCCAGCGTGTCTTCGAGCGTGCGAGGCTCCGAGATGCCGGCGAGCTCCGCCCGGGCCTTGGTCTCCGCCGTCGTGGAGAGCGCTTTTCCGGTCTTGCCGCCGGCGAGGTTGTTCAAGAGCTCGAGCAGCTCCGCCGCTGGCGCCTTCACGGCCGGATCGAGCCTCGTGAACTTGTCGATCGCGCTCCTCAGGCCCTTCCGGTCGGTCAGCCATGCGGCGCGCGCGCTCGCGAAGAATTCGTCGGCGTCGTCCCATGGATGTTCGCTGGTGAACGTCTTCGACCATTGTGACGGATCGACCATCCAGAGCCCGGCGGGATGGCTCGCCTTCCTCACGCCACCCGAGCTCGGGCGCTCCTCGTCCTCCACGTCCTTCGTCGCGGCGAGTCGAAGGTAGAGATCGACGATCTTGGGAGCGGCGGCGGCCGGCGCCTTGCCGGATTTCATGTAGTAGAGGAACACCGCGTGGCTCGCCTCGTGCACCGCCGTCTCGAGATCGACATGGGTCATGTCGAGCAGGAGCAGCGGCTTCTTCTGGTAATACACGAGCCGGCTCGTCGTGTTGGTGATCGCGCAGCCGGCGATTTTGAACGCCGGATCCGTGATCAAGGCGTTCGCGTCCTCGATGACCTTGACGATCCCGGGCAAGACGGCCCGGTCCACCTTCGCATCGACGCCTTCGCCGAGCATGATCTTGAGGTCCCCCATCTTGAAGTGCGCGATGGAGTAGTCGCCCCAGGTCTTTGTCGACTCGAGCGCAGGCAGCTTGTCCTCGGGCCTGCATTGCAGCGCCCCGAAGGGCGCTTCGCCGGACGCCTGCTGCGTCACGTGCGCGAGCTCGTGCGCCAGGAGCTCCTTGCCCGCGGTCGTGCCGGGCGCCCAGCGGCCGGCGCCGAACACCACGTGGTCGCCGACGGTGTACGCGGCCGCGCCGAGCGAACGAGCGGAGGCCGCGGCGCGCTCGTCCGCGTGGATGCGCACCCGGCTGAACTCGAATCCGAAGCGCGGCTCCATGAACGAGCGCGTCGCGTCGTCGAGCGGACGGCCCGCCGACCCGACCTCGGCGACGACGTCCGGCGACGCTCCGTGAGCGGCGCCCCGCGCCGCGCCCTCCTCCGCGCCCGTCCGCGGCGAGCTCGTCGCGAACGACCCGGCGCTCGCCGCGAACGGCCCGTCCGTGGCCAGCACCCGTTCGGCGGCGTGGTCCGCCTTGCGCTCCAGCGCGGCGAGCGGCGCGGAGGTGCGGCTCTGGGCCGGAGCCTGACGTTGCCGTTCCGCGAGCCTGCGCATGCCGTTCCGTGGATCGATGACAGCCGATGGTGAGGAGCTGTGAGATCGTAGCGCGCAATCGGACCCGCAGGACATGGGAATTTATCGGGGTACGCGGACCGGCAGCACCGGCTCCTCATCGGCTCCGAGGTTCCGCGCCTGCCCCTCACCTGCCCCGAACCTTGCGCGAACCTCGTCGATCGCGGGTGGCCCTTGCTCTGGCGCTGCCTCGACCGCAAGAGGGGTTCTCCGGAAGCTGCTCATGTCGAGTGACACTGGAAAGACGACATCGCCGCGTTCGGTCGGCACATTGAGTGATCGGTAACGAAAGGGCTCCCGCAGAGGACACGGCAGACGAACGCGCAGGCGGCGCGGACGCTGCGCGCGGGAAGCGCGCAGGCGCATCCACTGGGGCACCGACGAGGCCGCGCGCCACCGATTGGCCGTGGACTGTGGACGGACCAGCGGTGCCGTCGGTGGTACCGCGTGTGCCCCCGCTCCGCGCGCGGCGGGTCTCTCCCTTTACATCTCAGCGAAGGGACGGTACTGTTTTGGAAACCCAAGCGGAGATGGCGATGCGCACCTTTGCCCAGAGGTCGAAGTCGACTCCAACGGTGACAGCTCACCCCAGGGCTGCGCGCAGCGCGTGCTGCGCGGATCATCGGGCGACCGGAACGTCGCTCACCCAGGGAGTCACCGTGGCGCCTCGAACCGCACGTTTCGGCTGGGATTTTAGCAAGATGTCGATAGTTCCGCCCGTTCCTGCGCCCGGCGAGCGGACGACGGGCAGCGACACCCGGTCGCTTCATGATGGCTCTGGCCAGCCGGCAAGCAGGACGGACCTGGGCGGCATGCCGGGCGCGCTCGGCGAAAAGGACGGAGACGATCAAGATATCGGCGGTGGGTTTGGCTCGCTCGTCGGGCCGCCGCAGTTCACGGTATCGGCCTCGACGACCACGGGGCCGACCTTTGGAAGTTGTCGCGCCTTCGACTGGATCGAGGATTGGTCGACGACCGGGCGCAACGGCTTTATCGTCCAGGAGATTACGAATACCGGCAGCATCACACGCTGTGATGGCACGAGCATGACGCCGCCGAACACGCCGCATTATTGGGAGGCGTGGCCGGTGGACGCGGCCGGCGTGGTTGGCGATGGCGGGGCTGATCTCTGGCACCGCGCGACAAGACCGGGGACCCGAGGCAGGTGGAGCATGACAGGGAACGTTGGGTTCGTCGGAGCGCTGGATCCCGCCGCTGGGTTCTCGCGCACTGGTGTTCCCGACGCCAACGGATTGCTATCGACCAGGACTGACCCGACGAACCTGTATATCAGCACGCTGACTCGTCGCAAGTCAGGCGAGTGGAATTGCTGCGATGGCAACAACTTTCACCGAGGGACATGAGAGGGATGAATCGCCGACTGATGCTCGTGGCGCTGGGACTTGCAGCGGTCGGCGGAGCGGTGCTCATTATCGTGAACGCGACGAAGGACAAATCCGCCGACGCCTTGGTGGTGATCGCGAACGATGCGACGAGGGGGGCATCGGAGCGCCGTGTCGCGGTGTTCGAGCTGTTCAAGCGCCATGTGCGCGCTGGCTCGACCGTCGCCGACGTCGCCCGCTTGTTGAAGCGACCGACCTGGTTGCGCGACGAGGACGTGCATTTGGTGGAGGACGTGGGCGGCCGTCCCCCACCCGTTGTGCTGAACGCGAACGATACGGTCTTCGCGCTCGACATATTGCCTGGGGCAGCGCCCGTTCACGACTTGTGGACGGTGTACCTGAGGATTTCTGGACACGTAGATCGCAATCTCTTCTCCAAGGTGGTGCGCGGTGAAGCCGATCCGACCGCCATTCCCGGCGCCAGCGTCCTCGAGGTCGGCTTTCTGCGATAGTTGCGTAGTACTACAGTTGTACTTGCGGCAGCCGAGCGCCACGGCCTCGGTAGTGGCAGCTGCGCGCCATGCGCCGGACAGCGCTCACGAGGACCTCACCGACATCGCGCGTCTGCAAATGACCTAACTCGTTCCACACGAGGCCGTCGCCGCAAGTCGGCGAAGCTGGACTCGCGCGTGACGGTCAGGCCGTGAACGGCGCAGGCCAAGCCCGACTCGTTCTATCGGTTGGAGATCTCGTCGAGGTGTCGCCCGGCCGTTTCGAGGCCGGCCGGATCCGGGTGCCGAGCGGGCGAACCCCTCCGTCGCTGCCCCGCACCCAGGTGTGGCTGCGGTGGGAGAGCCGCCGCAATGAACCCGAAGCAAAAAAGAAAAGCGAGGCGTTCACCTCGCTTTTCCCAATCCTCCGCCCACGGACTCGAACCGCCCCTCATCCTGCACCAGTTTGCACCAACACATTCAGAGGCGACCATACAGCGACGGTCGGTTTGCCTTTCCTTTTCGTACGCTAACTCGAGATGCTCTTGCGAACCTCTCCCGCCTACGGACTCGAACCGCCCCTCATCCTGCACCAGTTTGCACCAACACACTCAGAGGCGACCATACAGTGACGTTGTTTGCAGCACGCTGGTTTAAGCAGGGAGAGCTTATGAAATCCGGGCCGCGCGGTCAAGGGCCGCAGCGCCCGACGGCTCATTCGAACGGGCTCGGGTCGGTGATCTCCTGGTCGACCGCGAACTCGGCGAAGTTGTCGGCGACGCGCCAGAGGCGCGGCGGGCGCCCGGGGTTCGTGGCCTGGACCCGGACGCCACAGTCGAAGTCGACCAGGTGGTTCTGGCGGATGATGCACATCCCGCCCTGATCGCCGAAGACGCGAATGCCCTCGATGTAGCCGGCGGCGGCGAGGGGTGTGCGCTCGACGACGACGAAGTTGTTCTCGATGACGAGGCTCTGCGCGTTGCCGACAAAGATGCCGTGACGGTCGCGTTGCTCGTCGAGGCTGAAGTGTACGTACACGGTATTGCCCTCGACGAGCAGCCGCTGGATGGCATCGCGGCGCGGACCGCCGTCGTCCCTGGGCGCGTGGCTGAGGCCGACGTGGATGCCCTGGAGGGCACCGCGCACCGTGTTGTCGCGGACGCGGACGTCACCCGCGTGCTCGCCTGCGACCACGATGCCCTGCGCCGCGATGCTGGTGCGCTCGTCGGCGAGCAAGTCGTACAGGTGTTTAAAGCCGGGCAACTCCGCGACGGGAACCGGCGGAGTCACGTGGAGGCCCGCGAGGGCGCCGAAGACCGCGTCGATGTGCCCGTCGAGGGCCCCCTTCAGCTCCGCGAGCGACAGCTTCGAGGGCTCGGAGATGGTGTTCAGCAATGTCGGCCAGTCGCGCCCGCTCAGCACCGCGACCGTGAGCAGGGTAGCCTGCGGCGTCCGGAGCGACCGCGGCCGAATCAGCGCGAATAGCTCTTTGGCGCGCTTCGGGTCGAGGCGCTCGAGGCGCTCGAGAATCGTCTTCTCGCTGGGCTGCTCCACCCCTTCCGCTGACGGCGGCTGGAGTCCGGCCAGCACGAGCCTGCGCAGACCGGCGCGATAACGAGGGTTCTGCATCAGCCAACCGAGCTCGACTTTGCCGGAGACGACCTTGACGACGTTGTCGACGACCTCGGCGCGCTTCACATCGACGAGCAGGAGGCCGACTTGCGCGTCCTCGACGAGGAAGGTGGATCCGCGGACGCGCACGTCCTCGGCGTCGACGACGGTCATGGCCGAGGCGGCGCGCACCGGGCCAGCGCCGGACTGGAGGCGGACGTTCTCCACCGTGACGCGATCGGTGCCGCGGAAGGTAAGCACGCCGTTGAGGTGGCGAGGCGGCGATTCTTCCCCCGGCTTCTCGGGCACCTGGGCGACGCCGGCGCGACCGGAGAGATCACGCGCGAGGACGCTCTTGCACTCGATGAAGACGAGCGCCTTCTCGATATTGCCGGCGTCGAGGAACGTGGCCTCGCCGGCGCCCGAGATCTTGAGGTGGCCCTTGCCGCCGATCAACACGGGGCTCTCGAAGTGGAAGGTGCCGGGCGTGAAGCAGACGTGAGCGTCCTCCTTCTCGCCGATGCTGTCGAACACCTCCTTGAGCTTGGACTCGGGCGTGACGATGATCTCGCGGCAAGCGCCGTCGCTGCAGATGCGCTCGAGCGCCTGCTGCACGGTCGAGGTGCCCTGGAGCAGGCGGCAGCCTGGATCAGGCGTGAAGGCGACCTGCGCGGCGGTGCTCAGGTTGGCGGTGACCTCGATCCACGCGGCGGGGCCGGGGACGCGCGAGGGGTTCGTCAGGGTGACGCGCGCGCGCTGCACCGGCGCGCCGGCCGGGTCGGGGCGCCAGGAGAACGCGGCGACGCCGTTGTTGTCGGTGGTGAGGGTGAGCGTGGCGGGACCGGCGCCAGAACCCACGCCGGCGGAGCTCACGGCGAGGGCACCGGGGGCGGAGATATTGAGCTGCGCATCGACGAGCGGACCGCAGTGATCGCGCACCTCGATCTGGATCGGCAGGGGCAGGACCTGGCCCGGCATCGCGTCCTGGCCGTCGCCGGAGAGGAGGCGCAGCACAGGCTCGTGGGCGAGCTGCTCGATGGCGGCCTGCACCGTCTTCTTGCCCTGGAGCGCGGCGCACTGGCCGGGATCGAACGCCACCTGGGAGGCGACGCTGCGGTTGGCGGTGAAGGTGATGGGCAGGTGTCGGAGCGCGCCCGTGACGTCGAGGAGCTCGGCCCGGACCTGGTAGAGGTTGCCGGCCGACGCGCCGAGCGACCAGCGCGCGCGGGCGGTGCCGTCGGCGGCCGTCTCGAGGACGATCTCCTGATCGCTCGCGGCCCCCACGTTGGTGTACGTGGGGGCGGGCGCGAGCGCGCCGGCGCCGGGGATCGAGCCGCCGTCGGGTCGCGCCTCGTGGAGGATCTTGAAGCGCACGCGCGCCCCCTTCACGGGCCACTGGCCGTTGGAGACGCCGACGACGAGATCGGCCGGGAGCAGCGACAGGGCGGCCGGCAGGGTGAGATCGGGCATGACCTCCTGACCGTCGCCGCCGAGATAGAAGAAGCTGGTGAGCTCGGTGACGGGCGGGAACAGCTTCCGGCAGTCGTGGACCGAGACAGCGGTGTCGCTCGTCCTGGTGACGAGCCCGAGCGCGGCGTAGTGGTGCTCGACGCCGACAGCCGGTTTGTGCGACTTCTCCGGGAGCCAGTCGATCTGACCGGAGCGCTCGTCGGCGGTCGCGGCGCGCGCGGGGATGTTCCAGTAGTCGCCGCGTTGAAAGCGGGTGTTCTTGAACTGGACCTGGACGGCGTTTTCCAGCTCGATCCAGTCGGTGGAGCTAAAGCGGATGGCGCCGATGCCGTCCCAGCGGCGCAGCTTGGCGGTGGCTCCGTGGTTGACGCCAGAGCTGCCGCCGAGCGGCGTGGGCTCGGCGGCAAGCGTGATCGTGCGCTTGCCGTCGGTCTCCTTGATCTGCACGATCTCGCCGAGCTCACCTCGGAGCTCCTTTCGCTCGTCGGTGATCTCCACCCACTGGCCAGGCGCAAAGCCAAGGATGGTGTCGCGGCCGACGTCGTGGACCGTGAGCTTGTCTTTGTCGATCTTGTTGATCGTGGTCACCACGGAGCCGTTGTCGCGAGACCACTTGAAGACGGCGTCGACGAGGCGCACCCTGGGCTGGTCTTCGTTGATGACGTCCTTCCCGACACCGCCCGAGAACGTGAGCGTGCCCGTCGCTGCGTCGACCTTGATCGCGAAGACGACGGCTGAGCCCTTGTCCGTGAAGATCTCGACCGCGGCGCTCTCCTTGGCGACGAGCCGGGCCTGCACGGCCGCGAAGAGCGCGGAGGCCGTCGAGATCTGGATGGATCGCCGGTCGGTGCTCACCGTGGCCTGGACGGCGGGCGCGTTCGTCGCGGGGTTGCGCGCGCTGTTCTCGTGGATCTCGACGCGATAGAGCTGGTTCTCCAGGCCGCGATAGCCGGCGCTCGGGGAGACGATGCAGGGGTCGGAGCTGCGCGCCTCGTGGGTGCAAAACGCGGCCATCGTGCCGTTCGGCGGCGGATGCGCCGCGAGGAAGGCCTCGAAGGCGCTCTTGCAGTTCGGGGACGCGAGAGCCCCGATGTCGGCGAGGCGAACCTGCCAGACGGTCTTGATGCGCGTCGCGGTGTCGGGGCCGCCGAGCGCGACCTCGCGGAGGTGCGGCTCCTCGATGACGGTGATATGGCGCTGCCAGACATCGAGGTACGCGAGGTAGACCCCGTTCGAGCTCGGCGCCGCGGCCGGAAAATCCGGCTGGTTGTCGAGCAGGATCCTCTGGTCGTTCTCGCAGAGGATCCCGTCGACATAGTAACGGCCGGCGGTGATCGCGAGCGCGCCGGCGGTGATCGCCGGCGGCGCGGCGTTGCCAGGGATGGCCTTCTCGTCGTCGGTGAGCGCGTCTGTCGCGGTCACGAGGCGGAAGCCGGCGGCGTGCATCGGACCGCCCGCGCGGCCGATGAGATCGAGCGCCTCGGTCTCGACGCGGTGAGCGACGATCTCGGCCTGCTCGTTCCAGTCCGCGTCAAGCTGCACGCGGCCCTGCTGCATGAGCAGGCTGCGGTAATGCCTCGTGGGGTCGAATGTCCGCCGGCTGAAATCGCCCTTCATCGCTGTTCTCCGGATCAGCTACGTCGCGTAAACAATCCCCGCTTCGAGCCCGAAGCGGAGGTATTCATCGAGCCGGACGCGAAGGTGATCCTCGCGCTGGGGCTGGTAGAGCTCGTGGAAAACCCCCATCTCCGAGCCGTCATCGGCGCCTCGGCGGATCTCGTCGGGGCACTTGAGGCTGAGTCGGCCATACTCCGGATCGCCGTAGCGTGTCGAGTCGAGCATGGGCCGGACGCGCGCGGCGTCGGCCTCCGACGCGGGCTGGCAGTGCGCGCGCCGCGGGACGCGCGAGCCCGGAGGGACGTAGGAGAAGCGCACGCAGCCCTCCTGCCGGCGGCGCACGCGGACCGGCTCGAGCCACGGCCATGGGTTGTTCGGATCGTTCGGGTCGTTCGACTCGTTCGGCTCGCGGTACGCGAGCAGGATGGAGTTCGACACGAGCTCGATGGCCGCAGCGTGGATCTTGCCGATCAGGGTGCTGCTCACGACGCGGAGCGACCCACCGGGGCCCTTGGGGCCGTTGTCGCCGGGCGCAGCGTAGGCGACCGCCGACCCCGAGGAGGCATCGACGATGCTGGCCGTGATGGTGGCCTTCGCCTCGTCGACGACGCGGAGGCCGCCGACGATGGCGTGGTCGAGGACGAGCTCGGTGTTGGCGCCGAAGACGGTGAGGCTCGGCGCGCCGGGGCTCGTGGGCTTGCCGTCGGCCCCGAGGGCGATGCCGGGCAGGAGCGTTGTGTGCTCGATGCGAAGGAGGCGGATCGGGTCGTCGCATTGGACGGCCCTGCCGGCGATGAGAAGGCCGCTGAGGGTGATCTCGCCGTCCTTCGCGCCGCGCAGAATGAGCGGGCCGCCCAGGATCACGAGGGTCGGACGACGCTTGTCGGCGGCGCGGATCTCGAGCGAGGGGAACGAGGGGACGGTGAGGTTCTCCTCGTAGCGAGCGCTGTCGTCGATCTCGATCACGCCGCCGGCTTGCGGGAGCGCGTTGAGCGCGTCCTGGAGGGTGTGGATCGGGCCGGTCTTGGAGACGCGGATGACGGTGCGCGCGCCAGGGCTCGCGGCGGTGCTGCGCGTGTATTCGCCGCCACCGAGGTTGGCGGTGACGCCCAGGTGGTAGCTGACGAGCACAGAGGCGGTGGGGGCGGTCCGGAACTTGATGCGGCCGAGCGCGGGATCGACGGCGACGGTCTTGTCGAGCGGCGGCTCGCGCGACCAGTCGGAGAGATCACAGGCCACGACCTTGGTGCGATCGATGAGCGCGGGCTCGTCGCCCGGCGTCATCGTCTCGATCTTCAGGCTGCGCCCGTAGTAACCGTCGGCGTCGCTGCCAGCAGCGGTGAGATCGCGGTGAAGCTCGCGCCGGCTGATGCGGCCGGGGACGTTGGCGGGCTCGGCCAGGTGCGTGAGCTCGCGCTCCGTGCGCGCGTTGTTGAAGAGAGCGACGTCCGCGCCGAGCGGATCGAAGCGGAAGCAGCGCGCGTCGACCTTCGATGCCTCGACGCGCGTGAGGGGCTGGGCGCGCAGGCGGAAGAGGAACAGGCCGACGTTGGGAATGCCATAACGGCCAACGCCCGCGAGCGGGAGCGCGTCGAGCGCGGGATCCAGCACGCCGCCGGGCGGGGTGAGGGGCGCGACGCGGGCGCCGTCTCGCGGGGGGATGCGCCGCACATCGACGGAGTGCGGGAGGTCGGTCCGGCGTGCGAGGCGCTCGAAGGCGGTGCCGAGGTACTCGAGGCGCGAGGCGTCGCGGACGCCGATGAAGCTCGTGTTCTCGGGGCGGAGGTGGTTGAGGTGCTGCGTGGTAGCGACGAGCTGGAAGAACTCCACCGCGCGCGCGGGCCAGCCGGTGGCGTCCCGTGCGAGCTGTTCCAGCACCGCTACCGTGCCCTTGCGCCGGCGGTAGGCAATGGTGTTGGCGACCTCGGCACGGGCGTTCGGGCCTTCGATGCCGGTGCTCGGCAGGCCCGTGACGCCGAGCAGATCGGCGATGTAGGGCAGCGTCCAGGGCGCGCTCGTCTCGACGAACTGGTCGTCGTGGAGCTGGGCGAGGTTCTCCTCGAGGAGGGCGACCTGATCGGCGATCACACCGAGCAGGGCGCGCAGCGGCTCGTCCCGCTCCGCGTCGCGAAGGCGGTGGATCTCGGGCAGCAGCTTGTAGAGCGTGTCGGCGTCGAAGCTCATGCGATCACCTTCAGCTCGGTGAGCGGCAGCGTGGTGAGGGTGAGGAGCTCTGCGGGCGCGGCGGTGTCGGCGAGCTCGCCGCCAACAGGCGCCCTGGCCTGGAGGAAATCGGCGCGATCTTGCTCGTGGAGGCCGCCCGTCACCCGAACGATGGCGTCGAGGTCCACCATGCGGACACCCGGCACGCGCTGGATGACGGCGATCACCTCGCTGGCGAAAACCCCGTGGCCGAAGGCGCGCGGCGTGAACGAGAAGGCGCTCCGGAGAGCCGCGACCACGGCGGCGAGCACCTTTTCCGCCTCGAAGTCGGCGTCGACGCCGATCCCCGCGCTCACGGTGAACGTCGTCGAGGTGTACGTCTTGATGTCGAAGAGCACGGAGGGATCGCCCGCGTCCTTGATCGCCTTGGTGAGGCCGTCGTAGAGCCGGGTATTGGAGAGCACGGCGTCACCGTCGACGCCCGCGACCGTGAGGAGCACGCCGCGTGCGTCGCCGTTCCACGTCCACGCGGCGTGGGCCTTGGCGATGCCGGCGTAGGATCGGGCGAAATCCTCATAGTCCTTGAGCGAGACGATGCGATCGAGCGTGAGCACGCTGAGCGGGGCGTTCTGCTGCGTGTCCTCGATCGACTGCGGATCGGCCGCGCCCGAGGGCGCGAGCGGGTTCACGACGCTGCGCACGCCGAGCGGGCGCGTGAGGAGGAGGCTGAGCTGCCCGGCCGCGACCAAACCTTCGCGGCCGATGCCCTTGCGGTAGCGGGCGATCACGTTCTCGCTGCCGGTGGGGAGGCGCGCGCCCGCGCGGCCGTCGCCGAACTGCACGGTGACCTTGCCCACCTCGTCCGTCTGCGTGACGTAGACGCGCTCCTTCGGGCCGCGGCCGAGGAGGGTCGGGACCTCGTGCCACCGCACGTCGTCGACGCGGACCTCGAGCGTGGTCGCCCCGCCGCTCGGGACGTCGGCGCTGACGTAGGTGAGCGGCGCCTGGCGCAGCTTGAACCTCTGGTAGGCCTGGCCCGCATCACCGCTGCCGAGCACCTCGGCCGGGGTCGTCTCGCCGTGCGTGGCCGGGGCGACGTTGCCGAAGATGGCGACCGCGTCGCGCCGGTAATGGCCCGCGATCGACGCGAAGGTGAGCTGGGTGAGGTCGCCGACCCGATCGGTGGAGACGAGCTTCACGATCTCGGCGGCGGGCGCGCCGCTGACGTCGGTGCCGGCGATGATCATGCGCCGCCCAGCGCCGGGATCGGAGATGAGGCGGTCGAGCAGGACCGTGGTGCCTTCGACCGCATCGGTGCGCGACCGGGGCGCGATCTTCAGCTCCTCGCTCTGTGCGTAGACCGTGATCCGGCGGACCTGGTCGTTGAACACCTCGCGGAGGTTCTCGCCTTCGAGGGTGAGGCGCGTCGTCTTCGCGGAGAGCGTGAAGGCCATCCGTGCGTCGTCGGCGACGTCGGTGACGGCGTAGAGCTCCTCGTACTCGGGCGTGGCGACGACGGCCCAGCTCCCCTCCGTGATCGAGGGGAACCGGCCGTCGAGGTGGATGGTGTCGACATCGAGCGGCGTGAACACGCGCGACGGGATGACCGTCTCCGCCATCTCCGCGGTCGACCACTGGAGCTTGATGCGCGCGGCGCCCTCGTTCTCGTAGTAGTCGACCCGGATGGCGTAGCGCCGGCCCTTCGCGAGGTAGATGGGCACGCTCTGCTGTGGAGTACCCGCGTTGTTCTTCCAGAAATCGATGATGAGCTGCCCGTTCACCCAGACGCGGACGCCGTCGTCGGCCACCGCGTGGAACGTGTAGCTGCCGGTGCTCTCGGGACTGAGCCACGCCATCCACCGCACGGAGAAGGTCTCGCCGCCGATCGAGGGGTGCGGGCTGCCGGTGCCCCAGTCGAACTCCACCCTGGGATCGATGCGGCGCACGCGGCGGCCGGAGAAGTCCGAATTGCTGTAGTACGCGGCGGTGAGCCCATGCTCCGTGCTCGGCACGAACGACTGAGCGATGGACGCGAGATCGAGGTCGGGCCAGTCGGCGGGGATGGGGCCGAAGAAGTCGACGTCGCCGCTCTTCTCATTGACCGTCTTCTCGACGTCGCCGAGGTATGCGGCCTTCACGCGGTTCGGTAGGCTGCGCCAGTCGGGGGCGGAGCCGCCGAAGACGCCGGCGCGCTGGCGGAAGGCGAAGACCTTCACCCCCGCAGCGGCGGGCAGCACCGCGCTCTTCCCGCGCTTCCAGCCGAGGCCCTCTCTCCAGGTCACGTGCGTTCGATTCGCCGGCGGCTCGGGCGTGACGGAGACGAGGCGGCGGAAATCCCAGCGCTCGCTGGAGAGGTCGCCCTCGCGCTCCTCACCGACGATGAGGATGGCATCGCCGGGCTTCAGGCCGGTGGCCACTCCGTCGAGCCAGAGCTCCTTGAGGCCGGCCGGGAACGACTGCGGCTCGGTGAGGATGGGGCGAAGCGCGTTGAGCTCGGGCCGCGCGACGATGTCCTCGACCGTCTCGTAGGTCTGCGGCCGCTCGTTCGGGCCGGGGACGCTCTGGACCCGGGTGCCGCTGGGGATGGGCACCACCGGGGGCGCGCCTTGCGCGCTCTCGAGCGTGAAGACGAGATCGACGCTCGCCGCCACGCCAGGCCGCAGCGCGTAGCCGATGAGGCGGGCGAGCTCGATCACGCTGACGCGCTCGGTCGCGGTGCGCAGGTAGGCCTCGTTGGCGATGCGCTCTTGATAGAAGGTGAGCACGTCGGCGACGACGGCCCAGGCGTCGAGCAGGGCGATGGTGAAATCGTCGGGCTCGCGCGTGCGGAGGCGGCCGAGCACGGGTCGCCGCGCGTCCGTGAGGCTGGCGAGCATGCTCTGGAGGAAGTCGGAGTGAACCCCGACGCGGTACGCGATCGCCGGCAGGCCGGGTCGGTTCTCGATCACGATCGGCGTGACGACGCCCGTGCCCTCGCAGCAGCCGCTGTCTCCTCCGGTACCCACGTCGACGCTCATCGGCCGCCCTCCATGCCAAGGCGCAGGACGCCGCGCTCGGGGAAGCTCGGATCGTTGGCGAGCTGCGCGATCTCCAGGCGGCGCAGCGAGAGCTCGCCGCGATCGAGCGCGGTGCGATCCGCGACGCCGAGCCGCTGGAGCTTGTCGATCCTGACCGCGCGCACGCCCGGCACCGACTGCGCCGCGGCGTAGATACGGCTCACGTACACGGGCTGGGCGAAGGTGAAGTTGTCCGGGTGGAAGAAGCCGCGCCCCCCGCTCGGCAGCTCGCCGCTGGAGAAGACCTCGAGCAGCGCGGCCTTCACGTCGCTGCGGAAGTGATCGGGGCTCACGCACACGTGCAGGTCGAGCTCGAGCGGCACGAACGTGGGGCCGTCGATCTCGATGTCTTGCCCGGCCATGCGATAAGGCTCCAGGAAGGCGCGCAGCTTGGCCTCGAAGTCGGCCTCGATGGCGCGGCCGCCCAGGCGATCGACGGTGATGAAGACGGTGCGCCAGCTCCCCGTCCAGCGCAGCGTCGCCACCGCGCGCTGCACCTCGGGGTGCTGCTCGGCGAAGGCGGCGTAATCCTCGGGCGTGACGGCGCGCTTGGACACGCGGAACGCGGAGGGAGCCACCTGGCGGACGCGCTCCACGCTCTCGGGATCGACGCCGCCCTTCGCCGGGAGCGGGTTGCGCGCGCCCTCGATACGATCGTCGCTCGTGGCCACATGGGCGAGCGCCTCGGCGCCGACGTTGCCGACGGCGCCGTTGCCCACGCGGTAGCGCGCGACGGGGGTCGTGCCCGGCGCGGGGCGCGCGCCGTTGCGATCGTCGCCGAAGCGGAGGGCCGCGCGCCCGTCGTCGTCGACCTCCACGACGAAATCGCGCGCGAAGGCGTCGCTGGAGAGCAGATCGCGCTGCGGGTACCAGTCCCAGGCGTCGTCTATCCGGAGGAACACTGCAGGCCGCACCTGATCCATGGTCCAGGTCATCGCGGCGGCGGCCGGCGCCTTGGGGTCGAAGCCGGTCACGCGGCGCTCGTTGCCCTCGACCAGCGTGATCGTCGCCGCCTGCGTGATCGGCCCCGCGGCGAGGTACGGGCGGTAGCGCGCCGGTGGGACCCAAGGCTCGCAGGGTTCGCAGCGATCGCAGCCGCTCGCGGCCGGCGGGGCGAGGCGCAGATCGGGAAACGGCACCGGATCGAGCGGCTCGTCGAACAGGGTGACGCCGTGATCCGCGAGCACGATATTGCCGCGGGCCACGCTGACCTTGTCGAGGTACTCGCCGCCGTCGAGCTGCGCCGAGATGCAGAGCGGGAACGGGAGCGCGTCCGCCACGTCCCAGGCGATGATCGTGACGTCGAGGGCCGCATCGCTATGCGACTCGAGGAACTGGCCGCCGAGGGGGTCGCTGCCCTTCTCGACCCTGGTGAGGCGGACGGCGTGGCGGTGCGCGGGGTCGGCGTCGGCGGGTTGGCCGGTGCGCGGGCCGACGACCTCCTCGAACATCAGCACCATGCCCTCCTTCAGGTCGGGCTGCCAGCCGGCGAGCGTCGCCTCGGTCGCGCCGCGCGGCAGGCAGCACGCGCGCTGACCCCAGGTGTAGAAGGGCAGCTCCTTGTGCTTGTCGAAGAGCACCACCTCCTCGGCGGTCTCGAAGCACGCTGCGCCCGCCTCCAGGAGTCGCTGCTCGTCGCGTCCCAGCTTGCGCGGATCCACACCGTCTGGCGCGACGCGAGGGGAGATCCCGGCAACGTCCGTGTACACGCGCGTGCCCAGGGGCAGCTTGATGTTGAATGCGTCGCTGGTGAGGCGGATCTGTATCCACACCCGGGCGTTGCAGCCGTCGTGCATCGCATAGTCCACGAGCCGGGCGTGGCGCCGCACGGAGACGCGCCGCCGGGCCGTGCCGAGGTACGCCTCGGTGGCAACCGCGTCCTGCTGGTAGCTCAGGTGATCGCCGACGTAGGCGAGCAGCTCGACCAACGTGACCCCGATGTCCGCCGGGTTCTGCTCGCGCCAGCCCGGGAGCAGGAGCGAGAGCCGATCGAGCATCAGGCGGCGGAAGCTCGCGTAGTCCTTGGCCAGGTAGTCGATCGCCGGCGCCTCGCGGCGCGCCTCCCGGGAGACGCGCGGCGGAGCGCAGTCGAAGTCGCTCGGGCACTCGACCTTGAAGGAGAAATCGATCGCGGAGAGCAGCGGATCGAAGTCCTTCACGTAAGGGTCGCCGTCGCGATCGCAGAGCCGCAGGGTGTACGTGGAGTAGTCGCCGGGCTCGGTGACGCGGACCACGAGCACCTTCTCGCCGCCCACCGCCTTGATCTCGGCCGACGCGACGCCGATCTGGGTGACGCGTACGCCGCCGTCGATGCGCACCTCGAGATCGCCGTTGCCGACGGCCTGCTCGAGCGCCGCGTCGGGCGCCTTGATGAAACGGACGTGGAGCTCGCGCTGCCGATCGGCAACGTTCGCCGCGGCTCGATCGATCACCTCGAGAAAGTCGATCCCGTTGAGCTTGCCGTGCGCCTCGACCGCGGCGCGGCGGCGCTCGTCGCAGCAGGAGAAGACCGCCCCGGCCGTCACGGTGCCCCCCTCGAGAACTGCGCCACGCGGCGCTGCTGATCGCGGCGGACCACGTAGCGGACCGTCACGCGCAGGGTGGCGTCCTCGCTCTCGACACGGACATCGTCGATCTGGATGAGATCGCCGAGCCACTGCTGGAGCGCGCCCTGCACCGAGACCTGCGCCGCCGCGGCGATGGCGTCGCCGTTCGGGCCGAAGACGAGGCTCAGGAGGCCGCTGCCGAAGTTCGGCCGGTTGACGCGCTCGCCGGGGATGGTGAAGAGCACCTGCTCGATGAGGTCGCGGATGTGATCGTCATCGCCGGTGACGCCCGTGCGCCCGCGCCCGTCGAAGTGATAGGGGTAATCGAGCTTCATCACTGCGCCCTCACACGCATCTGGGAGGCGACCACGCTGAGCCCTGTGCCCGTCGGCGCGCAGACGGCCTGGCTGTCCTGGAGCAGGAGCGGCATCCCGCCGGCGCGCACGCGCGTCGCGCCCGTCACCCACATGGCGGTGACGCAAGGGCCGGTCGCCTGTGGCGGCGGCGGGAACGCGCAGCCGGCGATGGCGTGCGGCCCGGGCTGGGTGACGACGGGCTGGCCGCCCACCCGCACGCGCGGGTTGGGCGACGTCGCCTGTGCCTGGCCGCCGTGCACGCAGAGCACGGTGGCGCCGACGTGCAGGACCGGCCCGGGCATCAGAGCACCTCCAGGGCGCCGTCGTTGACCGAGACCTGCGGGCCGGTGAGCTTCACGCTCCCGCCGGCGCCCGTGTCGAGCTGGATCGAGGTCGCCTTGATCGTGATCTGCGGGCCCTGGAGCACGATGCTCGCGCCCATGCCGTTGTCGATGGTGACGTCCGTCGCGGTGATGGCGACCTTCTGCCCTCCCGAGGTCTTCAGGGTGATCCCGCCGATGCCCGGGGTGTCGTCGAGCACGATGGAGTGCCCGCCCTCGGTCTTGAGCATCACCTTCTTGTACGGAGGCGCGAGCAGATCGGGCGGGATCTCGGCCGTGGAGCCCCACCAGGCGCCCGACCAGATCGGGTAGTCGGGGTCGCCGTTCTCGAACTCGACCCACACGCCCGCGCCGACCGTCGGGAGCGCGAAGAACCCGACGCCGCTGCCGCCGAAGGGCGCGCACGGCAGGGCCCAACCGCTCTCGTCTTCGCCCAGGACCGCGGGCACGCGGGCCTTTATCCGGCCCTGCATGAGCGGATCCTGGATGTCGGAGACGATGCCTCGGTACTTTCCGTAGAAGGTCCTGCTCATGGCCGCACCACCGGCAGCAGCGCGCCGGTGCCTTCCCTGCTCAAGCTGAACTGCTGCGTGTAGCTGCCGCGTCGGATCAGGTGCGTGACCCGCTCGACGTAGTAGTTGCCGTTGTGCGCGAAGCCTGCGCCGCGCACGCCCACGAGCCGCCGCGCGCGCAGCACCGACCCGTACCGCACGCCGTCGAGCTCGCCCTGCCCGCGCACCGGATCGGCCGCGTTCATGGATGCGGCGAGCGCCGTCAGCGCGGCGTCGGTCGGCCCCTGGTGCGCGGCGTCGCGCGCGAGCCGTGTGCGGAGCGGCGCCGCCGCCGACGACGCGAGCGGCGGCACGCGCAACGACGGCAGCGGCGGGATCGGCAGCGCGGTGCGGGTGAACGGCTCGACGAACGTGCCCTCGACGCCCGTGGGCGCGAGCGCGTCGTTGCTGAACGAGAGGCTCTTCAGGTTCGAGTCCGCGCCCATGTTCATGGTCAGCGCCGGCTGCGGGAGCCCGACGCGGCTGGGCGGCCCGAAATAGGCCGTGTTGACCCCGACCGTGACGGGCTCGATGTAGAACACGTAGCCGTTGCGCTGCGCCATCCGCTCGATGAACGCGAGATCGGTCTCCGCCTGCCGCGGGGTGCGCTGAAGCATGATGGGGATGCTCGTGGTCGGCATCGCCACGGGCACGAGCCCGAACTGCGGGTAGCGCGCGATGAGCTGGTTGAAGATGATGAAGTCCGGCTGGTTCTCGTACTTGGCGTTGCGCTCGGTGAGGTCGAGCGCGGTGCGCAGGTCGTGACCCATCACCGTGAGCGTCGAGGCGCCGGGCTCCTGGCTCGGCGCGAGCTGCTGGTGGGTGATCACGCCGTCGATCAGCACCTCGGGCACGACCCCCATGACGGCGGCGATCACCACGCGGGTCATGGGTTCCAGCGCGCCGGCGGTGATCGCGTCGTAATCGAGGAGGCCCTTGGTGACCGTGAACGTCAGGCGGAAGCCGTCGCCGCTGCGCGCGTCGTTCGTCACCTCCACCTCACCCAGCGTGTCGAGGAGGCCGGGAGGGGGCGGCGCCGGGATGGTGCGGCCCATCCAGACGAGCAGGCGGATTCCGAGCAGGCTCGCGAACAACGGCGGGCTCCCTCAGGGCGAAGGCATGGAGATCTTGATGCGGCGCCCGGCGACCTCGGTCAGCTCGTCCGGCCGGACCGCGCCGTTTGCGTCGCACACGCGCCAGAACTGCGTGGGATCGCCCAGGTAGCGCGCGGTGATGTTGTCGAGGCGATCGCCGTCGCGCACCGTGTGCTCGAGGAGCACCACCGCGCCCTCGCCTTGAGGGATGAAGCGCCGGCGCTTGTAGCGCACCGTCCGCGGCTCGCCGCCCCCGTCGGCGACGGCGATCGTCGCCTCCTCGACCTTCGCATAGCGGCTGTTCGCATCGAACATGGTTTCAGCCTCCTCGACCCGCCTACCCGCCGACGCTGAACGAGAGCGCCCCCGACACCGCGCCCACGCCGTTGATCGTCGCGAGCGCCTCCTTGATCACCTGGTTCGCCATCGAGAGCGCGCCGCCCACGCTGAGCAGCCCGAGATCCTGGTACGTGAGCACCTTCAGCGAGAGCGTCGCCTTGGCGCGGATCGGGTTGAGCGCGGGATCGAACGCCTCCTCCGTGATCGTCAGGTTGGTGAGCCGCACCGGGACGATGCGCTTCGGGCCCCAGACGAGCAGGGTGAGCGGCGCCTCCGGCGGGATGACCTCGATGATGCCGACCGCGGCGAGGACCTGGTTGGCGATCACCAGCGCCGATTTGGGGTACAGCAGCATCTCCAGGGACGCGATCGCCGGGTAGAGGCCCACGCTCGTCGCGAGCTGCGAGCCCTGCTCGAGCTGGTCGGTGGCGTCGATCTCGACCGTGAGCGAGATCGTCTCGTTGGGCGGCCCGTTGAGCCGCAACGCTTCGCCCGGGTTGGTGCCGCCCACGGCGTTGGGCGTGATGGTGCGCGTCAGCGTGTCCGGGTTGTACTGGAACACGATGGTGCTCGCGACCGGGTTGAACGGGTCGAGCCCGATGATCGCGCCCTTGAAGACCTTCGGGCTACCAGGGAACGACATGCGCTCCCTCCTTTCGCGTGGCCGTGACCGTGATCATCGCTGGAGCCCCCCGTGGACGGCGCGCGCGACGGCGGCGCCGATCTGTTCGGGGCTCGCGCCCGGGTCGGCGTTGAACGTGCCGGCGTCGAGGCGACCGAGCCCGTCGTACGCCGCGATCGCGGTGGAGAGCGGCTGCTCCCGGAGCAGCCGCAGGAGCTCACGCTGGAGCGCATCGCCGATGTGGCGGCGGGCCTCGGGGGCGAAGCCGTCGAGCACGAGCTCGTCGATGTGCAGCTCGACGGAGGGGCGCTGGCTCACGAGAGGCCTCCCAGGTCGATCTCGGTGATCGGCCGCTGGAGCTTGGCGTACTCCGTCCGCGCGGAGCGGAGGACGTGGCCCATGCGCACGGGCTCGCCGCGCTCGGCCGCGAGGAACGCCGCTCCGATGGCGATGTTACGGATGTTGCCCCCGGCCACGTCGAGCCGCGCGAGCTTGCCGCAGTCGAGCCCCTCGGTCGGCGTGGCCGGCGGGAAGGCGCGCTGCCAGATGGCCCGGCGCAGCGCCGCGTCGGGCATCGGGAACTGCACCACGAAGCGGATGCGCCGGAGAAATGCGTCGTCGAGCGCCTCCATCATGTTGGTCGTCAGGATGGCGAGGCCGCGGTAGCTCTCCATCCGCTGGAGGAGGTAGCTGACCTCGATGTTGGCGAAACGATCGTGGCTGTCCTTCACCTCGCTCCGCTTGCCGAAGAGCGCGTCGGCCTCGTCGAAGAGCAGGACCGTGGCGCCGTCCTCGGCGGCGTCGAAGACGCGGCGCAGGTTCTTCTCCGTCTCGCCGATGTACTTGCTGACCACCTGGCTCAGGTCGACGCGGTGGAGATCCATCTCCAGCTCGCGGGCCAGCACCTCGGCCGCCATCGTCTTGCCGGTGCCGCTCGCGCCGGCGAAGAGCGCGCTCACGCCGAGCCCGCGCGTGGCCTTGCCGAAGCCCCAGTCGTCGAGTACGCAGGCCCGGTGCCGCACGTGCGCCCCGATCTCGCGGAGCAGCGCGATCTGCGCCGGCGGCAGGATCAGGTCGTCCCACCCGGCCACCGTCGGGATGTGCTGCGCGAGATCCGCGAGGCGCGGGCGGATCTGGGCGCGGCACGCGCTCCACAGCGACAGCCGCGGGTCGCCGTTGCCGCTCTCGAGGTCGCTGCGCGCGTAGGCGGCGGCGGCGAAGATCGCCTCGCGGCCGAGATCGAACTGCTGCACGACGCGCTCGATCTCGCCGGAGCGTTCCGCGTCCTCGGCGCCGACAGCGGCCTGCCACAAGGCCCGCTGCTCGGCGCGGGCCGGCCGGTGCGCGTCGACGCGGATCACCGGGCGCGCGCCGGCGCGCACCGGCGCGGCGCTGCTCACGACGACCGGCAACGCCGGACGATCCGCGAGCATGGCCACGGCGCGGAGCGCCTCGGGCGGCTCGTCGTCGTCGATCTCGATCAGGATGGTGCCGCTTGAGAGCAACACCTCCCGCTCCAGGAGCGAGGCGACGAGGTCGCGATCGGCGGCATGCAGGTACGCCGCTCGTACCGCGACGACGCCGCCGCCGCGGAGCGCCGCCGCGCCGGCCGCGATCTCGCGCCGCGTCGCGCGATCAGCCCCGCAGAGCTGGATGACCGCGGCCGCGGCCGGGCCCTCGGCGAGGCGTGCGATACGCTCGGCGATGCGCCGGTGCGTCGGCACGAGATCGCGCGCCGCGATGAGCGGCTGCGCAAGGTCGCGCAGCCGCTCATCGAGCGAGGGCGTACCCGTGAGCCAGTGCAGCGCCCACTCGTCGATGCGCAGCGGCGCCGACGTGAGGCCGGCGCCGCGATCGAGCTCGATGAGCCGGTAGCGGCGCAGCGGCGCGAACGACACGAGCGCGTTCCAGTGCGCGTCGGGAAAGGCGGCGAGCGCGAGCGAGAAGGTCGCGTGGGTGGAGCGCGCATTGCCCTGCGCCGCCGCACAGAGCGCGGGGAAATCCGAGCAGAGCTCGATCCCCGCGCAGAGGACCAGCACGCGGCGCTCGAACGACGAGAGCCCGAACGCGGAGCACACGAGATCCAGGGCCGGCGGGCTGCCCTGCGCGGGCGACGCCTCCCCCGCTGGCGTGGGCGCCTCGTCCGGGCGGGGGGCGCCGCCCGGCGACCGCGCGTGGCGCTCGAGCAGCGAGCGCACCTCGTCGAGCGCCGCGCTGAAGGCGCGCTGGTTCGCGCGGATCCACGGCTCGCCCGTCATGAGAGCGTCACCCTCGGGTAGTCCTCGGCCGCGGCGACGAGCGCGCTGTCTGCGCCGTCGATCTGCGCGCGGACCGCATACGTCCCTGCGCTCACGTCAGCGACGTCGAAGTCGATCGTGAGCGTGGTGAGCGGATCGGCTGGCCCGCTCGGGCGCGGCTTGGCCTCGAAGGCGTAGGCCCGCGGCGACGCGGCCGGCGAGACGCGGCTGAGGAGCACGGCCGCGCGCTGCGCTCGGCCCACGGCTGCGCCGAAGGTCAGCGTGACGCGGCCGGTGCAGAGCGTCTCGCCGGCCACCGTCTTCGTCGTGAGGGGCCCCGTCGCGACGGCGGTTACGCGCGGGTGCACCACAAAGGGGACCACGTTCGACGACGACCCGAGCCGAGAGGACGGCGGCTCGCCAACCTGCACCGCGTGCGCGACCTGGAGCCCGTGCACGCCGGCCGCGAGCGGGGCCGGGAGTCCGCCGAGATCGAAGCGGAGCTCCGCGTCGCCCAGAAAATCCGGCCCGTTCGGCGCGGGCACGCCGTCGATGACGACCTGCGTGACGTCGCCGCGCAACGCGCGCCCCCGCACGGAAAGCGTGCTGTCGCCGACGATGGGCACATGGCGCGCGGCGTTCGTCACCTCGCCGACCCATGGCGCCGCGAAGGGCACCGCGCGCACCGCGACGGCGTGGACCGGGAGCGAGGGCGCCGGCGTCTCCTCCGCCTCGACGATGACGACCGAGGCGCGGCAGACCACCGAGAGGTCGTACGGCGTCTGGAAGAGCACCGACCAGATCTTCGAGATCTCCTCCAGGCTGAGCGTCTCGAGCGTGATGCGGACGGGTTCGATGGCGTCGGCCAGGTTCGAGGTCTTCATGAACTCGAACCCCTCGCTGTCGCCGAGCGCGCTGATGGTGGCGGCGATCATCTCGCGGCTGAGCACCGGGCGCGCGTGCAGCGTCTGAAGCGTGATCCCCAGGGCGCGCTGCGCCTCCCAGAACTTGTCCGACCCGTGAAAGCTGAAGAGGTAGTGCAGATCGATCGCGACCCGCGGCCGCTGCACGGCCTCGCCGCCGGACCTTCGCGTCGGGAGATCGTCGTTGCGCGCCGAGGGATTGGGCGTGACCTGGAACAGGTAGATGTTGACGCCCTTCTTGGTGAGCCCGGCCGTGCCCACGGTCGGCCGGACGGTGCTCACCGAGAGCGTGCCGGGCGACACCTTCAGGCTGTCCGCCGCGACGTCGAGCGCCGCGCTCACCAGCCGCTGGAGCGTGGCGGTGACGGTGGCGATCGCGAGCGAGTTGCTCATCGGCGCGCTCCCTGCTGCGCAAGGTAGTCCTGGAGACCGAGGAGCGGCGGCCGCGGTCGCTCCGGGCTGGGCGCGGGGGAAGGCGGCGGCGGCGCGGCGCGGACCTCGATGCGGCCGATGCTCACGCGGATGGTGGGCGCAGCCTGCGCGGGCGCGGGAGCCGTCGTGGGAGCGCTCGGATCCGCCGTTTGCGCTCCCGGCTCGGCCCTCTCGATGGAGGTCGCGCCGCCTGCGCGGGGCGTGGCGCGCCCAAGGGGCGGGGCGTGCTGTACCAGCTGCGCGTCGGGGACGAGCAGCGCCTCGGCCTCCGGGGCGAAGGGCGAGAGCGCGGCCTGCGGGCCGATCACCGCTTCGGTCCGGCCTCGCGTGGGCGTGCTCGCGTCGCCGTGCGGCGCCGTTGGGCGCGCCGCCGTTGGGCGCGCCGCCGTGGCGGCGCGGGTAGCCGACACGGCCGCAGGCATCGCGGGCCCCGAGTGATGCGCCGGGAGGCCTCTGCTGGGAACGGGCGAGGACGCCGGGGGACCCGCCCCCATCGACGGCGCTGGACCGAGCTGCCGCGGCACGCTGGACGCCATCGACGACAGCGGAGGGGCCGCCGCGGGCGCCGCTCCAGGCTGCGCCGGCGCGCTGGACGCCATCGACGACAGCGGAGGAGCCGTCGGGGCCATCCGTGCGCGCACCGCCGAGGTCGTAGCAGGCGACGCCGGCCGTGAGGTCCACTTCTCCGCGCTTTGGCGCGGGCGTTCGCCCACCTCGGAGAGCAGCGCGCTTGGCTCGATCGCGCCCTCGCCTGCCTGAACCGCGGCGGGCCTCATCACCTCGCCGTGGCGCGCCGGCGCCGTCCGCTCGACGAGCGGCGCATCACCCGCCACCTGTTCGCCCTCCACCTCGCTCCACGGCGATGCCGGAGGTGTCTCGACCGCTCGCTCTTCCGCGATGGAAAACGGCGACGGTGCGGCCGGCCGCCGCGGATCCGGCGCGTACCGCGACGCCACGAGCGGCTTCACCACATCCGCGACGCCGACCGTGCGACCCGCGAGCCGGCCGAGGAAATCGCTCATCCGGCCACCCTATCCAGGTACGCCTGCCGGCGCGCCGCGCTCATGCCGAGGATGCGCGCCTCGTCCCACCCGTAGGCGCTGGCCAGCGTGTGGACCTCCGCGAGCAGGCGCCCGGCCTGCGCCGCGATCTCGGCCCAGAAATAGCTCTCGATATCGAACACCGTTTCCCACGCGTGTCCGCACGCTGGACACGCGAGCTCCAGCGTCAGATCGGCCGCCGCGTCCAGCTCGGCCATGCGCTCGGCGAGCTTCTGCACCGCCTCCTCCGCGATCGATGCGCCGTCGATCGGCGCATCGCCCTGCGCCGCCTCGAGCACGCAGCGCTCGAGCAGCATCCGCCGCGCCGCCTCGACCGAGCGCGCGCCCACGACGGCCGCGAGATCGCGGCTCGTGGGCAGCCGGAAGTGGATCCGGAGTCCATCGATCTCCGCCTCACCTTCGAACACCGCGGCGGCGACCGGGAAATCGCGCGCGGAGAGCGCGAATTCCAGCCGCTCGCCGCACGCGCCGCACTCGGCGAACCCGCCGAGCGAGTCGCCGAAGGTGCCCCGGCGCAGCGCGATCAGCAGGCTGTCGCGTTGGCCGACGGTGAGCGCCGCGAGCGCCCCGCGATCCAGCTCCGGATGGGCCGTCCCGAGCACGGAGAGCGCCCTGTCCAGAGGGTGCTGCTCCAGCCCGGCCTCCCAGGCCAGGAGGACTCCAGCGCTCGATAGACCGCGCATCCTCAGCTCGGGATCGTGAAGCTCGGCTCGGTCGGCTCGGCGACCTCGAGATCGCGCTCCCAGCCCTCGCACTCCAGCTTGATATGCTGGATGGCGACGGCGTTGGCGTTGGCGTCGAGATCGGGCATCGCCTGGTACTCCGAAACCCAGCAGCGATACACCTTGTAAGCGAGCGCGAGCTGGCCGGCCTCGTTGTAGACCTCGATGATGAGGTCCTTGCGGAAGTCCCTGAGCGACACCTCCCCGCCGAGGCCCGCGCCGAGCGCCCACACCTTGTTCGCCCACTTCTCGAACTCGGTATCGTGGGTGACGCCGCGGTCGAGCGAGATGGCGTCGAACTCGGTACGACCCGGCGATTTGCGCGTCGTGCTGGGGTCGCCGCCCTCGCGGTGCTTCACCACCTCGGTCGTCCGCTTCAGCCCGCCCACCTTGCTCACGCCGGCGACGTAGCGCCCGTCCCACTTCACCCGGAACTTGAAGTTTTTGTACGGATCGAACCGCTGCGCATTCACGCTGAACTGGGGCATGGTCGGTCCCTCCTCGATTCTTCCTAGGCCGTGAGCTGACCGGCCATCTGCTGGATCTTGATGATCACGAACTCGGCGGGTTTGAGCGGCGCGAAGCCGACGATGACGTTGACGATCCCGCGGTTGATGTCGTCCTGCGTGGTGGTGTCGCGATCGCACTTCACGAAGTACGCCTCGCGCGGCGAGCGGCCCTGGAAGGCCCCCTGGCGGAAGAGGCTTTGCATGAAGGCGCCCACGTTGAGGCGGATCTGCGCCCAGAGGGGCTCGTCGTTCGGCTCGAAGACGGCCCACTGCATCCCACGGTAGAGGCTCTCCTCCAGGTAGAGCGCGAGGCGCCGGACCGGCACGTACTTCCACTCGCTGCCGAAGGCGTCGTCGCCGTCGAGCGTGCGCGCGCCCCAGTTGACGATGCCGAACGGGAACACCCGGAGCGTGTTGACCGCGCGCGGGTTGAGCACCCCGTTCTCGCCGTCGGAGAAGCGCTGGCTGAGCCCGACGACGCCGCGCAGATCGGCCTCCATCCCGGCTGGCGCCTTCCACACCCCGCGGCTCGAATCGATGCGCGCCATGAGCCCGGCGATCGCGCCCGACGGGCTCACCGTCGCGTTGAGCCCGCCCTCGCTGACGACAACGGAGGGATAGAACAATGCCGCGTTGGCCTTCACCAGCCCGATTCGGATCGCGTCCACGCCGACATTCTTGTCGGTGGCGGGGACCGTGTTCGTCCACGTGTCGGTCGGATCGACGAGCAGGAGCGCCCGTCGCTTCGCTGCGAACACGCTCGCCGGCCCCCACAACCCGGTGCGCGCGACGGGGGCCCCGTCCTTGTCCTTGTTCGCGGCCAAGATCAGGAGGTTGAAGAGGTCGATCTCCTTGTCGGCGATGAGATAAGCGGCCTGGTAGTCCGTATCTTGCGGCGGGTCGCCGTCGTCGCCCGCCTGGCCGGGAGTCTGGGAGCCGAGGCCGCCGGCGCCGAGCGAAGCGTAACGCACGTTCTTGTTGAAGCTCGTCGCGAGGTTGGTGCCGCCCGCGCCCGCGCCCGTGGAGATCTTCGGCACGACATTGTCTGAGCCGTCCGCCGCGATGAACGCGAGGCGCAGGCCCCATAGCTCGGCCCGGTAAGGCACGCCGGCGGCCGCGGCGTTGGCGTTGAACCGCGAAACGATGAGCCCGAGCTTCTCTCGCACACCGTCGCTGTTCCCATTCTTCGAGCTCGAGCTCCCGTCGACGAAGATGCGCCCGGTCCCGGCGGGCGTTGTCACCACCGTCACCAGCGAGCCGATATCCACGTCCTTGCCATCGATGGTGATCTTCGAGATCGCGCCCTGCGTCTCGCCTGCGAAGGTCGTGAGCGCGCTGAGCGCCTTGTAGCTGATGCCGGTCGGCGCGGGTCGCGTGGCGGCCCAGGCGCCGACCTCGAGGCCCCCCTGCGGCTCGCCGAGCATGAGCGCCGCGGTCAGGTCTTTTGCCGGATCCGCCGCGGGCTGGATGATCACATCCGCGCCCGTCGACTCGATGCGGAGCAGCGACGTGACGCTGCCCGTCGCCCTCTCCGGGCCGGTTACGAAGCTCACCTTGACCGTCTTGGTCGGCGAGAGCTTGGCGTTGATCCTTTGCTCGATCTCCGTGGCCAGGTTGTTCTGGCGCGCGCCGAAGTCGGCGCCCGTGATGGCCGGGATCCCGCCGAGCTCGACGTTGACGAGCTCGCCGCCGTCGACGCTGATGCGAAGGTCCGTGCCGGCCCCCCGCGCGTCATTCCACACCTGGTTGAAGGCGGCGTCGTCGGCGGCGCTCGGAAAGTCGAGCGGGCGGCCCGACTGCGAGTAACCCACGCCCGCCGAGTGCGCGCCGGCCAGCTCGGCTTTGACGAGCTTCGACGACTGCGTCACCAGCGTCGGCGCGTAGCGGCGCGAGTTGGGATCCATCGAGAGGTTCGTCCACAGCTCGACGTCGCGCCGGACCAGGGCGCCCGTGGAGTCCTTGTCCCAGCGGAAGAGCTCCAGGTTGAACGTCGCCTCGGGGCGCGGGCCGCTGTACGTGACCGCCGCCCGGATGGTGTTGCCGATGAGCCCCGGGCTCTTGGCGGTGAGCTTGAGGACGTCGCTGTCGGCCTCGCTCTTCAGGGTGGTCACCGCCGCCTGGGCGTTGTGGGCGATACGCAGCACCCAGCATTGCGAGCCGCCGTTCTCGAAGAACAGCCGCACGCTCTGCGCTAGCTCGCCGTAGCGGGTATCCTCGGAGTAAGCGCGCGCGAAATCGGCGTAGCTCAGGCACAGGGTCGGCTTCTCCAGCGAGCCCTGGGCAGCCCGGCCGACGAAAAGGGCGATCGAGGTGCCGACGCCCGCGATGGTGCGCACGGCGCTCGGGGCCTCCTCGATGTAGACGCCAGGATAGGTCGGTGTGACGGGCATCGAGAACTCCTCCTTGGGATGGGCGGGGCTGACCGGCGCAGCGAGACGGCCTTGGCAGACACCGAAGCCTGTGCCGCGAGCACAAACGATTTGAGCTGCACTATCGCGGCGGGCGACATGCGCGCCGCGCCCCCAGATCACCGGTCCCCTCAACAACGGACTGCCGCATGACTCCCCACAACTGCGCAGGCCCAGACGATCCGGAAGACGGCAAGCACGGCAACAGATTTCGTCGAGGACGTCAAGTCGTCTACGGGCGCACCGGATCGCGCCGAACGCTCGTGCTGCGAGTCGTCATGGCGGCGCCGCGCGGTTCATCGAAGGCCGGCAGCGACGGCTTCGGCGGCGACGCGCGGACAGGTTTCGCTGGACGCGCTCGGCGGAGGAGCGAGTCCTGTCGGATATATACCGGGTTACGGCAAAGGCGGGCGCCGTCGCGCTCGTCAGAAAGACCGTGTGGGTTCCGGAAAATCTGCGGCAGCCAGTCCGGAAAATCTGCTGCGCCCAGCCTGCTCCTGATCATCCACCCGCAGCTCGCCCTCGGGCAAGTGCTTGGTCCTCACCGACGGCCCGTCGAGCCGCAAGAGCCGCCCACGATGCAGGATCCGATCGACGATCGCGTCTGCGAGATCATCGTCGTGCAGCACCGCCCCCCAGCGCTTCGGGTGTTTGTTGGTCGTCGCGTTCTTGCCGCGAATTTCGACAACCCGCCGGGCTATCACCCATGTCGGCGCCATGGCGGAGCGGCGGGCCGGGGGCGGCGGGCCGCGACGCTCGCTACCGCGGCGGCGGAGGCGCTCGCCGAGCCCCCGGCTCGCGCTCGATATGTCGGCGCGCGAGAACGTAGAGCGCTAGCGCGCAGCGTTGCAGGAGGAGAGCCTCCGGGTGCAGCAGAGCCGGCTAGCGGAGCTGTCCACGCCGATGATCCCGATCACCGAGCAGGTGTGTTACCGAACTGGCTAGATGATGGTCCTGGGCCCTTTTTCGCTCGCGCTGGTTGATGGCCATCCGGTGCCCGGAGCCCCCGCCGGAGGCTCCGTTCGCCCATCGCCCGCACGGGACGGTCGCCGGAGCGCGGAGGGCGGGCCAAAGGCGGCGTAGCCGCGGCGCCCCGGCGCGGGCACCCTTGACGCGCCTGAGCACTCCGGCAGCTACGGCCGCGGGATGGGCCGACCATCACGGCCGTGACCGGGAGCGCACACCTCCGCGATGGCCATCGAACAGCCTGCGCGATCGAGCATCAACCATCGTGAGCGTCAATAAGGTGATGGTCATGCCTCGGGACCATGGATGAGCAGCGTGCCAGGCACGTGCTTGAATCTGCGCTCTCTGGCGCCACGCGAGAAAGCCGATTTCACCGAGCGCTTCGTGGATGTCCTCGGCATCGGCGTGCAGGTTCGGCGGGCGCCGCGCACCGCCGGGCCTGCCGCGGACGGCGGCGTGGAACATGCGCGCGTGCCGGACCGCGTCGGACGCGTGGCGCAGGTAGAGCGCGCGGCGCCGCAGGTCGGGCGTCCGCGCGGCAGCGAGGCGGAGCGTGAAGAGGCTCCCCGGCTCGGCGAGCGCGAACCCATAGAGCTTCCTGGCGGGACTGTCCCGCGGGGGCGAACCGTCGCGATCCGTCGCTTCCCCGGGGATTCGGGGAGAGCGTGACGACGGATCGCACCCCCTTGGTCGGCATGGGCCCAACCCGGGCCCCACCGCGGAGCCCCGGGCTTGGGGAGCTCGCCGTGACCGAGCCGTTGGGTCGGGCTGCGGTGGTCGCCTCGCTCGCCAGCACCCTGAGCCGCGCCGTCGCCCTCGGGGATGAGGTGGCGGCCCGGGTCGTTCACGCGGCGATCGGTCGGCTGCTCGGGCTGCCGGTGACACCGGAGGGGTGAGCAAGCTTGGGCCGAACGTCGAGCCCGCCGCTCGCGTCGACTCGCTGCCGGAGCCTTGCCGCTCGCCAGTGCCCGCAGGCTCTACTGGGATCGCCCGCGCGCGGCGGTTGCGTGCCGAAGCGCCCCGGAGACATCCGGAAAGTGATGCCGGCAAGCACCAGACCTGTGCCGGGAGGCAAGCGCGGCGGCGTGCGCAGGCGACGACCCTCTCGCCGCGATGCTGCATGGCGACGCCATGGCGGAACTGCGGACGCCACGGGGAGCGGAGGGAAAACGAGTGGCGAAGCGGCTCCTGCATGCTGGCACGGAGGCGGCACGCGCACCATGCGCCTCGGCGCCAGAGAGCGCAGATTCAAGCACGTGCCTGGCACGCTGCTCATCCATAGTCCCGATGAGAGGCATGACCATCACCTGCTCGGTGATCGGGATCATCGGCGTGGACAGCTCCGCTAGTCGGCTCTGCTGCACCCGGAGGCTCTCCTCCTGCAACGCTGCGCGCTCGCGCTCTGCGTTCTCGCGCGCCGATATATCGAGCGCGAGCCGGGGGCTCGGCGAGCGCCTCCGCCGCCGCGGCAGCGAGCGTCGCGGCCCGCCGGCCCCCGGCCCGCCGCTCCGCCATGGCGCCGCCATGGGCGATAGCCCGGCGGGTTGTCGAAATTCGCGGCGAAAACGCGCCCTCACCGCGTGGCGTGCGGCGTGCGGTGTCGGCGCCGTGTGGCCAGCGCGGCTCGCAGCACGGGCGTCGTCTACGAGCGCCGTCGCCGCGAGAAGACGACGCTCTACGAGATCGTGCGCGACAACGTGGAGACGCTGTACGGGGCGATCGACGACGGCGCCATCGCGGTCCGGATACCCAAGCATGCGAAGAAGGAGCTCGAAGTCTACCTCGACTGCGGGCTGCTCTGCCGCGGGGTCGCGCGGCTCCGGTGCCACCGATGCGAAGACAGTCGGCTGGTCGCCTTCAGCTGTAAAGGACGCGGCTTCTGCCCGTCGTGTCTGGGCCGACGCATGTGTGCCACGGCGGCGAACCTGATCGAGGACGTCCTGCCCGAGGTGGCGCACCGTCCGTGGGTGTTGACGTTTCCGTTTCCGTGGCGGCGCAGGCTCGCCCAGGACGGGGCGTTGTTCGGCGTGCTGACCCGCATCTTCGTCGAGAGCGTGGAGCGGTTCTACGAAGAGCGCGCCGCGCGCCGAGGCGCGTGCGGCGCGGTCAAGAGCGGCGCGGTGACCGTCGTGCAACGCACGTCCGGCGACATGCGGCTCAATCCGCATCTGCACGTGGTCTTCCTCGACGGGGCTTATCACGAAGACGGCACCGAGCTCGTGTGGAACGAACTCGGTCACCTGCGAACGCGCGAGGTCGGTCAGGTCCTAGAGCACGCCGTCGGGCGGATGCTCCGTTACCTCCGGCGGCACGGACATCTCGAGAGCGAGCACGACGTCGAGGAGGACGACGAGCCCGAGGCCGCGCTCTGTGCCTCCGCCGTCTCGGGACGAGAGCCGCGCCACACGTCGTCGCCCCGCAATGGCTCCGCGGGCTCTCGTCGTATTGTCCGAGCGCGCTCGCGTACGACAAGCCGCTGTGCGCTGCGCTCGATGGCTTCACCTTGCACGCAGCGACGCGCGCCGGTGCGCACCATGCCGCGGCGAGGGAGGCGCTGCTGCGTTACGTGCTGCGACCCCCGATCGCAAAGGAGCGCGTCGAGCCGCCTCCCGGGCCAGACCAACGCCCGGACGGACACGTGTGCCCACGGCACGCCGATGCGCCCCGTAGCGCGCTCGGCGCCGCCCGGACCACGCTCTTTCGACCCAGGACCGAGCCATCACGACGCTCGCGGCCCCACCCTTTCGCTCTGCCGCGCTACACTTCTTCGCGCTGCGATCCGGCTTCTTTTACCTACGCGCCCGGATGTGGTCATCTGGATTGCGACTGACGGAGCGGAAGTGGCGCGAAGTAGGCGTTGAAACCGCGAAGCGCCGCTGATACCTTGGAGGCGGTTGGATTGAAGAGGAAGAGACCGCCATGTTCTGCTTCACTCCCAAGCCTGCTCCGGCCGGGCCGCGACACGCAGCCTCGCCCGCTCCTGCGCACCCGCGGAAGACTTTTCCGGTGAACCCGAGCTGGCAGCAACTCAGCCCGTCGCGCCGGAGCCCGACCTCGGGCGCACAGACGGCATCCCCGCTTCGCAGCGTGCACGAGGGGGAGGGATTTGCAGCCCCGCCTGTCGTGCAGGAAGTGCTGCGCTCACCCGGGCAGCCGCTCGACGCAGCGACCCGCGCCTTCATGGAGCCGCGCTTCGGGCATGACTTCAGCAGCGTGCGCGTGCATGCTGACGCGCGGGCCGCCGAGTCGGCCGCGGCCATCGATGCGCTCGCATATACCGCGGGCAGCAACATCGTCCTGGGCAAGGGCCAGTTCCGGCCGGACACCAGGCATGGTCGATCGCTGCTCGCGCACGAGCTTGCGCACGTCGTTCAACAGAGCCGAGCGCCCAGAGGGGTGAGCCTCGACTGGCGCGAGGTCGGGCCGAAACACACCGCGGCGGAGCGCGAAGCTGACCATGTCGCCGGGTCCCTCCTCGATAGCGGCCGCGCACCGCAGCTCACCGGCGGTTCGGCCGCGCAGATCCAGCGCAGCTCGCTGGATGAGCACGACCACACCGAACGCGGCCGGACACCTCACTACACCCTCAAGCTCAGACTGGAGCTGGACGCGGGCAGCGATTTCGCGGCTCGCTTGCGGCAAGAGAGCGGCGCGCCCTTGATCGAGTCCGAGGTGAGCGCCGCGCTCAACAACGAGGTCTTCACGATCTGGAACCATCACGGCACGATGCTGCAGCTCGACTATCTGGAGACCGTGATCTTCGAGCGCAGTCGGTTCCCCAAGGTCGAGGCCGCCTACAACACCGCGATGAAGAACATCGGCACGGAGGACTTCGCCAAGCAAAAGGCGGCGTTGCCGACGGAAGGCGCCGTCCTCGTCGCCGCCATCGAAGATCATTTCATCACCGACCCGAGCACGTCGAGCCTTGATCTGTTGCCGCCGAAGCAGCGCGAGCGCTATCGGGAGTTCGCCTGGGATAAGGCGGACTACCCCGGCAATCCGACCGGTCCGAATGAAGGTCGGGCAACGCAGATGATGAACGATCTGAACGCCATTCGTCCGGAACGCCGCGCCAACCAAGGAAGCGCCCCGGTGGTCACCCAAGCGGAGTTCACGAAGACGATGCGCCGCTACGTGGACAGCCAGCTGCAGCCGGTGCCCAATTTTCCCGGCCCACTCCCGGACGGGCAGACCCCCACGCAGCCCAAGGGCAAACAGCTCAACAAGCTTGCGCTGAAGTCCTTCCTGCAAATGCGCGAGGCCGCGCTGCAGGACGGCGTTGCCCTCATCGTGCTGGATGCTTATCGCTCGCCCGAGACGGCGGCGAGCAACGCAGAAAAAGCGGACAATCGCAATGCGGTGGCGGCGTTCTCCGTGCACTCCCTGGGCATCGCGATCGACTTGAAGCTGAGCTACAGCTATCAAAAGTCCGACGGCAGCACGGCTACGCAATCGTATGCCGAGGCGACTACGGTGCCCATGCAGAACGTCGTCGACATGCGCGAGGCGTCGGCGCACAAGTGGCTGTTCATGAAGGGCGCGGCCTACGGCTGGTATCCGTTCCAGAACGAGCCGTGGCACTGGGAATACAACCCCGAAGGCTTCCACGACGTGTTCCGGGAAGAGCTGAAAGCACAGCAAGAGAAAAAGGAGAAAGGGAACAAAAAGTGACGCCGTCGCGGGGCGCGGATGCAGTGCGACGGCTCCCGTGCGCTCGCGTCCTCGACGCGCCGATCGCTCCGCGCCGCGGAGGTCGAGGCGTGGACTCGGCGGTGATCTTCGTTCGGCCGTGCGATCGCCGTCCCGGCGCGAGGCGCTGCGCCTCGACGCGCGCCCCTCACTCTCGCCCGTCGAAGCCCTCCTGCGCGAAGAACTCGAAGCTCGGCGACGCCGTTCCGCCCAGCGACACGACCCCCTTCGTCGGCGAAATGCACACCTCGCCGGTGCACGTGTCCTCGCACGATCCGTCGCGCGGGTGCGCGTGCCCGAAGCAGGTGACCTCGCCGCGCGGCGTCTTCACCACCGTGACATATCTGTAATTGTTTCCCTTCGTGGGCTTCACGATTCTCGGCGGATGCGTGTACGTGGGCGGCTTCTTCAGCGCCGCGGTAACCACGGATTCGTCGGCCTCGGCGTCGAGCACGTACAGCCCCTTCGCGGTCACGGCGACGTGCAGCGGGAGGTGTTCGCGATAGCTCACATCCTGCTTTTCCTTGCCGATGTACTGCGTGTAGCGGAGCCGCGCGACGTCGGCGCCAGTGACCCGGTGCGTGTCGTAGACCTCGACAGCGATCACGTCGTCGGGCTCGGGATTCCTCAGGTTGTAGTTGAACAGCGCCATGCAGCCCTTGTCCTGCACGAACACCGCCCACGGGGCTGCCGGCGGCGGGAGCGCGCCTTCCGGGCAGGGGGCCGGGTGCTGCGGTGCCTCGGCCGCAGGCGCCGCGCTCGGTGCGGCCGCCGGCGCTGCGCGCGCCCCGGAGGCGCTCGGCGCAGGCTCCGCGGAGGTCGCGCGCGGCGGCGGTGCGGGCGGCTGCACTCCCTCGGGAGAAGGGGCGCTCGAGCAGGCCGCGAGCGCGACCAATATCGGGACGATCGTCACGCGGCGCATGATCGCCATCTTACCACGGGAGCGGCTTCCCCGCGCCCGCCCTCACGATTCGCCGTCTTTGGGAACGCGGATCTCCGTTCCGCGGAGGCGGGCCGAGAAGAAACATTTCATTTCCGTCGCGACTCCGGCTTCGACCTCCTCGAGCAGCCTTCGTGTTGTGGTTTCGATTTTGGGGGGATCGGGTGAGCCATTGGCGGGGGCCCCCGGAGCGGGCGGCCTGCGGGTCGTCCCATGCTCGCCCGGCTGTGGCCGGATGATCGACCGGAAAATCCAGCTGATCACGACCCACCGCGCGGAAGGTCCGCTCGTGCATTGCTGGACGGGCCGGCCGTGAAGTGTGCCGTCGACGTCGCGCGCACGCCTCGGTGGGCATGAGTCCACCGCCCTCGCGTGAGACAGGTCACACGCTTGTCGCTGTCAACCTGGAGCTCGTCATCCCGTTCGTGGCTCCAGCTCCTGCCACCCGAACTGCGGCGACCAGGGGCTAGGCATCATAGAAACATGGAGTCCGCAAGGTCGATCCCGCTGATGATAGTTCCCGCTTTTTGCGCGAGAACATGAGCGCTTCGACGTCGCCGAGGATGCCAACGAGCTAAGCTGCCGTCTACGAGCGCCGTCGCCGCGAGAAGACGACGCTCTACGAGATCGTGCGCGACAACGTGGAGACGCTGTACGGGGCCATCGACGACGACGCCATCGCCGTCCGGATACCCAAGCACGCGAAGAAGGAGCTTGAAGCCTACCTCGACTGCGGGCTGCTCTGCCGCGGGTTCGCGCGGCTCCGGTGCGAGCGCTGCGAAGAGAGTCGGCTGGTCGCCTTCAGCTGTAAAGGACGCGGTTTCTGCCCGTCGTGTCTGGGCCGACGCATGTGTGCCACGGCGGCGAACCTGATCGAGGACGTCCTGCCCGAGGTGGCGCACCGTCCGTGGGTGTTGACGTTTCCGTTTCCGTGGCGGCGCAGGCTCGCCCAGGACGGGGCGTTGTTCGGCGTGCTGACCCGCATCTTCGTCGAGAGCGTGGAGCGGTTCTACGAAGAGCGCGCCGCGCGCCGAGGCGCGTGCGGCGCGGTCAAGAGCGGCGCGGTGACCGTCGTGCAACGCACGTCCGGCGACATGCGGCTCAATCCGCATCTGCACGTGGTCTTCCTCGACGGGGCTTATCACGAAGACGGCACCGAGCTCGTGTGGAACGAACTCGGTCACCTGCGAACGCGCGAGGTCGGTCAGGTCCTAGAGCACGCCGTCGGGCGGATGCTCCGTTACCTCCGGCGGCACGGACATCTCGAGAGCGAGCACGACGTCGAGGAGGACGACGAGCCCGAGGCCGCGCTCTGTGCCTCCGCCGTCTCGGGACGAGAGCCGCGCCACACGTCGTCGCCCCGCAATGGCTCCGCGGGCTCTCGTCGTATTGTCCGAGCGCGCTCGCGTACGACAAGCCGCTGTGCGCTGCGCTCGATGGCTTCACCTTGCACGCAGCGACCCCCCGGACGGGCTTTCAGGTGAGAGAGTATTCGGAATCCTTCAAAAGAAAAATCGTCCAGCGGCTCCTCGCCCCAGGAGGACCGACGGCGGTGGCGCTGTCGGCGGAGACGGGGGTGCATCAGACGACGCTCTCGCGCTGGCTTCGCGATGCTCGTAGCCTCGCGCCCGTGTCCGACGACGCTCGCCGCTCTGCGCCTCCCCTCCCTTCCGCCGCTCGCCGCCCGGAGGACTGGACCCCGGAGCAAAAGCTGCGCGCGGTGACAGAGGCGGCCGCGCTCTCCGAGCGGGAGCTCGGCGAGTTCCTCCGCCGCGAGGGACTGCACGAAGCGCAGCTCGGCGAGTGGCGCAAGGCCGCGCTGGAGGCTCTAGGAGGGCCGGCAAAGCCCGGGCACGGCACGGCCCCGTCGCGGCGCGTTCGGGACCTGGAGAGGCAGCTGCGGCGCAAAGACAAGGCGCTGGCCGAGGCCGCGGCACTCCTCGCACTTCAAAAAAAGCCCGTTCCATCTGGGGGGACGGGGACGACGACACGGATCCGGAGACCGACAGGTGACGCTCTCGCTCCTCGATGAGGCCATGCGGGCCGGCGCGACGCTCGCGGCCGCCTGCGGTGCGCTCGGGCTCAGCGCGCGCACCGTGGCCCGATGGCGAGCGGAGGTCGGCGGCGAGGATGGACGAGCCGGACCGCGCCACGCCCCGGTGCACAAGCTGACCGAGGCCGAGCGCCGGCGCATCGTCGAGACGGCCAACAGCCCCGAGTTCCGCAATCTCTCGCCCAAGCAGATCGTCCCGCGCCTGGCCGATCGCGGCGTGTATCTGGCTTCGGAGTCGAGCTTCTACCGCGTCCTGCGCGAGCAGGGGCTGCTGGCGCACCGCAATCCGGCTCGACCGGCACGCGCCCATCGTCCTCGCGCGCTCGTCGCCAAGAGGCCCAATCAGGTGTGGTGCTGGGATATCACCTACCTGAAGAGCGCGGTGCGCGGAGCGTTCTACTTCCTGTACCTGATCGTGGACGTCTACAGCCGCAAGATCGTCGGCTGGTCGGTCGAGAACGAGGAGTCGATGGTCGCTGCCGCTCGTCTCATCGAGCAGACCTGTGGCCGCGAAGCCGGGGGCTCCGGCTGCCTGGTGCTGCACGCGGACAACGGCGGCCCAATGAAGGGCTCGACCATGCTCGCCACGCTCCAGCGCCTGGGCGTCGTGCCCTCCTTCAGCCGCCCTCGCGTCAGCGACGACAACCCCTACGCCGAGGCCCTCTTCCGCACCCTCAAGTACCGGCCCGAGTATCCACGCCGCCCGTTCGCCACCGTGGAGCACGCACGCCACTGGGTCGAGCGTTTCGTAGCCTGGTACAACGGCGAGCACCTGCACAGCAGCCTCCGCTTCATCACGCCCGCCGACCGCCACCAAGGGCGCGATGGCGCGCTGCTCGCTGCCCGCCATGCGCTCTACCAGCGGGCCCGCCGCAGGACGCCGCTGCGCTGGACCGGCCAGACTCGCAACTGGACTCCCATCGGTCCCGTGACCCTCAACCCCCACACGCACGAGGCTCAAGCACTCACGAGGATGTGACCAAATCAACGGCCAACAATCTTGACACCCACCGCATCAGGTTTCAGTTGGTGTGGACTTCACATGGCATCCTCCTGATCGAAGCTGTGCTTGGCGCACCGTAGGTAAAAGAAGCCGGATCGCAGCGCGAAGACGTGTAGCGCAGCAAACCGAACGGATGGGACCGCGAGCGTCGTGATGGCTCGGTCCTGGGTCGAAAGAGCGTGGTCCGGGCGGCGCCGAGCGCGCTACGGGGCGCATCGGCGTGCCGTGGGCACACGTGTCCGTCCGGGCGTTGGTCTGGCCCGGGAGGCGCGTCGCGAGACGCTATACCCGGGGGGCGATCGTCGAGGCGCGATGCTCGGGCTCGACGAGCCACGCGGCGAGCTGGGCCTCGAGGTCGGCCTCGTCCTGGAACTTGCGCGGCTTGAAGAAGGAGCTCTTCACCCAGCCCACGAGCCGCTCGACGGTGCCCTTCTGGTTACCGCGCCTGGGTGCGCACATCTCGACGCCGACACCGAGGTCGACGATCGCCTGTGCGAACGTGGCATTGAAGAGCTCAAGCGCGCGGCCTTTGCCGCTCTTCTTAACAATGGTCTTGGATCGATCGAACACGGCTATGAGCGGTAAGCCGCCGAAGGCGACGAAGTGGCGCGCGAGGCTGCGGACGAGGGTCTCGATGCCCTGGTTGTCGACGAGATCGACGGCGGCGAAGCGCGAGTGCTTCAGGCGCGAAGCGAAGGAGCGGACGCGCTTCTTGCGGCCATCGACAAACGTGACCACGACTTCCCCGAAGTCGTGCTACGAGAACTCGCCCGGCAGGCCTTCGAAGCGAACGATGGGCGGGGCGTGCTTGGGGCGGGCAGCAGCGACAAGGGCGTAGAACGCGGTCTTTTTGCCGGTGTAGCCGGCTTCCGTGGCGCGACGTAGGAGCTCCAGCGTGGCGATATGGAGCCTCTCGAGAGCCGCCGCCCAGAGTTGAAACTCTCCCCGGAGCCTCTCGAGAGCTTCCCAACTAGAAATTTTTCAGCACCACGACGGCGCCTCCCCCGGCGTGTCCGGCCCCCTCCCCGAGCTGCGCCACTGGTCCCACCAGGTGCGCAGGCACAGGTCGTCGGCCCCCGCGCGCATCATCGCTCGCGGCGGGCAGCCGCATTCGTTCGCGGTCCGTCCAGCGGATGACGAAGCTTCCTGCTGCCGCTCGCTGACCGCCACCTGGTCGAGTCGGCCCTGCCACGCTGCGGTCCCCGACACGCGCCCAGCGAGCGACGCCGCGGAGCCTCCTGCCCGCGGCCTGCTCGGCCATCTGATGCGGAGCCAAAATCCCTCAGGATTTCGAGCACCCCCGGCAAGAATTGAACTTGCGACCTTCGGTTTAGGAAACCGCTGCTCTATCCACTGAGCTACGGGGGCAGGGGCGACAGCCGCTACGGGCGCCGGAACCTGGCACACCTCGCCTCACGCATCAAGCCAGATCCCCAGCCACGCCCTCGTCCAGCCCGCTCTTCCGCCGCGCCTCACCGGCCCGCGCTCCTCCGCCGGCCGCCAGTCCGCGCTCTTCCGCCGGGCGCCGCCCTCCGCGCGCCTCGATCACTTCCACACCTCGCCCCAGAGCGCCGCCCCCACCACCAGCGCGCCCGCGCCCCGCATCAGCCCTGCCCGCAGCGCCGCCACGGTGCGCTCGCGGTTCCCCCGCACCACCCGGGCGATCTGCTGCGCCCCCCGGTAGGCGTGGGTCGGCCTCACCACCTCGACGTGCACCTCGTCCCCGAGGCCGAGGTCGATCCTCTCCCCCGTCCCCTTCCCCCCGGCCCGCGCAGCGCTCCCCGCTCCGCCGTCGTCTTCCGCTCCCGCCGCCCCCGCCTCGATCTCCGCTGCGATCCGCTCCGCGACCTCGTCCCCCGCCCCGCTCCGCTCCCGCGGCAGCTTCAGCACCCTCGCGATCTCCAGCGCGTCCAGCGCGCACAGCCCCGCCACCACGGCGAACCCCATCGCCGCCACGAGGCGCCCCAGGTCGGGCGCCGCCGCCTCCGGCAGCCCCGACCCCAGCTGCAGCGCCACCGCGATCACCGCCGCGGTCGCCGCCCACACCGCACGCCGATCCGAGCGCGCCACGATCGAGCCGGCGCGCGCCCGCCCGACACGATTCGCCGCGATCAGCACCACCGCGAGTGCCGGAACGAACGGCAGCGCGAACACCGCGCCGAACGCCGCGCCGACGATCATCCCTGCCGGCCCCGCCACGAGCCCGATGGTCATCCCGTTCACGACGCCGGCCACAACGATGGCCCACAGCGCCAGCACGCCCGCCACGAACGGCCCCCGCCGGGTCCACTTCCCCGGCGCGTCGACCCACGGCAGGCCGTCCGCCGGCGCATCGCCCGCGCCGAACGCCATCGATCCATCGCCCCAGACGCCTCCGATCCGCGACGTCAGGTAGTGGCCCAGCAGCGCCGCGACGATCGGGGTCACACCCGCGAGCAGGAAGCGGGGCACGAGCTCGTCCATCTCGAGAACGTCGGCCGTGATCCAGCCGCCCACGAGCCCGATCGCCCCGCAGGGAAACACGAGCGGCACGGGCGCATCAGGCGACATGGAATCGGACGTTGAACGCGGCATCTCGAAACCCTCCGGCTCGTTCGTTCCCCTTCGACGCGCAGGCCCTCGAGCAGCTTCCAGGTCCCTGGCGCGCCGCCCGACCTTCCATCATCTCACCACGGCGCTCCACGCGCACTGCACACGGTCCGCGCCATCATCAGCCCGGCCCCGCCTGCGGGTGCGGGTAGTGGCTGAGCGCCACCAGGTTCCCGTCGGGATCGCGCGCGTACATCGTGTAGGCGCTCTCCCGCTCGACGCCCACGCCGCCCGCGGCCAGCCGGCGGCGCCACGCCTCCCGCTCCGACGGCGCGATCCCCAGGGCGACACAGTGCCAGCCTGGCGCCTCGTCCGCGCGCATCGGCCCGGCGGCGCCCGCCCGCTCCACGGCCAGAAAGGCGCCGCCCCCGAGCTCGAGCCACACCGACCGAGGCGCTCCGGCCTCGTCCGTCCAGCGCCGCACCACCGGCAATCCGAGGACGCCCGCGTAGAACGCCTCGGCCCGCACCAGGTCGCGCACGACCACGGCCAGGTGATGGACCGACAGAGCCGCGACCGTCCCGCCCATATTGCGCCCTCATTTCAGCGCCTTTCACGCGGCGACGCACCTGAAAAGCCACGCGGACGCCGCGCGACCGACGCCTCGCCGACGCCAGGCGTTCGATCGGCCGGCGCCGGGCGCTCGACGCGCTCGGCCATCGGTGCGACCTGTCTTGCCCCGGCAGGGCGCCTCGTCTATGGTCCCGCTCGCGGACGCGCTCTGCCCGGGGAGTCGCACAGTCCGGTAGTGCACGAGCTTTGGGTGCTCGTTGTCGCGGGTTCAAATCCCGCCTCCCCGACCCTCTCCGACGATCCTCGCCCCTCGCGAGCCGGGCGGCCTCGGTGGCCCCGGCCCTGCGGCTCAGCTGGATCCTCGCGTCGCCATCGCTTCCGTCGTCGCACCCGCCGCGCATCGAACTTGGCCTCCTCGGGTCCGCTGCGCATAGTCCCGCCGATGTCGACGCCCGTAAGACTCCTGCTCGGCGCATGTCTCTCCCTGTCCGTCGTCGCAGGGTGCGGCGGGCCGCAGATGGCCGCCCCGGCGGCGGCTCCGGCGCCGCGCGCGCAGAGCGCGGCGCCGCCCAAGCAGACGGTGCCCGCCGGGCAGCTCGCCCGCGCCGACGTCGACCGGGTGCTGCTGCAGGGGCCGCCCTGGATCCTGCGGCGCGTGCCCGTCGAGGAGGTCGTCCGGGCGGGCGCGTTCATCGGCTGGAAGATCCTCGCGCTGCCCGCGGACTGGAGCAGCATCGAGCTCAAGACCGGCGACATCGTCACCCAGGTCAACGGCACGCCCCTGGAGCGCCCGGACGACCTGTTCGCGGCCTATCGCGCCCTGGCCAGCGCCAGCGAGCTCAAGATCACGTACGAGCGCGAGGGCGCCGCGCGCGAACTCGTCGTGCCCATCTTCGGGGCCCCGACCAAGGAGACCGTCGAGGCCTTCGCGAGCGACAGCCCCCCGCGCCGCGCGACGACCGCCCGGCCGAAGGGAACGACGGTGATCGAGGAAGACGACGGCGGCGCGCCGCTCGAAGGCAGCGCGCCGTGAAGCGCGTGCCGGCGCCACGCGGCGCGCGCCGCGCGCGCGGCGCCGCGCCTCACATGTCGAAGGCCAGCCCCAGGACCCACGTCGAGGTGCCGACGTGCATCTGCGGGCGCGAGCCCAGCCCGTCGAGGTTCGCGAACATCCACTCGCCGAACAGGTACGTGTGGTTGATGCCCGTCGTCTCATCGAGCTGGGAGGCCGAGCGGCGGTCCAGCCAGTTGAGCGCGAGCATCCCGCCGAACGCGAGGTGCGTGCCCCACGTGACGCCCTCGCCCCGGACGCCATCGGGCTTCGGCGTGCCAGGGCCCGACGTCGTGGTCCATAACCCCATCCCCAGGCCCACCTTCGCGTAAGGCACGATCGGGACGCCCGTCTTGCGCATCAGCTCGTCGGCGCGGAGGACGGCGGACAGGTGCATCGGCATGATGGAGAGCGAGGTCTCCTCTGCCTCGGCCCTGTCGTCGCTGCCCGCCACGAAGGCCTTCGCCGACGCCGACGTGTACCCCCAGCCGAGCCCTGGGCCGATCGCGCCGACGTACGGGATCCGGAGCGGCAGCCAGTCGACCTCGACCCCGAAATAGAAATTCTGGCCGTCGCCGAAGGTCTTCCCGTAGGGGCCCGCGCCGGAGAACTCCTCGTCGACCTGGGGAGAGTACGGGGCGAAGCGGAGCTCGAACGCGAAGCTCTGAGGAGACGCATAGCGCTCCTCTCGCTGGATCCTCGAGCGATCGTGCTGCCGCCAGTCGCCCGTCCCGTAGCTCGTTTGCGCGCCGGCCACGGAGGCGGCGAGGAGCGCCGCGCCGCCGGCGAGGCCGGCGACCAGCTGATGACGGAGATGACAGCTCATTCGCTCTCCTGCGTGAAGGAACGCGCGTGCGCGCGCGCGTGGCGTCGACGACGGCTCCTGCGCAACAACCCGAGCGCCGCGCCGGCCGCGACGGCGGCGAGCGGCGCAGCGGCCCACCGCCCCGCCCCTACCGGCCCTTCGATGCTGCAAAAGCCCCCACCGGCTTGCCCGCCGGCGTCCCGGTACTGCTCGAAGAACCCGTCGACGTCGGTCGCGGTCGCACAGGAGATCGCCGACAGCGGCCCGGCATTGCCCACCTGGTCATAGGCCGCGACGCCGACGACATACGACCTGCCGTTGACGATGTTCTCCGTGGCCTCGCCACGGCTGGCCCTCCCCACGCTGCCGCACTGCTGCGCGGAGTCCGGGATCTCCCCCGGCACCAGGAGCGACGACTGGCAGCCGGAGCTGCCGCCGCTCGTCGTTCCGCCGCCGGCTCCCGCCGCGCCGCCGCCTCCGCCGGCTGCCCCGCCGCCGGCTCCCGCCGCGCCGTCGTCTCCGCCGGCTGCCCCTGCCCCGCTCGAGTCAGGCGAGGACTGCCCGCCATTGTCGCAGTAGAGATAGTAGCCGAGCACTTCATCGGCCTCGTTCTGCGTGTAATCGACGAGGATACGCCCATCGCCGGAGTGCGCTTGCACGTTCGTCGGCGGCTTCGGGCCCAGGAGGTCCACCTTGGTCTGCTCCCATGTCGCGAAATCCGGATTGCTCTGATCCGTGGTGGACAGCCGCAGGAAGTAAACGGTCATCTTGACCGCCTCGGTGCTCGTCCGCGACGTGACCTCGCACTCGTCGGCGTCGAGGAGCGCCTTCGCGAGCTCCTTTGCCGGCAGCGTGACGGGCACCGTGTCAGCCAGGCCGAGCGGCAGATCCAGCCGCTTGCAGTAACCGTCGGCCTGGCGGTTCACGGCCTGGGTGCAATCCGTCGACTGGGTGACCCACGCCTCGAGGCTATCGCTGCCCGTCGGGTTGGTCAGCGTGAGCGTGAGCTGCAGATCGTTGCCGGTGACGCAGTCCTCATGGCTGATCCAGAGGGGGTTCTGCGCGTCCGGGCGAGTGACCTTGGTGCGCACCACCTGGCTGCTGATGGTCACCGTCGCGCCGGCCTGTCGCGCGCCTCCGGCGAGCGCCGCCGCCGCGAGGGCCACCGCGCAGAGCCGGGGGAGGTGCCGCCGCCCTCGCGGCCGTGGCCGCACGAGATACCTTGTCGTGTCCATGGGCGCGTCCTTTCAGCACAGCTCGTACCACGCCGCAAATGCCCCGCACAGCCCTTCGAACGGCGGGGAAATCGTTCGTGCGCCCGCGTGCGCCCACGCCGGATGCCGCGTCGAACGCGCCCTCAAAGGCCCCGCGGTCCCGTCGGAGGCGTCCTTGGAGGCGTCCTCGACGCCCCACCTCGGAGGCTCGGAGGCGCGCCGCATGACGAGCTGGCCATGGTCGCCGTGCGTTCCTGACAAGTTGGCATCGACGCCGCGGAGCAGCAGGGTGAGCGGACCGCCGCGCAGCGCCATGGGCCGGCGGACGAGCTGCGTGGCCCGAAACACGCGCTCTTCGAGAGAGCTCGGCTAGCGTGAGGCCCGTGGATTCGACCGACGCCGCTCCCCCGCAGCCGGGCTCGAAGGCAGAGCCGAGGGCGAAGGAGCGCGCCGCGGCGCCGGAGCCGTCGCGCGCTGGGCAGCCCGGCCAGCCCAGCGCGCGCGCGGAAGGCGCGCCCGCGTCCCCCGCGTCCGGCGCCACCCCGTCGGTGCGCCCGACCTCGAGCCGGCCCAGCCGACTGCAGCCGAGCGGCGCCGCCCCCGACGCCCACACCGCCGTCCTCGGCGTCCCCCTCACCCGCGTCGAGCTGCACCGGACCGCGCTGCTCTTCTGCCTGCTCTTCCTCGCCGCCCTCCTCTTCGTCGTCGGCCGCTCCGCGCGCGACGCGCTCTTCCTCACCAGGTTCCCCGTCACCTGGATCGCGCCGATGTGGATCGTCTACGGCGTCGCCTCCGCCGTCGCCGCGCTCGCGTACGACCGCGTCGCCCGCCACCTGCCGCGCGCCCAGCTGTGCGTCGCCTTCGCCCTCTTCGGCGCCGCCACGTTCGCGCTGCTGCGCGTCCTCATCGGCCAGGAGGTGCGCGCCGCGATCCTGGTCTTCTACATCTGGTCCGAGATCATCGCGAACTTCACCGCCGTGCTCGTCTGGGCCGTCGCTCAGGACCTGCACGACCCGCGCAGCGCCAAGCGCCTCTTCGGCCTGATCGGCAGCGGGCGCGTCGTCGGCACCGTCGCCTGCGGCTTCGCGACGGGCGCCGTCGTCCGGTGGATCGGCACCGAGAACCTCCTGTTCGTGCTCATCGCGGCGCTCCTCGCCATGGCCGCGCTGACGACCGCGCTCGCGCGGCGCCACCCGCTCGGGCGCCCCCCGTCCGGCGACGAGGAGCTCCTCCAGGCCCGCCTTCCGCGCATGGACGTGTGGCGATCGCGCTACGCCCTCACCGTCGCGCTGCTGACCTTCCTCCTCTTCACGGTCCTCACGATCGGCGACTACCAGTTCAAGGCGATCGCCCTCACGGCCTACCCCCACGTCGACGACCTCACCCGGTTCATGGGGTTCCTCTACGGCGCCGTCGGCGTGGTCGGCCTCCTCGTGCAGCTCGTCGCGACCCCCCGGGTCCTCCGGCGCCACGGCGTGCTCGGCGGGTTGCTCGCCATGCCGGCCGCGTTCACCGCGAGCACCGTCGCGCTGCTCGCGGCGCCGTCGCTCGCCTGGGGCGCGATCCTCAAGCTGAGCGACAACGCGCTGCAGCTCACGATCTACGACGCGACGATGCAGCTCTTGTTCTTCCCGTTCCAGCCGGCGCTGCGGGAGCGGGTGCGGACGCTCGTCTCCACGATCGCCAAGCCCCTCGGCTACGGGCTCGGCGCGCTGATCCTGCTCGCCGTGGCGCCCACCGCCGCGACGGGTGCCGCGCTCGTCGAGGAGGCCGCGTGGATCGGCGTCTACTCCCTCCCGCTCTGCGTCGCGTCCATCGCCCTCCTCCCGCTCGTGCGGCGCGGCTACTTCGACGCCATGCGCCGGACCTTGATGCGCCGCCAGATCGAGCCGGACAGCGTCGCGTACGGCCCCCAGACGCGCGCGATCCTCAAGGAGGCGCTCTACAGCCGCGCCATGGTGCAGGTGCTCTTCGCGGTCGAGCAGCTCCAGCAGCTCGACCCGACCCTCGTGCGCGAGGCCGTGCCCGCGCTCGCGCGCCACGGCTCGGCCAGGGTGCGCGCGCTCGGGGTGCGCCTCGCGGCCGAGCTCGAGCACGAGGAGGGCGCGTGCATCGCCCGCGCGGCGATCCACGACCGGAACACCGACGTCCGCGTCGCCGCCGTCGCCGCGCTCGCCGCGCTGCTGCGGGAGGACGCCCACGACGAGCTGCTCGCGCTCGCGCGGGAGGGCGCCGCGCCGCGCGCCGCCGACGCGACCGGCGGCGAGGCGCTCCGGGCCGCCGCGATCGCCGCGCTCCTGCGCTACTGCGGCCTGGACGGCATGCTCGAGGGCGCGCCGCGGCTGCGCGCGCTGCTCGACAGCCCGTCGCCGCGCGATCGCGCCGCCGCCGCCCGGATCCTCGGCCTGGTCGGCCACGCGTCGCTCCAGCGCGCCCTCGCGCGGCTCATCGGCGATCCCGACCCCGCGGTGCGGCGCGCGGCCGTGCGCGCCTCGTCGAGCGTCGCCGATCCGCGCCTGCTCCCCCTGCTCGCGGACGCGCTCGCCGAGCGCGCCCTCGCGCCGGCCGCGGCCCGGGCCATCGAGGCGCTCGGCGACGACGCCATCCCCGAGCTCGCGGCGCGCCTCGGCGACGACGGCACCCCGCGGGCCGTGCGGCTCGCGATCCCGCGGGTGCTCGCGCGGCTCTGCAGCCACGACGCGCTCGACGTGCTGCTCGCCCGGATCGACCACCCGAACGAGGCCCTCCGCCAGAAGGTGCTCGCGTCGGCGTCGCGCCTGCGCCTCGCGCTGCGCGCGCCGCCGGCGCCTCTCCGCGTGATCCGCGCCCGCATCGACGACGAGACGCTGGAGCACGTCCGCACGCGCGAGGCGTACATCGCGGCGCGCCCCCGCGTCGCCGGCGCGCTGCTCGATCAGCACCTGCTCCGCCGGCTGCGGAAGGGGCTCATCCGCGTGCTCCGGCTGTGCGAGCTCGCCTACCCGCGCGAGGTCGTCGCCCTGGTGCGCAACCACGTCTTCGGCCCGGATCCCGCGCTGCGGGCCAACGCGTTCGAGGTGCTGGAGTCGCTCCTCGACCGCCCGCTGCGCGAGCGCCTCGTCTCCCTCGTCGAGCGGCTGCTCGAGCTGTCCGCGGCGTTCCCCCGGAGGCCCCTGCCGCCGGAGGCCGGGATCATCTCCTGGATCCGCCACGAGATCGTGCGCGGCGACCCCTACAGCGCCGCGCTCGCGCTCGATGCCGTCGCCCGGAACTCCATCTCCGGCGCCGCCGGGGACGCGCTCGCCGCGACCTACGATCCGGACCCGCTGGTCCGCGAGGCGGCCGCCATCGCGGTCGCCGTCACGTCGCCGCCGGGCGCCCGCGAGCGGCTGGACGCGCTTCGGGCCGATGAGGATCCCGCGGTGGCCCGTTACGCACGATACTGGGCGGTCACCGGCGGCACCGGCATCGACCCCGAGGACGAGATGTACACGACGATCGAGAAGGTCCTGTTCCTCCAGCGTGTTCCGCTCTTCTCCCGCGTGGCCGGCGACGATCTGGTGGCGCTGGCGCGCGGCTCGCTCGTTGTGTCGCTGGCCCGGGGCGACGTCATCTTCCGCCAGGGCGAGCCTGGCGGCGCGCTCTACTCGATCATCTCGGGCGAGGTGAGCCTCACGCTGGACGGCCGCGAGATCGCGCGCCTCGGCGCGAACGACGTGTTCGGCGAGATGTCGCTCTTCGACAGCGAGCCGAGGGCCTCGACGGCGGTGGTGACCGAGGACACGGAGCTGCTCCGGGTCTCCGCCGAGGATTTCCACGAGGCGGTTCGGGAGACGGCCGAGATCGCGGACGCCGTGATCCGGGTGCTGAACCGGCGCCTGCGCGAGGCCGACCGCAAGCTGGCCGACGCGCACGCGCGGCTGTCGCTCCTCCCGAGGCCGCCGGCGCTGCCCGGGAGAGCGCCGCCTCCGGGGGACGAGACGCCGGCGCTCGACGACAGCGATCTCGATTGAGGAGCGCCGACGCCTCAACCTCGGTCGGGTGCCCGTGCCTCAACCTCGGTCGGGTGCCCGTGCCTCAACCTGGGTCGGGTGCCCGTGCCTCAACCTGGGTCGGGTGCCCGTGCCTCAACCTGGGTCGGGTGCCCGTGCCTCAACCTCGGTCGGGTGCCCGTGCCTCAACCTCGGCCGGGTGCCCCTCAACCTCGGTCGGGCACGCCAGCGCGGCGCTCCGGATGGTGGCCTGCAATGTGCAACGTCGGGCGCGCAGGGACGTCTGAAGAGATCTGAGGGCGCCCGAGGCCAGCCCGACCTCTCCCTGGCACCCCCCTCCAGAAGGACCCATCATGCTGCCGATGCCTTTCCCGCTGTCCGCTTTCCCCTTGCGCCCTGCCCCCGCGGCGCCGGGCATCCCCGGGGCCCGGCTCCGCCGGCTCGGCGGCGTCCTGCCGCTGCTCGCCGCGCTCATCGCCGCGCCCGCAAGCGCCGCCGCCCAGCCCGCCGAGCCCCCGTCGGTCCAGGTCGACGTCCGCGTGAACGCCGAGATCGAGGCGGACGAGTACGAAGACACCGACCCGAGCGCCCTTGTCGAGTTCCAGCAGCCGCTCGCCGCGTACGGCACCTGGATCGACACCCCGGGCTACGGCACGGTCTGGGTGCCCTCCGCGGTCGTGGTCGGCCCGGATTTCGCGCCCTACCAGACAGCGGGCCACTGGGCGCTGACCGACGACGGCGAGTGGCTCTGGGTCAGCGACTACGCGTGGGGCCACATCCCCTTCCACTATGGCCGCTGGGTCTGGATCTCCTCCCACGGCTGGGCCTGGATCCCGGGGCGCACGTACGCCCCGGCGTGGGTCGTCTGGCGCGTCGGTGACGCCGGCTACGTCGGCTGGGCCCCGATGCCGCCCACCTACTACTGGAGCAGCGGCGTCGCGGTCTCGCTGTGGACCGTTCCCCCCGCGGCGTACGTCTTCTGCCCGACGACGCACGTGTTCCATCGCCACGTCCACACGCACGTCGTCCGCGATCGCGAGGTCGTCCGGCGCATCGCCGCGCACTCGCACACCTACAGGCCGGCGCGGCCGACCGCGAGCAGGCCCGGGCGCGCCGACGTCCGCCCGCGCGGCGACGGGGGCGCGAGCCGCTCGAGCCCGCCCCACGGCATCCGTCCTGGCGGCTACCGCCCGGCGTCGCCGTCGCTCGCGGAGGCCGGCGTTCCCTCCTCGGCCGCCCCGAGGCACCGCGACAGGCCGGATCCTCGCGCCCTCGCTTATTCGCGCAGGAGCACGACGCCGAGCGCACGCCTCGCGCCCCCGCCGGCGCGCCGTCCGGCGTCGCCCGCAGGCGACGACCGTCGCGCGGCGCCTGCGCTGCGCACGCCGCTGCACCCGCGGGGGACGCCCGGCGGCGACGCGCCGGCCCCGATCGCCAGGCCCGGCCTCCCCGCGCGGGGCGTCTCCGGCGCGGGCGCGCTGCCCCGCAGCGGCGCGAGCCCATCGCACCGGCCCTCGCGGCCGACGGTCACGCCGCCGTCGCCCGCCCCTGCCCCGGAGCCGCCGGCCGCCCCGGCGCCGCGCGCCGTCGGCACGCCGGCCGCCACGCGTGCCCTCCCGCACCGATCGCCGTCGGCCACGGCACCGCGGCCGCTGCCGCAGGCGACGCCGGCGCCGCAGCCGGCCGCGAAGCCGCGCGCGCTCCCGAGCGCGCCGTCGTCCCCGCCGCGCCCCAGGATCCACCTTCCGTCAGGCCCGGCTCCGGGGAAGACCGCGCCGGCGTCCGGTCGCCCGCGGTCGAGATAGCCCTTGGTCCACGTCTTGCGACGTCCACGAGCAGGAGCAGATCCGATGACTCTTTTCGCTGACTTTGTGAAGCGTCGTTCACGGGGGCTGTGGTCGTTCCTTCTCGTCGCCGCGCCCCTCGCCTCGGCCGGCTGCATCATCGTCGACGAGGACGGCGACCACGATGGCCATCACGTCCACGACGACTGGGACAACGGCGACGACGACACCGTTCCCCCGCCGCCCGCGAACGACGTGCGGCTCGTCGCCATCGACACGGACGCCACCCTGAGCACCGAGCCGGGCGAGGGCGTCGGCATCTTCGTCGAGTACACGGAGGGCGGGACGTGGACGCTCTGGACGACCTGCGACACCAACACCTCCAAGGTCGTCTGCAGCTTCGATCTCTATGCCTCGGTCGACACGGCGTCCGAGCTCATCGACCTGGCGGGGATCGAGATCGAGAAGACGGACGCGACGCGCCTCGTCGACATCGGCGTCGCGTATTTCCACGCCGAGACCGGCTCGGACATCGACGCGATGACGTTTGCCACCACCCCGGGCGCCATCGTCCGGCTGGAGGCCTACCTCGACGGGGCGGAGGAGCCCCGCTTCGTCTACTGGTTCGGCGACGGCGTCCTGCACGAGGGCGCGCCCAGCAGCCCGATCGACTTCGAGCCGACCGCGCCCTGAGGGCGCGATCCTGCCGCCCGCTCCCCCCGCTGCCCGCGCGGCGGGAGGAGCGCCCGGCCACGGCGCGCGCCGCTCAGGGCTCTTTCTTCGGCTGGATCGGCTGCCCCTCGACGTCCCACGCCTCCGGCTCGCCGAGGCCGATCCCCTGGAGCTGCGGCAGGATCTCCTGCCGCGGTCCCACGACAACGACGGTCGCCGTCTTCGGATCCACGGCCCTCGCGAGCTCCGCGAGGCTCGCCAGCGTCGCGCTCTGCCGCGCCTTGCTCGCGTCGCCGTCGAACGTCTCCGGCAGCTTCAGCCGCGCCAGCGTCCCGAGGCGCTGGGCGGTGCGGTTCACGGTCTCGTAGGCGGAGACGAGCTCCGCGCGGTCCTGCGCCTGCACCTTCGCCAGCTCGTCCCGGGTCAGCCCGGAGTCGGCCATCTTGGCGAGCTCGGCGAGCATCTCCTTCAGGGCGGGCCCTGTCGCCTCGGTGACGACGGAGGCCCGCGCCACGAACGCGCCCGGCAGCCTCGTCTCGGTGAACGTCGAGCCGGCGCCGTAGGACCAGCCGTGATCCTCGCGCAGGTTCTGGTTCAGGCGCGACGTGAACGAGCCGCCGAGCGCGGAGTTGATCAGCTGGAGCATCGGCCGCCGAGGATCGCTCGCCGCGACCCCCTCCCGCACTGCCGCGATCACCGACTGCGGGGCCCCAGGGCGGTCGACGATCACCAGCCGCGGCGGCTTCCACGCCGGCGCGGCCGCCGCGCCCTGCGCTTCCGCCGCGCCCTTCGTGGACTGCGCGGCGCTCGCCGTGGCGCCCTTTGCCGACCACGTCCCGAGATCGCGCGAGAGCGCCTGCTGCAGCTCGTCCCGGGTGATGTCGCCGACCACGGTGATCACCGCGTGGTCCGGGCGCCACGCCGCCTTGTAGAACGCCTTCACGGCCGGGAGCCCGATCGACTTCGCGTCCGCGACCAGGCCGTCGACGGGGTGCCCGTACGGCGTGCCCGGCCCGTAGAGCGCGGCCATCGAGACCAGCCCCGAGACCCGCGTCGCGTCGTCTCCGCGCTTCCTGAGGTCGTTCTGCCAGAGCTCGCTGACGCGCTTCCACTCCTTCGCCTCGAACCGCGGGCGCGCGACAACGTCGGCGAGCAGCGAGAACGCCTTGTCGAAGTTCTTCTTCAGCACGGAGAGCGTCGCGACGCTGCCGTCGGCGCGCGCCCCGACCGAGAGCGTCGCGCCGAGGTCGTTGATCGCGCTGGACAGCTCCACCGCGCTCCGCGTCCCCGCGCCCTCGTCGAGCATGTCCGCGGTGATGTGCGCGAGCCCCGCCGCGCCCTTCGGATCGTCCGCCGATCCCGACGCGACGCCGATGGATACGGACACGATCGGCAGCGTGTGGCGCTCGAGCAGCCACACCTTCGCGCCGTTCGGTCCGTCGAGCACCACCGGCGCCGGCGGCGTGAACGGCTGCGGCTTCGGCAGCTCCGGCTTGGGCCCGAGCGGGTCCGCGGGCTCCGCGGCCGCCGGCGGGGCGCTCGGACGCGGCGCCTCCGCCCGGGCGGCGGACTGCGCCGGCGTCCTCGGCTCGCAGCCGAGGGCCGCGGCGACCAGCGCGATCATCGCGCCTGCGTGTCTCGCTCTCATTTCGTCACCGCCTTCTTCGCCTCTTCGCTGCCCTTCGGCACGACCCGCAGGATCACGCGGGCGTTCGGGTCCAGGGTGCTCTTCGCGTACGCCTGCAGCGACTCCGCGGTCGCGTCGCGGTAGCGCTTCAGATCCTGCTCCACGAACCCGGGCTGGCCCTTCGACGTCTCGTACCGGTTGAGCATCGACGCCCGGCCGGCGACCGACTCGAGCGCCGTCACGAAGGCGGTCTCGTACTGGTTCTTGGCCCGATCGAGCTCCTCGCGGCTCAGCTTCGCGTCCCGCACCTTGGCGAGCTCGGCGTCGATGGCGGCCTCGACCTTCTCGAGCGGCACGCCTGGCCGCGCGATCGCCTCGACGGTGAACGTCGAGCCGAGATCGCCGGAGTGCTGCACGGCGCTCACCTCCTGGGCGAGCTGCTTGTCGTAGACGAGGGCCTTGTAGAGGCGGCTCGCCTTCCCCTGCTCGAGCGCCGTGGCGAGGAGGTCGAGCTCGGCGTCGCCCGGCGCGAAGTGCGCGGGGCTGTGCCAGGCCATGATCACCTTGGGGAGGTTCACGTTGTCCTCGATCGTCTCGCGCACGACGCCGCTCAGCTTCACGGGCGAGGGCGTTGTCGCCGCGGGGACGGGCCGCTCCGGGATGCCGCCGAAGAACCGCTCGATGAGATCGCGCGTCTTCTGCGCATCGAAGTCGCCGGCCACGACGAGGGAGACGTTGTTCGGCACGTACCACCGCCGGAAGAACGTCGTGACGTCGTCGACGGTCGCGGCCTGGAGGTCCTCGTGCGAGCCGATCACGGGGTGGTGGTAGGGGTGCCCCTCCGGGTACATCAGCGAGGGCAAGAGGAGGTCGACCTTGCCGTAGGGCTCGTTCTCGCTCGTCTGGCGGCGCTCGTTGCGCACGACGTCGCGCTGCGCGTTCAGCTTCGGGAGGTCCATGCTGTCCGCGAGCGACGAGAACCGATCGGCCTCGAGCCAGAGCAGGAGCGGCAGCGCGTGAGCCGGCGCCACCTCGTGGTAGGCGGTGCGGTCCTCGCTCGTCCACGCGTTGTTCCAGCCGCCCTCGGCCTCCATCCAGGCGTCGAACTGCTTCGTGGGGACGCGGCGCGTGCCCATGAACATGAGGTGCTCGAACAGGTGCGCGAAGCCGGTGCGCCCAGGTTCCTCGAACCGAGAGCCGACCTTGACCATGAGGTTCAGCGCGACCATCGGCAGCGCGCGGTCCTCGTGGAGGATCACGGTGAGGCCGTTCTTGAGGGTGTACTTGGTGTACGGGATGTCGAGCTTCGGCGGCTGGGAGGCCGCGGACTGAGGCGCGGTGGGCGCGGAAGCCGGGGCCGCGGCCACCGCGGAAGCCGGGGCCGCGGCTGGCGCGGGCGCCGAGGCCGCCGGTGGCGCAGCCTTCGGAGCCGCGGCCGGCGCGGACTTCGGCGGCGAGGACGTGGCCTCGGGCGGCGCTGCGGGTGCGGGCTTCGGCCCGGACAGAGAGAGGGCCGCGGCCACGGCGACCAGGATCGGCCCGGTGGAGCGCGGGAGCGGCGGGTGACGCGCGCGGGTCTGCATGAGCCCGAGGGTTGCGCCGGTCGCGGGCGGGGCGCAAGCGGGCGGGAGCATGGATTGCGGAGACACGCCCGGCCAGCGGGTGCGGTTGTCAAGTTGTCACGGAGGAGGGGCGCACCGCAGAACGGAAGGGGCGCGCGGCGCGGGCGGGACGGCGGAGCTTACGAGGGCTGAGCGCCGGCCGAGCTCGCGGACGCCGCGAGCGGAGGCGGAGGCGCTGCGCCGGATCGATTGTCCACCGCCTTGCCCGCTGCGGCCTTGCGGGCCTTTTCCCGCCGAGTTGCGGCGCGGCGGCGCCGCTCATAGGCGCTCGTGGCCTCCCGGACGATCTCCGGGTGGCGGCGGAAAGACGTGCGCCGCCGTCTTCCGGATCGCGCCGACGCGCTCGACCATGAGGTGCAGGAGCTGATTGCGGAGCGCGGTCGCGGCGGCCGAGGTGTCGCCGTCGGGGATCGTCGATGTCGTCGTCGAAGAGGAACTCGAGGGCCGACTCGAGCTCATCGACAATCAACCTGGCGCGCTCTCCGAGGTCGGCCACGGCGGGGTCGACGATGAGGAGCAGCCGAGTCTGCGCCTCCTGCACGGCTGCGTGCCTCGACCCCTCCGGGCGCGGCGCGGAGACGCGGTCTTCTGGCGGTTTCAACCCGTTTGTCGCTCTAGAATGTCGACTCGCACCCGCACCCCTCGCGTCGGGTCCAACGACCCAAGCCGCGACCGCCGATGGCGAAGCGCCCGCAGCCGGCTGTGAAGAACCCTGCGCGCCTGGGTAACGCCTTGCTCCCCAAACAGCGGTCGCTGCGCTGATCGCTTCGCACCTCGCCCCCGCGAAGAAGTCGGTACGTTCGGAATTCTCGGAATTTTCGGAAACGCGGCGCGCGCTCCGGCATTGTGTCGCAGGGCACGACGCGTGCTTTGTCGCCTCCGGCGCCCGCGAAGCGCCTGGTGAAGCGCTCGCATACAGCGTGGACAGCTTTGCCGCCGTACAGCTCCTTTGCCTCGTGAGGGTGCTTTGAGACGACGTCTGCCTCGGATTCACGCGTTGCTCGCCTCCTTATCGGCGGCGATGCTCTGGTCCGCGCCTGCTCGCCCCGGCGAGCCGCCGCAGCTCTCCTGGGACAAGCCGGTTCGCTGCATCAAGTCGCCAGACGGCGGCGCGGTGCGCGTTCAATGCGAGCCAGGCCCGGAAGGCGAGCGCTGCCTCGTCGCGCCCGATCGCCTGGCCCACGACGGCGGCGCGCTCGACAAGGTGCAGCCGTGCAACGTGGTGGAAGACACCGAGGCTTACCGGGCCCTGACCGCGCGCGGCGCCCGCCTCGTCGCCGCGATCCCCGAGGCGCCGCCGGGCTACGCGCGCTCGGCCGAGGGCAAGGCATTTCAGGTCAAGTTCGATCTCCTGAACCGGCTTTACCTGGGCGCGTCCTGGCTGCCGACGTTCCATGGAAACAACGGGCTCCCCGTGCCCGCGAGCTTCCCCCTGGGCCGCGGGAGGGCCGAGGCCGGCATCCACGTGAGCGTGCTCTCGACGCGCTCCCGCGCCCGCCATGACATGCGCATCCTCGAGGGAACAGCCACGTTCGACGATCTCGAGCTCTCCGGGGTGCTCTTCAGCTACGATTACCAGCACCTGCACCGGCGGCCGGCCCACTGGCTCAGCACCTTCGTGGGCAAGCCGCGGCTTCACCCGATCTCGCCGCGGATGGGCTGGGGCTTCCGAGTGGTGTCGGTGAACGACCGCCCTCCCGCGCGCCGCGACACGCTCGACGTGGAGTTCGGCGAGGTCCACCTCGCGTGGCATCCGTGGCAGTCGAACGACATGTACAGCCACATCCGGCTCGAGGCGGGCGCCGATCTGGGGGAGTACTGGGAGCATCGATCGGAGATCGACGACGGCCTGGACACAGGCGCTCTGTACATCGGCCCGACGAGCGCCCTCAAATCGCGCTTCAGCCTCGGCGAGGGCGGCCTCCACGCGCTCTCGACCGCGTTCACCTACCGGCGCCCGAACATCGCGGCCGGGAGCGGGAGGGGAGAGGCAATGAACCGACTCGAGGCCACCATCGCCTACGAGGGCATCCTCCTCGCGATCAACGATCAGCCCATCTCGCTGCGGCTCGCCGCGATGGGGGTGAGCCGCAACGACCTCGACAGCGACATTCGCGACGTGGAGGTCAAGGCCGCCGCGGGCCTGCGGGTGTCGTTCTGGGCTCCCCCACGGGTGTTCGAGCCGATGCCCGCCTTCGAGGACCCGTGACGGCTCGGCGCCTCGCCGCGCTGCTCGTCATGGCGGCGGCCGCGGCGCTCTCCCCGCGCGCCGGCCGCGCCGAGCCGGCGCGCGAGGAGAGCGAGCGCGCGGGCGGCGGCGATACCGCCGTTTCCGAGGAGGGCCGGCGCTTCCGCGTGCGCTTCGACCCGGCGAGCCGGGTGTGGCTCGGCGTCGCGTCCGCGCTGCACCGGGGCGCGAGCGGGTCGATCGCGATCGAGCCCGAGATCGACGCGGGCCTTTCCTACCGCGCGCGCAGCGTGACGGGCTCCGGGCCTGGCCGCGTGATCTGGCAGTCGGATCACCGCGTCCTCGCCGGCCGGGTGTCTCCGGCGGGGCAGGCGCTCGACGGCGTGCCCGCGCTCGACGCGGCGCTGTACGGCGCGTCGTTCTTGCGGCACGACGAATCGCCGCGGGTGGTCTTGCCGATGTCGCCGCCTATCGCGGTCCCCTTCCCCTTCGATATCGGCGTGGAAGCCGAGGTGGGCCGGGTGAGCATCCCCTCGATCCCGCGGCGCCAGGGCGACGGATCGTCGGCGCCGCTGATCCGGGTCGGCGTGGCGCGCGCCACGGCGATCCTCGATCCATGGCGCACGGGCGAGCCGGGCCGCAGCTTCGAGATCGGGCTCGGGGTCCGTTACGACATCGACGCTTACGCGGAGTCCCCCTCTCCGAGGGCCGCGCCCGCGCGCCGCACGCTCGGTGAGCCCAGGGTGGTCCACCGGATCGCGCCCATGACCGCGGGCTCGCTGCGGCTGCGCCTCCAGAGCGGCGACGGGCTGACGGTCTTCGATGGTCGAGGCGACGTCGTCCCGCACTGGACGAGCGAAGAGCGCTGGCGAGTCCTCGTGCGCTCGGCCGCGCACGTCGAGAGGATCCTGGCCGCGATCGACGATCAACCGATCGCCGCGGTGATCGAGGGCGAGTACCGGCTGCTGCCGCCCGCCCTGGATGTGCAGGCGGTCCATGATCTGCGCGTGAGCCTCGGGCTCGCGTTCACGCTGGCGCTACGCTAAGGCGACGACCAGTTGAAACCGCCTGACGACCGCGGCTCGCCCCCGCGCCGCGGGCGATCCTTTGCAGCTCACCGCCGCACACCTCGCCTCGGATGAACCATGGCGCTCGCGCTGGTCGTGGGGTTCCTGCTCGGTTATCTCGGCTCGATCCCGGCGGCGGGGCCGCTGGCCGTGCTGCTGGTGGCCGCCGCGCTGGCGGGGCAGCCCCGGCGCGTCTTGATGCTCGCCCTCGGAGGAGCCCTCGCGGAGGGGCTCTGGGCGCTCGCCGCGGCGCGCGGGCTCGGGTGGGTCATCGAGGCGCACCCCGCGATCGATCGCGCGCTGCGGACGGGCGGCGCCGCGCTCGTCGTGGCGATGGGCCTCGCCCTGGCGCTCGCGCCGCGACGCGCCGCCGAGGCGCCCTCCTCCGGGCGCGCGACATCGGCGCTCCTGACCGGGTTCGTCCTCGTCGCGCTCAACCCGTCGTTCCTGGCGTCGTGGATCGCGTCGTGCGCCGTGCTCCGCGCGTACCCTGCCCTCGCGCCCGCCGTCGCGCCGGCCCACGCGGCCGCGCTCGCGGTGGGCGCAGCCGCGGGTGTGGTGACCTGGTTCGCGACGCTCGGGCGCTTGCTGGCGCGCTACCGAGAGCGGCTCGGCGCATGGCACGGGCGGCTGGTGCGCGGCCTCGGGTGGGTGCTCGTGGCGCTGGGGCTCGCGGGGCTCCTGCAGCGGCTCACGTGAGATCCGTGCCCTGTGTGGACGCCGGTCGCGCGCCCGCATAACGTCGTTCGGATGCGGGTAGGCGCCGGCAGCCTGCGTCGTCCGGTCGTATGAACGCCCTTCATACCCCGGCATCGGACCGCGCGGCGAGCCCTCGGTCGCGCGCCCCGGACGCGTCGCCGCGCGCGATCTACCGCAGGTTGCGGGCCGGCGAGCCGGCCCCGGAGGATCTCGCGGGCGAGCCCGTGCCGGAGGCCGAGGCCCCCGGCAGCCTCGACGCGCTCTGGGCGGCCCTGACCGCGCTCCACGACGAGGACGAGCGATGCGGCGCCCCCGGCGACGAGGGCGTCGACCCGGCGCGGGTCCTGCTCGGCTATGCGCCGACCGCGCTGCTCGACGGGTGCTGGCTCGCCGCGGCGGTGCGCGTGCGCCGCGCGGACGGAGCGCTCGGCGCGGCCTGCCTCGACGCGTTCTATCTCGAGTGCGGCGAGGGCGACCCCGCGCGGCACCACGGCGCCCTGTACGGCGCCGCGCTGGCCGCCGCGGGGCTCGCGCTGCCCGATCTCGGGAGCCCCGCATTCGAGCGCTCCCGCTGCCTCGCCGAAGCGGACTTCGCGCTCGCGATCCCAGGGCTCCGCGCCGCGCAGCTCGGGGACGCGGGGCTGCCCGAGGCGCTGGGCCACCACGGGGCGGCCACGGTGCTGGGCCCGCCCGCCGCGGTGCGCCGGGCCGCGTCGCGCGCGCGCTGCGACGGCCTGTACTTCGCGGAGCACGCGGAGGGCGCGGAGACGGCCCGCCGGGCCCGTGAGCTCGCGCGACGATGCCTCGAGGCGCACGCCGCGGGCGGGGCGCCGGACTGGTCGCGCGTGTGGCGCGGCGCCTGGTCGCTCTGGGCCGCGCGGCGCGCGTGGCTTGCCTCGCTCCGGCCCGCCGTCGCGCCGTCCGCGTGGGAGGCGATGCTGGCGCTCGTCGAGGCGAAGGCGCGCCACGCGTTCGGATTTCACGGCCGCGTACGGCTCGACGGACAGGCGCTCGACGACGCGCTCGATCCGGTGCAGCTCGACGCGCGCCGCATCCTCCAGCGCCTCGCGCGCTCACCATGGATCGTCCCCGGGAGGCCCGACGAGAGCCCGCTCGTCACCCGCTCCGTGCAATTCGGCGGGCCGATGTTCGGCGTGTTCACCGACGCCGAGGTCGACGTGATGCGCGCCTGGATCCGCGCGCTGATCGAGGCGCCGGAGCCTCCGACCGCCCTCCGCGCGACGCGCGGCGCGGAGGAGCGTGAGGGCTCGCCGCGCGCCGATCGCGAGGGACCCTCGATCGACGTGGATCGCCGAGGCGGATCCCCCCCTCGCGCGCAGGTGCGCGCAGAGCTCCCCCTGCCGGAGCTGTACCACCGGCTGCTCTGCGCCCGCGGGCCCGGGGACGTGGACCGCGAGGCGGGCGCGCTCGCGCGGGCGCACGTCGAAGCGATGCTCCGAGAGGTGCACAGCGAGGTGTCCCCCGCCCGGCTCGCCGCGGATGGGCGCTGGCCCTGGTCCGCCGCGGGGCTCTCGCGCTGGGTCGACGCGCGGCTGCGCGAGCAGATCTTCGAGGAAGGGCACGCCCACGCGCGGTCCACGGTGGGACCGCATGCAGCCCCACACCCCGCGCGCGACCCCACACGGCCCACGGACGACGCGGGCATCGCGCGCGAGATCACGCGCGGCGAGGCCGTCTGGCTGCTCACCCAGCTCGCGCCGGCGGCCGTGATCGACGGCGCCTGGCTCCAGGGCATGACGGCCCCCGGCGCGTTCCACACGCCGGTCGCGTCGCTCCTGCTCCGGATCTACCGCGACGAGCTCGGCGCGGGCGTGCCCGCCCAGCACCACGGCAACGTGCTGCGCAGGGCGCTCGCGGAGCAGGGCGTGACGCTGCCGCCGTGCGACGCGCGAACGTTCATCGAACGGCCCGACCTCCTCCCGCAGGCGTTCTCGATGCCCGCGCTCTGGCTCGCGTTCGCGCAAGGGTCCACGGAGCTCTTGCCCGAGCTGCTCGGCCTCAACCTGGCGATCGAAATGGCCGGCATCGGCCGCGGGTACGCGATGGCCGCCGCGCTCCTGCGGCGCCACCGGATCGACCCGTACTTCTTCGACCTGCACAACACGATCGACAACGCCGCGTCGGGGCACACCGCGTGGTCGATCGAGGCCATCGCCCGGTTCATGGACGCGTGCGCGGCGCCCGGCGACGCGCTCGCGATCGAGCGCGCGACGCTGCGGATCTGGCGCGGATACGCCGCGTACGCGCGCGCTAGCCGGCCGCTCGTGCGCGCCGTCGCGGTGCGCCTCGGCCCGCGGCTCGGCTGGCGCTGGCTCCGGCGGCATCTGCTCGGGGACACGGGGAGGTAGCGCTCGATCATGTGCGGCATCGTCGGAGCGCTGGATCTCGCCGGGCGACGCACGTTCGATCCGGCGCGCCTCGACCGCATGGCGGCGAGCGTGCGGCACCGCGGCCCGGACGACGGCGCCTCCTTTTCGGAGCCAGGGATCGCCATGGCCACGCGGCGCCTCGCCGTCGTCGACGTCGCGGGCGGCCGCCAGCCGATGGCCGACGCGGGCGGCCGCGTGTGGGCCTCGTACAACGGCGAGCTGTTCAACCACGCCGAGCTGCGCCGCGAGCTCGCCGCGCGCGGGCACACGCAGCGCACGCGGTGCGACACCGAGCTGTGGCCCGGGCTCTACCTCGACGCGGGCGAGGGCGCCTTCTCCCGCGCGCGCGGGCAGTTCGCCGTGGCGCTCTGGGATCGCGAGGCGCGCACGCTGCTGCTCGGCCGCGACCGGATCGGGATCTGCCCGCTCCACTACGCGGAGGCGGACGGCTGGCTCCTCTGGGCCTCGGAGATCAAGGCGATCCTGGCGAGCGGGCTCGTGCGCCCCGAGGTCGATCCGGCGGGCATCGACCACGTCTTCTCGCTGTTCGCCGCGGGCACGCAGCGGACGTGCTTCCGCGGCGTGCGCTCGCTCTGGCCCGGGCACTACCTCCGCGCGCAGGGCGGCGCGGTGGAGCAGCGGCGCTACTGGGACCTGGATTTCCCGGCCCAGGGCGAGGAGCGGCGCGTCGCCTCGCTCGACGCGCTGATCGAGGAGACGCGCGCCTGCCTGCGCGACGCCGTGCAGCGCCGCCTCGTCTCCGACGGCCCGGTGGCGACGTACCTGAGCGGCGGGCTCGACTCGACGCTGGTGCTCGGCCTCGCACGGGAGGCCCGCGGCGACGCGCCCATCGCGTCGTTCACCGTCGGCTTCGACGGCGCCGGGCCCGACGAGCGCCGCCGCGCGACCCGCAGCGCGGCGCGCCTTCACGCGCGGCTCGAGACCCTGGTGCCCTCGCCGACGGAGATCCTCGAGGCCCTCCCGCGCGTCGTGGAGGCCGCCGAGGGCCCCGTGATGGACACGGCCGACGGGTGCGTGCTCCTCCTGGCCGAGCGCGCCGCGCGCCGGGGGTTCAAGGTCGTGCTCACGGGCGAGGGCGCGGACGAGGCGATGGGCGGCTACGTCTGGCACAAGACCCACCGCGCCATGGAGCGCCTCGCCCGCGTCCACCCCGCCCTGCCGCGCGCGATCCGCGGCACGCTGGCCGAGCTCGCGGCGCCCGGCACACCCGCGCCCATGTTCCAGGACCATTTCGGCGACGTTCGCCCGAGCCTCCTCGACCTGTACGAACCGCTCTCCCGCGCGCGCTGGCTGTTCTATTCGGATACGATGGCCGATCGCGTCGCGGGCCACGACCCGTTCTCCGAGCTCGACATCGCGCCAGCGCGGATGCGCCGCTGGGATCCGCTGAATCGGTCGCTCTACGTGGAGTACAAGCTGATGCTGGCCGGACACCTCCTGGTGGGCAAGGGCGACCGCGCGGCGATGCGCTCGGGCGTGGAGCACCGCTACCCCTTCCTCGACGAGGCCTTCGTCGACCTCGCGAGCGGCCTCTCGCCGGCGTACAAGCTCCGCGGGCTGCGGGAGAAGTGGCTCCTCCGCGAGGTGGCGCGGCGGGTGCTCCCGCGCGACATCGCCGACCCGCCCAAGGGCATGTTCAAGGCCCACGCGCTCTGCGCGCTCGGGCCCCAGCCCCGCTGGATCGCGCAGCTCGTGAGCCCCGAGTCGCTGCGCAAGACGGGCTACTTCTCGCCCGCGAAGGTCGCGCGCGAGCAGCGCTTCCAGCGGATCCTGCCCGCGCTCGCCCCGCGGCGGATCGTCGCCGACGGGAGCTACACCGCCGTGGTCACCACGCAGCTGTGGCACCACCTCTTCCTCGGCGGCGGGCTGTGCGAGCTGCCCACGTGGTCGCCGCCAGCGCCCGCGGCCGGCCCAGCGCCCGCGGCCGCAGACGAACGCCCGGTCGCGTCGACCGAGAGGACGGTGCCATCGTGAGACTCCAGCTCTCCGCCGATCCCGGGCTCCCCGGCCACGAAGGCAGCCCCCGCACGCCGCCCCACGACGGAGAGGCCGCCGCGAGGGAGGACCGGCTCGACGCGGCGGTGCGCCGGCGCTGGGACCGCATCGACTGGACGCGCCCGATCCCGCCCGAAGCGCTGGTGATCCCCGAGGCGCACTACATGGACGTCGCGGGCCTCGGGCTCACCGAGCGCCAGCGCGTCGCGATCAACCGGCTCTTCGCGTGCTTCACGTGCGAGCTGTTCATCCACTTCGAGGGCTACGTGATCCGGTACCTCGAGCGGTCGGCCCACCGCGCGCCGTACCTGTCCGCGCCCGTCGTCGCCCGCTTCGTCGCCGAGGAGCGCACGCACGCGGAGATGTTCCGCCGGCTCCTGCACAGGCTCCGGCCGGATCTCTACCCGACCGACGCGGCCCCGCCGCGCTTCCTGCGCTGGGGCCGGGGCGACGACGCGGCGCTGCGCCTCGCCCCGGCGGGCACGTTCTTCCTGCTCGCGTGGTACTTCGAGGAGATCACGCTCTTCGTGCCGCGGGCGATCGAGGCCCGGCCCGATCAGAGCGCGGCGCTCGTCGCCGAGATCATGGCCCTGCACGCGCGCGAGGAGGCGCCGCACGTCGCCATCGACGAGCGCGTGCTGCTGCACCTGAACGAGCGCTGTCCGCGCTGGCTCGCCGCGATCCAGACGGCCCTCGCGCTGCCCTTCCTCGTGTACGTCGACGGCGTGGTCGGCGACGCCTGGCGCCGCCTGGTGGCCTCGGCCGGCAGCGAGCTGGGCCTCGACGCCGCGCAGCGGCGGCGACTCGGCGCGCGCGCCCCGACGCAGTCCGATCGCTGGGGCACCGAGAGCTTCACGCGCAAGCTGGAGGGCCGCGGGCTCGCGGGGGCGCGGCCCCTCTGCTGGGCGCTGCGGCGCGCGCTGCGCACGGATCCCGCGTGAGCTCCGGGCTCGCGTACATCGGCGACAGCCACGGCATCCTCTCCGCGTGCCGCGACCTCATCGAGGCCGCCGAGCGGAGCGTCGTCCTGCAGATGTACCTCTTCGCGGCGAACGGCGACCAGACCACGCTGCTGCCGCGCCCGGGCGCGTTCCCCTACGCCGACACGGTCGCCGACTGGCTCATCGCCAAGAGGCGCGCGCGGCCCGACGTGACCGTCGTCGTGATCCTGGACAGCAACACGCCCGCGAACCCCGCCCTGACGCGCCGCCGCGGCGCGCTGGTGCGGAGTCGCCTCGCGGACGCGGGCGTCCTCGTGCTGAACGCCTGCCTGTTCGGCGCGCGGTTCGATCGGCGCCGCCGGCTCCTGCCCCGGATGAACTTCCACCTCGACCACGCGCGCGGGCGCGTGCCGATCGAGGACTGGGTCGAGCACCAGAACCGCTGGCAGGTGCTGCACAACGTCGAGGATCACCGGAAGAACCTGGTGATCGACGGCGGGCGCGCCGGCGCGATCACGTCGCACAACTTCATCGACGCGGCGTTCGACTGGCACGAGAACCTGTTCTGGCTGACGGGCGCCGTGGCCCGCCGGCTCTGGCGCGTCGCGATGGCGGCGATCGGCGAGGCGCTCACCATTCCGCAGGCGATCGGCGCCGAGGGCCGCGCCGCGCTCCACGCGCTCGTCGCAGACGCCGCGCGCGGGCCCGACGATCTCGGGACCGAGGGCGCCTCCCCGGCGCCCACGCTCGCGCCGGTGCCGGGGTACGCCGGCGGCCTGCGCGTCCCTCTCCCGCCGCCCGGCGCGCTCACCGCCACGGACGACGAGACGTGCGCGCTCGTCGAGCACGAGGCGATCCGCGAGCGCCTCACGGACCTGTTCGACGGCGCGGAGGCCGGCGACGAGCTCCTCGTCGCGACAACGTACCTCTCGGACCTGCCGATGCTCGAGGCGCTCGAGCGCGCGGCGGCGCGCGGCGCCCGGGTGCGCGTGCTGATCGACTCCATCGACGCGCTCCCGCTGCCGCCCGCGGCGGCGTGGCTCATCCGCAGCCTGGTCAACCACCACGGGATCACCCGCGCGATCGAGGCTGAGGCGCGGTGGCCGGACCGCTTCGCGCTGCGCGTGCACGACTCGCGCGGCGGGGCGATGATGCACCTCAAGACCGCGGCGCGGCTGGGCGCTCGGCCGATGCTGGTGGGCGGCCAGGCCAACTTCACGCCCAACTCGTTCTCGCGCGCGTGGCTCGAGACCGACCTCGAGACCCGCGATCCGGCCTTCGTCGCCGCGTTCGCGGCGCACTTCGAGCGGCTCTGGGATCTGCCCGCCTCGCGGCGCGCGCCCCGCGGCCGGGGGTCGTGGGCGCGCTCGGCGCTGCTGAGCGCGTTCGAGCTGCTCGGCCTCCGGCCCTGACGCGCTCAGCGGAGCATGCCGATTACCAGGGCGGCGATCGTCGCGTCCGCGACGATGTGCGCGAGCACGGGCGCGAGGAGCCCGCGGGCGTGCTGCCGCAGGAGGCCCAGCATCACGGCCCAGCTGCCCGCCAGGAAGACGCCCAGCAGCCCCCGCGGGAACCCGTGCGCGTGCTGCGCGCCGAACGAGGCAGCTTGCAGGACCACCGCGACGCGCGCGCCCCACGTCGCCGCGAGGCTCGGCTGGAGTACGCCGCGCCAGATCACCTCCTCCAGCGTGGCGTTCAGCACGGCGAAGACCGCGCCTCCCGCGAGGAGCACCGGCGTCGACACCTGGAGCAGCTCCGACCCGGTGATGTCGCGGAGGTCGGGCCGGGCGAGCGCGAGCCACCCGACGAGCGCGACCGGCGTGACGCCGCCGACGAGCGCCGTCCAGCGCTTCGGGAGCCCGCCGGCCGCGCGCCAGCCGTCGGGCGGACGCAGCGCGGGCGCGAGCCGTGCGAGGCCGCCGTAAGCCACGAGCGCCAGGATCATGGCGAGCTGCCAGACGACGCCGAGGCGCATCGCCACCACGATGCACGCCACGAGCACCGCGACGGCGCGCGCCGGCCCCTGCGCCACGCGGGCCGCGAGCAGCGCCACCAGGGCCGCGGCCGCCGCGACGGCGAGCGTCGCGCGCGGGAACGCGGGCGCGTCGAGCGCGGCCTGGAGCGCCAGGAGGCCGAGGGAGGTCAGGCTCAGCGCGCGGTCGGCGCGCGCCTTCGGCTCGGAGAGGGCGGACGTGGGCTCTTGCATCGGGATCGCGCGGACGAGTCCAATCTACCGGCTTCCACCCGCCGGAGGTCCGGACACGGGACAGAGAGTTCAACGCAACGGCGCAAAGAAACCAGGACACAGGGAAAAGAAGAGGGGGAATGCCGGGATGGCCCTCCCCCTCTTCTCTTGGCGGCCTTGGCGCGCTTGGCGGTTCTTCTGCTGATTCGGGGCAGCTTCCCGCAGCAATGCTAGTCCCGCGGCACCAGGCGCGACAGGACGACCCCCGGGATCGACGCCGCGAACGCGATCGCGAAGAACGCCGTGAACCCCGCGCTGGCAGCCAGGTAGCCGCTCACGCTGCCGGCGAACGTCGCGGAGACCGACATGAGCGCCGACCCGATCGCGAAGTGCGACGACTTGTACCCGTCCACGCAGCGCCGCATCAGGAACACCGCGAGCACCGCCGTCCCGACGCCGGCGGCGAGCTGCTCGAGCGTGACGAGCGCGACGACCCACGGGAGCGCCGGCCTCGCCCACGCGAGCGCCACGTACAGCAGGATCGCCAGGCTCTGCACGAGCGCGATCGGGAAGATGGTCCGCGCGAGCCCCCACCGCTTGATGATCACCCCGCCGAGGATCGAGCCGGCGATCGAGGCGACCGTCCCGACCCCGCCCACGTTGCCTCGCGCCGCCGTGTCGAGGCCGAGGCTCTTCAGCAGCGGCGACGACATCGCGAACATGAGCGCGTCCCCTGCTCGGTAGCAGAGGATGAACGCCAGGCTCGACGCGATCTGCGGCTGCCGCAGGTACACACGGAACGGCTCGACGTAGCGCCGCAGCCCGGTCGCTCCTGGCGCGGCGCCGGCTCCGGGCGTGGCGGCCGGGCGCGGCAGCCCCGCGGCGTGCGCGATCGCGAGCAGCGCGAGCCCGCCTGCGGCGACGGCGAACGCCGCGCCAAAGGACGCCCAGCCCGCGAACGCGACAAGCAGCGCGCCCGCGAGCAGCGCGAGCCGGTACGCGCCGACCCGCAGCCCGGAGAACGCGGCCTGCGCGTCCTTGTCGAGCGCCTGCAGGTAGAAGCCGTCGACCGCGATGTCGTGCGTCGCCGCGGCGACCGCGACCGCCCCGAACAGCGCCGCCACGAGCCATATCGCGCCGCTGTCCGCCGCCGCAGCGAGCCCGAGGACGATCGCGGCGAGCGCGATCTCGACCCCCACGAGCCAGCGCCGCGGGCTGCCGTGGAGGTCGACCAGCGGGCTCCAGAGGAACTTGAGGTTCCACGGGAGCCCGTAGAGCGACGTCAGCCCGATGATCTCCAGGCTCGCCCCCGCCGCCGTGAAGAACTCCCCCGCCACCTTGTGCGCGATCGCGTAGGGCAGGCCCTCGGCAAAGTAGGTCGACGAGATCCACAGGCCCCGGCTCGCCCCTCCCGCCGCCACGCCGGACGACGCCGCCACGCCGGACGACGCCGGCTCACCGGGCGCCTCCGAGGAGGAGGCGTCACGCCTCGGCGCCTCCGCTCCCGGCTCGGGCAGCGCGGCGCGCGCCGGGACCGCGGGCTCGACGGGCTTGTGGGATGTAACGGCAGCCTCCACGCCTTCTCCGCACCCTTACACGATGCGCCCCGGGACGGAGCAAGTTCCAGGACACCCGACCGCCGCGCCCGATCGTGGAGGCAAACACGACGCCGTGAGGCCGCGAGGCGGCGAGGACGCAGCGGACTCCATCGCGAGCGACGCTGTGGTATCGGTCCGGCATCTGGTTTAAACGGTGAACTGCATGCGACGGGCTCACGCTCCCTCGGTGTCCCCCTGCCGTCACGGCGGCGACGCCGATCGTGGCGCTTCGTGCCGCTCCGGCCGTGCGGCCGCGCTCGAGCGCGCCGACCTCGCGCCGACCCGGCCGGCGCCTTGGCCATCTCCGGTCTTTCCGAGGGAGCCAGCGTGAACGAGTACACCCGGCGCGAGGAGGTCCGCGCCACCTTCATCGCCTCGGCCATCCTCGTCCTGTGCATCGCCGTGGCGGTCCTCCGGCTCGTCACCGTGGAGGGCAGGCTCGTCCCCGACCCGGGCGCGCGGCGCCAGGCCGAGGAGGCCGAGGCCCGCGTCGCGCCCGCGCGGGCGTGCGCCCTCGCCGGCGAGAAGCTGATCGTCGAGATCGACCTGTTCAAGGCGGCCGCGAAATCGGCGCGCATGCCCGACCCGGGCGCGGCGCCCCCCGCGCCGCCGCCGCCGGCGACGTCCACGAAGGGGCGCCCGCCCCGCAACGCGCCGCCGCCGCCGAAGCCCAAGGAGCCGGACAAGCAAGGCGCGTGGGCCTCCGCCCAGCCGCTCTACAAGCAGGTCAAGACCCTGGCGGGCTGCCGGGAGGCGACCGAGGCGCTCCTCGGGGCTCGGGTGAACGCCATCCCCGCCTGGGAGGCCATCGCCAAGGCGGCCGCGATCACGCCGCCGGGCGCCGCGGAGGCCGAGCAGTTCGAGGCGGCGAAGCAGCTGCTCTCGCTCGTCGCCGACATCCAGGCCGACAAGGTCGCGCAGGCCACGAAGGACGCCGAGGCGGCGTTCAAGGCGAACGCGGAGCGCGACCGGGATCGCGCGCTCACCGCGATGGTCCGCGAGCCGCTGCCTCAGGGCGTCTTCTCGCGGCGCGTGGCCGTGAGCGTCGGCGTCGGGCTGACGGTCTGCGCCCTCTTCATCAGCTACCTGGGCGTGCGGGCCGCCTCGATGCGCCGCCTCGCGACGCTGCTCCCGCTGCGCGACGCGGTCCGCAGCGGGCGCCCGGGCATGCAGGCCGCGGAGATCCTGAAGACCGCCGCGGCGCACAACAGCGGCGAGCCCGGCCTCGTGATCGGCGCCGCCATCGGCGGGTTCTCCGCCGCCCTCCTCGCCCCGAGGGACGCTGACCTGTTCGTCGCGGGCGTCATGGCGGGCCTCCTCATCGGCCTCGGCGCGCAGTGGGCCTTCCGCCTCGCCCTCGGCGCGGGCCGCTGGCGCGCCCGCACCACGGAGCTCGCCGAGGTCGAGAAGCCGGCCATCCCCATCGTGCTCGTCCTGAGCGGCGTGAAGCCCGGCCTCGAGCTCGAGTTCATCCAGTTCCTCCGCTCGCTGCCCCCCGCCGACGCCGCGGCGGCGGTCGAGAAGCTCGCCTCCCAGGCCGAGGAGCGCATCCTCGCCGCCGCCGACGCGGGCGCCGCCCTCACCCACGGGAAGCCGCCGCCAGGGTGACGCCGCCAGGGTGACGCCGGCCGGCGCGGGGGGCGCGCCTGCCCCCTGCACGACCACGGAACTCCCGCGGGGTGTCCCCGCGAACACAGCGCGGCGACGGCCCTGCACCGAGCGCTCGATCCGCACGCCGTTCCATGGAATGGAGGCGCTCCCGACATGAGACACCCCCTGCAGGCCCGCCGGCCGTCCGGGCGATGGGCGCTCCTCTCGCTGCTCGCCGCCACCTGGTGGCTCGCCGCGCCCCCTGCAGCGGCGCAGGACACGGCCGCTCCGAAGGCCGCCGCGCCGCAGGCCGACGATGCTCCGCCCGCGACGCACGCCGCCTCGCTGCAGGCCGATGGCCCTCCGGCCGCCGCGCCGCAGGCCGACAGCCCTCCGGCGGAGGGCGGCGCGCCCCCGACGGACGGAGCCGCCGGGGCCGGCGCGCCGTCGGGCGCGGGCGGCGCCGGCGGCGCGGCCTCGGACGCGCGCGATCCGGCCGAGCGCAGCGCGGCGCGGCGCGACAGGCCCGGGGCGACGAGCAGCCGCGCCACCCCCTCCAAGAAGCGCCGCGGGGACATCAACCCGTGCATGACGCCCGATCCGGGCTGGGGCGTCTACGACCGGTGGTCCCGCGCGCCCTCGATCGGGCAGATGATCATGCCCCACCGGGGCGGGGTCACGAAGCGCGGCGGCTTCGACGTCATCATCCACTTCCACGGCCACGAGGCGCTCCGGAAGGAGTTCGTGAAGACCGCCGAGGGCGCCGTCCTCGTCGGCATCGATCTGGGCATCGGCTCGGGCGCGTACTCGAGCGCGTTCTCGGCGCCGTACGTCTTCGAGAACTTGCTCGACAGCATCGAGCGCGCCGTCGCGAAGAAGACCGGCAAGAAGAAGGCCTACATCCGCAAGCTCGGCCTCTCGTCGTGGAGCGCGGGCTACGGCGCCGTCGAGCAGATCCTGCGTCAGCCGGCCGGCAAGCGCGTCGACGCCCTCGTGCTGCTCGACTCGCTCCACGCCGGGTACGCCGACGAGCAGCAGCACAAGCTCAAGGTCGCGCAGCTCGAGCCGTTCATCGCGTTCGCGAGGCGCGCCGCGGCGGGCGAGGCGTTCATGTTCATGAGCCACTCCTCCATCCTGCCGCCCGGCTACGCGTCGACGGCGGAGACGGCGGACTTCATCGTGCGGCAGCTGCGGGGCAAGCCGAGGGGCTCCTCCCGCGCCGACGTGCTCGGCCTCGACATGATCCGGCGCTTCGACCGCGGCGACTTCCACGTCCGCGGGTACACCGGCGACGACAAACCCGATCACTGCGCCCACCTCGGCCTGATGGCGGACGTCGTGCGGGTCCACCTCAACCCGCGGTGGAAGTCGCCGCGAGGCCGGCGCTAGATGGGCGGCATCGGCGTCATCATCAACCCCCGCTCGCGCCAGAACCTGAGCGATCCCCGCGCGGCGGTCCGGCTCGCGCGCGCGCTCGGCGACCACGGCGTCGTCCGCGCCGCGCGCTCCCGCGAGGACCTCGCCCGGATCGCGGAGGACTTCAGGAAGCTCTCCATCGACGTGCTCGGCATCTCCGGGGGCGACGGCACGAACCACGTCACCATCACCGGCTTCCTCGACGTCTACGAGAACGAGCCGCTGCCGCCGATCGCCTTCCTGCGCGGCGGGACGATGAACACCGTGGCCAACGCCGTGGGCGTCCCCCGCGGGCGCCCCGACGGCCTGCTCGCGGGGCTCATCGCCCGCTACACCGACCGCGGCCGGCACCCGCTGCGCTGGGTCGAGCGCCACGTGATGCAGATCGGCGCCCACTACGGCTTCATCTTCGGCACCGGCTGCGTCCACGGCTTCATCGCCGAGTACAACCGCAGCGAGGAGCGGAGCGCGCTCTGGGCCGCGAAGGTCCTCGCCCGCGCGAGCGCCGCCGTGCTCCTCAACACGGGCACCCAGGTCGCCGCGCGCTGGCAGGGCCGCGTCCACTTCGAGGACGGCTCGGCGTTCCCGGACCGCGACTACCTCGCCGTCGCCGCCGGCACGGTGGACCAGATCGGCCTCGGGTTCCGCCCGTTCCACCGCCACGACGAGCGCCCGGAGAGCTTCCACATGCTGGGCATCCACACCTCCGCGCTCGGCTTCGTCAGGAAGCTGCCCGACATCTGGCGGGCGCGGCCGATGGGCGAGGCGCACACGTTCGAGAAGATCGCCCGGCGCGCGGTGCTCGAGGCCAGGTCGGGCGTGGTCCACTACGTCTGCGACGGCGACGTGCACGAGCACGCGGGCCCGCTCACCGTGCGCATCGGCCCGCGGGTGAAGATCCTCGTGGAGCACAAGTCCGGCCATCGCCCCGCCCGGCGCACGTCGCACGATGTAGGCGGCCGCGGGGAGCGCGCGCATCCCTGCGGAATCGTACGCTGAACATGCATGGATCACGCGCTGACCATGCACCGACGGCGCGGCGGCGCGCGGGCAGGCAGCGGCGCGCGGGCAGGCAGCGACGTACGGGTGCGCGAGACCATGGCTGTGAGAGGCCAGCAAAGTTAGACTGCGTTCGCTCCATGCCGCCGCGCTCCTCCTCCGCGCCCGCCTCGTCGACGGACTCGACCCCGCGGCACGAGAGCGCGAGCCGCTCGTTCGCCTCTTCGGCAGCGTTCCCGCGCGCCAGCGCTCCGGACTCGCTCGACCCGGAGCTGATCGATCCGTCCCTCGTGACACCGCCTCCGGAGGCCAGCGCGCCGTCGCCCGCTCCGGGGAAGGCGGCGCGGCGCATCTACCGCGAGGGCGACGTGATCGGCGGCAAATACCGCCTGCGCTACGTCCTCGGCGAGGGCGGCATGGGGATGGTGTGGCTGGCCCACAACGACGTCCTCAACATCGACGTCGCCATCAAGTTCATCCGGCGCGAGGTCAACTCGACCGAGGCGACGGTGCGCCTCCACCAGGAGGCGCGCGCCGCCGCGCGGATCGATCACCCGTCGATCGTCCGCGTGATCGACTTCGGGGAGTCCGAGCACCGCGACCCGTACATCGTGATGGAGGTGCTCCGGGGAGAGCAGCTGGTCGAGGCGATCGAGCGCAGGAAGCGCTTCTCGCCTACCGCGGCGCTCCGCATCCTCCTGCCCATCGCGAGCGCCGTCGCCGCGGCGCACGACCGCAGGATCGTCCACCGCGATCTCAAGCCCGAGAACATCTTCCTCGTGAAGAACGATCGCGGCGACATCACCCCGAAGATCGTCGATTTCGGCATCGCCAAGGTGTGGAGCGAGACGGCGAGCGGCGAGATGACGAAGGCGGGCACGGTGCTCGGCAGCCCCGATTACATGTCGCCCGAGCAGGCGCGCGGCATCACCGACGTCGACGGGCAGACCGACGTCTGGGCGTTCGCCGTGGTGCTCTACGAGACGATCACCGGCCAGAAGCCGTTCCAGGGCGGCAACTACCACGACCTCGTGGCGGCGATCCTCGTCAAGGATCCGACGCCGATCACCGCGCTCGGCGTGGGCGACGAGGCGCTGTGGGCCATCATCGCGCGCGGCCTCGGGAAGGAGCGCTTCAACAGGTGGCGGACCATGCGCGAGATGGGCGTCGCGCTCGCGCGCTGGGCGACCGAGAACGGCGTCGTGGAGGACGTGACCGGGACCTCGCTCGCCGTGCACTGGCTGAGCGACGGCGAGCAGCGGCCCCTCTCCGAGCGGCCGGCGGTGCGGGCGCAGCAGCGGCGCATCTCCGAGCGGCCGGCGGCGCGGGCGCAGAGGAGCAGCGAGGACCACCAGGAGGTCGCTGTACACCCTGTCCACCAGGAGGCCGCTCGCCCGAACGGGGATCGGCGGCGCGTCGCCGTCGTCGCGGCGGCGGGGCTGGCGACGCTCGTGATCCTCGGCGCCGCGCTGCTCTCCCTGCGCGCCATGACCGCGCGGGACGGCAGCGCCGAGCCCGCGCCCGCGGCGTCGCAGGGCCAGCCTCAGGCCGCCGCCGCACGATCGACCGAGCAGGGCCCCGCGCCCGAGAGCCGCCCCGAGCCAGCCCGCACCGCCGAGCCGCAGCCCTCGGCCGGCGTGGCCCGCCTCGGACCGGCCGAGAGCCCCACCGCGAGCGCCCACGCGCGGGAGCCCGCGCCGCCGCCCCGGAGCACCGGCGCGCGGCGCACCGCGCCCTCACGGGCGGGCGCGAAGACCACTGGCGCTGCCTTGCCGGTCCCGGCCCGGCCTAACTTCTAGCGTCGCGATGTCCTCCCAGGAAAGCCCCGCGCGCGAGACGCGACATCGAAGGCCCACGACCGGCGCGCGCTGGCCGCTGCTGCTCGCGCTGGCCGTGCTCACCGGCGCCTGCTCGCTGCTCGCGGAGAGCGCCCTCTCCGACAAACCTTCCGAGGGCGGCCAGGACGCGACCTCGACGGGCGGCGGCTGCGCGCCCGACTGCCCGGACGGCGCCTGCTGCGGCGGTGCGTGCGTCGCGCTGGACATGGACCGGGAGCACTGCGGCGCCTGCGGCAACGCGTGCGGTGACGGGGAGTCGTGCTGCGGCGGGTCGTGCACCAACGTGCTGAACGATCCGTCGCACTGCGGCGCGTGCGGCGTGCCGTGCCCGCACACCCTCTGCGTGGGTGGCCACTGCTCGTCCGAGTGCGTCTTCGGCTTCGACAACTGCGACGGGAACGTCGTCACCAACGGCTGCGAGGTCGATCTCAGGAGCGATCCCGAGCGCTGCGGCGGTTGCTCGCTCCGTTGCCCCTCGGGCGCGATCTGCGACGAGGGGCAGTGCGCGTGCGCGCCGTCGCTCCTCGACTGCGACAACCTCCACGACACGGGGTGCGAGATCGACGGCTCCTCGGATCCCGCGAACTGCGGCGCCTGCGGCGTCACCTGCGGGCCGAACATGGAGTGCCGGGGCGGCGTGTGCGGGTGCGCTGCGGGATACGCCGACTGCAACGGCTCACCCGACGACGGCTGCGAGGCCAGGCTCGGGACGGAGGCAGACTGCCGGGCCTGCGGGGATGCCTGCGCGAGCGGCATGATCTGCGATGGCGTCGGCGGCTGCGCCTGCGCGAGCGGGCGCCTCGACTGCGACGGCGCGCCCGGCTGTGAGGCGATCACCATCGACCCGACGACCTGCGGCGCGTGCGACGTGCGGTGCGCGCCGGAGGCGGCCTACTGCGACGGCGTGGCGTGCGCGGCCGGCTGCGCCGCCGGCCTCGCCGCGTGCGACTCCTCGTGCGTCGACACGCAGGTCAGCCCGTTCCACTGCGGCGCGTGCGGGGTCGCCGCGGGGCCGCACCAGCGCTGCGACCGAGGCGAGCTGGTGTGCGACGAGGGCTTCGCGGACTGCGACCCGGTCGCCCCGGGCTGCGAGTCCGATCTCACGAGGGATCCGCGGCACTGCGGCGCGTGCAGCACCACCTGCAAGCCGGGCGCCGTGTGCGTCTCCGGCGCGTGCGCGTGCGGTGCGCTCACGCCGCGCGACTGCGGCACGGCGTGCCGCGCCTGCTGCTCGGACGAGGACTGCTCGGACGGCGACGGCTGCACCGCCGACGTGTGCGAGGACGGCGGCGCGAGGTGCAAGAGCACGGGCTGCGCCGACGGAGAGCAGTGCTGCAGCCTCGTCGCGTGCCGCCAGTGCTGCACCAGCGCGGACTGCAGCGGGGGCGAGATCTGCTCCGGCGGCGCCTGCATCCCGCCCTGCGGAGGCGGCCTCGTGGCCTGCGAGGGCAAGTGCGTCAGCCTGGGCTCGGCCGAGCACTGCGGCGCGTGCGGCAACGCCTGCCTGAGCGGGCGCGAGTGCCGCACCGGCCAGTGCACGCCCGCGTGGGCCCCGATGACGAGGACCGGCGCGCCCGCGCCGCGGCAGATGGCCGCGGCGACCTGGATCGGGAACGCGCTCTTCCTGTGGGGCGGCCGCACGTTGGTCGGGGACGTGGGCGACGGGGCGCTCTACGATCCGGCGCGCGACACGTGGTCGACGATCGGCAACGAGGGCGCCCCCTCGCCGCGCGTGCTCGCGACCGCGGCGTGGACGGGCTCCAGGGTGCTCGTCTGGGGCGGCGGCTCGTTCGCGAGCCCGCTCGGCCTGTCCACCGGCGGCGTGTACGACCCGGCGGCGCGGACCTGGCGCGCGATGAGCACCACCAACGCCCCCGCGGCGCGGCGGATGCCGATCGGCGTGTGGACCGGCACGCGCCTCCTGATCTGGGGCGGCTCCGCGGGCGGCGCCCCGGTCGCCGGCGGCGGGCTCTACAACCCGATCGCCGACGCATGGACGCCGGCCTCCAGCGCCGGCGCGGCCCCGGCGCGCGAAGGCGTCGCATGGGCCTGGTCGGGCACGGAGCTCTACCTGTTCGGCGGGGAGGCCGGCGAGGCGACCACGAACGAGGGGTACGCCTACAACCCCACCACCGACGTCTGGCGGTCGCTGCCCAGCGCCGGCGCGCCGAGCCCGAGGACCGAGGCGTTCGCGGTCTGGATGGGCGATCGGCTCCTCGTCTGGGGCGGCCAGGACCAGGAGGGCGTCGCCCGCAAGGGCGGCGCGATCTACGATCCGGCGGCCGACGCGTGGCGCGGGATCGACGACAAGGGGGCCCCGTCGGAGCGCAGCCGCGTCGAGCGGCGCACCGGCTGGACCGGGTGGACCGGCGCGCACGCCCTCGTCGCCGGCGGGCGGAGCGGCGTGACGCTCAGGCGAGACGGGAAGCTCTACGATCCGATGACGATGGCGTGGGGAGCGAACATGTCGGCCGCGGGCAAGCAGCACGCCTACGGCGTGGGCGTGTGGACGGGGACCGAGCTCATCTTGTGGTCCGGGCTCGATGGGTTCGCGCTGGTGCCCGACGGGGAGCGGTTCAGGCCGTGACGCCGCGGCGGACGCGCGCGCCCTCGGGCGTCCTGGCGCTCCTCGTCGCGGCCGCGATGCTCGCCGCGCCCGCGCCCGCCGCGGCCCAGAGCGCGGCCGACGTCGCCGTCGCGCGCGAGATCTTCATCGAGGCCTCCGAGCTCGCCAGGCAGGGCCGCTGGGAGCAGGCGCGGGAGCGGTACGAGCGCTCGCTCGCGATCAAGCGCGCGCCGATCACCCTCTACAGCCTCGGGGTGGCCCAGCAGCAGACGGGGCAGCTCGTCGAGGCGCTCGAGAGCTTCCGCGCGTTCCTGGTCGAGCCGTCCGCGCCTGCGACGAAAGGGTACGAGAAGCTCGCGCGGCAGGCGATCCAGGAGCTCGAGCACAAGGTCGCGGCGCTCGAGCTGCGGCTCTCCCCGGGCGACGCCGTCGGCCTCGAGGTGAAGATCGACGGCGTCGTGGTGCCCGCGGCGGCGCTCGATCGCCCGCGCCCGGTCAACCCGGGGGATCACACGGTGAGCGCGAGCGCGCCGGGCTACCGCGAGGCCGAGCGGAGCGTCGCAGCGGCGCCGGGGAGCCGCGCCGTCGTCGTGCTGAGCCTCGAGCGCGAGGTCGTCGCGCCGGCCGCGCCCGCCGGGCCGAGGGTGTCCTCGACGAGCGCTCCAGCGAGCGTCGCTCCGGCCAGACCGGTCCTGCGCGGCGCCCCGCCGAGCTCCGCGCCCGACGCTGCGCCGAGCCGGGTGGTGCCGATCGTGCTGCTCGCCGGCGGTCTGACCACCGTGGCGGCCGGCGCGGCCATCGGGCTGCTCGGGGTCGCGAGCGCGTCGGACGCACCGACGCGGGACGGGGACGCGGCCGACGCCGCGCGCGCCCAGGCGCTCGCGGGCGACATCGTCGCCGGCGCCGGTCTCCTCGCGGCGGGCGTCGGCGTGCTCGTGATGGTCTTCGACCGCGATCACGCCGGCGCCCCGCGAAAGCAGCCCCCGCCGCGCGCCGCCCTCGATCCGTTCCGCCTCACCGTGCGCTTCTGACCTCCGACGCGGGAGCTAGGCCTTCGGCATCTCCCTGCGGTCGAGGTTCACCACCACGAACGCGCCGTAATTCAGGACCGTGAGCGAGTCCTCGTCCACGATGAGCACGCGGACGCACTGGGGCGGAGACGGCGCGAGCAGGTCGACGTACGGATCGAACGGCGCCTCGTCCACGGGCGGCAGCACGGCGTGCAGGAACTCGTGGAGCCGCGCGCGGTGGTCGACGATGACGCTCGCGCCCGGCGCCTCCGCGCTGCCCCGCGCGTCGATCCGGAAAAACGCCCGGCGCGCCGCCGGGGACACGACGAGGATCGCCGCGTCCGTCACCTCGATCTCGCTGGACGTGCACAGCCGCTCCACGCGACGGCTCACGGCCTCCTCCACCGTCTGGAACAGCCGCAGCCGCCGGCGCTGCCCTTCCGTGAGGCCCGGCTCCTCGATGTACGCCTCGAGGCTGCATCCGCGCATGTTCCGCTCGCACCCGTACGTCATGCGTCTGCACCGTGGCTCGGTCTGCTCCCCCGCCTCTGGCAGCCGGGGCGGACAGCCGTCACGCCTCCCCGCACGGGCGCTCATGCATGGGATTAGCCAACCCCCCGGCGCCGCGGCGCCGCTCCGGGGTTGGCCGCGGCTGCCATGGTTTCCATGGCTCGCGGGCAGCGACCGGGACGCACGCCTGCGTCCTGGAAGGCAGCACGGCCGCGCGGCGGGAGATGCGGGCGCGAACGCTCGCACGGAAGTGCACAGCCGCCAGGGCGTTGCGCTCACACCGCCCGATGCGCGAGAGCCGCTCCGTGTGCCCCGGGCGGCACGGCGTGGCCCTGGCGAGAGCTGCCGCGCCCGCTCAGCGGGACGGCGCTACGGCGCTGCCGGCGACGCGAACTTCGCGGTGAGCTCCACCTGGGCCACGCTGCGCTGAGCGGCCTGCTGGCCGGTGGCGCCGGGCGGCACCAGCAATGCCTGGAGCCGCTGCGAGGCGTCGGCCACGCCGGGCGCGAAGCTCGACGGCGACCAGGTGAGCGTGCCCTTGCCCGAGGAGTCGAGCCGGTCGATGGTCATCGTGACCTCCCCGTTCGGGCTCGGCAGCTTGAGGTCGGCCCCTTCCGCGTACTGGCGCGTGTCCACGCTGAACGAGACGACGCCTCCCTCCACCTTCTCGATCTTGAAGACCCGGTACCGCAGCACCGGCAGCTGCGCGCCCGACGCCACCACGCGATCGGTGACCATCCAGTAGGCGCCTGCGCCGACGGGCTTGTCCGGGAGCGGCGGCGTGAGGAGCGTGATGGCCTCCCCGAGCGCGCCGATCAGCGGCTGGAGCCCGGGATCGGCGTCCTTGGAGAGCTCGAAGTGGAGGTTGCCGACCACGTTCGCCGGCGAGAGCTCGTACCGCAGCGCGCTCCCCCTCAGCTTCGCGAGCGCGTCCGCGAGCTGCTTCGGCGGGCCGCCGATCGACATCGAGGCGAGCGTCGCCGACGTGATCTTCGCGATCACCCTCGTCGGAGCCGCGGGCGCGGCCGCGCCCTCCTTGGGTGCGTCCGCCGGCTTCTCCGCCTTGAAGCTCACGCCGAGCTCCAGGTTCGGCAGCCCCTGCGGCCCGCCCATGCGCAGCCCGAGCGTGATGTCGAGCTTCTGCTCGGATTTCGGGTCGATCTTCGGGGCGAGCTTCGCCCGCGGCTCGCTGCCGTCACCGATGACCTCGATCTTGTAGGGCACGTCCTTCGGCAGCGCGGCGGCCGCTTCGGACGCCGAGAACACGCCGCTCTCCGGCGGCCCGCCCGCCGCGCCGCGCGCCGCCGCTGGCCCCTTCTTCTCGGTGCTGCCCGACGCCGCCTCCGCGAGCTCCGCGCCGAGCTTGCCGCCGACGACGGGCAGCGCCGGGCCGGCGTCGAGCGCGCCGGCGTCGGCGGCGACCTGCGCCTTGCTCTTTTCCCCCTCGCAGCCCGCGAGCCCCGAGAGGGCGACCGCCGCGAGCGTCGAAGCCGTGACCCAACGCCACCGAGTGTGCATGACGGCCGGGTGTAGTCAAAACGGGCGCCATCTTCCAGCGCTCCGTTGCGTCGCGCGTCGCGCGTCGCGCGTCGCGCCGGACGAACGGCTCCCGTCGGGGCGGGGCCCCGCTTCAGGCCCGCCGCGCGGCCTTGAGCCCGCCGATGTGCTCCAGGAGCTCGAGGGGCCGGAACGGCTTGGCGTAGTAGGCGGTCGCGCCGAGCTTCAAGGCGCGGGCGCGCGCCTCGTGATCGTCGAGGGCGCTGATCACGATGATCGGCAGGCTCGAGGTGCCCGGGTGCGCGCGGAGGCGCTCGCAGACCTCGAAGCCATCCATGCTCCCGGGCAGCATCAGGTCGAGCAGCAGCACGTCGAAGGGCTCGGTCAGGGCGCGCTCGACCGCCTCGCGGCCGGTGCCCACGCCGATCACCTCGTGACCACTCGCTCCGACCAGCGCCTCGATCATGCGCCGGATCGCGTCCTGATCTTCGCAGAGAAGGATTCGCATGGTCGCGAGCACGGGGAGCGTCGCACTCGCCCCATCGCGCGGTCAAGCGGGAACGCTACGCGCGGCGAGGGCGGGCCTCTCCGTCTGCTCTGCCTGCTCCGTCTGCTCTGCCTGCTCCGTTTGCTCTGCCTGCTCCGTTTGCTCTGCCTGCTCCGTTTGCTTCCCTGTCGCGTCCCTGTGGGCGCGCGGCGCTGGTTGGTGGACGCAGCGCGAGCTCGATGCCGACGCGCGCCCCGCCGCCCTCGCGGCGCTCGGCGAACGCGCGGCCCCCGTGCGCCTCGGCGATGCGCTTGCACAGCGCCAGGCCGAGGCCGAGCGAGCCGCGCTCGGCGCCGCTCTCGCCGCCCTGCGCCCGCTCGCGCCGGAAGAACGGCTCGAAGATGCGCGTCTCCTCCCCGTCCGCGAACCCGGGCCCGCGATCCTCGACCTCGAAGACGACGCCGTGCTGGCCGCCGGGACGGACCCGCAGCCGCTCGGCCCCGCCAGCGTGCGCGCGCGCGTTCTCCAGCAAGTTGGCGAGGGCGCGCGCCAGCAGCGTCGCGTCCGCCTGGAGCGCCGGCGTCCCCTCGACCACCTCCAGCAGCGTCGGATCCAGCCCAGCGCGCTCCAGGGCGCGGATCCCGGCCTCGGCCGGGTCGAGGCGGGCCACGGTGAGGGCCGCGAAGTCGAGGCGCGAGCTCGCCAGGAGGTCGCCGACGAGCGCGTCGATCTCCATGACCTCGCGGTCGAGGTCGTCGAGCACGCAGGCGCTCGGCCCGCCGCCCTCGCGGGCCATCTCCGTCAGCAGGCGGATGCGGGCGAGCGGCGTGCGGAGCTCGTGCGACACGGCGGCGAGGAGCTCCCTCTGGTCGGCGATCTGGCGCTCGATGCGCGCGGCCATGTCGTTGACCGCCTCGGCGACGATGCCGACCTCACCCTGCTGCCCGTGGCAGTCGAGCCGGACGCGGCTCGACAGCTTGCCGGCGCCGATCTCGTGCGCGACGTGGGCCAGATCGACGAGCGGGCGCGCGAGGCGGCGCGCGATGAGGCCCGAGGCCCCCCACATGACGATGGCCACGGCGAGCAGCGGCAGGGCGAACCGGAGCGATCCGCCGGAGCGGCCGCGCGCGGGGCAGAGGAGCACGGAGCCGAGCGGCCCCCCTTCGTCGCGGACCGGGGCGACCAGGGTCTGCGCCCGGCAGGGCTGGCCGTACCTGGCGAGCCGCCGCCCGCTCGCGTCGACGAGCTCCAGGTCAATCTCGAGATCCTCGGCGAACGCGCGGGCGAGGGTGTCGCGGGCCGCGGGATCGGCCCATACCCGCTCGAACTCGTGGGCCACGAACGACTGGGCGCGGGCGTGCTCGCGCCGCCAGCCGGAGTTGCCGACGCGATCGATGGCCCCGATCGTGGCGACCGCGGCGAGCGCGGTGATCAGGATGGTCGCGCCGAACCACATGAAGATCCGGCGGTGCAGCCGCGCGCTCAGGAAGCGGCCGATCGAGACCTTGCGCCCGTTCTCGTAGAGCCAGGACCGGTACCTCCTCCTCACACGCGGTCCTTGGCGAGCACGTAGCCGACGCCGCGCACCGTCTTGATGAGCCTCGGCGACCTCGGGTCGTCCGACAGCTTCTGCCGCAGGTGCGAGATGTGCACGTCGACCGTCCGCCCGCCGACGTTGACGTCGCCGCGGCCGGCCTCCTCGAGGAGCGCCTCCCGGGCGACGACGCGGCCAGCGCGCCGCGCGAGGGCGACGAGGATGTCGAACTCGATGCCGGTGAGATCGGTGAGCTTGCCCGACACGGTGACGACGCGGCCGGGCACGTCGATGGCGATGTCGCCGGCCACGATCCGCTCGCCGGCGGCGTCGGGCGTGGCCCGCCGGAGCACCGCGCGGAGGCGCGCGAGCAGCTCGCGCGGGCTGAAGGGCTTCGCGATGTAGTCGTCGGCGCCGATCTCGAGGCCGACCACGCGATCGGCCTCGTCGCCGCGGGCGGTGAGCATGAGGATCGGCATCGAGCTCTTCTGCCGGATGCGGCGGACGACCTCGATGCCGTCCATGCCCGGCATCATCACGTCGAGCAGGACGGCGTCGAAGGTGCCCGCGGCGAGCGCCAAGAGGCCGCGCGCGCCGTCGCACGCGACGGTCACCGCGAACCCGTTCTGCTCGAGGTAGCTCGCGAGCAAGGCGTGGAGCCGGGTGTCGTCGTCGATGAGCAGGAGCCGCAGCGCCATGGAAGGACCCGGGGGGCAGGTGCGGCGGCGACCGGCCGCCGCTCACCCCTTGTATAGCTCAGGGGACCGCGCCGGTGTCGGCGTCGGCCGCCGCGGGCGCGTGGACCGCGCGCGCGGCGCCCCGCGGCCAGGAGCGCTCGGCCTCCCGCGCGGCGTCCACGCAGATGGACGCGACGTGGCGCTGGAAGGCGTCTCGGCGGGCCTCCGCCCGGCAGCGCAGCGAGGAGAAGCCGGAGGCGTAACCGGCGACGGTGCCGAGCGCGAGCAGCGCGATGGTGATCTGGCGTCGCATCATGGTCTCATCGCCCTCCTTCACGCCCACCGGCCGTGGGTCCTGTAGGGATCGTCGCCGCGCCACCCGGCCCTGCCGGACCACATGTCGCGGAACGCGGCCGGCCCGATCTCGATGAGATCGGCGAGCTGCTCGCGCTGGCGGTCCTCGAGCACGGCGTGGACCTTCCCGAGCGCGCCGACCGCGGCCCTGCGCAGCGACTCGATGGCCGTGTCGTGGCGCGCGAAGAGCTCGCCGAGGCGCGTCTCGTCGAAGCTCGGGCTCCGCATCGCCGCCGCGACGTCCGCGCGCGTGCTGCGGATCTCGCTCCGCTGCGCCTCAGCGGCGGAGCGGAGCTCGTCGATGGCCGCGACGATGACCTTCTCCTGCGTCGGCGTGGTGCCGAGCCGATCGAAGAGGAAGGACAGGAAGAAGCGACGGCGGAAGCCGTGCCCCCCGAACCCGCGCCGCCCGAAGAAGCGCGGCCCAGCGCCCCAGGGCGCCCCGCAGTCGTACCTGCAGCCGCGCTTCAACGTCATGACGAGGCCTATCAGACAGGCCGTTCCAACCACGAATCCCAACATGATGCGTACCCTCCGTGAGCGTCTCCGCCGTCGATCCGTGCACGGGGCGTGTGCGCGCGGCTTCGGTTCGTCCGAACGCGGGCGCCGCCCCGGGCAGCAACGACCGGAGCCGCAGACGCGCGGCTCCGGGACACCTCGAAGCTGCGCAGCGCGTGTGAAGGATGTTCAGGAGCGCGTGTGAAGAAACATGAAGATCGCCGCGGGCAGCGCGGCGCGGCGCCATGACGGAGCGGCGCGCCACCCGCTCGCGGACGGCGCTCCGCGCTCCGGCGGCGCTACTTCACCGACTCGACGTCGCCGATGTCGTCGAGGTCGTCCTTCGGTTTCCCGTCGCCCGAGGTCGCCCACGGATTCGTGCGCTCGCTCTCGGGCACGCCGCTGTCTCCGTCGGCGTCGTCGTCGTCCTCCTCTTCGAGGTCGTCGAGCGACTCGACCTTGGCCCCGTCCGGCGAGGCGCTCGGCGCAGGCGGCGTCGAGGCGCGCACCGCCGGGGGCGCGGGCGGCGTCGAGGCGCGCACCGCCGGGGGCGCGGGCGGCGTCGAGGCGCGCACCGCCGGAGGGGGCGGCGTCGATGCGCGCGCCGACGACGAGGTGCCAGGGTCGCTCGGGAGCCTGCTGCGCGACGGCTCCCCCCCCAGCGGTGAGACCGCGGCCGCGGCGCCCGCCGCTGCGAGCGGCCTCGCGGCGATCGCGCTCGGCGGCGTGATGCTGCCGGCGGCCTTCGGCCCTACGGAGGAGCCGGCCGAGCCGGCCGGCGGGCTGCTCACCGACGCCGCGAGGCCCCCCGGCGGCGAGCCAGCCGCCCCGGAGGGCGCGGCGCTCGCGGCGGCCTTGCCGGCCTGGGCCGCGTCGGGCGCGCCGCCGGACGAGCCGGAGGCAGGCGCCGACGCGGGCCCGCCGCCGGACGACACGGGGGCGGACGCCGCCGGAGCCGACACGGGACCGCCGGAGGCCGACGCCGCCGGCTTCGACACGGGAGCGGAGACCCCCGGCGCCGATGCAGGCGCGGCTGCCCCGCCCGGCAGAGCGGCAGCGGGCGCGCCGCCGCGGCCGGACGACAGCTCCACGGGCGCCGCCGCCCTCGGCGTGGCGGCCCGCGGCCCGTCGAAGCGCATCGCCTTCTGCGCGAGCTGCACCACGGGGAGGATGTCGCGCGGCGGGATGTTCGCGGCGATGACGTCCGGCCCGGCGATCGCGAGCTCACCGTCGGCGTGGAACGGCACGCCCGGGCGCTCGCGCTCCTGCTTGAGCCGCGCGTTGTCGATGGCGACGCGGATCTCGAGCGGGATGCGGGTCTGCCACAGCCGACCGTCGATCGCCGTGCGCACGTCCCACGGCGTCAGGATCGGCGTCCTGCCGATGCCCTCGAACGGGCTACGATCCGCGAGCAGCGCCTTGAGCAGCCAGGCGACGATCTCCTGGAGCTGCGGCGTGTCCTGATCCCACGGCATCGAGTCCCGGAAGAACTGCCAGTAGCCGCCGGCCGGGCCGTACACCGCGAGATCGCGCGGGTCGAACGCGTCCTCGAACGCGCGCGGGGTGATGTCGCCCTCGTCGATGACGGAGTCGATGAGCGCGCCCTGGAAGTCGGGCGTCTTGCGGCGGGCGGCCTTGGGCGAGAGGCCGGTGAGGGACGTCGTGATCTGCTGGCGCACGTCGCTGCGCTCGCGGAACCAGCCCATCCGCTCGACCGCGCCGAACTGCTCGCGAAGCTTGGCCGGCGTCCACCACGGCAGATCGAGCTCGCGCAGCCGCGCGATCAGCTCGGCCACGAGCTGCAGCGCCGGCTCGCTCGCGAGGTGCACGCGCGCCTCTCTCCTCAGCGTCTCGTCGTCCTTGCTATCGGGATCCCGGTGCTGCAGCGATCGCTCCGCCATCGTTCCTCCGTGCTCCCCCGGCCGCACTGCTCAATACCAGAACCGGATCCGCGGCGGACAGCCAGCCCACACGCGGCCGCGAAGAGCGCGCCGCGGCGCAGCGCTCGACGCGGCACGGCGCGCGCCTCCAGCGGACCGCCGGGATGTCGTTCTGCAATGGCACGCGAAAGCCCATCCGCGTGGCCGCGCCAAGCGCCCGGGATCACCCGACCCCGTCGCGCGCCGCCTTCGACCTCGGCGCTGCGTCGATCCGGGCTAGGCTCTCGCGGCCATGCAAGAGGACGGGGGAGAGAGCGCGCCCGAGCGCGCCGCGCGAGGGATCGAGCGGCGGGAGCGCGCCGGGCGCGGGCTCTCGCCGTGGGCGCGACGCGTCGCGTGGGCCGCCGCCGAGGCGATGCTCTGCGACGAGGACGCGCGCGGGGAGCTCGCCCCGCCGGGCGCCGAGGTGTGCGAGCGCGCGGTCGCGGCGCTGGATCTCGCGCTCGGGCAGGGCAGCCCCGAGACCCGGCGCAGCTTCGCGCTGCTGGCGGCCTGCCTCGAGCTGCTGCCGCCCTTCGTGATCGGCGCCTTCGGCCGGATGAGCCGGCTCTCGCTCGGCCGGCGGCTCGCGTACCTGGAGGCGCTCGAGTCGAGCCGCTCCGGGCTCCTCGCGATGCTGCTCCTCGCCTTCAAGGTGCCGATGTGCATCGCCGCCTTCGAGGAGGGCGCGGAGCTCGCGCTGACGGGCTTCGACCGCGAGAGCACCGCGGCGCGGCGCAGGCTGCCCGGGCTCGGCGCCGGGGGCGGCGCGTGAGCGGCGGCATCGCGTCGAGCGAGCCGATCGTCAGCGGGCGCGACCTGCCCGCGGGGTTCGACGAGCCGTGCGACGTCGTCGTGGTCGGCTCCGGCGCCGGCGGCGCGGTCGTCGCCGCGCTGCTCGCCGAGGCGGGGCGGCGCGTGATCGTGCTGGAGGAGGGCCCCTACGTTCGCCCTGACGACTACCAGCGCTGGAAGCCCAGCGAGTCGGTGCGGCGGCTGTTCCGCGAGGCCGGCCTGTTCACGGCGTTCGGCGTGGGCCAGACGCCGATGATCTCGCTCACGCTGGGGCGCGCCGTCGGCGGATCGTCGGTGGTGACCGGCGGGGTGTGCTTCCGCATCCCGGGCAGCGTCCACGCGCGGTGGACCCGCGACCTCGGCCTCGACGAGCTGTCGGAGCGCGCCCTCGAGGCGGCGTACGACAGCGTCGAGCATCGGCTAGAGGTCCGCGAGGTCCCCGAGGCGCTGCGCTCCGCCTCGACGGCGCGGCTCGTCGAGGGGGCGAGCCGGCTCGGCATCCCGATGCGCCCGCTCCGCCGCAACACCGGCGACGCGTGCGAGGGCAACGGCCGGTGCAACTTCACCTGCCCCGCCGGGGCGAAGCGCTCGGTCGACGTCGCCTATCTGCCGTCGGCGACCGCGCATGGCGCGCGCGTGGTCGCCGACGCGCTGGTCGAGCGGATCAGCGTGAAGCGCGGGCGCGCCGTCGGCGTCGAGGGGAGGCTGCTCGGCGGCGAGCCGGGGGCCCCGCCGCGCCGGTTCCGGGTGCGCGCGAGGGCGGTCGTCGCCGCGTGCGGCACGCTGCACACGCCGCTGCTCCTCCGCACGGCGGGCGCGTTCGGGGCGAGCTCCGGGCTCGGCGACGGCGTGACGCTGCACCCCGCGGTGCGCGTGGTCGCCCGGTTCGACGACGCGCTGAACGGCTGGGACGGCGCGCTCCAGAGCGTCTACTCCGACCACTTCGACGCCGAGGGGATCAAGCTCGTCGGCGTCTACTCGGCGGTGAACGTGCTCGCGGCGGGCCTCCCCGGCGTCGGGCCCGCGCTGCGGCGCCGGGCCGCCGCGCTGTCGCGCTGCGCCGTCTTCGGCGCCATGATCCACGACGAGGGCGGCGGCCGCGTCCGCCCCGGCCCCGGCCGGGAGCCGCTCGTCTCGTACGCGATGGCGCCGCGCGACCTCGCGCGGCTCCGCCGGTCCATCACGATCCTCAGCGAGATGGCGCTCGCCGCCGGCGCGCGCGAGGTCTACACCGCGCTGCTCGGCGCGCCGCCGGTCACGTCGATGGACGCCGCGCGCGCGGCCGAGCGCGCGGCCATCGACGCGCGCCGCATCGAGTGCATGGCGTTCCACCCGCTCGGGAGCGCGCGGGTGGCGAACGATCCGCGGCGCGGGATCGTCGATCAGAGCGGCGAGTGCTTCGCGCTGCCGGGGCTCTTCGTCGCCGACGGCTCGATCCTCCCCACGAGCATCGGCGTCAACTCGCAGGTGCCGATCATGGCGATGGCGACGCGCATCGCGTGGCGGATGGCCGAGCGGTTCCCGCGGCTCGCGGCGGCGAGCCCCGCGTAGCGGGCGCGGCGCCGCGCGGTGCTACAACGTCGGCCGACGCCGACAGCCGAGGTTCCAGGATGCAAGCGACGATCGATCTCCGCTCCGACACCGTCACCCGACCGACCGCGGCCATGCGCGCCGCCATGGCCGCGGCCGAGGTCGGCGACGACGTGTACCGGGAGGACCCCACCGTGCGGGCGCTCGAGGAGCGCGTCGCGGAGCTCACGGGCAAGGAGGCGGCGCTCTTCGTGCCGAGCGGGACGATGGGCAACCAGATCGCGCTCCTCTGCCACACGCAGCGCGGCGACGAGGTGATCGCGGGCGAGGGCGCGCACTGCGCGTTCTACGAGAGCGGCGCCGCGCCCGCCTGGAGCGGCGTGCAGTTCGTCTTCGCCGGGCGCGGCGGCCTGTTCAAGGCGGCCGACGTCGAGGACGCGATCAAGCCGCCGCAGTACTACCTCCCGCGCACGCGCCTCGTCGCGATCGAGAACACCCACAACCGCGCGGGCGGCCGGGTCTTCCCGCAGGAGGACGTGCTCGCCATCGCGTCCGTCGCGCGCGCGCACGGGCTCGCGCTGCACCTCGACGGGGCGCGCCTCTGGAACGCGGCGGTCGCCACCGGTCGAACACCCGCCGAGCTCGCCGCGCCGTTCGACACGGTGAGCGTCTGCTTCTCGAAGGGCCTCGGCGCGCCCGTCGGCTCCGCGCTGTGCGGCAGCGCCGACGTGGTCCGCGCCGCGCTGCGCTTCCGGAAGATGCTCGGCGGCGGCATGCGGCAGGCCGGCGTGCTCGCCGCCGCCGCCCTGTACGCGCTCGCGCACCACCAGGGCCGCATCGCCGAGGACCACGAGGCCGCGCGCGCCATCGCGCGGGCGATGCGCGCCGCGGCCCTTCGCGCGGCGGCGCCGTCCGCGACGGGCGCGCCGGCCGCGACGATCGAGGAGCCCGAGACGAACATCCTCTACATCGAGACGCCCGGCATCCCGGCCGAGCGGCTCGTCGAGGCCGCCGGGCGGCGCGGCGTGCTCGTGGGGGCGACGGGCCGGAGCGCCGTCCGCGCCGTGACCCACCTCGATCTCGCGCCGGAGCAGGTCGCGCCCGCGGCGAGCGCCCTCGCCGAGGCGCTCGCCGAGGTGCTGGCGCTGCCGCGCGATCGCGGCGCCGAGGGCGCGCGCGCATGAGCCGCCGCCCCACGAACGCCCCCGCGCCGGCGCTCGCCCTCGCGATCGCGATCGCCGCGCTGATCGGCCCCTCGTGCGCGCCGGCGCGCGGCGACGCCTACCTCGCCGCGATGACGGCCGGCGAGCGCGCCTACCACGCGGGGCGCTACCGCGAGGCGGCCCGCTCGTTCGACGACGCCGCGTCGCAGGCGCTGCGCGTGAAGGACCGCGACGAGGCGCGCCTCATGCAGGCGCGCTCGTTCGAGCGCGCGGAGTCGTGGGGCGAGGCGCGCGCGTCGTACGAGCGGCTGCTCGCCGACTCGCCGCGCGGGCCGCGCTCGGAGCGCGCGGAGTTCGAGCTCGCCGATCTCGCGATCGAGCACGGCGACGCGGACGCGGGCTACGCGATGCTGCTGGCGACGACGCTGCGCCGCCCGTCGCACGGGCTCGCGCGCAACGCGCTGAAGCGGCTCATCCAGCGCGAAGAAGACCGCGCTGGCGCGGCGGGCGCGCTCGCGTGGCTGCGGCAGCACGGCCCCGCGCTCCGCGGGACGGAGCTCGATCAGGACGTCGCCTACCACACCGCGCTCCTCCTGGAGCGGAGCGGCGATCGCGAGGCCGCGCTGCGCGCGCTCGTCGCCGCCGCGCGCGCGCACCCGTACCCCGTCGGCAGCTTGACGGACGACGCCCTGTTCCACGCTGCGGAGCTCGCCGCGTCCCTCGGGCGCCCCGAGGAGGCCATCGGCTACCTGAGGGAGATGCTCGCCGCGCGCGAGCCGGCCGTCACCGGCAGCTACGACCGCGAGAAGTTCGACGACGCGCAGCTCGAGATCGCGCGCCTCTACCGCGACGCGCTCGGCGATCGCGCGGCCGCGCGCCGCGAGCTGCGCAAGCTCTATACGGACCACCCCGCGTCCATCCTGCGCGACGACGCGCTCTGGGCCGAGGCGAAGCTGTGGCGCGAGGAGGGGCGGAGCAAGGAGGCGTGCGCCACCGCGGCCCGGATTGCCCGGGAGCTCCCCGACTCGCGCTACGCGCGCTGCGCGCACGCGATATGTCCGTCGCTCCCTGCGGCGCCTCGCCCGTGCGCGGACTACATCCTCCGCGAGCTCGACGGCGCGAAGGACCCCTGACGCGGGGACTCCGCGCGGCGCGCCGCGGCGGCGGCGGCGCGCCGACCGCGCTCAGTCGTCCTCGTCGTCCTCGGGCTCCAGCTCGGCGTCGTCGTCGTCGCCGTCCTCGTCCTCGTCGTCGGCGAGGTCGTCATCGTCGGCCTCGTCGAGGTCGTCGTCGTCCTCGCGCGGCTCGTACTTCAGATCGATGCCGATGTCGCCGAGCTGGGTCTCGAGGAGCTCGAAGAGCTCGTCCACGTCGTCGCCCCCCCACTCGTCGAGCACGTCGGTCAAGAACTCAAAAAAATCACCGCTGTCCAGACGACGCTCGATCTCTTCGACCTGCTCCTCCGAGAACGCCTCGAGGACGTCCTCGCGCAGCGCTTCGGTGTCGCCTTCCTCAACGGCATCCGCCGCAGAGAGGCGGATCTGCTTTACGGCACGCTTGTCGAGGTGAATCTCCATGAAGGTGGCTTCGTTTAGGCGACCCTCGCAGCTGCCGTCAAGCGGCGTATGGTGTCGAGCTTCAAGAGACCGCTCGCCTCCCCCTTCCGTCGCGTCTTTTCCTGGGGAGGCGCGCGAGACGCGAACGGGGCGCGGCGGGCGCGGCGGGCACGTAGAGGCGCGGAGGTGCCCCAGGCGGCCGCGCGCGCGCCCACACGTCGGAGGTCGGCGCCGGCGCGCCCCCGCGCCCGCGTGGCGGAGGAGCGTTGCCGGCGGCAGATCTCTCGCGTATCTCAAACAACTCGTGCGTTTGCGATCTCCGCCCGGCGCGCTCTGGGCCGCGACCATCGCGGCCAGCGCCCTGCTGTCCTTGACAGCGCGGGCCGCGCCTCCGCACCTCCAGGCCGAGGGCGCCCTCCACGGCGCCGCGCCAGGCGCTCCCGCCGGCGGACGGACGGGCGGAGGCCCCGGCGATGGGGCCGAGGACGTCCGCGCCTCGTCCGCCGGGAGCGCTCGGCTCGACGCGGCGGGGGACGAGGCCGCCGCCGAGCAGGAGCCATCGCCTGCCGTCAAGCCGCGCGTCGAGCTCGCCTCCCGGCCGCCGCCGCTGCACGTCGAGTACGTGCAGTACGGCGTCGCCCTCGTGGCCGAGATGAGCCTCGATCCTGGCGCCGCCTGCCCGCGCTCGGGGCCCCTCTACGCGTGCATCCTGGGCAGCGGAGGCGGGCTCGCGATCCGCGGCGGATACCGCTCGCCAGGCCCCTGGTACTTCGGCGGCGCGTACCAGTTCACCAAGATGGACTCGAGCAACCTCTACCGGCTTGGAATCTTCCAGCAGCTCCGGGCCGAGATGAGGTACCTGCCGGACATCGGCTACCGGGCGGCTCCCTACTTTTCCGCCGGGATCGGCGGTGTCGCCTACGGGAACGAGTGGGGCGTCGAGACGGGCGGCGCGCTCATCTTCGGCGGCGTCGGGGTCGAGCTGGAGGTCTCGCGCCGCGCGGTGCTCGGCGTCAGCTGCGTGTACCGGCCGGTGCTGCTCGCTGGCTGGAGGGACACGGCCAACTACGAGCGGGCCACCGCCATCGCGCAATTCGTCGGCTTCGAGCTCCTTCTCGAGGTGCGGACCGAGGTCGGCCGGCGCTGAGCGGTCCCCCTGTCCGCTCGAGAGAACGCACCGGCTACTTGACTCGACCGTCGCTCCGCGGTCCCCTCGGCAGCGTGATCTGCGACGTGTGCGGCCGCGACAACGCTGGCGATCTGACCTTCTGTCAGGATTGCGGTCGACGGCTGAAGGCTCGAGAGGCGCGGGTCGTCCCGCCGACGCCGCCGAGCGGCTTGCCGCAGGTGTCGCTCCCGGCCCTGCCGGCGCCCGCGCAGGCCGAGGCGCCGCCGGCGAACGACGCCCGCGCGGCCGCCAGGGCGCCGGGGCCTCGCGGCGCGCCGGGGCGCCTTCGCCCGGAGGCGCCCGTGTTCTCCTTCAGCCCGCTCAGCTCGGCGAGGACGGAACCGGCGATGCCGGCGGCGCACGGCCGCGCCGAGGGCGCCTCGCGCCCGGCGCGCGAGGGCGCCGCGACGCCGGCTGCTGGCGCGCTGGACAGCGCGATCCAGATGGTGCCAGCCCTGCAAGGGCCGAGGGTCACCGAGCGGGGTGACGCGCCCGCGCCGCCCGCGACGCCCTCGATCACCGACGCGCTCCTGGGGCTCTCCTGCGCGAACTGCAACGGGGAGAACCCTCCGGGCTACCGCTTCTGCGTGACGTGCGGCGCGGCGCTGAACAGGAGAGATGGCGGAGCGCCGGCGGGCGCCCCGCAGCCGCTGAGCCAGGTGTCGAAGCGCGCCAGGGGAGAGCGCGGCGAGCCAGGCGCCGCGCTCTCCCCTGGCGCGCCGTATATGGCGCCCCCGCCCCACGAGGAGATCGGGACGACCGCGCGAGGTCTCCACGACGCCACGCCCGCCGCGCCCCGGCACGCGCCGCCCGCGGAGGCCGCGCCGCCGCCAGCGGCGCGCGACGAGCGCTCCGGCGCCGGAGACGCGCATCAACGGGCCGGCGCGCCGGCCAGGCCGGCTCCGCCCCCGCTGCCCCCGGTCGCCCTGCCCCCGGCGCGGCTGCCCCCGCCCGCGGCCAGCGGGAGCAACTCGGACAAGATCGTCGGCTCGCCCGTGGTCGACATCGCGTCGTCGCAGCGGGCTCCCGTCCCGCCGGTCGAGTGCGCGCGCTGTCGCGGTCAGTGCCTGGCGGGCACGCGGTTCTGCAAGTATTGCGGCGCGCCCCTCGAGGGCGAGCGGCCCGCCTCCGAGCGCCCGTCCAGGGCCGCCTCCGAACGCCCGCAGCCCGCGCCCGCGCTCGCCCCGGACGCCCGGCGCGACCCGCAGCGGCCCCCGCAGACGGCCGAGCCCGCCGGGCCGATCTCGGCCGAGGCGAGCAGCGCGCCGCCGGCCTCCCAGCGGCCGCTCGCGCCGCTGCGCGCGTCCCTCTCGGTTCGCCCGCCGGCGTGGGTTCCGGCTGACACCCAGCCGACCCGAGCGCTCGAGGGCAGGCTCATCGTGATCGTCGAAGACGGGACCGAGGGAAAGAGCTTCCCCCTCGCGGGCCCGCAGATCGACATCGGCCGAACCGAGGGGGATATCGTCCTCGAGGACGACCAGTACGTCTCGCCGCGGCACGCGCGGATCATCCCGCAGGAAGGGTCCTGGGTTCTCCGTGACCTGGGCAGCGTCAACCGCATCTACCTCCGCATCCGGAAGACGCACCCCCTCCGAGATGGCGACTTGCTCCTCCTGGGCCTCGAGGTGTTACAGTTTCAGACCGTGAACGACGGCGAGCGAGGCCTCGGCCATGCCATCCAGCATGGAACGTTGCTGTTTGGCTCGCCCGCCATCCACCGCCGGGCGAGGCTCTGCCAGCGGACGGTGGAGGGCGTGACGCGGGACGTGTACCACCTCTACCGGGATGAGACGGTGATCGGACGGGAGACGGGAGACATCGTATTCACGGCCGATCCGTTCCTCTCGCGACGCCACGCCGCCATCCGGAGGAACCCGGCCACGGGGGAGTTCACGCTCAGCGACCTGGACTCGTCGAACGGGACCTACGTCGCCATCCGCGAGGACGTCAGCCTCCTCGATCGCGATTTCGTGCGCATCGGGCAGCACCTGTTCCGCGTGGATCTCCCCCGATGAGCGACCAGACCGTCCGCGAAACGCCGACCGAGGCGCTGGAAGTCGAGGGGCTCCCCGGCGCGACGTCCGCAGGAACCGACTCGAGCAGCCACGCCGGCAAGGCGCTTCATGACTCCCCGCACGGCGCCGCGTCGCTCGAGTCCGGCAAGGCGGGGTCTGTGGAAGCAGGCAAGCCCGTGAACTGGAAGCCCCCGCCGCTCAAGACGCGTCCGGCCGCGAACGCCGCGCAGAAGGCTGGCATCGCCGTGAAGCCCGTGAAGGCGCCCAGCGCATCGAGCCCGGAGAAGGTCGGGCGGAAGCTCCCTCCGCCGCCGCGGGTGCGGCTCACCGCGGGCGGGTCGCGCGAGGAGGACGCGGATGGAAGCGCCGCACGGTCGGACGACCTCGGAGACGCTGTGACCCCCGATGCGCCGCCGGCCGCCGCTCAGGCGCACGCCTCGCTCGCGGCCGCGCCGTACGACGGCGCGCTCGACGAGACCCCTGCCGCGGAGGCCGCCCACGGCGGCGCTGCCGGGCGCTTCGCGGGCGAGGCGCCGGGGGGTGGCGAGCCGGACGAGGGCGGGCAGCGCCCCGACGGCATGGACGGCGCGGCGACACCGCCCGACGAGCCGCGTCGCCCCGAGGTCGTGCTGCGGCTGTTCGGCCGGACCGACGTGGGCCAGGTCCGCGAGCACAACGAGGACAACTTCATCGTCGCGGATCTCACGAAGGCGAGCCGCGGCCTGATGGAGATGGATCGCTACCAGGTCGTCGGCGAGCGGGGCGCCCTGCTCGGCGTGTGCGACGGCATGGGCGGCGCCGCTGCCGGCGAGGTCGCGAGCCAGCTCGCGGTCGACATCATCTACCAGCGGATGAGCGCCGCCGGTCCCCCGGAGAACCACGACGAGCTCGCGGCGCGGCTGGTGCAGTCGATCGAGGCGGCGGGCCTCCGGATCTTCAGCGAGGCGAAGCTCGATCGGACCCGTCGGGGGATGGGGACCACCTCGACCATCGCCGCGCTGATGGACGATCACCTGTTCCTCGGCCAGGTCGGCGACAGCCGCGCGTACGTCCTCCGCGGCGATCGGCTCGTGCAGGTGACGCGCGACCAGTCGCTCGTGAACCAGCTCATCGAGGCGGGCCAGCTCACCGAGGAGGAGGCCGAGACCTTCGAGCACAACAACATCATCCTCCAGGCGCTCGGCACCGCGGACTCGGTGCAGGTCGACCTCACCTTCGTGGAGCTCAAGCGGGGCGACACGCTGATGCTCTGTTCCGACGGGCTCTCGGGCATGGTGCGGAACGAGGAGATCCGCGAGGTGCTGCGGAGCGTCGACGATCCGATCGAGGCCTGCAAGGTGCTGACGGATCGGGCCAACCAGGCCGGCGGGCACGACAACATCACGGTGGTGGTCGCGAAGTTCGACGGCGACGGGCTCGCCCTGCCGGAGCTCGAGGACATCGAGGACCTCCGCTACCAGAAGTACGCGCTGCCCGAGCACCTCCTGGCCCAGAACGCCGCCGCGTCCGAGCCGGCGCGCAAGGTGAAGGAGCTCGACGAGAAGAAGATCTCGCAGCGCCCCCCCTCGCCGAAATCGTGGCTGAGCGGCGCGGACAGCGACATGGACGACGACGGGGACGACTACGACCACGTCGCCTCGCCCCTGCCGGCCGACGACGCGCTGGACGAGCGCAACGCCCGCGCGCCCGTCCAGGGCGACGAGCCGATCATGATCCCGACCGACGGCGCGCCGCAGTGGCTGGTGATCTTGATGATCGTGAGCGCCGTCGCGTGCGTTACCATCGCCGGCTACTACCTGCTTCGTTAGGGTACGCGTAGCGCACGCGCCCCCCACCGCGATGCTGCGCAGCAACGACAAGCGTGGCCGGCAGACTCCGGCCGCCCCGCAGGAAGAGTGGCCCCCCGGGCGCCCGGACGCGGACGGCCGCGTCGACGTCGAGACCGCGCAGCGCATCGTCAAGGATGCCGTCGTGCAGGCGATGCGGCGCGAGGAGAAGGCGCTCGCGCTCGTGCGCGCCAAGGCGGACGAGGCGAGGCGCAGGGTGTCGCGCCACAACCTGATCCTCGGGCTAGGCGTCGCCGCGGCGCTCGTCGCCGTGGCCGTGGCGTTCGTGGTCACGTACCGGTCGCGCCAGGCGGCCGACGCGCTGGCGCGCGAGGTCGGCCTCGGGATCGCGCCCGCGGCGCGCCCGTCGGGCGCGATCCCGGAGCAGGTGCTCTCGGGGCGCGCCATCTTCGAGCAGAACAGGCTGGCGCTCTACGTGATGGGCTACAAGGTGGACAACCGCATCGGCGGCTGCTGCTCGGCGTTCGCCATCGCGCCCGATCTGCTCGCGACGAACGCTCACTGCGTCCGCGACTGCCGCGCCCGCGGCGGCACCTCGATCGTCACGCAGAACGACTCGATGGGGAAGATCCGCTTCCCCATCGTCGCGATGTCGGCCCACCCGGCGTACAAGCCGGGGCAGGCGGGCGCCGGCTCGCCGGACGTCGCCCTGCTCCGGATCGCCGGCAAGGCGACGCGCACGGTGAAGCTCGCGAACGACGCCGAGCTGCGGGCCATCGGGCCGGGCGACGACGCCTACGTCATCGGCTTCCCCGGTCGCCTGATGGACCCGCTGAGCCCCTCGGCGACGTTCCTGGAGGGCCGCATCGGGCGCGTGACCGGCATCGACGAGGAGGCGACGACGCCGGACCGAGCCGTCCTGATCCAGCACGACGCCGTCACGCGCGGGGGCAACAGCGGGAGCCCCATCTTCAACCAGTACGGGCACGTCATCGGCATCCACGCGGCGCACATCGACGACGAGGACAACGTCACGATCGACGGCCGGAAGGCGACGGTGACGCAGAGCTCGCCGTTCCGCATCGGGATGCGGATCGATCTGCTGCAGGGGGTCCCGGCGCCGTGATGCTGCGCGTCGTACATACCTTCGGGCGCAACGCCGGTTCTGTGGAGATCCATGACCGGCGCGCGGTGCGCTTCGGTCGAGCGCCGGACAACGACGTCGTCTTCGACCCGAACCACGATCGCGACGCGAGCAGCCACCACGCCGAGGCGCGCCTCGAGGCGGCGGGCTGGGTGCTCTACGACCTCGACAGCCGCAACGGGACCTACGCGGGCGGGCAGCGGATCAAGCGGCACCCGATCGCGTCGGGCGACGAGATCACGTTCGGCGCCAAGGGCCCGCGGGTGCGGCTGGAGCTCGTCGAGCGCCGCACGTCGGGTCCGCCGCAGGCGCACGCCGTGGCGCATCACCCCTCTCCTGCCGCGGCTTACCCTTCGCCAGCGACGGGCCATCCCGCGCCCGCCGCGTACCCCGTGCCTACTGCGGGCTACTCCGCGCCCGCTGCATACCCGGCGCCCGCTGCATACCCGGCACCCGCTGCATACCCGGCGCCCGCTGCATACCCCGCGCCCGCCGCTTACCCCGCGCCCGCTGCATACCCCGCGCCCGCCGCTTACCCCGCGCCCGCTGCCGCCTCCCCTGGGCACGTCCCGGTGGCGCCGCCGGCCGGAGCTCGGCGGGTCGGCGAGCGGACGATCGCCATGATGATCTCCTCCGCCGTCGCGGCCGCCACGGGACGCGCGAAGCCCCGCGGCACCGTCGAGATCAACGCCATGCTCCACAAGGAGGTGCACGCCGCGACGGCAGGCCAGCGGCGCACGACCTACATCCTCGCCGCGCTCCTCGTGATCGCGCTCGCGAGCCTCGCCGCGCTCATCGTCTACAACCGCTCCTCCCACGACGAGATCAGCCAGCTGCGGGAGGAGCTCGCGGGCCTCTCGCCGGAGGACCCCCGGCGCAAGGAGATCGAGCGCCGCCTCGGGACGCTCCACCCCTCGAACGCGAACTTCGGGCGCAACCTCCACGACCGCTCCAGGAAGGGGATCTTCATGCTCGCCGCCGGGCGCGAGGGGTTCTGCACGGCGTTCGCGGTGCGGCCCTCCGTCCTCGTGACGAACGCCCACTGCATCACCGCGGCCAAGCGCCGCGGCGGCACGATCGCGGCGCTCGAGAACGAGGGCCGGGGCCAGATAAGCTTCGCCGTGACCGGCATGCGGACGCACCCGCAGTACCGCGACAGCGCGGATCAGCTCACCCCGGACATCGGCACCGTGACGATCGCGGGGCGCGCGGCCGCCGTGCTCGAGCTCGCGACGCGGGAAGAGCTCGCCGCGGCCGGCGCCGGCGACGACGTGTACCTGATCGGCTTCCCGGAGCGGCTCACGGACACCGCGAACCCCGTCGCCACGTTCCTCGCCGCCAACATCGGCCGGATCACGGGCGCGAACGGCCGGCCCGCGCCCGCGGCGGAGGCCTGGCTGATCCAGCACGACGCCCGCAGCACGAGCGGCATGAGCGGGAGCCCCATCTTCAACGGCCAGGGCAAGGTCATCGGCATCAACGCCGGCGGGTACCTCGAGGGCAACGACGAGACGATCTCTGGCCAGAAGATGGAGGTGGTAAAGGCCTCCCCCTACAAGTTCGGGATGCGCATCGACCTGCTCGACGCCATCCTGCGCTGACTCCCGGCCGAGAGAGATGCTCCGCCACGCGCTCCGCAGGCTCCTCTGGACGCTGCCGACCCTCGTCGGCGTCTCGCTGCTGACCTTCTTCGTGCTCTCCTTCGTCCCGGATCCGACGGACGACCCGCTCCTCGCCAGCTCGCTCTCCAGCGCGGAGCTCGCGCGGCTCCGCCGGGAGCGCTTCCTCGACCTGCCGCGCTTCATCAACCTGAAGCCGCGCGACGTGCGCCTGCGCGCCCTCGCGGCCACGCAGGCCATCGCGGCCGGCGGCGACGACGCGGCGGCCGCCGCCGACGAGCTGCGGCGCCTCGGCGGCGCCGCGCTGCCGCACATCCTGCCGCTCGACGCGCTCGCGCCCGAGCCGCGCACCCGCGTCGCGCTCGCGCTCGCGCCCGTCGCGGCGCGGATGGGCCTGCCGCGGGCCGACGACGCCGCGGACCCGGCGCACGCGGTCGCGTTCTGGACGCGCTTCTGGGACGACCGCGGCATCGAGTTCCGGAGCGCGTCGGTCCGGAGCGCGGTGCGGCGCCTGGTCCGCTACGGCTCCGCGTCGCGCGCCGCCGAGCTGCTGGAGCTCGACACGTTCGCCCTGCAGGCGGTGATCGCCGCGCTCCAGCCGCCGCGCGACGCCGCGACGCTCGAGCAGGCGCGCGCCCTCGTCGACGTCGCGGCCCACATCGCGGAGATCGACGACCGGATCGCCCCGGGCGACGACCTCGCGGAGGCCCGCGCGTGCGTCACGCGGTGGAGGTCGTTCTGGAACGTGTACCGCAGCGACTTCGAGGTGTTCTCCGGCCCGGCGCAGCTCGCGGCGACCGTGCTCGAGACCCGCTACGGCAAGTGGGCGCTCGGCGCGGTCACCCACCGGCTCGGCGTCGCGGCGACCGGAGAGCCGGTGCTCGACGAGCTCGCGCGGCGCGCGCCCGTCACCCTCGCGCTCGTCTTTGGGGCGATCGCGCTGGCCTACGCCGTGGCGATCCCGCTCGGCGCGCTCAGCGCGGCCTCGCAGGGCCGGCGGAGCGACTCCGCGATCGCGGCCGCCGTGCTCACCGCCGCCGTCCTCCCGACCGCCGTCGTGGCCGTGGCCGCCGCGCTCCTCTCGGGCGGCGCGCGGTCCCTGCTCCTGCCGACGTGCATCATCGCGCTCTCGCTGGTCGCCGCGCCGACGCGGCAGCAGCGCGCCGCGCTCGTCGCGGTCCTCACGCAGGACTTCGTCCGGGCCGCGCGGGCGCGAGGCGCCGGCGCCGCGCGCGCCATCGCCGTCCACGGGCTCCGCAACGCCGTGCTCCCGGTCGTGACGCTCGCCATGCTCGAGCCGCCGATGGCGCTCGGCGGCGCCTTCGTCGTCGAGCGCGTCTTCGAGCTCCACGGGCTCGGCGAGCTCACGCTCCTCGCCGTGCAGGCGCGCGACGTGAGCTGGCTCATGGCCATCTCGATCGGCGCCGCGGCTATCGCCGCGCTCGGCGTGATCGCGACCGACCTCGCCTACGTGCTCGTCGATCCGCGGCTCGGCCCGGCGGTGCTCTCGCGGAGGAGCGAGGCATGACCCACGCGACCGCGTTCCTCCGCCGGATGGTGGGCAGCAAGCGCGTCGCCATCGGCGCCGTGCTGCTCGGCGTCCTCGCCCTGCTCGCCATCTTCGCCGAGCTCCTCGCCGCCCCCGCGCCCATCGCCTGCTTCCGGCCGGGCCGCGCGGAGATCCTGCCCGCGATCACCGAGGGCGCCGCGCTCGAGTCGCTCACCGAGGCCGAGCTCAGGGTGCGCTTCGAGGGCTTCGCGATCTGGCCGCCCATCCGCTACGGCCCGGAGCAGCGCACCGACGCCGGCCCGAACGCGTCGCCGTCCCTCGATCACCCGCTCGGCACGGACTTCGAGAGCCGCGATCTCGCCGCGCGGCTGATCTACGGCGCGCGCACCGCGCTCGGCCTGTCGCTCAGCGCGGTGCTCGTGGGCATGTTCCTCGGCGTCGTGCTCGGCGGGCTCGCGGGCACGCTGCGCGGCGTCTGGAACGACGGCCTCGTCCGCCTCGTCGAGACGGTCGACACCTTCCCGGCGATCCTCGTCGTGGCCATCGTGCGGGCGATCGAGCGCGAGCCCTCCGCGCTGTCGCTGGTGCTCGCGGTCGCCTTCGTCCGCTGGGCGGAGATCGCGCGCCTCGTGCGCGCCGAGGTGCTGCGCGCGTCGAGCGAGGAGTACGTGATGGCCGCGCGCGCGCTCGGCAGCACCCGGCTGCGCGTCTTTTACCGCCACATCCTCCCGAACGCGCTCGGCCCCGTGATCGTGAGCTCGGTGCTCGGAGTGGCGTCCGTCGTCCTGCTCGAGGCGGCGATCTCGTTCCTCGGGATGGGCGCGCCCGCGCGCGTGGCCTCGTGGGGGGAGACGCTGGGCCAGGCGGCGCGGCACCCGAGCGAGATCCGGCTGCTCGTCTTCCCTTTCGTGCTGCTCCTGGCGACGGTCGGCGGCTCTTACCTCATCGCCGACGCCCTGCGCGACTCCATCGATACACGCACCGTGCGCACGCGCGTCCCGCGCTGACGGGGCGGGGCGCGCGGGCCGCACGTCCGCAGGCGCCGCCGGCCGTGCAGCGCTCTCGCGCGCCGAAATTGCGCTGAAATCGCGTTCATCTCCGCGATCTCGGCGGCGGAGCCCTCGCGCCGCTCGATCTCGCAGGAAAGGCCCGCTATGAATTCGCCCGCCATGGCCGTTCCCGAGATCAACGAGCAGGAGTTCGAGCGCGAGGTGCTCCGCAGCGAGTTGCCCGTGCTCATCGATTTCACCGCCACCTGGTGCGGACCGTGCAAGACGGTCGCGCCGGAGGTCGACGCCATCGCGCGCGAGCTCGAAGGCAAGGCCAAGGTGGTCAAGGTCGACATCGACCGGTCGAAGCGCATCGCCACCACGCTGCGCATCCAGGCCGTCCCGACGTTCATGGTCTTTCATCGAGGCCGCCCGGTGGCCGCCGAGCAGGGCGTCCTCAACCGAAAGCAGCTCCGCGAGCTGCTCGATCCGTTCCTCCCGCGCGCCGAGGGCGCCATCCGGGCGGCCGAGCTGGCGCAGCTGATCCGGGAGGGCCAGGTGGTCCCCGTGGACACGCGCGAGACCCCCGCCTACGGCCGCGCCCACATCCCGGGCGCGGTGCACATCCCGATCGAGGAGATCGAGGGCCGGCTCGCCGAGCTCCACATGCTGGCCGGCGCGCCCGTCCTCTATTGCCGCTCCGGCGACAAATCGAAGGACGTCGCCGCGAAGCTCGCCGAGGAGGGCGTGCCCGTCGCGTTCCTCGAGGGCGGCTTCCTCTCGTGGGAGGCCGAGGCGCTCCCGATCCAGCGCCCCGACTGACCGCTGCCGCAGGGTGACGCCGCGCCGCTCGGCGAGCTCGGCGCCGCGCGGCAGCACCCTGCGCGGCGCGGCGTCACCCCTTGGCGGCCGACAGCGCCGCCGAGACGACCTCGCGCACCGGCACGCCGTGCGTCCTCGCCGCCGCGGCGCAATCATCGAACTCCGGCTTGATCTGCGGCGGCCCGAACGGCCCCTCGCTGATCTTCACGCGGATGGCTCCGTACGCCGTCTGCACCGTGGTGATCCGCCGCGGCCGCTCGGTGCGCGCGACAGGGATCTTCCGTAGCCCGATGCTGGTCGTCTCGCGGAGCAGCGCCGTCGCGACGGCGTCGGCCTGGGGGGCGGCCGCGAGCGCCGCGATCGTCAGGGCGGGGCGCCCTTTCTTCATGGTGATCGGCGCCGCCCAGGCGTCGAGCGCGCCCGCCGCGAACAGCGCCTCGATCGCGTGCCCTGCCACCTCGCCCGTCAGATCGTCGACGTTCGCCTCGACGATCACGTGCGACGCGCTGCCGAGGCTCTCGTCTCCACCCGCGCGCGTCCCGAGCACGACCCGCAGCAGGTTGGGGCGGTCCGGCAGCTCGCGCTGGCCGGCGCCGAAGCCGATCCGATCGGGGGCGAACGTCGGCCAGCGCTCGAACCGGGTCGCCAGCGTGGCGATGATGGCCGCGCCGGTGGGCGTGACCAGCTCGGCGTCGAGCTCGACGCCGTAGGTGGGGACGCCGCGGAGGCACGCGACCGCCGCGGGCGGCGGCAGCGGGAGGATCCCGTGCCGCGCCTTCACGAACCCGCGCCCCATGGGCAGCGGCGATCCGACGACCTCCGCCCCGATGTGGACGATCGCGGCGGCGGCGCCCACGATGTCGACGATCGCGTCGACGGCGCCGACCTCGTGGAAGTGCACGTCTTCCAGGCGGATCCGGTGGACGGCGGCCTCCGCCTCGCCGAGGCGCCGGAAGATCCGGCGCGCCAGCGCGGCGACCGGTGGATCGAGCGGCGCGGCGGCGAGCATGGCGTCGATGGATCCGTAGGTGCGCTCCGGCTGCGGCGCCTCGACGTGCACGTCGAACGAGGTCGCCACGATGCCGCTCCGATGGGCGTGCCCGCGGTGCAGGTGGAACCCATCGAGCGGCAGCGCGGCGACGGCGCGCTCGATGACGAGGAGGGGCACCCCGAGATCGAGCAGCGCGGCGATGGTCATGTCGCCCGCGATCCCGCTGAAGGCGTCGAAGAACAGGACCTTGCCCGTGCCCGCGCCCTCCTCGAGGAGCGGCGCGCGCGGATGGTCGTGCGCGTGGTGGTGATGCGCGTGCCGGTCGTCGTGCTCGTCTCCGTGCGCGTGCTCGTCTCCGTGCGCGTGCCCGTGGTCGTGCTCGTCTCCGTGCGCGTGCCCGTGGTCGTGCTCGTCTCCGTGCGCGTGCGCGTGCGCGTGCGCGTGCGCGTGCGCGTGGTCGTGCCCGTGGTCGTGCTCGTCTCCGTGCGCGTGCGCGTGCGCGTGCGCGTGATGGCCCCCGTGCGCATCCCCGTGCGCGTGGTCGTGATCGTGCCCGTGTCCCATCTCTCGCCTTCTCCGTTCCCCGGGCGCCTTCGCGGCGCGGCGCTCCCGCGGTCGCGCTCGTTCCGAGCTACTCCTTCGGCAACATGCGATGCGCCACCATCGCCGCGCCGAAGCCGCTGTCGATGTTGACCACGGCGACTCCAGAGGCGCACGACGTGAGCATGGCGAAGAGCGGGGTGAAGCCGCCCAGGGCAGTGCCGTAGCCGACCGACGTCGGCACCGCGATCACCGGCGCCGCCACGAGCCCGCCGACCACGCTGGGCAGCGCGCCTTCCATGCCCGCGACCACGATCACGGCCGACGCCTTGCGCAGCTCCTCGACGCGATGGAGGAAGCGGTGCAGCCCCGCGACCCCCACGTCGTACAGCCGCTTCGCCTCGAGGCCCACGGCGCGCAGCGTCTCGATGGCCTCCTCGGCGACCGACAGATCGCTCGTGCCCGCGGTCACGACGGCGACCGCCCCGGCGGCGCGCTTCGGCGGCGGCGCGACCTCGATGCTGCCGGTCCGCGCGAGGGGCACATAACGGAACGCGGGCAAGAGCGCCGAGACCGCCGCGCCCTTCGCGGCGTCGACCCGGGTCACGAGCACGTTCTGCCCCGCCCCCGAGATCTCCCCGGCGATCAGGGCGATCTGCTCGGGCGTCTTCCCTTCGCCGAAGATCACCTCGGGGACGCCCTGCCTGAGCGCGCGGTGGTGATCGACGGTCGCGACGCCCAGGTCCCGGAAAGGCAGCCCTCGGAGGGCATCGAGCGCCTCCTCGACGGCAAGCTCGCCGGTCCGAACGCGCTCAAGCATCTCCCGGACGAGGCGCGGCTCCATGTGCGCAGCCGCTTAGCGCGGCGGCGTTCCCAGAGCAAACGTTCCGCCCAGCCTGCCAAGCCGCGCCCGGAAGAGCCCCGGTGTGGGCCGCTCGATCCCGCCCTGGTCAGGAAAAGGTCCAGGCACTTTGCTCAGGAGGGGGCGACAGGACTACTTTCGGCGCCGCGTGCCCGCCTTCGTCGCTCCCCTCGTCGGCTTTGCTCTCGGTGCGCTGCTCGCCTGGTTCAGCGCTGCAGCCCCTCACCGCCTGGGCGCGCTGCGCGCGTCGGAGCCTCGGCCAGCGCCGGGCGCGCGCGCTCGGCCGCTCGCGCTCGTCTCCCTGTTCGCCTGCCTCGTCTTCGCGCCGGTCTGCGCGTACTTCCTCGTGTTCGCCCCTGACTGGAGCTTCGCGTACCTCGTCGATACGCGCCGCATCCCGTCCGCCGTCGACCTCGTGCTCGTCCTCGTCAATGCCGCCTCGGTGCCCGCCGGGTTCGCGGCCGCGAATCGCTTCGCCGGGAGCGCTGGCGGCAGGTGGACCGCGCAGCGCGCGGTCCGCGCGCTCGCCGTCCTCGCCGGCGCGCCGCTGTCGCTCGCCCTGGTCGCCGTCCTGGCCCTGTCCCGGCGGCTCGCGCTCGACGGCACCTACCGGCAGGTCGAGGGCGACTTCGGCGTCCACCCGGTCGCCGGCGGTCCGCTCGGTTATGCGCTCCTCTGGATGTACACCATGCTGGCCGCCGGCTTCGCGGTCACCGTGAGCGCCCTGCTCCGGCGCGAGCCCGCGGGCGGCGCGCCGAAGGCCGAGCCCTCCCCCGGCGCGCGCCCCCGCGCCGTCCCGAGTGAGCCAGCGCCTGAGGTCGTTCCGCCCCGGCCCGCCTCGACACGCCCTCAGCGGCGGCTCGGCGTCGGCAGCGGCGGGCGCTCCAACCGGCCGGGCTGAGACGCCCCTCGTGCGCGCGGGGCTGAGGCGCCCCTGGTGCGCGCGGGGGAGGCGACCACGTCACCGCGTTGACGGAGCCAGCCCGCTCCACCACCCTGTCGCCCCATGTCCGAACGAGCCCGCGTGGAGCAGCAGGTCGAGGAACTCATGGAGCTCGCCGAGCAGGTGGTGACGCGCGCCAGGAAGGGCGGCGCCGACGTCGCGGAGGCGATCGCCCGCTCCGGCTCCGAGCTCACCACGAAGGTGCGCCTCGGCGAGCCCGAGCTCGTCGAGGAGGCTGTCCACAAGGGCCTGGGCATGCGGATCATCAAGAAGCAGCGCGTCGCGCTGACCTCGACGTCCGACCTCACGCCCCGCGGCATCGATCGCTTCGTGGCGGACGCGCTCGAGCTCGCCGACATCTCCCAGGAGGACGCGTTCGCCGGCCCCGCCGATCCGGAGCTCATCGCCAAGGGGCCCCTTCCCGCGCTCGATCTCTACGATCCCTCGGGCGGCGAGGTCACGGCCGCGCAGGCGATCGACATCGCGCGCCGAGGCGAGCAGGCCGCGCGCGACGCCGACCCGCGGATCACGAACAGCGAGGGCGCGACGTTCTCGCGGAGCGCGGGCGCCTTCGCCCTCGTCCTGTCCGGCGGGTTCCGCGGCGGCTTCGCCGGCTCGTACGCGCAGCTCGTGGTCTCCCCGATCGCCGACGACAGCGGCGACAAGAAGCGCCGCGGCTTCTACTTCACCGGCCGGCGCCACCTCGCCGACCTGGACGCCCCGGACGCCGTGGGCCGCGAGGCGGCGCGCCGGACGCTGCGCAAGCTCGGCGCCCGCAAGGTGGCGACCTGCGAGGCGCCCGTCGTCTTCGACCCGGACGTCGCCCGGTCGATGCTCGGGTTGCTCGGCTCCTGCATCATGGGCAGCTCGATCTGGCGCAAGTCGAGCTACCTCGTCGGCCGCGAGGGGACACGCATCGCCAGCGATCTCATCACGGTCGTCGACGACCCGCTGATCCCGCGCGCGCCCGGCTCGCGCCCGTTCGACGGCGAGGGCCTCCTCGCCCGGCGCAACGTCGTTGTCGAGCAAGGCATCCTGAAGATCTACCTCTGCGACAGCTACAGCGGCCGGAAGCTCAAGCGCCCGCCGACCGCCAGCGCCTCGCGCGGCGCTGGCGGCGGCGTCGGGCCGTCCACGTCGAACTTCCTCCTCCAGCCCACCTCCACGCCGGCGGCGGAGATCGTGCGTTCCACGCCGCGCGGGCTGTATGTCACCGAGATGATGGGCTTCGGCTTCAACGCCGTGACCGGCGACTTTTCCCGGGGCGCGTCCGGCTTCTGGATCGAGAATGGAGAGCTCGCCTATCCGGTGAGTGAGGTAACCATCTCGCTGAACCTCGACGAGCTCTTGCAGCGGATCGACGCCGTCGGGGATGACCTGGATCTCCGGACGTCGACATGCTCACCGACGTTCCGGGTCTCCTCCATGACCATCGCTGGAAGCTGAAGCGCCTCCGTCCGAGGGGCCTTGCTCCTCGGGCGCGTCTTCTTCCAGGAGACTCCGAAGCGGACTCGACAGCGGGGTTGCGAGCGACCCATCAACCGGCCCCGGGTTGTGCTGCAGGAGGGGGTTCTGACCTCAGCGGCTCGCTCTGCAGTGCTGCGGCTCCTGGCGGAGCCTCCTCGGGCGCGACCGGCCGTCCTAGCCCAGCCTCTTCTGCTGGGCGTAGGACGGCCGGGGCCCTGGCTCAGCGCGAGGACCCGCCTGCGGCGAGGCTCCGCGGCGGCTCTTCCGACGCCGGACCGCTCGCCGCCTGGAGGGGCGTCGCCGTCTGCGCGGCCGCTTCGGGCACGAGGAAGCCCTTCAGCTGCTGCGCGTCGCTCCGGCCGATCCGGCCGACGAACGACGGCAGGCTGATCGGCTCATCCGACAAGGCGACGAAGGTCCCCTGCGAGTTCGCTCGGTGGAGCGCCTCGAAGAGGGAGGGGACGTCCACGTCGCTGGCCACCGCCCGCACGTCGACGATGTACACGTCCGCGGGGTCCGCCCCCGCGAAGATCAGCGCGTCATACGGGTGGCTCGCGTGCCGGATGGGCACGCCTTCCCCGAGGGCTCGCGCCACGTGGGCCATCGTATCCTTGGTGCCGATGGCCATCATCGACTTGGAGGTCGCCTTGGCGAGCTCCCTGGGCACCGAATAGCCCCATGCACGGAGGAACTCGGCCACGTCCGCAGCCTTGAAGCGCAAGTGTCTCCCCGGCGTACGGAAATGGGCAATCCTCCCCCGATCTACCCAGTTATGGATTGTCTTCAAGTCGACCTCGCACAAGGCTGCGAGGTCCGATGCCGTCAACAGCTTTTCACGAACACCAGCCATCGCCGAACTCCACGCGAAAGGCACCTGCCGCACAGCTCGCGTTCACAGCGCGGCAGCGTCTCCTCAGGTGGCGGCCCCCCCACCCGTCTGTCTACTCGATTGAAACCTAGCTCTCATAGACGGGTCCGTCACCCGCTTTGCTCGAATTTTCTCAGCCCCATGGCGAGTTCGCCCCGCGCGGAGGCAAACTCCCCATCCTTCAGGGGATCTCCTGGTTCATTATGTTCACGCGACCGGGCGTCGGCCAGCTGGTCGCGAAGGAGCCAGCCGAGCCGTCTGGAGCGTGCGGAGCGACGCGGGCCAGGCTCATTCCCGGCTTTGGCACGGGCGCGGCGGGCGACCTGGACAAGACAACACCTCCTCGATCCTTCAATTTGAGCGGTTCTCCCGAGTTCGACAGCCCGTGGCTGCCAAGTTTGGGGACACGGAGAAGAAGCGTCTCGGGAGGAGGCGGAGGGTCGAGCTCATCATCAGAAACGTAGTCCTCGTTGACGACCAGAGCGTACGCGCCGGGCATGAACGAAATAGGGGGCAATTCGGTCTCACCACCCACATCGGCGAGTACGACCCCTGTGAGCTCAGCAGGGACATCACCGTCATTGTAGAGCTCGACCCACTCCTGCCCTGGCTCTGGCCCGACGGGGTTCGCCAGCACCTCGTTGATGATCACATGAGGCATGGGCGCGAGCGTCATGGCCGAGAACGTCCGGCGCTCCACGACCCCGGCGTTGTCGACGATCGCAAGGGCGAGCTCCACGGGACTCGAGGGCGGCAGGGGAGCGAGGACGAACGGCTCGCCCGGCGGCACCGCGAAGACTTCGTCGAACCCCGCGCCCGCGATCGCCCAGAGCAGCGGCGCATCCGCCGAACGAACGAGGATCCGATCGTCGGCGACCCGAGCACAGCCTGGCCCGAGCGCGAGCTCGTCCGGCGCACACGCCACCGCGATGGCGGGAAGCGGCTCTGATTCCAGCATGAACGGACGCGGATCGAGGCTCACAGCCGTCGGCTCGCCCGGGAGCGCGACGGGAGGCCCCACGAGGCGCACGCCGTCGGCCCCGGGCGGCGCCGTGGCGGTTGGCTCCCCTTCGAAGCGCAGGCAGCGCGCGCCGATGTCGTCGACGGCGCCGCGGCGCAGCTCGCCCGCCGGTCCGCCAGGCGCGAGCGTCGCCGCGGCGACCACCTCCGGGAGGGGCGCGTCACCGCACCACACCCCCAGGCCGAGGGTCGCGCCGGCGTCGGGCGGCGGCCAGAGCCGTGAGAGCACGGGCGGCGAGCCCTCCGTGGCGATCTGGATGTGGTGCGAGAACACAGGGCTGCCGCTCGCGATGGCGTAGGTCTCCCCGGGGGCGAGCGGGGCGAGCGGCGCCACGGTCAGCGAGAGGTCGCCAGGGGGAGTCCCGTTCAGCCAGGCGATCGAGGGGACGACGCGCTCCGACAGCGCCGTCGACAGCTCGCCTCGCTCTATCTGCCGGAGGTGCGCCGCGCTGAGCTTGCCGCGGACGACCAGCGCACGGGCGGGGTCGACACTCCCGAGAGCGGCGCCGGGGAGGAGCACGCGCGCCCGCAGCACCGGAGGCGCGGCGTCCAGCGGCGCGGCGGGCTCGATCTGGAGCTCGGGGCCCGGGTCTGCGGGGCCGGCGACCTCGGCGTCTTCTTCGTCACCGCCTTCATCGAGTTGCGGGGGAACGACGAGCTCCGGCGCGCAGGACAGGGGTGAGGCCACGAGCGGCGCGAGCGCGAGCGGCAGCGCGCGGAGCGCGCGGGGAGTCCACGAGGGGCGAAGCGGGCAACGATGGGTCATGACGCGGAGTTCGGCGGGAGCTCGCTGCCGGTTGCTCGACGTCGCTTTCTTTTTTCGAGGCCGCTACCCTCGCCCCGCATGGCCCCCGAGGACATCAAGAAGCTCCGGCAGGAGCTCGGCTGCACGGCCCGCGAGCTCGCCGGAGCGCTGGGCATCGAGCAGGAGACCGTGCTCGCGTGGGAGCACGGAGATCTCTTTCCCACGAAGCGCTTCGTGGGAATGATGGAGGAGCTGCGACGAAAAGGTCCGGAGGCGATCCCCCGCAAGAAGAGGAGACAGGTCGCCGCCTCGCCGCTCCAGGTGCTCGCCGATCCCGAGCTCTGGCGGCTCTTCCGCAAGCTCCTCGCCCACCCCGAGCTGAGGAGCGCCGCAACGAAGCTGGCCGAGGCCTATCCGGATCCGACGGATGCTCCACCGCCGTGAACGACGGGGCGACGCGCTGGACGTTCAGACAAGGGCGAACGTTCAGTCTTCGTCATCTTCGTCGTCCTCATCATCTTCGTCGTCCTCCTCGTCCTCGTCCTCGTCTTCGTCGTCGTCGTCCTCCTCCTCGTCTTCGTCGTCTTCGTCGTCCTCGTCTCCGTCGTCCTCCTCGTCTTCGTCCTCGTCGTCTTCGTCGTCTTCGTCGTCTTCGTCGTCTTCGTCGTCCTCCTCGTCCTCGTCCTCGTCCTCGTCGTCTTCGTCATCCTCGTCGCGCCGTTCCTCCGCGACGTCGTTGGCGTGCTGGAATGCGTCCTTTTCAGCAGGCTCACCAAGCGCTGCGTCCGCTTCCACGACAGAGATCTCCTCGGACATTTCGTCTTCCCTTGCTTCCATCGCGACCTCTCCCTCCCGCGGCGCAGCAGACGACGCGCCGACGTCTTCCGATAGGTTCTCGCCTGCACTGGCGACGCTCGTCCGGAGCGATCCCTCCGCGCCGGCGAAGCTCTCCTGTCCCGATGTCACCACCCCCGTCTCGGGCGGCTCTTCGCCGAGCTCACGCTCATAGGCACGGCGCGACTCCTCGGTCAGCTCGGTGAACTCGCGCAGGGTGGGCAGCTCGCCGAGCGCCTTCAGACCGAAGAACTCGAGGAACTGCGCCGTCGTGCCGTACAGCATCGGGCGCCCAGGCTCGTCCTTCTTGCCCAGGATCCTCACGAGGTCACGCTCCAGGAGCGACTTGAGCGCCGCGCCGGAATCCACACCGCGGATCTCGTCGATCTCGGGCCTCGTGATCGGTTGCCGGTACGCGACGATCGCGAGCGTCTCGGTCTGGGCGCGAGACATCTTGACCGGCTTCTGCTCTGTCACCTCGCGAACGAAGGGCGCAAATGCGGGGCTCGTTCGAAAGACGTACCCTCCGGCGACCTCGTCCAGACGAAATCCTCGTCCGTCGTACTCCGCGACGAGCTCGGCCAGCAACTCTCGCACGACGCGGTGCTCTGCGTTCGCCGAACGCGCGAGATCACGCGCCGGCACCGGTCGCTCCGCCACGAAGATGAGCGCTTCCAACACCCCCTTCAGGTGCTTGCGCGCGACGGCAGAGAGCCCGGGCGCCGTGGTTGCGCTCCGGACAGGAACGTCGGCGCGGCGCGCCGGATGGCCGAGCTGGCCCCATGCACCAGCGCGGAAGCGAGCGACCGGATCGTGCCGTGTCCCTTTCGGTGCACGCGGCTCCTTCTTCCCGCCCCTCGGCCGCTTCGTTCCGCCGAGCCACGCGTGCGCCGCCGCCCTCAGCCGCGCCGGCGTGACCTGCGCACTCGCCTTGGCCGGCGTGCCCTGCCCCGCCGTCTTCGGTGCACGCGGCTCCTTCTTCCCGCCCCTCGGCCGCTTCGTTCCGCCGAGCCACGCGTGCGCCGCCGCCCTCAGCCGCGCCGGCGTGACCTGCGCGCTCGCTTTGGCCGGCGTGCCCTGCCCTGCCGTCTTCGGCGCGCGCGGCTCCTTCTTCCCGCCCCTCGGCCGCTTCGTTTCGCCGAGCCATGCGTGCGCCGCCGCCCGCAGCCGCGCCGGCGTGGCCTGCGCGCTCGCCTTGGCCGGCGTGCCCTGCCCCGCCGTCTTCGGCGCGCGCGGCTCCTTCTTCCCGCCCCTCGGCCGCTTCGTTTCGCCGAGCCATGCGTGCGCCGCCGCCCGCAGCCGCGCCGACGCGCCCTGACCTGTCGTCGTCTTCGCTATGCGCCGCCGCTTCGCCGCGGCATCAGCCACCGTCACGGCCACTCCCTGCGTCTACCTCATCCACCTCTGTCGGCGGCGCTGCGAAGTCCTCTGCGGTCGAGTGCGCGTTCGGGCCCACAACCGCATCGCCGCGCTCCGCCTCTTCCGGAGCCGGACTGGCATCGGCTTCCATCGCGTCCACCAAAGGCTCGCCCCCTGCGAGGTCGTGCGCATGGCTCGTCTCCTCCGCCGTCCCGGGAAGCTCCGTCCCCGATGCTTCGCCGCTCGATTCCTCAGCCGGCTCGGCCAGCTCCGGGCCCGTCGGTTCGCCGATCGGTGGCTCCACGGGCTCCGCCAGGTCCGCGTCACCCGCCTCGACGTTCCTCTCTTCCACGGGCTCGACCAGCTCCGACCACGCCGGTTCGCTGCTCGACGCCTCCGCTGCTTCCGCAGGCTCCGGTTCTGCCTCCTCCGCGACGCTGGCGTCCTCCACCTGCTCCACAGGCTCGACCAGCTCCGACCACGCCGGTTCGCTGCTCGACGCCTCCGCTGCTTCCGCGGGCTCCGGTTCTGCCTCCGCGACGCTGGCGTCCTCCACCTGCTCCACAGGCTCGACCAGCTCCGACCACGCCGGTTCGCTGCTCGACGCCTCCGCTGCTTCCGCAGGCTCCGGTTCTGCCTCCTCCGCGACGCTGGCGTCCTCCACCTGCTCCACGGGCTCGACCAGCTCCGACCACGCCGATTCGCTGCTCGACGCCTCTGCTGCTTCCGCGGGCTCCGGTTCTGCCTCCGCGACGCTGACGTCCTCCACCTGCTCCAGGGGCTCGACCGGCTCCAGGCTCTCCGGTGCGCCGCTCGGCGCCCCCGCGAGCTCCGCTTCCGACAGTTCTCCGCGCGCCTGCTCGGCCGACTCGACGAGCTCCGGCCCAGCCGGCTCGCTTCGCTCCACCTCGACGGCCTCCGCGACCTCGCCCTCTGCGGCAGCAGGCGGTGCTCCTGCATCCTCGCTCCCCGCTGTCTCGATCCGCTCCGCCGCCGGCGCGCCGTCCTCGAATCCGTCATCCGCCACCGGCGCGCCATCGGCTACCGCGAGCTGGATGTGAATCGGTGCCAGCGGGTCCGTCTGATGGACCCGGATGAGCTTCAGCTTGCACATCTCGAGCACGGCCAGGAACGTGATGACGACCTCGAAGCGAGGGATCACTCCCCCCTTCGAGACGCTGTCGAGCAGCAGATCCTCGAACCGCATGGCGCGCCGCGCGGAGAGCTTCTCCGTGAGCTCGACGATGCGATCCGTGATGCTGATGCGATCGAAGACGACCTCATGATCAATCTGGACGTTCGTCCGCTTCAGCACGCGCTCGAACGCGTCCAGCAGGCTGAAGATCGCCGTCGGCGCGAACGGAGCCGGGCCCTTCGGCACCTCGCTCTCGCTCATGCCGCGCGTGAACACGTCGCGCCCGAGCGTCCCGCGCTCGGCCAGGTCGGCCGCGGCGACCTTGTACTTCTGGTACTCCAGGAGCCGCCGGACGAGCTCCTCCCGCGGATCCTCCTCCTCACCCGGCATCCCGTCGTCGTCCTGCCCCGCAGGCACGCTCGGCAGGAGCATCTTCGACTTGATGTGCGTCAGCGTCGCCGCCATCACGAGGTACTCGCTCGCGAGGTCGATCGAGAGCGAGCGCATGATCTTCAGGTACTCGAGGTATTTTTCCGTGACGAAGCTCACGGGGATGTCGAGGATGTCGAGCTCGTGCTGCTGGATGAGGTGCAGCAGCAGGTCGAGCGGCCCCTCGAACGTGGGGAGCGTGACGACGTACTCGCCCTCGCGCGGCCCCGCATCGGCCGCCGGCGAGGCGACCTCCCGGGGCGGCGAGGCGGCCTCCCGGGCCAGCGAGGCGGCGGCCTGGCGCGCGGCGGGCGCAGGGGTGGCACCCGCGTTGCCGCGCCCTTTCCCGCTGCGCGCCCGTGCTGCACCCGCCTTGGAACCGCTCACGCCGCGACCGTAGTCGCAAGGCGCCGGTCGGTCCACGTCCGAGCGTCCTCGGGCGCCGCGGCGCGCCGAAACGCCGCTCCGTCCGAGAATTTATGGCGGGAGCGGTGCTAGGATCAGCGCCGTCGATGGAGCCGTCCACCGCGAAGAGCTGCCCCTCGTGCGGCGAGCGCTACGACGCGGGCGTTCTCTACTGCCCGCGCGACGGCACCCCGCTCGCGAGCTCGCGCAAGAGCCCCACGTTCGGCGCCGCGGAGCGCGACCCGTACGTGGGCATCACGCTCGGGGGGCAGATCCAGACCCGCCACCTCATCGGCATCGGCTCGATGGGCCGCGTCTACCGCGCCTTCCAGGCCGGGATCGAGCGCGACGTGGCCGTGAAGATCCTCCACCGCGAGCTCAGCAGCAACGCCGAGCTCGTGAGCCGCTTCCACCGCGAGGCCAAGATCTCGAGCCGGCTCGTCCACCCGAACGTCGTCCAGGTCCTCATGACCGGGAGCGTGCCCCCCACGGCCGACCCCCGGATCGGCGGGGAGCTCTACCTCGTCATGGAGCACCTCGACGGCATCTCGCTGCTCTCCGCGCTCGCCGCGGCAGGGGCAGGCGGCGAGAGCGAGGCGCTGCCGCTCCCGAGGGCGCTCCACATCGCCCTCCAGGTGTGCGACGCGGTCGGCGAGGCGCACGCGCAGGGCATCGTCCACCGGGATCTCAAGCCCGAGAACATCATGCTCGTCCGCCGCGGCGAGGACCCGGATTACGTGAAGGTGCTCGACTTCGGCATCGCCCGCCTCGACTGGGCCGACAAAGCGATGACCACCCAGGCGGGGCTCATCTTCGGCACCGCCAAGTACATCTCGCCCGAAGGCGCCGAAGGGCAGCGGGTCGGTCCGCCGGCGGACGTCTACTCCATCGCGACGATGCTGTACCAGTGCCTCGCGGGGCGCGCCCCGTTCGAGGGCGACTCGCCCGTCGCGCTCCTGGTCCAGCACACGCACGCCCCGCCGGCGGACCTGCGCAGCATCGCGCGCTCCAGCTACGTGCCCGAGCCCATCGCGCGGATCGTGATGCAGAACCTCGCCAAGAAGCCCTCGGACCGGGCCCCCGACGCGCGCGCCCTCGGCCGCGACCTCGCCCTCGCCGTCCGGGCGAGCGGGCTCGACCCCGATGAGATCGCCGCCCAGCCCGGGCTCCTGCGCGCCAGCGCGGTCATGAAGCTGGCCTCGAAGTCGCGCACCAAATCGCTCGACCTCTCCCCCGCGCTCGCCGCCCAGATCGGCGGCATCGCCGCGCCGACGCTCGAGAGCGCCCACATCGGCGACCTCGATCCCCGCCTCCCGGGGGCCGAGGCAGCGCGCTACAGCGACCCCGCGTCGCACCGCCGCGAGAGCGACCCCGCGTCGCACCGCCGCGAGGAGGAGCGCTCGTCCTCCGGCGGCGTCGAGCGCGCTTCGTCCAGCTCGATGAGCTCGGCGCCCTCCTGGACGACGCCGCTCGCAGCGCCGTCCCAGGCCGAGCGGCCTTCGAGCGGCGCGCGGTTCGGCGGCGCGTTCGCCGAACCGGTGGAGCGGCTCGACGCCGGAGCTCGCGCATCGTGGAGCGCCGCTCGCCACGGCGGCGCGGAGGACGAGCCTGCGCGCACGGCGATCGGCCTCGGCATCGATCCCATGCGCGACGCCGCGCCCGTCCCGTCGACCATGCAAGGCGTCGAGTCCGCGGCGCGGCCGCTCCCTCGTCGGGCGATGATCGCGCGCGCGACCGCCCTGCTCGCGTGCGCCGGCGCGGTGGGGTTCGTCGTGTTCCTCGGCGGGCGGCACCTCGGCGCCTTCGGGGGGCCGGCCGCGCGCGACACCCTCGAAGCGCACATCGAGCGCGCGCGCGACTGCATGGGCAGGCACGCCTGGGACACCCCGCCCCGCGAGAACGTCAAGGAGATCGTCTCGCAGGCGCTCGCGCGGTGGCCGGGAGACGCGCGCCTCGCCGAGCTCCGCCGCGAGTCGTCCGAGCGCATCGTCGCCGACGCCCTCGGGCGGAAATACGCGGGCGACAAGGCCGGCGCCATCCGGCTGGCGAAGCTCGCGCTCGAGCTGCAGCCGGCGCTCACCACCGCCCAGCACCTCGTCGCCGAGCTCTCCGGCGGCCCGCCGGGCTCCGCCCCGGCGCCGCCACCTCAGGTTGCTCCACAGAGCTCGGGGCCGCAGGCCGCAGGCCTGGACCGCAAGCCTGCGCCGCGCCGCCCCGCGCCGGCCGAGGTCCGCGGCGCTCCCCAGGGCCAGCCGCCGGCGCCCGCCCCCCGGGGCTCGCAGGCGCCGTCCCCGACGCCGGGCGGCGCGGGTTCGCCCGACAGCACGCGCGCCGCCTCGCCGCCGGCCAGCGCCGCACCTGCGCCGATCCTGCCGCCCTCGCCGCCGCCGCTGCCCGCGGACGCCGCCTCGCCGCTCCCCTCGTCGACGGGTCCTTGGTTATAATCCAGAGAAGGTGAGTCCAGGAGGCCGGTACCCGACGTCGCAAGCGCCCGCCAACGCCCGCGCCGGGCAGGGCGGCCGGGCAGCGCTGGTGGGGCGTGGCAGCGCGCGAGCGACGAGCGCGCGCTCGCGCGGCGCTGCGTGCGCCGCCGCGCTCGCCGCGCTCCTGCTCTCCGCCCCCGGCCGGGCCGACGAGAGCAGGGCCGCCCGCCGCGCCGTCGCCGCGCGCGAGCGCGGTTTCCCCTACACCATGGTGGAGGTGAGCAGCGGCGTGATGACGCTCCCCGGCGCCGACGTCTGCCCCGTGTCGCTGTCTCCGGGCGCCTGCGAGCAGGGCGAGACGAGCGTCTCCCTCGGCATCCACAACCTCTACCGCTTTCGCGACATCGGCTTCGGCGCAGGCATCTTCTGGGCGGCGACGCTGACCTCCGACGCCGCGCGCGGCGCGCCCAGCCTCGAGCGCGATCACGCGCGCAGCTACTTCATGCTCGACGGGCTGTTTCGCTACTACGCCCTCCGCATCCGCAGCTCGGAGTGGTGGGCCGGCGTGACGATCGGCGGCGTCGTCGTCAACGACTCGTGGTCGGTCGAGGCCGATCGCAACCCGTACTCGGACACGGCGTACGTCGGGCCCAGGGCGGCGACGCTCGGCACCGAAGGTGTCGCCGCGGGGCTCGCGATCGGCGGCGACTGGGCCTTCGCCGACAACTGGAGCGTCGGGAGCCACATCCGCTACTCGAGCTGGTTCCTCCCCGAGCAGCGCAAGGTCTCCCCGACCGGGGATCTCGCCTCGCTCTCCGAGCGCGTCGACATGTTCAACATCGGCGTCCTGATCGCGTACCGCCTCGCGCTCTGACGCCGCGCCAGGCGCCGCCCGCGGCGCCTCACGCCCTGACGCCGCGCTCCGCTCGGCGGCCGGCAGTTGACGCGACATCGCCAGGTCGGTACGCCTGCCCGGCCGTTTCCATCCTGCGAGGAGCCCCCGATGCCGCTGAATCTCTCGAAGGTCGGCTACACGACCCAGCCCAGCGCGTTCACCTTCAACTGGAAGACCCTGGCCACCTACGCGCTCGGGATCGGCGCCAAGCGCGAGGAGCTCGAGTACCTGTACGAGGGCGCGCCGGGAGGCATGAAGGTCTACCCCACGTTCGGCGTGATCCCCTCCCAGGGGACCGTGTTCGAGGCGCTCGAGGTGGCCGGGGCCGAGCTGGCGCTCATCGTCCACGGAGGGCAGACGCTCCGGGTGCACCGCGCGCTCCCGACGAGCGGGACGCTGTTCACGACCGCCACGCTGGCGGGCATCTACGATCTCAAGAAGTTCGCGCAGGTGATCGTCGAGACGAAGACCACGCTCAACGACGAGCCGCTCTTCGACACGGTGTGGTCGATCATCGTGCGCGGCGTCGGCGGCTTCGGCGGGCCGCGCCCGCCGCACGCCGAGTCGGAGGCCCCCGTGCCGAAGGACCGCGAGCCCGACTGGGTCGTCGAGCAGGCGACGGCGCCCGAGCAGGCGCTGCTGTACCGGCTCTCGGGCGACGAGAACCCGCTGCACGCCGATCCGGAGGTCGCGGCGAAGGCGAGCTTCACGCAGGGTCCCATCCTGCACGGCCTCTGCACGTACGGCTTCGCGGCGCGCGCGATCATCCAGAAGGCGGCGGGCGGCGACGCGAGCCGGCTGCGGGCATACGGCGCGCAGTTCCGCAAGCCGGTGTGGCCGGGCGACACCCTCATCACGCGGGGCTGGGCGCTGGCCGGCGGCAAGGTCGCGGTGGTCACCTCTGTCAAGGATCGCCCCGATCCGGTGCTCACGAGCGCGTGGGCGGAGATCGGCTGACGGCCGGCGTGGCCGCGTGCTAAGGGCCGAGGCCCGGATCAGGGAAGCGTTATGAGCAAGACGAGCGAGAAGGACAGGGCCAAGGACGACGAGGACCTCGACGACGAGGCCGGGTCGACCGACGAAGGCAACGACGACGAGGAGGAAGAGGCGAAGGCCACCGCGGCCCGCGGCCGTGGACACGGCCACGCGCACGACGACGACGACGACGCGGAGGACGACGGCGCCGAGCCCGAAGATCCGTACTGGTGGGCGCCGCACGCCGTGCTCAGCGCGCTCGTGCTGATCGGGCTCCTCGGCTTCGTCGGCATGTTCAACAAGACGCCGCTCGCCCGCCTCGCGGCCCCCGTCGCCCCGGAGCCCGACGAGCACGAGCACGCCACCGCCGCCGCTCCGCCGCCCGCTCCCACGCCCCGCCCGGCGCAGTCGGCGCAGGCGCCGAGGGAGATGTTCGGCGCGAAGCACCTGCTCGTCATGTACAAGGGGAGCCGCCGAGCGCCTCCGACCGTCGAGCGCACGAAGGACGAAGCCAAGGCCCGCGCGACCGAGGCCATGACGAAGGCCAAGGCCGATCCGAGCAAGTTCGCGGACGTCGTGAAGGAGTACTCGGACGAGCCGGGGGCGGACAAGCGCGGCGGGGACCTCGGCAAGTTCCCGAAGGGCGCGATGGTCCCGGAGTTCCAGGCGGGCCTCGAGAAGATCAAGGTCGGCCAGGTGAGCGACCTCGTCGAGACGCCCTTCGGCTACCACGTCATCCTCCGCACGCAGTGAGCGCGCGGCGCCGCCGGGGCCGCGGCGCCGCAGCGTCGCGAGCCCCGGGCGGCTCGACCCTTCCCGCTGCGATCAGCGCGCCGGCGCGCTGACGAGCTTCTTCAGCCTCGCCGTCTTCTCTTCCTTGGTCAGCGTCAGCTTGGCGTGCTCGTCGGCCGTCATGCCGTTGCGGAGCACGCGGGCCTCGTCGCCGATGCCGTAGACGGTCTTGGCGGCGCGCGCGAACACCCACTCGGTCGCGGAGCCCTCGCCGTCCTTGTTCATGAGGCGCACCGCGCCGTCGCCGATGCCCTTCTCCCTGGCCGCGCCTGGCAGCTTCGCCAGCGTCGACAGCACGTCCTTGGCCTGGTCGACGTCGTCGCGCACGATCGCGACCACCCGGTAGCGCTTGTCGACCTCCTTGTAGTAGCCGAACGCGCCGGGCCCGGCGCCATCCACCCCGAGCACGTCCTTGGTCTCGTAGCGGATCCCGAGCGGGATCATGTTGTCCCTGGGCAGCGCCTCCGCGGCAGGCGGCAGCGACGGCTCGCCGGGCAGCTTCGCGCCCATCTCCTTCACGAGCCCAGGCAGGACCTTCTCGCTCGACGACTTGAGCGCCGCCTCGGCCAGCGCCTCGTCGTTGTAGGTGATCTCGGCGAGGTACTGCCCGCGCCAGAGGTACGCGTTCCCGACCCCCATCGCGGCCGCGCCGCCCCCCTCGATCGTGCGGGGTGTCGCCTCGTCGGCGGGGTCGCCATCGCCCACGGTGCGCTTCGTGAACATCCCGTAAGCGCCCTCCGTGGATCCGAATTTCGAGAGGTGGACGTCGACGGTCGCGGAGCCGCCCTCGCCGCTCACGTACCGCGCCTCGACCACGCGCCGCACGCCGAATCCCTTGTAGATCTCGCACTCCCCGTCGAACATGTCGCAGATGCTGTCGAGCGGCAGGGGCGCCGATTCGCCGAACGTCTTCTCCCCGCCGTTCGGGTCGAGGCAGAACCCGCCCGTCGTGCGCGGGAAGAACGGCGCGCTCGCCGCGTCGCTGATCGTCCCCCCGCCGCCGGCGCAGGCGGCCGGCTTCGCGGCCGGCGGAGGCGGCGGCGGCGCGCCGAGGCGCTCTTCCTTCTTGCTGCAGCCCGAAGACAGCGCGGCCACGAGCGCGCCGGCGAGCAGCGCGCAGCGCCACGCACGGGGGCGCAACGGCCCCCCGGGGCACGCGCGCGTCGCGCGAGTCGCAGCTGGCACGCTGTGGTCCAATGGGCCTCTCGGTGAACACCTTTCGGGCGGGAATCGCATGGCCTGTTCGCCTTGCACCTTTTTTCATAGCGCCGCAATCGTTAGCGCCCGCGGCGAATCGCTTTGAGAGATTCTTCATGAAGTTCCATCACTTAGCGCCGCATGTCGAGGGCATGCAGCTTGCCTTTGCCGATCCTTTGGTGCGTCCTCCCTCCTGTTCGCGACCTCCTCCTCGTGATTCCGATCGATCGCGGGCCTGCGCTCCGGGGCAGCGCGCGCTGCGCCGCCGTGGCGCGCGCGGCTTCACCCTGCCGGAGCTGCTCGCGGTGGTGGTCCTGATCGGCATCCTGGCCGCCGCGGCGTCGCCGAGCTTCGTGAGCGGCATGCGCGATCGCCGCGTGAACCGCGCCGCGATGGAGATCAGCGGCATCTACCGGCTCGCGCGCTACCAGGCGATCGGGCGCGGGGCGGCGGTCCTCGTGCGGTGGACGGCCTCGACAGGCGCGTTCCAGGTGCGGCAGGCGCACGTCGACAACATCGCCGCCGGCTCTCTGATCGCGACGAGCTGCCTCAGCGTTACCAACTGGATGGACCCGGCCCAGACCGAGCCGGTCACGACGCTCCAGACCGAGGGCATCGAGCTGGCGGCGATGCAGCTGCTCGATCCCACCGGCGCGGCAAGCGACAACGCCGACGTCTGCTTCACGCCGCGGGGGCGGACGTTCGTCCGCTACAACCCCGCCGGGACGTTCGCGCCGCTGCTCGGCGCGCTCCGGGTGAACGTGACCAACACAAGGACCGGCCTCCAGCGGTCGGTCTTCGTCCCGCCGAACGGCGTCGCGAGGCTCGGGCTGTGAGCGCGGCGCGTGCGAGGAGGGCGGCGAGCCGCGGCTACACGCTCATCGAGGTCATGGCGGCGCTCGGCGTGCTGGCGATCGGCGCCACCGGGGTGCTCGCGCTGCAGAAGGCGACGCTCATCAGCAACACGAACGCGCGCAACCTCACGATCGCCAACAGCATCGCCATGACCTGGGCAGAGCGGCTGCGGGTGGACGCGCTCCAGTGGAACGATCCCATGCGGGTGCCCGACATCAACGACGACACCGCCTGGCTCGCGCTCAGCGCCACCGCCCCGTTCACGAAGGTGACCCCCACGGAGATCACCGCGCTCGGGTCGCCGAGCGCCGACGTGCTCGGGGCCGACATCTACGCGGGCGACACGTGGGAGTCCGCGTTCTGCACGCACGTGCGCTTCCGCCAGTTCACCGATCCCGTGTCGGGCACGCCGATCTGGGACAGCCTCATCCGCGCCGAGATCCGCGTCGTCTGGGAGCGCAACGGGAACCCGATCGACTGCGGGATCGCCCCGCTCGCCGTCGACACAAACCCGGGGCGCTTCGGCGCGGTCTACCTGACGACCGGCGTGCTCCGGAACACGAGCGAGGACAGGCGATGACGACGAGCCGACGCACCACCCGCCCGCGCGCGCGCGCCTCAGGACAGCGAGGCTTCACGCTCGTGGAGCTGCTCGTGGCGATGGCGGCCGGCCTCGTCGTGTCGCTGGCGGCCTTCCTGCTCTCGAAGAACGCGACGCGCTTCTTCCAGAACGAGGCGAGGGCCTCCGCCTCGCACCTCGCGGCGACGCTCGGGCTGAACCGGCTCACCGCGGACCTGCAGCGCGCCGCGTATCTCTCGTCGCCCAACATCCGCGAGGACCCGGAGGTCTGCAAGGTCCCAGCCTCGGGGGACGGCCTGAGGCGCCTCGCCGGGATCTCGATCCTGCGCCAAGGGTCGGAGGTCCTCCATGGGTCGGAGCTCAGCCAGAGCATCGCCAACGGGCTGCACCCCGACTCCATCATCATCGGCGGCAGCTTGAACAGCACCGAGCTGTTCGAGTTCAGGAAGATCAGCGATGAGACGGGCGACTGGGTCGTCGAGCTCAACCCGAACAGCTCCGCCGTGCAGCGCACGCTCGCGCGCGCGCAGGGCGGCGGGCAGAGCCTGACCCAGATCTTCGCGCCTCACCGCTTCCTGCGCATCATGGTCCGCGGTCAGGAGAAGTTCCTGTACGGCGTCATCGATCAGGTCAACGTGGTCGGCACTCCGCCCCTCGAGATCCGCATCATGCTGAAGGCGGATCCCGGCCTGCCGACGCTTGTCGGGCTCGCCGATTGCGGCGTGACCCCCGGCGGCTCCACCGGCGACGGAGGATGGGTGAACGTCGTCTCCCGCGTCCGCTACGACATCCGGAGCCTCGTCGACAAGGGGACGGCCTACGACCCTCTCGTGGCGCCCATCACGACGGAGCTCGGGACGCTCACCGGCGACAACGGCCGCACCGAGCTCGTGCGGGTCGAGCTCGACGAAGAGGATAGGGAGCTCCCGGGCACGCTCGAGCTCATCGCGGAGTACGCCGTCGATCTGAAGTTCGGGATCTCCGTCGCGCAGGAGAGCACCGTCCCTGGAGTGACCAACCCGCAGATCACGCGGTATCCCATCATGGCGACCGACAACGCGCTCGTGTACAGCACCGCCGCCGCGATCGATGCTGGACCGCCCGGCACGCCGGAGCGCGTGCGGTCGGTCCAGGTCCGGCTCTCGACCCGCACCCGCGCGCCCGATCGCGACGTCGGCCTCCCCGTCCCCATACCCCCGGCCTCCGATGGCCGCAGGCTCAGGTTCCTGATCCCCGGCATCGCCGCGGGCGCCAACACCTATGGCAACACGGCGCCCTCCGGATCGCCGCCGGTCTACGCCCGGATGCGCACGCTCTACGCCGACATCGCGCTCCCCAACCAGGCCTACGTCCCATGGTGAACACAAGCATCGCCCGGTCCCGACGGCGCTCCCGCGAGCGGGGCGCCGCCGTCTTCATCGTCGTGCTGGTCATCACGATGCTCACCGCGATCGGCCTGTTCGCGGCCCACGCGGCCACGCTGTCGACCATCGCCAGCGGCCACGAGCGCCGGATGACGCAGACCCACTATCTCACCGAGTACGCGATGCAGCTCGCGATCGCCGAGATCGAGCAGAAGGGCGGCCTGGAGATGATCCCCAGGTCGACGAGCTGCTCGGTCATCACCGACGCGTGCTGGCCGCTCCTGCCGCACACGTTCGACGCGGCACAAGAGCTGCTGGAGCCGCCCGCGGCGGAGACGCCAGGGAGCCTTGGTCGCGCCGACGTCCAGTGGATCGCCAAGGTGGAGATCACTGATAAGATAAGGCCTGCGATAGGAAACCGCGCCGGCAGCGACATGGGCGGCCCGAACCCGGTGAGCGTCGATTACTGCACGGTCACCATGAGCGCGCGGCTCATCGCCTGGCCCGACGGCTCCGCCATCGCGACGGCGGGCAGCCAGGAATCCATGTCCGTCGTTGCCGATATCCTCTGCTCGAAGTGACGAACCGGAGCGCACGATGCGAAACCTGACGAAGGTCCTTGTCACCATGAGCTCCGCGGCGACCGTCGGCCTCGTCGCGGGGCGCGCGCGCGCGCAGGCCATGGATGTGGAGCCGCCGCTGCCCAACGTGCTCTTGCTCGTCGACACGTCGGGCTCGATGGAGAAGACGGTGGCGGGCGGGGAGCCGGACTGCAACCCAGGCACTCCCCCCGCCTCCGAGGCCCTGAAGAGCCGCTGGATGAAGCTCGTCGAGTCGCTCACGGGCCCGATCCAGGACTTCAGCTGCGTCGCGCAGCCCCGCACGAGCACCGCGTTCGTCAACGAGTTCAGCCTCGGGGGAGAGCCGCCCTACGACAGGAACTACTACATCCCGTTCCATCGCATGATCTCGGGCCACTGCACGAAGGGCCCGGGAGCGACCTACGATCTGGTGGGCGAGCATCGCTGGGACAACGCGGCCACTCCTTGCACGACGCCGTTCACGCAGCTCAACTCCGGCTTGCTCGACGTCTATCAGGACCGGATCCGGTTCGGGCTCATGACATTCGACACGCTCCCCGACGCGAGCACCGGGCTCCTCTCCGGCGCTCCCGATCCCGTGGGCGGCATCGAGGGGATGTGGAGCTACTTCCTCGGGTTCGAGCCCGGCCCAGGATACCCGGCGCGGGGCAACCCGCCCGCCTGCGCTCCCGCGGACATGGAGGTCGGCGCCAGGAACCCGGCCGCGCCGCTCTGGGAAGGGCCGCTCATCCCCTTCCCGACCTACACGGCGGACACCACCGAGATCCGCAGCGTGAACGAGAGCATCCAGAACGCGCTCATCGCGATGCGCCCCTACGGCGCGACGCCGCTCGCCGGGATGCTGTCGGACGCGCGCGACTACATCCTCAACGACGCCTCGACCTGGAAGAGCCGGCCGCTCGGGCCGCGCGACGATCCGTTCATCAGCGGCGGCTGCCGCAAGACCTCGATCGTGCTCATCTCCGACGGCGAGCCGAACCTCGACCTGCGCCCGACCTGCACACAGGACGCCGGCCCCGGCCCCGAAGGGACGGGCTGTCCCTACGAGGAGCCTCAGGTCATCGCCCAGTCGCTCAACTCCCACGTCAACCCGAACCGGCGCGTGTCGACGTATACCGTCGGGTTCGGCCTTACCACCCAGGCGCGGCAGGAGCTCGGCGATCCGACGTTCAATTGCGCGACGATCTCCAGCGCTGATTTCCTGCCCGCCGGGCGCTGCGACAACGCCGCTGGCGCGGTCAAGGCGTGCTGCACGCTCTCGCGCATCGCCATCGAGGGCGGGACCGACCGCGGCTATTTCCCGGACGACGCCAACGAGCTCTCCGCGGTGATGTCGCGGATCTTCGCGCAGATCGCCGCGAACTCGACGAGCCGCACCCTCCCCGTCTTCGCCAACGCGACCACGACCGCGAACAACGGCAACACCGACGCGGGGGTCGCCTACCAGTTCGCCTCCTCGTTCAGCCCGCCGCCGGACGGCTCGCTCTGGAGCGGCAACCTCGAGCGCAAGCGCTTCGTCTGCGAGACCGTGAGCGGCGTCATGACGACGCAGCTGAAGGACATCGACCCCGGCAAGGGCGATGACTTCGCGGCCAACGTCAGCTCGAACACCGGGCAGCCGCGGCGGTTCTTCACCGTGATCGGCGACCTCGACACCACCACGCAGCGCATCTGGTCGAGCCGGAGCATCCGCCCCGCCGACGTCGCCACGGACGGGCTGGGCAGCTACACGGGCACGATGACCGGCAGCGGCGCGCCCGCGCAGGCGACGGCGTTCGCGACCGCTCTCTCCAGCGCGTCCCGCGCGCTCGATCTCGATCCCAGCGCGCCCGTCCCGCCGCAGTGCTCGGGCGGGCTGCAGGCGACCAACGCCGCGGACTGCGCCCGGCGCCTCATCGAGTGGGAGGTCGGCGCGCCGATGCCCTCGGGCGTCGCCTCCCGCGAGGGCAACGTGCTCGGCAGCATCTATCACTCCACGCCGGTCGTCGTGGGGCCGCCGAACGACTACATCCCCGACGAGTCCTACCGGGCCTTCGCGGAGAGCCCCGCTCAGAAGACCCGGCCGCTCGTGCTCTACACGGCGACGACCGACGGGCAGCTGCACGCCTTCCAGGTGACCGCGGCAGACGCGGACGACGCGCTCAAGGTGGACAAGGTCGAGAACAACGAGCTCTGGTCGTTCCTGCCGCCCCACGTGCTCCCCCGGCTGCTCGCGACGTTCAACCAGCAATCGCTGCTGCTCGACGGCGCGCCCGTCGTGAAGAACGTCGTCTTCGAGCGCACGTCGGCGCAGGTGAGCAGCGCCAACGCGACCTGGAACACCGTGCTCGTCGCCAGCGGCGGCGCGGGCGGCAGCTTCTACTACGCGCTCGACGTGACGGACCCGAAGGCGCCGCAGTTCCTCTGGCAGCTCTCCACGGACGATAGCGGCACCCCGCTGTTCGGCGACGCGACGCCGACGCCGGCGATCGGCATGGTGGAGATGCAGGACGGCGCTCAGATCAAGGAGATCGCGGTCGCCATCCTGCCCGGCGGCTCCGCCCCGCTCGACACGAGCCAGCCCGCGTGCAACCGGCAGAACGCGACGCCCCCGCTCTTCCATCCGACGGGCACCCTGGCGGTCCGCGACTCGGTCCGGTGCTGGGGCAGCGCGGGCACCGGCGGCCCCGTCGGCCCGGCGCGCTCGCTCACGATCGTCCGGCTCGACACGGGCGAGATCATCCGCACGTTCCGGGGCCGCGTCGACGAGGCCCCGGGCGGGATCGCCTCGCGGACCACGCGGGTCGACTTCGACTCTCCGATCACCGGCGTCCCCGTGCCGTTCCCGGCGGGCGTCGGCGAGGTCGCCGAGCGCATCTACGTCGGCGATGCCGACGGGACGCTCTGGCGCGTCAGCCTGACGAGCACCAACCCGGACGACTGGACCGTGGACCTCGCCTGGGACGCGTACTCGTTCCCGACCGACAGCGCGGCGCGCAGCCAGCCGATCCAGACGACGCCGATCGTGAGCACCGATCCGCTCGGTAACAAGGTCATCCTGTTCTCCACGGGCGATCAGGAGGCGTTCACGGCGAGCGGCGCCATCGAGACGCGGGTCTGGTCGATCACCGAGAAACCGCACGACACAAGCCTCCGCTTCAGCGAGAACTGGGTCGTCCCCTTCACGGGCGGCGAGCGCGTGACCGGGCCCATCTCCCTCTTCAACGGCTGCGCGTACTTCGCGACGTTCAGGCCCGTCGCGCCCGGGACCTACGCGTGCGCGGACGGGCGCGGCGCGATCTGGGGCGTCGACTACCTGCTCGGCAACACGGACTCGCCGGCGTATCCGAACGGCTGCCTCGTCGTCGATCCGGCCGCTCCTCCGGAGCGCTTCGAGCTGCAGTCGCCGGGCACGATCGTCTTCGGCGTGGCCGTGACCCAGAAGCCGACCTGCGTGGAGACGGCGGAGTACACCGATGACTACTTCGGCCCGCAGACGATCGTCCGGCACTCCACCCCGCCCGAGTACCAGCTCGTGTTCCACACCGGCGCCGCCGGCGACGCGGACGCCCAGGGGGGCGCGACGCGAACGAGCACGAGGACGCTGCAGCGGCCGCGCAAGGTCGTTAAGATCGACTCGTGGGCCACCCTCATCGAATGAAGCGAGCCGGCCTGTCGCGCGCCGCCGGCGCGCTCGCCGCGCTCGTCGCGTGCGCATCGGCCGCGCCCGCCTGCCGCAGCGACGCCGGCGCGCCGGCGCCCGCGCCGCAGGCGAGCGAGGCCGCGGCCCCGAAGCCGCCGGTCGACCAGGCGCTGCCGGGCGAGCTCGCCGAGGGGGCCGAGCAGGCGTTCGGCCTGCCCATCCCGCGCCGCATGAAGGTGCGCGCGCGCTTCGCCGATGCCGTCTTCGCCGTCGGGGAAATCCCTGCCGAGCGGGTGGCGAACTACGTGCGCACGCGCGTCCTCGCCGGAAATGTCGAGACCGGGCCTGCGAAGACGATCTTCTCGCGCGCCACCGTGAAGAGCGCGCCGCAGCGGATGATCCGGATCGAGGTCGTCTCGCGCGCGCACATCTCCGAGCTCGTCATCCGCGACGAGACCCGGGCGCCCGCGGAGCAGGGCCTGTCGGTCGAGGAGCGCTGGCGCCGCAGCGGGCTCACGCCGGCCGGCAAGGTGATCGATCCCACCCGCCTCGAGTGAGCGCGAGAGCGGCGGCCTCGACCTCCGGCGCCGCGGGGCCGCTGCGCCCGTCGGCGCCAGTCGACATCTCCGACCTTTCGAAGTAGATCGCGGCCGTGTCGACCAAGCCGCTCCCCACCGCTCCGCTCCGAAGGACGCCGCTCTACGACGAGCACATCAAGCTCGGCGGCCGCATGGTCCCGTTCGCCGGCTGGGAGATGCCGGTCCAGTACAAAGGCGTCACCGAAGAGCACAAGGCGGTGCGCACCGCCGCCGGGCTGTTCGACGTCTCGCACATGGGCGAGATCATCCTGAGCGGCGAGCACGCCGGACAGGTGGTCGACTACCTCGTCACGAACGACGTGAAGAAGCTGGAAGACGGCCACGCGCTCTACACGTGCGCGTGCAACGAGGCCGGAACGATCCTCGACGACCTCATCGTGTACCGGATCGACGCGCGGCAGTGGCTCATCGTCTGCAACGCGTCGAACCGCGACAAGATCGCCGCGCACATCAGGGCCGCGGCGCAGGGCCACTGCAGCTTCGAGGACGCGTCGGATCGCACGGCGATGATGGCGCTCCAGGGGCCGAAGGCGCTCGACATCGTCGCGCTCGCGGGCGGCGACGGCCCCGCGCTGCGCGAGCTCGCGCCGTTCCACTTCCGCGACGCGACGCTCGCCAACGTGCGCTGCACCGTGGCCCGCACCGGCTACACCGGCGAGGACGGCATCGAGATCTTCTGCTCGCCGTCCGACGCGCAGCGGCTCTGGCGCGCGCTCGTCGAGCTCGGCGGGCCGCTCGGCCTCGAGGCGACGGGCCTCGGCGCGCGCGACACGCTCCGCCTCGAGGCGCGCCTGTCGCTGTACGGCAACGACATCGACGAGACGACGAACCCCATCGAGGCGGGCCTCGGCTGGGTGGTGAAGCTCGACAAGGGCGATTTCGTGGGGCGCGCCGCGCTCCAGCGCATCAAGGACGAGGGCCCCGCGCGCAAGCTGGTCGGCTTCGAGATGACGGGGCGCGGCATCGCGCGCCACGGCTACCCGCTGCTCGACGTGAGCGGCGCGAAGGTCGGCGTCTGCACGAGCGGCAGCCCGGGGCCGACCGTCGGCAAGAACATCGGGCTCGGCTACCTGCCGGCGCCGATGGCGGCGGTAGGGACCGCCTTCCAGGTGGACTGCCGCGGGCGCACGGTCGAGGCGGTCGTGGTCAAGACCCCGTTCTACAAGCGGGCCTGACCCGCGCCGAGGCGCGCCGCGGCGGGCCGATCCGAGCAACCGCGCGCGGCGACCAGAGATCCAGGTTGGCAAAGGGAGAAGAAGTCACATGGCGAGCGACAATGTCCGAACGGACCGGCGGTACACGAAGGACCACGAGTGGGCCAAGCAGGAGAACGATCTCGTCGTGATCGGGATCACCGCCTTCGCGGTCGAGCAGCTCGGCGACATCACGCTGGTCAACCTCGACGTGAAGCCGGGCGACACGATCACCGCGGGCACGGCGTTCGGCACGATCGAGAGCGTCAAGACGCTGAGCGATCTGTTCGCGCCGGTGAGCGGCAAGATCCAGCGCGTGAACGCGGATCTCGAGAGCCGACCCGAGCTCGTCAACGACGACTGCTACGGCAAGGCGTGGATGATCGAGGTCGTCCCCTCGGACCAGGGCGAGCTCGGCACGCTCATGGATCCCGACGCGTACGTTGAGCTCCTGAAGACCGCGGCGCACTGAGCGCCGCGCCCCTCCGCGTTCCGCATCACCCTTCCCGCTTCCCGCTGCACAAGACCATGCGCTACCTGCCCCACACACCCGAGGAAATCAGCGAGATGCTGCAGGCCGTCGGCCTGTCGTCGCTCGAGGAGCTCTACAGCGCGATCCCGAAGGAGGCGCGCCTCACGCGCCCGCTCTCGATGGAGCCTTCGCTCGACGAGGCCTCGCTCATGCGGCACCTCGAGGAGCTCGCCCAGAAGAACCGCGCAGGGCGCATGCTCTCGTTCCTGGGCGCCGGCGCCTACGAGCACCATTTCCCGCCGGCCGCCGATCAGCTGCTGCTCCGCAGCGAGTTCTACACCGCGTACACGCCGTACCAGCCCGAGGTCTCCCAGGGCACGCTCCAGGTGATCTTCGAGTTCCAGACGATCGTGAGCGAGATCCTCGGGCTGCCGATCGCCAACGCGTCGATGTACGACGGCGCGAGCGCGCTCGCGGAGGCCGTGCTGATGGCCCGCCGGCTGACGGGGCGCGAGCGCACGGTCCTGTCCGGGGGCGTGCACCCCGACTACATCGGCACGGTCGAGACGTACGTGCACGGCATCGGGGCCGGCAAGGCGTCGCTGGTCGGCGTCGACGTCGGCCGCGACGGCACGGCGGACGTCGAGGCGCTGACGCGGGCGATTGACGAGACGACCGCCTGCGTGGTGGTCGGCTATCCGAATTTCTTCGGCGTCGTGGGCGACATCCGGAAGGTGGCCGAGGTGTGCCACCAGAAGGGCGCGCTGCTGATCACGGTCACCCTGGACCCGTACGCGCTCGCGCTGCTCGAGTCGCCGGGCGCGCTCGGCGCCGACATCGCGGTGGCGGAGGGCCAGCCGCTCGGGCTGCCGCCGCAGTACGGCGGCCCCAACGTCGGGCTGTTCGCGTGCCGGAACGACCGCAAGTACCTCCAGCAGGTGCCCGGCCGGCTTGTCGGCGAGACGGTCGACAAACACGGGACCCGCGGGTACGTGCTGACGCTCGCGACGCGCGAGCAGCACATCCGCCGCGAGCGGGCGACGAGCAACATCTGCACGAACAGCGGCCTCTGCGCGACGGCGGTCACGATGCGGATGTGCATGCTGGGCAAGCGCGGCTTCGTGGAGGCGGCGAAGCAGTGCCTCGCGAAGGCCGAGCACCTGAAGCGGGAGATCGCGCGGCTCGACGGCTACTCGCTGCCGATGTCGGCGCCGACGTTCCACGAGTTCGTCGTGAAGGTCCGCGGCGGGGACGCGGGGCGGCTCACGCGGGCGCTGGCCGAGCAGGGGATCATCGCGGGGCTGGATCTCGGGCGGATCGACGCGCGGCGGCGGGACGAGCTGCTGGTCGCCGTGACCGAGCGGCACAGCCGGGCGGATCTCGATCGGCTCGTCGAGGGGCTCGCGGGGTTCACGGCCTGAAGCGGAGGAGGCGGTTCCGAGCCGAGGGGGGGCGGCGGCTGAGCGGAGCGTGGGGCGGCTGGGGGAGGGTGTGCCGAGCTCCCTCGCCGGGGGCCTACCGCCCCGTTGGTGGCCGTCGCTGGACAGGTGAGCCCTGCGGCCCGCTGCAACGCTTGATGCAAGCGTTGCAACGGGCGACTCGGTCGCCGAGTCGGCCCTTTCAAGCCTTGAGATGGCCGACTCGGCCGGCCAGCGGGGCGGATCAAGCCTTGAGATGGCCGACTCGGCCGGCCAGCGGGGCGGATCAAGGCTTGAAATCGCTCGCTCGGCGACCGGGTCGCCCGTTTCAAGGCTTGAAACGGGCGACTCGGGCGCCCGGGAAGGCGATCTCAACGCGGGGGAGCGCTCACCGCCTTCGTCAGCGCGAGGCGACGTCTCGGCTATGCTGCGCGGGCGACGGGTTCGGCCACAGCGGCAGGAGCGACTGCCGGTAGACGGTGAGACGCAGCAGGTCGATGCCCGCGATGGCGCCGAACGCCACGGCGTCGTCCGTCCCGTAGCTCCCCTGGAGTGAGAGGCTGATCCGAGCGGCGCCCCCAGCGTGAGCGCGCCGGCCACGCCCGTGAAGCCCAGACCCCGGATCGCCTTCAGCCGCGACTCCACCGGGCTTGGCTGCCGGTCGCGACGTACATTCAGCACCCTTTACTGAACTCGCGATCAGGCAAATTCGATGGTGCCTGTGGATGCGGCGCCAAGACATTCGGACTCGCTTCGCATGACAAAGCGTGGACCCCAGTTTTTTTTGAATGTGGAGCTCCCTGACGGCCCCCTAAGGTGCGCCACCTGCCCTGGTCGGCTCAATGCCGCCCATCGCAAAAAATCCAATAACAGGGCGCAGCGCGACAGCGCTTGGTCGTTGGCGCTATGCGGTTCAATGCGTCCATCGTCCAGTGGTGACGCGCTGCAGCCCTCCGCTTCAGTTAAGGAGCTCTTGAGTGAGACATCACGAGCCATCATTTCTTCGACCGCTAGGATCCATCAGGCTCTCACGCATACCTTGGCGGAAATACTCCCTGCTGATGGGGGGTGTCCTGTTCAGCGCAGCTGCGACCGGCTCCGCGTGCAGCTCGAGCTCACCGGAGGAGGAGCTGCACGGCACCGCGAAGCTCGCGGCGGGCACCGAGGACCCGACGTGCGTGACAATCCAGCGCGGTGCGCTCGGCGCGGTTGAGGACGCGACGATCTGGGAGACGTACCCGACCTGGACCGACTCGACCGTGCTGCTCCGCACGGGCACGCTGGCCGGCTTCGGCGTGCGGCACGCCGTCCTCCGCTTCGACCTCTCGCCGGTGCCCCCCGCGGCGCAGGTCGTCTCCGCGACGCTGCGCCTCCGGCAGATCTACCGGGACGATACCAGCTCCAGCACCATCAACATCCACCGGATCCTCTCGCCGTGGACCGAGCCGACAGTGACCTGGCAGAGCCTGGCGAACGGTACCGATTTCGACCCGGCGATCGCGGCGTCATTTCAGTCGTTGCCCGGCGCCGGCATGCGTTCGGCCGATCTGACCGCGCTCACCGCGGCGTGGCTCGCGGGAACCACGCCGAATCACGGCGTGTTGCTGGAAGAGGCGCCGGTCCTCACCACCTCCTTCCGGAGCAGCGAAGACCCGAACGCGTCCGAGCGGCCGAGCCTCGAGGTCTGTTACACGACCGCGCCGACTTGCACCGGCACGCTCGACGACGGCGACGCGTGCACGACCGATACCTGCGATCCGGTGCTGGGTATCCTGCACACGCCCATCGCGACCGACGACAGCGACCCGAGCACGATCGACACGTGCGATCCGGCGACCGGCGCGGTGACGCACGTCGCCTGTCCGGCGCTGGATCCGACCGTAGCCACGCGGCTCATCGATGCCGTGGGCTGCATCTACCAGGGGCCGAACGCGCCGCAGACGGGTGTGACGGCGGCGATCGCCCCGGCTTCTGTGGCGGTCGTCAAGGGCAAGGTCGCGACGCGAGCGGGCGTTCCGATCTCGGGCGTGAAGGTGAGCGTGCTGCACTACGGTGCGGGAGACGCGGAGAGCTACGGGCAGGTCCTCACGCGCGCGGACGGAGCGTTCGAGCTGGTCGTGCGAGGAGGTCAGCCGCTCACGATGAAGTATGAGAAGGCCGGCTATCTGCCGGTGCAGCGGCAGGTGGGCACCCAGTGGCAGCGCTGGTCCGAGGCGCCCGACGTGGTGCTGATCGAGAGCGATCCGGTGGTGACGCCCGTCGCGCTGGGCAGCGCGGCCGGAGCGCAGGTTGCGCGCGGGAGCGTCCAGACGGACGAGAGCGGCACGCGCCAGGCGACGCTGCTCTTCCCTTCGGGCACGACGGGGACGATGACCGTGCCGGACCCGAGCGGCCCGCCGGGAGCGACGATGACCGTGGCGCTGCCGGCGGAGGTGCACGTGCGCGCGACCGAGTACACGGTCGGCCCGAACGGCCCCGAGGCGATGCCGGGGACCCTGCCGCCGACCAGCGGGTACACGTACGCGGTGGAGCTCGGGCTGGATGAGGCCGTGGCCGCCGGGGCGACGAAGGTCGAGTTCAATCAGCCGATCCCGTTCTATGTCGAGAACTTCCTCGATTTCCCGGTCGGGATGCACGTGCCGCTCGGCTATTACGACGCCGAGAAAGGGGCGTGGGTGCCGGCGAACGACGGGCGTGTCATCGAGATCGTCGACGTGAGCGGCGGGGTAGCGTCGGTCGACATCGACGGTGACGGCGCGGCCGACGACGCGAGCGAGCTCGGCGCGCTCGGGATCAGCGCCGAGGAGCTGGAGCAGCTCGGCGCGCAGTATGCGGTCGGGACGAGCCTCTGGCGATCCCTGGTCACGCACTTCACCCCATGGGACTGCAACTGGCCGTTCGGTCCGCCCCCTGGCGCTCCGGCGCCGCCCGTTCCTGACGACGACGACGACGGCGACGACGACGGCGACGGCGACGGCGATGGCGACGGCGATGGCGATGGTGGCGGCGACGGCGATGGTGGCGGCGAGGACGACGACGAGGACGACGACGACGATCCGGACGACCCCAGCCTCGAGTGCGGATCCATCATCGAATGCGAGAGCCAGAGGCTCGGGGAGCGCTTACCCATCGTCGGGACGCCGTTCGACCTCCACTACAAGAGCGATCGCACAGAGGGACTCAACCGGAATCGCCTCGCGATTCCACTGACGACGTCGGCCGTGCCCCCCAACCTCGAGCGGATCGAGTTCGAGGTCACCGTGGCGGGGAAAACATTCGATACGCGCGTCGACTGTCCCTGCTCGCCGAACGAGCAGTACACGTTTGAGTGGGACGGAAGGGATATGTTCGGGCGTGTGGTTCCCGGAGTGCAGCCGGTCACAGTGGACATCAATTACGTCTACGAAGGCTATTACTCTGTGCCGGCCGCGCAGGGAGCGACGTCGAGCGGTGGCGGCGGTCCGCGATCCTTCGGAGCGCCCGCCGACGCGATCATCACGGGGAACCGCACTCGGAAGGAGATCTCCCTGGGCCGACGCTGGGAGAGCACGCTCGGAGCGTGGACCAACAGCACGTCTGCCCTCGGCGGGTTCAGCTTGAGCCATCATCACGTCTTCGATCCCGGCATGTCCATGCTCTACCGCGGCGACGGCTCGCGTCGCACCGGCCGAGCCATGGTTGCCATGCTCCAGCGCATCGCCGGCTATCCACCTCCTCCTGCGAGCAGCGCCACCGCTGAGGGAGTCCGCGCCGATAGAGTGCCCATTGCTGCCGCTCGCGGAATCGCCGTCGGTCCGGATGGAAGCATCTACTACTCCGAGCGTTATATGCATCGCATCCGCAAAATCTCGCCCGACGGCTTCGTCAACACGATCGCCGGCGTCAACGCGCAGGCCGGATTCAATGGAGATAACCAGCCTGCGACACAGGCGTTATTGAACGAGCCTCGGCGACTCACGATTGGACCCGACGGTACCATCTATTTCATCGACGAGCGCAACTACCGCGTCCGTAAGATCTCGCCCGATGGAATCATCACCACTGTCGCAGGCAACGGTCTATTAGGCACTCGACCGCCCGACGGTGTGCTCGCCACTTCCGGCTCCTCGGGCTCCGTGTATGGCCTCGACGTTTCCAGCGACGGCAACCTCTACCTGGCATTCAACAATTCTATCCGCAAGGTGGCGCCAGATGGGATCATCACGACGGTTGCAGGCTCATGGAACACCAACGCTAGTGTCAGCTCCGGCGACGGCGGCCCCGCTGTCGATGCCCGATTCCGTTTGATCTATGACATGACGCTTGGGCCGGACGGATCGATATACATCTCGGAGTCCTCCGGACAACCGTGGGATGGTTACCGGATCCGGCGGATCGATCGCAGTGGGATTATCAACAAGATCGCGGGCACCGCCGAGACGACCACATCCGAGGATGGGGTGCCCGCGATCTCGGCTTCGATCGGTGTTCCCGACTCACTGGCGGTCGGACAGGACGGCAGCGTGTACTTCGCCGCGCAGTCTGGCGAGCTGCTGCAGGACAATCTCATCCGGCGCATCTCGCCCGATGGGGTACTCACCACGTTCGCCGGAAACCGAGCTCCTCGCCCTTGGAATTGCAATGCTTGCGGTCTTGGCGGCCCTCCGACCGCGGCCTGGTTCTTACAAGTGACCGATTTGGCCGTTACTCCAGATGACCGCCTGATGTTCATCGATGGCAGCGGCAGCTCCTTCTACATCGGCCGCGTCGACATGGCGCTCCCGCGCATCCAAGCGGCTCACTTCGCGATCGCGAGCGATGACGGGACCGAGGTGTACATCTTCGACCAGCAGGGTAAGCACCTCGTCACTCATGACACTCTCCTCGGCACCGTGCGCTACGAATTCGGTTATGACGCCAAGGGGCGGTTGAGCACGATCACCGATGTCGACCAGCAGGTCACGACCATCCAGCGCAACGCAGACGGCTACCCGACGGCCATCCTCGCGCCGACCGGGCAGAGCACCGCGCTCACCCTCGACGCCGAGCACTACCTCTGGAAGGTCACGAATCCGGCGAACGAGACGACGACGCTCTCGTATTATCCGAACAGCGGGCTGCTCCAGTCCCTCGAGGACCCGCTCGGCCGGCTGCACCAGTTCGAGTTCGACGCGAAAGGACGCCTCATCAGGGACGAGGATCCGGCGGGCGGCTACAAGCAGCTCACCCGGACCGAGACGCCAAACGGCCACCGTGTCACGGTCACGACCGCGATGGGGTTGACCCGCGGGTACGAGGTCGCGACGCTCCCGGACGGAAGCAAGCAACGCATCCGCACGGGATCGGACGGGCTCTCGAGCGTGGAGCAGATCAGCACGAGCGGAGCCAGGACGACCACGGCGCCAGACGGCACCGTGACCTCCGTCGAGGTGAAGGGGGAGCCGCGCTTCGGCATGCAGTCCCCGTTGGTCAGCAGCGAGGTCACGACGACCCCCCTTGGACGAACAAGGCAAGTTACCCGATCGCGCTCGGTGGTCCTCACGGAGCCGACCAACGCGCTGAGCGTGAGCTCGTTGACCGATTCCATATCGATCAACGGGCGCGCCTCCTCTCTCGTTTTCAACAAGGCTACGAGGGCGACCGTCCACACATCCCCTGCGGGGCGCCAGTCCACGGTCACCCTCACCCCCGAGGGGCGCACCCAGCGCATCGCGGTGCCCGCGATCCTGCCAATGGATTTCACGTACTATCCGGATGGTCGCTTGAGCGCGCGAACCCAGGGAGCCAGGACGTGGACGTACACGTACGAAGATAACGGCTGGCTCACGACGGCAACCGATCCACTGCTCAACACCGTCTCTTTCCTTCACGATGCGGTCGGCCGCGCCACGCAGGTGACGAGGGCCGACGACGAGGTGATCGGAACGAGCTACTATCCCGGCGGGCTCGTCCACACGGTGACGCCGCCGGACCGGCCGGCGCACACATTCGGTTATACGCCGGCAGATCTCCTGGAGGAGTACCTGGCGCCGGCCGTCGGCGGTGGTCCCGGGGATACCTCGTGGTCCTACGATCTGGACGGCATGCTCACGAGCTCGGCGCGGCCGGGTGAGGCCGCGACGGTCTACACGCGGGACCCGTCCACGGGTCGCCTCAGCCAGGTGGCGCTGCCGCTGGGGATGGGCACCATCGGCTACGGCTATCATCCGACGACTGGAAGTCTGACGACCGTCTCCGGTCCTTCAGGCATCTCGCTCAACTTTGCCTACGATGGCGAGCTCTTGACCGGTCTGACGTGGACAGGAACCGGGTTCGGGGGCAGCTCCGCGAGTGTGCAGTGGGCCTACGACAACGACTTCCGCATCGATACGGAGACGGTGGGCGGCGGTGCGACCATCAACTTCGACTACGACGCAGACGGCCTCCTCACCCAAGCGGGCGGGCTCACGCTCTCCCGGCACCCCGGCAACGGGATGTACACCGGGAGCACGATCGGCGTCGTAACCGACGGGGTCACCCACGACGCGTACGGCGCCGTGGCGACCTATGTCGCGCAGGCGAACGGGTCGACGGTGTACGAGGTGACGTATACGCCCGACGCTCTGGGGCGCATTCAGAGCCTCACGGAGACGATACAAGGGGACACGGCGACGTACGCGTATGTCCGCGACCTCAACGACCGCCTCACCGACGTGTACCGCAACGGCGTGCTCACAGCCCACTACAATTACGATGTAAACGGAAACCGCCTGGCGCACACGTCGTCGTCGGGGACAGCGATCGGCGTGTACGATGACCAGGACCGGCTGTTGAGTTACGGGAGCACGACCTACGGGGTGAGCCCGACGGGGGACCTCGCGACCGTGACCGACACGGCTACGGCGGCGACGACGACCCTGATGTATGATGCACGCGGCAACCTCCGCCAGGTGGTGCTGGGCAGCGGCGACGTGATCGAATACCTGGTGGACGGCGAAAATCACCGGATCTGGAAGAAGAAGAACGGCGTGATGGTACAGGGATTCCTCTACCGAGACGACCTGCAGCCCGCGGCGGAGCTCGGCCCCACGGGTGCGGTAGTGGCGCAGTTCGTCTACGGCCAGGACCGCAACGTGCCGGATCTCGTCCTGAAGGGCGGGGCGACCTACCGGATCCTGACGGACCATCGCGGCAGTCCGCGTCTGGTCGTGAACACCGCGACCGGGGCAGTCGCGCAGCGCATCGACTACGATGAGTTCGGCCGCGTCCTCCAAGACACGAACCCAGGCTTCCAGCCGTTCGGCTTCGCCGGTGGATTGTACGATGCCGAGACGAAGCTGGTGCGCTTCGGGGCGAGAGATTACGACGCGGAGGTGGGGAGGTGGACGGCGAAGGACCCGATTCTGTTCGATGGTGGTGACGCCAACCTGTACGGGTACGTGCTCAACGATCCGGTCAACTTCACCGACCCGAACGGTTATGGCCCTATCGAGCTCGGGCAGTGCCTCGCGCGCGGAGGCAGCCTGAGTGATTGCCTTGCTGAGGAGCGCGAACGGCTTTGCAATGGTCCGCTCGGTTCGGTGGTGTGTGGGGGCGGGTCGAAGTCAGGGGATGGGTCCGGATCCAATCCCAAGCCAAAGGATAAATTCGGGATGTGCCCCGAGTACCGGAAACCGGGCGACGAATGGAAGGAGAAGATCAAGCGCTGCAAGTCGAAGTCCGGCCGCGATCGCATCGTCTGCTGTATGGAGGAGTGTAGTCACGACAAGGTCGGGGATCGTGGCGGCGAGTGTTTTCTTCAATGTACTGCGCAATGAACGCTGCGGGTGACAGATGTGCAAGACGGTCGATGAGATCCTGGCTGAATTCACCAGTCACTATGGCCCCGAGGAGGTCTGGGTTCTCTCGCTATCCGATGCCGAGATCGTCGAGCGACTGCGGGCCACGGGGCATCAGTCATGCACCACATTCGCCGACTATCTCGAGTCGCTGTTCGCTCGGGAGCATGTAGACCCAGCGTCGATCAAGCGCGAGCTGGAGGAGCATGTGCGCAGCAGCCCCGGCAGCCGTGAGAGCTGGCCAGATCGCAATGACCGGACCGCCAGCGGCCTCGATGCATGGGTCGCCTATCATCTGGCCAATGGTCGGTCCATCGCTCGGCGCTTGATCCTCGATTGGGTCAAGCAGGAGCGCTATTTCTCGAGCGTGGCCCCCTCCGATCCAGAATGAGCTACCGCGGGCTACGGCTGCGTTAAGCCGTCATCGACGGACAAGCGCCGGCCGCGTGCCCGCGGGCACCCCACACCCGCCCGCGCCGCCCCCAGCGAGGAACTTCTCGGCGGCGGGGCGCCCGCGCAGGCCGCGCGTCCTCAGCGCTGCCGCATCATGCGAACGCGTTGTGCCGCACGGTGTTCGCGTCGCGATCCGCGCCGACCGAGACGACGTCGACCTGCACGCCCGTCTCCTCTTCTCGACCATCTCCACGTAGTGCCGCGCCGCCGCAGGCAGCTCGGTCATCGACCGCGCGCCGTCGACCGGCTCGCTCCCCTTGGCGACCAAGTCCAGCACCGGCTTCGCCGTCGCGATCTCGTCGACCCTCCGCGCGTGACCTCCGATCCGGCGGGGCGCAACGTGAAAGAACGCGAGGAGGAGGATGGCGAGCGCGGCGACGACAGCCATGACACCCCCTGGTCGCACCCTACCGGGGCACGACTTCGCCGGTCAACCGGCGTCCGCGGCGCCAATGCGCGTCGCGCGCCCGGTCCTCGCCTGCCCCCTGCCCGCCTGAATGGCTCTCCCGTCGCGTCCGGAGAGACGCTCGCGCGCCCCTCAGCGCCAGGCGACGTCTCGGCTCTGCTGCGCGGGGAACGGGTTCGGCCACACCGGCAGGAGCGACTGCCGGTAGACGGTGAGGCGCAGCAGGTCGATGCCCGCGATGGCGGCGAACGCCATCGCCTTGTCGGTCCCGTAGCTCCCCTGGAGCGAGAGGCTGATGCCGAGCGGCGCCCCCAGCGTGAGCGCGCCGGCCACGCCCGTGGAACCTGCGCCCCAGAAGCGGCGGTAGCCGCCCGCGTCGAGGGCGAGGCCCAGCTGGCCAGCCTGGAAGCCGCGCGTCGCGACCCGGGCGAGCAGCGCGAGATCGATGCCGCTGTCGAGGATCGGCGTCGCGCGCATCAGGCCGCCGACGATGACGGGCGCGTCGGGCGTGGTCCCGACGCCGACGTCGCACGACAGCGCGCCGTCGAAGACGAGATCGCTTTCTCCCTGCTTCCAGCCGATCGCGCCGGCGCCCACGAAGGTCCACGCGGAGGCGTCCGCGCGCGAAGGCGAGGACCAAGCGAGCGGGGCGAGCAAGGCCCCGACGGCGGCGAGGCAGGCGATGGGCGAGCGCACGCGAGCGAGCTAGCACGAAGCGCCGAGCGGGGATAGGTCAGCGCACGGGGCCGCGCCGCGCGACGATGTGCCGCGCCACGAGCGCGGCCACCTCCGGGTCGAAGAGGAGCGTGTTGTGCCCCCGCCCCTCCATCACCCGCACCTCGCCGCCCGGCAGCGCGTGCGCGATGGGCGAGCGGACCAGCGTGTCGGCCCCCGCGACGATCGACAGGTGCGGGACGCTCGACCGCGCCGTCCCAAGGAGGACGCGCCGGAGCACCGGGCTCGACGCGTCGAGATCGCGCGCGCCGCCGAAGCCGAGCAGCCCTGCGCGCGGGATGCCGCCGAACGGGCTCGCCATGGAGATGGTCTGCACGACGCGCGGATCGCCGACCTCCTGCGCGAAGAAGCGGCACACGATGCCGCCCATGCTGTGGCCGACGAGGTGCAAGCGCGCCCCGTCCGGGAGCGCCGCGACGAGCGCCGCGAGGCGCGCCGACAGCGCCTCGACGCCGGGCCCCGGCGCGTAGGACATCGTCGCCGTGTGGACCGACCACGGCGGTTCGGCGCGCGCCGGGTCCGTCCGACCGCGCGCCCGCGAGGCGCGAGACATCGCGGCGTGGCGCTCGATCGCCGTGCGCAGCGGCCGGAGGACGCCGGCGGAGGCGAAGAGCCCGTGGAGGATGACCACCACCTCGTCGCCGTCGCGCGCCCCGTCGGGGATCACCGGCGCGAGGGTGTCGTACGGCAGGAGGACCGCCTGCCTCGCGAACGAGGCCACCTCCCTGCCAGCTGTCGCCGCGAAGGCCGACGCACGGAACCACCTCGCCACGTGGTGGCTCTTACCATGGATCCGTCGCGCGACGTCCTCGTGGCTCGCGACGCGCTGTGTCGCGGGCGCGCGCCGCGAGGATGCAGCGCGGGCGGCAAGGAGGTCGATCACGGCCGCAGCAGCCAGATATGGAAGCTGCGGAACGTCCCCCGGAGCGCGCGGATCCGGACGAGGTCCCCCGGCGCGACGTCGCGCAGCGGCACCCGGATCTCGGACCAGCGGTCCAGAGGGCGCTCCGGCACCTCGACGCGCGCCTCGTCCGCGGCGCGCTCGACCGCGCGCGCCTCGTCCGCGACGCGCTCGACCGCCACGCCGATCGCGATCGGGCCGCCCCCGTCGGTGCGCAGCGCGAGCACGGCGGGCCCGCGGGCGCTCGCGGCGGCCGCTCCGATCGGAGCGGCCCCGCTGGCCGCTCCGATCGCGAACGACTGCTCGCGCCCCTCGGGGATGATCCTGCCGGCGTCGAACCGCGGCGCTCCGCCGCCATCGCTCCCGTCGCGCAGCACGGCGCCGACGACCCAGCCGCCGCGCGGCGACGGGAACGCGTAGCCGTGCGCCCGCTCGTCGACCAGGTCGGCGATGTCCACCTCGTCGATGGCCCCGTCGCGGCGCTCCCCCGGCGGCGCGAGCGCCGACCAGTCCGCCTCGTAGATCACCTTCTCGTCCGCGGCGCACATCACGTTGTCCTCGATCTTCACCGCGTCGACGCGCCGGCCGAAGACGTCCGCGAGCCCGCCCCACCACGAGGGGTACAGGGCGAAGACGTCGGGCCGCTCGGCGGCGTCGAGCCGCTCGATCAGCTCGACCACGGCCGGGATCCCGTGCACCGAGGCCCGCGCGAACGGCATCCCCCGGTACCCGCCGAGCCCGAGCCCGTCGATGGCGGGGATCCCCGACAGGTACGGGATCGCGCCCGCGTCGCCGAGCAGCACCCGCCGCGGCGCTCGGTGTTGGCGCGCGCGCGCGGCGAGGCGCCGCGCGACCTCGACCTGCTGCCCGGCGATGTTGGCCGAGGAGCGGGCGAAGTGGTCGATCTGCCGCGCGAACCACGTCGAGGGCGCCGCGAGGGCCGCGAGCGCGAGCGCCGCGGCGACGCCGGCCGCGAGCCGCCCCCGCCGCGCGAGCGCCTCGGTCCCGAGGGCCGCGGCGACGAGCAGCATCGCGAGCGCCGGGGCGGCGTAGCGGAGGTTCTGGTAACGCGCTGTCGCGTTGAGCGCGACGAGGAGCAGCGAGCCGTAGGCGCCGATCAGGAGCGGCACGGCGAGGCGCCGCGTCCGCCGATCGAGCGCCGCGATCGCGCCGAGCAGCGGCAAGAGGAAGGCGTAGGACGGGCCGCCCAGCGCGCTCTCCAGCGCCTGCACCCGCAGCGCGGCGAGGTTCTTGATCACCTCCAGCGCCTTCTCGAGCGGCGCCGGGTACGGGTTCGACAGGATGAGCTTGCGCACCGCCCCCGCCGCGCTCCACTCCCCCGTGAGCGCGCGGTTCGCGGCGGCCTGCGCGGCGAGGAGCAGCGCGGTCGGCAAGGACGCGCGCGCGAGCGACGCCGCCGCGCCCAGCGAGCCCGCCGCGTGGGCCACGGCGACCGCGAGCGGCGCCGCGAGCGCGACGGCCTCGGGCCGCGTCGCGACGAGTAGCGCGGCGAGGAGCCCTGCCCGGAGCTGCTCGGCCGGGCGCTGCGCCGGCGGGGCGAGCTCGGCGCGCCGCACCGCGACGAGCGCCCGGCCCATCACCGCGCCGAGCAGCGCGACCTCCATCCCGGAGAACCAGCTCCAGTCGAGCAGCGGCACGGCCACGATGAAGAGCGGCGCCGCCCAGGCGACCCAGCGGGAGGAGGCGGCGCCGGGCCCGCCGCGCGGCTCGAGGAGCCGCCGGAGCGACCGGCAGAGGTCGAGCAGCGCGGCGCACGCGAGGAGCGCGGCGAAGAGGCCGAGCCACGCGCCGCGAAAGCCGAGCAGGTACCCGGGCGCCAAGGCGAGGGGGTACGCCAGGCTGGTCCCGCCCGAGGAGTAGCCGTTGCCCGGGATCCACGAGAACGGGTGGCCCAGGGCCGCGGCGCGGGCGAACCCGAAGTGGATGTAGACGTCGTCGAGGGGCGCCGGCCAGACGCCGCCCGTCCTGGCGAGCGCGGGCCCGTAGAACGCCGCGGCGGCGCCGAGCACCGGGATCGCGGCGCTCGCGTGCCACAAGAGCAGCCGGATCCGCGGCGGGCGCCTCACCGCCCGGCCGGTACCACGAAGGAGCCCAGGACGGCGCGCCGAATCTGGCTAGACTGCGCGCCATGGTGCTCAGAGCCGTGGTGGACGAATCGATCGACGCCGCCCACTGGGAGGCCGTCGAGGAGGCGGCCGAGCTCCTGCAAGAGGAGCAGGTCCAGGAGGCGCTCGTCGCGCTGCGCGACGTGATCAAGGCCTCCCCGTCGAACCCGTACGCGTACAACCTGCTCGGGCACGCGCTCTACGAGCTCGGCCAGCTCGAGCCGGCGCGCGACGCTTACCGCGCCGCCGTGCGGCTCGCGCCGAGCTTCCTCGGGGCGCGGGTCGGCCTGTCGCACGCGCTCCGTCGCCTCGGCGACACGGAGGGCGCGATCGCGCAGGCGAAGGAGGCGCTCCGCCGGTTCCCGAAGGACGGCGAGGCGATGCACGCGATGGGGCTTTCGTACGCGGCCCGCGGCAACCGCGCGCAAGCGCGGAAGCACCTCCAGGGCTTCCTGGACGCGGGCCCGGAGGTCGAGGCCGCGATGGAGGTGCGGCAGATCCTCGAGATGCTCGGCGTCGGGGACGACGACGAGCCGCTCCAGTTCGAGTAGCCTTCTCCCGGCGCACGCGCGCGCTCGGCGCGCCGGAGGCAAGGAACTCGATGGTGACCACCCCGCACTTCGATCTCATCATCCTCGGCACGGGGCCGGGCGGCGAAGGCGCCGCCATGACGGCCGCGAAGCACGGCAAATCGGTCGCGGCGATCGAGCGCTACACGCGGGTCGGCGGGGGCTGCACCCACTGGGGGACGATCCCCAGCAAGGCGCTGCGCCGCGCGATTTACCACATGAACCTGATCAACCAGAGCCCCATCTACAAGCGGATGGATGTGGTTCCGGAGTACCCGTTCGCCGAGCTCCTCGCGACCGCGAACCGCGTCATCGACGAGCAGGTCGATCTGCGGGAGAGCTTCTACGACCGGAACCGCGTCCAGCTCGTCCCGGGGCAGGCCAGGTTCGTCGATCCGCACACGATCGAGGTGGAGGGCGACGGCGGCCAGCGCCGGCGGTACACGGCCGACAGCTTCGTCATCGCGACCGGCTCGCGCCCGTACCGGCCGGCCGACATCGACTTCAGCCACCCGCGCGTCTTCGACAGCGACACGCTGCTGCGCATGGATCACACCCCCCGGAGCATCACCATCTTCGGGGCGGGCGTCATCGGCTGCGAGTACGCGTCGATGCTGCGCAACATGCAGGTCGCCGTGAACCTCGTGAACACGCGCTCCCATCTCTTGGAGTTCCTCGACGACGAGATCACCGACGCGCTCGGGTACCACTTCTGCGACAAGGGGATCCGCGTCCTGAACGGCGAGGAGCACGAGGCGGTCGAGGCCACGAAGGAGGGCGTCGTGCTCTCCCTGAAGAGCGGGAAGAAGCTCCGGAGCGAGGTCTTCCTCTGGGCCAACGGGAGGTCGGGCAACACGGCCGATCTCGGCCTGGAGAGCGTCGGCATCACGCCGAACAAGCGCGGTCAGATCGAGGTGAGCGAGACCTTCCAGACGAGCCAGCCGCACATCTACGCGGTCGGCGACGTGGTCGGCTTCCCGGCGCTCGCGAGCGCGAGCTACGACCAGGGCCGGTACGCGGCCAGCCACATCTGCGGCCACGCCGACGACAAGCTGGTCCGGGACATCCCCACGGGCATCTACACGACGCCCGAGATCTCGTCGCTGGGCAAGAGCGAGCGGGAGCTCACGGCGGAGAAGGTGCCCTACGAGGTGGGGAAGTCGACGTTCAAGACGCTCGCGCGCGCGCAGATCACGGGCCAGCAGGTCGGGATGCTGAAGCTGATCTTCCACCGCGAGACGCTCGCGCTGCTCGGCATCCACTGCTTCGGCGAGAACGCCGCGGAGATCATCCACATCGGGCAGGCGATCATGTCGCAACCCGCGCCGCACAACACGATCCGGTACTTCGTGAACACGACGTTCAACTACCCCACCATGGCCGAGGCCTACCGCGTCGCGGCGCTCGACGGGCTGGGGCGCGTGTTCTGAAGGCGCGGCTCCCGGGCCCGCCCCTGGCAGCGTCCGGCGAGGCCGTGGCGCGCGTCAGGGCCGTCCAGCGGGGAAGCGGTGCGCGGGCGCTCGGATCGGCGGTTGCCAGGGCGCAGCCCGGCGGTGATACTCCCCGGAGGAGCACGCTGTCATGGCCGCCGCTGCACCCCTCCTCGCCTCCCCTGCCGGCGCCGCCGACGCTGTCGCGGCGGACGGCTCGGAAGACCAGCTCTTCGTCGTTCATGACGTCTCGTGGGAGCAGTACGAGGCCATCCTGGCCGCCCTCGGCGACCGGGCTGGCGTGCGGGTGACGTACTGCGAGGGAGTGCTGGAGCTGATGAGCCCGGGCGGACCGCACGAGGGGCGGAAGACGATCCTGGCCCGCCTCGTCGAGGCCTACGCGGAGGAGGCGGAGTTGCCGCTCAGCGGGTACGGCAGCATGACCGTCCGCAAGAGGCTCGCGCAGCGGGGGGTGGAGCCGGATGAGTGCTATGTGCTCGGGACGGTCGAGGACGGGGAGATCCCGGAGCTCGCGATCGAGATCATCGAGAAGAGCGGGACGATCAACAAGCTCTCCGTCTATGCGGGGCTCGGCGTGCCCGAGGTCTGGTTCCTGAAGAAGGGGAAGCTCTCCATCCACCTCCTCGGCCCGGATGGCTACGCCGAGACGGAGCGAAGCCGGTTCTTGCCGGGGCTCGACACCGCGGAGCTGACGGAGTTCATGGTGCGCAAGGGTGACCAGACGACGGTCGTGCGCGCGTGGCGAGCGATGCTCCGGAACCGCGGCCGACGGTGAGCGCGATCCGCTGAGCGTCGAGGCGCCGCCCCCGCCGCTACCCCCGCGCCGCTCGCCTCCCCCGCGCCACTCGCCTACCCCCCGCCGCTCGCCCGCGCCGCGCACGCCGCGGCGATCGCCTCCGACCCCGCCTCTCGCGCCACGATCTCGCACGCGCGCCACGCCGCGAGCCGCTCCGGCCCCGCGGCGCCCCGCGGCGCCGCCGCGACCCGCGCCTCGACCGAGCGCGCGAAGGCGTCCAGCGCCGCCTCGTCCCCGCGCTCCGACAGGAGCCCGCCCAGCGTGAGCGCCGCGTGCGCGACCTGCCGCTCCGCGCCCGGGTACATCTCCTCCGCGAGCGCCTCGACGAGCGCCGGGACGTCGCGGCGCGCCGCGGCCTCGCGTGCCCGCACCTCGGGCGCCGCGGCCTCGGCCCCTGCGACGCCGAGGCGCCGCTCCAGGTAGCCGACCACCGAGCGGGCGACGCGCTGGAACGAGGCGAGCCCGTCGGTCGGCGCCTCGAGCACGCCGCCCCCGGCGCGCGCGCCCGCGACGTCGAGGTCGAGCACGATGACGAGATCCTCCCGCTCCCCGATGACCAGGAGGTCGCGCGCCCAGTCGAGCGAGCGCTCCTCCGCGAGCCACGCCGTCGCCCGCGCGACGTCGCCGCGCGGCAGGAGGAGCGTGCCGTCCGGGAGCGCGATGCCGTCCGCCGCCGCGTAGAGCGCCGCGAGATCCGGCGGCTCGGCCAGCGCGAGGGACCACGCGCCCGCCCCTGCCGCCGGAGGCCGCGCCTCCACGCCGGCGCATGCGAGCAGCGCGGCGACGCGCGACGCCAGCGCGCCGGCCGCGCTCACGGCGCCCGCCGGCGGCTGCAGCGGCAAGCCCCTCGCCACGGCGTGCATCTCGGTGCCGCGAGGCGGCGCGAACGTGTCGCCAGTGCCATCCGGGTCGATGCTCTCGGTCATGTAAACGCTCTTCGCCGCGAAACCGTCGCGGGGCGCGACGCACAGGCGCGCAGCGTAGTGGATCGGATCGACCACGTCGACGATCGACTGCGCGAGCGAGATCGCGGGGTGGATCTCGTGCTCCGCGCCCCGGCGAGGCCGGAGTAGCGGAGTAGCCGTCGAGCCGGACCATGCCGCCCTCGCGGCGCAGATCGTTCGGCCACGGCCGCTCTGATCTTCGTCACATGCTCTCCACCGACCACGTTCCAGACGACGACGCGCAGCGTACGGCGCGCGCGGCGAGCGCCAGACGAGCGAGGAGCGAGGAGATCAAGGAGAGCGAGGAAAACGGGGCCGATCGCGCATTCCGTCGCGAGGTGGCCGACTCCGACCTCAGCGAGCGGGCGCCGCGGCGCGCGCCGACGAGGGTGACTTCGGCCTGTGCTTCATATATATATGATTTAGGTGCTCCGGATGTCCCTGGAAGGCAGGATCGCGCTCGTCACGGGTGGGGGTCGCGGCATCGGCCGGGCGATCGCCGAGCGGCTCGCGCAGGCAGGCGCGCGCGTCGCCGTCGCAGGCCGCACGCAGGCCGAGATCGAGGAGACGGCGGCGGCCGTCGGGGGCGTCGCCGTCCGGCTCGACGTCGGCGATCGCGAGGGCGCGCCGCCGGCGATCGCCGCGCTCGAAGCCCAGCTCGGGCGCATCGACGTGCTCGTCAACAACGCGGGCGTCGCCGAGAGCGCGCCGTTCGACAGGACCAGCGACGCGCTCTGGGACCGCATGCTCGCGGTCAACGTGACCGGCGCCTTCGCGCTCTGCCGCGCCCTGATCCCGAAGATGATCGCGCGCGGCTTCGGGCGCGTCGTCAACGTCGCCTCGACCGCCGGGCTCGTCGGGTGCGCCTACTCGACCGCGTACTGCGCGTCGAAGCACGCCATGGTCGGCATGACCCGCGCCATCGCGCTGGAGATCGCCCGGACGCCGGTGACCATCAACTGCGTCTGCCCCGGGTGGGTGAACACGAGGATGGCGGACGAGGCGATCTCCCGCATCGCCGAGAAGACCGGGCGGGGCGAGGACGCGGCGCGGCGGTCGCTCGAGTCGATGTCGCCCCAGGGCAGGATGGTCGAGCCCGCCGAGGTCGCGCTCGTCGTGGCGATGCTCTGCAGCGACGAGGCGCGCAGCATCCATGGCCAGGCGATCCCGGTCGACGGGGGGCAGGTGATGCGGTGAACGGCGATCTCGAGATCGTGCAGCCGGCCGGGTGGCCTGCGCCGCGAGGCTACGTCAACGGCGTCGTGACGAGCGGCAGGACGCTGCACATCGCGGGGCAGATCGGGTGGGACCCGGCGTCCGGGCGGTTCCGGAGCGACGATCTGGCCGAGCAGTTCGCCCAGGCGCTCGACAACGTGCTCGCGATCGTCGCGGCCGCCGGCGGGGAGCCGGGCGACGTCGCGCGCATGACCGTCTACGTGACCGATCTCGAGGCGTACAGGGGCTCGCTCCGCGCGATCGGCGCCGCGTGGCGGGCGCGGTTCGGCAAGCATTTCCCCGCGATGGCCCTGCTCGGCGTCGCGGGGCTCGTCGAGCGGCGCGCGCTCGTGGAGATCGAGGCCGTCGCGGCGCTCGACGCGCGCGGCGGGGGCGGCCCGTGAGGCGCGGGGCGCCGGCGAGGCGGCCGCTCGCCGTGGTCCCCCCGCCGGAGAGCGCGCGCGGCGACCAGGCCGCCGTGCGCGCCTGGGTGCGCATCCTCGCGGTCCACAAGCGCGCGCTCGCGGCCATCCGGGAGGACCTGGAGCACGAGATGACGCTCCCGCGCTTCGATCTCCTCGCGAACCTCGTGCGCAGCGACGGGCAGACGCTCGCGTCGCTCTCCCGCAGCATGCTCGTCACGGCGGGCAACCTCACCGGGCTCGTCGATCGCGCGGCGCGCGACGGCATGGTCGAGCGGCGGGCCGACCCGAGCGACCGCCGCGCGTGGCGGGTGCACCTGACCGCCAAGGGGCAGCGCGCGTTCCGCGACGCCGAGCGGCGGCACGCCGCGCGCGTGGCGAAGGTGTTCTCCGGGCTGAGCCCGGCCGAGCTCTCCACGCTGACGCGGCTGCTCGACAAGCTGCGCACCACGCTCCGCGAGCCGGACATGCCCGTCCCGTCGCGCCCCGGCAGCGCCCGCGCGCACGCCGAGCGGAGCGCGCGGAGCCCCCCGCGGCGCACGCGGACGAAGCCCTGATCGCGCGACGCTCGCGTCCGGCGCCCGCCGGACCCAGGAGATGCCCATGACCCTCACACCCCGCTCCTTCCATCTCGAGCTCAGCCGCGGCGTCGCGGAGATCACGCTGAGCCGCCCCGACCGCCTGAACGCCCTCACCTTCGAGGTCTACGGCGAGCTCACGGCCACGTTCCGCTCACTCGAGCGCTCGGCCGCGCGCGCGGTCGTGCTCACCGGAGCGGGGCGCGGCTTCTGCTCGGGCGGCGACGTGGAGGGGATCATCGCCGAGCTGCTCGCGCGCGACGCGCGGGGGCTGCTCGAGTTCACCCGCGCGACCGGCGCGCTGATCCAGAGCATCTGCGAGCTCCGGCGCCCGGTCATCGCCGCCATCAACGGGGTCGCCGTCGGCGCCGGCGCGGTGATCGCCGCCGCCTGCGACCTGCGCATCGCCGCGGCGAGCGCCCGCTTCGGGTTCATCTTCCCCAAGGTCGGCCTGTCCGGCGCCGACATGGGCGCCTCGTACCTCCTGCCGCGCATCGTCGGCCAGGGGCGCGCCGCCGAGCTGCTCTTCTTCGGCGATCTCATCGGCGCCGACGAGGCGCTCCGCATCGGCCTCGTGAACCGCGTCGTCGCCGACAGCGACGCGCTGGGCGTGGCGCGCGGCTGGGCCGAGCGCCTCGCGCGCGGGCCGGCGTTCGCGCACGCGATCACCAAGCAGATGCTCGAGAGCGAGCGCACGATGCCCCTCGCCGCCGCGATCGAGGCCGAGGCGCAGGCGCAGGCCATCTGCATGGCCCACCCCGACTTCCGCGAGGCCCACGAGGCGAACAGGGCGAAGCGCCCGCCGCGCTTCGAGGGCGCCGACCTGGGCGACGCGCCGGCCGCGCCCGGCGACGCCGACGCGCCCCCCACCCCGCGGTCCACCGGCCAGGAGACGCCCCGCGTATGAGCGGGCTCGCGCTCTCCTCCGCCGAGCTCCCCGTCTTCTTCGAGGAGCGCCACGCCGCGCTCGCCGCGCGGCTGACGCCCGAGGCGCTCGCGCCGCTCGCGCGGCTCGCCAAGACGCACGACGCCGCCGCGGTGGCGCGCGGCATGGGCGAGCCGCTCGGGCTCTACGCGCACCTCGTCCCCGAGGCGCTCGGCGGCGCGCCGAGCGGCAGCGGCCGCCCCGCGGACGCGGCCGCCGTCGACGTGCGCTCGCTGGTCCTCATCCGCGAGGCGCTCGGCCAGGTCGCCCCGCTCGCCGACGCGATCTTCGCGGTGCAAGGGCTCGGCTCGTACCCGATCGTGCTGGCCGGCAGCGACGCGCAGCGCCGCGCGATCTTGCCCGACGTGCTCTCGGGGCGGCGCATCGGGGCCTTCGCGCTGACCGAGCCCGAGGCGGGCAGCGACGTCGCCTCGCTGAGGACCGAGGCGCGCCGCGATGGCGACGGGTGGGTCCTCGACGGCGAGAAGGTGCTGATCTCGAACGTGCCGCTCGCGCACCACCTCGTGGTCTTCGCCCGCACGGGCGCGCCGCCGCGCGACGGCGGGCGCGCCGCGATCACGGCGTTCCTCGTCGACAGCGGCGCAGAGGGCGTCGCCTCGGAGCCGCTCCCGATGTCGGTCCCGCACCCGATCGGCCGGCTCCGCTTCGAGCGCTGCCGCGTGCCGGACAGCGCGCGGCTCGGCGAGGTGGGCGGCGGCTTCAAGCTCGCGATGCAGACGCTCGACGCCTTCCGGATCTCGGTCGGCGCGGCGGCGAACGGGATGGCGGCGCGCGCCCTCCGCGAGGCGATCGCGCACGTCACGCGGCGGAGGCAGTTCGGGGCGCCCCTGTCCGAGCAGCAGATGGTGCGCGCGTACCTCGCCGAGATGGCGACCGAGCTCGACGCGGCCCGCCTGCTCGTCGCCCGCGCGGCCCACAAGCGCGACACGGCGGCGGCCGGCGCGGCGGCGCGCGTCTCGACCGAGGCGGCCATGGCGAAGATGTTCGCCACCGAAGCGGCGCAGCGGATCATCGACCGCGCGGTCCAGCTCCACGGCGGCATGGGGGTCATCGAGGGGACCGAGGTCGAGCGGCTGTACCGCGAGATCCGGCCGCTGCGCATCTACGAGGGGACGACGGAGATCCAGAAGCTCATCATCGCGAAGGGCATCCTCGAGCGCGCCGCTGCGGAGCCCCCGGCCGACGAGCGCGCTCGCGACGGGGCGCGGTAGCCATGTGGAAGCCGCCGGAGAGGATCCGCCACGCGCTGCCCCGCGAGGAGCCCAAGACCGCGGGTGAGGCGGCGCGCGCGCGCCTCTTCTCGCCGCTCCGCCTCGCCTCGGGCCTCGAGCTCGCCGAGCGCTCGTGGGTGCCCGCGATGGTCCCGTGGCGCGCGACGGAGGAGGGCGTCGTCACGCGGGACGTGCTCGACTGGTACGGCCGCTTCGCCGACGGCCAGCCCGGCGCCCTGGTGGTCGAGGCGACCGGGATCCGCGACGTGCCGAGCGGCCCGCTGCTCCGCGCCGGACACGATCGGTTCGTCCCGGGGCTCCGGGAGCTCGTCCGGACGGTCCGCGCGCGGAGCGCCGGCAGGACGCGCGTGTTCCTGCAGCTCATCGATTTCCTCCGCATCCGCAGGCGCCCGGCGAAGGACAGGTTCCTGCGGGAGTTCCTCGAGATCACCGGCGCGCACCGGCGCGCCCTGTCCGAGGCGCTCGGGGAGCCGCCGCTCCGGGACGCGCCGGAGCGCGAGGTGCGCGAGCGGCTGCTCGCGCTCGACGACGCGCGGCTCGAGGCCGTGCTCGCGCCCCGCGAGCTCGAGGCGCTGCGCTTCGGCGAGCGCGAGCGCGTCACCGACGTCGCGCTCCCTCACATCCGCGACCTGCCTCGGACGCTGCCGGGCCTCTTCGCCGAGGCCGCCGTGAGGGCGCGCGAGGCGGGCTTCGACGGGGTCGAGCTCCACTACGCGCACGCCTACACCATGGCCTCGTTCCTGTCCGCGCTGAACACCCGCCCGGACGGCTACGGCGGCGATCGCGAGCGCCGCGCGCGCCTCCCGCTCGAGGTCTACGCGGCGGTGCGCGCCGCCGTCTCCGCTCGCTTCACGGTGGGCTGCCGCTTCCTCTGCGACGACGTCGTCGCGGGGGGCAGCCGGGTCGACGACGCGGCGTTCTTCGCGCTCGCGTTCGCGCGCGCCGGCATGGACTTCCTCTCGCTGTCGACCGGCGGCAAGTTCGAGGACGCGAAGCAGCCCAAGGTCGGCGAGGCCGCGTACCCCTACACCGGCCCGAGCGGGTACGAGTGCATGCCGACCGCGCTCTCGGACGCGGCGGGGCCGTTCGGGCGGCAGGTGCCGAAGCAGGCGCAGATCCGGCGCGCCCTGCGCGAGGCCGGCCTCGGCACGCCGGTCGTCGTGGCGGGGGGGATCTGCACGTTCGCCCAGGCCGAGGCGATCCTCGCGCGCGGCGAGGCCGATCTCATCGGGGCGGCACGGCAGACGCTCGCGGATCCCGACTGGTTCCTGAAGGTGCGGCTCGGGCGCAGCGGGGAGGTCCGACGTTGCATCTATTCCAATTACTGCGAGGCGCTCGATCAGCGCCACCGACCCGTGACGTGCCAGCTCTGGGATCGCGAGGGGCTCGACGAGCCGGGGGTCGCGACCACGGAGGGCGGAAAGCGGCGGCTCACCGCGCCGCGATGGAGGCGTGACGATGACCGCACCGACGTTCCCTGACGAGCTCAACCTCGCCGACTACTTCCTGTTCGATCGGCTGCGCGAGGGGCTCGGCGACAAGGTCGCGCTGCTCTTCGGCGATCAGCGGCACACCTACGCCGACGTCGCCGAGAAGGTCCGGATGCTACAGGCGCACCTCGCCGTCGAGGGCGTCGCGCTCGAGCAGCGGGTGCTCATCGTCCTGCACGACTCGCCCGCGTTCGTCTGGGCCTTCTTCGCGGCGCTGAGCCACGGCGCCGTCGTGGCGATGGGCAACCCCGAGGCGCCCGCGCCCGACCTCGCGCACCTCGTCGAGTACACGCGGGCCGCGGCGGTCGTCACGATCCCGCGCGTGGCCGAGGCGCTCGCGCTTCAAGGCGCGCTCGCGGCCGCGGACGTCCGCACCGTCGTGCTGGTGCCCGAGGTCCCGACCGGCGGCGATCTCGAGGCCGATCTCCCGGTCTCGCCTGCCCTCGCGGCGCTGCGGGGCACCTCGCTCCGCGGCGCCCTCGCGCAGGGGCGCGCGGCGCTCGCGGCGAAGCGCGCCCCGGCGGGCCCCCGCCCCACCCGGCGCGACGACATCGCCATCTGGCTCTTCACGTCCGGCTCCACCGGCAGGAGCAAGGCGGCCATGCACACGCACCGCGACTTCGCCTTCAACACCGAGCGTTACGCCAAGGCGACCGTGGGCTACCGCAAGGACGACATCACCGTCTCGGTGCCGCGCCTCTTCTTCGGCTACGCCACGGGCACCAACCTCATGTTCCCCTTCGCCGTCGGCGCGACGTCGGGCCTCTTCGTCGAGCGGCCGACGCCGGAGTCGCTCGCGCGGTACATCGAGCGCTATCGCCCGACGGTGGTGACCAACGTCCCGACGATGATGGGCAAGCTGCTCGATGACGACGATGCCCGCGCGGCGCGCGGCGCGCCGCGCCTCGACCTCTCCAGCGTCCGCTTCCACCTGTCCGCGGGCGAGGCGCTGCCGCCGGCGCTCCTCGAGCGCTTCCGCGCGCGGTTCCACGCCGACGTCTATGACGGCATCGGCTCCGCGGAGATGTTCCACATCTACTGCACGAACCGCCCCGGCGACGTGCGCCCGGGGTCGCTCGGCCGTGTCGTGGAGGGGTACACGATCAAGATCCTCCCCTCGGACGCGGCCGGGCCGGGCGCGCCCGAGCTCCCGCCCGGCGAGACCGGCGTCATGTGGGTGAAGGGCGACTCGGTCGCGCTCGGCTACTTCCAGGATCGCGAGAAGAGCTGGGGCACCTTCCACGGCCACTGGTGCCGCACCGGAGATCTCTTCCGCATGGATGCCGAGGGCTACCTCTGGTTCAGCGGGCGCGCCGACGAGCTGCTCAAGGTGGGCGGCGTCTGGGTCGCGCCGGTCGAGGTGGAGGAGTGCCTGACCGAGCACCCGGCCGTCAGCCTCGCCGCCGTGATCGGCGCCGAGGAGGCGGGCCTCGTGAAGCCGAAGGCGTTCATCGTGGTCCGCGACGACGCGCGCGGCCGCGTCGCCACCGGCGAGGGGAGGGCCGAGCTCGCCCAGGAGCTCAAGGCCTTCGTGAAGGACCGCCTGAGCAAGCACAAGTACCCGCGCTGGGTCGCCTTCGTCGATGACGTCCCCAGGAACGATCGCGGCAAGGTCGATCGCAAGGCGCTCCGGCAGCGCGAGGCCGCCGGCGAGAACCCGGCGGGCCTGTAGCCCATGCAGGCCGCGCCGCGCCTCGCGGAGCTCACGACCGAGGAGCTCGCCGCGCTCCTGTCGGGCGGCGCGCCGTGCGTCGCGCTCGTGCCGGTCGGGTCGGTCGAGCCGCACGGCCCGCACCTGCCGCTCGGCACGGACACGCTCATCGGCGAGGCCGCGGCCGAGCAGGCCGGCCGCCGGCTGTGGGCGCGCGGCGTCGCCGCGCTCCTCGCCCCGCCCATCGGTTATGGCGTGACCGACTTCGCGGCGGGCTTCGCCGGTGCGATCTCGATCCCGGCACCCGCGCTCACCGCCTTTCTGCGCGCCGTCGCCGAGGCCTACCTGTCGGCCGGCCTGTCGCATGTCTGCTTCATCAACAACCACCTCGAGCCCGAGCACGACCGCGCCGTGCGCGCCGCCACCAGCGGCCTGCCCCTGGGCCGCGCCTCGGTCGCGTGCCCGCTCGCGCGCCGCTGGGCGCGGACGCTCTCCGCGGAGTTCCGGAGCGGCGCCTGCCACGCGGGCCGTTACGAGACCTCGCTCGTCCTCGCCGCGGCCTCCGCGCTCGTCCGGAAAGACATCGCCGAGGCCCTGCCGGACGTCGGCCTGAGCCTGTCGGAGGGCATCAAGGCAGGAGCGAAGAGCTTCCGCGCGCTGGGCATGGACGCCGCCTACACGGGATCTCCGCGCGAGGCATCCGAGGACGAAGGCCGCGCGTTGCTCGATCTGCTCGCGACGATGATTGTCACCGAGGTCGAAGAAGGCCTCTCCAGCGTTTCCGGCCACGAACCCGCGCCACGAAAAAGCAGCAGGTAAACCAACGAGCGCTCAGGTAGACAAAAGCAGGCATCTCTGCCCCAGCACCACGCCCTCACGCTCGCCTGAACGGCAGAATCCGCCATCGACTCACGCGCCCTGGCAAGCTGATCAGGCGGATCAGGCTGTTCAAGCTGATGTGGCTGCTCATGTCGCGCGGCACGCGCACAACGCAAACGTGAGCAACACCACAAATGCACCTCGCGGCGCTCGACAATCACCCAGCTCGCGATCAATAATGCTTAGTTTTGCTCTGACATCACAAGCAACGTCAACAGGTTTTTGACAACAAACCTCGATTCCCAATTGACGCATTCAATTCCAAGCCGTACAACGGTATCGTTTTCCTCGCGCGCTGTTTGACGCCAGAACGATCCGACGGCTGACCTGATGAAGGTGATGCTTTACGGCGCGCAGGCAGATGGTGGTTTTGGCGGGGGCGCTCTCTGGCGTTCCTGCGCGACGGCATCACACGCAGCCTCGCGGGCGGAGCTGGCCCGACGACGCGGATCGGAGAGCATCATGAGGAATCGAACGATCATGAGAGGGTCTCGGCATCTGCTCCTGGCGTCTCTCGCCGCCGCCTCCGGCGCGGCGCTCGCCGGGTGCGTCGGCGCACAAGACGAAGGTGACGAGCTGCTCGGTGAGGCGCAGCAGGCCGCGACGGTCTGTGTGACTCTCCAGCGCACGGGGACGACGGGCGTGGTCAAGGATGCCCTCATCAATTCGACCTACCCCACTTACACACCCACCGGAGCCGACATGTACGCTGGCGAGAGCTCCGGCTCCCAGCTGCGTGGGCTGATCGCGTTCGATCTCTCCTCGATCCCTGCCGACGCCACCATCGTCTCGGCGGATCTCTACCTCAACATCGGCGCCTCGACGCCCGACGTGATGCGCGTGCACCGGGTCACGACGGCCTGGGACGAGAACACCGTGACGTGGAACTCGCACTCGACCGCCTGGGATCCCACCGTCCTGGGGACCCTCACGGCGAGCTCGGGATACACGTATACTTACCACACGCTCAGCCTCACCAGCACCGTGCAGAGCTGGGTGAACGGCGCTGTCCCGAACAACGGCGTGTTCTTCGAGCAAACCCTGAATCGCACCCACATCCGAACGAGCGAGAGCTCGCTGGATCGGCGGCCGTATCTCCGCGTCTGCTACGACAGCGAGACGGGGGGCACGACGGCGACGTCGAGCAGCTCCAGCTCCTCGACGACCTCCTCCACGACGTCGAGTTCCAGCTCCTCGACGACCTCCTCCACGACGTCGAGCTCCAGCTCCTCGACGACCTCCTCCACGACGTCGAGCTCCAGCTCCTCGACGACGTCGAGCTCCAGCAGCGCGGGCGGCGCCGGGGGCGCGGGCGGCGCGGGGGGTGCCGGCGGCGCGGGCGGCGCGGGCGGCGGAGGCGGCGGAGGCGGGGGCGGCGTGCCTGGCCTGCCGATCAGCTGCAACAGCAGCACTCCTGGCGCAGGTGCCAATTGCGGCGTCGAGGGGGGCGATAACTGCTGCTCGACCCTTCCGGTCCCGGGCGGCACGTTCAACCGGCTCAACAACGCGGGTCTTCCGGCGACGGTCAGCAGCTTCTACCTCGACAAGTACACGGTCACGGTGGGGCGCTTCCGGCAGTACCTCGAGCAGACCGGCGGCCCGACCCAGGCCAACCCGCCGGCCGCCGGCGCGGGTGCGCACCCGAAGATCGCGAACAGCGGCTGGGACCCGTCGTGGAACACGTATCTCGCGGCCAACACGGGCGCGCTCAAGACGGCGCTCATCTGCGATCCCTATGGATGGCCGTCCTGGAGCGACACGCCGGGAGCCAAGGAGAAGAAGCCGATCGTCTGCGCGACGTGGTACGAGCTGTTCGCGTTCTGCGCGTGGGACGGCGGCCGGCTGCCGACCCAGGCGGAGCTCAACTACGCCTCTGCCGGCGGCGACGAGCAGCGCATGTTCCCCTGGGGCGGCTCGAGCGTCGAGAGCATCATCGGCGTCAACCAGGACGGCTCCACGGATGTCACACGGTATGCCTCCTGGTGCTGCCAGGGCGACGGCACGGTCGCGGGGGATGGAACGAACCGCTGCCTGGGTGAGCCGTACCCGAGCAACTATCCCTGCGCGCACACGGATCTCACGGACGTCGGCAAGTTCCCCCAGGGCGCCGGGCGGTGGGGGCAGCTCGACCTGGCCGGCAACGCGTACAAGGCCACCCGTGACGGTTCGGACAACTATCAGCTGCTGATGCCCTGCAACGACTGCTCGCGGCTCGACAACAGCTCGAGCGCGCGCTTCATGCACGGCGGCAGCTTCCTGGCCGCCGGATACAAGCAGACGACGGACTTTCGGGCTTCCTACGCGGGCACCTCGCGGCGCTACTACGTCACGGCGACGTGCGCGCGTGACCTCCCCATGCCGTGACGCCGCTCCGGCCGGCGGCCCGGCGAGGCGAACGCGCGCCGCGCTGGTGAAGCCGGCGGGCGCGGGTCCGCCGCGCACCTCGCGCCAAGGCGCCCGCCGGCCCTGCCGGGCCTCCCAGGCGGGCGCCTCCTGCCGGCGAGCCGCTCGCTCCCGTGCCCTCCCGCTCTCCTGAATGACCCCCCCTTGAACTTGGCCCTCGCCGGCGCCCCTTGATACGCGCGCTCCATGCGCGTGAGAGGCATTTTCCTCCTGCCGGCGATGGCGCTCGCGACGCTGAGCGTGAGCTGCCCGCGCCCTGCCTCCGAGCCCGCCGCGACGTCCCCGGCCCCTGCGCCCGCCTCCGCCGTCACCGCGCCGCTCGCCGCAGCCGCGCCGGCCGTCGCTGCCCCGGCGCCCTCCGCCGCCCGCGCGGAGGACGCCGCGCCGCCCGGCGAGGAGGCCGCGACGGCGCCGGGCGCGCTCGCCGCGGCGCCGGGCGGCGACCCGCTCGCGTTGCCGGCGCTGCCGCCGGAGCTCGTCGATGACGGGTCCGACAAGCTGCCCGAGATCGATCCTCCCCCCGCCACCTCGCCGACGGCGGCCGAAGAGGAGGTCCACGAGCTCGCGAGCATCGCCAGGGAGACGTGGATCTTCGCCGAACCGCGCTGGACCAGCCGGCGCATCGGGTACCTGCGCGCCGGCGCCGTGGTCGCGCGCAGGCCGGAGCCGTCCGGCAGGACGTCGTGCGCCGACGGCTGGTACCACATCGAGCCGAACGGCTACGTCTGCATCGGCGCCAGCGCGACGCTCAACATTCACGACCTCGCGGTCGAGGCATCGTCGCGCCGCCCTGTCCGCCGGTTCGCTTCGTTCACCTTGCCGGTCGTTCGTGGCGAGGCCGCGCCTGCCATGACACAGGCCGGCGAGCCCACACTTGCTGCAACGCAGCCAGGCGAGACCGCACTTGCCGCAACGCAGCCAGGCGAGACCGCACTTGCCGCAACGCAGCCAGGCGAGACCGCACTTGCCGCAACGCAGCCGGGCGCAAACGCACTTGCTGCAACGCAGCCAGGCGCAAACGCACTTGCCGCAACGCAGCCAGGCGCAAACGCACTTGCCGCAACGCAGCCGGGCGCAAACGCACTTACTGCGACGCAGGCAGGGGACGCGACAACCCTGCTCGGCGGTCTGCCCTACACGTACGTGATGTCTCGCTCCCCCACCCCGCCGCTCTATGCGCGCCTTCCGAACGAGGACGAGCAGCGCGGCGCCGAGCCCGACCTCGCCGGGCACCTGCTCCGCGCCGCGACCGCCGCGCGCGCGCCGGACTTCGTCGCGCCGCCGCCTCCGGACGCGACCCCCTCGGTCCTGCTCTACGGGCGGCCGGCGCCCAGGCTCGCCGGCGATCGCCGCGCTCCCGACGCGCTCGTCCTGGGCCGCGCCCGGACGCGCTCCGGCTTCGCCCTGCTCTCGACGTTCGATCACGACGGGCGCCGCTTCGGCCTGACGACCGACCTCGCCGTCCTGCCGCTCGACCGCACCCGCGTCATCCGGCCGAGCGCCTTCGCCGGGCTGGCGCTCCCTGAGGGCGTCACCTTGCCCGTGGCCTTCGCCAGGCGCCGCCACGCCGCGCGCCTCGTCCCGGGCGAGCGCGGCGGCGTCACCCGCGCCCCGCTCCGCTTCCGCGAGGCGATCCCGCTGTCCGGTTCCTCGCGGCGCCTCGGCGGCCTCGACTACCTCGAGGCGCGGGACGGCTCGCTCGTCCGCTCGGACGAGGTCGTGCGCGTCGATCCGCTCCCCAGGACGCCCGCGTGGGCGGTGCGCGGACGGAAGTGGATCGACGTCTCGATCGACAAGCAGAGCCTCGTCGCCTACGAGGGCACCCGCCCGGTCTACGTGACGCTCGTCTCGACGGGGGCGGACGGCCTCGGCGACCCGAAGACGACGCGCTCTACGATCCAGGGGCTGTTCCGCATCCACACGAAGCACGTCACGGTCACGATGGACGGCGACGAGGAGGACGAGGATCCGTTCGACTTCCGCGACGTGCCTTTCGTCCAGTACTTCACGGAGGGCTTCGCGTTCCACGCGGCCTACTGGCACGACGATTTCGGCACCCCGCGCAGCCACGGTTGTGTGAACCTCTCTCCGCTCGACGCCGCCTGGCTGTTCGAGTGGACGACCCCCGAGGTCCCGGCCGAATGGCACGGCGCGCTCTCGTTACGGAAGGGCACGCTCGTCTCCATCCGCCCCTGAGCCGGCGGCCCGCCGGCGCTGCCCCTTCCGCGCCGCGCGCAGGCACGCTACACGCTCGCTCCATGGCCATCCAGGAGCCCCTCTCGCTCGATCAGCTCATGGCGATCGATCCGCTGCTCTCCGAGGAAGAGCGCATGATCCGCGACGCCGTCCGTCGCTTCGTGCGCGAGCGGTACCTGCCGCGCGCCGCGGACCTGTTCGCGCGCGAGGAGTTCGCGACCGACCTGATCCCCGAGATCGCCGCGCTCGGCCTGCTCGGCGGCTCGCTGACCGGCTACGGCTGCGCCGGCATGAACTCGGTCGCTTACGGCCTCGCGCTGCAGGAGCTCGAATATGGCGACAGCGGCCTGCGCAGCTTCGTGAGCGTCCAGGGCTCGCTGGCGATGTACCCGATCTGGAAGTACGGCTCCGAGGCGCAGAAGCAGCGCTGGCTGCCGAAGATGGCCGCCGCCGAGCTGATCGGGTGCTTCGGCCTGACGGAGCCCGACAGCGGGTCGGATCCGAGCTCGATGAAGACCCGCGCCCGGAAGGACGGGAGCGCGTACGTGCTGACGGGCACGAAGATGTGGATCACGAGCGCGCCCATCGCGGACCTCTGCGTTGTGTGGGCCAAGGTCGATGACGGAGGGGCCGAGTCCATCCGCGGCTTCGTGGTGGAGCGCGGGATGAAGGGGCTGGAGACCCCGCTCATCCACGGCAAGATGAGCCTGCGCGCGAGCCCGACCGGGGAGATCGTGCTCAACGAGGTGCGCGTGCCGGAGGAGAACGTGCTGCCGGGTGTGGTCGGCCTGAAGGGCCCGCTCGGCTGCCTGACCCAGGCGCGCTTCGGCATCGCGTGGGGCGCGCTCGGCGCCGCGCGCGCCTGCTACGAGACGGCGGTCTCCTATGCGCGCGAGCGAGTCCAGTTCGGCCAGCCGATCGCGTCGCGTCAGCTCATCCAGTCGGAGCTCGTCGAGATGGCGACGGAGATCGCGAAGGGGCAGCTCATGGCGCTGCACTTCGGGCGGCTGAAGGACACGACCGGCATCAGCCCGGTGCAGGTCTCGCTCTGCAAGCGGAACAACGTGGGCTGGGCGCTCAAGATCGCGCGGACCGCGCGGGGCGTGCTCGGCGCGAACGGGATCTTGCTCGATTACCCCGTCATCCGGCACATGCTCAACCTGGAGAGCGTGTACACGTACGAGGGCACCGACGAGGTGCATTGCCTGATCCTCGGCAACGCGATCACGGGACACAACGCGTTCTGAGGGGATATCGGCAGGTGCTCAGAGCGGATTGACGGCCAAGGGCCCTCCCGTCGCCAGGCGGTCGAGTGACGTTCACGACCGAGCCGTCGACGACCACGACCACCTTCACGACCACGCTGGTGGCCGATGTGGCACGCCGCTACCCCGTCTTCCCCGCCGCCTTCCGCTTCAGCCCCACCAGGAAGATCTCCACGCTGCTCGCCCGCGTCCCCTCGGGCCGGATGCTCCGGACCTCCTCGCAGAGGTTCCTCAGCGCGTCCCGGGCCTTCACGAAGTCCTCGCTCATGAAGATCTTCCCGACGAACGCCCCGCCCGGCGCGAGCAGCGCCTCGGCCACGGCCACGGCGCGCATGAACAGCTCGTAGCTCCGGGCCTGGTCGGCGATCTTGCTGCCGCTCGTCGCGGGCGCCATGTCCGACAGCACCACGTCGTACGGCGCGAACTGCGCGAGCGCCTCGTTCGTGAGCGACAGCGCGTCCCCCTGCACCACCGTCGCCTGCGGCCCGAACGCCGCCGTGATCGGCGACAGATCCACCGCGAGCAGCTTGCCCCCCGCGCCGATCCGCTGCGCCGCGTACATCGACCACGACCCCGGCGCGGCGCCCAGGTCGAGCACCCGCTGGCCAGGGCGGAGCAGCCGCACCCGGCGATCGATCTCCTCGAGCTTGAAGACGCTGCGCGCAGGGTAGCCCTGCGCCTTCGCCGCCTTCGTGAAGGCGTCAGGCCGCTTGTACGGGTTCTTCGGCTTCTGCGACACGGAGGGACGCTCGGCGGGCACGACCGGCGGGGCGCTCGCTCAGGGGAGCTGCCCCGCCGGCGGCCGGGATCAGCCGCCCTTCTTCTTGGTCGGCTGCTGCACCGGCACGATCCCCTTGCCGCCGCGCTTCTTCACGGCGCCGCGGATCGTCACCACCTGGTTCTTCGGGCCGGGGACCGGACCCTCGATGAGGATCAGGTTGTCCTCGGGGAGGAGCTTCGCGATCTTCAGGTTGAGCGCGCTCACCGTCTCGTCGCCGTAGTGGCCGGGCATCTTCAGGCCGGGCAGCGTGCGGCCGGGGGTCATGTTCGTACCGATCGAGCCGCCGTGGCGGAAGTACTCGTGCGTGCCGTGCGAGTTGACCGCGCCGGCGAAGCTCCACCGGCGGATGACGCCGCTGAAGCCGCGGCCGCGCGAGCGGCCCTGCGCGTCCACCCGCTGGCCCACCTCGAAGATCTCGTCGACCTTGAGCGTGGTCCCGATCTCGTACTTCGCCGCGTGCTCCGGGCTGCAGCGCAGCTCGCGCACGATCCGCTTCGGCGTCTGCCCCGACTTCTTGTACGCGCCCGCGACCGGCTTCGTGGTGTGCTTCTCCGCCCGCTCGCCGAGGCCGAGGATGAGGGCGCTGTAGCCGTCCTTCTCGAGCGTGCGCTTGCCGATGACGACGCAGCCCGCCTGCACGACCGTGCAGCGCAGGACCTCGCCCGTCTCGTTGAAGATCTGCGTCATGCCGATCTTCTTGCCGATGATGCCGGGATGCTGATTCATGATGGGATCGCCTTGCTCGCTCCGTCTGGGGTGGCTGAAACAGGCTCCGCGCGGCGCGCCGCGAGAGCGATCCCCTCGGCGCGCCTCGTCACGAGCCGGTTCGGAGCGAAGAACCGGGGCGGCTTCCCGCCGGGCACGTTGGGGGGCGCAGAGCTTACTCACGGGGGCCCCCAAAGGGAAGCGAAAACCACCGCCACAACGGTAATACAGACAACATCAAGCCGAGACGCGCCGCATCACGTCGCGTGACGTCGCGTCACGTCGCGTTTCGCCCGCTCGGACATTGTCCTTCTGAGCGGACATTTCCTGTCTCTCCCTGGCGTCGAAGTTCGGAGGAGCGGGCCTCACATTGGGTCATCGGAGGTCAGGGATGACAGACATCATCGCTCACGGTGAGCCGCGCGACGTCGAGCGCCTCATGGATCGTTACTGGTTCCTGCTGAGAGGCGAGGCGCACGGCGCCGGTGAGGACAGCGCGAGCGCGGCCCGGACCCGGGTGGTCCGCGACGGCGAGTTCGTCGTGGTGAGCATCGAGGCGTCGGCGCTCGGGTGGCCCGAGGGGACGCTGCTCTTCAGGTTCCGATCCGAGGTGGCCCCCTGCGCCGAGTGCGTCGAGCGCGCGGCCGCGATCGCGCGCCACCGGACGCGCGGCATGCTCCGCTCGGGCGACGTGCGCGAGATGCTCGGCTTCGCCGTCGCCCGCTGCGCCGCCTCCGGCATCGACCTGGCCCACGCCGGCGCGCGCGCTCGAGGCGACGGGGCGCGCCGGGACGACGCGCCGGGCAGCGCGGGGGAGCCCGCCTCGGGGGGGCGCCGCGCGGCGCAGGACGCGGGCGGCGGCGCGAAGCGCTACGACGCCGAGCTCTGGCTCATGCTCTGACGGCGCGCGCGCGCGTCTCGCAGCGGGCGCGGCCGCGTCACGAGCCGACCACGTTGATGGTCGCCTTGACCATCGCCATCCAGCACTGAAGCACCATCTTCCCCTCCTTCTGCGGGGTGATGGCCACCTCGACCTGCGTGTTCAGCGGCAGGTCCTTCTCGATCTTCAGATCGGGAATCGCGATCGCCTTCAGACACTCGCTCTTCGTCGTCCGCGTGAAGCGCAGCACCACGGGCTCTCCCTTCTTCAGCTCGATCGTCGACGGGGAGAACCCGCTGTCGTTCACCGCGATGTCGACGCGCTTGACGTCCGCCGGCGCGGCGAGCTCGGCGGCCGCCACCACCGGCGCCTCCTCGGCGGGCTTGTTGCAAGCGAGCAAGGAGAGCGATGAGAGCGAGGAGAGGGAGAGGGCAAGCGCGGTGACGAGGAGCTGCAGGCTCATGGTCAGCGCGTTCTTACCCGGCCCAAATGGCGCGTCAAGCCGCCCTCCAGCCGTCCGCCCCGGGCGAGAGACCCGAGGGCGGTCGGGCGCAGACGGGCGCGCGCCGCGACGTGAACGCGACGCGGCCGGCTCAAACGTGGCGGCCCGAGAGGATCTGCAGGATCGACGAGAAGAGGTTGATGAAGTTGAGGTAGAGATCGAGCGCCCCGCCGACCGGGTCCTCTTCGCTCGAGTGGAGCAGGCGCGACGTGTTGTAAAGGACGTATCCCCCGAACACGAGGACGGACACGCTGGCGATCGCGAGGCCGAGGAGCGTGCTCCCGAGCAGGATGTTCAGCAGCATCGCGCCGAGGACGACCATGGCGCCCATCACCAGCCCGCTGGCCATGAACGACAGGTCCTCCCTCGAGAGGAAGACCCCCAGCGTGAGGCTCCCGAACGTGAGGACCGTCAGGATGAAGGTGTCCCGCACCGGGGCCGACGACAGGGTGCCGCCGAGGCCCGCCGCCGCCTGGGCCATGTAGAGCGCAGGCGCCGCGGTGACGCCCAGGACGGCCGCCATCCCGAAGAGCGCGAGGACGTTGACCCCGGGGATCTTGCGCACCGCCCGCGCGCCGAACATCACGCCGAACACGACGCCGATCGAGAGGATCGGGTGCTGCGCGAAGAGCTCGACCAGCGGCGGCATCTCGCGCCGCAGCGTCCCCTCCTCCACGTCCGGCGCCCCGATGTACAGCGCGCACATGGCGCCCAGGGAGGAGACGACAAGGCTCGCCGTGAAGAGCCCGTACACCTTCTTGAGAAAGTCGATCCGCAGCGCCAGCTTCGGGCTGGCCGATACGCTCGCCCCGAGGGGACTCGCCTGGCGTGAGTTCATCTGCTGCGCTCCTCCTTCAGGGCGTTTCGCCGCGGCTGCACGAGCGCCTAGTCGTGCACCATTCACCTCGGACATGCAACACCGCCACGGCGAAGCCCTCGGGCATCTGCCGCCCGCAAAAAAATCACGCTCCAGCGGCATCGCGCGCGCACGGAGGGCCCGGCGCGGCGTGAACGGCGCGCCGACATCGTGTAGCTTCCGGCGAACAGCAGCCCGAATCCAGAGAAAATCCTCTCCATTCCGGCTAATCGAAGCCCACATCCAGAGATTCAACTCTCGGTTCAGGCTAACAATAGCCTGGATCAAGAGAATCGTCTCTCGAATCAGGTTAAAAACAGCCAATATCTAGATGAAAAGCTCTCGGCTACGGCGAAGAGCAGCCCGGATCCAGAGAAAACGCTTGGTTCCGACGACAAACCGCTCGGCTGCGACGAATGACGCGCTCGGCTGCGACGCCAGCGCCGAGCAACAGCGCCGTCGACCTGGCTGCGCGCGCCGTGGGAAGGAAAACAGGAGAACGAACTCCTGCCTTCTCAGAGGTCGGGAAGAACGACCGCGCACGCCTCCCGGCGGGCCCGGAGCACGACCGATCACGACCCATCACCAATCGATGCCTCGGAACAGGCACCTTGCCGGGCCCCAGCGCTCACGCCGGGCAGCAGACATGGGCCGCGCCCGGGCGCGCTCCGCCCCATGCGGCGATGCCGCGGTGGGCGCCTGCGCGCGGCCCGTTGTCGCGCGCCGCACGCTCGTGTACGAAGGACAGCGAACGATCACGAGCGCGCCGCGCAGCCTTGGGGAGGACGAGGTTTCATGAACGTCACGACGATCGCCGTTGCCGACGTCGAGCCCGCGACGGCGCCGTTGCCGGGATTCGATAGCGAAGCTGCGGTGCAGAGCCTGCTCGTCTCGAAGATCGAGGCCTCCTACCGCCACCGCCTGCCCCTCGTGGGACGCACGGACCTCCACCCGCTCGTCCAGGCCGCCTATACCGCCTTCACCCAGCGCTATCCCCTCGTGCTCTCGCCCGACGTGGTCTGGCTCTGCCTGGCGCGCGGCTTCACGTTCCACCTCGCCGCGAACGACGAGCATCGGCGCCGCTTCCTCCCCGACGATCACGAGTTCTCGCTCGTCGTCGATCGCCCGGACTTCACCCTCGGCGAGGTGAACCCGTGGCCAGCTCTGTTTCCGGACTTTTCCAGGCAGGTTTCGGCGCGGGTCGGCTCGCTGCGGGACCTCGTGACCTCCAATTTCTCCACCACGGGGCCTGTCGAGCGGGTGTCGTCGGAGCTCACGGTCGCGACCCCGCTCGCGCCGCACTACGCGTGGGAGCCGCCGTTCCCGGGCGACATGGTGTTCCCGCAGCGCGGGATCCCGCGCGTGTACCTGCTCGGCACGTCCGACGACTGGCGCTGGGTGCGCCAGCGCGTGGCGATGCTCGGCTCCGTCGGGCAAGATCGGTGGACCCGCGCGCTCCTGCCCGTGCTCGACCAGATCGCCGCCTCGGCGGAGGGGCGCGCCGACACGATGTTCTGGCGTGCGTTCTTCAGGTACGAGAGCTCGGCCGACGAGCTGACCGGGTGGATCCACGTGCTGTTTCCCTACCTGCGCGCGTGGCCCAACGACTACTTCGCGCCGAATCCCTATTTCGAGAGCTGGCACGAGCGATGGCGGACGGCGGAGGCCCGGAGCGACGCGCTCGGGGGCCTCGGGAACCCGCAGGGACCGGGCCTCTCCGAGCTGCCGCCCGGCCTGACCAGCGCCCAGCTGCGCTTCATCGACGGGAGCAGGCGCGAGCACCCCATGGAGTTCATCAGCGGCCTCATCGGCGTGACGCAGGATCCACATTCCCTCGCGCTGCTGCCGGAGTTCGTCTGGGCCATCGCGCACCAAGCCCCCGAGTCGGTGGCGCAGCGCCCCGCCGAGGCCTCCTGAGCCACGCGGCCCGCTCGCCGCGCGCTCCACGGCGATTTCCGCCCACCTCTGCTACGTGCATCGCAGAGCGGCGGTCACCCGCACAGGAGACGGGCCCAGATCGGCGTTTTCGGCGCGCAAGCGCACTCCCGTGCGCTGAGCACCGAAAACGTCGAGGTGGGCCCGTATCCGAAGCGGGTGACCGTCGCTCTGGACGGGCGGCGTCCGCTGACATAGGATTGTGCGGTCCGCGACACGGCGACGCCTTGCGTCGTCCATCACGCTCGGAGGCTCCAGTGTCCGGAGGCAAGTTCGCGCTCCTCGAAGTACCGGATCTGAATGGTGGGGAACCGTCCTACCTGCGCCTCGGGGCCGCCGCGCCGCTCGGCGAGAGCGCGGGCGACGATCTCGCCGAGCGGATTCAGACGTTCACCGACGACGACCGCAAGCGGGACGGCTCGCCCGATTTCGTGCCTGTGGGCGAGCGAAAGGCCGAGACCGCGAAGCTGCACACGAAGGGCGGCTGGCGCGATCACACCGACGGCAACCGCATCTCGACCACGAAGGGCGACAAGGTCGAGGTGATCGGGGGGAACTACCGCCTGCTCATCCTCGGCCGCGGGGAGCACCAGGCGGGCTGGGACGTGTCGGGAGGGCACGTCACCGAGGTCAGCGAGACCTTCGGCGGCGGCACCACGATCGAGTGGGTGCAGAACTACGGCGGCACGTGGAAGGTCGTCGAGACGACCATCAAGGGCGAGGTGCGCACCCTCTACCACGGCGACGTCTACGACTATTACTTCGGGAAGATCAAGGAGAGTCAGACCGGCACGGACACGTTCCCCACGCTGAATGTCACCGACGATTTCATCGATGACAAGAATCCGCCCTCGCCCCAGGCGATCCCGACGGAGAACCCCACGATCGTCGACAGGACGTGGGCCACGAGCATCGCGTCCTATACCGGCTCGGCGAAGCTGCCTGTGCCGTCGATCACGGACGAGACCTGGGCGGAAGTGATGGTGACGAAGACGAACGCCACCTCGATGACCGACGAGACGACCGTCAAGGGGGAGTCGAAATCCACCATGCGCGCCGCGTCGATCACGTCCTCCACCAAGGTCGACGGGACCATGGATGACCACACCGAGGCCGACATCATCAAGAGCTACACGAAGGCGAGCAAGATCATCTCCGAGACCCACGCCGACACCGAGGACGATATGTACGGCGACGCGGACTCCTACACGAAGGGCGACAGCAAGACCGTCGTCGAGGGGATCGAGACGACGATCAACCTCGGCATGGTCAACGAGGTCGTCCTGGGGGGGATGATCGAGGCGACGCTCGGCGCGGAGGTGACCTTCACGGCCGGCGGCATCGTCGACGTGACCGTCGGGCTCAAGGCGGATTTCAGCCTGACCGGGACCATCGACGTCTCCGCCGGCCCCAGGCTCGAGATCAGCCCGGCGGGCGTGGAGCTCCACATGAGCAAGACGGAGATCGCGCTCGCCAACAAGATCGTCTCGGCGTTCCACCTCTTCGTTTGAGGGCGCGAGCACAACGCTCCACGCGCCACCGGATACGGAGCTCCCATGGCCGGCGATGGCAAGTACGGTATCCTCCATGTGCCTGATTTCGGCGACGGCATGTCGTCGTACCTGCGCATCGGCGCGGCCGAGGGCGACGAGTACACCTGGCGAGATCACACCGACGGCAACCGGGTCATCACCACGCGGGGCGACAAGATCGAGGTCATCGGGGGCACGTACAAGATGACCGTCCTCGGCCGCCGCGAGTTCGAGGGCGGCTGGAAGGCGGAGGACGGGCAGATCAACGAGAAGAGCATCACCTTCCACGGGTCGGGCGAGTTCGACTTCATCCAGGGCCCCCGCGGCGAGAAGCGCCTGCGCGAGAAGACCGTGAAGGGCGAGGTGCACACCACCTACCACGGCGATGCCTTCGAGTTCCATTACGGCAGCAAGCTGGAGAGCGTCACCGGGAGCGACAGCCCGCCGCGCAACCTGGACGAGATCACGGACCCCTGGGGGCTCCCGTCTTCAGGCGTCCTCGGGGAGAACCCCACGATCGTCGACAGGACGTGGGCCAAGAGCATCTCGTCCTATACCGGCTCGGCGAAGCTGCGGGTGCCCTCGATCTCCAACGAGACCTGGGCGGATACGATGGTGTCGACCACCCACGCCACGTCGATGACCGACGAGACGACCATCGACGGACCGTCGAAGTCGACCATGAAGGCAGGGTCGATCACGACCTCGACCACGGTCACCGGGACCATCGATGACCACACCGAGGCCGACATCATCAAGAATACGACGAAGGCGAGCAAGATCATCTCCGAGACCCACGCCGACACCAAGGACGAGAAGTACGGCGACGCGGACTCCTACACGCAGGGCAACAGCAAGACCGTCGTCGACGGGATCGAGACGACGATCAACCTCGGCATGGTCAACGAGGTCGTCCTGGGGGGGATGATCGAGGCGACGCTCGGCGCGGAGGTGAGCTTCACGGGCGGCATCTCGGCGAGCGCCACGATCGGCCTGGAGGCGTCCGTCACCGTCGCCGCGTCGCTCGACGCCAGCATCGGGCCCACGCTCTCGATGGGGCCGGAGAAGCTGAAGGTCACCCTGGACCGGGGCAAGGTCGTGCCCGTCCACACGAACATCGCGGCAGTCCACCTCATGACGTGACGCGCAAGCGCGGCGACCCTCACGGATGGCGAACAAGAACCTCACCCCGTTCCTCTTCGGCAGCAAGGTCACCTCGCGGAGGCCGCCCCAGCCGGAGATGACCCTGATCGTCCGGGCGAAGTTCATCCTCACGCCCGGAGCGCCGCTCTCCGTGCCCGAGGGCCACCCGGCGCTCGCGCAGGAGACGCTGCGCGGCGACGTGTTCCACGACGACGATCACGAGCAGACCGGCGAGTGCCTGTACCCGAGCGATCTCGTGGACTTCAAGCCCCACGCCGACGTGCTCCTGATCGGCACGTGCCACACGCCGGGCAAGGCGCGCATGACCGAGTGTCCGGTGCGGTTCGGCGTCGGGTCCTGGTCGAAGATCCTGCGCGTGGTCGGCGAGCGCGTGTGGATGGATGGCCTTCTCGGGCCCGCCATGAGCGATCCCGTGCCGTTCGACAGGATGCCGCTCGGCGATCGGCGCAGCTTCGGAGGGCCGGGGCACCCGCTCAACCCGGTGGGCAGGGGCCACGGGACGCGCGAGCTCCCCAACGTCGAGGGCGCGGACGATCTGCTGCTGTCGCGCTCGGATCGGCCGGCGCCCGCGGGGTTCGGGCCCCTGTCGCCGAACCGGCCCGATCGGCGCGCCCGGGTCGGGAAGAACTACGGCAAGGCGTACCGCGAGAAGCGGGCGCCGTACTTCGCCGACGACTTCGACTGGACGTTCTTCAACTCGGCCCGGCCCGATCAGTGGCTCCCCTACCTGCGCGGGGACGAGGAGCTCCTGTTCCAGAACCTCCACCCCGACGCGGAGGTCTTCCGGTCGCGGCTTCCGGGCCTCCGGATCCGCGTCTTCGCGAACGACGCGGAGCGCGGGTTCCGGGAGGTGCCGATGCACCTCGACACGCTGCTCGCCAACCTGGACGAGGGGGCCCTGTTCCTCACGTGGCGCGGCCTCACGGAGGTGACCGACGACGACCTCTCGCGCGTCACCACGCTCGTCGCCTCCGAGCCGCTCGACGGCCCGGCGCTGCCCGAGGAGCATTACCGGGAGCTCCTCGCGCGCTTCGAGGCCGATCCGCTCGAGATCGAGGAGCAGCTCGCGCCGGAGCTCAAGGAGGAGTGGGGGGCGCTGCAGAAGAAGGGCGACGGCGCGGCGCCGCGCGACGGCGGCGATGCGGCGGGGCTCGACCCGCTGTCGGCGCTGCTCAAGGCGCGGCTCGGCGACGTCGCGAAGCCGCAGCAGGAGAGGATCGGCCGGGCGATGGCGGGGCTCTCGGCCGTCGCGTTGCCGGGGGGGAAGGTCCTCGGCAGCGTCATCGCGGAGGCGCTGCGCAACCTGCCGAAGGCCTCGCAGGCCCTGCCGCCGATGAGCTCCGGCGCGTCGCCCGTGCTGATGGACGCGGCGCTCCGGACGGCCTTCCGGCGCGTCGCGCGGGCGGTGGAGGAGGCGAAGGCGCTCGCGGCCGCGCGCGGGACGCAGGTCCCGGCGCTCGCGGCGTGGGACAAGCTCGCCGGCGATCCGAAGCTCGCGTCGATGGGCCTCTCCATGGACGCGCCGCGGCCGCCCGGGCAGATCGGGCCCGGGAGCGACCTCCGCGACCAGGACCTGAGCGAGCAGGACCTGAGCGGCCGCGACCTGACCGGCGCGGATCTCACGGGCGCCCTCCTCACGGGCGCCAACCTCCGGGGCGCCAGGCTCACGCGCGCCATCCTCAAGCAGGCCGTGCTGTTCGACGCCGACGTGAGGGAGGCCGATTTCACGGGCGCGGACCTGAGCCTCGCCACCCTGCAGAGCGCCCGGGCAGAGCGCGCCGTCTTCCGCGGCGCCACGCTGGAGGGCGCCACGTTCGACGGCGCGCGGCTCATGGAGGCCGATCTCTCGGGCACGCAAGGGTCGCAGCTCGTCTTCTCGAGGGCGGACATGACGGGGGCCGTCGCGCGCGGGGCGGCGTGGGCCGTGGCCTTCCTGGAGGACACCGTGCTCGAGCGCGCGGACCTGTCGCAGGCGTCGCTCACGCGGTGCTTCGTGTCCAAGGTCAAGGGCGCCTCCGCCACGTTCGCGGGCGCGACCCTGACCGGATCGAGCTTCTCCGGTTCCGACCTGACCGGCGCGGTCTTCACGGGCGCGCGGGGCGACGGGAGCGTGTGGATGGGCGCGACCCTCACCGGCGCGGATCTCAGCCTCGCCGTGCTGACGGGCACCCTCTTCAGCGAGGCCACGGCCGAAGGCGCGAGCTTCTTCGGGGCCAACGCGCGGGGCGCCCGGTTCGACCGGGCAAACCTCACGCGCGCCGACTTCACGCGGGCGAACCTCTTCGAGGCGGACCTGCTCAGGGCGCGGGTCCCGGAGGCGAAGTTCGTCGACGCGAACCTCTACGATGCAAAATTCTACGAAACCTCGGGATCCGGCTGTGATTTCAGGGGGGCGAACCTGAAGAAGTCGACGCTGGAGCGAGATCGATGACCCCGGACGAGCTGAGGGCGCTGCTCCAGGCGGGCGAGGCGCTCGAGGGCAGGACGCTCGGCGACATGGATCTGCGGGGGGCCGACCTCCGCAAGGCGCGGCTGCGCGGCGTGAAGCTCGGGCGGGTGCAGCTGGAGGGCGCGGACCTCTCGGGGGCCGATCTCCGCGGCATCAAGGTGGCCTGGTGCGCGCTCCGCGGCGCGGACCTGTCGGGCGCCGATCTCGAGGGCGCGGCCGTCGCCCAGAGCGACCTCTCGGGCGCGAACCTCGCCGGGGCGAACCTCACGGGGGCGAGCCTGGTCCGCGGGCAGCTGACCGGGGCGAACCTGCGCGGCGCGCGGCTCCAGGAGGCGAACCTGGCCGAGTCGAAGCTCGCGGGGGCGGAGCTGTCCGGGGCGACCCTGAAGGGCACGCGGCTCGACCTCGCCGACCTGTCGGGCGCGGCGCTCGACGGGGTGACCGTCTCGCAGTCGTCGTTCACGCGGGCGGACCTCTCGGGCGCCTCGCTGTCGCAGGCGCGGATCGAGGGCTCGTCGTTCACCGAGGCGAACCTGACGCGGGCCGATCTGTCGGGCGCCGAGCTCGACACGGTGGTGTTCCTGAAGGCCGATCTCCGGGAGGCCGTGCTCCCGAAGAAGCTCACGAAGACGGTGTTCGACGGCGCGCGCCTCGGCCGGCTCGACCTCTCCGGGGCGGACCTCGCGGGCGCGGCGCTGGAGGGGATGGACTTCGCCGGGGTGAGCTTCGAGAACGCGAACCTCACGCTGTCGTCGCTCCAGGGCACGGATCTCCGGGGCGCGAGCTTCCGGGGCGCGACGCTCGACCAGACGGTGCTCGCGGGCTGCGACCTCACCGGCGCGGACTTCCGGGGCGCGACGCTGAGGTCGTGCATGCTGTACCGGGCGCGGCTGCCGGGCGCGGATCTCTCGGGCAAGGACCTCGAGATGGTGGTCTTCAAGGAGGCCGATCTCTCGGGCGCCGACCTGTCCGGATCGCGGCTCGTGCGCTGCATGCTGGAGGGGGCCGACCTGACGGGCGCGAACCTGACGCGCGCGCTCGTCTCGCAGACCACGCTGCGGACCGCGGTCGTGGAGGGCATCACCCTCGAGAAGGCGATCTTCGACTGCGTGGACTTCTCCGGCGTGGACCTGACGCGGTTGTCGCTCTCCGGGCTGACCCTCTCGCGGTGCTTCTTCGCGCTCGGGAACCTCTCGGGGATGGACCTCTCGGGGTGCAACCTGTCGAACTGCGACTTCACCTCGTGCAACCTGGAGCGGACCCGGCTCGACGGCGCCCTCCTGGCGAACGCGAACTTCAAGGGGGCGAACCTGCGGCAGGCCTCGCTGGCGGGCGCGATGGCGAAGGCCGCCTTCTTCGGCGAGGGCGTGCTCGCCGGCGCCGGGCTGACGCAGGCGATGCTCCGCAATGCGATCTTCGTGAAGGCCGATCTCTCGGGGGCGAACCTCGCGGGGGCCGACATCCGGGAGACGGTGATGCACGAGGTCCGCGCGGCCGATGCGCTGTTCGTGGGGGTCAAGGCGCACCACGCCGATCTCTCGCACGCGGACATCTCGGGCGCCGACTTCACCGGCGCGGACCTGCACTGGGCGAACCTGCACCACGTCCGCGACGAGAAGACACGTTATCTCGATGCCAACCTCGCCACGGCGAGGCGCACGGACGTGGATCGCCTGGAGGCCGAAGCATGGATGCCGCCCGAGCGGCGCTCGCAATGAAGGAGGAGCGATGTCGATGGGAGCCATGAAGGAGAGCGATCGCGCGGCGGCCGTGCGGGTGGACGCGGCGGCGGGCGAGGAGCACGCGCTTCGGACGTACGGCGCGTACGGCGCGCACGGCTCGCGCGGCGCGGACGTGCTTCGGATCGGCCTCCCGCGGGCCGGGGGCGCGGCGGCCGGCGACGCGGGCCAGGAGGGCGCCGCGGCGCTCCCGAGGGAGTACCTGGGCCCGGGCCGGGTCACGGCGGTGGAGGGGGGCGCGATCGCGGTGGAGCTGCCGGGCGGCCAGCCGGTCGCCGTCGAGATGGCGCTCGCGCTGCCCTACGAGCCCGCCGTGGGCGACACGCTGCTCGTCATCGGCAGGGAGGAGCGCTACTACGCCATCGGCGTGCTCCACGGCGCGGGTCGGACGGTGCTGTCGCTCCAGGGGGACGTGGCGGTGCACGCGAGGGACGGAGAGCTCTCGCTGTCCGGGGACAAGGGCGTCGCGATCCGGGGGCCGGAGCTCGAGGTGGAGGCGGGCAAGATCCGGATGGTGGCCGACGCCGTGGTCCAGAGGTTCACCTCGATGGTCCAGCGGGTGAGCGCGCTGCTGAGCGTGCAGGCGAGCGAGTCGCACACGGTCGTGGAGAAGACGGCCTTCACGAAGGCGAAGAACGCCACGATCCTGACCGAGGAGACGGTCACGGTGAACGGCAAGCAGATCCTCTTGGGATAGGAGGCCGGCGCGATGCTCCCTGCGAACAACAAGTGTACCGGCATGAGCGCCGGGTACCCCGACGTGTGCCTGTCGCCTGCGCTCGGCCCGTTCCCGTTCCCCAACTTCGACCTGAACGCGGTGAAGTTCCCGTTCTCGATCAACGTGTGGTTCTCGATGGGGCCCGCGCTGAGCCTCCTCGCGCGCGCGATCCTCACGATGGGCGATTGGCTGGGCACGCTGCACTGGACCTTCATGGGAACAGGCCAGTACACGTTCGGCAACGTGCGGGTCTTCATCAACTATGCCCCCGCCACGTCGCTGCTCTCTCCGAGGTCCGGCAACAATTACAACTGCTTCATCGGCGTCCAGGTGTTGCCGAGCGTGACCAACGTCTTCATCACGTACAACGCGGGCAGCGCCGGCGGCGCGCGGCCCGCCGGCGCCCCGATGCTGGCCGATCTGGACGCGCTCGTCGCGTCGCTCCACCCGTGCGGCGGCGCGTCGCCCGTCGAGAGCGTCCAGCTCGAGCCGGGGGTCGGGTACGTGAAGATCCGCACCTTCTCGCTGGACGTGCCCGCCCGGGTCCACACGGCGGTGAGGGCGCTCGAGGCCGAAGGGCTGGAGACGCTCGTGCTGGATCTGCGCGACAACCCCGGTGGGGACCTGAGGGCGTTCCTCGAGCTCGCGGGCGACTTCCTGGAGCCGGGGAGCGTCCTCGGGAGGGCGATCGACGCGGACGGCGACGAGATCGTGTACCGGTCGAGCCACCGGGATCCGCGCCGTGTGCCGCTGTGGATCCTGGTGAACGGCGGGACGGCGTCGGCGGCGGAGCTCTTCGCCGGCTGCCTCCAGTGGCACGGGAGGGCGGTCGTGGCGGGGGAGCGCACGTACGGAAAGGGCACGGCGCTGAGGGTCGCGGCGGATCCGGAGGATCGCGCGCCGGTCCTCGCGCCGGCGGCGAGGATGGTCCTGCCGGGCGGAGAGCCGATCCACGGGGCGGGGATCCGGCCGGATGTCGAGCTGGGGGCGATTGAAGGGGCCGATCGTGGCGGGGAGCGGCGATCGCTGATGGACTTGATCGCCAGCGCGAAGGCCTGAGCGCGAGCCGCCGCTCGGCTCAGGGGCGTACCGCGAGGTACACGGTGCTCCAGAGCTGCACCGCGTTCGACTCGTCGTGGTGTAATCGCTCCGCGCCGAAGGGGACCAGCTTGTAACAGCCGCCCTCGAAGGCCCAGCTCCAGAGCTCCCGCGTGCTCGCCTCGCGCGTCGCCGCGATGACCTCCCAGAGCGCGCTCCGCGCCCGCTCCAGCGCGCCCCGCGCGCGGGGCGGCAGATCGCCGCGGCCGAGCTGCCGCTCGAGGCCCGCGGCCAGCATCGCCTGCTGCCACGACCACGTGACCGTCCCGTGGTAGTGGGCCGACGTGAAATCCCTCTGGATCGCTGGATCCTGCGCGAACGCGGGGTTCGCGACCAGGATCCCCACCGGCGTCCGCAGGCCGGCCGGGAAAGGGCGGATCAGGCGGCCCGCGATCTCCTCCAGCGCAGCGGGCGGCGGCTCCGTGAACAGGAGGACGAAGCTGTCGTCGGAGTGCATGATGGGGATCGGCTTCCCCTCGCTGTCGAGCGCGACGGCAGGGAACGAGAGCGTCCCCGAGAGCGACGCGAGCGCCGGCGCCGCGTCCAGGCCCAGCGACGCCGCATAGGACGACACGCGCCGCCTGGCCTCGTCCTCCGGCAGCTCCACGCGGAAGAACACGCCGGCGTCCTTCCACGCGCGCGCGAGCCGCTCCGCCCGGCCGGCGCGCTCCGCGTCCGCGCCGAGCAGCGGGCTCGCGAGCAGCCGCGCCGACGCGCGGAGCGCGGCCGGAACCAGCGCGGCGTTCACGTCGTAGGGGATCCGGCCGCCCGCCAGGCCCTCCTGGCTGTCACGCCACTCGCCCACCTTCGTGCCCGCCTTGAGCCCGATCAACTTCATCGGATCCCCCGTCTCGGCAAAGGGGGCGGCGAGGTGGAGCACGAGCGCCACGTTCCGCGCGAGCGCCTCCGCGTACGTGTCGCCCCCCGGCGTCCGGCGCGACAGGAACTCGGCCGCGCGTTCCCGGCCGGCCGCGCTGCCGAGGAGATATTCAGCGGCGACCGGCGCGAGGAGGAAGTCGTCGTCGATCATCTTGTAATCGTAGACAGGTTCGCGCAGCGCCCCGGGAATGCCCGAATCGAGGTGCATGAGCGCGGCGTACTCGCCGATCGCCTCCTCGTGCGCGACCTCACCGGCCAGGCTCAGCCGATCGAGGACCGAGCCGAGGCCCGCCTCGATCACCGCCGGTTCGAGGACGGGCAGGAGCATCCTCACCGCGAGCAACGTGTCCCGGCCGAAGTACGTGAGGAAACGCCAGGACCCGGCCAGCAGCTTCTCCCGGTACGCGAGGAAGGCGAGCGCCTGGCGGTGGCGCGGATCGTCGCTGGCGCGCTCGGTCACGAGCTCCTCGAGGGGCACCGGCGTGAGCGGCGCCTCGTCCGAGAGCGCCGTCACCCGGACACGGAGGCCGCTCGGCCCTGCCGCCAGCTCGATCCCGCCGTCGTCCCCGAGCGCGGCCGTCGTGCCGTCCTGCGGCTCGATGAGCAGCTCGAGGTGATGATCGCCGTCCAGCATCGTCCGCCGCACGGCGATCGCCGCTCCCCGCTGCGAGGCGAACGCCTCGACGTCGTTCCGGAGCCAGGCCGGAACCTCGGCGTCGCGCCCCACGTCGCGGATCGTACGGACACTCCCCAGGAGCACCCGATGGACACGCAGCACCGGCGCCTCGCTCGCGAGGAGCGCCGACACGCCGCGCATGACGCCGGGCCGCTCCACGCGCTCCACGCCAGCGACGTCCCCCTCCACCGAGAGCTCGACCGGCGCGGGCAGAGAATCGAACCACACCGCGATTCCCATGTTCCCTGCCGGAAAAGCGACGATGAGCCGCGGCGACACGCCCGACGTCGTCAAGAGATGGGCGGCGATATGACCACGACGGAAGAAGTGGTTGTCTATCTGGCCTTCTTGCAGATCGAAGGCCAAGAGCTCAGCGGGTGGCGGCGCGGAGGGCGCCTCGCCGTGCGGTGCGCCGGAGACGCAGGAGGCGGCAAGCAGCGTGGACAAGGTGGCTCCCCTCAGAAATCGCTCGATCTTCGTGGGCCTCGTGGGCACCGCGGGACCGTACCCAGCCGGGGCGCGCCTGCCAAGGACCAAGGGTCTTCGGTGGCCGCCAGCTTACGTCTCCGACGCGCTGGCCGTTTATCGCGTATTTTCAGTGAATTTGCCGAGACGGAGCGGATTCGGCAGGACGCCTGGGAGGGCGCCGCCACGGCCTCACTCCGCGCGGCACGTCTGGCTCCGGGAACGGACGCGACAGACGCGACGGACGCAACGAACGTGACCGACGCAACGAACGTGACCGGCGCAACGAACGTGACCGACGCAACGAACGCAAGATGCGACGATGCAACGGACGCAGCCGACCAGAGCACCAGAGGGCACGATCGCGATGACGAGATGACAAAGAAAGAGTTCACGCCTTTGTTGCCCTGTGATAACCCATCCGAGAACTCGGTTGTTGATAGTGGCTTCGCAGCAGGCGAATGCCTGCGAGCCATTTTGAGGAAGGGGGTTCGAGATGGACGAGAGCATCTCCGGCCAGGCCGCGGCCGGCAGCAATGGTTCCGATCGCGCGAAGCTCAGCGTTCCGCAAGAGGGCCTGATCTCCACCTGGGTTGATGGCAGCCTCGGCGTCGTCGAGGAGGTCGTGCGCGCGGGGTTCGGCTTCCTCGAGGACGTGCGGGTCGAGACGCAGGAGCGGCTCGGCGCCACGCTCGACCTGATCGAGGGGATCGATCGCAGCGTGTTCCGGGTGGCGCGCAAGGCGCTGGCCCGCGTGGACGGAATCAGCGAGCGCGCCCTTTCAAGCAGCCAGCTCGGCTGGTTCGCACTGCTCGGCACGATCCGCCGCACGTCGCAGGGCGCGGCGGGGCTCGCCTCCGAGACGGTGGTCGCCGTCGTGGGCGAGCGCAAGGCGACTCAGCAGCTCATCATGCGCTCGTCGTGAGCCCGACGAGCCCACAACGCCGCTCCGTCCGCCGGCGATAGAACCCTCTTCATGGCGGGGTGCAGGTTCGTGGGATACTGGCTCAGCCGCTGGAGCGACAAACGGGCTGAATTGTCTGGAAAGCGCTGAGTTTCAAACCGTCAAGGCGCCAAGAGCGCCAAGAAGAGAATCTTATCTTGGCGTCCTTGGTGTCTTGGCGGTTTATTTCTCGCCTGATCAACGGGATCGCCATTCCAGGCAGGCGAGTGAGGCGTACGCCGGTCAGCGCCCCTTGGCCCCCCGCCCCGGCTTCCCCCGGCGGTAGAGCCCGATGACCAGCGCGAGCACGGCGGCGCCCAGCCCCGCGACGGCGATGAGCCGCGCCGTCGTGCTCCATCGGCCGAACGGCCACGGGCTGGCCCGTCCCGCGCTGTCCGCCTCGCCGCCCGCGCGGGGGAGCGGGACGAGCGCGCGGCGGGCCGCCGCCGCCTCGGCGAGCGCGCGGCGGACGCCGGCGGCGTCGAGCGAGGCGTCCGCCGGGATGAGGGCGCGCAGCGCGGAGCGCGCCCTGAAGAACGGGGCGCCGTCGCTGCTCCACGCGGCGGGCGCGCTGTCGAGCGCCTCGTCGAGCGCGGCCGGGATCACCTCCTTGACGATCGCGTCCACCGCGCCGGGCGACGCCGACCTCGCGAGGGCGATGTAGCCGGCGTCCTGGATCCCGCGGCGAAGGCTCTTCAGGCGCATCGAGGGGAGCACGCCGGGGAAGCCGACGGATCGGGAGGAGAACGCGCCCCGCTGCGTCCCGGGATAGAGCAGCATGCCGTCGCCGAGGCACGCGTCGCCGTCGCGGTTGTGGAAGTTCTCGGCGACCGTGAACGGGTCGATGGGCCCTTTGCCGCCGCGGTTGCCGTCGTGCCAGAACGCCGTCTCCCACAGGAACCAGCGGTCCACCTCGTGGGAGGCCGCGATCCAGCCGTCGGCCATGAGCCCGGTGAGCGGCGCGTCGATCATGAACGTGCCGGTCCTCGGCAGCGCGCCGTTGTACACCCAGAGCCGCTGGCCCGCCTCGCGCGCGGCCCGCGCCCACGTGGAGTCGAAGCGGTTCGCCGGCGTGAGCACGAGGTCGACGTCCTGCTCCACCGGAGGGACCTCGCCGCACGAGTGCCCCACGAGGACGCGCGACGACAGGCGCGAGCCGCGGATCAGCCGGCGCCAGCCGGGCCCGCGGGGGCTCTCGCACTGCTCGTCGATCGCATAGAGCATCACGTCGTCCACCGCCGGCGGGAGGAGATCCGCGACCGCCTCGACGCGGCGGAGGGTCGCTTCCCCGGGATCACCGAAGCTGCCATAGGCGCCGAGCGCCACCGCCCCGGGCGGCACGCCCGCGCCCGGCCCCCGGTAGCCGCGCGCCTCCGTGAAGAGCGAGCCGTCGATCGCCGCGCGCAGCCGCTCGACCTCGGCGGGGCTCCGGACCGACGCGAAGCCGTCGACGTGGTGCTCGTGGAGCAGCTGCCAGAGCTGCTGCTCCACGGCGGGCCCGTCGCCGACCCGCGCGGCGACCTCGTCGGCGTCGTAGAACGCGATGAAGTCGACCGCGCCGTACGGCAGCGCCGGCGGGGCGACGTCGAGCTTCAGCTCGAGCGACGCGAGCTCGCCGTGCGACGCGGATCCGACCACCACCCTCCCCTCGTAAGCGCCGGGGAGGGCGCCCTCCGGGACGTGGAGATCGATCCAGACCGCCCGGGTCTCGCGGGCGCCGACCTCGAGCGGGTACGGCGCCCAGGGGGGCGCGAGCTCGACCGGGATGAGCGCGTCGGGGACGAACCCGAGGTGCGCGTCGTCGGGCGGCCGCGCCGCAGGGCTCCACCCGAGCGACTCCCGGGGGCGCTGCTCGTTGCGCGAGCGCCGCGTGATCTCGACGTAGTGCTCGACGAAGCGGCGGATCGAGATCGTCCCCGCGGGCGCCGCTCCCTGCCCCTGCGCGGGCTGCTGCGGCGCCGGCGGCGCCTTGGCCGGCGCGCCCGGGCCGGCCGCGGGGTCGAGCGCGGAGAGCTCGACCGTGACGCCGCGCACGGGCTCGGCGCCGGCCTCGACGACGACCTGGAAGGCGACGACCTCCGCGCGGAGCGCGCCGAGCCGGATCGGCTCGCCGGGCCGGAAGAGCGCGTTCCCTTCGCCGCGCGAGAGCGGCAGGCCGACGTCCTCCCGGCGGACGCGCGTGCCGTCGTCGGCCACCCAGACGCGCGCGCGCTCGGGCTGCCCCTCGCCGGCGGCCGCTTTCGCGAGCGCGCCGCACGCCATGGCGGAGAGCAGCGCGGCGGGGAGGTGCGGGAAGGATCGCGGCATGTCGCTCGGCTCTCCGAGGAGGAGCGACCGCAGGGTCGGCCGCCATTCCATCCTAGGGGCGCCGCGCCCGCCCCCTCAAGCGCGGCGGTTGACAGGCCGGCGGGGCTCGGGCGATCTCGCGCCGTGGATCTGACCAGAGCGGCACTCCTCGCCGGCGGCGCCGCCGTGGCCGGCGCCATCAACGCGGTGGCCGGGGGCGGCACGCTGGTGTCGTTCCCCGCGGCGATCGCGGCGGGGCTGCCCCCGCTCGCGGCGAACGCGACGAACGCGGTGGCGCTCACGCCGGCGTCGCTCGCGTCGGCGTGGGCGTATCGCCGGGAGCTCTCCCGGGACTACCGGGTCCTCGGCGTCCTGTTCCTGCCCTCGCTGCTCGGCGGCGTCGTGGGCTCGGCGCTCCTGCTCGTGACGCCGCAGCGCGTGTTCGACGCCGCGGTGCCGGGGCTCGTGCTCGTCGCGACGCTGCTCCTGCTCTGGCAGAACCTGCGCCGGGCGAAGCCCTCCGCGGCGCCATCACCCGCGGCGGATCCCGGCGCGGAGCGCTTCGCGCTGCCCTCCCGGCCGTGGCTCGTGTTCCTGCTCCAGTTCCTCGTGAGCGTCTACGGCGGCTATTTCGGCGCCGGCATCGGCATCATGATGCTCGCGCTGCTCTCCTCGTTCGCGGGCGACGTGGACATCCACCGGCTGAACGGGATCAAGACGGTGCTCGCGAGCCTGATCAACGGCGTGGCGGCGCTCGCGTTCCTGTTCGCGGGCGCGGTCGACGCGGTCGCCACGCCGATCATGATGGCGGCTGCGGTGGTCGGCTCGCTCGCCGGCGCCGTGGTCGCCCGCCGCATCGAGCCCAGGAAGGTGCGGTGGTTCGTTGTCGCGCTCGGCCTCACGCTCACGGCCAAGCTCGCGTGGGACCGGTTCGGCGGCTAGCTCGGCAGCTCGCCCGGACGGCCACGCGACCCGCGGCGAGCCTCGAGCCCCGATCACGTCTCAGCCGGCCAGGTCGAGGATCACGAAGCGCGAATTCTGATAGACGACCTTGCCCGGCAGGTCCCTCTGCCGGCCGCGCGCCACCACCACGTAATCGAGCTTGTATTTCTTCTGCAGCGGGCCGAGCCGGGCGGCATCGAGATCCGCGTAGCCGTCGGACAGGTCGTCCGGGCGCCGGAAGCCCTTGCGCCCGGAGACGTCCTCCAGCCGCCGGTACCATTCCACCAGCTCGCTGGGCACGTAGGCGCTGCTCTTCCAGTCGACCACGATGGCGCGCTCGCCGAGGAGCCGGAAGCCCCCCAGCTGCGGCGGCGTGAGGAACACCGCGTCCTTCGAGGTGTTGGCGCGGATCCAGGCGTACATGTCGGCCTCGGGCCCGCGCATGCCCTTGATCACGTTGGACCGCTCCTGGTAGCCCCTCACCTTGGACACGCCGGAGCGGAGGCAGGCGAACGCCGCGTAGGCGACGATCACATAAGCGCCGAAGCGCAACAGAACTGCGCGCGCCGGGGCGAGATGGACGCGCCGGCGCTCGAGCAGCGACGCCGCCGCGCCGACGAGGGCGCCCGCGGCGCCGGGCGCGAGGACCAGCAAGAGCGGCCGCGCCAGATCCCCCTCCTTGTCGAGCATGGCGAGGGCGACGAAGCCGCCCAGCACCAGCGTGAGGCCCGCGGCCGGGATGCGCCGGAAGAGGGAGGGGCGGACCGCGATGCTCGCCGAGGCCGCGCAGGCGAGCAGCTGCATGAGGAGGTCGAGGAACGGCGCGAAGCGCCACACGAAGAGCTGCGCGACGCGCGGGATCTGCACCCAGGTGGTGAGCAGCGTCCCGGTCCAGATGAGGATCGCCATCGCGAGCACCGCCGCGCCGAGGCGGCGCCCGCGCCCCTCACGGCCGCGCAAGAGCCACCCGCCGGCGCCGAGGCCGAGCATCTGCCACGCCGCCACCGGGAAGAAGCCGCCCTTGAAGGTCGTGGGCACGTAATGGTGCGGCGCGCGGATGTTGAAGAGGATCTCCTGCGCGAACGCCGCGTCCGGCGAGCGCACCGAGCGGAGGATGAGCGGGGAGAGGAGCAGGAACACCGCGATGGACGGCCCGACCTGCATGGCGATGCGCCGCGCCAGATCCTTCCAGCCGTCCCTCCAGCCGAGCAGGAGCTGGGTGAGGCCAAAGGTGCCGATCCCGAGGACGAGGTAATTGGCGTGGAACAGGCCGCTCAGGCCGAGGAACACGCCCGAGAGCAGGGTGCGGCCGGCCACGAGGGGCGGCAGCGCCGCGAGCAGGAAGAGGCTGCCCAGGGTGGAGGGCTGCAGGGTGAAATCGAAGATGTAGCTGACAGCGACGCTGTCGGTGCGGGTGACGAAGGCGATCGCCATCACCAGCAGGAAGGTGGCCAGCGCGAGGCGCCGCTGCTTCAGCAGCTCGACCGCGAGCCAGTACACGCACATGGCGCCGAGCGCCGCGGTGACCACGAGGCCCCAGCCCACCGCCGCACCGCCGCGGTCGATGGCGAGCAGCAGCCAGCCCACGTAGGAGAACGCCGGGTGGTAGTTGGCCGAGCCGGTCGCGTACCAGTCCTTCGCGAGCACGCTGGGATCGAGCAGCCGGAGCGCGCCCAGCATGTACGCCGTCTGGTTGCTGACGCCGTAGTTGACGCCGTAGCTCAGCCCGAAGCAGATGGAGACGCCGAGCGCGATGAGCGCGGCCGGCAGCTCGCGGAGGAGCGGCGCCAGCCTCTGCCGCGGCGAGGGCCGCGCCGGCCCGGCCGCCTCGGGCCGCGCGGTGCGCGGAGAGCTCTCCTCGCCGTCCGCGCCCTCCGCGCCGGAGCTCGCCTCGCCGTCTGCGTCGGCGGTGATCTCGTCCTCCGCGCCGGCGGCAGCGTCCGTGTCGGCCTCGGCCTCGGGCGCCCCGGGCCCGGTCTTGGTCCTCATCTCGGGGCGCGAGCCCTAGCATAGGTGGCACGATGCCGTGCGTGGAATCTCGACGGCGCGCGGGGCCGGAGAGCCGGGCGCCGGGCCGGCCTGATCCCGGCCGTCGGCCTCGTCCCTTCCTCGGCCTCGTCAGACGACCGGCGGCGACGTGACGACGGCCCGGCCCGGCCTCGGGCCCACGAGCACCGGATAGAGCACGCCCGCGAGAACGCCGCCGGCGAGCGGGGCGAGCCAGAAGAGCCAGAGCTGAGACAGCGCCCCTCCGCCGACGAACAGGGCAGGACCGGTGGAGCGCGCCGGGTTCACCGACATGTTCGTGACCGGGATCCCGATGAGGTGAACCACCGTGAGCGCGAGCCCGATGGCGATCGGCGCGAACCCGCGCGGCGCGCCGTGATCGGTCGCGCCGAGGACCACCATCACGAAGCCGAACGTGAGGACGATCTCGGCCAGGAGGCTCGCGAAGAGCGAGTATCCGCCGGGCGAGCGCCCGCCATAGCCGTTCGACGCGAAGCCTGCGTGCACGGTGAAGCCAGCGGCGCCGCTGGCGATCGCATAGAGGATCCCGGCGGCGACGATGGCGCCGGCGATCTGGGCGAGGATGTACGGCAGGAGGTCTCGCGTGGGAAAGCGCCCGCCGGAGATCAGGCCGAGCGTGACGGCGGGGTTGAAGTGCGCGCCCGAGATGTGGCCCACCGCGTAGGCCATCGTCAGGAAGGAGAGCCCGAACGCGAGCGCCACGCCCAGGAAGCCGATCCCCAGCCTGGGATACGCCGCGGAGAGCACGGCGCTCCCGCAGCCGCCGAGCACGAGCCAGAACGTTCCGAGAAACTCTGCGGCCGTACGCCTGGACAACGACATCTCCATCTCTTCATCTCCCCCTGCGGCAGGCCCCCTCGGCGCGGACCGAGGCGCTGCGGCGGCCGCGCCCGGCCGTGGGGCCACCCCGACGGCTGGCGCAGGCCGCGGTCGACCGGCGGGCACCCCGCCCAGGCGACGCTCCACCGGCCCTTCGTCGACATTGGATGAGCCCCGGCCCGCCGCGTTGCGGTCGGACCGCTTCGGATCGGTTCACCTGGTCGAGCGCGCCTCCCCGGCGGCGGCCTCTGGGCCGCGCGGCCCAGAGGCCATGAGGCCCCCGCCGGCGGCGCCTTCGGGAGCCTCGCGCTGCGGACCATCGCCGCGGCGACCTCGCGAGATCGGGGCGTCTTACAGGCCGACGAGCTGCGGCGGGCAGCTGTACGCGTTGCCCATGTGGGTGACGTCGGTCTGCTGGCCAGAGATGCTGTCTCGGTCGCCGGAGATCGTGGTCCCTGCGTTCGTGTTCTCCAGGACCACGTAGTTGCCGCCCAGGCCATGGGCCTTGTTCTTCATGTCGTTGACCGCGCCCTCCTGCAGGTTCGCATTGCTGGTGAACGCTCCAGACACGGAGCCGCCCTGCTCCCCGACCACCGTCCCCAGGAACCGGCACCCCTGCGGGGCCGGCTGCTTGGTGACGATGACCTTCTCGGCGCCCGGGTTGAGCTCGACGGCGGCACAGGCGGGCAGGGTCAGGCAACACAGGAGGAGAGCAAACGCACCGTGGATCGATGTCTTCATGGCAAGCACCTTGTGTCGATTGCTACGTGCGCGCGCGAGCGCTTCTTCCTCGCCTGACCGCCGGGCCGGCAGGATTCCGACAGGCCTCGTCCGCGGTCGGCCTTCTGTCGATCTCCCGCGTGACGTCGCGGTTCGAGCGCGCCTCACCGGTGCTCGATCCTCCGCAGCCGGTACGCCCGCGCGTCCCACAGCAAGAACGCCCGCTCGCCGCTCGCGAGGACGTCGAACCCGTGGCGGGCCGCCAGCCGCGCGACGTCGGCCGCGTCGCGCGCGGGGTCGCCGCGGTACGAGTAGCCCAGGACGACGAGCTCCCCGCCCTGCCGCAGCGTCCGGCGCGCCTCCGCGACGAGCCGATCCACGACCTCCGCGCCCGCGGCGACGACGTACGGGAACGAGTCGACCGCGTACACGAGATCGAAGCGGGCCGACGGCGCGCCGCCCAGATCGACGCCCGACGAGACCGCGAGCACGACGTTCGAGCGTCCCGCGCAGCGGCGCCGCGCGGCCTCGATCATGCGCGGCGAGACGTCGAGCCCCCACGCCTCGCGCACCCTCGGCGCGAGCGCCGCCTCGAAGCGGCCGATCCCGCAGCCTATCTGCAGGATGGCGCGGTCCTCCCCGATCGCGCCCCACCGCTCGAGGAGCTCGACCACCTCCCGCGTCGCGCGCTCGAGGATCTCCGGATCGCCGAGCGAGTACGCGGCGACGCTCGCCTCCTCCGAGCGCTCGCAGAGCTCGTCGAACAGCCGCGCGGCGGAGCGACAGGCCCCCCGCGCGTCCGCGCCGGCGAGCCCCGCGTCCCGGTGCGCGCCCAGCATCGCCGCCACGGTCGCGCACGCGGCGCGCCGCTCGTCCAGGCAGCGGCGCAGCGCCTCGAGTCGCGCCGCCCCCTCCCCCGCCGCCGGCCCCGCGGCGTGCGCGGCGTCGATCACGCGCGCGGCGGCCGCGAGGTCCCCCGCGGCGCCGAGCAGCCGCACCAGGCCGACCTCCGGCGACGCCTCGCCGGACATCACGGCCTGCACCGCGCCATCGCCCTCCCCGACCTCTCGCCCGGCCCCGCGCGCGCCCCGGCGCCGCAGCCGCCGGCGGAACGTCCAGCGGTCGACGGCGCCCCAGTCGTACTTGTACGGCTCGCGGCCGCGGAGGAAGTCCACGGTCCGCGCGCCCTCGCGCGCCGCGTGCTCGATCGCGCTGGCGAGCATCACGAGCCCCGGGCTGTACCACGCGAGCTCCGGATCGAAGCCGGTGATGTACGACGCGAGCCCGCCGCGCTCGGCGAACCCGTAGAGCGACGCGATGATCCGCCCGTCGAGCCGCAGGCCGAAGAGCCGCAGCGCGCCCCGCGCGCACAGCGCGCGCGCGGCCTCGCGGTGGAACGGCCGGAGCGCCTCGTCGAGCACGCCCCCCTCGCCGCGCGAGCGCCAGCGCGCCTTGTGGTTCGCGAACAGCGCGTCGAGCAGCTCGTCCACGCTCGCCGCGTCGGCCACGTCGAGGCGCAGGTCTCCGGCCCGCGCGAGCCGCTTCCGCGCGCGGGCGACGCGCGCGCGCATCCCCGGCGGAAGCAGCTCGTCCGGCGCGGCGCCCTCGGGGATCGTCACCGCCGGACACGCCTCGTGCTTCTCGACCTCGTCCGACCAGCCGGGCGGCGCCTCGGCGAGGAGCAGCGGCGACGACGCGCGCAGGTCGTGGAGATCGGCGACGTCCCACGCGTCGGCGCGCTCTTCGAGGCAAGCGAGCGCCGCGTCCGCGACCGCGCGCTCGTACCCGGACGCGGCCAGGACATCGTTGTAATCGGTGATCCCGGCGCCGAGCAGCGCGACGACGCGCTCGTCGCCGATGCGGTGAACCGCGAGGGGCGCGAGGCCGACGAGCCCCTCGTCCGACCGGAAGACCAGGGCGAGCACCTCCTCGGGCCCGAGCGCGCGGCACCACGGGATCAGCCACTCCGGCCGCTGGAACGCCGTCGCCGCCGGGCAGCGCTGCCACAGCGCGCTCCACGGCTCCCGCAGCGCCTCGAGCTCCTCGCGGCGGCTCAGCACCTCTACGTCGAGTCGTTCGCTCACCTGCCCCCCGAGCGGCGGGCTCAACGCTCCTCGATCGTCGTCGAGCGCGCGGGCGCTCACCGGGCTCCCCGCCCCTGCCGGCGCCGTATCCTCGCAGAGGCGCGCGGCCACGCAACCGGCGCGCGCTACCTCGGGAGGACCACGGGCCCCCCGCGCCAGGGTGTTCACCTGATGCGCACCGTCCGGGTCGGGCAGGTCGCCTTCCGGCGCGGGCCGCACGGCGAGCGCGGGCGGGGCTCGGCGGCGCGCTCAGCTGTGGCCGAGCACCGGGTGCGGCCGGTACGGCTCGGCGAGCGCGCGCAGCTCCTCGGCGTCGAGCTTGAGCTCCACCGCCTTGGCCGCGTCGTTGACGTGCGACAGCTTGGTCGCTCCGACGATCGGCGCGGTCACCCCGGGCTGCTGGAGCAGCCACGCGAGCGCCACCTGCGCGTTCGGCACGCCGCGCCTCGCGGCGATCTCGGTCACCTTCTCGACGACGGTGAAGTCGGAGTCCTGGAAATAGAGCCGCTGGGCGAACTCATCGCTCTTCGCGCGGACCGTCTCCCCCTTCCCGTCCTTGCCCCGGTTGCCCGCCAGGAACCCGCGCGCGAGCGGGCTCCACGGGATGACCCCGATGCCCTCGGACCTGCAGAGCGGGATCACCTCGCGCTCCTCCTCCCGGTAAACGAGGTTGTAATGGTTCTGCATGGCCACGAACCGGTGGAGGCCCAGCCTGTCCGAGGCGTGGAGCGTCTTCGCGAACTGCCACGCGAACATGGACGACGCGCCGAGGTAGAGCGCCTTGCCCGCCTTGACGACCTCGTTGAGCGCGTCGAGCGTCTCCTCGATGGGCGTGTTCGGATCGAAGCGGTGGATCTGATAGAGGTCGACGTAATCGGTGCCGAGCCGGCGAAGGCTGTCGTCGATGGAGTGCCTGATGTGCTTGCGCGAGAGCCCGCGCTGGTTCGGGTCGTCGCCCATGGGGCCGTTGACCTTGGTCGCGATCACCAGCCTGTCGCGCGAGGGGCCGAGATCCTTGAGCGCGCGGCCCAGCACCGACTCGCTCTCGCCGAGCGAGTAGACGTCGGCCGTGTCGAAGAAGTTGATACCGAGGTCCAGCGCTCGCTTGATGAGCGGGCGGCTCGCCGCCTCGTCGAGCACCCAATCCCGCCATTTGGGCGAGCCGAAGGTCATGGCGCCGAGACAGATCCGCGAGACCTTGAGACCAGTCGAACCGAGATTGGTATACTCCATGGGCGAGCTCCTCGCGCCGCCCCGTGGGGAAGGATGTCCGGAAGGCAGGGCGGCGGCGGCGCGGCCGAATGCAGGGGCTGTGCCCGAATCGCCCGGAGATGCCAGCGCCGCCGCGTCGATCGCGGCGGCTCCGGCTTGCTGCTCGGGAGGCAGCGCTTGCTGCTCCGAGCGCAGCGCCTGCTGCTCCGGTGGTGCCGGAGAAGCACCTCGGGAGCCCGCAGCGGCCGGCGTCCCCCGGGCGGGCGTGGCCCCCGCCTCGATGTTGTGTTCCGCGGCGCGGCCGGTCAGCCGCCGGCGCGCGCGACGGCGAAGATCAGGTGACGTTGCAGCCGGATCCCCTCCGGCGCGCGGCGGCGCTCGAGCTCGGCCGCGAGCGCCGCCTTGACCCGCACGGCCTCCGCCGGATCGAGGTTGGACAGGAAGTTGCCGAACGAGCTGGCCAGGTAGAACGCGATCACGTCGTCCGTGTCCGCGAAATGGTCCGTGAAGGTGCGGATCTGGAGCCTCGGATCCTCGAAGCCGGCGAGCAGGAGGGTGCTCGTCAGGTCGTCCGAGGTCACCTTGTAGGTCGTGCTGCCGAGCGTCTCCGCGGCGGCGGTCACGCCGAGAGACGACCGCACACCCTCGATCACCTGCTCGAGCTCGTGCGGGCGCTCCCTGGCGGCCGAGCTGATGCCGAGACGCCCTCCCCGCTCGAGCACCCGGCGCGCCTCGCGCAGCGGGCCGAGCTTCTCGGGCAGCCAGTGGAGCACGCTGTTCAGGAACACGACATCGAAGCTCCCGGCGGCGAACTGGGAGAGATCCTCGGCCTGCCCGACGCTGGCGCGGAAGTTCGGCCGGCGCTTCTCGTTCGCCAGCTCGACCCGGAGCGGCAGCGGATCGACGCCGGCCACCGCGCCGGAGGGGCCGACCAGATCCGCGACGTAGGCCCCGAGCCGGCCCGTCCCACACCCGACGTCGAGCACGCGCTCGCCCGGAGAAATCTGGAGATCTTCGATGAGCAGCTTTCCGTGGTTGAACTGCCGATCGCTGACGCGATCATACGTCTCGGCCAGGACAGCTGAATCGAGCGAAAGGCTGACCATCATGGCTCCTTGGGAGAGGAGGTGGAGATCGGCGAAAGACGGGTCCGAATGGAGGGTCTCTCCCCGAGCGCCACGCGTCTGCTATCAAGGACAATAGTCCGCCATAACGGACCGAGCAAGCGCGATCTCGATGGCTGCGCGCGATCTCTACGGCTGCCGGCGATGCGCCCGAGGCGCGCGGTCCCGGGGGTAGCGCGCCGGCCGCGACGCCGCGGGTGACAGCGGCGGTGCTGGCCCGGTTTCGCCGTCGGGGGCGGGCGTGGTAGCGTTCGCGCCTGCTCTCGAACAATGAGGAGTCGCTCATGAGCTGGATCGACCAGTACCGCGCCTTGGCTCGCTACAACCGGTGGATGAACGACAGGCTCTTTGCGCTGGTCGGCGAGCTCGACGACGTGGAGCGCAAGCGCGATCGCGGGGCCTTCTTCCGGTCGATCCACGGCACGTTGAACCATATCCTGCTCGCCGACCGCACGTGGATGGGGCGCTTCACCGGCGGCGCGGAGCGGTTCGTCTCCCGCGATCCGAGCGGGAAGGCCATCGAGATCACCGCGCTCTCGCAGGAGCTCTACGCGGACTTCGGCGATCTCTCCCGCGAGCGCGCCAGGACGGACGCGGATATCCTCGCCTGGGTGCACGAGATCGATGACCGGGCGCTCGCGGGCGACCTGACGTACACGCGGAGCGGGACGGTCTACACCTCTCCGCTCTGGTGGTCCGTGGGGCACTTCTTCAATCATCAGACCCATCACCGCGGTCAGGTGACCACCCTGCTCACACAGATGGGAATCGACCCTGGCGCGACCGATCTGATCGCGATGCTGCGGGACGAGAGCCGCGGGCGATGACGCGCGCCTCGCCCCGCGGCGAGCGCGGCTGTCCGGTGGTCCGATAGCGCCTCGGGCGGGCGGGCTGGGCCAGCCCGGGATCACCGGGCGGCGCGCCGCCGGCCGTCCTGTCGCGCCTGGCTCGCCGCCCTGACCTCGACGAGCGGATTGCGCGCCTCGGCGGCGCGCAGCCGCTCGAAGCGCTCGATCCTCGCGCGGTGGCCGCTCTGCCGCAGCGTCCGCGCGAGCACCACGCTCTTGGCGAGCCGGATGAACCGCAGGCGGTGGGCCGAGTCCACGTCCTCGACGTCTCTCCTGCCCGCCCGGGGCCCGAACTCGCGCTCGTAGGCGGCCCGCAGCCGGTGCTCTCCGTGGAGGCCCAGCGCGTCCGAGAGCCCCTCGAGCGCGGCCCGCTCCGCCGGGGTCGACCACGAGAGGACCCTGGAATAGGGCGTCGCCATGGTCTCGTGATCGGGCTTGTTGACGAAGCGGCGCAGGAACACATCGGACGTCGCGACCGGCACGTCGCCCGTCTCCTGGTGGAGGAGGGCGTACGCGAACGCCTCGTTCATCCCCACGAGCTGGTTCCGGTCGTAATCGGCGCCGTCGACGCGCTTCCCGAGGCGATCGACGCCCGAGAGGGCGGCGAAGAAGAAGCTGCTGAAATCGGTGTAGTCCGCCTCGTCGATCTCGGGCGTGCAGCCCGACGCGGGGCGGTCCCGGGTCGCCGCGAAGAAGCCGACGATGTCGCGCTCGACCAGCTCGCCGTCGGGCCTGCCGCCCTCGAAGAGGAGGTTCGCGAACGAGCCGGAGTAGCACTGGGCCATGACGAGGACGACGGGAGTGCTGGCGGGCAGCTCCTTCATGCGGGCAGCGAGGTCGCGCACGGACAGCGCTCCGCCGCCCCAGAGGTCGAATACGTTGTTGTCGAGGTCGTGCCCTGGATCCGGGCTCCCGTGGCCGGCGAAATAGAGCAGCAACGGGTCGGCGGGGCGCGCGTGGACGAACCTGCGCCAGATCGCGTCGAACCCGGGGCGGGTGGTCGCCCCGTCGATGCGCGGCAGCCTGGGCGCGCGGTAGCGCGTCTGGTCGCCGTCGAGGAACTGCACGCTCCGCGTGCCCCGGCGCCCGTCGGCGAAGAGGACGCGCCGCTCCGCCCAGGCCGGGAGCAGCGACTGGAAGTACCGGATGTGGCCTTCGATGGCCACCTGGTTCATGGGCGGCCTCGGGCCGCCGCCCACGACGAGCGCGCGCCAGGCCGCGGGCTCGGGGGAAGCCGCGGAAGGCAGGGCCGGCGGGGCGAGCGAAGCCGGGGGCGCCTGCGGGGCGGCCGGCGCGGGCAAGAGGGCCTGCGGGGCCGCCGGCGCAGGGCGCGGCGGCCGCCCCGGCGAGGGGGCTGGCGCACGTCGCGGCGGGTGGGCCTGCGAGGCCGCCGGCGCGGAGCGCGGCGGGTGGGCCTGCGAGGCCGCCGGCGCGGGGCGCGGCGGGCGCGCGCCCGCCGTCGCGGCGGTCGCCGTGGCGACGGCGATCACAGCGACCCGGAGGAGCAGATGGTGCGCGGCGGTCACGTCCTCGGCCTCGGCAGCGCGCGCATCGCGGCGCTCGATACTAGGTAGCACGACCGGCTCCCCCACGTCGACACGCGCTCACGCGATCTCTCGGCCGCCCAACCGGGTTGGCCCGGCGCACGTGGGTTGCATCGAGCGCGAGCTACACTGGGGACGCCTGGTTCCGTGGCGAGCGCCACCGGGATGCCCTCACGGCGTACGCGTGGGCCTCCGTGAGGGCGCCGCGCGTCGCGTGTCGGGCTGTTGCTGTCAGCCAGGCAGTCTGTCTGTCACAGCATTCAAGCAGGCAGTCTGCCGGTCTGTCTGCTTCAGGTTCACTCGGATCCAGGGAAACGCGATCTCCGATGAGGACCTCCGCCAGCCGGCAGCATTTCGCCGCAGGCGGGGCAAATCGCATCGCCGAGCCCATCGTCGACCACAGCAGAGCTCCCCTGCTTTCACCACGGTCTCCGCCTGGTGACCGCGACGCGCCGCATGCACGGCGGCGCGGTCGTTCGGCAGCGCGACGGGCTCCGCGGCGCGCCGCGCTCGGTCCAGGGAGCTGCCGTATGGCCGAGGTCGGCCATCGCGTGCCCGGATCTTCTCATCGGTCTCTGGCATGCGGATTGCCGTTCCCCGCGCCATCGATGCACGAGCACAGGAGGGAAGACCATGTCGGCCAGCTCATCGAAGACGACCATCGTTCATGACGAGATCCGCCAGTGGGCCGAATCGCGCGGAGGCCGCCCGGCAACGGTGAAGAGCACCGAGGCGGGCGGCGAGCCTGGCATCCTCCGCATCGATTTCCCGGGGTACAGCGGGGAAGACACCCTGGAGGAGATCTCGTGGGAGGACTTCTTCGACAAGTTCGAGGAGTCGAACCTCGCCTTCGTGTACCAGGAGAAGACAGCGGAAGGGCAGCCGAGCAACTTCTCCAAGCTGGTGAGCCGCCCGGACGACATGGTCCAGAAGGGCAAGTCGACGCCGCGCGCGGCGAAGGGCAGCTCCGAGAAGGCGAGCGGCGCCAGGGGCGCGAGAGAGCAGCGTGAGAAGGAAGAGCTCGACGTCGAGGTGGAGGTCCAGCTCGATATCGACGAGGAGCCCGGCGGCGCCGAGCAGCGTCCTCGCGGGAAGCAGGCCCGCCCGAGAGGCGCCGAAGGCGACCACGCGTCCCACATGACCATCGACCATGACGAGATCCGCGCGTGGGTCGAGGCGCGCGGCGGCCACCCGGCCACGGTGGCGCGGACCGAGAAAGAGGGGGAGCCCGGCGTCCTCCGGATCGACTTCCCCGGGTACAGCGGGGAAGACACCCTGGAGGAGATCTCGTGGGACGATTTCTTCGACAAGTTCGAATCGTCCAACCTGGCCTTCGTGTACCAGGAGGCCAAGGCCAGCGGCGAGCCGAGCTACTTCTCGAAGCTGGTGAGCCGCCCGGACGACGTCGGCGGCAAGAAGGCGAAGCAGAGCAAGCAGAAGTCGAGAAAGGCGGCCTGAGCCCGGGAGCCAGAGCCCGGGAGGGAGACCGGCAGAGCCGGCAGGCGGCAAGAAGAGCGATGCCGGGGCTCAGCGCCGGCGCGCGGGCGCCGTCGGGGCGGCGCCTGACGCGCCCGACGCGCCCGACGCGCCCCCCGCATGGTTTCTCTGCCACGCCGCGGCGTGTGCGAGCAGCGCGTCCCGGAGCTCCGCGGTCGCGCCCTGGAGCTCGCCGCCGCGCCGGCGGACGAGATAGAAGACCTTGCGCGGCAGCTCGGGCAGCGGGCGCGCGACGAGGCCGCGGGGGAGGCGGCAGCAGGCGTTGACCACCGCGATGCCGACCCCGAGCTGGACGAAGTGGAGCATCAGCTCCCAGCCGTTCGCCTCGACCGCCGGCTCCCAGCGGACACCCGCCGAGAGCAGCGCCTGCGCGAGCAGGGCCCGGTGGGGCCGCGACGGGCCGGGGACGACGAGCCGCGCCCCCTCGAGGTCGCGCAGCCGGATGTGGCGCTTCCGGGCGAGCGGGTGGCCGTCGGGGACGACAAGGACCTGCGCCACCTCGGTGAGGCGATCGGCGGCGAGCCCGTCCGGCGCCCCCTCGAGCGGCGCGACGCCGAGGTGCGCCTCGCCCGCCGCGACGGCCTCGAGCGTGCCCTCGCGGTCGCGCGTGAGCAGCCGGAGCGGGGCGGCGGCGCGCGCGGAGAAGGCGCGGATCCCCTCGCCGAGCAGGTAGAGGTACGAGCCCTCCCCGGCGCAGAGCACCACCGGCTCCCGGCTCTCGCCGTGGCGGAGCACGTCGAGGAACGAGCGCGTCCGCTCGCCGACCTCGCGCCCGAACGCGGCGACGCGCTTGCCGTCGGCCGTGAGCTCCAGCCGCTGCCCGCGCCGCTGGTAGAGCGTGACGCCGAGCGCCTCGCCCAGCTTGCCGATCTGGGCGTGGAGCGCAGGCTGCGAGACGTGGAGCGCCCGCGCCGCGCGCGTGAAGTTGAGGTGCTCGGTGAAGACCACGAAGGCGCCGAGCCAGTCGAGGTTGAGCATGGCGGCACGCTATCGCGAAACGCGATAGCGACTCCAGAAATACTTCTTCCGGATGATAACCGGGCGTCTATTCTTTCCTCGTGCCGATTCCCTTCACGGTTTCGGTCCCGGTCCCTGCTCCGTCCAGGGACCTCCCGGAGGCCTCTGCGTGCCCGCGCGAATCGCGGGCCGCGGCTCCGGTTCACGAGACGAGAATGGAGCTTGACGATGGGCCGCGATCGCTTGACCGACACGAGCAAGAAGCTCTCCTGGCTGCTCCGCCACGCGGCGCCCTCGCAGGGCGTCGCCATGGACGACGCCGGCTGGGTGGCCGTGGACGACGTCCTCAAGGCGCTCCGGATCTCCCGGCCGGTGCTCGACGAGGTGGTGGAGAAGAACACGAAGAACCGCCTCGAGATCCGCGGCGACCGGGTGCGCGCCTCGCAAGGGCACTCGCGCGACGGGATGCCGGTGACGCTCGCGGGCCTCGAGGCGTCGTGGGAGGAGGTCCACGGCGACGCGTCGATCTGGCACGGCACCAGCGTGGACGCCGTGAGGGGCATCGCGCGCGACGGGATCCGGCCGGCGGCGCGCACGCACGTCCACTGCACCGACGCGCTGGGCAGCGCGGTGGGCAAGCGCGCGAAGGTCGACGTGATGCTCGAGATCAGCCCGGCGAGGCTCCGGGCGCGCGGCGTGCGCGTGTTCCGCAGCCAGAACGGGGTGATCCTGGTGCGCGAGGTGCCGGTCGAGTGCCTCGTGGGGCTCTTGCCCATCGTGGCGCGGGCGCAGCGGGAGGCCGAGGCGCTCCGCGCGCTGCTCTTCGGCGACGGGTCGCGCGGGGCGGCGTGACGTCCGGAAAGGCCCAGGCGCTTCGCGAGACGCGGATCATCCGTGCGTCCTCGAGCCGCCCAGCGTGGGGACCAGCTCGTCGCCGTCGACGAAGGTCGCGTCAGGGACGTCGATCACGAATTCGTGCATGCCGGCGCTCGCGGCCCCCCCACGGGACGTTCCGGGTGTCGATGATGTCGCCAGGGCATGAGTCGCTGAACGACTGCCACTCTTCGTTCGACCGCGGCGACCGCCCGTAGACGCCGTTGCCCTGGGTGTTGTACTCGCGGAACGGCTCACACGACATGCGACCGGGCTTGTACTGCAAGGCCAGCTTGCCGTCGGCGTGCACGCAATGCTCGCGGCGAATGTGCTCCTCGCCGCCCTGGTTGGCGCCGTGATTCGACGTGCTCAGCACGAGCCGTGCGTTCTGTGTGTCTGCCGACCAGTTGGTGTCTCAATTACATTGACGCATTCCGCTTCGCCGAGAGCTCGAGCGGCAGCCTGGCCGGCCGCTGCCGATCGAGCACGAGGGCCCGAGGGCTGGGGAGGTGCATCACTCGCTCGCCTAGTTTTCTCGGGCTTTCGAGCTGCTCGGATACGAGCCCGGCGTGCGCTGGGAGGACGGGCTCGGCCGGACGGCAGACACCTCTCGGACTTGCTGAAGAGCGGACACGCGGAGGTGAAGAGCGGACACGCGGAGGTGAAGAGCGGGCACGCGGAGGCGAAGAGCGGGCGCGCGGAGGCGGCGAGGCGTGCCCGGGCGGGCTCCGGTGAGGCCTCGGGGTCCGTGATTGGCCGTTGACATGGCAAGCTTATCGGGTAGCATGCGCGGGTACATGCGCGAGCCGCGCCTGATGAGCGTCAAGAAGCCTGTGCTTTATGTGGTGAGCCCTTGCTACAACGAAGCAGAGGTCATCGGCGCATTTTACGACGCGCTGAAGGCTGTTCTTTCTTCGCTGAAGGACATCGATCACCGCATCCTGCTCGTCGACGACGGCAGCAGCGACGCGACGCTCGACGTGCTCAACGCCCTCGCCGACCGGGACGAGCGGGTGCTCGTGTACTCGTTGTCCCGCAATTTCGGGCATCAGGTGGCCATTTCGGCGGGCATCGCGAAATCGCGCGGGGACGCGACGATCGTGATGGACTCGGATCTCCAGCATCCGCCGACGCTGATCCCGGAGATGCTCGTTTCGTGGCGGGCGGGGCATGACGTCGTATCGGCCGTCCGGAGGAGCACGGACGACGCCACGCTCTTCAAGCGGCTGAGCTCGGATGGGTTTTACACGGTCATCAACTGGCTCAGCGACACCCGGATCGAGCCTGGCGCGGCTGATTTCTGCTTGATGTCGCGCAAGGCGCGCAAGGTGCTCGCCGGTATGCCCGAGCGGCACCGGTTTGTCCGGGGCCTTGTCGCGTGGATGGGTTTTCGCCGCGCGTACCTCCCGTACGTCGCGCCGCCTCGCGCTGCGGGGCATTCGAAGTATTCGTTGCGGAAGATGCTGCGGCTCGCGCTCGATGCCGTCTTCGCATTCTCCGTCGCGCCGATCCGGCTCGCGACCCGGGTCGGCGTGGGGATCGCCGCGCTCGGGGCGCTTTACCTCGTGTACGTCATCGGGCGAGCGTTATGGCTGCACGACACGGAGCCCGGCTGGAGCTCGCTGCTCGGCACGCTGCTCATCCTGGGCGGGCTTCAGCTCGCGTTCACGGGGCTCATTGGTGAATATCTCGCGCGTATATTCGAGCAGGTGAAGGGCAGGCCCCTTTACGTTTTCAAACAAACCCCCGAAGAGCGCCCGAGGCGCGCGACGTCCGCTGCGGCCAAGAAGAACGCACGGACGGAGGCGCCCCTCGAGTTCGCGAATGAGCAGGGATGACGATGTCAAGCCGCGTGCCCGATCAACGAGAATACTCCCACGACCGGCTCGGTGATCGCTTCGAGAAAGCGCTCTCCCAGTACGATACGCGGCGCCGCGTCGAGACGCTCGTCGGCGAGTTTCTCACGGACGAGATGGTCCGCGGCAAACACGCGCTCGACGTCGGCTGCGGCCTCGGGTACTTCAGCGAGGCGCTCGCGAAGCGCGGGGCCATCGTCACGGCCTGTGATCTCGGCCCGAACCTCGTCGAGGCCACGCGCAAGAGGGTCGGCTGCGAGGCCGTCGTCGCCGACGCGCTCCGCCTCGTCGATCAATTCGGCCGCGATCGATTCGATCTCGTGCTCTCGTCCGAGTGCATCGAGCATACCCCGGATCCGCAGGCTTGCCTCCGGCAAATGGCGGGGGTGCTCAAGCCCGGCGGGTATCTCTCGCTCAGCACGCCGAATCTCTTGTGGCAGCCTGTCGTCCGCCTCGCGTCTCGCCTCGAGCTTCGGGCTTTTGACGGCCACGAGAATTTCAGCACGTGGGGGTCGCTCGCGCGTCCTCTCGGGGACGGGGGGGTCAAGATCATCCGGCGCAAGGGGCTGCACCTCTTCCCGTTCCAGTTTGGCCTCCACGAGCTCTCTCGTTATTTCGACGAGCATCTTCAGGTCGTCTCCCGGCTCATGATCAACCTTTGCATCCTCGGTCGCAAGGACCCTGAGTAGGGCTTTTGGCCCGTGGCGCCGAAGAATTCGAAGGATTCGCGGAGGAGGCTCCTCAGGCTCGGTATTCAGCTCGTGGGGCCGCTGCTCCTCGTGCTCGTTTTCCTTCGTATGCGCGACTCGCGCGTCGCGCTCGACGCCTTGCTCGCGGCCGACGTCGCGCCTCTGCTCCTCGCCCTCGCCGCGAACCTCGGCGTTTTATGGTTCAAGGTGCTCCGCTGGGATGTGTTGCTCGCGGCGCGTGGGCTCCGCCTCCCTCGGGCGCGGGCCTGGACGTCGTTCCTCGCCACCGTCTACGTCGGCCTGATGACCCCGGGGCGCGTGGGCGATGTCTTGCGGGTCCAGTATCTCCGGCACGACATCGAGATGCCTTATGCCGAGGGGATGGCGCTCGTCGTGCTCGACAGGCTCTTTGATCTCTATGTCCTCCTCGCGTTCGTCGCGGTCGGCATCGCTCGTTTCTCCGGCGTCATCGCCGGGGATCTCGCGAAGATCACCTGGCTCGGCGTGGGCCTCGTCGCGCTCGGGCCGCTTGTCCTCTTCTATCGTCCGCTCGCTCGTCGCGCGGTCGGCGCCGTGTATCGGCGGCTGCCCGGTGATTTCTCGAGCGAGGGGTTCGAGCGCTTCCTCGCCGCGCTTCGGGCGCAGCGGGCGCATCACGTCGGGCTCGCGCTCTTGCTCTCGCTCTCCGCGCTGCTCTTGAATTTCCTCCAAGGTTACTGGCTGGCTGGCGCGCTCGGGGCTCCCATTGGTTTTTTCGATATCTGTTGCCTGCTCGCCGTCGCAAGCCTGCTCGGCTTGCTGCCGATCTCCGTCTCTGGCATCGGCGTGCGCGAGCTCTTTTTTTCGCTTGTGTTTCCGGTGCTCGGTTATGCCTCGGAGAAGGGCGTGGTCTTCGGGCTTGGCGTCTTCCTCGTCATTTACGTCGCCGTGGCGGTACTGGGGGTCCTGAGCTGGCACCTCGCTCCGCCGCCCATCGGGGAGCCTCTCGCTCGTTTGCCGGCGCCGGAGTCGTTCCCCGAAGACGCGGCCAAGCCTTCGTGATGAAGGGCGCCGTCGACCAGGACGACCGAAGTCGAAGAGGCGTCGCCTCCCCTTTCCGAGGACGCGACCGCGAGGCGACCTGCTCGAGTGGCCGTCGTTCGAGCAGACCACTCACGCAGACACGCCGGTTCGTGGATCCTGCGCGCGTCAGGTCGGCGTGAGCAGCCGGAGCGGGGCGGCGGCGCGCGCGGAGAAGGCGCGGATCCCCTCGCCGAGCAGGTGACGAGCATGGAGGTGATCCGAGTCCGCCCAGGCGAGCCCTGCCGCCGCGCGGGCACTCACGGACTGATCGCCGTCCCGACTGTCCCGTTCCCGACTATCCCGGTCGTCGCCTTGACGCCAGGGTGTTGCCGCACGAGCTTCCAGTGGCAATAGCACAGGTACGGTGGATTGATGCGACACTCGAACCTGTCGATGCAGTACTGAGAGAGCCCCCAGCAGTCTGACGACAGCGTTCCACCCTCGCACGTGCAGGTTCCGTCGTCGCTGCACCACCAACCGAGCGAACCGGCGCCGCCTCCGTTGTTCACGAGCGCCTCTGTCACGTCGGTCGTCTCTTCCGGAGTGGTCGTTTCCTCGGGGGCCACGACGCAGCCGGCCAGGAGGCCGGAGGCAAGAGACAGGATGGCGAGCCCGGCGCGAACGGTGTTCTTCATCTGAGCAGCTCCTTGTGAAGGTTTGCTGCTCCCTCAGAGCAAGGCGGGTGCCCGCGCATCAACCCCCCGCATCCTCGGGCCATTCGCAGTGGGCCGGGGCCGCCGGACGCCTGCCTGTGACGCTGCCTCCTTCGTCGCGATGGGGACTGAGCGAAACCTCGCTCACTTGCGCGCGTGGTTGAGCGAAACCTCGCTCACCTTCGCGCGTGGTTGCGCATCGCGGGCGCTCTGCCGGTCCCGGGCAGCGGTCGCGAGCTCGGGCCCCGCGGCATGCGCGTTGTTTGAAGGACCGCGAGCTTCGGGGGGTCAGCACGAGCGTGCCCGCGTCGTGCTGCACGTGTTCGAGCGTTGGCTCAGGGTCAGCGGGAAGGAGGGGGTGCCAGGTTTACTGTCGCTCGACAAAGGCGAGAGCAGAGCGCGGCGCCTCAGAAGGCGGCATCACGGAGCTTCGCCTTGTACTCCGCCTTGTACAGATCATGGCAGACCTTGCAGCTCGCCTTGGCGCCGTCGATATCGCCCTTCCTGGCCTTCTCCGCGCCTTCCTTCGATATCGCGACCCACTTCGGCATCCCGGGCGGCGGCTTCGACGCCACATAGTCCAGCGCCGACGCGATCTTCGCGCCGTCGCCGCTCGTGGTCGCCGACTGCATCACCGTCTTCATCCAGCCCTGCATCGGACAGGCCTTCTGTCCTTTTGCGCCGCAGCCAAAATCCTTCCCCTCGGCGACCGACGCGGGGACGTCCGCCTTCGCGCCCGCGGCCCATGCTGCGCCCGCAAAACCGCCGGCAGAGCCAATGCCGACGCTCATGATCATGGCCCCCATCAGCTTCCTACTTATCGACATCTGGCGTCTCCTGATCCGGTCAAAGGGCAAGCTCGACAACCCCATCGCAGCCCCAAATGTGATCGTTCACATGAACGACGTCAAACCAAATCGGCCGGTGATGGGGCGAGCTCTTGGCCGGAGCGCGCGCTCGAGTCGTCGCGCACAAGAGGCGATATCCGGGGCGCCGGCCGCCTGCGGCATCGAGCGCCAGCCGTCCGTGCGCAGGCCGGCATCGAAGCGCCAGCCGTCCATGCGCAGGTGGGCATCGAGCGCATCGAGCCTGCGATCACCGCGGTCCGGCGCCCGCCCGCCCCCGTGACGCGGCGCTCCGGAAGAGCCCGCCAGCGCTGTCCTCCCTTCGGGATCGAGGATCCCGCCCGGGCCGGTCGATTGGGTTTGACACCAGGAATGTGATCGTTCACATTTCGAAAGGGTATACTTGTGCTTTGCCCTGGGGGGTCGTCCTGCGTGCCTTTGCGTGGGCTGCCTCTCATTGGATGGCGCCTCCGTCGAGTCAGCACCAGGGGTGCGGGGCGCCGGCAATTTCGCTCGCGAGAGGATTCAACGTGCGCTTAAATACAACGTTCTACCGAGCAAGAAGAATGACCCTGTCGGCGATGGCGCTGGGCCTCGTCGCCGCGATCCCCTCCCCCGCTCGGGCGGACAACCCGATCGTGCAGACCTTCTACACGGCCGACCCCGCCCCCATGGTGCACGAAGGCACGTTGTACCTCTACACGTCCCACGACGAGGACGTCTCGGTGAACAACTTCTACACCATGAACGACTGGAGGCTCTACTCCACCACGGACATGGTCAACTGGAGGGACCACGGCTCGGTGGCGAGCTACAAGAGCTTCAAGTGGGGAACCGACAGTGCGTGGGCGCCGCAGGGTATCGCCAGGAACGGCAAGTACTATCTGTACGTGCCGCTGAACAACAACACCGGCGCGAAGATCGGCGTTGGCGTATCGGACAATGTGGCAGGCCCGTTCATGGATCCGCTGGGAAAGGAGCTGGCCGTGGCGCCCGGAGGCGGCAACATCGACCCGACGGTGTTCGTCGACGACGATGGACAGGCCCACATGTACTGGGGGAATGCCAAGCTCCGGCACGTGAAGCTGAACTCGGACATGATCAGCACCTCGGGAAGCATCACCGAGGTGCCGTTGAACGGCTTCACCGAGGGGCCGTGGCTCCACAAGCGAGGGTCGCTGTACTACCTCGTCTACGCCGCCATCGCCGGGACCGAGAAGATCAGCTACGCGACCAGCAACAGTCCGACCGGGCCCTGGACCTTCCGCGGCGACATCATGGGCGCTGGCCGCACCTACACCAATCACGCCGGCATCGTCGACTACAAGGGGCACTCGTACTTTTTCTATCACAACAGCGCACTGCCGGGCGGCGGTGACTTCAAGCGCTCGGTCTGCGTGGAGGAGTTCACGTACGGCGCCGACGGCAGCATTCCGGCCCTCACGATGTCCACGAATGGACCGCCCGCCATCGCCACGCTGGATCCGTTCAAGCAAGTCGAGGCCGAGACCATCGCCTTCTCGTCCGGGCTCAAGACCGAGGTGTGCACCGACACCGGCGCCGGCATGAACGTCTCGTCCATCAGCAACGGCGACTACATCAAGGTGAAGAACGTCGACTTCCTGGACGGCGTGACGTCCTTCGAGGCTCGGGTGTCGTCCGCAGCCAGCGACGCGAAGATCGAGCTCCGCCTCGACAGCCAGAACGGCACGCTGCTCGGGACGTGCGACGTCTCGGGCGCGTCGTCCTGGACCACCAAGACCTGTGCGGTCAGCGGGGGCAGCGGGAAACACGACCTGTTCCTGAAGTTCGTCGGTGGCGGCGGCGACCTCTTCAAGTTCAACTGGTGGCGGTTCACCGGGCCCACCATGCCGGGCGGGGGCGACGGCGGCGGAGGCGGTGCCGGCGGCTCGGACCAGGGAGCGGGCGGCAGCGGTGGCAGCGACGGCGCCGGGGGCGCGCCCTCGGGCACCGGCGGCAGCGCCGACGCCGGGGCCACGACCTCGGGCAGCGGCGGCTCGGTCACCGGAGGCACCGGCGGAACGACCGCCTCCGCCGGCTCGGGCAACGGCGGCAGCGCCGGACCCTCCGGTGGGAACGACGCGACCGGCGACGACTCGGACGGCTCGTGCGCTTGCCGGGCGGGCGCGAGCACCGGGGGCGGCGGACTCGCCGCCGCTCTCTGGCTGGCCGCTTCTGCGCTCGTTCTTGGGCGTCGGCGCCGGTAGGCGCTCGGCCGGTGGAACCAGGAGCCGGCGCACCTCAGCCGCCCGCTCGCGGGCGGAGCGGTCGTCCGGCTCGTGCCCTCATCCCTTGACCGTGACGAGCGGCCAGAGGCGCGCCACGCGCCGCGCGATCCCCGCCTCCTCGACGGAGCGCACCACCGGCGTGATGGGCTTGTAGGCATACGGCGCCTCCTCCTTCATCCGCTGGTGGTACTTCGCGAGGATGTCGCGCCGCCGCCGCACGTGAGGCGCGTCGGGGTCGAGCGGCGTCACGACGTGCAGCTTCTCGACCGCGCGCCGGTAGACGTCCTCGTCCGCGTGCGCGGAGCGGCCGCGCGTGAGGCTGCGGCCCGCGCCGTGGCACGCGCTCGCGAGCAGCGCCGCGTGCCCTGCGCCCGCGAGCACCCAGCTCGAGTCGCCCATCGAGCCGGGGATGATCACCGGGTCACCGGTGTACGAGAACGCTCCGCCCTCACCATCGGGTCCCCCGGCGGGCGTCGCGCCCTTGCGGTGCAAGTAGCGCGGCTCGGCCCCGTCGGGCTCCCAGATGAGGTTGTGCGGCGCGTCGTACACGAGCGTGCTCGTGACGTGACGGCCAAGGACCTCCCGCATCGCCCGCACCACCATGAGGCCCAGGAAGAGGCGGTTCGCGAACGCGAAGTTCGCGGCGTTCCGCATCGCGTCGAGGTAGACGGAGGCCTCGTGGGCGTGGGGGCCCACCGCCGGCAGCACATAGAAGCCGTGCGCCGGATGGGGCACCCCCGCGGGGTACAGCGCGCGGGCGCGCTCGTTGAAATAGCCGCCGACCGCGTGTCCGAGCCCGACGGAGCCCGCATGGGCCATGATCGTGACGGCGTTCTTCGAGAGCCCGAACGAGCGCGCCGTCGCGCCGTCCACCAGCTCGTCGACGGCCTGTATCTCGACGAAATGGTTGCCGCCGCCGACCGTGCCGATCTGGATGTCACGCCCGTCCGCGCGGCCCGACGCCTGGATGTACGCGTCGAACGCGAACGTCCCACGCGCGGGGAGCCCGCCGTGGAAGTGCACGCGATCGAGATCCGCGCGCTGGGCGCGAGGATCGTAGTGGGCCCACAGGCCGGTGCGGGCGTTGTCCGCCGCCGTCTCGTGCAGCCCGGACAGGCCGTCACGGAGCATCGCCGCGCGCTGGCGCGGCGACATGGGGATATCGCGCTGGCCCTGGAAGAAGATCGCGCGGAGCCGCTGCTTCAGGGCGCCGATGTGCGGCGCGAGCTCGTCCCGGTCCACGTCCGTCGCGAGCAGGCGCATGCCGCAACAGACGTCGTTGCCGACGGCCTGCGGCACCACGAACCCGCGGGCATCCACGACGGTGCCCACGGGGATGCCGGCGCCCTTGTGAAAGTCGGGCGTGAGCACGATGGAGCGGATCTCGCCGGCGGTGCCGCCCCAGAACGGGGCAATCCTGCCCGCCTTCTCCCAGGTCTGAAGATCGCGGAGCGTGCCTTCAAGCGAGGCGAACCGGAGGAGCTCCTCGATGCCGTCGGCCTCGACGACGACATCCTCCCTGGCCACGAGGGTGATCGGAATACCGAACGGATTGTCGATGCGGGCCGTCGCGCCATCCAGGCGACGCACCACCGCATCGAGATGCAATTTGCCAACCATGCTGCTGTCCAATCCACGAAGACGCACGCGGCCGGCGCGATCACGCGACGGGGCCGCGGCTCACTCTCCCCCGATTTGGACCCGGTGCGCGAACGAGGGGGTCGCACACCGCAGCAGCGGGGCTCAATGTAAACCAGGAACGCCGGTCGTCAAGCGGCTCGGGCTGGTCCGACCTGCCAGCGGGGCCAAGAGGGCGCGCAACGCCTACGAACGGATGCCTCCGTGACGCCCCTCGCCGATCCCAGTCTCTGGGGCGGGGCCCGGCGCCCTCGACCTTCGCCTCCTCGCGGCCTACCTCAGAGGGAGGGACTCGATGCGGTAGTCGAGCTCCCAGCCCGGGCGGCGCTCGGCGTCACCTGGACCCTCGTCATTGGGGCGATAGTTCCCGACCCACGTCTCGGGCGGCTGGCTGAACTGGCGGCGATAGGCACACAGAGGGTCGTCACGATCGAGCCAGTCGTGCTCGGTGGGGAAGACCTCCAGGAGCATGGCGTCAGCTTCGGCCACATAACCGTCGAAGATGCAGGCGTCGAAGCGGTGCTCGTTGCGGCCTGGCTGGTCCGAGATCTTCACCACGCCGGCCTCGGGCAGCCGTGCCGTGTGGCGCCGGCCAGCCCCCGAGCCGAGCGTCACACAACAACGAAAGCTCATCTCGCCCCGGCCCTTCAGCCAGGGATCCTGGTCGTCCAGGATCCGAACTCGCTCGAGGATGATGCGGATCCGAGACACCGGGTGCAGCGCCTTGGCCCGCCGGAGGCGGATCTCGAAGGTGCTTCCGCCCACGATCTTGCCGTTCTGGCGCTGCATCACGGCAAACCGCTGGGTGGCGCCATAAGGGATCTTGTGCGTACCCTTGCAGGAGATCACGGCCTGCATCGTCTGCCCCGCCCCGAGCTCGATCCCTCGGATCTCCGAGGTGCGGGTCGGGTCGAGATCGTAGAGCACGGTCCGGTCGAGCCGCTTGAGGAGCTCGGTGCGATCCAGCTTCACGCGGTCGCCGGGCTTCCGGTACCACTCGCCCACATTCTCACCGTCCTGCAGCGGGATCTTGGTGGCATTCACCAGGGCGCCCACGGGATCGACGAAGCTCACCCGCTCGAGCAACACGCCCAGGACGCCGCGGACCCCGAGCCCCTCCGGTTTGACGACGAGGTCGACGATGCTCTTTCGATTCTCGGCGTTGTGGAGCTTGACCGTCACGAGCGACTGCGCTGGCCGCGGACCAGGGCTGTCGATCACGTGCAGGTTCTTGAGGCACACGCGCTTCTCGCTGCGGACCAGGGTGTCGGCGTTCGTCTCGGCGGTCGTGATCGGATCCTCGTTCGACGACACCACCGCCAGGAGGCAGCTATGGGTGGCCGTCGTGGCCGGCACCTCCCAGTCCCACGAGACCACGACCGGTCGATTGGGCTCCAGCACCGCGATGGTCTTCGCCGCCCCCACGGGCTTCCAGTCGACCGAGGAGGCGAGATCGAAGTTGGGTGGTGTCAGCGCGTTCGGCAGCGCCGGGAGGCCCAGCGAGGCATCGGCGAAGAAGGCGCGCACCCGGACATTGGTGGCGTTCTCATACCCCCGGTTGTGGACTTGCAGGTAAAAGCGGGCCACCTGGCCGCGAATGGGATCGTCGTGCGCGACCTCCTCGTCGAACTCGACGCCGTCGAACACCGCGTCCGGCGCGTAATAAGGCGTGACCTCGACCTTGATGTCCGGGCTCTCCCAGAAGTGGACCGTATCGCCGCCATCGGCCGGGTTCGGGTGGCCCGACGGTGACGGCGAGCGCTCCCCCGTGTCCAGCACGCTGTCGCGCAGGTACAGGTCGACCGCGGGCCTCGACGCCGATGGGGTGATGTCGAGCTTGTACATGCCTCGCCCGAAGGTGGCCGCATACAGTCGATTGTCCTCCGCGTCGACCGCCAGGTCGGTGACGATGACATTCGGCATTCCGTTGTCGTACGCGATCCAGGTGGCCCCCGCGTCGGTCGTGCGGAACACGCCGACGTCGTTGCCCACGTAGAAGGTATCGGCGGCGTTGGGGTCGAACGCGACGGCGCTCGTGTTGATGTTGGGCAGATTTCCGCTGACGTCGGCCCAGGTGGTCCCGCCATCGGTGGACAGGAACACGTGGCTCGCGGCCGGGCTTCCCGACACCCCGCCGTAACAGACCAGCACGCGGTCGGCGTTCGTGGCCGAGACCGCAATGTCACGCAGCGTCCGGCCGCTCGGCAGCGCGGCGCTCGTCCTGTCCGTCCACGGGTTCGTCGCGCCTCCATCGTCACTGCGGTAGATGTGGCCGCCCGCGGCCGCGTAAACCCGGCTCGGGTTGGACTTTGCGACCGCGATGCTCGTCACCGAGCCGGCCAGGCTCTGGCTCGACTGCGCCCAGTCCGTGGCGCAGCCGTCCGTGGTGCGAAACACGCGATCCGTCCCGGTGTAGAGGATGGAGTGGTTGGTAGGATGCATGCAGATGACGCCCGTCCACGGGCTGCTCCCCACCAGTCCTCCCGTCTTGAGGGTCCACGTGTTGCCGCCGTCCGTCGACTTGTGGATCACGGTGTTTTGGTACTCTTCGTACATCGTGCGCGGGTCAGTGGGGCTGATCACGAAATACCCGCCGTCGTGCGTGTTCTGGATGTGTCGCCACGTCAGGCCTCCCGTGGTCATCGTGGTCCCCTGGTCCTGGGTTCCGCCCCCTACCACCGTGCTGATGGTCTCCCATACGCCTACGTCGTAGAACTGGGTCACGACCATGCCGTCGCTGGCCTTCTTCCATGTCGCGCCCTTGTCGGTGGAGCGATAGAGCCCGCCATCGTTGCATGCATACACGACGCTGGTGTTCGACGGTGCGAACACGGCGATGTGATGGTCGGCGTGCAGGACGCCGAGGTTGGACCATGTGGCGCCGCCGTCGGCCGTGCGCTGGGCCGAGACGCCGCCTGCGAGCAAGATGGCCTCGTCGTCAGGGGCGACCGCCAGCAGGTTGGCCCAGGTATGGTGCGGGGCCGACCCGTGGCTACCGGCGAGCGCGGTCCACGTCGCGCCGCCGTCCGTGCTCGTGTACAGAGCTCCGGAGCGCTTGGCGGCCACGAATTCGGTGCCGTGCGCGCCGCTCGTCCCCAGGGCCAGCTTGAGCCAGTCGGCAGACGCGCCCGTGGGCCCGTTGCCGAGCAGATTCCAGGTGCCCCCGCCATCGGTGCTCTTGTAGATGCCGTCGTTGCGCACGGCGATGTAGATCACGTCCGCGTTGGTAGGATCGATGACGGCATCGGAGATCTGCCCGGCGCGCAGCGTGGCCCAGCTGGTGCCCGAGTCGGTCGAGCGCTCGAAACCCTGGTCCCCCGCCACGTAGACCGTCGTGGCCGTCGTGGGAGAGACCAGCACTCGCGCGACGCGGCGGGCCAGCACCGCGGCGCGCCGCGTCCAGGTAGCTCCGCCGTCGGTGGAGACATAGACCCCCTCGCCGGGGCCCGCGGCAGCATACCCGGGAGTCCACTCGCCGGTGCCGACGTAGACGGTATCGGGCGCGCTCTGGGCCACGGCGATCGAGCCGATGACCAGCGTCTCTTGCTCGTCCCACAGCGCACGCCACGACTGGCCGCCGTCCGTGCTCTTCCACACGCCGCCGCTCGCGGCGCCCGCATAGACGATGTTCGCGTTGGTGGGATGGACCGCCAGGCTCTTGACGCGTCCATTGACGTTGCGGGGTCCGATGTTGTACCAGGGCGATCCGGCCCCGGCCGGACCATAGCCGGCGAGATCGCGAGCCGTCTCGCGCTGCTCGCCGATCATCCTGCGCTTGTGCCTGCGCGCGCGATCCATGAAGCCGGAGAACTCACGATCGTCGCGCGACCTGTCCAGATAGAACCACTGCTCCCGTCGCTCGATGCTGCGGTGGCGATCGGCCCAGTCGAACCGCTGCGAAGTGTTCTCGTCCAGAACCTTGATCTTGCTGTTCATGATGAAACGACTCCCGTCAAATTCGTGACTCATTGATGGGGCGGCCCTCGCCCGCGCCTCGGTAGGCGAGACACGGACGAGCGCCGCGGAGCCAGAGGACCAGCGGGTCATACCCGCCGCCCGTCCGCCTGATCGCTCAGGCCGGGCAAACCACGTCTCCCACGATGCAGCGCGCTGCACCGCCGGCGTCCCTCCCACAATATTCGCCCTGCCCGCAGTCCGAGCTGCTGCGGCAGCCGCTGCCCGGATACACGCAGAACAGGCCCTCGGGTTGGTTGCAGCATGGATCCCGCACGGTGGCGCATATGCCGCCGGGCTCGGCGTCGCAGTCCGCATCGAGCCGGCAGCGCGCGCTCACGCACGCGCGAACCTTGTTGTTCAGCGTGCCCGCCGGCGCGCACAGGCCGCCAGGGCACTCGTCGTCGCTCGAGCACAGATCCTTTGCGCACACGTTGTTCTCGAGCGGCGGAGGGCCGCCGCAGTAGGGCAAGAGGGGCGCGGCAAGGCACGTGCTCCCCGGCCCGCAATCCTCGGTCGTGCAGCACTCGTCGAAGTCCGGTCGTGCGCACGTCTCCGCAGGCGGGTAGTTGGTCTTGCACACGCGGAACCCGCCTGGCGTGATGTCGACGCAGGTTGACCCAGGGCAGTTCGCGTCGGTGTGGCAATCACCCGAGTTGGCCCCCGTGGCGCCGCCCGCCCCCGTGGCGCCGGTGCCCTGTCCGCCGGTTCCCGCGGCGCCGGTGCCCTCTCCGCCCGCGCCGCCGCTCCCCGCGGAGGCGCCGGTGCCCTGTCCGCTGGTTCCCGCGGCGCCGGTGCCCTGTCCGCCTGCGCCGCCGCTCCCCGCGGGGGCGCGGGTGACCGTGTTGCCGCATCCGGTGGGCATCGAGAGGACGAGGGCCAAGATCGAAGCGACGTGGCGAAGTCGTGCTGGCATGGCGATCTCCGTTCAGGGATGAGGGAACGGCACGGCCCTGTTCTGCCCGCGCGGGGCCCGGGCGCCGTTCGGTCGCCGCGGGCCCCGCGCTCATCGCGGTTCAGTGGACGCTCAGCAGCGGCAGCCGCAACACCTGGAAGGGCGGGATTCCAACGCGGAACGAGCACGACTGGTTCGCGAGGCTCGCGAGAGCCTGCTTGCGGTTGTCCATCTCCGCGAACGAATGGCTGAGCCCACGATTGTCCGTCACCGTCAACGGACCTTGCAGGAGGGCCGAGATGCTGGGGACGCCGCCGGGCCCCGCGGGGCGAATGTGGTAGAAGAGCGTGTCCGTCTCGCCCGTATGGCAGCCGCTGCACGTGTTGGACGAGAACCGAAAGCGTGCTTCGAGCTCCGCCGGCGTCTCCAGGTCCGGGTGGTCCCAGAAGGTCCCGGCGTTGTAGGTCGACGCGCCGCCCATGAAGGGCACGCCCCCGCGGGCCTCGGGCATCGTGTAACCGGGGCTCATGGAGGCCAGGATCTCCGCGAGCAGCGCGTCGGTGCCGTTCAGATCGATCGGCGCCGGGGTCGTGCCCGGAACCGACGTGAAGCTCGCCTGGTGCTCGCGGGGGTTGTTCTTGGTGGTGGTCTGTTGCAGAGGTCCGCCCCCGGGGCGGATCACGAACTCGCGCATCTGCCAGATCCCCGTGAGATCGATCTCGTTCGTGCGCAGCTGGTTGAGCGCGTTCTGGTTGGGGTTGCCCGGCGCGGCGCCGTTCCTCACCACCTGCTCGGTCAGCGCCTCGAGCGCCGTGCCGTAGGCGGGGTCACCGGGGAGCAAGGCGCTCAGGTTGACCCACTTGTTCGCCCAATCCTTGATGCCGGCGCAGCTCGTGATGGGCACTCCGTACTCGAAGATCGCCGCGGCCTCGATCGGCTGGCAGGTGTCCACGCCGTCTCTGGCGTCGCCGTCCCGATTGCCGTCGCGAACCTCCATCAGGCCGAACACGAAGCGGAGCTCGCCTCCGTTGTTGCCGGCAGCCCCGCCGAGGTAGGGCGAGCTCTGCGCTAGGTCGGGGCGATAGAGGATGGCCTGTAGCCGGAACGGCGCGATGCTGAGGTTCAACGCGCCCCCGCCGCTCCTCTGGCGCCAGGGGTTGATGATCATGCTGTCGACGTTCGCCGCGGCGGCCGCGCTCGTCGCATCGAGGACCAGGCTGCCCGAGCTCGCGTTGACGATCTGCTGGGTGCGCCAGGAAGCCAGCCACTGCTCGACGAACTGGCTCGCGGTGAGCCCGGACCCGATGGCCATCTGTTCCATGAGGTAGCCGAAGGTCCACTTCTTGAGCGGGGCGTTCGCGGCGATCGAGTCGCACGGGTTCATGGTGCGCGCCGGGTCCTCGATCACCGGCAGCGAGCGGATCAGCAGCGATTTCTGCGGGTTGATGGCGGCCGTGGTCACGCCGCCGAGCGCGCGCAAGGGGCCGAGCTCCGCGAGGTTGGGCAAGCGGATGGTCGCGCCCTTCTTCAGCGCCTCGATGTCGATCGCGCTGGTCTGCGAGATCTCGATGGGCTTGGCGGCGAAACGCGACCCCGGCTCGAACGTCTGGAGCGTGCGGGTCTTGAGCTTCGAGATCTCGCTGTTGATCTGGCTCAGCCGTTCCAGGTCGATGGGGACCGCGGCGGAGAACAAGCCGTCTCCGGCCTTGAGATCTGGCTTTATTCCCGAGTCGTTGAAGGTGACCGCCTTCTCGCGCGCATCGAGGCTCATCTCGAACGCCGCGCCTCTGTTCTCTTCGATCACCCGCTTGCGGTCGCTCGGCGCGAACTCGAGCGAGAGCACCCCGACGCCATCCGACGCGAGCCGCAGGTACAATTGATCGACCTTGGGCGCCCGCTTGGAGGGCGCCACGATGAGCGGGTCGCTGTTCGATCCGGCGAGCTCCGGCTCTTCCTGCTCGGCGCCGCAGGCGGTCAACAGCAGGGCGCAGGTCAACGCCGCGCCTATCGATCGATTCTTCATGGAATTCTCCATCGCTGGTCGTTGGTGCGCGCGGCGCGAAAGGCGCCCGCGCGTGACGAGAAGACCCAGACGTCTGCAATCCTCACGCAGAGCTGGACGTATCCCCCGCCCCTGGCCACGGATCCCGGGCCGAGTGATGGCTGTCCGGGCGCCTGACCGCCCGGTCGGGCAGACGCTTGCCGGCATTGCAGCTCCGGTGCCAACCGGACGGACGCTCGCGCGTGGCCGGAGCTGGCCCTTTGTCACGCCGAAACGGACCGCCGCCCCGGCGCATCGGTTACCGTCGCCGTCCTGTGACGCCCCGCTGTTGCGCCGCGCGGTGCAACAGCGGGGCGCCCGACCTGTTGCGGGGACACGTGCGCGGCGCGTTTCTGCGCAGCGCAACACGGTGTATCACCGGCGTAACACCCCGGTTCATCGCAGGCGCCGGGCGCGCCAGGCGGGGCTCACCGCGCCGCTCGGCGCTGCCTCGATGGGACGAAGAACGTGCCGCCCGCGGTCAGAACCAGGCATCCAGCCACGCTGGTGGGCAACGGCGCGCAGCGTACACCGTGGCACGAAAGATGCTTTGGCGGCAGCAAGAACCATTCAGCATCGATGGGGCCAGCTGGCCAACCGCCGCGCGTCCGTGCAAGGATGCGCGCCCGCGAGGGGCGCTCACCTCGCGTCTCGAGTTCAGGAGAAGGAGAATGCCTGTGACCGTAAGCCGTTTGTACATGGCGCTGGCCTGCATCGGCGTGGGTTCTTTCCTGGGGTGCGGCGGATGCATCGTCACGGTGAACCCCAAAGGGCCTGTGACGCCGGCGTCCACGGGTGGGCCAACAGAGCCGGTCGCTCCCCCGGGGCAGCTGCCTCACAACGGCATGCCCAAGAACGGCATCAGCGCGGAGGCGCTCCGCGCGAACAGCGAATTGCTCGAGCGCCTCAAGGTGAGCAAGCTGAACAGCCTGAAGCTCGACGATGTCAAGCCTTTCAGCACGCAGGACCCGACGCTGGAGCCCCGCGCCGTTCAGCTGATGCACTACATCGTATCGTTTGCCCTGAAGGAAGGCCAAAAGGTGTCGGCCCGCGTCGGGAACCAGCGTTATGAGTGGAACGGGCAGATCGGAGCATGCGCCAGCGGGGGACCGCTCGGGGACTGGTTCAACGACCTTCCATCCCCGGAATGCCTGCAAGCGGTCTCCGCCGGCGTGCTCGCCCGGGTGAACGCGCTCAACAAGGTGGTCGTCGTATCCATGCGCGGCCCGGGGGATCTCGTCGCGCTCCATGACAAGGTCCCCGCCGAGACCAGGTCTCGAGAGAGGAACACCAGCACAGGCGAGGCCACGACGATCGAGAGCTTCGCTGCTTGCAACCCTGTCGGCAGACCGAATCAGGCGACGAGCGACTGCGGGTGGTCGGCGCGCTACGTCGGGCAGTGCCTGGCCCAGAGGTCAGACGGTACCGGGCCGAGGACGGTCAAGCTCAAGCTCAACTCGGCCCACGCCCGCCCATCTCCGGTGTTCGTGCGTGTCTGCGCGGGCATCCATGGATGCAACCATGTGGACTACGCTGCGGCAGATCCTCGGAGCAGGTACATCAAGCACATCAAGAGCGACGCGCTCGACGGTCCTGGCGATACGGTTGAGTTCACGTGCCCCGCGAATGGCCCTGCTGGCGCGGGCATGGTTGATGAGGCGAATTCCACCTTCGAACAGGTCGGGTACTTCAGCGTGATGCTGTCGGAGCGGAATTTTGCGATCGACGTAAAATCCGAGGGCTCGCAGGGCGAGGGCGATGGCGTGAGGTATCCGGCGAAGGAGGCGGAGCTATTCAGGTACCGCGAGGGCGCGTTCTATGGAAATATCTTCGATTCGGTGCCCAGTGATGCTCGGCCCGACGGGGTGCTCTTCGACAAGCAGTACGCGTGTTACGGCGAGGACTGGGATCAAGGGGCGGCGAACCTCGCCGACAGGCTCTGCGCGCTCCCTGCGCCCGATGCGGCTGCGCAGTGCTTCGTCCATGAGCCGAAGCCATGCTCGCCTTTCAATGGGAACCCGGGCGCATGCACCAGGTCTGCTGGCGGCAGGCGAGCCATCTACACGCCGTGCGATGAAGCGGGCGCGCACTGGAGATACCCCGTCACGGTCTACTTGAACCATCCATGCGATCTCAGGAGCGATTCCGAGTGCCCTTCGTTCAAAGACTGGGTGATCGACCGTTCACTCAAGTAGCCTCGCCGCGAGCCGCCTCATCGACTCGACCGCCGGGACAGGGGCGTCCACCGCCGACCAGGCCTTGATCACCTGCTGGGCCAGCTCGAGGGCCCTCTTCCTGTCCCCGCGCCTCGCCGCGCGCTCCGCCTCGCGCACCGTCTTCAGGCTCGCGCCGTTCAGGGCCTCGCTGTCGTCCGGGATCGCCTGCTCCAGCCGGTCCACGAGCTCGTGCTCCCCCTCGAGCTCATACGTCGCGATCATGGCGTCGCCGAGCACCTCGACGAACGGCTCAGGCTCCTGCAGCAGCGGGCGCCACGCCAGCGCGGCGGCCCTCCGGTCTCCGCGGGCGTGACGCTCGGCGCCCGTGATGAAGCTCTCCGTGTTCGGCAGCTCGCCTTCCGGGAACCTGACCCGGAGCTCGCGAAGCCGCTCGAAGCAACGCCGCGACGCCGCCCGGCTGGCGCGGGCGCAGACGGCTCCCATGCGGAGCGGGACGCTGATGTGGGTGCCCTCGAGGAGGGGTGGCTCCGGGTCGAGGAAGCGGGAGACGATGAGGTCGGCTATCTCGCGCTCGCGCCCGAGGACGAGCGCGAGCTCCAGCGCGCGCCAGGCGATCTGGAGGCGTTGCACGCGAACAAACCCGGAATCGCCAGGGGAAATGGCCATCGCGCGCCTCGCCCGCTCGAGGGCGGCGCCGACGCCGGCCTCGCTCGCCTCGACGCGGAGGAGGAGGAGCTCGCTGCCGACCTTGTGCAGCACCTGGCTTCCCTGGCCCACCGCGAGCGCTATCCCGCGCGCCTCCTGGCGCGCTCCCTCCTGGAGGAGCCGCTCGACCAGCGTGTCGGCAACATTCATGTCCAGGGGCGAGAGGACATAGGCGCGCCGCGCGAACGCGAGGGCGCGCGCGCGAGCCTGCCGCGCGGGAGCCTCGGCCGCTGCAGGGCCGGAGTCCTCGAACAGCCACCCATACGCTTCCCAGGGCATCCAGGCCCGCATTCCCTGCAACGCGCTCGCCGCGCTCGGGGTCCCGTGCGTCACCGTCGCCAGCTGCACCCAGGGCGCGCACCACTCCCCGATCGGGTTCTTCGGCTCGGCCTGCACCGCGCTGAACGCCATGTCCTTGGCGAGCGTCGTCAGCTCCGTGGCGCGCTTCTCATCGGGCGACGGCAGCAGGCAGGATATCGTCGCCGCGAGCGTCGAGCGTCCCCAGGCCGACGCCTCGCGATCATGGATGCGCTGGAGCTCCGCGACCGCCGTCGGCTCGACGGTACGCCGCATCATGAGAGCGACGCGGGCGCGCGCGGCGAGCTCACCCGGTGAGGCGTCGGCGCTGGCCGGTGGGAGCGCGACCCCAGGCGCGGGCTCGCCGAGCGTGTAGGCGCAGCGGAAGCGCTCTCCTGGCCCCATCTCCGCGAGCCCGCCGCCGCGCGCCTCGAACCGGGCGCACTCCTGTCGGAGCCCGCCGGCGTTGTGGGTCATGGCCAGCGTCAGGTCGAGCAGATCGAGCGCCCCGTCGACCGTGCGCGCCCTCGAGTAATCGGCCACGGCGTCGTCGAGGCGCGGGGCCTTTGGCAACGCCCCCGCATCGACCCAGGGATCCATGGCGTTCCTCACGGCTTCATAGAGCGCGCTCGCCCTGCCGACCGAGGACGCGAGCTCCCTGCCGTCGGCGGCCCGCAGCGTGACCGTGAGCCGAAAGGCGCGGGACGGCTCCAGGACGATCGCCCCGTCCACATAGGCCGCTCCCCTCCTGCGCGCCGCGTCCAGCGATTGCGCGCGAGCCTCCGGCCCGGCATAGGGGTCGATCGGAGCGGTGTCCGCGGGCGGCCGTGGGAGCGAGAGCAGCTCCGCAGGGACCAGCGTGCGCGCCGCGCGGCCTCCGAGGAGGACCCGAGCCCGCTCGCACAACGTCGCCGCCGCGGCCGCTCCCAGCCACCCGGCCGGCTCCTCGACACCGGAGGCCTCCAGGATCGGACAGGCGAGCACCGTGCTGTCGGGCTCCAGCGGAGATCGCATGACGGTGGGAGGAGGAGCAGGCGCTTGCCGGTGAGGGAACGCCCACCGGACGGCGCCCAGGCCCATGGCGGCCAGCGTGACGCTCGAGGCTGCGATCCAGCGCCACCGGCGCGACCGATGCACGATGGCCCGCGGCTGCCGAGCGGAGCTCGCGCTCGGTGCGTCGCTCTCGGGCTCGGAGCGAGGCGGCGCGGGGCCGGGCCCGCCTGCGCCGGCGGCCACCGGGTCCGTTCGTCCCACGCCCTCGCTCCCGCCCCGATGCCCGTCGGATTGGAACGTGTCGGTCCACGTCGACTGCTCGCCGGCGGGTGGCGTCCCCTCGCGCGCCTCGGCCCCGGCGGCCTGCTGTGCGGGCAGATCGTAGCCTGGCACGCCGAGCGCTCGCGCGAGCGCCCCCACGGCGGCGCCCGCGGTCGGGAAGCGCTGGTCCGGCGCGAGCGCCGTCGCGCGCGCGAACCACGCGTCGAACGCGGGCGGCAACGTCACGCCGTACCGCGCGGCGCGCTCGCACGCAGGCTCCTTGGGGCCCTGCAGCGCGACGAGCGCGAAGGCGACGGGGCTGTCGCCAATGCCCACTTCGTCCTCCCAGTAGGGCCTGCCGACGAGGAGCGTGAACGCGATCATGCCGAGCGCGTAGATATCGGCGGTTCGTGTGATCCTGCCGCTCTGGAACTGCTCCGGCGCCATGTAGATCGGCGTGCCGGCCGCGCCGGTCGATCCGCGGGTCGCGCCCTCGCGCAGCACCTTCGCCACGCCGAAATCGAGGATCCGGATGCGCGGGGCGCCGCTCTCTCGCTGCTCCAGGAACAGGTTGCTCGGCTTCAGGTCGCGGTGGACGATGCCGAGCTGGTGCATCTTGTCGATGGCCGGCGCGGCTTGAGCGAGATAGACGAGCACCTCCTCCGGCGCGTGGCCGCCCACGCGCGCGAGCCGCTCGCTCAAGGTCTCCCCCCGGAGCAGCTCCATCACGAGGAATGGAGTCCCGGTGGCGTCATCGACGCCCGCGTCGACGACGTCGACGAGCGCGGGGCTGTCGACCTGGCCGGACACGCGGGCCTCCAGCGCGAATCGCTCCCTCAGGTCGGCGCGCCCGACCGTGTGAGGGTGCATCACCTTGAGCGCCCGCCGGCGCTCCGTCTGGAGGTCGATCACCTCGTAGACGGCGCCCATCGCGCCCGCGCCCAGGCGGCGCAGGACGCGGTAGCGAGCCGCGACGACGGTGTCCGGCGTCATGCCCGCCTCACCCCGCGGCCGCGGCGCAGCACCTCAGTGGCGAAAGTCATCGGGGTCGATCTCGTAGCGCTTCAACCAGCGATGGATCTGCATCCTGGCTTTGCCCATGGCGCGCGCCACGCCGGCGATGTTGCCGCTGTGCGCGCGCAGGAGCGCCTTGAGCTCCTCGGGCCGGGCAGGATCGTCCCCCTGCTCCGCGGCGCCCAGGGCGTTGCGCCTCAGGGCGCTGTTCAGGTGATCGAGCTCGATCGTGCCCCGCTGCGCCAGCACCGCCGCGGTCGTGATGCACTGCTCGAGCTCGCGCACGTTGAGCGGCCAGCCGTACGTGACGAGGGCGCGCGCCGCGCGCGGGTGCAGCTGGATGTGCTCGGCGCCCTCTCCGTCGGCGCGCCGGAGGATCGCGCCGAGGATGAGGCCGAGATCCTCCCGGCGAGCCCGGAGCGGCGAGAGCTCGACGGCGTGACCGGAGAGGCGCGCGAGCAGGTCGGAGCGGAAGTCGCCCGACGCCGCCATGCGCTCGATCGGCCGGTGGGTGGCCGCCACGACGCGAAGGTCCACGGGGATCGAGCGCGTGCCGCCCACGGGGCGCACCTCGCGCTCCTGGAGCACGCGGAGCAAGGCCACCTGGGCGGACAGGGGCAGGTCGCCGATCTCGTCGAGGAAGAGCGTGCCGCGGTCGGCGCTGCGCACGAGCCCGGGGCGATCCTCGGTGGCCCCGGAGAAGGCGCCCTTCCTGTGCCCGAAGAGCTCGCCTTCGACGAGATCCCGCGGCAGCGCGCCGCAGTTGATCGCCACGAACGCGCCCGGCCTGCCCGAGAGCGAATGGATGGCGCGCGCCATGACCTCCTTGCCGGTGCCCGTCTCGCCCTGGATCAACACGGGGATGGTGGAGGCCGCCACCACCCTGAGCTGATCGAACATCTCGAGCTGCGACGGGATGAGGGAGAGCAGCCCGGGGACGTGCGCGGCGAGGCTCGACGCTTCCAGCAGAGTGACCTGCTCGGCGCCGCGGGGAATCGCCGCGCGGTAGAGGAAGAACGTGCGGCCCAGCTCGAGCACGTCGCCCTCCGCGAGCTCGGCGTGCTTCCTCGGCGCCCCATTGAGGATGCTGCCGTTCTTGGAGCCGCAATCCTCGAAGCACCACCGGCCGAGGACCCGCATGATCCGCGCGTGCCTCGACGAGAGCCATGGGTCGTCGAGCCGGATCTCGACGCGCCGGCGTGAACCGCTGTCCGCGACCTCCAGCCTCCGGGCATTGCCGCGGCCGATAACGACCTCCTCCACGTCATCGAGGGCGATGCGCGCCGACGGCGCGAGCGGCCGATGGCTGTCCGCGATCAGAAACAAAAAGCTGCCGTTGCCTGATTTGTCCAGATACCGCTGTCCGCCCGTGGCGGATAGCGTTCGTTGTTCAGGTTCACCCGGCACGAACCCAGTCGTACCCAGTCGGGCAGACGCGGTCAATATGCCACGGGCGGCATTCCGAGCGGCTGCCGCGCGGGTTGATCATCGTCCGCGGGTGTGCGCCGCGTTCGGTCACCGATCGACCAGGAACGCCGCGACCACCTTGCACGGCGCGGCGCACAGGAGCACCCGAACGGGGGCTCGCTCGACCCGCCGTCCGCGCTGCGCGCGTTCGTCGCGAGGGATCGTTCGGGGAAGCTCGGGCAAGGCCTCGACGTGGCGAGCGGAGCGCGTCGGGAGGCGATCGGCTGGCCGATTCGACCAACTCCCTGGCCGGCGCGACCAGGCCGCCCCTGAGGCCAATCGCTAGATCTGCCGCATGTCCAGCCGCGGAGGCGCGCGTCGCGCCTCGCCGGACGCGTGGAGGCTCAAAGCCATGATCAATCGAATGGAACTCTCGCGAAATTCAAGGAGGGGCTCAATGGCCCTCGCGCTCGCCACCACCCTCGCGGTCGCAGGGGGCTGCCCCATGTCGGACGAGGATGGCGCCGGCGGCAGCTCGACGAGCGCAGGGCACGGCGGCTCGTCGGCCTCCGGCGAGGGCGGCTCATCGAGCTCTGGCAACGGCGGCTCCTCTAGCTCCGGTGAAGGCGGCTCATCGAGCTCCGGCGAGGGCGGCTCGGTCCGCTGCCCGGTCGCGACGCACAACGGGATCATCTCGATCCAGGATGTATCGATTCAAGGTGCGCCGCAGGCGGGCCACGGCCTCACGGTGCAAGTCCTGTTCACCGCGTCCAGGCCACCTGCTTACGAGGAGATGCCCGGGCAAGTCGAAGGATGCAAGGCGTGGGTCTACGACACGGAGGACAGCCCGCCGCCGGCCCTGACGGATCAAGGCGAGATCACGATTGCCGGCCTCGAAGGCGGGCCCCTCGCGTGCCGCTTTGCTGGCTCGGGTTATGTGTGCCCGACGTCGACTGGGGCCGGCCAGGCGGGCGTCGCTCCGGGGCAGGCGGGGACCGCGGCCTACACGATCGAGGGCGCGACGTTCTCCGCAGCGGATGTCGGCCGTTACCTGCGCGTCACCGGCGCGGCGAACGCGAAGAACCAGGGCGCGTTCCCCATCGTCGCCGTGGAGTCGAGCACGACAGCGATCGTGGTCAACCAGGACGCGGCGGAGGAAGCCTTCGCGGCCGAGTACACCGTGCTCGCCGGGGCGGGGCCCGTTCCGAACAACCCCGTCGACCCGATCGAGGGCGGCGACGAGGTCGTCGTGGGCATCTCGCCCGGCGGCGAGATGGCCTTCGATTTCCCCGACAGCGCGCCGATCGTGGCCGGCGAGGCGTTCACCCCCGACACGGCGTCGGCGGCCGCCCTCGTCGCGGTGCCGCTCGACGGCAGCCCATTGACGCTCGGCTGCGGCGGCCCGGGCGGCAGCTGCGGGCCGGCGCAGGCCACGATCGTGCGCCTCACCAGCACCGACGGCGACGTCGAGGGCGCGTCGCCGTTCGCGATGCCCCCGCCCGCGCGCAAGCAGGTCGAGATTCAATGCGTCGCGCTGGGAGGCGACGGCACGCTGACCATCCCGGCCGAGGCGATGAAGCTGCTCCAGGAGGCCCACCAGGTCTCCCCGATCTCGCGCATCCGAACGGCGCTGATGCGCGAAGGATGGGCGGGCCCCACGAACGCTGCCTCGCTGCCCCCGAACAGCGCGACCCTCCTCGTCGGCCACGGGCTCCTCGGCTTCACCAGCCCCTGACGCCCGCGGTGTCTGCGCCCTGATCGGCGCGTCAGAGCGCGCTCGCGCCGCCGCGCTCTCGCGCCGCGGCGAACACCCGCGAGCGACCGCCGGTGCGGATCCTGCATAATCGTGGGCGCATGCACCGCCCGCTGCCCACCGTGATGACGTCCGTGGCCAGGCTGGTCGTCGACCTCGGGCTCCGCGACGGCATCCGGCTGGGCGCCATGGAGCGCGCCGCGCGCCTGCCGTCGCTCGCCGCCGATCCCGACCGGCGCATCGAGATCGACCGGCTGCTCGATCTGTGGACCTATCTGGGTCAGACGCTGGACGACCCGTCGCTGCCTATCCGCGTCGCGCAGCGCGCGAGGGTGGAAGACCTGCACGTGCTCGGCTTCGCCATCATGAGCGCGCCCTCCATCCGCCATGCGTTCGACACCGCGGCGCGGTACAGCGCGCTCCTGACCGACTCGGGCCGGTGGGAGGCGTTCGAGACCGCGAAGCGCGCCGAGGTGCGGTGGCATCGCCTGCGGCCGCTCACGCTGGGGCACCGCCTCTCCAACGAGACCGCGCTGGCGCAGAACCTCGGCTGTCTGCGGCAGATGACGGGAGACGACCTCACGCCGCTGGAGGTGAGCTTCCGCCACGCGGCCCCGCCGCGCCGGACTGCGCACGTGGAGTTCTTCCGTTGCCCCGTGCGGTTCGACGCGCCCTGGGACGGGATGGTGTTCCGCCGCGAGGTCCTCGACATGGTGCCTGCGGGCGCGAACCAGAGGTTATGGGAGTACCTGTGTCGCAGCGTGAGCGCCCTCTGCGAGCAGCTCGCGCCGCCGTCGATCGCGGACGGCGTGCGGCACCAGCTCGCCCGCGCGCTCTCGAGCGCCGAGGGCGGGATACCGACGCTGGACGACGTGGCTCGCTCCCTCGGCACGACGGAGCGGACGCTGCGCCGGCGCCTGGAGGTCGAGCGGACGAGCTTCCGGAAGCTGGTCGAGGAGATGCGCCGCGACCGCGCGGCCGACCTGCTGGCGAGGAGCAGCGTGACCGAGACGGCGCTGCGGCTCGGCTTCTCCGACACGACCGCGTTCAGCCACGCGTTCCGGCGCTGGTTCGGCCGCCCTCCGCGCGAGCTCCGGGGCGCGAGGGGGGCTGCGGGCCATCAAGGGACGTGAGCGGGGGCAGGCGCAGGTGCCATGTGCAATGGAGCAGATCGGATGAGCGAGCCGTCGGCGTACAAGGATGGATATTCAGCGCTGCCTGCCGAGGATCGGCGGCGGCTCGCCGGGCGAATGTTCGCGGAGAAGAACTACGTGCTGGCGGCCGCGCTGTTGGAATCGGTCGGTGAAGAGCTCTCGGCCTTGGAGGAAGGCAAGCTCCGCTACTCGCGCTCGCACATGCAGCAAGGGAACGTGAGGCTCGTCAACACGGCGGCCGTCTTGCCGATCCTCTTTCGTGGATATCGCGGAGAGACCGTGGCCGGCGTCCTCGGCGTGAAGTTCGGCGACTCCGCGTCTGCCACCGTCGACAAGCTCGTCCAGGTTGTCTACCAGCCCTCGTTCGACCCGGAGGCCGTTCTCTCCCTCGTCCTTGACGACGACCAGACCGTGCTCTCGATCACGGCGGCCAGCGTCAGCCTCTGGCGCTCCGCCTACCTCGCCTGGGACCCCGATTTTGCGAACAGCCTCCCTGCCGAGCGACTGCCAGAGGCTCTCGCAGTTCACCAGGAGCAGATGGTCGTGCGCGCGGAGGATGCCGTGGAGCTTTGGCGCAAGATCGGGGCAATTTCGGTCGACGGTGCGGAGCGAGAAGCCCGGGCGCTCGACGGGTTGAGGGTCGCAGGGTGCTTCCGCGACGGCCGCAAGCACGACTTCAATGTTCATATGGCAAGCGGTGGTCCAGGCGTCGAGCTCGCCAGGCTCCTCTTCGAAGCGGCGTGGGAACGCGCTCGCCTTCCCGGAAGCGTAGCAGCGCTGGAGAACCTGTTCGGCTACTTGCGTGGCTCGGAGCTCCCCGTCAAAGTGCGGCCGGGGCCGCCGCGTATTCTCCGGATTTTCGGACGCCTGGGCTGGAGCCCCGATGTGGCCGACGGCCTTCGCGAGGTGCTCTCTGCTATCCCTGCGGATGAGCCCCTCATCGTCGACTTCTCGAACTTCCGATCGATGGGCACCTTTTTCCATCCGTTCCTCGCTCCCCTCGTCCAGCGGAGCGGTCCCACCGCGTGGATTCGATCACCAGGTGCAGATGACCATCTTGGCGCCATGTCTGTCAGTCCGGCCTGCATCTTCGACACGATGCCCGACGCTCTCACACACATCCGCGCGGCGGCGCAGAGATGAGCTATCCGCATCACGCGCAGGAAGGATCTGCCCAGCCTATCGATGAGCCCGGCGTCGCTTCGCTCCGCGAGTGATTGCCGGGGCGTTGGGCCGGCGGAGGCCCTGGGGCGGGACGATCGGGGCATCCTCGGAGGCATTCCGTCCGATGTTCTATCGGGAGGATGTGGGTCGTCGCCACCGGCCGGGCTCATCGACGGGCCGAGCGACCGTCCTTGCTCGGAGTTCATTACCGTGGTACTGTGCCAGCATGAAGCTCGCGCAATCCAGGGTAACGGCTCAGGGGCAGATATCGGTTCCCGCCGAGGTGCGCAAGCGCCTCGAACTGGTGCCAGGATCGATCTTGGAATGGGATGCCGAAGGTGATCGAATCACCGTGCGGCGCGTTGGTCGGCACAACTTCGAGGACCTTCACCAGGCGCTGTTCTCGCGGGATCCCCACCCGCGAAGCCTTGAGGATCTCAAGGAAGGCATCAGGCAGCGCATGAGGGCCCGCCATGCGCGCCGTTGACACGAATGTCCTCGTTCGCTTGCTGGCACGCGACGACGCGAAGCAACTCGCTGCTGCCGAGGCCTTCGTGGAAACAGGAGCATGGATCTCCCATCTCGTGCTCATGGAAGCCGTTTGGGTCCTGGACTCCGTGTACGGCGTCGCGCCGGAGCAGATCGGGAACGGAGTAGAGATGCTGTTGGACCACAACTGCATGGTGGTCCAGGACGCCGACGTGGTAAGGGCGGCTGTCGCGCAGTTCCGCGAGCACCCCGGCCTGGGCTTCTCGGATTGTCTGATCCTCGAAGTCGCACGCGCAGCGGGCCACGTTCCACTTGGAACCTTCGATCGCGGACTCGGGAAACTGCAAGGCGCTCAGAAGCTATGATCACATCGCCCATCGGCGAGCACGGGGTAGCCCAACAGGCCGCGGCGACCGGCGGCGCTTCGGGCCGCGACAGACCGGGATTGCCCTCGCGGTTCGAATACCACGCGCACGGCTCCCGATCGCGGCGGAGCTCCGCGAGCGCCGCGATCAGCCCTCGTCTCGCCGTGGGTGTCAGCTTCGCGAGCGCCGACGTGTGTGTCAGGTCCTCTCTCCCCGGGTCCCGACCTCGGCTCGCCGGGCAGAGAACCTACACCGCCCGCCACCGGGTCTTCCGCATTTTTTCCTCGGGCGCTCGCGCAGGCGGCGGAGCAGCGGATAGCGTGGAAGGATGAAGAACCCTCTGCAATTTCCCCTGGTGATCGCGCTGTTGCTCGCCGCCTGCGACTCCACGTCGAGCTCCGGCGGTGACGGCGGCGCACAGCCGGACACATCCTCGGCGGGCCCGCACGGCGGCGGAACGAACGATGGCGGCGGGGGCGGCGGAACGAGCGATGGCGGCGGGGGTGGCGGCGACACGTCGCCGTCCGGCACGCTGAGCGAGCGCTACCCGGACGACGTGGGGCTCGCCGGTGACCCTGCCGTGCTCTTCCACGACGACTTCGAGCAAGGCTGGGGGCGCTGGGACGGGCCCACCGCGGACACGCGCTATCTGCACATCGAGGCCGACGCGGCGACCGCCCACGCCGGGCAGGGCTACCTCCGCTCGACCGTGACGACCGCCGATCTGGCGGAGGAGACGTACATCTCGTCGTCCACGTGGGTCACCCATGAGCGCGTCGACGTGCTCTACTGGCGCTTTCATGTGCGCTTCCCCGAGCTCGCCCCGAACCCGCACCACTGGGTGCGCATGGCGGCGGGCACCGAGAGCTGGGACAGCAGCGGCCTCGCGAACACGGTGCCGCCCGGAGACGAGGGCTTCTGGTTCGACTTCGACACGACCACCGACGACGTCTTCAACTTCTACGCCTACTGGTACAAGATGCGCTCCGGGCGCTGCAACGACGGGACCGCCACCCCTGGCTGCGCCGGCGATCAAGGCACGACGTACTACTACGGCAACGTCTTCCAGCCGCCGGATCAAGCGCCGTTCCCGCGCGACCGATGGTTCTGCGTCGAGATGCACGCGCGCGCCAACACGGTCGGCCAGAGCGACGGCGCGCTCGCGTTCTGGATCGACGGCGTGGCGATCGGCGACTACCGCCCCGGCTACCCCGACGGCACCTGGCTCCGCGCCCAGTTCCACACGGGAGGGTGCGACTTCAGCGCGTGCACGCCGCCCGAGCCGTTCGGTGGCTTCGACTTCCGATCGAGCGATGACGTGCGCTTCAAGAGCTTCATGCTCGACGCCTACTACGAGCGCGACTCCGACGCGCGCCGGCGGGCGGAGATGGAAGAGCTCGGCATGACCGTCTCCGACACACACACCATCCTCTACGACGATGTCGTCGTCGCGACCGAGCGCATCGGCTGCCGCCGCTGAAGCACGCTCCGCGCTCGGCCCTCTCCATGGTACCCTCCCGCGCATGGGTACCGCGAACGCCCCCGCCCCCCGACGGCGCTCGGCCCTGCGCTGCGCCGCATGCGCGGCCCTCCTGCTGGCCGGGTGTGGCCCCGCGCCCACGCTGGCCGAGCCGCGCGCCCCGGAGCCGCCGCCCGCCCCCGAGACGGTCTACATCGTCCTCCAGGATCCGCCCCCGGCGGCGACGACAACGGCGGCCGACGGCTGGGTGCCAGAAGAGTTCCCCGGCGACAACCCCTTCCAGCGGACACGGACCTGGATCGGCGATTACGATTGCCCGCAGGGCACGACCGAGATGACGTTCCGGATCCTGGAGGTCAAGGGCGACAGGATCAAGGCCGTGTTCGGCTTTCATCATGCCGAGTCCGGCGCCGCCGGCAAATACCTCATGAGCGGCCGCTACGACGCCGAGACGCGGACGGCGTCGTTCTCGCCCGGCGCCTGGCTCGAGCGCCCGCCCAACTACGTCACCGTGGGCATGAAGGGCGACCTCGCGTTCGACGGCTCGCTCTTCGCCGGACGCATCGAACACCCCGACTGCGGCGCGTTCCGGCTCCGGCCGGCGGGGTAGCGCCGCCCCTCGCGCTGCTCGTCGCCGGGCCGCGCCGAGCGACGAGCAGCGTAGTCATGATGTGGGCAGTCGCGCGAGCGAGGGGCGCGGCGCGACCCTCAGGGCGTGCTCGACGGGTCTGCCGGGTCGCTGCCCTCGTCTTCCTCGTCGCCGTCGCGGAAGCCGTCGCCGTCGCGATCCAGCCCGATCCGCACCCCCGATCCCGGCGGCACGCACGTGTACGTCAGCTCGCCCCGGTTGCGCGAGGCCCGGTGCCGCAGCGCCGCATCGCGGATCGGCGCGTCGCAGAGCCGATCGCCGACGAACAGGCCCGCGCCGACGTAGAGGAACCCCGCCGTCTCATGGTCGTGCGATCCCTTGACCACGAGATCGCACTCCCCTGCATCAGCCCGCGCGCGGAGCAGGTCGATCCTCGGCCCGACCGCGGCCGCGTTGTGGCGGGTGAGCGTCACCTGCTGCCCGACGATCGGCGCCAGGTTGCTGTCGAACGCGAGCAGGAACTGCTCCACCTCGCGCCGCATCACCTCCCCCTCCGGCCCCGGCGGGAACCCGCCCGGGGTGAGCGGCGACTGGTTGAACCCCATGTCGGGGGTCGCCGAGCTCACGAACCGGAAGAGCGTCGGGACGCCCCCTTCGTTGTTGAAGCCGAAGCCGCGGACCTGGTCGCCCACGTGCGCGTCGCTGCCCGGGAAGAGATCGTTGTTCGCCATCCCGAACATGCCGACCTTCTGGTACAGATTGCGGAAGTGCGGCGACTTGAAGGCCTCGGTCTCCAGGTCGAACGTGTACCGGCCATCGCTGCCGAAGAAGCCCGGCGCATCGACGCCGAACTCCTCGTTCCCGTGGCGGTCGAGCACATGGCACGAGACGCAGGTGCCCTCCTCGCTGAAGTCGGACACGTTGTTGAAGAAGAAGCTGCGCCCGGCCTGCTGCGCCGGGGTGAGCGAGTTGTCCAGCGCCCGGATCGGGTTGGGCGGATAGGTGACCTGCAGGATGAAATCGGCGAACGCCTGCATGTCGGCCTCGGGGATGAACTCGCTCCTCCCCAGGAGATCCGTGAACGCGGCCTGGAACTCCATGAACGCCGTCACCTCGTCGAACGTCCCGCTGTCCGGGTGCGCGCTCGGCTCCTCATCGCCGCCGGTGCGATCGCCGCGCCAGTGCATGGGCCCGTGGTTCGCCATCCCGCGGAGGCTCTGCGTCGTCATCGGCCCCTTCATCGGGTGGTGGGTGTCGGGTATCCCGAAGTCCAGCGGGTGTGACTCGAACGGCCCCGGGATGTCCGCGACCACCCCGTCCGGATTGCCGAGATCCCAGGCCAGGCTGTCGAAATCGCCGTAGACATGGCAGCTCGCGCACGACGAGTCGCCGTGGCTCGACTCGAACGACGCGTCGTAGAGGAACCGGCGGCCGGCGACCACGCTCGGCGGCTCCGGGTTGTGCATCGGCACGTGCGCGATCTCGGACTTGGTCGTCGTGCTGAGGATCGAGATCGCGTTGTCGAAGCGCGTGATCGTGTAGAGGCGCCGCCGCGCCTCGTCGAGCAGGAGCCCCGTCGGGCCGCCGCCGGGCACCGGGATCTGCTTGGAGGCGCTCGGCACGAAGGTGTCGTTCTCCAGGGCGGCGGTGCTGAACACCCCGATCTTGGACGAGCCTATCGTCGCCACGTACAGCGTCTTGCCGTCCTTCGTGACCGCCATCTGCTGCGGGAGGGCGAGGCTCTTCTGGTTCTCGGCGTTCGGGACCGGGGCGCAGCACGCGTCGTAATCGATGTGTTTGTTGAGGTGCCTCGGCGTGACGCTGCCCGCCGGGCCGAGGACGGTGATCCTGCTCTCGTGAAGGTGGCCTCGTACCGTCTGGCCGGCGAAGATCCCGGGCCCCTCGAAGCGCTTCTCGTTCCCCGCCTCGGTGTTCGATACGTACACCTTCCCGCTGACCGGGTTGACCACCATGTTGTAGAGGATGGTGCCGACGCCGGTGTAGAACCCGGCGGCGCCGGGCAGCTGCCTCGGCGGGCTCGCGTTCGCGTCGATGACGAACACGTCCTTGTCGGGCAGCGAGAGCCGGACGGAGCTGTCCCAGACCCGGTTCAGCTCGTCCACCCAGTGGGAACCATTGAACTTGACGATGAGCCCCGTCTCCGGGTGCGGGATCCCCTCCACATTGGTGGCCGGCCCGGGCACGCCCCCCGCCGCCTCTCCGCCGTTCGGGATGATGCCCTCGTGGAGCGCCGTGGTGCGGTTCCCGGAGTGGAAGGCCGCCGCATACACCTTGCTGCCGTCCGGCGTCACCGCGAGCGCCCGCGGGGTATCGCTGAACAGCGTGACGATCGTGAGGGGCACGCCGGCGAGCGTCGACCCGAGGCGATCGGCGTCGAAGACCCATACGTCCGCCCGGCCCACGCCGGGGGTCGTGAGCTGGGGATCGAACGGGATGTTCTGCCCGCGGTGCGCCGTCGTGATGAACGCGCGGCGCCTTCCAGGACCCGCGAACACGATATCCCGCGGCTCGTCGCCGACGAGCACGGTCCGCACGACCCGGCCCGAGCGCGCCCCCTGGGTCAGCTCGACGACGCTCACGCTGTCCGACAGGTGGTTGACGACCCAGACCTCGGTATCGCTCCGCGCCGCGACGGCCACCGGCTCGAGGCCGACGGGGATGGAGGCGCGGTGCTCGATACCCTGATCCTTGACCCGATACACCTCGAGGTGGTTGTCGGGCGTGTTCACGGCGAATAGCAGCTTTCCGTCGGGCGAGAGCGCGAGCGGACGCACATGGCCGCTCTCGAAGAGGGTGAAAGACGACGCCGCCTCGGCGGATCGGCCGGCCGCGAGGGCGACGAGCAGCGCCGACGCCGCGACGAGACGGGAGAGGACATCGCGCACGACAAAGTACGAGTCCATGAGTCACCTCCGATGAGTGGGGTTCTCTTCAACTGATTTCGAATGGCAAGCAGACGATAAGGCGCGAAGGCTGAGTTAAAGGGTAGGCGTGGCCGGCTCGCATTGCAATATCGCAATGCCTTTGCTTCAGCAATCGATGCCTTCGGCACACCTGCGCCGAGCTACCTACCGAGGTCTCGCGACGGTGCGAGGCAGTCCAGCCGGGCAGACGGCGCGGGCGACCTCGAGACGGCCCCCCGGATCGCCGTGATCCGGTCGCAGAGCGTCGCGGCGCCGCGGCGGTTCATGGTAGGCTGCGCAACATGCAGGGGGGCCTCGCAGCCGGGCCGTCGTCTCGGCGCCGGGAGCACGGCGCGCGGCGATCGGCGCGCATTCCGCGCTGTCGCGCCGCCGGGCGGCGCGCGCGGCCCGCAGGACACGCCCCGATAAGGAGCCCCGAGAGACCATGAAGACATCGGCTGCGCGACGCACCATCGGCTGGTTCGCGGTCTCCGCGCTGTCCGTCCTCGCCTCGGCGTGCCAGCCGGATCCCCCGCTCGGCGATCGGGGCAAGGAGGCGCGGCCGCCGCTCCGGGTCAGCCACGGCTACTGGGTCGGGTTCTTCCCGCAGTCGATCGCCGAGGAGAAGGGCTTCTTCGACCAGCAAGGGGTGAACGTCGAGCTCGTCTTCAACCCGGATCTCTACGGCATGATCTCCGATTTCACCGCGGGCAAGGTCGACGGCTTGCCGTGGACCATGGAGGTCGTCGTGCGCATCCTCGCGAAGGAGCCGGACGCGCGGGTCGTCCTCTACCTGGGCCAGACAGCGGGCGCCGACGTCATCATGGCGCGGCCGGAGATCCAGACGATCTCCGATCTCAAGGGGAAGAAGATCGCGGCCAAGACCGGCGCGCTGGGCGAGATGCTGGTCAGCGAGATGCTGGAGAGGAGCGGCCTCGCCATCGACGACGTGACGCTGGTCAACGCGAGCGAGACGGACGTCATCCCGTTCCTGTCGAACAACACCATCCAGGCCGCGCACACCTGGGAGCCCTACGCGACGCAAGCAGGGAAGGCAGGCGCCAAGGCGATCTTCTCGAGCAAGGAGACGCCCGGGCTCTTCGCCGATTTCACGATGTTCCGCGGCGCGGTGCTGCGCGACCGGCCCGACGACGTCCGCGCCTTCATCCGGGCGTGGTTCCAGGCCGTCGAGTTCTGGAAGGCCCACCCGCAGGAGGGCAACGAGATCATCGCGAAGGCGCTCAAGATCCCGGCCTCGGACATCAGCACGGACGGGTACGAGCTCTTCTCGCTGGAGGAGGTCCGACGGAGGTTCGCCCCGAACAACGACCCCACGTCGCTGGCCCCGCTCGTCAACAAGCACGTCGATTTTCTCGTCCAGGACGGGCAGCTGGGGCGCCGCCCGGACCTCGACAACATCTTCGATTCGTCCTTCCTGCCGCCCGCCACGAGCCGCGAGTGACCGCCGCGGCCCGCGGAGCACCTGGGAGCATCGCCACGGAGGTTCGACGAACGCCATGAGTCGCGCAATGCAGCAGCAGGCCCCGCTCATCACCCTCCGCATGAAGCTGATCGTGGCGCTCTTGACGGTCGCGCTCGCGCCGCTCTCGATCCTCACGCTGCTGAACAAGCGGACGAACGAGATGGTGTTGACCGAGAGCGCCAACCAGGCGCTCGCCGCGGCCGCGTCGCAGGCCGCGACCAGCGTCGACGACTTCATCGAGAGCAACCTGGACGCGGTCCGCGTCGAGGCTCGCCTGCCCGGGTTGACGAGCTACCTGAGCCTCGACGACGAGGCCCGGAGGAGCGGAAGCGAGGCGCATGCGTTCGCGTCGAGGACGCTGCACGGCCTCATCCGGAAGGACACGATCAACATCCTCTCCTATGCGCTGCTCGACGAGCGCGGGCACAACGTCCTCGACACGGTGCAGGCGCCCGCGGAGAGGGACGAATCCAGGAGGGACTACTTCGTCCGCGCGGTGGAGACGGGCCTGCCGTACGCGTCGTCGGTCGTGTTCGCCGGCGACGTGCCCCAGCTCGTCTTCAGCAGCCCCGTCCGCGACGCGCTGAACAAGAAGAGGACGATCGGCGTGCTCCGGTGCACCTACAACCTGTCCGCCGTCCAGCGGATCATCCTCGCCCAGACGCGCCTCCTGGAGGCGTCGGACGCGTTCGCGATCCTCCTCGACGAGCACCACGTCCGCCTGGCGCACGGGCGCTCCCCGGAGCTCGTGTTCAAGTCGCTTGTGCCGCTCGCCCCCGAGCTCGAAGGCCGGCTCAAGGCGGAGCGGCGCCTGCCGGACAGGCCGGCCGCGGAGCTGTCGACCGACGTGCAGGCCTTCGACGAGGGGCTGCGCCGGTTCGAGCGCGAGCAGGACGCGACCTCGACGGCGAGCCGCTTCCTGCAGGCCCGCATGGCCGGGAGGGACGCCCCCATGAGCGCGGTGGCCCTCGCGCGCGTGAGCGCCTTCGACGGCATGAAGAAGCCTCCGTGGACCGTGGCGTTCGTGCGGCCGGAGGCGGCGTTCCTCGAGCCCATCGAGGAGAGGACGACGCGCGACGCATTGCTGCTCGCCTCGCTGATCGCCGCGATCGTCACGGCGGTCGCCGTCGTGATGTCGCAGGTCCTGACGAGGCCGATCACCCGCCTCGCCCAGGCGGCGTCGCAGCTGGCGAGCGGGAAGCTCGACACCGCGGTCGAGGTGCGGTCCCACGACGAGATGGGCACGCTGGCGGAGGCCTTCAACCAGATGGCGCGCCAGATCCAGGGGTCGTTCGAGGAGCTCGAACACCGCGTCGAGCAGCGCACGGCCGAGCTGAAGGAGGCGAAGGTCGCCGCGGACGCCGCCAACAAGGCGAAGAGCGACTTCCTCGCCAACATGAGCCACGAGCTCAGGACGCCGCTCAACGGCATCCTCGGCTACGCGCAGATCCTCCGGCGCTCGCGGGGGCTGAGCGAGCAGGACCTGCGCGGGATCGACGTCATCCATCGCTCCGGCGCCCACCTGCTCACGTTGATCAACGACGTCCTCGATCTGGCGAAGATCGAGGCGCAGGCGATGGAGGCCCACGCGAACGATTTCCACCTGCCCTCGTTCCTGCGATCGACGGCCGAGATCTGCCGCATCCGCGCCGAGGAGAAGGGCATCGCGCTCGTGTATACGCCCGATCCCGAGCTCCCCACCGACGTGGTCGCCGACGAGCGGCGGCTGCGGCAGGTGCTCATCAACCTGCTCGGCAACGCCGTGAAGTTCACCGAGAAGGGCCGCGTCTCCTTCACGATCAAGCGGCTGGGCGACGGGCCGCGCCCGCCGTACGGCTCCGCGCCGGACTCCGCCGCGAACCAGAGCGCACCGCGCAGGACGCACCGGGTGCGCTTCGAGATCGAGGACACCGGGACGGGCATCAGCCCGGATCAGCTCGACCAGATCTTCCTCCCGTTCAAGCAAGCCAGCGACGGCAAGCGCCGCGTCGACGGGACGGGGCTCGGGCTCGCGATCAGCCAGCGCATCATGAAGCTGCTCGGCAGCTCCATCGAGGTGAGGAGCGAGCCCGGCAAGGGGAGCGTGTTCTGGATGGACGTGATCCTCGCCGAGTCGCCCCGGCGAACCCAGGCCACGGCGCTCCGGCCCGCGTCGGCGATCGTCGATTACGAGGGCAGGCGGCGGCGGGTCCTCGTGGTCGACGACCAGCCCGAGAACCGCGCGGTGCTGGTGAAAATGCTGCAGTCCGTCGGGTTCGAGACGTCCGAGGCCACGGACGGCAAGGAGGGCCTCGCGGCGGCGTCGGAGCGCGAGTTCGACCTGGTGATCACGGACCTCGCGATGCCGGAGCTCGACGGCTGGGAGATGATCCAGCTGCTCCGGAAGGCGCCGGATCGAGCAGGATTGAAGATCTTCGCGTCGTCCGCGAGCGTCTTCCTCTCCGATCAGGACAAGAGCCTGGCCGCGGGCGCCGACGATTTCCTCCCGAAGCCGCTGCAGCTGGAGGAGCTCTACGACAAGATCCAGCGGCACCTCGGGCTCTCGTGGATCTACGAGCAGCAGGGCGATCCTGGCGCAATGGGCGAGGCGCCCGCCGGCGCCCCCCGCGACCCGAGCTCACCCGAGCTCCCCGGCGGCGCAGATCTCCCGGTGCTCGTCCCCGCCGCCGAGGAGCTGCGGCTCCTCTTCGATCTCGCGCACAGGGGGCTCTTCCACCAGCTCCAGAAGCACCTGGACAGGCTCGATCGCGCCGATCCGACGCTCGCGCCGTTCTGCAGGCACCTGCGCCGCCTGATGCAGGATTTCAAGATGGAAGCCGTGGAAGATTTCATCAAGATGCACCTACGCGATTGACGTTGCTTGGACGGCGCGCGCCTTGGTCGTGGCAGGGGGAGCGCGCGCGACCTGGAGGGTAGAACGATGGATGCCAGTGAAGCCGGGACGATACTCATCGTGGACGACAACCCGAGGAACCTCGGTCTCTTGTCCGATACCCTGACGGGCTCAGGCTTCGAGGTCGCGGTGGCGGTGGACGGCGCGCGCGCCCTCCGGCTCGCGCGGGAGGGGATGCCGGATCTCATCCTGCTCGACGTGAAGATGGATGGGATGGATGGATTCGAGACGTGCCGCCGGCTGAAGGGAGACCCGGCCACGGCCGCGATCCCCGTCATCTTCATGACGGCGAGCACGGACCTGTCTGCGGACCGGGTGAAGGGCCTGAACCTCGGGGCCGTCGATTACCTCGCCAAGCCGTTCCTGGACGAGGAGCTGCTCGCGCGCGTCCGGGTGCACACCAAGCTCAGGAGGCTGACGATGCGCCTCGCCGCGCAGGTGGACGAGCGGATCGCGGCGGAGGCGGCCTTGCAGCGGCTCACGCAGGAGCTGGAGAGGCGCGTGGGAGAGCGCACGGTCGCGCTGGAGCGCGCGCTCGAGGGGCTCACGCAGGCGCAGGCGCAGATGGCGACGGTCATCCGCGCGGCGCAGGCGGTCTCTGGCGAGATCGTCCTCGACGACGTGCTCGACCGGCTGATGCGGCTCACGCTGGAGCACGCCGGCGCGCGGAAGTGCGTCCTCGTCCTCTCGCGCGAGTCCGGGCTGGTGATCGAGGCGTCGATCACGAGCGAGCCGGACACGGTGGTGCTCGGGCTCTCGACGCCGGTGGGCCCGGGCGCCGATCTCGCGGCGTCGCTCGTGGAGGAGGTCGCGAGGACCCGTCAATCGGTCTTCGTCTGGGACACGGGCCGCGACGCTCGCCCGGAGGACGCGCAGTACCTCGCCGGGAAGGGGCCGAGATCGATCCTCTGCCTGGCCATGTTGTGCCAGGGCGAGCTGATCGGCGTCCTCTACATCGAGGGCGACGCGGCGCCGGAGCCGCTGCTCGCGACGCAGCTGGAGACGCTCGGGCTCCTGGCCTCCCAGGCGGCGGTGGCCGTGAAGAACGCCCTGCTCTACGGGCACCTGGCGGACATGACGTCCGAGCTCCGCCGCTCGAACGAGCGCCTGGAGACCGAGGTGGCGCGCCAGACGGAGGAGCTCCGCCAGACGAACGAGCGCCTGCAGCGGGAGCTCGTGGAGCGCGCCCGGGCCGAGGAGGAGCGCGCCCGGGCCGAGGAGGAGCGCGCCGCGCTGCAGGCGGAGGTCATCGACGCGCAGAGCGCCCGGCTCGCCGAGCTCTCGACGCCGCTCATCCCGATCACCGATCATATCATGGTGATGCCGCTCATCGGGACGATCGACTCCGCGCGAGCGCAGCAGGCGCTCGAGGCGGCGCTGAACGGCGTCCAGGTGAACCGGGCGAAGGTCGTCATCATCGACGTCACCGGGGTGACGGTGCTCGACTCGGCCGTCGCGAGCACGCTGATGAGCACGGCGACGGCGCTGCGGCTGCTCGGGTCGAAGACGGTGATCACCGGCATCCGCGCCGAGCTGGCGCAGACGCTCATCGATCTGGGCGTCGATCTCGGCGCCGTGGTGACCAAGGGGACGCTCCAGAGCGGCATCGGCTATGCGCTCCGGCAGGCCGGCGACGGCGTGGCGGGCCTGCACGAAAGCGGCAATCACGCCCGCAACAACGCCGCGACCGGGCGCAGGAACGGCCATTATTGACGACCGGCAGATCGCTGCCATTCGCTCGCCGCGCCGGGGAGCGCCGCCCGGTACCCCAGGTAGCGCCCGAACGCGCGCATCGCCTGGTTCCAGTGCTTGGGCTCCTTCACCAGCATCTCCTTCACGCCGACGTCGGCCAGCGCGTCGCCCACCTCGATCCACCGCGGCTCGCGCGTCAGCGCGTAGGCGGCGCCGAACACGGGCACGATCAGCAGGTTGAGGTCGGCGGTCTCGCTGTCGTCGTACGCGTCGGTCTCGCAGCCCCACAGGTACCGGAACGCGCGCCCGTCCGAGGTGATGGCGCGCTCGGCGAGCCAGCCTGCCGCGCGCGCGACCACCTCGCGGACGCGCGGGTCGCCGGTGAGCGCGTGGTAGTCCATGAGCGCGTCGACGAGCAGCGCGGTCATGAACGGCGAGCCGCCGCGCGGGCCGCGCTCGCACTCCGACGGGTCGGCGCGGGTCAGGTCGTGCTCGAACGCGCCCGACGCGCCCTGCCGCTGCCACGCGACCGTGCGATCCGCGAGCCCGCGCAGCGTCGACAGGAGCTCCGGCCTCGGGTCGAGCGCGTAGTAGCTCGACAGGGTCATCATCACCCAGGCCATGTTGCGCTCGGTCACGCGCAGTACGTCTTCCCTTCCGCCCGTGAGCGCGGCCTGGTTCTGCCGGAGGGCCTCGCCCATGGCGAGGACCGCCTCCCTGGCCGCCGGATCGCCGGTGAGCAGGTAGTCGTCGACCATCCCCTGACCGAGCATGCGCCGGAGGACTTGCCAGGAGAGGGGCGCCGCCGGGCTCCAGTCGTCGCGCTCGCAGACGTGGACCGCGAGGCGGCGATCGGGCGAGAACCTGAGCTCGTGCTGCCGGTACCAGACGGCCTCGGCGCGCGCGCGCCGGTAGCGCGCGGCGTCGCCGTTGCGGAGGAAGCGCTGGTAGAGCGCGTGCGGGCCGTCGTAGTACGTGCGGTACGGGGCCGCGCAGCTGACGCCGTACGCGTCGTAGGCGGGCGTCATGCGGGCGAGCGCGCCCTCGATGCCGGCCTCGAAGCCGGGGAAGCGGCGATCGTCCATGGCCGGCAGCTGCGGCCCGGACACGAGGCTCGCCGCGTACCACGACGGCGGCAGCACCGCCGCGATCGGGCCGTCCGGGTTCGGCAAGAGCGCCTCGTCGAGCACGGCCGCCCGAGGGACCTGGAAGGGCTGCGGGACCTGGGCGAGCCGGGGGGCCGGGGGGGCTGGGCCGTCGGCGCGCTGCGAAGGTGACGATGGCGGAGGAGCGCCGAAATCCAGCGTGTAGATCGCTCGTTCTCCGGGCGCGAGCGCCGCGCGGAAGACGAGCAGCGCGCTGCGGATCGAGCGGCCCATGGGCCAGACGGCGAGCGGCTTCGCGCGGAGCGGGACCGCGGCGCCGCGCGTGTCGCGCAGGCGGATGAACCGGACGTCGCGCAGCGCGCCCGGCGCGAACGGCACGGCCGCCGACACGACGGCTTCCGGCGCCGGCAGCGCCGCTCCCGGCGGGCGCTTCAGGGGCGCGGGCGCGCTCGGCGCGGCGTCGGCGACGAGCAGCAGCGGGACCGATTCCGCGGGCGGCGGCGCCGGGCGCGCAGGCGCGCCGTGCGCCTCCAGGACGGCCCGCACGCGCGGCTCCACCCGGCGGGCGGCGGGCGCCCGGCCGCAGCTCACCAGGAGGAGCGGCGCTGCGAGGAGCAGCGCCGCGAGCGGGCGGCGGGCGGCGGGCCTCGCCTTGGCGCGCTGCGCATCCATGCCGCCTCCGATGCTCTGCGCCCGCCGCGCATCGCGGCAGATCCATCGAGCGCGCGGCCGCGACGAGGCGGGCTGCTCGGCACGGCGCGCTCGCCCGATCGCGCTCGCCGGCGCCGCGGGAACGAGGGCAAGCAGCGCGTCGAGCCCGCCCGGCAGGCCGTAGGCCCGAACGCCTCGGCCCCTCGCCGGCATCGAAGGGGAACCTGCCGCGATGCTGTGGGCTGTCCTGAGCGTGTTCGTCGGAGCGCTGCTGGCGCCGGCCCTCTACCGCGGGCTCGGGCGCCCGGCCGGCTGGCTCTTCGCGGCGCTCCCGCTCGCGGTGCTCGTGTCCGCGGCGCCGTTCGTCCCGGGGCCCTTCGCCGAGGGGGAGGCCCATCACGCGTCGCTGCCGTGGATCCCGTCGCTCGGCGTGGCGCTCGCGGTGAGGCTGGATGGGCTCTCGCTCGTGTTCCTCGGGCTCATCTGCGGCATCGGCGCGCTCATCTTCGTGTACGCGAGCGAATACCTGCGCTCGCACCCGCGGCTCGGGCGGTTTTACGCCTACCTGCTCCTGTTCACGGGATCCATGGCGGGCCTCGTGCTCGCCGACGACGTCATTCTCCTCTTCGTGTGCTGGGAGCTCACGAGCGTGAGCTCGTATCTGCTCATCGGGTGGGACCACGAGCGGCCGGAGGCGCGCAAAGCCGCCTTGACGGCGCTCCTCGTGACGGGCGGCGGCGGGCTCGCCATGCTCGCGGGCCTCGTCCTCCTCGTCGTGGTCACGGGAGAGACGCAGATCTCGCGGTTCTCGGGCGACGTCGTCCGCGAAGGCCCCCTCTACCTGCCGATCCTGCTCCTCGTCCTCGCGGGGGCCTTCACGAAATCAGCGCAGGTGCCCTTTCATTTCTGGCTCCCTCGGGCGATGGAGGCGCCCACGCCGGTCAGCGCCTACCTGCATTCGGCCACGATGGTGAAGGCCGGCGTCTATCTGCTCGCGCGCCTGCATCCCACGCTGGGCGCGACGCGACAATGGTACCTCGTCGTGACGGGCTTCGGCGCCGCCACGATGGTGGTGGGCGCGGCGCTCGCGGTCACGCAGAAGGACCTCAAGCGGATCCTCGCCTATTCGACCGTGAGCGTGCTCGGCCTGCTCACGATGCTCCTCGGCATCGGGACCCGGGCGGCCGTCTCCGCGGCGGTGGTCTATCTGGTCGCGCATTCGCTGTACAAGGGCGCGCTCTTCATGACCGCGGGGACCCTGGACCACGAGACAGGGACCCGCGACGTCACCCGCTTGCGGGGCCTCGCGCGGCTCATGCCGATCACCGCGACGGCGGCCGTGCTGGCGGCGATATCGAGCGCGGGGGCGCCGCCCCTCCTCGGTTTCCTGTCGAAAGAGCTCTTCTACGAGGCCGTCCTCGGGCCGCCCTCGATGACGGCGGTCCTCGCCGGGGCCGCGGTCCTGTCGAGCGCCCTCCTGGTCGTGGTGAGCTTGATCGTCGCCTATCGCCCCTTCTTCGGGGGTCTTCCGGCGGCGCCCGCGCTCCCCCACGAAGCGCCGCTGTCCTTGTGGCTCGGGCCAGCCACGCTCGCCGCGGCGAGCCTCGTCCTCGGGGTGGCGCCGCGGCTCCTCGGCGACCTCCCGAGCGCGGCGGCGACCGCGATCCTCGCCCGGCCCGCGCCGCTCGAATTGCACCTGTGGCACGGCCTCACCCCCGTACTCGGGCTCAGCGTCGCGACGCTCCTCGCCGGCCTCGGGCTCTTCCGCGCCCTCTCCGGCCGCGAAGGGCGCCTCCTCGACGCCGCCGCGCGGCTCGGAGCCTGGGGCCCTGCGCGCGTGTACGACGCTGCCTTCGCGGGGCTCCTCCGGTTCGCGGAGTGGCTGACCGGGCAGCTCCAGACGGGGCATTTGCGCCGCTATCTGCTCATCACGGCCCTGACGACGGTCGTGCTCGTCGGGACGCCTCTGCTCCGGAGCCTCCCTTTCACGATCCCGTCGCTCACGGTGGAGCTCCCGGAGCTCGTGCTCGCCGGCGTGATCCTCGCGTCCGCGGCCATGGCGACGCGCACGCAATCGCGCCTCGCCGTCGTCGCCGCGCTCGGCGCGATCGGCCTCTGCGTCATGCTCGTCTACGTGGTCTTCAGCGCGCTCGATCTCGCGCTGACGCAGATCATGGTCGAGGTGCTGACGGTCGTCATCTTCGTCCTCGTCCTGCACCACCTGCCGCGCTTCGTGCCCCGATCCCCCGCGCGCGTGTGGATCCCGGACGCGATCGTCTCCGTGATCTTCGGGGCCACGGTGACCCTGTTGATCCTCATGTCGTCGACGCTCTCGCCGGAGCCGATCCTGCGCGAGTTCTTCGTGGCGAAGGGATACCCGGAGGCCCACGGGCGGGACATCGTCAACGTGATCCTCGTGGATTTCCGGGCGATGGACACGCTGGGCGAGTCCACGGTCCTCTGCGTGGCCGGGATCGGGGTCTATGCCCTGCTCGCGACCCGCGCGCGGAAGGGCGCCTGAGCCATGCCCTCCGTCATCCTGCGCACGGCCACGCCGGTCTTGATGGTGCTCCTGATCATCGTCTCGATCTACGCGCTCCTCCGCGGTCACAACGAGCCCGGGGGCGGGTTCCTCGGCGGGCTCATCATCGCGGCGGCGTTCTCGCTCCACATCCTCGCTCACGACGTCCCCTCGACGCGGCGGCTGCTCCGCGTCGCGCCCCAGACGCTCATGGGGCTCGGGCTCTCGACGATCCTGCTCTCGGGCGTCGTCGGGCTCGTGGCCGGCGGAGCCTTCCTGCAAGGCGTGTGGGCGACCGTCCCCGTGCCGGGGCTCGGCGACGTCGCGGTCGGGACGCCGGTGCTGTTCGACGTCGGCGTGTATGCCGCCGTGATGGGCATGGTGCTCATGATCCTCCTCATGGCCGCGGAGATGAGCTCATGACGGTCGTCCTCGCGATCGTCGTCGGCGGGCTCTATGCGTCGGGGCTGTTTCTGATGCTCCGGCGCAGCATCGTGAAGCTCGCCTTCGGCCTCGTGCTGCTCGGGCACGGGACGAACCTCCTCATTCTCACGGCGGCCGGCGTCGTCCGCGGCCGTCCCCCGCTGATCCCCAAGGGGGAGGGGGCCTTCCACGCGCCGCCGGCCGATCCCGTGGCCCAGGCGCTGATCCTGACGGCGATCGTCATCAGCTTCGCGGTCGTCGCGTTCGCCGTCGTCCTCCTTCATCGCGTTCATCGGACGATGGGCAGCGACGACATCGACTCTCTCGAATCGACCCGCCCATGAAGGTGCTCCTCGTCCTGCCCGTCCTCGTCCCCCTGGCCACGGCGGCCCTCTCGCTCCTCTCCTTCCGGCGCGTGGGGAGGCAGCGCGCGCTCGGGCTCGCCGGGAGCGTCCTTCAGCTCACCGTCGGGTTCGCCTTGCTCCGCGCCGTGCACCGGGGAGGCATTCAATCGACCCAGCTCGGGGGCTGGCCCGCGCCGTACGGCATCACCTTCGTGGCCGACCTCTTCTCCGCGCTGATGGTGCTGCTCTCGGGCGTCATCGCGGTCGCCACGTCGATCTACTCCCTGTCGGACATCGACCGCGGGCGGCGGGCGCACGGGTTCTACCCGCTCATGCACGTGCTCCTGATGGGGACGAACGGGGTCTTCGTCACCGGCGACCTCTTCAATCTGTACGTCTGGTTCGAGGTGACGCTGATCGCGTCCTTCGTCCTCCTGGTGCTCGGCAACGAGCGACCGCAGATGCAGGGCGCGATCAAGTACGTCGCGATGAACCTGATCTCGAGCGCCCTCTTCCTCACCGGCCTCGGCATCCTCTACGGATCCGTGCACGCCCTCAACATGGCCGACCTCTCGCTCAAGCTGCCGAGCCTCGCGCCGCCGATCCGGTTCACCCTCGCGATGATCTTCCTCGTCGCGTTCGGCATCAAGGCCGCTGTCTTCCCCCTCTTCTTCTGGCTGCCGGACTCGTATCACACGCCCCCCGTGACGGTCACCGCGCTGTTCGCGGGGCTCTTGACGAAGGTGGGTGTCTACGCCCTCGTGCGCAGCTTCACCCTCCTTTTCGTGAGCGACGGGGGAGCCGCCCACGCGCTCCTCCTCGGGATCGCGGCCTTCACCATGGCCGTCGGCGTGCTCGGCGCGGTGTCCCACCGGGAGGTCCGGCGGATCCTCGCGTTTCACAGCGTGAGCCAGGTCGGCTACATGGTCATGGGCCTCGGCCTGTTCACGCTGTCGTCCCTCTCGGGGGCGATCTTCTTCGTCTTGCACCACGCCATCATCAAGTCGAACCTCTTCCTCATCAGCGGGATCATGCGATCCGGGGGGAGAGACGCCCCTCTCGACCTCCAGGGCGGGCTCCTCGCGCGGAGCCCCGGGCTCTCCGCCTGCTTCCTCGTCACGGCCCTCTCGCTCGCCGGCATGCCGCCTCTGTCAGGCTTCTGGGCCAAGCTCATCCTGGTGCGATCGGGGCTCGAGGTCGGCTCGCGCGGGGCCGCGGCCGTCGTCGCCACGAGCCTCGCCGTCGGCCTCGTCACCCTCATTTCGATGACGAAGATATGGAACGAGGCCTTCTGGAAGCCCGCGCCCGCCGGGGCCGACCTCGCCCCGCGCGAGAGCGGGACGCGGCGTCGCGCGCTCCTGTACGTGCCGGTCGTCCTCTTGACCGCGCTGGGCGTCACGCTCGGAATGGCGCCCGAGCCGCTCCTCGCCGTCGTCCGGCGGGCGGCCGCGCAGCTCGCCGATCCGACCGACTACGTGCGCGCCGTGCTGGGGGAGGGTCACCCATGAGAGCCCTCGTTCTCAATCTGTTCCTGGCGATCGTCTGGGTGGGCCTGACCGGCCGCGCCACCGCGGGGGGCCTCGTCTTCGGCTTCCTCCTCGGGTACCTCTTGCTCCTCTGGCTCCGGCGCCTGATCGGCCCCACGACCTATTTCGAGAAGCTGCCAGGGGTGCTGTCGTTCATGCTCTTCTATGCGAAAGAGATGGTGCGGGCGAACCTCAGGGTCGCCCGCGACGTCATTTCGATCAGGCGAAAGAGCCGCCCCGGCATCGTCGCGGTCCCCCTGGATCTGACGACCGATTTCGAGATCACCGTGCTGACGATCCTCCTCGCCCTGACGCCCGGCACCTTTGGCCTCGACGTCTCGGGCGACCGCACGGTCCTCTTCGTCCATGCGATGTTCGTGGACAGCGCCGACGCGCTGCGCGCGACCATCAAGAGCGACCTCGAGCGCCGCGTGAAGGAGCTCTTCCGATGACCCCGCTCTTGCTCGTCGCGATCGCCGTCGTCACGGTGGCGTTCGTCGTCGCGTTCATCCGCCTCCTGCTCGGGCCGAGCCTCCCCGACCGCGTGATCGCCATGGACCTCATGGCGACGGTCGGCAGCGGGGGCATCGCCCTCTACGCGATGGTGACCAATCACGGCGTCCTCCTCGATGCGGTGATGGTGCTGTCGCTCATCTTTTTCCTCGGCACCATCGCGTTCGCGTATTACCTCGAGCGGCAGGGGGAGGCGCCGTGATCCTCGCTATCGTCGAGGGCGCGCTCCTCGTCGTCGGATGCATCTTCATGCTGCTCGCGGCCGTGGGCATCCTGCGCATGCCGGACCTGTTCACGCGCCTCCAGGTGACATCGAAGGCCTCGGTGTTCGGGATGACATGCATCATCTCGGCGTCCGCCCTTCATTTCTACGACCCGGCCGTCACCACCCGGGCCATCGTCATCATCGCGTTCGTTGCGCTGACGATGCCCGTGGCGACGCACTTGCTCGCTCGCGCCGGTTACACGACCAACACGCCCCTCTCGCCGGAGACCGTGGTGAACGAGCTCGCGGCGCATTACGATCCGACGACCCACACCCTCGCCGGCACAGAGCCGAGGACCCGCGCGTTCGAGCTCGCGCCCGGGGCCGCCGTCGTCGGCAAGCGTATCGCCGAGCTCGGCCTGCCCGCCGGCGTGCTCATTCGCGCGATTCACCGCGAGGGCGGGACGGTCGTGCCCCGAGGCCAGACGATCCTCGAGGCCGGCGACAGGCTCGAAGTGCTCGTGGAGCCGGCAGAGCTCGGCCGCGTGCGCGAGATCTTCGAGGCCTAGCACCCCAAGCCGCACCTCGACACCCCCGGCGCTCGGCGGGCCGGCGTGTTTGCCAGGCTCGCCATCCTCTCTTATCCTATGCGGTTCGTCCGCTTGCGCCGCTTCCATGCGGTGACTCTGGACGAAGGGGGGTTGTAATGAACAGAAAGATGCTGGTCGCTGGGTCGCTCCTCGCGCTCACGGGGTGTGCTGGGAACGTGGACGCTCCCGGCGCAGGCGGAACCGACGACCCAGAGGAGCTCGAGACGGCGCCCGAGCCGCTCCGGGCGGGTGACGTCATCGCGTATGCGGCCGAGACGTCCCACCCGTACGCGGGTGGCTGGAAGCAGGCGATCACCTCGCCGGGCGCAACGTTCGTGCGCGTGCACTTCAACGACTTCTCTCTCGCGAAGGGCGATTATGTCACCGTCTCGAGCCCCGACGGCGCGCAGTCGTTCCGGTACGAGGACCGCGGCCCGAACGGGGACGGCGACGTCTGGGCGTTCGCCATCGACGGAGAGACGGCGATCGTCGAGCTGCACAGCAGCACCGGCGGTGGCCACGGGTTCTCGATCGCGGACATCGGCCACGGGACGATCGCGGTCGCCCCGGATCCTGTGACATCGGGCGAGGCGACGCCGGGCAGCGTCGCCCTCGCGAGGAGGCCCGGCGGAGGCACACCGGATATCGTGTGTGCCACGGAGGGTCGCGAACCCATCGTGTGTCACCCGGAGCTCGACGTTCAGCAGAGGCCCGTGGCGCGGCTGCTCTTCGCGCGCGGCACGGGCATGTACCTGTGCACGGGCTGGCTGATCGCCACCGAGGACAAGTACCGAACCACGCTCATCACCAACAACCATTGCATCAGCACCCAGGAGGAGACGAACAGCCTCGAGACCCGCTTTGGTTACCAGAGAACGGCCTGCGAGAGCTCGACGGCGGCGGCCGTGGCGGCAGGCGAGGGCCTCGTGGGCGGCTCCCTCCTCAAGACCAACAGCCGGACCCGCACCCGCTCCAGAGGCGGCCTCGATTACACGCTGATAGGGCTGCCGGGCAACCCTCAGACGACCTGGGGCGTGCTCACCCCGACGACGAAGGCACCCCGCGTCGGCAACCCCATCAACTTCATCCAGCACCCGGCTGGGCGCCCGAAAGAGATCGGGTTCTGGAGGGATGACGCGCATACCCTCCGCTGCCAGGTGGACGCGCTCGATCAGACCTACTCCGGCACGCTCTCCGGATCGCAGATCGGCTACTCGTGCGACAGCGAAGGGGGCTCGAGCGGGTCGCCGATCATCGACGCCGGCACGGGCCGGGTGGTCGGCCTCCACCACCTCGCCGACGTCGCCTGGCTCTCCTGCAGGAACGGGGGAACAGAGATGCCCGCGATCTGCGCGGACGCCGGCGCCCTCATCCACTGCGCCACCGATTGAGTCGAACAAAGGCTCCACGCATCTCGCCCTCCGAAGCGCCCTCGGCGTGGAGACCGCGCGCCTCGGCCCCGGGCCCGCGGTCGCCGCCCCGCGCAAGCGCGACGAGGCCCGCCCGCCCCTCACGCCGCGGCCGAGCGACGGCGGTGATCGTGCGCGCCAGGCGCCGTGTTAAGCGTCGCCGCACCATGCAGGCGCCCGACACCGATCCCCCCCCGCCCTCGGAGCCGCTCCAGGACAGCGCCCCCCCGGCCGAATCCCCCACACTCGCCAGCCGCGGCGCCGCCTCCACGCCCCCGCAGCCCCGCCACTGGGCCGTCGGGCTGCTCAGCGCCCTGCACGCCCCCGTCTTCGCCTGGGCCGCGCTCTCCCTCCCCTTCCGGCCGTGGACGCTCTTCGCCGTGGTCACCGCCGCGCTCGCGCTGCTCCACGCCGCGACCGCCGTCCTCTCGCTCCTCGCCCACCCGCTCGCGCCGCGCGCCTTCCGCGTGACGTCGTTCTGCTCGCTCGGCTACCTCGCCTTCCTGAGCTTCGGGCTCCTCTCCTCCGCCGTCTACGTCGCCTCGCTGAACCGCGGCCTCGGCACCGGCATCGCGGCGGCGCTGCTCGCGGTCTGGGCGGTCGTCACGCTGCTCACGCTGCCGTTCGCGTGCTGGGGCGTCGCCTCGACCGGCGGCCTCCGCCTGCTCCGCGCGAAGCGCCGGCCCTCGCCCGCGCTCTCCGCGCTCGCCGCGCTGCTCGTCCTGGCCGCCCTCTCGCTGCTCTTCCGTCACCGCGTCGCCAAGGCCGACGTCGTGCCCGTGCCGGGCGGCGCGCCGTCGCGCACCGGGGCGGCGCTGCGCGAGGCGCTCTCTTCCTTCGACGCGCTCCCGCCGGCGCCGGCCAAGGCGCCCTCGCTCATGACCACGGCGCCGGCCGCGTGCGCCGCGCCCCCGGAGCCCGGCCGCCCCACCCTCGTCGTCACCCACCTCGCCCCCGGCCGCGACCCCGAGCGCGCCGCCGTCGCGACCCGCTGCCTCCAGCCCGCGCCGGGCGAGGACGCCGCGGCGGCGCTGCGCGGCGCGCTCGCCGAGGCCCTGCGCGGCCCGCTCAAGATCGACGTGGTCTCGGCCACGCAGCCGCTCGCCTCCCCCGGCCCGGGCCTCGACGGGCTGTCGCTGCGCCCCGGGCTCGACGGCCTCTGCCTCGCGGAGCGGTGCCTCATGCCGTGGCAGCTCATCGCGCTCGACGCGTTCAACACCAATGCGCCGCTGGCCGGCGTCCCCGACTTCCGCTTCGGCGTGGACCTCGCGGTCCTGCGCCGCGCCCTCGGCGAGCCCGAGCCGCCCGGCGGCCCCACCGCCGGCGGCGCCGCGCTCCGGGACGGCCTCGTGCGGGTCGAGACGCTCAGCTACGCCGTCGACGCCGAGGGCGCGCTCCACCTCCTGTCGCGGATCGGAGAGCCGTCGGTCCCGCTCACCGAGGCGACGGCGCAGCAGGCGGCGGCCGCGGCCCAGCGCTACATCCTCGGGGCGCAGCGGAAGGACGGCATGTTCCGCTACATCGTCGACCCGTTCACCGGGCGCGCCTCGTTCGACGGGTTCTCGATCGCGCGGCAGGCCGGCACGACGCTCGCCCTGTGCGAGCTCGGGGTCGGCGCCGAGGGCGCGCCCACGTCGCCGGAGCTCGCGAAGGTGGTGCAGCGCTCGCTCGGGCTGCTCGCGAAGCTCGAGCGCAAGGCCGGCGAAGGCGACTCCGTCGGCGCGCTCTTCTACCCCAAGGACAGCCCCGGGACGATCGCGGGCCTCAACCCCACGGCGCTGAGCCTTGTCACGTTCCTCTCGTGCCGCGACGCGCACGGCACGCACGACGCGCTCATCGGGCGGCTCGCCCGCATGGTGCTCGCCACGCAGCGGGACGACGGCGGCTTCGCGCCGCAGCTCGACCTCGCGCGCGTCGCGCCCGTCCTCGGCCCGACGCAGCTCTACGAGGGAGGCCAGTCGGTGCTCGCGCTGACGCTGCTCGAGGCGCTCGCCGCCCGCGAGCCGAGCCCCGAGTACCCGCCCGCGGCCGCCGTGCGCGCCGCCGTCGATCGCGCCATGGACTACTACGCGAACCGCTACTGGGACCATTTCGCCAGTGATTTCGTGTATATGGAGGAGAACTGGCACTGCCTCGCGGCGCGCGCGGCGCTCGGGCACCACCGCCGCGACGACTACGAGCGGTTCTGCCTCGATTACGTGGCGTTCAAGTCGCGGCTCGTGCTCGACGAGGACAGCGAGGTGACGCCCGATCTCGTGGGAGGGTACGGGTTCGGCAACGTGCTGCCGCCGCACAACACGGCGACGGCGGGGTTCGGCGAGGCGCTGGCCGCGGCGATGGCGGTCAAGGAGGCGCGCGGCGAGGACCTCGCTTCCGATCAGGCGCTGATGCGGCGGGTGCTCGGGTTCCTCGTGCGGCAGCAGTGGTCGCCCGCGACCTGCTTCGCCTGCAGCCGCGACGTGATCATCGAGGGGGGCTTCAGCGAGAGCATGGCGTCTCCCCGGATCCGCATCGATTACGTGCAGCACGCCTGGGCCGCGCTCGGCCATGGGGGCCGGATGCTCGGGCTCGTGCCAGGGCGGAGCGCGCCGGCGGCGGGGCCTCTGTGAGCGCGGGCGGCGAGGGAGAGGCCGTCGCGAGCGCTGGCGCGGGCGGAGGACCGAGCCCGCGGGGCGGCGCCGTGGGCGCCGGGGCCGGCGGTGGATCGAGCCCGCGCGGGGCCGCTCGCCTCGGCGAGCGCCGGGCGTACGCGTACGGCGTGACCGCCGCGTTCCTGCTCCTCATGCTCGCCCCGCTGTTCCGCCGCCCTCCGGTGGACAGCTTTCCGCTGTCCACCTACCCGATGTTCTCGTGGGGCCGCCACGACGCGCGGACCGCCGTGGAGCGCGCCGTCGGCGTGGACTCCCGGGGCGGGCGGCGGCCGATCCCGCCGCGCCTCGTGGGCAGCGAGGAGGTGCTGCAGGCCAAGGCCACGCTGGCGCAGAGCATCCGCCAGGGCGCCCGCGCGGCCCGCGCGCTCTGCCGCGGCATCGCGGCGCGCGTCGCGCAAGAGGACCGCTACGCGGACGTCGTCGCGGTCGAGATCCGGACCGACACCTTCGATGCCGTCGCGTTCTTCGAGGGGCAGGAGGCCCCGATCGACGCCAAGCTCCACGCGACGTGCAAGGTGGGCGCGCGATGAAGCGGCTCCTTGCGCGGCTCGACCGCGCCTTCTTCGCCGAGGCGCCCGCCGAGCGGCTCGCGCTCTTGCGGCTCCTGGTCGGCGGCTTCGCCCTCGTGTACCTCTGCGTCCGCGCGGTGCACTTCCAGCGGGTGAGCCACCTGCCCCTGGAGAGTTTCAGGCCCGTCGGCGTGGTCTCGGTGCTGTCCGCGCCGCTCCCCCTCTGGGCGGTGCGGAGCCTCCTTGGCGCGGCGATCGCCGCCGGCGCGGCGTTCGTGGCGGGCTACCGGTTCCGCGTCGCCGGGCCCCTCTTCGGCGCGCTCCTGCTCTGGGTGCTGAGCTACCGGAGCTCCTGGGGCATGGTGTTCCACACCGAGAACCTCCTCGCGCTCCACGTCATCGCGCTCGGCCTCGGGGCCGCGGCGGACGCGCACTCGCTCGACGCGCGCGCGGCGCGCCGCGCCGGCACCCCGGCGCCGGCGCCGGACGGCCGCTATGGCTGGCCGATCCGGCTCTTCTGCGCGATCACGGTGATGTCGTATTTCATCGCCGGAGTCACGAAGCTCCGCAACAGCGGCCTCGACTGGGCGACGAGCGACATCCTCCGCAACTACATCGCTTACGACAACGTCCGGAAGATCGCGCTCGGCGACACGCACTCTCCGCTCGGCGGCGCGCTCGTCCGCTACCGGTTCCTGTTCCCGCCGCTCGCGCTCGCCAGCCTGGCGATGGAGCTCGGCGCGCCGCTCGCCCTGTTCAGCCGGCGCGTCGCGGTCGTCTTCTGCAGCGCCGCGTGGCTCTTCCACCTCGGCGTGCTGCTCACGATGGCGATCCTGTTCCCCTACCCGCTGCTCGGCGTGGCGTTCGCGGGGTTCTTCGAGCTGGAGAAGCTGCGCGATCTGAGGCGCCCGCGCCGCGTGAACGCAGCCGTCGGGGACGGGAGGTCGTAAGGGGCGCTCCCGGCGCTCGCGCCGCTACGAGGGCTCGCTCGGCTCCTCGTCGAACGGCTCGCAGACGAGATAGACCTTCTTCCCGCTCGGATGGATCGCGAGCGTCGCGTAGCGCGGGCAGGCGAAGCACTCCCGCGCGTCCACCGTCGCCGCCCGCCGCGGGCAGCGCACCGTCCGTGGCTCGGTGCCACCCCCCTCGACCTCGATCCACACCAGCTTGTCCGATTCTTCCAGATGACAGGCCATGGCGACCTCCTCCCGCGGCCATCTGCCGATGAAGGGCCTTTTGCAATCGGCGAGCCGGAAGACGTCGACCCGCGGCGCCGCCACGGCGAGCCGCCGGGACCGCACCCGGATCGCGCCTGTTGCCGTCGATTCTCATGCTTCTTCACGGCTCCTCACGCCGTCGCTCGGCGGCGGGCGGGCTGCTGCTCCTCGCCCCGGGCTCCGGGGCGCACGCCCTGCGCCGAGAGGCGCGCGGAATGCATCCACGACGATACGAGGGACGGGCCCTGCCGCGCCGGCTGGCCCACGCCCCGGCGAAGCGCATGGCGCACCCCTTGCTGCATCGTACGTGCTGCGGTGGGCGCCGCAGGTCTCTTCACAGGGGGTCGCGATGGCAGACTGGCTCGTCGTGCTGCTGGCGGCAGCTGGAGGCGTCGTGGCGTTGCTCGTCGGGACGAGAAGCCTGCTCGCCCGGCGGCATTACCACACCTCGGAGACTCCCCTGGTCTGTCCACGGACCGGGGCTCCCGTGCGGTGTCGACTTGTCGTCGACGGCCGCTCCGAGGAGTCCGTCGAGGTCGCACACTGCTCGCTTCTCCCCGGCGGGCGGCCCACGTGCGAGCAGGACTGTGTGAAGCTCCTGAACCTGGGCATCCGGCTCGCTCCCGTCGAGCCGGCGCGTCCACCACGAACGCACGAGCGCCCTGACGCTGGCGAGCCCGGCGCCGGCGAGGAGCCCGGCCCGCCCTCGCCCTGATGGGACCGGGGGGCTCGTGACGCGCAAGGCGTGCGCCGCCCCGCACTCCCTGCATCGCGCGGCGCGCCGGCCGGCCCGCCGCCGCCCGGGAGCCGAGATGGCACATCGCGTGCTGTCATGGCCGGAACCATGGCTTTCCAGATACCGAAGATGACGACCCGCTCCTCGGCCAACCTGCCGATCGCGATGGTCCTCCTGGGGACTGGCTCCCTGCTGTGGATCCGCGCCGCGCTGCGCACGCCGGGCGCGCTGGACATGACCCCCAGCGTCGACGGCTGTCTCACGGTGGGGATCGTCGGCGTGCTGCTCGCGTTGCTTCACGGCGTCACGTACCCGACAGCGCTCCTGTCGGTCGCGGCCCCGATCGCCCTCGTGCAGTTCCTTGCCACCGGGGGTTCGGGCTTCGCTTTCCTGCCCGTGCTGGGGATCGAGCTCACCGCGCTCGGCCTCTTCGGCCTGCCGCTCTCCCGGCTGCCTCGCCGCCGCCCTGCCGTGACGGCGCCGGCCCGCTCGCTGAGCGCGGCGCACCCGTCGCCCTCGTGAGCAGCCAGCCGCTTGCGGGATGATCGACACGCCGCGGTGTCGCCGCGGCGTGGCGAGACAGGCGTCGCTCCGGCCCCGCGCGAGCGGGGCCTTCGCTTCCGCCGCGGATCAGAACTCGAACTTGTCGAACGAGTTCAGGTCCTTGCACGCGTCCACGAGGCGCGCCGCCACGGCCTTCTCGCCGAGGTGGAGCCAGCCGCGCGGGTCGATGTACTTCTTGTTGGGCTTGTCCTCGCCCTCGGGGTTGCCGAGCTGCGACTTCAGGTAGGCGCCCTTGTCGTCCATGTACTTCTTGATGGGCTGCGTGAAGGCCCACTGCGTGTCCGTGTCGATGTTCATCTTGATGACGCCGTAGGACACCGCCTCGCGGATCTCCTCGCGCGACGAGCCGGAGCCGCCGTGGAACACGAAGTCGACAGGCTTCGGGCCCGTCTTGCGCTCCTTCTGGATCGCGTCCTGGGAGTTCTTCAGGATGGGCGGCCGGAGCTGCACGTTGCCCGGCTTGTAGACGCCGTGCGTGTTGCCGAACGACGCGGCGATCGTGAAGTTGCCGATCGGCTTCAGCGCGTCGTACGCGGCGAGCACCTCCGCGGGCTGGGTGTACAGCTTGGAGTTGTCGATGCCGCTGTTGTCGACGCCGTCCTCCTCGCCGCCCGTGACGCCGAGCTCGATCTCGAGCGTCATCTTGAGCGCCGCCATCTGCCGCAGGTACTTCTGGCAGATCTCGAGGTTCTCGTGGAGCGGCTCCTCGGACAGATCGAGCATGTGAGACGAGAACAGGGGCTCTCCGTTCTTCTCGAAGAACCTCTTGCCGTGCTCCAGCAGGCCGTCGATCCACGGCAGGAGCTTCTTCGCGGCGTGATCGGTGTGCAGGATGACCGGCACGCCGTAGGCCTCGGCCAGGTTCCGCACGTAGTGCGCGCCCGCGACGGCGCCCGCGATGGCGGCCTTCTCACCCTTGTTGTCCAGGAACTTGCCGCCGAAGAAGTGGGCGCCGCCGTTCGAGAACTGGATGATGATGGGGCACTTGGCCTCTCGGGCCGCCTGGAGCGCGGCGGTCGTGCTGTGCGAGCCGATCACGTTCACGGCCGGCAGCGCACACTCGACGCTCTTCATGTACTCGAACAGCTCCTGAAGAGCGGAGCCAGTGATCACGCCGGGCTTGAGCTTCATCTTGGACATGGCACCTTGAATCCTTGTTCCTTGCTCGGGTCTCGCCCGAGCATGCAACGCGGCGAAGGAAAGCGGAAGGGTGGATCGGATCCGCAGGGCGGGCGGGTCCGGGTACCATCGCCAAAGCCCAGGGAGCAAGCGGTTTCTCCGCTGGCTTCACGGTGGAATGATCACCCCACGGCGAGCTTGCCCTCGCCGAGCAGCCGCCCGGAGATCCGCATGCAGGCCTCATCCATGTCGCCCGAAGAGCTCCTCGCATCCCTCGCGGAGGCCGCGCAGGGCCTGCTGTTCCCCAGCGAGTCCGATCACGAGCTGCGCCCGTTCCGGTCGCGCGGGGACGCGTCCTCGCCGGCCGCGCTGCTCGCGGCCGAGGGCCTCGGCGCGGCGACGCCGGTCGAGGTCACGACGGCGGGCGACTTCTTCGCGCCCGTGATCGACGTGCCCGGGGACGCCGGCGACGCGGCGCTGGCCGAGGCGGGACGGTACCGGCGGCTCGTGGACCTGCTGGAGCGCCACCTGACCGACGTCCGGGTCTACCGCGTCGGGCGCGTCGCGATCGATGTCTACGTCGTCGGCCGCCATCCGTCGGGCGCGTGGCTCGGCCTCGTGACGAAGGTCGTCGAGACCTGAGCGCGCCGCTCAGCGACCGCCGGCAGGCCCGTCGTCGACGCGCGCCTCGAGCGTCCGCTGCACGGCCTCGGGGAGAGCGGTCATGAAATCGTAGCCCGCGCGCCGCTCGATCTCGTCCACCGTCGTCCGGTACTGCCCCCAGCTCTGGTCCAGGATGCCCGTCTCGTTCGGCATCACCACCGCGATGACCCGCGTCGCCGGGCCGATGTCGCCGGGCCCCTGCCCCGGCTCGAGGACAACGGCGACCTTGAAGAACGCGTCCGGCACGGCGACGTCCTTGCCGATGGTGGCGGCCGGTCGCTCGCGCTCGTCGAAGAGGCCGCCGGCGATCAGGAACAGCACCCGCCGCTCCTTCTGCGCGAGCTCCTGGCACGCCTCCTCGAGCCTCAGCCACGGACCGGCGTTGAGCTCGTGCCGCTGCGGCAGGATGTTCGTGAGGAGGAACGTCGCCTTGTTGTCGTCGGGGTTCCGCGTCCGCTCCTCGGAGCGGACCATGTGGCCTCGATCGAAGCCGGAGCCTGTGTAGTCGTCGTGCTGCACGCGGTACCAGCCGTCCGGCAGCGCGCTGTCGGCCAGGAACTTGCCCCGATGGCGGGGCGCGTCCCCGAACGACGCGGCGTCGAGCCTCCAGCTCACCCAGTTCGCCCCGTTCCTGGATCGGTTGTACGAGAGGGCGTACTGGGGCTTGATCATCAGGTGATCGTCGGACGCGTCGGCCCGCGCGGCGCGCGCTCCCGTGCGGGCCGGGACGCCGAGCTCGAGATGCGGGCTCGGCGCGGGCTGCCGCGAGGAGGGCGCGCCGCTCGTCGGAGATCCCTTCGGCGGAGCGCCCTTCGGCGGCGAGGCGCTGCCGGATCGGCCGGGCGTCGGCGATGGCCTGGAGGGGCGGTCGCCGCCGAGGTCGAGGCCGAGCTCCTCGAGCGCGCGCTCGAGGCCGCACTTGACCCCGACCGCGCTGAGCCCGGTCACGAGGAGCGCGACGAGCACGCGCGAACCCCAGGACTTCTGTTGTCGCTTCCTGTTCGAGCCCACGTCGGCGCTGCCAGCTATCTACGGCAGGGACGGCGCGGTCGTCCAGCGCGACCTCGGCGAGGCGCGCGGCGCTCGGCCCGAAAGGCGCGTCGGTACGTTTTGCTTGAGCGTGCCGCCGCGACTCTCCATGGTTTCCGGAGCGCCGATGGAGGAGCCGGAGCACAGCGATCTGCGACGCCGGAGGACGCGCGGCTCCGCGGCCGTGGCGGTGGCCGCGGCGACCGGCGCCCTCGTGGCCTTCACCGACGGCGAGGCCACGGCGGCTCCCGCGCAGGAGCCGGCCCTCGCGGAGGCCACGCAGGGGGCCCGGGTCACGATGCCGTCGCCGCTCGGCCCCACCGAACCGCCTTACCCGCCCGGCGGCGTCGGCGACGCGACCGTGGTCGCCCGCATCACGGTGTACGCGGACGGTACCGTGGGCGCGGTCGAGGTGGAGGGCGAGGAGCCGTTCGCGAGCGCGGCCGCGCGCGCGGCGCCGTCGTGGCGGTTCGAGCCCGCCCGGCGCGACGGGCGGCCCATCGGCGCGCGCATCCTGTTCCCCGTGAGGTTCCGCGATCCTCGCGCCGCGACGCCCGCCGCGCCTCCCGCGGCGCCCGCCGCGCCCTCGCCGCCCCGCGGGAGCATCGCGACGGTGCCGCCCTCGCCGCCGGCTGCCGCGCAGGCCATCGACGTGGTGGTGGTGGGCGAACGCGGGGCGCCGATGACGACCTCGATGACGCGCGAGGAGGTTCGCCAGGTTCCCGGCGCGTTCGGCGATCCTTTCCGCGCGATCGAGGCGATGCCCGGCGTGACGCCCATCGCGTCCGGCGTGCCGTACTTCTTCGTGCGCGGCGCGCCGCCGGGCAACGTCGGCTACTTCATCGACGGCGTGCGCGTCCCGCTGCTCTATCACGTGGCGCTCGGCCCCAGCGTGATCCACCCGGCGCTCGTCGAGCGGGTCGATCTCTACCCCGGCGGCTTCCCGGCGCGCTTCGGGCGCTACACCGGCGGCGTCATCGCCGGCGAGACCCGGGAGCCGGCGCGCCTGCTCCACGGCGAGGCCAACCTCCGGCTCTTCGACGCGGGCGCCCTGGTCGAGGCGCCCTGGGCCGACGGCCGCGGCACCGCGCTCGTCGGCGGGCGCTACGCGTACCCGGGCGCGCTGCTCGCGCTCTTCTCGCCCGGCGTCGAGCTCGGCTACTGGGACTACCAGGCGCGCGTCACCTACGACGCCTCGCCGTACGACCGGGTCGGCCTCTTCGCCTTCGGGTCGCACGACTACCTCGCCCAGATCGAGGACGACGGCGACACGGACGTGGTGCTCGCCGGCGACTTCCACCGGCTCGACCTGCGGTACGACAGGTTCTTCGCGCGCGGCGGCCGCCTCCGGCACGCGATCACGCTCGGCCACGAGGAGAGCGAGAACCAGGACGGGGAGCGGGCCGGGCGCGCCCGGCTCCTCGGCGCGCGCGTGGAGCTGTCCGCGCCGGTCTCCGAGCGGCTGACGGCACGCGCCGGCGTCGACGCGCAGCTGGAGCGGTTCGACATCGACATCCGCGAGAACGACGGCGACTTCCCGACCCGGAACGACAGGGCGCTCGCGCGCCTCTTCACGAGCCGGGAGGACCTCGCCGCGGGGCTCTGGGCCGACGTCGTCGTCCGCGCCGCGCCCGGGTTCGAGGTGGTCCCAGGCCTGCGCGGCGACCTCTTCGCGTCCGGCGGCGCGACGAGGGCCACGGTGGATCCGCGGCTCGCGACGCGGCTGCAAGCGACCCCGCGCGTCGCCCTGCTGAGCGCCTTCGGCGTGACCCACCAGCCGCCGAGCTTCCTCGGCGCGGTGCCCGGCATGCAGGTGGGCGGCCTGCGCGGCGGCGTGCAGACGGGGCTGCTGGCGAGCGCCGGCGTCGAGCTCCGCCTCCCCGGGGAGATCAAGGCCACGATCACCGGGTTCCGGAGCGGCTTCTTCGACCTGAGCGACGCCCTCGGCAACCGGCCTCCCGGCACCGACGCTGGCCTCGCGCAGCGGGCCGAGCTGCGCGGCGCCGGCAGCGCCCATGGGCTGGAGATCCACGCGCACCGCAGCCTGTCGAAGCGCATCGGAGGGTTCGTGTCTTACACCCTCTCCCGCTCGATCCGCCATGTCGGCCGGGAGACCTTCGACTCGGCGTTCGACCGCCGCCATGTGCTCAACATGGCGGCCGCGGTCGACGTGGGCCGCGGCTGGAAGCTCGGGGGCAGGGCGGTGTTCTACAGCGGCATTCCCATGACGGTCGATTACGACCTGTGGGACAACGACGGCGTCGACGGTCAGCGCCCGGATGGCAACGACGACCGCCCCGACACGGAGCAGGACATCCGGCGCCGCGAGCGGCTGCGCGAGCGGCTCGCCCAGGTGGTCCGCCGGCTGAGCCTGCCGGAGCGGCTTCCGGCGTTCTTCCGGCTGGACCTGCGGCTCGAGAAGCGGTGGATCCTCCGCAAAGGACGGACCGTCTCGCTCACGGTCGAGGTGCTCAACGCCACCGCTGGAAAAAAGACGCTGCAATACGAGTGCTCGCTCCTGCACGGATGCGAGCCGCAGACGCTCGGCCCCATCACCCTACCGAGCATCGGCGCCGAAGCGACCTTCTGAGCGGCATTGACGTCATCGCGCCGCGAGCAGCGCTCACCCTCACCAGGTGCACCGCGGCTGCGCGCCCGCGCCGCGCCGACGATCGCCGGGATCCCCCGCGGGGGCGCGATCGGCCGTGCACCCGCGAGCGCAATGCAGCAGAGTCACAAAAATCCCGCATAGATTCATCAGACGACTTCCGTGCCGCGATGGCGTCTCCTGGCCATGACGTCCGGCAAGAGCGGTAAAGCACGGGGAGATTTGTTCGCCAGCACAGAAGTCGTCGTGATGACGCTTTCCCTGGCACATGTGCCGGGACCGGCAGCCGGCGTCACCCCCGTGCAAACCATTGCGGCATCACGCAAAGACTCGTGCAGCGGTCCGCTCCTCACGACGGGCCGCGAGGGCCCGGCGAGCCCACGGTCAACGCGCAGGAGACCAAACAGCGCTTCGAAATGGCGGTTAATGGCGGCAAGCGGCGGCGCGGGCGGAGATCGTGCGCTATCCTGTTGACGTAGACGCTTTCTGGTCCAATGTTTGCGAATATGGCGTGGCGGCGCTGGAGCTGAGAGACCACGGGATATCGCACCGCGATAGACGTTGCCTCACCTCCAATCACCTGCCGTAACCATGAGGGTCAATTCATGAACTTGTATTATCGCGCACTCAGCACGGTACTCTTCTCGGCGACGCTCGCGGCCGCCGCGCTCTCTTCGGGCGATGCCGAGGCGTCGTCGTCGAGGCAGCCCACCAAGGTCGAGCGCCTGGTGTTCCCGGTGACCCTCTCCGACGGCAACACGTACGATGTCGTCGGATACCTCTACTATCAGGGTCAGACCAAGTACCGCCCCCTTCAGGTGCTCGTCCACGGCCTGACCTACACGCACGAGTACTGGGATCTCCCGTCGTTCGGCGGACACGATTACTCCTATGCCCGGCACATGGCGAAGGAGGGATACGCCGTCCTGGCGCTCGACATGCTCGGGGCCGGAGAGAGCAGCCGGCCCGACGGCGACTTCCTCGATCTGGCAGAGACCGCCGACAGCGTCCATCAGATCATCACCGAGATGCGCACGCCTGGCGGCGTCTACAAAACGCCTTTCACGCGCGTCGCGCTCGTCGGTCACTCGAACGGCGCCATCATCAACACGTTCGCTCAGAGCACCTACAATGACGCCGACGTCCTCGTGAACACCGGCCTCGCCTTCACGCCGCACCCGATCCCGGTCCCCCCGGAGGCGATCTCCGCGCTGTTGCAGACGCCCTATATCGCGATCCCGCCGGAGATGCGCACCGCCATCTTCTACGACACCGCGAACGCGCCCCCGGCGCTCATCGATTTCGACAATGCCACCATCGCCGACACGTTCACGCGCGGGCAGTTCATGAGCCTCCTCGCCGTCTCCGAGGACCCGACGCTCGCCGGCATCGACGAGGTGACGAGCCCGGTGTTCATCCAGTTCGGGGAGACGGACGCGCTGCAGCCGGCGGCGTACGCGGACTCCGACGCGGCGCTCTATGCCAGCGCCGAGAGCGTCACGACCGCGATCGTCCCCGACACGGGCCACATCCTGAACGGCCATCGCAAGGCGCGGGTCGGCTGGGAGCAGATCGACTGCTGGGTCCACCACAACATGGGCTGGTAGGGCGCGATTGGAGCCTCGGGCAGCGCCGCCTGCCCGGACCGCCACGGCCGGCGGCCGCCCTCCTTGCCCGGACGGCGGCGCGCAGGCTTGGCGGCCGCTGTCCGGGGCCTATGCTGCCCCCATGCGCGAACAGCTCGCCAAGACGCTCGGGGAGGTCTTCTGGACCGATCTCCGCACCCATACAGCGCGCGACGCGGTCATCGTCGTCGCCGCCGATCTCGATCTCCTGGACGTCGGCGAGGCCATGGCCGCGAACGACACGGCCGCGGTGGAGGCCTGGATCGCGGCGGGCAAGCTGACCAAGCCGACGGCCGCCGATCTCGCGCGCTGGCCGCAGCAGCACGATCTGCGCTTCCTGTCGCTCGTGGTCGCGCCGTTCGTGCTGATCCGCCAGCCGCCCTCGCCGCCGCCCTCTTGAGGCGCGCCGCCAGCGCGACGTGATATCGTCGCCCGCATGCGCCGGTTCGAGTTCGTGCAGGGGACGAGCGCCAAGTTCTGGATGGCCGACGTGGACGACACGACCTTCATCGTCGTCTACGGGCGGCTGGGGACCGCCGGACAACGCAAAGAGAAGGCGTTCCCCACGGCGGAGGCCGCGCAGCGCGAGTGCGACAAGAAGATCGCGGAGAAGCTCAGGGAGGGCTACCAGGAAGTGGCCGCCGCCGGGGGCGGCGCGCCCGCCGGCGGCACCCCCGCGGCCGGCGCCAGCGCGGCCGCGCCCCCGCAGCCGCCGAAGCTCGATCTGCCGCCGCGCGTCCAGCCCGGCGAGGCCACCGAGGCGCGGCGCAAGGCGGCCGTCCACGCGCTCGCCGCGGTCTCGGCCGCGCGCGGCCGGCGGAGCTGGGTGCTCGGGCGCGCCGTCCGACGCGCCCGCCGCGCGCTCGAGTCGCTCGGCGGGCTCGATCCCGCGACCGACGGGGCGCTGTCCGCCGCGCTGGACGCGCTCCTCGACCGCGTCGTCGCGCCGAGCGCGCGCGATCGCCTGCCGCTCGTGCGCGCGATCGAGCTGCTCTCGGAGCTCGACGCCGCGGCGTTCGCGCGCGCGGTGCGCGACACCTGGAAGGCCCCGCCGGCGACCTCCCCGGCCGCCGGAGCGCTCGCCCTCCTGAAGCGTCAGCTCGAGGAGCTCGACGATCCCGAGCTCGGCCTCCGGCTCGGCGCCCTGCTCGTCGATCGGCCACACCACGGCTCGATGAGCGCCGAGACCGGGTGGGCGCGGCGCTGGAAGGCGCTCTCGCCGCACCTCGAGGCGCACCTCGCGCACCGCGGGCGCTCGCTGAAGGACCTCCTCGCGAGCATCGACGCGGGCGGCGACCCGCACGTCGCCGAGCGGGTCGCGCGGATGCGCGCGGCGTGAGCTGCTCGGCCTGAGCTGCGCTGACTGACCTTCGCGGCCTGAGCTGCGCGACCTGAGCTGCCCGTGCGGCGCGCGCCACGAGGCAACGCTCCGGGCGCCGCGCGGCACCCCGGCATCGGCGAACACGCCCCACCCACAGGCGCACACCGCGGGGAAGCGACGGCGCTTCCGTCATCGTCAGATCGACTCTGGCTTGACCTGCACCGCGGGGCTCGCGATTCTCCCAGGCCATCCCGCCGCGGGAGGGCGCCTTGACGAGCTCACCGAACCCGATCGACATCGCGAACGTCAAGCAGCTCGCCACGAGCGGCTCACCCACCCTGGCCGAGGCCGTCGAGGCGTACCTCGAGCAGCCGGATCCCAGACCGGAGACGCCGCCGCGCGAGGGAGCGCTGACCTTCGCGGCGTTCCTGCAGCTGCTCTCTCGCGCGCAGGGCATGCGCTCCCCCGAGCAGCGGCGAGAGCAGTCGACCGACGCGTGGAAGCGCTTCCTCGCGCAGGTCGACGCCGCGCCGCCGCCGCGGCTCGAGCTCGCGGACCTGCTCGTGCGCATCTACGAGGAGGGCACGGACGCAGGGCGCAGCGCGCTGCGCGACATCGCCACGAGCGCGCCGCTGGTCTTCGGCGCGTGGGGCGGGCTCAAGCGCATCTACAAGCTGGCCGAGGCGCGGCTCGACGCGGAGCTCTTCGGGGCGCTCGCCTTCCGCTTCGACGTCGAGCTCTCCCGCAGCCGGCGGCGCGAGGTCTCCAGGGGGACGTTGATCTACATGCGCCGCCGCGCGTGGCGCTTCCTGCGCGAGCTCGGCCGGAGCACGCCGGAGCTCTACCCGCAGTTCGCGGTCGAGGTCCTCCGCCACTACGCGCCGGGCACGAGCTTCAGCGACCTCTGGGTCGCGAACCACGTCTGGGCGCACGGCACGGGCAAGTACGACGGGCGCTCGTTCCACGGCAACGTCCCGCCGAACGACATGGTGAAGCACCGCGCCTTCGACGAGGCGTGGAAGCGATCGCCCGATCCGCTGATGCTCCTGCTCTCGGCCTGCCAGGCCGACCCGCCGGCCAAGTTCGCGATCCAGGGGCTCAAGAAGGACTTCGCCGACACCCTGCGGAGCGTCACACCCGCGTGGCTCTCGCGGCTCGCGTACCGGCCGCTCGCGAGCGCGCACGATTTCTTGATCGAGACGCTGCTCGGCTCGCCGGAGCTCCACCAGAGCAAGCTGCGGGGCCTCGGGCTGCACGACGCGGCGCTCGCGCTGCTCGGCTCCCCGAGCGCGAAGGCGCGCACGTTCGCGATCGAGTACGCCCGCGCGCACGCGACGGACCTCGACCCGGAGCGCCTCGCCGCGCTGCTCGACTCCGAGCACAAGGACACGCGCGCCTTCGCGGCGTCGGCGCTCCAGGGCAAGAGCCCGCGCGCGCTCGGCCACGCGTTCCTTGGGCGGCTGCTCACGCACAGCGAGACCGAGGCGTGGGCCAGCAAGGCCCTGAGCGAGAGCTTCGACCGCGCCGAGCTGCCCGAGGGCTTCCTCATCGACATGCTCTACGGCGAGTCCGAGCAGAAGAAATGGGCCGCCGCGTACTTCAAGGCCAAGTACCGGCCCGGCGAGCCCGGGGCTGGCTTCTGGGTGCGCGTGCTCGACGACCCGCGCCACGAGGACGACTACCAGGCGACGAAGTCCGCGCTCGACGCGCTCGGCAAGTACCCGATCGCGGCGATCGGGACGCCGTGGCTGCTCGGCGCGCTCACGCGCAAGCGCCTCGGGTCCACGGTCGCGACCTGGCTCCAGAAGGCCGACGCCCTGCCCGACCTGACGGCCGAGGGCGTCGAGCGCCTGAAGGGGCTCGTCTTCAGCGCCGAGACGCGCGCGGTCGCGCTGGAGGTGCTCGGCAACCCGAAGATCGTGTCGCCGCGGCAGCTCACGCTGCCCTGGCTGCTCGCGCTCGCGCGGCGCGCCGATCCGACGCTGAACGGCTTCGCGCGCCGGTACCTCCTCTCGCACATGAAGCCGCAGGACTTCGACGCGGGGCAGGACGCGAGCGGCCGCGGCGACCGCGAGGCGGGCACGGCGAGGCTGTTCGCGCTCGCGCTCGGCGAGAAGGAGCCCGAGCCGATGCGGGCGTTCGCGCAGACGTACCTGCGCTGCCACCACCCCGTCCTCGGGCCCGAGCAGGGCGAGGCCAAGGAGCTCGAGCTGAAGCCGGCGCTCAAGCGAGGCGCGTTCACGGCGGAGCGCATCTGGCCAGCGCTCTCCGACAAGCGGGACGACGTCCGGCGCTTCGCCGCGCTCATCACGCGCGCCGAGCTCCGGGCGTGGGGCTACCAGACCCGCGTCTACGAGCTCGCGCACAGCGACGCGAAGGAGGTGCGCAACATCGCCTTCGACGCGCTCCGCAAGGTCGGCGATCCGTCGGCCGATCCGGCGATCGCGCTGACGCCGGAGGAGCTCGATCCGGCGCAGGTCTTCGCGCTCACGGAGAGCCTGAAGAAGAGCGCGCGCGAGCTCGGCCTCTCGCTCATCCTGAAGCACTACGCGCGGCTCGGGGGCCCGGAGCGCCTCGGCTGGCTGATGCAGAGCGCCGACCGCGAGGTGCGCCTCTTCGCCGTGCGGATGCTCTGGGAGAAGCACCGGCCTCGCCATCTGCCGCCGGGCTGGAAGCCGCGCGCGGCGCGCGGAGACGACGCGCGCCCCGCTGCGGAGCTGCCCGAGGACGCCGGGCGGTTCGCGGACGTCGAGGCGCTCCGGCGCTTCCTGCGGTACGTGCTGTCCGGGATCCCCGCGGGGCGGTCGCCGGAGCCGGGCGACGACGCGGGCTCGCGCAGGCGCCTCTCGGCGAGCGAGGCCAAGCGGCACGTGATCGAGGTCGTGCGCGATCTCGCGGTCGAGGACGCGGCGTTCGCGGCGCTCGTCGCCCCCGTCATCGCCGAGTTCACCGGGTCGATCGCGAAGGGCGAGTGGCAGGCGTGCCTGGCGGCGCTCCTGCGGCTCAGGCACGCGCACCCGGGGCTCGAGATCGAAGGCCTCGAAGCGGCCGGCGATAGGCGGGCGCTTCCCAGCGTCGGACAAGCGGCCGGCGATGGCCGGGCGCTCCCCAGCGTCGGACAAGCGACCGGCGAACGCCGAGCGCCCCCCAGCGTCGGACAGGAGACCGCATGAGCCACGCGATCGGCCATTACGAGAAGGTCCGCGCGCTCGCGATCGGCCCGCGGCTCCTCGCGGTCGGCGGCGTGCGCGCGCCGGCGCCGGGCGAGGCGCGCGGGACGCAGACCACGCCATCCCCCGCGAGCGCGAGCCAGGTGACGCTGTTCGATCACGTGGCGAACAAGCCGGTGCGCTCGATCGACGTGCCCGCGCACGTGCTGGGCCTCGCCTTCGCGGGCGACCTGCTCGCGGCGGCGTGCTCGGACGGGGCGCTGCGCCTCCTCGCGGGCGGCGGGGCCGACGGGCGGGCGATCGACGCGCACCCGGGCGGCGCAACGGCGATCGCCGCGGGCGTGTCGCTCAACGCCGGCGCGCGCCTCGCGACCGTGGGGGTCGACGGCGCGCTGCGGGTATTTCGCGTCGGCGAGGCCGCCGGCTCCCCTGCCCCGCAGCCCGGCGCCGCGGTCGAGATCGCGTCGTTCGCGCTCTCGGCGGCGCCGCTCCGCGCCGTCGCCTTCGATCCTGCCGGCGAGCTCTGCGCGGCGGCGGGCGACGACGGCATCGTCCGCGTGGTCACGCTGTCGACGGGCGCCGTCCGCGCCATGCCGGGCCACGACGGGCCGGTCACGGCGCTCGCGTTCACGCCGCGCGACGGGCGACTGGCGTCGGGCGGCGACGACGGCACCGTGCGCCTCTGGTACCTCGTCGGCGACGTCGAGTGCGAGGTGCGCGGCGCGGACGGGAGCGGTCACGCGGGCGGCGTCCGCGCGCTCCTGTGCCTGCCCACCCCGCCGCCGCAGGAAGACGGCAAGGAGAGCGGCGACCGCCTGCTGTCCGCCGGCGCGGATGGCGCGATCCGCATCCACCGGCTCGAGGACAAGCGCAAGCCGCGCACGCTGGAGACGAGCGCGCTGGCGCTCCACGCGCTGGCGCTCGCGCCGGCCGCCGCGCGCAAAGGGGCGCGCGGGCAGGCGGGCCGCGGCGGCGCGGACGCGAAGGACGGGCTCGGCGCCGTCTTCGCCGCGGGGGACCGGCGCACGGTATGGCGCTTCCCGATCGACGCCGCCGGCGCGCCCGCGGACGGCACCGCCGAGCTCGCGCACGGCTTCGATGTCCTCGCCCAGGCGCTCTCGGGCGCGCGGCCGGCGCGCGAGAGCGCCGTCAAGACGCTCGCCTCGCTCGACGAGCCCGAGGCGCTCGAGGCCGCGCTTCCCGTGCTCCGCTCGGACCGCGACGCCGAGGTGCGCGCGCTCGCCGCCCGCGAGCTCGGCGAAAAAAGGCGCCGCGGCGCGCGCGCGAAGCTGCGCGAGGCGCTCGACGACGAGAGCCCGAACGTCCGCATGGCCGCGCTCGAGGCGCTCCGCGCGATCGAGCGCGACACGCCGCTGACCCCGCTCCGGGCGGCGCTCGAGGCCCGCGCCGCGGACGTCCAGCGCCGGGCGCTCCTCGAGCTCGGGAAGCTCTACGGCAGCTCACCGCTCATCCCGGGGCTCATCGCCGAGAAGCTCGCCGGCCGCGACGCGTCGGTGCGGCTCACGGCGCTCGACCAGCTCCAGCAGATCCACCCGGACGGCCCGCAGCCGCTCCGCACCGCGTTCGAGCGCGGCCCGGCCGACCTCCGGGTCGAGGCGCTCATCCGGGCGGCGCTCGCCGGCTGGCTCTCGGCGCCGGAGTTCGCGCCGATCGCGGCGCGCGCGCTCGACGACGAGGACGCCGAGGTGCGCCGCATCGCGTTCGCGGCGAAGGTGATCGAGCGGCGCGCGCTCGCCCACGCGCTCGAGGCGCGCGACGAGGATCTCGGCCGCGCGGCGATCGACATCGCGCGGCGCGCGGCCGAGGTCCTGCGGCGCGCCGGCGCGGGCGGCGCGGAGAAGCCCGCGGCGAACGCGAAGGATGGGGCGAAGGACGGCGCGAAGGCGGCCGACGAGGCGGCCATCAAGGCGGCGCGCGCCCGGATCCCCGGCGTGGGCAGCCCGGGGGCCGAGCTCGCCGAGGCCGACCTCGAGCCGCTGCTCACCGCGATGGCGTGCCGCACGCCGGACACGGCGGTGCGTGGGGCGCGCGGCCTCGCGCAGCTCGGCGACACGCGCGCCCTCGGCGCGCTGCTGCAGCTCACGCGCGAGCAGGACCCGTCGCTGCGGCGGCAGGCGGCGACCGCGCTCGCCGAGCTCCGGGACACCCGCGCCGAGAAGCGCCTCATCTGGATGCTCGACGACGCGGACGGCGCGGTGCGCGCCGCGGCGCACGACGCCTACGCGCGGCTCCAGCCGTCGGCCCCGCTCACCGTCGCCGAGGCGTCGCTCCGCTCGTCGCAGGAGGACATCCGCGTCCGCGGGCTCGACCGGCTCGTGGCGCTCGCCGGCGAGGGCAAGGGACCGAGGCCGCCCGAGGCCGAGGCGCTGCTCGCCGACGCGATCGAGGACGAGTCGCCCAAGGTCCGCCGCGAGGCGTTCCGGACGCTCTGGTCGTGGCACGCCTCGGATCCGCAGACGGCGCTCGACCGCGCCCAGCTCGCGCGCTTCCCCGACCTGCGCCTGCGCGCCGTCGAGGAGCTCAAGGCGCACGGCGAGCAGCCGTGGGCCGCGGAGCGGCTGCACGCGGCCATCGGCGACCGCGACGCGAGCGTGGCCCAGGCCGCGTACGACGCCGTCGTCAAGCTGCGCGGCAAGGAGGCCGCGGAGCCGCACCTCGCCGCGATGGCGTCGATCCACCCCTCGGTCCGGGAGAGCGGCGCGCGCGGGGCCGCGCACCTGCCGGCGGGCGACGACGCGCGCAGCGCCCTGCTCCGGCTGCTCGCCACGCGCGTGCCGGTGGGCGAGGCCGCGCGCAGCGCCCTGAGCAAGCTGCTCGAGGACGAGCACGCGGGGCCGCGCATCGCCGCGATCGAGGCGCTCGACAAGCTCCTGCCGGGCGAGGCGGGGCCGCTCCACATCGGCCTCCAGTCGAGCCACCTCGACCTCCGGGTGCGCGCGGCCGAGCTCTGCGCCGTCCGGCGCGACGAGCAGCTGATCAGCCCGATGCGGGCGCTCCTCGCCGATCAGTCCCTCTTGAACGCGGGTCGGGGATCCGCGTTCGCGGTCCCCTCCGCGCAGATGCCGATCCAGGTCCTCGGCCCGCTGCGCGCCCGCGCCGCGACCGCGCTGGCGACGCTGGGCTCGCCGCGCCTCGTCAAGTACTTCGCCACCGAGCTGCTCAAGGACGAGTACCCCGACGTGCGCGAGCAGGCCGCGCGCGGGCTCGCGATGGCCGCCCGCCGCGGCGAGGAGGGCTACCTGCTCGACGCCATGGGCCACGCCGACGTCGCGGTGCGGTCGTGGGCCGCCGACGGGCTCGCGCGGCTCGGCGACGTGCGGGCGCTGCCGGTGCTCACGGGCACGCTGCGCCACGAGCACCCGCCCATCCGCGTCGCGACGATCATGTCGTTCGCGGCGCTCGGGCCCGAGGGCTACGGCGGCATGCTGCAGGGCCTCGAGGACAGCTCGCGCGAGGTCCAGGAGATCGTCTTCGCGATCGTGCTCGCGCGCGACCTCAGGGCGTTCCGCCGCGGCGACCCGCCGGACCTCCTGACGAGCGCGCTCTCGTCGCAGCGCTCCGACGTGCGCTTCGCCGCGGCGCGCGCGCTGGAGCTCCGCACCGATCCGGAGCTGTACCTCGCCCACCTCATCGAGGCGCTGATGCCCCCGCGCCCCGACACGGCGGAGCAGGGCCGCGCGGCCGACGGCGAGAAGCCCGCCGGCATGAAGGACTGGCCGCCCGAGGTCGCGCGCGGGCGCATCCTCGTCGGCCTGGCCGAGGCGCTCGCCAGCGACGACCCGCAGCAGCGCTACGCGGCCGCGCAGGTGCTCCGCATCCGGCGCAAGCCGGTCGAGTACTTCCGCGAGGCGAAGCGCGTGGCCGCGCTGCGCCCCGCGGGCGCCCACGTCGTGGCGGACACGACCCCGCGCGCCGCCGAGGAGAGCGACACGAAGCCCGCGAAGGGGTGGCTCCGCCGCCTCTTCGCGCAGCCCGAGCCGAGCGGGCAGAGCGGCCAGAACCAGAAGCAGAGCGACAAGCCGGCCGGCGACGCGGTCCCCGAGGGCGAGCAGCGGCGGCTGCGCTGGCTCGCGTTCGGCGCGTACATGGGCCTCCTCCGGCAGGTCTCGGCGGGCGACGACGAGGCGCACCGCACGCGCCGCGACGCCATCGATCGCATCGTCGACGTCTGCGCCAAGGGGCACGTCAGCAGCACGGCGGCGGTCCCGCCGCTCGTCCGGGCGCTCGACGACCCGCACCACCTCGTGCGCAAGGCGGCGTTCGCGGGGCTCAAGGCGCTCTTCCCCGCGGGGGCGGGCGAGCCGCTCGCGCTCGGGCTCGCGTCGGCGTCGGCCGACGTGGCGCGGACCGCGCTCGACGAGATCGCCGCGCGGGGCGGCGACGCCCGCCCCGAGATCGTGCGCGCGCTGAGCTTGCCGCTCGCCGACGTGCGCCGCTACGCCTTCGAGCTCTTGGAGCGGCTCTCTCCGAAGGGCAGCCTCGACCCGCTCCTCGCGGCGCTCGGCAGCGAGCACGCCGACCTCCGCCTCGGCGTGCTCGAGCGCCTCGCGTCGTCGAGCGATCCGCGCATCGTGCCCGCCCTGTGCCGCGCGATGGAGAGCGAGCACGACGACCTGCGCCTGCGCGCCGCGGAGCTCCTCGCCCGCAGCCGCGACGATCGCGCGGTCGACGTGCTCGCGGCGTTCCTGCGCGAGGGCGCGGGCGCGCCTTCGACGCGCGCGCGCAAAGCGCTCGTCGCGCTCGCGAGCGACGCGGCGGTGCGGGCGCTCGCGGCGCGCATGGACGAGGCCGCCACGCCGACGGACCGCGAAGCGCTGGCGGGCGCGCTCGGGAGCACGCGGAACCACGCGGCCACCGGCCCGCTCGCGGCGCGCTTCGACGACGAGGTGCCCGAGGTGCGGAGCGCCGCGTTCAAGGCGTGCCTCGAGATCGTCGACAAGGGGCGCGAGCGCGAGAAGCGCGAGACGGCGCTCGCGCTCGCCTTCCTCGCCGCCGCCGCGCGCGCCAAGGACCCGGCGCTCCGCCTCGCCGCGGCGCGCGAGCTCGATCTCGGCGACGATCCCGCGCAGAACGACCTCCTGGTCGCGCTCTTCGCCGATCGCGATCTCCCCACGCGCGTCGCGGCCGTGACGTCGTACGCGAAGCGCGTCAAGGACAAGGGCGCGCCCTCGGGGCCGCTCGAGGCCGTGCTGCGCGCGGGCACGCGCGAGCTCGTGCTGCCCGCCGCGGAGGGGGTGGCCCAGCGGGGCCTCGCGTCAGCGCTCCGGCCGCTGCTGCTCGTCGTCCGCGCGGGCGAGCCCGGGGAGCGGGAGCGCGCGCTGCTCGCGCTCGGCACGCTCGGCGACGCCCGCGCGCTGGAGGAGCTCGAGGCGGTGGCCGCCGGCGGCACCAAGGAAGCGGCAGTCAATGTGGGTCGGGGGTCGGCGTCCGCCGCCCCCTCCGTCGAGCCCAGCATGCAAGCCGCCGCCACGGAGGCGCTCGGTCGCATCGCCCCGAAGCTCGGGAGCGCCGAGCTCCGCAAACGCGCCTCGGAGCGCGTCGAGCAGGCGCTCCACGCCGACTCCATCGATCTCCGCGAGTCGGCGGCGAAGGGCGTGCGCTGGATCGGCGGCGAGCGCGCCCGCGTGCTGCTCGAGGAGCTCGTGCGCGCCGGCGACACGCCCGACAGGCTCCGCGTCGTCGCGGTGAACGAGCTCGGCCTGCTCGGCGACGGCGCGGCCGAGCCCGCGCTCGCCCGCGCGCTCGACGCGCGGAGCAGCGAGGTCCGCAAGAACGCGCGCAAGGCGCTGGAGAAGCTCTTCCCTGGCGAGCGGACGCGCGTCGAGCTCCTCGCGGTCGGGAGCGAGTACGACGACATCGCGGGCCCGGCGGCGAGCTACCTCGCCGCGGAGGCCGACCCGGCCGAGCTCTTGCCCCGGCTCGCCGCGCTCAAGGACGAGGACCTGCGGCAGCGCCTCGCCATGGGCCTGCTCCGCCGCGGCGCGCTGCCTGTGGCCGCGCTCCTGCGCATGCTCGAGGACGAGCGCGCCCCGGCGCGGCAGGAGGCCGCGCGGCTCATCGCCGCCGGCACCGTGGCCGGCGATCGCGGGGCCCTCGCGGGCGCGCTCGCCGCCGCGGCGCAGCGCACCGCGGAGCGCTGGTCGGCCGCGCACGGCGACGAGCGCAGCGCCGAGGCCGCTGCGTGGCGCGAGCTGCTCTGGGCCGCGGGGCGCGCCGGCGCGGCCGCGATGGCGCCCGCGCTGCGCGCGCTCCTCTCGAACGACAGCGCCCCCGGCGAGGTCCGCCGCGAGGCCGTGCGCGCCCTCGGCGCGCTCGAGTCGGCCGCGAGGTCCGGAGGGGCCGCGCCGCCCGCGGGCGCCGTGGAGGCGCTCACGGCGGCCCTCAAGGACATGGACGCCGGCGTCCGGGCCTCGGCGTCGGCCGCGCTCGCCGCGCTCGCGCCGGACGGCTCGGCCGCGATCGCCGTGGCGGTGAGGCCGTTCGACCCGGTCGCCTTCGGGCCGACCGCGCGCGTCGCCTCGCCCGAGGCGCTCGCGGCGCTCGCCGCGACCGAGCCGGGCCGGCGCCTCGCGCTGCCGTCGATCCTCGCGCGCCACGACGCCGCCGCGCTCGCCCCGCTGATCTCGCTCGCCCAGGGCAGCGGCGGCGACGCCTCCGCGCGCCTCGACGCCATCGCGGCGCTCGGCCGCGCCGGCGGCGAGCGCGCGCTCGAGGCGCTGGCCGCGCTCGCCTTCGACAAGGAGAAGGCCAAAGAGAAGGCCGACGTCGCCGTCCGCAAGGCCGCGTACCGAGCGTACCGCCGCGCGAAGCGTAAGGCGGCGGATCCCCGCACGGCGCGGCTCGCGGCCGCGCGCTCGTCCAGAGAGCCCGAGACCCCCGAAGGAGTCAACGCATGACGGCCGCACTCGCCCGCCCGATCCTCCTCCGGTACGCCGCGCCGAGCGAGCTCGCCGCCGCCCCGCTCCACTCGAGCGTGCGCCTCTCCCTCGACGGCGCCCGCGGCCCGGTCGGCGTGCGCGGCACCGTCCGCGACGCGGCGCTCTTCCGCGACGCGATGGCCGCGCTGGCGACCATCCTGGAGAGCGATCTCCGGTACAAGGGCCGGGATCGGACCGCGTACCTCGCCTACCTGATGAAGCAGGGCAAGAAGGCGACGGCGGCCATCTGGGAGGCGCAGAAGGCGTTCCTGGAGGGCGCCTTCCCCGACGACGCGGCGACCCAGGGCGACGGCTCCGCCGCGAAGCCGAGGGCCTCCGGCGCGCTCGATCCCGTGCTCACCGTGCACCCGGACGAGGTCTCGATCGAGGTCTTCTCGCGCGACGAGAGCGCCTACGCCCGGCTCGCCTTCTCCAGCGACCTCTTCGAGGGCCGCGAGGCGGCTCACGGCACCGCCTTCGTCGATCTCTCGCCGCGCATCGTCGAGCAGATCGATCGCCTGCGCGCCTACGCCAAGGTGGAGCTCGACGCCGGGGCGGCGCGCGCAGACGCCGCGGCGGCGCGCTCCGCGCCGATCGAGCGCTCGATCGAGGTCCCGACGACCTGGCTCCGCGGCTTCCTGCAGGTGCAGTCGGCGGCGACGCTGCCCGCGGTCTCCTGCGAGCTCGCGCCGATCGATCTCTACAACGCGCTGTTCGTGCTCCGCACCCGCAAGGCGAAGAAGCCGCCCCGCGGCCTCCGCTTCGAGCTCGTTCCCGGCAAGCCGCCGCGCCTCATCCTGGAGCCCTGGGAGATCTTGATCGAGGGCCACGGCCCTCCGTACGAGGGCCCGCCGCGCGTGGTCCGGACCTTCGGCCGGCAGCGGTTGCTCGCGCTGTCGCGGCTCCTGCCGCACGTGCAGCGCGTGCGCGCCGAGCTCCGGGGCCCCGGGCTGCCGGTCTTCTGGGTGCTCGATCTGGGCCGCGCGACGCTGACGATCGCGCTCACGGGCTGGACCGACAGCAGCTGGGCCAGCGCCGCCTCGTTCGACGCCCTGATGCCTCGCGAGGGGAAAGGCGGCGACAAGGCGCGCGCGGCGCTCGACGCGCTCGCGGGCAGGCAGCTCGCCCTCCTCCGCGAGCGCGGGCCGCTCCCGCTCGCGTCGCTCGCGGCCGGCGGCGGCGCCGAGGACGCCCGCGCGGCGCTCCAGCTCGAGTGCCTGCGCGGCCGGGTGCTCTACGACGTCGCGCGCCGCGTCTACCGCCCGCGCGAGCTGTTCGCCGATCCGGTGGACGAGCGCGACATCCGCTACAGCTCGCCCCGCGAGGCCGCGGCCCACCGCCTGCTCGGCGCGCCCGGCGCGGTGAGGCCGACCAAGGTGCACGAGATCGCCGGCGAGGGCACCGAGATCCACGGAGAGGTCGCGGACCGGGAAGCGCACCGCGACTTCGCGCCGCGGTTCACGATGGATCTCGAGGGCCGCGTCTCCGACGCGTGGTGCAGCTGCCCCACGTTCCGCCGGAGCGGCCTCCGCGAAGGTCCGTGCGAGCACATGATCGCGCTCCGCGTCGCCTACGCCCGCGAGCGCGCCGAGCGGGACGCCCTGCGCCAGACGGCCGAGGGGCGGTCGCTCATCCGCGCCGAGACGCGCACGTACGTGCGCCGCGAGGCCTCGGGCGCGGAGGTCGTCTACCGTGTCTCCCTGGACGACCGCGTAGTACACCTGTCGTGGGGGGCGCGCGCCGAAGCGCCTCGACACCAGCGCATTTGGTTTGACACGGACGGCGAAGCGCGCGACGCGTATTTCAAGAGACTGGATGCATTGACGTCCTCCGGGTTCGTGGACGCCGACGCGTCGTCAGCATGAGAGAGGAAAGGAGGTCAAGAAAAAGAGATTGTTCGTGTTGCCAGGAGAGGTTCTGAACGCACCAGCCTCCACGCCTCGAGCGTAGGAGCGGCGTCGCGCCGCTCTGGAGGAACCGCCAGTCACTCTCCGCAAGGTAGCCTGTTCTTGGTTCTCTTCGGCTAGACGAGCCCTACGGCGTCGGGAGAGCTGAGACAACCTCGCAAACGCCGTTTCTCCCGACGCCGTAGGGCTCGTCTAGCCGGAGAACCGGTGAGGCTACCGTGCACCAAGCGATGAAGGTGATGCGCTTGGAGCCTCTCTTGGCGACATGAGACAGCGATCGACGCTCCGGTGTCCTGAGGACAGATCGCGCCCATCGTGACTCACCACCACGCTCCCACCGAGACATGACCGCGAAGATCGACGCGACCGTTCAAGCCCGAGCCCCCGTCGTTCTCCCCATCACGACGCCGCCTGCCCCCGGCGGCGCGGCGGCGCGCTTCCACGCCGCCGCAGGCGCGGAAGCGCGCCGGCTCGCCCACGAGGAGCGCGTGGCCCGCTGGAAGGCGATCGACGAGGCGGGCGGGATCGACGCGTGGGTGAGCGCGGAGCTCACGTCGAAGGGCGCCCTCGCGACCGGCGATCCCAAGGCGATGTCCGACCGGGAGCGCGCGCAGTGGAAGGAGCGCAAGAAGGTCGAGGCCCGGGAGCGCCGCTCGCTGCGCCGCCTGGCCTGGGAGGCCTACGTCGCCACGCACGTCAACCACCTCGGCGCGGGCGTGCACTGGAGCGACCGTGTCGGGCCGGACAGGCTCGATGTGCCCGGGCTGAGCGAGCGCGCGCGGGCGCACGGGCTCCCCGACCTGCCGGGCGCGGCTGAGCTCGCGAGCGCGCTGGGGCTGTCGATCCCGCGGCTCCGCTGGCTCGCGTACCACCGCGAGGTCGACACGGGCACCCATTACCGGCGGTGGCACATCCCGAAGCGCGACGGCAGCGCGCGCACCATCTCGTCGCCGAAGCGGGATCTGAAGCGCGCGCAGCGCTGGGCGCTCCGCAACCTGTTCGAGAAGCTGCCGGTCCACGCCGCGGCGCACGGCTTCCTGGCGAGCCGATCCATCGTCACGAACGCCGCCGCGCACGCCGGCGCCGACACGATCGTCAAGGTGGACATCAAGGACTTCTTCCCGACGATCACGTGGCGCCGGGTGCGAGGCCTGCTCCGCAAGGCGGGCGTGGCCGAGGGTCCCGCGACGCTCGTGGCGCTCCTCTCGACGGAGGCGCCGCGGGACGTCGTGCAGTTCCGGGGGCAGACGCTCTACGTGGCGACGGGCCCGCGCGTGCTCCCGCAGGGCGCGCCCACCTCTCCGGCGATCACGAACGCGATCTGCCTGCGGCTCGATCGCCGCGCGTCCGGCCTCGCCCGCAAGCTGGGGCTTCGTTACACGCGGTACGCTGACGATCTCACGTTCTCCTTCCGCGCGACCGAGGCGCCTGGCCTCGCCGGCGCCGCGCGGCCGCGCGCGCCGGTGGGCGCGCTGCTCCGCGGGCTCCGGGAGATCCTGAGCTCGGAGGGCTTCCGGCTGCATCCGAGCAAGACCGTGGTGATGCGCAAGGGCAGCCGGCAGAAGGTGACGGGCCTCGTCGTCAACCACGCGAGCGAGGGAGCGCCGGCGGCGCGCGTCCCGCGCGAGCGGGTGCGCGCGCTGCGCGCGGCGATCCGCAACCGGGAGCTCGGGAGGCCGGGCAAGGGCGAGACGCTCGCGCAGCTCAAGGGGCTCGCGGCGTTCGTGTACATGACGGATCCGGCCAAGGGGCGCGCGTTCCTCGGGCGCATCGAGGCGCTGGAGCGCAATCAACCGGCGCCTGTAGGCGAGGCGGGCCCCCACGACGCGCGCCCCGTGCTCACGTAGCGCAAGGGCGCTGGTCGTTCGATCTGGAGCCCTCCGATCGGAGCGCCACGCCTCCGTGCAGCCGGCGGCGAGGCCCCCGCCCATGTCCGACATGCCCTCCCGCCTGCTCGGCGAGCCCCCGGCCCATGTCCGACATGCCCTCCCGCCTGCTCGGCGAGCCCCCGGCCCATGTCCGACATACCCTCCCGCCTGCTCGGCGAGGCCCCGGCCCATGTCCGACATACCCTCCCGCCTGCTCGGCGAGGCCCCGGCCCATGTCCGACATAACCTCCCGCCTGCTCGGCGAGGCCCCGGCCCATGTCCGACATAACCTCCCGCCTGCTCGGCGAGGCCCCGCCCATGTCCGCGTGCTCCCCGTGCGTCTTCCCGAGCAGCCGCTTCACCGCGGTCACGATGCCCAGCCACCGCGGCGCCGGCCACGATGCCGATGACGGTGCCCCCACGAGCGCCACCAGCGCGCCGACCGTCCAGGTAGCCCAGGTAGCGCCTCTCACCTCGTCTCGCACCGTGACTCGCCCCGTCACGATGTCGAGGTCGAGCGCCGGCTCGGCACGCGCCGTCCGGTCGCCGTACAACGGCTTGTCCGAGTCTCCGTGCCCTCGCAACTCCAGCGCGATGACGTGGTGGTGGCGCGAGAATGCCTCGACTTGCTGCGCGACCATGATCGCCGTCTGTGACCATCCCGGGTTCATGACCAGAGGCCTCTGCCAGCTTCGAGGGACCGCAGGGTCACGCCGTCGCGGGTGGTAAGGAAGGAGCGGGATGCCGCCGACGTATACGCTCCATGGCCCGATCCCGACAAGGGAGCGGCGAATCGACCCATCACGGCCGTTGCGCGACGAGACAACAGCGCTCCCACGTTGCTTCAGGACACCCCCAGACAGCGCCGAACGGGCGGCACCTGGCGTGCGCGAACCATGCGCGAACCATGCGAGAACCACGCGTAAACCCCGCGTGAGGCCATGCCGCTGCGATGCTGCTTTCTCCGCGAGGTGCCTGGACATCGCGAGTGTGGAATGGATAGGATGGTCGGCTATGCGAAAGCCATCTGCTCGTCTCCTCGCGCTTCCGGCCGTCCTGCTCTTCGGCGCCCTGCTCTCGGGCTGCCCCAACCCGAACTCCTACGGAACCCCGCGGACCGTGGCGCCCGGCAAGATCGCGCATTCGGTGTCGCTCGAGAGCTTCGGCTACATCGGCGAGACCGCCGAGCTCGTGGAGAATCCGGAGACCGGCCAGGCGGAGGCGAGGACGAGGACGACCAGCGGGTTCCTGCCGACGCTGCCCTCGTATCAGCTCCGTTCCGGTTTGACGGACATCCTCGACGTCGGCGCCCACGTCCATAACCTCAGCTCGTTCGGCGTCGATCTCAAGGTGAACCCCGTCCGCGGCGTCTTCGATCTCGCCGTCGATCCAGGGGTGCAGTACTTCTACCTCTCGTCCGACGAGGCGTCGGTCCACATCGTCTACCTCCACGCGCCGGTGATGCTCGGCGTGAACCCCACGGACTGGTTCTCGATCGTGGTGACCCCTGGCGTCACCTACGGCCTCGCCTCGGGCAATATCGCGGACGACGGTGAGGCCGCTTCGACCGCGGATGGCCTCCTCCTCCGGGGCAGCCTCGGGTTCCAGTTCCGGACCTCCGACAGCTTTGCGATCCACCCGGAGCTCACGATGATGAAGAGCCTCGAGGGGCCGGGGCTCGTCTACAACTTCGGCATCGGGTTCAACTTCGGCGCGCTGCCGAGCTACAAGGACCTTCAAGAGCCGATGTGACGCGCCCGCCGGACCAGCGGGCTGGGCCGGGCGTCGGGCGGGCGAGGGGCGCTGGACGGACCGGGCCTGGTCCGCGATGTGGAGCGACAGACAATGAGGGCGCAGGACTCTGCCCGTCCACGGCGTTCGCATCGACGGCCGTAGCGTACGTCGTGGGCGTGGGCGTGCTCGCACCTGCAGGAGCCAGGAGAGCGACACGCGCGGCGGCGCGCGATTGCCGACTACGGCGCTGCCGGGTGCGGGGCCTGGCTCCCCGTCAGGGGCAGCCGGGCCGCGGGATCGCCGAGGAGCACATAGCCCCGCAGATCGTTGCGCAGCATGAACGCGCTGCCGCGCTGCATGGGAGCGACCGGGGAAGGCCGGTTCCACACGCGCGCGTCCTCCTCGGCATGGTAGCCGGCGAGCAGCTCATCGTTGACCTCGCGGTAGGAGCGCATCAGCGCGTCGAGCGCCACGCCGGCGCGGCTGCCGCGGGCCATGGCCTGGAGGCTGCTGAAGATCCGGGAAGCGCGGCTCTGGGTCATCCTGTCGGGATCGACGAAGCCGAAGGTCCAGGCCAGATCCAGGTGCGCTATCACCGAGAGCGGCCCCTCAGGATTCCGGAGCGCGGCCTGCGGCAGGGCGGCGAGGAACGGGCGCTCGCCGCCCTGAGGCAAGCTCGCCAGCACCCGCTGGACCTGGCCGCTGTAGGCGCCCTCGCGCGCGAGGAGCGAGAGCCAGGCATAGAACGCGCTCTCCTTCGGCGTCCCGGCCCCGAAGCAGGCCAGACAGAACCAGAGGCCGCCTGGGAGGAAGGGCGCGTGTTGCAGCATGTCCGCCGTGAGCAGCGGCGCGGAGCTGCCCTGTGCGCCGACGAGCAGCGCCCCTTGGAGCGCGCGCTGCTGATCGACGGAGGCCCACCCGCCGCGGGGCCGGCCGAGCCCGTGGCTCACGGACAGGAGCACGGAAGGCCTTGGCGTGCTCCCCGCGCGGAGGAGATCGTCTGTGCCGTCGGCGCCGGGGACCTCGACGACGTTCGCGGCCGGGGACGGTCGCCTGCCTTGCCTCTGCGCCATCGCGACGCAAGGCGCGATGAGCAGGCTGCGGCCGAGCTGGGTAGCGGCGGTGCCGTCGTCCGCGACGAAGAACAGCGCATCGGGTCGGTCGTGGCCAGAGGGCGCCTTGGCCCAGCGCACCACCTTGTCTGCGTACGCGGCATAGCCGCTGGGATCTGGCTTGCCGTCGGCGCCCGCGATGTGGAGGCGGCCGACGAACGCGCCGTTCGCGAGGACATGCTGGAGCTCGGGTGAGACGGCGTCGAGATCCCCGAGGAGGAGCAGATACCGGGGCCTCTCCTCCTCCGGAATCGACTCGTCGCGCAGCACATCGGTCTTCCAACGGAAGGCTTCCGCCATGTCCATTCCGGGCGCGACGCGGTAGGGTGTCACCGGAGCGCCTTGCTCCGCCTCCCGGAGCCGGAGGAGCGGCGCGATCGCCTCGAGCGCCTCGTCGCCCAGCGCGCCTTCGGGCGCGATCACCGACCAGCGCTGGAGGGCGAGATCGTTGGGATCCGCGTCGGGCATCTCGCGCACGAGCGCGTCCACGCGACGAGACGTCTTCGCCGGCCGCGGCGCAATGCCCGCCGTCACCTCGGGCAGGCCCGCCGCGAGTGTGGGGCGGAGCTCGGTGGCGTCCGCGAGCAGGAGCTCCAGGGTGCTGGGGAGGGCAGCGTTCATGGCGGCAGCAGGGTGCCAGGGGCATGCGGGTGGGTCAATGCGCGGTAGGGATGTGGTTCAACCTCTCTCTTCGCGCCACGCTCTATCCTGCGTCGCGCTCTGCTCGGTGTGCTCGGGGGCCAGGCGAACGGCCTGGATCTCGTGCCGTGCGATCGCGAACGCCGCTCGCCCTTCCTCCTCGACGACGACATCGTTGAAGCGGAGCTCGAGGATGCGGACGCGCCGCGCTCGCGACCAGGGATCGGCCCAGCCAGGCGCCACGCCGATCACCAGATCGATGGGCGTGCCTGTCTCGCTGGCGCTCTTCAGCTGCCGGTAGAGGCTCACGTCGCCGGGCAGCGCCCACTCGGCGGTCAAGCCCTCGTCGATGAAGCCCCAGCGGAGCCGGACGAAGCCTTGGAGGACACCGTAATGGTAGAATGCGTAAAGCGCCTTGACGTCGCTCTCGAGCCGGCGCGCGAGCTTCGAATGGTCTCCTTCGACCAGGTAGCCCGCCACCTTCTCGAGGTCGCCGAGCGGCCGGCCGATTCCGGTGGTGCCGGCGATGAGGAGCTCCGGCGTGAATCGCCGTCTGCCGTGCGTCGAGCACGGCCGCGGCCTGGCGGACCCAGGAGAGGCTCGTCATAGACCGATCGCGGAATGCCGCGTCGAGCTCCTCGGCGGACAGCGGGACGTCGTCGCCGGGCGCGGGAGGTGTCCGCGCGGGGGGCGACGGCGCCGCGCGGTTCTCGAAGAGGCCGATGGCCCGCACGAGCATGCGGAGCGCAAAGGCGTCGAGGTCGAGACCGAATTGGCCCGTCGCATCGCGGTACACCGGCGCCATGCCGTGCCACGCCCTCTTGAGCGAATACGCGAGATCGCCGGTCTCGGCGAGCACGCCCGCCGATTCGAGGTGCTCCGCGATCTCGTCGAGGGTCATGGGGGCGCCTCGCTCGAGGAGGGCGACGATCATGAGGTGGAACAGCTTCGCCGTCCCCTGCGCTGCGACGTCGTCGACCCGTGGAACGGCGATGCCCAGGCGTTCACAATACCTGTTCTGCACCGGGGTCATGGCGCCTTCCGGATGGGCCGTGGCACGCAACATGTCGCTCGATCGATCGGACGGAGCTCGGGTTTCTTCGTGATTCTCGTGGTTCGGGGCTTCGGCCTCGGCATGGGCGCGCAGCCTACCGCAAGACCCGAGTCGAGTGGCCGGCAGCAGGCGTGAGAAAATCGTGAGCGAAAAGGCAATGCGCGCTGGATGCGCCGGTGGCATTCCGATGAGTCGTATCAATTTTCCATGGGATCGGCGCGACGTGCGGGGGTGGGGTTCCGAACGGGACGCGCGCTCACGGGTGGCCGTTGCGTGGGCGTCATCGTGGATGGCGCGCTCTTCAGCGCTGCCGCTCGACGCCCCGGTAAATGGAGGCGGCGTCCTCACCACCGGCTTCCAGGAACTTCTCTCCCTGCATCCTGGGCTCGAACCCGACGGTCAGGCTCGCGCCGACGAGCGCGCTGTAGAGCCGCTCCGAGCACGCCCTGGCCACGTCGGCCTGGACCGGCCAGAGGTGGGCGACCACAGCGTCCGCGCCAGCCCGCGCGAGGAGCTCCGCGGCCGACGCGAACGTCGACGGCCGGGCCCCCTCACACGCCTCGAGCACAACGAGCCGGAAAAAGCTGAGGAAGCCGGCCTTGAGTTGCTGCCCGAGGAGCTCGACCGGCAGCCAGCGCTCGTCGCCGTCCTTGTCCGCGAGCCACAGGACGGGAGCGCCATCCTTCACCCCTCCGTGACCGACGAAGTGGAGCACGTGCGGGATCGGCTCGCGGCCCAGCCGATCGAAGAGCCAGGGCAGCTGCGCGGCCTGCCCCTCGATCGGCGCCAGCCACTCGACCTCGCCCGCGGCGATCGGGCCCGCGAGCACCTCCTTGAGCCGCACGAGCGCGGCGCCGCCGGACGGCGCGATCGCGAGCACGCGCACCGCGCACCTCACGGGGCTGCCACGGGTCGGTGTGCTCAATCGGGACCCTGCTCGGGGGTCTCCGTGATGCGAATGATCTTCCCGCATTCATGTGGACTCTCTCTGGGCAAAGTTGACCACGACACGCCATCGAGCCGGATGGGCCTCGGCCGAGCGCGAGCATGGGCAGGCGCTCATCGCTTGCCGAGCATCCACCGCGGAGCACGACCTGGCGGCGCGCCGAGAGCGCTCACGAGGCGCTCCGGTGATCTCCCGAGTTTCCGTCGCGTGTCGTCCACCGGCTCGGGGAGGGGCGTCGTGCAAAGGCGATTGACCCGGCTCGGCGCCTCGACTCCGATGCGCCGCCATGACGACCGCCGTGACCCCTCTGCACATGCTCGCCGGCACGAACCACTTTGGCAAGGCGCAGCCGCACTGGAACCTGCTCGGACCGCCCAGCGAGGGCATCGATCGGGAGTTCTCGGCGCGCGTCGAGTTCGAGCGCGAGTTCAATAGCCCGCCGGTCGTGCACATCGGCATTGCCGGTCTGGACGTGGAAGGCAGCGACGCGGTGCGCGTGCGCGTGCGCGCGCGCCACATCGATCGCGCCGGCTTCACGGTGCTGCTCAGCACCTGGTTCGGCAGCCAGGTGCACGGCGTCGACGTCAACTGGATCGCGCTCGGCACCTGAGCCTACGCCCCTCCTCTGGACCGCACGAGTTGGCTCGCTCTCCCAGGGGCTGCCACCGACGCGAGCGCGCTGTAGACGATGACATCCCGCCGTCCGCGCGCTCCGTGCTAGAGCGCCGCCCGTCGTAGGCGTGCTTCCCGACGAGCCCGTCCCCGCGTCCTTCTACGACCGGCGCCGCCGGCGAGCCGGACGATGCTGCGAAAGCGCGGACACTCCATGTGGCTCGGCGCGGTACACGCCGCCGCGTGGCGCAGGCCGTCGCGCAGGGCGACCAGGCGCTGGATGGTCCGGTCCAGCTCCTCGGCCTTGGCCGTCAGCCGCTCTCGCTCGATGCGCGGCCGGCCGTCGGGCGAGAACATCCGGGCGATCTCGTCCAGCGAGAACCCCGCCACCTGGCCGAGCGCGATCAGCGCCAGGCGCTCCAGCACCCCGGGGTCGAACAGGCGCCGCAAGCCCCGCCGCCCGGTGGACGCGATCAGCCCCTTCTCCTCGTAAAACCGCAGGGTCGAGGCGGGCACGCCGGAGCGCCGGGCCACCTCCGCGATGTCCAGCTGTTTCACGCTTGACCTCAAGTCGACTTGAGCTTGCAGACTACGGCACATGAGTTTCGACTGCAAACCGAAGGAGACTCCGATGTCCGAAGCCCATCAGCCGAATCGCGACCAGGCCACGCTGTGGAACGAGGCCAGCGGGCGCACCTGGGTGGAATTGCAGGAAGTGCTCGACGGCATGCTGGCGCCGCTCGTGGCGCCGCTCATCGACGAGGGCTTCCCCGGCGAGGGCGGGCGCGTCCTCGACGTCGGCTGCGGCGCGGGCGCCACGTCCCTCGCCATGGCGCGGCGCCTCGGGCCAGCGGGCCTCTGCCTCGGCGTGGACATCTCCGGGCCGCTCGTGGCGGCCGCCAGGGCACGCGCCGCCGCCGAGGGGCTGGCGTCCGCCGCGTTCGTCCAGGCGGACGCGCAGACCCATGCGTTCGAGCAGGGCACGTTCGACGCGGTGATCTCGCGCTTCGGCGTGATGTTCTTCGACGATCCCGCGGCGGCGTTCGCCAACATCCGGCGCGCCGCCCGGCGCAGGGCGAAGCTCTCGTTCGTGGCATGGCGCAGCGCCGACGAGAACCCGTTCATGACCGAGGCCGCGCGCGCTGCCGCCCCGCTCCTGCCGAGCTTGCGCGTCCCGGACCCGGACGCCCCCGGCCCGTTCGCCTTCGCGGACAGCGAGCGGGTGCAGCGGATCCTGGACGCGAGCGGCTGGACCGACATCGACATTCGCCCGATCGACGAGCCGAGCGGCATCGCTGAGAAGGACCTGCTCGCCTACGTCACCAGGCTCGGACCGGTGGGTCAGGCGCTGCGGGACGCGGACGAGCCGACGCGCGCCCGGACGGCCCAGGCGGTTCGCGCTGCCTTCGACGCGTACGTCCAGGAGGGCGCGGCCCGCTTCACCGCGGCCTGCTGGCTCGTGAGCGCGCGCGCCTAGAGAAATCCTGCCAGAACACCCGGTCGATGACGAGCCGTCGCCCGGCGCGCCGTGCCCGGCGACGGGCCGAGATCGACATGCCGCGCGTCGCGAGGCGCCGGGCGGCACCTCAACCAAGGTCGCCGGTGAAGCGGATCGGCACGCGAAACGCCATGAGCACGGCCTTCACGTGCCTGGGCGAGAAGAGCGCGCCGAGCGTCGTCTCCTCGACCCCGCGGCGCTGCACCAGCTCGTGGAGCTCGAGCAGCGAGTACGCGCAGAAGAGCTCGAGGCGCTTTCCGATGTGCTTCAGGATTCTGCCGCGATTCCTGTAATACGGCGCGTAATCGCCCTTGTACCGAAGATCGAGCGCTTCGATGCGGACCTCGTACTGCACGTAGGAGCGCTCCCCGAGCGCGCGATTGCAGAGGAGCTCGGCTTCGACGTGCGCGCCGGTGTCGTCCACCACGACGCCGGGCCCATCCCCGAAGACCCAGAGCCCGTCGAAGTGGGGCGCTTCGCCTTCTCGCGGCTCCTCGTGCGTCTTCGGGTATCCGGGCGACACGGAGAAGCACGCTCGAAACTCGTCGCGTATCTCGGCGCTGCGCGCGCAGAGCGCCTCCATCTGCCGCTCTTTCGGAACCGAGAACAGTTTGGCCGTCTTGCCCATGAGCAGTGCTCCTCAGAGATGTCTCGCCCGCAGCCCGAGAGCGCCCGATTCAGACGCTCCCATTCTACCCGATCGCAGAGGGCCGCGAGCGCCGGGCCAGCGCGTCCCCGGCTTCCCGTCCAGGCTACGGGCGGATCAGGTCACCGCGCCGCGCTGGTGGAACTCCGGCTTGTCCCAGGCGCCGCTCTCCAGAAGGTCGCGCAGCGCTTCCACCGCGTCCCAGACGTCGACGAAGCGGGTATACAGCGGGGTGAAGCCGAAGCGCATGATGCGCGGCTCGCGGTAGTCGCCGATCACGCCACGGGCGATCAGCGCCTGCATCACCGCGTAGCCGTGCGGGTGCTCGAAGCTGACCTGGCTGCCGCGGCGGGCGGCGTCGCGCGGGGTGACCAGGATCAGCGGATGCTGGCCGCAGCGGGCTTCCACGAGCTGGATGAACAGCTCGGTCAGCGCCAGCGACTTGGCGCGCAGCGCCGCCATGTCGGTATGGCGAAAGATGGCGAGCCCGCACTCCACCAGCGAAAGCGCGGTGATCGGCTGGGTGCCGCACAGGAAGCGGCCGATGCCGTCGGCGGGGGTGTAGGCGGGTTCCATCGCGAACTGCCGGGCATGGCCGAACCAGCCGGACAGCGGCTGCCAGAAGCGGTTCTGATGATGCGGCGGCACCCACAGGAAGGCCGGCGCCCCGGGTCCGCCGTTCAGGTACTTGTAGGTGCAGCCGACGGCGAAGTCGGCGCGGGCGCCGTGGAGGTCCACCGGCACGGCGCCCGCGGAATGCGCCAGGTCCCACACGGTCAGCGCGCCGGCTTCGCGCGCGAGCGCCGTGACGCCGGCCATGTCGTGCATGTAGCCAGTCTTGTAGTTGACATGGGTGAGCATCAGCACCGCCACGTCGTCGCGGATCGCCTGGGGCAATTCCTTGGGCGAGTCGATCAGGCGCAACTCGTAGGCTGCGCCGCCGCCCATCTTCAGCAGCTCGGTCAGGCCCTCGGCGATGTACAGGTCGGTGGGGAAATTGTCGCGTTCCGACACGAGCACCCGGCGCTCGGGCGCGGTGCTCTGCTGCTGGCGCAGGGCGGCGGCCAGCACCTTGAACAGGTTGATGGACGTGGTGTCGGTGACCACCACTTCGCCGCTGCCGGCGCCGATCAGCGGAGCCAGGAGGTCGCCCAGGCGGCGGGACAGGTGCACCCAGCCGGCCGTGTTCCAGCTACGGATCAAGCCGTCGCCCCATTCCGCTTCGATCACCTCCCTGGCACGGGCCAGCGACGCCTTGGGGCGGGCGCCCAGCGAGTTGCCGTCCAGGTAGATCACACCGTCCGGCAGCGCGAACTCGTCGCGCAGGTGGCGCAGCGGGTCGCTTGCGTCGCGGGCAAGGCAGGTGTCGCGGGTGGTTTGCAGGCTCATCTCAGGCGGATGATGGCGCGGATCGGCCCCACATGGAGAAGATCGCGTCGTTGTCGATGCCGTACGGGAGCAGCGCGACCACGGCCGCGCGCCCGCACGTGAACGAGCCGGTAACGGCGCGCTCACCTCGTCCGCTTCAGCGCCGCCTTGAGCACGTGCTCCGCGATGAGGTAGCCGAACCCCTCGCCCTCGATCCGCCGGATCAGCTGGTCGCGCGTGGTCCGGAGCGCCGCCGCGGTGGCGTTCAGGTTCCACCCGTGCGCCGCGAGCTGCTGGAGGAGCCGGGCGCGCCTCACCTGCCCCGCCGCGAGCCGGTACGTCTTCGCGTACTCCAGCGTGCCGTCCTCGCGCACGATCGCCTCGCCGATGTGGTTGTCCAGCGACGGATCGAGCTCGGTCATGAACCGCTGAAGCGAGAACGGCCCCGCCCGGTACACGCGCTCCGCCGCGATCGGCCGGCCGAGGAGCCCCGCGGCCGTGTCCACGTGCAGCGCGCCGGCCTCCGCCCGCGCCCGGCCGAGCGCGGCCCGCAGGTCGTCGAGCGAGCCGATCTGCGCGGCGTCGAAGGTGTGCTCGAGCGCCTGGCTGTCGCCGTTGTGGCGGGCCGCGTAGAGCAGCGTTTGCTCGTAGAAGTCCTCGATCAGCGTGCGGTGCAGCGCGCGGTAGTCGTCGGGGTGCGACACAACGAACACCGAGGCGAGCAGCTCGCCGACGAAGAGCAGGACGCCGCACTGGCCCTCGTGGATCTCGAAGACGCGCAATGCGTCCTCCAGGCTCGGGATCGCCCGGCCGGAGAGCGACACCTCGGTGCGCGGGTCGAGGCCGCGGGAGATGGCCCGCCGCGAGTACTCGGACCAGGCGATCTCGGGGGCGTTGAAGTGCAGGGAGAGGAAGCCCTCCATCGCGAGGTGCAGCGGCAAGAGGCGCAGGCGGTTCCGCTCGGCCGGGTCCTCGCCGCGCGCCTCGCGCCGGGCCATGCGGTGGAGCAGCTGGACGCCGCAGCCCCACTTGCTGAGCGGGTTCCGGACCTCCGGCCCCGCGAGCGCCGCGCCGTAGGACGCGACCGGCGAGCCGTCCTCGGTCCACCCGATCACGAGCGCGTGCGGCACGTAGGAGCAGTAGGCCCTGTCATCGCCGAGATCGACGATCGACCAGGCGTCCGCGTGCCTGCGGCCGGCGATGCGCAGGTCGTCCCGCGGCGCGTCCCGGAGGAGCGGGACCAGGCGCACGCCCGCGAAGACCTGGGCGTGCGTCGCGGAGAGGCCCCGGAGCGAGAGCGACCGGAGCAGGGCCGGCGCCTTGGCCATCAGGGCACCTCGAGCGCCGCGGACGGCGCCTCTTCTGCGGGTTCCGCGGCTGCTGCCGGCTCCGCGACGTCTGCCGGCTCCGCGACGTCTGCCGGCTCCGCGACGTCTGCCGGCCCCGGATCCGCAGCTGGCTCCGCGGCGCCCGGCGCCCGGACGTGCCGCGAGAGCAGCGCGGCCGCGCGCCGCGCGAGGTAGCGCTCGAGCTCCGCGAGCGGCGCCGTGCCCTCGGCAAAGCGGGCGAAGCCGAGGACCGTCGGCAGGTCCTCGGCGTCGCGCAGGCCGACCGTCGGGATCGACGGGCCGAGCGCGCGGGGCGCGTAGCGCTCGCTGTCGAACACGGGGTTGATGTGGACGATCGACGTGCGCTGCCCCGGATCGAGCCGCGCCCGGAAGCAGCGGGCGACCTCGGCGGCGGCGCCGGGCGGGTCGTTCTCGAAGCCGTCCGAGAGGACGACCACGACGTCGGGTAGCCAGGCGAGCGCGTCGAGCAGCGGCGTCGCGAGATCGGTCTGGCCGCGCGCGCCGACGAGGATCTCGTCGGGCGTGGGCGCGGTCCAGAAGGCGCGGTACTCGCGGGCGGCCGCGCGGAGCAGGTAGCTCACGCCGAGCGCGACGGCGAGCGGGCGGCGGCGCTTCTCGCTCGATCCGGACGCCGAGTAGCTCCGGTCGAGCACGGCGGCGACGCGCCCGAGCGCGGCCGGGCTCTTCCTGAGCGCGCGGGCGGCGGCGCGCTCGAGCGCCGCGTGGAGCTCGTCGCGGCGCTCGCGACGCGCCTCCTCGGGCAGCGAGAGCGCATAGAGCGCGACGCGCGTGAGCGGGGCGCGGCCGAGGTCGACGGCGAGGTCGACGTCCTCGCGCCCGGCGGCCCGCTGGAGCCGGAGGCGCTCGCCCTCGGTCATGCGCGGCGCGGCGCGGCGCAGGAGCTCCTCGCGGGAGACGCCGCGGGCGGCGGCGAGCCCCTCGGCGACGGTCAGCGGCAGGTCGAAGATCGCCTCCTTCGCATGACGCGCCTGCCGCGCGCGCTCGAGGAGCGGCGTCTCGAACGGCGCGCGGCGCCCGGGCTCGAACAGGAAGGGCCCGATCTCGCCGGGGAGCTGGAGGTGAACGTGCACCGCGAGCGCGCGGAGGTGGGCGCGGTACTTGACGGCGTCGAACCCCGGGTCGGGCCGGCCGGCGAGGTAGCCGCGGATGACGGCGCGCGCGCGGCGGTTGTTCACGCGGCGCTCCCGGAGCTCGCGCAGCGCCCGGAGCGCGCGCTGCGGCGGGAGCTCCCGGAGCGCCGCCGCGATGAGCGAGCCCTCCTCGCGCCGGTCGGGAGCGGGCGTCTCTGCGCCGGTCGCGAGGAGGTTCACGGCGATGCGCGCCTGGTTGAAGTGGTTGATGCCGGCGGCGAGCGTGCGCGCGTAGAGGCGGCGGTAATTGCCGAGGATGTACTCGTGGAGGAACTCGATGGAGACGGCCTGGCCCCCGGAGGTGCCATAGAACTCGGCCTGCCCGGTGCACGCGAAGCAGGCGTTGATGAACATGACGAGGTCCTCGCGCTCGACGCGCTCGGTGTGGAAGCGTGCGGGGGGCGCGGGAGGGGCGGGGGGCATGGCAAAGAGCCGCCCGGGGAATGGTGGGGCGATCAACCTACGACAGTTTCCAGACTGGGATCGGAAATCGCCCCGAAGTCCCACGGGCGGCGACCGGCAGCATACACCGGGAGGAGAACCTCTCGAAGGACAAGATCTCCCTCGACGACGAGATCATCGCTGGCAGCGCGGAACGTCTCCCCCCCTGCCTGCCATGTCTTCGTCCCCCGCTCCGAACCCAGTTAGGGCAAGGGTGGCGAAAAACGGACAGACATCGACCTCACGAAGCAGGCCCTCGTCGCCTGGGAGGGCACGAAGCCTGTGGTTGCGACCTGGATGTCCCGCGGACTCCTTGTCCCTTGACCGCTTTCCCCGAGGGAGGCAACGCGGCGTGTGGGGCGCGAGCCGCCCCTGGCACGCGTGCCCGCACGGAAAAGTTCCTGGTACAGCGTCACTTTTCCAGGGGGAGCGGGAGGACGCGATGGGGCGGGTTTCAGCGGATTTCGAGGGGGTCGAAGCCGGCGTCGACTCGGCGATCGTGGGCGCTAACCCCGCGATCTCTGGTCGGCCGGACGATTCCGTGACGCTTCCGGCGATGCCCTCAGCGGTTGTGAAGCAGACCGCGCTGACGACCCCTCCCCGACCCGAAGCAGCCCCGATCACGCCCCCGGCGAGCAGCCCGCGCCAGGTGCTCGTCACGACCCTCACGCAGACCATCGCCGCTGCCCACGTAGCGTGGCGACCTCGCGACCGCGCAGATCGCCGCTCGCACCCTCTCGGCGCTCCTCAGCGCCCCGCAGCAGCCCAACCACGTTGCGCCTGTCGTCGACCTCGCCAGCGCGCGCCGCGCGCGATCCTGAGCCCATCCTGAACGCCACCGCGGCCGGCTGAACGCCGTCGCCGTCCACCAGGCCGCAAGTCCCACGACGGGGTCTGCCGCCTGGAGGTCGCCGTTCCGCTGATCTACGTCGCCGGTCGGTAGCGGGCGCCGTCTCCCTACGGCGAGGTAGAGGTTCGCGCCATCGTGGACCTGCTCTGGGAGGTGCATCAGTGGGAGCGCTGGGTGTTGATCCTCGTCGGCGGCGGTGAGCAGGTGAGCGAGATCGCCCGGAGCCTCGGGATGCCGATCGGGACCGCCCTCTCGCAGCTCCGCCGAGGGCGCAGCCACCTTGCCGCCATGCTCAAGCAGCGGCGTCGCGTATTCGGTTACACCGCCTTGCCATCAAACGCAAACTGCCCCTTGTTCCCGTTGAGCGGGCGCAAGCCCTCTGTGCCAACGTCGGGTGAGACAGGCTCCCCCTGGAAATCTGTGGTGAGAGGGCGGAGAATGGACCTGACCCGTGCCGAAGCCTTCCCATCTCCGATCCGTCGATCCTACCCTTGCCCCAGCGGCGCAGGGCGCTGCTCCTCGCGCGAGTGGCGTCGCCGTCGAGACCATGCCGAAGGCGGGCAAGAGGCGGAAGTTCTCGGCGGCGGAGAAGCTGCGCATCGTTCGCGAGGCGGCCGCATGCACCCAGCGCGGCGATATCGAGGCGCTGCTGCGCCGCGAGGGCATCTACAGCTCCCTCCTGACGGCGTGGCGCAAGCAGCTCGCTCTCCACGGCAGCGAGGCTCTCGCGGGCGCAAGCCCGGCCGCAAGCCGAAGCAGGACGCGAAGGACCGGCGCATCGCCGAGCTCGAGAAGCGCTCGGCCCGACTCGAGGAGAAGCTCGCGCTCGCTGAGAAGCTCATCGATCTCCCAAAAAAAGTCTCTGCCATTCTGGGCATCAACCTCACGAGCGACGAAGAGCGCTGATGGACGTTATCGAAGAGCTCGATGACCCGCACGTCCCCATCGCGCAGGCGTGCGCGACACTCGGCGTCAGCCGCGCTACGCTCTACCGGCAGACCCAGCCCGCGAGGCCACCCGCGCTGCGGGGGCCCGTTCCGAGCCCACGCCGTCTCAGTGACCCCGAGCGGCAAACCGTGCTCGATGTGTTGCACAGCGACGAGTTCGTCGACCAGCCCCCGCCGGAGGTCTACGCGACGCTGCTGTCGCGCGGCGTCTACCTTGCCTCCATCCGTACGATGTACCGCCTGCTCGCGGCGTCCGGCGAGAGCGGCGAGCGACGCGCGCAGCGTGGGCCGACGAAGCATGCCAAGCCGACGCTCACCGCCACAGCCCCCAACCAGATCTGGACGTGGGATATAACCAAGCTGCGCGGGCCGCTGCCCGGGGTCTTCTACTGCCTGTACGTCGTCCTCGACCTGTTCAGTCGCATGACCGTCGGCTGGCTGCTCGCCGAGCGCGAGAGCGCGGAGCTCGCCGAGCACCTCTTCGCAGAGACGGTCGCCCGCCACGGCGTCGAGCCCGGTTCGCTCACGGTGCACACCGACCGCGGCTCCGCGATGAGGTCGGAGGGGCTCGCTCAGCTCCTCGGCTCGCTCGGCGTCGTTCGAAGCTTCAGCCGGCCTCACGTCAGCGATGACAACGCCTTCTCCGAGTCGCAGTTCAAGACGCTCAAGTACCAGCCCGACTATCCGGACCGCTTCGCCTCGCTGGCTCATGCGCGGTTCGAGGCGAAGCGCCGTCGGCCGCTCACGGTGGAGCTCGATGGTTTCAACGTCGAGGCGGCGGTGCGCATCGAGGGCTACGACGACGAGGGGCGCGAGCGGCTCGTCCGGTATTGCGCGCGTCCCTGCTTCGCTTTGGAGCGGCTCAGCATCCTCCGCGACGGTCGGGTGGCCTATCAGGTGAAATACCCGCGGCGAAAAGGAACGCATCGGGTGATGACGCCGATTGTGTTTTTCGCGAGGCTCGCCGCGCTGGTGCCGCCGCCGCGCCATCCGCTGGTGCGCTACCACGGTGTGCTCGCGCCGCATGCGAAGCAACGCAGCCTCGTGGTGCCGAAGGCGACGGGGAAGGCGCGTAAGGGCGAGCAGCGCGCCGGAGCTGATAGCGCGGGCAGCGATGACAAGAAGAAGACGACGACGACGATCACGCCCTTGCCGGCGAGGCAGGCGCCGAAGGGGCCGGCGAGAGGCATGGAGACGCCGTAGCGCAGAGGAGACGAGCGAAGCGAGGCGGCGCCGTCGGCAGTGTCGGAGCGAGGCGCTCGGGACGTGGCGGTTGGGGCGCTGCTGACGATGGTGCATGGCGCGGTCGAGCGCGAGCGGGTGTCGACTGCGCTGGGCGCTGTACTGCCGTGGGCTGATGTTGGATTCGTGTCGGAGGGGATCTCGGTCCAGCATCTTGATCGGCTGCTGGATGGGCTCCTTCTGGCGACGTCGCCTCGCGTCGAATGGGCGAAGCTTTTGCGGCGGACTTACGCAGTAGATGTTCTCGCGTGCCCGCGATGCAGCGGGCGGATGCGACTCATGGCCGCGATCACGGACAAGGCGACGGCGAGGAAGATCTTGAGCCACCTCGGTCTGTTCGCCGAGCCGCTGGAGTGCCGCGCGCGGTACCCGGCGGACCCCGCGTGACGAAACTGAAAGGGGAGGGACGCTGCTCGACGACGTGGCCGGGGGGAGGTCTGCCCTGAGGTGCGTGCGCCGGCCATCACGACGCGCCGCGAACCGCGACGGCGGCCGTTTGGACGAGCTCAGTAGTGTACAGCTATACGGTAGGATGCCTTCCGCTTGGTGCCAGTAGTGTACAGCTATACGGTAGGATGCCTTCCGCTTGGTGCGACGTCGCGGTAATCGCAGGCGTTTCACGAGTGGAAGGCCTGTCTGATCGCATAAGGCCCGTTCTGTCGATAAGCTCGTACAGTCGGACTGCACGAGCCAGGAACGGCTCCGAGAATCTTGACTTTGCGGAACGCGTTTGCTTGTCCTATCCGCACGGAGACAGCTGATCGACCTGGTGGAAGACTTCGCCGAGCCTGGGGTCTCGGTGGTCGCCGCGTGCGCCGCGCTGGGAGTGAGCCGTGCGACGTTGTACCGAGGTACGAGCCCGCCGCGGCCACCGGCGATACGAGAGCGCGTGCCGAGTTAGGATTCTCGTGACCGCTGTCTCATCCGCGTTGACAAATTCCACCTCCGTCGACCGAACGAGAATTCGCCGACGTACTTTGGGTTTCGCAGCATCTCGCGAATGGCGGAGTGCATCCAGCCCGCGCCAGCTCGGCGTCGCCCACGAGCGCCCACGTGCTCACCCGCGGATCGGACCGAGGGAGCGAACAGCGAAGGAATAAATTTCTAGACCGTGACTCCGGTACTTACAAGCGGTAGGTAAACCCGTACGTCCCCTTTATAGAGAGGCCTAATGAACCGCGCTTCCCTCGTCGTCATTCTCACCTCGTTCGCGTGTGCCTCGGCGCTCGTCGGTTGCTCGTCCGATTCGGGCGACACGCAGGGCTCTGGAGGTAGCGCTCCCAATGGTTCCGCAGGCACCGGTGCCGTGGGCACGGGCGGCTCGGCCACGGGCGGCTCGGGCACGGGCGGCTCGGACACGGGCGGCTCGGCCACGGGCGGCTCGGCCACGGGCGGCTCGGCCACGGGCGGCTCGGACACGGGCGGCTCGGCCACGGGCGGCTCGGGCACGGGCGGCTCGGACACGGGCGGGGCTGCTGGCTCAGGTGGTAGCGGAGCCGGCGGGGCCGGGTCCGGTGGTGGCGCTGGTGGAGGCTCGGACACGGGTACGTTGTCCGCCGGGTGCGGCAAAACGCCGACCATTGACGCCAGCATGTACAATAACGGCAACCCGATCTCGATTACGGCGGCGAATCGGCAACGTCGATACATCCTGAGCGTGCCGGCCAACTACGACAATAAGAAGCCGTACAGATTGGTCATCGCTTGGCATCAGCTCGATGGAAACGACAAGCAGATGTATCAGCAGAACTACTACTGGCTGAAGGACATCGCCGACGCCGCCAGCAGCACGATCTTCGTGGCTCCCAATGGGGAGAAGAACGGAACGCCGTGCACCGGGACTGGCAACGGGGAAAGCGGCTGCGGGTGGCCCGACTCAAGCGGCTCGAACGTGGCACTCGCGGACGCCGTGGTAGAGCAGGTCGAGCAAAATTTCTGTATCGACAAGAGCAAGATCTTCGCAAACGGCTGGAGTTACGGCGGCAGCATGTCCTACCGGACGGCTTGCTCGCGTCCACTCGATGGAACCGGCACTTGGGGTGTCCGCGCCGTCGCCGTCTACAACGGAATGGCGCAGCTCAGTGCCGGCAACTGCAAGCCGAGCGAAGCGGTCGCCTTCTACGCATCCCATGGCACCGACGACAACGTCCTTCAGTACAGTGCCGGTGTCTCGATGGCGCAGACGTACGCCGGGCTGAACGGTTGCACCTGGAAGGAGCCGACAAGGGCCACCGGAAACCACGTGTGCACCAACTTCATGGGCTGCACGACGGGTTATCCGGTCGAGTTCTGCTCCTTCGTGGGACCGCACACGCCTGATCCGCCGCGAGAGGGTGGTCAACGTTGGCAACCGCAAGAGGTTTGGAAGTTCTTCAGTCAGTTCTAGGCTGCCAAGAGTCGAGCCTAAAACCTCTTGAAAGGTCGGATCGAGTGTGAGCTACAGTGCTTTGTGGAAGCCAAGTTTGCCGACGTGCCCGACGCTCTGTGGCGTCGGATCGAGCCGCTGATACGAGCGGAGCCGCCGAAGCCGAAGGGAGGTCGCCCTCCAGTCTCAGCGCGAGTCGTGATGGCCGGCATCCTGTATGACGGTCGTCGCGGCATCGCTGGAAGTGGAGCTCTCTCGACAGCGCCTCGGTGAAGGCGCCAAAAGGGGGACCTCACCGGCCCAAATCCGACGGGTGCGGCTCTTCTGGAACGATGGCGTTTTGCTCATTTCACCCGGCGCAGCTTGGGTCGAGGCGGCGGCAGCGGTGAGGGAACATCGCCCTCTGTATAACGTGCACGGTGCGTTCGGTCATGCTCCTGCTGCAGGTGGAACGCCCAGTAGGCTTCGAAATCGCCGCTCGAGCGCAGCGAGCGGAGGCGCAGCACCGCCTCTGCGCCTCGGAGCGACCAGCGAGCCCCGGTGCGGTCCATGCGATCCTTGACGAGATGGCGGCATGCGCCCTCGATCACGGTGGGTGTCAAGATAGTTGTCCAGTGAATCGGTCAGGTCCTCATGAGTGCTTTGGCGTCGTGGGTGTGGGGGTTGAGGGTCACGGGGCCGATCGGTGTCCAGTTGCGAGTCTGACCGGTCCAGCGCAGGGGCGTCCTGCGGCGGGCCCGCTGGTAGAGGGCGTGGCGGGCGGCGAGCAACGCGCCGTCGCGACCGCGGTGGCGATCGTCGGGCGTGACGAAGCGGATGCTGCTGTGCAGGTGCTCGCTGTTGTACCAGGCGACGAAGCGCTCGACCCAGTGGCGCGCCTGCTCCACCGTGGCGAACGGGCGTCGTGGGTACTCGGGCCGGTACTTGAGCGTGCGGAACAGGGCCTCGGCGTAGGGGTTGTCGTCGCTGACGCGAGGGCGGCTGAAGGAGGGCACGACGCCGAGGCGCTGGAGGGTGGCGAGCATGGTCGAGCCCTTCATCGGGCCGCCGTTGTCCGCGTGCAGCACCAGGCAGCCGGAGCCCACGTTTTCGCGGCCACAGGTCTGCTCGACAAGGCGAGCGGCAGCGAGCATCGACTCCTCGGCCTCGACCGACCAGCCGACAATCTTGCGGCTGTAGACGTCCACCACCAGGTATAGGAAGTAGAACGCTCCGCGCACCGCGCTCTTCAGGTAGGTGATATCCCAGCACCACACCTGATTGGGTCGTTTGGCGACGAACTCGCGAGGACGATGGGCGCTCGCCGGTCGAGCCGGATTGCGGTGCGCCAGCAGCCCCTGCTCGCGCAGGACGCGGTAGAAGCTCGACTCCGAAGCGATGTAGACGCCACGATCGGCCAGACGCGGGACGATCTGCTTCGGCGAGAGGTTGCGGAACTCGGGGCTGTTGGCCGTCTCGACGATGCGCCGCCGTTCCACGTCGGTCAGCTTGTGCACCGGGGCGTGACGCGGTCCGGCTCGGCCGTCCTCGCCGCCGGCCTCTGCTCGCCAGCGGGCCACGGTCCGCGCGCTGAGCCCGAGCGCGCTGCAGGCCGCCTCGAGCGTGGCGCCGGCCTGCACGGCCTCGTCGATGAGCTCGAGCGTCACCTGTCGGTCTCCGGATCCGTGTCGTCGTCCCCGTCCCCCCAAATTGCTTGGACTTTTTTTTGCAGTACCAGCAGCGCCGCCGCCTCGGCCAACGCCTTGTCCTTGCGCCGCAGCTGCCTCTCCAGCTCCCGAACGCGCCGTGACGGGGCCGGGCTGTGACCTGCCTTCGCCGGCCCGCCCAGCGCCTCCAGCGCGGCCTTGCGCCACTCGGCGAGCTGCGCCTCGTGCAGCCCCTCGCGGCGGAGATACTCGCCGAGATCACGCTCGGAGAGCCCCGCCGTCTCCGTCATCGCGCGCAGCTTCTGCTCCGGGGTCCAGTCCTCGGGGCGGCGAGCAACGGCAGGGGGCGGAGCGGCGGAGCGGCGAGCGTCGTCGGACATCGGCGCCAGGCTACGAGCATCGCGAAGCCAGCGCGAGAGCGTCGTCTGATGCACCCCCGTCTCGACCGACAGCGCCACCGCCGTCGGTCCTCCTGGAGCGAGAAGCCGCTGGACGATTTTTCGTTTGAAGGATTCTGAGTACTCTCTCACCTCAAAGCCTGTCTCCGCTCCCCGACAACGGTGACCTGATCCTCCGTAAGCGGATCAGACCGGGCGACAACTTCTCTGACACGGGGGGATCACGCCCGTTGCGATGGGCAGCCCCGCTGCGAGCGCGCGATCGTAGTGCAAGAGCGTCCGATGCTTCACAAGGTAGCCGATGCAGGTATCGAGCGTCACCGCTGTCCCCATGTCCACCACGCGGCTGCTGGCGTGGCGCCGGATGGTGCTGGCAATGGCTCCGGCCGTGCGCCCCGCGAGCAGCTCGTGCAGCCGGCACGTCACCCACTGCTCGGCTTCCTTGGTCCCATCGGCGAAGAAGCAGTGCGCGGCCTTCCAGAGATACTCAAGCACGTGGATGATATCGAGGACTATCGTGATCTCGATGCATGCCTTCTTCGCGGCGCGCTTGACCAGGGTGATCTGGTCCTTGTTGCCATCGACCAGCACCACCCACCGCCGAAGGCGTTCCGGATCGCGACGCAGGCCTTCAGCAAACGCCGCCGAGATCACCTCCCGCGCTTGGCGAGGCGCTTGGTGAGCTTGTGTTTCCCGGCGTCCGCAGCCTTGCGCGTCGCAGGTCGGAGGTCTTCGCGCCTCATCGCGATCCCCTTGCCGTCGAAGCTGAGTACCAGCAGCGCCTGAGTGTCCTCGACTTCGACGGCGCGGCTGGAGTAGAACGCATCGAAGTCCTGCGCGGCGCGCTCCGCGAGCTCCTCCACCTGGCGCTTCGGCACCGCGGCGCCGGTCGATTTTCTCAATCCCTCAACGACCTCATCGAACGAGCTGCGGGCGGCGCTCTCGGCGACGTAGCGACGGACGCTGTGCGAGTAGAGCTCGTCCGGCAGGCTCAGCGCCGCATCCATCGGATGAAGACCGGGGACGCCCGGCGCCTGATAGGCCACGCGTGGCACATCGACCTCGCCGACGACCGACATGAGCGCTCTGCTGCTGAGACGTCGATGCTTGCGCTGAACGCCGTCCGCGCCCTTGACCACCACGGGCCTTTCGCGCTCGGCCCGAAGCTCGAGGTGGGCCTGGAGGAGCCGCCGCTGGTACTCGCGCCCCTCGTCGACGACGAACCCCTCCAGCTCGGCATGCGTGCTCTCCATCGACTCGGATGACCGAAGATGCTTCTCCATGACTTCTGCCTGCTCCCGGGCGCTCTTGAAAGGGTCCTGACCTGCTGCAACGGCGTACGCGGCGCTCACGACCAAGTCCTCCTGCCGGTCGAACCTGCCTGTCGGGACCGGCCTCTTGCAGAGGCCATGGGGATGTCAGATTCGTAGCATTTTTGGATTTCCTCGCCCTGTTGCCCCTCGGAACGCCTGAGGCGTAGTTTTGCATGCCACCTGCAGCGCGCTGCGCGACCCGTGCGTCGGCACGTGCCGCTTGCTTGGGACACCACGGTCACAATGCAAAACGCGCCAAAGCACTTGTAGCGCGGACCATGGAACTAGCGCGGGCCATGGAACTCGAGTTTGACTCTTACGCACGTTGGAGGTCCTCATGCCCTTTAAAAACTGGCCTGCTGTCCTTTCGTTCTCGGTCATCTCCGTCCTCCCCGCCGCGGTGTATGCCAGCGACACCGCTGATCTTCCCCTTCCGCCCAGGGGCTTCGATACCAAGGACGCCGGCATTCCCCATGGGAAGCTGGACGTCTCCGTCAGCTATCGGACCCGAAACTACGGAATGCGGAAGGTGACGGTTTATATGCCGCCGGGGTATTCGACGAGCCAGAAATACCCTGTCGTTTACCTGCATCATGGAATCGGCGGCAATGAGGTCTCCTGGATCGGCCAGGGGAGCAACGAAGGCAATGCCGACAATATCATGGACTATCTGTACTCGAAGCAGATGGCCAAACCCATGATCATCGTGATGCCCAGCGGCAAGATGGACGGAGGAGACGATTTCGCGCGCTTCGCGAACTTCGGGGACGTCCTGCTCAACGACCTGATCCCCTGGGTCGAGAAGACTTACTCCGCCGCCACCGACGCCGATTCGCGGGTCATCTCCGGCCTGTCGATGGGCGGGGGGCAGACCTTCAACTTCGGGTTCCCCAACACCGATGTCTTCCATTACATCGGACCGTACTCGGCTGCGCCCAACACCCAGCAGCCGAGTCAGACCATCAAGGATGTGGCTGCGGTCAAGAACAACGTGAAGCTCATCTTCATCTCTTGCGGCAGCGCAGACAACCTGATCGGCAATAGCAGAATTATCACGACTTCCTGGATCAGAACAACATCGACCATATTTACCAGATCGAGGCGAACGAAGGCCATACCAAGACGGTCTGGAACCGCAGCTTTTACAACTTCGCCCAACGCATCTTCCTCGACCGGGGCACGACGGGCAGCGGTGGGGCCGGTGGGGCGGATGGCGCCGGAGGGGCCGGCGGGGCCGCGGGCGACGGCGGTAGCGCAGGGGACGGGAGCGGCAACGGCGCGGGCGCAGGGGACGGGAGCGGCAACGGCGGTAGCGCAGGGGAAGGAAGCGGAAACGGCGGGGGCGTGCCCGGAAGTGGTGCCGTCACGACAGGCGGTTCTGCAACGACTGGCGGGCAGGTTTCGAGCAGCGCGAGCGGCGGCACCGACGAGGGGGCGCCCGCGACGGAAGACTCTAGCTGCAGCGTCTCGGTCCCCGGGTCCGAGCCCGGAACGCCGCCTTGGCGCTTCGGGATCCATCTTGCGGCGATCGGAGCCCTCCTCTTCAGAGCGCGAGCAAGAAGGAATCGAGGCTGAGCGGCCGAGCGTCGCTCGACGCTTGCACAGCGTAGAAGACGACGGATGCGCCATGGCGGGCCCGTGGAGGGCACAGCGTGTGAAGGCGGCGCCGTTGATGCCTGGATAAGAAACGGTTGAGCTCGAGCGGGCGCCTCGCAGAACTGGCTGGAGCGCCCGCGCGATGCGGCGCACGGAGCCAGTTTCCGACGTCGGTGTGAGGCCATCGGAAGCGCGCCCACGTGATACCCTCGCGCCGGCCAGTGCGCGGTCGGGGCTCCCTCTCTCTGCTCGCAGCATTCCTCCTCCACGCGGGCGGCGTCATCGCGGCTCGTGTGCTCGTGCCGGAGGGCCTCGAGGCGCCGGCGCGGGCTGGCGCGAGCGACCAGCTCGAGCCGCTCCTGGTGCTGGACACCGATGTCTTGCTGGACGAACCCAGGACGCCGGAAGCCCGAGCGACGGAGCCCCGCCAGGTCCTCGCCCGGGCAACGGGCGTCGATCCCGGCTTCTCGCGTGCCGCGCCGAGAGAGCGCGGCCGAGCGCTGTCCGAGGCGCCTCCTGCGCGAGCATCTCGCTCCGGCGCGGCGACCCACGATCACGCGCCGCCGGACGCGGCTCACGCGCTGCCAGACGCCGCCCATGCGCCGCCGGACGCTGCCCACGCGCCGCCGGGCGCGCCCGACGCGCCTCCCACCGCCGCGGCACCTCCAGGCCTCGGCGGCGCGCCGGTCTGGGCATTGCCAGGTGTCTTGCCGGTGGAGCCTCCGGTGCGTCCCCGCGCTGCCGAGCGCCCCCTCGCCCCGGTGCGCCCCGTCCCTGAGCGCTCCGCGCGGAGCGACGCGGCCAAGGACGGGCGGCAGCCGGTCCTGGTCTTCCCCGCGGCGGGCGTGCTCGCCTCTGCTGTCGCGGAGGAGGTGTCGTCATCCGCCGTGCCGCCGGACTCCGAGAGCTCGTTCGAGCTCACGCTGGGCGCGAAGGGACGGCTGGTCTCGGTGCGCTTCCTGGAGGCAAACACGGGGAACGGCGACGACTTCCGGCGCGTCGCCCAGGCCGTGTTGAAGCGCTTCTCCGCGCGTGCGCTGGCGATGAACGGCGACTTTGCCGCCGGGAGCAGGGTGACGGTCCACGTGACCAGCCGGGTCGTCATGCCGGATGGGACGTCGCACGGGATCCCGACGCCGACGAAGAGACCTGGAGACGGCAGGTCGATCATCCGCGAAGACTCGCTGGACGATCGCTTCAGGTCGCCTCATCTGGCGCCGTCGCCGGGCGTGAAGCTGCCCAAGCTGACGTTTCTCTTCGATCTCGCGAACATCGGCGCGCAGCGCCGGAGGGTCGTCAGCACGCGGGTCGAAGCGGTGCCCGCCGCGCTGCCCTAGAATACTGTTCACGTTGCTCAAGCGAGAAATGAACCGCCAGAAGACGCCAGAAGACGCCAGAAGAATAAAAATATCTTGGCGTCTTATGGCGCCTTGGCGGTCCGAAATCTGCGCTTTTCAGGCAGCTTCAGCCCGTTTGTCGCCCTACAGCGGTTTCCGCCCGCCTCTGCACCATGCAGAGCAGAGCGGCGGTCTCCCGCACAGGAGACGGGCCCAGATCGGCGTTTTCGGCGCGCAAGCGCACTCCGGTGCGCTGAGCACCGAAAACGTCGAGGTGGGCCCGTATCCGAAGCGGGTGACCGCCGCTCTACTCCGGCCAGACCTCGATCCAGACGAACAGCACCTGTCCGGCGGCCTGGTTATCGACCGCCACCGGATAGACGGTGCGCGCTCGGAGCGCCTCGACGAGGTGACCGTGGTGGATCGCGAACCGCCCGATGAAGTCGTCGTTCACGAGATCCCTGTCGATGAGCTCACCGCTCAGGTGGACATCCGGCGTGAGCGGCACGCGGTACCAGGTCGGCGGGCCTTTCCATCCGGGCGTGCAGGTGTCGCGTTGCCCCGGGCGATCCAGCGCTCGCCTCCCGAGCGACCGGCCGCCCACGAACAGCTCCGCCGAGCCGAAGGGCTCCGGCGGCTCGGTCCCCGCCCCTGCCGCCTCCGCCGCGAAGCCGGCCACGCTGGCGGCCGCGGCGACAGGGTGCTTCGTGCGGAGCAGGCCGCCGATGGCGGTGAGCGCCTCCGCCGGGACCGCGCCCATGCCGTCCCATTGACGGCCGTCCGCCTTGGCCGGGCTGATGACGGCGCCGTCGATGGAGATGCGGACATGCGCCGGCAGCGGCGGCGCCGCCGGCTTGCACGCCGCGCAGCCAAGGGCGATCCCGCACAGCGCGGCCGCTCCGAGAGGACGTGACGCCATGCCTCGAGAATCTATCCCGGCGGCCGCGCCGCACCAACGCCCTTGGTCGCGCGCGGGCGGCCATGCACGCCGACGGCGTAGGCCCCGATCACCAAGAACTTCGCGTCAACGGCGCACAGGGCGGAAATCAGATCGAGGAAGTCTTCGTTCATGGGCGGATCCCGGGAAGGCCAGCTCGAACAGCTCCTGACTTAGCTTCCAGGTGACCTCGGCACGCTGGTGGATGGGGAGGGAGCTCCAGAAGAGGACGTCCGCTTCCGCTTGCGCCTCGCCCCGGCGCAAGCGCTGCTCACCCGCGGCTCATCCGCCCGAGCGCCTCCGCCAGCGCGCCGTCGTCCGCGCCCTCCGCGTCGCCCGAGAGCGCCTCCTCCGCGGCGGCGAGCGCCGCGTCGCGGAGGCGGTAGAGCTCGGGCTCGGGGATGCCCGCGCGCGCGGCAAGCACGCCCGGCGGGACGCCGCGCAGCATCTCCAGGACCAGGCCGAGGCGGCGGCGGGCCTCGGGCGGCGGCGGCGCGCCCAGGCCGAGCCGCCGCCGCGTGGCCCGCGGCGCTCCGGTGAGCCGGCGCGCGGCGGCCCCGGCGACCTCCGCGGCGAGCGCGTTGTACGCCGGCGGCGACGGGAGCCGCGCCTCCGTCCAGACGAGCAGCCTCACGAACTCGCGCGCCCCCTCGAACGCCCGCCGCCCGTGCAGCATGCGCCGGTTGTCGACGACCAGGATGTCCGCCGGGCCGAGCGAAAGCTCGATCACCTCGCGTCGCGACGCCTCGACGAACCGCGCGAGGCGCGCGGCGATTCCGTCCCCCGGCGGCACGACCGGCGCGTGCGTGAGCGCGAGCGCGCCGCCGCGGAGCGACACGGTGGGCCCGAAGAAGTCGCCGAAGACGAACGGGATGCGCCTGTACACCGTGAAGAGCGCGCGGAAGAGCTCGGGATCGGCGCGCTCGATCGCCGAGAGCAGCGGCCAGCCGTCGAGCAGGAGGCAGCCGCCGCCGCGCTCCGCCGGCCTGACGCAGGCCATGATCTGCACCGCCGGGGGCGCGCCCGCGAAGCACTGGCTGTCGGTGTGGAGCGGCGCCGCCGCGGAGCTCGCGGCGAACGACCTGCCGCCCGGCACGGCCTTGATCGGCTGCCGCTCCACCAGGAGCGGCCTTGCCCCGAGGAGCCGCTCGGCGAAGCTCCACGGCGCCCGCGCGGCCTCCTCCGGCGCCAGCGCCGCGTCGCCACGGAGGACCGAGAAGCCGCGCGCCGCGAGCTCGTCGAAGAGCCTCGCCGGGCCGCCCTCCGGCCCGGGCCAGATCCATCGCTCGCTCATGCGCGCGCTCCGCGAGGGCGCTCGAAGGGGAAAATCATCTTATTTATCCAGCAGAACCAGGCCAGATGGCCGCGCCGTCCATTCCGCTCACGCATCGCGGAAGCGGGCCTCCCGGAAGCCGGCCCGGAGCAGGTCGCGCGGGATGGGCACGATCCGGAGCAACGGCGCGCCCTCGGGCACCTCGATCGGCGCCCCGAGCCGGCGCACGTGGAACACCGCCGGGGTCGCGAAGAAGGCGTCGGTGGCGACCACGCCCCGCATCACGTCGTAGCCGTCGCCGTGGACACCGTCGAGCAGGCTCGACCAGCCCGGCGGCGTCCGGGTGAAGGCCCAGGGCTTCACGAAGAAGTGCGGCTCGCCCGGCGGGTGCGGCGTGAAGTACTTCGTCAGGTACCAGAGCGCCCCGCGGTTCGCGGCGAGGAAATCGTCGCCGAAGGTCCGCGCGAACGCGCGCTCCACCGCGGCCGCCCCGTCGGCGAGGCGCGGGGCGTCCGGCGCGACGGCGAGCGTGTGCCCGTCGAACGTCGCGCGGAACGGGACGGCGTTCCTCACCACGATCGACGCGAGCCGCCGAGCACCCCCGCGCCAGGGGACCGGATCCGGCCCGGCCGCGGTCGTGACCTCGGTCACCTCGGTGATCTCCGGCGCCGCCGGCCCGGCGACGACCAGCCGCACGCGCGCCGGCCCTGCGCTCTCCTCGCCCGCGCTCCCCTCGCCTGTGCTCCCCTCACCGGCGCTCTCCTCGCCCGCGCTCCCCTCGCCCGCGCTCCCCTCGCCCGCGCTCGCGTTCCGCCCACCCGCCGTGCCCGCCACGAGCCGCCGGTACTTGCGGGTCACCTGGCCCTTCTTCACCGCGAAGTACTTCGCGTCGTAGAACTCCGCGTGCGTCCGCCCCACCTCGGGCGCGTCCGCGAGCGAGCACGCCTCGATCTGCACGTCGGGGAGCACGGGCGCGATGCAGCCGATCTCCCCCTCGAGCTGCAGGCGCTGCGGGGCCTCGTCGCGGACGCGCAGCTCGACCACCAGCGGGACGAACGCGCCGTCGTCGGCGAGGTACGCCTCGCTCACCTCGATGAGCGCGTTCCGGCGGTTGGCTGCCCCCGCGACGCGCAGCCACAGGCCGGGGTCGGGGCGCACCAGGAGCCCCGTCCACAGGCGCAGGCGGGGCGGCCCCAGCCCCTTCCGGCACGTCCAGGCGAGGCCGCCGCGCAGCGCCCGGTGCCATGCCCCTTCCGGCGCAAGGAACCCCTGCGAGACCAGCCGCGTCAGCGCGACGCGGTGCGCGCGGGCGAGCGCCTCGCGGTGCTCGCCCGCTGGCTCGGCGCGGAGCGACCCGAGGCGCCGCCACACCTCGATCGGCCGCGCCAGCGTGATCTGGAGCCCGAACGCGTTGCCCTCGAGCAGCGGCACGCACGCCTTCGCCACCCGGAGCGGCACCGCGCCGTCGAGATCGCCGGTGCGCCGGGTGAGGCGGCACAGGCCGAGGGCGTCGAGCACCTCGAAGCGGGCGTCACCCGCCGCAGCCACCACCACCGCCGCAGCCGCCGCCACCGCCGCAGCCGCCGCCGCCCCCGCAGCTCGACGAGCTGCAGCTCGATCCGCCGGACGAGCCGCCCCCCGTCGAGACCGGGGGGGGCGGGGTCATCGCGTAGACCATCGGCCCGAAGAGCGGCGACATCGCGAGCGCCGCCGTGCCGCTCGCGGCGACCGTCAAGCCGATGTCCACCGCCTCCCGGCGGCGGCCGCTCGCGACGTCGGAGCGGAGCGAGACGGTCGAGTCGTCGAGCCACCGGAGGTAGTCCGACTTCATGGTGCTGTAGGCGCTCGCGGTCCGCGACACGATCCACGTCGCGACGAGCAGCGCGATCATCTCCACCACCAGGAACGAGTAGGGCCGGTCGAGCTCCTCCGCGCGGATGGCGCGGATCAGCCCCACGCCGAGCAGGCCGACGCCGACCGCCCACACAACGGCCGAGAGGGCCGTCATCGTCGCCCGCGGGCGGAGCATCCCCGCGGCGGCGAGATCGATGCGGATCTCCTGCTCGAAGCGGGCCGCGATCTGGTCGGCGGAGGCGCGCACCTGATCGATCGAGAGCGTCACCGTCTGCTGGCCGTGCGCGCCCCTCGACGAGAGCGAGCTGAAGAACGCCGCGAGCACCCGGTCCGGCGGGGGCGAGCCGACCAGGAGGTGGAGCGCCTGCGGCGCGTCCTTCGCGTCCCCCGCGGGCACGAGCCAGCCCGCGCCCATCGCGACCGCGATCAGCGTGGCGGCCACGCCCTTGTTCCCGTCGCGGAGGTACGCGATCGCCCAGTACTCGTCCGGCTGGGGGATCCACCCCGCCGAGAGCCGCTGCCGCTGCGGCGCATGCGCGTAGGCCGGGGAGCGGTAAGGCGCGCCCCCCGGCGCCCCCGTGACCGCCTCGGCGCCGCGCAGCTGCGCCGAGCGATCGAGGGAGGCGCCGACCGCGCTGCGCACCAGGATGGCGACGACGAGGCCAGAGACCGAGAGCGCCAGATAGAAGAGCAGGAACGCCGGCCCCGACGCCATGTTGAACGGGAAGAAGTCGAAGATCTCGTGGATCATCGCGCCGCCTCCGGGTGCTCCAGCCGGTCGACGTCATCGACCGCGCGCGCGAGCAGCTCCGCCAGCGCCGCGTAGGCCGCGCCCGGCGCCTCGTGGACGCGCTTCAGCGGGGCCACGTCGACGCCGAGGAGCTTGCCCGCTCCGGCGAGCACCGTGCCCAGATCGTCGTCGCCCTCGATCCCGTGCAGGCCGAGCAGGGCGTGGAGCGGGCCGCGGATCTGCTTCACCTTGCGGGAGACCGCGCCCTTCAGGGCGTCGTCCGCGCCCATCCCGTCCACCACCGCGCGCCGGAGGCGGATCTGCGCCTCGCGCAGCTCCTGCTCGACGCGCAGGCGGCGGTTCTTGCCGTCGATCACGAGCGCCGAGAACGGGTCGCTGCCGGAGAGGAGCACGTGGCACCGGCGGATGTCGTCGTAGAGCAGCGGGAACACGTCCGCGGCCCGCGGGATCTCGGCGGCGGTGAGGATCATCGCCTCGATGCGGGCCGCGTAGCGCGCGATCTGGAGCGCGTTGGCGATCGCGTCGAGGCTCTGGCGGGAGGCTTCCTTGAGCACCACCATCAGATCGACGTCGCTCTGCCCGTCGCGGTAGCCGCCCCGCGCCGCGCTCCCGTACACGAGCAGGCACGAAAGCTCGTCGCCGAGCGTCCGTTCGAGGCTCTCCTTGAGCTCGACGAGCCGCGCCTGCACCGGCGCCGGCAACCTGGAGACGGCGCTCCCCGTGGCGATGGATCCCTCGTTCATGGTCTACCTTCGCGGCTCGACGAGCCGGACCTCGGCGCTCGAGCCAATCCCCTTGATCGCCCAGACTACCCGACCTCCCGGCAGCCGCTCTCGCCGAATGAACGGCAGGAGCCTGGGCCTGACGCTCCCGTCGCCCGCAGGCCCGACGAAGCGGGCGCGGAGCAGCAGGCGGTCGACGATCGCCTCGGGCGCGAGCCGGGCGTCGTCCGCTGCAGCCGCGGCGATGCGGAGCGCGTCGGCGACCGCCGTGAGGCTCGGGGCCCTCGGCGACGCCTCGACGCACCGGGCCCCCAGGCGCACGGCCGCCTCGCGGTGAGACGAGAGCCGCGGCAGGAGCGGGAGCGCGTCGTCGACGCGCTTGCGCTGGAGGATCGCGCGCGACCGGGCGACGTCCCCGGCGTCGAACGGGGCCACGGCCTCCGGCGGCGGATCGACGGGCGAGGTGAGCAGCTCGGCCACGCGGGCCTGGACCTCGGCGAGCGCCGACGCCTCGAAAGGTGAAACATCAGGAGAATTTTGCAGCAAGGTGGCGCGAGAGTCGGTCAACCCCGGTCGGGACGGCGCCAACCCCAACCTCGGTCGGGTCGGCGCCAACGTGGGTTCGGCCGGCGTGGGCCCGGCCAACGTGGGTCGGGTCAACCTCGGTCGGGACGGCGCGGCCCGGGCGATCGCCCTCGCGGTCGCGATCTCGGCCGCGAGCGCGGCAAAGGGCGGGAAGTCACCGTCGCGCTCGAGGAGGATCGGGAGCGGCCCGCTGCGAGCGACGACCTGGGCCAGCAGGTCGAACACCGGCGCGGGGACCGGATGGGCATGCGTGTCGAAGTAAAAGCCGTGCTCCACGACGCCGCCGGCGATGTGGATCATCGCCACGCGCTCGAGCGGGTAGGAACCGAGGAGCTCCGCGGGATCGACGCCGGCGTTGACGGCGTTCGCATAGACGTTGCCGACGTCGAGAAGCAGATCGCACCCGGTGCGGGCGACGACCTCGGCATAGAAGTCCCCCTCCCCGAGGGCGTCGCCCGGGAACCGCAGCGTGCACGCCGCGTTCTCGAGCAGCAGGGGGATGTCCGGGAGCGCCCGCCGGGCGGCGGCGACGTTCTTCGCGACGGCGCGCGCCGCCTCGAGCGTGTACGGCAGGGCGGTGAGGTGGCCGATCTCCCGGCCGCCGCCGCGCACGAACGCGACGTGCTCGCTCACGACCGGGGCCGAGAGCTCCCGGCAGAGCGCCCCGAGGCGGCGCGCGCGATCCATGTCGATGCCCGAGGCGCTGCCGAGCGAGAGCTTCACGCCGTGGGGCACCACCGGCCAGATGCGCGCGATGGCCGAGGCCTCGCGCCGCGCGGCCGGGCTCGCGAAGCAGGCCTCGGCGACGACCTCGACGAAGTCCACCGCGCCGGGCGCGGACAGCAAGTCGGCGGCGAGCTCGGGGCGGAATCCAACGCCGACGGCGCCGATGCCGGAGAGGGGCGAGCTGGGGGCGGGCACGAGCACGCGGGGACCTGCCTCAGTCTGCCCTCGCGGAGGGATCCGGAACAGAGGCCATCGGGATCGGCTAGAAGTCGAGCTCACCCGAGATGCGAGAGCCCTGCTCGGATAGAGGCCGCCGCCGCGCCCCGCGCGTCAGAGGAACTGGCTGCTCCACTTGCGGAACGTCATGATGCCTTTCTCCCCGGCGCACAGGACGGGCTGAGCGCGGTAGATCTTGTTCTCCCAGATCGGGATGTCCTCCTCGATCTGCCGGCAGACCTCCGCCGCCAGGGCCTGGCCGAGGCGCTGCGCGCCGTCGTTGCGCAGCCAGAAGGCGACGCGGATGTCGACGAACTCGTCGTCGATCGGGGTGACCGTGTTCACGAAGAGGAGCTCGACGATGCCGGTGAAGCGGATCGTCCCGTACCCCATGCCGTGGCCCTCCCAGGTGATCGTGCCGTCGACCACCTGCCCTCCCGGGCCCTTCTGCTTCACCGCCGACCTGGATCGGATGATGTGGCCCTCGATCTCGATCTCGGTCCGGGGCGGCACCAGCATGCCGTGCACCGTCACGAAGTGGGCCGGATCCACGATGTTCTCGAGGTTTTCCTGGATATGCGTCCGGACCCTCCAGCGCTTGCTCAGCTTCGGGGACCACTCCGTCGAGCGCGCCTCGGCGAGCGGCGGGATCTCGAAGGCGGGGGGCTCGCCGCCGAGCGCGTGGTGGACAAGGATCAGGCCGTCGAGCTCCCGCACCTCCCAGGCGCGGATCCTCGCTCTCGGCGGGATCGTGTCCGCATAAGGGATGTGCACGCACTTCCCTTCGCCGGAGATCACCCACCCGTGGAACGGGCACCGGATGCCGCCCTGCTCGACGCGGCCCCCCACCCCGAGGTGCGCGCCCATGTGAGGGCAGTGGGCGTCGAGGACCCTGGCCTGTCCGTCCTGCGTCCGGAACAGCACCAGATCCTGCCCGAAGCAGCGGAGCGAAATGGGCCCGCCCGTGGACAGCTCGTCCGAGGTGGCGACCTGGAACCAGCCTCGGGGGAAAGGCTGCAGGGGAATTCGAGCGCTCACGTGGGTCTCCTCGGCTCAGCGTCTGTCGGGGCCGCCCGCGCGCTCATGCAGCGCCGGGCGGCGGGGCCTCATCGTGCCGGTGATCGCGGCATGAGAACGTCACTCTACCACCAAACCTCGCAGGCGTGAGTGCGCCGAGGCACTGGCACGCTCCCGCGCCGCGCGCGGCGCGCCTGGCGAGCAGCCGGGCGACCGGACGCGAGCTGCAGGGCATCCGGGGCGGGTGGTGGGGTACTTACCCTACCCTGCCGGAATGATGGAACCGCCAAGGACGCCAGAAGACGCCAAGATTTTTATGATTTTCTTGGCGTCTTCTGGCGACTTGGCGGTTCAAAAGACGCCACCTTCGGCCAAAGTACACCACCACCCGTGGGCGAGCTACGCTCGACCCCAGACGAGGCGCGGGCGAATGGAGACAGTGGGTCGGCCGCGACCGGCGCCGCACCATACCGTCGCACGACGTCGGCGCTCTTTGGCGAGCGCGCCAGCGCGCTCACCTCGTGACCGGCGCGCACGAGTCCCTCGACGAGATGGCCTCCGATGATCCCCGAGCCCCCTGTAACGAAGACCTTCATGGCCGCCACGATGCCCGCGCTCTCGCGGGATGTCCAATGCGGCCAGCGGCGGCGCCGGGACGGGCGCAGTGGTCGCGCCCGGCTAGAACTGCCGGGGACGAGGTGATTGGATCGATATGCCCGTGGTCAATCGAGCATCTCGTTCTCGCCCTCGACGCTGGCCAGCTCGGCCGCCAGCTCGCCGGCCTCGGCACGCAACCGAGCCATCTCCGGGACAAGCACCGCCGCCTCCTCCGCCTCGATCCGCGCCATCAGCGCCGCGAGCTCTCCTGCTCGGGCTGAGTCAGGGTGCCGGAAAGCTCCCTGTCACGGAGGCGGTCGAGCTTGCTCTGGTCATCCTCGGTCCAGCTCATGGCAGCCACCCTACCCATACCAGGCTGGGAGCGCAGGGGCAACGGCAGGCGCTCGCAGCAACCCGGCGAGAACGAGAGGCGCTATCAGTGCAGCCGCGCAGCTGCGCGCGGCAGCCGCTCAAGCGCAGCGCAGCTCAGCCGAGGAAGTCGAGGACATCCTCGTTGAACTTCTCGGGGTTCTCGAGCCACATGAAGTGGCTGCCCCCCTCGTCCGCGCCGAAGAGGATGAGCTCGGCGCCGGGGATCTGGTCGGCGACCCATTGCTGGGAGATGGGGTTGAAGATGCTCGCCTCTCCGCCGACGACGAGCGTTGGCACGTCGATCCGCGGGATCACGTCCCTCCAGTCCTGCTCTGCCTGGTCCACGAGCAGCTTGGCGGCGTACTCGCGCGGGAGCTTCAGGTTCTGCTCGACGACCAGCGCGAGCTGATCCGCCGGGTAGCCGGGGGTGAACATGGTGGCCACGAGCCCGTAGGTCGTGGCGATCCCGTCGGGCCCGCGCAGCGCGGCGGCCGTCTCGTGGAGCGACTGCGGCGTGAACAGGGCCCCCGCCTCGGCCGCCTCCTCCGCGGACCAGTCGGGCCAGGCCGTCATCGCCGGGCCCACGTCGACGAGGACCAGGCGGTCCAGGTCGCGACCCCCGTAGTTATCCCAGTAGCTGTAGAGCGCGCCGCACCCCATCGAATGCCCGAGGACGGAGAGGTGCTTGAACCTCATCCCGCAGATGAATTCGTGAAGATCTCTGCTGAAGCGCGCGATGCGGTAGCCGTGCTCGGGCTTCTCCGACGCGCCATGTCCGCGCCAGTCGAGCGCGAAGACATGGTGGTGCCGCGAGAAGGCGAGGATCTGCGCCCTGTACAGCGCCGCCGACTGGGACCACCCGTGCAGGAGCAGCAGCGGCCTCCCCCTCCCCGCCTCCAGGTAGTTGAGGGCGACCCCGTCGCTCGTCGTGAAGGTCCCGGAGCGGATGCGCGGCGCCGCCGACGCCTCGCCACCGAGCAAGCTCGTGGCGGCCAGCCCCGCGCCGAGGCCCACCGCCTGCTTCAGCACCTGGCGGCGGGTACGGGTCGAGCTGGACGAAGGTGCTCCTTGCTTCTTGTCGGTCATGGCTCTTGATCTCCACTGCCGGCGGCGCGCGCGAGGCTGCCCCTCGATCACGCGCCGCCACGGCCAAAAGGAAGAGTCTCGACGCGACCGCGGCGATCGCCCGGATTGACGATCATCTCGACCGCGCCGTCGAGCAGATTGTTCACGAACGGACCAAGGCCGCAAGTAAATACAAATTACAAACGGCGCAAGCAAATCTCCGACGCCGGCGCGTGTCTACGCAGGAGACAGGCAGCGCGGCGCCGCGATCGCGACGGCGCGCGCCGTGTCATGCCATGAACCGGACGCAATACATCGGAGGGAGGTGGCTTGAGATCAGCTGCCATGAATCGCCTTGATCCTCGATGATCCAGAGCGACCCTGTGGTGGACCCGAACGCGAGGCGATCGCCGCTGTCGTCGATGTCGAGGGCGTGCCGGAACGTGAGGTCGTACGGGTGGCGCTGCGGCAGCTCATTGCGGAGCACGTCCCAGACCTTGCCGCCGTCGCGCGTGCGGGACACGACCACGTTGCCGCCGACGGGCACGCGCGTCTCACGCCCACCCCCGGGACGAGCCTGGACGATACCGCGGCAAGTCCCATGGCGCGGCCCGCCTGCCCGTACCAGGGCTCACCCCCGTGGCGCCTGCGGCCGCGCGAGCGGCGGTACGGGCCCAGGGATCGCGCGCTCCCGCGACACCTGGCTGGCGGGAAGCCTGCCTGGCTGGTAGTAGCCTCGAGCTGGTAGCAACCTCGTGAGCCCCCTCCTCTCCACCGCGGCGTCGTGGGAATGCGCATCACGCCGCCTGTTGGCTCGAGCGGAGAGGGGCTACTGCCTCGGAGAGAAGACATGTTGAAGGTGGCGATCATCCTGGGGAGCACGCGGCCGGGCCGCAACGGCGAGGCTGTCGCGAAGTGGGTGCACGACGTGGCGACGAAGAAGGGCGGCGCCGACTACGAGCTCGTCGATATCAAGGATTTCGACCTGCCGTTGCTCGACGAGCCGGCGCCCCCGTCGATGGGACAGTACACGAAGCCTCACACCAAGGCGTGGGCGGCGAAGATCGATTCGTTCGACGCCTTCGTGTTCGTCACGCCGGAGTACAACCACGGCACCTCGGGCGCGCTCAAGAACGCGATCGATTACCTGTACAAGGAGTGGAACAACAAGGCGGCTGGCTTCGTGAGCTACGGCAGCGCGGGAGGCTCACGCGCCGTCGAGCACCTCCGGCTCGTGATGGCCGAGCTCCAGATCGCGGACGTGCGCTCGCAGGTCATGCTCTCTCTGTTCGACGACTTCGAAAATTTCAGCGTGTTCAAGCCCCGCCCCCGCCACGAGAAGTCCGTCGGCACCTTGCTCGACCAGCTGCTCGCGTGGGCCGGAGCGATGAAGACGCTGCGCGCCGGGTGAGCAAGGCGCGCTCGCGGAGCCTCGAGGGCCCGACGACGCCGATCCGGAGCGGTTCTCGTGACGTTCGCCGATTCTACCGCGGACGTTGCAGGAGGGTACCAGGAGAACCCCGTGGAGGGGAAATCGGCGCCTGAGACCGCCGAGAGGAAACCAGCGCCGACCTCGATTGTGTAGGGTCTCAGATGGCGCAACTCTTGGTCGGCTCGTGGGGCTTCACGGCGGACGGGACCCTCGCTCGGAGGCGCCGGTGAACCTCGCCGCGCGACCTCATTTCGAGGGCCAGACCCGGGCGGAGGAGCTGCTCCCCCCTCCGGCGGACGGAGGCCGGAGCGCTCCACCGGACGACATCGCCGTGCCTTCGGAGCGGAAGCTCCCCCCCGCCGTGACGCAGCGCTCCGGCGAAGAGGCGCACGAGATCGGCGCGCTCTACCGCAACCACCATCGTCTGGTGTACCGCCTCGCGCTCCGCTACGGCCGCGGCAACGTGGCCTGGGCAGAGGACGTGACGCAGGACGTCTTCCTCGACCTGATGAAGGCGCTCGAGACCCTGACCGAGCGAGACAACCTCGAGGGGTGGCTGTACCGGACGACCTCGAATCGCTGCCTGAACCGCCTGCGCCGGGACCGATTCCTGGCGCTCCCGCCCATCCGCTGGCTCCTCGGGCAAGGCGAGGACGAGCGCAGCCCCCTCGATGAAGTGACGATCGCGCGCGACGATCTGCGCCGCGCGCTGGAGACGCTGGGCACGCTGCCTCCCAAAGAACAGGTCGCTTTCTCGATGTTTTATCTCGACGGCAAGGAGCAGGAGGAGATCGGGAAGATACTCGGCCACTCCAAGGGATACGTTTGCAAGCTGATTCAAAAGGCGGTTGCGCAGCTCCGCGACGCCGGATGGGAGGTGGGCCATGACGCGAAACCGTGATCTGCTCGCGTTGCTGCGCGAGGTGGACGAGCAGCTCGCCTCGGTGAAGCCGTCCCCTCGGCTCGAGGCGCGCCTCGTCGCGGAGCTCGACCGGCGCGGGCGGCGGCCTTTCATGGGCGGGAGCGGGGGGCGCTCGCTCGTGCTGGCGCTGGGCGCCAGCGCCAGCATCGTCGCCCTCGGCGCCGCGCTCCAGGGCCTCACCCCCGGCTCGATCTTCACAGAGCGCCCCGTCGAGCCGGCGATCGGGCTCGTGGGCGATCCGCCTCCCGCGGACGCCGGGCTCCAGGAGCGCACGCCGGCCCACGGCCCGACAGCGCCGCCTCCCCGGATCCGCGCCCCGCTCCTCCAGGAACCTCCCCGCCGGCTCGCTCCGGCGCCGCCCGTGCCGCGCAGCGCCGTGCCGCCGCGGGACGCGAACGACACCCCAGGGCTCCTGGACGACGGCCGGCTCCCTGTCGACCGCGCCTCGCCTCCGCCGGCGCGCGGGCGCGTCGAGCCGCTGACCCCTCCGCAGACGCTGGGCCGGAGATGGGTTGATGGGCCGGAAGGGCTATCTCCTCTCGCGCAGCGCGGGCCTCACGCCGCGCTGCGCCGAGGCGCCGGAGGCGTCCCCGCGGAAGCGGCCGCGCACGAGGGCGAGAGCGGAGAAGGCCCCCGTGCCCCGGACGCCGAAGGACCCGCGACCGAAGATCCGGTCGCCCCGCGGGACGAGGCGCTCTGCCAGACGGCGGACGCGTTGCGGCGCGAGGCCAGGGCGCAGTGCGAGGCGCAGGGCCTCATCGTCGCGGATTTGACGCTGCTCGATCCCTGCGCTCAAGGGAGCTACCTCGACGCCGAGTACACGTGCGGGAGGATGGCGCTGACCACGTGCTGGAAAGGGGTGCTCGGCGACGGCGTCACGTGCTTCGACACGACGTATGTCAAGGACGAGGTCTGGAGGATGTGCAGGGACAGGGGCACGGAGCTCCGCTCCCTCGATCAGGAGCAGCCTGACCGGGACTGCGGTGACCACGAGACGACCAGGGTCTACTACGAGTGCTGCCCCCAGGGGGACCCGCTGCCTTCGCCGTCGTGCTGGACGAGCGAGATCGACTTCGGTGAGGCATGCCAGCCGTACGAGGGGCTGGATGCCGAGGCCACGGCGCTCTGCAACGGCAAGGGCCACTATCTCTTCCGTCGCGTGTTCGGGGACAAACACGTCGCCTGCACCGACGCCACCGCCACGAGCCTGAGCTACACCTGCTGCCCCTTCTGATCGCGAAATCGCCCGCCCGAGGAAACCGCCGGCCTCGTCGCGGTTGGTAGATGGAGAGCGACACGACGGAGAGGGCGCGCTGACCGGAGCACGAGCGGCGCGCGTTCGGAGCTGTCCGGCGCAACGCCGGCTTTCACGGAGGATCACGATGCGGACTTCCCTTGCGATAGGTCTATTGCTCAGCGTCTCGATATCCAGTCTCCTCGTCGGATCCGGGTGCACCATCACCCTGGCGCCGGATCCCGATCCACCAGCGGGCTCGACGGGCGGGGAGGGCGGGAACGGCGGGGACGTGGATCAAGGGGCGGGCGGCGGGGAGGACCCGGGGTCGGAGGGCGGCGGGGGACGCTTGCCTCCCCCCCCGCCCTCGGCGTGCTGGCTCGGGGATATGGGCGACGGGTTCACGTGCCACGACACGGCCACGCTCCGGGATCACGCCCAGGCGAGGTGCGCGAGGATGGGCGCGGAGCTCGCGAGCTTCGTGAGCGACACCCTCAACCCGAGCTGCGCCGAGCACGAGAGCAGCGAGGTGGTCTTCGAGTGCTGCGGCGGCGAGCCGCCGCCTCCGCCGCCGCCGAACTCGTGCTGGAAGGGCGAGCTGGGCGACGGGTCCTCCTGCATCGACATGGGCGCCATCAAGGATAGGGCCTACGCGATGTGCGTGAGCGCGGGCGCCCGGCTCACCTGGCTCGACGCCCTGCCGGACCCCGGGCGCTGCGGTCTGAACGAGGCCACCAAGGCCACCTTCGAGTGCTGCGGCTCCACGCCGCCGCCCCCTCCGCCGCGCGCGTGCTGGAAGGGCGAGCTCGGCGATCGCAGATCCTGCGTCGACCCCTCCGCGCTCAAGGAACAGGCCTATGCGGCGTGCTCGCGCTCGGCCGCAGACCTCACCTTCTTCGATTACGAGCGGAACAACCCGAGCTGCGCGGCCCACGAGACCACCTGGGGTTACTTCGAGTGCTGCGGTAGCGAGCCTCCTCCTCCTCCGCCGCCTCCTCCGTCCGGCGCATGCTGGAAGGGCGAGCTGGGCGATGGCCTCTCCTGCGTCGACCGCACGGTCATGAAGGATCGGGCCTATGCGACGTGCGTGAGCGCAGGCGCCAGCTTCACCTCCTTCAGTTACGAGCAGGACAACCCGCGTTGCACCGGCAACGAGACCAGCAAGGCCGTCTTCGAGTGCTGCGGTAACGAGCCGCCTCCTCCGCCGAGCACGTGCTGGAAGGGCGAGCTGGGCGACGGCCTCTCCTGCGTCGACCGCACGGCCATGAAGGATCGGGCCTATGCGACGTGCGTGAGCGCAGGCGCCAGCTTCACCTCCTTCAGTTACGAGCAGGACAACCCGCGTTGCACCGGCAACGAGACCAGCAAGGCCGTCTTCGAGTGCTGCGGCGTCGAGCCCCCGCCTCCTCCGCCGGAGGCCTGCTGGGGTGGCTCTCTGGGCGACGGCACCTCGTGCATCGACGCGAGCGCCCTCAAGGAACGGGCCTACGCCACGTGCGCGAGCGACGGCGCGGAGCTCGCGGCGTTCGACCCCGGGTACGATGGTCGCTGCGCCGCTTACGAGTCGAGCCACGCAAAGTTCACTTGCTGCGCTTCGAAGGCGCCCCCCCCTCGGTAGCGCCGGCGCGACCGCGCGGAACCCCGGGGCGAGCGCTCTCGATCCTCGAGCGGCACCGGGCGAGCCCATCGAGCCGTGCGTACATCCCAGGGCCGTAAGGCCGACAGCGGTCGCTCGGGGTCCGCTTCAGGACACGACGCGATGATCACCCACATCGCGCCGATGAGCTGCTCCGATTTCAAGGAGCTCGCTTGTTGGCAGTCGGATGCGTCCGCGGCATACAAGTGAGATTGACGTTCTCGCGCCGGGGCCGGGCACGTTCAGCACGCCGCGCGGTCGCGAGGGCGCGGGCGCCAGGCCCCCGCTCAGCTCACGGCGGGCCCTCGCAGGGTCCGGGGCCGAGGTGCACGGCGCGCGGACATGGGCCATTTCGCCCCGATGCAACCTCGTTGTTCGCCTGCCGCCTGCGGTCGGCGGCAGGCTCGGTGACGTAAGACGGAACGGCGCGCTTGCGGACGACGATGCGCCGGGCTAGGATGCCCTCCTCACGACCGTCCCTGGCCCTCTATAACGACGCTTTCCCTCTTCCCTCTCTCGTGAGGGAGATTGCAGCTCGCTCGGACGACTGGACGACGCACCGTGTGATCGCGCGGGAGTTCCGCGCCGCACGTCTCCATTCGATCCATCACGGCTTCGTCGGATGGCAGGCCGAGAGCGCCGCAGAGCGCACCAGAAAGCCGTAAAAGAGCAGGGTGGCATGGGAAATCGTCTCTACGTAGGAAATCTTTCGTTCAACACCACCCGCGAGACCCTCGAGTCCGCGTTCGCCGCGGCCGGCGAGGTCCGTGAGATCGCGATGCCGACCGACCGCGAGACGGGACAGCCGCGCGGCTTCGCGTTCGTGACCATGGGCACGGCCCAGGCCGCGAACAGCGCCATCTCGCAGCTGAACGGCGCCATGCTCGATGGCCGCACGCTGAAGGTCAACGAGGCCCAGGAGCGTCCGGCGCGCGGCTTCGGCGGCGGCGGTCGCGACCGGTACTGATCACGGGCGCGGCGTGGCGGCGCTCGTGCGCCGCCACGCCTGCGCACTCAGGACGCACCATGAGGTGCTGAAGAACGCGCCCGGAGGCGCCGAAAGGCCTGTTTCGCATGCAGAGGCAAGGAGCATTGAAGCGGCAAAAGGAACGCGAACGGCAAGAGAAGCAGCGCGAGAAAGACGCGAACCGTCTCGCGCGCCGCATGGAAAAGGGCTCCGGCGTCAGCGGGACGCCGGGACAGGATCCGGACATCGCAGGGATCGTCCCGGGGCCTCAGCCTACGGTCACCGAGTGAAGCGCGCAGCGCCGAGCCAGGGCGCCGAGAGCGCCCCGTCAGAGCCAGCAACCGACCAAGACGGCTCGGCGCAGGCGACCGTACGGCAACGATTCATCGAGCAGAGCGCAAACGCGCTGGGCCAGGCGTGGGCCAGGCGTTGGCGTCAAGACCTCCATCGAGAAGGCCGCCCCGCCGCCGGCGGATGGCCCGGCACGCTGCGTGAAGCACGAACTCAGGTGGAGATCACCCTTCCCGGGGAGCTGCGCCATCGCAAGATGCCCGCCATCACCGGCGTGGAGCGCGAGCTCGCCGCCCGGACCGCCAACTCGAGCGCGCGGAACGAGTGGAGAAGGCACACCGACCCCGAAATCCCCTAGTCGGGTAGGCCGGGGTCGACTACCCCCCGCCCCCCACAGATCCGGACGTGCGGAATTCCCGCATCCGGATCTTCGGGTGGCGGGCGTCAAGATGGTTGGTCACAGCCTCATGAGTGCGTTGGCCTCGTGCGTGTGGGCGTTGAGGGTCACCGGACCGAGACGCTGAACACGCAGGCGTCGTCGCGGGCCGGTCATGATGTCCCGCACGCGGACTATCCGTGCGAAATCGCGGACAAAGTCGAGAACTTTGGGCGGACCGTCCTTCGGCCCTTACGTCAACCGTAACGGCGGGGCGAGCGGGCTTGATTTTGCGAACCCGCTTAGACTCGCTACCCGCTGGCGCCGTGACCTTCCGGGGCCGGGCGTGGTTCGGCGTGAACATGCCGCCAGCGGGGCTCGTGCTGCGCATCGAGGACTGAGGGCGAACGCCGGGGAGGCGTCGAGCGCACCTGGTCGAGCCTGAGATCCAGCCGGATTGAAAGACGAATGCGCGTGAGTAGAGTTTGCTAGGCTGGTCGCATGATTCCAACGAAGAACAGGTGGCTAGTTCTCAGTCTCGTTGCGATCGCCGCGAGCTCGACGTCGGCGTGCACAATCGAGACCGCGTCGTCCGCCGACACATCGGACACCTCCGGCAGCGCGGGCACGTCCGGCGGCGCGGGCACCTCCGGCGCCGGGGGTGCTGGTCCGAGCGGCTCCTCCGGCACCACCGGCACATCGGGCGGCGCCGGCGCTTCCGGCAGCGGTGGCTCGTCCACCGGCGCGGGTGCCCTCCCCGCCGGCACGTTCCTCTACGTGCGCGCGGAGACGGCCGATCACGATCAGCTCATCGCGCGAGACTTCGCGACCGGCGCCGAGCGCGTGGTCACCGATCTGCGCGGCGACGGCAGCGAAGGTTGGGAGATCTGGGGCCACACCCTCTCGCCCGACCGCACCCGCATCGTCCTCGCTTCGCTCTACGGCCCCACCAAGGAAGACAACGACACCCACCTCGCGACCCGCCGCCTCTGGAGCCTCGCCACCGACGGGACCGACTTCCGCCGCCTCACGCCGGTGTTTCCCAACGACGGCGCGGGCCGTACGAACTTCCAAATCTCGGTGGACGCACCGATGTTCACGGCTGACGGCACCGGCATTCTCTATGACTTTGGCAGCTGGTGGTACGAGGGAACAAGCCTTCAAGGAGGCTCGTTCCCGTGGCGCGTGCCGGCGGGGGGTGGCTTGCCGGAGCCCTTCCCCACGGTGTTGAGCTGCACGGTGATAGAACCTTCGGTCAACCCGGCCACCGGCGAAGTCCTCCTCATTCACAGCGTGTGCGTGAACTCGGAGGATCAGGGCATCTTCCTCTATCCGAGAGCGGGTGGCACCAGCCCCACGAAGCTCGTGGACGAGGGCTACGGCGCAGGCCAGGTGCAGCCCTCCCTCACGCCGGCGAGCTGGCTCGGCGACGGAAGCGGCTTTGTCTTCGTCGGAACCATCAACATCCCGGCCGACGACACCACGGTAGCCACAAGCGCCCTCTTGGTTTACGACATGGCCACGGCCACGATGTCCCCCCTCGTGCTCGCCGAGCCCGACACCTACATAGATAGCGTCACGATCTCTCCCGACGCGACGTCCCTCGTCTACTGCCTGCGCCATGACGACGTGACGGATCTCCACGCCATCGACCTCACGAAGGCCGAGCCCGAGGACAAGCCGATTACCACCGACGGCAAGAGCTGCTACCCGGCCTTCTGAAGCGTCGCTGGCGACCTCGACCAAGGACCTCCCTGAAGCGACGCCAGTCGTCGCTCGATCCGCTCAGGCTCCGGACCGCATCCAGGACGTCGCGGGCAAGAGGATCGCGGCAGCGCTCGACCCAGAGGATCTCCCGGGTCGAGCGTGCCCCGAGGGCGATCCCCCAGGCACCGTCCTCGCTATGCTTGCACCATTGGAGTCTCGGAGGTGCGAACCCGGAGGCCCGGATCATCCCTGGAGTCCAGCCTCGGCCTGGAGAAAGCCGACACGTCCAGACGAGCGATCATCACGACCACATCTCGCGGCGCTCTCATGAATCGCCCCCCTTGCGACGCTGCGCCGCTCGGGACGGCACGCGAGCAGACAGCTGAAGATCAGCTTGTGATCCCGACGCAGGGTTCGTCAGGGGAACGTGCGTCCGTACCCGGCGGATCGCGCGTCCCGATCGAGCCAGGGCTAGCCGCCGGCGATGGCGGCCATCTGGATCCTCGTCGCGAAGACGCGCGTCAGCCGCACGGCGACGGCTTCAGCCTCGAGAGACCATCACCCACGCCGTCCTGCGCTACCTGGAGCGGGCCATGAAGGAAGCGAACCACAACAAGACGCGCTCGGCGGCGCTCATCGTCTTCAGGAGCTACCTGCGCCTGAAACAGTGGCTGGACAGGTACGGGGTGGAGGCGTGATGGGACGGGCCGCCTCCGGCCGAAGGGCGCGGTCTCCGCGATGGTGGGCGGAGGATTGACGCTCTTCTAGCTGTCTGCCGCTCTAGCCGTAGGTCGCGACGCCATTGGCGTAGGTGATCGTCCCTTTCTCCCCGAACTTGCGCCCATGGTTCGCGGCGTAGCCGGCATGATCGTCCGTGATGGTCACCGTGATCGTGCGGGTCGAGGACTGGTCGAGGAAGAGCTGATGGCAATTGTGGTGCCGTTCGCCCGTGCACGGCCAACCGTTCATTTCCACCTCGAGGTTCCCTTGACGCTTGACGGAAGCGAACATGACCTCTTCCGCATGGTAATGACCGTCGCTCTCGTACGTCTTGCCTTTGACTGTCACTGAGATCGGCATATTACCCCTCCAAGATGCTTGCGCATTCGAAACGATGCGCCTGTCGTGCATTGTTTCGTCGCAGCGCATAGCATCTCAGGCTGGGTTGCGAGCGTAAAGCAAATTCGAACCATGATCTCTGCTGCGCAAGGCTCGTGCGCCGACCTCTCCCGGCGCCCGCTCGCCGCCGCCCGGGGTCTCCGACAGCTGGCCTATGCGGCGTCCACGATGCGAACTCCGGCCGCGCTTGGGCGCTGGGTCCGGCCCGCTTGGTGTTGTCGATCACCTTCGTCGATGCCGATGGCGCACCTGGATCCAGCTCGTTGATGGTGGGGCGGTTGGCTTGCCGCGGAGCGCCATTGTCGATGCGTATTCTGCCCCACATCGACGGCATCCGGGGCGGAAATTTCTCTGGGTTGATGTCTTGTTCCAGCTCACGGTCTCATGGGGCGGCCTGGCGGTCGTCCGGCAGGCGAGCGCCTCGCTCGGCGCGGAGCTCTCCTCCGCAGGCGCAGGCCATCCCTGCGCGCGCTGGTCCTCCGGGGGAACAGGTGTCTCCTTCAGCGAGACAGGGAGCTCGGCAGCCCCGTGCTCTTCTCTAGAGATCAGGGGAGCGATGAGCCTCGTTTTCGGCGCGAACACGGGGGCTCGTCGGGGGGTGCGTGACCCGCTCGCCGTGGCATGACGCTTGCGAAACCTGTCGCTGTACGCCGCTTCTCGGCGACGACGCCCCTTCGAACACGGAGCCATGCACGTCGTGCGTGGGCCGATTTCACCCAACGGAGATGAACATGACGTTCAATCGAACGATCGCGTCTGCTCGCGCCAAAGATCATGCGACCGGCAAATCGCTCCTCGTCTCTCGGCGCACGATCCTGGGTCTGCCGCTCCTGGCCGCGCCGGCGCTGCTCACAGGCTGCACCGCCGAGACGCTGCTCAGCGCCGGGTTCAACCAGGACACCGCATCTCAGCCGCCGGGCTCACAGCAAGCGGTCGGCACCGTCGCGGCGGCGCTCGGCAACGGCAACGTGGTGGTGGCCGCTTCTCCGGCCGGCGAGGCCAACGATCAGTGGGTGCTCATTCAGCACCCGAGCTTCAACGACGTGACGTCGATCCAGGGTCGCTTCAGCGCCTTCCGGGGAGATGGACAATACATGGCGACCGCCAGGCTCTTCATTCCAGGCGCGGACGGCGGAGTCCCGACGCTGCAGTTCGAGGGCTTCAACCAGCCGCTGAGCGACCTGAACAGCTTCTTGCACCTCGACTTTCTCACGAACGGGACGGTGCGCGTCAACGACGACAGCAACCTGACCTTTGGGACGTATCAGCGCGGGCAGGTGTTCAGCGTGCAGCTGACGTTCAACATCAGCGCGAGCGCGGCGACGGCGACCATTACCCTCCTGGGGGCGGCGTCCGGCAGCCTCGACGTCGCGATCCCGAGCTACTTCCTCAACCAGGCGCGGAACTTCGGCGCGGTCAGAGCCTGGATGGGCGCGAACTCCACGGGCGCCTTCTACGTGGATGATCTCTCGGTCATTTTCGTGATACCGTAAGCGTGCCGTGAGGGACGCGTGAAGAGCGCGATGCCGAGCGCTCCTTCGAGCGCTTGAAGGTGGCGCCCCTCGGCAGGGAGCAGCACACCCCCGTCGGTGCGGCCGGATGACGCTGGCCGGACTGCTGGTGGGTGGAGCTACGCGCCGGACGCGGCGGCGTCGCTCACCATCCAGGCAAAGCGGTCGTCCACACCCGCGCTCGGTGCGGCGCATGCCCACGAGGGCCTGCACCGCCGTGGCTTCCAATTTGTCCAATACGGCGCCGCGCGCGGGCAACAGAATCGGCGCATGAAGATCATCCTCAAGATCATCCTCATCCTGGTCATTCTCTCTCTCGGAGGCTGCATGTCCCGTACCACCGGATCGACCTCGGCCATGGAAGGCCCCCATGCCAGCTCGGCCGTCGTCCGCTACCAGGTCACGGACGTCGATCGCGCCGTTCGCTTCTACACCGAGCAACTCGGCTTCACGCTCGACCTGCAGTCCGGCACGGCGTTCGCGACGGTCTCCCGCGGTGACCTGCGCTTGCTCCTGAGCGGCCCCGGCAGCTCCGGCGCGCGCCCCATGCCCGACGGCCGCGCTCAGGTCGCCGGCGGCTGGAACCGCGTCGTCCTCTACGTCGACGACCTCGCCGCGCTCATCGAGCGACTCCGCGCGGCCGGCACACCCTTCCGAAACGACATCGAACGCGGCGTCGGGGGCGCGCAGATTCAGCTCGAAGATCCCGACGGCAACCCGGTCGAGCTTCACGAGGCGCCGGAGGAATCGACCTCGGCCCTGGAAGGCCCCGATGCCACCTCGGCCGTCGTCCGCTACCAGAACACGGACGTCGATGGCGCCGTTCGCTTCTACACCGAGCAACTCGGCTTCACGCTCGACCTGCAGTCCGGCACGGCGTTCGCGACGGTCTCCCGCGGTGACCTGCGCTTGCTCCTGAGCGGCCCCGGCAGCTCCGGCGCGCGCCCCATGCCCGACGGCCGCGCTCAGGTCGCCGGCGGCTGGAACCGCATCGTCCTCTACGTCGACGACCTCGCCGCGCTCATCGAGCGACTCCGCGCGGCCGGCACACCCTTCCGAAACGACATCGAACGCGGCGTCGGGGGCGCGCAGATTCAGCTCGAAGATCCCGACGGCAACCCGGTCGAGCTTCACGAGGCATCGGCGGGTTAGCAGGACGGACTGGAAGCGACCGGGCTCGTCGTCTGTCGCGATGCGGTGCGCTGCGGCGCGTCCCGACGCCGCGCTGCTCCTTCGCGGTCATCGGGTCAGGACCTTCGATCTCGCGCGTGTTGCCGGTCCCTTCCGCGCGGCCCATCCGGCGCGGCTGGCGCGGCGAGGGCGATGTGGTGCAACTTGACGCGTTCGCGGGAGGAGTGGGCGACGAGCGCGGTCGGCGAATTGCCGGAGAGCGCCACGAACTCGCGGATCAGGTGCGACTGGTCGCAGAACCCTGACACGGCAGCGAGCCGGGCCCAGTCCGGCTCGCGCTCCCTCTCGGCCTGCGAGAGCGCCCGCCGAAAGCGTGTGATCCGGGCGAAGGCCTTCGGGGCGAGGCCGGTCTCGGCGGTGAACACGTCGATGAGCCGGCGGTGGCTGATGCCGAGCGCGGCCGCCACGTCGGCGACGCGCCTTTCGCCTCCCTCGAGCGCCGCGATCGCGTGCGGCACCAGGGGATGACCGGGGCGCGCAACCGAAAGGCGGTCGAGCAGCGCGCGCTCGATCAGCGCGAAGCGAGCGCGCGGCTCTGGCGCCGAGCACAGGCGTTCACGGAGCTCCGCCGCTCGCAACCCCCAGAGGTCCACGAGGTCGGCGTGCGTGTCGATCAGCGCGCCGGGCGGCGCGCCGAGGAACGGCCACGCGCCGCCGGGGCGGAATTGGACCCCGACCATCGATGCGTGCTCGCGTGTGTCGACGCCGAAGGAGGACTGGTACGCGCCCGACACGACCGCACCGGAGTAGCGGCGAATCGCGGGGCCGTCGTAGATGCGAACCTCGTCCTCGTCGAGGTTGACGACCAGCTGGAGGGTACCGGAGGGCAGGATGCGCTCGGCCGCGTGAGGCGGAGCAGCCGAAAGGTACCAGAGCTCGGCGACGTGCGCCGAAAGCGGCGGACCCGGCACGTGGCGGACATACAACACGTGGACATTATGGTCGACGATCATGCCGCCGGCCACATCGCTGCGCGGCGGTCGCGAAGGCCGGGTCCTCCCGTCGCACCGTCCCCCTATGTGGGCGTGAAGCTCGCGAGGTCGGCGATTCCGAGCGCCGCCTCGAGCTCGGTGACCTCGGCGACCGCCTTCTCGAAGCCCCCCTCGCCGAGCATGCGGTGCTCCTTGTCCTCGAACTGCTCGCCGAGCTCGGCATACGCCTTCCCGCCGACGAGCGCCCGAAGCGCGGGAAAGAGCACCGTGTCCTCGCGCGCCGCGTGCGGCCGGTACATCCGATTGAACGCGCGCAGCCTGTCGGCGAGCCTGCGGCGAGCGGCTTGCTCGCGAAGCGGCTCCCTCGCGAGCGTGAGCACGTCGGCGGTCACGAGGCGCCCGGCCTGGTGCTGGCGCCGGAGCACCACGACGAGCTCGGTGTGCTTGCCGGCCCTCTCGAAGCGGGGGAACAGGAAGTCTTCTTCGAGCTTCTCGTGATAGTCCTCGATCACCCGGCGCACGACGCCCGCAGCCGAGAGGAGCACGTCCTCCGGGACCTCTTCGTGCCCGTCCAGGCGCCGGATTGCTTCGTCGTACAGGAACATGACCCGGCGCAGGACCCCGTGCTCTCGCATCAGATCCTCACCGGGGGTGACTTCGTCGCCTTCCCCAGCGCCACCGTCCTGTTTCGGTTCCCGGGCCGCGGCGCCAGGCCGGGCGCAGGCGCCGAGGACGGCGCTCATGCCGATGCTGCTGGTCGCGAGCACCAGCGTCCGTCGCAACAATCCGTCGTTGTTCATGGGCGATGCCTCCCTTCCGCAGCGCGCCCCAGCGCGCTACCCGTGCTTCAGCCCCTCCACGCGTGTGCTGCGATCGAGCAGTCCATTCCCCTGGAGGCGCCGGTCACGGGCGCAGCAGCTGGCTCCATCCCGTGACCTGCGATGCGGGCGATTTGAGCCATGGATCACGATACCAAGGAGCGCCGAGCCGGCCGATGCGGAGGCGCCGGGTTCGATTGTAGGACCGAGCCGGAAGGCTGAAAGCCGCGTCCGTACGGCAGCGGGTCGAGATTGACGGGATTGCGAAGATCGTCTACGCGCTTCGAACCATCATCTGGACGGCGGATCGTGAGATCCGGGTGGGACTCTGGAAGATCCACATCCGCGCTCCCTCGACAGGGCTGGAACGAACGTATGAAACATCTGCGCAAGATGCTCGATTCCGAGGCGCCTGCGGCGACGCTCCTTGTCCGCCTCTCGGTCGGGGCCGTCTTCTTGTCCGAAGGGCTCCAGAAGTTCATCTATCCAGCGGAGCTCGGCGCCGGACGGTTCGTCAAGATCGGCATCCCCTGGCCGGAAGCCATGGGGCCTTTCGTCGGGGTGGTCGAGATCGTCTGCGGGGCGCTCGTGCTCGCGGGGCTCCTGACCCGGTTCGCCGCCGCTCTGCTCGTCATCGACATGGTCGTGGCGCTGGCATCGACCAAGCTTCCGATCCTGCTCGGCCGAGACATCCTCGGCTTCCACGTGCGCAAGCTGCCGCACTACGGCTTCTTGAGCATGGCCCACGAGGCGAGGACGGACTGGGCGATGCTGCTGGGCGCGCTCTTTCTCGTGATCGTCGGCGCGGGGCGCTGGTCCGTCGACGCGCGCCTGGCACGGCGCCGGAGCGCGCCGTGAAGGAATCAACCACCTCTCCCACGTCGGTCCGGCGCTGGACGGGGCGGATCTGTACGAGCTCGTATGGCTGGTTCTACGCCTCGGCGTGACGGCATCCCGGGGCCTGCCGCGCACATCGCGAGGAGGCTCGGATCCGCGCGGCCACGCACCTGGCCCCCGCGATCCTAGCACTCCGGCAGATTGACCCCCACCTCCACCGGCAGCTCGAGCACGTTGACCGCGAGCCCCCCGCGCGCCGTCTCCTTGTATTTCGACTCCATGTCTGCCCCGGTGTCGCGCATCGTCTTGATCACCTTGTCGAGGCTCACGAAGTGCGCCCCGTCGCCGTGCAGCGCCATGCGCGCCGCGCTGATCGCCTTGATCGCGGCCATCGCGTTGCGCTCGATGCACGGCACCTGGACGAGCCCGCCCACCGGATCACACGTCAACCCGAGGTTGTGCTCCATCGCGATCTCGGCCGCGTTCTCCGCCTGCTCCGGCGTGCCGCCCAGCCCCTCGGCCAGCGCGCCCGCGGCCATCGAGCACGCGGAGCCCACCTCGCCCTGACACCCCACCTCCGCGCCGCTGATCGACGCGTTCTCCTTGTAGAGAATGCCTATCGCGCCCGCCGTCAGCAAGAAACGGATGACGCCCTCGTCCGTCGACGTCGGCACGAAGCGCCGGTAATAGTGCAGGACGGCCGGGATGATCCCCGCCGCGCCGTTCGTCGGCGCCGTGACCACCCGGCCCCCGGCGGCGTTCTCCTCGCTCACCGCGAGCGCATAGAGGCTCACCCAGTCCATCGCCGTCAGCGGATCCCGGAGCCCCGCCTCGGGGCTCTCGATCAGCTTGCGGTACAGGGCCGGCGCGCGGCGCACCACCTTGAGGCCGCCGGGCAACACGCCCTCCGCCCGGAAGCCGCGCCGCACGCACTCCTGCATCACCCCCCAGATGCGCAGGAGCCCCGCCCGGGTCTCCGCCTCCGGGCGAAAGACCTTCTCGTTCTCCAGCATGACCCGGCTGATCGACAGGCCGCTCGCCGCGCACGCCGCGAGCAGCTCCGCGGCGCTGTGAAACGGATACGGCAGCGGCGTCGTGTCCGCTTCGATCGGGTTCTCCCCCTTCGCCGCCGCCTCGTTCACCACGAAGCCGCCGCCCACCGAGTAATACACGCGCGCGCGCAGCGGCGCGCCCCCCTCGTCCAGCGCCGTGAAGCGCATGCCGTTCGGATGAAACGGCAGGCTCCGGTGCAGGAAGGCCAGGTGTCCTTTCACCTGGAAGCCGATCTCGTGGCGGGAGAGCAGCGACAGCCGGCCGCTCTGCCGCACGCCCTCGACGATCGCGCCCGCCCGCTCGACGTCCACGCCGTCCGGCGTCTCGCCCATGAGCCCGAGGATCACGGCCTTGTCGCTGCCATGGCCGCGGCCGGTGGCGCCGAGCGACCCGAACAGCTCCACCGACACCGCCGCGGTGCGGGCGAGCAGGCCCGCCTCGTCGAGATCCACCGCGAACATGCGCGCCGCGCGCATCGGCCCGACCGTGTGCGAGCTGCTGGGCCCGATACCGATCTTGAAGAGGTCGAAAATGGTGACTGCCATGTGACGTGGAACGCCGTTCAGCAGGATCTCCGGCCCCGTTGCCGGAGCGCGCTCGGCGCTCGACCGTACAACCCTACACCGGTGCAGGCCGGCGCGCAGTGCGGCTCGCGCCGCGAACACACAGCAGGTCACCCCGCCGCTCCACCACGCGCGCCCTTTGGTATGCTCGGGGACGTCTTCCCGCATTTCCCTCACCCTCCAGAGATGGGGATCCCCATGCGCCATGCCCCGGCCGTGCTCCTTGCCGCCTCCCTGCTCGCCCCCGCCGCCGCGCGCGCCGACGGCCCCTCGCCCGCGCCCCCGCCCGCGCAGAGCGCCCCGGCGAGGCCACCCGCGCTCGAGGTGACGATCGACAGGTCCAAGGTGGACCTCAAGGGCCGCCAGATCGAGGTGAAGCTGTCGCGCGCCGCCAGCAAGGTGCGCATCAAGGTCCTCGGGCAGTCGGGCGCGGTCCTGGCCGAAGAGGAGAAGCCGTTCGGCGGGGCCGCCGCCGGCTCGCCGCTCGCCGTGACCTGGTCGCCCTCGAGCGACGAGCCCGTCGCGCGCATCGAGGTCTACGGCCACGACACCGCGGGGTACTGGGCGGGCATCGCGATCATCCCCTGGAACGTGAGCATCCCCCACGAAGAGGTGCAGTTCGAGACCAACTCCGACGTCATCCGCGCCCCCGAGGTGCCCAAGCTGGAGGCGAGCCTCCAGAAGATCTCGGAGGTCGTGGCGAAGACCAGCGAGCTCGGCAAGATCACGCTGTTCATCGTCGGCCACACGGACACGGTCGGCAGCGCGGAGCACAACCTCGCCCTGTCGCGGAAGCGCGCCCGCGCGATCGCCGCCTGGTTCAAGGGCCGCGGCGTGAAGCTCTCCATCGCCTTCGAGGGGCTCGGCGAGTCGGCGCCGCTCGTGAAGACAGCGGACCAGGTGGACGAGCCCCGCAACCGCCGGGTCGACTACATCCTGTCGGTCGAGCCGCCGCGGCTGCCGTCGGGCGACGCGTCCTGGAAGGCGCTCTGAGGCGAGGCGGCCCCATGAAGACCACCATCCTCGCCCTGGGCACCCGGGGCGACGTCCAGCCCACGATCGCGCTCGGCAAGGCGCTCGCGGCCCGCGGCCACGCCGTCAGCGTCCTCGCCGGCAAGAGCTTCCAGCCCTGGATCGAGGCGCACGGGCTCACGGCGGTCCCGGGGAGCGTCGACATGGTCGAGGTCATGGAGAGCGACCTCGGGAGGGAGTGGGTGTCGCGCGGCACGAACCCCATGGCCCAGTCGCGGATCCTGCAGCGGCTCATCGATCGCTTCGGCGCGGAGATGACCGACGACGCCCTGCGCGCGTGCGAGGGCGCCGAGCTCATCCTGAGCAGCTTCACCTCGGACACGTACGCGGCCTCCATCGCCGAGGCCTCCGGCGCGGTGCAGGTCAGCATCCCGTTCCAGCCCTCCATCCTGGCCACGCGCCACGGGCCCACCGCGGTCGCCGCGCCCTTCCCGCGGAGCGACAGCCTGCTCAACCTCCTGTTCGGCAAGCTCCTGATCGAGCCGACGGTGTGGCGCTGGTACGGCGGCGTGACGGCCCGCGTGCGGCAGAGGCTCGGCCTGCCGCCGCAGGATCGGCGCGCGTACATGGCCGCGCTGCGCCGCATGCTGGTCGTCCACGCCTACAGCGCCCACGTCGTCCCGCACCCGCCGGACTGGCCGCCCAGCTACCACACGACGGGCTACTGGTTCCTCGATGAAGGCGGCGACTACCGGCCGCCCGAGGCCCTCGAGCGGTTCCTCGCGGCGGGCGAGCCGCCTGTCGCCCTCGGCTTCGGCAGCATGACGTCCCACGATCCCGGCGCCACGACGAGGCTCCTCGTCGACGCGGTCGCGCGGAGCGGCCAGCGCGCCATCCTGCTCTCCGGCTGGGCCGGGCTCGGCGACACGGCGCTGCCCGACACCATCCTCCGGATCGACGGCGCGCCGCACGACTGGCTGTATCCGCGGGTCGCAGCGGCGGTGATCCACGGGGGCGCAGGCACCGTGGCCGCGTGCCTGCGCGCCGGGCGGCCCGCGGTGGTCGTCCCGCACCTCGGGGACCAGCTCTTCTGGGGGCGCCGCGTCGAGGAGCTCGGCGTCGGCCCGCGCGCCATCCCGCGGCCACGCCTCACCGCCGACGCGCTCGCGGCCGCGATCCGGACCGCCGCGACCGACGCCGGCATGAAGCAGCGCGCCGAGGAGCTCGGACGCAAGATCCGCGGCGAGGACGGCGTGGCGGCGGCGATAGGCCACATCGAGCGGCACCTCGCGGCGCGCGCGACGACGTGATAGCGCAGAACGCCAGCGCCGAGGACACAGGCCATCGGCCGCCCGTCCCTCGTCATGACGCAGCCCTCGAGCCATCGAACGTCTTCGAGCTCTCCTCCCGGATCAGCCCGAAGAGCTCTTGATACAACGCCTGGTAGGTCGGATCGAGCCGCGCGCGCGGGCTCCGCGGCCGCGGCACGTCGACGTCGACGATCCGCCTGAGGCCGCTCGGCTTGACCCCCAGCACCACCACGCGATCGGCGAGGAAGATCGCCTCGTCGATGTCGTGGGTCACGAACACCACGGTGTGACGCCAGCGCTCCCAGAGGCCGAGCAGCTGCTCCTGCATCAACGCGCGTGTTTGCGCGTCCAGCGCGCCGAACGGCTCGTCCATCAGCAAGATGGCGGGCTCCACGGCGAGCGCCCGCGCGATACCCACGCGCTGCTGCATGCCCCCCGACAGCTGCTCCGGGTAATGCTCGGCGAAATCCGACAGGCCCACGAGCGCCAGGTAGTGCCGCGCGCGCTCGCGCGCCGCCGCGTCGCCGGCCATCCTGAGGCCAAAGGCGACGTTGTCGAGCGCCGTCATCCACGGAAACAGCGAGTGCTGCTGGAACACCACCGGGCGGCGCGGGCTGGGCTCGGTCACGAGCTCGCCGTCGACCCGCACGGAGCCCGCCCGTGGTCGTTCGAACCCGGCGATCACGTTCAGCAGCGTCGATTTGCCGCAGCCGGACGGCCCGAGCACGGCCACGAACTGCCCCGGCGCGATCGTGAGGCTCACGCGCTGGAGCGCCGTGACCTCGCGCCCGGCCTTGCCGAACCGCACCGATACCTCGGTGAGCTCGATGGCGCCGCCCGCGCGATTCGCCAGGGCGGCGCGCTCGCCCGCGGCTGCCAGCGCCCCATCGATTGCCGCCTGCGTCACAGCACGATGCCCGTGCCGTGGTAGCGACGCTTCACGGCGAAGTAGTCCTTCCATTTTCGAGGCGCGCGCTGGCCTGCGATGAACTCCTCGTCCCAGTCGAAGAGGGGTTCCTCCGCGCCGAACGGGCGCGGCGCGGCGTCGCGCGTCCACAGGCCACGCCGGCGGCGCTCCTCGCGCTGATCCACGAGCCAATCGTTGTAGCTCTCGTACACGACATGCCCCTCGGGCGCGTCGAGGGTCGCGGCGCGGATGCGGGCATCGAGCTCCAGGAAGAGCGCGGCCTCCTCGCCCGAGATGGGCCGCGGGCTCACCCCGACCTCGTACCCTGCGCGCTCGAGCGCGTCGGCGGCGACCGCAGCGAACACGCCTTGCTCCTCCAGGCTCAAGTACTGCCGGTAGATGCCGACGTACTGCGTCGAGACCGGACCCCCGAGGGCCCGGTGGTCGCGCGTCTGCGCGCGCCGGCGCGCGATCTCCCCCCGGTGGAACTCGAGGACCTCGGGCTCGTGGTCCTCACCCAAGAACTCCGCCACCCGTTCGAGCACGCGCTCGGGCTCACGGGCGAGCTCCTCGTAGCGCACGTCCAGCCATTGCGACCTGGACAGCGTGCGCGCCCAGCGCTCGGCGATGGATTGCGAGCGGCGCCAGATCAGCGCGGCGGCGTAGACGTTGCGGGGGCCGAACGCCGAGCGGAGCTGTTCCACCGCGACATCGCGCCCGTCTCGCACGAGGTTCAAGAACTTCGCGTCGGGGAAGTCCTCGAGGATCTCGCGTACGTAGAACAGATTGTGCGGTGTCTTCTCGCCCCAGCGCGGCTTCTGCACCGCGTCTGCGTAGCGCTCGAGGATGACGAGATACGCTTCCCCGAACGTGTTTCGCCGGGTGCGAGCGACGAGCTCCTGCACGATCGTGCTCGGGTTCAGGTCCAGCCCGAAGAACGGCGTCTTCAGCCCGAAGATCATCTCGGAGACGAGCGCGCGAAAGCTCTCCGCCCGCGTCAGATCGCCGTACGTGTGCAGGTAGGGACGGAAGCGCGGGTAGTACCAGGCGACCTCGGGCACGGCGAGGCGGCTATGATGCCCCAGGATCGCCATGAGCAGCGTTGTGCCGGAGCGCTCGTTACCGACGATGAAGAACGGAGCGTTGGAGCGGGCCATACGGATGCTCAGAGCATACCGGAGGACACGCGCAACGGTCTATCCGGATCGTCTCGTGTGGTGTCGTTCTCCGGCTCGCGGCGATAACGCGACCTCACCGGGCCTTGGGTGATCCGGTGACCGGCGCTCGGCCATGCCGCCTCTGTCTCTCGATTTCCCCGCTGCTGCCAGAGCAGCAGCGTTGCTGATCCGCTGCTGCTATGGAAGCAGCGTCGCCCCGCGGCGACGGAGAAATCGCCCGTCGCGCGCGACTTTTGTCATTGGCACGTTCTTGGCATGTCCGCTGCCAGCACCAGCCGATGCAGAGCTCGCGCGGCCGACGTTCGCGCCTGACCGAGCGCGCGTGAGCGGCGCCGGCGGCGTGGGATTGCGTTGTCGGACTTCGTCTCACGATCGAAAGACACTTGATGTCCCTCGTCCTCATCTCGGAGCGCGCCTCGGCCGTTCATGCCATGGCTGTGCGCCCTCACACTCCCATCTTCGTCAGGCTGATCCGGGACGCGAGATCGAAGACGTTCGATGGCCCGAGGGTCGTGCCGTGACGAGCGACGCCGAGTCCAGCCTGCTCGCCGCGCCCGTTCCCGGGCGCCCGGTCCGCTGGGACGTGGCGCGCGCGTCGGGTCTTGCGCTGGCCGGCGTGGCCCTGCTGTTCGGCGGCTGGGGCGCGGCGTCGCTGTGGCTCGACAACGCGATCCTGCTGCCCTCGCCCTGGGCCATGCTGCGCGGCTTTCGCGAGGTCGTGCAGGACGGCACGCTGCTCGTCGACGTCGCCGCCAGCTTGAAGCGGGTGCTGAGCGGCTTCTCGCTGGCGGCGTTCACGGCGGTGCCTTTGGCCTTGCTCGTTGTGTCGTTTCCCTCGCTGAGCCAGCTGCTCCTGCCGGTGCTTTCCCTTCTGCGCCCCATCCCGCCCATCGCCTGGGTGCCCATCGCCATCCTGTGGTTCGGCCTCGGCGATCATCCCAGCTATTTCGTCACCGCCGTCGCGGCCTTCTTCCCGATCTTCCTCAACGCCCTCGGCGGCGCTCGCGCGGTCGATTCGCAGCACCTGCGCGCGGCGCGCTGCCTGGGCGCGCGCCGGCTGTCGCTCTTGCGCTTCGTCTATCTGCCTTCGTCGCTGCCCCACGTGTGGACGGGCCTCAAGATCGGCCTCGGTCAGTCGTGGATGGCCGTGGTGACCGCGGAGCTGGTCGCCGCTCGCTCCGGGCTGGGACACATGATCGAGCTGAACCGGCTCCAGCTCGAGACGCCGCGCGTGTTCGTCGGCATGTCGATGATCGCCATCATCGGGGCGTTGATGACGTCCGCGCTCGGCAGCCTGGAAGCGCGGATCTTCCCCTGGAAGAAGGCGGGCTGAAGGTCCTTCGAACGAAGCGGAACAAAGAGAGAATCATGAGTCGAGGAGCGAGAAAGTTCGGCTGGATCGCCGCGCTGACGGCGCTTTCGGCCGTCGCGCTGGCGCTCGCGTGGCCCCGGGTCCCGAGCGCCCAGCCGCTGGCCGTGCGCGTCGGTTATCCCACCGCGCTGCACGGCGAGGTCGCGAAGGTCCTGGGCAAGACGGACATCGGCAAAACGCACGGCATCGCGGTGCAGGCCGCCTTCTTCCAGTATGGGCCGCCGCAGATCGAGGCCCTGGTCTCGAAGAGCCTCGACGTCGCGTTCACGTCGCTCGTGCCCACGGCCACCTACCTCTCCAAGCAACCGGGCGCGGTGACGGTGATCGCCGCCGTGGGCGAGTCCGGCCACGGCCTCGTCGTGCCCGCCGACAGCCCGGCGCGGTCGCTCGCGGATCTGAGAGGAAAGACCATCGCCGTCGCCTTCGGCACGGACTCACAGGTCGATTTGCTCGCGGCGCTGCGGGAGGCCGGGCTGGACCCGGCAGCGGACGTCACGGTCGTCAACGTGCCGCCGAACGCGCAGCCCGCCGCGCTCGAGCAGAGGCAGGCGGACGCGGTGCTGCTGCGCCAGCCGCAGCTGCTCAAGTTCAGCCAGAAGGGCGCGCGGGTGATCCAGCGCTGGCCGCATCACCTCTGGGCCATCGCACGCACGGAGTTCCTCGCGGAGCACCCCGGCCTGCGCGAGCGACTGGCGGCGGCGATCCAGGAAGCAGCGCTGTTCGTGGCGGCGAACCCTCGGCGGACGGCGGAGTGGTTCGCCGAGGATCTGCGCCTCGATCCCTCGCTCGTGCAGCAGATCTCGGCCGAGAACCCGCTGTATGCCGCGGGCAAGCAGCTTTCGGTCGCCGTCTCGCCCGAGCTCAGGGCCTTCGCCGATCGGCGCGCGCAGGAGCTCGTCGACTTCGGGCTGACGAAGCGCCGCGCCGAGTTCGTGTACTGAGCCGTGGCGACCACCGTGATCGCCCCGGAGGGGCTCGAAGCGTATCTCGCGGGATTGCCGTTCCTCGGCTCGCTCAGCGCCTCGCACGGCGAAGTGCGCGCAGGGGCCGTGGAAGAGATCCTCTTGGTCTACGAGATCGGCGCTTCGGGTATCGCCGACAGCGGCCGGCTGAAGATCACATTCAAGTTCTACTCGGACTGGGGCGAGCTGCAGACGCACGAGCCGCGAGGGCGCGACTACCTGAGTGCGCGCTTCGTGCCGAGGGCGAGCTTCCCCGGCGAGAGCCCGGCGACGCTCCGGCGCCTGGCCGTCAAGTACGACACCAAGGGACACGAGCGCCCGTACCAGAAGGCGGTCATCGTGGACCTCGTCGACGGCTTCGCGCGCCCCGGTGATCGCATCGAGGTGCGCCTCGGAGATCGCTCGCACGGCGGAGCCGGCACGCGCGTGCAGACGTTCGTGGAGGACGGCTTCAGGTTCCGCGCGTACGTGGACGTGACAGGCACGTCGCGGCTGGCGGCGGTCCCCGGCGACATCGTGCTCCGCGTCGCTGCCGGGCGCCCGCACGCCCTGCGGGTGCTCACGCCGCGCGCGGCTCGGCCCGGCGTGAGCGTGCCGGTGGTGGTGCGGCTCGACGACGCCTGGGGCAACCCGTGCGCCCTCGCGGTGGCTCGGGTGAGCCTCTCGCTCAAGGGCGGCGCGGCGGCGAGCGAGACGGTGGCGTGGGTGGCCGGCGCGCGCGCGCTGCGGCACGAGCTCCGGCCTTCGGAGGCGGGGAACTACCGGCTCGAGGTGCGCGTCGATAGCGGAGAGGAGACATGGGTCTCGTCCGTTCCGCTCTCGATCGGCGAGTTGCCCAGCGAGCGCCCGTACTTCGCCGACCTACACGTGCATGCGCACGACACCGTCGGCACCAACTCCACCGCCTCCAACCTGAGCTTTGCGCGTGACCTCGCTGGGCTCGACGTGCTCGGCTACACGGTGAACGATTTCCAGATCACGGATCGCGACTGGAGCTCGGCGCTGGCGGACATAGCGCGCTTCCACGAGGACGGCCGCTTCGTGTGCTTCCCGGGCACCGAGTGGTGCGGCAACAGCGCCGTGGGAGGAGACCACAACGTCGTCTTCCTCTCCGGCGAGGTGCGTTTCCCGAACGACGCGAGCGGCAGATCGCTGCGCTCGTTCGAGTGGCACGAGCACATGCGCGGGGCAGCGCCGGAGCCCGGCCGCTGGCCGCTCACCGCGCTCTACGCGGCATATCAGGACGCGCCAGAGCGCTTTCTCTTGATCCCTCACGTGGGCGGTCGTCGCGCGAGCCTCGACTACCATCACACGGAGCTCGAGCGGCTATGCGAGCTCTCGTCGTCCTGGGGGCACTTCGAGTGGCTGTTCTCGGAGGCGCTCGCGCGCGGCTACCGGCTCGGCGCCAGCGCCTCCGGCGACGAGCATCGCGGGCGGCCAGGCGGGGGCGCTCCCGGCGCGTCGATCTTCGGCGTGCGCGGCGGCCTCACCGGCGTGCTCAGCCCGGCGCTCGATCGCGCCTCTATCGGCCTGGCCCTGCGCCAGCGCCGAACGTGGGCCACGACCGGCGAGCGCAACGTCGCGCTCTTGGCGTCGGGCGCGCACGTGCAGGGCGACGAGCTCGAGCACGCGGGGCCGCTGCCCGTGCGTTACCGGGTGCTCGGGCATTCTGGCTGGGAGTACGTCGCGCTCAAGGATCACCGAGGCGTGGTCTGGGAGCGCGACCTGCACCGCGAGTTCGGCTACGCCGCGCAGCGGCTGCGCGTGCGCTGGGGCGGCGCGCGCGTGCGCGATCGCTATCGTTGGGCCGACTACGCGCTGTCGCTGCGTGTGAGCGGCACGGCCGTCGAAGACTGGACGGCGCGCGGCTTCGAGCACCCCGAGGAGAGCGTGCGTGCGCTGTCCGACGGGCGCTTCGAGGTCCGGAGCACCACCCATGGCGACGCGGACGAGCTCGATCTCCGGCTGCTCTCGCTGCGGCACGCCCAGCTCACGCTCGACGTGCGCGTGAGCGGCTTCGATGGCCAGCCCTGGCGAGAGGCGGCGCAGCTCGAAGTGAATGGAGGAGCGTTGCTCGACAAGGGCCGGGTTCATTTCGATCTCGGCGGCGAGGGCCTCTTCGTCGCGGTCGAGCGCGTGACGGACGCGGCGCTGCCGCTGGAGCTCACGGGCGAGCTGACGGTGCCCTGGAGCGCTGCACCGCCGGCGCTCGATGGGCAAGCGCCCGCCTATCCTGTGTACCTCTTCGGGCGCGAGATCGGCGACGCCAAGGTCTGGACCAGCCCGCTCTTCGTGCGCTGGGCTCGCTAGTTCCGCTCTCGCGAGGACGCCTTTCGCTGTGGTGTGACAGCGTAGGAATCCACCGTCCGAGGACATCGGCCTTCGGACGCTCACGGAGTCGCGTGTACCTCGCGCGTCCACACTGTGGGCGGTGGGGGGAGGCACGCCGGGAAGGCGTCTTTCCAAGGTCTCGTCGCCGGGGTCCGGGCTCATGTACGCTCGTCCGATCAGCGCAGCGGGCGCTCCATCCGGCGAGCGGCTCGGATACCGCCCCTCGCGCGGATACGCCCCTTACCTTGACGAGGCCATGATGCAGCCAGATCTTCTCTCCAGCACACCCGCCCGCGCCGCCGCCGGCGCCGCCGCCCGCGCGAGCACGCCGCCGTCGACGCGCGGCTTTCCGCTCGTCGGCGTGCTCCCGCACCTGCTCAAGGATCGGCTCGATTACCTCCTCTCGGCGAGAGAGCAGCTCGGCGATCTGTACACGATCGATCTCGGGGTCGCGCGGCTCGTCGCGCTGAACCACCCGAGGCACGCGCAGCACGTCCTGCGCGACAACGCGCGCAACTACCGCAAGGGAGGCGCGATATGGGAGAGCGTGCGCTCGCTCATCGGCAATGGGCTGCCCACGAGCGAGGGGGATCTCTGGCTGCGGCAGCGGCGGATGATCCAGCCGGAGTTCCACCGGGACCGGCTCGCCGCGATGTGCGACCTCATGGTGCAGGCGATCGACGACGGCATGGCCGGCTTCGGCGCGGCCGCCGCCGCGGGGCGCCCGGTCAACGCCGAGCGGGAGCTCCCGCACATCACGATGAAGGTCATCCTCAACACCATGTTCGGCTCGGGGATCACCAAGGAGGAGGCGGACGCCGTCGGCGGCTCGCTCCGGTACGCGCTCGACTACATGCTCCTCGGGGCCGCGCTCCGGGCGCTGCCGAGCTGGATACCGGCCCCCGGGCGGCGCCGCTTCGAGCGATCGGCGAAGGCGATCGACGAGCACGTGTTTCGCTTCATCGCGCAGCGCCGCGCGCAGCCGGGGCGCGGCGGCGATCTGCTCTCGATCCTCCTCGCCACGGTGGACGCCGAGACCGGCGAGCAGATGACCAATCAGCAGCTGCGGGACGAGGCGGTGTCGATGTTCCTCGCCGGGTACGAGACGACCTCGGTCGCCCTCGCGTGGGCGCTCCACCTCCTGGTCGAGCACCCCGACCTCCTGCGGGCGCTCGCGGCGGAGGTCGACGAGGCGCTCGGCGACAGGCGGCCCGGCTTCGCGGACGTCCCCAGGCTCCCGCTCGCGCTCGCGGTCGTCCAGGAGGCGCTCCGGCTCTACCCGCCAGCGTACTGGATACCTCGCACCGCGATCGAGGACGACGAGATCGACGGCTTCCACATCCCCGCCGGCACGATGGTGGGTGTCATGACTTATGTCCTGCACCGGCACCCCGACCACTGGGAGGCTCCGGCGCGCTTCGACCCTGGCCGGTTCACGCCCGAGCACGCGCGCGCCCGGCACCCGCTCGCGTTCATCCCGTTCGGGATCGGGCAGCGGCAGTGCGTCGGCAAGGAGTTCGCGCTCATGGAAGGGCAGCTCATCCTCGCCCGCCTCCTCCAGCGCTACCGGATCAGCGCGGTGCCGGGGCGGACGACGCGGCTGCACTTCGCGACCACGCTGCGCACGTCCGGCGGCGTGTGGCTCCGGCTGGAGCCGCGCCCGGGAAGGTGAGATGACTCGAGCGGCGCGAAGGCGTGTAGCGCTAAGCCGGCGTGCTCTGGCCGAACGCCTCGTGCGGACGCTGGTCACTGTATTCGTGCCGAAAGCGGTCGAAGACGCGCTGCTGCGCTGCCAGCGTGGCTTTTGGCGGCGATGTCGCGGGCGCGCCGAGCGCCCGGACTCCAGAGCGGCGTTCGGAGTTTCCTGACGACCTCACGCGCCTGCACACCCAAGAGTCGCACGAGCTGGGCGTGGCCAACGTCCGCCGGTGCCAAGTCACACCCTTTGGAATATATAGCTGACTGGTTGTAGTGCGTCGCATTGACGAACGAGCGAGCAAGGTTTTCGATGATCGTCGAGAGAGGCTACGCGCTCCGCGAGAAGATCGAGGAAACCGCCGACTTTACCCTGTACCGCGCATGCCGCGAGGTCGACGGCGTCCCGGTCTTGCTGAAAATCCTGCGCGCGGAAAGAGCGACCGGCGCCGAGATCGCGCGCTTCAAGCACCAGTACGAGCGCATCGCGCGCATCGCATCGCCCCGCCTCGTCGCGCCGCGCGGCGTCGAGGCGCTCGCCGGCTCCTTGATCGTCGTCCTCGAGGACTTCCCGGGCCGCGATCTCGCGCGGATCCTCGCCGCGCGCCCGTCACGCAGGATGCCTGTCGGCGAGGCGCTCGAACTCGCGGCCGCGCTCGCCGAAGGCCTCGCCGCGGTGCACGCGGCCGGGCTCGTCCACCGCGATCTGCGCCCGAAGAACGTGCTCGTCGGCGCGCGCGGCGCGGTCAAGATCAATGGCTTCGGCGTCGACGCCGAGGTCACCCACGCGCACGAACGGCTCTACGCGCCGGCGGTCATCACCGACGTGCTGCCCTACGTCTCCCCCGAGCAGACAGGCCGCATGAACCGCGGCGTCGACTACCGAACCGACCTCTACGCGCTCGGCGTCATCCTGTACCAGATGCTCACGGGTCAGCGCCCCTTCGAGGCCCTGGACCCGATGGAGCTCATTCACGCGCACCTCGCCCTCGCGCCCGCGCCGCCGTCCCGCGTCGATCCGACCATCCCCGAGGCCGTCTCCGACGTCGTGCTCAAGCTGCTCGCGAAGAACGCCGAGGAGCGTTACCAGAGCGCCGAGGGCCTGCTCGCCGACCTCGAGCGCTGCCGCGAGGCCCTGCGCGGCACGGGGACGATCGAGCCCTTCGTCGCGGGCCAGCGCGATCGTCAGGACCTCTTCCGGATCCATCAGAAGCTCTACGGCCGCGAGCATGACATCGAGGCGCTCACCGCCGCGTTCGTGCGCGCGCTCGAGGGGAGCCGTGAGATCGTCCTCGTCTCCGGCTATTCGGGGATCGGGAAGTCCTCGCTCGTGCACGAGATCTTGAAGCCGCTCGCGCGGCAGAAGGGCTATTTCACGAGCGGCAAATCCGACCAATACAACCGCGACGCGCCCTACGGCGCGGTGATCCAGGCGTTCGACGGCCTCGTGCGGCAGATCCTCACCGAGAGCGATGCGCGCATCCTCCGCTTTCGGAGCGCGCTCCTCGAGGCGCTCGGGCCGAACGCGCACGTCGTCTGCGACGTCATCCCGTCGCTCTGCCACGTGATCGGCCCGCAGCCGCCCGTCCCGGCGCTCGGCCCGATCGAGGCGCAAAACCGCCTGAACCGGTGCTTCTTGCTGTTCGTCTCGGTGTTCGCGCGGCGCACGCACCCGCTCGTCCTGTTCCTCGACGATCTTCAGTGGATCGACCCCGCGAGCCTCGGGCTGATCCGCGCGCTCCTCGCCGGCGACTCGCTCGATGCGCTCTTTTTCTGCGGCGCTTACCGTGACAACGAGGTATCGCCCGGGCACCCGTTCGTCCTGGCGATCGAGGAGCTCAAGCAAGCCGGGCTCGTCGTGCACGACATCGTCCTCGCCCCGCTCGCGCGCGCGCACCTGCTCGAGATGCTGTCGGATAGCCTCAAGCGCGGCGACTGTGGGCCGCTCGCCGATGCGGTGCAGAAGAAGACCGGCGGCAACCCGTTCTTCGTCAAGGAGTTCGTCCGGTCGCTGCACGACCACGGCGTCCTCGCGTACGCAGCCGGATCAGGCTGGCGCTGGGACCTCGCGGCGATCGACGCGCTCGGGTACACGGACAACGTCGCAGACCTCATGGTGCGCACCATCGCGCGCCTGCCGCCGGCGACGGTGAAGGCGCTCAACCTCGCCGCGGCGATCGGCAACCGGTTCGACCTCGACGTGCTCGCCGCGGTGAAAGAGTGCTCGCCGGAAGACGCGTACGCCCGCCTCGATCCCGCCGTGAGCGAGGGGCTCGTGATCGCCGGGCGCGGCGGCTACCGCTTCGCCCATGACAAGGTCCAGGAGGGCGCCTACGCGATGATCCCGGAGGCGGACCGACCCGCCTTCCACCTCCGGATCGGCCGGCTGCTCGCGGGCAAGCTGGACCTCTCGGAGAGCCAGAGCCTCTTCGACGTCGTCGGCCACCTGAACAGCGCAGGCGACCTCGTGTCGGACCCCGCGGAGCGCCTGCACCTCGCCCGCATGAGCCTCGAGGCCGCCTGCCGCGCCGAGGACTCGGCCGCCTTCGGCGCCGCGCTGCGCTACCTGCAGCTCGGCCTCCTGCGCCTTCCGGAGGACGCCTGGGCGTCACAGTACCCGCTCCGCCTCGAGTACGCGAAGAGAACCGCCCTGATGCTCTCGCTCTGCGGCCGGCATGACGACGCCCTCGCGATCCTCTCCGATGGCCTGGAGCGGGCCGCGAGCCGGCTCGATCGCACCGAGGTGCTTCGGCTCAAGATGAACGTGCAGGTGCTCAAGAACGACCTGCCAGCCGCGCTCGCGGAGGGGCTCGAGGCCCTGCGCCCGTTCGGGATCGACCTGCCTCCTTTCCCGGACGACGTCCTGCTCGACGCCCAGGTGCGGGCGACGATGGATCTCGTCCGGGAAAGGACGATCGAGGCGCTGCCAGGCCTGCCGCCGCTCGGGGACCCGGAGATCCTCGCCATGCAGGACGTGCTCCAGGAGCTCTTTCTCCCCTGCTACTTCCTGGCCACGAACAACCTCGGCATCACGGTCGCGAAGATCCTCGAGAACACGCTGCGCCACGGGCTCTCGAAGAACTCGATCTTCGGCTGCATGAACTTCGGGATGCTCCTCTGCGCCCGCGGCGACATCGCGCTCGGCTACCGCTTCGGCCGCGCCGCCATCGACCTCGCGGACCGCTACACGGACAAGAAGTCCGAGGCGATGCTCCGCAATATGTGGGGCGCCTTCGTGCAGCATTGGCGAGAGGGCTACGCCGCCTGCAAGGCGTCGCTGGTCGCCGGGGTGCACGCCGGGCTCGAGACGGGCCAGTACATCTGGTCTTTCTACAACACGGTCAATGGCATCACGAACAGCCTCCTCCGCGGCCTCCCGCTCTCCGACCTCCTCGCCGAGGCGCAGGGCTACCAGCCGATGCGCAGGCTCGACGAGTTCAATGCCATCACCTGGATGGTCGGCGCGGTCGGACAGATCGCGCACCAGCTCTCTGTCGAGACCGAGCGCCCCGCCACGCTCAAGGGGGCGTGGGTCGATATCGACGAGGTGATCGAGGAGTCCCGCCGCATCGACAACCAGGCCTCGTTCTTCCTTCTTCGCCCACTTCTACATCGTCGTCCTCTGCGTCTTCCAGGGGGCGTTCGAGGAAGCGGCGCGCGCCGCGCTCTTGCCGCACATCGAAATCCCGGCCGTGGCGGCCTGGCATGGCAACCCCGCGTTCCATTGCTACGCGGGAATCGCGTTCACGCAGGCGGCGGACGTCGTCTCCCCGGAGGAGCGCGCGCTCTTCCTCGCCCGCGCCGAGGTCTCCGCCGAAAAACTCTCGCGCTGGGCGGACCTCTGCCCGGAGAACGTGGCGCACCGCCGCGCCCTCCTCCTCGCCGAGCTCGAGCGCGCCCGCGGCGACGTGCGCGCCGCCGGGGACCGCTACGACGATGCGATCGCGCTCGCGCAGCGCGGCGGCTATCTCCACGACGAGGCGCTCGGCAACGAGCTCGCGGGCCTCTGCTTCCGCGCGCTCGGCAAGACCACCATCGCGGGCGCCTACCTCACCAAGGCGCACAGGGCGTACGGCCGCTGGGGCGCGACGGAGGCGATGCGGCGCATCGAGCACGCGTACCCCGACCTCGTCCCGGGCGAGAGCCTCCGCGGCGAGAGGAGCCCGCAGGCCGGCGCCGCGCTCGACGTCGGCTCGGTGCTCAAGGCCTCCCAGGCCATCTCGGGCGAGATCGTCCTCGACCGCCTGCTCGACGCGCTCATGCGCATCATGGTCGAGAACGCCGGCGCGCGGCGCGGCGTCCTCCTGCTCCTGCGTGACGGACGGCTCGTCGTCGAGGCCGAGCACCACATCCGGGATGCGTCGGTCCACGTGCTCGGCGCGGCGCCCCTCGAGGGCCGCGAGGACCTGCCGGCCAGCGTCGTCACGTACGTGGCGCGGACGCGCGAGACCGTCCTGCTCGACGACCTCGCGATCGACGGGCCGTTCGGGCGCGATCCCTGCTGCGCCGGCGGAGCGCCGCGCTCCTCGCTCGCCGCGCCCCTCGTCTACAAGGGCCGCCTCGCCGGCGTGATCTATCTCGAAAACGACCTCACCCGCTCTGCCTTCACCCCCGATCGCGTCGAGGTGATCCGGCTCCTTTCGGCCCAGGCGGCCAACTCCATCGAGAATGCGCGCCTCTATACGGATCTGCAGCAGGAGAACGCGGAGCGACGGCGCGCCGAGGAGGTGCTCCGCCATTCCTACGCGCTCCTCGAGGCCACGCTCGAATCGACGGCGGACGGCATCCTCGTCGTCGACGACGAGCAGCACGTCGTGCGTCAGAATCGCAGGTTCGCGGCGATGTGGCGCATCCCGGACGAGATCCTCTCCACCGGGTCGGACGACACGTTCCGTACGTTCGCCAGCGACCAGGTCCTCGATCCCGAGGCGTTCCTGCAGAGGATCCGCGCTCTCTATGCCTCGCCCGAGGAGTCCAGCTTCGATGCCATCCCGTTCGCGGACGGGCGCGTCTTCGAGCGTTATTCGCAGCCCCAGCGCCTCGGCGGGCGCGTGGTCGGGCGGGTCTGGAGCTTCCGCGACGTCACCGCGCGCGTGCGCGCCGAGCAGCAGCGCGATCAGCTCCTCCTGGACGAGCGGCGGGCGCGCACGGCAGCGGAGGAGGCCGTGCACCTGCGGGACGAGTTCCTTTCTATCGCCTCGCACGAGCTCCGCACCCCACTCACCAGCCTGCAGCTCGCCATTCAATCGCTGGGGCAAAGGCTCGCGCGGGGCATGGACGTCGAGCGCGTGCGTTCCGCGGTCGCCCTCTCTGGCCGCCAGGTCAAGCGCCTCACCGACCTCGTCGATATGCTCCTCGACGCCTCCCGGATCCAGGCGGGGAGGCTCGAGCTGTACACAGCGCCCGTCGAGCTGCGCGCGCTCGTCGACGAGGTCGTCGCCCACCTCGGCGATCAGATCGCGCAGTCAGGCAGCGCGGTCGCCGTGCGCGCGGAGCAGCCGGTCATCGGCCGGTGGGACCCGCACCGCCTGGAGCAGGTCGTGACCAACCTCCTCACCAACGCGATCAAGTTCGGGGAGCGCCAGCCGATCGACATCGCGATCACCCGGGGAGATCGGATCGCGCGGCTCTCGGTGACGGACCGTGGGATCGGGATCCCGGCCGAAGTGCAGGCGCAGCTCTTCGAACGATTTCGCCGCGGCGTCTCGTCGAAGAATTACGGGGGGCTCGGGCTCGGCCTCTACATCACCCGCACCATCGTCGAGGCGCACGGCGGCCGAATTCGCGTGTCGAGCGAGGTCGGCCGGGGCTCGACCTTCTGCGTCGAGCTGCCGTTCTCGACCGAGCGCGCGGGAGATTTGGCGTCGTAGCGGTTGCCTCGAGCGGCTTCGTGAGGGTGCCGCCGGAGCATGACACCGCTGCAAGGGCACCTCTACTGCGGCACGATGAGCGGCACACCGAACAACCCGACGGTGCACGGCGGGCCGGCCGTCAGGTTCCGGGAGAGGCAGAACAGCGCGTTCATGCAGTGCGCGACGCGATCGACGCCCTGACCGGGGCGTCAGCGCCTCGCGCGCCGGCGACGATCGATGAGCGCGGTCACGATCGGGAACAGCGGCAGCGCCATCAGCACGTAGAACCCCGGCTCATCGAACGCGGGCCCGCGCGGCCGGTAGATGCCGCCGCTGAGCAGACACGTCGCGAGGTACGCCACCAGGATGGCCGCCCCGCACAGGCTCCACAGCCGCAGGTCGATCGGCGCTGGTGACGAGGCACGCGCGGCCCGCGGCGTGGCGTCCGGCGCGTCGAGGACGCCGCGCCACCGCTCGACGTCCCACAGCGCCAGCCCGACCAGGCCCGCGAACATCAGCGTGACCACGCTCGCCGTCGGGACGACCGCCGTGCTCCAGCAGAACGCCAGGATCGCGCCCGTCACCGGCAGCGCCAAGAATGCGCCGGCCGTCGCGAACCGCTGCGTCATGAGCAGCGTCGCGGCGACCAGCTGGACCACGCCCACGAACGTGTAGAAGTGCCCGGTCGCGTGGAACGCGTGCAAGAACTCGTGGAACGGGCCGCGATTGCCCGGATCCGTGAACGGCTCGCCGAGGATCTTCTTCAGCCCCGCCGGCAGGAACGCGAAGCCGATCAGGATGCGCAGGTTCACCACGGCGAGGTGCGCCCACCGGCGCTGCCGGAGCCAGGCGACCGTCGCCTCGATGCGGTCCATCACGGAGTCCACGGGCCGCGCAGTGTAGCCGCGCCGCGCACGCCGCGGATCGGAAACCGTGGAACTCTCGGCCGTGTCTGGCGTTGGGCGGCCCGCCCATCCACGGCGGCCACGACAGTTCCGGCAAGGTTGGGCCAGCCTCGGCATCAACATCGGGGGCACGCTCGTCGGCTGCCTGCTCGGAGCGGAGGCCGCCGGCACTTCGTCCTTGCCCCCCCCCGCGACCTGCCTCGAACATATCGCCAAGGCCAGTCGAACCCGCACACCGGCGGCGAGCCGTGGTCGGACGGCTCTGCTCCACGACCATGTTGAACGACTTACCGAACTGTCCACTGGACAGACCTCGTCCCGCGGCCTCGGCCGACCAATCGACTGATAGTTAGACAAACTAACCAACCTGCGCATGAAAGCGACACAAGCACCGCCACTCGTGATATTTCTGTTGCACGCCGGATGTGCCCGAAATGGCCCGTCGCCGCTGCCCCACGGCTCTGCAACTCGACCGCCAACCCCCGCCCAAGAAATATCAAATAATAGCTCGCCAGCATCGGAACAGCCAGGCCCGCCAAGCGCTGCCGCGCAAGACGTTGTCAGCCTGCAAATCACCGCTGTCGCGAGCAGCCCTGGCTCCCACGCGTTCCGACTTCGCGAACGAGCATTGGTGTGGCTCAAGGCGCCAGGGTGCCCTGCTACGGGTATCACGCCGTCACTTCGGCAAGGCAGCACGGAATTGACGAGGATCGAGGAAGAGCGCACGATCGAGCTGCCGGCGGGCGTTTATCAACTTGGGTTCAGCTGGCCAGACGTGGGTGCCCCCAGAGACATCAGCAACTGTGCCGTCTTCTTCCAGGCGCGGTATCTCGCGGAGGCGTCATGCGCCGCGAAAGACGCGCTATTTGGGGTTCTTCCGTTCGACAGCGAAGCGCCCAGCGTCGAGTCGATCGGCGACATCAACGCGGACGGCCGCGAGGACCACAGGGTGACATTCAGCGCGTCGCCAACACAAATGGGAACGCGCGTGGTCGTGTCCCAGGAGCCTCCGGCATGCGTTCGCACCGTGTTCGACGGCGTTGGCCATGTAGTGCCTCTGCCTGAATCGAAACATGGATGGAAGCGGCTCTATTTTCTGGAATCCGAGCATCTGGCGACTGGCGCCCCGGATTGGCTCGCAAGGACTCATGGCTCGACGTGGTCCGTCACGTGGCACCTCGACTATGAAACCAGCTCTCAGTCCTACCGCAAGAGCGATGCCCCGGTTCGTTGCGAGCGAGCTGACGGTGTCCAGCGCGCCCTCGGAGATCCAGGCCCGAATCCCCGAGCCACGCTCATCCCCGACACCTCATGTCGACCTTCGTACTGGCAGAGGAACGACTAGCGCATCGTGCAGGTGAGCATGTGCCGCCCAACCCGGCGTTGCCACCGATGGGCCGTTCGCTTATGCTCAGATCCCACGGCCGAACGCTCTTTGTTGGGCGAAAAAGTACAAAAGCTGGACTCTGCCTCGGCAGTGGATCTGGAGATTCTCATGACGACGCTGCACGAGCTCCTTGGAATCGATCTTCCAATCATCCAGGCCCCCATGGCCGGCGTGCAGGGCAGCGCGCTCGCGGTCGCCGTCTCCAGCGCTGGTGGGCTCGGTTCGCTGCCCGGCGCCATGCTGAAACCGGACGCCCTGGGCAAGGAGCTGGCGGCCATCCGAGCGCAGACCACGAGGCCGTTCAACGTGAACTTCTTCTGTCACACGCGGCCCGAGCCCAACGCCGAGCAAGAAGCGATCTGGCGTGCCCGGCTCTCGCCGTACTTCGCCGAGCTCGGCGTCGACGCAAGCGCCATCCCGACCGGCCCCGGCCGGTTGCCCTTCAGCGATGAGGCCGCGGATGTGCTCGACGAGATCAGGCCTGCTGTGGTGAGCTTTCACTTCGGCCTGCCCTCGGAGGCTTTGCTCTCGCGGGTGCGCCGCTCGGGCGCGAAGATCCTGTCCTCTGCCACGACGGTCGACGAGGCGCGCTGGCTGGAGGCGCGCGGCGTCGACGCGGTCATCGCCCAGGGCATCGAGGCGGGCGGTCATCGCGGCAGCTTCCTGTCCGACGATCTCGGCGTACAGCTCGGCACCTTCGCGCTGGTGCCGCAGATCGTGGACGCCGTGAAGATCCCCGTCATCGCCGCCGGCGGCATCGCGGACGCGAGGGGTGTCGCAGCGGCCATGGCGCTCGGTGCGGCCGGCGTGCAGATCGGGACGGCCTACCTGTTGTGCCCCGAGGCCACCACGAGCAGGGTCCATCGCGCGGCGCTCGCGAGCGGCGCAGCCAGGATCACGGCGCTCACCAATGTATTCACCGGGCGGCCCGCTCGGGGCATCGTGAACCGCATCATGAGGGAGCTTGGGCCGATGAGCGGCGCCGTGCCAGCTTTTCCCTTGGCGACATCGGCCATCACCCCCCTGCGCGCCAAGGCCGAAAGCGAGGGCAGCGGCGACTTCTCGCCGCTCTGGGCGGGGCAAAACGCCAGCGGGTGCAAGGAAGTGCCAGCGGCCGATCTCACGCGACAACTCGCGGGTGCACGCCGAGGTGCACGCTGACGCCACCCAGCCTTCCGATGGATCCGACAGGCGCCCGCGGCGCCCGCGGCTCATCCGCCGACGATGGGGTGAAAGGCTCCTCTTCGTGTATCCTGCAGCGACCATGTGCTGCACCTTCTCCCCCGCGAGGCTCTCCAGCACCCTCCTCTATGCCGGCGATGCGCGGTGGAACGGCCTTTACGTCCACGTCCTCGCCTACCAGAACACGGCGTCGACCTCCGGCCCGAACGCCATGATCCTGCCGATCCCGGCCACGCGGATCGGCCCGCAGAACGCGGTCGACACGCGCCCGTTCCGCACCTTCCTCGAGGACATCCGCCAGGCGACGCGCCGGCCGATCCCGCCAAGCTACGGCCCGCCGCCGTTCGCCGCGGTCGGGGCCGCCCGGGCCGTGGTCTTCGACGTGGGCAGCTATGCGGTGGTGCTCGCCGAGTCGCCGCGCGCGGTGCTCTCCGTCCTCGGGCAGGTCCCGGAGCCGAAGCGGCCTGCGCTCAACGACCGCATGCTTCAGGCGTTCGAGGCCTACTACCCCGGCTGGCCGGTGGCGGTCTGTTGCTGGAACGGCGACCTCCAGCCCGAGCCGCTCCTGTGGTGGTACGAGCCCAGGTACCCGGAGTGGCTGTTCGCGCCCGCGCTCGACGCGCACGATGGCAACCCGCCCGATCTCCGGGCGACGGTCGAGGTCGATCACCACATCGCCTTTGGCTCGGCCCTGAAGCCCGACGGGCAGCCGGTCCGTTACCGCGATGAGGCGGGTGCGCACCGGCCGCTCTTGCCCTCGAGCGTGCACGGCACGGAGCTGCGGTCCCGGATGAGCAACGGCGATTTCTGGGCGCGGCGCGACCAGCTCGGCGGGCCGGCGCTGCGTTGCGTACCGGGCGACAAGGCGGGCGCGCCGATCGCGCTGAACGGCTGGGAGGGAGCTCCACCGCCCTGGCTACCGCCGGAGCCCATCGTGTGGAACTGGAATCCGCCGTCGACCCGCCCGCCCATGCCGCCGCGTCCCGATGGAAAGAGGCACTGCTCGAACTGTGACTTCCTGCTCGATCCCTCGGCGAAGCTCTGCACCATGTGCGGAACGTGGATGGATGTCGAGGGAGCAGCCCAGAGCTGAGCTCGACAGCCACGGACGAGCGATCTGAAGTCGGATAGAGTCTGCGAGATGCTCCCCGCCCCGCTCGTCCTCTTCCCGAGCAGCCCGCTGCACCCGACCGCGCCGGACAGCGCCTTCGAGGAGGAAGCCCGGCATGCCGCCAGCGCGGGCTTCGACGTCGGCCTCATCGACCTCGAGGTGTTCCTCGGCGGCGACGTGAAGCTCCGCCGGGTGCCGGAAGGCCCGGGCGAGGTGCTCTACCGCGGCTGGATCCTGGGCCTCGATGCTTACCGATGCATGAGCGAGGTCGTCGCCGCGCGCGGCCGGCGGTTGATCACGGAGCCGGCGGCGTACCAGCACTGCTACCACCTGCCCGAGTGGTACGAGGCGATCGGCGGCGCCGAGCACACAGCGCGGTCGATCTGGATCCCGGGCTCCACGTTCGACCTCGAGGCCGTCGTCGTTCACGTGCGAGAGGCGTTCGGAGCGGGCGCCGTGATCCTCAAGGACTATGTGAAGTCCCGCAAGCACGAGTGGTTCGACGCCTGCTTCATCCCGGCGGCGGACGACGAGGCCAACGTGCGGCGCGTCGTGGGCAACTTCCTCCGCCTCCAGGACGACCACGTCGTCGGCGGGCTCGTCTTCCGGGAGTTCGTCGAGCTGCGACGCATCGGGCTGCACCCGAAGAGCAGGCTGCCGCTGGTGAACGAGCATCGCTTCTTCGTGCTCGACGGCCGGCCGTTCTACGCGGCACCGTACTGGGCCGACGGTGACTATCCGGGTGAGCCGCCGAGCGCCGACGTGCTCGCGCCCGTTCTCGGCCGCGTGCGCAGTCGCTTCTACGCGGCCGACGTCGCCGAGAAGGAAGGGGGCGGCTGGATGCTGGTGGAGCTGAACGATGGCGGGTCGGCGGGCATCCCCGAGGGCGGGGCCGCGGACGCGTTCTACCGGAGCCTGCGCGCGGCGCTCGGCTGAGGAGCGTCTCGTTGCTCGATCCGAGCCATCCGCCGCGAGCCGCCACCCGGCGCACGCCCTGAGCGGGCCGTAGCCGGACGGGGCGCTCACGCGAGCTCCGGCGCCCGGCGGCTTGCCCGCGAGGCGCGGCGGCGCAAAGGGTGTCGGCCATGGCGCATGAGACGGCGTTCGCTCTGTGGCTCATCCCCGGCGGAGCGCCGGCCGCGCGGCTCGAGGAGCTCATCGAGGCGCTCGCCCGGGAGACGGGGGGCCCGGCGTTCGCGCCTCACCTCACCCTGCTCGGCGGGCTGCGCGGCGACGGCGGCGCGCTGGCCGCGAAGCTCGGCGGGCTGCGCGGCGACGGCGGCGCGCTCCGCCCCGTCGCGCTCGAGGCGCGCGGCCCCGCCACCGGCGGCACCCGCCACCAGTGCGTGTTCCTCGACGTGACGCCGTCCGAGCCGCTCGCGGCGCTGCGCCGCGCGGCCGGGGCGGCGCTCGGCGCGAACGCGAACGAGGCCCCCTTTCGCCCGCACGTGAGCCTCGTGTACGGCGAGCTGCCGGCCGCGCGCCGAAAGGAGCTCGCCGCGGATCCCCGGGTGCTTGCGCTCGCCCACGAGGTGTGGTGGGCCGACCGGCTCGAGCTGTGGGCCGTGGCGGGGCAGACCGAGCGCTGGCGCTGCGTCGAGGGCGTCGCGCTGGAACGCCGGTGAGATCTCGCCGGCGCGGGTGTCATGCCTGCCCACCACGCGCCCCGACGCACGGCGCCGCCGCAGCGGAAGCGTCGACGAGGGATTTCCGCCCTGCGCGCAGATCGCGGCGCGCCGAAGTATGTGATCTCGTGGATCTCGGCTAGCCTAGGGCCCATGGCGATGGCTCCCGTTGCTGTGGGCGACGTCCTCGCGGGCAAGTACCGCGTGGAGCAGATCGTTGGCGCCGGTGCGATGGGCACGATCGTCGCCGCGTGGCACCTGGAGCTGGAGCAGCGGGTCGCGATGAAGTTCCTGCACTCGCTGCGGTCGGACGGCGGCGACCCGGCGGAGCGGTTCCGGCGCGAGGCGCGCGCGCTGGCCAGGATCAAGAGCGAGCACGTGGCGCGCGTCCTGGATGTCGGCTCGCTGGAGGGCGGGATGCCCTACATGGTGATGGAGTTCCTGGAGGGGAACGACCTCGCCCACGAGATCCGGGCGCGCGGTCCGCTGCCCGTGATGGAGGCCGTCGGGTACATGCTCCAGGCCCTCGACGCGATGGCCGAGGCGCACGCCACGGGGATCGTGCACCGCGATCTCAAGCCGGCCAACCTGTTCCTCTCGCTCCGGCCCGACGGCGATCGGGTCATCAAGGTCCTCGATTTCGGTATCTCGAAGTCGCTGCTCGGCATATCGCGCGACCAGGTCGCGCTGACCCAGACAGCGTCGCTCCTCGGGTCGCCGCTCTACATGTCTCCCGAGCAGGTGCGCTCCGCGCGGGACGTGGATACGCGCGCGGATATCTGGTCTCTCGGCGTGATCCTGTACGAGATGCTGACCGGGCGGACTCCGTACGACGGCGACTCCGTCGCTCAGCTCTTCCACGCGCTGCTCTACGAGAACGCTGCACCGGTCGCCCAGCTGCGCCCCGACGTCCCGCGCGAGCTGGACGCCGTGGTGATGCACTGCCTCGCCAAGGAGCGCGAGCAGCGGTGGACGAACGTCGGCGATCTGGCGGCCGCGCTGCTCCCGTTCGGCCCCGCCACGGGCCACATGCACGTCGACCGGGCGCGCCGCATGCTCGGCAGCTCCTCGGACCTCGCGCGGCCGTCGCTCCTCCAGGCCGGCGTGCCGAGCGGGGGCGCCCAGGGCACCGGATCGCGCCCGTCCATACCGCACGGGGGCCCGCCCTTCGCGCCGGCCTCGCCGTCTTCGCCGTCCTTCGCGCCGGGCACGCCGCCCTTCGCGCCGGGCACGCCGCCCTTCGCGCCGGGCACGCCGCCCTTCGCGCCGGGCACGCCGTCCTTCGTGCCGCCCTCGCCCAACGCGGAGACGGGGCCGACGGTCAACTCGTGGAGCAACTCGGGCCATCCGGTGCGAACGGTCCGCAACGGGGCCCGCGTCGCCCTGGCCATCGCCGCCGGCGCGTTGCTGGTAGGGGCCTCGCTCGGCGCCCTGTTCTTCCTGCGCTCCGGGCTCGCCACCGACCAGGGACAGCCCCCCGCAGCCGCGTCTGCGCCCACCGCCGAGGCCACGGCTGCGCCCACCGCCGAGGCCACGGCGGCGCCCGCCGCCGAGGCGACGGTGAAGGGCGACGCGCGCGAGGCTCCCGGCGCCACCGGCGCCGCGCCCGAGGTGGCCGGCGGTTCTCCAGCCCCGACCGCGCCTGCGGCCTCCTCCAGCGCGCCCGCGCCGCCGCCGACGGCGTCCTCCGGCCCGGCGGCGCCGCTCGCCGCGCAGCCCAGCGCGCCTCGGGCGACCGCCACGGCCCGGCCCGTCGGGCGCGCGCAGCCCGACGCGGGGGCGCGCCCGGAGCCGACGCGGAGCAATTCGATCAGCGACTTCGGCGGGCGGCGCTGAGCGTGGCGCTCGCGTCGATCCGGCGACGGCCCCGAGGCTCGTCGTGGCCAGCTTGGAGGAGAACACGGGACGTATGAGGCGTACGAAACGTCGTCAGCGAAGCATCGCACACTGCGTCGGCCTGGGTCTGTGCGCGGCGTTGTTCGCCGGGGGGCTCCCCGCGCGGGCGGAGCCGAGCGCCGCCGACAAGGCGACGGCGGAGGCGCTCTTCGACGCGGCGCTCGACCTGATGAAGCAGGGGCGCAGCGCGGAGGCGTGCCCGAGGCTGGAGCAGAGCCAGCGCATCGATCCAGGCATCGGCACGCTCCTCTACCTGGCCGAGTGCTACGAGAACACCGGCCGCACGGCGAGCGCCTGGGCCACGTTCCGGCAGGCCATGTCGGAGTCGCAGGCCGCGGGGCAGGCCGACCGCGCCCGCAAGGCGCAGGCGAGGGCGGCCCGGCTGGAGCCGGGCCTGTCGAAGCTGAGCATCGGCGTCGCCGCGGAGAACCTCGCGATCGAGGGCTTCAAGGTGCGCTCCGCCGGAAAGGCGGTCGATCCCGCGGTCTTCGGCGTCGCGATCCCCGTGGATCCGGGCGAGATCGCGATCGAGGCGAGCGCCCCGGGCCACGAGACCTGGACGGCGACCGTGAAGCTCGGGGGCGACAAGAAGGGCCCTGCGAGCGTCGATGTCCCGGCGCTCAAGCGGATCGAGGGGCCGCCGCCTGCGCCCCGCGATGCGCCGCCTCCCGAGGCGGCGGGCCCTGCGCCGGCGCGCGGCGCCCCTGCGCCTGCGCCGGCGCCCGCGGCGTCCGGGGGCGACACGGCGCGCTTGATTGGCCTCGTCGTGGGCGGCGCGGGCGTCGTGGGGCTCGGCGTCGGGACGTTCTTCGGCGTGAAGGCCATCTCGAAGAACAGCGACGCGGAGAGCTACTGCAAGGGCGGCAACACGTGTGAGGACGAGCGCGGCGTCACGCTGACCGAGGAAGCCAAGAGCGCCGCCACCGTGTCGAACGTCGCGTTCGGGCTCGGGGCGGCGGCGGCGATCGGCGGCGCCGTCCTCGTGTTCGTCGTCGCGCCGAGGCAGGCCCCGCCCGTCCAGGTGGGGGCGTTCGTGGACGCGCGCAACGTCGGGTTGCGCGTGGGAGGTACGTTCGAATGAGACGCATGACAGGGCTCCTGTCGCTCGCCCTGCTCGCCCCGCTCTCGAGCCTCGCGTGGCTCGGCTGCCAGGCCATCGCCGGCATCGAGGACCGCTCCTTCGACCCGGGCAGCTCGGACACGGGGGGCGGGCAGGCGCCCGTGAGCGAGCAATGCGCGTCGTACTGCGCCGACGTGATGGAGAGCTGCACGGGAGAGCACCAGGTCTACGCCACGCTGGCGACCTGCCAGGGCGTGTGCGCGCTGCTCCCGGCGGGCGATCCTCTGGAGCCCGTGGGCAACACGGTCGCGTGCCGCGCCCGCCAGGCGGAGCTGGCCGGCGCCACAGGCGAGGTCGGGGTGCACTGTCGGGCGGCGGGCCCGGGCGGCGACGGCGAGTGCGGGAGCAACTGCGAGAGCTACTGCGCGCTGCGGGCCGCGGCGTGCACGCTCGAGGTCGCCACCGAGGAGGAGTGCGTCGCCATGTGCGCCGGGCTCAAGGAAGTGGATACGTTCGACGTCATCGAGAACCACGACGGCGACACGCTGCAGTGTCGCCTCGTGCACGTGAGCTCCGCGACGGTGGACCCCGAGGAGCACTGCCCGCACGCGAGCCTGACGCCGGTGCAGCCCTGCGGCGATCCGGCAGGGACGACGCCGAGCTGCGAGGACTTCTGCCGGGCGGCCATGACGTCGTGCACGGGTGATCTGGCCGTCTACGAGTCGAGAACGCAATGCCTCCTTGTCTGCTTGGCGCTCCCTCCCGGCACGACGGAGGACCGGACCGAGAACACCGTGGGCTGCCGCAAGTACCACGCCTACAGCGCCATGCTGGCGCCGACCACCCACTGCCCGCACACGGGGCCTGGCGGAGACGGCCATTGCGGGGCCGACGAGCCGGGCTCGGGCGTGACGGGCAACTGCGTGTCGTACTGCACGCTGTTCGAGGCGGCCTGCAAGCCGACCCTCGGCGAGGCGTACGAGGGCTGGGGCGCGGCGTGCCAGGACGAGTGCAGCGCGATGACGGGCGCCGCCCACGATTCGGGCTACTCCGTCGCGAGCGCCGAGGGCGGCGACACGGTCGCTTGCCGGCTGCTCCACGTGAGCCGCGCGTTCGAGAACCCGGACGAGTGCGCGGCGCTGGCCGACGGGACCGCCTGCCAGTGAGGAGCTGCGGTGGATGGCCCGCCCGCCATCTACCGCGTCACGGCGGCGTGACGAACGGCGCCGGCCCCGCTACTCACGCGCTCGGCGACGAAGAGGCGCGGAGATTCAGGAGACCCCTGACACGTCCGTCGGGAGCGGCGTCCATGGACGCGCTCAGCGAGCCTCGATAGAGTCCGCCGCCCTGAGGAGGACGAGATGCACGTGCGGACGCGTCGAGCGCTCGCGCTTGGGATGACCGGGGGGATCCTTGCCGTGCTGGTTCCGGCGTGCACCATCCACCTACGACCGGCGGATCGAGAGGAGATAGAGGACGAGCCCGCGGAGAACGACCCGGCGGAGCGCCCTGACGAGGACAGTGAGCCTGGCGGCGGCTCGGCGACCGATGGCGTCGACGACGAGCCGCTGTCCCCGGAGGAACAGGCGTACGAGGAGCTGCTGAATGTCGATCCCCAGGAGCTCGCTCTCAAGACCATGGCGACCTCCTACGCGGCGGTGATGGTCGCGAGCCTCGTCGAATCCCAGGTGCTCGATCCAGCGGCCGTGGATGAAGGGGCGATCGCATCGCTGACCGAGCAGTACGCACTGACCGGTTGGGACGCGGCGCGCACCTGGATGGAGACGCCGGAGGCGGTCACGCTGGCCGCGAACGACGGGATCTACCCTAACTTCGCGTGCTTCGATGAGCCGTATTCGTGCCCCCAGACCACCGAGTGTCCGTTGAGCAACGGCGAGCAGGCATTCTGCATGGTGACATATTGCGACAAAGGCGCATGCCCCTGGTGCCCGTGGGGGCTCGGAAACCTCGTCTTCAAGTCCGTGTGTGCTTACGGCTGCCTTAAGCACGGCAACCATGTCGCTGGAGCATTCATCCTGGTTTCGCACTTTGGGCCCGGCGAAAAGCACTGCACCTACTGGTAAGCAAAAAAAAAAAAAACGAAGACCACCTCAAAGAAAAAAAGAAGAGAAAGATACACTAACACTTATGAGCGGCGAGGGTAGAGAGAACACCGAGGACACGGCCGACGCCATCAACGCCACTTATTGGATATGGGCGTTCGCCTCACCGCGCATCTACAGGACGTTCAGCCGCGTACCTCCTCGCGAGCACATCCTGCGCATGCTGGACCTCTACATCTCCTACGTGAAGAAGGGCGGCCACCACACGGCGCCGCAGTTTCAACCCGTACACTACGAGCGCCGCCTGCCGCTCGCGATGCGACTGCGCGAGCTCTTCGAGCACTGGACGCAGCCTGATTTGGCCCAGGAGATGGTGGACATTTCCCGGGCTCTCATCGAACATGAAGGAATCAAGCCGCCCGCGTGCGGGTGGGATGCACACGAAGACCCGGAGGCAGACGGGATCAAGTACGAGGACTCGCTTCTCTGGCCGGAGGGTGTGCCGGCCATCCTCAAAGGCCAGTGGCCGCCGAAACAATCCAAGCGTTGATTCAGACTCGGGTTTCGCCCTTCTTGTGGCCTATGGAAAGCCTTGGTTTCGGCTTCGAGCGCGCGACGGGCGGCCGATCTTCCACCTCTCCGGCCGGGGAAGAACTTGGTAGGAATTCGCTCGAACGTCTTGATCTCGGCCAAATTTTGAGGCTCACGTCCGCTGACTCCCCACAAAAAGAGCGAAACGCGAGTCAGATCCGGGAGCCCCTCATGCCGACCACGTACTCGATGAACATCGCCGGCGCCGCCGCGCTCTCCGCTGCCCTCTCCGTGCTCGCGGGAGGGTGCAGAGCCCCTGGCGACAGCTCGCCGGCCGCGGCTGAGCCGCCCGAATCGCGCAGCGCGAACGGCGCGGGAGAGGCGACGGGCAGCCGAGGCGGAGAGACCGTTCAAGGAGGAGCGGCAGGAGCGCCCGCGCGTGTCGACCCCGCCCCCGCGCAGCTCCAGGCCATGATGGACCGCACACGCAAGCACGCCACGGTGACCGCGGGGTTCGCCAACACGATGGCTGCCTTCGCTGCGCCCCGGGTCATCGCCAGGGCGAAGAGCCTTCCGAGCCGTGAAGAAGTGCTCCGGTGCATCGATGCCTATCTCGAGGTGATCGCGGAGACGAAGCAATCCCCTCAAGCGGAGGGGAATCAAGGCACGATCAACGCCGAACCCTATGCCCTCAAGCTCCGTGATCTCTTCGCCGCCTGGACGCCCGCCACGACCGTACCGACCGCGATCCAGAAAAATGCGCGCGACGCGCTCGATGCGCTCGGCATCCCCGACCCCCCCGAGGGATGGGACCAATTCGAGGGAGATGGCGTTTCGAGCTCGCCGTAGCGCCGCGCGCCGCCTCACGGCGGCATAACGAACGGCGCCGGCCCCGCCACGGCGGCGCGAGCGCGAGGTACTAACGCGCCGTCATCCTGCTCCCCGGGACGAGGCCCCGCCGCGCGTGCGCGCGATGGATTAATGATCCCGGCGGCAGGGGGCCATGGACGAAGGAGGGGCAGTCAGGCCATGAAGAGAGCGGAAGCGAGACGGTGGCTTGCCCTTGCCGTGCTCGGGCTGGCGGCGGCGGGGATCCTGGGCCTCTTCTTGTGGCTCCGCGCCGGAGACGCGCCGGCGGAAGGCCCCGCGCCTCCGGCGAGCGCCGCTTCGACGCGGGGAGCGCGGCGCCTCCGCGCGAGGGACGCGCCGCCGCCGACGCTCGGGAGCATCGCGGGGCGGGTCGCCGATGCGGCCGGCTCGCCCGTCGCCGGAGCGCTCGTGTGCGCCAGCGCGAGCGGCGGAGCGAGCGGACTGACGCCGTTCGATCTGGGCGAGCCGACGTGCGCGCCCGCAGGAGAGGACGGCCGCTACCAGATCGCGGATCTCTCCCCCGCGCGCTGGACGATCTTCGCCTCGGCGCCGGGCCACCGCCCGGCGAGCTACACCTCCCCTGCCCCGGACCGCGCCCGCTGGCTCGATCTCCGCCAGGGAGAGGCGCGCACCGGCGTCGATCTGACGCTCGTCCGCGGCGGCGTCGAGGTCCGGGGCCACGTCAAGGACGTCAGCGGCGGGCCCATCGCCGGGGCGCTCGTCATGATTCATGGCTTCCTGGGGTCGCACCAGGGCGCCGCGGTGACCCGCTCCGACGCGGATGGCTCCTTCTCCGCGTGGACCGAGGAGGGATACTGCCTGGCGCGCGCCACCGCCGACGGGTACGCCGAGGGGTCGCAGCACGGCATGGCGCCGGGGCCGCCGCTCGAGATCTCGATGACGCCCGGCTCGGTGATCGAGGGGCGGGTCGTCGAGGCGGGGTCGGGCGCGCCGATCGCCGGCGCGACGGTCCGTCCCGGGATGGCGCAGCGGTGGGGCCCCGGGGAGGTGAAACCCGTGTCGAGCGACGCGGAGGGGCGCTTCCGCATCCCGGGCCTGCCGCCCGGGCGGTACAAGCCCACGGCGCGCGCCGCGGGCGGCCATGGCCAGGCGCGCGCGAGCGTGGTGCTCGGGATCGGCCAGACCGCGAGCGAGGTGGTGATCGAGATGCACCCCGCCAGCAGCGTGGCCGGCCGCGTGGAGGTCGCGCCCGGGGGCGGGCCCTGCGCGAGCGGCTCCGTCACCCTGTTTCACGAGGGGAGCGGCTGGCTCCCGACGGTCCTCGGAGCCGACGGTTCGGCGCGCTTCGAGGGGGTGCTGCCCGGCTCGTACCAGGTGGTGGTGCTCTGCCAGGATCACGCGTCGGAGCCGGCCTACCCCGCCGTGGAGGTCGGCGAGGCGGACATCGAGGGACTCGTGTGGACCGTCCGCGCCGGGCTGTCGCTCCGCGGCCGGGTGGTGGACCGCGACGACAAGCCCGTGCGCGCCATGGTCCACGCGAGCCCGACCGACATGGGGGGGATGCAGCCGATGCAGCCCGGCCCCGTCGGGCAGAGCGATGACGACGGCCGCTTCGTGCTCCGGGGGCTCCTCCCTGGCAAACACAGGGTCATGGCGCACTCGAACGATCACATTCCGCCCGAACCGGTGATGGTCGAGCTCGTCGATGAGGGCGCTCCCGAGATCACCCTCGTGATGGACAGCGGGGGTCGCGTCGAGGGCACCGTGACCGACGAGGACCGCCGTCCCGTTGCAGGCGCGGACGTCATGCTGAGCGCGCAGCAGCCCGGGTGGGGCGGCCCTCCGAGAAAGTCGCTCGCGGACGGGACATTCGTGATCAAGGGGGTCGCGCCGGGCGCATACCGGATCTGGGCCATGCAGGGGGGTATGCCCATGAGGGCGCCAGGTCAGGCCGGCGGCGGCGACCCCGGGGTCGCGGTCACCGTGAAGGCAGGGGCGGCCGCGCGCGTGAGCCTGGTCGTGGAGCGCCAGAACGGCGAGATCCACGGGCGCGTCGTCGACGGGAGCAGCAGGCCGGTGGCGGACGCGTTCGTCAATGTCCAGCGGGAGCCCGAGGGCGCGGGCGAGCCGGGCGCCCCGGCCCCTCCGCCCCCGCCGCCGGAGAGCATGGGGCCCTACGCGCCGGTGCTCACCGATCCCGACGGGGAGTTCGTGATCGGGAACCTGGGCCGGGGCACGTACACCGTCCAGGCGCAGCGCCGCGGAGGGGGCCGCGCCGCCGTCGAGCACGTCGAGGTCGGCCGCACCGTGACGCTCACGATCCAGGAGACAGGCACCGTCTCCGGCGCCGTCTCCAGCCCCGGCGGCGCGCCGCCCGATCAGTTCACGATCCGCGTCACGGGCCGCGAAGTGCCGTTCTTCCGGAACGAGTCCTTCTCGTTCACGGACGGGGCCTGGACGATGAGCGACCTGCCGGCGGGCAGGTACGAACTTGCAGCCGACGCCCCGGAGGGGACGGCCACGGGCGAGGTGACGCTGGCGCAGGGGGAGCAGCGGAGCGGGGTGGTGCTCACGCTCGCCGGGCGCGTCGCGCTCCGGGGTCAGGTGGTGTCCCTGGAGGACGGCGCGCCCATGGCCGGGGTGACGGTGCACGCGTACCCGCGCGCCGGCGGAATGGCGCCCTCGCCGGTGCAGCAGCACGAGGTCACCGACGGAGCGGGTCATTTTCACCTCGACCGCGTGCCCAGAGGTCCCCTCGCGCTCATGCTCATGCCCGCGGATCCGATGAGCTCGGCGTTCGATGCGGCGATGATCCCTGTCGATGTGCAGCCGGGCGCGGAGACCGACGTCGGGCGGTTGTTCATGGCGAAGCGCCGGATGAAGCACGACGAGCCTCCCGGCGATCTCGGGTTCGCGGTCGAGCCGCCCCGGTCGCCGATGGATGTGGCCATGCGGCCGCACAAGGTGGTCGAGGTGCGCCGCGACGGTCCGGCCGCGGCGGCGGGCCTGCAGGTGGGAGACGTGATCGTCTCGGTGGACGGCCACGATGTCACCGGCAAGCTGGGGTATCTGGTCGGGCCCCTGCTCCGCGTGCCCGCGGGGACCCGGGTGACCCTCGGGCTCTCGCGCGGGGCGCGCGTGGCCCTTGTGGCCGCGGCGATGCCGCCGCCCCCGGGCGTCGGGCAGGGCGGCATCGAGGCCGCGCCCGGGCCACCGTAGGCGCCGGCCGCTACCTCCCGGTGCCCAAGAGGTCTCGGGGATCTCCCTCATGGACCGTACACGCACGCCGCTCGGGCCCTCGGCGGCGGGTGTCTGTCGGGGCAGCGCTACCCTCCCCGCATGAACGCACCGCCGCTGCCTCGCCTGCGCGCCGTGGACCTGAACCTGCTCACCGTGCTGGACGCCGTGCTCACCGAGCGCAACGTGACGCGGGCGGCCGAGCGCCTCGGCATGACCCAGCCGGCCGTGAGCAGCGCGCTGAACCGGCTGCGCCTGCTGTTCAACGACGATCTCATCGTGCGCCGCGGCAAGGAGATGGCCCCGACGCCGCGCGCCCTCGCGCTCGCCGGCCCGATCCGCAAGGCGCTCGACCTGATCCAGGCATCACTCGCCCACACCGGCGCCTTCGATTGCACGGCGAGCCGTACCTTCAGGCTGGGGATCACCGACATCGGAGAGGCCCTCCTCTTGCCTCGTTTTCTGCAGTGGCTCGAGCAGCTCGGCGCCCGCGTCCGGCTCGATTTCTGTCGCGAGCCCGGGACCTCGCTGCAAAACGAGATGCGGCTCGGCAAGATCGAGCTCGTCCTGGATCACATCGCCATCCCGGGCGAGGAGTTCCGGCGAACGCGCGTGCTCGACCTCGAGTTCGTCACTCTGGTGCGCCAGGATCATCCCACCGTCGGACCCTCGCTGACCCTCGACGAGTACATGGCGCTCGAGCACGTGATCATCGAGCCGCGCGAGGGCCAGACCAACCTGGCAGAGCAAATCCAGGCCGCCGTTGGGCGAGCCCGGTGCGTGCGGGTGCAGGTCCCCCGCTATCTCTCGATGCCGTTCATCGTCTCGCAGTCGAACCTCGTCTGCACGTTGCCGCTCCCCCTGGCGCGGCTGTTCGAGCAGCACTTCCCCGTGCGGGTGGTGAGCTGTCCGCTCCCCATCCAGCCGATCCCGCTGTTCATGATGTGGCATGCCTGTCAGGACGGCGACCCGGCCCACGAGTGGCTCCGGCGATCCCTCATCGAGCTCTGCGGCCGCGTCTGACGCGTCCCATGCGGGCGGGCTCGGCCGGAATAGAGGCGGGCGGCCATGGATTCCGCGGAATATTCACGCCGGCAATCTGCCTCATACCATCTGCTGATTGGGCTTTTCGGTTGCCGCCTCCATGAAGCCACGTGCAACAGGGAGCCACGACATCGTGAAAGCCATCTCATTCGGCGGCCGGACGAGGGGTCGAGCCGGGACCCTCCAACTCCTGGGCAGCGATCGCTCGGCCCGTATCGAGGCAGGAGAAACGCTGCTCAGCGCAGCCGTGCGCGGGAACATCCCGCTTCCACACATGTGCGGCGTGGGCGAGTGCGGCACGTGCAAGTGCCGCCTCATCAAGGGGCATATCCGCCTCAAGAGCGATATCTCGCGCCACGTCGCGCCCGAGGAGATCTCTGCCGGCTTCGTGCTCGCCTGCCAGAGCCTGGCCGTGTCGGAGGACGTGGCGGTCGAGGTCCCGGGGGTGGGCCGCGGGCGCTCGACGGATCGAGCGCCGGCGCAGATCGACGCGAGCGTCGCGCGCGTGACGCGGCTCGCGCCCAGCGTCCTCGCGCTCGAGGTCGACCTCGCCTCGGACGTCCGCTACGTGGCCGGGCAGTATGCGCAGCTCACGGTCCCCGGCGTCCCGGGGCTCGGCGAGCCGCGCTGTTACTCGTTCGCCGAGGCGCCGGATCGGGCCTCGCCGCGCAGGGCGCTCTTTCATATCCGCCACGTGCCGGGCGGCGCCTTCACCGGTTGGCTCTTCGGGGCCGATCGCACGGGCGCGCGCCTCTGCTTCTCGGGGCCCCACGGCAGCTTCCGCTATCACGAGGCCGATCGGCCGCTCCTCTGCGTGGCAGGAGGCACGGGGCTCTCTCCGATCAAGGCGATCCTGGAGCAGGGGGTCTCGGATGGGCTCGCCCGCGACGTGACGCTGGTCGTCGGCGCGCGCACCCGGCAGGATCTCTATGCGCTCGACGCCATCGCCTCCATCAAGGCGCGATGGCGAGGTCGATTCGTCTTCATCCCCGTGCTCTCGCACGAGCCCGAAGGCTCGAGCTGGACAGGGCGTAAGGGGCACGTCACCGACCACCTGCGTGAGGTCGCCGCGGGCCACGCCGATTGCGCGGCCTACGTGTGCGGGCCGCCCGGGATGATCGATGCCGTGCTCGACGTGCTGCGCGGCGAGATCCCGCGGATGCACTTGCATCACGACAGATTCCTGGACCGCGGCTCGGTGGCTCGCGCCGCCGCTGCGGTCGCCTGAGCCAGGCCACGACGCTCGAAAGGAGAGCTCTCATGCTCCACGGTACGGTGTTCGTCCTCGTCTTCCTCGCGCTCTTTGCCGCCCTCGAGCTCGCGCTCGGCCTGTATCGGCGCACAGGCGTGCTCACCATGCGGGAGCTCGGCGCGAGCCTCGTGTCCGTCGGCGCCTACCTCGTGATCCGCGGCGCGTCCTTCGTCGCCGTGACCTGGGCGCTCGGGGCGCTCTGGCCCGCCTCCGAGGGCGCGCTCGCCGGCGTGAGCTCCTGGCTGGTGTTCCCGATCTACGTGCTCCTCGATGAATACGGGATCTACTGGGTACACCGCAAGAGCCATGAGCTGCCCTGGCTCTGGCGGATCCACAAGCCGCACCACGTGCCGCGCAACATGAACATCGCGGTCACGTACCGGGAGAACTGGAGTTGGCATGTCCTGTTGCCGGGCACGTGGATGGCCCCGCTCGTCGTCTGGCTCGGCCACCCTGGCGCCTATATCGTGGGATTGGCCTTCAGGACGATGATCGTGCTGGCGGAGCACAGCGATCTCCGCTGGGACCTGCACCTCCAGCGGAGCCGCTCCACGCGCCCTGTCATGCGGATCCTCGAGCGCATCGTCTCGCTGCCCGACACGCACCATGTGCACCACGGGGTCGGCCGCTTCGGCAATGCCACGAAGAACTATGGCGCCGCCCTCATTTGCTTCGATTGGATCCATGGGACGCTCATGATCCCGCACGCGCGCCAGGAGGGCTTCGGGCTCCCCGAGGGCGCGCCGGTCGAGCCCTGGACCGAGCAGCTCTTCTGGCCGTTCGTGCGCTCGACGAAGGAGAAGGCGGCTCGTCGCCGGCCGATCGAACAGACGTCACCGGAGGCCAACGTCGCCGGGGCAGAGGCGGTGATTTACACCGTCGATGGCCGCGCTGTCGTCGTGAGGTGAGCCCTGCCAGACGGCGCGCCCGCCGCCCTCCGCCTCACGGCGGCATGACGAACGACGCCGGCCCCGCCACGGCGGGGGACGGGTCCTTCCGGTAGCGCTCCAGCAGCTCGCGCCGGTCCGCGTTCCAGCCGTTCTTCGGCGACGCCGCCTGCGCGAGCGCCTTCCAGGGGAGCAGGCGCGACGCGAGGCCGAGGTACTGGGGCACGGCCAGGGCGTCCGCCTTGAGCGCCGCGAGGAGCCCCTCGCCGACGGCGACGTGGTGCTTCGCGGCGTACGAGCCGAGCCGCTGCGAAAGCGCAGGCAGGAACGCCACGAGGTGCCGGCGCCTCGGCGAGAGCTCCGCGAGCCGCTGGACGACGATCGCGACCTCCCCCGGCTGCATCGTCGCGAGCACCGCGGACAGCGCCTCCGCCGCCTCCTCGGGCGCGGGCGAAGCGCGGCCGCTGTTGCCGCCCCCGCCGGGCGGGCGTACAACCTTCCGTGCCCGCGGCCTGACAGATACGCGAAGGCGGATCCGAGACGAGCAAGGAGCTCCCATGTTCACGTTCGCCCAGAAGTGGAGTCCGTCTGCCGCTCGCTTCACTTCCTCGGAGCCCACGCCTCGATATGCCGCCAAGGCACCCCCGGTGAGCCCATCCTGCGGCTTCGATTTCACGCGCATCTCGCTCGTGCCGCAAGCGCAGGGCATGGCGCTCCAGCGGGCGATCGGCGGCCAGCCCGCGACCGCCCCGCCGGCGGGGCGCCTCCAGCGGAAGTGCGCGGAGTGCGAGGAAGACGAGAAGAAGAATCTCCAGCGCTCGAAGGACGGCCGGGGCGAGGAAGGGGCGCTGGGTACCCAGAGGGCGGTGGAGGTCACCCGGGGCGGCGGGGAGCCCCTGCCGAGCGCGGTGCGCTCCCACTTCGAGCCCAGGTTCGGGCACGATTTCAGCAAGGTGCGCATCCATCGGAGCACGGAGGCGGCCGCGGCCGCACGTGGGGTGCAGGCGCGGGCGTACACCATCGGGAGCGACATCGTGTTCGGAGATGGGCAGTACGCTCCGTCGACAGCAGAGGGCCAGCGCCTCCTGGCGCACGAGCTGACCCACGTGGTGCAGCAGGGCGGGGCCGCGTCGATCGGGGGAGGGACGCTCCAGCGCGACACGGCGCCGGAGGCCGCCGCGCCCTCGGCGTCGGATCGGGAGCTCGATGACGTCATTCGGGTGCTCGAGGGGCGCGTCAGCAGCGCCTCCACGGGGCAGGACGGGGCCAGCCCGGCAGGCACCCTCCACGCGCTGCGCAACGTCCGGGCGAGCGGCACGGAGTCGCAGAAGGCGGCCGTCATCGCCAAGATTCACGAGGCGGCCGAGCAGCAGAAGGCGAAGACCACAGCCGCCGGCGGCGCCCCGGTCGCGGAGCCTGGCGAGACCCAGCGCGAGATGCAGCGGAAGGGCGTCGAGGTCTCCACGCCGGAGGACCCGCTGGAGCGCGAGGCGGATCGCGTGGCGGCGAGCATCGTGGATGGGGGAGAGAGCGCCGGCGCGATCACGGCGATCGGCCCTGGGAGCGCCCAGGCGAAGCTGATCCAACGGCAGGCCGAGGCAGGCGCGCTCGTTCTTGTCGAGGCCGGCCCCATCGGCTGGGTCATCCTCGGGGCCATCGTCGTCGGCGTGGGCATCTATGCGGCGACGCGGACATGCCCGCCGTGCCCGGCGCCGCCGGGGCCGGAGATCGACCGTGTCCCTCCCAGCACACCCCACTTCCCGTGCCCGGGCGACCACTGGCACTACTACGTCTACAACCAGAACCCGGTCACCTGCCAATGCTTCGGGCCGAGGCGGATGTTCGGCGGGTGCTGCGGGATCGGGGTGCCAGGAGCGCCATGCTGAGCCCGGTGGTCCTCTATGGGTTCGACGCGCGCCTCCGCCTGGACGCGGAAGACCCGCAGTGGACCCAGGACCGGCGCGAGCGCTACCTGCTCCGACCCGACCTGCCGCGCGTGCTGTCGGTGGATCGGCTCGTCTGGCCGGCGGTCCCCGCGGCCCTCACCACGGATGGCCTGGCCCCCGACTACTTCTCGGACCTCGGTGCGCTCCGGCGCCGCTGTGATGGAGCAGCGGCGATCATCGCGCTGGCGGTGAGCGAGCACGACGAACGGGCGCGGGCGCTGGAGATCCCCTGCCAGCCGGCGGAGATCGACCCGGCGTGGAGGCTGCTCGGCTGGGACGTGGCCGACAGCGGACTGATCAGCGGGCTGTCGAACTGCGGGTTCCTGCCGGACACCGACGTGACAGCGCTTCGCCGGGATTACGGGCCGCGCCTGAACGAGCACGGGCTCTTCCGCGAGCGCGCGGACGCCGAGGCGTTCCGGACCCTCTCCGATGCGCGGGTGAAGGAGCACGCGCCGTTCTTCGTGCACCGGATTCTCCTCGTCGAGGAGCGCTGAACGGCCGTCGGGGGGCGTGCCGACGCTCGCCAAGCTCGACCCGGTGTCTCTCTGGACTTCGGTGACGCTCGCCAGGCTCGACCGGATGTCGCTCTGGACTTCGGTGATGCTCGCCAGGCTCGACCCGGTGTGATCCCATGATGCGCGACCAGGCACCGCTCTGGCGGGACTTCTGACATGCGGAACCAGGTCGTCTCTGACCAGAGGCCGACGCCGCCCGCCGCAGGCAGCGCCGAACCGAGGAGCAGCCGGCTCACGGCGGCATGATGAACGACGCCGGCCCCGCCACCGCGGGGGACGGGTCCTTCCGGTAGCGCTCTGCCAGCAGCTCGCGCCGCTCCGCCGTCCAGCCGTTCTTCGGCGACGCCGCCTGAACGAGCGCCTCCAGCGCGAGCCGACGCAGCCGCGGATCCGGGCTCTCCCGGAGCTCCTGCTCGAGCTGCGACGGGTGGACGCAGCCGCGCACCGCGGACATCGCGGCGACCATCGCGTCGTGGTGCAAGAGATCCCGACGGCCGAGCTCTGCGAGCGCCTGCCCGAGCGCCTTCCACGGGAGCAGGCGCGCCGCGAGCCCCAGGTACTGGGGCACGGCCAGGGCGTCCGCCTCGAGCGCGGCGAGCAGCCCCTCCGCGACGGCGACGCAGTGCTTCGCGGCGTACGGGCCGAGCCGCGCCGAGAGCGCGGGCAGGAACGCCATGAGGTGCCGGCGCTGCGGCAAGAGCTCCGCGAGCCGCTGGACGACGATCGCGACCTCGCCCGGCTGCATCCTCGCGAGCACGGCGGACAGCGCCTCCGCCGCCTCCTCGGGCGCGGGCGCGGCCATGTGCTCGAGCAGCCGGCGGAAGAGCGACCGCGCCTCGTCCCGGAGCGGCAGGTACGCGCCGCGCCGGAGCAGGTCGAGCCGCGCCTCCGGCTCGGCCCGCCCGAGGATCGCGGCGAGCAGGTCCACCACGCGCCGCTCGGCCTCGGTCGATAGCCTGCCGAGCGGGATGTCCGCGAGCTTCGAGGCCACGATCCAGTCGGGATCCCGGGCGGCGCGACCGAAGACGTCCCAGGTCTCGGGCTTGTCCAGGTGGTCCCAGAGCGCCCGGAGCAGCGCGATCCTCACGTCCCGGTGCGTCTTCGGGGCGTCCAGCCGGAGCAGGTCCCGGTAGGCGTCGTCGCCGCCCAGCTCGCCGAGCAGGCGCACGACCTCCTTGGCCACGGTCACCTTCGTTGTCGGCACCGCCCGGAGCTCGGCGAGCACCCGCTCCCGGGACATCTCGGAGAAGGCCTTCCGGAGCGCGTAGATCGCCCAGCGCGCGCGATCATCGCCCAGGCACTCGATCAGGACGGGGACGCCCTGGCCGGCGTCGAGCCAGGGCAGGCCCCGGATGGCCATCTCGCGCAGGGGCGGCCTCGGATCCGAGGCGAACGGGGTGATCGCCGACGCGTCGGCGTACGCGAGCCGGACCAGCGCGGAGATCGCGAACCGCAGCGTGGGGACATCGCTGGTCTCGTCGCCGAGCAGCGCGCGGAGGCCGGCGGCGTACTTCTCCTGCTGCCTCGCCGTCCAGCGGCCGTGGCCCCCGCCGAAGTCGAGCACCCAGCGCGTCTTGCCCGTCGCGAACCTGCCGGTCATGGGCTGCGCCCGGTCGAGCAGGGGGTCCAGGAGATCCTGGCGCTTCTGGCTCACGTGCCGGGCGACGGTCGCGATCAGCACGAAGCTCCTGTCCTCGCGCAGCAGCGCGGGCACGAGCCGCGCGAACCGCGGCCTGTCGTGGGCGCGCAGGAGGCCGAGCGCGCCCGCCGCGACGCCGACGAACGGGAGCTCGCGGGACAGCCGCTCGAGCGCCTCGAGGAGCGGCGTGACCACCTTGAGGCGGATGCCGAGGCTCTGCGCGAGCGAGAGCACCGCCCCTGCCCGCTCGCCGGTGCACCATGCGCCCGCGAGCTGCGCGAGCGCCGGGGTAAGCCGCTCGGCCTCCGCCGGGGTCAGCTCCTCCCCGAGGCCCTCCGTCGAGACCGAGCCGCGCACCGCGAGGATCTTCGTGAGCCAGCGCGCCCCCCACGCCCCGTCGACGCGGAACACGCGGACGACGAGCCGCTCCACGGCCGAGGCCGTGGCGTGGGACAGATCCGCGGCGTCGAGCGCGTCCTGCGCCACGGCGCCCGCGGCCTCCAGGTGCTCCTGCGCGAACCGGCCGAGGGGCAGCGCGGCGAGGGCGCCGATCATCGCCCGCCGCACCGGATCCTGCTCGAACTTGCGGGCGCGCACGTTCGCGAGGGCGTCCGCGAGCGCGCCCCGGTCGTGCAGGACGCTCGCGATCAGCAGCGCCTGCGCCTTCGCCCGCTCGTCGCCCTCCGGGTGCCCGAGGAGCGGCGCGAGCACCTCCCTGGCCTCGGCGAACGACAGGAGGCGCGCGTAGCTCATCCGCCGGTCCGGCTTCGAGACGAGCGACGGGCAGCTCGAGAGGTGCCGCCTCGCCTCGCGCTCGCGCAGGTCGCGGGGCAGCGCGTCGAGCACATCGGGCGCGATCGTGCCGTCGGTGGCCTGCGCCGCGCACGACCAGCGCACGAAGGCCCGCTCCCGGAGCACCTGCTCCTTGGCCGACTCGGCCTTCACGTAGCGGAACAGGAAGGCGCCGTAGCCCCCGGCCCCTCCGAGCAGGAAGGCCCGCAGCACGGCCTTCTGGTCGTCGGGACCGAGCCGCAGGAACCACCGCGGGCCCAGCTTGCCGTCGCTCAGCGCGCCCCAGGCGTGGCGGATGAGGTAATCGAGGCGCTCGGCGCCGAGGGCGGGCGCGCCCTTGTCGAAGCGCACCACACCGAAGACGCCGGGCGGCCGCGCGGGTCGCCCGCTCTCGTGGCGCACCTTGAGGAGGTCGAACGTGGCGGCCGGGCGCGATCGGGCCAGGAGGTGCAGGGAGCCGGCGAGGAACGAGGGCTCCTCGCCGCGCTCGAAGAGGGCCTGGATCAGCGGCAGCGCCGCGTCGGGCGCGCGCCGGGCGAGCGGGACGAGCAGCGGCGCGAGGCGGTAGCGCAGGCGGACGTCGAGGGACTTGGAGCGGGCGATCGCCTCCCCGAACCAGCGCGCCGCGGCCGCGGGGTGCCTCACGCCGAGCCGATCGATGCAGCTCGGGCCGCCCGCCTCGTCGATGGCGCGCCGGTGCGCCGACACGAGCGCCTCGGAGCCGAACGGGAGCAGATCCACGATCAGCGGATCGCGCCCCGCCTGCATGCGCGCGCCGAGGAAGGCGTCCACGGCGGCCTGGCGCTTGCGCCGCGCGAGCTGGGCGACGGTGCGCCGGAGGGTGCGCCGCTCGAGGAGGGCGCCGAGCGCCGCGAGCGCCTGCGCGTCGTCGCAGAAGCGGGCGACCATGCGGCTTGCGCGCCGCCGCACGGAGCGGGACGGATCGGAGACGGCCGCGACGACGCGCGCGCCGTCGCCCGAGCCGTAGACGCTCATGAGCGCGAGGAGCCGCTCGTAGGGCTGCGCGCTGCTCCAGAGCGCGCCAAGGAGCGCGCTTGCGCCGGCGTCGCCGCGCGCGGCGGCGCGGCCCAGCTCCACCACGCGTCGGACGCGGTCGTAATGGGTCAGCGGCTCGATGTCGGCGAGGAAGGAAGCGGCGTCCATGGAGGGCGATCATAACGCCCCGGGGCCGGAGGCTCGCAAGACCGAGCGCGGCGGCGCTCCGGAGCGTCGACACCCTCCGGTTTGAGTTTCATCTCTCCCGGGAGGCTGTCGACACCCTCCGGTTTGAGTTTCATCTCTCCCGGGAGGCTGTCGACACCCTCCGGTTTGAGTTTCATCTCTCCCGGGAGGCTGTCGACACCCTCCGGTTTGAGTTTCATCTCTCCTGGGAGGCTGTCGACACCCTCCGGTTTGAGTTTCATCTCTCCCGGGAGGCTGTCGACACCCTCCGGTTTGAGTTTCATCTCTCCCGGGAGGCTGTCGACAGGTCCGGGCCGCGATGGGTCGACCCGGGCCGGGTCGCCCGCGCCTCACTTCCAGTTGACGGTGGCCCAGCCGCGGGCAGGAACGCTGAACTGGAGCTTCTTGCCGGCCACGCCGAGGGTGGTCGTCTTCGCGGAGCTGCCGGAGTTGTAGATGACCGTGACGATGCTGCCGTCCGGGTTCTTGAACGCCAGCGCGTCGCCGCCGGTCGTGTTGACGCGCATCGCTCCAGGATCGACGTACTGCGAGACGTGGCGAAAGACGTAGTAGGCAGGGGTCAGCACCAGCTCCTTCGTGTCGGCTTTCACGTTGAGGAGCGCATTCTGGGGCCACGGCCGCTGCGAGTCGATGTTCTTCCCCACCGGGTCCAGCACCATGTTCCAGGCGCTGTACGAGTTCACCCCCGCCTTGATCCAGTCGCGGATGAGCCCCCAGCTCTCCTGCCCGTAGGCGTGATCGTTCGCCGCCGTGTCCGGGTTGAACACCGGCACGCCCGGAGGGTTCCAGTTGTAGTTGCCGCACTGGTGCTCCGTTTGCACGATCGGCATATTCCGCGATTTCAGGCCGTTCACGCTGCCCCGCATGTTCCACTGCAGCCCGAAGCCCTTGACGTACTTCATCGCGGTGGCATCGCCGGTCACGGCGCTGAGGATCTGCGGGTCTGCCGCGTCGTTGGACATCGTGCCGAGGAAGATCTGCGCCTTGATCCCGCGCTCTTCGAACGTCGGTCCGAGGTAGGTGCCGATGAACTTGGCCATGAGCTGCCCCGTCCACCCGCAGCTCGGATACCTCGTCTCGTAGGTCGGCTCGTTCTGGGGGTGGACCGCCTCGATGGTCATGCCCTCCGCGGCGTACGCCTCCACGAACTTCGCGAAGTACAGGGCATGCGCCTTCAGGGTGTTCGCGTCGTCCTTCATCTTGCCACCATCGAAGGCGCCGTTGCTCTTCATCCAGGTGGGGGGCGTCCAGGGGCTGGCCCAGAGGTGGAGGCCGGGCCTCACGGCGAGCGCCGCCTTGATGTACGGGATCAATTTCTCCTTGTCCCGCGCGATGGAGAAGCTCTCCATCGTGAAATCATCTTTCTTCTCGTTGAGGCTATAGCGGTCCATCGCATAGTCGCTGGCCCCCATGGGGATGCGCCCGTAGACGAACCCTGCGCCCTCGCTCTTGTCGAAGAGAAGCTTGATGGCTCGCTGCCGCTCGGCCTCGCCGAGCATCGAGAGCATGTTCCAGCCCATCTCGTTGAAGGAGCCGCCGAAGCCATCCCAACGCTGCTGCGTTGCCGCATCGTCGACGGTCACGTCGGCATTGCCGCTCGTCACTTCCGTCGGCGTCCCGATCTTCCAGTACTCGTTCGCGCCCGAGGTGATCAACGTGGGTTCGACCACGTCGGGCTCACCGCCACCGGTACCGGAAGACGAGCCGCCGCCGCCGCCTCCGCCCGGATCGCCGCCCGCACCGTCCGAACCGCCCGTCCCCGCGCCGCTGCCTGTCGTCCCGCTCCCGCTCCCGCTCCCGCTCGCGTCTCCGCTCCCGCTCGCGTCTCCGCTGCTGCTCGCGTTTCCACTCCCGCTCCCGCTGCTGCCCGCCCCCGCACCCGGGCCGCCCGAGCTCTCGGGTTCTTCCGGGCCGCTCGAAGAACCACACCCCACCAGGAGAAACGCGAGCAATATGCCGGCGGTCGAACCGCGTGCCCTGTTCATCACAAAAATCCTCCATCCCAGGGGTGCAACCCCTTGGCGGTGCCTGCAGCAGGCGTCAGAAAGTGGCCGTCCTATATGCCCAGAAGGCCCCACGGTGATCGGGCGGGCGGGATAAAAGGCAGCAAGCTCCACGTCGATGACCCGGCGCACGCACGCGCCATGCGCTCGCCTCACGCCTCCCGTGCCGAAGGTCCGCGTCGACATCGCGGATGACACGGCGGCACGCCTTCCAGATCGTGCACAGCAGATCCAACCCGGCCGTACGATTGCTGTGTTTCGACGCGCGTGTTAGCGTCGGCCCCCGATGCGAACCGCGGTTCTCGCCCTCGCCCTCGCCCTGCTGGCCGGTTGCGGGGGCGCATCCGGGGCGGCGCCCGGCGCGGCCCTCTCTCCCTCCTACGCGGCGAGCCTGGGCTCCACGTCGGCGAGCATGCCCAGCATGCTGCCCGCGCCGGCGTTGCCCAGCCGGGCTTCGGTCCAGGCCGATCTGGTCGTCCGCCCCGACGTGCTCGTCCTCGGCTTCGCGCTCCAGGAGACCGACGCCGATCCGCAGCGCGCCCTCACCGCGGCGCAGGCCGCGGTGGAGAACCTGGAGCGGCAGTTCAAGGAGGCGACCGGCGGCGCATCCACGGTGAAGATGCTGGGCGCGTCATTCAGCACGGTCTTCACCGACAAGGCGGAGAGCGACGGCGACGCCGTATCGGCCGCCGTCGACGGCGTGATCGAGGTGCGCCTCGCCCCCGAGCTCGACTTCTGGGCGAGGAGCCGGCTGGCCGCGGCCGTGGCGCAGGTCAGGCGCGAGGTGAGCGCCGCGGTGCAGGCGGCGAAGGACGGGCGGCGCGGGGCCACCTTCGGGCAGCTTCGGGCCGAGGTGAAGGAGCCTGAGGGGCACCGCGCGCAGCTGACCGAGCAATGGCTCCGGAGGGCGCGATCGTTCGCGGAGGCAGCGCAGGCGGCGTCGGCGCCGCTCCTCCTGGTGGACTGCGCGCCGCCGGGGGCCATCGAGCAGCGGCCGATCTCGCTGCTGGAGGTAGGGCTCTCGCTGTCGGTCGCGTGCCGCCTGAACGCGCTCTCCGCAGAACCGAAGCGCGACTGACGGCCCCCGGGCGGTTCACCCCCCGGTCATCTCGGATTTCCTTCTCCCCTAGGTGCACGAATCCGACGACGTTGCCGATCGAGAGCGATCGCGACCAATGCTACCATTGGCGCACAACGAGGTTCGTTGCGGAGGTGACGCATGCGCACTCGCTTGAAGTCCCCAGTCATGGTGGCGGTCTCCCTTCTTGCCAGCGCTTCGTCGCTCGGATGCTTCGGCGACCTTCCTGATCCCGTGGGGGAGCCACCTTATGAGGAGCCGACCGATCTCCGCGTCACCATGCGCGATGGCTCTCTCTTCGAGGGGGGTCCGATGCGCCTTGAGCTCTTCGAGAACGGCGGGCCGACGGCACTAGCCTCGATCGGCGCCCGGGCAGCCGACGGACGGGAGTGGTCTGCGACCTTCGGGCTCTCCCTTGAACAGGTCTCCGGGGCGACCGTCGAGCTGCGCATCGAGCCGCTGTCGGAGGGAATGGGGACAGTCACCCTCCAGGAGGCCGGGGAGCGTCGGTACTCGGAATCCGGCACGCTGTCCTTCTCGCTGGAGAGCAACCGGACCGTCAGCGGGATTGCGAACATCTCGCCTCAGGACGCCTCGGCGGAGTTCGAGGGCCAGTACACGCTGATGTGCTGGGTGCGCCCGGAGTCCCTGGGCCAGCCGCGCAACGGGGAGGGTGTCGGCGTCGAGCAGATTCAGGACGTCGAGTTTGCGTCGTCTTTCTGCAGCCCCATGGCACACCTGCGCTGAGGAAGACGGGCGGGACAGAGCCCGACCCGAGCAGCCAGGGCGAGGAGCTCGCAGCTGGCGCGAAGGCGGGACGAGCGGCGGCATGACGCTCCGGGGTGACGTGCCGCGCGGGTCGTCCATCCGTCGTCGGGCAGGACGTCACCCGGCGATCAGCCGGAACACGGGGAGCTCTGGCCGACATGTGAACCGCACAGGAAGGACGCTTGTGCCGACACCGCGGCTCACGTACACCCTGCCATGGGCCGAGTCGTACATGCCCGAGCGAAATCGGCCTGATCCAGGCGGAACCCACACCGCCGTTCCGAGCGCTCGGATCTGTCCTCCATGCGTATGCCCCGCGAGGCCCAGATCGAAGCGCGGCGCGCCAGGAGGGAGCGTCTCGAAGACGCCGGGCGCGTGCGTGAGAAAGAGCCGAGCCGGAGCGGACGGCACGTTCGCCAGGGCGGCGCGCAGGTCGGCGTTCCCGCTGCAGAAATCGTCCGTCGCGACGATGGAGACGCCGCGCTTCAGCAGCACCGACTCGTTCCCGAGGAGCCTGGCTCCGGCGCGCGCGTACACCTCGCTCAGCCTCTGCAAGGGGACGTGCCCCCAGTGTTCCCAGTTGCCGACAGTGGCGAGGACCTCACGCCCCGGCGCGGCGAGGCTGCGGCAGAGCTCCTCCAGCGCGCCGAGCGAGCCCTCGCCCTCGATCGCGTCGCCGGTCAGCACGACGACATCAGGCGCCAGCCCACGGACAGCCTCGATGGCCTTCTCGTGGACGCTGCCCAGCGCGCGCAGGTGGATGTCAGAGAGGTGAGCGATCCGAAACCCCTGGAGCGCGGCCGGGAGCCGGGGGATGGGGACATCGTGCTCGGCGACATCGAGCCAGGAAGGTTCGATGGCGATTCCATCGAAGGCGGCAATCCCCGCAGCGCAGCAGCTGGCGTGGAGGAAGGCTCGGCGGGTGACCGGTCGGACCATGTCGGAACCTTAGCAAACTCAGCTGGAGGGCCGCGGCTTGCGCGTGAGCTGGACCAGCTGCTCCGCGGGATCGAGCCCGGGATCGGGGCCGTCGAGATCCTCCAGCACGAGCTCGAACAGCCCGTTGTCGAACGGCCTCCCCGCAGCCGGCTCGGCGGGCACGAGGCGCTCGCGCTTGCCCTGCGCGGCCAGCGTGCGCGCGCGGAAGTGGCAGTACGGGTTGTTCCCCGGCCGCCCGAAGAGCGCGTGCGCCGTGAAGGTGCACCCGCCCATGCACACCTCCGCGAAAGCGCAGCTCCGGCAGAAGCCCCAGAGATCGTCGGCCGTGCGCGCCCGCGTGAACGCGAGGCGCGGCGCCTCGTCCCAGATCTCCTGGAGCGCGCGCCCGCGCAGGTCGCCGCCCACGTAGGCGTCGCTCTGGAGCGACGGGCAGCCCTTCACCGCGCCGTCGGACTCGATCCCCAGCACCAGCTTCCCGGCCTGACAGCCGCGAAAGTGGTCGCGGCCGCCCTCGCGCAGCGAGCGCAGGAGCGCCTCCTCCGGGCCGAAGTAGCCCAGGTTGTTGCCGGGCATCACCGTGATCCCGTCGCGGAAGGCCCGCCGCTTCAGCTCGGCGATGCGCGGGAGCACGTCGAGCAGATCGTAGGGCTGGAGCAGCATCGCCGGCCGGTCGGCCGCGCGGCCGAGCGCCGCGGTGATCTGCACCTGCCACGCCTTGATCCCCTGCTCCCGCAGCAGGTCGTAGAGCGCCTCGAGGTCGCCCTGGTTCACCCGGTTGAGGTTGGTGTTGGCCGCGGTGAGCAGCCCCGCGCTCCGGAGGTGCCCGAGCGCCGCGAGCGCGCTCCCGTGGCTGCCCGGGGCCTTGCGGATGAGGTCGTGGGCGCGCTCCAGCCCGTCGACGCTGACCGAGACGCTGTGCAGGCCGGCCTCCTTCAGCTGCGCCGCGATCTCCGCCGTGATCCCCCGCCCTCCGGTCGTCATGGTCGGCCGCACGCCCGCGGCCTTGAGCGCCGCGATGATCTCCAGAAAGCCGTCGTGCAGGTAGGCCTCGCCGCCGATGAGCACCACCTCGCGCGCGCCCATCGCCGCGAGCTGCCGCACCACGCCCAGCGCCTCGTCGGTGCCGAGCTCCGAGGGCCGCGCGGCCCCTGCCCTGGATCCGCAGTGCCGGCAGGGCTGATCGCAGCGGAGCGTCAGCTCCCAGACCACGTACGCCGGGAAGTACTCGCCGGGGACCACATCGAGACGGCGCAGGGCCATGCCGGAGCCTACCGCGAACTCCGCCGCCGGCTCCTGCTCTCCGGTGCACTTTCGATCGCGCGGGGGATGGATGATGACCTGCGCACGTGCACGCGCACGTGCACGCGCACGTGCACGCGCACGCGCACGAGCACGAGCACGCGCACGCTGGGCGCTGCGCCACTCCCCTTCATTTTCCTTGTGCGTCGCCGAGGCGGCTTGCCATAGAATGGGACGGTTTGACCTCCCTGGCTCGGCCTTCCGAGGTGAGCCAGGGCTCGGCCTCATGGCCCAAAGGCGGAGATCCTCATGCTCACCCTCGGCGCTTGTCCCTGCTGCGATGGTTTCCTGCCCCCCGGCGCTTCCGCCTGCCCGCATTGCGGCGCGACGCCCGCGGCCGAGCGCGCCAGCTGCGCGCAGGCGCGCCACGGGATCGCGGGCCGGCTGCTCGCGGCGGCGTCGGGCGGCATGATGGCTGTCACGCTGATGGCCTGCTACGGCATGCCCCCGTGCGACGAGCCCGCGACCGACAGCGACGGCGACGGCTACCAGGCGACATGCGAGGGCTACGGGCCCGAGGAGGACTGCGACGACGGCAATCCGGACATCCACCCCGGCGCGACGGACGTGGCAGGTGACAGCATCGATCAGGACTGCAGCGGCGACGACACCCCGCTCGGCACCGGCGGCACGGGAGGCACCGGCGGCGGAGGCGGCGCTGGCGGCGCCTCCTGACAGATCCCCTCACCTTGTTGGCATTTTCATGGGGAATTGAACAGGGAGACGAGGAGACGGGGAGATTGATTTTTTACTCTCCTTATCCCCGCCTCCCCGCCTCCCTGTGAATCTTCCCGAAAAATTCGAGGGGACGCCTCGCCTACGGAGCCGCGGCCCATTCGGACAACACATGGCGGACGCGCTCGAGATATCCCCCCTCGCGCACGATCTCCTGGTATCCCGGCACCGCGCCGACCCACTCCCGCATACGCACGTTCGACGCCTCGGTGAGGTACATCGTGGGAAGCCCCATGAGCGCGGGCCCGTCCATGCCTGCGGTCGTGACGCCGAGCTGGCCGACGAGGCCGTGCGTTCGTTTCAGGTGCTCGAAGAACTGCAGCTGCGCCCGGCGCATGTCGAGCTGCCGGAAGGTCGGGTCCTTCCAGAAGAGCGTCATGTCGATCGCGCCCTCGGGGACGCGTGCGTCTCGAAGGGCGTCGCCGGTCAGCACAGGCACGAGCCCCGTGCGTTGAACGAGGTCCGTCAGCTCGAGCAGCTCGGCGAGCGTCGTGTTGCGGTGCGGGTGGTGGGTCCCCTCGCGGATCCAGAGCAGCACCTTCTTCCGGCATGACGCTCCCGCCCGCGCTTCCGCGAGCCTACGATCGACCCAGGCGATCACGGCTCCCGGAACCGGCGCGTCCGCCAGAAACGCCGCGCGAAGCCTCCCCTGGGCGGAGGACGGATCGACCTTGAACGCGCGGGCGACGATCTCCGTGGTCTGCTTCACCGCGCGCGGGCGCGAGCGGTACGCCTGAAGGTGATCGCTCAGGCCTGCATCGCGGAGAAACGCCTCGGCTTGCGCCGTCCCCGCTTTGCCTGGCTCGACCTGGATCGCCGTGCCCGCGAGGACGGCGGCCGCGGCGACGTACCACCCCTCGCCGAACGAGAAGCCGCCGTCCGTGTGGAACGTATACGCGTGGTTTCGCTCCTCGATGATCCTGCGCGCCGCGCGGGCGGCGACCTCGGCCTCCTGAGCCGCCGCGCGCGCCGCGCGGGCGACCTTGGACCGCGGAGAGCCGCCCTCGATCTCCGAGGCGCTGATCGCGGCCGCGCGGGCCGAGGCCTCTGCGCCGGCCACGATCGCCTCCACGCGCCGCCAGCCGTCGTCGCAGGCGTCGCGCGTCGGCGCGCGCTGCGCGCTCAACGAGAGCTGGCCCGCTCCGTGGAGCGCGTCTGCCGCCCGCGCCGCGTGGGCCCTCGCCAGCGTCGAACGGGCGCCCACCGCCGTCGCGAGGATTCGCTCTCTTCCTGCGGCGACCTCATGTTCCTGGAGAGCGGCGCGCTCCTGCTCGGCGGCGGCCAGCGCGCGATCCGCCTGCTCGATCGCGCAGTCGAGCAGACGCCGATAGCGCTCGCGCTGCCCCGGCGCGTGCAGCGTGGTCGCCAGGGCGAGCGCTGCGGCGAGGCTGCTTTCAGCGTCGCGCTCAATGTGCTGCGCGGCGAGCGCTTCGGCGACAACCACTCCCATGCACACCGGCTCAAGCTCTCGAACGTCGTGACCTACGCCGGACCGCCAGGCCGGTCAAGCGCCAACACCCGCTGAGAGCTCCGCGTCCGTGAATCCATCGCGGATTTCCTGGAGTGCGTGCTCGCGCGCGGGGACAAGCCGCCGGACGCTCGCGGCTGGAACGCCGGTGCGGCCGAGCACCGGCGGTCTGCGTCCAGCGAAGTTCAGTAAGGATATCCGGGGACGTTCATCTCCATCGCGTAGAGCGACGCGCCCGCCGTGATGTAAAGGGTCTTTCGATCGGCCCCGCCGAACGCGACGTTCGACACCTCGCCCATCCCCGTGATCCTGCCGAGCCTCGCGCCGCTCGGCGCGACGACCTCGAGGCCGTCACGCCACCCGATGTAGAGATTGCCCGCGCAGTCGACGCCCAGGCCGTCGGCCTTCGGCAGGTTCGCGGCGAACTCGGACGAGGCGCCGGGCGCTCCGTCGGCGCTCAGCGTATAGCGACGGATCCGGCCGGGGGTGAACTCGGTCACGTACAGCACGCTCTCGTCCGGCGAGAGCGCGACGCCGTTGGGGGTTTCCAGCGTGCCGATGAGGCTCACCGCGCCGGACGGGGACACGCGGTAAGCTGCTGTCGGCAACTCCGGCCTGCCGCCGCTGAGCTGAAAATCGGGATCGCTGAAGTAGACGTTGCCGTCGCTCCGCACGACGACATCGTTCGGGGAGCTGAACCGCTTGCCCATGTACGAGCCGGCGACCTCGCGCCGCGCCTTCGTGTCGAGATCGAACACGGAGATGCTGCGCGTGTCGTGGGTACATGCGATGAGGTTCCCGTCGCTGTGGAGGCCCAGCCCGTTCGTCCCGCTGTTCTCGACGAACACCTCGAACGCGCCCGGCGGCGTGAGCCTGTGGATCTTCGCCTTCGGACCGTTGAGGGGCGGAGCGTTCTGCGCCTGCATGTTGATCTCCGAGAAGAACAGCGCCCCGAGCTCGGCGACCCAGACCGGGCCCTCGACGTACGTGAACCCCCCTCTCACCAGCTGCGGCCTGCCGTTCGCCGGCACCGGATCGGCCGCGTACGGGCCGCCCGGGCAGACGGCCGACACGTCCTCACCGCCGCCCGCCCCGGCGCCGCCCGCCCCGGCCCCGCCGCTGCCGCTCCCCGTCGCGTCGCCCCCGCTGCCGCTCGTCGCCGCAGCGCTGCCCGCGCCCGCGCTGCCCGTGCTGCCCGCGCTGCCTGCGCTGGTGCTGCTGGAGCTCGTGGCGCCCACGCTGCCCGCGGAGCCGCTCGACCCGCCGGCCCCAGCGCCGCTGGAGGCTCCGCCCCCGCCCTCCGACTGGAGCGGGTCGTCGTCGCCGCCGCCACAGCCAGCCGCCGCAACGAGCACGATCCAAGAAACGACGAGCGAGTACCTGACCTTCATAAGCAAGAGCCTCCACGCGCCCCCGGCTGGTGTGCCGATCGGGCCCGCTCATCATCGTCAGCTCGCCTCCCGCCGCAAGGGCCGAGGTGGCCGAGCGGCGCAGCGCCTCGATCGCGCGCTCCGCGCAGGCCAAGGACCGGCGCGCCGCGGTGCGCCGTGAACGGCGGCGGCGGGCGAGGAGGCAGCCGGCGGTCCACGGCGATAGGATGCACGGACATCATGAAGATTGCTGTTTACGGCTTCGGATCCATCGGCGGTTTGCTCGGCGCCCGGCTGGCCACGGCCGGCTGCGACGTCAGCGCCGTCGCGCGCGGCGAGAACCTCGCCGCGTTGCAGCGGCGCGGCCTGCTGCTGCAGGTCGATGGAGAGATCACCCGCGTGCCGATCCGCGCTGCAGAGGATCCGGCCGCGCTCGGCGCGCAGGACGTCGTGATCATCGCGGTCAAGGCCACCGCGCTGGCCGACGTCGCCGCGCGCGTCGCGCCGCTGCTCCGCGAGGACACGATCGTCGTCCCCGCGATGAACGGCGTGCCGTGGTGGTTCTTCGCGCCCGAGAACGTGCCGTATGCCGGCGCCCGGCTCCGCTCGCTCGACCCGGGCGACGTCGTGCCGCGCGCCATCCGGCTCCGCCAGGTGGTCGGCTGCGTCGTGCATCTGTCGGGTTCCAGCCCGGAACCGGGGCTGGTGCGCGTCGGCCTCGGCAACCGCCTGCTGCTCGGCGAGCCGGCCGGCGGCCCCTCGGGCCGGGTGGGCGCGCTGGTCGAGCTGCTGCGGCGCGCCGGCTTCGAGGCCGAGGCCAGCGCCGATATCCGGACCGACATCTGGTACAAGCTGTGGGGCAACATGACGATGAACCCGGTGTCGGTGCTCACCGGTGCGACGTGTGATCGGATACTGGACGATCCGCTGGTGCGCGGCTTCTGTCTCCAGGCGATGCAGGAAGCGGCGGCGATCGGCGAGAGGATCGGTTGCCCGATCGCGCAGAGCGGAGAAGACCGGATGGAGGTCACGCGCAGGCTCGGCGCGTTCAAGACATCGATGCTGCAGGACGCGGAAGCCGGCAAGTCGCTGGAGATCGACGCGCTGGTGACCGTGGTCCACGAGATAGGCAAGCTGACCGGCGTGCCGACGCCGACCATCGACGGCTTGCTCGGCCTCGTGCGCCTGTGCGGCCGCGCGCGCGGCCTGTATGCCGGATGATCCGATCGTCGCTCAGGGCCGGGATCCACCGCAGTCGCCCGGGCAATTGCAGTCGTTCTCACCCGCGCCGCAGGCGCCGTCGCCGCATTTCGCGCAGAGGTGCGCGTCGGGCGCCGTGGTCACGCACGCGCCGTCGACGCGCGCCATGCTCGCGATGGGCGTGAGATCCGGGCAGACGCAGCGTCGGGAGTGTTGTAGTCGCACTCATCGCTGTGCAGCGCTGTGCACCTGGCCTCGGCTTGCTGGTCGCGGGCGCCCTCGCTGGCGCGTGCGCTGCCGCGCCGGACGCGCCCGCGCGGCCCGCGGGTGGCGTCGAGGCGCCGGCCGGCAGCGCCCTGCCCGGGGCCGCGGAGGCGGCGCGGGTGCCCATGCCGAGGCCGGCGCGGGCACGGCTCGGGGCGGCGGTGATCGCGAACCGGGCCTGCGAGGGGTGCCACGAGGAGGTGGCGCGGGAGTGGCGCGCGTCGCTCCACCACCGGGCGAACACCGAGCCGGCCTACCGGCGGGCGTTCGCGATCGAGCCGATGCCGTTCTGCCGGGCGTGCCACGCGCCCGAGGCGAGGCCGGAAGAGCCAGAGCCGGAGGCGCTCGGGGCGCTCGGCGTGGGGTGCGTGACGTGCCACGTGACGACCGACGGCGAGGGCGAGCTCGCAACGCAGGCGGTGGCGCCGGTGCTCGCTGCGCCGTGGGCGGGGCGCGGGGCGCCGCCGGCGGCGCCGCACGCGGTGATCCGGGACGCGCGGTTCGGGGGCGCGGACGCATGCGCGGCCTGCCACGAGTTCGCGTTCCCCACGGCGCGGGGGCGGTCGGCCGCGGAGCTGATGCAGTCGACCGTCATCGAGCACCGCGCGTCGCCGGCCGCGGACCGGCCCTGCGCGGCGTGCCACATGCCCCGCGGGCCGGGGGGGCGGCGCGGCCACGGGTTCGCGGGATCGCGGGACGAGGCGCTCGTGCGGAGCGCCGTGGCGGTGACGGCGCGGCGGCTCTCGGCGACGCGCGTGGCGGTGACGCTCGCGCCCGCGAACGCGGGGCACGCGTTCCCGACGGGGGATCTGTTCCGGAGGCTCGAGGTGTCGGCCGAGGCGCTCGGGCCCGACGAGCTGGTGCTGGGCCAGGCGGAGCGCTACCTGACGCGGCACTTCGCGCTGCGGCCCGGGGTGATCGGGCGGAAGCTCGTGGGCGACGACCGGGTGCACGCGGAGCCCGTGACGGTGGAGCTCGACGTCGGGGCCGCCGGCGAGGCGCGGACGATCGCGTGGCAGGTGGCCTACCAGAGGGTGGCACACCCGAACGGGGTGGACCTGCGCGACGCGGAGATCGAGGGCGAGATCCGGGTCGCGTCGGGGAGGCTCGCGCCATGAGCGGACGAGGGATCGGCGCGAGGGGGAGCAGGCCGGCGCGGCGCGCGGTCCGGGGTGGTGAGCGGCCGGGCAGCCGGCGGGTCGAGGATGAGAGCATGGGAGCGCGGCGCGGCAGTCCGGCGCGGCCGTGCCAGGAGGAGGACGGGCGATGATCGGGCGAAGGGCGTGGAGGGGGCTGGGCGGGCTCGTGATGGCGATGGCAGGGTGCGCACCGGCGCCTGCGCCGCAGGCCGCGGACGGGCCGCGCGCTGAGGCCGTGGCGCAGGCGCCAGGCGCGGCAGGCGCGGCGGGCGCATCGAGCACCGCGGGCGCGCCGGGCGGGGTGAAGGCGGACGAGGAGGCGAAGCCGGAGCCGCCGCCGAAGTCGGCGTTCGCGCCGGTGGCGCAGATCCCGGAGGAGGTCGAGCTGCGGCTGCACCCGGTGGAGGGGGCGCTGCTCGTGTCGACCTCCAACCTGACGATGCTCGAGGGGGAGCAGGAGGCCGTGGCCGCCGCCGTCGGCGTGCTGAAGGAGGGGAAGATCGAGTTCCCGAAGCGGCTGCATCTGCCGGGGTGGTGGGTGTCCGTGATCGGCGTCCACGGGCGCTATCCCGACCAGCTCGACCTGATCGCGACGGGCACGACGGGCCGCACCGGCGTCGCCGAGCACTACGCGCTGGGGGCGAAGGGCTGGGTGCAGCGCGTGAGCGACGCGGGGCAGTGGTTCACCGGGGTGGCGAGCATGGGCAGCTCGCTCGTGGGGCTGGTGGGGCCGACGATGATCGGGCCCTCGCGGTTCGTCACGCTGCGCGGGCCCAGGGTGGGGCTGACGATCACGCCGGCGCCCAGGAAGGGGGAGTGCCGCGGGTTCGACTTCGAAGGGGCATCGCGTTACTCGGAGACCGAGGTCCGCCCGGAGGCATTCGGGGCGACGCGCGATGGGACCGCGCTGAGCTACGGGCTCAACTGCAAAGGGGAGAGCGCCCTGGAGGTCTGGAAGCCGGGCGAGAAACGCTCGACCATCCTGCCCATCCCGGCGCCCTCCGACGAGCAGAGCGCCGACGATGTGCGCACGCTGATCCTGCCGGGCCCAGGCGACGGCGAGGCGTGGATCGTGGACGGGGGCGTGCTCCGCTACCAGGGCGGGAAGGTGAAGAAGATCGACCCGCCGGCGAAGGGCGCGCGCGTGCTCACCGCGTCGGCGGCGCCGGACGGGACGCTGTGGGCGCTCACGGACGGCGCGCTGTTCGCGCGCAAGGGAGATGCCTGGGAGCAAGCGCCGCTGCCCGACGGGGTGAAGGCCCGCGACGTGGCCGTGGGGAGCGACGGCGCGGTGTGGGTCGCGGCCGGCGGGGCGATCCTGAAGCACGGCGGCGCCAGCGAGGCCGCGGGCGCGGCGCCTGGGACCATCCAGCTCCAGAAGGGGCCGCCGCCGAAGCCCAAGGAGAACCGGACCTTGCCCAGGCCCGGCGGGCCGAAGTGCCCGCAGAACCTCGTGGTGCTCTACACGTTCAGCAAGACGGCGCCGGACGACTACGACTTCCCGCTGACGCGCAAGGCGCTCAAGGGACGCACGGAGTTCTCGCCGGCGCGCTTCGTGGTGACGCGCGACATGGGGCAGCGGTTCTTCGCCGCGTTCGTGCCGACCTGGGATCTCGCGAAGAAATTGGAGGAGCGGATCAAGACCGATGTGCAGGGCTCGACGCCGCAGATCGTGTGCGCCACGCCGGAGGTGGTGCGGGAGCTCAAGCTGGATCTGAAGACGGGAGAGGTCGCGAAGTAAGACGGGTGAAGACGGCGCGGCGGGGGCGCCGGCGTGCGGCGGCGCCTCCGTCGATGGGCCTCCGTCCGCCGCAGCCACCGGCAGCGACGGTCACAGGTGCCGGGTCTCTCCCGGCGGCGCGCCCCAGTCGTTGTTGCGTCCGTCGGCGTACCGGATCGGCGCGGAGATGAGCTCCGCGAGATCCACGTCGTCCAGCGAAGCGAGCTGGACCGCCACATAGTCGCCGCCGATCTCCTCGACATGCCCGCGCCCGAACGAGCGCACGCCGCAGTGTCGACAGAACAGGTGGTGCCCGACCTTCATGCCGAACTGGTAGTCGCTCAGCGCGTCCTCACCCGCGAGCAACCGGAACGCGTCCGGCTTGAGGATCACGTTCCAGTTTCTCGTCTTGGTGCAGATCGAGCAGTTGCACTTGTTGGTTCCAGCGCTCAGGTCGATGTCGGCCTCGAAGCGGACCGCGCCGCAGTGACAGCTCCCTGTATAGGTCTTCTTCATGTGCAAACCTCCTGGCAGGACGGGCGTTCGCGTTCGGACGCGCGACCAGCTGAAGGCCTGACGGTACCCGAATCCGCACCGGCGGGAGCCCCCTTCGAAGCGCCGCCGCGCGGTCTGGAGGCGCGCTGCGCCAGCGGCGCCGGGGCGTCCATCCGCCGAGCCGCGGGTTCGTTGCCCTGACACACCTGTCATGCCGCTCGGCGGGCGCCTGGCACAAGGCGTCAGGAGAGCCGCCTTCTGGCGCCCGCGCAGGCGGCCTGCCCATTGCTACGCCAGCCCGTTCATCGACGGCGGTTCCGCCGTAGAGAGGATGCCCCCCCATGTCCTTGTCTCTTTTTTCCCTCGTCCCGCTCGGGTCTCGCGCGCGCACGACCGCAGCGCTCGCCGCCGGATTCGCCATGACCTCCGCCATGCCCGGCTGCATCATGAACCAGAAGCAATGCACCGAGATGGCCTGTAGCGACACCTTCACCATCACCGCCGCGACGGCGAACAAGAGCTGGGCAGCGGGAGAGTACACGCTGGAGCTCGCGGTGGATGGCAACGCGGTGTCGTGCGCCTACAGCTGGACGAACACACCGAACGTCGGCGGCAGCGGCGTGTTCGTCCAGTGCAGCCCGACCGTCAGCGTCTCGGTCAATGCGGTGGAAATCTGCACGGAGACGAGGCGCGGCGACGCCGTTTCCCAGAGCTGCGTCCCGGCCCCCGGGCAGTTCACCCAGCAGCTCTCGATTCGTGGCACGCCGGCGCGCGTCGACGTCGTCGTGCGGCGGGACGGCGCGCTCCTCGGAGAGCGGAGCTTCACCCCCGCGTACCGGACATGGTACCCGAACGGCGAAGACTGCGGGCCTGGATGCCGGCAGGACGCGCAGGACTGGGCGCTCCCGTAGCGCACGAACCTGCCCCCCGCTCCACGGCGGTTTCCGCCCACCTCTGCACCATCCAGAGCAGAGCGGCAGCAGAGCGGCGGTCACCCGCACAGGAGACGGGCCCAGATCGGCGTTTTCGGCGCGCAAGCGCACCGGAGTCTCAGGATTGATCATATTTTCCCCACCTCCCTCGCGGCGCTCCAGCCCTGGACGAGGGTGAGCAGCTGCTCGTAGCCACGGCCCAAGGTCTGCCAGCCGGGCTCGCCGTTTCGCCGGAGGTGTCCGCCGAGCCCGGCGATTGCCAGGAAGGCATCGCGGGCCGTGGCGTTCTCGGGCAGGGGCTTGCGCGCGAAGACCCGCAGCACCTCGAGCTGGGTGGGCGTGAGCACGGCGGTCGCGGGCTGCTCCGGAGCGCGCCGAGCCTCGCTGCGCAGCAGCAATAGCTGCCAGGCGATGGGCGCGAAGAGCGCCAGCACGTTGCGCAGGCCGTGCAGGTCCTCGATCTGGCGCTTCTCGTAGGCGCATCCGGTCTTCAGGGCCTTGAAGAGCTCCTCCACCATCCAGCGCGCCCGGTACCAGTCGACCAGCTGCGTCAGCTGCTCGACGGACTCGACCGGCTCGCTCGTGAGCAGCACCCACTCGACCGGCGCTTCGCCCGGCGGCGGCTCGATCTCCCAGACGCGTACGACCCGCAACGAGAGCGTCGCAGGCAGCTCGCGCGGCTGGGATCTCGGTCGCCGCAGGGTCACGCGCGTGCTTCCAAGGGCGAGCTTGGCCAAGCGTCCTGCACGCGGAGGATGCAGCCGTTTCTGTTGAGGGCTGCGATTGCCTGCCGGCCGCGGCGAAAGCTCTACCTCGCGCACGGCCACCGCTTGAACATGCGCGAGCGCCTGCTCGAGCTTGGCCTCCGCTCCGAGGGCGTCAGCCTCGACGAGGCGATTGTGCGCGAGCCGAATCACGAACCGATGCCCTGCGCTCAGAAGCTGCGCGAACAGGCCGTAGTCGTCGCCTTCGCGGTCCATGACGTGCACCACATCGTGCGGCGCAGCGCCCAAGACCGCGACTCGCTCCACCTGCTCTCCCCAGCGGTCGTGCTCGTTGTCCGTCGTGCCGTCGTCGCGCACGTGCGTGCTCAGATCGAGCACGCCGAGCGGGCGGCGCGTTCCATCGCCGCTGACCGCCAGCGTGAAGTGGGCGAAGAACGTCTGCCCCGAGGAGCGCAGCCGTCCGAGCCCCTGCCGCTGGCCGTCCGAGCGGAAGGAAAGGGTCGTGGTGTCATGGATGGCGAGCACGACCGGCTCGGCCTCCATGCGCGCGAGGGTGGCGCGCACATGCGGAGCCAGAATCGCCGCGGGCGTGACGGCGTCGTTGCCGAAGAAACGGTACGCCGCCTCCAGCTCGCTGTCGGACAAGAGCGAGGGGAAGCTCTTGTCCGGCGCCTGCGCCAGCTTCTGCACCAGCTTGGTCTGGCGCTTCGAAAGCCGCGCATCGCCGAAGTGCGCGTCGCTCATCTCCTCGGCGAGTGCCGCTGCGTGCTCTGCTGCAGGTGAACCCATCCGCAGCTTTGATCACGTCGCCCAGCACACATCAAGCGAGATGTGTAGGATCTTGAGACCGGAGTGCGCTTGCGCGCCGAAAACGCCGATCTGGGCCCGTATCCGAAGCGGGTGACCGTCGCTCTAATCCCAGCGAGCGGAGAGCACGCCTCTCATCCTGTCGATCCGCAGCGCCCTCTCCAGGGCGCGCCCCTCGTACGCGCTGAGCAGCGCGGGGAGCGCCTGCCGGGCCAGCGCCAGCAGCGCGCGGCGGCGGACCTCCGGATCGAGCCTGCCCTCGACGACGATCTGGCTGAAGGCCAGGGCGAGGATCGCCTCGTCGCGGGTGAGCAGGCCGTACTCGTCCTCCTCGCCGAGCGCCTCCACCTCGGCCGCGTCCACGGCATCCCAGCCGGCATTGCCGACCTCCCAGCGCTCGAGGAGCGCGTCGAGGAGCTCTATCGGGCTCTTCTTCGGGTGCTCGTCGCGGAAGTCGCGGAAGGCGGTGAGGGTCTCGTGCGCGGTCTCGTTGCCGAACGGGGCGGTCTCGTCGGTGAGCGACCAGAAGAACGGGTCGGCGAGGGCAGCGGCGGCCCGGGGGTGGCAGTCGTCGGGGGAGAGGTCGGGGAGCTCGGGCGCTTCGGTCATGGGAGAGGGCTTTCCGTCGGGTGAGGCGCGGGCGCGCCGCGCCGCCACCTTACCGCGTCGGCGCGCCCCGTCCGAGCGCGGCGCCCTCCTCCCCCGTCATTTCCAGTGCCACCTGCCCTTCCCCTTGCCCTTGTGCTTGTGCTTGTGCTTGTGGATGACGAGGACTCGGCCGTCGTCATCGTCGTCGTGCACCACCACGGTCGGCTTGACGTCGACCTTCACGGCCCACGTGGTCGCCACCAGGATGCCGATCACGGGCGCGCTCGGGCCGGCAACGATCACCGCGCCTGGACGGTAACCGCAGAGGACCACGTGCGTGTGCCCGCCTTCCTTGAGCACCACCGTGATCTTGGTCGGATTGACCTTCACGTCGAGCTTGCCGGTGAAGTAGAGCCGATCGGGCCCGGGCGCGAGCACGATGACGTCAGGCCCCGACGCCGTCTGGATCGCGAGCTTGATCTCGCGCTCGCCGATCGGCACCGGCTTGAGGTTGAGATCCAGCACGTACACGCGCAGATCGCCGCTCTCCTTGTCGGCGACGATCTCCACGATGTCGTCTCCGACCGGCTGGAGCACGCCCCCGTTCGGCCCCTTGGTCCCGTCGAGCTGGGTTGTCTGGTGCTCCCTGGCGCTCTCCTGGAGCTCCCGGGTCCCGCCGCGCGGCACGTGCAGCACCCCCTTGAACGGCTCGCCCTTCACCTTGAGCTCGTAGCTGACCTCGGTCAGGTCGTCCTCGAGCGGCGGGAGCTTGGCGAGCAGCACGCCCCCCGACTTGGGCTCCGGCACGAGCGCCGCGCTCATGGGGGCTCCGCCCTTGCCAGGCACGTTGACCGAGACGCTGCCCGACACATCCGCCGCGATGGGCTTGCCGTCGCGATCCTTCACCAGCGCCGTCACCTGCCCGTCCTGGGCCACCGTCATGACGACGGACCCGGGCTCGTGCTGCTCCGTCAGCGCCCAGTTGTCCTCCATGCTCTCCGCCGTGATCTGCGGTGACTTGCTGCAAGCGGACGAGACGAGCGCCGCGGAGGCGACCCCGAGCGCGACGACCATGGACCGGAGACAACGTTGGATTCGCATACACCCCTCTCTGGTAACATCTCGAAGGCGCGATCGCCTCATACCTGCTTGCGCGTCACGGACCAGATGAAGCCGTCGTACCAGAAGTGCATCAGCGCGACGGTCTGCGTGATCGACCACAGCGCGCGGTCGTCCGCCGGCGCGAGCTCGGCCCAGACCCCGTACACAAGGACGCCCCCGAGGAAGAGCGCCACCGCGATCGGCGTTCCGGCCCGGAGCGCGTCGAGGCGCAGCCGGCGGCGGAGGCGGCCGCCCTCCGACCACCAGACGAGCGCCAGGTACTGCACGGCGTGGAACAGGTTCATGATGAAGAAGGCCTGTCCCCAGGGGTTGAAACCCCACGTGTAGATCGAGCAGAGGCCCGTGCTGACGAGCAGCCACACCTTGGGGAACGACACCCGATAGCCCCGCCGGCATATCGCGCGGTAAGCGAGCGCGTAATAGACCAGGTACGACGTGCCCGCGGCGATGACGGCCCAGCTGATGACGCGGTGGCTCGACGTCATCAGCGCGGGGACGGCGGTGAAGAAGGCGGGGCCCACGCCCTCGAAGGCGTCGAAGCTCTGGAAGTGGAGGAGCATCGTCGCGCCGCCAAGGATGGGGCCGGCATACAGGACGAGGTTGAGCCAGAGATCCAGCCGGCGGCCGAGCGCCGGCGCGTTCCCCGCGCGCGCGTCGTAGATGCGCCCGAGGCCGAACGTCTGGAGCGCCGAGTGGTAGACGTCCCAGAACACCACGAGGACCGACACGCAGGCGACGGCCCACATGGACAGCATCATCGCGGCGAACAGGGCGACCGGCGCCACGAGGAAGCGGAGCCGGTGCCGCCGGAAGACATCCGCGTTGCCGTGGCTCCGGAGGAGCACCGCGGCGAGGTGGCCGTGGATGAGCGTGCCGATGAAGAGCCCCGCCCACGTGACCTTCTCCCCATGAAGCCTGAACGTCGCGTCGGCGAACGGCGTCCCCGCGATCAGGGCGCCCGCGGCGAGCGCGAAGAGCGGCGGGAGCAGGAAGAAGGCCCAGTCATACAAGGGGCCGACGATGTACGCGGCCCGGCCCAGACCGAGCAGCGCAGCGGACGCGGGTTCGGCCCGTGCGCTCATGTGGGATGCTCGAGCGCCGCGGGCCGCGGCTCCGGTGCTGCTGGCGAGAAGCCGATCGTCCACCCCTGCACGGCGAGGTGATCGACGAGCGACAGCAGGAAGAGATTCACGCCGAGCATCTCCATCGACTCTTCCACGAAGTCGATGAGCGCGTAGATCAGGTTGTCGCTCCCGGCCCGCTCGGTCCAGTACCCGAGCGGCAGCTCCAGGACGAGCGCGCCGGTGACATAGATCCCGCCCGAGAGGAGGAATCGATTCCGCGTATCTCGCGGGAGGTGCGAGAGGAACCGGAGGTAGACGACCGCGAACACCGCCACCGCGGCGGCCGCCGGGATCACCCAGCTGAAGTACAGGATCCCGCCCAGATCGAGCCAGGAGCTCGCCGCTTCATGGATCTCGACCACCTCGTCGAGCGAGATGTAGAGGAACGCCGCGGAGAGCCCCCACCAGTGCTTCACGAACTTGCCCGTGCCCCGCGCGCCGACGGCAATGACAGCGAGCGTGAGTGAGCACACGAACAGCAGTGACGAGGTGTACCACGTGGGCACATTCTGTTCGTAGCTCAGCGAGAACAACGGGACGACGCCGCTCTGGCTCCTCAGGTGGAGGAGCGGCTTGAGCACCTCGACGCCGAGCCCGGCGCCCGCGATCACCGCCATCACGGCGAGCAGCGCGACCTGGAGCCGGGCCCTCGGGAGCGTGATCTGCATCGAATGAGAAGAACTACGCCAGGACGCCGGACACGGTCAACGCGCAAAGCAGCCAACGCCGGCGTGGAGGGGCGGCGCAGCGCGCCCTGGCGAGCGGGCTCGGGAGCGCTCGCCACAGGCTCTCGAGGCCACCTCCGGTGCAATGCGGTGAGGGCGAACGGGCTCCCTCCGCCGCGTTCGCCCCTGCTGCCCGCAATCGCCGCCGGACGCGCGCTCAAGGAGCGCTGTAGGACACGATCTCGCCTTCGAAGCGGTAGTCACCGCCGTTGGTCCAGAACACGTCCTGACCTTCCGGGGCGAGGATGCGCCAGGCGAAGTGCTGGCCGAGCGCGAGCACGGTGGTCTGGTTCGTCACGAGATCGTGGGCCTGAACGCTGCGGTTCCGGCTCATGTCCGTCGAGAAGAGCGTCGAGCCCCTGAGGGCCAGCCCCGCCATCGAGCCGCCCTGGTAGATCAGCGTCTTCGCCCCTCCGGCGATCGGCGCCTTGTACACGCCGCCGTCGCCGGCGTTGGCCCAGTAGACGAACTGCGCGTCCACCGCGATCCCGGCCGGCTCGCCCTCGTTCTCGGCGATGACGGTCACGTCCCCGCCCGCCTTCGCCACCTTGTAGACCTTGTTCGTCGTGGCGCCGCCGGTCCAGTAGATGTTCTGTGCGTCCTGCGCCAGGTGCTCCGGCGCCCCGGCGCCTTCCGCGAGGACGACGGGCTCGCCGCCGTCGAGCGGCATCTTGTAGATGTTGTGTCCGTCGCCATCGCCGAAATAGACGGACGACTCGTCTCCGATGACGCTCAGCACGTAGCCGATCTCGACAAGCGTCTCCATCCCCAGGGTCGATTTGTCGACGCGCTTGAGCGCCGAGGGGATGACCGGATCGTTGTCTCCGCCGCTCGCCCAGTACACGTGGGAGGCGTTGACCCACAGCGCCTTGGGGTCGGGATCCGCGGGGGTCATCGCCTCCACCTCGGTCGTGCCCGGCTTGACGCGATAGATGTAGCCGTCGTTCGAGTCCGCGGGCGCATTGGCCTCGGTGCCGCCGCTCGCAAAGTAGAGGTAGGTTTCGTCGGCGGCGAGCGCCATCGGGTAGGCGTGCTGGCTCGCCATCACCGCCGGCGGGACCATCCCGGCCTGGAAGCGGGAGAAATGAGGGGTCTCCGTGATGACGCCGGCAGGGGAAGCGTCATGACGCCCGAGCCGCGTGAAGTCATCGGAGCCGGCCGGCGCGGTGAAGACATAGGCGTCGAGGAGGGTGTTTTCCCCGAGCTCCGCCTCGAGCTCGACGGTGATCGGCAGCGTGAGCGTGATCGGCTTGTCGAACGTCTGCCCCTCCGGGCCGAGGAGGTACATGGGCCCCACCCCGCCCTCGCGCGCGCCCTCGACGCGCTCGATGGTGATGTCGGTCGCCGCGCTGACCGCGCCCGGCGGCACGTCGATCTTGAACCCGTCGTCCGAGGTGAACACGCCGCCCTGAGCGTCGACCGAGAACTGCGGCTCGTTCCCCTGCGCGGCGCCGTCGCCCGCGTCCGCCCCCCCGCACGACACGCTGCCCAGCCCGCCCGCCACACACGCGAACACCATGAATGAGATTCTTTTCATCGACTTGCTTCTCCGCGGGCGGTCGCCGCCGCCCATGATCGACAGGGTTGCAAGCAGGGGCACGGCCGGAGTCTCCACGGTCGCGAGCCGATGAGATGTGAACATGCCACAGCGGCGCCTCTTACGAGATGATCGTTGGAGTTGGGATGGGGTGTTGTCGGATCAGCTGCTGCCTGGTCGCCATGAAGACAAAGACGCCGTGAGCGCGCTCCGCACTGGCAGTGAAGACGATTGACTCTGCCGAGCACACTGCACGCGGCCCCGGTGCCGCCGTCGCGTCACACGACAGCGGAGCCCCAGAGCCGCGGGAAGCGAAGCCAAGCATGAGCAAGTAGGACCACCCCCTACCCGTCACGCTGGTCCCGGGTGAGCAGTTGCGCCGCGGCTCATCGGCGGCTCACAAATCGGCGGCCGTGGAGAGCGTCGTGCGCCGGCGGAGGCCCGCCGGCGGCGCGTCAGCGCCCGGGGAGCGGCAGCCCGGCCTGCGCCGAGAGCCGGGCCATCGCGAGCTTCGCGGCGACGAGCGCCTCCTCCGGCGTGCGGCCCGTGGCGGAGAGGTGGCCCATCTTGCGGCCGGGGCGGGCTACCCGCTTGCCGTAGAGGTGGAGCCGGACGCCCGGGATCTCCAGCGCGGCCTCGAACGGCGGCGGCGCGCCGCCGAGCCACACGTCGCCGAGCAGGTTGAGGATCGCCGCGGGGCGGACGATCTCGACCGAGCCGAGCGGCAGGTCGCAGACGGCGCGGACCGCCTGCTCGAACTGGCTCGTCGCGCAGGCGACCTCGGAGGCGTGGTAGCTGTTGTGGGGCCGCGGGGCGAGCTCGTTGATGAGCAGGCGGCCGTCCTTGAGCAGGAAGAGCTCGACGACGAGCAGCCCCTCGACGCGCAGGCCGACCGCGAGGTCGAGCGCGATCTGGACCGCCTGCCCCGTCACCGCGGCCGAGAGCGGGCCCGGCAGCAGCGACCAGTCGAGGATCTGGTCGACGTGGTGGTTCAGCGCCGGCGGGTAGACCGCGAGCTTGCCGCTCGGGCTCCGCGCGACGAGCACCGAGAGCTCGGCCTCGAGGTCGAGCGCCTGCTCGACCACGCAGCGCTGGCCGCCGAGCGACGCGAAGAGCGACGCGGCCTCGCGCTCGAGGCCGCCGGTGCCGCCGGCGCCGCCGCCATCGTCCAAGCGCGCGTCCCCCGAGAGCCGCAGCTGGCCGCGGCCGTCGTACCCGCCGACGCACGACTTCACGAAGCACGCCCCGCCCATGGCGCGCGTCGCCTCGAGGAGCTGCTCGCTCGTCGCGACCTCGCGGAAGGGCCCCACCGGGAAGCCGTTGCGCGAGAGCCAGCCCTTCTGGACGCCGCGATCCTGCACCATGGTCAGCACGTCGGCCGACGGGCGCACCGGCGCGAACCGGGAGGCGGCCACGAGGCCGTCCGTGGCGACCTTCTCGATCTCGAGCGTCACCACGTCACACTGCGACGCGAGCTCGGCCGCCTGCGCCACGTCGTCGAACGAGGCGACGATGCAGCGATCGAGCACCGAACGAGCCGGGCAGTCCGGGTCAGGATCGAGGGCGTGGACCTTGTACCCGAGCGTGCGGGCGGCCAGCGCCGTCATGCGGCCGAGCTGGCCGCCACCGAGGATACCGAGCGTGGAGCCGGGAGCGATGGGCATTTCCGGAGGACCTGGTCGAGGGGGAGCGAAATGAGGCCTGACGAGGCCTGACGAGCTAGACGATGACCGAGTCGCGTAGCACCGCCGCCTCCTGGGCGCCGCGGAAGGCGGCGAGGCGCTCGCGGAGCTCCGGGTGCTTGCCCGACAGGACCGCCGCCGCGAACAGGGCCGCGTTGGCCGCCCCGGGCTTGCCGATCGCCATCGTGGCGACGGGGACGCCCTTCGGCATCTGGACGATCGAGAGCAGCGCGTCCATCCCGTTCAGCGCCGTGGCGGGGATGGGCACGCCGATGACGGGCAGCACCGTCTTCGCGGCGACCATCCCGGGCAGGTGGGCGGCGCCCCCGGCGGCGGCGATGATCACCTCGATCCCGCGCTCCGCGGCCGTGCTCGCGTACTCGAACATCCGGTCCGGCGTGCGGTGCGCCGAGACGACGCGCACCTCGTGCGGGATGCCGAGCTGCGTGAGCAGCTCGCTCGTGACGGCGAGGTGCTCGTAGTCGCTCTTGCCGCCCATGATCACGCCGACCCAAGGCTTCTCGGCCGAGCTCGCTCCCATTTCCGCCGGGGTCCGGCCCTCGCCGGCCCCTCCCTGCGCCATCGTGCTCATCGTTCCACCGCTCACCGGCTCATCGTCCGTCCGTCGTTCGTCATCCGTCGCCCCCCCGCCCGCTTCAGCGCGTGAGCTGATCCAGGAGGCTCAGGCTCTCGCGCTCTTCCTCGCCGATCTCGCCGTCGGACGAGATCATCTCGCGCGCGGCGTTCAGGAAGAGCTGCCGGTGCGCGCGCGGGATCTTCATCGGATCCACGTCGTCGGCCGCGGGCGGCACCTCGAGCCAGCCGCGCACCTGCTTGGCTTCCTCCGCGTCCAGGTGGAGCCGCAGGATCATCTTGCGCACGAACGCGCGCTCCTGGTCGCGCACCTGGAGGTCGGCCCAGGCGAACGAACAGATGAACCTCATCAGCTGGAGGCGTTCTTCGCGAGAAAGCTTGTCGAGCATGGGCGGGGACTCTAGCCCGGATCCGCCAGCGTTTTGTGTGGAAATCAGCGAGCCGCGCGCCGCGTAAGGGGATTCCCGGTTCCGCGCTTTCGCCTTCCCGCGCTCGCGTTCCGACCCGCGCGTCCTCGGATGGGCCGCGCGCTCCAGCGCGGTCGCCGCAGCCCCCGCCCGGGCGCCCGCTCCTCGCCGCTCAGCGGTACGGGCGGGCGACGCGCGGGCCGCGCAGGAGCGCCGCCACGTGCAGCTGCTCGCCGAGCAGATCGCGCAGGGTGGCGGGGTCCTCGAGCGGGGCCGGCAGCGTGATCACGATGGCGTGCGGGGCGATCCGGAGAGCGCGCGCGCGGGCCCGCAGGCCCTTGACCGCCTCGCGCGCCCTGGGCGGGGCGGCGCGCAGCTGCTCGGGATCGTCGGGATCGAGCGCCGCGTCGAGGGGCGGATCGACCACCAGCGTGATCTCGGAGCGCTCGGGGTGGGGGCCGCGCTCGAAGCAGGTGTCGACGTGGAACGTCGCGCCGTCGACCTGCGCGTCCCGGATGCGCATGCGGCCCACCTCGAAGCGGCCGTGGACCTCGGCCGCGAACCGCTCCCAGGCCGCGCGCATCCCCGCCATCGGCGTGGGCGGCGGGATGCGCGCGTTCGCGGCGCCGATCTCGGCCGCCAGCGCGGCGAGGTGCTCCAGGAACGCGCCGAGCCAGGGCTGATCGTGGCCCGGCGTCCGCGACCGGACCGACACGTGCTCGTCGTCCAGCCGGACGTCGTCGAAGGCGAGCAGCGCCCGGCGCAGCGGCCCCGCGACCACGGCGCGCACCTGGCCTGGATCGCGCCCGCGCACGCGGTAACGGCGGCCGAAGCCCTCGTCGTCCTCGGACGACAGCGCGAGCAGGAAGCGCTTCACGCCGACCTCCAGGTCGAGCCCCCACGACGGCCAGCGCAGCTCGCCCACGAGCGCGCCGCTCGACGACGAGCCGGCGTCGATCCACACCGACGCCGCGGCCCCGGAGAGCGTGCCCGAGAGGCGGAGCTCCAGCGCGTCGAGGGACAGGCCGTGGCGCGCGCCGACGGCTTCCCAGACGGCGCGCCACCTCCCGGAGCCGATCTGCCGCCGCATCGCGCCGAGGCCGGGCGGGCTGTCGAAGACGCCGAGCACGAGCGGCGTCGTGTGGACGACGCCATCCGCGCGCGCGAGATCGACGCGCACCTCGAGCCCCCAGACGAGGGCGACCCAGCCGGCGTCGAACGACGGCGCGACGGAGCGGGGGATCCTGAACCGGAAGGGCAGCTCCCGCCCCTCGTCGCGGCTGTCCGCGCGGCGGAAGGCGGTGAAGCGGTGCGCCTCGGTCGCGCGGTTCGGCGCGGAGCGGTCGGCGCTGAGGAGGCGCTCGACGCCGACCAGCGAGATCTCGATCCCGCGCACGCCGCGGCCCTGCACGTTGCCGAGGGCCACCGCCCCCGAGATCTCGTCGCCCGGCGCGAAGACGCGATCGTCGAGCGAGACCTCGACGAAGGGGCTGTCGCCGCGCGCCGTGGTCCCCGCGGCCGGCGACCGGGCCGGGCGCGTGACCGGGCGGGGCGTGACGAGCACCTCGTAGGACTCCTGGACGTCGAGCCACCACGGGATCGCGATGGAGAGCGTGATGCCGTAGCGGATCTCGGCGCGCGTGCCGAGGTACGAGCAGGGCGCGTCGGCCGGGACCGGGAAGCTCGCGCGGTAGCGCTGCTCCCCCTCCGGCAGCGTCGTCGGCCCCGAGACGCGGGCGACGAGCGAGAGGAAGTGGGGCGGCACGAGGACGCGCTCCTCGACGCGGGCGACCTGCATGCCCTCCAAGTGGAGCTCGATCGCGTCGACCGGCGTCCTCCCGCGGCAGCGGAGCACCAGCTCGACGAGGACGACGTCGCCCGGGTGCACGGTCCTGGACATCCGGAGCTCGACGTCGGGTCGGGTTCGCATGGTGTCCGGCTCAGCGCGGCGGGCGCGGGCTCACTTCACGAGCGGGGCCGGTACGGTGAGGCGGATCGGCCCTCGGGGAGCGCCGCGCTCGAAGAGCTCTCCGCGCCGGTCCGCGACGCCGAGGCGCATGAGCCCGTCCGCGCGCACGAGCGCGAAGGGCGCGCGCGGGGCCGGCGCGTCGCGGACCGAGCCGCCCCGGCCCGCGTCGAACGGGACGACGAAGACCACGACGTCCTCGGCGCCGGCGGCCGGCGCGCGGGGCGGCGCGGCGCGGGCGCAGCGCCCGGCGACCGCGGCGTTCCTGTCCTCGGCGGCGCACCGGGCGAGCGCGCGGCGATCGTCGTCGGCGCCGCTCCGCGCGAGGTGGTCGGCGGCCGCGAGGCGGACCGCCTCCGCGGGGTCGCGCGCGAGCAGGTCCCGGGCCGCGTCGCCGTCGCAGCGGGCGCCGGCCACGGTGAGGGCCGCGAGCGCGTTGGCCCGCACGTAGGGGCGCGCGTCGGGGAGCGCCGCGCAGAGCGCCGCGGCCGCGCGGGCCGGCTGCCCGGCGCGGCCGGCGGCGCGCCCGATCGCGCCCGCCGCGTTGCCCGCCACGGCGACGTCCGGGTCCTTGAGGAGCGGCACGAGCAGCGGCAGCGCGTCCTTGTCCCCCGCCGCGCCCAGCGACCAGACCGCGTTGGCGCGGACGCCGGGATCCGGATCACCCGCGAGCTTGCGGAGCGCGGCGGCGGCCTCCGGGTGCCCCGCGAGCGCCTCGGCGATCTTGCGGCGATCGTCGATGGGCGCCGCCGAGGCCATCCGCGCGAGCGCGGCGCCCGCGGCCTGCCCCGGCATGCGGCCGAGCCCCTCGATCAGCGCGTCGCGCGCGGCGTCCGGCGCGCTCGCGATCGCGGCCGCGACCTCGTGGACGAGGCCCTTGCCGCTCGCGTCGCGCGCGGCCTTCGCGCCGCTCGCGCCGCCCGCGTCGTCCGCGCGCGACAGGGCGCCCGAGAGGGCGATGCCGAGCGCGCCGCGGTCCTGCTCCGCCGCGACCGTGAGGCGCTGGAGCAGCGGCCGGGCGCTCCCTGGGCCGGCGACGCGGGAGAGCGCGATCGCCGCCCGGAGCCGCACGTCGGCCGACTCGTCGTCGAGCGCCGCGAGCAGGGCGGCGTCCACGGCCGCGCCGAGCTGCCCTGCAGCGCGCGCGGCCCCGAGCGCCTCGATCACGGCGAGGCGGAGCGGCGTGGAGCGCGCCTTGGCGAGCGGCAGCAGCGCCGCCTGCGCGCGCGGCGACCCGGTGCGCCCGAGCAGCTGGACGAGGGCGAGCTTCTCGTCGGGCGCGGTCGCCGGGTCGACCAGCAGGGCGCGCGCCGGGTCCACCGCGCGCCCGTCGGGCCGCGCTGGATCGAGCAGCGCCGTCGCGGCGCGGATGGCCTCCGCGCGGACCGCGGGGTCGCCGTCGCCGAGCAGCTCCAGCACGCCGGGCAGCGCCGCGGGATCGCCGAGCGCGCCGAGGGCGCGCAGCCCGTGGCGGAGCGGGACGACGCCCCGCTGCATCCCCCGCGCGAGCGCGGGCAGCGCTTCCCTGGCCTTGAGCTCGCCGAGCACGAGGGCGGCGCCCGCCGCGGCGTTGGCCGACGGCGCGGCCGCGAGCGCGGCGACGAGCGCGGGGACGGCCGCGGCGCCGGCGCTGACGAGGGCGTCGCGGACCGCGGAGCGCGGCGCCGCGGGGTTGTCCTTCGCGAGCGCCGCGAGCAGCGCCTTCACGGCCGCGTCGGAGCCGATGCGGCCGAGCGCCCGGAGCGCCGCCTCCCGCACGTCGTTGCTCGAGGTGGCGCTGTCGGACGGCCGCGCCCCCGGGAACGCGCCCGCGGCCCCCGGCGACGCCGTGACGAGATCGGCGATCGCCGACGTCGCGTCGTCCGAGCGCAGCCGGCCGAGGGCGGTCACCGCCTCGACGCGCACGTCCTGGGATGCGTCCTGGAGCGCGAGCAAGAGCGCGCTGACCGCGCGCGGGTCCCCGAGCTCTCCGAGCGCGCGCGCCGTGGCCTTGCGGACCTCCGGCACCGAGTCCTGCACCTTGCCGATCAGCGGCACGACGGCGCGCGCGTCGCCGATCCGGCCGAGCGCGCGCGCGACCTCCGCGCGCACCTCCGGCGCGGTGTCGTCGAGGTGGCCGAGCAGCGGCGAGACAGCGTCCGGGAGCCCCGCCGCGCCCATCGCGGTCGCGGCGGCGAGGCGGACGTGCGGGTCGGGATCGCCGAGCACCCGGCCGAGCGCGACGACGGAGCGGTCCGTGGGCGCCGCGCGGATCACGTCGCAGGCCGCGAGCCGCAGGCGCGCGTCGCCCTCGCCGAGCCACTCGATCACGAGGTCCCCCGCGCGCGGCATCCGGAGGCGCACGGCCGCCCCGGCGAGGTGCAGCCGCACCTCGACGTCCGGATCGCTCATGCCCCGCTGGATCAGCCTGATCGCCGTCTCCGGGGCGAGCTCGCCCACGCGGGTCGCGGCCAGGCGCCGCTCCAGGGCGTCGCCCGACGTGAGCGCGCGCGCGATCTGCTCCGGCACGTTGGGCCAGAGGGTCGCGGCCGCTCCCCCGGGCCACGCGACCGCGGCGGCCGAGGCGGCGACGACGAGCAGGACCTGCGGCAGGCGGCGCAGCGGCGAGGACGAACGGCGCACGAGCCGAGCGTAATACAGCGGGCGCGGCCGCGTCATGGCGTTCCAGACGGCTCGAGCGCCGCGGGGCGACGCGCCGCGGGGCGCGCCGGCGGGGGCGCGCGCTGGCGGGGGCGCCTCCTCGCTGTGATCAAGCGCGGAGACCGCGCACGAGCCGCGCCGGTCCCCGGGCGCTGCCGCAACCGTCCGTGGCGTGCAACAGTCTGGCGAGGTGTCCAACATGATTCCCTTCTCCGTTCTCGACCTAGCTCCGATCGTCCAGGGCGGAGACGCCGCGCAGGCGCTCCGCAACGCGCTCGATCTCGCGCGCCACGCCGAGCGGCTCGGCTATCACCGCTACTGGCTGGCCGAGCACCACAACATGGCCGGCGTGGCCAGCGCCGCGACGTCGATCGTGATCGCGCACGTGGCCGCCGGCACCTCGACGATCCGCGTCGGCGCGGGCGGGATCATGCTGCCGAACCACGCGCCGCTCGTGATCGCCGAGCAGTTCGGCACGCTGGCGTCGCTCTTTCCTGGGCGCATCGATCTGGGCCTCGGGCGCGCTCCGGGCTCCGACCCGGTCACCGCCCGCGCGCTCAGGCGCAACCTGGCCGGCGACGCGGACGGCTTCCCCCAGGACGTCCTGGAGCTGATGGGCTACTTCCGCCCGGCGGAGCCTGGCCAGCTGGTTCAGGCCGTCCCCGGCGCCGGGCTCCGCGTGCCGATCTGGATCCTCGGCTCCAGCCTCTTCGGCGCGCAGCTCGCCGCGGCGCTCGGCCTCCCGTACGCCTTCGCCTCGCACTTCGCGCCGGGCCAGATGACGCAGGCGATCGCGCTGTACCGCAGGGAGTTCCGCCCCTCGGACGAGCTCGCAGAGCCCCGCGTCATGCTGGGGATCAACGTGGTCGCGGCCGGCACCGACGAGGAGGCGCGTCGGCTGTGGACCTCGCTCCAGCAGGCCTTCGTCAACCTGCGCCGCGGCCGGCCGGGGCCCTTTCCTCCGCCGGTCGACGATTTCGAGCGCGACCTGAGCCCTCTGGACCGCGCCGGTCTCGAGCAGGCGCTGGCCTGCTCGGTCGCGGGCTCGCCCGAGACCGTGCGGCGGTGGCTGGACGGCTTCATCACCCGCACCCGCGCCGACGAGCTCATCGTGAGCTCGCCGATCTTCGATCACGCCGCGCGGGTGCGCTCGCTCGAGCTCACGGCGGCGGTGCGCGACGAGCTCGCCCGCGCCGGGTGAAGCGCTGCCTCGGCACGCAGCGCTCTCCGTCCGGCTCGTTCGCGGGACGGTGGTCGACCACCTCCGGGCAAGCCCGCCGGACTTCTACCGAGGTCCTCCACCACCTCCGGGCAAGCTCGCCGAACTTCCACCGAGGTCCTCCACCACCTCCGGGCAAGCCCGCCGGACTTCCACCGAGGTCCTCCACCACCTCCGGGCAAGCCCGCCGGACTTCCACCGAGGTCCTCCACCACCTCCGGACAGCCGTCGGACGTGCTGGTCATGAGGGATGTCGACGCTGCTCGAAGATCGGCGAGCTCACGATGAGCTCGTCGGCGCGGGTGCGGGCGATGAAGGCGTCCAGCCACCGAGGCGGGCGTAGACGTCGCCCGATCCCGATCCGAGGGTCAGCGACGCAAGGAAGCGGCGGATGCCGCCCGCGTCGAGCCACGCCGCTTCGCCGAGGACGAGGCTCTCTCCGCGGGACCAGTTATAGCGGTACTCTCCGAGCGAGGAGAGCCGCTCGACGCACTCGAGCGCGATCTCCCGCGCGGCGGGCAGGTACTCGAAGGAGAGCGCGGGCAGCGGCCTCGAGAGGCCCGAGAGGACCTCGGCCTCGAAGCCTTCGACGTCGATCTTCACGAAGGCGGGGACGCCGAACTCGTCGATCAGCGCGTCGAGCGTGCGCACCTCGACCTCTGCGCCCTCGGCCCATCTCACGCCCCGGAACGACGGATCTCTCCGTACCTTGTCGATCCAGGAGCGCGACAGCGTCGTGACCGTCGGTGCTCGCTCGCTGACGAAGAGGCGCGCTCGTCCCGGTGCCCGACCGAGCGCGGCGTGCAGGACGACGACGTCCCGGTCACGCCCATAGAAGCCGTGGAGCAGGCGAACGAACGCGGTTTGAGGCTCGACGGCGACGACGCACGCCCCGAGACGGCGAAACGTGCGGATGCGATTCCCCGCGTGGGCGCCCACGTCGAAGCAGAGCGAGCCCGGCGTCACGAACTGCCCGTAAAGGCGAGCCATCCGGCCGGCGCGGAGCGGCACGCCGTAATACATCGCGAGCGAACGCGCGATGCCGAACCAGCTCTCCACGCGCGTCATCGCGCTCCTCGCTGCATCGCGGGTCGAACCCGGAGCATGGCAATCCCCTCCCAGCGCCCCCGTGTGCCTCGTGCCTTCATTCCACGGCCCGCGGCGCGGCTCCGATCGCGAGCCGCCGCGAGCGACGGTAGCACGGCGCGCGCTCACCCGCCGCGAGCCCGCCGTTCCATGGCGAGCTTCTACGTCCCACGCCGCCGAGCGGTCTTTACGCTTACGCTAAGGAATCCCCTGATTCAGCAGACCCTCTTCAGCGAAAATTAAACGAGAGGCGAAAGCCAGGGAGTAATTGAAAATTTCGTAAGCGTTCATGACCTGGATTGCGTCCCCCGTCTCCCGTGCGCGTGCGCGCTCCATCTCGATCTCTTGCTCGTGCGCACTGGAGCCGCCCCTTTTCACGCGACTGCGCCCCCTTCCGCGACGATCGGAGCACACGACGCTACCACGAACCCGCGTGGCGGCTCCGAACGGCGGAATCATCGACGTGGGCCTGGTCGCGCCAGTGAGCTTCTGATAGCCAGGCAGGCATCGTCCCTGGTCTTCCCGTCCCCCCGACACCGTCCGGAGAAACGAGCATGAGTCGATCCGTTGGCAGCCGCAGTCTGACCGTTCGAGATCCGGTGAACGACCTCTCGTTCCCGGTCCTCGTGATGTACCCGACGCACGTCCCTGCCGAGGTCGTATCGATGGGGCCTTACTCGCTGGAGGTCGCCAGGAACGCGCCCGTGCACGGCGGCCCTTTCCCCTTCGTGCTCATCTCGCATGGCGGCGGCGGGACGCCCCTCGCGTATCGGACGCTCGCGTCCCACCTCGCGCAGAGCGGCTATGTCGTCGCGATGCCCGAGCACCCCGGGGACAACCGCAACGATCGGTCCCTGACCGAGGCGGTCGAGAACCTGGAGCGCCGGCCCCGGCACGCCCGGCTGGCGGTGGACGCTGTCTTCTCCGACGCCGAGCTCGGGCCTCGCCTGCTGGGCGACGACATCGCCGTCATCGGGCACTCGATGGGCGGCTACACCGCGCTCGCCCTCGCGGGCGGGCAGCCCTGGACGGGGCCGGGGCAGAGGGTCGCGGTCACGAAGGACCCGCGCGTCAAGGCGCTGGTCTTGATGGCCCCCGCGGCGTGCTGGTTCGTGCCCAACGACGCCTTGAAGGACGTCGATGCGCCCATCCTCCTGCTCGTGGCGGAGCACGACCGCATCGCGCCGAGATGGCAGGGGCAGCTCGTCCTCGACCTCGTCCCCGACCCGGCCCGGGTCACGTTCAAGGTCGTCGAGAACGCGAACCATCACTCGTTCCTCAGCCCGTTTCCTCCCCAGATGCGGCGCCCGGACTTCCTGCCCGCGATCGATCGCGCCGGGTTCGATCGCGAGGCGTTCCACCGTCGGCTCGAGCGCGACGTGCGCGAGTTCCTCGACGCGGCGCTGCGGCGGAGCCCTTCGTCGCCGCCAGGTCGACAGCCCGTCCCGGAGGAAGCGGGCGGCACGCCGGCGGCCGTGGAGCCACCTCACCCCGGATCGAGCCGGTAGACGCGCCCCGTGTTGAACATCACCACGTAAACCTCCCCGGCCGCGTCCTCGCCGAACGAGGACGGGAGTCCATTCGGGTTCAACGCCGAGGTCAGCTCGACGGGATCGGTCGCTGCCTTGCCGTCCCACACGAAGGAGAAGAAGCGGCCCGTCACGTAATCGGCGTACAGGTAGCGGCCGCGCAGGCACGGGATCTTCGCCCCGCGGTAGACATAGCCGCCGACGATGGAGCCCGCCTCGCTCCGCGGGTGCTCCACCACGGGCGGGACGCCGCGCGGCTTGCACGTCGCGCCAGGAGGGTAGCAGTGGGCGCCCTCCATCGCTTCCCAGCCATAATCGTTCCTGCCCTGGCCAGGGCGCTCCACCAGGATCTCCTCCCAGCTCTTCTGGCCGACATCGCCGATGTACATGTCCCCGGTGAGCCGGTCGAAGCTGAACCGCCACGGGTTCCGGAGCCCGTAGTCCCAGATCATCGGGTCACCGCTCGTCATGTTGCCCGCCGGCGCCTTGCCCGGCTGATCGACGTCGATGCGGAGGATCTTGCCGAGCTTCGAGGTGAGATCGGCCGCCGGGCTCGGCGATCGCGCGGAGTCGCCGATCGCGGCGTAGAGATAGCCGTCCTTGCCAAAGGCGAGCATCCCGCCGACGTGGTTCCAGGCGCCGTGCTTCACGTCGACCAGCGACCTGACCGGCTCGGGATGGGCGGAGTCGCCGCCCTGCGCCGCGCGCTTCCACTCCTCGATCACCACGTTGCCGCGCGGGGCCGACGAGTAGTGGAGCCAGAAGCGCCCGTTCTTCGCGTAGTCCGGGTGGAACGCGAGCCCGAGCAGGCCGCCCTCCGCGTTCGGCGCCGGGAAGAACACGCGCGATCGCACGTCGAGGAACGGCGCCTGCTGGACGGCGCCGCCCTTGATGAGCCGGACGACCCCGGTCTTTTCGAGCACGAGGAGGCGCGACGGATCGCCGGGCGGCCCGGCGACATACGTCGGCTGATCGAGCCCGCTCGCCACCATGGTGAGCTTGAGCTGCGGGACGCCCCCGCACTTCGCCGGGCGAGCGAGCTCCGCGGCGCTCGCGGGCGCCCCCTGCGCCGCGGGGGCGCCTTGTGCGGCGGGCGCCCCCTGCGCGGCCGGCGTGTCTTGCGCGGCGAGCGCCGCGCCAGGCGCCCCCGTGCTCCCCTGAGCCACCTGGACCGGGCTCCCCGCCGCGGCCTGGCCGGGAGGGCCGCCCTCGCGAGGCTCCTCGGGCGGCCCCGCGACCTGCACACGCCTGTCGCAGGCGGCTACACTGCCAGCCAGCAGGAGGTACCAGGCGGTCCGATGGCACGCTCTCGTCAGATAGGCAGCGCGCCCCACGACGCGCCGGTGGCTCGGTCTCTCGGGCAAGCGGGCACCTCCCTCTCCACCTTCACCACGAGAGGCCGCGCCTGGCAAGCCGTGGCCGCGTCGCTGCTGCTGGCCGGCTGCGGCGGCTGCGGCGCGCAGGAGGCGCCCCGGCCGGAACCTCTCCCCACCGCACCGGCCCAGACCGTCCCGGCGGCCGCGGGCACCACGCGCGCGGCCGGCACAGGCGATCGCCCCGGCCAAGGCGCGGCCCAGGCGCGCGGAGGCCTGCCGCTTTGCAAGGACGGCGACACCGATCCTCACGATCTCCGCTGCACCGGGCTCTACAGCGACCCCGGCGCGCGCACGATCGCGGCGGGTGTCCGCGAGTTCAAGCCGGCCTTCGAGCTCTGGAGCGACGGCGCCGAGAAGACGCGTTGGATCTACCTCCCTCTGGGCGCGACCATCGATGCCTCCCGGATGAACGACTGGATCTTTCCTGTCGGCACAAAGCTGTGGAAGGAGTTCCGTCTGCCCGTCTCCGGCGCGAGCCGCCGTATCGAGACGAGGTTCCTGTGGAAGACCGCGGAGGATCGCTGGACGCGCGCCACCTACGTCTGGTCGGAGGACGGAGCGAGCGCGACGCAGGTGAAGGCCGGTGTCCCCCACGTCCCCGGCGCCGCCGACTACGCGATCCCGGCGCAGGTCGACTGCCTCCGTTGCCACGCTGGCAAGACCGACAACCCGCTTGGATTCGAGGCGATCCAGCTCGCCGCGCGGGGCGCCGGCGGACTGACGTATGCCGAGCTCGTCGAGCGCGGCCTCCTGTCGACGACCTCGGGCGGCCCGCTCCCCGACGCGGCCGCGCTCGAGGTGCCCGGGACCGCGACGGAGCGGCGCGCCCTCGGCCTGCTGCACGTCAACTGCGGCGTCTCCTGCCACCACCCGCTCGGCGTCGCGACGCACTTCGAGATGCGCCTCGACATCGACGCCGCCGGCCGGGTGGGCGACGTGCCCGGCACGCGCGTCTACCAGACGGCGATCAACCAGCCCGCGAAGGTCCGCCCGCCCGGAGCGCCGCCGGGAGCCCGCTATGACCGGCTGAGGCCCCTCGATCCGGATCGCAGCGCCGTGCTCCGCAGCATGTCCCGGCGCGACGCGCCCGGCGCGCCGCCCGAGCAGATGCCGCCGCTCGCGACCCGGCGCGTCGACGAGGAGGCCGTCGCCGCGATCCGCGCCTGGATCGAGGCGATGACCCCTGCCGCCGGCTACCCGCGCCCCTCCCCTTGATCGCCCGCCGGGGTAGCCCGGCGCGTCGCGAACACCCCGCCTCGTGCCAGCACCTCATGCCGCCGTCCGAGGCGCCGAGAGGAAGGGAGCGCCGGAAATGCGCGAAGGGCGCCCGCGGGAAACGCCATCACGCGCGCGCCGGCCCGTGGTGATCGCGGCGTTCGAGCTTCATGCTCCCGGCGGGTCGCAGCGCCGCGCGGCCTCGACCGACATCGCGCTCGCCGCGCCCACGGCGCCGGCGGATGTCCGCCCTCGCCCGGCGAGCGCCCACGACCACGGGGGGAACACATCACGTGAAGCAGCCGAAAGAGATCAAGACCGCGGAGGGCAAGCTCGGGGTCCTGCTGCCGGGGCTGGGCGCCGTCTCCACGACGACCATCGCGGGCACCCTGCTCGCGCGGCGCGGGCTCGCGGCGCCCATCGGGTCGCTCACCCAGATGGGCACGATCCGGCTCGGCCGGCGCACCGACGAACGCGCGCCCAGGATCAAGGAATTCTTGCCGATCGCGGCGCTCGATCAGCTGGTGTTCGGCGCGTGGGACATCTTCCCCGACAACGCCTACGAGTCGGCGCGGCACGCGGACGTGCTCGAGCACCGCCACCTCGACGCCGTCCGCGAGGAGCTCGAGCGGATCCGCCCGATGCCCGCGGTGTTCTACCCGCAGTACGTCCGGCGGCTCCACGGCAACCACGTGAAGAAGGGCGCGAGCAAGGCCGCGATGGTCGAGCAGGTCCGGGAGGATATCCGCGACTTCCTGCGCGACAGCGGCGCCGCGCGCGCCGTCGCCGTCTGGTGCGGATCGACCGAGGTCTATATCGCGCCGGCGGAGGTCCACTCCTCCGTCGCGCGCTTCGAGGCGGGCCTCGCCGAGGACCACCCGGCGATCTCGAGCTCCCAGATCTACGCGTGGGCCTGCCTGAAGGAGCGCGTCCCGTTCGCGAACGGCGCCCCGAACCTGACGGTCGATTTCCCGGCCGCGTGGGAGCTCGCGCGCAAGCAGGAGGTCCCCATCGCCGGCAAGGATTTCAAGACCGGCCAGACCCTGATGAAGACGGTGATCGCCCCGGGGCTCAAGGCGAGGATGCTCGGCGTCGCGGGGTGGTTCTCGACGAACATCCTCGGCAACCGCGACGGCGAGGTGCTCGACGACCCGGACGCGTTCCGATCGAAGGAGGTCTCGAAGCTCGGGGTGCTCGAGCACATCCTCCAGCCGCACGTGTACGGCGAGCTCTATGGCAAGCTCTTCCACAAGGTGCGGATCGAGTACTACCCCCCTCGGGGCGACGCCAAGGAGGGGTGGGACAACATCGATCTCGTCGGCTGGCTCGGCTACCCGATGCAGGTGAAGATCAACTTCCTCTGCCGCGACTCGATCCTCGCCGCGCCCCTGGTGCTCGACCTGGCGCTCCTCCTCGATCTCGCGCAGCGCGCCGGGCTGCGCGGCACGCAGGAGTGGCTCAGCTTCTACTTCAAGAGCCCCATGACCGCGCCGGCCCTGTACCCGGAGCACGATCTCTTCATCCAGTCGATGAAGCTCAAGAACACGATGCGCTGGCTCATGGGGGAGGACCTCATCACCCACCTGGGCAACGAGTACTACGACTGATCGCCCGGCGGCGCCGCGCCGCCCCCCGCGGCGGCGTCACTGCCAGCGCAGGTGCACGTCGACGACGGCGCCCGTCCGCGTCGAGGCGCCCTCCGAGAACGTGAACGAGGCCCGCTCGATCTCGCAGTTGCCGCGCGCGTCACAGCGCCGATCGCGTCCATACGAGAGCTCGATCGCGACGAGCCCGCGCGACGCGAGCGGCTCGAGCTCGCCGGCGCTCGACGCGCGGTTCGCGTCGCGGTCGCTCCAGAGCACGAGCCGCGACCACGCCTCGTCCCGCGCCGTGATCCGGCCGTCTCCGTCGGTGTCGAGCTCGCGGAGCGCGGTGAACCCGTTGTCGGCGCGGGCGCCGCTCGAGAGCACCGTCGCCGAGCCGAACAGCTCCTCGCCGCCGTCGATCGCCCCGTTGCCGTCCCGATCGAGCGCGAGCCACGGCGTCGCCGCGGTCGGCCAGTCGGTGGCGATCGTGGCCCCGAGCCCGCTCAGATCGAAGGCGCCGCTCATCGCGGTCACGTACTCGACCGGCCGCTCCTCGAACGAGAGCACGAGCGGCGTGCTGGCGGCGCCGCCGCCCGCCTGGCACCCGGTCCAGGTCGCCACATCGTCGATGTTCTCGCACTGCTCGAAGCCCTGCGTCCCGTTGACGGTACAGCTCCGCGACTCGCCGATCTCACAGGCCGCCTCGGCCTCCTCGCCTTCGAGCTCCTCGCCTTCGAGCGCGCCCTCGTCGGTGCCCTCACCACTTTCCCCTTCTGTCACCTGCGCGGCGCATCCAGCGCCGATCGACGCCACGCCGAGGAGGAGCGCAAGCGAGGCAATTCCCACCGAACCGGAGCGAAGAATGGTCAGCTTGATGTTCATGGCACAGACCCGGAGCAAGCGTTGCGCCAGCCGCTCGCCCCCCGCTCATCCCGCGAAAACCCCGGGAGTCATGGCACCAGGAGTCCCCGAAGCGCCCCAACGTGCCACCCTGCGCCATGAGCACGAGGCGAGTCGTGCCACTCTGGTCCAATCCGTGTCGTCTCGCGCCCAGTCGGGCGGGTGAGCCTCATCCGCGCGGCGGCGCGTAGAAATCCACGATCCGGATCGGCTCGGTCAGGCGCACGCGCACCCGCGATCGCTCTCCGCGGACGTCGCCGCCGATCTGGAAGCTCGTCACCGGGTCCATCTCGATGGTGACCTCGTCCACGAAGTAATCGAACACCGTCTCCAGGTCGTCGTACTCTCCGCTCCAGATGCTCGAGAAGTTCCGCACGAACGTGAACGGCGAGACCACCGACACGCGCAGCTGCATCCGGTCCTGGCGATCGTCCGCATAGGGGAACATCCGGAAGCCGAAGCCGTAATACGGGATCGTCGACAGCGCCGCGATCTTCGCCGGCCCCTCGTAGATGACGCCGCCCTTCTTGATGGGCGCCCCCAGCATCGCCCCCTTCTCGCCGACGCGGATCGCGTCGTTGCCCTCGTTGATGATGCGGCAGTGCGGTGTTCGCCGCACGAGGTAGCTCGGGATCGTCCGCGTCGTCGCGGCGACGGCGTACGCCACCGGCCCCGGCGCGAGCCGCTTCAGCGGGCCCCGCGCGAGCGCCGACTTCACCGCGTTGTAGTCGCGGAGCATCACCGCATCGATCCCGAAGCCGCAGAACGGCGACAGGATGTCCTCGGCCTCCACCAGCCGCAGGTTCCGGCTCCCGGCCTCGGCGCGCAGCCGCTGGAGGTCGACCGCGAGCCCGGGCTTCGCGCCCGCGCCGCCGGACGCGCCGAGCACCCACGCCAGCGAGTTGCCCGTCCCCAGGCGCAGCAGCCCGAACCGGGGCAGCGGCAGCCCGCGCCGCTTCGCCTCGTTCACGACGGCCGTCACCACCACCGTGAACGTCCCGTCGCCGCCGCCCGTGAGGATCGTGCCGTAACCCCGGTCGACCAGGATCCGCGCGATGCCCTCGCTCTCCTCCACCCGCCGCGAGACGAACAGATCCCCGGTGTCAAGGATCTGATCGAGCGTCTCGATCACCTCCGCCGTCACGCTCTTGGCGTTGCCGTTCACCACCACGGCAATCCGGCTGCTCGCCGCGCCTCGCGGTATTTCGCTCGCACGACGCGGCGCATCAGCGACCACGGCCTTGGGGGCGTCATCGGTGGGGCCGCGACCGGCGGGCGGAGAGGTCATCACCGGGATCTACCACGACCCACCCCTGCGCTTGGAGCGCGGGATGACGCGGGGTCGCGCGGGATGGCTGATGATGGATGACCAACCGCCCGGCAGGCGGCCAGCGCGCGACAGGCGTCGCGGAGGCGGCCTTCGCCGGGCCACAGCGCCGAGCCCGCCGGGGTCGGCGATTGTGGACCGATGTGGCCGGCGCGACCCAGGGGCTCCGGCCGACGACCAGCTTTCCGGGAGGACCGATAGCGTGCGATGCTCGCTGGTTTTGGCTCTCGGACCGATCTTGGGTCATGCTGCCCTTCGGGAAAGCGAGGAGCCTCCCCGAAACTTAGTGGACGGGGTGGTCGATTTTTTGGTAAGGCGACGACCTGGTGAGCCAATTGGGCTTGACAGCCGTGCGGGTCTTTACCGCCGCGCGGGCGGCGCGCGCTTGAGGCGAAGGGCCGCGACGATCTCGTACCCAGCGGGGGACGCAGCGACATGCCGAAGATCACAAAGCAGGGCAGCTCCGAGAAGGCGACGGGTATGAAGAAGAAGGCCTCTTCGAGCAGCAAGGGGGGCGCAGAAGCTCAGCTTGCGAAGCCCGTGAATCCGGTAATCAAGGAAGATTCGAAATCGGCGTCGAGCGCGTCGAAGCGTAAGCTCGGCCTCCGTGGCGCTGCGCCCTGGGCTGCGCGGCACGCCGCGAAGCACGCCGCCGAGGCGCGGGCCCGGGCCGCGGAGCCGGCGCCCCCTGGCAGCGCCCGGGCGACCATCCGCGTGCCGAGCGGCGCCGAGGAGATCAAGGCGAAGATCGCCGAGCTCCACAACCAGACCCAGAAGATCCGCACGCTCCGCAAGCGGCTCGACAAGGGGTTCTTCGATATCGGGGTGGTGCTCGCCGAGATCCAGCAGCAGGAGCTGTATCAGGCGAAGGGCTACGGCTCGTTCGAGGCGTTCCTCGAGCGCGAGATCGACCTCGGCAAGCAGACGTCGTTGCGCCTCATCAAGGTCGCCCACGTCTTCCAGCGCGAGGTGGCCCTCGACTACGGCATGGACCGGCTGTTCGTCGCGCTCGCCGCCCTCGAGGGCGAGGTGCCCAAGCCCGCCCCCTCCGCGATCCCCTCCGCCCCTGGCTCCAAGCCCCCCCTCCCGCTCAAGCCCCCCATGCGCATCGTGGGGTGAACGCCGCTCGGCGGTGCGCGTTCCGGGCCCCGTCAGGCGCCAGCGCCACGGGGGGGTGACGAGCCGATCGGGCGCTCGACGGGCTCGGGGACGAAGCGGGGGAGCCTCACCCGGACCGTCGTGCCGTCGGCGGCGTGCGCGTCGACATCCACGCGGCCCGCGTGCTGGTCGACGATCTTCCGGACGATCGCGAGCCCGAGGCCCGTGCCCGCCGCCTTCGTGGTGAAGAACGGATCGAAGATCTCGGCGAGGATCGTCGGCGCGATCCCTGGCCCCGTGTCCCCGATCGACAGCCACACCTCGTGCGCATCCCCCGACGCGCACGCCCGCAAGACCCCGCCGTCGGGCATCACGTCGAGCGCGTTGACGACGAGGTTCAAGACCACCTGCTTGAGCTTCTCGACGTCGCCCAGCGCGAAGCAGTCGTCCGCGAGATCGCGGACGACCTCGACGTGGTGGCTCGCGAACGCCTCCTCCTCGAGGTCGAGCACGTCGCGCACGACGCGGGCCAGATCGACGGGCTCCCGGTGGGGCGCGCGCGGACGGGCGAGCTCGAGGAACTCGCCGAGGAGCCGGCCCAGGCGGGCGATCTCCGCCTCGACGATGCCGACGCGCCGCTTCATGGGCTCGCGGATCGCCTCGTCGGAGAGGCGGTCGATGCCGCGGCTGAGCAGGTGGAGCTCGAGGACCGCGGCGTTCAGCGGGTTCCTGATCTCGTGGGCGAGCCCGAGGGCGAGCGGGGCCATGGCGTTCAGGGCCTCGGCGTCGGCGGCCCGCCGCTCGAGGGCGCGCCGCTCGGTCACGTCGATGCCGATGCCGTAGACGAGGTCGGTCCTGCCGCCGCGCCCGCCGCCGCGGACGCCGGAGAGGTGCCAGCGCACGCGGCGGATCGCGCCCACCGCGTCCCGGACGCCGACCTCGACCTCGGCGGCGGCGTCGCCCTCGACCACGCTCAGGAACGACTGGTTGAACCGGCGCTGATCGGGCTCGTCGACGAGCGCCTCGCAGAACGCCATGCCGAGCGCGGCGTCGCAGGACACGCCGGTCAGCGCGGACAGGCGCGGGTTGAAGAGCGCGACGCTGCCGCCGGCGTTCAGGCCGAGGATGAGCACGTCCGCCGCGTCGATGATCGCCCGGTACCGGCGCTCGAGCTCTTCCCGCTCGCGCTTCAGCGAGATCTTCTCGATCGCCTGGGCCACGGTGGAGATGAGCTCCTCGGGGCGGAACGACTTGAGGATGAAGGCGAAGGCGCCGGCGCGGAGCGCGGCCATGGCGGCGTCGACGGTCGCGAAGCCGGTGACGAGGACGATCTCGCCGTGGGGGGCGGCGGCGCGGAGCGGGGCGATGAGCTCCAGGCCGCTCGCGTCCGGGAGCTTGACGTCGACGACCGCGACGTCGAACCCGTCGCGCCGGGCGGCCGCGAGCCCCTGCTTGCCGTCGGGCGCGAGGGCGACCTCCACGTCGAGCTCGCGCGCGCCCTCCAGGACTTCGCGGAGGTTTCCGGCGAGGCTCGTGTTGTCGTCCACGATCAGGATTCGAGCGGGCACCTGGGGTCTCCTGGGCGAGCGGTCCGGCGGGCGGCCCGATGCGCGGGGCGCCCTTCCGCTTTGGGGTCTTTCCTAAATTGTATGCTATGAGCCGCCGTCATGCGGTTCGTCGATCGGTGCCGTCTGAAGGTGATCGCCGGGGATGGCGGCAATGGAGCGATCGCATTCCGTCGTGAGAAGTACATCCCGTTCGGCGGCCCCGCGGGTGGAGACGGCGGCCGCGGCGGGGACGTCGTCTTCGTGGGCGACGGAGGCCTGTCCACGCTACTCGACTTCACCTACGCGCGCACGCTCGAGGCCGACCGGGGCGAGCACGGGATGGGGAGCGACTGCCACGGGCGCGCCGGCGCCGACAGGGTCGAGAAGCTCCCCGTGGGGACGCAGATCTTCGACGCGGAGAGCGGCGAGCTGCTCGCCGACGTGACCGAGCACGGCCAGCGGGTCATCGTCGCCCGCGGCGGCAAGGGGGGCCGCGGCAACCTGCACTTCAAGTCGCCGCACGACAGGGCTCCGCGGCGCGCCGAGCCGGGCGAGCCGGGCGAGGCCCGCGAGCTCCGCCTCGAGCTGAAGGTGCTCGCCGACGTCGGCCTGCTCGGCTTCCCCAACGCCGGCAAGAGCACCTTCGTCGCGGCCGTCTCGGCGGCCCGGCCCAAGATCGGCGACTACCCGTTCACGACGCTCACCCCGATCCTGGGCATGGTCGAGATCGGCGGCGGCGTCCGGGCGGGCGGATCGAGCTTCGTCATCGCGGACATCCCCGGGCTGGTCCCGGGCGCGAGCGAGGGGGTCGGGCTCGGCATCCAGTTCCTGAGGCACGTGGAGCGGACGCGGGCGCTCCTCCACCTCGTGACGCTCGACCCGGGCGAGGGCCGCGAGCCGCTCGCCGACTACCGGGCGCTCCGCAAGGAGCTCAAGAAGTTCAGCCCGGAGATCGCGGAGCGCCCGGAGATCGTCGTCCTGACGAAGGCCGATCTGACCGAGGTGCGCGACGCTTACCCGAAGCTCAAGGCGCGGTTCGCGAAGGCGAAGGTGAAGCTCCACCTCATCAGCGCCGCGACGGGCGAGGGGGTGCCGGAGCTCGTCCGCGAGCTCGCGGCGCTCGCGCGCAAGCGGGAAGAACCGGCAGAGCAGGACGGCTGAGCGGCCTCGGCCCGGACGGCTGGCGCGGCGCGCGTCGACGGCACGGCGTGAGCGCCGCCGCCGTCGGCGCATCGTGACACGGCGGAGCCTGCCGGCTCGATCGGCCACTGGCTCGCGGAACGCGGAAGACGCTGAAGAACGCGGAAGAACGCTGACGGCGTCGCAGAGCCGGCGCCGTGCGCCGCCTCGTCATCACATCACCCGTCATCCAGCGCACTGGAAAAAGTGGATTGCCCGTCTTCGTGCGCACAGACACGAAGTGTTCTCACGTGGGCTGGTCCTCCACATCCGTCGTTATCGAGTTCGAGCGGGCGCGCGCGTCGTCTGGACAGGAGAGCAAAACTCGAGTCCAATTTACGATCCGGACTCACGTGTCCTGTCGGAAGGAGAAGCCCTATGCGCTGGTCGACCCCCAACAAACCGTCTTCTCTCGCGTGGCGTGTCGCCCTCCTCGTGGCGCTCGGCACGGGCGGGGCGGCGCGCGCGGATGTGGTGCAGCCGAACGGCACCGTCGTCCCCGTGATCACGAGCCGATTGAGCGATCTGCTGAACGGCTCGGCGAAGAACGACATGCTCGACGAGATGATCGACGTCGTGGCCGACGCCGCGGTGGAGCCCCAGGTGTTCTCGCCGCTCTGCGAGTTCAGCGGCAAGTACATCGAGAAGGGGGGCGGCGCCAACTTCGCGGTCGGCTGGTACAACGTCGACGACGGCCGCGACAGCGGCGACCCGCCGCTGTACGTCCCGCTCGACACCCGAGACAACCTCAGCACGCCGGCGCCGGAGAGCGATATCCAGATCCTCTTTCCGTTCTCGGGCTCCCTGCCGTCCCCCGAGCAGCGCGAGCTGACGGCCGTCTCGATCCGGGAGAACCCCGCCTACGCGGGAGGCCTCATCGGCTTCGTGCTGATCCCCAACCCGAACGGCACCGGCAACGGCAACGCCACGCAGTACCATTACACCGAGCACCGGTTCAACGTGGAGTGTACGGCGTGCGAGAATCCGGGGCCCTGGTACTCCGATCTCATCTACAGGTCGAACCAGCTCGCCAACACGTTCTACCTGGGGTTCGAGGATCTCGATTTCCAGAACGCCGCCGGCAGCGCGGGCGTCAACGGCAATGATCTCGATTACGAGGACTTCCTGTTCCGCTTCTCCGGCATCACGTGCCCCGCGGCCGGCCGGCCGTGCGAGGTCGAAGAGAACGTGGGCGCGTGCCGCGCGGGCATCTCCGACTGCGACGCGCAGGGACAGGCGATCTGCACGCCGATCGTCGAGCCTGGTAGCCAGACCGAGCAGTGCGACGGCATCGACAACGACTGCGACGACATCGTCGACGAGGAGGCGCCGTGTCCGGAGGACCAGGTGTGCAGCCGCGGCCGCTGCGTGAACCGCTGCGGCTCGGCCGAGTTCCCGTGCGATCCCGGGCTCGTGTGCGTGGAGGGCCTGTGCGTCGAGCAGGCGTGCGTCGACGCGAAGTGCGATGTCGGCCAAGTGTGCCATGATGGCGTGTGCCGCGCCCCGTGCGACGGCGTGGTGTGCCCGCACGGCCAGACCTGTCGCGGCGACCGCTGCCTGGATCCGTGCGACGGCGTGACGTGCGGCGCGGGCGAGGTGTGCGAGAGCGGCGTCTGCGTGGTCCAGTGCGGCTGCCGGGGCTGTCCGTCGGAGGACCGCTGCGCCGCGGACACCGGGCGGTGCGTCGAGGCCGCGTGCGCCGACGTCGCGTGCGGCGCGGGCACCACGTGCCGTGGCGGGGCGTGCGTCGACCTCTGCGACGGCGTCGTGTGCCCCGCGGGCGAGCGGTGCGTGGCCGGCATGTGCGCGGAGGAGCCGCCGGCTCCTGCCACGACGACGGCGGCGGGTCCGACGCTCGACGCGGCCGCCTCGGTCGGCGCAGGCGACGCCGGATCGGGCGCGGGCGGGGACGCCGCTTCAGGCTCGGGTGGGGCTCCCTCCACCGGCGCGGGCGGGGACGCGAGCGGGAGCGGGGCGTCGGCGGGCTGCAGCTGCAGCCTCGGCGGCGACGCGCCGTCCGCCGGCGGCGTCGCCGCGTTGCTCCTCGCCGTGAGCCTCGGGCTGCGCCGCAGGAGGGGCGGAGACCCGGGGCGCTCGGCTCCGGGCCTCCGTATCCGTCGTTCAGGGTGACTCGGACGTCGGCCCGAAGAACTCGACGTCGTCGATCTCGATGGTGCCCGAGTCGACCTTGTCCTTGCCGAGGAAGCCGCTCGCGCGGACGCCGTTCATCTCCGCGCTGAAGGAGAGGCCGACGATCGACCGGAGCACGTCGTTCACGTCGTCGCCCGGGTCGCGCCCCTGATCGATGGCCCAGCCGGGGAGCGCCATCTCGGCGAACCTGAGCTCGATCAGCGTCGGCTCCGCGGTGAGCCGCACGTCCCATCCGTGGCGAACGCCCGTGAGCCCTTCGCTCTGCGCCGGGCTCTCGACGTCGAAGCGCATCCCGCGCGCCGCCTCCGCCCGCGCCCAGAAGCGGACCCCCTCGAGCGCCGTCGCGTCGATCATGCCCTCGGCGAGAGGCACCCCGAAGTAGACGTACTGCCCCCAGGGAGACGCCTCGTCGCGGAAGTCGAAGCGGAGGAGCATGCTCTGTGCGCCGTTCAGCGGATCTTCCTGCGAAAGGCCCTGCACGGCGCTCGACGCGTTGTTGGTGGACAGCACCGTCCCGACGTACAGCCCGAGCGTGTCCGCGGCCTCGAAGTCGTTGATCCCCGTCGCGGTGAACGAGAACGGCGCGAGCGGCGTGCCGTCGGCGAAGCGGCCCAGGCGCTCTCGCAGGATCGGCAGCTCGTTCCTGAGGCGCTCGACCGCGGGCTCCCACCCGGCGAGCCCGGGCCCGAGCGGGTCCTCCTCGACGGCGGTGCGGATCAGCGCCGCGTACTTGTCGACCTGCTCCTCGAGCCGCCCCTCGCTGAACGGGCCCTCATAGAGCGCCTGCAGCGCGGCCTTGTAGCCCGCCGCGTCCTGGTTCAAGGCGGCGAACAGCGCGTCGCAGCCCGGCGGGCGCACGTGCTCGGAGCCCATGAACACCGGGACCACGGCGCTGCAGTCCGCCGGCGTCTCCGTCCATCGCGGCACGTGGCCGAAGTAGGTGCTGGGGCCGAGGGTCTGATCGAGATCCCACGGGATGAGGTGGAACTTGCCCGAGGACGGCTCGTCGTAAAAGTAGAAGTTGTGGTTGAACGCGGCGCCCGCCTCGTTGGCGTAGTAGGTCGTGACGCCGTCCCAGTTCACGATCGTCTCGTCGACGGCCATGTAGCGCTGCAGCTGCTCGATGTCCGTCCACTCCGACAGCGCGGTGAGCCGCTCCGCGCCCTCGGCGGACGCGAGGGCGGTCGAGAACGCGACGAATCGCTCGTGCGTGGCCACGTCTTCGTTCGTCTCGATCCGCTCCGCGAAGTAGCCGGCGTCGTCCGAGATCGGCCACGCTTCCTTGTAGAGATCGCCGTCCGGAGCCTCGGAGAAGTGGTGGTCCAGGAAGCGGCCGTCCACGTCCTCGACCATCGAGAAGAGCCCTTGCGACTCGCCGTTCACGCGCAGCGTCGCCCACGCGCTCCGCGGGGCGGCGACGCCCATCTCCCGGAACAGGCCATAGGCGATCCGCTCGTGGAGCCTCGTCGGGTCCCAGATCATGGAGTGGAAGTTCAGGCGCTTCTGCGCGTAGAAGCGCTGTCCGCCGACGTACTCGTCGAACTTCACCTTCATGCTGAGCTTCGGACAGGTGAGGTTCCCCTCCCCGTCGAAGCACATGTCGAGCGTGCCGTAACCGCCCTTGAACCGCAGGCCGACCACGCCCAGGCTCTTGCCCTTGTAGCAGGCCTCGGCCTCGACATACCGCTCGTCGCGGGCGTTCTCCTTGAGCTCCGCCCAGCGCTCTTCCGGAAGGTAGAAGTCGAAGCGCGGGACCTCCTCCGCCGCGTACAGCTCGTCCGCGTCGCGATCGGCCAGCGCGGGGTCGGACGGCTCGCACCGCGGCGTCGGGGGCTGCCCGCCGCTCCCGCCGTCGCTCGTGCCACCCTCTCCGCCGGCGCCTCCGGCGCCTCCGCCTCCGCCTCCAGCGCCTCCGCCTCCAGCGCCTCCAGCGCCGGCCCCGCCCGAGCCGCCTGGCCCGACGCCGCTGCTCGCGCCTTCGTCATCACCGCAACCCGCGCCCACCGCGGCAGCCGCAAGTGCAAGCACCATCCAATACCCAAGCTTCATCCAACGATCCTCCAAGAGCCTCGACCCTAGTCGTGGCCATCCCGTCCGTCGATGCCTGATTTTCACGGCAGGCATGGACGCCTCGCTGGGCATCGTGCGTCGCCGCGCCGCGTGACCCCGCGACCCCGCGCATGACCCGGCACGAGGCGCGCGGTGATGGTACTTTTCCAGGCGTGAGCCAGCGCCCGTATCCTGAGCCCCAGGCAGCCCGCCTCTTGTCCGTCGCGGAGTGGGCAGCGCTGCCGGAAGACGAAGCCGGTGAGCTCATCGATGGCCGCCTGGTCGAGGAAGAGATGCCCGATTGCGTCCACGAGCTGGCCGTCGCCTGGCTCATCCACACCCTGCGGGCCTGGCTCATCCCGCGCGGCGGCTTCGTCTTCGGCTCCGAGGTGAAGTACGCGCTCAAGCCGCGGCGCGGGCGCAAATCCGACGTGTCGGCGTTCCTCCCGACGTCGCGGAGGCCCCCGGCCCGTGGCGCCGTCGGCATACCGCCGGACCTCATGGTCGAGATCGTCTCCCCCTCGCCGCGGGACAGCCGGCGCGATCGCGTCGAGAAGCTCGAGGAGTACGCCGCGTTCGGGGTGCGCTGGTACTGGGTGCTCGATCCGCAGCTCCGCACGCTGGAGATCCACGAGCTCGCGCGCGGCGGGCTCTACCAGCGCCGCCTCACCGCGCCCGGAGGGGTGCTCCGGGAGGTTCCGGGCTGCGAGGGGCTGACGCTCGATCTGGACGCGCTCTTCCGCGAGCTCGACCGGCTCGACGCGACGGAGCCGCAGGAGCCGCCGCAAGGCAGCGCGGACGACGAGGCGTGACAGCGCGGGCGGCGAACGGCGCGGCCGCGCGGCGGTTCACCCGCGATGCCAGCGCGGCTCACCCGCGGTGCAGCGGGGCGCGCTCACCCGCGGCGGGGGCCGGCGCCTCGGCCTCGACGGCCAGGCACGCCTCGAACCCCTCGATGTAGCTCGGGTAGAGCAGCGCCATCCCGAGGGCGCGCTTGATCTTCGCGTTGTCCACGGCGCGATCGTGGCGGAGCGTCTCGTGCAGATCCTCCCGCGGCGCCCCGGCTGGCAGCGCGAGGCCGAGCCGCGCGCAGAGCCAGCGGACGACCTCGATCTGCGGCACGGGCGCGTCGTCTGCGACCAGGAAGGCCTCGCCGGGGGCGGCGCGATCGGCGCGCTCCAGCGCCGCGAGCGCGAGGCGCGCGAGGTCCTCGACGTGGATGCGCGAGACGACGTTCCTGCCCTGCCGATCGCCCTCGCCGGTCATGCGGAAGTCGCCGCGCAAGAGCCGCTGGTGCAAGCCGCGGCCCGGGCCGTAGATGCCCGCGGCGCGCAGCACCACGGCGCCGCGCGCGCGGTACACGTCCTCGGCCGCGAGGCGCGCCGCCGCACGGGGGCCGTCGGCCGACGTGGGCGTCGCCTCGTCGATGCGCCCCCTCGCGTCGCCGTACACGGCGGTCGACGAGACGTACGCGATCGCGCGCGCGCGGCGGAGCGAAGGCGCGATCGCGGCGTCGGTCGCGCCGTCGGGCGGGAAGGCGACGAGCACGTCCGCGCCGTCCGTGACGAGCCGGTCGACGGCCTCGGCGGTGAGCGCCGGGAGGACGCTCACCTCGATGCCCGCCTGCGCGAGCTCCGCGGCGCGCTCCGGCGAGCGCGTCGTCGCGACGACGCGGCCGCCGGACGCCCTCCGCAGGCCGGCGACCACCGCGCCGGTGAAGCCGCAGCCGAGGACGATGAGCGGGGGGGAGGTGTTGAGCATGGGTGCTGGGCAGCCCTTTACCAGCGAGAGAGAGCGGGCGCCTCACCGCCGCGCGGACGAGCCATCGTCGCGCTGTCGAGGAGCAGCGCCGCGTCTGATAGCCTGATCGGCGCGGAGCGGGCGGCCGAGACGCGAGCGAGCTCGCCGCCGCAGCGACGCTCCTCTGCGCATGGCGGTCCACGTCTTCATCTCCTACGCCCCCGCGGATCGGTCGCACCTCGAAGCGCTCGAGGCGCACCTCGCCTCCCTCAAGCGGCAGGGCCTGGTGAGCACCTGGCACCGCGGCCGGCTCGGCGCTGGCGCGGTGCTCGACGAGTCGATCGCGGCGGAGCTCTCCGCCGCCGAGGTGGTGCTGCTGCTGGTGAGCGAGGCGTTCCTCGCCTCGGACAGCTGCTACGAGCGAGAGCTCGGGCGAGCGCTGGAGCGGCATCGCAGCGGGGCGGCGCGCGTGGTGCCCATCCTGGTGCGCGCGTGCGACCTGGAGGGCACCGCTCTTTCGGAGCTCCAGGCGCTGCCGCGGGACGGCGGGGCGGTGACGAGCTGGGCCAACCCGGATGAAGCGTGGAGGGACGTCGTCCGAGGCATCCGCGCGACGGTGGAAGAAGCCGCTGCGAGCGCGCGGCCGGAGGCACCGGTCAAAAAGCCAGAGCCGCCCAGCACGTTCGCCTCCACCCTGCGCGAGGCCGAGGACGCGATCCGCGCGATCGACAAGAGGCTTGCGGCAGCGCAGCAGCGCAGGGTGAAGCTCCAGGCCGCCGGTGCGAGCACGGCGGAAGTGGACGGGGAGATCCTCGACCTCCGGCGCAAACGCCGGGAAGGCGGCCAGCTGCACGTGGGCGAGGAGCTCGGCGAAGGCCGCTACCTGCTGCTCGAGCGGATCGGTCGAGGGGGGTTCGCGACCGTGTGGCGCGCGCTCGACGCGGGGCGGGGCGACCTGCCCGTGGCGATCAAGGTGCTGCACCCGAACCTCGCGGGCGACGAGATCCGCCGGGAGCGGTTCTTCCGGGGAGCGCGCGCGATGGCCGAGCTCGACCACCCCGGCGTGGTGCGCATGCTCGATCCCAAGGGCGAGGACAGCGGCTGGCACTACTTCGTGATGGAGCTCGTCCATGGCGAGGACGTGCACAGCGCGGTCATCGGGAAGCGGCTGCCAGCAGAGCGGGTAATACCGATGCTCCTCCGCGCTGGAGAGGCGATCTCGTTCGCGCACGGGAGGGGGCTCGTGCACCGGGACGTGAAGCCGGCAAACATCCTGCTCGACGCGGACGGGCTGCCCCGGATCACGGACTTCGATCTGGTCTGGGCGCGCGACACGACGGGCGGCACGAGGAGCGGCGCGCTGGGGACGTTCCTCTATGCGGCGCCGGAGCTGATGCACCGCCCGCAGGACGCAGACGCGCGCGCAGACGTGTACGGGCTCGGCATGACGGCGGTGTTCTGTCTGCACGGAGCGGAGCTGCCACCGATCATGATGCGCTATCCGGCGCGGGTGCTGGAGCAGCTTCCGTGCAGCGATGCGGTGAGGAAGGTGCTTGAGCGAGCCATCGAGTTCGAGGCATCGGAGCGATTTCCCGACGTAGCGGCGTTCTGTTGGGCGCTTTGCAACGAAACATGAACACAGCCCGGCCCGGCCGCAGGCCCAGGTGTTCCAGGCACAGTTCAGGAATTGTGCAGAGAACGACGCGAGGTGCCTGTACCGCTTATGCCCTCACCCCCCCGGCTTGCGCGTATACCGGTGCTTCACCCCGAGCGGGAAGTACTCCGGATCTCCCGCCGCCCTCAGCGTCACCCGCGGCGCCCGCTTCCCCGCCGGCACGTAGCTCCTGAACTCGCTGTTCAGCCGGACGAGGTGCTCCTCGATCGACCGCGCCGCCGCCTCGCGCCGCGCCTCGCTCTCCCCCTCCCCCGGCGCGAGCTCGACCACCACCGAGAGGACCACATCCCTGTCCGCGCCCTCGCGGACCTCCAGCACGAACTTCCCCGTCACCCACTCCTTCACGCCGGGCTGCTCGATGCCCACGACCACGTTCTCGGGATAGATGTTCGCCCCGAAGTACGACACCGTGAAATCCGAGCGCCCGAACACATGGACGAACGGGAGCTCCCTGGCCCCGCGCTCCCCGTCGAGCTCCCGCCGCGGGTCGAAGCCGAAGCCGGCCAGGGCCGCCATCATGTCCGCGTGCGAGGTAATGCCCCCGCTGTCGAGGATCGCATAACGGACGAGCGGGACGCCGTTGTCGCCCGAGAAGAGGAGCATCCCGTCGCGCTGCTCGAAGAACCGCTCCGCGGGGTCGTACTGCACCAGCGTGGGGAGCCGGTCCTGCCCGAACAGGGCGCGCGCGGCGTCCGGCCTCCCCGCGAGGAACCGGCGGATCGCGACGCTGAGCGGCGTCTCGTTGCCCAGCACGCCGGCGTCCGCCGTCCCGTACAGCGAGGCCGAGTCGTAGCAGGGCGACGTCGACCCGACGCGCTCGCCGACCAGGGTCCGCCACTCCTCGCTGAACACCTCCCCGGCCATCACGAGCTTGATCCGGAAAGGCGCCCAGTCGACGCCCCGGGCACGCCCGGTGTCGATGACGTCCTTCAGGAACGGCGGATAGCCGAGCAGGACGACCTGCTCGAACGCCGGCCCCAGATCCTGCACGACGCGGAAGATCTCGTCCTTGTTGTTGCCCGGCGTGACGACCGTGATCGGATACCCCTTCGCCGCGAGGTGACGGCAGCACGCGGCGGTGTACATCCCGCCGACCCACGAGCCGAGCGCGAAGCACACGACCGCGAGCGTGCGGCGCGTGTCGGCCCGGAAGCCGTCGTGGAACACCTGCTCGAAGCGCCGGGCGACCGGGAGCTCGTCCGTGACGGAGCGCGGCCAGAACGTCGGCTTTCCGGTCGAACCCGAGGAGACCGCGATCATGTCGCACGGCTCGACCCGCCCCCCGCGGCAGAGATCCGCGATGGGGTGCCGGAGCACGTAGTTCTGCTTCGTGATCACCGGAAGCGTCGCGAAATCCGCGGGCGTCCGGATCGCCGCCGGGTCCACGCCGTGCTCCGCGAGGAAGCGGCGATAGGCAGGGACAGCGGCGGCGACCTCGTGGAACAGCGCGAGCGCGCGCTCGGCCGGATCGGCCTCACGGTGCCGCGACAGCGCCGCGTCGAGCGGCGTGCTCAGGAAGGCGTCGATGGCCGCCAGGACCCGCTTGGGTTGCAACTCCTGCATCGCGAGATCTCCCTCCGTCCGATGGTTCGCAGCAAGCGGACGCCGGTTCGACGAGGGCGCCCGCCTGCCTCTCTATCCGCTCGCGGGCGAAGGCGCCCCGCGCAGGGTCAGCGCCCTCCACCCCCCGCCGCGCCGGCGAGCTCCGCCGCGAGCGCGATCTCCTCGGCGCGCTTCTCGTAGCCGTCCGGCGGCTCGGAACGCGGGTTCGCGAGCAGCGACGTGATCACCGTCTCCAGCCAGCGCCGGAGCGGCGTGTGCTGGAAGCCGAGCTCCGCCCTCGCCTTCGCCGGATCCAGCATCGACATCCAGCGGTCGCTGAACGGCGACATCGCGACCGGATCGATGCCGCGGGCCCTGATCGCCGCCGACGGGATCGGCGCGAGCCGCGCCGGCGCGCCGAGCTGCGAGGCGATGAGCTCGAGCAGCTCGGTGAGCGTCGGCGTCTCGTCCATGCAGAGGTTGTACGCCTCGCCGAAGGTCGACGGCACGAGCAGCAGCTTCACGATCGCCCTGACGACGTCACCGCTGTAGACGTTCCGCACCGCGTGTCCACCGCCGTCCGGGACGAGCAGCGGACCGCCGTCGAGCATGCGGACGATGTACCGATCGAGGCGGCGGTAGGGATCGCGCTCCCCGTTCACCATCGGGATGCGCAGGACGGTCGCGGGAAAGCGGTCCCTCTGCCAGGCGGCGGCGATCTCCTCCTCGCAGCCGCGCTTGTTCACGCCGTAAGCCCACGCCGCGCGGTCCTCTTCGCCCGCGGGCTCAGGGAGGAGCGGGCCGTCGTAGTCGCGCTCGCGCGACGGCCGCGGGCACGCCTCCCGGACGAGGTACACCGAGCCGGTGCTGATCATCACGTAGTGGCCGATGCGCCCGCCGCCGAGCGCCTGGGCCGCCGCGCGGCCGTCCGCGGCCGTGTACGCGGTGAAATCCACCGCGGCGTCGAACTCGCGACCTCCGAGCGCCTGCGCGAGATCGCCGGCCGCGCGATCGCAGCGGACCCGCGCGACGCGATCGCCGAACGCGTCGGGCGTCGCGCCGCGGTTCAGGAGCGTGACCTGGTGGCCCGCCGCGAGCAGGCGATAGACCAGGAAATGACCCATGAATCGAGTGCCGCCGAGCACGAGGACGCGCATGCGCGGCAACCTATCATCGCCGCGCGCAATGACGATGAGGAGGACGCCATCACGCGCGGGATGGCGCGCGGGAAGGAAGCCGCCACCGGGCGGCCTCGCGCGCTGCGCGGACCGGGACCAGGTCGACCCCCGGTCGTGCTAGATAGCGGGCCGTGCCGTTCTCCCACATCCTCGGCCAGGACACCGCGGTCGGCACGCTCGTGCGCGCGCTCGAGGCGGGCCGCGTGCACCACGCCTACCGCTTCGAGGGCCCGCCGGGCGTCGGCAAGGAGCTCGCGGCCGTCGCCCTCTCCCAGGCGCTCGTCTGCACGGGGGGCGACCCGCTCGGCTGCGGGCGCTGCGACGCGTGCCGGCGCGCGGCCGCGCGCTCCGACGGGCGCCCCGCGGCGCCGCTCCACCCCGACGTGCAGATCGTCGCGAAGAACTTCTACCCCGCCGCCGTCATCGGCCGGAGCCGCGACGAGCTGATCGAGATCTCGGTCGATCAGGTCCGCGCCATCGTGCTCGCCCGCGCCGCCTACCCGCCCCACGAGGGGCGCGCTCGGGTGTTCATCGTCCGCGACGCCGAGGACCTCAGCGTCGGCGCCGCGAACGCGTTCCTCAAGACGCTCGAGGAGCCGCGGCCCGGCACCCACTTCATCCTCTTGACCTCGCGCGGCGACCGCCTGCTCAACACGATCCGCTCGCGCACCCTGCCCGTGCGCTTCGCCCCGCTCTCCGAGGCCCTCATCCGCCGCATCCTCCGCGATCGCGGCGTGCCCGAGGGGCGGCACGACCTCGCCGTCGAGCTCGCCGCCGGCAGCGCGTCCACGGCGCTCGATCTCGCGGACGAGGAGCAGACCGCCTCGCGCGACGCCTTTGTAAAGCGTGTCCTCGAGGCCGCGGCCGCCCGGGACCTCGGGCCCGCCGTCGCGTTCGCCGAGTCGGTGGACCGCGACAAGGGCGCCCTCAAGGACGACCTCCGCGCGCTGAGCGCCGCGCTCGCCCGCGAGGCCCGCGCCGCGGTCGCGTCCGATCCGCGCCACGCAGGCCTGTCGGCCCGGCGTTACGCGGCGGTCTCCCGCGCCGTGGCGCAGCTCGAGCGCAACGCCTCGCCGAGCCTCGCGATGGCGTCGCTGATCGCGGAGCTGCGCAGCGTCGTCGGCTGACAGGCGCCGCGCGCCCGCGTGGCCGCGCGGGCCGGCGTCAGCCCTCGCCGCCTCCGCCCAGCCGCTCGTATCCGCCGTCCTCGATGCGCCGCCCGGCCCACGCGTGGATCCGCCCCTCGCTGGCGAGCACCACGGCCGCGTCGCGCCCGGGGCCGTCGTAGAGGGCGATGATCCCTGCGTCGCCCACGGGGGGCGCGCCCTGCCCGCACCGCTCGAGCGCCGCCGGCAGCCGCGCCCGCCGCCGCATGGTCGCGCCCGCGATCTCGAGCGTCGCCGGCGGCTCGTCCGGCGAATCGGCCGCCGCGGGCGCGAGCCACAGGATCTCGCGCCGAGGCGCGGGGAAGGCCACGACCGCCCCGTGCGCGCCGCCCTCGGGCGCGAGGAACACCGCGGCGACGATCTCGCCCCGCTCGCGCGCGACGATCGCGCCCGAGAGCCAGCGCTCCTCGCTCCCGGCGAGGACCACGTCGCCGAGGGCGAGCGGCAGCTCGTGCCACGGCGCGTCCCCCGGGGGCGCCGCCGGCGCGCCTCGCGCGCGCTCGCCGCCGTTCCCTCCCGGCGCCTCCCGCTCGCGGCGCGACGCCATGTAGCCCACGGTCGCGGCCACCGCGGCGGCCGCCGCGAGCAGCGTGAGGCTCATCGCGCGCCCCTGTCCGCCGGCGCCGCGCGCGCGCCCGCCAGCGCGAGCGCCTGCTGGAGCGCCCGCGCCCGCGCGCTCACCTCCTCGAGGGCGCGCGGCGCGGGCGTGCCCTGATCCGGCAGCAGCGCGGCGATGATCGCGGCGACGGAGCAGCGCGCGCCCACCTCGGCCGCCCTCTCCAGCGAGATGCCGCCGATCGCCACGACCGGGAGCCCGGGACGCACCCGCTCGACCAGGGCGCACAGCGACGCGAGCCCCTCGAGGCCGACCACGGCGTCGGGGCGCTCCTTGCTCGAGGTCGCGAAGATCGGCCCGATGGCGACGTAGTCGAGGCGCTCGAGGGAATCGCCGGAATCCCTGGCGTCGCGGAGCTCGCTCGACGCCCGCAGCGCGGCCTCGATCTGCGCGGACGTGTGGGTCGAGAGCCCGACGCGCAGCGGGACGGAAGCGCGCTGCGCCAGCCTGCGAACCGCGGCCACCGGGAGGTCGTCCTGGCCGACGTGCACGCCGTCGCAGCGGGCGAGGATCGCGAGATCCGCCCTGTCGTTCGCGAACAGCGGCACCCCCGCGCGCGCGGCCAGGGGCTGGATCGCGCGGAGGAGCGAGAGCGTCTGGGCCGCCCCGCCCCGCTTGTCGCGCAGCTGGATGGCCGCGGGGCGCGCGTCGAGGACGGCCTCGGCGAACGCCGCAGGATCGAGCCCGCGGCGCGCGAGCGAGTCGGTGTCGACGATGGCGTACAGGCCGCGCATGACCACGCTTCGAGCGGTGGGAGAGCGCCTGAGCGCTCCGGAGGAGGCCAGGCTCGCTGGCTACGCTAAGGTTGACGCCCCCGGAAAGAAAGCGGAAGCGTTCGCTCCCGAACGGATCCTCCATGCGCACACGTCTCGTCCGGATCGCCTGTCTGTTCACCTCGATCGCTCCTGTTGCAGCGGCCGTGATGGGGCTCGCGTCGAGCCCTGCGCTCGCGGAGGAGAAGTCGAGCCCCGCGCAGCAGACCGAACGGCCGGGCTCCGCCGTGCCCGCGGAGGGGCCGAAGGCTGGCGCCGCTCCGCCGCCCGGCGGGAGCAAGGTCGCCGCGCCCAAGGCGAGCGTCGGCGCGCCCAAGGCGAGCGCGAAGAAGAAGGCGCCCGAGTCCCCGCCGCTGCCGCCTGCTCCGGCGCGCCTGTGGCTCATCGCGCCGTCGCCTCACGGGCCATGGACGTTGCGGATCGACAACGAAGGGGTGCGGCCGATGCGCATCCCGGCGGACGTGCGGCTGCTGCGCCTGGAGGTCGACACGCCGAACAAGCGCACGAAGAAGACGGTCCGCTGCGCCGCGCCCGCGGGGCTCAAGCCGAGCGGCTTCCCGGAGCGGCGCGCGCTGCTGCTGGCGCCCGGTCAGTCGTACATGGAGCATTTCGACCCGCGCCTGCTCTGCTTCGGCAAGGACGAGGCGGCGCTCGCGGGCGGCTCGGTGGTGAGGACCTGGTACGGCTGGGGTCCGCCGCCCAAGTGGTCGAAGAAGCCGCCGGCGGCGCCGTTCGCTGCGGAGTCGACGGACCAGCCGCCGGCGTTCGCCCCTGCGCCCGGCCTCGCGGCGCCCACCGTCGTGCTGAGCTACGGGCTGCCCCCGAAGGAGGCCGCCGCGGACGATGCCGGCGGCGCCGAGCCAGCCTCTCCGGCGGACGAGACGGCTCAGTCTCCTGGCGACAAGGCGGCTCAGGCCACGGGCGACAAGGCGGCTCAGGCCACGGGCGACAAAGCGGCTCACCCCACGGACGACAAAGCGGCCCAGACGTCCGCGGACAGGCCAGCTGGCGAGTCCCCGGACAAGCGCGTTTCGCCGGACAAGGGCCACGGCGCCGGTCCGCCGAGCAAGCCGATCGTGGACGCCAACGCGCCTCGTCTGGAGCTCACGAGCGAGCCCTGGTCCGACGCGGCGAGCCCTCGCTCGATCGTCGTCCGGGTGAGCGCCAAGAACGCTGGCAGGCGCCCCATGACCGTCGCCATCCGGTCTCGGATGCTCGAGTTCCACGTGGCCGGCCCGAACGGCGAGACGATATGCACGGCGGCCCCGCCGACAGGGGCGATCCCGCGCGATCTCTTCAGGACGCTGAAGCCCGGCGCATCGGCCGACGTCTCGCTCCTCCTCCGGGAGGTCTGCCCCGCCGACACGTTCAACCGCGAGGGCCTCTACGAGGTCACGGCCACGCTGCACGCGAACGAGCCGGGCACCGCGCTGGGCCTGGATGCGTATACCGCCGTCGTCCCCGCCAAGAACACGACGCTCCTTCGCGTGAAGAGCGCACCAGAGCCGTTCTACGCGGCCGCGCCGCGAGCCGTGCCGACGCCGAAGCCCGAGGTCAGCCAGGCGCCGGAACACGAGGCTCACGACGAGTAACGACAGGGATGCGCCGAGGCGCGGCTGGGACCCCCTGAGGCCGAGCACCCCGTCCCTGGCTCCCTACACCGGCAGGATCCCCCGCTTCTTCTCCGGCCGCTCCACCCGCTTCTTCCGCGCGAGCTCCAGCCCCCACGCGATCGCCCTCCGGGTGTCCCGCGGATCGATCACGTCGTCGATGAGGCCCCAGCCCGCGACCTTCATCACGTCGATGTTCTTCTGGATCGCGTCGACCATCCCCTGCTTCACCTCCGGCGGCGGCGGCGCGTCACCGAACATCTTCCTCGCCGCGATCCCGAGCATCCCCTCCGGCCCCATCACGCTGATCTCCGCGGTCGGCCAGCCGACGATGAGGTCCGGCTCGTACGCGCGCCCGCACATCACGTAGTAGCCCGCGCCGTACGCCTTGCGCACGACCACCGTGATCTTGGGCACCGTGGCCGCCGCCATGACGTGCAGCATCTTCGCCCCGTGGCGGATGATCCCCTCGTGCTCGACCTTCGAGCCGATCATGAACCCCGGCACGTCCTGCAGGAACACGAGCGGGATGTTGAACGCGTCGCAGATCTGCATGAAGCGCGCGGCCTTGTCCGACGCGTCCACGTCGAGGATGCCGCCCATCTGGGTCGGCTGGTTCGCCACGACGCCGACCGGCTGGCCGCCGATGCGCGCGAGGCAGGTGATGATCGACCGCGCCCACCGCGGCTTCAGGTCGAACCGCTCGCCGTGATCGACGATGGCGTCGATCAGCTTCAGCATGTCGTAGGCGCGCCGCGGGCTCTCCGGCAGGAGGTCGAGCAGCGACTCCTCCCGCCGGTCGATCGGATCCGTGACCGGCAGGCGCGGCGGCTCCTCGTCGCAGCTCGAGGGGAAGAACGACAGGTACCGCTTCACCGCGGCGATGCACTCGGCGTCGCTCGGGTACTCCGCGTCCCCGACGCCGCTCTTCGTCGTGTGCACCTTGCTGCCGCCGAGCTCCTGCTCGGAGATGTCCTCGCCCGTCATCGCCCGCACGAGCGCCGGGCCGCCGAGCGCGAGCGAGCCGACGTCCTTGACCATCGGCACGAAGTCCGCGAGCCCCGGGATGTACGCCGTGCCCGCGGCGCCGGGCCCCACCATGGCCGCGACCTGCGGCACGACGCCGCTCATGTGCACCTGCTCGCGGAACAGGTGCCCAGAGCCGGCGAACAGCGAGATGCTGTCCGGGTGCATCGAGCCGGGATCGATGCGCGCCCCGCCCGAGTCGATGAACCACACGATCGGCCAGCGGCCGCGGAGCGCCATCTGCCGCAGGCGGGTCACCTTCTCCTCGCCCGTCTGCCCGATGCTGCCGCCCTTCACGGTGAAGTCGTACGCCGCCGCGCAGACCATCCGCCCGTCGACCTTGCCGAACCCGCAGACCACCGCGTCCGCCGGCGGCCGGTCGCTCCCGTCCGGCCCGGCCGCGAGCCCCATCTGCGTGCCGTGCATCCCCACCTCGAAGTGCACGCCGTCGTCGAAGAACGCCGCGAGCCGCTCCCGCGCCGTCATCTTCCCGCGCGCGTGCTGCTTCGCCACGCGCTCCTCGCCGCCCATCCGCCGCACCAGCTCCCGGCGGGCCTCGAGGTCCTTCACGAGCTCTCGCATGTTCACGGGCCACCTCTCCCTGCGCGCCCCGGCGCGCCTACTTGCCCGACCAGCGGGGCTTTCGCTTCTCCAGAAAGGCCAGGAGCCCTTCCCGCGCGTCGTCCGTCGCGAGGCAGCCGGCGAGCCGCTCGCGCAGGAGCGGCAGCGCCGACTCGAGGTCGAGATCGTCCTGCGCCGCGAACGCCTCGAGGCCGAGGCGCACCGCGATCGGGCTCTTCGAGGCGATGGCGGAGGTCACCTCGTCGACCGCGGCGTCGAGCGCGCCCGGCTCGACCACCTTGTTGAGGAGTCCGCACTGCGCGGCCTCGTCGGCGTCGAGGCGCTGCCCGAGGAGCATCATCTCCAGCAGCTTGCGCCGGCTCACGTGCCGCTGGAGCACCGCCATGATCATCATCGGGAACAGGCCGACGTTGATCTCCGGCGTCCCGAGCTTGGCGCCGCGGGCGCCGATCGCGAAATGCGACGCCGCGACGAGCCCGAGCCCGCCGCCCAGCGCGTGGCCGTTCACCCGCGCCACGATCGGCTTGCTAGAGTTCGCGAAGGCGAGCAGGAGGTCCGCGTAATCGCCCTTCATCTCGGGCGGCGGCGCCCCCTCGGCGCCCGCGATCTGCGCGAAGTCCCCGCCCGCGCAGAACGCGTCGCCCGCGCCGGTCAGGACCACGCAGCGCACCGCCTCGTCCGCCGCGCCCGCCGCGAGGGCGTCGAGGAGCTCGCTCACCATCGCCGGCCCGATGGCGTTCTTGCGCCACGGGTTGTTCAGCGTGAGCCGGAGGACGCCCCCCGCCGAGAAGGCCTGGATGACCGTGTACGCGCGCTCCGTCACGAGGCCGCCCCTCCTGCCACGCCGCCGTCGTGAAGGCCCAGGATCTGCCGGGCCTCCTCGACCGTCGCCGGCCTGCGGCCGACGTCGCGCACCATGCGCACGGCCACCTCGCAGAGCTCTCCGTTGCTGCGCGCCATCTCGCCGCTCGGCAGGTAGAAGTGGTCCTCGAGCCCGCACCGCACGTTGCCGCCGAGCACGAGCGCCGCCGCCAGCATCCTCCACTGCCCGTGGCTGATCCCGATCACCTCCCACTCCGAGCCGGGAGGCATGATCCTGGTCTGGAGCTGGAGCGACTCCACGTGCGCGGGGATGCCGCCCAGCACGTTGACGATGAACGAGAACTGGAGCGGGGGTTTGAGCAGCCCCATGTCGACGAGCGGCCAGGTGCCCTGGGTGTGCCCCGTATCGAAGCACTCGAGCTCCGGCTTCGTCCCGGCCTCGTTCATTGCGCCAAGGAGCTTGCTGATCTTCGCGTACGTGTTGGGAAACACCATATCGAAATCGAAGGTCTTCCGCGCGCGCGAGTACTTCGAGTAGTTCATGGTGCCCATGTTGAGCGCCGCGATCTCGGGGCGGCTCTCCCGGAGGGTCGCGCACTGCTCGCTCACGTCGTCGAGGAGGGTGCCCGTCGAGAAGTTCAGGATCACCGGGCAGCGCTGGCGCACCTCATCCTTGATCCGCGCGAACACGGCCGGAGAGAACGTCGGTGATCCGTCGTCGTTGCGCGCGTGGATGTGCACCGCCGCCGCCCCCGCGTCGTAGGCCCGCTTCGCCTCCTCGGCGATCTCGACCGGTGTATAGGGGATGGCGGGGCATTGCTTACGGCTGGCGAGCACCCCTGACAGCGCGCAGGTCACCACGCAGATATCGGGATCTCGTCCGTTCGGATCCCTCGGCTCCCCGGTGAACGTCGGCTTCTCTCTCATGCCCCCTGCCTCCCTTTCGCTTCCTCAGCGCCGTCGCTCTTCTTCTGTCCGGCCCTGTCCGACCCGCGAGACCACTTGTTTCTGCAGCTTCGTCAGGATCCGGAGCAGATCGCGCAGATCGGTCGAGCTCAAGCTGAGCAGCGCGCTCCGGAAGATCTCCATCGGTTCGACCTGGATCTCGCGGGCGAGCCGCGCCCCCTTCTCGCTGAGCCGGATGTGGACGACGCGCCGGTCGGCCTTCGAGCGTTCGCGGCGGACGAGCCCCTCTCGCTCCATGCGATCGACGATCCCGGTCACCGTGCTGTTCTGCGCCCGGATGCGCTCCGACAGCGTGGACAGCGAGAGATCCTGGAACGACTCGAGCAGCTTGAGGATGGTGAGCTGTGGCCCGGTGAGGCCGAACCCGCTCGCCATGCCCTTCGTGAGCCTGCGCGACTCCGTGTAGAGATAGATGATCATCTCCACGATGGCGTCGATCTCCGGCCTCTCGGGCGGCGGCAGGGTCGCTGTCACGATGCTTCGTGTACGAAATATTCGCTCCCGGGGGGTGCGTCAAGCTCCCGCGCCCCCCGCCAACCGAGCGGGCGCTGCCCCACCGCAAGCCCGGTCACCAACGTGGACGTTTACGTGGTCGTGAACGTTTACGTGGACGTTTGCGTGGTCGTGGACGTCTACGTGGTCGTGGTCGTCGCCGTGGTCGTCAACGACAGGCCGTGAACGACCACGACCACGACCACGTAAACGTCCACGTAAACGTTCGGTGGTGGGAGAACGCGGCGCGAAGTCGGATCTACCGCCGCTTCCCTGTCGCCCGGTCTGACCGGAGCTCCCGGATGCACCACCTCAGCGCCTCCTGGAGGTCCCGATGCACCTGGACGGACGAGAGCTCGACGCCGAGCGACGAGGCCGTCTGCGCCACCTGCGGCTGGACCCCGGCCACGACCCCCTGCGCGCCGAGCAGCTCGATCGTCTGGAGCATGCTGATGAGGTGCTGCGCCGTCGTGGAGTCGACCTCTTCGACCCCCGTCACCTCGACGATCGCGTAGCGCGACTTCGTCTCGACGATCGTGCGCAGCAGCTTCTCCGTGATCTCTGTCGCCCGGTGGCGATCGATGCTGCCGACGAGCGGCAGCACGAGCACGCTGTCCCAGACCTGGATGATCGGCGTCGACAGCGTCTCGATCGCGGACTCCTGCCGCGAGATCACCGCGCGCATCGACTCCTGCTGCTCGACCACCTCGCGCAGCGACTCCTCGGCGCGCATGCGCTCCAGCGTGATCGCGAACATCTCACCGATGACCTGGAGCAGCGCCCGGACGCTCTTGTCCCACGCGCGGGTCGATCGCACCGCGTCGAGCCCCACGACGCCCACGAGCCGCCCCGCGTACGCTGCAGGCATCCGGACGAACGAGGCGATCCCGAGCTCCGTGAAGGCCCGCCGCTCGCTCGCTGCCTCCTCCGGCAGATCGGCCACGCGCGGCACGTCGCACACCTCGAGGCGGAACAGCCGCTCGACGAGCCACGGATACACGTCCCTGGACACGACTCCCCGCTCCGCGCGCAGCGACGGCACCCCGTCGGCGCACCACTCGTGCGTGTTCAGGAACCGCCGCCCGTCCTCCGCCAGGAGGAACAGGCTCGTCCTGTCGGCGCGCAGCGCCTTGCCGAGCTCCGCGAGCGCCAAGTGGAAGCCGCGGTCGACGTCCGAAAGCTTCACGTTGATGAAATGGGCCGAGATCGACGCGACCAGCATCTTGGTCTCGATCCGCTGCATCAGCGCCCGCTCCAGGCGCTTCTGCTTGCCCACGTTGCGCGCCCACCCGTACACGAGCCCCTCGCTCGGCACCGAGAGCATCGACCACGACAGCCAGACGTAGAGGCCGCTCCTGCTCCTGCACCGGTTCTCCAGCCCGAGCGTGACGGGCCCCTGGCGGAGCCGCTCCATCTGCTCCCGGGTCGCGACGACGTCGTCCTGGTGAACGAGATCGAGGAGGCTCCGGCCGACGAGATCCTCGGTCCCGAGGCCGAGCGTCCGCTCCCAGGCGCCGCTCACGCGCAGGAACGATCCATCGCTCCGCAGAACACACAGCGGATCGGGACAGACAGCGAAGAACCTCTCTACGTCCGCTTCGTTCGCAGGTGTGCCCATCGCCGGTCGCCTTCCCCAGCCCACACCCCCACGCTTAGGTCTCCTTGACGTCCTCGAACGTCGTCCGCGCGGCCACGTGCTCCTCGTTCAGGTTGAGCAGGATGGGCAGCGTCTCGTGCTGCCAGTCATCGTCGAGGATCCGCCGCACGGTTACCCGGCCGGGCACCAGGTTGTACACGGCGTCCACGATATCCATGATGACGTAGAAGCCGTTCGAGTTGCAGAACCGCATCTTCACGAAATCCATCACCGTGGACGTGATCGGGTGCTGCGGGAGGACTCGGGCCAGCTCGTCCAGGTAGCTCGACAGGTACCGGTACGGGTTGTCGATCCGGATAGCGCCCTCGAAGGTCAAGACGAGGCGGTTGTCGTCATCGAGCCGGGCGACCGACTGAAAGACGCTCAGCCCGCCATCCGTGATTTCTCCATAGCTGAGAGCCTTCATACGCGACCTTTCGTGGAAAACATACGCAGCCTTTTCAAGGGAAAGTAGCCTGGACGACGAGGATTCCATCGACGTACTGCGTCGAGAGATGGAATTTATTCTCGGCGGTCAACCGAATGAGCCCTAGACCGCCCCTGCGTCGATCGTTGCGCCGCTCGCGCACCGTCCTGGCAAAGAGCTCTCTCGGGTCCTCCGCGGCGAAGATCTCGTCGAATACCGCCTTGACGGTCCGGTACTCTTCCGGCGTAACGCGGTTGGATACCTTGATGAGCAATCGATCCGGATCGATGCTCAGATCGAGCCGCACCTCGCTCTCACGCTCGGTCCCGTGCTGGAGCACGTTGGTGACCAGCTCCGTGACCACCACGTTGACCTTCTGGCAGATCCGTCTGGGATAGAACCTCACCAGAAGCGCGTCCAAAAAGTTCGCAAGCAGGCCGGCCACGTCGCCCGTGATGTGATCGATCGGAGAGATATATATCGATGCACCGACCGACGTCTGCGAATGATTCTTCTCGGGCTTCATCAGGCGCACCTTCGCAGGATGATCAGTGTGATGTCGTCGGCGTCCGCCACCCGGAACCGCGTGTAGTCCTCGATGCACCGGTCGAGGATCACCTGCACCGGTTCCTCGCTGTGCTTGACGACGATTTCGTTGAGACGTTGCACGGAATATATCTCCCCGCTCGCGTCCTGCGCCTCGAACATCCCGTCTGTGTACAAGGCGAGGACGTCATCCTCCTCGAACGGCAGCTCGAACTCGTGAAATGGCTTGATGCGCAGACCGATGAAGTTGCTCACCCGGTTGAACGAGCGAGGCGTACCGCGACGGACCAGGAGCCCGTACCCTCCGCCCGAGACGTAGCGGAGGAATCGGTCAGTAAACATGACGAAGTTCACCGTCGCGTACCGGCGAACCTCCCGGAGGAACGAGTAGGCGCTCCGATTCACCCAGTCCACGATCGCCCCAGGGCTGTCGAGCCGCTTGGTAGCGTGGGCGAACTGCGCCTTCAGAAACGCCATGATGAGCGCCGACGATACTCCGTGGCCTGAGATATCGTAAACACCTATCGCGTGGCGCTCGCCGGGGAGGTAGAAGAAGTCGTAGTAGTCTCCTCCGACCTGGGCGAGCTGCTTGTGGAAGATGGCCATGTCGAACGAGGAGGCGATGGCCCCGCTCGCCTCCGGCAGCAGGGCGCGCTGGACCTGCCGCGCCACCGCGAGATCGTCGTCGATGGCCCGGTTGTACCCCTCGAGCTCGTTCTCGATGCTGGTCGCGTGTTCCAGGATCGCCTCGTGCACCAGGGAGAGGTCGTCGAAGTCGAGCTTCAGCTTGTCGACGTACTCCAGCAGCGCACTGCAACGCTCCATGAAGTCTGTGAAGTTCCCTTCCTCGCGGAGCAAGGTGTTCCACGCTTGCCGCTCCTTCACGATCGCCCTGATGGCATCCAGATTGCTCTGCTTCTGCAGGAAGCCTCTGGAGTGCATCGAGCTGATGTCCTTGGGTGCAGTCATGGCTCGACCTGGACGCGATTCGGGTTGGACGGACGAACCCATCCGATCTCAATCACAGAGTATCATCTCGAAGTTCTGATTGAACTTCTTGAGGTTGGGCAGCGACTTCCCCTGCCACGGGATGGACTTCGACCCGCGGACGATGAGCTGGAGCTCGCCCTTCTTCCTGGTGGCGATCGCGAACTTGTAGAGGACGTTGATCCCGGAGCTGTTCAGGAAGTTCAGCGCCCTGACGTCGAGTGTGATGGTGGGAGGGTTCGTGGCCAGGACCTTGTCGAGCAGCTCCTCGATGGGGGCGTACTCGGTGGTGCCGCCAAGACGAAGGATTCCTTCCAGGTACACCACCACCTCAGAGGGATCGTACCAAACCCGGTAGTTACCACCTTTGATTTCCATTCTCGACCTTTCATTCAAAATAGGAATCCTGGCCATCGTCTTGATGCTGAAGCTGTTGACCGAGATCGGGTCCAGCTTCCAACCAAGACTGACACCGTAATCATTCATGATGATGAGATACCCGAGCCCCGACCCGGCGTTCTCCGCGTCTTCGGCGTTCGCCTCCGCCTGCCGACGCAGGAGCTCCCCAGGGTCCTCCTGCGTGAGCTCCAGGAGCTTCTCACGAAGCGAGGGGACGGCGGCGTTCGTGATCTGGTTGCTGACGAGGCACACCAGGTCCTCACGCCCGATACCCACGGTCACGGTGATGTCACCGTGCTGATTGAACTTGACGGCGTTCTCAACCAGCTCGTTCAGAACGTACCCGATGGCGCCGGAAACCTCGTCTCGGCTGATGAGCCTGTCCTCGCCGTCTATCTCCGGAAAGAGCTCGCCGAAGTACTCGGCCATGAAATTGGCCGTCAGGTTACAAAGGCTCCATCTCACCGCGAACGAGTCGGGGTACAACGTCAGCGACATGTGTTCGCTGAACGAATCGTCTAAAGAGTAGACGCCGATGATTTCGCTCATGGTAATGCCCAGTCTCCCCCTTGCTCATACCCTCTTAATGACAAGTACAGTGATGTCATCATGGATTTTGTTGTAGCCTACGTGCGCCAAGACGTCCTCGATGATAGCGTCCTTGATCTCCCGCGAGGTTCTTTGGTGGTTTCGCGAGATCACCTGACACAGCCGGTCGATTCCGTACTGCTCCTCTGAAGAGTCCTCCGCCTCGGTGATGCCGTCGCTGAAGAGCGTCACGACGTCCCCGGGCTGCAGCTTCACCTCGATGCTACCGATGAAATCGCTGATATCCAGGTCGATGCCGATCGGCAACCCGAGCCCCATGGTCTCGACACGATCGAGGGTCCCGTCCTTCCGGACGATGATCAGGTCCTCGTGCTGGCCGGTGAGCTGGAGCTCGCCGTCGCTGTAGTCGAGCAGGGTCAAGGACAGGTTCTTGTCCGACCGGATGCGCTGGATGTTCTGGTAGATGACCTTGTTGACGATGCTCAGGAACTTCTTCGGATCCCGCTCGTTTGCCGCGAGCAGCGTCCGGACGGCCGTCTGGACCATGAGCATCAGGACGCCGCTCTCCAGCCCGTGGCCGGTGACGTCGCCGATGCCGATCTTGACGAGCCCATCGCTCCGGAGCACATCGTAGTAGTCCCCGCCGACCTCGTCGGCAGGGGCCATGTAGCCCGAGATGTCGAGGCCCGGGATCTCCTGGAGCTCGCTCGGCGCGGGGAGCACCATGAGCTGGAGCTGCCGCGCGACGTTCAGCTCGGCGCCGAGCCGGATGTTCTCCTGCGCGAGCTTCGCGTTCAGCTCGCTGATCTCCTCGTTCGCCTTCTCGAGTGCCCGCGTCCGCTCGCCGACGAGCTCTTCGAGGTTGTTCGTGTAGGCCTCGATCTCGCTCGCCATGTCGTTGAACGCGACGCCGAGCTGCCCGATCTCGTCCGCCGAGTTCACGTCGATGCGAACACCGTAGTCGCCCTCCCGCATCCGCGTCGCGCCGGTCGAGAGCGCGACGAGGGCGCCCGTCATCTTGCGGGAGACGAGGTAGACGCCGAGCATCAGCGCGAGGAACGAGGCTATCGTGACGAGGATCTGCTTCGTGACGATGCTGGTCCGGCTCTCCTCGATGGCACGCTGCGATGCGAGGAGCGACGCGTAGAGCTCCTTCTTCGGCACGACGAACCCGAGCGTCCACTGCTGCGACTCGATCCGCGCGCCTGGACCAGCCCAGCTGTTCACGGGAGCGAGCCGCTGGAGAGCGATGATGTACGCCTCTCCGGCGATCATCCGCTCATGGTAATCTACGTTATCGTCGCTGGGCAGCGCGATCATCGCAACTGCAGGGTCACTGCTGTCCTTGAGCCGGCGCTGGAGGACACCCACCCCCTCGCTCTGCCCCGCGCCGCCTTCGGCCCGGAGGCGCAGCGTCGTGACGCCAAGGTCGTTCACGGCGAGCACGTTGCCGTCCGCCTGGGTCAGGAAGGCGAAGCCGGCGTTCGCCAGGCGGACGTCCTTGATCGACGCGACGAGCTGCGCGAGGGTCAGGTCCAGCCCGAGCGCGCCCGCGAACTTGTCGCGCCCCTTGCTCCAGATTGGATGGAACGCGGTCATGATCATGCCGCCGCCGCCCGCGTCGTCGTAGGGCGCCGTGACCGTCGTCTGAACGGGACGGCTCTCCAGCCCCCCAGGCTCCTTCAGCCACTCGCTCCAGCTCTCGACGAGGCCGGGATAGAAGAAGTCGTACCACCTCTTCTCGTTGTGCCCCGGATAGAGCTTATCGAACGTGCCCCCCATGTCGAGGTAGGGCGCCACCCGGACGAACGGCTGCTCCGCGCTGTCGGCGTAATAGACCTGGAGCTTATCAGCCCCGTACTTCTGGAACGACGGAAGGATGAGGTCGAGCAGCGCGGTCCTGTCCACCGCTCGCTGCACGTCAGGCAGAATCTGGCCGTCCTTGCCGAGGTAGCCCCAGACGCCGACGACGGTCGGCTCGTCCGGGCCGTTCTGCCACCAGTTGCTCTTCGAGTTGTAGACGAGCTTGTCGCGGAAGAAATCCGTGCTGGCGACCTTCTTGTGCAGCTCGTCCAGCTGGTCGCCCTGGTCCACCATCGTCTGCATGATGGCGGCCAGCATCCTGAGATCGGCATAGGCGTGGCCCAGCTTCAGGTTGACCTGCTGCGCCGTGTCGCCGAGGTGGTTCGTCAGGTACTCGCGGTTCGCCTCGTTCAGCCCGCCTTCAATCTCGCGGGCGGACTTCTGACTGAGCTCATGCAGACCTTGCCGAGCTACGAGGACGTTCAGGAGGGCACCGAGCAGCACGCTGAACCCGGTGACCAGCATGAACTTCGTATTGAACTTTTTGAGTCCAAAGAAGAAGCCACGCCGCCGCAGCTCCTTCCGTGTCTCATCAGCAGGCGAGGTCACGTATGAGTATCTCCCACTGAAACGACCACGGTTCCACGAAACGTCCTACATCATCTTCACTGGCTTGCGGCCCGAGCCCGCGTAGATGGGCCACGACGCCAGTCCTTTCGGATTGGTGATGGTCGCCATGTGGACCTTGAGACCGGCCGAGATCTCCTGGTGAAACTCCGGAAGGGTGCCCGCGGTGGCCGCCATCTGGCTCGTCCCGTTGATCCAGCTCTCCACGACCCGGGCAAAGTCGTAGCAGTCCGTGTTCATGTTGGTGATGTCGATGAGGTTGATCTTGAGGTCTTCGAGGCCGGCGTCCGTCAGCACCTGCCGCGTCTTCATCCCTATATCGAGATCCATGCCGACCATCTTGCCGAGCTCGAGGATGCGCTGGTAGGTCGCGCGGATGAGCTCGTGGTCGGGCCACCCGTAGTTGCACGACATCATCTCGTTCGTGATGTAAATGCGTCCACCCGGCTTGCAGATGCGATACAGCTCCTGCATGATCATCTCGGGCTGGTGAAAGACCTGGAGCGCGAGGCGGCATGCCACGAAATCGAACGAGTTGTCCGGCAGGAGGAGCGTCGCGGCATCGCCGTACTGGTACTCCACGTCCTCCATGGCGAGCCGCTTCGCCATCTCCTGCGCATAGCGGAGCGATGGGCGGGAGTGATCGACGCCGACCAAGTACTCGGGCTTGAAGTCCTTCTGGAGCATCACCGCGAAGTACCCGAGCCCGCAGGCGATGTCCGCGATCCTCATCCCCGGCATGAGCCCGTGGTGCGGCAGTATCTTGCGCTCGTGCTCCCAGATGATCCGCTCCTGCAGCCGGAGCACGTCGATGAACTCGGCGTCCTCCAGCATGCGCTGGATCGGATAGAACGCCATGTCGTAGATCTCGACAGAGACGTTGGTATAGATCTCCGCGATCACCTGGAACTTGCGGATAGCCCAGGGGATGACGCTCGAAATGATGAGCTTAATCTTGAGGTTGGGACGCGCCTCGACCGCCCAGCGAACGAACCTGTTGATCTCGAGGAACGCGACGTTGTTCATGTACTTGAGACGCTTGAAGTCCAAGCACAACTCGCCCCGCGCGCTCTTCGCTGCCGTCTCCAGCGTACCGCGGATGGCCCTCATCTGATCGGCGCCAAAAGGCCGCAACATGCCTGACAGCGCGACCTCCTGATCCGTCTGGTCGACGCGCATGCTGAACGTGACCTGCGAGCGCCACGACGGGAGGCCGCTCGAGGAGGAAGGCGGCACGACGGATTCGCGACCGATCGAAGCAGTCATAATTCGTCTACCTCAGTGAACGGGAACTGAATGGCCAGCACAAGCTGGCCCCCGCCAGCGGGTTCGGTGATGCTGAGTTTGGAGCCGTACACGACCGCGAGCTCCAGAAGCCCAAGCGCCTGCGCGTCATCGTCCGGGACGTCGTTCTCGAGCTGCTCTCGATACCAGGACATCGGATCGGGCTGATTGACCAGCTGGACTGCGTGATTATAGAATTTCGCGCTCTGTTCGTTGACCGGAACCTCGGCCTCGACGAAGATATGACTCTGACTCTTCCGGAACCGTATCTGTATTTCGCCGCATGGCCCGTGATTCCGAAAGACGGCTTCGAGCAGCTCGTTGAAGAACGTCGACAACAAGGTTGCATGACGCTCGGGGTCGTCCTCGTTGGCACTGGCATATCGCGCAAGAAAGTTGGCCAGCTGATGACAGTGGTTCCAACGTTTGCTGAAACCACCCACGGAGAAGTTCGCGGAGATGATCATACCGTCCGCCAAAGGAGCCGGCGGCGGTCTCAACGTCGGGGCTATGTCGGCCTGCTTGGAAACGGACATCAAAGCCTCGGGGGTTGGTTGACGAGTGAGGCACGAACGAGGTTACCCGGGTTCGGGGTGCCCCGTCGAGTGCATCGCGAGGTTTCCAGCGAGCCCCATCGGGACTTCAGACGGCAGAAACGTCAGCGCCCGCCCGATCGGTTGCACCAGGCATGCCACCACGTCGCAACATTTTTGTAATACGAATCGCATTTTTCGATCTACACTGATCTTACGGTCAGGTAAATCGATGTGGGACAGTCTCCAGCAGCCTGCGGCTCGGCTCGTTCGTTTCGCACTTATCCGGGCGAAATGAGCTCCGCTCCTCTCCGGACGCGACGTCATGGAGTCACCACGGCCGCCAGACATTTTGTCCACAGAGCACTCGCTGCGGAGGGGGTTTGGTTGTAATACGAACCACATGTACACCCGCTCGTCTTGATCGAGCGCACAGTGGTTGACCATCAGAGCATCTGGAGCTGCAGAAGAGAGGTAATCGAACGTGCGTCGCTTCTGTCAACCCTTTCCTGCGCGAGGCGAAGGCGCGCTCAGGCATCGTTCGGTCCCGAGAGTCGCCGCGGGAGTGCAAGGAGATCCGTGCGCCCACCTACCGCCTAGCCCATCGCACGCCGGACCCGAGTCCGCCTCTCGGACGCGGATTCGGTATGCGGCCCATCGCGCGGAAGTCGGCGTCTCTCGGCCGCGCCGCGACGAACGAGCGCCCGCGGCCGGCGTCGGGTGTCGTCTCGCGTCCGGGAGCGCTTCACGACATCGATGGTCCTGCAGCGCCCGATCCTGCTGCCGGGCGCCGCTCGGCCAAGGAGCGCCCTCGCCTCCGGCGCGGGCGGCTGGGCGGCACGCGGGGTCGGACACGGCAACGATTCAGCTTGACAATCAACTGCGCGGGCCACGTGTGTTCACCGCCGCGCTGTCCGGCGCGGCAGCGCGCCGCCTTCCGAGCGCAGCGCGCGCCCGACCGCGGGCTCGCGCCGCGCAGCGCCGCTGAGGCGCACGCGCCCGGCGCGTCAGCGTCACCGCGGCGGAGCGCCGCGCCGCTCGATGGCGTCGAGCTCGTCCATCACCGCCTTCACGCGCGGATCCGTGGGATCGATGGCGCGCGCCTTCTCGTACGCTGCGCGCGCGTCCTTCAGCTGGCCCGACTGCGCAAGGGCGTTGCCCAGGTTGATCCAGGCGCTGCCGAGCCTGTCGTCGAGCTTGAGCGCCTCGCGGTAGAGCGCGGTCGCCTTCTGCAGGTCGCCGCGGAGGTGGTGCGCATACCCGAGGTTCGATCGGTAGGTGGCGCGCGCCGGGTCGCGCGCCACAGCCGCCTCGAGGTGCGGAACGGCGCGCGCGGGATCGTTCGCGGCGAGGAGCGCCGTCCCGAGGTCGTTCTGCAGGCGCGCGTCCGCCGGCGAGAGCCTCGCGGCGCGCTCGTAAGCGCGGATCGCGTCGGCCGTCCTCCCCGCGGCGAGGAGCGCTGTCCCGAGGTTCGCCTGCCGCTCCGCGTCCCCGGGGGCGAGCTCCGCCGCCCGCGTCAGCTCGCGGACAGCGTCTTGCAAGTCGCCGAGCGCGAGGTGCGCGACGCCGAGCGCGGAGTGCGCCTCGGCGTCGCTCGGGGCGAGCTCCGCGGCACGTGTCAGCTCACCGAGCGCCGCATCGGCGCGGCCGAGGACGAGGAGCGCGCGGCCGAGCTCGAGGTGCGCGAGCGCGTGGTCAGGCTCGAGCGTCACCGCGCGCTTCAGCTCCGGGAGCGCGGCGAGCAGCGTCCTGTCGCCCGGCGCCCCGTTGTAGTCGGTGGACACCCCTGCCCTGGCGATCGCCGCGCGCTGGGCGCCGACGATCGCCGCCGCGTCCTTCCTGTCGAGCTGCGCGGCCGCGCGATAGGCCCTCTCGGCAGCGACGAAATCGCCGCTCGCATAGGCGGCGTCGCCCTCTTCGAGCTTCCTGTCCGCCGGCGTGCCGGTGCCGCGCGCGACGCGCGGAGGAGGGCTCGCCGCCGCGGCCTCGCTCGTGGACGGCGCGTCGAGCGGGACGCCCGAGCCGACCGGCGCGCCCGCCGCGCCCGGGGCCGCGCCGCTCCCCGGAGGCGGCGCGGGCGCGGCGTTCGCCGTCGGATCGAGCCGGGCGGGCGGCGCAGGGGCCTCCGCCGATGGTCGCGGCGCCGGTGAGCGCGACGCTGGCGCCGCCGGCGCGCAGCCGGCGAGCGCGAGCAGGACGCCGAGCCGGCGGATCGCTCCGCAGGCGCTCACAGCTTGTACGGGGTCATCGCGTGCTCCTTGCCGTCGTACCGGAGCAGCACAGGCTTGTTATCCATCTTCGTCGCCACACCGACCGGCCGCTTCCAGCACCGGACGAGCGCCACGAGCGTCTCGCGCGCGTAGTCGGCGCGGAGGTCGAAGCCGCCGTGCACGTGCTCGAGCAGGAGCTCTCCCCGGTTGCCGTAGTTGGCGTCGACGACACGGATGTACGGGTCGCCGAAGTTCGTCAGCTGGAAGAGGAGCTTCTCCTTCACCTCCTTGAACTCGCGGCTCTCGATCTCGAACCTGTCGTTCCGCCCCGAGAAGCCGAACGTGTACATCTTCTGCTCGATCACGAACTCCGGCGTCAGGAACTCGTCGATGAAGGTCACGTCGTTGTAGAGCGCGCGCACCTGGAAGATCTTCTCGCGGCCGAGGCCGAGCCGCATGTCCCACGTGCGCTTCGCGTCGAGGTCCGCGCACTCCTCCCACTCGCGGCCGAAGCGGCCCTTGTTCCATCGCTCCTCGATGTAGCGATAGAGCTCCACGCCGACCTTGTAGGGGTTGAAGCGCCCCGGCGCCGTCGCCATGACACCGGCGTTGTTCTCGGCGTAGTCGATGATCTCCGACGCATCGAGGACCTTCTCGGTCATCATCTTCGAGTGCCAGTACGAGGCCCACCCCTCGTTCATGATCTTCGTCTGGCGCTGCGGGACGAAGTAGTAGGTCTCCTCGCGGATGATTTCGAGCACGTCGCGCTCCCACCGATCGAGCGGCGCGTGGTCGAGCAGGAACTTGAGCACGTCGCGCTCCGGGCGCTCCGGCACCTTGCGCTCCGGCTTTTTCTGGTCCTGCCGCTTCTTCCGCTGCGCCGCGAGGATCTCCTCCGGGTTGATGAAGGAGTCCATGTACTCCTTGGCCCGGAGCTTGTAGGTGTCCATCGGCTCCTCCGTGGGCTCCTCGTCCTCCTTGGCCACAGGGCGGCCGGTGAAGGGGGCCCACGGGTCGATCAGGTTCTCGAGCGAGAGGCAGTGGTCGACGAACGCCTCGACCTTGTTGATGCCGTAGCGCTCGATGTGGCGCGACACGCGCGCGCCGTGGTTCGCCATCTTGTCGATCCACTTGCGGTCCGGATCGTAGGCCTCGCTCTTCCGCACCGGGTCGAGGATCGGGCCGCGATGGTCGAGATCGGTGGACCGGAAGCAGAAGTTGTTCTTGAAGAAGTCGACGTGCGCGTACACGTGCGCCATGACGAGCTTCTGGTCGGTGAGCGAGTTGCCCTCGAGGAGGTAGGCGTACGAAGGGTTGTTGTTGATGACCATCTCGTAGATCTTCGAGAGGCCATACTCGTAGCTCTTCGAGAGCTGCTCGTACTCCATGCCGAACCGCCAGTGCGGGTAGCGGCTCGGGAAGCCGCCGTACGCGGCGATCTCGTTCATCTGGTCGTACGTCAGCATCTCGAAGATGACGGGGAAGAAGTCGAGCCCGTAGTCCTGGGCGATCTTCTCGATGCGCTCCTTCTCGGTGCGCAGGTAGCGGGGAAGCGCGGTGTTCAGGGCGAACTTGCTCATACCGCTCTACTTCCCCTTCCCCAGGAAATCCTTGATGCTGCCCACGATGGCGTCCTTGTCCCTGATCTCGCTCACCACCACCCGATCGTCCTGCGAGAAGTGTTCTTTCAGATCCTTGATGAACTGGCCCGAGCCGTACGGGCTCTCGACCTGCCCGTAGGCGAACATGTTGACCCGCGGCAGGATCTGGGTCTTGAGCACGTCCACGCAGGAGAGCGTGTCGTCCATCGACCAGTTGTCGCCGTCGGAGAAGTGGAACGGATAGATGTTCCACTCGTCCGGCGGGTAGTCGTTGTCGATGATCTGCGAGCACAGCTTGTAGGCGCTCGAGATCATCGTGCCGCCGGACTCGCGCGTGTGGAAGAACGTGTCCCGGTCGACCTCGCGGGCGATCGCGTCGTGGATGATGAAGCGCGACTCGAGGCCCTTGTACTGGCGGGTCAGCCACGCATCGATCCAGAACGACTCGATGCGCACGATCTCCTTCTGCTCGTCGCCCATCGACCCGGAGACGTCCATCATGTAGATGATGACCGCGTTCGCGACGGGCTCGGTGATCGTCTTCCACGAGCGGTACCGCTTGTCGTCCGGGACGGGGACGACGACGGGCGCCGACGGGCGGAACGTCCCGCTCGAGATCATCCGCTTCAGCGCCTCGCGGTACGTCCGCTTGAAGTGGCGCAGCGACTCGGGGCCCACCCTGCGGATCCCGGAGTAGCGATCGTGGGCGTTCGAGATCTTGCTCTTGCCCTTGTCCTGGATGTCGGGCAGCTCGAGCTCCTCGCCGAGGATGCCGGCGAGCTCCTCGAGCGTGACGTCGACCTCGAGGAGGTGGTCCCCCTCGCCGCTGCCCGCTTGCCCCTGGCCGGGCTGCTTGTCGTCCGAGCCCCCCACGGGATCGCCGGGGTTGCCGTCGCCCTGCCCGACGCCGCCGCGTTGCTTGTCGCCGAAGCGGAAGCGCGGGATGTCGATCTGAGGGATGGGAATCGAGACGAGGTCCTTCCCCTTTCGTCCGATGAGCTCGCCCTGCGAGATGTACTTGCGCAGGTTCTCGCGGATGCGGCCGCGAACGATCTGACGGAAGCGCCCGTGATCCTGGTCGATCTTCAACGACACGCTCGCGAGTGTAGCATCGGAAGCGGCCTCGGGTCCGCACGTTCGGCGGGCCGCCGAGGTCTCCCGCCCCGGCGGCGCCGCTTCCCCGCTTCCGTTCGACATCTCCATCTCCACTTCCCCACGTCCCCGCCGTTGCCCCACCGCCACGCCCGCCCGTCGTGAACTGCCGCCGTGGTAGCCTCCGCGCCGTGCTTTTCCGAGCGCGCTCCCTCCTCGTGCTCCTCGTGCTCGTGGTCCTCGCGGCGCTGGCCGTCGGGTGCGGCTCCCGAGAGCAGCTCGTCGGGCTGCCCGATCTCACGGGCGCAGGGGGCGCCCCCGACGCGCCGCCCCCGGACCCGCCGGTGTGCCGGGAGGACGGGCTCCCCTGCCAGGGCGCGGCGGACTGTTGCAGCGCCGCGTGCGCGCAGGGGATCTGCGGCGGCGACAGCTGCGCGCGGGACGGCGCGCCGTGCGCCGCCCCGGGCGACTGCTGCGCCGGCCTGTGCGCCGGCGGGCTCTGCGGGCAGGGCTGCTCGGCCGACGGCTCCATGTGCGGCCAGAGCGCGGACTGCTGCACCGGGCGCTGCAACGCGGGCATCTGCGGCGGGTGCCGCTCGGACGGGGTCGCGTGCGGCTCGGCCGACGCGTGCTGCTCCGGCGTCTGCGCGCAGGGCGTGTGCGGGGGCGCGGCGTGCTCGCACGCGCCCTGCGAGATCGGCGCGCCGCTCGCCGCGGACTGCGGCGGGTGCGCGGCCGAGCTCTGCCGGTTCGACCCGTTCTGCTGCACCACCAGCTGGGACGAGATCTGCGTCGGCGAGGTCCCCAGGCTCTGCGGGCTGGTCTGCGCCGAGTGCGCCGCAGACGGCAGCCGCTGCGCGTCCGGCGAGGCGTGCTGCAGCGGCGCGTGCGAGGACGGCGTCTGCCGGCCCCCGTGCACGCGCGACGGCCAGCCGTGCGCGGACTCCGGCGAGTGCTGCAACGGCAGCTGCCAGAACGGCCTCTGCGGCGGCCCCGCTTGCCCATCGGACGGGACGGGCTGCGGAGGATGCGTGGCCGAGCGCTGCTGCGCGCAGCTGAGCCAGTGCCTGCTCAGCCCCACCTGCGCCGACGACGTCGCGTGCTTCTTCGGCTGCCTCGACGAGGGGAGCGGCCCCGCCGTCTGCGGATTCCAGTGCATCCACAGCCCGGAGACGTTGCAGCTGCTGCGCTGCGTGGGCAGGAGCTGCGGCGGCGGCACCTGCTTCTGACGCGCGGCGCGGGGCGCGATGGCGGCGCGAGGGGAGCGGGCCTCGCGCGCGTCCGGAGCGCGGATTTGCCGAGAGCCTGACGCGCAATAGGCGCCTCCGCCGGGGTTGGCTACAGCGGATCCTGATTTCGATTCCGGTGCTTCCCGCCGACTTTCCGACCGGGAAAGAGGGAAGGCTGTGGCACCATGAGTCCACGAGCGAGCTCATGTCGAGAGAGCTCGGGGGGAGGGCTCAATGCCGAGAGGCGAGACATCGAAGGATACGTCCAAGCAGAGGAAGCGGGTCCAGAGCGGCGAGCGCGAGCAAGCTGCGCCCGCGATATCCCAGGGCGAGGCGGGCCGGAAGGCTCCGCGCAGGCGGACGAAGTCCGCTGCCGGCGCGCGGATGGCCGCTGCGTCGACCCGGCGGGTGACCCGGGCGAAGAAGGGAGCGAGCAAGTCAGGAGCGAGCGCCGCGGCGCGGCCGGGCACGGCGCGGAGCACCGCGGCGGCGGAGAAGAAGAAGACCAGCAGCGCGCTGAGGAAGGCGACCGCCGGGCAGACGAGCCGGCAGCAGAGCGGCGCGGCCAAGAGGGCGGCCACGACGAGGAAGCGGACCGCCACCGGTAGCGCGGCGAGACGCGGCCGGAGCGCGGCAGGCGCGACGCCGGCCGGCGGGCGCAAGACGACGCGCGCGGCGGGCGCGACGCCGGCCGGCGGGCGCAAGACGACGCGCGCGGCGGGCGCGAAGCGCGCGGCGCCGCAGCGCGCAGCAGCGATGAGGAAGCCGTCGGCCAGCGCCCGCGTCGGGCGCGGAGCCGCGCGGCGAACGAAGGCGGCGCAGCCGGGCGCGCAGAGGGCGGGGCAGAAGCGCGCGACCGCCGGCAAGCGGTCGGCGGCCAGCTGAGCTGCAGCGTCGGGCGCGCCGCTCGCCGCGGAGCGCCCAGCCGCACCTTTCCCATCCCAAGCATCCCACGAGGCCGCCGGCAGATCTCGGCCGTCGAGCCTCCGCGCGAGGCCCCCACCTCCGGGCGCAACGGCGCGCCAGCCACCGTCGCTGCCAACGGGAGAGGAGGGCGCGCGCCCGCTCCGCCGCGCTGGCGACGAACGCTCCCGGAGCGCAGCGTCGTGCGCGTCAGCCGCTCTGCCGCGCACGACGCCGTGCCCGGGCGCTGCAGCGCGGCCGACGCGCACGACGCCGCGCCGGGCGTAATCAGGGCGGTGACGGCAAGGGCTCGCCGACCATGAGGACCACCCAGGTGGCGGTCAGGAAGGGATACGGCGCCCCGCCGAGGCCTGGCATCGTCGACCGCGCGCGCCGCGCGCAGAGCGGGCAGCCCGCGTCGCCGCGCCGGCTGAACAGGTACCGGCGCGAGGACGGCGGCGGCGGCGCAGGACAGACCTGAACTTCATCGCCCTCCATCACTCCGCGCATCCCCCCCATCTCGCCCTGCAGCGGAAGCGCCTCCGTGCGCCCGGTCTCCTGCGACGCCCCGCGCAACCGAGGAGCACGACCGCCCTCGCGAAGCCAACGCTCGATGGCCCGACATGCAGCCGCTGGCTTAGGGCGATGCTGGACCATCGTAGGAATGTTCCTTCTGCCGAGCCGAAGACCAGCGACCCAGGCTCTGGATGTAACCCCGCACTGCGGGCGAGATTCATCCTAGCAGGATCCCCGGACCATGCATGGATGACATTCCGTACCTGCGTGGTGCTTCCCACCGCGACAGCCTCTTGTCTCGGCTGTCGTCATGATTGTCGTCTTCGTACGTCTTCGTACGTCTTCGTACGCCTCCGACCGCTCAATCGATATCTCCGAGGCGCACGCGGAGCGCGGCGCGTCGAAATGGCTGCGCAGCGCGGCAGCGTGTCCCGCCGCCGGCGCGCGCAATGGAGCACAGAGGCTCCCCGGCTCGTGGTCTCCCGCGCTCAGGCGAGGCGGATAGCAACAGGACATCCCGGAGAGGAACGAAGGCGACCCCCGATGACGCGCGGCGCTCGCCGGATCGAGCGGAGAGGACGCTCTCCGCCCCTCATCAAGGATCGTTTGCGGGGCAGCTCGGGATGGAGACGACGTAGTTCAGGAGAACACCGACATGCGTCCTTCAGCGCCGGCGGGGCTCCGGGGCCGGCGCGCGGGCGCCGGCGGCGCGGCGGACGCCAGGGACGCGAGGGAGGCAGGTCACTGCGGGATGGGGATCGGCGGCGGCTCGTCGTCGGGCACGATGCAGGACGACAGGTCGAACAGCATGAAGAGCAGCGCCTTCTCCTGAGCGCTCAGCTCCTCCGTGGAGCACCCCTCCGGGAAGGGCGGGCCCGTGAGGTCCGCCGCAGAGACATGGATGTCCGTGAACACGAGACGCCCGCACTGCTGATCTTCCGGGACGTCGACGGGCGTGTTGAATGTGAAGTACTGGACCCCCGCCGGCTCGGGCTCGTCGTAGTAGATCCACCGGGTCGAGACGTCCTCGGTCACGTCGCTCACCGTATGCTGCGCGCCGTTGATCACGATCTGGCCGGGCACGTCCGACGCGCCGACGTTGACGAGCCACTCCGCGAGGGCTTGCCCCTTCGGGAGCGTGGTGTCCACGAGCGCGGTGAGAGGGCTCTCCGGGTCCGTGACGTCGTTGTCCCAGACCGCCGTGTCCGGGAACGGCGCCGGCCCCCGCTTCAGCCAGACGTTGTGCCAGTGGGACGCGAACACGCGCCCGCCGAGCGAGGTATAATCGAACATGGCCTGGCGCGCGGGCCCGGGTTTGTCTTCCTGGTGCGGGTCGCCCTCGCAGGCGAGGATCACCATGTCGTACTGGCTCAGGGCGTCGACGGTCCCCCAGAGGCTCGTGGCCGGCGTGAACTCCGCGCCTTGATTCAGGCGATCCGCATAGCGCGTCGTCACCTCGTGATCGACGTCCCCGCGGCCGGCGAACAGGTTGATCCGCCCGGTCCCGGTCTCCGGCGTGAACTCGCTCTCATCAATCCCGAGTTTGTGCAGCAAGCACTCGAGCGGATCGGCGCCGCCCGTCGTGAGCGCGATCTTCGGGATGTGCCCCTCCGATTGGTTGCGCGGCAACCGGATGATCCCGGCGTCCGTCGCCGTGTCCTCGCATCGCTCGACCACGGGGAGCGTCATCTCGCGGCGCCATTTGCCCACCTGCACGACGAGCGGGATGTTCTCGCCGACCGGCACGTCCTCCAGGACGAACTTTCCTTCCGTATCGGTCAGCGCGGTCACGAGCGGTGAGCCGGAGAGCGTCGCGCTGCACTGATCGCAGGTCGCACCGTCGGGGATGGGCTCGAGCGGCGCATTGGGGACGTAGACGATCACGTTGTAGAGCGGCAGTTTGCCCGAGGGGTCGTACACGGTGCCGCTCACCGTCGTCTTCGCCCCGTTCTCGCATTCGACCTGCTGGCATTCGAGGCCCTCGCAGTCGCCTTCGCCTCCGACACCGCCCCCGCTGGCGATCGCCGGGAAGCCGCCGAAGCCACCGCCAATTCCACCGCCGATTCCACCGCCACCGCCAGGCCCCGCGCCGCCGGATGCTACAGGCGCCGTGCCCCCGGTATCTCCGCAGGAGCAGCCAGCCATGACGCCCGGTGCTACAGCGATCGCAGCCATCAAGACTCCCGCCTTGCCCGACCAAGTCACCATTTCGAGCCTCCCGGCGACGCGAGCAAAGGTGCTCTGCTGCCGCCCAGTCTCTATCGTATGCCAGACTGTAGAAATCGGGAAGTATGTCCAGCAAAGAGCAGGAATGGAGCGATGGGTTATTAGGGCGAGCCCTGATACCTCTGACTACCGCGTCCGCGAAGGACATGCGTGTCGCGCGGTCGGACGGCCCGGACAGTGGATCTCCGTGCGTCCGACATGGTGCGTGACGCAATGACAAGAAGGATTGACGGATCGATGATTCGCGACGAGCGCGTTGCGCTCTGGCCTCGCGCGTCGCGCAATTGCGCCGCGAGCGAGGCCCCGCGACGAGCGCCGCTCGCGCCTCCGGCCCGCCTGAGCCCACTTCGGGCCCGTCCGGCCGATTACTGAGGATCGACGCGGGTCAGCCCGAACCAGAGCACGGCGTGCCACCGCTCGTGCCACTTCAGCAGCATCGGTCCGATCGCGAGCCCGGGCTCCACGGTCCGCAGCTCGTCCTTGACCGCGCTCACCGGCCAGGGATTGCCGAACGCCTTCTCGCCATACGTCAGCGCGAGCGTCGGCTGGCCGTCGAGCTCCGAAGGGATCAGCTGCGCCTTGAAGCGGCAGATCCGGCTCCCGAAGACCACGTTCGTGCCGGAGTTGCCGCCATGATCGAATTCGTTCCCTTTCCAGGGCATCCAGCGCGACGCGAGCGCCGTGATCAGCGGGCGGGTCGCCAGGTGGATCCCGGCCGTCGGCTGCAGGGCAAGCAGGCGCCCTCGCGGTAGATCGCCGAGCTCCGCCGGATCCGCCGGCTTCCCTGCCTCGTAGAACTGCCTCAGCGTACCCGGGTGCGCGCCGACGAGGCTATCGAGGGAGCTCGTCCCGGTGACATGACGGTGCCCGACGGACGGGCGTGCGCTCTGCTCGCTCTGGGTGGTCATCGGAACGCCTGGCATTCCACCGCGTCCGACAAGGGTCAACGGCAACCTTCAGCGCTCGTCTCCGCTCGGTTCCCTCGGTTCCCTCGGTTCCCCCGGTTCCCCCGGTTCCCCCGCGCTCGCCGTGCTCGCCTCTCGCGCCTCGCTCGCCTCACCGAGAGGCGCCGCGCTGCCCGCGACGATGGCCTCGTACGCCCGGCGTACGCGCTCGGTGATCGCGCCGTAGCGCGCGAGCAGCTCGCGCGCGGCCTCGGCCGCGGTGCGGCCCCGGATGCCCGTCCGACGCGCGAGGGTCGGGACCCCGGGCGCGTCCTCCTCGAGGAGCTGCGACGCGTCCGCGTGCACGATGCGGATCCGCTGCTCCAGCTTGCGCAGGAACGCGTGGCCGTCCCGGAACGTCTCGGCGTGCCCGGCCGAGAGGTGTCCGGCCGCGGCGAGCGCGTCGATCGCCGCGAGCGTCTCGGTGGTCCTGACGCGCGGATCGGCGCCGTGCCGGATCTGCAGGAGCTGCACCGCGAACTCGATGTCCGCGAGGCCGCCCCGCCCGAGCTTGAAGTCGCGGCGGCCGCGGCGCTCGTGCGAGAGCTCGCGCTCCATGCGCAGCCGGAGCCGGTGGATCTCCTCGGCGATCCGATCGAAGTCGTCCGCCTGGAGGTACGCGGCCTCGTGCGCGATGGCGATCGCCTCCGCCCCGAGCTCGGGATCGCCGGCCGACGCGCGCGCCCGGATCAGCGCGAGCCGCTCCCAGATCGCCGCGCGCATGTGCCGCGCGCCGGGCGACGACTCCGGCTCCGCGGGCGCCGGTGAAGCGGCGTCGGCGCCGCGGATGCCGTGGTAGCGAGCGAACGAGTCGACGGACGTGACGAGCAGCCCCTGGCTGCCCGACGGGCGCAGGCGCGTGTCGAGCTCGTAGCCTGGGCCCGCCGCGTGCGACATGGAGATGAGCCGGATGATCTGCCGCGCGCGTCGCGCGTAGTACGTGCCGGGGTCGGACGCGGCCCCCTGCTCGCCGGGCGGCGCGCACGCCGGGTCGAACAGGAAGAAGACGTCCAGATCCGAGCCGTAGCCGATCTCGCGGCCGCCGAGCTTGCCCATCGCGATCACGGCGAGCCCTCGCACGGGCTCGCCCGGCGGCGTCCCCAGCGCGAAGCGCGTCGCGGCCTCGAGCGACGCGTCGGCCAGATCCGAGAGCGCGAGCGTCGCCTCGCGCGTGCCGACCTCGCCGCTCAGGTCGGCGAGGCCGACCTCGATGGTGACGCGCGCCTTGGCGCGCCGGAGCGCCCCGATGAGCGCCTCCTCCGGATCCTCGTCCGGCGACGCCTCGCTGAGGCTGGCCTCGATCGTGTGTCGGATCAGCTCGGCGCTCGGCGCGCCGCGCGCGAACAGGACGGCGTCGACGAGCTCGGGGTACCTCACCATGGCGTCGCCGATGAACGCGCTCGACCCGAGCGCCTCGACGAGCCTGCGGAGCGCGCGCGGCTCGTCGCCGAGCATGCGCGCGTAGACGGAGGAGTGCCTGATGCGGGAGAAGCACAGCCGGAGGAAGCGCGCGGCCTGCTCCGGATCGGCGGCGTCGACCACCGCGGCGAGCAGCGTCTCCGCGAGGGACGAGGACGCCTCGCGGCTGCGCGCCCCGAGCAGGCCGTCCGGGTGGCGGGACAGCTCGAAGAGATCGTCGGCGACGTCGCGGAAGCGCGCCGTCAGCGAGGCGTGCGGCTCCGGCGGCGCGGCGAGCTCGGGCGCGGCGCCGCCGGCGGCGGCCGCCGGCTCGCCGCCGAGGACGAGCACGGCGTGCTTCGCCAGCGCCTCGGCGAACGCGTCGCGATCGCCGTGGTCGAGCGCGGCCATCGCGTCGATCCACCGCGACGGCCGGGCGCTCCCCTTCGGCAGGAGCGACAGGAGCCGGGCCTTGATGCGCCCCCGGCGCTGCGCGGTGTCGGCCAGGAACGCCGCGGCGTCCTCGAAGCGCAGCGTCCGCGCGAGGCGCGCGATCTCCGCCTCGCTGTCGGGGAGGAGGTGCGTCTGCACGCCGGTCGCGGACTGCACCGCGTGCTCCGCGCGCCGGAGCGCGAGGTAGCCCTCCACGAGCTCCCGCCCCTCCCGGTCGGTCACGTACCCCAGGGTGCGCAGGCGCCGCAGGCCGTCGAGCATGCCCTGCGCGCGCGCGCGGGGCTCGCGCCCGCCCCAGATGAGCTGCAGGGCTTGCACGAAGAACTCCGCCTCGCGGATCCCTCCCGGGCCGAGCTTCAGGTCGCGCGACGCGTCGTGCGGGAGCTCCGCGCGAGCGCGATCGACGAGCTCGATCATGTCGACGGCGAGCTGCGGATCGACCTGGCGCCGCCACACGAACGGGCCGAGCACCTCGAGCGCCTCGGCGCCAAAGTCGAGGTCGCCGGCGATCTCGCGGGCGCGGAGCAGCGCGGCGCGCTCCCAGAGGCGGCCGAACGACTCGTAGTAGCGCTCGGCAGCGGCCAGGGAGTTGACGAGCGGGCCGCTCCGGCCCTCGGGGCGGAGCCGGAGATCCACGCGCCAGACGAAGCCGTCCTCCGTGACCTCCTCGAGCGTCGACGTGAGGCGGCGCGCGACGCGGGCCCAGAAGTCGTGCAGGGTGACCGAGACGGCGCGATCGCCGGGCAGGCCCACGTGCCCGTCGTCCGTGTCGTAGAGGTAGATCAGATCCACGTCGGAGCCCGCGTTGAGCTCGTCGCCGCCGAGCTTCCCCATCCCGAGCACGACGAACTTCGAGCGAGCGCCCGTCGCGGTGCGCGGCTCTCCGAACCGCGCGGTCACGGCGGAGACGGCCTCGGCGAGCGCGACCTCGATCGTGGCCTCGGCGAGCGCGGTGAGCTCGCGCGCGGTGACGTCGATGTCCGCGCCGCCGGCCGACGGCGGGAGCAGCTCGCGCAGCGCGACGCGGATCCGCTCCTCGCGCGCCACGCGCCGGAGCTCCCGCCGGACGCGGTCCGTGTCCGAGACGTCGCCGACGCGGCTCCGGATCCGCGCCAGGTACGTGGCGCGATCGCGCGCCGTCTGGTGGCCCTCCGCCGCGAGCCGCTCCACGATGTCCGGATTCGCCTCGATGATCGCCCCGATCGCGGGGTAGGCGGCCGTCAGGAGCGCCGCGATGGCGAAGGCCATCGTCCCGGGACGAAGCCGAGACGACAGCCGCTCCGCGCGGTCCTTCACGCGTTGCTCATCGATCGCGCTCGCGATCTCCAGGAGCCTCGAGACCTGTTGCATGGCGGGAGGCTAGCAAGACCGTGGGGGCGTGAACGGCGGTTCCGCAGGGCCCGACCGCCGGTTTATCGCCACCTGGCCCCACCTCGCGCCTTGGCGGCGTCGCTCTCAGATCCTATGCTCGCCGGGTGCGATTGCTCTGCGTCTCGGATATTCACGGCCACGCCGACGCGCTCGCGGCGGTCCTGGCCACGGCCGAGCGCCGAGGGTACACCCAGCTCCTGGTCGCCGGAGATCTCTGCTTTCCCGGCCCGAAGCCGCTCGAGACGTGGCGCCGGCTCACCCAGGCCAAGGCAGTTTGCGTACAGGGCGTATCGGATCGCGCCCTGGCGACGCTGGACCTCGACAAGGTCAGGGCGCGGAGCGAGCACGAGCGAGCGCGGCTCGATCGCCTGTCCCAGACGCGCACCGAGCTCGGCGAGCTGATCCTTGCGCGGCTGGCGCGGCTCGCCCCGACGTACCGCCTGCCGCTCGAGGACGGCGGCGAGCTCGTCCTGGTCCACGGCTCCCCGGCGGATCCGCTCGAGCCGATCTCTCACGACATGACCGATGAGGAGGTGCTCTCCCTGCTCGGCGACGATCCGGCGGATGTCGTGATCTGTGGTGGCTCCCACGTCCCGTTCGATCGGATGGTGGGCGGCGTGCGCATCATCAACGTCGGCTCGGTGGGCGAAGCGCCGTGCTCGCTGCGGGGCACCGTCGATCACGTGCGCGCCGGCGCGCGGGCGCCTGGCGAGCATGGCGAGCTTGACGAGCTTGTGCGGAGCGGCGCCGTCTCCGCGTATGGCGCGGGGCACGCCGACGCGACGTTCGTCGAGCTCCGGGCGGGCGAGCTCTGGGTCGAGCAGCTCGTGGTGCCGCTCGGCAGGGCTGCGTGAGCGCGCAGGTGCGCGGGAGCGCTCCGTCGGGAGCGCGCGCAAGGGCGGAAAACGCTCGAGCCGCGCGAAACGCGCGAAACGCATGACGCTCCGTCACGCACCCTACCCGACAGGGAACATCGCCTGTGCCATGCCCTCCCGCTTGAACCTATTTCAAGGATTTAGGATCATCCTCAGGGAGCATGGGCAGCTACCTCCCCGACGATGACTTCGAGGCCACGCGGGTGGCCAACGTTGGGGAACTCCACAAGGAGATCCCGGCGCGCTCGCCGAAGGACCGCGCCTACCTCATCGTGCTCGCTGGCTCGAACGTCGGCGAGATGTACCGGGTCGAGGGCGCCGAGATCGTGATCGGCCGGGCATCCGGGGCGACCATCCGGCTGAACGACGACGGCATCTCGCGGCGCCACGCGCGCCTCCTCCAGATGGACAGCCAGGTGCTGATCGAGGATCTCAACAGCTCGAACGGGACGATGGTGAACGGCGAGCACATCACGCGCGTCGCCCTGCACGACGGCGACAAGATCCGCCTGGGCTCGACGACCATCCTCAAGTTCACCTACCACGACCACCTGGATGAGTCGTTTCAGCAGCAGATGTACGACGCCGCGCTGCGCGACGCCCTCACCAAGGCCTTCAACAAGAAGTATTTCCTGGATCGGCTCGAGACCGAGGTCTCCTATGCGCGGCGGCACGGCGCGCACCTGTCGCTGCTCATGTTCGACGTCGATCATTTCAAGAGGATCAACGACACCTTCGGGCACCTCGCCGGCGACTACGTGCTTGCGAGGATCGCCAAGATCGCGAGCCACACGGTGCGGACCGAGGACGTGTTCGCGCGCTACGGCGGTGAAGAGTTCGGCATCCTGTGCCGCGGCGTGGGGCTCGAGAACGCGGGCATCCTCGGCGAGCGGCTGCGCCTCCTCATCGAGGGGTCGGTCTTCGAGCACGAGGGCGTTCGCATGCCGACGACGATCAGCGTCGGCGTCGCGGCGCACCCCGAGCTCGCGGTGCAGACCGGCATGGAGCTCATCGCGGCGGCCGATGAGGCGCTCTACGAGGCGAAGCGCACCGGCCGCAACCGCGTGCTCCTGAAGTTCGGCCCGAAGCCGTAGAGCGGAGCGCGGCTTCATCGCAGCGCCGACCCGCACGGCCGCGGCGGGGCGCCGCGCCGCCCGAGCGGCCGGTGCATGGAATCGCGCGCCCGCAGGACGCGGGCGACGGGGCGCGGCCGCCGGCGCGCGCCTCAGTCGATCTTGAGGAGCTCCTTGACCTTGGCGATGACCTGCGGGGCCTGGATGGGCTTCGTGATGTACGCGTTCGCGCCGAGCTGCAACGCGCGCTGACGATCCTCCTGAGACCCCTCGGTGGTGATGATGATGATCGGGGTGTCCTTGTGGACCGGATCCGTGCGCACGCGCTTGACGAGCTTGAGCCCGTCCATGATCGGCATGTTGATGTCGGTGATGATCACGTCGTACTTGGTCGAGGCGAGCTTGCGGAGACCGTCGACGCCATCGTCTGCCTCGGTGACGCGGAGGTTCTTCACGCGCGCCAGCGCGAAGACCAAGAGCTGCCGCATCATGGGCGAGTCTTCAACGATCAGACACGAGTACTCGGCCATGATCAGTCCTCCAGGTCCAGGAATGCCTGGACGCCAGGCACCTTCCGGCCGGCGTCGGTGAAGAGCCGCGCGTTGATGAGGGCGGGGGCGGCCTGGGCCCCGAGGAGCTTGAAGAGCTCGGTGTCCACGTTCACGAACTCCGTCTTTTGCGGGAGCGTGCTGAAGATCGCGATGACACCCACGGTGCGCCCGTTGAAGTCGAGCGGGATCACTGCAGCGGGATCCTCGATGCTCCCCTTGGAGACGTCCTTGGTCTCGTCGAAGAAGATTTCCCCCTTCGAGAATGCCTGGCCGACGACGCCTTCGGTCACCGGCATCCGCGCGATCTCCTCGACCGCGACGCCTTCGCTCGCGATCGAGACGAGCTCTTTACCATCGGGAGACGCCAGGTACACGGAGAAGGCGCCCGCCCCGAGGAACTGCGCCAGGAGCTCCTTCAGGTTGCGGAGGACATGGCGCACGTTGCGCGCCGCGTGCAGCTGCGACAGCGCGACGTACAGGTTCGCGAGGTTCGCGAGCTCTCCCTCCGCCTCCGAGTAGCGGCTGTTGAAGCGGTCCGAGGCCGCCACCATCCGCACCGACTGCGTCACAAGGTCGCGTTTCTCCTGCTCGAGCTCCTCGATCTTGCGGAGCAGATCGCGGATGGCCGAGTCGCTCGCGAGGTGCGCGCGGAGCTTGCCGTTCTCCGACTCGAGCTCGGAGATCTTGTCGCGAAGGCGCTCGTTCTCGCGGAGGAGCTCCTCGGTCAGCTGCGCCCCCTTGCGGAAGAACTGCTGAATGAAGGCATCGCGCTCCTTCTTCAGGTCCTCGGGGGGACGATCGCTCGGACGCCCTTTTTTCTCCGTCATTTTATCCCGGGGTTCTCCAGAGCTTCGGACCGTATCATGCGGGGCTGACCGGACGGAAGCGTCGAGCGCGGGCCAGAGGCGTGCCCGGCGCCCCCGCCAAGGACAGCGACCGCTGGGCGCCTTGCCGTCCCCGCCGACAACGTCGGTTCGGCCCCGCCGTCCCTACCCCGGGGACCGGACCCCGCCGTCTCGGCCCCCCTACCCCCGTTGCCCCGACCGCCACGACTACGCCCTCTCCATCCGCTTCATCTGCTTCAGCAACCGGGTCCACCTGCGCAGCTCCCGTCCGAGCAGCACGGGTGCCTTCTGGAGCGACGCGACGTCGCGCGCGCCGACGAGCAGCATGACCGCCCGGAGCTCGGCCTCGACGCTCTCGAGGTACCGCACCGCTGCGTCCCGTCCCCCCGAGACGAACGCCTGGAGGACCGGGCGCGCAATCCCGGCCGCATGCGCGCCGAGCGCGAGCGCTCGAGCGACGTCGAGGCCGCTCGTGATGCCCCCGGTCGCGATGATCGTCTTGAAGCGAGGACGGATAGCGCGGGCGATGAGCACCGAGGCGGCCGTGGGCACCCCCCACTCGCGCAGCGCCTCACCGAGGGAGCGGGCCGCCCCCTCGGCGCGGGCCGCCTCGACGGCGACCCAGGAGGTGCCTCCAGCGCCGGAGACGTCCAGGTCGCGGACGCCCGCCCGGACCAGGCGGTACGCCGTCCCCGGACCGATCCCGCAGCCGGTCTCCTTCGCGACGACCGGCACGCTGAGGCCGCTCGCGAGCCGGCCCATCGCGTCCAGCGCGCCGGCGAAGTCCCGGTCGCCGCCCGGCTGGACCAGCTCCATCGCGGGGTTCATGTGGACGCAGAGCGCGTCGGCGCCGACCTGGGCCACGAGATCGGCGACCGCCTCCGTCGACAGCGATCGCGCCTGCACGGCGCCGATGTTCCCGAGGAGGAGGGTGGTCGGAGCGTGCGCGCGGACCTCGTAGGTGGCGGAGGCGTCGCCGTTCAGCATCGCCCGCTGGCTCCCGAGCCCGAAGCCGTACCCGCGCTCCTCGGCGATCCGCGAGAGCTCCCGGTTGATCGCGTGCGCGCGCTCCGTCCCGCCGGTCATTGCCGCGATCAGGAGCGGGACGCGGAGCCGCTTCCCGAGCAGCAGCACCGAGGTGTCGATCGCGTCGAGGGAGAGCTCCGGCAACGCGTCGTGGATCAGCTCGACCTGCTCCAGCAGCGTGGTCTTGGCGCGGAACCCGACGTCGCCGGTCGCGCAGAGCTCGATGTGATCCGCTTTCCTCTCGGAGATGCCCTTCGCCTCTTCCGTCATGGGGGCACAACTTTACGCGGTCGCCGACCGCCGTCGAAAAGGAAGTGGCATGGACAAAAAAACGCCAAAATTCGCGTCCCCGAGCCGGGCGTTGCCGCCCGGCCGGCCTTCTGCTGAAGCTACCTGGGAACTACCGCGCGACCGCCGCGCAGCGGTGGCATACAGTAGCTGTATGGACCTCCCGGACGAACCGCAGATCCGCTGGATCCTTCGTACGACCGCAACGCTCCTCCAGCACGGCGCGGAGCCGGTGCGCGGGCTGGTGCAGCCGACGGCCGAGTTCTTCCCGGACGCGTTCGACGGCTCGCCGAGGACGGTGGCCGCCCTGATGCTGCGGGTCCAGGAGCACGCCGGGCTCCAGGATGTCCCGGTGGAGCTCGCGGTGGTCACCCCCGAGGGGCAGGCCAGCACCGTGAGCTGCTCGAGCGGCGCATGCGGCGGGATGGCGCTGGACACGAAGCTGGAGCGCGTCGCCCCGCGCGGCGAGGGCGGGTACCGGGTCGCGCTCTCCGCGGGCGAGCTCCGCAACCCCACGGTGCTCACGACGGCGTTCGTGCGCGCCGTGGCGTACATGTTCCTGAGCGAGGCCGGCGCCTTCGACGCGCTCGCGCCGTCGGACCGCGAGCCCGCGGTGGATCTCGCCGCCGTGCTGCTCGGCTTCGGCGTCCTCGCGACGAACGGCTCCTACCTGTACGCGAAGGGCTGCGGCGGCGTGCAGGTGCACTCGGCGACCAAGATGCCGGTCGACGAGCTCGCGCTCGCGCTCGCCGTCTACTGCCGGCTGCACGACGTGCCCGATCGGATCGCCGCGCGGCACCTCGACGTGACGCCGCGCGCCCACTTCGACGAGTCCGCCGTCTGGGCCAGCTCCAACGCCGCGCTCGTCCGCATGCTGCGCGCCGCGCCGGACCGGATCGCCGCGGACGACTACGCGATCGGCGAGTCGAGGAGCTGGCTGGCCCGCGCGCTCGGCCTCGGCAGGCGCCGGCCGGCGCGGACGGCGGAGGACGAGCTGCGCGAGCTCGAGCGAGAGCTCGCGCCCGCGGCCGGCGCGGCGAAGCCGCGATCGCTGGACGAGGGCAAGGCCAAGAAGCTTGCCGAGATCCGTGCTCTCGTGGACGAGAGCCTGGGGAGCTGAATGAGCGTACGACTGTGGGACAAAGGGGGCGCGACCGACGCCCAAATGCTGCGTTACACCTCGCGCGACGACTGGCAGCTCGATCAGCGCCTGCTCGCGTACGACCTGCGGGCCACGATCGCGCACGTCCGCGGGCTCGCGCGGATCGGCGTGCTCAGCGAGGCGGAGCGGGACGCGCTCGTCCGCGAGCTCGAGGTGCTCTCGGCCCAGAACGAGGCCGGCGAGCTGCGGCTCACCGAGGACGACGAGGACGGCCACAGCGCGATCGAGGCCGCGCTGGTCGCCCGCATCGGCGACGCGGGCAAGAAGGTGCACACCGGCCGGAGCCGCAACGATCAGGTGCTCGTCGCCACGCGCCTGTACGAGCGCGACGCGCTGGACGAGCTCGCCGAGAACGCGGCGGCGGGCGCCCGCGCGCTGCTCGATCTCGCCAGGCGCGAGGCAGAGACGCCGATGCCCGGCTACACGCACCTGCAGCGGGCGGTGCCGTCGTCGGTCGGCTACTGGGCCGCCTCGTTCGTCGAGGGGCTCGCCGACGCGATCGACGTGGTGCGCGCGACGCGGGCGCTCGTCGATCGCTGCCCGCTCGGGGGCGCCGCGGGCTTCGGCGTGAACCTCCCGCTCGATCGCGTCGGCGTCGCGCGCGAGCTCGGGTTCGCCGGCGTTGCGCTGAACCCGCTCGCGTCCCAGACGTCGCGCGGCATCATCGAGGCGCAGATCCTCGCCGCCGCGTGGCAGGTGATGGCCGTGAGCCGCCGGCTCGCGTGGGATCTCAGCCTGTTCGCGATGAGCGAGCTCGCGTTCATCCGCCTCCCGGAGGCGTTCACGACCGGCTCGTCGATCATGCCCCAGAAGCGCAACCCCGACGTCGTCGAGCTCATGCGCGCGGCGTGCTCCGTCGTCCAGGGGGCGCTCGCCGAGGTGCAGTCCATCGTGGCGCTCCCGTCGGGCTACCACCGCGATCTCCAGCTCACGAAGGGCCCCACGATGCGCGGGCTCGACGAGGCGCTCGCGACGTCGCGCCTCTTGCCGCGGCTCGTCGAGGGACTCGCGTTCGACCGGGAGCGCATGGCCCGCGCGATCACGCCGGAGTGCTTCGCCACGGATCGCGCCGTCGAGCTCGCCGTGGAGGGCGTCCCCTTCCGCGAGGCCTACCGCAAGGTCGCGGCCGAGATCGCGGCGCTGCCGGCCGGCGACGCCGCGGCGAGCCTCCGCGCGCGCGTGTCGCTCGGGGCTCCGGGCAACCTCGCGCTGGACGACCTGGCCCGCAGGCTCGATCGCCACGCGCGCTAGCTCCGCCTGTCATCAATCCCGCCATGGGCGGGCGCCGCGCTGGCGCCGCCCGCCCGAAGGCCGTGTTCCCTGGCCTCGCGTGCCAGCGATCCCCGACGGGATCCGTGAGACGCGGAGCTAGCGCTGCCGCGTCAGCTCGCGGACGGCGCCCGGGTCCGCCACCAGCACGAGGGTCGCCATGTCGAGGAACAGCCCCGTGTCGACGACGCCGGGGATGCTGCGGATGCGCGCGTCGACCGCTGCGGGCGCGTCCATCGGACCGAACGCGGTGTCGAGGATCCAGTTGTGGTTGTCGGTCTGGAAGGGATACCCGTCCGCGTTCTTGCGGATCGACGGCTTGCCTCCGAGCGCGGTCAGGTGCCGCGTGGCCGTCGTGACCGCGAAGGGCACCACCTCGATGGGGATGGGCACGCGCGAGCCGAGCTTCTCGACGAGCTTCTCGGGGGTGACGAGGATGATGAACTGCGCGGCCTCGTAGGCGACCACGCGCTCGCGGAGGAGCGCGCCGCCGAGGCCCTTGATGAGGCCGAGATCGGGCGTCACCTCGTCGGCGCCGTCGACGGCGACGTGGAGGCGCTCGACCTCCTCGAGCGACACCGTCGGGATGTTCTCGCGGCGGGCGAGCGCCTCCGAGCGCTCCGACGTGGCGACGCCCTTGATCTGGAGCCCTCGGCGGACGCGCTCCCCGAGGCGGCGGATGAAGGCCTCGGACGCCCGCCCGGTGCCGAGCCCGAGCAGCATCCCGCTCTCCACACGCGCGAGCGCGGCGTTGGCGATTCGATCGAGGTCGGAGGGGTCCGGTCCCGCGGTGCTCATGCGCTGCTCATCGGCCATCGGGACCGTCAGCGCAACGGAATTTTGTCGAGCTGGTCGAGCGGCCCCGGGCAGAGCGGCCGGAGCCTGCAGCCCTTGCACTCGGCGCCGGTCCAGATCGCCTCGAACGTCGCCTGCATCTCGTCGAGCAGGAGGTCGTCGTCGGTGAGCACGCCCGCCTCGAAGTTCCGCCGCCCCTCGCCCTTCGCCCCGAGCCCGGCGCCGGTGAGGTTGGCGGAGCCGAGGTAGAGGAGCGCGCCGTCGACGGCGATCATCTTCAGGTGGACCCGCGGGCAGCGCCGCATCTCGATCGGCGGCCGGGGCCGCCGGCGGAGCTCGGCGCGGAAGGCGCGCGACGGGACCCCGGCGTGCAGCAGGCGCAGCTCGACCCCCCGGGCGGCGAGCGCGTCGAGCAGGTCGAGGAACGACATGTACCGGCCGCGCGCCCGCGCCCTCGATCCGATGGGCGCCTCCACGCGCAGCTCCTTCACGTTCGCCGTCGCGATCCACACGGAGACGCGCGCGTTCGCGACGGCGCCCATCACGAGCGCGTCGTAATGCGCCCTGTCGCGGAGGAGCGTCAGCTCGACGCGCCGCTTCAGCAGCGATCGCGCCTTCGCCTCGGGTTCGGTCCTCGTCCGTGCCCGCGCCCGCGGGCGCGCCGGCCGAGCGCTCACGCCGGTTGACCGGCGCTGGAGGGCGCCTGCTCTAGATCGAGGTGAGCGCCGAGCAGGGCCCGGACGTCCTCCGGCATCGGGACCGACACCAGCTGCACGAGGTCGGTGGTCACCACCGTGTGCCGTAGCTCCGCCGACAGCACGCCGTCATGGGCGCGGTGCATGCGGTACCGGAGCGTGGCGCTCCGCCGGCCGATACGGACGACCGACGTCTCGATCCGGAGCGCCTGGCCGTAACGCACCGGCGCCGCGTAGTCGGCCTCGACCCGCACCGCCGGCAGCCCGATCCGCCGCTCGAGGATGAGCCCTGCGTAGCCTCCGTCGAGCGGCGCGAAGAACCGCTCCATCGCCTCGTGCGCGTAGTTGAGGAAGCGCGCGAAGAAGACGATGTTCGCGGCGTCGACGTCTTCGAACTTGATCGGGCGATCGAGGGAGACCATCGCGGCTAGGACAGGTCCTCGGCGAGCTTCTCCAGGGTCGCCCTCCCGAGCGGCGCCTTCACCGCGTAGCGCGGGTGCCCGACGACGAGCGATACCGCCGCCTTCCTCGCCTTGATCGCGGCCTGCGCCTCGGCCGGGAGATCCGCCTTGAGGTAATGCACGGCCGTCGTGCGGTCTTCCATCGATCCCTCGCGCTTGCCGAGCGCCCGCGCGGCGACGCCGTCGATCTCGATCGACACGGCGTCCTCGAGGCCCACCAGATCGATGAGCATCCGGTCGCGCAGCGCTCGATCGGGGATCTCGACGAAGAGCGTCAGGCTGAGCTGCCCCGCGCCCGGGATGAGCTCGTTGTACGTCTCGATCTCGTGAAGGATGCCGCTCTCGCTCGTGATGCGCTCGGTGCGGAGCATCTCCTGGATCTGGAAGAGCACCGAGTCGCGGTTCTCGAACACCGCGGTCAGGTGGTCTCCGATCCGCACGCGGCGGGGCCGCTTCTCCTCGATGATGCGGCTGCGGAATCGCTCGCGGATCGCCTCGTATTCGCCGATCCCGAGCACCTCGTTGCGATCGATGGGACGCATGACGCTCCTCTCCTTGACGACGTCGGACCGAGGTTCACGGCGTCGGGCCGAGCCCGTACGCGTGGGCGAGCGCCTCGACCGGGTGCAGCACCTTCGCGCCGTTCTCCTTGACCATCCTGAGACCCGCGAGGGTGCAGTCGCTGACGATGACGTCCGCGCCGGCGACGCCGCGCACGAGCTTCGACGCGTACTTGCGCCCGGTCTCGTAGTGGGCCGCCTTCATCCCCCACGTGCCGTCGACCGCCGAGCACTGCTCGATGACGCGCACGTCCGTGTCGGGGACGACGCCGAGCACCCTGGCGCCCGGGAAGCCGATCTTCTGCGCGCGCAGGTGGCACGCGGCGTGGTACGCGATCGTGCCGAGCCCCTTCTTGAACTCGCGGTTGAGCTTCTTCTCGCGGCCGAGCAGGACGAGGAACTCCATCATGTCGACCGTCGCGGCCGCGACCTCGCGCGCCTCCGCCGTCTGCAGGTACTCCGGCCACTCCTTCTTCATCGTGTAGCCGCACGTCGGGCCGATCACGACGATCTTCCTCCCCCGGCGCACGTGCGGGAGCAGGAGCGCGACGTTGTGCTTCACCTTCGCGGTGAAGGCCGCGAGATCGCCGCCGTCGAGGTTCGGCATCCCGCAGCACGTCAGCGCCCCCGCAGGGGTGTCTCGCGGATCGTCCGCCGACGAGCAGCCAGGGACGTGCACCGCGTAGCCGTTGTGCTCGAGGACGCGGACCGCCGCCTCGGGGACCGCGGGCGTGTTGTACTCGCCGTAGCAGGTCGCGAAGAGCACCACGTCGCCTTGCTTGCCGGCGCCGGCCGCGGCGCCGTGCTCCGCGAACCAGGACGAGAACGGCCTGCGCGCCATCTCCGGGAGCGGGAACTCCGACGAGATCCCGGTCACCTTCTCCTGCACCTTGCGCAGCAGGCGGCTCGCCTGCACGAGGTTCGCGAGCGGCGCGACGGCGCCGGAGCCCAGCTCGCCGATCAGCTGCGGCTCGCCGAGGATCCTGTCCACCAGCGGGATGCCCTCCCGCTGGGCGCGCACCGCGCGCTCTCGCGCGAGCACGCGCGGGAAATCGAGGAGCTCGTAGGCGTGCTCGTCGGCCGTGTACGGGCACTTGATGTAGCAGAGCTTGCACTGCCAGCACTCGTCGCCGACGGCCTTGAAGTCATCGTAGGTGAGGGCCTCGGCGCCTTCGGCGACGCCGGCCTCGATGTCCCTGTCGACGCGCGCGAAGAGCTCGGGGAACGAGCCGCAATACCCGACGCACATGCGGCACTCGTGACAGATCTGGAACGTCCGCCGCAGCTCTGCCTCGAGATCGCGGGGCTCGAGATATCGCTCGTCGTTCGGCGATGTCGCCGGTGGACGGTCTGGTGCACGCCGGATGACGCTCACTGGTCGGCTCCTCTCAACATCGTCAACATGGGGTACGGCGCGAAGGGACGGCTCGCCGCGCGGCCCGGCGCCGGACGGCCGTCGGGGCCGCGATGGCGCGCGCGCCCCGGGTCGAGTCGCCGTCGGCTCGGCGCGCCCCGGAGCGCTCGCGCTCTCGCGTCGTCGATCTCAGAAGTCGAGCGACTGCAGCGCCTTCGTGAAGCGCCCGGCGTGAGACTTCTCGGCCTTCGCGAGCGTCTCGAACCACTCCGCGATGTCCTCGAATCCCTCGTCGCGGGCCTCCTTCGCGAAGCCCGGGTACATCGTCTCGTACTCGTGGGTCTCGCCGGCGACGGCGGCCTTCAGGTTCTTCTCCGTGCTGCCGATCGGCAAGCCGGTCGCCGGGTCGCCCGCCTGCTTGAGGTAGTCGAGGTGGCCGTGCGCGTGGCCGGTCTCGCCGTCCGCCGTGTCCTTGAAGAGACCGGCGACATCGGGGCGACCTTCGACGTCGGCGACCTTTGCGAAGTACAGGTAGCGGCGGTTGGCCTGCGACTCCCCGGCGAACGCGTCCTTCAGGTTCTGGTGCGTCTTCGTGCCCGTAAGCTGCTTGGTTGTCATGGGTTCGCTCTCCTTCCTTCGGTTGAACGGCTGGGATGATGAGTCCCTGGTGCCCGCGCGGGTCGGTTCGGCGGCGCGGTGGATCCGCTAGACACGTCCAGGGCGCCGCGCCCCTCGATCCCCCGCAGGGTGGAGTCGACTGTTCGCCGCGCTTCGCCCGGCGTCTCGCGCTTTGCCGCGCGCGCCTTCGCCACCCCGGGCGCCCTTCGCGCAGGCAGCGCAGAGCCCCCGGTAGATCCGCTCGACGGCGCGGACCTCGAAGCCGGGCGCGGCAGCGAGAGGCGCGGGGGCGATCTCGTCCGAGCGCTCGGCGGATGGAGCGGGCGGCTCGCACGGCACATCGCGGACGAGCCCGCATCGATCGCAGACCGCGTGATGATGCGCCGCCATGTTCGGATCGAAGCGCGATGCGCCCGGCGACAGCGACAGCGCGGCGCACAGCCCCGCGGACGCCAGCGCGTCGAGCGTGTTGTAGACGGTGGCGAAGCTCATGGTCGGCAGCGCCGGCCGGAGCCGCTCGAACAGCTCCTGCGCCGTCGGATGCGTGGGATCCGCCGCGAGCTCGCGCACGATCGCCAGGCGCTGCGGCGTCAGCTTGAGCCCCGACGCTCGCACGCACGCCAGCATGGAGGCGATCCGGGTATCCTCCGCGACCACGCTGCGCTCGAGGCCGACTGCGCGCCCCCGGACATCGCGGGACGCCGCCCCCTTTGCAGCACCTGTCCGGGAGGTGGCCACAGCGAGATGTGTACTTAGAAAGTTTCTCAGGTGCAAGACCTAATAATTACCGACGGACAGCCAGAGAAATCTGGCGCGAATTGCGGATTCCGGCGAAACCTGACGAGCAAGACGAGCAGGACGAATCAGCGAATCAGACGGATCAGACGAATCAGGCGGGCCTGGCGGGACAGGCGAAACCGCCCGGACGGCGCGCCGTGACGTCGTGCTGCGCGACGACCGGGAGGTCTTGCGAGGCTAGAAGGCCTCTGCCATAGTGCGCGCCCCGCGCTGCCGGCCCCCGCCGGCTTGCATTTCGCCCGCCGAGTGGGCCAGTTTTTTCCCCAGCAGAGGACGCTTCGAGACATGCCGACAGACGCCATTCAGTGCAAACCGCTCGAGGTCGCCGTGGGCGACAAGGGTATCGAGCGCGCCATCAAACATCTCAAGAGGAAGATGGCCGCCGAGGGGATCCTCCGCGAGCTGAAGCGCCGTCGGCACTACATGAAGCCGTCCGTGAAGCGCCGGAAGAAGGCCTCGGAGGCCGCTCGTCGCCGCCGGAAGCGGTCGAAGATGGACATGGTCGCCTAGAGCGACCCCACCTCGCGCAAGAGCAGCCGGCCAAGACGCAGAAGACGCACACGGACGCTTGATTCGAGCGTCCGCGGCGTGCTCTGCGTCTTGTCATTTTGTTCGTCCAGCAGTTGCCCCGGCAGCGTGATGCAACCGCGGCTGCGCGCCTGAGCGACGCGAAGGCGGTGCCCGCGCCGCGCCCAGCCTGGTGAGGTCCCGATGCGCGCCGTGGTGGTCACGACGTCCTATCCTGTCAGCGACGAGGATCCCTCCGGCCATTTCGTGCGGTCGTCGGCGGAGGCGCTCGCGCGCAGCGGCGCCGAGGTCCGCGTGATCGCCGCCGGGGGCTCGATCCTCGATCCACCTTCGCGGGACGGCCGGCTCGTCGTCCATCGGGCAGGCGGGGGCGCGCTGTTCGCGTGGCCCGGCGCCGTGGCGCGCGCGCGCGAGTCGCCCCTGCGGCTGCTCTCCGTGGCGCCGTTCGCGGCCGGCGTGCTCGAGCGGCTCCGTGAGATCGGGCCGGTCGATCGCGCGGTGGCGCACTGGATCATCCCGTGCGCGTGGCCGCTCCTGCTCGCGCTTCCGCGCACGCCGCTCGAGGTGCACGCGCACGGCGCCGACGTCCGGCTCCTGCTCCGCGCGCCGCGCGCGGCTCGCGCCGCGGTGGTGAGCGCGCTCCTCCGGCGCGACGCGCGCCTCGTCTTCGCGGCGCGCGCGCTGCGCGACGCGCTCGCAGGCTCGCTCGCTCCGGAGCAGGCGCGCGCGCTGGAACTCGCCTCGCGCGTCGAGCCCCCCGTGTTCGATCTGCCGCCGGTGGCGGGGCGCGCTGCCGCGCTCCGTCGCGAGATCGTGAAGGGCCCCGGCGAGCGCCTCGCCGTCGTCGCGTGCCGGCTGATCCCGACGAAGCGGGTCGAGCTCGCGATCGAGGCGGTGCGCGCCGCTGGACCCGGGTTGCGCCTCGTCGTCGTCGGAGACGGTCCAGAGCGCGGCGCGCTCGAGCGCCTCGCGAGCCGCGGCGACCTCGATGCAGGGAGCTCGCGCGGCGCGGGCGTCACGGCGACGAGCGACGGCAACGCGGCGGTGCGCTTCACGGGCACGCTCCCGCGGAGGGAAGCGCTCGCATGGATCGGCGCAGCAGACGTGCTGCTGCACCCTTCATCGCACGAGGCCGCCCCCACGGTGATCCGCGAGGCGCGCGCGCTCGGCGTGCCGGTCATCGCCTGCGACGCGGGCGACGTGGTCGCATGGGCCAGGAGCGACGACGGGATCCTCGTCGCGGACAGCACGGCGCAGGGCCTCGCTGCCGCGCTCCGCGGCATCTGATGGCGCCGCTCGGATCGCGCGCCCGCGACGTCGCACGGAGAGCCCCGGCGTTTTCGTCGGACGATCCGCGCCCCGCGCCCGGCTGCATCCAGCGCCAAACGCCCCGTCTGGAGCGCGTCTGCGATCCTCGATGCGATGCCCTTGCAATTCCCAAGGCTTCGACTACGGTGCGCCCTCGCTCCGCACCGAAACGTGGCGGCGGAGTGGCTCGGGGCGTAGCGCAGCCTGGTTAGCGCACTTGACTGGGGGTCAAGGGGTCGGTGGTTCGAATCCACTCGCCCCGACTGGTCCGGCGGAGAGGTTCTCCGGCGGACCTTTCGGCTTTGTAGGGCTTCAGCTTTTGTCGACTGTGGATGCGCCGGACAGCGACCGCGCGGCGGCGTCATCGAGCTCCGGTGTCGTCCTGGTCAGCCGGCTCCCGGCGTTCGCCGCGTCATCCGGCGAGCGAGGGCGGTGAGACAGGCGTGACGGGCCGATCGGCCTCGCCGGCGAGCTCGTCCTCGATGGCGATCATGGCGGCCATCACCATGTGTTCGGTGAAGGGGAAGCCGACCACCTGCACGCCGACGGGCAGGCCCACGCTCTTCGCATCGACCTCGGCGGCCCGCTTCTCCAGCCGGTCGCGCGGCCGCTCGCGGCGCGCCTCCTCGGGCCGCACGCGGGTCACGGGGACGACGCCGGCCGGGAACTGCGTGAGGTTCCACAGCATCGCGGCGCTGCCCGCGAGGACGAAGTCGCGCGACGCGGCGTGCGGCAGGGCCGGCGTGGCGTACGGCGGGCAGAGCAGCAGGTCGAGCGCTTCGGCGCGCATCGCCGACGCGATCGCGGCGCGCGCCTCGCGAAGGGCGTGCGTGGTGCGCCAGAACTCCGAGACCGACTTCGGCCCGGTGACCTCGAGGAGACGCTGGAGCCGCCGCTCGCCCGCGAGACCAGCGACGCGCGCGGCGGCGCGGCGCGCGAGCGGCGGGAGCGAGGCCATCGTGCGGAGCGAGCGGAGCGAGACGTCGATGTCCGTCCCCTCGCGGCCGTCCTCGCCGGCGTCGAGGAGCGACAGCGCCGTCGCGCCGCCGTCCGCCGAGAGCGCCGCGAAGTACGCGTAGACCGCGTCGGGGATCCCGGGCGGCGTGAACGGCACGACCGTCGCGCCGCGCGCGCGCAGGGCCGACGCCGCCTTCGTGACGGCGCGGGCGACGGCGGTCGAGGGAGGCACCAGCCCGTCGTCGCAGTAGAACCCGACGCGCAGGCGCGCCACCTCGACGCTCCCTGGCTCGACGATCGGGAGCGGCGGCACGCGCACGTCGAGCTCCGCCATCGACGCGGGATCGAGCTCGGACATGACGAGCGCGACGTCGCGGGCGCTCCTGGCCATCGGCCCGATCTGCGCGCGGATCGCCTCCTGTCCGAGGAGCGCCGTGTTGCTCCCCTTGTTGGTCCAGCGATCGAGCGTGGGCTTGAGGCCGACGATGCCGCAGCAGTGCGCGGGGACGCGGATGCTGCCACCGATGTCCGTGCCGATGCCGAGCGGCGACATCCCCGCCGCGATGGCGGCCGCCTCGCCGCCGGACGAGCCGCCCGGGCTGTGATCGAGGCTCCACGGGTTCGCCGTCTGCCCGAAGAGCGGGTTGCGCGCCTCGTTGTACAGGAGCAGCTGCGAGACGTTCGTGCGCCCGAGGATCACGGCCCCCGCGCGCCGGAGCAGCGCGGTCACCGTCGCGTCGCTGGTCGCCCGGTGCCCCTTGCGGGAAGCGACGCCGAGCGTGGAGGCCATGCCGGCCATGTCGAGCGACTCCTTCACGGTGATCGGGAGCCCGTGGAGCGGGCCGCGGACGTCCCCGCGACGGCGCTCCTCGTCGAGGCCGCGGGCGGCCGCGAGCGCCTCGTCGCGGAGCACCTGGGTGAAGGCGCGGAGCCGCGGCTCGAGCGCCTCGATGCGCGCCAGGTGCGCCCGCGTGAGCTCCTCGGAGCTGATCTCGCGCGCCGAAAGGAGCGTGGCGAGCGCGGTCGCTGAAAGATGGGTCGGATCGGTCGATGCGCTCACGGCAATTCGACGAGTATCACAGGTCCGCGCGCGCCAAGGATTGCTAGGCTCCGCTGCCGCGCGCCCGTCGCGCGGAGAACGCCGAAGCCATGCAGCCGCTGCCGATCGATCCGATCCTCCCCGATCTCTGCGCCGCCCTGCGCGCGCGCCCGAGCGTGGTGCTCGAGGCCCCGCCCGGGGCGGGCAAGACGACGCGCGTGCCGCGCGCGCTGCTCGACGCGGGCTTCGCGGAGCGCGGCGAGATCCTGGTGCTCGAGCCGCGGCGGCTCGCGGCGCGCCTGTCCGCGCGGCGCGTGGCCGAAGAGCTCGGCGAGCGCGTGGGCGAGACCGTGGGCTACACGATGCGCTTCGAAGAGGCGTCCGGCCCGGCCACGCGCGTCCGCTTCGTGACCGAGGGCGTGCTGACGCGGCGGCTCCTCGTCGATCGCGAGCTCCGGGGCGTGAGCGCCGTGGTGCTCGACGAGTTCCACGAGCGGCACCTCGCCGGCGACGTCGCGCTCGCGCTGCTCCGGCGCCTGCAGCGCGGCGCGCGGCCCGATCTCCGCCTCGTGGTGATGTCCGCCACGCTCGACGCCGGGCCGATCGCGGCGTTCCTCGGCGGGCCGGAGGCGCAGCCCGCCCCGGCGGCCGAGGCCGAGCGCGGCCACGACACCACGTCGGCCGGAGCCTCGGTGGCGCCGACCCTGCGCGCCGAGGGGCGGATGTTCGACGTCGCGATCGAGTACCTGCCGAGCGCCCGGGTGAGCGCGTCGACCCACGCCGCGGGCGACCGCCGCGGCCCGGCGCACTGGGGCGACAGGACGCTCGAGAGCCTTGTCGCGTCGTCGGTGCGGCAGCTCATCGAGGAGGGGCTCGACGGTGACGTGCTGGTGTTCCTCCCCGGCTCCGCGGAGATCAGGCGGGCGATGGACGCGTGCGCAGCCATCGCGAAGAGCGAAGACCTGCTGCTCCTTCCGCTCCACGGCTCGCTGTCCGCGGCGGAGCAGGATCGCGCGGTGCGCCCCGCGGATCGGCGAAAGATCATCCTCTCGACCAACGTGGCCGAGACCTCCGTGACCATCGACGGCGTCGTCGCGGTCGTCGACAGCGGCCTCGCGCGCGTGGCCGCGCACGCGCCGTGGTCGGGGTTGCCGACGCTCCGCGTCGCGCCCATCGCCCGCGCCTCCGCGGCGCAGCGCGCGGGGCGCGCCGGGCGGACGCGGCCCGGCCGCTGCCTCCGGCTCTACACGCGCGGGGATCTCGCCTCGCGGCCGGAGCACGAGGCGCCCGAGATCCGCCGGCTCGACCTCGCGGAGACGGTGCTCGAGCTCTGCGCCGCGGGGGTCACGGATCTCGAGGCGTTCGGGTGGCTTGAGGCGCCGCCCGCCGCCGGGCTCGCCGCGGCCGAGGCGCTGCTCGTGCGGCTCGGCGCGCTGGACGAGGGGCGGCACGTGACGCCGACCGGACGGCGGATGCTTCGCTTCCCGGCGCACCCGCGCCAGGCGCGGATGATCGTCGAGGCCGAGCGGCGCGGCGTCGCCGGCGACGGGTGCACCCTCGCGGCGCTCGTCGCGGAGCGCGACCTCGGCGCGCCGTCGGGCGCGCGGGAGCCCCATGGTCGGAGGAGCGACGCGCGGCACAGCTCCGACCTGCTCGCCGCGCTCCAGGCCTTCGAGGAGGCGGATCGCGCGCGGTTCGCGGCGGACCGCCTGCGGTGGCTGGGCGTGGACCCGGCGCGCGCGCTCACCGTGGAGCGGACGCGCAAGCAGCTCTCGCGGCTCGCCGATCACCGCAGCGCCGCGCCGCCGGAGACCGTCGAGGCGCGCGAGATCGCCCAGCGCATCGCGATCCTCTCCGGATACCCCGACCGGGTCGGGCGCCTCCGCCGGCCGACCAGCGCAACGGGTCGGACCGGACGGGAGGTCGTGCTCGCCGCCGGCGGGACTGCCGCGCTCTCCGAGGCGAGCGTCATCGACGAGGTCGATCTCGTGGTCGCTGTCGACATCGAGGAGCGCAGCGAGGGGCGCTCGGCGCGCACGGTCGTCCGGGCGGCGAGCGCGATCGAGGCCGACTGGCTGCTCGACCTCTTCACGGACGCGATCCGGGACACGACGGAGGCGACGTGGAACGCCGCCGCGGAGCGCGTCGAGGTCGTTCGCCGGCTGTCGTACGACGCCCTCGTGCTCGACGAGGCGCGGCCGGCCGCCGGCGCCGGCGGTCCGCTGGCGGAAGCGGCGGCGCGGGAGCTCGCGGCGCAGGCGAGGGCGAAGGGGTGGCGAGCGTTCGTGAAGGGCGACGCCCTCGATAGCTGGCTGTTGCGGGTCGCGTTCGTGCGCGCGCACTGCCCCGACGCAGCGTTACCGGACGTGGACGAGGACGCGGTGCTCGCCACGCTCGAGGCGCTCTGCGACGGGCGCAGGAGCTTCGCCGAGCTCCGCGACGCCGATCTCTCGAGCGCCGTGCAGGCCTCGCTGGGCCCGGCGAAGGCGCGAGCGCTCGCCGAGCTCGCCCCCGAGTCGATCGTCCTGCCCGGCGGCCGGCGGGCGCGCCTCGAGTACACGGCGGGCGCGCCGCCGTCGCTCGCGTCCCGGCTGCAGGACTTCTTCGGCATGGCGGAGGGGCCGCGCGTCGCCGGTGGACGGGTGCCTGTCGTGCTGCACCTGTGCGCGCCGAACCAGCGCCCCGTGCAGGTCACGACCGATCTGTCGGGGTTCTGGGCGCGCCACTATCCCGCCATCGCGAAGGAGCTCCGCCGCCGCTACCCGAAGCACGCGTGGCCGGACGACCCCGCCCACGCCGCGCCGCCCTCGCGCGCGCCGCTCCGCAAGGCCTGAGTCAGCGCACGAGCGCCACGCTCCGCGCCGTGTCGGCGACCGTGCGGAGGAGCATGCGCACGATCCCCTCGCCGAGGGGCAGCGTGAACGCGACGTCGCTCTCGCGCTGCGCGACCTGCATCGGAGGGACCGAGCCGTAGCCGAAGCCCCACGAGGAGAGCAGGGTCGCGATCCTGGCGATCTGCTCGAGGTTGCGGAGCGCGACGGCGCCGTTCGCCGCGCTCTGCGGGTCCGTGTACGTGAGGGCGCCGGCGAAGTTGACCCCGGGCGGCTGGAAGTTGCCGATGACGCGCACGTACTGGAGCCCCGCGAGGAAGGGGAACTGCCCCGCCGCAGACGCGACCGCCGCCTGGCTCGAGAGATCGCCGGCCACGGCGAACGACGCGCCCTTGGTCCCGAGCAGCTCGACCATCCACGAAGGCACGGAGCGCGTCAGCTTGCCGGAGCGGAGCCGATCGAGGGCCCGCCGCATCCCGGTCTCGTTGCCGGTGAGGATCGTGTGCGGCGTGAGCACGACGAAGCCGACGTTGCCGGCCGTGAAGAGATCGTTGTCCGCGTAGCGCGTCTTCACGAGCGGCGCGCCGATGACGGTGACCGACCTGGCGTCGGCGGAGCGGCGGATCGCGTCGACGTCGAAGTTGCCCTGCATCACGGCGCAGAAGTCCGCGCCCTGCATGGCGTAGAGACCGCCGTAGACCTTCACGATGTCGCGCGACGGGACGAAGTTCGACTCGGGGCCCAGCGGGAGCAGGCTCGTGACGATCTGGTTGACCTCGCCTCCCAGGGCGGACGTGAACATGGCCGCCGCGTCGAGGTAACCGAGCATCACCGCGCCGCTCGGGAGGACGGCCAGGGGGTCGCGATCGATCGCCGTCGCGTCGATCTTCTCTCCGCCGACCAGCGCGAGGCTGTCGTCGGCGCCGCCGCAGCCGCCGAGCGCCTGGAGGGCGAGCGCCGCGATCGCGATCGCGCCCGCCGCGCGGCGCAGGGCGGCTGCGCCTCGGGAATGAAACAGCGTCCGCATGATCTCGTTCGCCATCAAGCTCGCTCGTGCGGCGGGTCGGGGCGCTCCAGCGGGAAGGAGCCGATGATCTTCAGCATCTTCGTCTCGCGCTTCACGCCCTCGAGCGCCGCGACGAGCGCCCGATCGGTCGTGTGTCCGCTGACCTCCACGTAGAACACGTAGTCCCAGCCCTCGCCGGGGACGGGGCGGGAGTGGACCCGCCGGAGGTTGCAGCTGCGCTCCTTGAAGTGCTGGAGGATGTCGTGGAGCGCGCCGGGCCGATCGTGGACGCTGAAGAGGATCGCCGTGGCGTCGTGGCCCGAGCGCGGCGAGGGGAGCCGGGACAGCACCGCGTAGCGGATCCGGAGCTCCCCCTCGTCGCCGACGTTCTCGCGGGCGACCCTGAGCTCCTGCCCGCCCGCGAAGCCGCGGGGGACGATGGCGGCGCTGCCCTCGTTCTCCGCCGCGAGATCCCAGGCGGCCTGCGGGCCCCGCACGTCGAGCACCAGCGCGCGCGGGTGCTGGAGCTCGAGGTAGTTCACGCAGGCCACGTGATCCTGGGGCGAGGAGTACACCCGCTCGACGTCGGCGAGGCTGCCCGTCCGGTTCACGAGGTCGAGCGCCTGCACCAGCTGGCGCTCGCCGACCACCTTGAGATCGGCGCCGCCGATCGCCTGGATCGTCGGGAAGATCGGCCCTTCCTTGAGCGACTCGTACGGGATCACCGCGAAGTCAGCGCGCGAGCGCGCGACCTCCTCGATGGCGGCGAGGGGGCTGTCGGCGCGGACGAACTCGCCTCCGATCCCGAAGTGATCGTGCGCCGCGGTCCAGCCATAGTCGCCCTCGGCCCCCAGGTACGCCACCCGGGGCGCGACCTCGAACGCGCGCGAGGCCGCGTCGATGGCGACGAAGATCGGCCGCACCGCGCGCTGCGGGAACGGCGGCGTCACGGCGCGCTCGAGCGCCTGCACGTGGGCGGCGTCGGCCGTGGGGGCGAACCGGGCCGTGCCCGTCCTCAGCTTGGCAAGCTCGTGCGCGATGCGAGCCCGCCGCTCGATGCTGCGAAGGATTTCTTGATCCAGCTCCGTGAGCTGCCGGCGGAGCTCCTCAAGTCGCTTTCTCTCATCCATCCAGGGCACCCTAGCACCGCGCCCGGCGCCGGTGGGCACGCAGCGCTGCCGGCGCACCACGACGGCGCCACCGCGCGCTGCGCCGCGCTGGCCACCCCCCCGTCGCTGCTCGCCGAGCTGGCGTCAGGCCGCCGCGGAGGAGGCGGACGACGCGCTGGAGTCGCTCTTGGTGCTGCCGCTCGCCGGCGAGGCGCTGCTCGACCCGGAGTCCGAGCTCGCCCCCTCCGACCCGGAGGAGCTGCCCGACCCGCCGTCCGACTTCGCGGGCGGCTTGTTCGACCCCGAGGCGTAGAGGTCGGAGTACCAGCCGCTGCCCTTGAGGATGAAGCCCGTGCCGCGCGAGATCTGCCGCCGGGCTGTCGCTTTGAGGCACGACGGGCACTCCGAGAGCGCGGCCTCCTTGATGGACTGCTCGGCCTCCCATTCATGCGCGCAAGATGTGCAGGCGTACTCGTAAGTGGGCATGACGTTTCTACTCCTCGGAACAACCCGAGGAGTATGGCCACGTTAGCCACCTGTCAAGGCGGCTGCCAAAAGCACACCTTGCGCTTCGGACATCGCTGTACCAGCGGGATGCGCAAGACCTGGTCCTCGGTGCGCGTTGAGGAGCCAGGATTCCGCTCTTGCCGCGCGGCGCCAGCCCACGTAGACCCCGAGACGCCAGTTGTGACGGTACGTGGCGTGCTGTGACGATACGTTTAAGCCCGCCCGGCCGGTTCCGGGGACGTCATGCGCATTCGTAAGCTCGAGATCAGCGGGTTCAAATCGTTCGTCGATCGGACGGTGGTCCATTTCGACACGGACGTGGTGGGCATCGTCGGTCCCAACGGCTGCGGCAAGTCGAACATCGTCGACGCCATCCGGTGGGCGATCGGGGAGCAGAGCGCGAAGCACCTGCGCGGCAAGTCGATGTCGGACGTCATCTTCAACGGCTCCGAGACCCGCGCCCAGCACGGGATGGCCGAGGTGACGCTCACCTTCGACAACAGCGAGCCGACGGCGGCGTCGCAGCTGCCGCTGGAGTACCGGGACTACGCCGAGATCGCGGTGACGCGCCGGCTCTTCCGCGACGGGACGAGCGAGTACCTCATCAACAAGACCCAGGTCCGGCTCAAGGACGTGACCGACCTCTTCCTCGGCACCGGCGTCGGCACGAAGGCCTACTCCATCGTCGAGCAGGGAAAGATCGGGCTCATCGTCTCGGCGCGCCCCGAGGACCGGCGGATGCTCATCGAGGAGGCCGCCGGCATCACGAAATACAAGGCAAGGAAGAAGCAGGCCGAGCAGAAGATGGACCAGACGCGGCAGAACTTGCTCCGCGTGGGGGACATCGTCTCCGAGATCCAGCGGAACCTCGCGTCCCTGAAGCGCCAGGCGGCCAAGGCCGAGCGGTACGTCAACTACCGCAAGGAGCTGGAGGACCTCGTGCTCCACGAGGCGTCGCACAAGCTCCTCGAGATCACGGTGCTCACGCAGCACGAGTCGCTCGGCAGGGCCGCGCACGCGGAGCGCGAGCAGGCGTCGCGCACGGCGCTCTCGGCGCGCGAGGCCGAGATCGAGGTCACCCGCCTCGAGGCCCTCGCCTGCGAGGAGCGGGCCGAGCGCGCGCAGAACGAGGCGTTCGCGGCCGACAACCAGGTGCGCACCCACGAGGCGGAGATCGCGCGGGCGCGCGACCGCCTGCGGCACCTCGAGGAGCGGCTCGTCACCGCGGCCAAGGAGCAGGGAGAGCTCGAGAAGACGGTCGAGGAGCTCAGCGCAGAGAAGGCGCAGCTCGAGGCGCAGCTCGCCGGCGTCGACGAGGAAGAGGCGCGGGAGAGCGAGCTCGCGCTCGAACAGCACGAGCGGCTCGAGGAGCTGCGCCACGGAGAGCGGACCGCCGAGCACGAGGTCGGCGCCCTGCGCCGGCGGGCCGCCGAGGCCACCGCGGCGGTCGCGGCCGCCGAGGCGTCGCTCGCCGGCTTCGATCGGCGCATGGCGGAGATGAGCCAGCGGCGCGCGAAGCTCGAGGACGAGCTCGGGCGGCTGATGTACGAGTCGGAGGAGCTCGAGCGGCGGCGCTCGTCGCTGACGCGCAACGTGGCGGAGCTCGCCGAGGGGAAGCGGATCTCGGCAGACGAGCGGTCGCGGCTCGATGTCGAGATGAAGTCCCTGCGCGAGCAGGCGGTCTCGAGCGACCGCACCGTGGAGCACGCCAAGAACGAGCTCGGGCAGCGGCGCAACCGGCTCCGCGCGCTCGAGGAGCTGCACGCGCGGCTGGAGGGCGTCGGCGCCGGGGTGAAGAACCTCCTCAAGACCAAGGACCCGGCGCTGCTCGGGCTCGTGGCCGACCGGATCGAGGCGCCGGCCGAGCTGACCGCGGCCTTCGCGGGGCTGCTCGGGGACCGGCTGCAGTGCGCGGTCGTGAGCGACGTCGAGCGCGGGATCGCGCTGCTCGCGGATCTGTCGAAGAACAACCGCGGGCGGGCGAGCGTGATCGCGGCGCGGCCCTCGTTCGTGGCCGGCGCGACGCGGCGACCGCCGCGCGGGGAGGGCGTGCTCGGGCCGCTCGTGGACCGGCTCGTCTTCGCGCCCGAGGACGAGGCGCTGGCGCGCGCGCTCGTGGGGGACGCGGTGGTCGTCGCCTCCGCCGAGGTCGCGGCGCGGCTCGCGGCGGAGGGCGCGGGGTGCACGCTCGTGACGCTCGACGGCACCGTCCTCCGCGAGGACGGCGTGGTGAGCGGCGGCTCGGGCGACGCGGTCGCGGCCGGCATGATCGAGCAGAAGCGGGAGATGCGCGCGCTGCACGAGTTCGTCGCGACCAAGTCGGAGGAGGTGACGGCGCTGCTCGACGCGCAGCAGAAGCTCCGCCTGCGCATCACCGAGGTGGGGACGGCGCTGGAGCGGGCGCGGAGCGAGGCGCACGAGGGAGAGCTCGCCCTCGTGACGGCCGAGAAGGATCTCCGCCGCGCGGAGGAGCAGCTCGCCGCGGCGCAGAAGCGCGAGGGCGTGGTGCGCTCCGAGCTCGAGGACCTCGCCGACAACCTCGACGCCGGCGGGAGCGAGCAGCAAGCGGCGCGCGACAAGCTCGAGGCGGGGCGGGCGGCGCGCGAGGCGGCGGCGGCCGGCCTCGAGCACGCCGAGCAGGTCGCGGCCGAGTGGCGCGAGCGGGTGCTCGGGCAGCAGTCGGTCGTGACCGAGCGCAAGGTGAAGCTCGCGCGCGTGCGCGAGCGCGCCGCGGCGGCGCGGGGCACGGTCGAGCGGCTCACGCGGTCGTGCAACGAGCTCCGGGGCCGGATCGCCCGGCTCGACCAGGAGCGGACGGAGAGCGCCGTGGGCGCGGGGAAGGCCGCGGCGACGATCATGATCGCGCGGGAGGCGCTGGTCCGCGCCGTCGCCGAGGCGCACGCGGCGCAGGCCGCGCTGACCGAGGCGCGGCGCTCGCTGGACGAGGCGCGGCAGGCGCACGGGGTGCGCGAGGCCGACCTGCGCGGGCTGCGCCAGGAGCTGGCCGAGGTGTCGGAGCGGCTCCGCAAGCACGAGCTCGCGCTGGAGCGGCTGCGGGTCGAGCACGACCACCTCATCGAGGGGGTGCGCGAGCGCTTCCGCGGGCTCGAGCTCGCCCGCGTGGTCGGCGACTACCACAAGCGGCCGCCCGCCGACGCCTCGCACCGCGCGCGCATCCAGGAGCTGACGGAGCTGCTCGACCGCATGGGCCCCGTCAACCTCGACGCCGTGCGCGAGCACGCCGAGGCCGAGGAGCGGTACACGTACTACTCGGGCCAGAAGGCGGATCTCGAGAAGGCGCTCGACGACCTCGAGAAGGCGATCGCCCAGATGAACCGCGAGTCGAAGCGGCTCTTCAAGACGACGTACGACGGCATCAACGCGCGCTTCAAGACGCTGTTCCCCAAGATGTTCCGCGGCGGCCAGGCGGAGCTCCGGCTGACGAACCCCGACGACATGCTGGAGACGGGGATCGAGATCCTGGCGCAGCCGCCGGGCAAGAAGCTCGGGAACATCGAGCTCATGAGCGGCGGCGAGAAGGCGCTCACCGCGGTGTCGCTCATCTTCGCGATCTTCCAGTTCAAGCCGTCGCCGTTCTGCATCCTCGACGAGGTCGACGCGCCGCTCGATGAGGCGAACGTGGCCCGCTACAACGAGGCGATCCGGAGCATGACGAGCCACTCGCAGTTCATCCTCATCACGCACATCAAGCGCACGATGCAGTCGGTCGACGTGCTCTACGGCGTGACGATGCAGGAGCCCGGCGTCTCGAAGCTCGTCAGCGTGAAGATCAACGAGACGGCGAAGCGCCCGGAGCGCGAGGCGGCGCCGGCGGCGGCGGTGGCGTGAGCGCGGGGGAGGGGTTCGGGCGGCGCCTGTCGCGCAGCGCCTCGGGGCTCCGGCACCTCCGCTGGGCCCGCGAGGTGCTCGCGACGCTCGAGGCCCACGTCGAGCACAACACGGCGCTCTCCGGCGCCGATCGCGAGGCGCTCCGGGGCGAGGCGAGCGCGCTCGCGGCGGCGGTGCAGGCCCTCAGCGGGGCGGTGAAGCCGTACCGGGATTTCCTCGAGCGGACGCGGGTCCGCTACCGCGGGCGCGTGCGCGTCGCGGAGTACCTGGTCGGAGAACCCGACGCGGGCGAGGCGGGCGGTGCGGCGCGCGCGCACCTTGAGGAGGCGCTCGTGGAGCTCGCCTGGATGGAACAGGCGCAGCGCCAGCCGCTCAAGGCAGCGCTCTCGGACGAGATCGATCGGCTGCGCGAGGCGATGGCGCGGATGGATGCACACCTCGCGGGGCGGTTCTCCGGGAAGTTCGTCGAGAGCCTGTACCCGCCGCTCACGGACGGCGCGACGAGGGTCGCCGACGACGGCGATCCGGACGACGACGCTACGTCCGGCCCTCGATAGCCGCGCGAAGCGGGCGAGCCGACGGGCTGGCGAGCGGCTCGACGGAGACCGGCGACGCGGCGAGATGCCTGGCAGGCGCAGCGGAACGGATCACCATGCCTGCACGCCGGGATGGAGATGCGGTAAAGGATCTTCGAAGGACACCTGAAACGGGCCTTCGAAGGACAGCTGAGAGGACGTCGATGGGCTGCGCGGAGCCGGCCGCCATCCTGCTCCTCCGCGGGCGCGCCGCGGCGAGCGAGCGATTCGAAGCGCTGATCCGACGCCACGTGCCTGACGTCGGCGTCACCTCCGACCCCGCGCATGCCCTGGAGCGGTGCCTGGGCGAGGCGCCGCCGGTGCTCGCCGTCGACTGGAGCGAGCCCGCCAGCGCCGCCGCGTTCTGCGGCCGCGTGCGGGCGCAGCCCGGCGGCGATGCGGTGTTCGTCCTCGCGATCACCGAGCGCGACGGGGACATCGACGGCATCCTCGCGGCCGGCGCGAGCGATTTCCTGCTCGCGGGCGGTGGCGGCGCGGGCCCCCGGGCCCGGCTCTCCGTCGTCCGCGAGCGCGCCGCGCGCGACGCCGCCTCGCGCCAGGCGCTCGCGCAGACGCAGGCCCGCCTCATCGGCGCCGGCCGCATGGCGAGCGTCGGCACGCTGGCCGCCGGCGTCGCCCACGAGATCAACAACCCCCTCGCGTTCGTCATCACGAACGTCGACGCGGCCATCCGGCGCATCGGCTCGCTCGATCGCCGGAACAGCGCGGCGCGCGGCGGCCCCTGGGCGCGCTCTCACGGCGACGGCCGCGCTCCATCGAGCGAGCTCTCCGACGTGCTGAGCCTGCTGGAGGACGCGCGCGAGGGCGCCGAGCGGGTGCGGCTCATCGTGCGCGATCTCCACAGCTTCTCGCGCGCCGAGGAGGACCGCCGCGGGCCGGTCGACCCCCGGCGGGTGCTCGACGCCTGCGTCCACATGGCGATGCACGAGATCCGGCACCGCGCCCGCGTCGTCCGGAGCTTCCAGGAGGTGCCGCCCGTCCAGGCGAACGAGCCGCGGCTCGCGCAGGTCTTCCTGAACCTCATCGTGAACGCCGCGCAGGCCATCCCCGAGGGGCTCGCCGAGCAGAACGAGATCGAGCTCTCGACGCGCTGTGACGCCGAGGGGTCGGTCGTCGTCGAGGTGCGCGACACGGGCGCGGGGATCGCGCCGGAGTCGCTCGCTCGGATCTTCGAGCCGTTCTACACGAGCAAGGAAGCTGGCGAAGGGCTCGGGTTGGGGCTCGCGATCTGCCACTCCATCGTCACGGCGCTGGGGGGCCGGATCGAGGCGGACAGCCGCCCCGGCAAGGGGAGCACGTTCCGCCTCCTCCTCCCCGCCGCCGCGGCCAGCGAGGCGCGCGCCTCCGCTGCGCCCGGCTCCGCCGCGTCGAGGTGGCCGCGCGAGAACGGCGGCCTCGACGCGCTCGCGCCGGAGGCGGCGCAGCGGCAGCGGGTCCTCATCATCGACGATGAGCCGCTGCTCACGCGGGCGATCGCGGGGACGCTCGAGCCACGGCACGAGACGACCGCGACAGCGAGCGCGCGCGACGCGCTCCGCCGGATCCGCGCCGGAGAGCGCTACGACGCCATCCTGTGCGACCTCATGATGCCCGATATGACAGGGATGGATTTCTACACTTCGCTCGCCGAGCACGCGCCCGAGCAGCAGCGCCGTGTCGTGTTCCTGACCGGCGGCGCCTTCACGGAGCGCAGCAAGGCGTTCCTGCAGCAGGTCAACGCCCGGCTGCTCCTGAAGCCGTTCGACGCGGCGACGCTGCTCTCGCTGGTCGACGAGGTCGTCGCCGCTCGCTGACGAGCGCGCTCGCGTCGGCGAGGTCGTCGCCGCCCCTCTGACGAGCGCGCGCTCTCCTCACGCGCCGCGCCGCCGATCGCCCCGCGCTCCGGGAGCGCGGCGCCGGCGCGCGCTCACCGGTAGTCGCGCGATTTGAGCGCGATCTCCTCGCCGCTGGGCAGCTCCAGCCGATCGAGCTCGCGCGCGAGCACGTGGACGACCTCGCCCTGCCGCTCGATCCGCCCGGCGACGAGCAGGAGCGCCGCGTTCCTCGCCACGTGCTCGTACTCCGCGAAGACCTGCCGCTGGACGATGACGTTGACCACGCCGGTCTCGTCCTCGAGCGTCATGAACGTCACGCCGCTCGCGGTCGCCGGCCGCTGGCGTCCGACCACCATCCCGGCGACCCGCACGCTCTCCCCGTCGCGCGCGGCCTTGATCTCCTCGGCGGTCCGCACGCGCCCGGCCCCGCGCCGCCGCTTGAGCGCCCGCCGCACGTGCCGCATCGGGTGGTCGTGCAGCGACAGACCCACGCGCCCGTAGTCCAGCGCGAGCTGCTCCAGCGGCCTGAGCGGAGGGAGCCCGACGTCCCGGTCCTGCTCGATCGGAACGCCCTCGAACAACCCCTCCACGCGGGGGGCGCGCGCGCGCCAGAGCGCCTCTCTCCGGGCAGGCACCAGCGCGGCGAGCGCGCCCGCTTCTGCGAGCGCCTCCACCTCGTTCTTCTTCAGCTCCGTGCGCCTCACGAGATCCGGGAGGCTCGCGAACGGCGCCTCCTCGCGCGCCGCCACGATCGCCGCCACGGCCGCCTCGCCGAGCCCCTTCACGAGCCGCATGCCGAGCCGCAGCGCCGGGCCCGCCGAGGGCTCGGCGGAAGGCTCCAGGGTCGCGTCCCACGCGCTCTGCACCACGCACACCGGCCGCACCTCCACGCCGTGCCGCTGCGCGTCCTGCACCAGCGCCGACGGGCTGTAGAACCCCATCGGCTGCGCGTTGAGCAGCGCGCAGGTGAACGCCGCCTGGTGGTGGACCTTGAGCCAGGCCGACGCGTACACGAGGAGCGCGAAGCTCGCCGCGTGCGACTCCGGGAAGCCGTACTCCCCGAAGCCCTGGATCTGCTGGTAGAGCATCTCCCCGAACTTCGCCGAGATCCCCTGCTCGGCGAAGCCCTGGATGAGCCGCCCGCGGTGCCGCTCCAGGCGCCCGTGCTTCTTCCACGCCGCCATGTCGCGGCGCAGCTGGTCGGCCTCGCCCGGCGTGTAGCCCGCGCCGACCATCGCGATCTGCATCACCTGCTCCTGGAAGAGCGGAACGCCGAGCGTGCGCTCCAGGATGGGATCCAGGCACGGGTGCGGGGACACCGGCGGCTCCTGCCCCGTCCGCCGGCGCAGGTAGGGGTGCACCATCCCGCCCTGGATGGGCCCGGGGCGCACGATCGCCACCTCGATCACCAGATCGTAGAACTTGTTCGGCTTCAGCCGCGGGAGCATCGCCATCTGCGCGCGGCTCTCGATCTGGAACACCCCCACCGTGTCGGCCCGGCCGATCGCCTCGTAGACAGCCGGGTCCTCCGGCGGGATCTGCGCGAGCGCCGCGATCGGATCGAACGCGGCGCCTCGGCCCGCATGGAACGAGACCCCTGCGGGCGCAGGGTCCCGTGCCATGTGGACCGAGGGACCCGCGAACGCGGGGTCCCGTGCCGTGTGGACCAAGGGACCCGCGAGCCCGGCGTACCGGTCCGAGTGGATCAAGCCGAGCGCCTTGCGGATCGCCGTCAGCATGCCGAGCGCCAGGACGTCGATCTTGAAGAAGCCGAGATCGTCGAGATCGTCCTTGTCCCACGGGATCACCGTGCGGCCCTCCATCCGCGCAGGCTCGACCGGGGCCACCTTGTGCAGCGGCTCGGACGACAGCACGAAGCCGCCCACGTGGATCGAGAGGTGGCGCGGGAAGCCCTCGAGCGCGCTCGCCATCATGACGGCTTGCCGGACGCGCACGTCATCCGGATCGAGGCCCGCCTCGCTGACCCGCTGCTCGGTGATGTCCGCCTCGTGGTGATGCACGAGGCCGCTCAGCCGATCGACCTGATCCGCCGAGAAGCCGAACGCCTTGCCCACCTCGCGGAGCGCGCTCTTGCCGCGGTAGGCGATCACCTCCGAGACCATCGCCGCCCGGTCGCGCCCGTACATCTCGTAGATCGCCTGGATCACCTCCTCCCGGCGCTCGTGCTCGAAATCGACGTCGATGTCCGGGGGCTCGTGGCGCTCCTCCGACAGGAAGCGCTCGAACAGCAGGCTCGACCGGGCCGGGTCCACCGCCGTCACGCCGAGCACGAAGCACACCGCGCTGTTCGCCGCGCTCCCGCGGCCCTGGCAGAGGATCTGCCGCGCGCGCGCGATCTTCACGACCTGCTGCACGCTGAGGAAATAGGGCGCCACGCCGAGCTTCGCGATCAAGGCGAGCTCCTTCTCGATCTGCGCGCGCACCGGAGGCGGCGCCCCCTCCGGGTAACGGTCGCGGCAGCCCTCCTCGGTGAGGCGGCGCAGCGCCTGATCCGACGTCTCCCCCGGCATGCAGAGGGCGTCGCTCGGGAAGCTGTAGCGGAGCTCGGACAGCGAGAAGCGGCAGCGGGACGCGACCTCCACCGTGCGCGCGACCCAGGCCGGATGATCGCGGAACAGCGCCGCCATCTGCGCGCCGGAGCGCACGTACGCCTCCGCGTTCGGCGCGATCCGCGTCCCCGCTTGATCGAGCGTGGTCTTGGTCCGGATGCACGCGAGCACGTCCGCGAGCGGCTTGCGCGACGGGTGATGATAGAGCGGGCGCGCCGTCGCCACCACGCAGGGGCCGTAGCGGCGCTCCGCCGCGAGGGCCGCCGCGACGCGCTCGCCGTCGCGGCGGTCGAGGTGCTTCCATGTCGCGACGAGCGCGCGCTCGCCGAAGGCGTCGCGCAGCGTGCCGAGGAGCGCGCCGGAGACGCCCGCGGGCACGAGAGGATCGAGCGGCACGATCGCGGAGAGGCCCCGCTGCGCCGCCGCGATCGCCTCCGCCGAGATGCTCGCCATCCCCTTCTCGCACTCGGCGTGCGCGATCGTGAGCAGGCGGCAGAGGTTCGCGTAACCCTCGCTGTCCTCGACCAGGAGGACCACCGACGGCCGGACCTCCGGCGCGCGCTCGGCGCCCCCGCGCGGCGCGCCCAGCGTCAGCTCGGCCCCGACGATCACCCGCTGCTCGACCTTCTTCGCCGCCGTGTGCGCGCGCACGCTGCCGTAGATCCCGTCGCGATCGCAGAGCGCGAGCCCCTCGAGGCCGAGCTCCTTGGCGCGGTGCACGAGCTCCTCGGGGTGCGAGGCGCCCTCCAGGAAAGAGAAGCAGGAGCGGCCGCAGAGCTCCACGAACGGGACCGACGCGCCGGCGCTCACTCGCACCACCCCTGCAGGAAGGCCTCGCCCGTCGCGCGGTCGACGTAGATCCACGCTTCGCCGCAGGAGCTCGCGCTCGCGCCGTCTCGAGGAGGGCGCAGCTCGCCGAGGCGCGCCGGGGCGGCCTTGCCGGACGGAGAGCCCGAGACGAGCCAGGCGCGCGCGTAATCGCGTGACGCCGGCGTGGGCGTCCACCACTCCACCGCGTCGATCCGCATCACGAAGGAGAGCCGCTCGATCGCGTAGAGGTGCCGATCGACGGCCACGATCGCCCCGCGCCCCACCCGGCCGAGCGGGATCGGCTGCGCGAGGAGCCGCGCGGGCTCCAGCGCCGGCGCGTCCGCGCCCTCCGCCTGCTCCGCCGCGCCCCGATCCGCCACGGCGCGCGCGCGGGCCGCGGCGGACGCGCGCGTCATGGCCGCCTCGCCAGAGGCCGGCACGAGCCGCGAGCGCGCCTCGGGGCGGTGCGCGTCGGCGATCTCCAGGATGCCCACCCGCTCCTGGCCGATCTCCGCCGAGAGCTCGGCCAGGAGCGCCGGCAAGCTGTCGGGATCGACCGACCGGTCGCGCGACAGATCGAGCTGCACCCGGCGGGCCCGCGCGATGCGCGAGGCGATGACGTGCACCCCCACCGCGGGCGCCGCGAGCTCGATCCGCTCGAGCCTCGCCTTCAGCGGGCGGAGCAGATCGCCCGCGTCCGAGAGGGGCACCGGCATGTCGACGTGGAAGCGCAGCGAAGGGCCGCGCCCGTCGTCTTCCAGGAGCGCTGCGGCGCCGTCGTCCTCGCGCTCGCCGAGGCGGAGCCGCGCGATCGAGCGATCGTAGGCGATCGCCACGTTGAGCCGCCCGCACGCCTCCCCGCGCGCGGCGAGCCGCGACGCGATCCGCGACGTCATGCCGCGCAGCACGAACAGGAGCGACTCGGCGCTCTCGATCGGCTCGTCGAAGAGCACCTCCTCCTCGAGCAGCCGGGGCACCTCGAACGGCAGGAGCGGCACCGGATCGCGGCCGGCAAGGAGCTCCATCACGTCGGCCGTCCGCGGCCCCAGCCGCGCCGCCACCTGCGCCCGCGGAAGGCGCGCGAGATCCTCGACGCGGAGCACCCCGAGCCGGACGAGGAAGCTCGCCACCTCGCGCTCGACCGGGAGCGCCTGCACCGGCAAGGGCCCGATCGCCTGCGCCCCTTTTCCTGGCGGCGCGATCGGGGCCTCCGCCCCTCCCCCGCCGTCCGCGTGCGCGCCGAAGCGCGCGAGCGCCTGCGCGAGCCGCGGCCCGTCGGCGATCGCGAGCCGCGCCCGGTGGCCGAGCGCCGCGACGCGCTCGCCGAGCTCGCCGAGCAGCGCCTCCTCGCCGCCGACGAGGTGCGACGCCCCGGTGATGTCGAGCCACACCGTGTCGTACGGGCCGTCGCCCCACGGGCTCCGCGCCTCGCTCGCGGCGCGCTCGGGAGCGCGGCTCGCCCGCGCCGCGCCGGCGCGCGGGGCGCCCTGCTCGCCGAGCTGGATCGCCGCCGTCGCCCCGAGCCCGAGCGCCACCTCGGCGACCCGGCCGAGCGCCGCGTCGATCTCGGCGAACGTCACCCGGTGGATCGCGAGGTGGGCGACCAGCGCCGCCGCCTCGACGACCTTCTGCCCCGGCCTCACCCCGTACCGCCTCGCCTCGTCGTCGACCACGTCGATCACCGCCGCCGGCGCCTGCGGCTCGCGCTCGGGCTGCGGCGCGAGCGCCGCGCGGCGGTCCTCCTCGCCCCCGAGGATCACCGCGAGCGGCGCCTTCCCGCTCGGCGAGACCGGCCCGCGCTGCTTCACCAGCTCGCACGCGAGCTGCGGGAGCACGATCGCCACAATGCGCCTCACCGCCATCGCCCCTCCTCCTTCATGCCCGCGACAGCGCGGGCCGCGGCTCGCCGCCCGCCGTCCGCTCTGCCCTGTCCCCGGGCCGCTCCCCGAGCACCACCGGCGTCGGCGAGGTCACGCGCCCTCGGCGGTCCTTGGCGACGCGGACCATCAACCGGTTCTCGGCGACCTGCTCGAGCTCCAGCCGCATCGCGACCGGCAAGGGCATCGGCCGCGCCGCCTGGCGATCGGTGAGGAGCAGGATCGTCCCGTCGCTCCCCTCGATCGCCAGGGCGAGCTTGCGCACCACGTTGACCCAGCGCGCGAGGTCCTCCTCGCGGCGCCCCGCCCCGGGCGCGCTCCGCTCCCCCTTCCCCGCGCCCTGCCCGAAGGCCCCCGGGACCCCGGCCACGTCGATCACGAGCACCGCGAACGCCCGGCTCATCGCCATCCGCACCGCGACCTTCGCGAGCACCTCCGGCGGGGGCCGCACCACGAGCAGCCGGCTCAGATCGACCTGCGCGCGCGCGACCGCCGGCGCGTAGAGCGAGCCGCTCGGATCGATCCACGCGCACCACGCCCCCGCCGTCGCGCTCGTCCCGCGCAGCCGCGCCTCCGCTTGCGCCGACGCGCACGCGGAGAGGGCGAGCGAGGTGGAGCGCCCCAGCCCCCGCGGCGCGGCGAGCTCCACCACCCCCCCGCGCGGCAGCCCCCCTTCCGGGAGCGCGTCGTTGATTTCCCGCAGGCCGAGCGGGAGCGTCTTGGCGCGCGCTTCGAACTCGGGGAGGGTATGGCGGAGGAGGTCCCGGGCAAGCGGAGCGGCAAGAGCGGCGGACGACATACTGAACACGATAACAGTGCCCCCGCGAGGCTGCCAACTTTGCAGGACGAACAACGTCCTACCCGCGCCCGGCGCGTTCTCCTTTTGTCCTTCCAGGGCTGTGGAACGGCCTCTCCGGCAATTTCTGTGCGGAGAGGATGGCAGGACGACGGGGGTGAAGCGAATGCCGTCACGGACTCTTCAATAAGTCCGACCGGGGCAGGTCGACCTCGTGGCCGGCGGCGACGACGAGCGCTCCTGCAAGCAGCCTCGCCGCGCGCGGCGGGCCCGGCGCCTCAATGCGGCGGAGCTGCCGCTCCGGGGACGCCCCCGATGTAGCGTGAGCTCGGGCGAATGAGCCGCCCCGCGCGCCGTTGCTCGTCGATGTGCGCGCACCAGCCGGCGACCCTGCCCACCGCGAAGGTCGGCGCGAAGAGCGCGCGGGGCAGCCCGAGCGCGTCGAGCAGCACCGCCGTGTAGAACTCGACGTTCGCGCGCAGCGGGCGATCCGGGTGCCGCGCGCGGAGCGCGGCCTCGGCCGCCCGCTCGACCTCACGCGCCAGCGCGAGCCGTGCGCTCCGCGCGCCGCCTGCCGTCCGCTCGAGCCGCTCGATCGCCCGCTCGAGCACCGCCGCCCGCGGATCCCTCACCCGGTAGATCCGGTGGCCCATGCCCATGATCCGCCGGCCCGCCGCGAGCTCGGCCTGGATCCAGCGCTCGGCGCAGCCCGGGGGCGGCGCGCCGCCCTCGCCCGCCTTCGCCGCGATCGCGTCCAGCATGTCGAGGACCGGTCCGGGCGCGCCGCCGTGGAGCGGCCCCTTCAGCGCGCCGATCGCCGCGACCACCGCCGAGATCGCGTCCGACCCCGTCGAGGTGACCACGCGCGCGGTGAAGGTGGACGCGTTCATGCCGTGATCCGAGACCGTCACGAGGTACGTGTCGAGCTCGCGCGCCTCGGCCTCGCTCGCCGCAGCCCCCCGCGCCATGCGCAGGTAGTCGGCCGAGAGCCGGAGCGCCGGATCGGGCGCGACCGGCGCCTCCCCCGCGCGGCGCCGCGCCCACGCCGCCGCGAACGTCGCCACCGCCCCGGCGATCGCCGCGGGCGGGACGTCGCCCGAGAGGTGCGCGACCGCGGCGCGGATCGCATCCATCCCGTCGCCCGCCTGGAGCGCGTCCCCGAGCCGCCCGAGCAGCGCGAAGGCCCTCGTCCGCCCCTCGGCGATCGCTCGCCGGAGCGACTCCCGCTCCGCCGCCCCGGGCAGCGCGCCGCCCCAGAGCAGCCCGCACGCGTCCTCGAAGGTCACCCCGCCGCCGCCGGCGAGCTCCTCCACGTCGTGGCCCGCGAGGGTGAGCCTCCCCCGCTCTCCGTCCACCTCCGAGAGCCGCGTCTCCGCCACCACCACGCCCTCCAGGCCGCTCGCGAGCGGCGCCGCCACATCCCTCATCCCGATCACCTCCGCTGACGACATCTTGGGCACCGCACGAGGTTGATCAACCTTGATTGTACAATCAACCATGCACGGCCTCGAAGCGCGTCGAGGAAGAATCCCGGAGGAAGCCGAGGAGGGCGGTGCTAGGAGGAATGGATGTCGGCGACGTCGCCGACGTCGCCGATGTCACCGGCGCGCGCGACGCCGGCGCCTCGTGCATCGGAAGACAGGATGGATGCAACGTTGATGGGCGCTCATGGTGGATCTACCTGACTCGGATCAGCGGCCCTCGGCGTACGTGACCGGCGCCGAGGCGGCGGAGCTGCTCGGCGTGAAGCGGGAGACGCTCTACGCGTACGCGAGCCGGGGCGTGCTCCGGGGGGTGCCCGGCGGGCGAGGGCGCGCGCGGCTCTACCTCCGGGCGGACATCGAGCGGCTCAAGGCGCGGCACGACGCGCGCGCCGGCCACGGCCCGGTCGCCGCCGAGGCGCTCCGGTGGGGCGAGCCGGTGCTCGAGTCGGCGCTCACCGCGATCGGCCCGCGCGGGCCCGTCTACCGGGGCAAGGAGGCGGTCGCGCTGGCGCTCGACGACGTGCCCTTCGAGGCGGTCGCCGAGCTGCTCTGGACCGGCGAGCTGCCGGCGGAGGGCGCGCCGGCGGCGCGGCCAGGCCGGCTGAGCGTCCGCCCGGCCAAGCTCGCGGCGCTCCTGCCGGAGGGCGCGCCGCCGTTCGTCGCGCTCGCGCTCGTGGTGCCCGCGCTCGGCGCGCACGACGCGACCCGCCACGTGGGCGCGCCCTCGGGCGACGGGCGCATCCCCACGGGCGACGCGGAGCGCGCGCGGGCGCGGGCCCTTGTGCGATCGCTCGCGGCGCTCGTGGGCCTCGGGCGGGACGCGCGCAGGGCGACCGACGCCCTCGAGGCCGACGGGGCGGCGCGGCGGCTGCTCATCGCCCTCGGCGCGAACCCCTCGAAGAAGGCCGAGCGCGCCGTGAACCGCGCGCTCCTGGTCTCGGCCGATCACGAGCTGAACGCCTCGACGTTCGCGGTCCGGGTGGCCGCCTCCACCGGCGCCGACCTCTACGCCTGCGTCAGCGCGGGGCTCGCCGCGCTCTCCGGCCCGAGGCACGGCGGCATGACCGACCGGGTGGAGGCCCTGGTCGCCGAGGCAGGCCGGCCCGAGCGCGCCGCCGCCGCGGTCCACGAGCGGCTGCGCCGCGGCGAGCCCATCGCCGGCGTCGGGCACAGGCTCTACCCCGAGGGCGACCCCCGCGCCCAGCTGCTGCTCGACACGGCCCGCGCGCTCGCCCCGCAGAGCGCGGCCTTGCGCACGGTGCTCGCGCTCGTCGACGCGCTGCGCGACGCCGGCCTCGATCCGCCGTCGCTCGACCTGGGCCTCGTCGCGATCGCGGCCGCGCTCGGCCTGCCGGCCGGCACGGCGGCGGCGCTCTTCGCGGTGGGGCGCGCCGCCGGCTGGATCGCCCACGCGTTCGAGCAGCGGGAAGCGGGGTACATGCTGAGGCCGCGCGCCCGGTACACGGGGCCCTGAGCCCCGCGCCCGCCCTAAAAATCGACCTGCATTCCGAGCTCGACCACGCGGTTCGGCGGCAGACCGAAGTACGCCGTCGCCGGCCGCGCGTTCCGCGAGATGAAGGCGAACAGCCCCTTGCGCCACCGGGACATCTTCGAGCGCCCGGTCGTCAGCAGCGTCTCCCTGCCGAGGTAATAGCTCGTCCTCCCGAGATCGATGTCGAGCCCGTGCCGCTTGCACCCCTCGAGCACCGACGGCGCGTTCGGCGTCTGCATGAAGCCGTAACACGCCGTGACCTGGTAGATCCCCTCCCCCCGCGGGATCACCGTCGTGCGCCGCTCCGCCGGCACTTCCGGCACGTTCGTCACCTGGATCGAGAGGAGCACCACCTGCTCGTGCAGCACCTGGTTGTGCTTCACGTGGTGCAGCAGGATCGGCGGCGTGCCCTCCGGGCTCGACGCCATGAAGACCGCCGTCCCGCGCACCCGGTGCGGCTTCACACGCTTCACGTCCTCGAGGAACATATCGAGCGGCAAGATCGCCGACTTGATCGCCGCGGCGAGGTGCTTGCGCCCCGTCTTCCATGTCGTCATCACCGTGAAGATCGCCGCGCCCATCACGATGGGCACCCAGCCCCCGTGGAAGAACTTGGCGCTGTTCGCCGCGAAGAACGCGAGATCGATCACCAGGAAGAGCCCGGCCAGCGGGAGCGACTTCCAGACCGGCCAACCCCACGTCTTCCGGGTGACCACGTAATAGACCACCGTGGTGATCCCCATCGTCCCCGTGACGGCGATGCCGTAGGCAGCCGCGAGCGCGCTCGAGTTCTTGAAGGAGAGGACCAGCACGATGCACGAGATCAGGAGCCCGCTGTTCACCTCGGGGATGTAGATCTGCCCCGCCTCGTCCTTCGACGTGTGGACCACCGTGACACGCGGGAAATACCCGAGCTGCACCGCCTGCTGGGTCAGCGAGAAAGCCCCGGAGATGAGCGCCTGGGACGCGACGACCGTCGCCGCTGTGGCGATCGCCACCGTGGGGTAGAGCGCCCACGACGGGACGAGCGCATAGAACGGGTTCGCCGCCCCGGTGGGGTCCGCGAGGAGCTTGGCGCCCTGGCCGAAATAATTGATGAGCAGCCCGGGCCAGACGATCGTGTACCAGGTGTACTTGATCGGCACGCGGCCGAAATGCCCCATGTCGGCGTACAGCGCCTCGCCGCCCGTGATGCAGAGGACGACCGCGCCGAGGATCAGGAAGCCATGCAGCTGGTTCTCGGCAAAGAAGCTCACCGCGTAGGTCGGTGAGACGGCCCGGAGCACGCCGGGGCTGCGCATGAGCTCCTTGGCCCCGAGCAGCACGAGCGTGACAAACCACACGAGCGTCACCGGCCCGAAGATCGACCCGACCCCGGCCGTGCCGCGCTTCTGCACGAGGAACACGGCGAGCAGCACACCGCAGGTGATGATCGGCACGACGGCAGGGTCCAGCTTCGGGATCGCGACCTCGAGGCCCTCCACGGCCGAGAGCACCGAGATCGCAGGCGTGATCACGCCGTCGCCATAGAGGAGCGCCGCGCCGACGAGGACGAGGAGCACGAGGAGGCCGCGGCCCTCGCCCTTGCGATCGCCGCTCGGGACGAGCGCGAGCAGCGCGAGGATGCCGCCCGCGCCCTCGTTGTCGGCCCGCGTGATGAACGTCACGTACTTGACGGTCACCACCATCATCAACGACCAGAACATCAGCGAGAGCACCCCGAGCACGTTCTCGGGCGTCGGAGCGACGTGGTGCGGGCTGCTGGGGCTGAAGCACTCCTTCATCGCGTAGAGCGGGCTCGTCCCGATGTCGCCGTAGACGACCCCGAGCGCCGCCAGCATCAGCGGCCACATCTTCTTCGAGCTCCCCAGGTGGGCGCGCTCGGCCATCGGAGAGGACGCGGGGCGCCCTGCGGCAGGGACCGGTCGTGGGCTCATCGTCATCGCGGGCGGATCCTACTCCATCGAGAGCGCGCCTCGCGAGGAGGCGGCACGCGCCGGCTCAGCCGAGCGCGCGCGCCGCCACGGTGAGATCCTCGATGAAGCGGGAGAGCTCGGCTCGCCTCGTCGCTTCGTCCGGCGCGCGGAGGATCGACGCGGGGTGCACGGTCGCCAGCACGCGCGGCGCGAGCGGCGAGGCGACGATCCTGCCGCGCTCGCGCGTGACCCGGAACGAGCCGCCGAGCAGCGCCTGCGCCGCCGTCGCGCCGAGGCATACCACGATCGCCGGCTGCACCACCGCGATCTCCGCGGCGAGCCACGGCAGGCACGCGCGGATCTCGCGCGCGTCCGGCTTCATGTGGATGCGGCGCTTGCCGCGCGGCTCCCACTTGAAGTGCTTCACCACGTTGGTCACGTACGCCCGGCGCCGCTCGATCCCCGCCGCCTCGAGCGCGCGATCGAGCAGCTGCCCCGCCGGGCCCACGAACGGCTTGCCGGCCAGATCCTCCTTGTCGCCCGGCTGTTCGCCGACGAGGAGCACGTCCGATCGCGCCGCGCCCTCGCCGAACACCGTCTGCGTCCCGCGCTCCCAGAGCGGACACGCCCGGCACCGCGCGGCGGCCTCGCGCAGGCTCGGCAACGAAGGAGGGCTGGGGACGAGGGCCGCCGCCGTCGCCTCGCCGACGCCGCGCCCTGCTGCATTTCGTCTCGCCACGGTCGTCATGACCGCCTCAGCAGCATCGCTCGTGCCATGGGCGACGCGGCGCGGTCGAACGCGCCGCGTCGCGAGGAGCGCGGCCGACGAGCGTCTTGACGGCTTCCGGCGGCCTTCCCATAGTGCCCCGGTCCTCCGACGTTGACCGACCAGTCAGAATGCCCCGCCTTGCCGATCGCCGCGCCAGGATCGAGCTGCTCCGCGCCGCCGAGGCTGCCTTCACCGAGCGCGGCCTGGCCGCCGCGAGGGTCGAGGACATCACCGAGCGCGCAGGCGTCTCGAAGGGCGCGTTCTACCTGCACTTCCAGAGCAAGGACGACTGCTTCAAGCAGATCGTCGAGACCTTCATCGCGCGCCTCGCCGACTGCGTGGAGCCGCCGCCCATCGTCTTCGAGGCCGAGCGAGCGTCGGTGAACGAGTACTTCAAGCGGGTCCTCGCCCACGACCTCGAGGTGCTCGAGTTCTGCTGGCAGAACCGGGCGCTCCTCAGGATGATGCTGGCGGGAGGCGGTGGGACCCCGTACGCCTACCTGATCGACGAGTTTGCCCAGCGCGTCGCGCGGCAGGTGGAGGGCCGCGTCCGGTACGCGATCGACATCGGCCTCTACCGGCGCGATCTGGAGCCCAGCGTGATCGCCGCGCTCATCTCCGGCGCCTTCGATCGCCTGGTGCGCAAGCTCATCGACGCGCCGTCCAGGCCAGACATCGCCGCCTGGGCCGCGCAGGTGCTCCAGCTCTTCACGCACGGCCTGCTCGCCCCGGAGGTGCGCGCCGTCGCTGACCTGTCGGTCATGGAAGCCCCCCCGCGCAGCGCGCGGCAGACCGCCGACCCGCCGCCTGCCTCAGCGTCGAGCAGCGAGCGCCGGCGCTCCAAGGCCAAGGCAACCTAGGTGACCCAGGTTATCTAGGTGAACTAGGTCACCTAGATAACCTGGGTGTAGGGCTTTGCCTTAATAAGACGGCCGGAAGCTCAGCGGTGCCAGGGCCGCTTACAGGGAATCCCTGACGAGCGATTCCATATCGCCCTAGCGGTCGGTCGGGCAGCAGCTGAGCTACAGCTAGCAGTCAACGGGATTTTCGGCGGGACAGTGAGGGGGTGGAGCGGGGAGCCGGAGGGGGAACCGCTCGGGCAACTCGGGAGGAGCGCAGCGGTCCTGCTCGTTCAATCGCGCCAGGCTGACCGTCGCGCGCTCTGGCGGGTCGCAGGCACTCTCTGGACGGCTCTCCGCAGAAGAACGGAACTGTCGAGGGGGGCGGAATGGGCAACCAGACGGGTCGTGATAGACGGTTAATCCAGGAGCTGCTCCGGCAGACCTGCCGCTCGATCCAGTGGCGCGCGGACACCGCAAGGTCGATTGCGGACAGGATCGACGTCGCCCTCGCCGAGCACGCGCTCCACGTCTCCACGCCGGACGTCGACCTGCGCGTCCGGCTGACCAAGGACTTTGCGCTCGCCATCGCGATACGCGTGCTGTCCTTCGGCGAAGACGCCGAGGAGTCGCTGAGCAAAGCCCTGTGTCAGGACAGGTCGCTCATGGCGGAGCTCGTGAAGGCAGAGTGGCAGCTCGTGCGCACCGCCTGCAGAACAGCCGAGCAGACCGCCGGGAGGCTGGTGCTGCTGACGGCGGTACCGGAGGCGTGAGACCGCTAGCAGCACGCGCGCCGAGAACTCGCGCCCTGGGCTCACGGCGCGAGATCCGTGAGAGTCTCATGGAGCGGGGGCCCGCCCGCTCGGCCCGGCGCCATGGCGAGCTGCACCCCGGAAGCTGCTATCCAGAAGAGCGCAGACACCGCATGACGCGACCGGGCCCACGAGGCGATGGAGATGGCGCCCCAGACCAGCTACAGCATTTACGTTCGCTTCCGGGGCAGGCGGCTCGCGCTCACGAAGCACATCCGCTCGCTCGAGACCGCCCGGTCTGCGCTGCAGGCCTTGCGGGCAGAGCGGTTCCACGACGCCGATCAGGTCTTCCTCGTCAACGACGCGACGAAGCAGATCGTCGACGAACGGGGGTGGGAGGACGCCGGGGGGCCCGCGGAGGATCAGCAGATCAGCGTCAACCTCCGCCTTCCGACCGATGGCAAGCGCACGGAGCGCACGCAGGACGCCGGGAACGACGAGGCGGATCGATCGCTGCGAGGAACGCAGGCTCCCGCGCTGCTCGCGGCGCCCGCCGCTCACCTGGCGCAAGCCGAGGGCGAGGCGCGGCACGTCTCACCGGAGAGGAGGTGGTCCGGGGTCGAGAGCCTGGAGCCGCCGCGCGCACGCCTGCGCCGCGCGATGGCGGCAGCCCAGGTCGCCCGAGCGCGCCACGACGCCGCGCTGGAGGCCATGACCAGGCTCCAGCCCGGCGGGAGGATGGATGAAATGACACTGACGAGGCTCAACGATTCTGCCCGAATGGTATCCGACCGATCCGCACACATCATCGAGCGGCTCGAGCAACTCCTGAAGCGCCTGGAAGGCGCGCGCTGATAGGGTGAGATGACCGTGCGGCGCCGTGTCCCATGCGCGACATGGACGACGACAGCCATCGTTGAACGACCGCCCACCGGAACCCTGGCTTAGTCCCTGTCAGGCTCTCGCCGCCGCGAGACGCGTGAGAGAGCGCCCAACCGTTCAAGCCAACAATGCCCGAACAGAAGAAGTCACGCCGGACGCAACTCGGGGCACCGGGCCCGAGCGACGCCGCGCCCCAGGCCGGCAGGGCATCCGCGCCGGGGCGCACGCCGGTCCCGCCCGAGGACGCCGGCGAGAGCGCCGCAGCGGGCGGGCCGCGCGCCGAGGGTGAGCTGCGCTTTCCCGTCGTCTGTGTCGTCGCTTCGGCCGGCGGGCGCGGCGCGATCGCGGAGCTCCTCCGGCGGTTGCCGAGCAGAGATACCAGCCTCTCTCTCGTCCTGATCTACAGCGCAGATCCAGGGGAGCTCCCCCTCCTCGAGCTCGTGGCGCAGAGCAGCCCTCTCCCTGTGGCCGAGCTCCGATCGGGGACGAAGCTCGCGCCGGGTCGCGTCCAGGTCCTGCCCCCGGAGGCGCAGGCGACGCTGGCGGGGCTCCGCGTCGAGCTCGCGCCGCGGGGCGAGGGCAGCCCGGGCCCAGGCGATCTCTTCCTGCGCTCGCTCGCGGGCGAGCTGGGGTCGGGCGCGGTGGCCGTCGTGCTGTCCGGCGCCGGGAGCGACGGCGCGCTGGGGCTGAAGGACGTGAAGGCCGAGGGCGGGGTCACCTTCGCGGAGAACCCGCGCGGCGCGGAGCGGCCGGCGCTCCCGCGGAGCGCCATCGCGGCGGGAGGCGTCGACTTCGTCCTCAGCGTCGAGGAGATCGCGGCGGAGCTCGTGCGGATGGGTCGCCCCGGGCACGTGCTCGCTCCATGGCTCAGGCAGGGTGCGCCCCTCGGCATGGACGCCGAGCTCAGCAAGCTCCTCAGGCTGCTCCACGCCGCGGTGGGCGTCGATTTCAGCCAGTACAAGAAGAGCACCCTGAGGCGGCGCATCCAGCGGCGAATGACGCTCCATCGGCTCGCCACCCTCCAGGATTACCTGGATCATTTGAGGGCGCACCCCGGCGAGATCGAGGATCTCTACCAGGACCTCCTCATCAAGGTCACCACGTTCTTCCGCGATCCGGGCGCCTTCGCCGCGCTGAAGACCCACGTGTTCCCGGTGCTCATGCACAGCAGGCCGCAGGACTCCCCTGTTCGCATCTGGGTGCCGGGCTGCTCGACGGGCGAGGAGGTCTACTCTCTCGCGATCTCGCTGCTCGAGTTCCTCGAAGCCGACGCGACCGATCATGCCATCCAGATCTTCGGCACCGACCTGAGCGAGGCCGCCATCCAGCAGGCGCGGTCCGGGATCTACATCGAGAGCATCTCGATGGACGTCTCTCCCAGCCGGCTGCGCCGCTTCTTCGTCAGGGTACAAGGCGGCTTTCAGGTCAACAAATCGGTCCGCGATCTGTGCATCTTCTCGCGCCACAACGCCGCGGCCGACCCGCCCCTGTTGAAGCTCGATCTCACGAGCTGCCGCAACCTGATGATCTACCTGGAGCCGAGCCTGCAGCGCCGGCTGCTGCAGACGTTCCACCAGGCCCTCAAGCCCACGGGTTTCCTGCTCCTCGGCTCGTCCGAGAGCCTCACCACGGCGCCCGATCTGTTCGGGGTCGTGGACAGGACCCACAGGATCTTCTGCAAGCGCGCCGCGTCGGAGGCGGCCCACCCGCTCGCCCTCACCGCGCCTGCTCTGCCCGGCGCGCCGGTGGTCGCGCTGGCGCCGGAGAGGCCGCGGGAGCCCGAGGGGTTCGGCATGGATGCGGTGCGCAAGGAGGCCGACGCCATCGTCATGGCGCGCTATGCCCCCGCCGGCGTGGTCGTGGACGAGGAGATGCAGATCGTCCAGTTCCGGGGCAAGACGGGGCCCTACCTCGAGCCGTCACCGGGCGACGCCAGCCTCCACCTCTTCAAGATGGCCCGAGAGGGGCTCGTCCTCGGCATCCGGGCCGCCATCGACGCGTCGATGAACTCGGGGGCGATGGCCCGCAAGGAGCAGCTCAAGGTCAGGCAGGACGAGAAGATCCGGTACGTCGACGTCGAGGTCTGGCCGCTCAAGGTGCGGCTCCCGCAAGGGCGCTGCTTCCTCGTCACCTTCTCCGAGTCGGGCGCCGCGCGGCCGGACCGGCCGGGCAGCGATCCCGCCCCGAGCGACGCCCAGAAGGATCTGGAGATCGTCCAGCTCCGCAGGGAGCTCGTGACCACGAGGGAGTACCTCCAGTCGCTCATCGATGAGCTCGAGGCGACGAACGAAGAGCTGCTGTGCACGAACGACGAGATCCTCGCGAGCAACGACGAGCTGCACAGGGTGAACGACGCGCTCGAGGGCGCCCACGACGAGCTCGAGTCGGCGAACCAGGAGCTGACGACCGTCAACGAGGAGCTCCGCAGCAGCAACGTCGCGCTCGGCCTCGCCAACGACGAGCTGCGCAAGCTCCTCGGCGGCATGAACATCCCGATGCTGATGGTCGACGCGGACCTACGGATCCGCCGGATCGCCGGCGCCGCCGACAAGCTGCTCGGCCTCGCCGCGAGCGACGTGGGCAGGTCCATCCTCGAGGTGAAGTCGAGGAGCGTGGCCGACATCGCGCCGGTCGTCGCCGAGGTGCTCGGCACGATGAGCACCGTCGAACGGCGCGTCGAGGACCGCGACGGGCGCAGCTATCTCATGCGGGCGCGCCCTTCCCGGACCACCGACGACGAGGTCGACGGCGCGGTGATCTGCTGGCTGGAGAGCGAGGCGCCGAGGCGCGCGGCGCGCGAGCTCGCGGGCGCGCGCGACGGCCTCTCCGCCGTCTTCGAGGTGCTGCGCCATCCGTTCCTCCTGCTCGACGGGGAGCTCCGGATCCGGGCGGTCACCCGGCGCTACTGCGAGCAGTTCATGGTCCCGCTCGGGGACATCGAGGGACGATCGCTCTCGGCCATCGATGCCGGATGGAACACCCCGCAGCTGGAGCAGCAGCTCCGGGACGTGCTCCACCGCCGCGCCGCGCTCGTCGACTTCCGCCTCGAGGCCGTGCTCGCGCACGCCGGCCGCAGGACGCTCTCGTTCTCAGCCTTCCGGCTCCAGGCCGACGAGGGCGAGCTCCCGGCCCTGCTGCTCGTCGTCGAGGACAGGACGGCGCCCGAGATCGACCCGGCCGGTCCACCCGGGCTGCGGCCAGCGCGCCGCGCCGGCCCCGGCTGACGCGCTCATCGCCGCCGTGTCCGCCAGTCCCCCGTGGCGATCCGAGGCCACCCAAGCGCCTGCCCCGCGGGCATCAGGTAGGCCTCGCAGAGCGCGCCTCCATGGAGCTCGATCGGCTCACGCCTGAAGAGGTCGGGGCAGTCCTCGTAGAGGTCGAGCGAGGGCAGCGCCTCCGGGTCCAGCTCGTACAGCTCCCCGAGGACCGCGACCGAGCCCCCGCGCACGAGCGCCGGGTAAGCGCCGAGATCGGCGAGCTCGAACGACGGGGCCGTGCGGGCGGGCCCGAGGCACAGCGCGCGCCCGAGCAGCGCGTGCGCGCGCTCGCCGCGCATCAGCGTGCCGTAGACGAACAGGCGCGCCGTCACCGGCAGTGCTGTTCGACCGCGGCGAGCAGCTGCTCGAGGTTGATCGGCTTCTTGAGGAACTGCGCCGCGCCGAGCGAGGACACGAACTCGTCGCGGCCCGTCGCCGAGATGATCACCACCGGGATCGCGGCGAGCTCCGGATCCTTCTTCTGCTCCGCCCTGAACTGCCAGCCATCCATGATCGGCATCATGAGATCGAGCAGGATGAGCCCGGGTCTCGGATCCGTTCTCAGCGCGCTGAGCGCCTCGCCGCCGTGCGCCGCCGACGCGACGGCGTACCCCTCCTCCTGCAGGAGCTCGGCGAGGGTCTCTCGAATATCCGGATCGTCATCGACAACGAGGATCCTCTTCAAGGGAGTGGCAGGCACGGTGCATCAACCACTATGCGAAAGCCTGACGTCACGGCGAAACAGGGAAAGCCCTGAATCCCTGCTCGGGTTCCGCTTGATGAGGCTCTTTCTGCGAGGAAGGGGGCTCATGAAGGTCTCTCTACGTCTCTCTCCGGCAATCAGCGCCGCAAAGGCGCCTCGGAGCCCGCTCCCGCGTCGCCCGCGCGGCCAACCAACCACGCCGGGGTCGACGTTGGTTGAGCCGGCAGCTCTGGCAGGCGGGAACGGGCGTACGCATCACGGCGATCGATCGTCGGCGGCCGAGCCCGATGTTACAGCACGGTGGCGCTCCGGCGAAGCCGCTCTGTGCCCGCTCTGCGGCCAGCCAGGGTGAGCGCAGCGCGGCTTGGTCGCCATCCACCACGTCATGAGCGGCGATCCTACCACCGGTGCCGGGGGGCGCAGCAGCCCGGCGTCCGCCGGAACGACGGACCGAGGCGCTCGCGCTGCGGTCCGAACGGGCAGCATCAACGGTCGATATCAGTGGAGCCGAGCGAGCCGAGCGAGCCGAGCACCACCTTCGAGAGGGTGCCCAGCAGGACGTCGATGTCCACCGGCTTCGGGATGAGCGCGGCCGCGTGCAGCCGCTCGGCGATCGCCTGCATCTCGTGGGGGAGGCGGGCGGAGAAGATCATGAGGGGCGAGGGCGTACCGAGCTCCTCGATCTCGGAGACGAACCGGTCCGTCGTCATGCCTGGCATCGTCAGATCAAGGAGGACCGCGTGGAAGCGCCGCTCCGCGAGCGCATCGAGCACCGCGCGCGCGGTGGCGGTCAGCTCGACCTCGTACCCTTCCAGGGTCAGGAGCTCTTCCAGCATCGTCGCGGTGTCAACGTCGTCCTCCGCAACCAGGATCACGTGCTTGCCACACATGGCTCCCCTCGGCTTTCTTCAGTAGCGGGGGTCGCTCGCCAGGGCAGCGCGCCCTCTCTTCCCCATGGTGGGGAGGACGGGATGGGCGCTCGACGCTGCCCGAGCCTCCGCTGGCCAGCAGCCAGCGCAGCGCGAGCAACCTCGGTGATGCTCCCGGTAGGTATGACGGATCGCCCGGACACACCGGAGCGCTCGCCGCGGTGCGCCACACGTACGACACGCCACCAAGTGCGCAGCCCGACAGTCGGCCGCTGTCTGCCGATCCGGTACGTTCCGTTCCCCCTCTCCCGCCCAGGGCAGTATGAAAGCCCGACTGCGCGCCGGATGCAACTCCGGGCAGAAGGAGCAACTCCGGGCGCCAGGAACCGACCGGGGGGCGGGGAGTGAGAGCAGACAGAGAGCGCGAACGGACTCCCCGACAGGGGAGACACCCTGGTAGACTCTCATGGATGCCTGGCGAACGCCGCGTCGCGCTACTCGCGATGGAGCCAACCATGCCGGACGGTGGGGGAGCGCCGTCCAGCCATGGAGTCCGTCGTGTCGAGGCCTCCTTGCTCGCCGATCCGGACCTCGCCGGCGTGCCGATCCACGTGATCGACGCGCAGACGAGGGATCTCGACGCGTGGGTCGCGGAGGTCGAGACCGTGGACGCGGACGTGGTCGGCCTCGCCGCGCACGTCTGGTCGTTCCCCACGTTCATCGAGATCGCGCGCCACCTGCAGCGCAACCGGCCGGGGCGCACGATCGCCCTCTGGGGGCCCCTCGCGCGCCCCGCGATGTTCGCGCTCGCGCCCTGGCGCGACGCCACCGCCTGCATCGACGCCCTCGTGCACGGCAACGAGCTCACGTTCCGGGACATCGTCCGGCTGAGCGAGCGCTCTCCCGATGCGCTGCGCGCCGTGCCGGGGCTGCACGTGTCCACCGCCGGCGGCTGGGTCTCGACGGGCGACCCCCTCTACGTGGCGCCCGACGCGCTCCCCTCGCCGATCCGGATGAAGCTGCTCCCGACCGATCGCATCGTCCCACTCGAGATCTGCCGCGGGGGCGGCATGAGCTGCGCGACGTGCGGCGTCTCCACGGGCGACGCTGGCGGCGTCTTCTCCGAGGCCTACCTCGTCGAGGAGCTGAGCGCGCTCCGCGCCGCCGGCGCGCCGGGCGCGCAGATCGTCGACGCCCCGCTCAACCTGAGCACGGAGGCGTTCCGGAACCTGGTGGCCGCGGAGAAGCAGGTCGGCTTCTTCAAGCAGGCGACGCTGACGGCATCGATCGATCCCGAGCACGTGCACGACGAGCACCTCGAGTTCCTCCGCGGCGTCGCGCGCGTGTCGCTCGACGCGCGGCTGCCGCCGCTCAACAAGGAGACGGGCGACGGCACGCAGCGCCCCTTCAGGGAGTCGAGGTTCGCGAAGGTGATCGAGGAGCTCTCGACGTTCACGGACATCGAGGTGGACATCCTCCTCGGCCTCCCGGGCGACGGTCCGATCACGTTCCGGCGCACGCTCGAGCGCGCGCGCGAGCTCCCGTGCAAGGTCCGCATCTTCCACAGCCTCGTCCTTCCGGACGACCTCATGGTCCGCGCGCCCGCCTCGTTCGAGCTCCGCTTCGACCCCTTCACGCTGATGATGCGCTCCTGCCTCGGCTGGTCCGAGGACGCGCTCTCTCGCGAGCGCAGCCGCCTCATCGAGATGGCCTACCGCGAAGGCGGCGAGATCACGCCGGACATGTGGTCGTTCCCCGGGCCTCGGGAGATGCGACGGCCCGCGATGCCGCTCGGCAGCGGCGTGGTCCCGCCGGGCGCCGAGATCCGGGTCGAAGGCGCGACGACGCTCGCGCCGGCGGGCCAGGACTTGCAGCGCGTGCTCGAGCTCGGGATCAAGGAGGCGACCTCCGGCGGGTGGACGTTCGTGGAGGCCTCGGCGCGCCCGGGCGAGATCGTCGTCATCATGAAGACGCGCGACGGCGCGCTGGTCGTCGAGATGCGCCCCGCCTCACCCACCGAGAACGCCTACAAGGTCGTGGACGGCGTCGCGTTCGGCTACCGCTCGCCGCGCGGCGTGAAGATGAGCGACGGCGCACTCCGCCTGCTCGATCGCGTCCTCCAGCGCCTCCACGCGCCGGCGCGCACGGCGCTCGGCCTGTCGACGCAGGACGGCGGCCCCGGCTCGGCGCGCGTCCGGCGCTTCCGCGCCACGCCCTCGTGACCCCCCCGCCCCGATCGCGCGGCGCGCCGCGAGCCTCCGGCTACTCCTTCCCGCGCAGGGCGGCCGGCGCCCGCGGCGGCATCGATTCCATGGGGCGGGCCCTCGAGAGGAGCTCTCTCCGGAGCTCGCTCAGGCGCGCTGGAGACAGCTCCATGTGGTCCACGATGTAGGGGTGGACCTGGCGGCTCTTGCCCCGGATGCTCAGCGCGCCGGTCGGCTGCGCCGGGACGCAGTCGTCGAGGGTCGCGTACGTCGTCTGGCAGATGATGATCTTGGAGCCGAGCTCCTTGTTGAACTGCTCGAGGCGCGCGGCCGTGTTTACTGTATCTCCGATGCAGGTGTACTCCATGCGCTGGAGTGAGCCGATGTTGCCGGAGATGACGGTGCCGGTCGCGATCCCGACGCCCATCTGGATCTCGCCGCAGCCGAGGAGCTTCCGCTGGTTCATGCGCTCGAGCGCCCGGACCATCTCGATCGCCGCGATCACGGCGCGCTTCGGCGCGTCCTCGACGGAGAGCGGCGCGCCGAACACCGCCATCAGCCCGTCGCCGATGTACTTGTCGAGGGTGCCCCCGTAGCGGAACACGATCTCGACCATCTCCGTGAAGTACTCGTTCAGGAACGAGACCACGGCCTCCGGCTCGACCGACTCGGTGAGCGGGGTGAAGTTGCGGATGTCGGTGAACATCACCGAGACGTGCCGCCGCGTGCCTCCCAGCTTGAGCCGCCTCGGATCGGACAGGACGAAGTCGACGAGATCCTTCGACAGGTACCGGCCGAGCTCCTGCTTCTCGCGCTCGAGCCGGAGGCGGGCCATGGACTCCACCTCGGCCCGCACGACCAGGTTGCGCGACATCCGCGCGATGATGCCGGCGACGACGCCGGGGAGCGCGATGAAGAGGATCTGCTGGCACTGGTCCGCGATGTTGATGGCGTTCTCTCCGTAGACGGACACCGGGCTGATCGGGATCGCGCCGGAGCCGACCGTGACGGCGAGCACGACGGAGTTGAAGAGGGCCGACAGCCCCGCCGAGTACAGGCACGCCGCGAGGCTGTAGCGGAAGCCCGACATCAGGTTCCAGAGCACGTAGACGGTGGCGAGGTAGCTCGTGAAGTACTCGATGATCCCGGAGTGGTTCCTCGCGTTCCCCAGGGCCGTGAGCGTCAGGAGCGCGAGGTCGACGAAGATGCTCACGTACTTGAGCCAGCCCGCGTAGACGCCGGGGCGCAGCCGGAAGAACGCGTAGAGCACGAGCGAGTAGGCGAGGTACCCGCCGGTCAGGATCGCGAAGATCTGGTTGGCGGCCGGCGTGTTGATCGTCCACACGTGCATGAGCGTGGCGGCGCTGAGCAGCGCGAACGCGAACCGGATGTGGTTCACGATCTGCTCGCCGCGCATCTCCTGCGCCTCCATGATCCGCACGATCTCGGGCGACTTCTCGATGCTCATGTGCGCCGCCCCCCTGCGCGCCGCAGCCGGGACCGCGCCGCGGCGAGCCCGCGCGCGCAGAGCGCGGTCGTCAGCGCTCTGCCCTGGTGGTGGCCCTCGCGACCGCGCTTCATGGGCACCCGGTAGAGCGGCTCCGCTGGCCAGGAGCCGTCCACGAGCTGGCGCTCGCCGAGGTAGCGCATCCCTCGCTCGAGGAGCAGCGGATCGGGCCGCTCCTTCATCGCGGCCCCCTCGAGGCACGCGGCCGTGCAGAGCGGCGCCCCGGAGCCGCCGTCGAGCCGCTGCGATCGGAGCATCCGCGACAGCGTCGCGGCCTCGACCGCCGCGACCTCGTCGGCCCACCGCGCGCCCCCCGCCCTCCCCCGGTAGAGCCGCGCGAAGCGGAGGAACGCGAGGTCCGTGTACGAGGCGTCGTAGAAGCAAGCGCCCTCGAAGCCGCCCTCCGAGGCGGCGTCGAGCACGCGCCGCGCGTTCGCGTCGATGAGCCGCGCGAACCGCTCCGCGTCGAACGAGAGCAGGCCCACGAGCAGGTTCAGCCGGACGGTCGCGCAGTCGTCGCCGGCCCACGCCACGCCCGGCGTGGTCGGCCCCGCGGGCCCGCGGTAGAACCAGGTCGGAACGACGCCGTCGTCACCCACGTTGGCCAGCATGACCTCGATCCACGACTCCGCCCGCTCCTTCGCGGCGCCCGTCTCGGCGACCAGCTCGAGCACGACGCCGAGGAGGTCGGCGTCCGGCGGGACGTCACGGAACGCGGTGAAGTAGCGGAGCTCTCCCGCCGGGATCTCCTCGAGCAACGCAGCGGCGTCGGCGCGGACGTCGCGCCCGACCTCCCCGATCTCGAGCAGCGCCCTCAGGATCGTCGCCCGGACGAACCAGTGCCCGACCGGCTGCTCGCTCGACCCGAGCACGCCGAAGCGCTGCACTTCCCAGGACTCGCGCCACGGCGCGGCGTCCAGGAGGAACGCGACCGCCGCCTGCAGATCCGCGCGCGCCTCGTCGGGCGGCGCCGGCTCGCCCAGCGCGCGCGGCGGCCCGAGCGACGCGCCGGGGCCGAGGAGATCGCGGAAAGACATCAGCCCCTCGAAGAAGCGGAGGCGCTCGCCGAGCGCCTCGAGAAATTCGCGCTGCGCCTCGGCGAGGCCGCGCGCGCTCGGGCTCGTCCGAGGAGACGTGGCCACGACCTCACGGGCGGACGCGAGCGTCTCCTGCATGCGCGCGGCGAGCGCGGCGCGGTACGGGCGGGTCGCGAGCAGGCCGTGGATCTCGCCGCGGCGCACGCGGGACGCGCGCTCGCCCGAGAGCGCGCGGAGCAGCGGCGGAGCGAGCCCCGCGCCGCGCAGCCAGAGCGCGAAGAGCGGCGTGAGCGTCGGCGCCGCGAGGTCAGGCGCGATCGGATCGATCCAGAGGCGCACGAGCCCGTCCAGCAGCCAGATCGGCTCGGCCACGGCCTCTCCGAAGCGACGGGCGGGCGCGAGATCGTCGCCCGCGACGAGCGCGGGCGCCGTCCAGAGGGCCACGGCCTCGCGCGCGCCGGCGGCGGCGGGCGCCGCCAGGACGCCGGAGCCGTCGATCTCGATCACCGGGTTCTCGCGCCATGAAGCCTCCGCCAGGTCGGCCAGGCCCAGGAGCCACCCGTGCGCGCGCGCGTCATCCGCGTGCCGCGCGAGGAGACGCGCGGCGAGCGCGCCCCGCGCGAGCGCGTCAGGAGCGCCTTCGATGCCCCCGGCGGCCACCGCGGCGACCGCCACGGCGGCGTCCGCGGCTGCGTCGCGCGCGGACACCCGCCCGCAGAGCCGCAGCGCCCAGCTGGCCCACGGGATGCTGTACCCCGGCGGTGTGCCCACGCTGCGCTCGAGCGCGAGCGCTCCCCACGCCGCTTCACCGCGCTGAAGCGCCCCCTCGGATGACAGGTGCGCCGACCAGGCGCGCTCGCACACAGCCCGGTCACCCGGGTCGAGCCATGGCCAGACGGCGGTCACCCCTCCAGCAGGGGACAGCGTCACATACCGACTCCGCCCTCACGCGCCGCGGCCGAGATGGCCGCATCGACCGCTTCGGGCGTCGAGGTCGCGGCATCCCGGATGCGCTGGAGCGTCTCCGCGCCGACGTCGTACCCCTCCGCCTCGATGGTGCGCTCGGGATCGGCAAGGAGCTGCTGGCGGAAGCTCGAATCCACGACGGCACGACCGATGAGCTCTGCCTCTGATTTCTTCGACGTCACGACTCCTCGCTTTCTCGCTCGGGAGGCTAGGAGACCTCCAAACGGCGAGCAAGTACAAGCAGGGGCGTCCGCGCGTCCTCGGGGAGTGTAGCGTCCGCGCACGACACACCGGTTCACCGCGGCGCGACGGCGGGCTCGCCGGCGAGCGCGCTGAAGAACGCGAGGAATACCCGCCGCTGGATCGCGACCATGTACTGCTCGCGCTCCCTGCAGAACCGCGCAGCCTCCGGTAGGCCGAGGGCCGCCGCGGCGACCTCGGCGCGAGCCAGCTCACAACGCGCCTCCTCCAGGATGGCGTCGAAGCCGCCGCGCGCAAACAGCCGCGCGCGCAGGGCCGCCGCGCTGCGCATCTCCTGAGCGCGACAAGGCCCGCCGTCGGAAACGTCGGCCCCGCTCGGCGACGCCGCGTCCGCCTCGGCGAGCGCCCAGAGCCGGGAGAGCACATACGTTGTGTTGCCGAACCCACGATCCTTCTCTGCGTGCAGCAGGTCCGCGAACAGCTGATGCGCTGCAACAAGGGCGGAAACGAACTCCTCGAGCGCGTCCAGGTGCTCGGCCTGCGACAGCGCGAACAGGGCCGCCGCGGCCGGGAGCACGAGCGGGCGCGAGCGGGCGAGCACCCGCCGGAACGTGGCGCCGTCCCGCGGGCCTGCAGCGCGGTGGAGCCGCCGCTCGAGGAGCATCGCCTCGCCATACCCGAGCCAGACCTCTTCGAAGAGGTCCCAGAACGCGCTCCCGCCGGGCAGCGAGCGGGCGAGCAACGCCTGGTGGCGAGCGAACAACGCCCCGGACAGGAGCACCGTCGCTCCAGGCTCACCGACCCCTTCGTCCAGCAGGTCGTCCTCGATCCGGACGTGCAGGTACCCGACCGCTGCCGCCTCGGCGAGGTCGATGGCGAGCGGCGGAAGCGCCGACGATCCAGCGTCCAGCGCGAGCGCCGGCCCGCCGGGGCGCGTCGCGACCCAGAGCGGCAGCTCGAGCACCGGGAGCGCCGTCGGGTGCGAGAAGTAGCCCTCGCCCGGCTCCCCCTCGAACAGCCTGAGGCGCGCGGCGAGCTCATCGAACAGCGCGCCGAGCTCGCGCCCCAGCCGCGCCCGGAACGACGCGAGCCGCCGCAGCACCTCGGCCTCGAGCGCCGCCTCGATGGCGCCTTGCGCGCCCTCGCCTCCCCCTGCGCGGCTGTCCTCGCTCATCCCACCTCCGGACGGCGCTGGCGGCGCCGCCCCGGGCGACGCTAGCACGAGCAGCCTCGCCCGAGGGAGGGCGGGCGGCGCCGACTTTGCCCCGCGCGCCGCCCGTGCGACACTCAGCGACTTCACGAGATCAGAAACCATGATCGATTCCGAGCGTTTCGCTGGGCGTCACGGGGACATCACGACCGACGCGCGCGCTGACGTCCTCGATTTCCGCGACACCCTCTATCGCCCCACGATGGTGGAAGTGCCTCCGATCATGCCCCCGGAGCGCTTCGTGGAGTACGGCGTGCCCGTGCTCGACCAGGGCAAGAACAACGGCTGCACCGGCTTCACGGTCGCCACCGTGGCGCATTACCTGCTGCGCAGACGCCGGGTCTCGCCGGACCGCAGCCTCGTCAGCCAGAACATGGTGTACACGATGGCGCGCCGCTACGACGAGTACCCCGGCGAGGACGACGCGAGGGGATCCAGCCTGAGGGGCGCCATGAAGGGCTGGCACAAACACGGTATCTGCTCCTATGAGCACTGGCCGTGGGACGCGAACGATCTCCACGGCACGCTCACGCCGGAGCGCGCCGTGGACGCGATGCTCCGGCCGCTCGGCCTGTATCAACGCGTGAACCACAGGGACCTCCCGGCGATGCACAGCGCCCTCGCGGAGGTCGGGATCATCGCGGCCTCGGCGCTGATCCCGTTCAACGGCTGGTATTATGGGACCCAGGGGAACGGCATCATCCCGACGGTCGACAAGACGAACCCCTTCATCGCCCCCTGGGGAGGTCACGCGTTCGCGATCATCGGGTATGACGCGGAGGGCTTCTGGCTGCAGAACTCGTGGGGTGTCGGCTGGGGCAAGGGCGGCTTCGGTCGACTCTGTTACGACGACTGGCTTCAATACGGCTTCGACGCGTGGGTCGGGCGGCTCGGCGTCCCGATCCGCCTGAACCAGGCGCGCTCGCTCCGCCCGCTCACGTCCACGAGCCGGACGTTCGCCAGCCTGCGTCCGCACCTCATCAGCGTCGACATGCACGGCCAGCTCCAGCAGCGCGGCGCCTACGGCACGTCGTCGGATGACGTCCGTATCATCATGGAAGAGGATTTCCTGAGCGCGACCGCGACATGGAAGCGCCGCCGGCTCGTCCTGATCGCGAGCGGCGGTCTGCGCCGGCAGATCGACGCGATCAACCGGATGTCACGCCTCCGGCCGAAGCTGCTCGGGCACGAGATCTACCCCATCGAGCTCCTCTGGGAGACCGACCACTACCCGCGCCTCCTCGAGATCCTCCATCGCGCCACGGAGGGGCGCCGCCACGACGGCTACGATCCCAGGGCGTTCGGGTTCATGATCGATCGGCGCGACGACGCCCTCGAGCCGCTCGTCCGCCGCATGGGCGGCAAGGCCGAGTGGGACCGCATGAAGCTGGCCGCGGGCGACGCGACGATGGACGCCGACCACGGCGGCGTCCGCGAGATGATCGGCCGCCTCGCGTCGCTGATGGACGGCGATCCGAAGATCGAGCTCCACCTGGTCGCCCATTCGAGCGGCACGTTCCTGCTCGCGCCGCTCGTCCAGCTGGTCACCTCGGAGAAGGGCAAGAAGATCGAGGGCGGCCCGATGCGAGGTCAGCTCGGGCTCGGGCTCCCCATCGAGTCGCTCTCCCTGCTCGCGCCTGCGAGCGCCATCGACGCGTTCCGCGACACGTACATGCCGCCCATCAAGAGCGGCATGGTGCGCCGGTTCGCCCTGTTCACGCTCACGGACGAAGCGGAGCTCCAGGACCACTGCGAGGTGTACGGCAGGTCGCTCCTCTACCTGGTGTCGAACGCCCTCGAGCGGCGCCCGCGGGTGCCCGGCACGAGCGGCGTCTCGCTGCTCGGCATGGAGGCGGGGCTCCTCGATCCGGAGAACGCCGACGTCCTTTCGCTGCTCACGGAGACCAAGGACGACCGGCCCGTCGTGTTTCCGAGGGCGGAGTGGATCAAGGGGCCCAACACGAGGCCCCCTCCCCACGGCTCCGAGGCGCGGCGGCATGAGGACTTCGAGAACGACATGACCACGTGGAAGTCCGTCATCGCCCGCATCCTCAACCAGCCGTTCGCCGATCACCTGCCGCCCATGTCGGCGCGGGATCCGTGGTGAACGCGCGCCTCTCACCCCTCCGGGCGGCGCCGCTCCGCTGAGCTCAACCCGCCGAGCGCCGGGGCGCCGAGCCGCCCGGGCGCGAGCGGCGGCGCGCTCGCGCCGCTCAGGAGGAGCGCGAACGACGCCCGGATCTCCTCGCCGAAGTTGATCCGGAAGAGGCCCATATCGGGGCGGCTGCGGATATCGCGGATCACGTCGCTGGGATCGCAGACCTGGCGCATCCCGATGAGCAGGGCGTACATCCGGATGAGGGTCGGGCCGCCGTGGCCGGGAGCGAGCGACGGCAGGCACCGCTCGAGCAGCACCCCGGTGCGCTCGACGTGACCCAGGAGAGAGAGCTTGAAGCGGAGCGCGGCCTCGTAGCTGACGTTCTGCTCGAGCACGCTGTGGAGGATGCCGAGCAACCGTGTCATCGCGTCGCGCGCGGCGAGGGTCGTCGACAGGATCGAGGCGACGCTCGCCGGCGCGTCCTCGGCAGGCGCCCCGGGCGCGCCGCGGCGGGCCCGCGAGGGCCGAGGGCCCGCCGCGCTCGCGTCACCGCGGGAGGCGCAGAAATGCGTCAGATGGATATCCACATCGTGGAACCACTTCGCGAGCTCTTGATCGACGACCGCGAGAAAGAGCTCCTCTTTCGTGGTGAAGTAGAGGTAGAGCGTGCCCTTGGCGAGCCTGGTGCGCTCGGCGACCTGAGCCATGGTGACCTCGGGATAGGGGGTCTCCTGGAACAGCTGCCAGGCTGCGTCGATGATGAACCGCCGCCGCTCCTCCTTCTGCTCCTCCTTCCTCGCTCTCCGCGTCGGGCTCATAGACTCCCCGGTCTACGATGTCTCCAGAAGCGCCGCAATCCAGACTCAGCGGTCACCACACAGCGCGAATTCGAGCCGACGGGCGCGACCAGCGCTCGCCGTGATCGCCGATCGCTCAGCAGAGCAGCGAATCGCATGTTGCAGCCGCGGTAACCGCGTTCATCACATTTCGCCGGACACGGTCACACCGAACCCGTGCAGACCAAGGAACATCGGGGCGACACCCGAACGCGCCACCCACGAGACGGTCCTTGAGAGGGCGCGCGCGACCCGCGCCGGGAGCCAGCCCGAGGCCTCGGGTACGCCGGGAGGCGCCGCGACGCGCGAGACGCGCGCGGCGCGCGGCGCGGGCAGCGCGAACAGGCCAGCGCCATCGTTGCAAGGCAGCGCGAAGCAGAGAGGAGAAGAGACCAGGGTCGCCACCACGACGACCACCAATCCCCTCGTGATCGCCGGACCAGCGCTCACCCCTGCCCCCACATCCAACCTAGCGCTGCCACCGGCGATTGTCGTGAGCGCCAGGGCAGCAAAATAACGTTGCTACTGTCCAACAATGGAAGTTCTACAGGGAGAGTCGCCCTTTCTGCGACATCCCACCTGCGCCATGGCCGCGCCAAGTCGGGGGCTCCCTGGATCGCGCCGTTTCAGCCGGCGGCCGCCATCGCCAGGGCTTTATGGATCACGCGGAGCGCGACGTCGGTCAGGCCGTAGGCCGGCAGCTCGGGGACGGGCACGAGGGCCACCTCGGAGGCGTCGTCTCCTGGAGAGAGGGCGCCTCCGATCGACTCGCACAGATAATCGAGGATCACATAATGATAGGGAGTCGCCACGATCTCCACGACCTCCACGAGGGGACCGACGCGGACGTCGAGGCCCGTCTCTTCGCGGATCTCGCGGGCAACGGCGTCCGCGAGCCGCTCTCCGGGCTCCACGCGCCCACCCGGAAGCGACCAGGCGCCCTCGAGGGGAGGACGAGCGCGCTTGACGACGAGCACGCGCGGCGCGTCAGGCGCATCCGGCCGGCGATCGATGACGACGGCGCCCACCGCGACGCGCGGGGGCGAGAGGGCGCATGCCGGCGCGTCGCTCACGGGGCGGCGGCTTCCGTGCGGCCGGCCTTGCAGCGGACGTCGCCCGGCGTCGCGACCGCGAGGTCGTACTCGCCCAGCGCGAAATCGCCGGGGATCACGACGGCCCCGTCGTACCGGCCGCGGTCGTCGGTCGACAGCGAGCCGACCGTCACGCCCTGCGGCGCCGCGGTCCCCGTCAGGATCACGTCGACGCGGACGTGCCCGCACGGCGCCCCGGCGCTGCTGACCTGTCCCTGAAGGTGGAGGGGAAAGCCGCGGCGGATGTCCTTGTCCAGCGCGGTCACGATGACGTCGGTGCTCTCCGCCGCGCGCCCGGCCGCATCGCTCGCGGGCGTGGGCGCAGGGGGCGGCGGCACGGCGGCGCCGCTGCTCCCGGCCCCTGGGCCGGCGGGCCCCGGCTGCGCCTGCTCGGCGCGCGTGCGGTCGGCGAGATCCTGGCCCGAGTCGCGCTGCTCCGGCCAGCTGTAGGGATCCGGCGGCGGCACATGCGGCGGGCGGCTCGGATCGACCTCCTGGTCCATGTTGAGGGCGGCCCCCCCGAGGTCGATGCGGTGCCAGAGCGAGCCATCGAAGACCTCGACCCAGGCGTGCGCCTCGTTGACGACCATCCGCGCGGGGATCCCGATGTGCAGGGCCGTGACGAGGAACGCGAAGGCGCGGTGGCGGCAGACGCCTTTTCGCGAGAGCGCGAGATCCAGGTAGATGTCGCCGTTCCCCTTGGGCGGGTCGTCCGACGGGGCGAACGACCGGAAGTACTCGACCATCCTCTGAACGACGTCGCGCGGCCGCATCGCGGACGAGATGCCGATCGCCTGAGCGACCTGCCTGAACGCCGCCTCGTGGGAGGCCTCCTGCGGCCCGCGGAAGGGCTCGAGCTTGCTCCAGCCGACGTCGGCGAACTCGCTGCCGAAGGTCGCGCGGGCGATGGCGAGCTGCACGATGAGCCGGACGCGCGCGCTCTTCGTGCCGCGCACGAACCAGTTGTCGGCGCCGTCACGCAGGACGACGACCGGGGTGTCGGGGTTCACGTGCATCCGCACGAGCCGCGTGTCCGGCCCGACCGTCGGGATCCGGACCGGCTCGTTGGGCACGAGATCGACCGCGATGTCCCCGTAGAACGCCTCGTCGCCCGCAGAGACGGCGCTGTCCGCCTTGACGGTCTTCAGGCTCCGATCTCGGACGACGAGCGAGTAGTCCGCCCTCACGGCGTCGTACGCTTGCAGCCGCTTGAACGGCGCGGTCGCGGGGGAGAACGGATCGTCGTAGCGCTCGACGTTCGGCCGGCGGGTGTCTCGATCCGGCTCGTAGGACGCGTCGGGGCCGGCGTCGGATCCGACGTTGCTGTAGACCTGCTGCTGGTTCGACGGCGGGCGCTGCGGATCGGGCGCCGTGGCCAGGCCGCTCGGCGTCTGGATCGCCGCGGGGAGCCCGCCGTCGAGCGTCGTCGTGGCGAGCGACACGTCCTCCGCGGGATCCGGCGCGATGAACTCGTGCAGGAGCGACGCCTGCGCGTCGGCGAGCCGCGACACGGCGCAAGCGAGCGCGAACACGAGCAGGGTGCGCGCCGAGCCGCCGAACCGGCGCCTGGACACGGGGACAGCCGGGGGAGCAGCAGGGCGCAGGCGTGCGGCCGGAGAGGACATCAGGGGCCTCTTATGAAACCAGAAACCCCGGTGATGTTCCACGGCGGCTGGTCGGTTGCCGCCAGCTACCTGCCCGGCGGCCACCGTCGATCGCGCCGGCGGCGCCGACGTCGCCCACGTCGATCACCCGTCAGCGCCGGAACTGCGCGGCGTCGGCGTGCTGGCGCCGCGGGTGCGGGGCGGAGCGCAGCCGGTCGATCGCTTCCGTCGACTCTCCGCGCGCGGTGAGCTCGGCTGCGAGCACGTCGAGGGCGGGCTGGAAGATGTCCGTCCGCGCGAAGCGGCCAGCGCGACCCCCCGCGAGCCTCGGCAGGACGGCGACGATGCGCCGCATGCCGTCGGCGTAGCGGCGGGAGATGGCCAGCCGGTCGATGAGAGGCTCGAGGAAATCGGCGACCGCCGCCGCGCGGTCGCGGACGCCGTCGCAGGCCTCCTTCATCGGCTCGAGGAGCAAGAGCGTCCAGAGGACCGTGTCGTCGAGCGGGCGATCCGCCGCGGTGCGCCGGTCGACGTAGTCGAGCACGCGCCAGAGGCGCTGGCCGGGGCCGTCGTCGCCGCGATCGTCGTAGAGCAGCGCCGAGACCTCCGGCAGGAGGACGTCGAGCACCCCGGTCTCCCACGCGAGGTAGATCGTGCGGCGCGCCTGGCCGCCGCGCAGCAGGCGCAGGATCTCCTCCGAGAGGCGCGGGCGCGCCGCGAGCGCGAGCGCGTCCCGGCAGTAGACGACCGCATCGTAGACGTCGGGGGTGATCGCGAAGCCCAGCCGACCAGCGAACTTGAGCGCGCGCAGGATGCGGATCGGATCCTCGCGGAAGCGCGTCTCCGGATCGCCGATCGTGTGGACCACCTGGCGGCGCACGTCCTCCATGCCGCCGACCCAGTCGAGGATCTGCCGCGCCTCCACGTCGTAGAAGAGCGCGTTGATCCGGAAGTCGCGGCGGAGCGCGTCCTCGTGCGCGACGCCGAACGCGTTGTCGCTGCGGATGAGCAGCTCGCTCCCGTCGTCGGAGTCCTCCTTCGGGTTGCGGCGGAAGGTCGCCACCTCGATGACCTTGCCGCCCTGGAAGAGGACGTGCACCAGGCGAAACCGCCGGCCGATGATGCGCGAGTTGCGGAACAGCTCGCGGACCTCCTCCGGCCGCGCGCTGGTGGCGACGTCGAAATCCTTCGGGCGCCGATCGAGCAGCAGATCTCGCACACAGCCGCCTACCAGGTAGGCTTGAAAGCCGTGGCGTACGAGGCGTCGCACGACTTTCTGGACGTCCGGATCGATCCGCGCCTCGTCGAAGACGACCTGGTAGCGCCGCGGGGTGGGGATGTCTTCGTCGACGAGCTCGACGCGGAACGGATCTTCGTCGAGGGCGCCTGTATCCGTCGGCATGAGCTCGCCCTCGGGCCCAGCGCGTGGCCCGGAGGCGCTGCGGCTCTCGTACATCGGGAGTTCGGCGTCGTGAAACGCCGCTGTGCCGTTATCAGGTGATGGGGTCGCGCGACCCATAGTCAGCAACCGAGAAAGCGCCAGGCAAAGCCTGGAGGGAGTGGAGGACGACTGGCGCGCGATTCTGGGATTCCAGCACTCGCTGGAGAACCGACCCGCGCAGATGAGGCCCGCGCCCGCGGACCTCCGAACCACGCCGGCTCGCTCGCCGCGGCCGGTGTCGACCTGACGAGCGGATCCGGCTGTCGCCCGGAACAAGAGATGGTAACGGCCGTCTAGCAGGGCTTCGCCGTGAGAGCAAAGCCGAGGCGCAGGGGGGCCGACGGAAGCCTCCGGAGCGAGCGGGCTTCACGGTTTGGTGCCCCAGTGCCCGGCGCCGGGGGGCGGCGGCGCGCCGGCGTCGGGCGGAACGGCGGACGAGGTCCCGGCGCGGGCCTCGGGCGTCGCGAGCAGCGCGTGCCGCAGCTCCGCCATGGAGGCGAACCGGCCGCGGGGGTCCTTCACGAGCGCCTTGCGCACGACGGCGTCGAGCTCGCGCGAGATGAGCAGCCCCGGGTGTACCCGGTGCAGCGGCGGCGGCGGCTCGCGCCCGTGCTTCTCTGCGATGGCCGGGTACGGGCCCTGAAAAGGGACACGGCCCGCGAGCATCTCGTAGAGCACGATGCCCAGGGAGTAGACGTCGGCGGCGGGCGCCGCCGGCGCGCCCTGCGCCTGCTCGGGCGCCATGTACTCCGGCGTCCCCACGACCCGGGGGAGCAGCGCGCCTTCGGCGCCCTGGCCCTGGATGCACGAGAAGCCGAAGTCGAGCAGCTTGACGATCTCGCGCCCGTCGGCCGCGTGCACGAGGAACACGTTCTCCGGCTTCACGTCGCGGTGGATCACCCCGGCGCGGTGGGCGGCGTCGACGCCCGAGGCGAGGTCGGCGGCGATCCGGACCGCGCGAGACGGGACGAGCGCTCGGGTGAACGTCAGCGTGTCGGCGAGATCGAGCCCGACGAGCAGCTCCATCGCGAAGCACGGCGCGTCGCCGGCGCGCTCGAGCGCATCGACGCAGAGGACGTTGGGATGACGGACGCGCGACGCCGCGCCGGCCTCTCGCTCGAACCGCGCGACGAGCAGCGGATCGTCGCGGAGCTCTGCCCGGAGGACCTTGACCGCGACGCGCGACGTCGCGGCCTCACGCGGCCTGCCGACGCGATCCGCGAGGTAGACGTGCCCGACCCCGCCGCTGCCGAGCAGCTGAACGACGCGGTACTTGTCGCAGAGGAGCTTGCCCACGAGCGCTTCAGCGGCGACGCGAGCGGGAGGCATGGGATCGATCGTAGCGCAGTCGCGCCTGCCGAAGGGCACGGAGGGCACACGGACGCGACGGCGGCGCAGAAGAGAGCGCTGGCCAGCCTGCGCGCAGCCAGGAGAGGTTCGCGCCCGTACCATCGGGCGGCCGCGTCGCGCGCCCCGCTGCAGCGCAGCGCTCCGGCCGCGACCGTTTCCACCGACCGAGCCGACGCCACAGTGAGGACCGTGGCGCAGCGAGATGACGCGCAAAGTCATCGGTGTGCGCGCAGACCTCGTCGAGCCTGCAGCGGGCGTGGTCGAGGGTCCCGGGGCCCCAGACGAGCAGCACACCGCCACCGCAGGGCCGCGCGCCGCCCAGCAGCGCGGCGTGCGCGCTCCCAGAGCGCGGCGAGCTGCCCGCCCTGAGCGCAGGCGCGCGTGGATCGCTTGAGCGGCGACGAGGAGGCGGCCACGCTAGGCGCCGCATGACCGACGACCGTCGATCCTCCACCCCGAGCACGCTCGACCTCGACGCCGAGCTCACGCCCGCGGCGACGAGCTCCGCAGAGCCGAGCGCAGCAGCCGCTGCGCGCCCGCCCCCGCTGCGATGGCAGAAGAACCTCGCGCTCTTCTGCCTGACGGTCGTCTCGGTGTTCGTCGCCGGCACCCTCTGGACCCCGATCACGCCGGACGACGACAGCGCGCTCTCGTTCGTGAAGGCGCTGCCGCAGGCGTGGCCGTTCGCGGTGCCGTTCCTGTCGATCCTGCTCGCGCACGAGTTCGGGCACTACTTCGCGGCGCGCGCGCACGGGGTCGAGGCGTCGCTCCCCTACTTCATCCCGCTCCCTGTGGTGAGCCCGCTCGGCACGATGGGCGCGGTGATCTCGATGAAGGGCAGGATCAAGTCGCGGAACGCGCTGCTCGACATCGGCGCCTCCGGGCCGCTGGCCGGCCTCGCGGTGGCGCTCCCGGTCCTCTTCGTGGGCCTCATGCACTCGGACGTGCACGCGAGCTCCGGACCTGCGCTGCAGGAGGGGCGCAGCCTCCTGTATCTCCTGCTGAGGCGGCTCGCGGTCGGCCCGATCCCCGAGACCCATGACGTCTTCCTCGGCCCCACGGCGATGGCGGGGTGGGCCGGGCTGCTCATCACGGCGTTCAACCTCTTTCCCGTCGGCCAGCTCGACGGAGGGCACGTCGCGTACGCGCTGTTCGGCAAAGAGCAGGACCGCTACAGCCGCGCCGCGCACTGGCTGATGCTCGCGCTCTTCGTCGGCAACGTCGCCTATTTCACGCGCCACTTCATCGCGGAGGGGCTGTCCGACGCGCTCATCTCCGCGGTCGCGAACGGGATGCCGTGGCTCACGTGGTTCGGCCTGGTCCACCTGATGTTGCACGTCGGTGGGCGGGAGCACCCTCCCACGGAGGCCGGCGAGCTGTCGCCGGCGCGCAAGGTGATCGCCGTGGTGACGCTGCTCCTGTTCGTGCTGCTGCTGATGCCGACCCCGTTCGGCACCTACTGAGCGCGCGGGCGCTCAGGGTTTCGCGGCGCCGAACTTCGCCCGGAGCGCGTCGCAGACGGCGGCGGGCGCGTAGTGGCTGACGTCGCCGCCGTGGCTCGCGATCTCGCGCACGAGCGACGCGGAGACGAAGCCGTAGTGGGTGCGCGTCGGCAGGAACACGGTATCGACGCCGGGGAGCATGTCCGCGTTCGCGTGGGCGATCTGCAGCTCGTACTCGAAGTCGGTCGCCGCGCGCAGGCCGCGGACGATCACCCGCGCGCCGACGCGCTGGCAGTACTGGATGAGGAGCCCCTCGAACGAGTCGATCCGCGCGTTCGTCACCTCGCTCGTGGTCTGGCGCAGCAGCTCCAGCCGCTCCGAGTACGTGAACAGCGGGTGCTTCGTCGGATGCCGGCCGACGGCGATGATCACCTCACCGAACAGCTTCGACGCCCGCTGGATCAGATCGAGGTGACCGAACGTGATCGGATCGAAGCTCCCCGCGTAAACCGCCAACAGATCCTTGGACATGATGCTCACTGGTCCGGCGTCCGCTTGGGAGCGCCCGCGGGCGGCGCCGACTTCGGAGCGGCCGCAGGCGGAGTCGATCTCGGAGCGGCCGCGGGGGGTGCCGTGGGGGGGGTCAGCGGCGCCTGGAGCGCGGGCCCCTGGGGCGCAGGGGAGCCGGGCACGCCTGCTGGACCGGCGCCGTCTGCTGGCGGCGCGGCGGGAGCCTGCCCTTCATCGACGGGCGCCGGCGCGCCGCCCCGGAGCACCTTGTTCACGGCGGTGTCGTCCTCGATCCACATGAGCCGACCGCCGTCGCCGAAGGTGACACGGAAGTAGGCGAGCAGCCCCGCGCCGATCACGCCGTCCAGATCGAGCTGGAGCTGCTTCTCGACCGCCTGGAGCGGCGCCCCGTACACGCCCGGGACCTTGGGGATCTCCAGCGCGCCCAGCCGCAGCATCGGCACGACGCCCTGCTTCAGCTTCTGCTCCGGATCCTGCTCGACCCGCTTCAACCCATCGGCCTCGAAGCCGGCCTTCTTCCAGCCTTCCTTGTCGAGCGCGATCGGGAACGTCATCGACGTGTCGATGAGCAGCGGCCCCTGGACCGACTTGTCGGGGCCGAGGCTGCTCCGCAGCACCATGCCGCCGCCCTTGATGAAGGCGACGTCGACGCGCGTCGCGTCGGGCGGCGCCGGCGGGGAGAAGCTGCGCACGACGAACTGCCAGCCGCTGTAGTCGATGGTCGCGTTGAGGCGGCGGAGCAGGTTCACCCCGAGCAGCGCCTTGACCGGCGCGCCGATCTGCTTCGAGACGCCCGACAGGTCCTGCGTGAGGGCGGGCACGTCGTTGATCTCGAGCTTCTTGCCGAAGCGGAGGGAGACCCAGCTCGGCTCCTTGCGCGTGCTGCTGTCGAGGACCACCTCGCCCGTGCCGGTCGACACCATCGCGAGCGCCGACTCGCCGTCGATCTCGAGCGGGACGACGAAGAACGGGGCCGCGGGGCTGACGTGCTGCATCTCGATCGCCGCGAGGAGCGCGCCCGAGACCGTGAACGGCGCGCGCCCCGCGCCGCGCCTCGCCAGCTTGGCGATCGACTTCGCCCACTCGTCGACGACATCGGGATCGTCGAGCATCGCCTCGAGCTCGTCGGCGGCGGCGTCGAGATCGCCCTTGTACCAGAGCGCGCGCCCGCGGAGCCCCGCGGCCTCGGAGCCGGCGACGCCCTTGAGGAGGCGCAGCGCCTCGGCGTAATCGAGCCGGGCCAGCGCGATGCGCCCCGCGAGCAGCCGGGCCTCCGTGTCGGTCGGGACGATCGTCAGCGCCCTCGAGACCGCATCGCGCGCGTTCTCGACGTCGGCGGACTGGAACTCCTGTCGAGCGCGGGCGAGCCATTTCTCGGCCGCCGGCGGGCGGGCGGACTCCGGGCCGATCATGCTCGAGCACGAGGCGAGGAAGGTCGCGGTCAGGAGGCCGCCGAGGCGGACGGCGAGGGAGCTTCTCGTCGGCGAGGTTCGGTTCGAGTGGATTCGCACGTGGATCTCAGGCCCTTTGCGGCACGCCGTCCGGCCCGAGCTCTCCCGGCGAAATCGGCTCGATCGCCAGGATGCGATCGGCCCGTAGCTCGCGACGGCTGCGCGACGGGAGCAGATAGCCGAGAACCCGGGGTGGGTCGAGGTCCGTTCGCACCCCCGTTACGCACACGACGAGCTCCTCCGGCCCCCGGCGCGCCGGACGGTACCTCACGCGCACGGTGGCGGCATGCTCGGCCGCGCGCACCGCCGCTGCCACCAGCGCCGGGCGGGCGTGGCGCTCGCCGATCCGGACGTGCCACAGGTCGCGCGGCGTCCGCGGCGCGAGGACCTCCACGATCTTGCGGAACACGGCGCGCAGGGCGTGGACGTCGTCTTCGGCGCGGTGAGCGCGCTCGCGGTGCACGCCGAGCTCCCTGCAGAGGGAGGCGAGGCTGTGGCTCGGCAGGGCGAAGGCCCGGCGGGAGAGGACGAGCGTGTCGAGGTAGTGCGGGAGGCGCCTCGCCCTGCCCGCCCGCGCAAGCTCGGCCTCGAGGAACGCCACGTCCCACGCGGCCGCGTGCGCGACGAGCACCGCGCCCTCCGTGACCTGGTCGATGCGATCGCAGAGCTCGGCGAACGTGGGCGCGCCCGCGAGCTCCCGCGGATCGATGCCGTGCACGTGCGCGTTGCCGAACACGCCCGGCTCGGGCCGCACGAGCGACGTGATCGCGTCCTCGCACGCATCCCCCCGCGTCCGCTCGGCGCAGACCTCGATCACGCGATCGCTCTCGGGGCGGAGGCCCGTCATCTCGAGATCGAGGAACACGAGCGGCGCGCTCTCGATCGGATCATCCCATGGCGAGCCGGCAGGGGGCTCCGCGCCGGTCGCCCGCTCGGGCCCCACCCCTTCGCGCTGCTCCGTCATCCGACCTGCTTCCCCACCACGGCGGCTCGACCCAGGAGACGACCGTCCCTCGACATGGACGCGTCTTAGCGAATACGGCGCCCGATCGAAAGCGATCCGCGCGGAACGTCGAGCGCGGCGCGCCTCGCCCATGACGCCCGGGCTCCGGCGCGCCGAGCTTCGACGGGGCGGGCGCGGGGGGTTTCGAGGCGATGCCCTGACGGCTCAGGGCGCGGCGTCGCGCCGGATCCGCCGCGCGGCAATGGCAGAGATCCAGCAGAAACGCCGCCGTGCAGCGCCGGATGTTCACCGGAGCTTTCGTTGCTACACTGCCCAGCGTGCCGGACGGGGTAGCTACAGTCCCGGGGGGCTCTCCTCACGAGGAGCTCGATCTCGGCGACGGTTTTTCAGGGTTCCGCTGCGAGCGTAGGACCGAGCCGCTCGATCTCCCGGTCCTCGTGGTGAACCGCTTCTTCCAGCCTGTGCAGATCACGACCGCGCGTCGCGCTTTCCTGCTGCTCTTCGGCGGGGCCGCCCTCGCCGTCGACGAGGTCGGCGATCTCCACGATTTCTCGGCGTGGCGGAGCTTGCCGGTGCGCGAGAAGGACGATGGCCTCCCCGTGGTCGGCGGCTCGCTCCGCGTGCCGCGCGTCCTCCACCTCCGCCGGTACGACCGCATGCGGCGCCCGACGATCCGGCTGACGCGGAAGAACGTGATGCTCCGCGACACGCACCAGTGCCAATACTGCGCGCGCCGCCCGCCCGTCCGCGATCTCAACATCGACCACGTGCTCCCCCGGTCGCGCGGCGGCGAGGACACCTGGGAGAACCTCGTGACCGCGTGCCGCACGTGCAACCTCCGCAAGGGCTGGCGCACGCCGGACGAGGCCAGCATGCGGCTCATCCGCCAGCCTCTGCCGCCGCGGTGGTCGGCGACGATGCAGATCCTGATCGGCTTGCCGCATTCGTTCGACGAGTGGAGCCCCTTCCTCAGGGCCGGCTGACGCGCTCCCCCGTGGGTCTCTCCTCGGCGCCGAGGGCTGGCGCCGACGAGCCGATCGTTCACGGCGCCACGTTCACGCGCCCTTGCTCGTCGCAGTAGGCGATCGCTCTCCACCCCTCCTCGGTGCAGAGGAAGAAGTCGATGCAGCCGGTCCAGCACGCGGTATCCACGCAGGTCTCCGCGGCGTCCGCCGGGCAGTCCGGCTGCTGCAGGGCGGGCGAGCAACCCGCGGCCTCGCCGCTGCGATCGAGCGTCACGACCTCGCACGCGCCGGGGCCGCCGCCCGCATCCCCGTCCCCGGCAGGCTCACCGGCGGAATCGCAGGCCGCGGCCTCCGTCCAGGCCCCCTCGACGCAGTCGTAGAGCGCACGACACGCGGCATCGTCGCAGGTGCCCCCCCGGCCGACCGGGCACCCTCCCTGGGGGATCTGGCCGCACAGCTGCGGCTCCGCGATGGGATCGCAGCCTGCCGGTGCGAGGACGGCGACGGCGGCGGCCACGGTGAAGCACAGCGGGATCTTCAAGACGGCCGTCGAGGAGAGCCCAGATTGCCAGCGCGAGGGGAGAAAAACGCAAGGCGCCTCGCCTCCGCTCAGCCGAACCGTTTAGTATGCGCGCCATGCGTCCCTGCGCCACTGCCAGCGCCGTGTTCACCGGAGTCCTCCTCGCCGCGGCCCTGTTCGCGGCCTGCTCGAGCGGCGCCGCGCCGCCGCCTTCGCCGCCTGACAGCGCGCCGCCGCCTTCGCCGCCTCCTGCCTCGCAGCCGGTGTCCCCTGGCGCCGCGGACCCGGGCGCCACGGCCGCTGGCGCCGCGGACCCGGGCGCCGCCGCGCCCGCGCAGCCGGACCGGCCTGCGAGCCGCAAGAAGGCCCCCGAGACCGTCGAGGACTGCAAGGTCATCGCCTCCGAGATCACGAACGATCCGCCGGACGGCGGGGTCGTGATGAACAACGCGACGACCTCCGCCGACGCCGGATCGAGCGATCGCCTGCAGCCGCTCGTCGACGCGATCAAGGCGAGGCGCGACGGCTTCCGCTGCTGCTTCGATCTCTACGCCCGCAAGCACCCGGGCGCGCAGGGCAGGATCACGTGGCAGCTCAAGCTGAAGCCCGACGGGACCTTCGAGGAGGCGAGCATCGTGCGCGACAAGAGCGACGTGACCGCGCCGCAGGTCGAGTCCTGCATGGAGGAGCTCGCGAAGTCGATCACCTGGGCGCGCTCGCCGAGCGGCAAGGAGACCGTGCTGACCTACCCCTTCGACTTCAAGCGACGCAACTACTAGCAGCCCGCCGCCTGCGAGGAGCACGCCAGTGTCGAGCGACGCTTCGGGGATCCTGCGCGGCTCGGGCCACCCGGGCCGCAACGCCTACGCCGAGCTGCTCCGCGACACGCGCGGCCTGAGGCGGGAGCAGCAGCAAGCGCGCGAGGCCTGGTTCGCGCGCCTCGCGGCCGACAAGAAGGACGAGACGCTCTTCGAGCTCGAGATCCTCCTGAAGGGCGTCGCCTGCTTCGCGAACCCGCGGAACCACCCGGGCGCCGGGCGGCGCCAGACGATCGTCAGCCACGATTTCCGCGAGCACCTCCAGCACGCCCGCGACGGCATGGCGCGCGTGGTGCAGCTGACGCGCACCATGCTCGGCGATCGCGATCGCGCCTTCGTCTTCCAGCGCTACCTGGAGACGGTGCTCCCGGAGGACACGGCGCGCACGCGCCTCCTCCACGCGACGATGGCGCAGGAGTCGCCGGAGTCGAGCCTCTTCGTGCTCCGGCACGGCTTCACGAACCTCATCGAGGTCGCGGGCGGGCTGCTCCGGCTGCCGAGGGTCAGCTTCAGGCTCTTCTACGCCCACCTCGCGACGGCGATGCGCGAGATCGCCCAGAGCACGTTCTTCAACCCGCTCCACGCGCTCGAGTTTCGCCCGGAGTTCGATCGCATCCCGTCGACGCAGGTGCTCGAGCTCATCCACCGCGTGCCCGGCGAACAGGCGCACCGGCTCGTGGCGCTCACGTTCCTCGCGCTGTTCAGGATGCTCAGGTACCTCCGCCTGCTCGACGCCATCGCGCTCGATCACTCGGATCACCGCGTGGCGGGGCGCGGGTACCTCGTGCTCGCGGTCCTGCGCAGCGACGCCCGCGCGCTCTCGAACTACCTCCGGCGCCGGGCGGGCGCGCTGCTCGCGGACAGCTTCGAGCGCGATCTGCTGCGCGTGCCCGCGAGCGACATCGTCGCGCGCCACGACGAGCTCGCCGCCGAGGGGCACCGCCTCCTCTCCACGAAGGCCGCGCTGAGCGGGCTCGCCGCGAACCTGCGGCTCGAGATGCGCCGCGCCTTCGAGCACGACCTCCCGCCCGCCGACGCGCTGGTGAGCGAGTCCGAGTACCGGGTCCGCCTCCGCGCCGTCTCGCACGGCCTCCGCCCCGCGCTGCAGAACGCGATCCTGTTCCTCGGCAGGTCGCTCGGCGCGAAGCTCGAGGAGGGCCGCGTCTTCGACGATCAGGCCGCGCGGCGCGCGACGAGCGATCGCCTCCGGCGCGACGTGTGGATGTTCGCCCAGATCTCGCGCGCGTTCGCGAGCAAGGCGCGCAACACCGGCCCGGCGCCCGATCGATGGACCGGCATCGCGAGCTTCGCGTTCGTGCGCGAGTTTCTCTCGTATTTCCGGGCGATGGGCTACCCGCTGCTCCGGGTGGGCGACTACCCCCACGTCGACGCGTTCGTCTCCGCGATGACGGCGCTCGAGGAGAGCGACCTCCTCGATCCGCAGCGGCTCGACGCCGCCATCCGCGAGTGCGAGGCGTTCTTCGAGTTCTTGATGAAGCTGTTCGAGCAGATCTCGAAACGCGAGGACCTCGCCGGCGTCCCGTTCGATCGCAAGGGCGCCGCGCGCGCTCTCCGGCTCTACCTCGGCGAGCGCACCTGAGCGCCCCTCGCGGGCCGCGCCGCCGCGTCCTCAGAGCGCAGCGAGGGCTCGAGCGCCGCTCGCAGATCCTGGAAGCCCCCCTGCAATCCGCCGTCTCTGAGGGGGGCGCACGCGCCTCACCCGCCGCTCCGGCACCCGGGCGAACAGGCGCAGCGCGCCGCACGCCAATGCCGGCCACCTCGGCCCCAGGCGGCGGCGCAGCCGCGGGGACATCGTCCACCCGCGCGCGCCTCCAGCCTGGACCCGCGCGTCCGGATCCGCGGCGTCCTCACCCCCCGATGGTCTTGTAAGACGGATTATCTGGTCGCAACCGGCGGGTCGGCTCGCTGCGCCTCGTTCTGTTGGAAGACCCGAGGCGCTGCCGTGTCGCCTTATTCCGACTCGTCGGACGGGCCGGTGCTCGCAGGAGCAGGAGCCGGCGTGCTCTTGCGCGCGCCGCGGGTGCTCGCGCCCTTGGCCGGCGCGCGCTTGGCGGCGGCGCGCCCTCGAGGAGCGGCCGCCTTCTTCGGCGCAGCCGCCCGCTTGCCGGCGGCCTTCGCCTTGCGCTTCGGAGCGGCCTTCTTCGCGGCCGGCTTCTTGGCGGCGGCGCGCTTCGGGGTCTTCTTGGCGGCGGCGCGCTTCGGGGCGGCCTTCTTCGCTGCCTTCCGCGCCGGCTTCTTCGCGACCTTCCCGGCCTTCGCGGCGGCCGGCTTCTTGGCCGACTTCGTCACCTTCTTCGCAGGCTTCTTCGCGGTCTTCTTAGCAGCCATTGGAAATCCTCCTGCATTCGCCCCGGCACGGCACGGCGGACATCGCCGAACGTCCTCTCCGCTACAGTTTCCTTACCGAGGCAACAGATGTTGCACGACGTATATTGCCACGCATGGTGATGGTCAAGGAAAATCTTGCAGGCCCTAAACTGATGTATCCCGTGTGTTCCAGGCAAACTGGTCCGCAAGCGTTGCGAGGGTAAACGTCGGAGCAGGCCGTGGTGAAGCAACCAGACCGAACCGTACGACTGATTTTTGTTGACAGTTGACGTGATGTCTGTCTTGGCCCTTCGCGCTCCTTCCTGGCGATCGCGCGCCTGCATGGCGCGGCAAACGGCGCCGGTGCGCTCATGGTCGCACGGAGCTCCAGCGTTGCGCAGGCTCTAGAGAGCCTTGTGCGGCGCCATTCGCCTCGCTACGGTCGCGCCGCCTGCGCGGCGCCCCTCACGGCCGAGCGCCGCGCTGCTCTAGGCTGCTCTAGGAGGAAAGGTATGTTGGTTCGTCGCTCGACGTCGTGGTTGTTGCTTGGCGCAACGCTCCTTGCGGGCTCGGGGGCGCTCGGGTGCGGCTACTCGGAGGAGGAGATGCAGGCGAAGGTCCGCGAGATCGAGGGCCTGAAGACCCAGCTGAGCGCCGAGCAGGCGCAGAACAAGAAGGCCAAGAGCGAGCTCGACGAGGCGGCGGCCCGGATCGAGCAGCTCAAGTCCCAGCTCAAGGCAGCAGGCGTGGACATCTCCAACCTGAACGCGAACCTCGAGCAGCAGGCGCGCGCGCTCGAGGACTTCCGCCGCCGTGCCCAGCAGCTCGAGGACATCAAGAAGCGCTTCGAGGTGCTGCGCGACAAGCTCCAGGCGCTCACCAAGCTCGGGCTCAGCGTGACCGTCCGCAACAACCGGATGGTCATCCAGCTGCCCGGCGACGTCCTCTTCGACTCGGGACGGGAGACGCTCAAGAAGGAGGGTCAGGAGATCCTGCTCAAGGTGGCCGAGGTCATCCGCAACGACTCCGGCCTGTCGGCGCGCTCCTTCCAGGTCGCCGGGCACACGGACAACGCGCCGCTCGCCGGCGGCCGCTTCAAGGACAACTGGGGGCTCAGCGTGATGCGCGCCCGCGAGGTGCTGGCGTTCCTGCTCCAGCCCGAGGACAAGGGCGGCGGCGGCCTCAAGCCCGAGCGGTGGAGCGCCTCCGGCTACGGCGACACCGACCCGGTGAAGCCCAACGACACCCCGGAGAACAAGCAGGCCAACCGGCGCTGCGAGCTCGTGGTGCTGCCGAACGTCGAGGAGATGCTCGACCTGAAGACGCTCACCCAGTAAGGCTCGGTGCATGCGCGTCGCGGCCATCGACATCGGCACGAACTCGGTCCTCCTGCTCATCGCCGAGCGCCGCGGGGGTGAGCTCGTCGCGCTCGTCGAGCGCGCGACCATCACCCGGCTCGGCCAGGGGGTCGACGCTGCGCGCGCGCTCGCGCCCGAGGCCGTGGAGCGCACGCTCGCCTGCCTCGCCCGCTACGGGGAGGAGCTCCGGTCCCGGGGGGTCGAGCGCGTGGACGCCGTCGGCACCAGCGCGATGCGGGACGCCGCCGGCGGCGAGACGTTCATCGCCCGCGCCCGCGAGCTCATCGGCGTCGCGCCGCGCGTGATCTCCGGGCCGGAGGAGGCGGAGCTCACGTACGCCGGCGCGCTGACGGGGCTCGACCTGCCGGCCCGCGGTCCCACGATCGTTGTCGACGTGGGCGGCGGTAGCACGGAGATCATCGTCGGCAGCACCGGCGGCGCGGTGGAGCAGGCGGTGAGCCTCGACGTGGGGAGCGTCCGCCTGACCGAGCGCCACGTGCGCACGGATCCGCCGGCCGCCGCGGACCTCGAGGCCGTCCGCGCCGACGTCCGGGCGGCGCTGGCGACGCTTCCAGCCGTGCCCCAGCTCGCGGCGCCCACCCTGGTCGGCGTCGCGGGCACGGTGACGACCCTCGCCGCGCTCGTGCGCGACGTGGCCCCCTACGACGGCGCCCGCGTGCATGGCGCGCGGGTATCCGGGGCAGAGATCCTGGACATCACGTCCCGCCTCGCTTCCCTGCCGCTCGCCGCGCGCAGGCAGCTGCGCGCGCTGGATCCGGCGCGCGCGGACGTCATCGTGGCCGGCAGCGTGCTCATCGAGGAGATCCTCGCGTGGGCCTCGCGGCTCGCCGGAGCTCCTGTCGATCTCGTCGCTTCGGATCGCGGCGTCCGCTGGGGGCTCGCCGAGCGCCTCAGCGCCGCCTGAGCACCCCGGCTCGTTTGAAGGCCGGACGGACGAAACGCCCGACGTCCGTCGCGTCCGTCACATTTTCGAGTCATCCCACCCAGGTCAGGTCCGCCACCTCTCCCGGAGAGGCCCGCTCTGCCCTAAACTAGGCGGGTGAGCCGGCGCGCACCCACGCCGATGCCTCCATCGGTACACACTGTCACCCCGCCCGACCCCGAGGAAAAACCAGAGTGATCACGCCACGATGGCTCAACCCCGGGGATTTTCGTTGACGTATCTCGGCCGGCTCACTAGAGTGCGCGCGCCTGGCGCAAACCGGCCCTTTTTCAAGAGGGCCGTTCCCCCAACTTCAATCCCTTCCGCCCGCAACCGTCCGCTTCCACCGCCGCTTGTCAAGATTCCGCCGTGCACGCCAGAGCACCGACCTCTCGCGGGTCATGGAGGGTGCTCGCGTTCCTGCTTCTCGCACAGCGGTCTCGAGCGGCGGCTCATGGCTCTTTTCTCGGAATTTTTCTCGGAATGCGTGACGGTGTGTGTCGGTTCTGCGGGTCCAGGTTCAACCGCATGTGCAGCGTACGCCCCTCGAAGGGATTTCGGGAGGCAGACGAAAAACTAAAAGGACGGCGGGGTGGAAGGCAAAGGAGACGATATGCAGGCTCGTTCGGAGATCCAGTTCAAGGTGGGCGACAAAGCCGTCTACCCGGCCCAAGGCGTGGCCGAGGTGGTCAACATCGAGGAGAAGGACATCGCTGGCAACCGTCAGCGATTCTATGTTCTCCGCATCTTGGACACGGATCGAAAGATCATGGTTCCAGTCAGCAACGCGAGCGCGGTCGGCCTTCGCCAGGTCATCTCTGAACAGGAAATCCGGGAAATTTTCGACATCCTCCGCGAGCGTACCATCGCGTTCGACAATCAGACCTGGAACCGTCGGTACCGCGGCTTCATGGACAAGATCAAGACGGGTTCTATTTACGACGTCGCCGAGGTGCTACGCGACCTCTATCGCTTGAAGACGGACAAGCAGCTCTCGTTCGGTGAGCGCCGCATGCTCGACACCGCCCGGACGCTGATCGTGAAGGAGATCGCGATCGCCCGAGGTCAGACGGAAGAGCAGGTGAAGACCGAGATCGAGGCGATCTTTCTCGCCAACTAAGGCGTTACCTCATGGTTAGCGGCCCTGCGGCCGCTGCCGATGGAGGCCGGCACTGCCGGCCTCCGGGCTTTTGTGGGCCAAAAACGCCGTGCACCATCGGTGCGGGCGCGTTCAGAGATCGCTGCCCGGTCGCTTCTGCACGGGAGGGAGCGCGGGCAGCGCCACATCGACGCGCCACCCCGCGTCCTCGTAGACGCAGGGCACCTGGACGCGCTCTCCCGGGAGCAGGCCGGCGATGTCCACGAGGGCATGGGCGCCGGCGATCTGCGCAGAGTAGCGCTGCGGCTCGAAGCGCAAGCGGAAGCGGGACGGCGTGATCATCGCCTCGGGCGCGATCGCCTTGCCCGTCGCGGCGCTGTAGCGCTGCGCGCGCGACGCGAGGTTGTCTCGAGCGCGGCGCGACAGCAGCTCGAAGGCGGCCTTGGCGTCAGCCGGGTCGCCGTGCAGCTGGCGCAGGCGAGCGACCAGCTCCCGGACGGCGCCGTCGGGCGTGCCGCTCGGAGGCCGCCTGCTGCATCCGGCGGAGGCGAGCGCCGCGACCGAGAGCGCGACCGCCACGCCGGCCTGGACGAAGCGCGCGGCCGGCCGTCGGGCGTCCTGTCGCGCGGGTTGCCGGTGCATGACCATGCGGCCCTCTCCTTAGAACGACGCGTCGCCGACGTCCACGGCGCGCGGCCGCCGGCCCCCAGGGTGACGTTGCGGCGGATCGCGCTCTCCCCGGATGTCGCGCGCGCCTGCGCGCACGCGCCGTCACCCCGGCGCGGCGCTGGCGAGCGCGCCCACCTGGCGGAGCGCCTCGTACAGGACGATGGACACCGCGTTGGCCAGGTTGAGGGAGCGCACGGGACCCAGCGTGGGAATGCCGAAGACGTCGTCCGGCATCCGCGCGAGGAGCTCGGGGTCGAGGCCCACGCTCTCCTTGCCGAACACCAGCGCGTCGCCCGGCCGGAAGTCCGCGTCGAGGTAGCTCCGCGGCGCCACCGCGCTGAAGAGGCGGAGCCGAGCGTTCGGGTGATGGTGGCGAAAGTGGGCGATGTCGAGCTGCTGCTCGAGCGTGACCAGGTGCCAGTAGTCAAGCCCCGCGCGGCGGACGCTCCGCTCGTCGATGCGGAACCCCAGCCTCCCGAGCAGATGCAAGGGGCTCTGCGTCGCAGCGGCGAGCCGCGCGATGTTGCCTGTGTTCTGCGGGATCTCCGGCTCCACCAGCACGATCCGGAACGGCGGATCGAGCGGCGCCGCACGGAGCCGGGGGCGACCATCGTTGAGCACGCCCTCTCTTTCCGCGACGCGACCGCGCGCCGCAACCCCCGAGCGAGGGATCGCGCGCGCCGCCTGGCTCGCCAGCGCCGCCTCGACAGATAGCCGGCCCACGCGGTCGCGCGGAAAACGCGAACCGAACGGACGGAGGCCCCTCTGTTCGCTTGACGGCTGTACGAGCGGACACGTAGCCTCCCGCCTCGGAGACACGGAATGCGCGCATCGTGCTGGATCGCTTCGGCTATTGCCCTCGCAGGAGTGGCGTCTTCCTCGCTCGCAGCCGCCGACGTCATGGATCCGGCGCTCGCGCGGCTCGTGCGCGACCCGGAGCCGAGCCTCGGCGGCGCCGCCGTGCCCTGCCGCATCACGGGGCCGGCGGGTGGCCTCTACTACAACCCCGCTTCCCGTTATCAACGCTGCCTGACCGACGACGCCGCGTTCGCCAAGCTCATCGCGCAGTACGGCTTCGCGGTGGCGCCGTCGGCGATGCACTCGGCGCGGACCACGGGTTACGGCGGGTTCGAGATCGGCATCGAGGCCAACTACACGAAGATTGACAGCGACGCCGATTATTGGAAGCAGGGCACGCAGGGGCCGCAGGATCCGACCAGCAAGAACTTCTCCATCGAGAACCGGAGCCCGGACTCCTTCCTGCAGCACTACTCCCTCAAGGTCCGCAAGGGTTTTCCGTTCGGGTTCGAGCTCACCGGCGCCGTCGGGTTCCTGGCCAACACCAGCCTCGTCAGCGCGGGGGCGGACGTCCGCTGGTCGCTGTTCGAGGGGTTCCGCCGGGGGCTCCCCGCGATTCTCCCGGAGCTCGCCGTCGGCGGCAGCGTCCGGAGCGTCACCGGGACGGAGGAGTTCCAGCTGACCGTGGCCGGCGCCGACGCGGTGATCTCGAAGCCCCTGCCGATCGCCGGCACGGTCGTGATCACCCCCTACGCCGGCTACCAGTGGCTCCGGATCTTCGGAGACTCGGGGCTCATCGATCTCACCCCGAACACCGACGCCGTGAACTTCTGCAACTTCCGAGGGGTGAACTCGCCTGCCAACCCGGTGCAGGGGCAGGACGGCAAGCCGCTCCCGCACGACGGCCAGCCGGTGTGCGACGGCGGCTCCCAGGCCGACTTCAACAACACCGTGGTGTTCGACGCCGTGCGCATGAACCGCCACCGGCTCCATTTCGGCGCGCAGCTGCGGTTCCAGATGGTCAAGCTCGGCGCGCACTTCATCACCGACATCGTGAGCCCCGAGGACGCGAACCAGGGCGCGGCGAACGAGATCGACGGCGAGAACAAGTTCGCCGGGCTCGGGTCGCAGTGGACCCTCGGCATCGATCTCGGCGCGATGTTCTGAGACCCGCTGCGCCGGGGACGCTCGCCACGAGCCCCCCGGCGCAGACCCGCTTCGAGCGGACGCGGCTCGCTGCGCTCCTCAGCGCTTCGCGCTCAGATCGGGCAGCGCGTAGCCGAGCTCGGCGAGGAGCGCGCGGAATGCGCGGTCCTCGTTCCGCGCCACGGTGAGGTGCTCCATGAACTTCTTGAAGTTGCCCTGAGCCGCCGCGTCGGCGGCGCGCTCGCTGTTCTCGAGCACGAGCAGGAGGTGCGGGTGCGCCTTGGAGACGGAGCTAGGGCACTCCATCTTGCGCGCCACCAGGGCGCGCGCTTCCGCGAGCGCATGCACCACCATGACGAGCTCCTTGTCATGGGTCCGGGGCAGGAGCATGTCGCCCTCCCTGCGCGCCTCGTCGAGCAGCAGGCTCGCCCTGTCCAGGTAGCTCCCGGCCCAGGCCGGCAGCGCGACGAAGAGCGAGCAGAGCGCGAAAGTGAAAGCAAGCATCAGGTGACGGATCATCGACTGGGTCCTCGGTCGTTCACGGTTTGCTCGGAGGATGCCGCGCCGGATGGCGGGCCCCCCCTGCCCTCGGGCGCACCTCGCAGGGTCTCGGCGGCTGCCCGTCCATCGGATGCGGCGGCCGCGGGCTCCGGCGCGGCGCACGAGAGGAGCGCGGCGCGCGCGGCCGCCTGCTCCGCGAGCTTCTTCGACCGGCCCCGGCCGGTGCCGATGACCTGGCCGTCGACCTCGACGGCGACGAGGAACGCGCGGTCGTGGTCGGGCCCCTCCGTGCCCATCAGGCGGTAGCGCGGCGACGCAGCGCCGCGCGCCTGCACGCGCTCCTGCAGCTCGCTCTTCGCGTCACGCCCGAGCAGGCTGCCGCTCGCGAGCTGCGCGAGCGGGCTCGCGGCGATCTTCCGGCTCAGCGCCCGCGCGCTCTCGAAGCCGCGATCGAGGTACAGGGCCGCGACGAGCGCCTCGGTGGCGTCGGCGAGCACGTTCGTCTGGTCGCGCTCCCCGGCGACCTCCGCGCCGCGCCCGACCCGGAGCGCAGCGCCGAGCTCGATCCCTCGCGCCCACGCCGCCAGCGCGTCCGTGTTGACCAGGGCGGAGCGCATCATCGAGAGCTCCCCCTCCCTCGCCCCCGGAAAGCGCTCCATGAGGAGCTCCGTCACGCACAGGCCGAGCACGGCGTCCCCCAGGAACTCGAGGCGCTGGTTGTCCACGCGCCGGCCGCCTCGCTGCTCGTTCGAGAAGCTCGGATGCGTCAGCGCCTCCTCGAGGTGCGGCAGGTCCCCCTCCAGCCCCAGATCCAGACGTTGCAGCAGCTCGCTCGGGAGCATCCCCTGCACCTTGCCCACGCGCAGCGTCAGCCCGCGCTCAAGCGGTCGGTCAGCTCGGCCAGCTCCAGGTCGAGCGCGGTCAGACCGCCAGCGTCATGCGTGGACCACGCGACCCGCACCTTGCCCCACGACAGCACGATCTCCGGGTGATGATCGCGCCGCTCGGCCAGGAGGGCGACCTTCATCACGAAGCCAACGCCGGTCCCGTAATCCGGAAACGAGTAGCTCCGCTCGATCTGCTCGCCCGCTCGCACCCAGCCCGGGTGAGCAGCGACGAACCCGGCGATCTCATCGTCCGAGAGCCGATCACGCTTGCCCATGGGACGCAACTATGGGCTAAGCCCCGCCCCGGTGGAACCCCGGAATGCGGCCCCGCCCCGCGCGCCGTTCGCCGTGCGCTATCTTCCCGCCTCGATGACCGGGCTTCACGCCTGCCCCTTCTGCCGGGAGATGTTCGAGGCGAAAGAGGCGTCCACGTGCCCCGCCTGCGGCCTCCGGCTGGAGGCGCTCGCGAAGCTTCCCCCCTCGTACGACGCGCTCCAAGAAGAGCCTGACGAGCCGCTCCCGCCGCACATGGAACCGCTCCCGTGGACCTACGCCGGGCGCGGCCGGGGCGCCCTGCTCGCGCTCGCGCTCCTCGGGCTCGCGGCGTTCTTCGCGCCGTGGATCCACGAGACGGCCCCCGAGCTCCGCGACCTCAGCGGCTTCGGGCTCGCGCGACGGCTCGGCTGGATGTGGGCCCCGGCGGTCGCGTTCTTCGTGATGATCCCGCTCGCGCTGACCCGGAGGTCGATCCACAAGATGCGCGGCGCCCGCGTGGCCGTCGCTTTCCTCGCCGCGGTCGCCCTCGTCACCGTCGCGATGCGCCTGATGTTCACGCCGGGCAGCACGCTGCTCCGTCCCGTCCGCTTCACGTGGGGCTACGGGCTCTACGCGACCGGGGCGATCGCGCTGCTCGCGCTGTTCACCGCCGCGTTCTTCGGAGGAAGGATCGACGACCTCCCCACGGGGCAGCGGCGGCGGGGCGACGAGGTGCTGCACTGAGCAGCGCGCGGCAGGTGGCATCTCGGGTCGACAGGCTCGCCCGTGCGACGTAACCTTGATGGGAGTGGCCTTTGTCCGCTGCTCGAAGGTGCGCAATGGCCAAGCGATCTGCCAGCGTACGCCGTGAGCTCTCGCGGGACGACGAGACGTTCGATGTCCCCGCGGCGGTGCTCTGCGCGTGCTGCGGACAGCCCGACTGCGCCGGGTGCTCCGCGGCGAGCGACGAGGGCTCGGGGGTCGTCGCGATCGTCCCGTGGGAGCGCCCGATCGGCGGGGTCTGGTCGCGGCTCTGGGCCACCTCGAGGGCGACCACGCTGGGAGCCGAGACGTTCTTCGCGACGATCCCCGACGGCGCGCTCCCCGCGGCCATGCGCTTCGCCCTGCTGGCGGAGACGCTCGCGATCCTGTCGATGATCGCCGCCCTCCTGCCCCTCATCGCGCTGGCGCTGCCGAGCCTTGCGCTGGAGCTGGCTCGCAACCCGGCCGCACGCGCGAGCGCCCTCCAGTGGCTCGCGATCGGCGTTCCGGCGGTCACCGTGTGGATGGTGCTCGCGCACACCTTGCACGGCGCCGCGCTCGACCTCGGGGCACGGCGCCAGGGCGCGCGGCCAGAGCGCCGGCGCGCGCTCCGCTTCGGGCTCTACGCGTGCGGCTGGGATCTCATGGCCGGCCCGCTCGGCGCGCTGGCCATGCTCATCACGGGCGGCACCAAGGGAGCCGAGCAGGTCCTCTCCGCCTCGCTCCGGGTACCGGGCAAGGCGTCCATGGCGCTGCTCCTGGGCGTCTACGCGCTCCACCCCGACGCGGCGGAGCGCGCTCGACGCGCCGGGAGCATCGCCGCGCTCGCGCTCACCATCGCCTCCGGCTTCGCCGCCATCGCGCTCGCCATCGCCTTCAGCTGACACGCCGTCAGCGCCCTCGGGGGTGTCGCCCTCGGCGGCGCTGCGCCCGCGGGTGTCGAGCGCCCATCCGTGCGCGCCGGCCGACTCAGCGCATGTCGTGACGCGGCACGGGCGACGGCGGAGGCGCGCCCGGACGCCGACCGCTCGCGAGGGTGCCCGGGCGCCTCTTCGGCTGCAGATCCCCCGTCGAGGTGATGTCGATGAGGTCCACGATCTCGGGGGCGTGACCGGAGACGTCCTGCGCTCGCAGGCGATCGAGGAGCTGCTTCACCTGCGCCTCCGCCTTGCCGTGCGCGAGGATCTGACGGATGGACGGCGCCTCCTGCTCGAGCGAGCGGCTCACGGGTTTCCTGCTCTGGCGCCGCCACAGCACAGCAAAGCCATCGCCCTCGGGCACGGGCTCGGGCACGAGCTCCGCGTCTTTCACCCCGGCGGCAGCCGAGAGGAGCCCCGGGTCGACCTTCAGCCCCGGCTCGGACGTGGTGCCATCGGACGCCACGAAGCCGAGATCGCCGCCGCGCATGCTCGTCGCCTTGTCGAGCGATTTCTCGCGGGCGATCTCCTTGAAACGCTGGGGTGACGGGTCCTTCTTCAGCTCGGCCAGGATCGCCTCGGCCTCCCCGCGCGTCGCGACGAGGATGCGCCAGAGCGCCACCATCGCCGGGGAGCTGAACCTGTCGCGGTGGGCCTCGTAATAGGCGCGGACCTCCTCGTCCGTCACCGGGGAGCTCGCCGCCGCCTCCGCCTGGATCCGCTGCAGCAGCGCGGAGCGCAGGACGCCGCGCACGCGATCCTGCACGTCGGCGCGCTCCGTCAGCTTCTGCGCGGCGGCCCCCTGGGCGAGGAGCAGCTCGCGCACGAGGACCTGGTTGACGAAGTTCTTCCGGATCTCTTCCGGGGTACGCCCGAAGGTCTGGAGCTGAAACGGCGGGACCTGCGCGAGCCTGCGCTCGACCTCCGACGCCGTGATCGCCGCGTCGCCGACGCGCGCCACCGGGGCGTCCGCGGCGGCCGCTGGCTGGGCCTCAGCGCGGAGCGACAGGCCGGTCGACGCCGCGCACACGACCGCCATGGCGGCCGCGCCGAGGGGGAGCTTCAGCGTTCTCGCGCGCATCGGAGCGGGTTATCCCCGCGCCGGCAGGCAAGGTCAAGCTGCCCCGCGGCGCGCTGCCTCGGCGGACACGCCCCTCTTCGTCCCCGCGCTCGTCCCCGCGCTCGCCGCCCCGCAGCACCCCGGCCTTCCGCAGCGCGTGCGCGTCGAGCCCGACGAACCGGTACACGTCCGCGGAGAAACCGTAGGCGCGGTGGAGGTGCCTCAGGCCCTCCACGAGCTCGGCGGTCACCTCGACCGGGGGCGGGGGCGGGTACGCCTTGCGGATCGAGGCGAGCGGCTCGCCCAGCGCCAGGAGCTCCTCGACGCGCGACAGCACGTCGATCGGCTTGAGCGCGCGCTTGCCTCGCCGCGCGACCCCCTCGGCCAGCTCGGCGAGCAGGCGCCGGCGCCGGCGCTCGGTACGGCCGTCTCCGGCGCGGCCGCCGCCGCCCAGGAGCAGCTCGTTGAACCGGCGCGCAGCCCGGCGCTTCTCGACCGCATCCGGACTTCCCCGGCGGTTCTGCGCACCGCCACCCCGCTTGGCTGGACGTGGCGCTTTGGTGGACCCGGCCGTGCGGGCCGGCGAGCTCTTCGTCTTCACGATCCTCGGCAAAAGCACAGCGCGCTCGAGGAGCCGGTATTCCCCGGCACATCTTCTTGCTGTCCCGGCAGTATAGACAGCTCATCCTCCCGCTTCGAAGAAAGCGGCGGGCGCACGGTCGCGCTTGCCCCGCGCGGCGCTGGACGTCAGCGCCCGCCTGCGCACCACGCGAGGGCCGTTCCGACGGCCGCGATCAGCCAGGCCGGCCACGTCGCGCGCACGAAGCCGGCGACGTCCGACAGGGCGCCGCGCCGGGCGCGCCGCACCGCCTCGGCGTGGCCCACCCGGCGCAGCTCCTCGCGCGTGATCTGCTCGTGCTCCTCGTCGTCGAGCGGATCGCTGCCAGCCAGATGGTGCAGGTGATGTGTCACCTCGTGGTCGATCGTCTCCTCGATCTCCGCGTCGATGTCGAAGCCGGGATCCTCGCGGGCTTCCGACCGGAACGTCCGATAGAAGATCCTGATCTCCGGAGGATGGGCGATCCCGAGCGCATCCGCGGGTGTCCCGGGCGTGTAGCAGCCGAGCAGCGGCTCGCCTCCGTCGTCGCAGGCCGGCACGCCTGCGTCGATGAAGAGATCGATGTTCCGCACGCCGCGGGCCTCGTAGATGCGCCCCGCCGCGGCGCGGACGCGCGCCTCGAAGCCGTCGAGATCCGGAAAGGCGCTCGAGGCGCTCGCCCGAGCCCTCGCCCCTGGCCTCGTCGGGCGGGGCTCCCCGAGCTCGTCCGTGTCCGCTCCGTCCACTCCAGCAGCGCGCAGCGGGGCGCGCGCGAGCTCCCGATCGAGCGGCACGTCGAGATCGTTGCGGGCGCCGCAGCCCTGGCAGCGGTAGACGGCGAGGAGCCGCGCGGGGTAGCGCGCCTCGTGGTAGAGGTCGACGATCGCCGCCCACGCCTCGTCGGGAGCGCTGGCGAGCGCGTCGGCGATCACCGGCGCGCGGCGCTCGCGGCCGAGCGCCGCGATCCCCATGGCCACCACCAGCGACGGCGTGACGCGCAGGACGCCGTCGTCGGGCAGGCGGAGGAGCGGCATCGCTTCCTCGACGGTGCGCTCGACGAGCCGCACGGCGCGGCAGACGGAGCGACCCACGCGCAGCGCCGGGATCGGGTGCGACACGCCGAAGTCGAACGGGCGATCGAGCTCGGGATCGTCGAGCTCGCCATCGGTGAACGGCCCGATCTCCAGCAGGCCCGACGGGGCGACCTCGAACGGGGCGCTGCAGTTCTCGCAGGTGTAGGCGCCTGGCGCCTCGGGCACGACGCCGGCAGACGCGAGGAGCGCGCGCAGGACATGGGCGTCGGTGAGCGGGAGGCCGAGAGGATCCAGCGGCGCGCCGCGCGCGTCGGCCAGGACCGACGGGCCCGCGAGGACCTGCACGTCGAGCGCGCACCTGCCGAGGGATGCGCGCTCGCCGCCGCGGCCTGCGGGAGCGCCGAAGACGGACGAAGCGCGAGCGCGCGCGGCGGCGTCCGACAGGCGCGCCACGCCGCCGGAGGGGAGGTGGACCTGAGCGGGGAGCAGGCGTCGCGCGGGCGCAGGCATCGCGGCGGCCTATATAGCGGGTGGCTCGCCTCAGGGGTCCTCGGGACGCGGCGGACCGCCAGCGCCCTCGTCGGCCGGAGCGAGCGATCCCCACGGCTCGCGGTCTCGGACGGTCTCGGACGGCTCGCTCGCCGCGCGGCCGACGTCGAGGCCGGCGGCGCTGGCGAGCTCGGCGGCCACCGCCGCGGAGAGCGAGCCTCCGCTGAGCGGTGACGCGCCGGCGACGATCGAGATGGGCGACGGCTCCGAGGAAGGGCGATCCCGGCGGCGGCCGCGCGCGAGCACCGGCGCGCGCTCCCCGTCGCCGGCCGGATCCGGCGCGGCCGCGCCCACGCGATGGACGGTCGCGCGCAGCTGCACGCGCCCGAGCGACAGGCTCGCCGCGCTGGCGGGCGGCACGCTCGACGAGAGCTCCGCGCCCACGGGCACGCCCGTCCCGAAATCGAGGTAGCGGGTGATCGCGAGGGCGTAGATGAGCTTGCGCACGGTCGGCTCCGGCGCGACCCCGGATCGGAGGAGCGCGGCGAGCGTGGGCGTGGAGCTCTCCAGCGCCTCGATCACCGCGAGCTCGCCCTCGCGGAAGCCGAAGCGGCCGGGCTCGAGGGCGGGGTGCAGGCGGAGGGGCACGGCCCCGATCCGCTCCAGGGTCCGCTGGAGGCGCGTCGAGCGCTCGCCGTGATCGCGCAGCCCCGCCCAGAGGAGCGCGAGGGGATCGACCTTCGCGGGATCTCCCCCCCACTCGGCCAGCGCGTCGAGGCCGTCGAAGTAGCGGTACTTCGTCTCCGGGGGCAGATCGAACAGGCGCACCATCCGCCGCACGAACTGGACCTGGGCGAGCCAGTCGATGGTCGCGGCGTCGACGCACCCCGACAGCAGCAGCACGTCCCCCAGGAGGCCCCTTGTCGCGAGCGCCTCGGCCAGGATCTCGGCGGTGATCACCCCCTCTTCGAGCAGGATCTCCCCGAGCCGCGCGTACCCGTCGCTCGGACGGATCTTCACGGGGTTCCCCCGGACGATCCGCAGCGTGTGATCGGCGCCCGTGGGCTCCACCAGGATGAGCGCGCCGGTCAGCCGATGCTCGACGGCATAGACGAAAAGATGAGCGAACGGCGTCCGCTCCAGATCTCCTTCCGCCGTCGCGAGACCGTCGGGAGACATCCTGGGCCAAGCTACCATAGCGCGCGCAAGCCGGATCCTCCTTTCTCCACGCGCGCCGACGTGGAGCGTCGCGGAAGCTGGGCAGGCGTCATTGGTCCCGCGTCCCGCGTCCCGCGTCCCGCTTCCCGCTGCCGCGCTCCGCCGGAGCGCGGGCATCGGCCGCGGCGGTTCCGCGCTACGGTGGCAGACATGCCGCGCGGACATGTGCTGGTGCTCGATGACGAGCGGGCGATCTTGACGACCCTCCAGAAGGCGCTGTCGCTCGAGGGCTACACGGTCGACGTCGCCGGCGGCGTCGGGGTGGCCGAAGAAAAGCTCGCGAAGCGGAGCTACGACATCGCGCTCTTCGACGTCTCGCTGCCCGACGGTGACGGCGTGGAGCTGCTCCAGCGGATACGCGTTTCCGGCTCGGAGCTGCCCGTCGTGATGATGAGCGGCCACGCGACGGTCGACGCCGCCGTCCGCGCGACGCGGCTCGGGGCGATCGACTTCCTGGAGAAGCCGCTCTCGACCGATCGGCTGCTGCTCGTGCTCGAGAACACCCTGCGCCTCGTCCGCGCCGAGGCCGAGGCGAAGGCGCTGCGGACGCAGACCGGCCAGGTCGGCGAGCTCATCGGAGAGAGCCGGGCGATGCTCGACCTGCGCGAGCAGATCGCGCGCGCGGCGAAGGCGACCGCGACGGTCTTCGTGACGGGCGAGCGCGGCACCGGCAAGGAGCTCGTCGCGCGCGCGATCCACGGCGCGTCGAAGCGGGCGCGGGGGCCGCTCGAGAAGATGAACTGCGCCGCGGTCCCGAGCGAGCTCATCGAGAGCGAGATGTTCGGGCACGAGGCCGGCGCGTTCACGGGCGCCACGAAGCAGCGGCGAGGCAAGTTCGAGCGCGCGAGCGGCGGGACGCTGTTCCTCGACGAGGTCGGGGACATGCCGCTCGCGATGCAGGCGAAGCTGCTCAGGGTGCTCCAGGAGCGGGAGATCGAGCGCGTGGGCGGGCACGAGACGATCAAGGTCGACGTGCGCGTGGTGGCCGCGACGAACCGCGACATCGAGGCGGCGTGCCGGGAGGGGCAGTTCCGGCCGGATCTCTACGATCGGCTGAACGTGCTGCCGCTGTCGCTGCCGCCGCTGCGCGCGCGGCGCGAGGACGTGCCGCAGCTCGCGCGGCATTTCCTCGCGCTCGCGACGCAGGCGAACGATAGGCCCGGGATGGCGTTCACGGACGGCGGGATGGGCGTGCTGGTCGCCTACAGCTTTCCGGGGAACGTGCGGGAGCTGCGCAACATCATCGAGCGGCTGGTGATCCTGACGCCCGACGAGACGATCGACGAGGGCGACGTGAAGGTCTGCCTCGGAGGGCAGCAGGCCGCGATGAAGGGCGGGCTCTTCCGGCCGGGGGTGCCGTTCCGGGTGCTCGCGGAAGAGGCGGAGCGGGCGATCCTGGAGGAGGCGCTCGGCCATCACGGAGGGCAGATGGCCGCGACGGCCCGGGGGCTCGGGCTCGAGCGGAGCCACCTGTACAAGAAGTTCAAGGCGCTCGGGCTGCGGGGGGACAAGGGCGAGGCGGAGGACGAATAGGGCGCCGAGGGAGGCGGTCCTTCCGGGGGGCCGCGCCGAGGGGAGGGTCTGCGCGGCGGCCGCGGGTGGGCGCTCGGCCATCCGCCGAGACGGGAGCGCGGAGCTTACGCTGAGAACACCGCCCGGCATGTCTCCCTTCGGGCCATGCCATCTGGGACGTTTCGTCGCGCGCCACACAAGGCGCGCCTGAGACGTGGAGCCTGCTGGGACCTTATGGCACCTCGGTCGGTGCTCGCCGCGCCCACCCGCGGCCGCCGCGCAGACCCTCCCCTCGGCGCTACGGGCGTCGAAGGACGGGCGCACAGGCAGCGCGATGGCCTGGACCGCGGCGGGTGTGGTACGCGGAACCACGATGCTGCGATCGCTGCACGTGGAAGGCGTGGGGCCGGCCGACCGGCTCGACCTGGAGCTCGGCGAGCGGCTCAACGTGCTCACCGGCGACAACGGGCTCGGTAAGAGCTTCGTGCTGGAGGTCGCCTGGTGGGCGCTCACCGGAACGTGGACGGAGCGGCCCGTGCTGCCGCAGCCGGGTAAGGAAGCGAGCGCGCGCATCTCCGGGGAAGCCGAGCCGGGCACCAAGTTCAAGCAGTTCGAAAGCAAGTACGATCGTGTTGCTCAACAGTGGCGCGACAGGTTCGGCCGCGACATGGGCCGAAGCTGGACCAATACTCCTTCCGGGGTGGTCATCTCTTCGTGGGTGCGCGGCCTGGTCCCCGTGCTCCACGTCCGTACGAATGGCGCGTGCTCCGTCTGGGATCCCTGTCGAAATATTCCCTCGATGGGCAGCGCTCTGTACCGGCTCTCGTCATCGCCTTCGCCCGATCCCCAGCCCTATCTCTTCGAGGAAAGACAGCTCTGGGACGGGCTCGTTCACGAGGGCAAACCCGTCTGCAACGGGCTCGTCCAGGACTGGGTGACGTGGCAGCTCGAGGCGGCGGACAACGACGGGGCTCACCCGTTCGAGCTCCTCTGCCGCGTGCTCGATCAGCTTTCTCATCCCGAGGAGACGATGAAGCCCGGCAAGCCGGTGCGGCTCTACCTTGACGACGTGCGCAAGTTCCCGACCGTCGAGCTTCCGTACGGCACGATCCCCATCGTCCACGCGTCCGCCGGGATGAAGCGGATCCTCGCGCTCTCCTACCTCATCGCGTGGTCCTGGTCGGAGCACGTGCAGGCGTCACGCCTGATCGGCTGGCAGCCCTCGGATCGCATCGTCGTGCTGATGGAGGAGCCCGAGACGCACCTGCACCCCAGGTGGCAACGCCACATCGTCCCCGCGCTCCTCGGTGCCCTGAGCGGGCTCTCCCCGTCGATGCGCCCGCAGGTGCTGCTGACGACGCACTCGCCCCTCGTGCTCGCATCGATGGAGCCGCACTTCAAGCCGACCAGGGACAAGCTGTTCGTGTTCGAGCTCGACGGCGCCGACGTGACCGTGCGCGAGCTCCCATGGGCGAAGCGCGGCGATGCGATCGGCTGGCTCACATCGCCGGTGTTCGGCCTGGAGCAGGGGCGCTCGATCGAGGCGGAGCGCGCCATCGAGGCTGCAGAGGCGCTCATGCGCGGCGAGACCGGCGCGCTACCGGAGGGGCTCCGGAGCGAGGAGGAGATCCATCGGGAGCTCGTGCGCCTCTTGCCGGATCAGGATCGCTTCTGGCCGCGCTGGATCGTGCGCCGGGAGCAGGCCGGCGCATGATCCCTTTCGAGCGCCCGCCTGAGCCCGCGGACTTCAACATCAACGTCCGACAACCCGGCCAGCGTTGGCTCGCCAGGGGCGGCGCCAGGAGCACGCCGGGGTACTGGCGCCGCGCTGCGCGCGATCTGCGGGCCGCCTTCAAGGATCTATGCGGCTACACGGCGATGTGGCTCTCGACGCCAGGAACCATCGACCACTTCGTCTCGCGAGATGAAGATCCCAGCCTCGCCTATGAGTGGACCAACTTTCGGTACGCCGCGGCATGGATCAACAGCAGCAAGAGCGCGCTCCGCGCCGATCAGGTCCTGGATCCGTTCGAGGTCGGCGACGGCTGGTTCGAGATCATCCTGCCGTCCTGCCAGATGGTTCTGACCGACCGCTGCCCGCCGGAGGTCCGCGATCGCGCGCAGACGATGCTGAAGCGGCTCAAGCTCGGCGACGGCGAGAACGTCGTCTCGTTCCGGCAGGAGTGGTACCGGATGTACTGCGAGGGTGAGCTCAGCCTGGAGGGCCTTGCGCGGAAGGCGCCCCTCCTTGCGCGCGCGGTACGGAAGCAGGGGGCGCAGCTTCCGGTTCCTCGAGGGCTCCCAGCGGCCTCCCCGTAACCGTTTCCGGTTCACCGAGCGCTCCCAGCTGCCTCCTCCTAACCGTTTCCGGTTCACCGAGGGCTCCCCAGCTGCCTCCTCCTAACCGTTTCCGGTTCACCGAGGGTTCCCCAGCTGCCTCCTCCTAACCGTTTCCGGTTCACCGAGGGTTCCCCAGCTGCCTCCTCCTAACCGTTTCCGGTTCACCGAGGGCCCCCAGCTGCCTCCTCCTAACCGTTTCCGGTTCACCGAGGGCTCCCCAGCTGCCTCCTCCTAACCGTTTCCGGTTCACCGAGGGCTCCCCAGCTGCCTCCTCCTAACCGTTTCCGGTTCACCGAGGGCTTCCTGCTGCTTCCTCACTAACCGTTCCCGGTTCGCCGAAGGCTCTCCGCTGCCTCCTCCTAACCGTTCCCGGTTCGCCGGCGGGGCGGACCCCGCGCATCTTCACCCAGCGCGCGGCGATTTTGACCTGGCACCACGCGAGCGCCGGAGGGGGTCTCCGCGCGGCAGGGCGCGGGTGGGCGCGGCGAGCACCGACCGAGGTGCCATAGGGTCCCAGCGGGCTCCACCTCTCAGGCGCGCCTTGTGTGGCGCGCGACGAAACGTCCCAGGTGGCAAGGCCCGAAGGGAGACATGCCGGGCGGTGTTCTCAGCGCAAGCTCCGCGCTCCCGCCTCGGCGGATGGCCGAGCGCCCCCCCGCGCCCTGCCGCGCGGAGACCCCCTCCGGCGCGTGCAGCCGGGATCTCCGCCCTCCCCTCCCCGCTCACACCTCGCCCCAAGCCCCGAACCTCAATCCGGCATCGCCCGCGGCGCAGGCGGCGACGCTCCCTTCATCGTCTTCTGGTACTCGAGCGCCTGCTTCGCGTAGTCGTCCCGCTTCATCTTCGCGTACGCCTTGGCGAGCTCCCCGTAGATCTCCGCCGCGTCCCCCGGCTTCGGCCCGGACAGGAGCGCGCTGTTCAGCTCGTAGATCGCCGACACGTGCCGCCCCGTGCGGGCCAGCGCCCGCGCATAGAGCCGGTGGATCTCCGGGTTCGCCACGTCGACGAAGATCGCTCCCTCGCCGACCTTGCGCGCCTCCTCCCACGCGCCGCGCTCCACGAGCAGCCGGAGCAGCCGCCGCCAGACACGACGATCGTGCTGGTCGAGGAGCGCGAGCCGGCGCAGCGCCGAGAGCTCGCCCGCCGCGTCCTTCTGCCGGCGCGCGAGATCGTAGAGCCCCTGGAGCGGCTCGGCCTGCGTGGGATCCTGGCGCGACGCCGCCTCGAGGTTCGCCTTCATCTTCGCCGCGTCCTTCTTCAGCTCGGCGAGATCCGCGAGCTTCATCCGCACGACGTAGCCGTCGTGCCCGTCGGCGATCATCTTGCTCAAGAGCCTCGCCGCCTCGTCGGGCTTCTTCTCGGCGAAGGCCGCCCGCACCTTGAGGTAGGTCGCGTCGGGCTGCTTCGGGTCGACCCGGAGCGCCTCGGCGAGCACCGCCTCGCCCTCCTGGCGCTGCCCGTCCTCGAACAGCGCGAGCGCGAGCTCGACGAGCCGCTTCGCGTCCTTCGGGGCGCGCGCCGCCGCCTTGCGCGCCTCGTCGAGCGGCGGCGCGTGCAGATCCGGGACGTACTGCTTCTCGTAGCGCTCGAGGCGGGGCTTCAGCCACGCGCGGAAGCGCCGGTCGAGCTCCTCCGCGCTGATCCCGAGCGACTCCTTCACCACCTCCTGCGTCCGCTTGCCCGCGGCCCACCGGGGCAGCATCGAGACCACCTTCGGGAAGCCGAACTCGCCCGCCATGAAGACGACGATCTGGCTCGCCGCGAAGTAAGCCATCGTCACGTCCTCGATGTTGTCGACGTGCGTGAACGCCCGGTTGAACCCCTCGACCGCCGGGATCCTCCCGCCCTTCAGGGCGGCGAACAGCGCCGGATCTTCCTCGCGGTGCCACTCGGGCCGCCGCACGATCGTCTCGTACTCGCTGAGCCCCTCGGTGAACCAGCGCGGGACGTGGTTCTTCGAGAGCTGGATCGCGAAGACGTGCCCGAGCTCGTGCCACAGCACGTTCCCCCAGTTGAATTCCCCCGCCGCCGGGCTCAACGCCGCGAGCGTCTGGCCGAAGCAGACGCCCTGGATGCCCACGTTGGGCAGGCCGCTCGTCCTGACGCTGAAGTTCTCCGTCGACGCGTAGAGCTCGATCGAGACCGGGACCTTCGGCGTGAAGCCGTACCGCTTCACCATCGAGCCCCAGGCCTCCTCGAGCATGCGCGGCACGTACCGCTCGAGGATCGCGCGCTCCTGCTTGTGGTAGCGGACGCGGAAGGTCTGCCCCTCCACGGTCACGTACTGCGTCGCGATGTCCTTCTCGTAGAGGTTCAGCGTGTTGAAGACCCGCACGTTGAAGCGGTCCTTGTCCCACGCCTTCTGGAGCGAGAGCACGCCGCTCTTCTCGTCGCCGGCGCGGATCAGGTTCAGGCCGAGCGTGGCGTGCGCCTTCGCGTCGTTCGGATCGACCTGCGTCGCCTCCCCCATCATCTTGACGATGTCGTCGTAGCGATGCTCCCACTCCGCGAACTCGCCGACGATCTGGAAGAACCGCGAGAACTCAGGGTTCAGGCCGAGCACCTTCGCCTTGATGGCCTCGAAGCCGGCCGCGTCGTCGGCGAGGAAGCGGCCCGCCGCCTTGATCGAGAGCAGCGCGAGGTCGTTCGGGTTCACCTTGAGCCCGCGGTCGGCCGCGGCGTCCGCGGCGTCGATGTCCATGTCGCGGAGCGCGAGCCCGGCGCGGACGAAATACGCCTCGGCGAGGTTCGGATTCACGGAGAGCGCCTGCGCGACCTCGCTGTCGGCACCGCCGAAGTCCATCGCGCTCTCGAGCTTGACGCGCGCCATGGCGACGCGGCAAAGCGGATCCTTCGGCGCGAGCTTGAGCGCCTCCTTCACGACCTGACCGGCGTGGCCGGGGTCGTATTTGTCGAGGAACAGCTCGGCCCGCCAGAGCAACGTCTCGACCCGCTGCTTGCCGCCGACCTTCTCGGCCGCGTTGAACGCGTCGTTCGCGTCGCGCGCGCTCCGGAGCAGGTGGGCCGCGCGCCCGACGAGCGACAGCCCCTCCGCGTCGCTCGCGGTGATCTTGTCGTCGTTGTAGTCGTCGATGATCGTCATCAGCGGCGCGCGCGCCTCGCCCCGCTTGCCCGACTCGATCAGGAGCTCGCCGAGCACGAGCCGCGCGCGGCGGGCCTCGTCCTCCCGCTCCACCTCGCGCACCGCCGCGATCGCCTCGACCATCTTCCCGCGGCGCGCGAGCGCCTCGGCCCGGAGCGGCGCGGCGGCGATCCGCGCCTCCTTGCCGAGCGCGGCGGCGGCCTTCGCCGTCTTCGCCGCGTCGTCGTAGCGGCCCGTGAGCAGCTCGATCCGCGCCTTCGCGAGCAGCGCCGCGGCGCGATCTTTCCCGCCCTGGAGGCCGAGGACGACCTTCTCGGCCTCCGCGTAGTCGCCCTGCGCAAGGAGCGCCTCCGCGCGCGAAAGCGAGGGGGACGGCTCGCCGGAGGCGGGAGCGGTGGCCGCGCAGGCGGCGGCGACGAGGAGAGCGGCAAGAGAGCGGCGGATCGAGTGGCTTCGCATGTCACCCCGTGCGCAACCGTGCGCGACCGTTCGTCAATCGTGCACGACCGCACGCAAGACGAACGCAAACCTACGCAAACCTACGCAAGACGAACGCAAACCTACGCTGAGACGCTGAGACGCGGCGCCCGGTCGAGCCGGGTCAGGCCATCGTAACCGACACCACCGGTGCGACCGAACGGCGAAAGGCCGAGCATGAGCGAGCGCGCGCGGGCGCGCCAGGGCGCGCGCTCCCGCGATCGTGGTATGCGGGCGTCCATGGCAAGCAAGCTCGCCGGGCGGGTCGTTCTCATCACGGGCGCGTCGTCGGGGATCGGCGAGGCCCTCGCCCGGGAGGTCGCCCGGCGTGGCGGCCGGGTCGTCCTCGCGGCGCGGCGGGCCCAGCGGATCGAGGCGCTCGCGACGGAGATCCGGCGGTCCGGCGGCGAGGCGCTCGCGACCCCGTGCGACGTCACGCGCGACGGCGACGTGGAGCGCGCCGTCGCGCAGGCGAGCGAGGCGTTCGGGCGGCTCGACATCGCCGTCGCGAACGCCGGGTTCAGCGTGGCGGGGCGCGTCGAGCAGCTCGCGCTCGACGATTTCCGCCGGCAGTTCGAGACCAACGTGTTCGGCGCGCTGCGCACCGTGAAGGCCGCGCTGCCGGAGCTCAAGCGATCGCGCGGCGGCGTCGCGCTCGTCGGCAGCGTCCTCGGCTACCTCGCGGTCCCCGCGGTGGGCGCCTACACGATGAGCAAGTTCGCAGTGCGCGCCCTCGCCGAGACGCTGCGCGCGGAGCTCCACGCCGAGGGCGTCGCGGTCACGCACGTCGCGCCGGGGTACGTGGCGAGCGAGATCCGCCGGATCGACAACGCGGGCAACCTGCACGAGGGCGCCCCGGATCCCGTGCCGCGCTGGCTCGTCATGCCGGCGCAGACGGCGGCGCGACAGATCATGGACGGCATCATCGCGCGGCGCGCCGAGGTGATCGTCACCGCCCACGGCAAGCTCGGGGTGTCGCTCTCGAGGCACGCCCCGGGGCTCCTCCGCGCGAGCGTATCGAGGCTCCCGCGCAAGCGCCGCATCAGCGAGCGCTGAGCCGGCGCGGCGCCGCCTACGGCGCGGCCTGCGCGAGCTCGCGCCGGACGAGCGCCTCCAGGGCGTCGATGAAGCGCGGCCGCGTGTTCACGGCCGGCGCCCGGGAGAGCCGCGCGAGGCCCGCCTCACGGGCGAAGACCTGCGCCTCCACGTCGAGATCGTAGAGGGTCTCGACGTGATCCGCGACGAAGCCGATCGGCGCGATCAGCGCCTCCCGCACGCTGCGCGCGACGAGGCCGTCGAACGTCGACCGCAGATCCGGACCGAGCCACGCGTCGCCGGTCATGCCCTGGCTCTGGAAGGCGACGAGCACCGGGTTCCCGCGGGCGGCGATGCGGCGCTCCACCTCGGCGGCCATCGCGCGGAACTGGCGCTCGTACGGATCTCCGGCGGCGATGATCCGCTGCGGGAGGCTGTGGGCCGAGAGGATCACCGCCACCTTCGCCCGGCCCTCCTCGGGGATGCGCGCGAGCGCCTCGTCGATCACCTCGACGAAGGCGTCGATCAGCGCCGGCTCGAGCCCCCACGCGGGCACGCACCGGACCTCCATGCCACCCTGCTCGGCGGCCGCGTCGCGGACGACGGCGTGGTAGACGTCGACGGACTGCGGCGCGAGCGGCAGCGAGACGACGCGCCTCACGCCGCTGCGGTGGAGCGCGCCGAGCACCTCGGCCGGGTACGGGTGCCAGAGGCGCCCGGCGATGGCGACCGGGAGACCGAGCCTCGCGGCGAGCGCGTCCGCCTGGGCCTGCGTGATGCGCATGAGCGGCGAGCCGCCGATCGCCTGGAAGCGGCGGCGGACCTCGTCGATCACCTCCGGCGGGGCCGGCCTGCCGCGGCGGATGTTGGTGACGAATGCGGGCAGATCGTCGAGCCGCTCGACGGTGCCGTGGCAGCTGAGGAGGACGGCGGTGGTCACGGCGTTACTCTACATCGGCGCCGCGCGAGCAGCGCAGCATCGGCGCCACGCGAGCAGCGCAGCGTCGGCGCCGCGCGAGCAGCGCAGCATCGGCGCCGCGCGAGCAGCGCAGCCCTCGCAGGCGCGTGAGGGCCGCCGCTCGCTGGCGCTGGCTCAGTCCGCGTCCCAGGCGACGACGACACGATCGTGGCCGATGAGTCCGTTCTTTTTGCGGGCCAGGTGCTGCGCGACGACACGATCGCCGGCCACATAGACGCGCACCTCCGTGTACGCCAGCCCCTCGTCGGTCTCGATTCCGTCCAGGATCTCCATCGAGTCGAGCTGGCGCTCCCAGCCCGAGATCGGATCGCGAAAGAGGTCGCTCTTGAGCCGCTCCAGGATCGCGTGCCTCCCGCTGGTGACGCTGGGGTGGGCCGGCGGATCGCGGCTGCTCACCTCCTCGATCACGGCGTCCTCCGCGTAGATCCGGGAGAGGGCCTCGATGTCCTTGCCCGTCAGGGCACGGGTGATCTCTGCGAGCAGTCCACCGTTCGCCCGCTGGGCCGAGGGTCGCGTCCGCGCCGAGCCTTCCATGCCCGCTTGCATGGGACGCAGCGGCGCAGGCGTCGAGCCCGTGCCAGGGCCGCGCGGCAACGGTAACGGTGATGAAGCGATGAAGCGATGAAGCGATGAAGCGATGAAGCGATGAAGCGCCGCGTCCCGGCGGCGACATCGGGCCGCGACGCGACCGTCACGGATGCGACAGACGAGCGCTGAGCCCGGTGGGCGGCCCTCCTCCACATGGCCACCAGCCGAGATCGCGCGGCTGGCGGCGAGTTGCAGCGCCCGGACGGACGTGATGGATAAGGAAGGTTATGACGCAGCGCCGCACGGTCGTGCTCGCCGATCTCCATCTCGTGCGCCAGACGCCGCGCGACGTGACCGCCGATCTTGCCCGGTTCGTGGAGGCCCACCGGGGGGCACGCATCGTGGTCGCGGGCGATCTGTTCGATCTCTCCTCCGAGTCGCCCTGGATGCCCCGGCCGCGTGCGCTGCGCGAGGCGCTGCTCGCGCACCCGACCGCGCGGGCGGCGCTCGCCGAGCACCTCGACCGCGGCGGCGAGCTCTGGCTGGCGGGTGGCAATCACGACGCCGAGGTCGGGGCGCCCGACTTCCCCGTGGCGCTGGCGGAGGCGCTCGAGGTGACCGGCGAGCCCCGGTCGCGGATCCGCACGACGCCCTGGTTCTTCCGAGAGGGGGCGATCCATCTGGAGCACGGCCACCTGTACGATCCGGACAACGCCCCGGCTCACCCGCTCGTGGTCGGCGAGCGCAGCCTCGGCGTTCACTTCGTCGAGGAGTTCATCGCGCCGACCGGCGCGCACCGCTATCTGCAGGCGAACGATCAGACGCCGCTCAGCTTGTTCCTGTCGGCGTTCACCTGGTACGGCCCTCGCGCGCCCTACGTCATCTACCGCTACTTCCACGCGGCGCTCGGCGCGATGTTGAAGAGCGGACCGCTCTACCGCGCGGGAGGCGAGGCCACGGTGGGCGCCGCGGCCATGGAGCGCTTCGCGCACGAGCTCGAAGTGCCGCGCGCGATGGCCGACGCGCTCGTCGGGCTCGGGGCCACGCCGACCCTGGAGAGCGCGGCGCGCACGTTCACGCGGCTGTACTTCGATCGCGTGATCGCGACGCTGTCGATGGGCGCCGGGATCGCGGCGCTCGGGCTCGGCGCGCGGGGGACCGGCGCCGCGGCGCTCGGGCTCGGCGCGCTGCTGATGGGCGCGAGCTGGGCGAGCGGGCACAACCGCTACGCCGGCACGGTCGCCGAGCGCCTGGCCGAGAGCGCCGGCCGTGTCGCGAGGGCGACCGGCGCGAAGCTGGTCGTCTTCGGCCACACGCACCGCGAGGCGCTCGGCGACGGCTACGCGAACACCGGGAGCTTCTCGTTCCCTCGCGCCGCGCCAGGCCGGCCCTACGTGGAGATCGAGGGGCCGCCCGAAGCACCGCGCGCGATGACCCGCTTCTGGCGAGCCGTGGCGTGACTCCGAACCGCTAGACGCGGGTGCCCGCCGCTCTAGTTCCCGCTCGCGTGCGCGGTGAGCGCGCCCTCGACGAGGTCGAGCGCGAGCGGGACGTCCTCTTCCGGGATCGGCGCGCCGCCGAGCATCGCTGCCAGCAGCCGCTCCCTCGGCTCCGGCCGCAGCACGACGGGTCCGCCGCCGCAGGCCCGGCAGACGAGGCCGCCGCGCGCCGGGTCGGCACAGGCCGACTGCGTCGTGTCGCAGGCGCGCCCGCAACGGACGCACTGCGTGAGCTCGAGGCCCCAGCCGAAGGCGACGAGCAGGCGCAGGCCTGTCTCCGCGAGCAGCGCCTGGGGAGGAGGCGTGGACACCTCGTCGAGGCGGTCGAGCAGCTGGTTCAGCTCGCTCCACGCCGCCTGCTCGGCGGTGTGCGCCGGCGCGATCTCCCGCACCCAGCGCAGCGCGCGCCCGGCCACCTCGAGGCGCCCGAGATCCGCCGCGAGGCGCAGGCGCGGGCGCTCGATCGCCGCTTCCGTGAGCTGGGCGAGCTCCGCGCCCGGACGGATCTCCAGGGTCACGCGGAGCAGGTGCATCGGCTCGAGCGCCGGGAAGCGCTTGGCCGAGCGGCGCGCGCCGCGCGCCGTGGCAGAGATGAGCCCCCCCTGCTCGGTGAAGAGCCCGACCAGGAGGTCGGCTTCACCGAAAGGTACACGCCGGACCAGGAGCGCCCCGGTCCGGAGGCGCTCCGTCCGCGGGCGAACCGATCGAGGCATGGCAGGTACCGGCGGTTATGGCGCGAACCGCGCGCGAGCGCCCGGCGAAAATTTGGCCCTCAGGCCGAGAGGGAGGTACGAGCCCTCGCGAGCGTGCCCTCCGACAGCTCCGGCGGCATGTCGTGGCCGCGGGGCCTGAGCACGATGCTGAGCGCCAGCGTGAAGAGGATGAGCAGCAACACGAACGCGATCGCGACCCCGAAGCGCCTGCTCTGGGTGCGGCGCGCGGGCGCCGCGATGGGCAGCGGTGTCACCAGCGCGATCCGGCGGCTCGCCGTGTATCGGGCCAACACCTCCTCCATCGGGAGCGAGACCGCGCGAGCATACGCCTTCAAGAACCCCCGAACGAACACCTCGCCGGGCAGGTCGTCGAAATGATCTGCCTCGATTCGCTCGATGGAGATCACCGGGATGCGCGTGGCGCGGGCGACTTCCTCCACGCTCATGGCTCGGGCCTCACGCGTGCGTCTCAGGTAGCGTCCGATCGACTCCATCCCATTCCACCCATCGTCATTCGGTCGTCACTCTACTCACCCTGAGAACCGTTGCTCAACCCCCTAGCGCACCCCTCTGTACTTCTCGTAGAGCGGCGCGCCGAGGCCCTATTGCAACGTCTGTAACTGTGCAGCGCAGCGCTGCCCCACGGCCGTCGTCGCGTTGATCTCCCGGCACCGCTCGAGATCGGCGCGCGCGTCGTCCACGAGCCCCCTCTTCTCGGCGATGCGGGCGCGCGCGTCGAACGCGTCCTGCAGCCGCGTGCACTCCGGCTGGTCGGTCTCGACCGCCCTCGTCAGGGCCTCGCGCGCCAGATCGAGCTCGCCTCGCTTCTCGTAGGCGAGGCCGAGCCGGTACTGCCCCACGCAGAAGAGCGGCTGCGCGGCAACCGCGCGGCGTAGCGCGTCGATCGCCTCGTCGTTCCTGCCCTTGAGCAGGTACGCCCAGCCCAGGTTGCCCCACGACTTCTCCGGTGAGGCGTACAGGATGTCCTCGGTCAGCGGCTTGAGCACCGCGATCGCCTCGTCGTAGCGCCGCTGATGCACGAGGATGACGCCCAGCGCGTTCTTCGCGTCCCGCATCTCCGGGTTCGCCTCGAGGGCCCGCCGCGCCATCTTCTCGGCGCTGTCGAAGCGGCAGTCGCTGGACTGCGCATCACCCGCGCAGAAGCCGAGCAGGATCAAGGCGCCGAGATAGGACGCCTCGGCGTTGTCCTCGTCGTGCGAGAGCGCCTGCTCGACGTGCGCCAGCGCCTCGCGCAGGCGGCCGCGCTGGAACGCGTCGCGCGCGAGATCATATTCCGCGAGCGACCGCGCGTCGCTCGTCTGCGCCGAGGGCTGCGCGCCGCCGCACGACGCGAGCGTGAGAGGCGCGACGGACGCAACGGACGCAAACGACGCGACGGACGCAAACGACAACAGCGACCCCATCGACAGGACAGCAGCCGCGCCGCGGATGCACCCCGCGCGGGTCGCTGCTGTCCTGTGTCGCTGCGAGGTCATGTGCGATCTTGAATCCGCTGCCGATCGATGCCGCGGCGCGGCACATTGTCAGGACGGGACTTCGCCTGCCCTGCGGGGAACCCTGAGTAAACCAGGCCGCTTGTCACGTCAACCTGCGAATCTCCCTGGAAGACGCGGCGCGTTCTCAGGATCCCGATTCGGCTTCCAGCAATTGTCAGGTCGGCGTAGGATGGTGGCGCAGGCGGTTCCTGCTCGTCACTGTTCGCCACGGATCTCGTCCTTGAGACCCAGCAGGCCGAACAACCTCCGCAGCGCTTCGATATCGGGGATCTCGAGGCGCTCGTCAGCGACGCGCAGGTACTGGCCCTCCCGGAGCTGCTGGACGGCGCGCTTCACCGTGTCGACGTCGAGGCCGACGCGGGTGGACAGCTCCATCGGCGAGATCGCGAACGAGGCCCCGTTCGACGCGGCGCCGCCGGTGGCGCGCGAGTGCTGCGCGAGCTTGAGGAGCGCGTTCACGACCTTCGACTGCGTGTCGGTGAGCATCATGATCTCGATCTGGTCCTCCGCGTCGCGGAGCCGACCGACGAGCTGCTTGATGATGCGCATCGCGACGGCCGGGTTGCGCTCGACGAGGTTCTGCAGCGTGCCCTGATCGAGCGCGAGCGCGACCCCGCGAGAGAGCGCGATCGCCGTCGACGAGCGCGCCGCGCCGCCGAGGAGCGCGGATTCGCCGAACAGATCGCCGGGCTTCAGGACCATCAGGCTGCGCTCGGCGCCGCGGACCTTCTTGATGAGCCGGACCCGCCCTTCCTCGAGGAGGTACGCCTCGGTCCCGGGCTCACCCTCGCGGAAGATGACGTCACCGGCCTCGAACGGGCGGCCGAACCGGGCGCGGAGCCGCTCGGGATCGGGCCCCGGCTCGGCCGACTCCACGGGGGCGGACAGGGCGGCGGGCTCGTCGCGCTGCGCGGCGGTGGCGGAGGGAGAACGAGCAGAGTCCGCTGCCGCGGCGGGCGACGGAGCGCGCTCCGCGTCGCTGGGGCTCGAGGCCTCGCGCTCCGCGTCGGGTGCGACGCCGTCCCCTTCAGGCGAGCTGATCATCGGGGCGGAGTGTATCCCAGCTCGGCCGGCTTCGCGTCCGGCGCGCGCACATAGAGCGGCTCCAGGAGCGCCGGATCGTGCGGGGCCGCCGCTGGCCCGCGCTCGCCGCCCGCGGCGGCCGCCCGGAGCCGGTCGATCGCGAGGCGCCCGATCCACGCCGCGTCAGGGAAATCCAGGGCGTCGCCCCGCGCGGCGAGCGGCCGGAGCGCCTCGATCTCCTCGGCGACGGCGCCGACGACGACGATGCGGCGCCCCGCGGCGAGCTCGGCCACGACATCGAACGCCGCGTCGCGCGGCAGGTGGCGCGGCGGGATCGAAGGCGCCGCCGCGGGCGCGTCGAAGGCGGCCAGGAAGAGCTCGCCCTTCTTGGCGTCGATCAGCGGGACCACGAGATCGCCGGGGCTCGCCGCGCCGGCAGCGAAGGCGGCGGCGGCCATCGCCTCGAGCGAGGTGACGCCGGCGACCGGGACGTCCAGCGCCAGCGCGACGCCCTTGGCCGCCGCGACCGCCACCCGGACCCCGGTGAACGAGCCGGGCCCCACGTCGCAGCCGAGCGCCTGCACCGCCGCGGCCGGTAGGCCTGCGGCGGCGAGCACCTCGTCGACGGCTCCGAAGATGCGCTCCGCGTGCCCGTGCAGGTCGGCGTAGGTCGTCGCCGCGAGCAGCCGCGCGCCGGCCGCCGGCGCCGCGGCGAGGCCGGCGGTGGAGCGCGCGCCGCCGCGCGACGCCGCCGCCACGGCGTGCAGGTCCACGTCCGCAGCTTCGAAGAGGGCGGCGCTGCCGCGCGGGGTCGAGGTCGAGAGGGCGAGGAGCTTCAAGGCGCGCTCGGGAACGTTGCAGCCGCGATGCTGTCTGGCAGAACCTCGGGCCAAGGGCAACGAGCTTCGGCGAGGCGCTGGGGCCGCTGCGCGTCCGACTGGGCCGAAGGGCGGGGTGCGAGCCGATGCGCGATCAACGAGCGATGCTGCCGGCGCTCCTCGTATCGGCGCTCGTCCATCTGGGCGCGTGGAGCTCGGCGCGGCTCGGGCCGGAGGTGCCCGCCAGCGATCCCGCCGAGCCAGCGGCGGAGCGCGAGCCGATCGATCTCTGGACCGGGCTCACGTCCGCGCTGCCGGGCAGCGGTGGCGCGGCGCGCCCGAGCGACGCTCGCGGCGGGCGCGACGAGGCCGGCGAGCGCGGCGAGCCGACGAGCATGCCAGCGGCGCGCGCTCCGGCCGATGCCAGCCGGCCCACGGCGCCGGCAGAGCGCCCTCCTGAGGCCGGCGGCGAGCCGGCGCCGCCCGTGGCGGCCGCGCCGCGCGGCCAGGCGGCGGCTCGGCCGAATGTGGCGCCCCGGCCCAAGGCGACGCCGCGGCCCGCAGAGCGACGCCGGGAGCCCGCGGCGAACGGGGAAGCCGGCGCACCGGCGCGCTCCGCCGCCGCGCGGACGAGCGCTGGCGCCGGAGAAGACGGCGAGGGCGACTTCGGGGCGGCCGGCGCCAGCGCTGTGCGCAACCTCGGGCGCGCCTTCACGAGGGCCATCCCGCCCGCGTGCCAGGCGGATCCGATCTGGGCGACGCTCCCGCCCGGAAGCGCGGGGAAGGCGCGCTTCGTGATCGACATCGACGACGCCGGGCACATCGCGACGTGGCGTCCGGAGCCCGGAGGGGAAGAGCCCGCGCGACACCTGAGCAACCTGGCGAAGCGGACGATCGCGCTGCTCGGCGGCGGGACGTTCGCGGTGGCGCGGGGCGCCGTGACGGCAGGGAAGCAGACGCTGGAGGTGAGCGCCGTCGTCCGCGTCGGCGAAGGCGCGGGAGAGACGGGCGCTCCTGCCGATCTGGCGTGGCGCTTCGAAGGGGGGCGCGGCAAGGCGACGTTCGTCCAGCCCGGCGGTCGCCTGGTGGAGGTCGTCGTCCAGGTGGTGCGCACGGAGGCCGCGCGAGGCGCGCCTCCTGGCTGAGCGGCCAGCGAGCCGCGCGCGCGCCGCCTCGTCCGGACCCCGGAGCAGCTCGGCCGCGGCGCGGAGCGCTCTCCAGCGGCCGGTCCTTGCGCGCTTGCGGTCGCGCCTCGAGGCTCTACGTCCGGGCCGTGGGACGGCTCCGCGCTGCCGCATGGGCGTGTGTCGGGTTCCTCGGGACCGCACCGCTCGCTGCCTGCAACGACCGGGCAGCCGCGCTCTCGCCCCCTCCATCGCCCCGCGGCCCGGTGAGCGCGCCGTGCTCGGTCCCGCGCGCGGAATCGCCGCCCGAGCCGCCAGCGGCCCGCGGCGCGATGCCCCTGCCTGCGCTGATCGAGCAGGTGCGGCCGGTGGTGGTGACCATCACCACCCTGCGCGCGCCCTCGTTTCCAGACGGGCGCGCGGGCCCGGCGCTCCCGTTCGAGGGCCGTGCGCAGCGGGTGGAGCGGGCGATCGGATCCGGGTTCGTGATCGCCGAAGAAGGGCTCGTGCTGACGAGCGATCACGTGATCGGCGACGCGTTCGGCATCGAGGTGCAGCTCTCGGACGAGCGCGCCTTCGAGGCGACCGTGGTCGGGCGGGATCCGACCCTCGACGTGGCGCTGTTGAAGCTGCTCGGAGCGGGGTCGCTGCGGGTCGCCTCCCTCGGATCGAGCGCGCCGGTCCGGCCTGGCGACGGCGTCATCGTGATCGGGAGCCCGTTCGGGCTCGGACCGACCGTGACCCGGGGCATCATCAGCGCGACGTCGAGGCCCATGGGCACGGGGAACCTCGACGGCTTCCTCCAGACCGACGCCGCCATCAACCCGGGAAACAGCGGCGGGCCGCTCTTCGACGCCACGGGGCAGGTGATCGGCATCGCGACGGCGATCCACGCCGATGGCCGCGGCATCAGCTTCGCCCTGCCGATCGACGAGGTGCTCGAGATCCTGCCCGAGCTGCGGGAGACGGGCCGCGTGGACCGGGGGCGCATCGGGATCAGCTTCCAGGAGGTGACCTCGCAGCTCGCGCGGGTGCTCCGGCTGCCAGGGCGGATGGGCGCGCTGATCACGGAGGTCGAGCCGGAGGGCCCCGGATCGCGGCTGGGCTTCAGGCCGGGCGACGTGATCACGTCGGTCGAGGGGCGCCGCGTCGAGCACGCGCGCGAGCTCGCGCGCATGCTCCGGCGAGCCAAGCCGGGAGACGAGGTGGAGCTCGTCTACAAGCGCGACGGCGCGGACCGGCGCGCGACGATGAAGCTCGATCCGTCGGCCCCCCGCGAGCCGTCGTCGAGCTGGCGCGCGCTGGAGGATCGCGCGCCGAGGGGCGCCGAGCAGCCGCCGTTCGGCGTGCTGGCGAGCGACGCCCTGGAAGGAGCGCGCATCGAGTCGATCGCGCCTCGGAGCCCCGCGGCTGGCCGCCTCGAGGTGGGCGACGTGGTGCTCGAGCTGAACGGCGCGCCGGTGCGGGGCGGCGCCGACCTGACCGCGCGCCTGGGCGCGGCGGCACACCAGGATCTCCTGTTGCGGGTACGGCGCCACGGGGCGCCCCGCTACCTCGCGGTCCCGGCGCGCTGAGCGGGCATCGCTCCGGCGACCTCGGCCCAGCGCGCCGAGCGCGGGCGACACACGCGCCGAGCGCTGGCCGCACGCCCGCCGAGCGCGGGCCCATGCCGGCGAGCGCGGGTCCACGGCTCACCGAGCGCGGGCTACATGCCCGCAGTGGACGCTGCTACGTTACGCCGCATGGGAGCTTTGGCAGGCGCGAGGTGCCCGATTTGCCGCAAGTCGGCGGGGCCCAGGCCCGAGAACCCGGTCTTTCCGTTCTGCTCGCCCCAGTGCAAGCTGGTGGACCTCGGCCACTGGCTCGACGGTGGCTACCGGGTGCCTGGCCCGCCCGTCTCATCCACAGGGGACGCCGAGACCCTGGAATCGAAGGGTCGAACCGACGGGCTCGACGGGAACAGCCAGGAAGAGGACGAATGATCGCTCGTCGCGCGCTTTGCCTGCTCACCGTTCTCACGTCGGCCTCCATGACGTCCGCGGCCCTGGCACAGCAGGGGCAGCCGCTCCCGGGGACGTCGCCGAGCGTCGGCGCCAGCGCCGCCTCGCCCGCCGGCGCCGCGGCCGCGCAGCCGAACCCGTACGATCCATCGATGCAGGCCGGAGGCCTGGCGCCGCCCCCTCCGATGACCACGCCCGAGCCGGAGCCCGCCGCCCCCGACGGCACAGAGCAGCGCCTCGACGAGGCCAAGGAGCGGGACTCGGGGCGCGGCCTCGAGATCGTCTGGCTGAACGTCGAGGGAGGCTACGAGAACGTCGGCCTCCAGACGTTCAACATCGACGAGGACGACTTCACGGCCGGGTTCGTTTCGAGCGCGGCCAACGGGGGCGTCATCGGCGCGGGGGCCGGCGTCCGGCTCCTGTACTTCACGCTGGGCGCCCGCGGGCGGGTCGGGTTCTTCAGCGACTGGCAGCTCTTCACCCTGGGCGGCGAGGTCGGCATGCACCTGCCGCTCGGGAAGCTCGACCCGCACGTCGATCTGGGCTTCGGCTACGCCGGCCTCGGCAGCGTCAAGAGCGCGGTGAGCGGCGCGGCCGACGCCATCGCGATCCGCGGCTTCTACGGGAGGGTCTCCGGTGGGCTCGACCTCTACCTGTCGCCGGTCTTCTCGATCGGCGCGAACGCGAGCTGGGAGCTCCTGGCGCTGACCAGGCCGGGGCTCTCCGCGGCCGCGATCGAAGGGATCAAGGGCGGAGCCGCCGCGCCCCAGCAAGCCAAGGCCGATCTGCTCGCGGCCGAGGGCTCCAGCGTGGGCTCGGCGCTCGCCCTGACCGCGGTCGCCGGGCTCCACTTCTAGCCGCAGCGAAGCCAGCTCCACCGCCCCGCCCCTCGCGCCCATGAACGCCGCCGCCGCGCTCCTCTGGCTCGCCACCGTCGCAGCGCCGCTCGGAGGGCTGGCCGCGCTCCTCGTCTGGTCGCAGCGCCTCTATGGCAGGCGCCGGTTCGCGGTGGGGACGGCGCTGCTCGGCGCGCTCGCGTTCGTGCCGGCGCTGCTCATCGAGACGTTCCTCCAGCGCTGGCAAGGCCTCGACAAGTCCGCCAGCGCGCTCGACGCCGTCACGCTCGTCTACATCTTCGTGGTCACGGCGCCGCTGGAGCAGGGCCTCAAGGTGGCGGCCGTCGCGCCGATCGCGCGGCTGCGCGCCGTGGAGGAGCCGTTCGACGGGCTCGTGTACGCGGCCGCCGCGGCGCTCGGGTTCGTGTCGGCCCACAACGCCGTGTACCTGTGGGGCCGGCCGCTGGAGCCGCTCGACATCGCGCGGGCCCTCCTCGCCGTGCCGGCGCACCTCTTCTTCGCCTCGCTCTGGGGCTACGCGCTGGGCCGCGAGCGCACGCGGCCGCTCGGCGGCCGCCGCTTCAACGCCGCGTGGCTCGGCGCGATGGTGCTCAACGGCGCCTACGACTACATCGTCTTTGCGTGCCGCCCGGTCGCGCTCGTCATCGCGGCGCCTGTGCTCCTCGGCACCGGCCTCGTGACCTTCCTCGCCGCCCGCGACCTGCTCCGCCGAGGCGCGTCGCCGCACAGCTCGCAGCGCAGGGAGCGCCGCTTCCTCCCCCGCATCGCTCCGCCGTCGCTCGGAACGTTGCGTGAGGCGCTCAGGCGCACCGAACGACCGGTGACGCTCACGTGGATCGCCTTCGGCGCGCTCGTCACGGTCGGGGTGATGACGACCGCGCTCGCGATCGCGATCGCGCTCGGCCATCGCTTCGGCGTCGACTTCGCGGCGGTGGACCGGGGCGACGCCTCGGCCGCCGCGGCGGCGCCGCTCCTCTTGCTCGTCGCAGCGGCGATCGCCGCCTTCCCCCTGGCCGGTTATCTCGTCGCCCGGGCCTCGTCGACGGGCAGCGTCCTCGAGCCGGCTGCCTCGGCGGCGCTCGCCATCCTGGGCTCTCTGGTGCTGCTCGGCCTCGCGGCCCCCGTCGCCGTCGTGTTCGCGGCCGCGCTGGCCCCCATCGCCTTCAGCCTCGCGTGCGCGGGCGCCTGGATCGGCACGACGCGCTGAGCGCGGCGTAGGCTCGCGCCTTTCGCGAGAAATCCTGCCAGCTCGCCGGGCGTCGGCGCTGTTACGCGGTCGCCGCCTTCGCCGCCGGCTGGTGCTTGGCGACCTCGTCCTGGAACCTGCGGAGCAGCTCTTGCGCTGCGGGCGACAGGTTCCGCGGCACCTCGACCTGGATGACCACCTGGAGCGCTCCGCGGCCGCGACCATCGATCCGCGGCGCGCCCTTGCCCTTGACCGAGATCACCTCGCCGGGCTGCACGCCCGCCGGGACCTCGACGTCGACGACCGTGTCGTCCGGCAGGTCGATCTTGACCGTGCTGCCGAGCGCCGCGTCGGCGAAGGAGATGGGCGCCCGCGTGATGAGGTCGAGCCCGTCGCGCTCGAAGCGCTCGTCCGCGGCCAGATCGACGTCGACGTACAGATCGCCGGGCGGCGCGCCCTGGGCGCCCGGCATGCCCTGGCCCGGCACCCTGAGCCGCTGGCCGCCGTCGATGCCGGCCGGGAAATTGACGACGACCTTCCGCGTCTTCTCGACCGCCCCGAACCCCTTGCAGGTGGCGCACGGCGTCTTGACGACCGACCCCTCGCCCGAGCATTCAGGGCAGGTCTGGGTGAACATCACGAACCCGCGCGAGGTCGAGACCTGCCCGGCGCCGCCGCACGTACCGCACGGCTTGCGTTTCGTCCCTGGCTTCGCCCCCGAGCCGGAGCAGTCGTCGCACGCCACCGGCGTCCGCAGGACGACCTCCCGCTTGCAGCCGAGCAAGGCGTCCCGCAGCGAGAGCCGCTGCTGAACCCGGATGTCCTGGCCGCGCGCGGGCCCGCGCCGCCGGCGCTGCCCGCCCCCGAAGCCGCCGAAGAACTCCGAGAAGATGTCCTGGAAGTGGGAGAAGATGTCGCCGTCGGCCGCGCCGCCGATCCCCTCGAGGCCGGCGTGCCCGAACTGGTCGTACCGACTGCGCTTCTCCTCATCGGAGAGGACCTGGTACGCCTCGGTGGCCTCTTTGAAGCGGGCCTCCGCCGACGCATCGCCGGGGTTCCGGTCGGGGTGGTTCTTCAACGCAGCCTGACGATAGGCCTTGCGAATGTCGTCAGGCGTCGCGTCTCGCGCGAGGCCAAGAACTTCGTAGAAGTCGCGCTTTTCACTCATGAATCGTGGACCGCCGCGTCGATCCTGCCCGACAGCGGGCACAGGCGCCGGCTGACCATAAGTCGTCGTGCGCGCCTGTCAACGCGTAATACAGCGTGAACGCCCGCGGTGGCGGCGCACCGGGAGTTCTTCCGCGTGGGCGGCGGTGCTGCTACTGGCCCCGGCGCTGGAACGCGGGCGTGTCCCAGTCGGAGTCGAGCGGAGGGACGAAGCTCGCGCGGTCGCGCGGGCTGCCGCCTGCCGCCTGGACCTGCGGCGCGGGCCGGCGGGTGGTCGGATACGCGACCTCCTCGTGCCGGTGCGGCTGGCGCTGCGTCATGGGCATGGGAGGAGCGCTCGGGGCGGAGCGGCCCGACATCGGCCCGGCCGCCGCGGCGAGCGACGCGCCGATGGAGTGCGCGGTGGCGCGCGGCTGCGCGGCGCTCGCGAGCTGCTGCGGGACCTCGGCGACGAGGTGGTCGAAGCCGGTCGCGATGACCGTCACCTTGATCATCTCGCCCATGTTCTCGTCGATGGTCGCGCCGAAGATGATGTTCGCGTCCTCGTGCGCCTGCTCCTGCACGAGCGTCGCGGCCTCCTCGATCTCGCGCATCCGCATGTCGGGGCCGCCGACGATGTTGATGAGCACGCCGGTCGCGCCCTCGACCGAGATGTCGTCGAGCAGCGGCGAGCTGACGGCCATCTCGGCGGCGAGGCGAGCGCGGCCCTGCCCCTTCGCGCAGCCGGTGCCCATGAGCGCGCGGCCCATGTTCGACATCACCGTCTTCACGTCCGCGAAGTCGACGTTCACGATCCCGTTCTGCGTGATGAGATCGCTGATGCCCTTGATCGCCTGATAGAGCACCTCGTCCGCCTTGCGGAACGCCTCGACGAACGAGAGATCCTCGTCGCCCAGCGAGAGGAGCTTCTGGTTCGGGATCGTGATGAGCGTGTCGACGTGCTCCGCGAGCATCGCGAGGCCGAGCTCGGCGCGGCGCGAGCGCTGCTTGCCCTCGAAGAAGAACGGCTTCGTCACGACGCCGACGGTGAGGCAGCCCTCCTCGCGCGCGAGCTGCGCGATGACCGGCGCGGCGCCCGTGCCCGTGCCGCCGCCCATCCCCGCGGTGACGAACACCATGTCGGCGCCCTGGATGCACTCCTTGACGCGCGTCACGTCCTCGAGCGCCGCCTTGCGGCCCTTCTCGGGATCGGCGCCCGCGCCGAGACCGCGCGTGACGCTCGCCCCGATGTGGAGCTTGGTCGGGGCGAGGCTCGATCCGAGCGCCTGGGCGTCGGTGTTGACGACGATGAACTCCACGCCCTCGAGGCCGAAGTTGATCATCGTGTTGACTGCATTGCCGCCAGAACCGCCACAACCGATGACCTTGATCCGGGCGTCGTACCCGGTGTGCTCGTCGGCAAACTCGATGGAGAAACTCATGAACTCCTCCCGGGGAAGTACAGCTAGCCGCTCGGCCCGGCGCCGACCCCCGCAAAGGTCGAGCGGCGCGGAACCCTCAGTGCGCGAGGACGTCCTCGCTCCGGACGGCATTCGGAGGGGCGCCTCTTCCCCTTCGAACACCGCGCTTCAAACCCTCTTGACTTCGAATTCAAGAGGGATCGCCAGTGCGCTATCGGACCCTCTCAAACCCAATTCTCTAACAACTTTCTCTTGCCACGTCATGCCTAGAATGCTGCTCGAAGCCAGTTCCAGAACCTCCCGCTCGACCTCTTTTCAATCGGCATTTCTTCGATGACATCTCGACGCGACTCGCGCTCGCGGAGCTTCTCGCGACGGATCTCCGCGCGTCCGGCGTGGCCGGCGTCGAGCGTCACCGGCGTGAGCGCGCGCGCCTGCGCGAGTGCGTTGGCGCCGTACTGAACGAGGCCCACGCCCGTCGCGTACTGCGGGCCAGCCACGAGCTGCGTGATGCCTCGCACGCCGACCGGCACGCCGAGGCGCACGGGCATCCCGAGGATCTCCTCGGCGAACTCCGTCATCCCTTCCATGAGGACGCCGCCGCCGGTGACCACCGCGCCGGCCGAGAGCTGCTCGAGCATCCCGGTGTCCTCGATCCGCTTGCGGATGACCGCGAAGATCTCCTCGACGCGCGGCTCGATGATGTCCGACAGGACGCGGCGCGCCGCCTTGCGCGGCAGGTGCCCGCCGACGCCGGGGACCTCGATCTCCTCCTCGTCGCCCACCATTCGGCCCAGGGCGCAGCCGGCGTTGCGCTTCAGGCGCTCGGCCTCGCCCATCGGCGTGCGCAGCCCGGCGGCGATGTCGGCCGTCACGTTGTTGCCGCCCGCCGGGATCACGCTGGCATGCGCGATTCCGCCGTCCACGTAGAGGAGCAGGTCCGTCGTACCGCCGCCGATGTCGATGATGGCGACGCCGATCTCCTTCTCGTCCTCGGAGAGCACCGCCTCGGCGCTGGCGAGCGGCTCCAGCACCACGTCGGCCACGGTGAGGCCACAGCGCTCCGCGCAGCGGACGACGTTCTGCACGCACGAGGTCGCGGCGGTGATCAGGTTCACCTTCACGCCGAGCCGGACGCCGCTCATCCCGACCGGGTCGCGGATGCCGTCCTGGTTGTCGACCGTGAACTCGCGCGGCAGGACGTGCAGGATCTGACGATCGGCGTCGACGGGGATGGCCCGCGCGCCCTCGAGGACGCGCTCGACGTCCAGCCGCGTGACCTCGCCGCCGGAGACCGCGGCGACGCCGTCGGATTGCTGGCAGCGGATGTGGCTGCCCGCGACGCCGGCATACACGGTGCGGATCTCGACGCCCGCCATCGTCTGGGCGGCCTCGATCGCCTCGGCGATCGAGCGCACCGTCCAGTCGATGTTGCTCACCACGCCCTTCCGCAGGCCGCGGCACGGGACGTTGCCCACCCCGAGGATGGTGATCCCATCAGCGTCGATCTCGCCAACGACCGCCGAGACCTTGGTCGTCCCGATGTCGAGTCCGACGACGATCTCAGTAGTCTCCATCCGGCTCTTCATTGCGTGCACCACCTCATGCGGGGACGGGCCCCATACGCGTGTAAGGCGGGCACGACGCTGCCATGAGCCAGCAGCACCGGCCAAGTTTTGCTCGGCGATCGCCGGCGCGGAGAGCGTGCCCGACCGCGCTCATCTCATCCTCACCACGACGCGCTCGGGGTGCGCGTCGTTGTCGAGGAAGATCACCGACGCGCTCGCCTTTCGCTGGGCGAGCTCGGTGAGCACCCGCGACGCCTGGGCGACCTTGTCCCGGTAGGGCGGCTGCCCGAGGTGGAGCGAGATCGCCTCCTTCCCGATGGTGACGACGATCGACCCGTCCCGCTCGACGTGGAGCTCCTGGGTCGGATAGCGGCGCGCGACGCCGGCGCGCTCCAGGTCCTCGACCACGTCGAGCAGGCGCCGGACCGCGATGACGACGCCGGGGCGATCCCGCGCCACCTGTTCGCCGGTGATCCCCGTGACGATCGGGAGGTCGACGGGGTCGTCGCCGGCGAGCTCCTTGAAGAGCTCGCCGTCGCGCGTCGCGAGGTAGAGATCGCCACCGATGGCGACCAGGGCCTGCGCCTCCCGCTCGACGACGTCGACGTGGATCGTCGAGGGGAGCCTGCGCGTGACCGTCGCCTTCTCGATCCAGGGGTCGGTGGCGATCGAGGCGCCGGCGAGATCGAGATCGAGCGTGAAGATGTTCTTGCCCACCTCGATGCCGCCGGAGCTGGCCACCTGCTCGGCGGTCCGGCGCTGGACGCCGTCGACGAGCACCGTGCGCACGGCGAAGCGAGGGCTCGACACGATGTAGCGGCGCGCGCCCCACGCGACGGCGGTCGAGGCGACGAGCACGACGGCGGCGCCCGCGAGCAGCTGCAGCGCGCGGAGGTGGCGCGCGATCGGCCGCCGAGGGCGCGCCGCCGGGGGCGCGCCGTCCTTCGCCGTCGGGCGCGGCGGGCGCACGGAGACGCTCGTCGCGGGCGGGGCCGGCGACTCGTGCGACGACGGGGTCGGCGCGCGCACGCGCTCGTTCTTCGGCGGCACCGCCGCCACGGGCTCGGGCTTCGAGCCGCGCGAGGCCGCCCGGACCGGCGGCGCCGCGGGCACCGACGGCATCGAGCGGCGGCGGTTCGGCGGGGGCGCGCTGGGACGCTCGGTCATGAGCTGCCCTCCTGCGGCGGCGACTTCGCCTCGAGCCGCGCCTTGAGCCCCCGCACGCACGCGTTCACGTCGCCCGCGCCGAGCGCGATGACCACGTCGCCGGGCCGGGCGATCTTCTCGAGGGCCTCCGGGAGGTCGGTCTTGTCGGCGATGAAGCGCGCGTCGTGGTGGCCGTGCTCCCGGATCGACTGGACGAGGCGCTCCGCGGTGACGCCGGGGATCGGCGGCTCGCCCGCGGCGTAGATGTCCGTGACGAGCAGGACGTCGGCCTGGTTGAAGGCCCGCGTGAACTCGTCGAAGAGATCGCGCGTGCGGGTGTGCCGGTGCGGCTGGAAGGCCACGACGACGCGGTGATCCTCGCCGGGGAACGCCCGGCGGGCCGCGTCGATGGTGGCGCGGATCTCGGCCGGGTGGTGGCCGTAGTCGTCGATCATCGTGACGCCGCCGATCGACCCGACGACGGTGAAGCGGCGAGCGACGCCGCCGAACGTGGCCAGCGCCTGCTTGGTGACGTCGAGCGGCACCTCGAGCTCGTCCGCGACCGCGATGGTGGCGAGGCAGTTGAGGACGTTGTGCGCGCCCGGCATCTTCACCGTGAAGCCGCCGAGCGGCTCCCCCCGGCGGTACGCGTTGAAGCTCGTCTCGAGGCCGCGGAACTGGATGCCGCGCGCCGAGTAGTCCGACTGCGGCGAGACGCCGTACGTGACGTGGCGGCGCGGGATGCGCGGGAGCAGATCCTGGACGTGCGGGTGGTCGAGGCAGAGCACGGCGAGCCCGTAGAACGGGACGCGCGCGGCGAACTCGACGAAGGCGTCCTTGATGCGCTCGTGCGTGCCGTAGTGATCGAGGTGCTCGGGGTCGATGTTGGTGACGACCGCGATCGTCGGGGTGAGCCGCAGGAACGATCCGTCGCTCTCGTCGGCCTCGGCGACGAGCAGGTCACCGGCGCCGAGCCGCGCGTTCGTGCCGAGCGCCGCCATCTTGCCGCCGACGACGACGGTGGGATCGAGGCCGGCGGCGCGCAGGACGGTGGCGACCAGGGAGGTCGTGGTGGTCTTGCCGTGCGAGCCCGCGATCGCGACGCCGTACTTCACGCGCATCAGCTCGGCGAGCATCTCCGCGCGCCCGATCACCGGGGTGCCGAGCGCGCGCGCCTCGGTGAGCTCGGGGTTCTCGGGGCGGATGGCGCTCGAGTAGACGACGACATCGACGCCGCGGACGTTCTCGGCGCGGTGGCCGATGTCGATCCGGACGCCGAGCGACGTGAGCCGCCGCGTCGTCGAGCTCTCCTTGAGATCCGAGCCGGAGACCTCGAACTCGAGCGAGCGCAGGATCTCGGCGAGGCCGCTCATCCCGACGCCCCCGATGCCGACGAAATGGACGTGGCGAACGCGACCGCGGAACATCAGCCTGCCTCCTCCCAGCCGAGGCCAGCGCCGAGCGGCGCAGCCTGGTTCGTCACGGCGCCGCGCTGCGCCTCGCCAGCGCGCGCCGCCCGCCCTCCGAGGGTGGGGAAGCGCAGCGCGCGGTGGCGCGGGGCCCGCGCGAGCTCGAGCAGATCGGCGGCGACGCGCGCCGCGGCGTCCCGCGTGGCGAAGGCCGCCGCCGCGTCCGCCATGCGGGCCCGGAGCGCCGGCGCGGCCGCGAGCCGGGCGATCTCGTCGGCGAGGCGCAGCTCGGTGGCGTCGCCCTGGGCGATCGCCACCGCGGCGGAGGCCCGCTCGAGCGATTGCGCGTTCCTCAGCTGGTGGTTGTCGGCCGCGAACGGGTACGGAATCAGGATTGAAGGGCGCCCGACCGCGCAGAGCTCGGCGAGCGTCGACGCGCCCGCGCGGGCGATCACGACGTCGGCCGCGGCGAGCGCCTCCGCCACGTCGTCGATGAACGGGACGACGCGCGCGCGCCCTGCCAGGCCGAGCTCGGCGTAGAGCGCCCGGACCGCGGCCTCGCGATCCCTGCCCGTCTGGTGAACCACCTCGAGGTCGGCGCCGCGCTCGCGGCCCCGCGCGATCGCGCGGGGGACGACGTCGTTCAGCGCCAGCGCGCCCTGGCTGCCGCCGAGGACCAGCAGGCGGAGCGCGCCTTCGCGCGGCGCGTACGGGGCGCGGGCGAAGGCGCGCCGGAGGGGGACGCCGAAGAGGCGCACGGTGCTCGGGCGCAGCGCGCGCGCCGTCTCCGGGAAGGCGACGTACGCGCGATCGACGATGGGCGCGAGCAGCCGGTTCGACAGCCCGAGGACGCTGTTCGGCTCCAGGATCGCGACCGGAACGCCGAGCGAGCGGGCCGCGAGCGAGACCGGTCCGCCGGCGTACCCGCCGAGCGAGAGCGCCACGCGGGCGTCGAGCCGCTCGACGAGCCGCCTCGCCTCCGGGAGGACGCTGCCCGCGCGAGCAGCGCCGCGCACGAAGCCGGAGAGGCCGCCCCCGCGGAGCGGCAGGACGTGGAGCAGCTCGAGGTTGTCGCCGCGCTCGCCCATCACGCGCACCTCGATGCCGCGCGCGGTGCCGACGTAGACGACGCGCGCCTCTTCGTCGCGCGCCGCGGCGCGGACGGCGTCGCCCACGGCGATCATCGGGAAGACGTGGCCGCCGGTGCCGCCTCCGGCGATGAGCACGGTCACCATGCGCCGCCCTCCTCGGCCGACGCGGCGACCACGGCCGACGCGCTCGGCGCGTGCGGGACGGGCGAAGCGCCCGCCTCGCCGCGCTTCTCGGGGGCCACGACGGTCCGCGATCGGCTGATGCTGAGCAGGATGCCCGCGGCCGCGGCGTTCACGAGCAACGAGGAGCCGCCATAGCTGAGGAACGGCAGCGTGAGCCCCTTCGTGGGGAGGATCGCCATCGCGACGGCGAGGTTCGTCATCGCCTGCACCCCGAAGAGCGTCGCGATGCCGAACGCCATGAAGCTGCCGTAGTCGTCGGCCGCCTCGAGGGCGATCTTCACGCCCCGCGAGACGATGACGAGGTAGGCCGCGCACAGGCCGACGATGCCGACGAAGCCGAGCTCTTCGCCGACGATCGCGGACACGAAATCGGTGTGCGCCTCCGGCAGGTAGAGCACCTGCAGCCCTCGCCCGAGGCCGAGGCCGAAGAGCCCGCCCGAGCCGAAGCTCATGACCGACTGGAACGGCTGGTAGGCGAGGTCCGCGCGGTTGTTGTCCATGTCGATCCACGCGAGGTAGCGCGCGTAGCGGTACCCGCTGAAGCGAACGAGCGCGGCGCCGGCGAACGCCAGCAGCATGGAGAACGCGGCGATGTACGGGACGCGCGCGCCCGCCACGAACAGCAGCGTGAAGGTCAGGAAGAGCAGCACGACCGCGCTGCCGAAGTCGGGCTGCTTGAGGCAGAGGAGCATCAAGAGCCCGACGACGAGGAGGTGCGGGAGGAAGCCGACGGAGAACGACTTGATGCGCTCGGCCTTCTTCGACAGCGAGTAGGCGAGCCAGAGGACGATCCCGAGCTTCGCCACCTCGGCCGGCTGCACGTGGACAGGGCCGAGCGAGATCCAGCGGTAGGCGTTGCCGGCCTTGTGGCCGAGCCCCGCCACGCAGGCGACGAGCATCCCGGTGACGGTGATGAGCACCGGGTACGTGAGGACCTTGAGCCGGCGGTGATCGATGCGGCTCGTGATCCACATCGTGGCGATCGAGAGGACCGCGTAGACCGCCTGACGCTTGAGGAAGAACTGCGCGTCCTTGTAGCGGACCGTCGCCTCGACGGCGCTGGCGCTGTAGACCATCACCACGCCGAAGCCGATGAGCGCCGTGACGACCGCCGCGAGGAGCGCGTCGACCGGGCCCGACGGGCTCGATCGCACCTTCCAGAAGGCCTCGGCGGCCGCCGCGATCCCGCCCGGCGCCGCCTTCTCCTGGTCGGGGGGACCGACGTGCCGGTTCTTGGGTGCGTCGGCGCGCGCGCCGAACGCGCTGCTCCACGACGTCACGACGCCACCTCCCCGGCGGCCCCGCCGGCAGCTCCCTGGAGCTCGCGCACCGCGCGGACGAAGGCGTCGCCGCGGTCCTTGTAGTCGCGGAACATATCGAAGCTGGAGCACGCGGGGCTGAGCAGCACCGCGTCGCCCGGCCGGGCGAGGGAGCGCGCGGCGAGGACCGCCTCCGCCATCGAGCCCGCCCGCGCGATCGGCAGGACGCCGGCGGCCGCGGCGGCGATGCGGTCCGCGGCCTCGCCGAGGACGACGAGGGCGCGCCCCCGCTCCCGCAGCGCGGACACGAGCGGGGCGTAGTCGCCGAGCTTGTCGCGCCCGCCCGCGATCAGGACGGCCTTCGCCTCGATCAGGCCGGAGAGCGCGGCGACGGAGGCGCCGACGTTGGTCCCCTTCGAGTCGTCGTAATACCGGACCCCGCCGACGTCCGCGACGAGCGCGGTCCGGTGCGCGAGCCCCTCGAAGCTCGAGAGCGCGTCGCCGATCGCCGCCGCGGGGGCGCCGAGCGCGGCGGCGAGCGCGGCGGAGGCGCAGGCGTTCGCGAGGTTGTGCGCGCCCGCGAGCCGCACGCGATCCAGCGGGTAGCGGGCGCCGGTGACGCGATCGACGATCGCGCCCCCCGCGGCGCTCACGTCGGCGCGGGCGTCGCGCGCGCTGAACGTCACGACGCGGGCGCGCCCGCGCGCCGCCTGGCGGGCGACGAGCTCGTCGCCGAAGGGGACGACCGCGACGTCGTCGGGCGTCATGCGCTCGAACGGGTTGCCCTTCGCGTCGGCGTACGCCGCGAAGCTCGCGTAGCGGTCGAGGTGATCGTCCGTGATGTTCAGCAGCGCGTGGGCGCGCGCGTGCAGCGTCGGCACGCGCTCCGCCTGGAAGCTCGAGATCTCGAGGACGAGGACGTCCCACGTCTGGTCGACGACCTCGGCGAGGGGGGTCCCGAAGTTGCCGCCGACGAACGTCCGGAGGCCGGCCCGCTCGAGCATCGCGCCCGTGAGCGCCGTCGTCGTGCTCTTGCCGTTGGTCCCGCCGACGAGCACGACGGGCGCCGACACGAAGCGCGACGCGAGCTCGAGCTCGCCGATGACCTCGCGCCCGGAGCGAGCGACGGCGTCGAGCGCGGGAAACGACGGCACGCCCGGCGAGACGACCACGAGGTCGGCGCCGTCGAACAGCGCCGGATCGTGCCCTCCCGGCGCGAGGACGACGCCCTCGCCCTCGAGGGCCGCGGCCGCGGCGGAGAGCCGCTCGCGCGGCGCGCCGTCGTTCGCGATCACGCGCGCGCCGCGCGCGTTCAGGAGGCGCGCTGCCGCGACGCCGCTCCGGCCGAGCCCCACGACGATCACTGTTCGCCCGCGGACGTCCATCATGCCCTCACCGCAGCTTCATCGACGCCAGGGACACCAGCGCCAGGAGGATGGAGATGATCCAGAAGCGGACGATGATCTTGGGCTCCGCCCACCCCTTCTTCTCGTAGTGGTGGTGGATCGGCGCCATCAAGAAGACGCGCTTGCCGGTGAGCTTGAACGAGAGGACCTGCGTGATGACGCTGACCGTCTCGATGAAGAAGATCCCCCCGAGGATGATCGACAGGAGCTCGTTCTTGGTGAAGACGGCGAGCATCCCGAGCCCGCCTCCGAGGGCGAGCGACCCGACGTCCCCCATGAAGACCTGGGCGGGGTACGTGTTGTACCAGAGGAACCCGATCCCCGCGCCGATGACCGAGCCGCAGTACACCGACAGCTCGCCGGCCGACGCGATCGCCGGGATGTCGAGGTAGGTCGCGAGCGAGAAGCTCGCGATGGAGGCGCCGACGATGTACGCGAGGATGAGGTAGGTCCCCGCGTTGATGATCACCGGGCCGATCGCGAGGCCGTCGAGGCCGTCGGTGAGGTTCACGGCGTTCGACGTGGCGACCACGACGAAGACGGCGAACGGGATGTAGACGTAGAGCGGCAGCTCGATCGGGTACTTCGAGAACGCGACGAACGGGATCGCGAGCCGCGTCCTGATCTCCGCCCAGTCCGGCGGGAGCTTGGACGCGAGCAGGAACGTGTAGGCCACGGCCGCGCCGCCGATCAGCACCTGGCCGATGAGCTTGTAGCGCCCGGGCAGGCCGCCGCTGTTCCGCCGCTTGATCTTGAGGAAGTCGTCCAGGTAGCCGATGACGCCGTAGCCCGCGGTGACGGCCGTCGTCGCGAGGACGAAGGGGTTCCTGAGGTCGGCCCACAGCACGGTGGGGAGCAGCAGGGAGAGCAGGATGAGCGCGCCGCCCATCGTCGGCGTTCCCGCCTTGATCTTGTGCGTCTCCGGCCCCTCGGCGCGGACCACCTGCCCGATCTGCTTGCGCCGGAGCTCGCGGATGAACCACGGCGCGAGCACGAACGTCAGCACCATGGCGGTGATCGTCGCCATGATCGTGCGGAACGGGATGTAGCGGAGGACGTTGAGCCAGCTCAGCCAGCCGTAGTGGAACTTGAGCGGGTAGAAGAGCTCGTAGATCACCCCGCACCTCCGTGCGACGGCCGCTCGCCGAGGGCGCGCGCGCGCCGCGCGGCGAGCGCGCGCCGCGCCTCGTCGCGATCGTCGAACGGCAGCGTGACGCCGCCGATGATCTGGTACGGCTCGTGGCCCTTGCCGGCGATGAGGACCACGTCGCCCGGCTCGGCGTCGAGCACCGCGCGCTCGATCGCGCGCGCCCGATCGAGCTCGACGACGACGCGCGCACGCCCGGCGGCGAGCCCCGGCAGGATGGCGTCGGCGATCGCGCGCGGGTCCTCGCTCCGCGGGTTGTCGTTGGTGACGATGGCGACGTCGGCGGCGCGGCCGACCGCCTCGCCCATCTGCGGCCGCTTCAGCGGATCGCGGTCGCCGCCGCACCCGAAGACGCAGAGGACGCGCCCGCCGCCGAGGGCGCGCACGCTCGCGAGCACGCGGGCCAGCGCGTCCGGCGTGTGCGCGTAGTCGACGAGCACGATCACGTCGTCGGCGCCGGGGGCATCACAGCGCTCCAGGCGGCCCGCGACCTGGATCGGAGACGAGAGCGCGGCGGCGGCGTCACCGACGTCGAACCCGAGCAGGTAGGCCACGGCGAGGGCGGCGAGCAGGTTCGACGCGTTGTGCGCGCCGAGCAGGTGGGAGCGGATGGTGACCTCGCCGGCGGGCGTGCGGGCGCGGATGAACGTGCCGCTCGCGCTGTGCGCGAGCTCGACGGGGGCGATCTCCGCGGCGTCCGGGCCCGCGCCCACCTCCGCCGAGTAGCGCGCGAGCGTCGCCGCGGTCGGGCGCGAGAGCCCGCCGGGGGCGAGCATCTCGACGAGCTGCCGCCCGAAGGGATCGTCGACGTTGATGACCGCGGCGCCGGGGCCGAGATCCACGAACAGGCGCGCCTTCGCCGCCGCGTACGCCTCCATCGTGCCGTGGTAGTCGAGGTGATCCTGCGTGAGGTTCGTGAAGACGGCGATCCGGAACCGGACCGCGTCGACGCGCTTCGCCGCGAGCGCGATCGACGACACCTCCATCACGAGGTGCGTCGCGCCGCGGGCGACCATCGCGGCGGCGACGCGGGCGAGCTCGTCCGCCTCGGGGCTCGTGTGCGAGGCGTGGACATCGAGATCGCCGAAGCGGTAGCCGAGCGTCCCGACGATCCCGGCCTGGCCGCCGCACCGATCGATGCAGGCCTGGACGAGGTGGGCCGTCGTCGTCTTGCCGTTCGTACCGGTGATGCCGACGACCTCGAGCGTGAAGGTCGGGTGTCCGTAGACCACGGCGGCGGCCTGGGCGAGCGCGAGCGGCACGTCGGGGACCTCGACGCGCGCGGCGCCGAGCGTGTCGGCCGCGCTCCCGCGGGCGACGATCACCGCCCGCGCGCCGCGCGCCACGGCCTCGGGGATGAAGCGCTCGCCGTGAGCGCGCGCGCCCGCGCGCGCGACGAAGATGTCCCCCTGCCCCACCTTGCGCGAGTCGAGGTGCACGCCCGTCACGACCATGTCCTCGGCGCCCGCCGGAGAGAGCGCGGCGCCCGGGATCTCGCGCAGCACGTCGCCGAGGCGGAGCGCGAGCTCGACCTCGGCCAGGCTGGCTTCCTTGTGATCGTGCTCCGTCATGTGGGGGGCTCGAAGATGAGCTTCAGGGGCGCTCCCTTGGGCAGCACGGTCCCGGGCGGAGGCTCCTGGCGCGCGAGCCGCCCCGTGCCCTCGACGCTCGGATCGAGCCCGAGCGCGGCGGCGCTCTTCACGGCCTCGCGCTGCGGCAGCCCCGTCAGATCGGGGACGCGCAGCTCCCCCGCCTTGAGCGGCGCGGACGGCGTGACCACCCCCGTCGAGATCGGCGCGGCCGCGGCGCGCGCCTCGCTCAGCACCTGGTAGGTGCTCGCCGCGAGGTCCTCGCCGGACTGCTCGCGGATCTCCGACAGCTTCATCGGCACGCTCCCGCGCGGGGTAACGCCCAGGTAGCGCAGCGCCATCTCACCGACCCGACGGAAGACGGGCGCCGCGACCGAGCCGCCGGCGTACGTGCCGCCCATCGGCTCGTCGAGCACCACCGCGATGGCGATCCGAGGCCGCTCGGCCGGGACGAACCCGACGAACGACGCCACGTAGTGGGTGTCGGTGTACTTGCCCGTCGCGGGATCGATCTTCTGCGCGGTGGCCGTCTTCCCCGCGACACGGAACCCCGGGATCGCGGCCTCGACGCCGGTCCCGTTCCCCTCCGTCACCGCGACGAGCATCTCCGACATCATCCGCGCGATCGGCGCCGGCACCGCGTCGCGGCGCACGCGCGGCGACGGCTCCGAGAGCGTGACGCCCGTGCCGTCGGTGACCCGCTTGACCAGGATCGGCTCGAGCAGCCGCCCGTGGTTGGCGATCGCCGCCGTGGCCATCGCCAGCTGGAGCGTGGTCACGCTGATCCCCTGCCCGAACGAGGCCGCCGCCGTCTCGACCTGGACCCAGGGGCGGCCGCGCGGCCGCAGCACGCCCACGGACTCGCCCGGCAGCGGCACGCCGGTCAGGTCCCCGAAGCCGAACCGCCGGAAGCCCTCGTAGAGCCGCTGCTCGCCGAGCCCGAGCGCGATCTTCGCCGTGCCGATGTTGGACGACTGGGCGAGGATCTGCGGCACCGTCAGCCACTTGTGAATGTGCGTGTCGTGGATCACGACGTTGTCGATCGCCATGTTCCCCTCCTCGCAGTAGATGGTCGCGCTGGGGGAGACGCTCTTCGCCGCGATCGCGCTCGCGATGGCGAACACCTTCATCGTGGAGCCGGGCTCGAAGCGATCGACGACGCAGCGGTTGCGCCGCGCCCCCGGATCGCTCTGCGAGTAGTCGTTCGGGTTGAAGCCCGGGGCGCTCGCCATGGCGAGGATCTCGCCGCTCTCCGGATCGACGACCACGATCGATCCGCCGAGCGCCTCGTAGGTCTTCATCGCCGCCTCGAGCTCGCGCTCGGCGGTGAACTGGATGCCCTTGTCGATCGTCAGGTGGACGTTGTGCCCGGCGAGCGCCTGCTCGTCCTCGATCCCCTCCGAGAAGATGAGCCGGCCCGAGCGATCGCGGAGCCCACGCACCTCGGACGCGTTGCCGCGGAGCTCGTGCTCCAGGCTGAGCTCGATCCCCTCCTTGCCCTCGCCGTCGGTGGCGACGAAGCCGAGCAGCGGGCCGGCGAGCTCGCGGTTCGGGTAGAAGCGGCGCCCCTCGCCCTCGATCACGAGCCCGCGCACCGGGTAGCGCTGCGTCCTGTCCCCGAGCGCGCGGACGTTCTCGACCTCCTGCTCGGAGATGCGGCGCTTGAGCCAGGCGAAGCGGCGCCGCCGGCCGAGCTTCTCCACGACGTCCTCGAGCGGCAGCGAGAGCGCCTGCGCGATGCGCTCCGCGTACTGCTGGATCCGCATCGGGACGTACTTCTCCTCGATGCCGCGGAGCATCTCGACCGCGTCCACGGAGACGCTGGGCACCTCCACGCTCTCCGCGAGCGGCGCGCCGTTCCGGTCGTAGATGGTGCCGCGCTTCGGCGTGATGTGGAGCCGCCGCTGGCGCTGCCGCTCGGCGAGGTCGTACCACGCGTCCCCGTCCTCGACCTCGATGCGGTAGGCGCCGGACACGACGCCGCCCAGGCCGAGCGCCATGAGGCCGCAGAGCAGCCCCATGCGGATGCGGATCCACCGCGCGCGCCGGGGATCGAGGTTCTTCACGGCCGCCCTCCGCTCGGCGGCGCGCTGCCGGACTCCTCGCCTTCGGGCTCGCGCTCGCCGGCCGGCGCCGAGTAGCCCCGCACCGGGATCACGCGCTCGGGCGGGGGCGGCGTCATGCCGAGCAGCGAGCGGGCGACCATCTCCACGCGCTGCGGCGTCTCGTAGCTGGCCGCCTCGAGCGAGAGCACCCGCTTGACCTCGCGCAGCCGCGCCTGCTCGGCGCGCGCTCGCCCGAGCTTGTAGCCCAGATCGACCGTGCGCCCTCGCAGCGCGAGGTGCACGACGAAGGCCGCCACCGTCGCGGCCACCGCGAGCGTCCACAGGATCAGGAACGGACGCTGCTGCGTCACGCGAGCGCCTCCGCCCCGCCCACGCGCCGCGCGGCGCGGAGCTTTGCGCTGCGGGCCCTCGGGTTGCCTTCGACCTCGTCGTCGCCCGCGGTCACCGGCTTCTTCGTCAGCGGCTCCCAGACCTCGGGCTCGCGCAGCGCGCGCTTGACGATGCGGTCCTCGAGCGAGTGGAACGAGATCACGGCGAGCACGCCGCCCGGCGCGATGATCCTGGGCGCCGCCTCGAGCAGCGCCTCGAGCTGGTCGAGCTCACCGTTCACCGCGATGCGCAGCGCCTGGAACGTGCGCGTCGCCGGATCGACGCCGCCGATGCGCGCCGGCCCGACGGCGCGCACCACGGCGCGCCGCAGGTCGAGCGTCGTAACGAGCTCGCCGCTGTCGGCCGCCTGCTTGATGCACCGCGCGACCCTCCGGCTGCGGCGCTCCTCGCCGTAGCGGTAGATGAGATCCGCGAGCTCCTCGTCGCTGAGCCGCTCGATGAGCTCGAGCGCCGTCTCGCCACGGCTCGAGTCCATCCGCATGTCGAGCGGCCCCTCCGCGCGGAAGCTCATGCCGCGGCCCGGGTCGTCGAGCTGCATGGAGCTCACGCCGATGTCGGCCAGGAGGCCGTCCACCTGCGGGACGCCGAGGGCCGCGAGGTGCCGCTCGATCTCGGAGAACTCGCCGTGAACGTAGGTCACCCGATCCCCCGCGCGGGCGAGCCGGGCGCGCGCGATGGCGAGGGCGCGCTCGTCGCGATCGATCCCGATGACCCGGGCGCCCGGCGTCTCGAGGATCGTCGCGGTGTGGCCGCCGGCGCCGAGCGTGGCGTCGACGTAGACGCCCTCGCTGACCGGCGAGAGCGCGGCGAGCACCTCGCGGCCGAGGACGGAGACGTGCTGCTCGCCGCGCGGGCGCGGCGGCGGAGGAGGCAGGTGCATGGGGACTACATTGACGACGTTCATAGGCGGAACTGCTCCGCGATTGCGTTCTTGAAGCTCTGAAGCTCGACCTCGCTCATCTGCTGAGCGGCCTTCCACCGTTCCTGCGACCAGAGCTCGATCGTCTGGCCCATGCCCGCCCACAGCACGTCCTTCGTGAGGTCCGCGTGCTCGCGGAGGGACGGCGGGATGAGGATCCGGCCCTGCTTGTCAAGGTCGCACTCGACGGCCGCGGACAGGTAACGGCGTCGGAAGGCGACCACGTTCGAATCAAATTGTGGAAGTGCTGCAATTTTCGCCTCCAGCTCTTCCCAGGCCTTCATCGGATACGCGTGCAGGCAGGGGTCGAAGAGGGCCGGGGTGATGACCATCCGCAGGTCGTTCGCGGCCGCGAGCACGTCCCGAAAGCGCGAAGGGAGGCTCGTGCGCCCCTTCGCGTCGATCGCGTGCTCGAAGTGACCGCGAAACATCGTGCTCATCGACCCCAGCTCCGGCTGGTCCGTCCCGCCGAGGGGTTGGCGACGCGTTGCTCCACCGGGCGCACGCCGCGTCGTGACATTCTCTGCCACTTCTTCCCACGAAGCTCCGCCACGCTACGGAGTGAGGTGCCGAGTGTCAACAGTTTGGGAGATTTCTGGACCTCATCCGCCACCTATGTAGGACATAAACCCTCAAGGTCGCACCTCACAAAACAGCGCGATTTATCGACAAATGGCTTCCGGGAAGTGCCGTGGGAGGAAGTGGGGAGCCGCTCGGAGGTAGGCTGGAACGCGTCGGGCGGACGCTGGCAAGACGGAAAGCAAGCAAGACGGATCGCCGCCCTGAGCACGTCGATTCGCGGCCGGGCGAACGGGTGCGTAGCCGGGTTACCGGACGGGCTCAGCGAGCCTGCGGCTGAGGCGAAACAGGACGGGGAAGGAGCGCGGTGGGGGAGAGTGGGGACGCGCGCCGCGGTGGGGGAGAGCGGGGACGCGCGCTGCGGTGGGGGAGAGTGGGGACGCGCGTCGCGGCGGCGGTCAGCTGTGGGGGGTCACGTTGGTCTGGACCCACTCCACGATGCTCTTCAGGGTCGTCCCGGGGGTGAAGACGCCCTTCACGCCGGCGTTCTGGAGCCGCGCGATGTCCTCGTCCGGGATGATGCCCCCACCGAACACCACGATGTCCTCGGCCCCGCGGCTCCGGAGTGCTTCGATAACCGCGGGGAAGAGGGTGTTGTGCGCTCCGGACATGATCGACAGCCCCACGGCGTCGACGTCCTCCTGCACAGCGGCGGAGGCGATCATGTCGGGGGTCTGGTGCAGGCCCGTGTAGACCACCTCGAAGCCCGCATCGCGGAGCGCCCTGGCGACGACCTTGGCGCCGCGGTCGTGGCCATCCAGGCCGGGCTTCGCCACGAGGATTCGGACTTTGCGCTCTGCCATGAGCGCGTCGATTACCGCCTGCCTGGGCAGACGTAAAGCGAAGCGCCCGATCGAGCGGCCTTCGCGCCGCAGGGGTGCCTCTTCGCTGAGCAGCGGGCTTACTGCGCGGCGAAGACGAACGGAATCGTCACGGGGGTGGAACCCGAGGAAGGAGGGAACCGCCAGGACTTGATCCGGGAGGCGATGCAGCTCGCCAGGCCGGGGTAATCCTTCTCCGAGCCGCCGGCCGAGACGGACTGGACGGCGCCCGACGCGGCGATGACCACCGAAGCGGAGACCCTGGCGGTGCTGGCCGCGTTGCTGGCGCGCGCGTCGAGGGCGGGCTGCCAGCAGTGGCGGCGGACGCTGGGGCGGTTCGACTCGACGACGCCGGAGATCTCCCCTTGGGAAAGCGGGGTCAAACTGGCGCTGGCCCCCTGGCTGCCCGGCCCTGACGAGGGGCCGGGGACCCCAGCGCCGAACCCGGACCGGTCGAGCTGAGCCGAGGCCGATGGAGCGACCGGCTTGTCCGGCGGAGGGCGCTGGCTCGCGACGCCGCCCGCCTTGCCCGTCGGAGCGACCTCTGGCCGGGCGGAAGCCGTCTCGGCCGGTGCAGGTGCGTCCGGCTCGACGGGCGGCGGCGGCGGCGGGGCCGCCGTGGGCAAATCGGCCGGCTGGCTCTGCGGCGCGGGGGCGGTCACGACCTGCACGGGCTGCGGCTTCGGGGAGAGCAGGACGAAAGCGGACACGCCACCGAACGCCGCGGCCATGGCGATGAAGGCGTATGCGAGCGGGCTCATGCCCGATCTCCGCCTTGGCGCGACCGTCTCCACCAGGCTGCCGGGCGTGGCCACCAGAGGTGCGGGCTCCGCGGCGGAGAGGGCCCCTGCCGCGGCGGGCGAGCCCCCCGCGGTCAGCCTTCCGCCTGCTGGCGCCGTCGCAGAGCGCGCTACCCCAGCGGCCAGGCCACCCGCGGGCGACGCCGCAGACGGCGACCCGCCCAGGCCGCCGGCCCCACGGGCGAGCTCGGTCGAGGCGGACGCGGCCAGCTCGGCTCCGGGCGCAAACGCGGCGGGGGCCGTCCGATCGGCCGCGAAGGGATCGGCGAGCACCTCCACCGGCGCAGCGCCCGCGGCGTGGGTCCGCCCGGCGCCTGCCGGCGCACCTGGCCATGCGGCCGGCGCGCTCGCTGCTGGCGCGACCGGGGTGACGCGCGCAACGGACGTAGCTGACGCAACGGACGCAACGGACGTAGCTGACGCGACCGGCGCGGGCAGCGGGGCCGACACAGCGGGCGTCCCCGCCGCGGTGAAGGCGGCGACCGCCGGGGCCTGCTCGTTCAGGCCAGGAGGCTCCGGCTCGCGCGTCGCCGGGCGCGCGGGCGCGGCCCCCCCGAGCGCAGGGACCCTCGACGAGGCGGGCGCCTTCGCCGATGACGCCTGCAGCTGACCGACAGAGGAGCCCGTGGTGCTGATGCGACGCGCGGGCGGGGACAGGCGGGTGGACTGAGCCTGCGTGACGATCTCGAGCAGCTCCGGGAAGTTCTTGAGGGGCTGCCACTCATCGAAGCCTTCGCGCCAGACGAGCGACTCGCCGTCCACCGCGCCGGCGAGCGCCTTGTCGCGAATGACCGAGAGCCGCACCGGACCGAGCGGGACGCCGCCGACCCCCACGTACCAGTCCTCGCTCGACGTGGCGCGCACGGCCGGCGCCTTCCCGAGCGGGCGGTCATTGGACATCGCGCGCGTGAACGCGCCGGCGGCCCCCGCCGGCGGCGTGGGCTCCGCCGCCCTGGCGGCAGGCGCAGGGGAACGAGCCGGCGCTGCGGGCGCCGGCTGCACAGCCCGGGCTGCAGGGGCCGCCTGCGGTGCGGTCGCCGGACGCGGGCTCGACGCCGGTCCGGGGACAGCGCGCGGCGCGACCGGAGGTCGAGGAGCGCCCGCCGGGCGCGGCAGGGCCTGGGATGTCGGCCGGGGCGGCGCCGGCGCGGCGCCCTGGCCCAGCGACGAAGCCAGCGGCGGCTTCAACGGGCTCGCCGCGCCCCCGTCCACCGCCGGCGCCTCGTCGCTCGGAGGGGCGGCGTGCGCCTCGTCGCCCGCCTCGCGCGGCGGCTCGACCGGGAGAGCACGCGCCACGGAGCTCTCGGTGACGCTCGCGCTGACCTGGATGAGGTGCCCGCATCGCCGGCACTGCATCCGCACCATCTTGCCGGCGACCTTCTCGTCACCGATCTGGTACTTGGCCTTGCAGTTATCGCAGATGAATTTCATCCAAGGACGCGCCTGCCGGTGGAATGGCGCAGTCTACGACAGCTTGGCCCCAGACGACATGGGCTAGGCGCTCAGAGCAGCCCGAGCAAGTGCTCCTTGATCGATTGCCGCGTCGGGTCATCGGGGGCGACGCCCAGCGCGCGCTCCCAGGTCTCGATGGCTTTGTTGCGGAACCCGGCCTTCTGATAGAGCACGGCGAGGTTCTTCAGCGCGGGGAAGTGCTTGCCGTTGATGTGCAGCGCCGTCTCCAGCTCCTGGATGGCGTCGTAGAGCTGCCCCTGCTTGCCGTAGAGCAGGCCGAGGTGGAAGTGCAGCCGGTACGCGAGCGGGTCGATCGCCGTGCCCTCGCGCAGGTGCCGCACGGCCTTGTCGAAATCGCCCGCGCGATACGCCGCGATCCCCGCGGCGAGGAGGCGCTCCGCCTCCGCCGAGATCCGGTCCTGATCGCCGCGGATCGAGCGCGCCTGGAGCGCGTTCTCCACGGCGGCGACGACGTCGGCGACGCGGAAGGGCTTCTCGATGTAGGCCTCCACGCCGTAGCTCGACTTCAGGTCCTCCGCGAACCGCCACCCGCGGTAGACGGCCGAGATCATGATGATCGGGATGTGGCCGTAGCGCTGGGTGCCCTTCATGCGGCGGGCGATGTCGAAGCCGTGCACCTCCGGCAGCATGGCGTCGAGGATCATCACGTCGGGCGGATTCTCCTTGACCATGCGCAGCGCGAGGAGCCCGCGATCGGCCTCCTCCACGCGGTACCCGCGCTCCTCGAAGATGCGACGGAGCAGCTTCCGGATCTCCGGCTCGTCGTCGACGACCAGGATCGTCGTCTGATCGCCCTGCGGCGCCTTGCCTGCGCCCGGGAGCGACTCGACGACGGACAGATCGCGGTCAGCGGTGCCGAAATCCGTGTCCGTGAGCTCGTCGGCCGCGGCCGCCCTCCGCATGGCGTCGTCGACGACGAGCGGCGGCCCCGCCGAGGAGAGCCGGGCCGGCGACGGGGCAGCAGGCGGGCTCGGCTCGTCGGTGAGATCGGCGAACGAGATCTCCGCGTCGTCACGCGGGCGCTCCGGCGCGGGCCGCGGCGGCGGCGGGGCGGCGCTGGGAGCAGGCGCCGCAGGAGCCTGGGCCACCGGGGCCTGGGCCGCCGTCCCCGGGGGCACGGCGGACGCAGGCCGGCGCGGCGCAGGCTGCGCAGGCTGTGAAGGGGCGGGCGGGGGCGCGGGCGGCGCCTCGGAGGCGGACGACGCCGTGGAGCCGAGCCCGGCCCGCTTCAGCACCTCGGGCGGGCACTTGGCGCCCACGTAGAACGGCTCGCCCTGCTCCTTCATGTCGTAGGCGGCCGCGATGGTCCGCACGAGGGGGCCCGCGAGCGCGATGTACGGGAAGACGCGCTTGCCGGTCACGAACTCGAGCTCGTCGATCACCTTCTTGTCGGCGGGCGCGGCCATGGCCACGAGGATGCGATCCTCGCGCACGAGCACGGGAAGGAGCTTGTGCTTGGCGGCGATCTCGCGGGGGAGGATGGAGAGGTCGCTCAGCTTGATGCAGACCTGGTTGAGATCGATGCCGGGAACGCCGCTCTGCTCGGAGAGGGCCTTCAGCGCAGCGACCTCGGAGACGGTGCCGCTCTCGATGAGGTTCGTGGCGAGGGGCACCCCCTTCGCGCGCGCCTCGAGGAGCGCCTGTTCGAGCTGGGGCTGGGTGACCGCCCGTTGCTGCAGGAGGATGCGTCCGAGCGGCTTCTTGTTGGCGTCTTGCGTCATTCCGCGGGCCGAGTTCGAAGGCTAATGGACGAGGAATGCGCGGGCAAGCACGCGACCCGCGCGCGAAGGCGGCCATCCGACCGACACGAGCGGCTCGGGCTCGTGCGCCGGCGGCTCGGGCATACGGCCGGGTCGAGCGCGGCCAGGACGCCGCCCGATGCGCGCGGATCCGAGCGCGCGTCCCGACGCCAGAGGCGAGAGCTCACCATCCGCCCATGTTACTCCGGAACCCTCCGGGCAGCGCGGGCGATGCGCCGGCGGCGCGACGGCGCCCGCTGCGCCCGCTCCGCGAACGCATCGAAGAGGCCATGGCGACGATGTAGGGTCACTCGGTCGACTCGGTCGACTCGGTCGACTCGGTCGACTCGGTTGCGCCCACCGTCTCGTTCGCGTCGTTTGCATTACCGGCGTCGCTCGCGCCGAGCCACGCGCGAGCGAACGCCGCGTACCTCCCCTCGGCGATCGCCGCCCGCGCTTCTCGCATCAGGCGGCCATAGAGGTGGAGGTTGTGCTCCGTCAGCAGGCGCAGCACCAGGATCTCGCCGGCCATGTAGAGGTGCCTCAGGTACGCGCGGCTGTATCCGCCGGTGCAGGTCGGGCAAGCGCAGGTCGGATCGAGCGGCGAACGATCTTCTTTGTAGCGGGCCTGCTTGATGACGATCTTGCCGTGCTGCGTGAGCGCCTGCCCGTTCCGCGCGTTCCGGGTGGGGAGCACGCAGTCGAACATGTCGACCCCGGCGCCGATGGCGTGCACGAGGTCGATCGGCGTCCCCACGCCCATGAGGTAGCGGGGGCGCGTCGGGTCGAGGTGCGGCCCGATCTGCGCGACGACCTCGTGCATCATCGCGATCGGCTCGCCCACGGAGAAGCCGCCCAGGGCGAGCCCGTCGAACGGCAAGGCGCCGAGCTCATCGGCGTGCGCCATGCGCAGCGCGACCGAGGTGCCGCCCTGCACGATGCCGAAGAGCGCCTGGCTCGGGCGCTTCGCGGCGAGGCAGCGCTTCCCCCAGCGCGTCGTCAGGCGGCACGCCTCCTCGACCTCCGGGCGCGGCGCCCCGCCTGGCGGGCACACGTCGAGCTGCATCGCGATGTCGGCCCCGAGCAGCCCCTGCACCTCCATCGCGACCTCGGGCGTGAGCGCCTTGCGGGCGCCGTCGAGGTGCGATCGGAACACGAAGCCGTCCTCGACGAGGGTGCGCCGCTCGGCGAGCGAGAAGGCCTGGAAGCCCCCGGAGTCCGTGAGCATCGCGTGCGGCCAGCGGGTGAACGCGTGCAGGCCGCCGAGCTGCGCGACGAGCTCGGGGCCAGGGCGGAGCCACAGGTGGTACGTGTTGCCGAGGACGATCCTCGCGCCGGTCGCGGCCACCTCGGCGGGGGTCAGCGTCTTCACGCTCCCCTGGGTGCCGACCGGCATGAACGTCGGGGTCAGCACGTCGCCGTGCGGCGTGGAGAGCACGCCCGTCCGGGCATGCCCGTCCCTCGCGAGCTCGGAGAAGGAGAAGCCAGGCGTCCGGCTCATGGCGCGTCCACCCCACGGATCAACATGGCGTCACCATACGAGTAGAAGCGGTAGCCGGCGTCGATCGCCGCGCGGTACGCGAGGAGCGTGCGCTCGCGTCCGGCGAAGGCGAACACCAGCGCGAGCAGCGTCGAGCGCGGCAGGTGGAAGTTGGTCAGCAGGGCGTCGACGACGCGGAACCGATAGCCCGGCTGGATGAGGAGGCGCGTCTCCCCGGACTGCGCCCGCACGAGGCCTGCGCGGGCCGGATCGGCGGCCGACTCCAGCGCGCGAACCACGGTGGTGCCGATCGCGATCACCGGCGCGCCGCGCGCGCGCGCCCCCGCGATCGCGCCCGCGGTCGCGTCCGGGATCGAGTAGACCTCCGCGTGCATCGGGTGCAGGTCGAGATCGTCGACCGTGACCGGCTGGAACGTGCCGAGGCCGACGTGCAGCGTGACGCTCGCGATCTCGACCCCGTTCGCGCGGAGCCGCTCGACGAGGCCGGGCGAGAGGTGGAGGCCCGCCGTGGGCGCCGCGACCGCTCCTGGGACCCGGGCGAAGATGGTCTGGTACCGCTCGCGATCGGACGCGTCGTCGCCGCGGCCGAGGTAGGGCGGGAGCGGGACGTGCCCGTACGCGTCGATCGCGGCGGCGACGGACAGCCCCGCGGGCGAGGAGAGCTGCACCGTGAGCACGCCGTCCTCGGCGCGCTCCAGCACCTCCGCGACCAGCGCCCCGTCGCGCTCGATATCGAGCACCGATCCCGGGCGTATCGGCTTGGAGGCGCGCCCCATCGCCCGCCAGCGCTCGGACCGCGGCGCGCTCTCCTGCGGCCCTCCGCCGAGGTCCTCCGCGCCGGCCGGCGCCCCGTCCAGCCGGTGCAGCAGGAAGAGCTCGACCTGCCCGCCTGTGCCGCGCTTCCTCCCGAACAGACGAGCGGGGACGACCTTCGTGTCGTTGACGATGACGAGCGCGCCGCGCTCGATGTACCGGTCGAGATCGCGGATCGCCGCGTGCTCCACCTCGCCCGCTCTGCGGCCGCGATCGACCAGGAGGAGCCTCGCTCCGTCGCGCTCCTCGGGGGGCCGCGAGGCGATCAGCGCCTCAGGGAGTTCGTAGTCGAGCAGCTCGCAGCGCACGCCGCGCTACTAGCACGACGCGGGCGTGAGCACGTTCGTCTTGGCGCGGAGGAAGCGACAGATCTCGCCCACCTGGTAAGGCTTGGGGACGAAGGCCACCGCGCCGCAGTCGGCGCGCTCGACCTGGCGCGCAGAGAGGTGATACGCGCTGGAGAGCACGACCCGCACCCTCGGGAACGCATGCCGGATGTGCCGCGCGAGCTCGAGGCCGTTCAGGTCCGGCATCATCAGATCGATCATCGCCACATCGATCGGGGACGAGCCGAGGGTGAGCAGCGCATCCTGGAACGAGGCGGCGAACACGACCTCGAACCCCTCGACGCTTAGCCCTGCCGAAAGAGCGCGACGCTGGGAATTCTCACCGTCCACGATCAGCATGCGGGCCATTAAGCGTCCTCCTGCGGCGAGCGCCGCCATCCAATACGCCTACCTGTCTAGCAATCACCGGGCCAAGTTCCCGAATCGACGCGTTGCGGTTGCCGACGCTAAAGTGAAACAGAAGAGCACAGTCTACATCAGGCGCCTCATTGCACTAAGGCAAATCCCGACGCTGCATCATTGCAAATATGCAAGCTCGCGTGGGCTAGCTCCCTTGATTTGCTGCTGAGTCAGGTGGTTTGCTCGGATCGAGCGGCCACATCCATACGACCCGAACGGAGGAATGCAGGCTGAGCTCGATGGGCAGCAGGTCGCGGTGCCCAGGGAGCACGGCCTGTCGAGCGCGGTCCGCCTGAGGTCGCTGTGTGCCGTGGGAACGGGCTGCTGAGCCCGGCCGGTGGGCGACGGGAGGCGCTCGACAGACCGGCGCCGCTTCAGCCCGGAGGATACGTGATCGTCAGGCGGGTCATCTTGCGCCACAGCGTGGTCGCGCTGATCCCGAGCACCTCGGCGGCGCGCTCCCGGCTGCCGTCGCACTCCCGCAGCGCGGCCTCGATCGCCTGGCGCTCGGCGCAGTCGACGACGTCGGCGAGCAGCCTGCCGCCGGCTTCGGGCGCGCGCTTCGGCTGCACCGCGGCGGGCAGCACGTCGTCGACGCTGATGACGCCGCCGCCGGAGAGGGCCACCGCTTGCTCGACCATGTTCTCGAGCTCGCGGATGTTGCCGGGGAAGTCGTACTGCGTCAGCGCCTCGATGACGCCGTCCGCGGCGCGGGCGCGGCAGCTCATCTTGCGGTTGTACTTCTCCAGGAAGAACTCCCAGAGGATCGGGATGTCCTCGCGACGCGCGCGGAGCGGCGGGAGCACGAAGCGCGCGACGTTCAGCCGGTAGTAGAGATCCTGGCGGAACCGCTTCTCCGACACCGCGGTCAGGAGCTCCTGGTTCGTCGCGGCGATGATGCGCACGTCGACGTGGATGGGTTTGTTCTCGCCTACCCTGCGGATCTCGTTCTCCTGGATCGCGCGGAGCAGCTTCGCCTGGAAGGTGAGCGGGGTCTCGGCGATCTCGTCGAAGAAGAACGTGCCCCCGTCGGCCTCCTCGAACAGCCCTTTCCTCGCCGAGATCGCGCCCGTGAACGAGCCTCGCGCGTGGCCGAACAGCTCGCTCTCGAGGAGCGTCTCGCTGATGGCGGCGCAGTTGACCGGCACGAACGGGCGGTCGGCGCGCTTGCTGTTGGCGTGGATGGCCTTGGCGACGAGCTCCTTGCCGGTGCCGCTCTCGCCGGTGATGAGCACCGTCGCGTCGGTGGGCGCGACCTTGACGATCCGGCCGAGCACCTCGCGGACCGCCTGCGAGCGGCCGACGATGTTCTCGAACCGGTAACGCTCCTTGAACTCGCTGGCGAGCAGCTGCACCTCGCCGGTGAGCTTCCGGTTCTGGATCGCGCGCTCGACCTTCACGAGGAGCTCCTGCTCCGAGAACGGCTTCTGGATGTAGTCGAACGCGCCGAGCCGCATCGCCTCCACTGCGCTCTCGATGGTGCCGTACGCGGTCATCACGATGACCTCCGTGTTCGCGTTCGACTCCTTCACCGCGCGCAGGACGCCGATCCCGTCGAAGCCGCCCATCCGGAGGTCGGTGAGCACGACGTCGTACGCCCCCTTGGCGCCCAGATCGGCGCCCTGGCTGCCGTCCGCGGCTTCATCGACCTCGTACCCGGCGCCACGCAGCATCATCGCGAGCGTGGTCCGCATGTTCCGCTGGTCATCGACGACAAGAATCTTCGACATGGATTTCCCCCGCCGCGCTCATCCTCCTCCGGGAAACGAGCGCGGCGCGACGATCACGACCGACGTGCCGCGCTGGCGCGTAAGCGCGCGAGCACGGTCGTCCGCGGCGCCCTTGGACATGCGTCCAGAGCATCGTACGTCAAGCACGACCTCCGCCGCCAGAAGGTGCACGGGGAACGCTCCCTGCGCGAGGGACGGCCCTCACCCTACCCTACTCGCGGATCTGCTGGGCGAGGTAGGCGGTCTCGCCGAGCTTCTCGATCAGCCCGATTTGCGTCTCGAGCCAGTCGATGTGCTCCTCCTCGGACTCGAGGATCTTGGCCAGGAGATCCTCGCTGGTGCGATCCCCCTTGTCGCGGCAGAGGGCGATCGCCGAGTTGAGCCGCTTGACCGCGTGGTACTCGAGATCGAGGTCGCTCTTGAGCTGCTCCGGCACGCTCTGCCCGATGTGCAGGGTGTCCAGGCGCTGCAGGTTGGGCAGCCCATCGAGGAAGAGGATGCGCTCGATGATCGCATCGGCATGCTTCATCTCGTCGATCGACTCGGCGCGCCCGTGCGCAGCGAGCGTGACGAAGCCCCAGTGCGAACACATCTTCGCGTGCAGAAAATACTGGTTGATCGCAACGAGCTCTCCGGCAAGCACCTCGTTCAACGCATCAACGACGTCTTTTGCACCCTTCATCGGACCCCTCTCACGCTCATGCCTGTCATGCGGACCCCGCCCCTGTCAGGCGGGGGACGCCGGCTAAGACGCCAGCGCCCCGCACAAATGCGCGAGGTCCGCGGAGGTGCGCAAGAAGTTTCTAAGGAAACAGGCGCCACCGCCGTCGCTTCCGACGGAAACCAGGGCATCGAGGCTGTTGCCGGTCAATCCGGAGGATCAAGCTGCGCTGGAGACCGGCGCCATCACCAGGCGACGCGGCGTCGAGGCGCCATCGCGCTCGCCGACAAGCTCGGCGATCGTCGGCCGACAGGAGCCACACCGCGTACCGGCGCCCGTGCACTCCATGACCTGCGAAACAGAGCAGGCGCCCTCGCTCATCGCTTCACGAATCTCTCGATCACAGACGCCCATGCAGAGGCAGACGTACATGCAGACCCCCGGCTACGTAACGGGTGGGATTGATATTGAACATAGCTTTCAATATCGGAGCGTCAAGGGGAATGTCGCCTGGGCGGATCACCGAGTCGGATCGAGGTCGGAAATCCCCGTGGATCGAGCCAGCAGCGCTCGCTCGAGCACGCCGAGCAGCGCGCGATCGAACGCGCCGAGCAGCGCTCGGTCGGTCGAGCGTCAGAGGAGCGTCGATGGAAGAGGGATCGGGCAGGGATGCAGGCGGTGAGACCGGCGGAAGACGACGCCGCGCGAGCGCGGCCGGGAGGCGAGGCGCGAACGCACGCCCACCGCGGGGCGGTCGGCCGCGCGGCGGCGTCACATCGTGAGGCCGCCGTCGACGTCGATGCAGCGACCGTTGAAGTACTCGCACTCGATCACGAAGCGCACGGCCTGCCAGATGTCCTCGGGTACGCCGATGCGGCCCACGGGGATCATGGCGACCAAGGCGTCGCGCGCCTTCTGGTGCATGCCCTGCGTCATGGGCGTCTCGATCATGCCAGGCGCAACGGCGCCGACGCGGATGCCGAACGGCGCGAACTCGAGCGCCCAGGTCTTCGTGTTCGCCGCGAGCGCGCTCTTCGCAGCGGTGTAGCTCGACTGGCCGCGGTTGCCGTGGCGCGCGATGGAGCTGATGTTGACGATGACGCCCTTCTGCTCGGTCTCGATCATCTTCGCGACGACCTCGCGGACCATGAGCGTGGCCCCCGTCAGGTTGACGTCGATGACGGCCTGCCACTGCGCCGCGCTCAGCTTGACGACCGCGCCCGTCTGGCGGTCCTTCTTGACGAGCAGGCCGTCCCGCAGGATGCCCGCGTTGTTCACGAGGCCGTTCAGGCCGCCCATCGCCTCGTGCGCGAAGCGGACGAACGCCTCCACCTCGGCCTCCACCGCCACGTTGACCGCCCGCGCGTGGACCTTGCCGGCGAGCCCCTTGCTCGCCTCGACGAGCGACGCGAGCCCCTCCTCGTTCATGTCGCCGGCGGCGACCTGGCCCCCGAGCTCCGCGAGCCGCAGCGCATAGTGGCGACCCAGCCCCTGGGCAGCACCTGTGACGACGAACTTCGTGTCCTCGAGTCGCATGATCGCACTCCTCCAGGGATCGCTCCCGATCACCGTGTCGAACGCGCCGTCTACCACGACCCCGCCGCGAGGCGGCGGACGACGTCGCAGCGCGCCACCAACGCCCGCGACCCCCACCCGGCCTGCAGGCCCCGGCGCAATCCGTGCAACCGCGCAACTGCGCAACCACGCAACCCGCGTAAGAGCGCAACCCGCGCAACCCGCGCAAAAACGCAACCCGGGCAACAGCGCGGTCACCGCTTGCGCCGGGTGGCATCGATGTTATTCAGCGCCCATGAGGTCGATCGCGCTCGCCGCCGTGTGCGCCGGCATCCTGACGCTCGCGCCTGCATGTGACCGCACCCCCCCGGTGCCCGAGACCTCCGATCCGACGGGCAAGGATCTGGTGATCGGCGCCGTGGTCGCAGCCGCCGAGCAGAGCGGAGGGATCCGCATCTACAAGATCGTCGAGGTGGAAGAGCTGCCCGCGCCTTTCGGGTCCGATCTGCACATGATCGCCTACGATCCGAAGGCGCAGAGCTTCCAGGAGGCCGCGGAGCTCCGTCGCAAGGGGAAGCTGACCGTCGCGAAGGACCACATGACGGTCCGGCTCGTGTATTTCTTGCCGCGCGACCACCGGGTGATCAGCAACGAGCCGGTCAGCGACGACGAGCGGGCCCCGTATCTCCGCTCGTTCCAGAGCCGGCAGCGCTGACCGGCATGCGCCGGCGGGCGGCGAGGCGCCCGCGCCTCAGCGCGCTGTGCGGAGCAGCTCGCACAGCCGCTCGATCGCCTGGCTGTGCAGCCGGCTCGCCCAGCTCTTGCTGATCCCGAGATCCTGCGCGATCTGATCGAAGCGCTCGTCCTCGAAGTAGTGGCGCTCCACGAGGGTGCGCTCGCGCTCCGGGAGCTCGCGCACGGCGTGGCGCACGGCCTGCGCGAGCTCGGCGCGAGAGGCGCGCTCCTCCGGGTCGTCCGCGGCGTCGGGGACGGCGGCGACGTCCCCGTGACTCGAGAGCAGGCCGAGCGCCATCGCGGCCGCGTGCCCGGCGAGCAGATCGCCGAGCCGCGCGGCGTAGGCCTCCTGCGTGGCAGGCGCGTCGGCGTCGTCGTCCGCCCCGCGTCCCTCCGCGAAGCGCGCCGACGCAGCGAGCGCGCTGGCCCGCGCGGCCGCGGAACGCCAGCGCGTCTCCCTCCGGACGCCGTCGAAGATGGCCCACCGGAGCTTCCGCTTGGCGTAGGCCTCGAAGGTGGATCGGCTCGGATCGTGCGTCCGCACGATCTCGAGCAGCGCCGGGTGCCCCAGCGCGACGAGGTCCTCCACCGGGATGCGGCGGCCCAGGCGGCGCGCGATGCGCTTCGCGACCAGCTGAAGCAGGTCGAGCCCCTCGGCGAGGAGCCGGTCTTCCGGAGTGCGCACCGCTATCCCGCCTTGGCGCGCCCCGCTGCGCCGAGCACCCCGAACGCCCGCTCGCCGCTCTCGTCGACCTCGCGCGGATGCGCGCGCCGAAGGAGGCGGCTCGCCTCCTCGTCGTGCAGCAAGACCTCCACGAGCTGCTCGCGCATCCACGCGATCTCGTGCGCGGGCAGGCGCCCCACGTAAGGCGCCACGGCGGCGTCGACCTGAGCGGCGATCCAGGGGTCATCGAGGAGCGAAGCGTCCATGGGAGACGGCCATTATATCTCCGCCGAGCGCGCCGTCATCCGCCGCTCGCCGCGTCGCCGGTGCGTCATTTGGACGGCGGCGGCGCGTTGAGGCATGCCTCGAACGCCTTGACGGTCCGCGCGTCGAACGCGCACTTGAGCGACCTCGGATCCACGCTCTTGCCGACGTTCTGCTCGCACGACTGCGCGTACTGCTCCCCCAGCGTGGCCGCGACGGCGTCGATCTTCTTCTCGGTCTCGCCCCGCTGCTCCGCCGTGAGCTTGGCGCTGAGCGCCGCGACCTGCTCCGAGCGCGTGAGCACTGTGAGCCGCTTGCCCAGATCCACGCAGTCGCCATGCATGAGCGCGTAGTCGTCGGGCACCGAGTCGTCGCGACGCGGCGGCGCCGGCGCCGCGGCGCCGGGCTCCGCGTCTGCCTCCGGCGCCTCGGCGCCCTGGGCGGCATCGCTCGTGGGCTCGGCCGTCAGCGACGGCTCCTCCGACCGCGCTGGCTCGGGCTGCTCGATCGGAGGCGGCGAGGCCCCTCCGCACCCGAGCAGCAACGTCGACAACGGACCCGTGACCACGATCAAGAAAAGAGCTCTCCCCATGGAGCGAGGGTTGATCGGCTCGCGCCGGGCGTCCATGCCGCGCCGGGCGCGCTCGGCGCTGCGCCGCGGATCGAGCGCCCCGTCCGCTTGCCGCGCTTGCCGCGAGGGTGCACGGGCCGTCTTGGCAGGCTCCGTGCAGGGCGCACCGTGACGACAGGTCGGCCTCGCCGGCCATTTCGCCTGTCCGTGCGGAGGCGGGAGCATGCGGTCGCTCTGGATTGTTCTCGTCCTGGTGCTCGGCTCGGCGTTGCTGCTTCAGGTGATGGCGGCGTCCGACGACCGGATCCCGTACGCGCGCTTCCGCTCGCTCGCGGAGCGCGGAGAGCTCGCCGAGATCGAGATCCGGGACGACATGTACATCGGACGCGCGGTGTCCGGCCTGAGCGCGCGCGCGCCGCAGAGCTACCGCACGGGGCGCATCGAGCAGACCGAGAAGGATCTGCTCGCCGATCTCGACCGGCGAGGGATCCCGTACACGCGCGTCGCGGACGAGCTGGGGCTGCCGCCGTACCTCTGGCTGCTGCTGCCGCTCGCCGGTCTGGCGGCGATGGGCCACCTCGCGTCGCGCCGCGCGACGACGGCAGGGACCATCTCGGGCGCCGCGACCGCCTTCGGCAAGCACAAGGCGCGGCTCTACGAGGAGCGGGGCGCGATCGCGACGTTCCGCGATGTCGCCGGCAACGCCGAGGCGAAGACGGAGCTCAGCGAGATCGTCGACTTCCTAAAAGCGCCCGAGCGCTACGAGAAGCTCGGCGGGCGGATGCCCAGAGGGGTGCTCCTCGTGGGGCCGCCCGGCACGGGCAAGACGTTGCTCGCTCGGGCGATCGCGGGAGAGGCGAGCGTCCCCTTCTTCAGCGCAAGCGGGTCGGAGTTCGTGGAGATGTTCGTCGGCGTCGGCGCCGCGCGCGTGCGCGACCTCTTCTCGCAGGCGCGCGAGAAGGGGGCCTGCCTCGTGTTCATCGATGAGCTCGATGCGGTCGGCAAGGTGCGCGGCCTCGGCGGGTCCGTCGGCGGCCACGACGAGCGGGAGCAGACGCTCAACCAGCTCCTCACCGAGATGGATGGGTTCGACGCGCACACGGCCATGGTCGTGATCGGCGCGACGAACCGCGCCGAGATCCTCGACCCGGCGCTGCTCCGGCCAGGGCGGTTCGATCGCCGGGTGCACATCGACCGGCCCGACCTCGCCGAACGGAAGGAGATCCTCGCGGTGCACGCGAGGAAGGTGGCGCTCGATCCTGGCGCGGATCTCGACGCCGTGGCCGCGCAGACCGCGGGGCTCGTCGGCGCCGACCTCGCGAACATCGTCAACGAGGCGGCGCTGCTCGCCGCGCGGCGCGGCGCGGAGGCGGTGGGACACGGCGATCTGGAGGCGGCGATCGAGCGCGGGCTCGCGGGGCTCGAGCGCCGTGGCAGGCGGCTCGGAGCGCGCGAGAAGCTCGTCGTCGCCTACCACGAGGTGGGGCATGCGCTGACCGCCTCGCTGCTGCCGACGCAGGATCCGGTGCGCAAGGTGTCCATCGTGCCGCGGGGGCCGGGCGCGCTCGGGTACACGATCCAGCAGCCGCGCGAGGATCGTTACCTGTGGAGCCGGCAGGAGATCCTCGATCGGCTGGTCGTGCTGCTGGGCGGGCGCGTCGCCGAGGAGGAGGCCGTCGGAGACCTCTCGACCGGCGCGCAGGACGATCTGCTCAACGCGACCGAGCTCGCGCGTCGCATGGTGCGCGAGCTCGGGATGGGCCAGGGGCTCGGGCTCTCGGCGCTCGAGCCGCGCCGGCCGCTGTCGTTCCTCGGCGAAGCGCAGGGCGCGATGCCGTCCGGCGCAGGGCCGCGGGAGTGCAGCGACGCGACCGCGCGCGCGATCGACGCGGAGGTCGCGCGGATCCTCGCGGACGCGGAGGCGCGGGCGCGCGCTTTGATCCAGGGGCACCGGCCGACGCTCGAGCGCGTCGCCGCCCGGCTCTACGAGGTCGAGACCCTGAGCGGCGATGAGCTCAGGGAGATGGTGGCAAGCGGGGAAGCCTAGAGCAGCCGCTCAGTCGACGCTCCGCAGCGCGCGGGACAGATCGAAGCCCGCGGCGTCATGGTGATAGACGACGCGGAGCACGCGGCCGCGCAGCAGCTCCCTCGGCACAGCCCCCATCGCCCGGCTGTCGAGCGAGGCGGCGCGGTTGTCGCCCATCACGAAGAGGTGGTCCGGCGGGACGACGACCGGACCGAACGCGTCGAAGTCGGGCTCGCCGGCCGCGTGAGTGACGCCGCCGAGGTGCTCCACCCTCGTGCCGTCCCCGAGCTGCTCGAGGGCTTGCGCCGCACCGTCGACGTACAGCACGCCTTGCCGGAGCATCACCGTCTGGCCCGGGAGCGCGATCACCCGCTTGACGAGGAGGGTGGACCCGCCGCGCGGATCCGCGAAGAGCACCACGTCGCCGGCGCTCGGCCCGCTGCGCTCGAAGAGGTAATGATCCGTGAGCGGGACGCGGAGCCCGTAGGCGACCTTGTCGACGAGGATGCGGTCGCCCGGGGCGATCGTCGGCCACATCGAGCCGGTGGGCACGTGGTACTGGTCCGCGAGGGTCGAGCGACCCAGCGTGAGGATCGCGAGCGCCGCGAGGATCTTGAGGAGGCTCCGCCCGAACGGCGCGACCGTCTGGTAGGCGCGCCGCGCGAGCGCGCGCTCGGATCGAAGCATGAAAAGTCCGGCCTTGTCAGGCTGGAGGCACGCCGCCGCGGCCTCCACCGCCGGCCGGGGAACGCTGGGCTCGCTCATCTCTGGCGGGGCTAGCATCCGCGCGCGAGACAAGCCAGCTTCGCTGCATGCACGGCTGCACTTCATCGACTGCACCACTCTCCCAAGCTCTGGGCCGCCTCACACTCTGCGGATCAATGTCGCGTCATCCGGTAACGACAGGGGCCGCCATGCACCTCGCCGGCTACCGCGCGCTGGGACTCGATTTTACCTATATCCCTTTTGCGGTGACCGATGTTGAAGGCGCGACGCGCGGGATGCGCGCGCTCGGGATCCGCGGCCTCGGCGTGTCGATGCCCTACAAGCAGGCGGTAATTCCATTGCTCGACGAGCTCGATCCCGTCGCCGAGCGGATCGGCGCGGTCAACACCATCGTGAACGACGACGGGCGCCTCAGGGGCTACAATACCGACTGGATCGGCGCGGTGCGGGCGCTCGAGGAGGTGACGCGGCTCGAGGGCGCGCGGGTGCTGCTCCTCGGCGCCGGCGGCGCGGCGCGCGCGGTCGCGTTCGGGCTCGCGGAGCGCGGCGCCAGCGTCACGGTGGCGAACCGCGATCTCGAGAAGGCGCGGCAGCTCGCGGCGGCGGTCGGCGGGGCGGCCGTGCCGCTCGACGCAGCGGCGCTGTCGCCCGACCACGGCGTCCTCGTGAACGCCACGTCGCTCGGCATGGCCGAGGTCGATGCACGAAGCCCTGTCCCGGAGGAGGTGTTGCGGGAAGGTCTCCTTGTGATGGATATCGTGTACAAACCGATGATCACGGAGCTCGTGGCGGCGGCGCGCCGGCGCGGAGCGACCGCCGTTCACGGCGGGAGGATGCTCCTCCACCAGGCAGCAGAGCAGTTCCGGCTGTACACCGGGCGGGAGCCGCCGCTCGATGCCATGGACGAAGCACTGCGCGCTCAGCTCGGCTGACGCGCGGAGCCGCCGCCCGACGCCACGGACGAAGCGTCGCGCGCTCAGCTCGGCTGACGCGCGCGACGTCCCGCGCCAGGCTCGCGCTGCCCGGCCGGCCAGGGCGCGCGGCGATCGCCGCTCTGGGCCGCGCGCGCGGCCTCCGGAGCAATGGCCAAGGACGGGCCCCACGCGTAGGCTTCCGGCGATGGTCTCGTTCGAGATACGCGCAGCCGTGACCGGCGACGAGGAACAGCTCCTCTATGTCGCGCGCCACCTGAACTCGGTCAACCTGCCGAACAACCGTGACGCAATCCACGAGATCGTCGCCGAGAGCCACAGGAGCTTCAACGGGGCGATCCAGGATCCCCGCCTCCGCCAATACGTCTTCGTCCTCGTCGACCTGACGAAGGGCGACAAGGGCATGATCGTCGGGACGTCGATGATCATCGCGCAGCTCGGCCGGCGCGGCGTCCCCTACATCTTCTTCGACGTGCTCGACGAGGAGAAGTACTCGGCCACGATCGACAAGCACTTCCATCATACCGTGCTGCGCATCGGCTACTCGTACAACGGCCCCACGGAGATCGGCGGGCTCGTGCTCATGCCGGAGTACCGGCAAGGGCCCGAGCGGCTCGGCACGATGATCTCCTATGTTCGCTTCCTCTACATGGCCGCGCGTTCCGCGCTGTTCCAGGACGAGATCCTCGCGGAGCTGATGCCCCCCCTCGAGCCGGACGGGACAAGCCACCTCTGGGAAGCGCTCGGGCGCAAGTTCACCGACATGAGCTATGCCGACGCGGATCTCCTCTCCAAGAAGAACAAGGAGTTCATCAAGGGGCTCTTCCCGGAGGGGACCATCTACGCCTCGCTGCTGCCCGAGGACGCGCAGCGCGTGATCGGGAAGGTCGGGGCGCAGACCCGGGGGGTGGAGAAGCTGCTCCGCCGCGTCGGCTTCCGCTATGCCCACAGGGTCGATCCGTTCGACGGAGGGCCGCACTTCACCGCCCGCATGGACGAAATCTCGCTCGTGAGCGATACGCGCCGGGCGAAGGCGGGCCGCCCGTTCACCCCGAGCCCGTCGGATCCGAAGGGCATCCTCGCGATCGAGCGCCCAGACGCCCCTTATTTCCGCGCGGTCGCCGCGAGCCTCCGCGATGAGGGAGAGCTCGGCATGGCGATCGCCGTGGACGCCTGGAAGCACCTCGAGCTCCAGCCTCGCTCGCCGATCTGGGTCCTGCCGATGCCGTGACAGGGCGCGTGTGCTCCGCGTCGTCCAGCGCGCGGAAGAGCAGCGGATCGTCCCGCCTGCGCCATGTCCAGCACGCGAGAGCAGCGGCTCAGCCCGCCTGCGCGCCACGTCCACCGGATCAGGCCGCCTTGCGCCGTGACGATTCTGTTGCTACAGAATTAACAGAAGTTTTCACGAGCGGTTCGGAGGACCATGACCCTTGGATTGGACCTCGATTTCGGGCGCTTGCCCGCGCTGGAGCGGAGGGAACGCTGGCCCGGGACACCGAGGGAGGATGCCGGCGCGGAGAGGGCCCCCGGGGCAAAGGGCGGCGCGGAGGCCAGGCTCTCTGGGCGGGAGATGCGCATCGCCGCCGCGCTCGCCGAGGCGGCGATGCCGCCCGGCCGCTTCCTCGACGGCGCGGGCGCCGCGACCGCCAGCCGACTCGCGGCCTGGCTCGGCTCGATCCCGCCGCACCTGGCGCAGGGGGTGCGCGCGGCGCTGTGGGCGATAGAGCTCGCTCCCCTTCCTTTCCGGCTCAGGCCGCTGTCGGCGCTGCCGCTCGAGGAGCGGATGGAGGTGCTCCGCGGCTTCGAGCAGAGCCGGGCGCGGACGCTGCGCTCGCTGCTCCGCGCCGCGCTCACGCCGCTCCGGTTCGTCCACTACGACCGGCCCGAGATGTTCAAGCACGTCGGCTGCCGTTACGAGCTGCCCACGGTGCGCGACGAGGCGCCGCGCTGGCTCGCGCAGGTGACCGACGGGCGCGAGGTCGAGGAGGACCTGGAGCTCGAGTGCGAGGTCCTCGTGATCGGGACCGGCGCCGGCGGAGCGGCCGCGGCCTACGAGCTCGCGTCGCGCGGACATGCGGTGCTCATGCTCGAGGAGGGCGACTTCCACCGCCGCTCGAGCTTCACCGGACGGCCCGCGCGCGCCTACCGGGAGATGTACCGCGACCACGGGCTCGACATGACGCTCGGCAACGTGAATATCCCGGTGTTCGCCGGGCGCGCCGTCGGAGGGAGCACCGTGATCAACTCCGGGACTTGCTACCGGGCTCCGGAGAGCACCTTCGCGTCGTGGCGCGACGGCATGGGGCTCCCTGCGGAGTTCTCGTCCGGCGGGCTCGCTCCCTATTACGAGCGCGTCGAGCGCATGCTCCAGGTCGCCCCGGCCGACCCGCTTCACCTCGGGGCGATCGGGCCGATCGTCCGGCGCGGGGCGGAGCGGCTCGGGCTGCGGCACGGGCCGCTCCAGCGCAACGCGCCGGACTGCGATGGGCAGGGGATCTGCTGCTTCGGCTGCCCCACGGGGGCCAAGCGCTCGACCGACGTGAGCTACGTGCCCGAGGCGCTGAAGCGGGGCGCGCAGCTCATCACGGCGGCGCGGGTCAGGACGATCGACATCGTGGCGGGCCGCGCGCGGGGGGCGACCGCAGTGCTCGGCGGCGACACGAGGGCCGGAGGCCACGGCGGCCGCGCGGCGAGCGGCGCAGCGCGGGGGCCGCGGCTCGTGGTCAGGGCGGAGGCCGTCGTCGTGGCCGGCGGCGCGCTGATGACGCCGCTGCTCCTGCGCCGGAGCGGAGCGTGCCTGTCGAGCGGCGCGCTGGGAAAGAACCTCTCGATCCACCCGGCGTCGAAGGTGATGGCGCTCTTCGATGAGCGGATCGATCAGTGGCAAGGCATCCCGCAGGGCTACCAGATCGACCACTTCGCCGACGAAGGGCTGATGTTCGAGGGAGGCTCGCTCCCGTTCGACGTCGCCGCGCTGGCCGTGCCCTGGACGGGACATCGCTACACGGAGCTGATGGAGCGGTATCCGCACCTCGCGACGTTCGGGTTCATGATCAAGGACACGAGCCGCGGCGAGGTGAGGCCCGGGATCGGCGGCACGCCGCTCGTGCTCTACACGATGAACCGGGAGGACGTCGCCAGGATGCAGCGCGGGGTCGAGCTGCTCTGCGAGGTGTTCCTGGCCGCGGGGGCGCAGCGCGTCCTGCCGCTCGTCGCCGGCTGCGACGAGGTGAACGGCCCCGCGGACCTGGAGCGGCTCAAGGCGCGGCAGATCCAGGCCGGGGACCTCGACGTGGCCGCGTTCCACCCGCTCGGGACGTGCCGTATCGGGGTGGATCCGCGGTCATCGTGCCTCGGGCCGGACCACCAGGCGCACGACGTCGCCGGGCTCTACGTGTGCGACGGAAGCGCGATCCCCTCGTCGCTCGGCGTGAACCCGCAGATGACCATCATGGCCATGTCGCTGCGCGCGGCCGAGCTGCTGAGCGAGCGGCTATCCGGCTGAGCCGTCGCGGTACCCGAGGGCCGCGGCGCGCTCGCTGCCGATGCGATCGCTCTCGATCGTCCCGTCGCGCATGGTCACCACGCGCGGCATCGACTCGGCGAAGCTGAGGTTGTGCGTGACCACCACGACCGTGGTGCCGTGCTTCCGGTTCATCTCGAAGAACAGCTGGTGGATCGAGTCGCTCGTCGCGGTGTCGAGGTTCCCGGTCGGCTCGTCGGCGAGGAGGAGCTTCGGCGACAGGACGAGCGCCCGCGCCAGGGCCACGCGCTGCTGCTCGCCGCCCGACAGCTCCCCCGGCCGGTGCGTCGCGCGCGCCGCGAGCCCGACCTCGGCGAGCAGCGAGCGCGCGAGCGGCTCCATCTCGCGGCGGGTCTTCCCCTGGATGAGGCCCGGCATCATCACGTTCTCGACCGCGTTGAACTCGGGGAGCAGGTGGTGGAACTGGAAGACGAAGCCGATCGTCCGGTTCCGGATCGCCGCGAGCCGCGAGCCCGGCAGGCCGGTGAGCTCGTCGTTGCCGAGGCGGATGCGGCCGCTCGTCGGGAGGTCCAGCGTGCCGATGCAGTGGAGGAACGTGCTCTTGCCGGCGCCCGAGGGGCCCACGAACGCCACGACCTCGCCCTGGTTGATGACGATGTCGATGCCGCAGAGCACGTGGAGCTCGCGGCCCATGTGAACGAACGTCTTGCGGAGGTCTTCGACGACGACGAGCGGAGTGGACATGGAGTGATTACTCGTAGCGGAGCCCGTCGACCGGAGAGAGCCTCGAGGCGGCGCGGGCCGGGTAGATGGTGGCGATGGTGCAGATGAGCATCGACGCGACCGCGACCATCGCGTAGTCGGAGAGGTTCACGTTCACGGGCAACCGGTCGATGTAATAGACGTCCGGATCGAGCCGGACACCGAACCAGTACAGGCCCGTGCAGACCGCGAGCGCGGTGCCGACACCGTAGATCGTGCCGATGGCGCCGATGATCACGCCCTCGAGCATGAACACGCGCATCACCGCGTTGTCCGAGGCGCCCAGCGCCTTCAGGACGGCGATCTCCTTGCCCTTCTCGGTCACCATGAGGAGCAGCGTGCAGACGATGCAGAAGCTCGCGACCGCGATGGCAATGGACAGGATGATGAACGTCGCTATCTTCTCCAGCTTGAGCGCGCTGAAGAGGTTCTTGTTCATCTCCATCCAGTCGCGGACGCGGAGCTGCGGCGGCGGCTTGCCTCCCTCCGGCGCCTCGTCGAGCGCGGCGCTCGCGGCGACGGCCGCCTCCACGGCCGGGCGGACCTCCTGCACCCGCTCGGGATCCGGGACCCGGATGTCGATGTGGGTGATCTTGTCGTCGAGGCTGAAGAACCTCTGCGCCTCTTCCATCAAGACGTACGCGTGCGTGACGTCGTACTCGTACATGCCGCTATAGAAGATCGCCGCGACGCGGAACTTGCGGGAGCGCGGCATCACGCCGGTGGGGCCGAGCTCGCCCATCGGCGAAAGGAGCGTCACCTCGTCCCCGACGAGCACGTGGAGCGATTTCGCGAGCTCGCGGCCGATGATGACGCCCGGGTACACGCGCGTCTGCAGCTTCAGGTAGTCGCGCACCGACGGGTCGACGTCCGTCGGCTGGCGGAAGTCCGGCCCCTTGAAGTACGGCTCCCCGCCCGGACCTCGACCGATGATCTCCTCGGGAGGCAGGCTCGTCAGCTTCTCGGGATCGCGCAGGTAGTCGAAGCTGCCGACCTCGATGTTCTTGGCGAGGTCGATGACCTGCCCGATGGTGTCCGGATCGATGCCGCGGACGAGCGCGCCCGCGGTGTTCGAGGCGCTCGAGCCCATCGCCTCGCCGGCCGCGACCGGGGTCGCGGCGCCTCCGTAGGGCGCGAGCGCGACGCGCACCTGGGTGAGCTTGTCGTCCCAGTTGCCGAAGCCGCCAGGGCGGGAGGCGTCGACGACCATGTGCGCGTTGTTGCCGAGGATCTTGCGCTTCAGGTCGGCGCCGAAGCCGCCCATGATGCTCGTCACCGAGCACAGGGCGCACGAGCTGACCGCGACGCCGGCCATCGACAGGACCGAGATGACCGTGAGAAAGCCGCTCTTCGAGGCGCGCACGTGGCGCGCGGCCACGTGGGGCACGAAGCTCCGGCGCTCGAGCGCGTCGAGGGCGAGCGGCAGGAGCGCCGACAGCACGAAGAACAGGAAGACGACGCTCGAGACGAGCGCGGTGAAGCGGATGATCTGATCCGTCGAATTGAACGACGCGCCCTTCCCGACGGGCATCCTGGCCGTGAGCGTCGCGGTGACGCCGAACGCCACGCCCACGAGCGCGCCCCACCACCAGCCGAGCGCGCGATAGAGCCCCTTGCGGACGGGGCGGCTCCCTGCGACCAGATAGCCCGCGCCCGCGCCGAACAGGGTGCCTCCAAGGATCCACCTGAAGGTCGGATGGATGGGCAGGACCGCGACCCAGAGGACGACGATCGCGAGCGCGGCGAGCAGGGACATCGCGCCGAGCACGCGGAGCCCCACGCGGGCCTTGGCCCCCCACCTGCCGGAGAGCCACCGGCCCTTGTCCGCAGCCGTCCTGGCCCGGAACAGCCGAAGGGCACCCCCCACGATCAGCGTGGCGACGAGCGGGGCGATCCTCTCCGTATTGCTCGCGAAGAAGGCGCCGATGGGCGCGAGGCCCTTCGCGCGCCCGCTGGACGCGACGAGCGTGAGCGCGAGCAGGCTGGCGCCCGTGAGGGCGACCACGACCCCGACGCGCACGACGCCGGGGCGCCGCGGCTCCAGCTCGCCCTTCTTGTCGAAGCGGGTGTAGCCCCGCCAGGCGAGCAGGACGATGCCCAGAGCGACGGCGGCGAGGAGCGCGGCCTGCAACGACCTGGAGAGCTCGATCACGCGTCGGTCTCGGGACGGAGGAGCGGGAACAGGATGACGTCGCGGATGGAGGTCGCGCCGGTGAGGAGCATCGTCAGGCGATCGACCCCCATGCCGAAGCCCGCCGTCGGCGGGAGGCCGTGCTCCAGGGCGCGGACGTAGTCGGCGTCGTAATCCATCGTCTCCTCCTCGCCCCGCGACTTCTTCTCGACCTGCGCGCGGAAGCGCGCGTCCTGGTCCTCGGGGTCGTTGAGCTCGCTGAAGGCGTTGCAGAGCTCGCGGCCGTCGATGAAGAGCTCGAAGCGGTCGACCAGCGAAGGATCGCTGTCCTTCTTGCGCGCGAGCGGGGAGACCTCGAAGGGATAGTCGATGATGAAGACAGGGACGCTCTTGTCGCCCGCCTCCGTGCGGTAGTCCCTCGTGAGGAACGGCTCGACCACGTACTCGTAGGCGCAGAAGACGAGCTCACCCGGCGACTCGCACTTCTTCGCGCCCGCGCGGAAGTTCGTCCAGTCGATCTCGCGCCCGCTCGCCTTCGCCGCCTTCGCCCACTCCTTGATCGGGGCGTCGTCCGCGGCGACGCGCTGCGGGACGTCGGCCGGCAGGCCCGACTTCGACAGGGCGCGGGCGATCCCCTCGGCCATGGGGACGCGCTCGAAGCGCTCGAGCGAGTACGTGCGCTGCGCGGCCCAGGCCGCGTGCTCGGCCGGGAGCCGCTCGGCGAGGCGGGCGTCGACGTGGCGGAGCATCGCCTCGGTGGCGTCCATCAGCGTCTCGTACGTCGCGTACGCCTGGTAGTACTCGAGCATCGTGAACTCGGGGTTGTGCCGCGTCGACAGCCCCTCGTTCCGGTAGCAGCGCGCGATCTCGTAGACGCGCTCGAAGCCGCCGACCACGAGCCGCTTCAGGAAGAGCTCCGGCGCGATGCGCATGAAGAGCTCGAGGTCGAGCGCGTTGTGGTGGGTCTTGAACGGCTTCGCGGCCGCGCCGCCGACGAGCGTGTGCATCGTCGGGGTCTCGACCTCGAGGAAGCCGCGCGCGTCGAGGAACCCGCGCAGCGCGGCGACGATCGCGGTGCGGGCGCGGAAGACCCCCGCGACGTGCGGGTTGGCCACGAGATCGACGTACCGCATGCGGTAGCGCGACTCGACGTCCTTGAAGCTCGTCTTGGTCGGCAGCGGGCGGTAGGCCTTCGTGAGCAGCCGGAGGCGCCCCGCGCGGATCGAGAGCTCGCCCTTCTGCGTCGCCATCGCGACGCCGTGGGCCTCGACGAAGTCGCCGAGATCGATGTCCTCCAGCCGCTCGAAATCGGCGAGGCTCCCCTGCTCGCAGTAGAGCTGGAGCTCGCCGGTGCGGTCGCGCAGCCGGACGAAGGTGACGCCGCCGAACGAGCGCACGAAGAGGACCCGGCCCGCGACGCGGAACGGGACCGGCTCGACGCGCGCCGGATCGTAGCGATCCGCCGCGGCGGAGGCGGATCGCTCGGGCGCCGCGCCCTCGGGCCTCGGCTCGGCCGCAGCCCGCGCCCCGTCGAAGCGGGCGCGGACGGCCGCGAGCTCGACGAGCGGCTCGCCCTCCGTGACGTCGTTGGCGAACGGGTTGTCGCCGCGCGCGCGGAGGCGGGCCGCCTTCGCCTTGCGCGTGGCGATCAGCGTCTCCTCGGCGCGCGCGGCCTCGGCGGCCTCCTTCACGAGCCGCTCGGTCTTCTTGTCGTTCGGTCTGTCTTTTTGCTGGCTCACGGAGCGTCGTCCTCCGCGACGGAGCCGCCCTTCCTGAGCGAACCGCCGGCCGCGGCGAGCAAGTAGGCCTCGATGAAGCCCTCGAGATCGCCGTCGAGGACGGCGTCCACGTCGGTGGCCTCGGTGGAGGTGCGCACGTCCTTGACGAGCCGGTAGGGCGCGAGGACGTAGTTCCTGATCTGGCTGCCGAAGTTGATGGAGCTCTTCGCGGCGTTGTAGGCCTGGACCTCGGCCTCCCGCTTCTGGAGCTCCATCTCGTACAGCTTCGCCTTGAGGACCTTCATCGCCATCGCGCGGTTCTGGTGCTGGCTGCGCTCGGCGCGGCACACGATGTTGAGTCCGGTCGGTATGTGCCGCAGGCGAACGGCGGTCTCGACCTTGTTCACGTTCTGCCCGCCCTTGCCGCCGGCGCGCATCGTCGTGATCTCGATGTCCTTCTCGTTGACCTGGATGTTGATCTCGTCGTCGCTGTCCGGGGTGACCTCGACGGCGGCGAACGCGGTCTGGCGGGTGTGATCGGCGTTGAACGGGCTCATCCGGACGAGGCGGTGGACCCCGGCCTCGGAGCGCAGATAGCCGTAGGCGGCGTCGCCGCTCACCGTGAGGGTGACGGCGTCGATGCCCGCCTCGTCGCCGTCCTGGTAGTCGATGATCTCCGTCTTGTACCCGCGGCGCTCGCAGAAGCGCAGGTACATGCGGAGGAGCATGGACGCCCAGTCCTTCGCGTCGGTGCCGCCGGCGCCCGGGTGGATGCTGACGATGGCGTTGCCGCGGTCGGCGGGGCCGGACAGCATGCGATCGAGCTCGACCTTGCGCAGGCGCCCGGCGATGGCGTCGGCCTGCGCGTCGGCGTCGGCGATGACACCCTCGTCGCCCTCGGCAGCGCCGAGCTCGAGGTACTCCGCGAGATCCTCGATCTCGCGGCCGAGCCGCTGCGCCACCTCGAGCTTCGACTCGACCTGGGCGCGCTTGCGGAGGACGGCTTGGGCCTTTTCCTGATCGTTCCAGAACCCCGACGACAGCGTCGTCTGGGTCAGATCCTGGAGCATCCGTTCGAGCTTGGGGACGTCAAAGATGCCCCCTTAGCGCCTCAAAGCGCCGTTTGATGTCGAGGACTTTCTCGCGGGTCTCGGAGAGCATGGCCGGGGATCTATTCGATCTGGGCGGCGATCGCCAGGAGAGACGCCAGGCGAGACCGCCGCGCGCGGGCGGGCCGAGGCGGCTCCACGGCGGGCGCGCAGGCGACGCGCTCGTCAACGCGGCGCGCAGGAGGGCGAGGGTGCGGCGGATGACCCGGCGCCGCGGATTCCCTGGCCGTGGACCGCGTCGCGACCGCCGGGCGCCCCGAGGCCGCGCGAGCTCCGAGCTTCCCGTCCAGCGGGACAAGGCGCCTCAACCAGGAGTCGGCGCAGGGACGGATTCGCGGACGGCGCGGCGGATCCTGAGCCACGACCGCTGAGCGCTCCGCGCTCGCCTTGGGCTCCGCAGGGCATCCCGGATGGCCCTGAGGGAGACCGCGGGAGGCGGCGCCTTGCTGCTCAGCGCGGCGTCGAGGTAGCGGCCCAGGAACTCCGTCAAGGCGACGGCGGTGACCGCATTGGAGAAGAGACCGGCGACCGGGACGAGGCCGAGCGTGAAGTTGGCGAAGAGCCTTACGGCCGCTCCACCCCAGATGATCTTGCTCACCTGAAGCCACGGAGCCCTGCGGAGCGGCACGCCCCGGCGCCGGGTCAGCGACACGGAGAAGGCGTAATGAATGGGAACCACGATCAACTCATCTGCGCCGGGAATGGGCTGAGTGACGAAGCTGATCACTGCAGCGATGGCAGAATACTTGTTGGTCAGCCGGCGGCTCGTCGGTTCCATGGGTCGTATATACGGCGTGGAGCCGGCCGCCGGGAGGCCGAGACAAGCATGTCGACGAGGGCGCGGCGCGCGCAGCCGAGGGCGGATCACGCTCGGCCTGGACGAAGCATGGGAGTCTCCGCGCTCGTCGATGTCCTGGGGGCCCTGGAGATCTTTGCAGGACAGAGCGAGGGAGATCTCCAAAGCACGTTGGAGCGCCCCGCGGATTGGACCCCGACATGGGAAAGACCATTTCCCGCGGCCCTCGCGAGGCGCCGGCGCTACGGATCGAGCCCTTCCCTGCACGCGATCCGGAGCTCACCGAGCGCGGCGACGAGCGCGCCGCGCTCGCCCTGCCACGCGGGCGACGGGTCCTCGGCGTCACGCCGGCGGATGTGCTCGCGGGCCTCGTCCCAGAGCGGGCGCGGCGGCACGAGCGGCGGCACCCGCGCGCGCACGTCGTCCGTCAGGCGCAGCACGCGCTCGACGCGGGACAGCGCCTCGCCGAGCGGCACCTCGCCCGCCTTGCAGCGCCGCAGCAGGCCGCACTCGTAGCTGCTGCACACGGAGAAGCGCGCCTCGTAGACGGTGCACTTCCGGTCGAGGTGGCAGGGGCACGGCAGGCTGAAGGCGTCGTGGTACCGATTGCAAGCGAGCGGCAGGCGCAGCTTCTCGGCCCGCGGGAGCTCGTGCTCCTCGAGCGGCGCGACGTCGAAGAGCAGCCCCGTGCAGCAGAGGCCACACGCGGTGCAGAGGTCCGAGCCGTCCGGCCGCGCCTCGGGGGCTTCGTTCGCTGGGGGAGCGCTCACCCGCGTCGATTGGCACGCGCGTGGCCGCGCGTCGAGGCGCGAAGCGGGCGGGCGGCGCTTGTCCGACGAGCGCGTGTCCGACGCACGCTCAGGGCGCGGCGTCGTCGAGCACGATCTCGCGCAGGTGATCGAGCCCGACCGACCCGGAGCCGATCACCCTGGCGTGAAACGCCTTCAGATCGAAGGCCTCGCCGTGGCGGCGCCGCAGCGTGTCGCGCAGCTCCAGGACGACGCGCTCGCCGACCTTGTAGGAGATCGCCTGCCCCGGCCAGCCCAGATAGCGCGTCGCCTCGCTGTGCGCGTGCTCCAGCGGGAGGAAGGCCCGGCGGTGGAGGTACTCGACGGCGATCTCGTAGCGCCAGGGCTCGCCGGCGTGGAGCGGCGCGTCCCGGGGGATCGGCAGCTCCAGGTGCATGCCGATGTCGAGGACGACGCGGTAGGCGCGCGTCAGCTTGCCCGCGAGCATCCCGAGCACGTAATCGGGGCGCTCGAAATAACCGAGCTCGTACATGAGCTGCTCGGCGTAGAGGGCCCACCCCTCGGCGTGGCCGGAGTTCGTCACCAGGAAGCGGTGGAGTCGGCTCAGCCGGTCATCGAGGTGCACCTGGAGCGCGCACTGCAGGTGATGGCCAGGAAAGCCCTCGTGGTACGCCGTGGTGATCTCCTCGTAGAGCGGGAACGCCTGCTTCGCGCCGGGCGCATACCAGACGGTGCCGGGCCGCTTGAAGCCGTCGCTCGGGGGCACGTAGTAGGCGCCGAGCGCGCCGCCCGGCGGAGCGAGCTTCACCTCGATGTGACGGATGGGCGCCGGGATGTCGAAATGGACGCCGTCGAGATCGGCGAGCGCCTTTCGCTGGCGCTCGGACATGATGCGGAGGAACTCGTCGGCGCCCTGCGCGCACCGGGCGGGGTCGGTCATGAGCAGCTCGATCACCTCGGGCAGCGACGCGCCGGGGAGGATCTCGCCGGCGAGGCGCGCCATCTGGGCCTCGATGGCGTGCACCTCGGACCACCCCCAGGCGTAGGTCTCGATCGGGTCGATGCTCGCGCCGAGGAAGCGGCGCGCGAGGCGCAGGTAGCGCTCCTCTCCCACGGCGTCCGCGGCGCGCGCGCTCGGCAGGTACGTCTGCTCCAGGTAGCCGGCGAGCGCGCCGAACGCGGCGCGCGCCCGCTCGACGCCGTTAGCGACGCGCGCGCGGCCGGCGCCCGCGCCGCAACCCGACGCCTCGTGAGCGGCCGGCAGCGTGAGGAAGAACGACGCGTCGCCCGCCTGGTAGCGCGCCTGCTCGATCACGGCGAACACCTGGCGGCGCGCGACGACCTGGCCCGTCCGTCGCCCCTCCTCGAGCGAAGCGCGGTAGCTGTCGCACGCGCGCGGCAGGCCCTCCAGGCGCGACGCGATGGCCTCCCAGCCGGCGGCGCTGTGGACATCCATGAGGTCGAAGACCATCCGGAGGTGCTGGAACGCCGACTCGATGTTGTTGAGATCGCGCAGGTGCTCGCCGTGACGGAAATCGTCGAGCCGCTCATCCAGGTAATCCGCCATGACACGGCGTGCGAGGCGACCCCACCGCGCCTCCGCCCCGGAGCGCGGCGGCGGCAGCGAGCGGAGCCGCTCCTGGAAGGACGCGACCGTGGAGGCCCAGGACGCGGCGCCGCTCGGGCTCCAGTCGTTCCAGGCGCCTTCGTCGCAGGGGATGCCCGCGAGGGTGGCATGGGCAGGACAGCGGGCAGCGAAGGCTTCGACGAACTCGTCGCTGAGGGCGAAGATGGGATCGCGCGCGTCGTGGTCTTGGCTCACCGCGACAGCATATGCGGCCACGACCGGATTTTCTCCGGGCGCGCGAGACGATCCGTCGGGTCTTCGTTACGCTTGCTGTTGGGAGGCCGCTCACGCGGCGGCCTCGGGGAGCGACATGAACCACCGCAGCCTGCCAGGCGAGCTCCATGACGATGACCGGCCCTCCTCCGCCGCTCCTCCATCGCGCCCCCGCCCCCCGCGGCGGCGCGTCTGGCCGCGCGTCTCGGCGCTCGTCGCCGCGGCGGCGCTCGCGGCGCTCGGCTGCACCGCGAGCTCGGCGAGCCAGCCGGCGATCTCCGCGTCACAGCCCGCGGCCATGACGCCAGCGCAGATCGCGGCGCGCGCCATGCCGGCGGTCGTCACGATCCGCGGCGACGGCTCGCTCGGGGCGGGCTTCCTCGTCCGCGAGGACGGCTGGATCGCGACGAATTTCCACGTCGTCGCCGGGATGCCGGACCTCAAGGTCGTCCTCTCCGATCAGAGCGAGCACCCGGTGCTCGAGGTGCTCGCGTTCGACGAGGCGCGAGATCTCGCGATCGTCCGGATCCACGCGCCTCGGAGGCTCCCGCTGCTCTCCCTCGGCAACAGCGGCGCGGTCCGCCCCGGCGATCCGGTCGTCGCGATCGGCCATCCGCTCGGCCTCGCGGACACCGTGTCGAACGGCCTCGTGAGCGCCGTCCGCGTCGTGGATCCGGAGCTGACGCTGCTGCAGATCTCCGCGCCGATCGCGCCAGGCTCCTCGGGCGGCCCGCTGTTCAACGACCACGGCGAGGTGATCGGCGTCGCCGCGGCGGTCTCGACGCAGGGGCAGAACCTCAACTTCGGCGTGCCCGCCGACTACCTCAAGCGGCTGCTCGTGCGCCCCGATCCCGTCCCGCTCTCGACGTTCGCGGCCGAGACGGCCGAGGAAGAGCAAGGGCTGCCGGCGGTCAAGCGTTCGGTGCCTCACCACGCGCTCGCGATCCTCCGCGGCTGCACCGAGGGGGACCTGCTCGTGCTGGCGCGCACGATGGACGGCGCGATCCAGGTCGGCTCGCCCCTCTACAACCAGGGGGATTTCGCGTCCTGCTATCACGTCTACGCGGGCGCCTCGCTCGACATGGAGCGCCGGCTCGGCCCTGCGTGCAGGGGCCCGAGGAACGCGCTCGTCGAGGGACGGCGCAAGGCGGCTGGCCTCGACGACGAGGCCGCCCAGGCCTGGGCGATGCGCGACGCGTTCGACGGGCTGCTCGAGGTGATCCTGCGCAAGGTCCACGGCGAAGCGCAGTGAGCGGCGCCTCGCCGCGGTAGCGAAGGGGGCCGGGCGCGGCGCGCCGCGGCCCCGGAGCGCGGTCGGGGTGCCGCTAGTCGAGCTGCGCCGACGCGGGCCGGCCCGCGTCGTGCGCGACGGCGGCGCGCGCCGCGGCGCCGCGGTGCCCCGCCGCGACGACCCCATCCCCCGCCGGAGCGACGCCGCCCTCCCCCGCCCCGCGCGGCTCGCCCTGATCGTCGTTGCCCCGCATGAAGGGCAGGATCCGCTTGAGCCACGAGGAGACGTCGTCGAACAGCGAGTAGGCGACCGGGGTCGCGAGCAGCGTCAGGAGGAGCGCCAGCGTCTGCCCGCCGATGATCACGAAGCCGGTCGCGCGGTTCGTGCCCGAGCCCGCGCCGCTCGAGACGACGAGCGGGATCATGCCGGCGACGAACGCGAGCGTGGTCATCAGGATCGGCCGGAGCCTGTCGCGGTTCGCCTCCAGGATGGCCTGCGCCCGCGGCAAGCCATGCTCGCGCAGCTTGATCGTGTGATCGATCTGGAGGATCGAGTTCTTCTTCACGACGCCGAACAGCACGACGATGCCGAGCAGCGAGAAGATGTTGAGCGACTGCCGGAAGATGATGACCGCGATGAACGCGAACGGCACCGTCAGCGGCAACGACAGGAGGATCGTGATCGGGTGCAGCCACGACTCGAACTGCGCCGCGAGCACGAGGTACATGAAGACCAGCGACAGGAGGAGGGCGACGAGGAAGCTCTTCATCATCTTGATGAGCTCCTTCGACGCGCCGACGGGGCCAGCGGAGTAGCCGGACGCGAGGTTCATCTCCGCGACGGCCTTGTCGAGCTCCTGGATGACCGTCTGCTGCGAGTAGCCCGCCTCGAGGTTGGCGGTCAGCATGACCTGCCGCTGCCGGTTGTACCGCTCGATGCGCGACGGGCCCGTCCCCTCGGTGAACGACACCACGTTGTCGAGCGTCACGGCGCCGAGCTTGGTCGACGGCACCGTGATCTTCGCGAGGCCCTCCTTGTCGGAGCGGAAGCTCGACAGCGCGCGCGCGCGCACCTCGTACTGCTCCCCGCCTTCGTTGTAGGTCGACACCTTGTACCCGCCGACCAGGAGCCGCAGGGTGCTGGCCACGTCGCCGACCTGAACGCCGAGATCGGCGGCCTTCTTGCGGTCGATGACCACGCGGATCTCCGGCTTGCCCACGAGCAGCGAGGTGTCCGGATCGACGACGCCCGGGATCGCCTTGAGCTTCTGCAGCAGCGCGTCGGAGTAGTGGCCGATCTTCTGGAGGTCGGGGCCCTGCACCTGATAGGCGATCTGGGTGCTCTGACCGCCGGAGAAGGCGGGCACGACGCCGATGTTCGCCCGGAGCTTCTCCGCATCGAACTGCGGCGTGAGCTCGCGACGAGCGCGATCGATGAGGTCCTGCTGCGACAGCGCGCGCTGATCCGCCGGCTTGAGCTTCACGTAGATGGTGGCGAGGTTCGGCGTCTTCTGCGGATCGTCGCCGATCGTCGTCAGCGTGTAGAGCACGCCGGGGAGCTTCTCGATGTCCGACGCGATCCGCGTGGCGATGACGCGCGTCCCGTCGAGGCTCACGCCCTCGGGCGCGCGCATGCTGACCTGGAACTGCGACTCGTCCTCGATCGGGAGGAAGTTGAACTTGGCCATGCCCCCCAGCACCGGGATCGAGAACAGCGCCAGGAGCGAGGCGAGCACGATCACCCAGCGGTGCGCCATCGACCAGCGGAGGATCGCCATGTAGCCGCGCTCGATCGGCCCGTAGAAGCGCGACTCCTTGGAGCTACCGGCGTCGTGCTTCTCCGGCTTCTTCAGCCATCGCGCGGACAGCATGGGCGTCAGCGTGAAGCTCACGATCAGCGAGACCAGGATCGAGAACGCCATGGTGAGGCCGAACGAGTTCAGGAAGCGGCCGACGATGCCGCTCATGAACGCGACGGGGAGGAACACGGCGACCAGCGAGAGCGTCGTCGCGAGCACCGCGGGGCCGATCTCCTTCGTGCCCTGGAGCGCCGCCTCCCACGGGCTCGCGCCCTTCTCCTCGATCCAGCGGTAGCAGTTCTCGAGGACGACGATCGCGTCGTCGATCACGATGCCGACCGCCAGCGTCAGCGCGAGGAGCGTGATCCCGTTGAGCGTGAAGCCCGCCACCTTCATCAGGGCGAACGTGGAGATGATGCTCGTCGGGATGGCGATCGCCGAGATGAGCGTGCTGCGGGCGTTCGCGAGGAAGAGCGCGACGATGATCGCGGCGAGCACCGCGCCGAGCACGAGGTGCTCCTTGACCGCGTGGACCGAGTTCTTGATGAACTCCGACTGATCGCGGGCGATGGCGATGCTGTACCCCTCGGGGAGGCGCTTCTCCACCTCGCTGATCCGCGCCTTCAGCCCGTCGATGACCTCGACGGTGTTCGTCCCGCTCTGCTTGCGGATGCTGAGGAGCACGGCAGGATCGAGGCCGCGGAAGCCGGCGGACTCCGGCTCCGCCATGCCGTCCTGGACCTCCGCGACGTCGCCGAGCCGGACGGAGTAGCCGTCGCGGTTCGCGAGGACGATGTCCGCCATCTGCTGGACCGACTGCACGCGGCCGCGCGTCCGCAGGGTGAGCGCCCTGCCCCCTTGCTCGATCCGGCCGGCCGGGATCTCGACGTTCTGGCTCGCCAGCGCCTGGGCCACAACGCCGCCGGTCAGGGAGTACTTCTCGAGCTTCTCCGGATCGATCCAGATGTTGATCTGCCGGCTCCGGCCGCCGATGAGCAGCACCTGTCCGACGCCGGCGAGCGACTCCAGCTCGCGCCGGAGCGTCTTGTCGGCGAACTCCGTCACCGAGCGGACGTCCGCCTTCGGAGACGAGACGGCGAGCGTGAGGATCGGCGCGGCGTCCGGATCGAGCTTGCCGACCACCGGCGGGTCGATCCCTTCCGGCAGATCCGCGAGGATGCCTTCGACCTTGTCGCGCACCTCCTGCGCGGCGACGTCGACGTCCTTCTCGAGCTGGAAGGAGATCATGACCTGGCTGAGCCCCTCGACCGAGGCCGAGCGCAGCTCGTCGATGCCGCTGATCGTGTTGACCGCCGACTCGATCTTGTCGGAGAGCTCCGTCTCGACCTCCTCGGGCGCGGCGCCGGGGAGGACGGTCGTCACGACGATGAACGGGAACTCGACCTTGGGGAACCGGTCCACGCCGAGGCCGAAGTAGGAGAACGCCCCGAGCACCGTCAGGAGCAGGACGATCACCGAGGCGAAGACCGGCCTACGGATGCAGATTGCCGCGAGCCATTGCATGGTCGCTACCTTTCTTCAGTAATGAGGCGCGCGTGCGCTCGGCTCACTGCGCCGCCGCGACCTCGATGCCGTCCGCCAGCTCGCTCACCTTGTCGATCGCGACCTCATCCCCCTCCGAGAGCGGACCGACGACCTCGACGAGGTCTTCGACCTTGCGACCAGGCTTGACGAGCCGCTCCGTCACGCGATCGCCCGACTTCACGAACACGCGGGCGCTCGTCCCGGAGGTGCCGACCGCCGACTCCGGGACGAGGATCGCCGTTCTTGACTCGCCGGTCAGCGTCAGCTGCCCCTGCGCGAAGAGGCCGGGGCGGAGCTTGCCCTCGCTGTTGTCGAACTCGGCCTCCACGGGCAGGGTGCGCGACGAGGCCTTCAGGCTCGCGCCGATCCGCTTCACGACGCCCGGGAACAGGCGGTCGGGGAAGGCGGCGACCGAGACGCTGACCGGCTTGCCCACCTCGATGTGCGCGATGTCCGCCTCGGGCACGTCGATGCGCAGCCGCAGCGGGTTGTCGCGGACCACGACCGCCACGACGCGGCCCGGGCTGGCGTACTCGCCGACGCTGATCCGCTTCTCGGCGATCGCGCCGTCGAAGGGCGCCCGCACCGTCGTGTCGGACACCGCCTTCGAGGCGAGCCCCGCCTGCGCCTGCGCGGACGTGAGCGCCGCGACCGTCGCGCGGATGCCGTTGACCGCGGCCTCGTACTGCGCGGCCGCGTTCTGGGCCTGCGTGCGCGCCGCGTCCCAGGTCGACTGGGGGACGGCGCCCTGGTCGTAGAGCTGCTTCACGCGCTCGGCCTCGGACTTCGCGAGCTCCATGCTCTGCTTCGCGGCCCGGACCTCCGGGACCTGGTCGGGATCGATGCCCTTCGGCGACGCGCCGTCCTGCAGCGCGAGCTTGGCCCGCGCCTGCGCGACGGCCGCGGACGCGGCCTGCGACTGGAGGGCGACGTTGCGCGCGTCGAGCACGACGAGCGGATCGCCCTTCTTGACCCGGGCGCCCACGTCGACCGCGACGCTCACGACCAAGCCGCCGACCTGCGTCGCCGCCTCGCTCGTCTCGTCGGCGACCAGGGTGCCGCTGATGTCCAGCGTCTGCGCGAGCGGGCGCACGGTCACCTTCCCGAAGCGCACCGCGGGCTTCTGGCGTGGCGCGGCGGTGTCGCGCGCCGGCGACGGCTGCGCGTCCGCCTCGGGGCGGCGACACCCGGTCAATGTGGGCACCGCGAGCGCAGCGAGCAGCGCCGCGACGACGGCGGCGCGGGAGTGATTCGATGCGGCGCTACGAGCGCCGAGAGCCCATCGAGCGAAACGGCGCTCGGGTCCGCAAGGAGGATGTGTCATGGGGAGTCCGACCGGTTCTTTGCCAGCGCCTGCCGGTGCGGTCCAGGAGCAAAGCTGGCGGGCAACACACTAGGGTGCTGACCGGCCGGTCATCAAGGGGGTGTTCCGGACAAGGTCTCCGTCCCTCTCGCACTTCATGCCGCCATGGCCGCGAAAAACGTGCTGGGAGATGGGCGCCGGGTCGCGCTGCCGGCGGCCGGCGATGAAATGGGCGGGTGAATCGCGGGTCACCCTCCCGAAAAGAGGCGCCCAGGGCACCGCCGCGGGGCGCACACGCCCTCCCACGGAGTCGACCGCCGTGGCGAGGACGGTCGGCGATCATGCGAAGTACCTTCGCACAACATTTTAACACAACTTAATCCTTCTTTACCGGAAAGAGATCTGCCCCTGGAGCGCGGTAGATCCGGAGGCGAGCGGCGCGGAGGAACGCCGGCTCAGCGCCACGGGTCGAAGGCGCCTCGGAGCGCAGGGCCCGAGAGCTCGACGAGGAAAGGGTCGAGCGCGCACAGCGCGTCGAGCCACGCCACGTCCGAGGGCGAAGCCGTGGGCTGCTGGGCCAGGGACGCGAGGCGGCGGGCGCGGGTCGCGTGGGCGTGGGCGCGCGCCTCGGCATAGGAAGCCATCTCCCCGGCCGACATCATGAAGGCCCAGTCGCTCGATTGAAGGAGGAGGAGCTCGCGGATCGCCTGGTCCAGCGCGCGGCCCGGCAGGCCGCCCGCGTGGCGGAAACGCGAGAGCGCGCCCAGCACGGCGCGCTCGGCGTGGTGCGCGTGCCGCCACAGCGAGGACGCGCTCGGGCCCGTCCAGAATGCGCCGAACCCGCCTTCGCCCCACGTCGAGGCGGCAGGCTCCACGACCTCGACGGGCGGATGGCGCTCCAGGTATGCGCCGAGCGCGATCGGAACGGCGCGATCCGAGGCCGCGAGGCGGCGCAGGGCGTGCTCGAGGAACTCGGGCCCTTCGAGCCACCAGTGGCCGAAGAGCTCGGCGTCGTAGGGGGCCACCAGGATGGGCGGGGCGTTCACGCCGCGGATCGACGCGAGCGCGGCCTCGCGGCGGGCCACGAAATCCGCGGCGTGCGCGCGCGCCTGCGCGGAGGCGCGGGCCGGGTCGTACGGCGCCTTGTCGGGGCCGGGCCCCGTCACGCGATGGAGCTTGAGGCCGGTCATGAGCCGGGTGCCGTCGGGACCGACCTCCCCTTCGAGCTCGCGCTCGGGCAGGTCGAGCCCGACGTCGCGGTAGAACTCGCGGTACACCGGGTGACCCGGATAGCCGGCGTCGCGCGACCAGACCTCGCGCGCGCTGTCGCGATCGCGCCCGAAGCACGCGAGGCCGGCAGGCGAGAGCACCGGGGCGGACGCGCCCGCGGACGCAGGCGGCGCGGCGAGCGTGAGCGCGTGGGCGTCGAGCACGGTGAAGCGGACGCCCGCCGCCGCGAGATCGGCGTCGAGGCCGGGCGCGTAAGCGCACTCGGGCAGCCAGAGGCCGCGAGGCTCGGGCGCGCCGGTGAAGGCCGCGAAGGCGCGGCGGCCGAGCCGCAGCTGCGCCCGGATCGACGCCGGCGTGGCGAGCAGTCCGGGTAGGTAGGCGTGCGTCGCGGCCGTGGTGAGGAGCTCGACGCGGCCCGCCCCGGCGTGGCGCACCAGGGCGCCCGGGACATCGCCGCCGAGCGCCTCCCACGAGCTCGCCGCGTCCGCGAGCCGCGCGCGGTAGAACGCGGCGGCCTCGGCGAAGCCGCTCCCGGCGAAGCGGGCCTCCACCCGGGCCGCCAGCGCGGTGAGCCGGCGGAGGTGGTCCTCGAACCGGCGAAGGAGCAGCTCGTCGCGCAGCATCGCGAGGAGCGACGGCGAGACGGAGAGGGTCAGCGGGGCGACGACGCGGTCGGCAGCGAGGCGATCGAGGACCCCGAGCAGGGGGAGATAACACTCCCAGAGCGCCTCGAAGAGCCAGCGCTCCTCCAGGGAGCGGGCGTGCTCGGGGTGACGCACGTACGGCAGGTGAGCGTGGAGGACGAGGGCGACGTAGCCCGGCATGGAGCGCTGGGGGCGGGAAACCGCCGTTCATCCCGGCGTGGTACGGAGATCCCTTGTCAATTCCATTCTAGAAGATGTTCTGGACGTGGCAGCCTTCCAGTCGAGTTACACGCCTCAACCCTTCTTGAGCTCCGCCCCGAGGTCCGCCCCGAGGCGCTCGGCTTCGAGCGTGTTTCCGGGCCACGACAGGCGCCTTTCCGCCCTTCGCAACCGGGAGCCGTCGGGCTCGGCGAGGAGCGCCCGAAGCCACAGCGCGCCGCCGTCCCGCACCGCATAGGCGGCCACCGGCGTCCGGCAACTGCCTTCCACCGCGGCCATCACGGCTCGCTCGGCAGAGACGCAGATCGTGGTCTCGGCGTCAGCGAGCGTCCCGAGGACGTCACGCACGCTGTCGTCGGCCGTGCGGCACTCGATGCCGAGCGCGCCCTGTCCGATGGCGGGCAACGACACCTCGGGCGACAGCACCTCCGTGGCGCGGGCTTCGAGGCCGAGCCGCTTCAGGCCGGCGAGCGCCAGCACAACGGCGTCGAACACGCCGTCGAACACCTTGCGGAGCCGGGTGTCGACGTTGCCACGGACCGGCTCGATCACGAGATCCGGGCGCGCCTCGCGCAGCGCGACCGCCCGGCGGAGGCTCGAGGTCCCGACCCGGGCGCCCGCCGGCAGCTCCGCGAGCAAGGCGCCGCTCCGGGTGACGAGCGCGTCGCGAGGGTCCTCCCGCGCGGGGATGCAGGCGAGGCACAGCGCCGGGGCGATCTCGGCGGGGACGTCCTTGATCGAGTGGACCGCGAAGTCGGCGCGCCGGTCGAGCAGCGCCTCTTCGAGCTCCTTGATGAACAGCCCTTTGCCGCCGATGTCCTGGAGCGAGCGATCCTGCGTCTTGTCGCCCGAGGTCACCACCTCGAGCTCGCGCAGGGAGAGATCGGGCACCGCAGCTTCGAGGGAACGAGCGAAGGCGCGGGACTGGGCGAGGGCGAGCGCCGAGCGGCGCGTGGCGAGGGTGAGCTCCGTGGGCATCACGCTCCCTTTAGCCCAGCTGCGCTCACGGCCGCGGCTGGATTCGCGACGGCCATGACGCCCGCCTCGGCGGGGCGCCCGCCGGGCTGCCGCGCGTAGACGCCGTTGTCCTCTGCAGGCTGGGGGCGCGGATCGGCGTGCCGGGGCGAGCCGCCGCCTCGAGCGCCGGAGGCGGGAGGCGCTGCCCCGCGGGCGGAGCGAGGCGTGGGAGGCCCGTCCACCGCGCCGCGCAGCTCCCCCTCGGCGAGCGCCGAGGCGGCGGCGTTCTCGGGCGGCGCGCCGTCGATGTCGAACAGCTCCCGGAGCGAGTCGACGTGCTCGGCGACGCGAGGATCGCTGGCCATCGCGCGGAGCCGGGTGGTGGGCACGTGGAGCAGCTTGTTCGTGGCGGCGTCGATCATCATCGCGAGGGCCTGGCGCTCGGCCACGCCGAGGTGCCGGAGCTTGCCAGAGAGGCTGCGCTCGACCTCGGCCACGAGGATGGAGCGCGTGCGGGCCCGCAGGCCGACGATCGTGGGCGTCAGGGCGCGCTCGAGCGTCCACGCCTCGAAGGCCTGCGCCTCGTCCGCGACGATCGCCTCGGCCCGCGCCGCCTCGGCGGCGCGCCCCTCGACGGACTCCGCCACGATCTGCGAGAGGTCGTCGACATCGTAGAGGTACACGCTGTCGAGCTTGTTGACGGCGGGGTCGATGTCACGCGGGACCGCGATGTCGATGAGAAACAGGCTCCTGCCCTTCCTGGCCTTGCGGGCTCGGCGGACGAGGTCGGGCGTGACCACGTAATTGGGGCTCGAGGTCGACGAGATCACGATGTCGGCGTCGATGACGGAGCGCTCGAGGTCGGCCCAGGGGCGAGGCTCGCCGCCGACCTCGCGGGCGAGCGCGGCGGCGCGGTCCGGGCTCCGGTTGACCACGATGAGGCGGGCGCCGGCGCGGACGAGGAGCTTCGAGGCGGCCTCGGCCATGTCGCCGGCGCCGATGAGCAGCGCGGTGTGACCGGCGAGATCGGCGAAGATCTGGCGGGCGAGATCGATGGCGACGCTGGAGACCGAGACCTGCCCGGCGCCGATCGCCGTCTCCGTGCGCACGCGCTTGCCGACCTTGATGGCGCGGTGGGCCGCGCGGCCGAGCCGGGCGCCGAGGGTCTTCGCCCCGCGGGCCACCTCGATGGCCTCCTTCATCTGTCCGAGGATCTGCGGCTCGCCGACGACCATCGAGTCGAGCGACGCGGCGACGCGGAAGAGGTGGAGGACGGCATCGCTCCCGACGCGGCCCGCGAGGTGGCCCCGGACGGCGTCTCCGCCGAGGCCGACGAGGGTCGCGACGGCGGCGCGCAGCGCCTCGTTGTTGCGCGAGAGCTCCTCGTCGGACGGCGGCGGAGCGCTCCCGGGGCGGGGCGGCGCGGGCGCCTGCTGCCGGGGTGAGGCGTAGATCTCGACGCGGTTGCAGGTGGAGAGGACGAGCGCCTCGCCGATGGCAGGGTGAGCCGTGAGGCGCGCGAGCACCTCGGGCAGCCGATCCCGCCCGATCGCGAGCCGCTCGCGCACCTCGATGGGCGCGGTCTTGTGGGAGAGCCCGACGAAGATCACCTGCGCTAGCCTCCGAGCCCCGCGGCGGGACGGATGAGATAGATGACGAGCACCGCCCCGGCGCAGGCGAGCCCCGCGATGGTGCCGTACGCCGCGCGGCGGCCGCGCCAGCCGGCGGCGGCGCGCAAGAGCAGCACCAGCGCGATGAGGAGCCATGTGGCGTAGCCGAAGATGGCGCGCATCACCTCGTCGGCGTTGCCCATCTCGAGCCGGTGCGCCCAGTACGTGCCCGTGACGATGCCGAGCGTCAGCAAGGGGAAGCCGGCGCTCAGGAAGCGATGGACGGCGCGGTCGAGCGTGTCGAGCGGCGGGAGGTTGCCCATGCGCTCGAGATGCCGCTTCCGCTTGAGCCGCTTCTCCTGGACGAGGTAGAGCGCGGCAGAGGCGCCGGCGAGCAGAAAGAGGGCGATCCCGAGCAGGTTCGCCATGACATGCGCCGCGATGAACAGCGGGCTGAGCTTCGGCTCGGGGTGCGGCTTTCCGAGGAAGAACGTGCCGAGCAGGAAGGCGAGCCCGAGCGGCCCGATGAGGAGCCCGAGCGCGTCGATGCGAAAGCGATGGCGGGCGACGAGGTAAACGGCGATCGCGAAGAGGGACGCGACCGAGAGCATGAAATGAACGGAGTGCACAGGGCAGACCCGGGCGACGAAGCTGGCGAGCGTGACGTAGGTCGCGTGCCCGAGGGCGCCCAGGCCGAGCAGCAAGGGCGCGTGCCGCGAGGCGGACGCGGCGACCGCAGCGCTCGGCCGAGCGCCGGGGTCGTGGACGCGCGCCCCCGCGCCGAAGAGGCCCGCGAGGTCGCCCGTGGAGGGGAGCCGGGCGCGGCTGCGGGCGACGTCGAGGAAGAAGAGCGCGCTGGCAACGCTGTAGAACAGCAGGGCGAGCGCGAAGCTGATCCCGGAGATGACCTCGGGCATGGCCCCCTTTATAGCCTGCCTCACCGGGGATGGCCCGCCGGCCGCAGAGGCGGGAGCGTACTCTCTCGTAGGCCGAGGCCTGACAGCGCGGATGCGCCGGGACCGGGAGAGGCGGGCGCGAGAGGGCGTATCGGCAGCGCCTCGCCACCGCGGTGTGGCGCGCGGAAGCGACCGGGCGCGGCGCCGCTACATCTTGCTGGTGAGGAACGCGGCCAGGAGCTCTTCGTCGCTCGTCGGGCTGCTGCTGGTCGCGGTCCCCGCCGGGGCGGCCTTGCGGTGCTCGGCGAACGTGCCCACCGGGGCGCCGATGAACCCCGGGATCACGTCGTAGGCGTTGTCGCCGATGATCATGGACCCCTCGAGGATCTCCGCCCCGAGCTCCCGCAGGAACGCCCGCGTCTTGACCCTGCCGAGGACCTCGTGGATGTCCGCCGAGCCCGTCACCTCGCGGAGCACGCGGATCGCCTCGATGATCTTGTAGCGGCGGCCCTCGGTCTTGATCAGAAGCTCGTCGTTGTTCAGATCGACGCGGTCGCTCGCGATCCAGTCGTCGAGCGCGGCCTGCGGAAAGAACACGCGGTTCTTCATCGCACGCAGTCTACTCAAAAATGAGCCGGAGCGGTTGGGTCGAGATGCCGGCCACCAGGGGTGAGCCCGAGCCGACGTGTCTCAGGCCGCAGGTGCCTCAGGCCGCAGGCGCCTCAGGCCGCAGGCGCCTCAGGCCGCAGGCGCCGGCCGCAGGTGCCTCAGGCCGCAGGGGGTACCGTGGGCGGAGGCACCGAGTCCCGACGCAGGCCGCGGAGCCGCGCGGGCAGGTGCCAGAGCGACTCGAAGATCCCGAGCAGCACGTAGAAGCCGAGCAACCACACGAGCACGAACGCGGGCTGGAGCTGCGTCGAGATCACCGCGCTCGACCCGATAGCGAACGCCACGAAGAGCACCGTCCGGACGTTGAGCCGGAGATCCTTGAAAGAGCGGAACCGGATGGTCGAGACCATCAGCAGCGACAAGATGGTCGTGGTGGCGAGGATCGCCGACGCGTAGCGCTCGCCGCCGATCTCGCCGGCGGCCGCGTGGTTCGCGACCACGATCGAGACGAGGATGCCCGCCGCGCCCGGGATCGGGAGGCCGACGATGTACTTCGAAGGCTTCGTGGGCTTGCCCGCCTCCCCCATGGAGAGGACGTTGAAGCGCGCCAGCCGGACCGCGCCGCAGGCCGTGAAGATGAACGACACGAGCAGCCCCGCGAGATCGAAGCGGTGCAGCGTCCACTGATACACGAGCATCGACGGCGCCACGCCGAACGAGACGATATCGGCCAGCGAGTCGATCTGCAGGCCGAAGGCGCTCTGGGTCTTCGTCATCCGCGCGACACGCCCGTCGAGGGTGTCGAAGAACATCGCGAAGACGATCAGCAGCGCGGCGCGGTAGAAATCATCTTCCGACTGCGCGGTCGCGGAGCGCCGGATCGAGTCGAAGCCACAGAAGATCGATGAGAGCGTGATCAGGTTCGGAAGCAGGAACAGCGTCTTCCTGAGCTCGAACCGCCGTCGCTTCCGGATCATGCCGCCTCCCGTTTAGGCAGGCCAGGCTATCGCCGCAGGGACCGCGAACGCAAGCGCCGAAGCGCACACGCGAGTCGCTAGAAGGTTACCGCGAGCCAGGATCCGGGATCGTTTCATCTCACCGTCAGCTTCGTTTCATTCGTCGTTTTTGCTTTTCCGCCGTCGCTCAACGCGCGGGCCGCGCCATGCCCGGCTCACTCCATACCGCCTCCGGGACCTCCGCGCCGGGATCGAAGCGGCACACCATCGGGCGGAGCTCGACGGCCGGGCCGCTCGATCCGCCCACGGCGGCCGCCGAGCCCGCCGCGGCCCGGAACAACCACGCCTGGGCGAGATCGCCGGGGATGATCGCAGAGCGGGGCGCCCGCCCGATCGCTCGCGCGTCCCAGCCCGCAACACACGGCGCGGCAGGCGTACCGTGGAGCACCGTGGTGGAGGTCAGGAGCACCGTGACCTCGGGCGGGCTGGAGGGACCAGCGGCGTCCACGACGAGCACGGGGTGGCGTGTGCCCGGGAACAAGGCCGTGCTGCCGAGGAAGAGCGGCGCCTCCTGGCGCGCGGTCGCCGCGCGTTCGGCGGCAGAGCACGGGCGCGGCGCGTCTCCGAGGTCGAACGGCGTCGGCAGCGGCAGCGCGGGGCCGAGCGTGCCATCCCCGCGGAAGGGCTGGAAGATCGACCACGCGGCCGCGTGCCCGGGGTGGGCGACAAGCGTCGCCACGCCGATCGACCGTCCAGCGTAGGTCCAGTCGGTGTGCACGATCCGATCGCGGTCCGCCGGCGGAGCGACCGAGACGGCGTCGATCGCCCACGCGGCGCCCGGGCCCGGCGCGGCGGACGCGCCGGCGGGAGGCGCCGGGCGGTGGGCGAGCAGCATCCCGACCATCGGGCCGCTCGACGCCTGCCGGACCATCCCCACGCCGACGGGCTGGCCGTCCGCCAGGACCGCATCGGCGCGCACGTCGAGGCTGCCGTGAAGGCCCGACGCGGGCCAGGACGGGAAGTCGAAGCGCTGGAGCTTTCCCGGCGGCTCGTAGAAGAACGTGAGCGCCGACTGAGCGCTGCCGGAGTGCGGCCGGATGAAGAGCCCGCGCAGCGAGACGGACAGGAGCGCGGGATCGAAGAAGTCGTCGGGGGGCGGCGCGCGGCGCGAGGCCGCGCCCCCCGGGCCGGCCTGCGGCCGGGCGCCCGCGCGCGGCTTTCGCGCGGCGTCGGGGACGACCTTCACGTCGCCGAGCTCGAACGGGCCGGCGTCCGGGATCGTGCCGCGGCCCGAGGTGCCATCCATCCAGTTCTCCCAGGCGACCTCGACGTTGCGCATCGGGGTCCCCGGCGCCGCCGCGCCGCCCGGGATCCGGAGGCGCGCCACGGCGTAACCCTCCATCTGGGAGGTGACGTTGGTCGCGACCCGCGCTCGCCCGAGCCCCGCCGGCACCGCGGGCAGCAGCGATCGGGTGACGACCCGCGCCTCCCCGGCGCCGGACTCGGGGAGCATCGCGGAGACGACGTCGACGGCGCCGCTCGGGGCGCGCGTGAGCAACGACCACACCGACCGGCCGCGCAAGAGCTCGTCGCCGTCGGGCAGGCCGAGGCCGCTCGAGTCGACATGGTCGACGCGCGTCCACTTCGAGGACGGCAGCGTCTCGCAGACGATGGGCGTGCGCGCGGAAGGCTGCGCGCGCGGGGCCGGATCCGGCGCGCGCGGCAGCGCGCCGTCGGCCTGGCCGCCCCAGCCGACGCGGGTCGCCACGTCGCCGAAGAGACAGCCGCTTCCGCCGCATGTGATGGCGAGCTGGGCCTCGGAGACCTCGCGCGAGAGCGCCGGCATCTCCGGGAGCTCCGCCCAGCTCACGCCGCCGTCGAGCGACTCCCAGAGCGCCGCGACGTCATCGCCGCTGTCTCGCGCGCGCGACGCGAGCGCGAGCACGCGCCGCCCGAAGCCGGCGAGCGCCGCGCCCTCCGCCGGCGGGGTCGTCGCCGTGAGGACCCGGCCGTCCTCGTCGGCGGTCAGGTACGTGAGCGAGCCACGCTCCGAGAGCAGCAGGCCGACGGCGCCGTCTTCCGCCGGGCGCAGGGCGCTCTCCTCGACGACGTCGAACCCCTCCGGCGAGGGACCGTCGCCCGACCCGCCCTCCTCGTCCTCGTCCTCGGCGCCGTCAGCCTGCGGGGCGGGCAGCGCGGCGGTCGCGTCGAGCGGGCGCGGCGCGAAGGTCTCGCCCCCGTCGTGCGAGACGAACAGCGCGAGGCGCTCGTCCTTGCCACGGAAGCCGAGGAAATACGCGGAGCGCCCGTCCGCCGAGAACGCGGGCAGCACGGCGGGCGCGCTGAGCGTGGGGGCCGCCGTGAGGGCGACCGCGGCGCGATCGTCGTCGTGGGCGCCGTCGTGGGACAGGAGGAGCGGCGCGGTCGGCTTGCAGCTGTCCGCGCCGTCGCTCGGCTTGCAGACGCCGGTCAGGAGCGCCACGCCATCGGGCGCCACCGCGACGCCGACCTGGTCGATGTCGGGCGTCTCCAGCGTGGCGGCCGGCGACCACGCGCCGCCGCCATCGTCGCTGCGGAGCACCCGCGCCACGACGCGATCGCCGTCCGGCTCGGCGCACACCGCGACGACGTGCCGGCCGTTCGCGCCGAGCTTGATGCTCCCGCAGTCGCCCGTGCCCGGCATGGCCGCCTCCTTGAGCGGCCCCTCGATGGGGCCGCTCGCGAGGAGCCACGGCGCGCCGGCGTCCTCCGGGCGGACCGCCTCGACGTAGCGATCGCCGCTCATCGCCGCCCGCCCGATCGACACGGCGGAGGCGGACGGGGCGCGCGGAGCCGTCACGTCGAGCTCGACGTCGGCCCGCGGGAGCGTCGCCGTGCTGCGGGAGAACGCGGGCGTGCGCCGTGGATCCCAGGTCGCCGACGCGAGGAGCCCCTCGGCGAGGAGCTCGCCCCCGAGGGCGCCGACCCGCGAGAGGCCCATCGTCGGGAGCGGCGCGCGCGACCAGGTGGCCCCGCCGTCCTCGCTGGCGAACAGCGCCTCCGGCAGCGCGAGCACGAGCGCGCGGCCGCCGTCGGCCATGGCGACGCCGAAGGCGCGCGGCGGGGCCCCGCCCTGCCCCGCGGCGCCGTCGAGCAGCACCGGCTTCCAGCCGAGCTCCTCGCGCCACCGGAGCACGCCGCCGCCCCGGGTCACCCCGATCAGCGAGCCGCCGGCGCCCGCGACCTGCAGGAGCGGCTCGGGCGGAGAGAGCGCCCGCGTGAGCTGGCCGAGCGGCGAGGAGGCCTCGTAGATCGCGCCGCTCGCGCCGACGAACATCCAGGAGGCCGGCGAGCGCCGCACGATCGCGGTGAGCTCCTCGGGCGCGGGCGAGGCGCTCGTCCTGCCCTGGCCGGCGCAGCGCGCGGCCTGCGCAGCGGGCCCGGCGGCGCTCGGCGGCGTGGACGTCCGTGGATCGGGCGTCACCGTCCATCGCTGCCCTCCCTGGGCGACGACGACGCAGCCGGCGCCGGCGAACGGCGCCCACGCGACCGCGGCGTCGGGCGCCGCCGGATGGTAGCTCCAGCGCGCGGGCGAGGTGTAGGCCGCGCCGGCGGCGTCCGTCGACGGGAGGGTGGCCTCGGCAGCGCGGGGCGGCTGCGCCGGGGCGCCCGAGCAGCCCGCGAGCGCGCACGCCGACGCGAGCGCGAGCGGTGCGCGGGTCCGCGACGGCGGCGCGGTCATTCGACCCAGCGGGCGACGAACAGGTTGGTCTCGCCGGGCTTCGCGCCGTGCCGGTTCGAGGCGAAGACGACGTGCTCGCCGGTCGGAGAGAACATCGGGAAGCTGTCGAAGCCCTCGTAGAAGGTCACGCGCTCGACGGGCGGCACGCCGTCCGCCGCCGGGGGCGCGTCGGAGTCGACGAGGTAGAGGTCGAAGTTGGGCATGCCCCGGGCGCCCTGGGGGGTGCTGAAATCGGAGGCGAAGAGGATCCGCCGCGAGTCCGGGAGGAAGTAGGGCGCGAAGTTGGCGCGGCCGTTCCTCGTCACCGGGCGCGGGTTCTGCCCGTCGGCGCCCGCGACGAAGATCTCGAGCGCGCTGGGGCGCACGAGCCCCTTGGCGAGCAACGCGCGGTAGTCGTCGAGCGCCGGTCCGGTGGGGCGGCTCGCCCGCCAGACCAGCTTGGTCGCGTCGGGGGAGAAGAAGGCGCCGCCGTCGTAGCCGGGCGTGCTCGTGATGCGCTTGACGTCCGAGCCGTCGAGCTTCGCGGTGTAGAGCTCGATGTCCCCGTCGCGCGTGCTCGTGAACACGAGGCGCGAGCCGTCGAACGCGACGGTCGCCTCGGCGTCGTAGCCCTTGCCCTGGATGAGGGGGCGGAGCTCCGAGCCGTCGGCGTTCGCGGTGTAGATGTCGAACTCGTCGAGCGGCCAGACGTACCCCTGCGAGTGGTCGGGCTTCGGGGGGCACGCCTCGCCGGCGGCGTGTGTGGAGGCGAACAGGACGCGCGCCTGGGCGGAGGTCGCGGGCGCGGGGAAGAGGAAGTAGCCGCAGGTGGTCTTGCCCTGGCCGTTCGAGACCCGGCGCACCTCGCCGCTCTCCAGATCCAGGATGTACTGCTGGTCGCACGTGTTCCCGTCGCGGGTCGACTGGAACACGAGCTTCCTGCCGTCGGGCGACCAGTAGGCCTCGGCGTTCTCGCCGCCGAAGGTGAGCTGCCGGAGCTCGGCGAAGTGCTTCTCGCGCGGATCGGCGGCGACGCTCTTGCCGGCGCGGATGCGGAAGGGAAGCCACTCGGGCTTCGCCGTGGTCGTCGCCTCCGGGATCTGGCCGAGCGGCTCCTTCGGTCGGGGTTCGGAGGAGGCGCAGGCGGCGAGCAGCAGGCAGGCGAGCGGAGCGGGCAGCCTTCGTTCCATGGCGGCGCGACCATAGTACGAAAGCGGCGAGCCGTCGCGGGGAGGCGCCCGCAGCGGGCCAGCCCGAGGCGAACGCGCGCCGCGCCGGCGCGCGGCGGCGCAGGTCAGGGGCCGACTCGGCTGCTGCTGCCGGAAAATCACGCGTTGGTGAGCGCAGCCGAGAGGAGCCCGCGGCCGCACCGCGCGCCACCGACGAGGCGCACGCGACGGAAACCCGGACCCGCTACTCCCGGAAGACGGTCACCGTCGTCGGCGTCGTATGGCCACCACCAACGCAGTTTGGGAAGCTGCCGTCCGACGTCGGAGCGCCGCAGATGTCGTCGCAGTCGCCGAGGACGTCGACGATGCAGCCCTGCGTGTCGACGCCCGTCCCGCCGCACACGCGGCTGATGAGCGTCGAGCCGGGCGACTTGCACGCGAACCGGCGCTGCTCCGGCGCGAAGAGGTCGCCGAAATAGGCCGCCTCCCGCCGAGGGAAGGCATCCCGCTCCGCTTGATCCGAGTCAAGGGCCTTGTGCTTGCCGCGCATCGAGAGGGGCACGCTCTCCCCGACATGGTTGATCCTGGCCAGCATGCAGGCGGAGAGCCACCCCTGACAGCGGGCGTTGCACTGACCATGAGCTCGGCCCCACTCGGGGGAAAGACCGATGCTCCCTCCGAAGGTATAGGTCTCGCCGTCCAGCGAAACCTGCACGGATTGCCCCTCCGGGAGCGCGCAGCTCGCCACGTACGTCAAGAACTCGCGAGCCAGAGGATCGCGCAGCGCCCTCATGACATCGCTGCTGCTCGCGACTGCGTCGCTCGTCAGCGGGTTGCCCGTGAGCGCTTCCGTAGCAAGCGTGTCTGTCGCGAACGCGCTCTCCACGAGCGATTCCTTCGTGAACGCATTCCGCGTCACCATCTCTTGCTCCGCCGTGCCGCCGGCTGCCTCCAGGGGGTCAGCCTCGCCGCTACAAGCCGGGAGACCGACGCACGACAGGCCCAGGCCCAGGAACGAGATTGCGAGTTTGAAACGGTCCTGCATAGCCCCCTCCACACAACTGAAACACGCATCAGGAGTTTCCTCAACGACTTTTCCGGAGGAACCCTAAAATTCCGCGCCTGCGGTGACGTCGTGAGAACGGAGAGAGAGCGGTCGTTCAGGCGCGCTCGTGGGCAACACACGGCTCCTGGAAGAGCCGCGAGCAGGGAATCCCACGTGCGACGGAGCGCGAGTTTATGGAACGTCTCTGTCGCCGAGCCAGCGCGCCGCGAGCGCGAGCGTCTCGCCGTTGTCGAGCGCAGACAGAAACCGATCCCGGTAGCGAGGATTCGAGATCTGCCCGGCACGGGACATCACGCTGTGGCGTGCCCGCGCGAGCGCGTCGAGCGCCTCGGCCTGCCGGCCGCTCGCGAAGAGCGCCTCGGCCCACACGAGCCGGATCAGCGACTCACCCTCCTCGACCGCGCCGAGCGACTCCAGGAGGGAGAGCGCGTCGCCGGAGAGGGCGAGCGCCTCCTCGGCGCAGCCCTTCCGGAGCAGGACCCGCGCGCAGAGGGCCCACGCCGCCGCGCGCATCGGCGGCGCGCTCCGCAGGAGCTCCGCGGCCGCGCGGGCCTCGGCCTCGGCGGCGCCGAGATCGCCGCCGAGCAGCGCCGCCTTCCCCAGGTAGGCGCGGGCGATCCCCTCGGCCCGCGGATCGCCCAGCCGCTGGAACGTCGCGATCGCCTCGGCCTGGACCCGCCGGGCCTCGTCGAGATTGCCGCGGGCGCTCATCACGTTGCCCAGGTTGGTGCGGGCGACCGCGGCCAGATCCGTGAGCTCCATCTGCTCCGCCGCGCGGAGCGCGGCGCGCAGCGCGGCCTCGGCCCCCTCGTAGTCCCCGAGCTCCATGGTGATGGCGCCCAGGTTCACCCGCAGCGAGCACGCGTTGCGGCGATCGCCGCTCCGCTCGAACACCTCGAGCGCCGCCTCGATGCCGTCGAGGCAAGCGCCGAGATCGCCGGAGGTCATGGTGCGGATGGCGCGCGCCTCGTAGAGCCTGGCGAGCACCTCGACGTCGAGCGGCCGCTCCTCCTCCCCGCTGCGCTCGAGGGCCTCGATGATCCCGTCCGCCACCGCGTAGCGGCCGCCGAAGGCGAGCCAGTTGGCCCCCTCGACGAGGCAGATGTCCCTCCCGGTCAGCGCGCCCTCGCGGGGCGACGCGCCCCGCGCCGTCGCTACCCAGGACTCCACGCGATCGAAGGCCCCCTGCTTGCCAGCGGCCGTGACCACCCAGGTCACGGCGGAGTACCAGGGCGGCGAGCCCGGCTCGAACAGCGCGACGGCGTCGAGCGCGCGCTGCTCGGCGACGGCGAAATCGCCACGCCACACGCGGGCCTCCGCGTCGACGAGGAGCAGCCCGCCCGCCTCTGCCTCGGTCGCGCCGCACGCAAGGCCGCGCTCGGCGTGGCGGATCGCGGCGAGGAGATCGTTGCCGCGCAGCGCCTGCTCCGCCGCGCGCCGGTACCACGCCGCCGCGCGCCCCGGCTCGGCGCCGCGCTCGAAGTGCTCCGCGAGCTGCGCCGCGTCGCCCTTCCCCTCCCCTTCGAGCCACTCGCCCGCCAGCCGGTGGCCGAGCCGCCGGTCGTACTCCGTCAGCGCCCCGTACGCCGCCTCCCGCACAAGGCCGTGCCGGAAGCTGTGCTCGGCGTCGTCCGCGCCCGCCTCGATCGGAGGGCCGGGCTCGGGCGCCCCGGCACGGCACGCCGGCGAGGCCTCGCGCTCGGGCCCCCCGCGCGCGGACGACGTGGAGGAGAGGCCCTCACCAGGCGCGCCGCCCCGGCCAGGCGGCCGCCTCGGGACGATCACCTCGCGCTCGACGAGCTCGGCGAGCCGTACCGCCACCTCGGCGTCGGCGCCGCCGAGCAGCGCGGCGACGCCGGCGGGCCGGAAGCTCTGGCCGAAGACGCTCGCCGCCCGGAGCACGCGCCGCGCCTCGGGATCGAGCGCCTCGAGCCGCGCCTGCACCATCGCCAGCACCGTCTCCGGCAGCGCGGCCCCTCGCCCCTCGGCGGCAGCGCGGATCTGCTCTTCCAGGAAGAAGGCGTTGCCGTCGGCCCGCTCGACCAGCGTGCCGATGATCTCCTCGGTGACGGCGCCGCCGAGCGCCTGGCGCGCGAGCCGCTCGCTGGCGCGGCGCGAGAGCCCCGTGAGCTCGATCTCCTGGACGCCGCGGCCGGCCCACAGCTTCGGGAACATCTCGCGCACCTCGGGCCGGCCGAGCGCCAGCACCATGAGAGGCGCGTCGCGCAGGTTGCGGAGGGCGCTGTTGATCATGCCGACCGTGGGCAGGTCGCCCCAGTGCATGTCCTCGAGGACGAGCAGCACCGGCTGCGCCGCGCACTCGGCGCGCAGGAACTCCTCCCACGCGAGGTGCAGCTGATCGCCCATGAGCACGGAGCTCCGCCGCGCTGCCCTGAGCGCCTCGCTGGCCTCGTCCGGGAAGGGCGTCCCCACGAGCTCGCCGAGGAAGGGCGCGACGTGGGCGCCGCGCTCGCCGTGGCGACCGACGCGCTCGCGGATCTTGCGCTGCACCGCCGCGGCCGGCGCACCGTCGGCGACGCCGAGCGCGCGGCGGAGCACCTGGGCCAGGAGGCCGAAGGCAGAGCCGGCGCTCATGGGGTCGCCGCGCGCGATCCAGACCGCCATGGGCTCGTCCCGCGCCCGGAGGCGCCGGAGCAGCTCGACGCGCAGGCGCGACTTGCCCATGCCGGCGGGGGCCGTCACCAGCACCGCGGACGGGGTCTGCTCCTCGATGCACTGGGCGAAGGTCGCCTCCAGGAGCGACAGCTCGCGGTCACGGCCCACGCACGGCGTCGGCTTGCCGAGGAGGCGCGGCACCGCCTCGAGGTCGTCGCACTCGCCGCGCAGGAGGTGGCCCGCGTGATCCGACCCGAGATCGAACCGCGCGCCGAGCAGGCCGGCCGTGACCTCATCGATGCGGACCACGCCGATCCGCGCCTCGTCGGCGGCCAGCAGCGCGGCGGCCTGATCGATGAGCTTGCCGATGGGAGAGCGGGCGGTGATCTCGGCGCGCCCCGAGACGAGCGCGACGGGCGCGCCGCCGAGCAGCACCTGCATCGCGAGCGCGCACCGCGCCCCCCGGGCGGCGAGGTCGGTCGGCGCGACGGGGCCGGACAGCACGACGACGGGAGAGCGCGCCTCGATGATCTCGAGGCGGCCCTGGTGGCGCTCGGCCAGGGCGCTGAGCGCGCGCACGCGGAGCGCGTCCTCGCCCTCGGACCGCGTAGCGTCGCTGTCGAGCGCGCCGTCGCGGGCGACGAGCAGGCAGATCATCCGGCGCTCGCCGGTCGTCAGCTCGGGCGTCGGGCCGCCGATGGGCAGGGGGAGGCCGCGCCGCGAGCCTGGCGCGAGATCGCCGAGCGACCCGAGCTCGGCGGCCACGGCCGCGCCGTCGCGGGGGCGGTCGCGCGGGGCCTTGGCGAGCATGCGCGTCACGAGGTCGTCGAGCGCGGCCGGGACCTCGCCGCGGAGCTCCCGGAGCCGCGGCGGATCCTCGAGGAGGACCTTCACGAGCACGGAGAGGCCGTCGTTGCCGACGAACGGGGGCCGGCCGGTGAGGCAGCGGTAGAGGATGCAGCCGAGGGCGAAGACGTCGGCGCGGGCGTCGATGGCGACCTCGCCGCGCGCCTGCTCGGGGGCCATGTAGCCGGGGGTGCCGAGCATCACGCCGGGCATGGTGAGCTCCTGGCCTCCCTCCGCGACGCGCACGACGCCGAAGTCGAGCAGGGTGACGTCGTCGATGGAGCCGCCGACGAGCAGGAGGTTGCTCGGCTTGAGGTCGCGGTGGACGATGCCGAGCCGGTGGAGGGCGCCGAGCGTGGAGGCGACGCGCACGCCCAGCGCGAGGCTCTCGGGGACGGCGAGCGGCTCGCGGAGCAAGCGCTCGGCGAGGGTCTCGCCGGAGAGCCACTGCATGGCGAGGTAGAGCTCGCCGCCCTCGGTCGTGCCGTGGGCGATGTACCCGACGACGCCGGGGTGGCGGAGCGCGGCGAGCGCGTGGGCCTCCCGGCGGAAGCGGTGCGACTCCTGCGGGCCTGTGCGCTGGAGGATCTTCAGCGCGACCGGCTCGCCCGTGAGCCGATCGCGGGCGCGGAAGATCTGCGCCATGCCGCCGGAGGTCGCGTGCCCTTCGATCTCGAAGCGGTCGGCGACGATGTCACCAGCGCGCATCAGCGGTACCCCTGAGACGACTCAGAGAGCCGCAGCGCTCGCCTGTGGGGTGCTTCGGACGAGCTCATCGCAGCGACCGAGGATATCCAGAACTGCAGCGCTCCCCTTCAGCAAATTGTGCTGTAAGCAAGGCAACGTCAGGGACCGCAGCGCGGTGAGCTCGCGGCGAGGGCGGATCCGAGGTTGTGCGCCTCACCACATACGAACGACGATGTACCCCACGTCTGCCCGAGTCGATTGGCCCGACGCGCGTCGGTCCTTGGCGCCGGCAGAGAAGAAGCTCCGGAAGAACAGCGTCACCTCGTCCAGGAAGCCGCTCAGGTAACCGGACTGGATGGGGGGTGTCGTCGTCGTCGTTCACGATGACCGCCTTGCGGCCGTGATGGCGCGCGACGTCATCGGACAGCCCTCTCAGCGAGCCACGGCAGTCTTCCTCCGAGATCTCTCGAGGAGCATGTGCTCGCAGTGTCGCCGCTCATCCGGGCAGAGCGCGGAGATGTTCAGTGTCTTTCCGAAGCGGCGCGGCCGCGGGAACGGTTGGAAAGTCGCCAGCTGAGCTCAGCGGCCTCGCATGTCCCGCGTCCGCGCCGCCCCGATCGCGCCCGTTCCCGGCGCCGCCGCTGCTCCGCGTGGCCCGCCGCGCACGGTCGGTCTACCCTACCCAGGTGCGATCCCACGTTCTGGCCGGCTGCCTCGCGGTCCTGATCCCCGCGGCCGCGACGCTCGCGATCCCGCACGCCGAGGCCGCGGATTTCGATCCGTCCGGCCGCGGCAAGCGGCCCAGGCCGAAGGCCCCGAAGCCCGGCGGCGGCAAGCCTGGCCCCGCCGCGCGGCCGCAGCCCGCGAAGCCGCCGCAGGCGAAGCCGGAGCCGGCCGAGACCGGCGACGGGAAACGGGGCGGCCCGTCGAGCGACGCGCTGATCGCGCGCTACACGGCCATCGTCATGAGCCAGCCGAGCGCGCCCTTCCCGCTCCAGCGCCTCGCGCAGCTCTACCGCGAGCGCGACGGGAACCTGAAGAAGCTCGTCGAGGAGTTCGAGCGCCGCGCCGCGCAGCCCGGGGCCGACGCCTGGGCCTCGAAGGTCGTGCTCGCCGGCGTCTACAAGCAGGACGGGCGCTACGACGACGCCATCAAGACGTACGAGGCCGCCATCGCGGACCGGCCCGGGGACCCGGCGGCCATGCTGGCGCTCGCCCAGCTCGAGGCGGATCGCGGCGACAAGGCCCGCGCGCGCGGGCACTACGAGAAGGCGCTGCCGCTGCTCAAGGTCCCCGCCGACGTCGAGCAGACCCGGCGCACGCTGCTCGCGCTCTGCCTCGACCTCTCCGACTTCGAGGCGGCCAAGGCGCAGCACGACGCGCTCGTGAAGAACGCGCAGGGCTCGCTCTTCGTGAAGGCCGAGCTCGGGCGCGAGCTCTCCGCGCGCGGGCACCACGCGCGCGCCGAGGCCGAGTTCCGCGAGCTCGTGAAGGCCGCGGCCGGCGACAACCGGGCGCTCGCGCCGGCGCTGCGCGATCTCGGGCAGTCGCTCGCCAGGCAGAAGAAGATGGACGAGGCGCTCGCCGTGCTGAAGCGGGCGCTCGCCATCGCCGGCAGCGCCGCCGGGGTGCGGGCCGAGATCCTGCTCATCATGACCGACGCGTTCCGCGCCGAGGGCAAGCTCGCGGAGCTCATCGCGATCCTCGAGGCCGAGAAGGGGCAGGACTTCCAGCGGCTCGCGACCCTGGGCGCCCTGTACGAGGAGACCGGCGACGTCGACAAGGCGATCGGGATCTACAGGAAGGCGCTCGCGCTCGACGGCAAGCACATCGACACGCGGCTCCGGCTCGTCCACCTGCTGCAGACCGCCGGCGAGCTCGACGCCGCGATCCGCGAGTACGAGCTCCTGATCAAGGCGGCCCCGGGCAACGCGGACTTCGTCTTCGAGCTGTGCGAGACGCTCATCCAGCGGGGCGACCGGCCCAAGGCGCTCGCGCTGCTCACCCAGCTCGAGGGGCGCGTCGCGGACGAGGCCGAGACGCTCGCGGCCGTCGCCGATTTCTACGAGCGGGTGGAGGAGAAGGACCGGGCCCTCAAGGTGCTCCAGCGGCTCGCCGCGGCCGCGGGCGGCGATCCGAGCCACCTCGTCGACCTGGGCGACCGGTACTTCCAGGCCGGCGACAAGAAGAAGGCGCTGGAGACCTGGGCGCGCATCAAGCAGGTCGTGCCGAGCCGGGCGCGCGCCGCGGCCACGCTCGGCGAGGTGTACCTCGACCACGACATGGTGGCGGAGGCGCTCGCCGCGCTCCGGGAGGCCGCGCAGCTCGAGCCCGCGAACAGCCGCTACAAGAAGGCGCTCGCGATCGCGCTGGAGCGCACCGCGAGCGCGCTCGGCAACGCGGGGCCGCGCTACGCGGAGGCGCGCGAGCTCTGGGAGCAGCTGCTCGCCGGGGCGCGCAACGACAAGCTGCTCGCGCGCGAGGCGCGCACCCACATCGTCAGCCTCTGGTCGCTCACCCACGAGCTGCCGAGCCGCGTCGCGCCGCTCAGCGCGCGCTTCAACGCGGCGCCGCCCGACCTGGAGGCGGGGCGGCTGCTCGCGGAGGTGCAGCGCAAGCTGCACCGGCTGCCCGACGCCGAGGCCACGCTCCGGAGGCTGGTCCAGGCCGCGCCGGGCGACGAGGACTCGCTCCTCGCGCTGGAGCGCGTGCTCGTGCTCCAGCAGAACCTCCTCGGCGCGATCGACGTGCTGGGCAAGCTCGTCGAGGTGAACCCGAAGCGGGCCCGCGAGTTCTACCAGCGCATGGCGCAGTACGCCGCGGAGCTGTACCGCGACGACGACGCGATCCGGTACGCCGCGCGGGCCGTCGAGCTGTCGCCCGAGGACGCGAGCGGCCACCAGAAGCTCGGCGACATGTACCGCCGGCGGCAGGACTTCCCGCGCGCGATCGCCGAGTACCGGCAGGCGCTCGCGAAGAACGACCGGCTGTTCCCGGTGTACTTCGACCTCGCCGAGCTGCTGCTCACCGCGGGGCAGGCCGACGAGGCCGACCGGCTCTTCCGCCGGGTGGTGAGGGCGTCGAACGACGAGGAGCTCGTCGCGCGCGCGGCGCGGATGTCGATGCAGGTGAACCTCGGCAGGGGCTCGCTCGAGGTGCTCGAGCGCGAGCTCCTGCCGGTCGCGGTCGGCAACCCGCAGAAGCCGCTCTACCGGCGGCTGCTCGTGGAGCTCTACGGCGCGATGACCTTCCCGCTGATGCAGAAGGTCCGCGGCGAGGGCCGCGCGGCGAGCGCGGCGGCGCGCGCGGAGCTCGCGAAGATCGGCGCCCGCGCGGTGAAGCCGCTGCTCGACGCGCTCGCGGACGAGAAGGAGTCGCAGCAGAAGATCGCGATCGAGGTGCTGGCCTACGTCGAGAACAAGGGCGCCGGGCCGGCGCTCTACAACTTCGCGGTCGGCCAGGCCGACAAGGGCCTGCGCGCCCGCGCGATGATCGCGTGCGGCGCGCTGCGCGACCCGGCCATGCTGGAGCGCTACGAGCAGATGCTCGCGCCGCGCGACGCGGCGGCGAGCGTGCTGCCGAACGACGCGGTCGCGGTCGCCGCGACCTGGGGCGTGGCGCGGCTCGCGGCGGGCGGCGGGCGGCCGGCGGCCAAGGCGGTGGCGCTGCTCGCGCGGCTGCTGTCGTCGCCGGCGCCGGAGGTGCGGGCGCTCGCGGCGGTCGGCCTCGGGCTGACGCACGACCGGAAGCACGCCGCGGCGCTGTCCGCGGTCGCGAGGGCGCCCGAGGCCGGCTCCGTGCCGCGCGCCGCCGCGGTCCGCGCGCTGGGCGAGCTCGCGGGCGGCGGCGAGGGGCCCGCGCTGTTCATGTCGCTCGCCGACTCGAGCGAGCCGGAGCTCCGCCGCGCGGCGCTGATCACGCTCGCGCGGCTCGGCGGCGGCGGCGCGGACCCCAGGGGCGGCGGCGCCGGTGAGGCCGAGGCGGTCGCCGCGGGCGGGGCCGCCCAGGCGATCGCGGCCGGCGCGTTCTCGTCGGACGAGGGGCTGCGCGCCGCCGCGGTGTCGGCGGCGGTCGCGCTCACGCGGCGCGCGTACCCGCGCACGCGCGAGCCGCTGCCGGTGCCGGACGGCGCGCTGACGGTGAAGGGCGTGCTCGCGGGGCTCGACCCCGATCCGCCCGGCCCGGAGGATCGCGCGGCCGCGCTCGTGGCGCTCGGCCCGGCGCTGCAGAAGGCCGCGGTCGCCGCGGTCGCGACGTCGCCCGAGCGCGCCCTGGTCGTCGCGGACGCGATCCTGTCGCGCGGCGCGGCCGTGTCGGGCGGGGCAGGCGGCGATCGCGGCGCCGGCGAGGGCGTCGCGGCGCTCGGGCTCGCGCCGTTCACGGACGGGCGCGCGGCGCTCGCCCCGGAGCCGAGGCGGCAGGTGGAGGCCGCCGTGGAAGGGATCGCGGCGGCGGTCGTGAGCGGGTTCGTGGCGCTCGTGCGGCACCCGGCGATCGAGGTGCGCACGCGCGCGGTCGAGCTGCTCGCGACCCGGCCCGAGCCCGAGGCGCAGGCCGCGGTCGTCGACGCGCTCGGCGATCCCGAGGAGAGCGTGCGGCGCGCGGCGCTCGCGGCGCTCGGCGCGGTCCGGCACGGGCCGACGATCGCGGCCGTCTCGGAGCTCCTGCGGACCTCGTCGAGCTGGCCGCTGCGCGTGCGCGCGGCGGAGGCGCTGGGCCGGCTCGGCGCGCCGGGCGGGGGCGCGGGCGGCGGCAGGCCGAGTCAGGTGGCCGAGACGCTCGGCGAGGCGGCCCGCGCCGACGCGTACGCCCTGGTGCGCGAGGCGGCGGCCCGCGCCCTCGCCTCCGCGGACCGCGCGGCGGCGGCGCCGGTGCTCCGGCAGCTCGCGGCGAGCGATCCCGAGCCGCGCGTCCGCCAGACAGCGGCCGAGCTGATGCGGAGCGCCGCGCCTTGAGCCGCGCCTCTCCGCCCGGGCCGCGGCGCCGCGCGCTGCGGCTCGCGCCGCTCGCCCTCGCCGGCGCGATGAGCGCCGGCGGGGCGGCCGGCTGCGACGACCTGAGCCGGTTCTCGACGGCCGACGGGGAGGCGTACTGCGGCGCGATCACGCTGGGCGGCGCGTTCCGCGCCGGCCTGAGCCCGCGGGTGCAGATGCGACTCACGCTCGACGCGGACGCGCTCGACGGGCCGGAGCCGCCCGGCGCGCTGTGGACCTACGAGGCGCCCGACGGGGCCACGGCCGAGCGGCGCCTCCTCGACGGCGCGCCGCTGCGGCCGATCGGCGCGCTCGCCCACGACCCGCTGTCGCGGCTCGAGTTCGGGGAGGGCCGGGAGCGCAACGCGATCTACGCGGTCGACGTGTCGGAGCCGGAGGCGGAGTCCATGCTCGCGGTGCTATCGCTGCGCACGGACGCGTCGGTCGAGGTGCGCCTGCTCCGGCCTGGCCGGGCGCCGCTCGCGCCGGACGAGGCGGATGCGGCGGGGCAGCGGCAGGTGTTTGGCAATTTCAGGCTGACGCGGCGGACAGGGACATGCGGGTTCTAGGGATCGAGACATCGTGTGATGAGACGGCGGCGGCGGTGGTCACCGAGGGCGGCGACGTCCTCTCCGACGTCGTGCGCAGCCAGGTGGCGCTGCACGCGCCTTACGGGGGCGTCGTGCCCGAGGTCGCGGCCCGCGATCACGCGCGCGCGGTGGTCCCGGTGGTGCGCGAGGCGCTCTCGCGCGCGGGCGTCTCGGCGGCGGATCTCGACGGCATCGCGGTGACGTCGCGGCCCGGGCTCGCCGGGGCGCTGCTCGTCGGCCTGCAGGCCGCGAAGGGGCTCGCGTGGGCCGCGGGCAAGCCGCTCGTGGGCGTCGATCACCTCGTGGGGCACCTGCTCGCCGTGTTCCTGCGGCGGGGCGGCGCGCCGCTCTCCGACGAGCGCGAGCGGCCGTCGTTCCCGTACGTGGCGCTGCTCGCCTCGGGCGGGCACACGGCCATCTACCGGGTGGACGGCCCGGCGCTCGGCGCGATCCGGGAGCTCGGCGCGACGCGCGACGACGCGGCGGGCGAGGCGTTCGACAAGGTGGCGAAGCTGCTCGGCCTCGGGTATCCGGGCGGGCCGGTGGTCGATCGGCTCGCGGCCGGGGGCGACGCGGCGGCCGCGGCGGACGCGGTGCCGGCGCTGATGGCGCGCAAGGAGTCGCTGGAGTTTAGCTTCTCCGGCATCAAGAGCTCGGTCGCACGGCATGTGGCGAAGCGGGGGCGGCCGGAGGGGCAGGCGCTCCGCGACCTGTGCGCGGCGTTCCAGGGGGCCGTTGTCGACGCGCTCGTGCAGAAGACCGTGCGGGCTGCGCGGGCCGAGGGGATCGGGCGGGTGGTCCTCGGCGGTGGGGTCGCGGCGAACCAGGGGCTCCGCGCGAAGATGGCCGCGGCGTGCGAGCGGCGGGGCCTCGCGCTGTTCGTGCCGCCGCTCGCGAGCTGCACGGACAACGGGGCGATGATCGCGTATGCGGGCGCGCTGCGGCTCGCGGCCGGGGAGCGGGACACGCTGGATCTCGCGCCGGAGACGAGGACGGCGCTGCCGCGGGTGACCCGCAAGGGCGGTGGCGCGAGGTGATCGGGACAGGCCGGTAGCGGGAGCGGCGCGAGGGCGCGGGTCCTGTGTATGGGGACATGGCGTCCGGTGGCGTCCGGTGGCGGACGATGAAGTAATGGCTCGTGCTGGGGATTACCTCGGACTTGTACGCTGCGGCGAGCCGTGGTCTGATGCGTTTCTCAGGATTCAGGCCGGTCCGCGCTTGCCGTTCTTCCGGCCGCGCGGGACAGGACAGGGTGGGATAGCCCGCCCGGCGGGGCGCGAGGATTGTAAGCCATGCAGGTTGTTCTACCGATAGTGCTCGGGTTGATCGCGGTGGCGTGCGGCGCAGGCGCCGTGTTCCTGTTGATGCAGGCCACGCAGCTGAAGCGGCAGCTCCAGGACGCGAACCAGCACATCGAGGCGCTCCGGCAGGCCAAGGGCCAGCTGGATCAGATGCGGTCGCAGTACGGGCAGCTCCAGCAGGCGCTCGAGATCGCGAGGAGCGACGATCGCCAGAAGGTCGACTGGCTCGACGCCCAGCAGAAGGAGATCGACTGGTACAAGAGCGAGCTCGAGAGCCGGCCGAAGATCACGCAGAAGCGGTACAAGATCCTGACGCTCGGCATCAAGTGGACCGGCAAGACGTCGCTCACGCTCAAGTGGGCGAATCCGCTCGTGGATCTGGGCACGCTGCAGGGGACGAAGATCGAGCGTTACGAGCGGACCGTCAGCCACGTCCTCACGAAAGAGGTGTTGACGGAGCACGTGTTCGAGATCGGCGACTGGGGCGGCGAGCACATCGTGGATGCGCAGCAGGAGCTCATCATGGAGGAGATCCATGGGCTCTTGATGGTCGTGGATCTGGCGGGCAAGGACGGTCAGAAGATCGAGCCGTCGAGGATCCAGGAGCAGCTCCGGGAGTTTCAGCCGCAGTCGCTGCAGTTCTTCTTCAGCCCGAAGACGCTGGCCTCGTGCAAGGCGGTTGTGCTCTTCATCAACAAGTCCGATGTTCTGTCCGGGACGCCGGCCGAGGTGGAGCGGGAGGCGCGCGGGTATTACAAGACGCTCATCGACAGCCTGGAGCGGTACAAGAACAACATCGACATTCGCGTGCTCGTCGGGTCGGCGAGCTACGGGCACAGCACGCATCACCTGTTCTCGCACTTCGTGGAGAAGATCCTCCCGAAGAACGCGTATGATCCGCAGCTCCTGCAGCGGATGAAGCAGGACATCAGCGGGCATTCGGCGCTGGCGCGGACCGCGGCGCTCCCTGCCCCGCCGGTGCCGCAGCAGGTCAGGCCCAATGTACGGTAGCGAGGGCGCTTCGGGGTATGTGATCCCGCGGTACCGCGCGCCGGCGGACGCGGCGTGGTATCACGTGCTGCACGGGAACATCCCGGGGCACCAGATCGACTTCATGTACTGCCCGGAGGTGCCGCAAGGGCCCCTCACGACGACGCAGTTCAGCCACCTGGCGCGGCTGATGAAGTACATCGAGCCTGCGACGGGGGCGACGCACGCGTTCGCGATTGGCAATCTATCGAGGGATGACACGCAGCACGAGCCTGGCCACGGGGCGGTGGGGCTCATCTTCGGCTTCCGGATCGGCGGGGCGGTCGACCATGCCGGGCGGGGGAACCCGCCGTTCGCGCACGGGATCGTCGCGGTGGATCGGGACCTCGGGTATGCGACGCTGCTCGAGGCGTCGGCGACGTTTTACCGGCACGTGATGAACGCGACGGAGCTGAACTCGTCGGCGGGCATGTTCTACCGCGAGTACACGGGCGCGGTGCGGGAGGCGCCGGAGCGTGTGGCGCACGTGCTGGAGCGGTATGTCGAGGAGTTCGGGGATCTGCCGTACCTGCGGCGGAGCGGCGCGACGTGGGACTGGGTGGCCGACGAGGGGGCGCAGCCGAAGCGGGTGGTGATCGTCCACAAGCCGGATGAGCCCTTCGGGGCGATCGCGCACGCGGCGGCGCGGATCGCGACGGTGCTGTACCGGTCGAACATCAAGTGGACGTCGATCACGAGCGGGCGGGAGGCGGATATCCCGGGCGGGGTATCGGTGCGTTTCGTGAGGGAGCGGGACGTCACGATGGAGGACCGGCACGGGGTGCTGCTCCGGATCGAGGAGGTCTCGGAGGACGAGGGGGAGATCGCGCGGAGGATGTTCGGGGCGCGGCCGCTGGCCGAGGTGGAGGAGAAGCCGCAGTTCGGCGGCGGATGGCGCGAGCGGTTCGCGGCGCAGCAGGGCGGGACGGGGCCGGTGGGCGTGGCGGGCGCGATGCCGGGGGTGGCGCTGCAGGAGCGGCGGGCGCCGGGGTCGATGCCGCCGTCGCAGAAGGGCGTGGCGGGGCCGGCGGGGCCGGTGTCGCAGCAGGTTGGGCCGAAGGGGACGCTGGTCATCGATTCGGAGAAGCTGCTGGGGAGCGCGGCGCTGGCGGCGGGGATCGAGGCCGGGGGCACGGGGCCTGTGCGGATGGGACAGGCGGCGGCGGGGAATGCCGTGCCGGCGCAGGCGGCGAGCAGCGGGGCCGGGCGGGCGGCGAGCGGCGGGGCGTGGAGCGCGCCGGCGGCGGCGCCGCTGCCGGGCGTCGGCGGGGAGGAGCGCGACGAGATCCCGGTCATCGTGGAGAAGCCGGCGTCGTCGCGGACGTGGATCTGGGCCGTCGCGGGGCTCGGCTTCGTGGCCGTGGCGGGGATGGTCGCGGTGCTGGTGTCGCAAGGGGCGCCCGGCGGGGGGACGGCAACGCCGGAGGCAACGGGGCCGGGCGTGGCGCCGCCCGCGGGGAGCGCGGCGGCGCCAGGGCCGAGCGCCGAGGCCGGCGCGGCGGCGACGACAGGCTCGCCCGCCACGACGGCGCGGCCGGAGGCGACGGCGAAGCCGCAGGCGGGGCAGGAGCAGCCGCAGCAGGATGAGCCGCAGCCGAAGACGCAGCCATCGGGGCGAACGAGGAACACCAAGGCAGGTGGGGCTGCGCCGGGGCGCTTGGACCCGAAGCCCCGAGGGGGTAAGGTGCCGCCCTCGAGCACTGCCGTGCCGCCTCTCCCCGAAGGGAAGCCTGAGTTCTGATGACTCCGACGATGAGAAAGCGACCGCTTCTGTGGAGTTGGAGCGTGGCCGTGGCGTTGACGGCGCAGGTTGCGGGCGCGCAGCAGCCGTCCACCGCGGCCGCCGCCGGCGAGACCGACGCGCTGACGGACAAGGCGCGACAGCTCTACGAAGAGGGGAGACAGGCGGCAGCGGCGGGGAAATGGGCCGATGCGCACGCGTCGTTCCTCGCGGCGTGGGCGATCAAGCCACATTACCAGATCGCGTCGAATCTGGGGGTCGCGTGCCTCAAGCTGGGCAAGTACCGCGACGCAGCAGAGTACCTGTCGCGGTATCTGCGCGAGGCGCCGGCCACCAAGGTGAACGAGCGGCAGAACGCGGAGGCGTCGCTGAAGGAGGCGCTCGCAAAGGTCGCATCCGTGACGGTGCAGGTGACGCCGGCAGGGGCGGAGGTGACGGTCGACGGGGCGGTCGTGGGCAAGGCGCCGCTCGCGGATCGGGTGTTCTTGGCACCGGGCGAGCACGAGATCGGGGCGAAGCTCGAGGGATACGCGCCTGCGACGCATCCCATCGCGGCGGTGGCGGGCCGTGCGGAGACGGTGGCGGTGCAGTTAGAGCGAGTGCCATCCGCCCAAATCGGAGGGAGCGTCCACGCGTCGATTCCTCCGAGGTTGGAAACGCCGCGCGACAAGGTGCGGACGGCGATGCTCGTGGGCGGTGGGCTTGCGGCCGGCGTGGGTGTAGCGGCGGGCGTGGTGCTCACGGTGATGGCCAACGGGCGGGCGGGTGACGCCGAGCAGATGAGGCAAGAATTGGTCACGGAAGGTGACGGGTTCGCCTTGTGCCCTGACATCGACCGGTCGAAATGCGCAGAGCTGAAGGACACGGTCCTCGCCAAGGTCGATCTTACGAATGCGGCGTTCTGGAGCTTCGTCACGGGCGGGGCCATTGGCGCTGGCGCGCTTGTTTACGGGCTCGTGACGTTGAAGCCGGCCGAATCCCGTCCAACCGTACAGGTGGTGCCGCTCCTGGGAACGGGGGCTTCCGGGCTCCTGATCAGCGGAACGTTCTGAGCTGGGGTACGTGGAACAGAGGAGATTCAAAATGTGTCATCGTGCCCGTCTCGCTGCTGTGCTCTTTCTGGCGGTAGCAGCCATGGGCGCCCAGACGGTCGGATGCGTGGACAGCTATGATCCAGCCGCGGGGTGCGAAAACCCTGCTGGCTGCACCACCGGAAGTGGTACGGGTGGCCAACCCGACCCGGTGAAAAACTGTGATCTCGCCGACAAGAAGTTGTCGCCCGATGGATCCTGTGGAGTCTTCGTGAGGTCGAGCGCGGCCGCCGGTGGGACCGGCAGCAAGGAGAAGCCGTTCCAGACCTTCGCCGAGGCCGCCGCCAAGCGCCCGAAGCGGGTCTATGTCTGCGGCGAGATGGGAGAGACGTATGCTGAGCAGGCCGGCGTGACCTTCACTGACGGAGTGAAGATCTACGGCGGCTTCACGGCCTGCGACGGAGCCTGGACATGGTCACGCGACGCACAGGCGACGCTCCGGGGAGGGGCTGACGCCATTGCCCTCACGCTGAACGGCGGCGACAATCGGATCGAAAACGTCAACGTCGTCGCTGCGGACGCCGACTCTCCGGGGAAGTCGTCGACCGCGCTGCTGACGAACGGCGGGACGGCCGACATCGTTAACGTCAGGCTCGAGGCCGGCAATGCCAAGAGTGGAGCGCAGGCGCGCACCATCCCGCACGATTCGACGCTTGACGGCATTGATGGCGATCCGGGGCTGGCGGTATGCAGCCCAGGAGCTACGCACGGTGGGCCAGCGGGTCCAATCACACGGTGTGCGGGTGGGGAATCCGAAGGAGGGAAAGGGGGCGATGGCGGTACCGTGATGGGTACTACTACAAATCCCGAGCGCGCCGATGCCGGCGACGGCACGTCCGGTAAGCCGGCCACATCCGAGCCGGCCGAAGGAGCAGGAGGAACCAAAGAAACGGCTGACCAGTCGTGCACTGATGGTAAGAATGGCGCCGCCGGTGATCCCGGTAAGCCAGCCGGTCCTTCCGAAGGCCTGGGCACCGTCGATGCGAATGGCTACACCGGGGTGCTCGCACAGCAAGGTGGCACGGGCAAGCCAGGTCAAGGCGGGGGCGGCGGAGGCGGCGCCAGGGGGACCTCTGCGGCGTGTTCAGGTACCGTCAAGGTCTTGCTGCCCGGCGCCAGCGGCGGCGCAGGTGGCAGCGGGGGCTGTGGGGGTCAAGGGGGCGACGGGGGGCATCCCGGAGGCTCCAGCATCGCATTTGTTGTTGTCGATGCGACGGTCTCTCTCGACGGAGTAAGCCTTGTTGCTGGTGATGCTGGGAACGGCGGCCCCGGAGGAGAAGGCCAGCTAGGTGGAAACGGGAGTTTAGGTGGCGCCGTTGGGGAACGGTGGGGTGATGCCAAGGAGAGTTGCGCGGGCGGGCGCGGTGGGCCGGGCGGCAATGGCGGCCCGGGCGGCGGTGGCCATGGCGGTCACTCGCTCGGCATCGCCTTCCGCGGGAAAGAGTTGCGGGTAATCAGCCCAGGCTCATTCACCCCCGGCGATGCGGGTACGGGCGGCCCAGGGGCGGGCACTGCTCCGAACAACGGTGCATCAGGTGCAAACGGCCTCGTCCAAGAGTGCTGGGATTTTGCCAAAAATACGCCTTGCTCGACCACCTCTCAATCAGATGATTAGAACCCACGGGCCATTTGACCTTTGAACTAGGTATGGCGTGTGGTGATGCTTCGATCGCTAGCCTCCAATGATGACACGCAGTCGGCAGGAAAGTCACTGCGATGATGGAACTTGGCGGCCCGACGTAGTCTCGCAAACATCGCCATCGTCCCACTCCGAGCGCGCTGATGTCCATGGCCAGATATCCACTGCACTGTCTGCCCTTACATGACGCATCAGCATCAAGCCTGGACGCATCAACGTAGAGAACCGAATCGCCTGGAGCGTATAGGTACACGACTTCACCATCCACAGAAGTGCTTCCTGAGTTGGAGAATGCGATGAGATGTCGCTCGACCGGAGTGTGCCTACTTCTCAGCGCACTTTGCGCCTCGCCAGCGGCGGCGCAGGACGGTCCTGCGCTGGCACAGAGCAAGGCAGCCGCCGTCGCGCTCGCCGAGCAGGGATGGGCCCACTACGAGGCGCAGCGATACGCCGAGGCGCTCCTCGCGTTTCGTCAGGCCGAGGCGAAAGCGCACGCGTCCCCGTTCCTGCTCATGGTGGCGCGCTGCTACGTCAAGCTCGGCCGCTTCCTCGAGGCGCGCGATGTGTATCGGCTCGTCGTGGACGAGAAGCTCGCGCCCGGCGCTCCGTCTGCTTTCGCGGAGGCGAAAGGCAGCGCGATGAAGGAGCTCGCCGAGCTGGAAGCACGCACCCCGACCGTGGAAATCACCGTCACGGGAACTGTTGCTGCCGGGCTGGAGTTGACGCTCGATGGCCTCCCCATCCAGCTCGCTACCCCTGTGCAGCGCGATCCCGGCGATCACACTCTGGTCGTCCGCACGCCCGGGCGCCGTTCCTTGACCAAGACGGTTCACCTGACCGAGGGAGCGAGAGAACGGATCGCGCTCGATCAGGCTGCGATCGATGCGCTGCCGATCGTTGAACGACCGGAAGACAAGCGGGCGCCTGCCCCGACCGCGAAAGGGCGCCCAGACGCATCTCCGTCTCCGGCAGCGAGGACGCCGCACAGCAACTTCCAGACGCCAATTGAGCTGCGGACGCCGTTGCTCGTCGCGGGCGGGGTCGTGGCGGGCGCCGGCATCGTGACAGGCATGGTCTTCGCGGTGCTCACCGGCAATCGAGCCGATCACGCGGAAGAGGTCAGGAACGAGCTGAAAGCCCAATGGGGCGACGAGAAGAGATGCCCCGAGGGGGACGTTCCCAGGTGTAGCGACCTTAAAGACGCAGTGTACGACGAGATCGACCTGGGCAACGTCGCATTCTGGAGTCTCGTGGCGGGGGGAACGGTCGGGGTTGGCACGCTGGTCTACGGGCTGGTGACGATGAACGCTGAGCCTCAGAAGACGGTCCCGGGCACACACGTGGCGCCGTTCCTCGGACCGGGCACTGCCGGGCTTTCGTTCAGCGGAAGGTTTTGAGCTTACGTACTTCGAACGGAGAAGGCCGTACTATGCGTCGTCGCGCCCATCTTGCTGCTGCGATCTTCCTGGGGACGATGGCCATGGGAGCGATAGGGCCTCAATGCAACCACCCCCCGTGCACTGACTTGAGTGATGAGCTGCGGGAGGACTGCCAGTCGGACGGAACGGCAGGAGGGCCGCCGGATCCATCGCCGCACTGTGTGCCAGGGGGGGGCGAAGGCTGGGAGGCGAACGAGTCGTGTGGGGTCTTCGTGAGGGTCGATGGAGCCGATGAGAACGCCGGGACGCCGGACGCGTCGGTGAAGTCGTTGGGGAAAGCCATCGCCCTCGCGACCGCCCTCCCCGATGCCACGAAGAGGAACGTGTATGCGTGCGCCGAGACGTTCGAAGAGAAGGTCGAGATCCAGGCGAATGTGACGCTGTTCGGTGGACTCGACTGCGAGAACGGCTGGGGATGGATCGGCGAGCAGAAGCGGACGACGCTGACGGCCGAGGCTGGGACCATCCCTCTCACGATGCGCGGGAGCGGAGTGGTTCGGATGGAGGACGTGCATGTCCTTGCTGAATCGGTTCTGACATCCGGAGCGTCGTCCATCGCGGCCGTGGCCGATGGTATCACGGTCTCGCTGACGCGCTGCACGATTGAGGCAAGTGATGCCGCGCCTGGCGCCGTTCAAAGCCAGGACCCGAACAGCGCCACGCGCGGTGACGATGGGAACCCAGGTGAAGCTGGGTGCATGGCCTCTGTTACCGCCGGCGGTGCCGAGCCAGTCAACAACTGCGAAGATGGGGGCGAGGTCTCCGTCGGCGGCGCTGGCGGAGTAGGACAGCCGAACAGCGGTGGCAGCGGCGGCGATGGCACGCCGGGAGGCTCGACCAATGGAGGAGCCGGACACACGGCAGGGGGAACTCTCTGCGCCCCCGGCAAGGCCGGCGCAGATGGCATGCCCGGCGGGCCAGGCGCCGGGGCCACGGCTCTCGGCACCCTCTCACAAGGTGGCTACACCGGCGTATCCGGCGTTTCCGGCATGCCCGGAACCACGGCGCAGGGTGGCGGTGGCGGCGGTGGCGCTCGCGGTGTTCTCAGCAGTGGCTCCCCCGGGCGTTCCTGCCCCGACCCCAATGCCAAGGGAGTCGGCGGCGCCAGCGGCGGCTCGGGCGGCGCGGGCGGCTGCGGTGGCAAGGGCGGTCTCGGGGGCGGCGCCGGCGGCGCCAGTATCGCGCTCATCAGCCTCGACTCCACCCTCCAGCTCCACGACGTCACCATGAAGACAGGCCGCGGTGGCAAGGGCGGCGACGGCGCTCCAGGACAGCCCGGCGGCGACGGCGGCAACGGCGGCGTGGGGGGCGTGGCACCGCCACCGCCGGACTCCTCCGGCCTTGACAACGCCTGCAACGGCGGCCGCGGCGGTCAGGGTGGTCAGGGCGGCCGCGGCGGCGGCGGCCGCGGCGGTCACTCCATCGGCATCGCCTTTCGCGACAAGCCGCCGCCCATGGACGCGAACGACCTCCGCTTCGAGCTGGGCGAGCCCGGCCTCGGCGGCGAGGGGGACGGGAACAGCGGCGACGGCGCCCCCGGAGCCAAGGAGCCGACGCTCGATTTCGCCTCCCCGTGACGCCATGGCCCCATCGATGGCCCCTCGTGCGTCTCGCGCTCCCCCAATAACCCCGCGATCCCGCCAGCGGCGTCGCTCGGCGCGGCCCGCTTCCAGATGTGTCACCGCTCCACCGAGAGGAGCACAGGCACGTCGTCAGCACCCCTGACCTCAGCATCGGCCGCGCGCCGGAGCTTCCGTCCACCATGCCCGCATCGGGAGAATCCCGGTCGCCACAGCATTGCCGCCTGCCCCGCGCCTCCCTCCGCCAGCGGCCGCCATCCGATCCACCCTCGCTCGCCTTCATCCTCTTCCTCCCCCGCGTCCGGATCCGCTAGCCTCTTCCCTCCTCCCGAACTCCCGCCCATGCATCTCGGCGCCGGCTCCGTTCTCATCGGCAAGTACCGCCTCGAGCGCCCGCTCTCCCGCGGCGGTATGGGCTCGGTCTGGGTCGCGCACCACCTGCAGCTCGGCACGCCGGTCGCCGTCAAGTTCATGGACCCGGCCTACGCCAGCTCGCCCGCGTTCCGCACCCGCTTCGAGCGCGAAGCGCGCGCGGCCGCCCTGCTCAGGACGCCGCACGTCGTGAAGGTGCAGGACTTCGGCATTCACGAGGGCGTCCCGTACCTCGTCATGGAGCTCCTCCAGGGCGAGGACCTCAACGCGCGCCTCCTGCGGCGCGGCCGCCTCCCGCTGCTGGAGGCGCATCGCATCCTCGCCCAGACCGGCAAGGCCCTGCGCAGCGCGCACGACGCCGGCCTCGTCCATCGCGACCTCAAGCCCGCCAACCTCTTCCTCGCGCGCGTCGACGGCGAGGACGAGGACATGGTGAAGCTCCTCGACTTCGGCATCGCCAAGGAGACCACCTCGAAGCTCGTCGCCGACGCCTCCACGACGGGCGAGGTCATGGGCTCGCCCCACTACATGAGCCCGGAGCAGCTCCGCGCCGAGCGCGACGTCGACGCGCGCAGCGACCTCTGGGCGCTCGGGGTCATCCTGTTCCGCATGGTCACGGGATACCTCCCCTTCCCCGGCGATGTGCTCGCGCAGGTCATGACGAGGATCCTCGTCGACCCGATCCCCTCCGCGACCCAGCTCGCCCCCGGCCTGCCCCCGGCCATCGACGCCTTCTTCCACCGGGCGCTGGCGCGCGATCGGGCCCACCGGTTCCAGACCGTCCGCGAGCTGGTCGACGAGTTCGCGCGCATCGCCGGCGCGCCGCGGTTCGCGTCGTCCGTCTCGGATGCGCACGGACCGTTCCCCCTGCCCCCCACCGGCTTCGTTCCAGGGGCGGCGACGCCGCTGCCCGGAATGCCGCCGGGTCCGGGCGGCACGACCCCCGGCGGGCCGCTCGCCTCTTCCCCGGCGCCGCTGGCGGGCTCTGTCTCGGCGGGCACGCTGACCGGCACGATCGATCCCGCCAGACCGTCCGGCGGACGGCGCTCGGTCGCGTGGACGACATGGCTCATCGCCGCGGGCGCCGCGGCTGCCGTCAGCGGGCTCGGCGTGACGCTCGGAGCGTACTATGGCGGGCAGGCCGAGGCTCCGTCTCCCGCAGACGCCCCGGCGACCGCCGAGCTCGCGGCCTCCGGCCCGGAGATCACCACCCGCGACGCCCCGTCCGCGTCCCCTGCGAGTCGCCTTGCTGCAGAGACGTCGACCGCTGCACCTCTCGTGGTGCCGTCTGCGCCGGCGACGGATGCGGGTTCGGACACCGCCTCAGAGCCGTCAGCGCAAGACCCCACGCCGCCCAGTGAACCGGCGGCCGCTCGCGCCGGCGCGCCGGCAGCGGGTCGCACGGGCGCGCCGAGCGACGATCGCGGCCCTGTTGGGTCACCCGCCGGCACACAGCCCCCGAGCGGCCCCGCCCCCCAGAGCACGCCCCCTCGGCGACCGTCTCCGCCGGCAACCCCCAGCCCGCCGCAGACGTCGAAGCAAGCGAAGCCGCGCTGGGGGATCTGAGGGAAGTCGAAGGAAGGGGAGCAGCGGTCTCCGGCGCTCCGAGAGCATGCTGCTCCTCCCGGGAAGCCCCTGAGCCGAGGCCGTCGCCGCGCAGCAACGGCGGCAGGGCGGCGCGCCGCGGAGCCGCTGCACCATCACGCCCTGCGTGGAACGGGTGGACAAAAGCTTCCGTCACGGCGCGGAAGAAGTACGGTTCGTGCTCCAGGGTGGGTAAAGTACGGCTGTACGCGTCTTCCGAACCGCAGCTCCCTGGAGCACCGCTGGACTCCTTATGACGACGAACCGCCCGCTGCTGTGGACCTTGAGCATCGCCGTCGCCTTGCTGGCACCTGCCGCCGGAGCACAGCCGGCGCCCCCTCGGACCGAGGCGCAGGAGAGCGACGCGCTGACGGACAGGGCGCGCCAGCTCTTCGAAGACGGGGTGAAGGCGGCCAACGCGGGAAAGTGGGCTGACGCGCACGCGGCGTTCCTCGCGGCGTGGGGGCTGAAGCCGCACTACCAGATCGCCTCGAACCTGGGCGTGGCCTGCCTCCGGGTGGGCAAGCCCCGCGATGCGGCCGAGTACCTCACGCGCTACCTCCGCGAGGCCCCCGAGACGAAGGTCCAGGAGCGGCAGCGCGCGGAGGCGTCGCTGCAGGAGGCGCGGGCGCAGGTCGCGGCGGTCACGGTCCGCGTCGCGCCGGACGGGGCCGAGGTGACAGTCGACGGGGCGATCGTCGGGCGAGCGCCGCTCGCGGATCCCGTGTTCCTCGATCCGGGCCGACACGACGTCAGCGCGAAGCTCGACGGGTATGTCCTGCAAACGCGCTCGGTCGAGGCGACCGCGGGCGGGACGGAGGCGGTGGTCCTCGATCTGCAGCGCACCCCGGCGCCCGACGCGACGCGCGCCGGCGCGGAGCAGATCGGCTTGCCGGCTCCCGAGGTGCCGCGGGGCAGCGGGAGGACGGCGGTGCTCGTCACGGGTGGGGTCGCGACCGGCGTTGGCGCCGCGGCGGGCGTGCTCTTCACGGTGCTCGCGAACAACAGGGCCGGAGATGCCGAGACGCAGAAGACCGCGCTGCTCGCCGGAGATCGGAACCCGTGCACCGCCCGGCCCGCTCCAGCGTCGTGTACAAAGCAAAGCCAAGCGGTCGACGAGAGCGCGCTCTACAGCAACGTGGCGTTCTGGAGCTTCGCGGGGGCCGGGACGGTCGGCCTCGGAACGCTGATCTATGCCCTCGTGAGCGGCCCCGAGGCGCGCGTGCAGGTGACGCCCAGGGTGGGAATCAACGATGTGGGTCTCTCGGTGGGTGGGGCGTTCTGACGACCGGGACCTGAACTCAAGACGATGGAGAATGGCTGATGCCTCGGACTGCCCGTACCGCCGCGTTGCTCGTCCTCGGAACGACGGCCGCCGGCCTCGATCTGGCTGGCTGCTTCCCGTACTCGAACCACGACGATTGCAAGCACAAGCCCATGTTCTGCAGCGAGAGCGGGGGTGACGCAGGGGGAGCGGGAGGCGTGGGCGCCGGAGGGACCGGGGGTGCCGCGGGGAGCGGGGGCGCGGGCGCGGGCGGCAGCGGAGGTGCTGGGGGGAGCGGAGGTGCCGGGGGAGGGCCGCCGCCCCTGGTATGCGTGCCCAGCGAGCAGGGCTGGACCGCGGACGCGCGCTGCGGCGTGTTCGTGTCGGTCACGGCGAGCGACGGCGGCGACGGGACGCCCGATGCGCCGGTGAAGTCGCTCGCCGAGGCCATCGAGCTCGCCGCGAAGATCCAGGACGAGAGCGCGCGGCGCGTGTACGCGTGCGCCGAGGAGTTCCAGGAAACGCTCACGGTGACTTCGAGCGTGACCGTCTTTGGCGCGCTCGATTGCACCGCGAACTGGCGGTGGGGGGATGAACCGAAGACCACGCTGAGGGCGACGCCCGGAGCCGTGCCGCTAACGATGCGCGTCGTCGGCGGGACGGTACACCTGGAGGATCTCCATATCGTCGCTCCGTCGATCGCCGAGGAAAACAGGGGGACCTCCGCCATCGCAGCGATCGCCGATCACTCCAAGGTCGACCTGGTCCGGTGCGCGCTCGAGGCAGGGGATGCCTCCTCCGGGAAGTCGGGGGACGCACCTCCTTCGCCGCGCGAACAGGCACCCGACGGCACCGCCGGCAATCCTGCTTGCTCGGCAGCCGCGGTGGCAACAGCACCGCCGGAGACGAATAATTGCGGCACCACCACGGATACCAGCGACGACTCGCGCGGAGGTCGGGGAGGAAATGGCCTGGATGACCGCGGGACGTCCGGTGACATAGGTTATCCAGACGAGAAGAACAACGACAACGCCGGTGGATACAATAGTTCAACCACGACGTGCAGCGCGGGCAGGAAGGGTAGCGACGGCGACCTTGGCATAGCTGGCGCGCGGGCAAGCGGCATCGGCCAGCTCTCCAGCACCGGCTACGCCGGTACACCCGGCGGTGATGGCCAACGCGGGAAGACCGCCCAGGGCGGCGGGGGTGGCGGAGGCTCCCGCGGGAGTACCGAATGCTCTGAAACCAACGATGGCGGCGCCAGCGGCGGCAACGGCGGCGCTGGTGGCTGCGGTGGCGCAGGCGGCAAGGGCGGCGCTCCAGGGGGGTCCAGCATCGCCCTGGTGAGCCTCAACGCAAAACTCACGTTCCAGGACGTCCGCCTGATCGCCGGCGATGGCGGCAGGGGCGGCAACGGCGCTACCGGCCAGATTGGCGGGTTGGGTGGAAACGGCGGGAGGGGCGGGGAGGGCCAGATTTTTGGCCCCAACAATTCCGTTCGTGATGCCTGTGGGGGCGGGCGGGGAGGCAACGGCGGCAACGGCGGCGACGGCGGCGGCGGTCTGGGCGGCCATTCCCTCGGCATCGCCTTCCTGGGCACGCCGGACACCATCCCGTCGCTCGACCGCGCCATCATTGAGTTAGGCACACCCGGTGCTGGCGGCGAAGGCAGCGCCGTCGCGCAGGACGGCGACGCGGGGCTAGCGCTCCCGCTCCTGGACTTCGCGTCTCCACCACCTGCACCAGGGCCGTGAGGCCCCGCCTGCATCTCCGCCTCGCTCTGCCCTCTGCCCTCATCCGCGCAGAGCTCCGACGGCCCTGTTCAACACGCTGAAATTCAACTCGACCGCCCACGGCTCCCATGCACCTCTCCGCCATGCGATCCCGCCGACGACTCCGCCTGGCTCTGCTCCTCGTGCTCGCGCTCCCGGCCGTGCCGGCCACTGCGGTTTCCCAGCCGGCCCCGCCAACCGCGCAGACCAGGGCGGCGGCCCGAGCGCTCGCCGACAAGGCCTGGGAGCACTTCGACGCCGGCCGCTACGAGGAGGCGCTCGCAGCCTTCCGCGACGCCGACGCACAGGTCCACGCGCCGCCGTTCCTGCTCTTCGCGGCGCGCTCCTGCGAGCGGCTTGGCCGCCTGCTCGAGGCGCGCTTGCTCTACCAGCGCGTCGTGGACGAGCCGCTCGCCGCCAGCGCTCCGCAGGAGTTCCAGCAGGCCCAGGCGGAGGCCCGGGTCGAGCTCACCGCGCTCGCATCCCGCATCCCGACCCTGGAGATCGCGGTCGCGGGCGTGGCGCCGGGCGCGGTGGAAGTGACGCTGGACGGCGAGCGCGTCGTCCAGACCGGGCCGGTGGAGCGCGACCCCGGCGAGCACACGGTGACCGCGACCGTGCGGGGCCAGCGCCCGGTGACGAAGACGATCCGGTTGAGCGAGGGGGGGAAAGAGCGCGTCACCCTCGATCTGGCGCCGCCCCCCGCGCCGGCGGTCGCGACGCCAGCCACCTCGCGCCACGCGCGCGAAGACGCAGGGATGGATGTGCGCGGCGCCGCGCTCGTCGGCGGCGGGGCCGCGACGGGCGCGGGGGTGGTCGCGGGCGTCGTGTTCACGCTCGTCGCCAACGGCAAAGCGAGCGACGCGAAGCGGCAGTGGCGCGTGGTCGATGCCATGGAGGGCGATGCCGTCGACTGCAGGTACCCCGCTGGCTTCAGCCAGACGCAGGAGTGCGGCGAGCTGCGCTCGCTGGTCGACGATCAATATCTCTTCAGCAACCTGGCTCTGTGGAGCTTCATCGGCGCAGGCGCCAGCGCGATCGGGACGCTCGGCTACGTCTGGCTCGCTGCAGCGCCGAGCGAGCCGGAGCACCAGGTGCGCCTCGCACCGCTCGTGCTGCCAGGCGGCGGCGGGATCGTCGCCGGCGGCGCTTTCTGAGTCGAGGAACCCATGAACCGACCCATCAAGAGAGGGATACGGCTGGCTGCGCGCGGGGCCTCGACGCTGGTCCTGGCGTCGTTCGCGGTGGCGAGCCAGACAACGAGCTGCCTCGGCCCCGACTGCAGCGAGCTGCATCGATGTGGAGACGAAGGCGGGAGGGGTGGCGAGGCAGACGACGGCGTCGGGGCGGGCGGCGCCGCCGGAACCGGCGGAGCAGGGGCGGGCGGCGCCGCTGGAACCGGGGGTGCCGCAGGCTCAGGAGGTGCAGGGGGAGGGCCGCCGCCCCTGGTGTGCGTGCCCAGCGACCAGGGCTGGACCGCCGACGCGCGCTGCGGCGTGTTCGTGTCGGCCACGGCGAGCGACGGCGGGAGCGGGACGCCCGAGGCGCCGGTGAAGACGCTCGCCGAGGCCATCGCGCGCGCCGCGCAGATCGAGGACGAGAGCGCGCGACGCGTGTACGCGTGCGCCGAGGAGTTCAAGGAAACGCTCACGGTGACTTCGAGCGTGACCGTCTTTGGCGCGCTCGATTGCGCCGCGAACTGGCGGTGGGGGGATGAACCGAAGACCACGCTGAGTGCGACGCCCGGCGCGGTACCGCTGACGATGCGCGTCGTCGGCGGCACGGTACACTTGGAGGATCTCCATATCGTCGCTCCGTCGATCGATCAGGCGGACGCGGGGACCTCCGCCATCGCAGCGATCGCCGATAGCAGCAAGGTCGACCTGGTCCGGTGTGTGCTCGAGGCAGGGGATGCAGCTGCCGGGGCCTCGGGGGCCGCACCTCCTTCGCCGCGCGAACAGGCACCCGACGGCAGCGACGGCAATCCCGCTTGCTCGGCAACTTTGGTGGCAACAGCACAGCCGGAGACGAACGATTGCGGCACCACCCAGGATACCACCGACGACTCGCGCGGCGGCCGGGGAGGAAATGGCTGGGATGCCCGCGGGACCTCCGGTGACATAGGTTATCCAGACGAGAAGAACAACGACAACGCCGGGGGATACAATAGTTCAACCGCGACGTGCACCGCGGGCAGGAGGGGTAGCGACGGCGACCCTGGCACACCTGGCGCGGGGGCACGCGGCATCGGCCAGCTCTCCAGCACCGGCTACGGCGGTACACCCGGCGGTGATGGCCAACGCGGGAAGACCGCCCAGGGCGGCGGGGGTGGCGGAGGCTCCCGCGGGAGTACCGAGTGCCCTGGAACCAACGACGGCGGCGCCAGCGGCGGCAACGGCGGCGCTGGCGGCTGCGGCGGTGCAGGCGGCAAGGGTGGCGCTCCAGGGGGGTCGAGCATCGCTCTGGTGAGCCTCGACGCAAAACTCACGTTCCATGAGGTCCGCCTGATCGTCGGCAAGGGCGGCCGAGGCGGCCACGGCAACACCGGCCAGACCGGCGGGTTGGGTGGGAACGGCGGGTCGGGCGGAAAGGGCCAGATCTTTAACGATGACAATACCAATTTCGTGCGTGATGCCTGTGCCGGCGAGCGGGGAGGAAAGGGCGGCACCGGCGGCAAGGGCGGCGGCGGTCATGGCGGCCATTCCCTCGGCATCGCCTTCCTGGGCACGTCGGACACCATCCCGTCGCTCGACGGCGCCACAATCGAGCTCAGCCCGGCCGGCGTCGGCGGCGAAGGCAGCGCCGTCGCGCAGGACGGCGACGCAGGGCTAGCGCTCCCGCTCCTGGACTTCGCGTCTCCACCACCTGCGCCAGGGCCGTGATGCCCCGCCGGCATCTCCGCCTCGGTCTGCTCCGACAGACGTTCGACGGCCTCGCAGGGACATCGCACATCGTTCGATTGAAACCCGCCCTGGTTCCAGGGATGCGCGCCATCGATAACTTCCGTCCGCTACCCCGCCTCGATTTCTGGCTGCGGGGCCGCGATGGTTGGACGCCTCGCACCGGTCGTTCGAAGCCTCCGACCGATTTCTGAAGCCTTCCACCGATCTTCGAACGTTCGAACCGATCGTCCGACGCCTACGACCGCTTTTTCAAAGCCCAAGATGGCCGGCCAATAGCCAGGGCTCGCCAAGCTCGGGTCTGCTGTCCTGCCGAAGGCGAGATGCGCCCTCAGTTCCTCGGATGCCTGGCTCCCCCGCGCGCAACACCGCTCAGGGAGCGTAGGGGTCCTTCTTCTTCGCCTGGTCCCGCAGGCAGTTCGTCCGCATGAACCCTGTCTTGCCCGCGCACGGATCGACGGGTTGCCGCCGGACCGTCGTTGTCTGCGCAGGCCGCGGCGGCGCAGGCGCAGGCTGCGCCGAAGGCTGGATCCTGGGCTGCGCCGCAACCACCGACCGCGCCGGCGCGGGCGCCGCAGCAGGTGGCGACGCCGCGACCGCCGGCGCCGCCGCCGGTGGATTCGGCGCCTCCACCGCCGGCTGGCTCCGCTCCACCGACGCCGGCTCCGTGCCCGCCGGCCCCGCGTCCGGCGCGCTGTTCGCCCCGCCGGCATCCACCGGCTCATCCACCGTGGGCGACTCAGCCGCCACCGAAGCCTGAGGCGCAGCGGTCGCAGGCGGGGGCGGCGGGTCCGGCGGCCTTGCCGCGCTCGCGGCGCTCTCGATCCCGGCCTCCGGCAGCGCCTCGATCCCGGCTGCGCTCTCCGCGGGCGCCGGCGAGCGCAACGCGACGAAGAGCGCTGCGCCCACCAGGCCAGCCGCGCCGGCGGCGAGCGCCGCGATGGCCGGGCCTGGAAGGCGCTTCCAGCCTGCCTGCCGCCGCGGCGGCGCCTGCGGCGCCTGCAGAGGCACCGGCGTTGCGCGCGCTGCCCAGGGCGACGGCTGCGCACCTCGACCTGCCTCCGGGCCCGGCACGAGCGGCGCGGTCGTCGATTTCCCCGGCTCACCGTGGCCCCATGCGGGCGACGCGCCCAGCGCCGCCTCGGCGCTCGCCATGGCCTCCGGCTCGAGCCTCTGGGTCAGCTCGGCGTTCCACTCCGGCGCAGACGCCCCGCTCCCCGTCGGCGACACCGCCGCCCCTGCCACCGGCACCCCGCTCCCCGTCGGCGACACCGCCGCCCCTGCCACCGGCGCCCCGCTCCCCGTCGGCGACACCGCCGCCCCTGCCGCCGCCCCGCCGGCAAATGCAGGCGCCTCCATCGCCGCCACCTGCCCGCCGCCCCCAGCGCCCCCGCCCCCGACGGCGAAGCTCGCCCTCGCGCCCGCCCCCGACGCCGTGTACCCGTCGAGGAGGTCCGCGATCTCCGCGGCCGACCCGATCCGCTCGTCCCGGTGGCGCGCCATGCACCGCGCCACGAGCTCCACGAGCCCCGGGTCCACCCGCCGCACGTACCGGGAGATCTTCGGTATCTCCCCCGTCAGGATGCCGGTGAAGACCGCCCTCGCGTCCCCCTGGAACGGGCGCATGCCTGTCAGCATCTCGAACAGCACCACGCCGAGCGACCAGATGTCGGCCCGGTGGTCGACGTTCGGCTCGGCCCTCACCTGCTCCGGGCTCATGTAGAGCGGCGATCCCACCGCGCCGCCCGTCGCCGTGCGGATGCCGTCGTTCACGGCGAGGTTCTTCGCGACCCCGAAATCGAGCACCTTCACCACCGGCTCGTCCGCGTCGGCCTCGCGGTGCAGGAAGATGTTCGCCGGCTTCAGATCGCGGTGGACGATGTGCAGCGCGTGCACCGCCGCGAGCCCCCTCGCCACGTCTCGCCCGATCGACGCCGCCACGTCCGCGTCGAGCCGCCGCCTGCGCACGAGCAGCTCCGCGAGCGTCTCTCCAGTGAGCAGCTGCATCACCAGGAAGGGCTCGCCGAACTCGGTCTCCCCCATGTCATACATGTCGATGACGTTGCGGTGCCGCAGCGCCCCGCCGTTGCGCCCTTCGCGCTGCAGCCGCCGGCGGAGCTCGGCGTCCGGGCGGTGAATCAGCTTCAACGCCACCTCACGCGACGTGGACAGGTTGAGCGCCGCCCACACGACGCCCATGGATCCCTCGCCCAGCCGCCGCACCAGCTTGTACTTCTCGGCGATCACCAGGCCGGCAGCGATCTGCGTGAAAGAGGTGGACATCGAGCTCAGCAGGGTGGGTCGAGGCGCGTCGCCGCGATGGGCGAGGTCGCTTTACCTAGCGCAAACGAGAGGGCGGCGCGGAAGGTAGCACGCTCTCCGCCGGGATCCCTCGGGCGCTCCACCTCGCTGCGGCGCAAGAGATACCCCGCGGCCATGCCGATCCCCAGGAGGAGCGCCGCCGCGACCACGGCCATCGCGATCCACACGACAGGCGAGCGGGCGGGCGCAGGCGGCGGCCTCTTCGGCTCGGGGAGCGGATCGAGCGGCACCGTGCCGCCGAGCGACAGCGCCTTTCCGAGGGGAGCGGCCGGACGCGCCAGCGACGCGCTGGACGCGCTGGCCGTTGATCGATAGGCGGCCGCCTGCTCCGGTGACATCTTGATGGTCCCGCGGTCCCCCAGAGGATTGCTCGCCATCCGCTCCCGATGCCCCGGCGTCGCCGCCCCGCCCGCCGCCGGCTGCTCCGGCCACGCGCCCGCCGCCGGCTGCCCCGGCCACGCGCCCGCCGCCGGCTGCCCCGGCCACGCGCCCGCCGCCGGCTGCCCCGGCGACGCGACCGCCCCGCGCGGCCCCGACACCGGCGTGTTCGGGTGTCCCTGCGGGGCCTGCAGATGCGCCATGGCCGCCGGGAGCGGCGTCCCGGTCGCCGGCGTCGGCGACCGCCCAGGAGGGTGTCCTTGCGGGGCCTGCAGATGCGCCATGGCCGCCGGGAGCGGCGTCCCGGTCGCCGGCGTCGGCGACCGCCCAGGAGCGGCCTCACCCCACGACCCTCGCCCGAGCTGCTGCGGGATCTCGTGCCGCAGCTCCGGCGACGACCCCGGCCTCGAGGGCACGCGCTGCGGCGCCGGCGGCGTGACGAACGGCTCGAGCGCCGCCGCGACATCGGCCGCCGAGCGCGGTCGCTTCTCGCGATCGCGCTGGAGACACTGCGTCACCAGCGCATCGAGGCCGGGATCGATCTGCCAGACGAGCTGGGACACCGCCGGGATTTCGCCGTCCAGCACGTTTCTCAGGAGCTCATGCGCCTTGCCCTGGATCGGCCGCCTGCTCGTGAGCATCTCGAACATCACCACGCCGAGCGCCCAGAGGTCCGCGCGCGTGTCGATATCGCTCTGCGCCCGCACCTGCTCGGGGCTCATGTACGCCGGCGACCCGATGAGGATGCCTGTCGCGGTCTTCACCTGTTGAGGACCCGCGAGGAACTTGCTCACGCCGAAGTCGAGTATCTTGACGATGGCATCGCCCTCGCCAGGCTCGGTGTGGAGAAAGATGTTGGACGGCTTCAGATCGCGGTGGATGATACCCCGCTCGTGCGCGGCGGAGAGGCCGCGCGCGATGTCCCGGGCGATGCGCGAGGCATCGTGGATCTCCAGCTTGCGCTTGCGCTTGAGCAAGGACGAGAGCGTCTCGCCGGAGAGCAGCGGCATGACGAGGAACGGGTCGCCGTTCTCCGCCTCGGCAGCATCGTAGATGTCGACGATGTTCCGGTGGCTCACGGCGCCGCAAGCGCGCGCCTCCCGCAGCAGCCGGACGCGGAGCTCCGGGTCGGGCCGCACCAGCAGCTTGAGCGCGACCTCCCGAGACGTAGCCTCGTTGTGCGCCGCCCAGACGACGCCCATCGCCCCTTCGCCGATCCGCCGGAGAAGGCGGTATTTGCCGCAAATGAGCGCACCTGGCGGCGGCGCGGCAGGAGCCGAAGGGGACTGCATGGGGTGGTCTCGCTGGAAGACGGACGTGGCAGCAGGTCGACGGTGCTTCGGAGAAGTGTCGCAGGTGAGGCAACGCACCGTCAAGAAAAGCTGCTGACCGGGCTCGCAGAGCGCGAAGCCGGCTCCGGCGCTCCCGGTGCGGGCACGCGCTCAACGCGCGTGATCGTCGCCGCCACCTCGCCGCTACCCAGGAGTCGCGTCGCGACCGTGGCGACATCTCGGAAGAGGCGGCGCGGGCCGCGGAGAGGCCGAGTCTATTTCTTGCGCTTCGCCTCGCACTTCTTCCTGTCCAAGAACCTGAGGTGCTCGCACGAGGCGGCGGATGGAGCAGCCTTCGCGGTCTGCGAGGTCGCCGGCTGCGAGGTCGCGGGAGGCGCCGCGAGCGCCGACTTGCCCGGCTTCACGTCGCTCGCCGTCCCCGGCGCCGCGCCCGCGCCGCCGTCAGGCGCCGACGCACCTGCGCCGTCGCCCGCCGGCAACGCCCCCGCGGTGTTGCTCGCCGGAGGGGCGCTCGGCGCAGGCGGCACGGGCGGCGTCAACGCCGAGGAGCCCGGCGGCGCGTCCGCGGACGGCGCCGGGGGCTCCGCGTTCCGCGGCGGCGCTCCCCCGCGCTCCGGCGCGGCGACCGTGTCTCCTCCGGCGCGGTCCACCGACGGCATCGCGCTCCCGGACACTTCCGGCGCGGCCGACGACGTCTCCGGCGACCTCAGCGAGATGAGCATCCCCACGACGATCAGCGACAGCGCAGCAGCCACGATCGCGAGCGTCGCGGCCGTACGCTTGCGCCTCGGTTCGCCGCCGTGCGGGGCCCGCTCCTGAGCGTCCTGGGCCTGGTGCCCCCCGACCTGATGGACCGACGGATGGTTGGAGACGAGCGGGGTCGTCGACGAGCTCCCGGCCTGGCGCGGCGCGCCCGTCGCCGTGGTCGCGCCCGACCTGGAGTCCGAGGCGCTCGCGCCCGCTTCCGGGCCGGGCCACGCGGCCGGCGCCGAGCTCCAGCTCGGCTGCGCGGCGATGCCTCCCGGCGGCAGCGCGCCGGCAGGGCCGAGGCCACCTGGCCCCGCCCCTGCCTCGGGCATCGGCGGCGCGTTCATGCGCACCGTCATCGCCCAGGAGCCCTGCTGCGGCGCCGCCACGGGCGCAGGCTGCGCCGGAGCGGCTTGCACCGCGCTCGCCTGGGACGGCTCCGGCGCTGCAAACGCCGCCACCGACGACGACGGGGGCCGGGGCGCAGCGGCGGCAGGCCCCGCCGCCGGATAGGTCCCCGACCCGGCGCGCGGCCCAGCGGCCCCGGCCGCCTCCGCGTTCCGCCGCGTGAGGGGCAAGGTCGCCACGTCCTCGTCCCGCAGCGCGCGCACCACGGACGCCGCGGCCAGGTGCTGGCCCGAGCTGCCCGGACGCCGAGGAACCGCGCCCGCCGCAGGGCCGGCGCCCGACGCTGGCCCCCCATCCGCCGCGCGGCTCATGCCCGACGCTGGCCCCGCAGCCCCCTGTCCCGGCCCCGACGACCTGTGCGCCTCAGGCGACTCCTGCACCGGCACCGGGGCCCGCGGCCCCCCACCGAGCAGCGCCAGCGGCAGCGCTCCCGCGCCCCCCTCGACGCTCCCCGACCGGTTCGCCACCGACGCGGGGTACGCCACCGACGCAGGCTGCGCCGCGAGCGCCAACCCAGGCTGCGCCGCAAGCGCCACGGTGCCGCCTTGCGACTCCTCCCAGCCGCCGTCCACGTCCTCGTCCGGCGCCCCCCGCCCCTCCGGCGACGACTGCCGCAGCGCCGCGTCCCTGCCCGACCCCACGCCGCGCTCCGCGTACCGATCGAGCAGCGCCGCGACCTCCGCTGCAGAGCCGATCCGGTCCGCGCGATCCCTGCGCATGCAGCGGGCGATCAGGTCGACGAGCCCCTGGTCCACCCGCCTCAGGTACTTGGACACGGTGGGGATCTCGCCCGTCAAGATCCCCATGAACACCGCCTGCGCGTCCCCCTGGAACGGGCGCATGCCCGTCAGCATCTCGAACAGCACGACGCCGAGCGCCCAGATGTCGGCCCGGTGATCGACGTTCGGCTCGGCCCTCACCTGCTCCGGGCTCATGTAGAGCGGCGACCCGACAGCGCCGCCCTGCACCGTGTGCAGGCCGTCGTTGACCGAGAGGTTCTTGGCGACCCCGAAATCGAGCACCTTCACCACCGGCTCGTCCATGTCCGGCTCGCGGTGCAGGAAGATGTTCGCTGGCTTCAGATCGCGGTGGATGATGTGCATCGCGTGCGCCGCCGCGAGCCCCCTCGCCACGTCTCGCCCGATCGACGCCGCCGCGGGCGGGTCGAGGCGGCGCCGCCGCGCGAGCAGCTCGGCCACGGTCTCCCCCGTGAGCAGCTGCATCACCAGGAACGGCTCCCCGGCCTCGGTCTCCCCCATGTCGTAGATGTCGATGACGTTCCGGTGCCGCAGCGCCCCGCAGTTGCGCGCCTCGCGCTGCAGCCGCAGCCGGAACTCGGTCTCGGGCCGGTGGATCAGCTTCAGCGCCACCTCGCGGGCCGTCGCCACGTTCACCGCCGCCCAGACCACGCCCATCGCCCCCTCGCCGATCTGGCGCAGGAGCCGGTACTTCTTGTCGATCAGCACACCGGACGCGAGCAATGTCGAGCTCTTCGGCGAGGGCATCATCGGCTTTCCGGAAGCGCGGCACGCCCCCCCGTCACGGAGCGCGCACGGACGGCCGCGACCAGCAGCGCGAGGCGAGCCACGGCGCCCCCGCGACGCCCCCACCGCCCAGCGCTCGCGCCGCGCGATCCGTCATCCACCCGCGCCCGTGCGACGTGACATCCGGTCCCCAGGTCCACGGGACAGCCTCCTATGCGGGGCATCCTACAGCAGTTCTCCCTGGCGCGATACGTTCCCTGCAAGGACGAACGCACGAAGAAAACCGACGAGGAAAGAGGGAGAAGCCCGATTCGATCCATCCAGGACCGGACCCACGCTCGTCGCCTAATCCGACGGATCACTCCAGGAGGAAAGCGAGGCGCACATGAGCGACACAACCGTCATGAAGGTCTCCTCCGGCCGCTCTCCGACAGGCCAGATGGGACAAAAATACCTGGCCTCCGGGATCCAGGTCTCGATGCGGCTCTGGGAACGCGAGCCGCCAGGCGACGCCAAACAGCCGACCGCGCGGGATTACGAGACCGTGGGGTTCGTCATCGCTGGACGGGCCGAGCTGCTCATCGAGGGGCAGATGGTGCGCCTCGAGCCGGGCGATTCCTGGACGGTCCCCAAGGGGGCGTCGCACGCCTACAAGATCATCGAACCGTTCACCGCCGTGGAGGCGACAAGCCCGCCCGCCGGCGTCCACGGGCGGGACGAGACCGGGGCGACGCCCTCTGGCAAGACCTGAGACCACGACGCGGGGGGTCTCGCCCCCTGGCAGCCCGAGCTCACCCGGACCTCACAGCGCGGTGCCAGCGCCAGACGCGGGCGTCTCCTTGTCCTGCGCCCCCTTGGCGCGCCCCGCCGGCTGCGGCTCGGCGGCGGCGCGCCCCGCGGGCTTCTTGTCGTCCACTCCGCCCGCCGCCGGCTTCTTCTCGCCCTCGGCGGCCTTCTTCTCGCCCTCGACGGCCTTCTTCTCGCCCTCGGCGGCCTTCTTCTCGCCCCCGGCGGCCTTCTTCTCGCCCCCGGCGGCCTTCTTCTCGCCCTCGGCGGCCTTCTTCTCCTCCGGCCTCGCTCCGGCCAGGTCGCCCGCGCCCGCCTGCCCCGCGCCGCCGGGCTTCCCCTCGCCCGCGCCCGCCTCGACGGGCGCCACGGGCGTCAGCAGCACCGCCGGCTTCACCGGCTCGGCCGCCGCCTTGTCGCCGTCGTCCACCGCGCCCGCGGCCTGAGCCGACGCCACGCGGACCTCATCCTCGCGCGGCTCGACCGGCGCCGGGTCGTCCGGTCGCGAGGTCGGCACGTACACCACCAGCCGATCCCCGGGCATCAGCGGGCTCCGCCGCGAGCGCTGGTTGATCCGCTCCAGGCTGCCGACGCTGAGGCCGTACCGGCTCGCGATCTTGCTGAACGAATCCCCCTCTCGCACCGCGATCTCGATGCGCTTCCGCCCCTTCAGCCCCTCGAAGTGCGCGAAGAACTCCTCCGAGCCGACCTCGATGACGCGCGCGCCGCTCTCGTCGAGCAAGAACACGCCGTCGTGGCGCTGCGACCTCGGGACGAACAGCTGGAGCGTCATCCCCTCATGGAGCGACGCCCCGGGCGCCAGCGTGTTCCAGCGGCAGATCTCGTCGGGTGTCACCGAGAGCACCGCCGCCAGATCCCGCAGCGCGTCGCCCGCGACCACCCGATAGAACACCCGCCGGCGCCCCTCGTAGGAGAAGCGCTGCGCCGGGACCACCACGACCGGCTTCCCCTCCGACGACAGCGGCGCGCCGCTCGCGAGCAGGTGCTCGGCCGCCGCCGCCCCGACGCCCTCCGCCGCCGGGACGAACAGCAGCGCCCCGGGACGCACCGGCTCGCCGGCCCGCAGGCCGTTCAACGTCTGCAGCGTCCACCGCGTCGTCCGCCGGAACGTCGCGATGTCGTCGAGCGACTCGCCCCAGCGGACCAGGTAACGCTCGAGCTTCGGCTCGCGCTCCAGGAGCTTCGGCATCGACTTCGCCGCGCGCGCCCCCGCCCCCGCGGGCACCCGGACCTCCCAGCGCGCCTGCTCCTTCGCGTCCACCGGCGACGGCGGCGTGCGCTTCGCCACGAGCTGCGGGTTGAGCGCCTCGATCTCCGGCGCCGCCGCGCCCGAGGCCGCCGCCACCGCCTGCAGCGACACCCCGGAGCCCAGCGAGATCTTGTCGAACGTCACCGCCGGATCGAGCTCCACGTCGTCGCAGCCGAACACCGCCGGGTTCCGCGCCACGATCGCGATCGCGAGGATCTTCGGCACATAGAGCGCCGTCTCGAGCGGCATCCCCGCCTCGAGCCGCGACAGCTCCCAGAAGTCGTTCGTGTTGTACTTCCGGATCGACGCGAGCAGCCCTCCGTACCCCATGTTGTACGCCGCGAACGCGAGCTCCCAGCCGCCGAAGCGCCGCCGCAGATCCGAGAGGTACCGCGCCGCCGCCAAGGTGGATCGCTCTGGATCCAGGCGCTCGTCGACCCAGCGGTCGACGGTGAGGCCATAGATGCGCGCGCCCTCCGGCATGAACTGCCAGAGGCCTGCCGCGCCGGCCGGGGAGTGGATGGTCGGGTCGAAGCCGCTCTCGACGAGCGAGAGCCAGAGCAGATCCTCCGGCAGCCCCTGCTCGCGGAGGACGCGGCGGATGGCGGCGCCGTAGCGGCCGCTCTTCTTCATCCACATGACCACGGCGGAGCGGCCGCGCGGGTCGTCCTTGTAGTACTCGAGGTAACGCACCACCCGGCCGTCCCAGCGGACCGGGATCTCGGGCAGCTCGAGCTGGCGCAGCCAGGAGATGTCGCGGGTCTCCTCCGCTTCCGCCGGCGGGGCGGGCAGGCCCGCGGGCGGCAGGCCGGAGACCTCGAGGCGCGGCTCGCCCGCGCCGAGCAGGAGCGTGCCGTCGACCGGCCACGCGGGCCCGGCGCTCGGGGTGGCGCCGGGAAACAGCGCCAGGTCGATCGCGCGCAGCGTGCGGAGCTCGGGCGACTCGCCGGTGCTCGCCCCGGCTGGCGTCGCTGTGCCGGCGATGACCCGCCGCGCCGCCTCGTCCGGCGCGCCCGGCTCCCCCGGCTTGCGCGTGATCTTCGCCCCGCCCTTCTTCGACGGCTTCGATCGCGCGGCGGCCTTCGCCGGCGCCTTGGCCGCGCTCTTCGCGCCGCCCTTCCCGCCCGACACGGCCGCCACCCTGACCGGCGCCGGCTTCTCTGCCTTGCCCTCGGCCGACCCGTCCTTCTTCGCGTCGGCCTTCGCCGGCTCCGCCTTCGCGGGCTCAGCTTTCGCCGGCTCCGCCTTCGCCGCGTCGGTCTTTGCCGGCTCAGCCTTCGCCGCGTCGGCCTTCGGCGCACCGGCCGCAGGCGCTGCTGCCTCCGAAGGAGGCGCTGCAAGGCCGTCGAAAGCGACGCCCGAGAGGGCGGCCAACCAGCCAAGACATACAAGCCTGCGTGCGGCGCGTCGGATCCGCATGTCAGGGACCGACCTGTCTCACGATGCGCCCGAGGGGTCAACTTTGGCAGCCCACCGGAACCCGGCCCACCGTGGAGCGCCGATCCCATGGATCAGCCGAGAAATGAACCGCCAAGGACGCCAAGAGCGCCAAGGACGCCGAGATTTTGTGCTCTCTCTTGGCGCCCTTGGCGCCCTTGGCGGCTCGAATTCTTTCCTCCACAGAATATTTCAATCCGCCTGTTGCTCTGGAGCGGCGGTCACCCGCACAGGAGACGGGCCCAGATCGGCGTTTTCGGCGCGGAAGCGCACTCCAGTGCGCTGAGCACCGAAAACGTCGAGATGGGCCCGTATCCGAAGCGGGTGACCGCCGCTAGGAGAGCAGCGCGATGAAATCGCCGATCGCCGTGAAGGGCAGGCTCTCGTTCACGACCCCGGCCCGCACCGCAGCCCCGGGCATGCCGTAGACCACCGCCGAGTCCTCGCTCTCGGCCACCACCGTGCCCCCGGCCGCGCGGACCGCCCGCGCGCCGTTCACCCCGTCGTCGCCCATCCCCGTCAGGATGATGCCCACCGCGCGGCTGCCGCCCACCTGCGCCACGCTCCGGAGCAGCCGATCCGCGCTCGGAACGTACCGATCCCCAGGCGCCGGCGCCCCCACCCGGATCCGGATGTCGCCGCTCAACCCGACCCCGCTGCCCGGCGTCACCGCGATCTCCATGCACATCCTACCCGGGCACACATAGGCCTTCCGGGCCACCACCTGCTCGCCGTTCTGCGCCTCGACCACCCGGAGGCCGCCCTTCCGATCGAGCCGCTCCGCGAACGTCCGGGTGAACTTGTCCGGCATGTGCTGCGCGATGAAGATCGCGCCGGGGAAACGATCCGGGATCCGGTTGAAGATCTCGAGGAGCGCCGTGGGCCCGCCCGTCGACGAGCCGACCGCCACGAGGTGGCGCAGCGAGACGCCGAGCCGCGACGACTCCTGCACCGCGCGCGGCGACGCAGGCTGCGCCGGCCGCGCCGGGGCCGGCGCGGCAGGCATCGGAGAGCGGGGGCGGAGGTAGCGCACCAGCAGGACCTTCTGGATGATCTCCCGCCGGATCTGCGCGTCCGCCGTGAACTGCCGGTCCGGCTTGGCCACGAAGTCGACGGCGCCCAGCTCGAGCGCCTTGAAGACGTTCTCCTTGTGGCTGTAGCTCGAGACGATGATGACGGGCGTCGGCTGCCTCGCCATCAGGATGCGGAGGAAGGTGAAGCCGTCCATGCGCGGCATCTCGAGATCCAGCGTGATCGCGTCCGGCCGGAGCTGCGCGGCTTGACGGAGCGCGTCGTCGCCGTCACCGGCCTTGCCCACGACCTCGATCTCGTCGCTTCCGCTCAAGATCTCGGCGATGTTGCGCCGGTTGTACGCGGAGTCGTCGACGACGAGCACGCGCAGGGGAGCGAATGTCATGAGCGCAAAACCTTCCGCCGGAGGTTCATTCTACCCCACCCGGAGCGCCATGGGACCAACCGTCGCCTGCGCAGCCTCGACTTCGTCGGCGCCTCATCCGCCCTCCTCCCCGCCGCCCCGTTCCGGGCCGCCCCGATCGGGCGAGATCTCCGGGATCCCCAGACGCAGCGTGGCCGCCGGCTTGCGGTACACGAGATCCTCCCGAAGGTGCACGAGCTCGAACGCGGTCGTGACGTTCAGGAGCGACTCGGAGTGGCCCAGCAGGAGGAACCCGCCGGACGAGAGGCGCTCGTAGAAGATGTCGATCACGCGGCGCCGCGACTCCTCGTCCAGGTAGATGAGGACGTTGCGGCAAAAGATGACGTCCACGCGCCCGACCACCGCCGCGCGCGACGAGTCGAGCAGGTTCAGGTGGCCGAACTGGCAGAGCGTCCGCAGCTCGTCCGCCACGTGGAACCCGTCCGGGCGCTCCACGAAGTAGCGCCGCTTGAGCTCGGGCGGCGTCGCCCGGAACGACGAGGCGCCGTACACCCCCCTGCGCGCCGCGATCACGCAGCGGCGGGAGATGTCGCTGCCGAAGATGCGGACCTCGCGGCGCTCCGCGGCGCCCGACTCCCGCGCGGCGATCGCGATCGAGTAGACCTCCTCGCCCGTCGAGCAGCCCGCGCTCCAGATGGACAGCCGGCCCCTGGCGCCCCCCGCCTTGACGATCATGGGCACGAGCTCGGTCATGAGCGCGCGCAGCTGGTAGTCCTCGCGGAAGAAATACGTCTCGTTGACGGTGATGAGCTCGAGCGCCTCGTCGAGCTCGGCGCGCCCGCGGCTGTGGAAGCGCAGGTACTCGTAATACTGCGCGAACGACGAGAGCCCGAGCTCGACCACCCGCTCGCGCAGCCGGCGCTCCATCGACGTGCGCGCCTCGGGCCCGAACTGGAGCCCGCAGTGCTTGTTGAACAGGTCACGCAGCCTCTGGAACTCGTCAGGCAAGAGGCGGATCTCGTCGTCCCGCCGCCGGTTCACAGCACCTTCCCCGACGGCGGCCCGCCGGTCATCCCCGAGGGGGACGCCGGGGCCTCACCGCCGTCGATCGCCACGGGCGCGCTCAGCCGCTCCGCGGCGTCGCTCCAGGGGGGATCCGAGCGGAACGGCGCGCCCCCCTGCGCCGCGGCCGCGATGAGATCGGGCTCCCCCGACGCGCGCACCAGCCCGAGCAGCTCGCGCGCGCGCGCCCGCTCGTCGCTCGCTCGGTCCGTGAGCGACGCGTACAGGCGGCCCAGCGCGCGCGCCGCGGCGAGCCGGACCTCGCGCTCCTCGTCGGCCAGGGAGAGGCTCAGCACGTCGAGCGCAGAGACGCCCGCCGCCGCCGCGATCGCGGTCACGGCCGCGCGGCGCGCGCGCACGTCCCCCGCCGACGCGGCGCTCGTGAGGAACGCGATCTCCTCCGGCTCCGCGTCGCCGAGCGCCTCGATCACGATCGCCGCCGCGAGGTGGGTCTCCTCCGTCAGCGCGAGCCCGCGCGCGAGCTCGCGCGCCGTCTCGGGGTAGCGCTCCGTGAGCCCCGCGAGCGCGCTCTCCGCCGCGCGCGCGACCGGCAGCGAGATCGCGCGCGTCTGCGACACGATGAGCGGGAAGTCGACCGCCGCCCCGATCTTCGCGAGCCCGTAGAGCGCGCTGGTCGCCACGAGCGTCGAGGGGCTCCGGACCGACCGCCGCACCGCGCCGAGCAGCTCGGTGAGCGTCGCGTCGATCGCGGGCCGCTCGCCCGAGAGCGCGCCCTCGCGCCCGCCCTGCTCCGCGATCGCCACGGCGCCGTCGAGGAGCGCGGCCGTCGCGTCGTCGACGCCCTCCCAGAGATCCGGGTCGGGATCGATGTGGCGCTCGAGGTAGGAGAGCACCGAGGGCAGCGCCTCCGCGCCGAGCAGCCCCAGCGCGCGCTGCGCCGTCTCGACGAGCGCGGGCTCGATCATGGCCTGCACCGCGGCGTCGGCCGCGCCCGGGGCGCGCGCCATCGCCGCGAGCAAGAGCGCCTGGGCGCGCCCGCTCACCGGATCCGCGCCGAGGCCGCGCCACGACGGGGGCTCCGCGCCCACCGAGCCCGGCGCGGCGGAGGCGGCCTGCACGAGGCGCGCGCCCACCTCGGGCGGCGCCGCCCGGAGCGCGTCCACCGCGTGCGACGCGAGCGGCCCCTCGGCGAGCCGCGCGAGCGCCCGGACGAGCTGCGCGAACGCGCCGCCCCGCGCCGTCGCGAGCGCCGCGCAGAGCGCCCGCGGCGCCTCCGGGCTCTCCGCGAGCGCCGCGGCGACCAGCGCCGCCGGCCGGAGGATCGGGTCGTCGATGAGCGACGAGAGCACCCGCCACGGCACCGGCGCCTCGAGCCCGTTCAGCCCGTTCAGCGCGGTCAGCCGCACGAAACGATCCCGATCGGAGAGCCGCTCGTACAGGATGTCCGTCACCCGCTCGCGCGCGATGAGCCCCATCCCGGCGATCGCCTCGATCGCGCTCTGCCGCAGGTTGTCGTCCTGCTCGGCGAGCGCCGCGTAGAGCGGATCGAGCGCCGCCGGGTCGCGCGTGCGGCCGAGCGCGTCGACGACGAGCTTGCGCTCGTCCCCCGCGAGCGCGCCGAGCGCGTCGACGAGCGCCGGCGTGGCGTCGCGGCCGCAGTAGCCGAGCACCTCGATCGCCGCGTTCCTGAGGCCGACGTCCTCGCTCTTCTGAAGCGCGTCGAGGAGCGCCGCGACGAGGAGCTGCGGGGCGGACGGCCGCTCGCGCTCCACGCCGGCGCCGGGTGAGGCCGGCCGCTCCCCCTCGGCGGCCTGCGCCGGCGCGGAGGCGGGCGCGGCCTGGATCAGCCGGTGGCAGGCGTAGGTCGCCTCCTTGCGGACGCGCCAGTCGGGATCGCCGAGCGCGCGGAGCAGCAGCGGCAACGCCTCGACGACGTCGGCCCTGCCGAGCCGCGCGGCCGCCTGGCGGCGCTCCTCGGCGTCGTCCGCGGAGAGCGCCGCGGCGATGACCGCGATCGGCATCGGCGTGCTCCGCACGCTGGGCGAGATGGACTCGGGCTCGGCCGGCCAGGAGCCCGCGTCGCCCGCGCGCGGGCCCTCGAACGGACCCGGATCGTCGAACGCGCGGCTCACGGGGCCTCCAGGAGGGCGCCCGACGCGGCGAGCGCGAGGGCGAGCTCGATGAAGCGCCCGACGTCGAGCACGAAGATCATCCGCTCGTCGTGGGTCGTCACCCCCGTGATGCCGCGCAGATCGCTGCTGCCGCCCACCGGCGGCGTCGGCCGGTAATCGCCGCTCGTCCCGAAGACCTCCGTCACCGCGTCGACCACGAGCCCCACCGTATGCGTCCCCACGTCGACGAGGATCCACTTGGTGCTGCGGGTCGGATCGACCGGAGGCAGCCCGAAGCGCACGCGGAGCTCGATGACCGGCACCACCTCGCCGCGGTGGTTCGCGACGCCGGCGACCTCGGGGGGCGTGTGCGGCAGCGTGGTCACCTCGAGCGGATTCACGATTTCGCGGACCCGCGTGATGTCGATCGCGTAGTGGACGTCGCCGACCACAAAGCCGACGAGGCTCTTCTGCGGGTCGGGACGGCTGCGCTCTCCAGTCAACGGCATCTGAGCCTCCGAGCGCCCGGGCTCTACGAGCCGCCCGGGCGCGGACGAATCGTCCGTTAGGACGCGAGTATGGCCTGCAGGTCGAGCAGGATGATGACGCGCGGCTGCGCCTCGCCCTGGGTGCCATCCGACGCGCTCGCCCCGTGCATGGGCCGGGCGATGCCGGCGATGTAGCCCGCCACGTCCCCCCCGAGCGCCGTCGCGGCGTGCTCGATCTCGGCGTCGGCGAGCCGGTAGACCTGCTGGACCTCGTCGACGAAGAGGCCGAGCGTCTCGCCGTTCGCCGCGTCGACGAGCAGGATGCGCGCCCGCCGCTGCGCCGCGCTCTCGTGCAGCCGCATCCGCCGCCGGAGATCGATGACGGTGACGAGCTGCCCGCGCACGCTGACGATGCCCATCGTCGAGTCCGGCGCGCGCGGCACCGGGGTGAGCGGGGGCGGCTTCAGGATCTCGCGCACGAGCGAGACGGGCGCGGCGTAGGTGTCGCCCGCGAGCGTGAACGCGAGGTACTCGGTCCGCGGGCCGCTCGCCTGCGCGCGCGAGTTCCGCTTCGAGACCGGTATCCGGGCGGGCCTTCGGGTGAGGTTAGCCATGGGTGCTCCGCGGATCGCTGCGCTGCCGGTCCCCGCCGTGGAGGATCTCCTCGATGAGCGCGGGGGCGTCGAGGACGAGCGCGATGCGCTGGTCGCCGAGCTCGGTGGCGCCGGAGAAGCCGCGCACCGAGGAGAGCGACGGGCCGAGCGCCTTGATCACGACGTCCTGCTGCCCGATGAGCGTGCTCACGACGAGGCCCAGCCTGCGCGCGCCGACCGACGCGACGACGATGTACTTGCGCTTGCTGCCCCCCTGGAGCCCGAGCGTCGCGCGGCCGCCGTCGCCCCGGCGCCCGCCGCCGACCGCGGCGCGCGCCGCCGAGCCGCCGCGCGCGCCGCCGAGCAGGCCGGCGATGCGCGCGCTGAGCTCCTCCTCCTCGTTCAGGCCGAAGAGCCGCGCCAGGTAGCAGAGCTGGAGCGTGCTGTTGCGCAGCGTGATCATCTCGCGGCCGTCGATCTGGCGCACCGTGGCCTCGTCGAGCGCGACCGCCTCCTGCACGTTGGTCAGCGGGATCGCGAACAGCCGGTCGGCGACCCGGACGATGAGCGCGCTGATGATCGCGAGCGTGATCGGCAGCGTGACCGTCATCTTGGTGCCGATGCCGGGCTCGCTGTGCACGTCGATGACGCCGCCGAGCTTGCTGATGTTCGTCTTCACGACGTCCATCCCGACGCCGCGCCCCGAGAGCTCGCTGACGTCGGTCTTGGTCGAGATACCCGGCTGGAAGATGAGGTTCAGCACCTCGCGGTAGCTCGTCGTCCGCGCGTCCTCCGGGGTCATGACGCCGCGGCGCAGGGCGGCGTCGAGCAGCTTGTCGACGTCGATGCCCTTGCCGTCGTCCTCGATCTCGATGACGACGTGGTTGCCCTTCTGGAAGGCGTTCAGCGCGATCGTGCCGACCGCCGGCTTGCCCACCGCCTCGCGCATGCTCTTCGACTCGATGCCGTGGTCGATGGCGTTGCGCATCATGTGCATGAGCGGGTCGCTGAGCTCCTCGACGATGAGCTTGTCGACCTCGGTCTCGGCGCCCGTGATGACGAGGTTCACGAGCTTGTCGGCGTCGCGGCTGATCTGGCGGACGACGCGCGCGAGCTTGTCGAAGACCTGCCCGAGCGGGACCATCCGGACCTCGAGGATGCCCGCCTGCATCTGGGCGAGGTGCCGGTCGAACGTGCGCTGGAGCCTGTGGAGGTCGAGGGAGAGCTCGCGCTCGGTGGGCGCCGCGCGGAGCCGCTCGACGAGGCGGCCGAGCGCGGAGCGGACGAGGGCGAGCTCGCCGACGATGTTCATCAGCCGATCGAGCTTGTGGATGTCGACCCGCACCGTCTGCGCGACGGAGCGGATCGAGCTGAGCTCCCCCTTGCGGTTGCCGCGCGCGCTCGACGGCGGGCTCGCCGCCGACATCGAGCCGGTCAGGTCGACGGCCCGCGATACGCCGGTCGGCGCGCCGCCCCGGAGCGCCGCGGACATCGACGGCATGCCCGGCGGGGCGACCCGGCCGTGGCCGTTGTTGTTGCGCCGGGGGATCTCCTCGACGGCGGCGCCGGCCTGGTGCAGCGCGCGCTGGAGCTCCTCGAGCGGCGCGCGCGAGGCCATCAGGATGTCGAGCTCGATCGAGTCCTGATCCGCGCCCGCGCCGGTCGGCAGGTAGGTGATGATCTCGCCGTACGGCTTCGCGGTGATCTTCAGGTCGTCGAGGGCCTGATCGATCGTGGCGAGGTGGAACTGCACGCGGAGCCGGAACAGGGTCATCCCGCTCGCGATGTTCGTGCGCAGCCGGTGCTCCTCGTACTCGGTGAGCACGGAGAGCAGCCCCGGATCGAGATCGTAGTTGTCGTCGGGGAGGCCGGCCGCGCTCGGGCCCGCGTCCTGGTGCAGCTGGCGCAGGAGGTCGTCGACCTCGGGCATCGGCGCGTCGCGCCCGTCCTTCTCGTTCTGGAGGATGCGCCCGTAGAGCTCGACGCTGCGGAACAGGAGGTCGAGGACCGACGCGCTGACCTCGATGCGCCCGAGGCGGAGGTTGTCGAGCAGCTCCTCGAGCTCGTGCGAGAGGGTGGCCATCCGGGTCGCGCCGAAGAGCCCGGCGAGCCCCTTCAGGGTGTGCACGGCGCGGAAGACGTCGTTGATGACGTCGGGGTCGACCTTGTTGGTCCGCACCGCCTCGTCGAGCGCGAGGAGGTCGCGCCCGAGCCCCTCGACGATCTCCTGCGCTTCCGAGAAGAACTCTTCGCGCGCCCGATCGCCGCTCTCGACCATCAGCCGCCGCCTCCCTCGCCGGAGCCGGGCTGCTTGGTGCGAGCCGCGGGCTCCTCCGCGCGCGGGAAGGCAGCGGAAGCGCGATCGTCGGCGCCGGCGGCGCCGTCAGCGGACGGGGAGGCGCCGGCCTGCGGCGCCTCGGCCCGCGCCTCGAGGCTCGCGACCACCGCGTCGCGCAGGGCCTCCGGCGTGAACGGCTTCGGGAGGAAGCGGTCGGCGCCGAGGCGGAGCCCGCGCTGGATGTCGCGCTCGGTCGCCTGCGTGGAGATGATGAGGATCGCGACGTGCCGGTAGCGGTCGCTCTGCCGGACGAAGCGGATCACCTCGAGCCCGTTGATGTCGGGCATGTTGATGTCGGTGATCACGAGGTCGAACGCGCCGCGCGGCAGGAGCCGGAGCGCGTCGAAGCCGTTGACGGCCTCCACGATGTCGACGTCGCCCGCGAGCCCCAGCACGCGGTCCTCCAGCGTCGAGCGGATGTACGCTCGCATTGCCGGCGAGTCCTCGACGATCAGGATGCGTGCCATGCGGCGACAGGGTAACGGAAATCGGCCCGGGGAGACCAACTCGCTGAGCGCCCGGGGGCGACGCGCGGGGTCTTCGAGGCGCGCGGGCCTATGTACGGCGGTCTCCCTCCCGGAGTAAACCAGCGCGAGCGCCTCCCTGCACGATCGGCGAGGCGGCCGCGCGGGCAGCGCCTCGGGTGGGGCGCCGCCCTCCCCGCCGGCGCGGCCGTGCGGCCGTGCCCGCCCGCCGGCGCGGCCGCGGGGAGGGCCGCCTGCGGCATCGAATTGACATCGCGGCGTCCGATGCGCGCTAATCGCGCGCGTGAAAATCCTCCTTTGTTCTCCAGCGTTCCGGATCCTGCTCGCTGCCCTGTTCGCTCTGTCGAGCGTGGCGTGCGGCGGCGGGCTGCGCGTGACCCGGATCAACTCCGCCCAGAAGAAGCCGAACAACGTCTGGGTGTTCTTCAGCGTCGATGCCGGCGAGGACGAGCCGGTGGGCGGCCTCACGGCCGAGGACTTCGAGATCTACGAGGACGGCGACCTCGTCTCGAAGTTCGAGAGCAAGCAGACCATCCAGAACCCCGAGGTCGCGGCGGTCATGTACACGATGCTGCTCGTCGACATGAGCGGCAGCATCACCGAGTCGGGTCAGGCCGACGCCCTCGTCGACGCCGCGCAGTCGTTCAGCGATCGGGTGGGCAAGAGCCAGAAGGTCGGCGTTTACGCGTTCGACGGAGAGGTAAAAATCCACTCGGTGGTGCCGTTCACCGAGGCGCAGGGCTCGGTCCAGGGTGGGCTCGAGGGGCTCCGGAGCTACAAGCCGAAGGACACGTCGACGAACCTCCACGGCGGCGTGGTGGAGGGCATCCGGGAGCTCAAGAAGCAGCTCGACAAGGACCGTCGTCCCCTCAAGTTCGGCACGCTCGTCGTCTTCTCGGACGGCACCGATCGCGCGAACCGCGTGAGCCGCGAGGACATGCTGAACGAGCTCAAGAAGGAAGAGTACGAGAACTACCAGATCTTCGTCGTCGGCGTCGGCGCCGAGATCGAGAAGGCGCGGCTCGACGAGATCGGGCGCGACGGGACGGAGCTCGCGGCGGACCAGGCGAAGGTCAAGGAGTCGTTCGACAAGATCGCGGCGAAGATCGAGGCGCACATGAAGCGCTTCTACCTGCTCTCGTACTGCACGCCGGCGCGCGCGGGGGAGCACGAGGTGGAGATCAAGGCGATCCGGAAGGATCCCTCGGCCTCGGGGTCGCTGTCGTGGAAGTTCAACGCCGACGGGTTCGGGCCGCCGCCGGAGTGCGATCCCAACACCCCGCCGTCGTTCGAGCTGAAGGCGACCGTGCCCGCGGACGACGACGGCGGCGGAGCGGGCGGGAAGGCGAGCTTCAAGGCGAACGCCAACGTGAAGGTCGAAGCGAAGTGAGGCGCGCCGCGGCCGCGCGAGGCGGCCGCGACGCCGTCCCAGCGGCTCGCCGCGCTCCGCGGCGGGCCTGATCCAGCCAGGCTCGAGCCTCCTCCCTCCCGTCGGCGTTCACGCGTCGGCGTTCATCCTCCTCTGCTCGGCGCCGGCGCTTGCTGCGGCGTGGCGCGCGCCGCCAGCAGGACCCGCCAGGCGGTGGCGCCGAGGAGGACGGCGCCGCCCACGGTCGACCAGATCCCGGGGCGCTCCCCGACGAGGAGGAGCGCCCAGACGGGGTTGAGCACCGGCTCCAGGAGCACCAGCAGCGAGGCCTCCACGGCCGGCGTGTGGCGCATGCCGCGGCTGAACAGGGCGGTCGCCACGCCGATCTGCACCGCGCCGAGGAACACGAGGAGCCCGAGGTCGACGAGCCCCGGGCGGGCCGCGCCGCCCAGGGCCATCGGCAGCGCGCCGAGCCACGCGAGGACGTTGCCCCAGACGAGCACCGCGGGGTTGTCGTCCGGAGCGGCGCGGAACCTCATGATGCACAGCGCGAACGCGAGCCCGGAGAGGAGCGCCAGGGCGTTGCCGAGGAGCTGCCCCGCCGAGAGCTGGTCCAGAAAGAAGAGCGCGAGGCCCACGATGAAGATGGGAGCCGCGATCATCTCGCCGCGCGAGGGCCGCTCGCCCAGCAGCCAGGGGCTGAGCAAGAGGACGTACACGGGCGAGGTGGACTGCAGGAAGATCGCGTTCGCCGCCGTCGTCAGCTTGGTGGCTTGCACGAACAGCACCATGACGGCGGCGTAGATCGCCGCGACGCCGAGCGTGCGCCACGAGGGGAGGCGGCGCGCGGCCGGCATGGCCAGGCCCAGCGCGAGCGCCGCGATGAACGCGCGGGCCGAGGCGACCTGCCACCCGTCGAGGGAGATCAGCTTGATGGCCGCCCCTCCGGTGGACCAGAGGACCGCGGCGGCGAGGATCATCAGTCGAGAGCGGAGCATGGGCGACGAGGGCGGCGAGCCTAGCCGAACGGTCGACGAGGCGCGCAGGGGCAGATTACGCTGCTGCGCGATGCCACCCCGCCGCCCCGAGCGCGCCGACCGCGACGTCGATCCTCGCCCCCGCCGCTCGGTAGAACGCGCCTCGCCCGGGTCGCCGACGTCGCGCGGCGCACGCCGCCGCAGGCGGCTCCTCTCGCTCGCCGCGGCGGCGCTCGTCTCGGCGGCCCGGCCCGCGCCGATCGCGGCGCAGCCGAGCCCCGCCGAGCCGGCGAGCGAGGACGTCGCCGCGGCCCACGAGCGCTGGAGAGCGGCCGTCGAGAGAGACGATCTGGCCGAGGCCGCCGCCCTCGCCGACAGGTACTTTGCGCTGCTGGAAGCGACCTCCGAGTCCGATAGAGGACTCGCGGATTTCTACATCGCCTACGGCGACCACGCGCGCGCCGAGGCGCTGCTGGTGCGGGAGCTGACGCGCGAGCAGCCCTCCTTCAACGCCGAAGGGATGCTCCATGCCCAGCTCGCCAACGTCTACCTGGAACTCGGGGACCTCCAGAGCGCCGAGGAGCTCCTGAAGCGGGCCCTGCCGCTCCTCCAGGGCTGGAGCGAGTTCTATGCCTTCGACTCGCTCGCGCGGCTGTACCTGGAGCAGCGCGCGCTGCGCTCCTTCGCGGAGATGCTCGACACGATGCGCTCGTTCCTCCGCAAGGCCGGCGACGGCGCGCCGTGGGTCTACGCGCTCCCGGATCTGCGCGCCGCGCAGCTCAGCTTGCGGCGCGGGCAGGTCGAGGAGGCCGAGCGGCGCCTCCTCGACCTGCGCCCGTGGCTCGAGCCCGCGCTCCCGGCGCAGAGCGCGGTGCGCGCCGATCTGATGGAGGAGCTCGGCGTGCTCTTCACCCGCAAAGGCGATCCCGGCGCGGAGGCGCTGCTCCTCCAGGCGCTGGTGATCCGCGAGCGGCTCTTCGCGCCGGATCACCCGGCCATCGTCCGCGCGCTGGGGCACCTCGCGAACCTGTACGTCGCGCAGGGCCGGACCGCCGTCGCCGTGCGGACGCGCGAGCGGGCCGCCGGCCTCCAGGACCGGAGCGCCCGGGCCAACCTGGCGAGGGGCTCCGAGCGGCAGAAGCGCCTCTACATGGGCCTCGTCCAGCGCGACACCGACGCGACCCTCTCGCTGCACCTCCAGGGTGCCCCGCGCGACCAGGCCGCGGCGCGGCTCGCCCTGCGGTCGATCCTCCGGCGCAAGGGGCTGGCGCTCGACGCCATCGCCGAGAGCTTCGCGTCGCTGCGGCGGAGCCTCGACGCCGAGGGCCGGGCGCTGCTCGACGCCCTCACGCAGCTCGACGCGAAGCTGTCCACCGCGATCACGCGCGGCCCGATCGACATCCCCGCCGAGGAGCACCAGCGCGAGGTGCAGCAGCTCGAGGCCGAGCACCAGCGGCTCGAGTTCCAGCTCGCCGCGCGGACGCGCGCCGCGCGCCCGGCGGACGCGAAGGACCCGCCGATCACCGTCGAGGGTGTGCAGGCGGCGATCCCGGACGGGGCGGCGCTCGTCGAGATCGTCCAGTACCGGCCCCACGACGCGTTCGGGCCGCCGGTGAGGCCCACGTGGGGCAAGCCTCGCTACGCGGCCTATGTCGTCGGGCGGCGCGGGGACGTCACGGGGGTGGATCTCGGGGACGCCGCCGCCATCGACGCGGCGGCCGCGGAGCTCTCGCGGGATCTCTCGAACCCGGAGCGAGACCCCCGGGAGCGCGCGCGCCGCCTCGACGCGCTCGTGATGCAGCCGATCCGGGGCGCCCTCGGCGCCGCGCGCTGGGTCCTCCTCAGCCCCGACGGCGCGCTGAACCTCGTCCCGTTCGCCGCGCTCGTCGACGAGGAGGGCGGCTATCTCATCGAGCGCGCCTCGTTCACCTACCTGACCAGCGGGCGGGATCTGCTGCGCGCCGCGGGCACCGTGGCGCCGCGAGCCGGAGCGCCGCGTGGAGGCGTGCTGGTCATCGCCGATCCCGCGTTCGGCAGCCTCTCGGAGCTCGCGCCGGACGACGGCGCCACGCGCGGGCTGCGCTCCGCCGAGCTCGCCGGGGCGCGCTTCCCGCCCCTGCCGGGCACGGAGCGCGAGGCGGAGGCGGTGCGGAGCGCGCTGGCCAGCGCGACGGTCCTGACCGGCCCGTCGGCCACCGAGGAGGCCCTCAAGCGGGCGCAGCGGCCGCGCGTGCTGCACATCGCGACGCACGGCTTCTTCCTCCCGGACCAGGGCTCTCCGGCCGATCCGGGGAACACCCGCGGCGCCGAGATCGAGGGCCGCGCCTTTCGCGAGAACCCGCTCCTGCGCTCGGGCCTGGCGCTGGCCGGGGCCAACGCGCGGCGGAGCAGCTCGGACGAGGACGACGGCATCCTGACCGCGCTCGAGATCTCCTCGCTGGACCTCCACGGGACCCAGCTCGTCGTGCTCTCGGCCTGCGAGACCGGCCTCGGCGAGGTGCCGCGCGGCGACGGGGTCTACGGGCTCCGCCGCGCGCTGCTGCTCGCCGGGGCGGAGACGCAGGTGATGAGCCTGTGGAAGGTCGGCGACATGGCGACGCGGGATCTCATGACGTCGTACTACGCGGCGCTCGCGCGCGGCGGAGGGCGCAGCGAGGCGCTGCGGTCGGCGCAGCTCCAGATCCGGCGCGAGCGCCCGCACCCGCACGCGTGGGCCGGCTTCATCACCTCCGGCGAGGGCGCCGCGCTCGACGGCAGGCAGGTCGCGCCGTCCTTCGCGCGCGTGGCAGCAAGCCCGCGCGGGTGCGCCTGCGCGGCCGGCGAGGGCGGCCCGAGCGCTCCGCCTGCGCTCGCCGCGCTCGCCGCGGCGCTCGTCCTGGCCGCGCGGAAGCGCTGGCCCCGCAGGGCTGGGAATTGGTAGACGTCGACGCCGGAGCCCACCCATCGCGGGCTCGTGGAGGTCTGCATGCGTCGATCGGCGATCGTTCTGGTGCTCCCCGTCCTGACCTGGGTGCTCTCTGCCTGCGGAGGCGCGCAGGCGCCCGAGCAGCCCGCCGCCAAGGAAGGTGAGGCCGAGATCTGCCCCACGGGAGATCCGAGCGTGCAGCCGTGCCCGGAGGGCTGCGTGTGGGACGAGAAGGCCCAGAAGTGCAATCAGGACCGCGGCATCATCGTGCACTACAACCCGGGCACGACGGCCCCCAAGCCGTGAAGTGATCACCCCCCGTCGAGCCACGCCGCCATCTCCGGCAGGAGGCCTCGCAACAGGCCGATGACGCGCGGGCTCGACGCGCGCACCTCCCCGACGAGCCGCCGGCGCTCCGCCTCGATCTTGCCGAGGACTTTCTCCGCGCTCGGCGAGGCCCGCCACTTCGGTGTGCCGCGCCACACTTCCTCGCGCTGCGATCCGGCTTCCTTTACCTACGCGCTCGAGCCGCCTTGACGGAGGCGACCCGTCGCTCTCTTCTTCTGCTGTGTCAGCGATATCTTCCACGAGAGCGCATGTATGCAAGAACCGATGACCCGGGGCTCTCTGATTCTCAATGCAGCAGCCTACTCGGACGTGCTGTGTGACGAGGCTGGGGTCCGCCGGGTTCGTCACGGGCTCTCTCAGGAGCTCAGGAGGGCGCTGGCCACCATGTCCAGCACGGCGTGGTACCCTCGCGCCTATTACGTCGAGGTGCTGCGCGGCATCGTCCAGGTCCACAACGAGCCATCGCAGAGCTACCTGGACGTCGTGAGGTGCGGCCGGACGGTCTTCGAGAAGGAAGCGAACACCTTGATGAAGCTGCTTCTCAGGGTGATGAACGCTCGGCTCTTCCTCCGGAAGTTCCCCGACTTCTGGGCGCAGGATATGGTCGGCGGGACGCTGCGGGTGGATTGCTCGCAGATCGAGCGGAACGAGGCGACGCTGCTCGTGACCGAGGTCGCAGGGTTCGAGCACCTCGGACCGCTGTGCGTCGGTTTCGCCGGCCGCGCGCTGGAGCAGGTGATCGGCAAGCAGGTCGACGCAACCCAGATGGGCTGGTCGTTCGACGCGCCAGACGCGGATGAGGTCACGTTGCGCTTCTCGTGGTGAGCGCGCCGACGCGCTGGCGTGAGCGAGCGGTAACTGCCAGGTCGAGGAGGCGACAACCTTCCTGAGACATAGGGACCGGCGCGTCTTGCTGCTCGGCCACGTCCTCGATCGACATCTCGAAGATATCGTGGGCAATGCTCACCTCGCCCTCGTGCTCAGGTAGCTGGTGCAGCGCCTCGAGGAAGGCAGCCGCTCCTCGAGGTCGTTGACGTCCTCGCGTGTCGCCCGGCGACCTCGGAGGCAGCGCGCGACGAAGGTGCGGGCGACGCCTGCTTGCGCCGCGTGCGCGCGAGGAGCCCGTGCAGGGTCGTTCGATCGGCTCCAGGCCGGGTTCAGTGCAGGAGCACAGGCAGCTTGTCCGGCCCGTGCGCGACGGAGTCCTTCGCGCCATACATGAAGGTCGGCCGCTCGTCGGGGACCGCGCGGAGGCCCGGGAAGCGCGCGAGCAGCGCCTGGAGGCCTACCCGCGCCTCCATGCGCGCGAGCGGCGCGCCGACGCAAAAGTGGGCGCCGCCGCCAAATACGTTCGCTGCGGGCAGCGGCTTGCGATCGATGTCATAGACCTCGGGCGAGGGATAGGCGGTCTCATCATAGTTGCCGGCGATGCCTGCGAGGCAGACGACCGTTCCCGCGCTCAGCGCCTGATCGTCGAGCCGGACGTCACGCTCGACCATTCGCAGCACGCCAAAGGAGCTCGGGCACCAGCGCATCCCCTCCTCGATCGCGGCGGGCAGCAGCGAAGGATCTTGCCGGACCCGCGCCAGCGTGTCCGGGTGCGCGAGCAGGGCATGGATGGTGTTGGCGACCAGCCAGCTGGTCGTCTCATAGCCGCCGAGTATCAGGCTCAGCACGATCTGCCGGCTGGCCTCGATCGTGTCCATGTGCTCTGCCTTCAGGGTGCGGAGGATCTCGCCGAGCAACGTGTCGCTGGTGTCTCTGCTCTCGCGCTCGACGACCTCCGTGATCAACCCGAGCGTCTCCCCGTAGGCCCTCTGGCTCTCGGCCACGGCGGCGGGGTCGTGCATGCGGACGAGGCCGCGGAGCATCGCCCGGACGCGCTCGTCGGTCTCGTGGAGCTTCTCCGCCGGGAAGCCGAACAGCTCGCCGATCACCCGCCGCGGCAGCTCCATCGCGAAGTCCTCCAGCAGATCGACGCGGGGCTTGCCCGCGAGCCGATCGACGACCTGCTCGCTGATCGGCCGGACGAATCTCTCCTCGTACTGCGAGACGGCGCGGGGGAGGAAGAACATGTTGTAGACGCGCCGCATCCTGGCGTGCTCGTCTCCCTGCATAGCAGCGAGACCGCCGTTCAAGATGCCGGCCTGAAACATGCGTGTCGAGAAGGTCGCTGTGTCGCGATATGCGGTGGTGATGTGAGACTTGCGCAGCAGGATCGGCATCCCGAACGCGGTATCGAAGACGATCGGCGCTTGCTGGGCGGCAGCACGGAGACGCCGGCCGAACGCCGTCGCATCCTCGGAAGGCACGAAGAACAGATTGGCCAGCGGGAAATCCATGCTGGAGACGCTATGGAGGTCATCGTGGAGAGTCAATCGGGGGAGCGCGGCGGCGAAAGCAGCGACGCGGCGGGCGGCGCCGGAGCTTCGTTCTCCGTCTGCTCTCGCGCCCTGGTTGTGCTCGCGCTCCGGCGCTTTCTCGTCTGCCATTGCGTCGTCACGCGCCTTCTCGATCCGCCCGTGGCGCCCGAGCCGGCGATGCGATCACCCCTCGTCGAGCCACGCCGCCATCTCCGGCAGGAGGCCCCGCAATAGGCCGATCACGCGCGGGCTCGACGCGCGCACCTCCCCGACGAGCCGCCGGCGCTCCGCCTCGAGCTTGCCGAGCTGCGCGCGGCGCAGCGCCGCCCAGAGGCGCGCGCCGGCGGCGATGCTGTCGTCGCCGTGCTCCTCGGCCACGCGCCGGGCCTCCACCGCGTCCTCCAGGGCGTCCCCCACCCGCTCCAGCTCCCATTGGATCTCGGCGCGCCGGAGCAGCGTCAGCGCGTGGTATCGGTCCCCCCGCGCCCGCTGGAGCTGCTCGGCCTGATCCGCGCTCTCCAGCGCGGCGGCGGGCCGGCCCGCCCGCGTGAGCGCCGCCGAAAGGAGCGAGAGCGCCGCCGCGCGGAGCGCGGGGTCCCCGTCCTGCGCCGCGAGCTCCGCGGTCCGCCGCGCGACCTCCGCCGCCTCGGCGGCGCGCCCCTCGCGCATCAGGAAGGCCGAGAGGTTCTGGAGGAGCAGCCGGAGCTGGCCCCGCATCCCCTGCTGCTCGGCCTCGGCGACGAGCCTGCGCAGCCGGTCGATCGCCACGCCGGTCCGCCCGAGCTCGGCCTCGAGCACCGCGAGATCGCCCCCGATGTGGACCCTGTGCCACGCCGAGGCCAGCGGCGCCGCGATGGCGAGCGCGCGCTGGAGATCGCGCTCCAGCAGCTCGTGATCGCGGCGGTTCTGCGCGTAGTTCAGCTCGCACCGGAGCACGCGGGCCGCGAGCTCGGCCGCGGGGCCCGCGCCCGCCGCGAGCTCCACCGCCTCGCCCGCGAGCTCCATCGCGCGATCCCCGGCGGCGACCCCCGCGAGCGCCATCCGCGCCTCGCAGCGGAGCGCGGCCTCGCCGAGCGCGTCCGCGTCGGCGAGCAGCCCCGGATCGTCGGCCCCCGCCTCGCTGAGCCCGCGCGCCACCTCGAGCCGGTGGATGCGCCGGCGCACGTCGAGCGGCCCGCCGCGCGCCACGACGGCGTGCTCCGGGAGGCGCGCGAGCCGCCGGCTCGCCTCCTCGAGCTTCCGCCCCTGGATGAGCGCCCGGACCGCGTCGATCTCGAGGCCGGCGCGCGCCTCGGGATCCGCCGCGAGCGCGGCCAGCCGATCCGCGAACGCCGCCGCCTCCTCGAAGAGCCCTGCGGCGGCCGCCTCGGCCATCGCGCGGCCGAGCCAGCGGCGCGCCTCGGCCACCGCGCCGAGCCGCTCGTAGCCCGCGCCGAGCAGCCCCGCGTCCACGCGCCCCTGCGCGCCCTCCGCGAGCGCGTCGAGCAGCGCCCGGTGCAGCCGCTGGAACCACGGCCGCCGCTGCGTCAGGTGGAGCGCCGCCTGCCGCAGCATCTCCTGCGGGAAGCTGTACTCCTGCGCGTCGCCGGCGGCCGTCAGCACGCCCGCCCCGCCGAGCGCCTCGAGCGCCGCCTCGGCGCGCTCGTCGTCCCCCACGACGCGCAGGAGCACGTCGACGCCGAGCCCGCCGCCGCAGAGCGCCACCGCGGCGAGGGTCCGCAGGGCGCTGCGCTCGGCGGCGCTGTCGGCGGCGAACGAGGCCACCCGGGCCTCGAGCAGATCGGCCACGCCGGGGACCTCCCCTCGCAGGGCCCGGTCGTCCGCGGCGCAGAGGGTCCCGTCGCGGAGCGCCAGGGCGCCGCTCTCGTGCCACGCCATGAGCGCGTGCACGATGTAGAAGGGCACGCCTCCGGACGTCGCGACCACGGCCCGCTCCAGCGCGGGCGCGAGCGGGGCGAGCGGGACAACGAGCGCCGCGGCCCCGCCCTGCGTGCCCTCTGGATGCAGGCCGCGGCCCACCGCCTGCGCGAGCTCGGCGGCGGCCTCGGGGTCGAGCGGCGCGAGGCCGAGGTAGGTCACCCCGGGACACACCCGCGCCCGCACCTCGCCCAGCAGGGCGCGCAGGGGCGCCGGCCGGCTCGGCTCGCTGCGCGCGGCCGCCACCACGAGCAGCCGGCCCTGCCCCTCCGCGGCGGCGCGCCGCAGGAGCAGCTTGATCAGCTCCAGCGTCGCCGCGTCGGCCCACTGCAGATCGTCGACGAGGAGCAGCAGCGGCTCGCGGGCGCTCGCCCGCAGCAGCGCGTCCTCGATGGCCTCGACCGTGTGCGCGACCTCGTCCGCGGAGGGGAGCAGCGCCGGAGACAGCGCCCGCTCCAGCGCCGCGGGGAGCGCGCGGAGCTCGGGGAGGTCGCTTTCGCCGAGCTCCTCGGCGGCGCGGCGCAGCGGATGGAACGGGCTCCGTCGCTCGGGCAGGCACCGGAGCCGGACGACGTGGCGCAGGTCCCATCCGGTGCGCTCGACCGCGGCGTCGAGGAGCCGGCTGCGCCCGATCCCCTGGTGGCCGCCCACCACGATCCCGCGCACGCGGCCCTCCTGCGCGGCCTGCGCAGCGCGCGCGATCGCGTCGAGCTCGGCTCGCCGCCCGAGGAGCGGCGGCCGGCCGTCGGGCGGGGGCCGCGCGGGGCGATCCTCCGGCGAGGGCCGCGCGGGGCGATCCTCGGGCGGCGGCCGCGCGGACAGGTCGGACCCGCGATGTGGCGGCTGCGACCCTTCCTTGCTCCCTGGCGGGGCGAGCTCGGGATCGAGCGCGGCGAGGATGCGATCGAGCTCGCGCGCGACCTGATCGGCGTGCCGGGGGCGGCTCTGAGGATCCAGGGCGACCAGCGTCGCCGTGAGGCGAGAGAGGAGGCCGGTCGCCGTCGTCGGATCGGGCACGAGCGCCTCGAGCGGGGGAGCCGGTCGCCGCGGCACGAGGAGCCAGTGCGCGGTCTCCCCGCTGCGCTGCTCGAGCTCGGCGGGGAGGCTGCCGGTCCTCAGGCGGAAGATCAGGGCGCCGAGCGCGTAGAGATCGCTGGCGGGCGTGGCAGACTGGCCGACGGCACACTCTGGAGCGATGTAGCCGGGTGTGCCCGCGAGCACGGAGCCCAGCTCCCGGACGGCGCCGGCGACCGCGGGCACGCTCAAGGTCACGGTCGCGCCCGCCGGCTCCTCGGCCAGCACCGTGCCGGAGTATCCGTCGACCGCCACGGTGGGCGGCGCCCCGGCGGGGGCGGCGAGCCCCCGCTCGACCCAGCTCCGCGCGTTTCCCCCGGAGATCCCGAAATCGATCAGCTTGTAGGCGCCCGAGCCGCGGACGACGTTGGCGGGCTTGATGTCCCGATGGACGAGCCCGGCGGTGTGCACCGCGGAGAGCGCCCAGGCGACGGCGGACGCCGCTTCGAGGACGGCGCGCTCGGGGAGGCGGCCTGCCTCGCGCGCGAGCTCATCGAGGCTCGTGCCGGCCACGTACTCCATCACGAGGCCGACCACGCCGAGGGCGTCGTCGCGCTGGAACGAATAGAACCGCACAACGTTCGGGTGCTCGACCCGGCAGAGCGCCTGCGCCTCGTCGAGAATCGTGTCTCGCCACGCCGCCGTCGCGTCGGGGGAGCCCGCGAGCTGCTCGGGTACGAAGAAGAGCTTGATGGCGACGTCGCGGAGCTTCCTGCCTTCGTAGATCTCCTCGGCGAGCCAGACCGGCGCGAACCCGCCGCTGCCGAGCTGCCGGACGAGCCGGAAGGGACCGAGGCGGGCGCCTTGCCCGAGCGGGGTTCCGGAGGGATTCGGCGGCGAGCTGGACATCCGCCGCCGAGCATATCCCAGCCACCCCGGCGCTCCCGCAGGAACCGGCCGCTCGCGCTCTCCATCGCGCGCTCGTGCGCTCATGCGTTCGTGCGCGGGCGCCGTCAGGGCACGATTTCGCGGACGCTGCCCTTCTTGTACAGGAGCCCGTCGGGGCCTACCCCGTCGCTCCGGAAATAGACGCTGATGTTGGGCTTGCCGGTCTCCGAGCCCTCCCGTGTCGGCGCCCGCGTGAGCCTCATTGCGGGATCGATGCCCGGCCGACAGGGCTCGCCTCCCACGCCGAAGTCGGTCCCCTGGTCGACGTGCTCGTGGATCTTCACCCAGGTGCCTCCGCTCGCGCCGTCGGTCTCGTCGATCCAGAGCTCCTGCTTCACATCGCCGTTCGGCAGGTCGTAGACGAGCTGCTTGTACCCGATCCATACCTGCTCCGGCATGCCGCCTTCCCAGTACGTCTTGCCGAGGATGGCCGAGGAGGCGGGGTGATTCGTCTCCTTCTCGAAATCGACCTTGCCGTCGTAGCGCATACGGGCGGCGATCCCGCGCGTGTCGCATTTATTGACGTCCTCGTCGCCGATCGTGCCGTGGTTGGTGCGCGTCATGGCGACGAGGCCGCCATAAGGTGTCCCGTCGTCGGCTGCCCGCAGGAAATACATCGTCACCTCGACGTCGCGCCACGAGTCGGCGAGCGCGGGGTCGTGCACGTACATCCGCGGGACGCGGCCGCTGATCTTGAGAATGCCCTGGCCGTCGGTGTCATAGGACGCATCGCCGTGGTCGGCGTCGAACCAGGCATCGGCCGGGTCGATCCCCGAAAAGGTGCGCGCGACGCCGTTGTCCCAGGTCGAGAACCACGTTTTGCCCGAAGGCAGCGTGGGCCGCAGCATCGCTATCCCGAACCTGTCGAGCCGCCCCTCCTCCCCTCCCCCGGCGCCGGCCGAGCTGGACACCTCTGCGCTGCTGGCTGCGGACGACGCCTCCGCGCCGCCGCCGAGGCCCCCGCCACCGGGGCCGTTGCCGCCGGGGCCGCTGTCGGGACCGTTGCCGCCGAGGCCGCTGCCGCCGAGACCCCCGCCGCCGCCGGATTGGCTTCCTGAGGCGGGGACGTGTTCGTCCGCGCAACCGGCGCTGCTCAAGCCGGCGGCAGCCGACGTGACGGACATCGCGATCGTGAAGAAGACGCGCACGCCCTCGTGCATAACATGCTCTCAGCGGATCCGCGAGGCCATTGACGGCGAGATACCGGCTGCAACGCACCTGCCAGGTGCTTTACGGAGACAGCTCGGTTTTAGTTCGAGAATTGCACCTTTCATCGTGCTTCGAGCGGCGGCATCGCGAGGATCGTCCTCGGACGGCGATCCGTGCGATTGCCGCCTGCATAGGACGTTGGCTGCAGCGCTCCGTGTCTGCTACCTCCCGCAACACGATGGGTCAGCCGGACCTGTTCGCGAAGCGGACGTTTGCCGAAGAGACAGAGCGGGTCACGGCAGGAGCCGTGATGTGGCGAGATCCACCCGAGATACGGCTGGAGAAGGTGCAGACCGACGGTCTGCTCGCGATTCACCGCCCGTGGCTCCTCGCGCACCTGCCGCCCCCGTGGCCGGCGGCGCAGGCGTACGAGGAGATCGTGCTGGAGCTGAAGCTCGCGGGGGACCATCTGGACATGACCGCCGTGGAGCGGGCCCTGCTTCGGCGGCAGGCCAGGCAGGTGCAGCGGGTCGAGGAGCGGGCTCCGTCCTGGCCGGGTGAAACGCCGCTCTGGCTGGCGGCGCCGCACGTACCGGAGTGGCTGAGGCAGGCGCGCCATCCCGTTCGCTTCGCGCCTGGCTGCTACGCGGTGGAGCCGCTGGGGCGCTGCTTCGTGTGGGTGGCGGCGAACGAGCTCCCGCTGTGCGACGAGCTGGTGCCGTTCCTGGTCGCCCGTTCGGGGCAGCCGCTCGACGAGTTCGCCCGCTGGGTGGCGCCGCGCCGGCCGCTTGAATGGGTGCTGTCCATGCTAAAGTACCTGCCCATGTCGACGACGGCCCGTGAGGAGCTCCTGTGGCGGTTCGCCAGGACCGGCGATCCCGAGATCGACGCGCGCCAGGACCGCATCCTGGAAGTCCTGCTCACGGCCAATCCCAAGATGAAGCAGCGTCTGGTCGACGAAGGCCGCCATGAAGGCCGCCTCGAGGGTCGCCTCGACGAGGCGCGCGCGGCCCTGCGCCGCGTGCTCGCGCACCGGCAGCTCGCGCTCACCCCGGAGGATGCGGCGCACATCGAGGCGTGCGCCGACCTCGCGACCCTGGAGCGGTGGCTCGGTCAGGCGCTCGCGGCGTCCAGCGCACAGCAGGCCCTGCGCTGAGCGCCGCCGCCGGCGCTCCTCAGCACCGGAACGGCCGCGGCAGCATCAGCGGCCCTTCCGGAAAGGGCCCGCGCACCATCAGCCGCACCGCCCCGCGCCGCCTACGGCGTCGTCCCCGTCCACGAAGACGTGCGGCTCCGCCGTCCCCGCCACGCCGAGCGCGTCCGGGCACGCGAAGAGCTCCACGCGCCGCACCGGCGCCGGCAGCCGGCGGAGGATCTCGTCGAGCGGCGGCAGCTCCGCGGCCACGACGTCGTAAAGGCACAGGACGTCGCCGGCGATCTCCAGGGAGACGACGGCATCGAGATCCTCGGCGTAGAACAGCGGCCGATCCAGCTCGTTGACCACGAACACCGCGGCCGGACCGGTGACCCCCAGCCTCGTCGAGGCAGGCGCGCGGCGCGACGCGAGCCGCCGGAAGATCGCACGATCCTCCTCGTCGGCGAGCCGGAAAGGCCGCATCGCCCGCCGGTCGAGCCGCGGCGCGGCCCCGGCGACCACCTTGTGCTCGTCGATGACCCGGAAGCCGAACGGCTCGTAGCGCTCCGGCTGCGCCGTGCAGAGCAGCGCCGCCGGGTACCGCTCGTCACAGAACACGAGCGCCGCCCGCATGGCGGACGCGAAATGCCCCTGCCGGCGGTGCGCCGGGTGCGTGCAGACCGCGTGGATGCAGCCCACGTCCGTCGGTCTCCCTTCCAGCACCATGGCGAGGCACAGCACGCTGACCTGGCTCACGGGCGCGCCGTCCGCCGAGGCGACGAACGGCGTGGTCACGTCCTCCCAGGCGGCGCCGAGCGCGCGCGCCCGCTCGATGACCTGCACCAGACCGGGGAACACCGTGTCCATGAGCGCCATGAGCTGCGCGCGGAGGCCAGGCTCCGACCAGGATCTGCGCGATGTCGTCATTCCGTGCCCCTTCTAGAATAGCGATCACGTTGATCAAGCGAGAAATAAACCGCCAAGGCACCAAGGACGCCAAGAGAAAATTCTCTTCTTGGCGCTCTTGGTGTCTTGGCGGTTCGAAATTCCGCGCCTTTCAGGCAACTTCAACCCGTTTGTCGCTCTAGCCATCTCGCCATATCACATGCCAGCGCGATAGACGCGGCATCTGCGTGCGCCGCCCGCGTGCCAGAGCAGGAGCAGGCCGACATTCGCTGGAAGACGCAGAGCGCTCGATCCATGGCGACACAGAGAATCAGGGCTTCGAGAGCACAGAAAGACCAGCCCTCCGGCTCTCCGCTCCCCTCTGCGACCGCGGTGTCTCTGCGGCTCGAACGCTCTGGCTCTGGCTCAAGGCCGCGGTTCCAGCCGGATTGCGCCTCCGGAGCGCGCGCCCTAGAAAACCCTCAACTGCATCGCTCTGCGGGGCGATGTGCCAGGGGGGAACCATGAAGAATACGCTCGGCGCGCTGATCCTCGGCGCGCTCTCGCTGTCCGCCGTGCTGTCCAGCAGCGATGTGGCGCAAGCCCAGGACAGGGATCGTCCGCCACGCGGCTCCTATCTCCAGACGTGCAGGAACGTCCGGACGGAGCGAGGCACGCTGTTCGCCCGCTGCGAGGATCGGAGGGGCAACTTCCACAATACACGGATGGTGGACTGGAGGAGGTGCAGAGGAGACATCGAGAACGACAACGGCCGGCTCCGCTGCTCCCGCGGCCGCTGACGCGCAGGGCGCCCTTCGCGAGGTGGGCTCCCTCAGCGACGAGAAAGCGGGGCCCCGCCGGGATCCGCCCTTCCTCGACGGCCACGACGTACGGCGGCAGGCGGTCCGCCCGCGCCGCGCGGACGTCGGCGCGCATCGTCGCGGCGTCGGGGTAACGCTCGACCTTGTGGAACGCGAGGGCGCGATCCACGACGTCGCACACCTCCGAGGGCACGTCCGGCGCGCACTGCGCGAGCGACGGCGCCCGCTCCGTCGCCGCGGCGATGAGCAGGCGCGCATCGGCCACGTGGCCGTGGATCGCGCGACCGGAGAGCAGCCGAAACATCGTGGCGCCCAGGCCGAAGACGTCGGTCCGGCCGTCGATCTAGGAACGATCAACGCCGCTGCGGACCGAGCTCGCCGCAAGAGCGCTTGGACGTTCACCGTTCGCGACGCCGAACGAATCTTCGTGTCCGATTGGTTCAACAGAATCGTATCAGAGCACTAGGCGGCAGGCATGCCTGCTTCCAGGGCCCGCTGCACCATCTGCAACGCCAGTTGCGGCCTGGTCGCAGACGTCACGCTCTCGGCGGTGGCCATGCACGAGCCCCGCCGACCTGGGGGGGCCTGCGGCGGCAGGATGGGGCCGACTGCCTCGCCGAAGTACGACTGTAGTACCCGGCGAGCAATCGGTGCCCGCATCCACCGGATAGTCCGACGACGCGCTTGACACGACGAGACTTTTCGGATTTCCTTGTTCCGCGATTCGGCCACGTTCATGGCTACGCATCCCGCGCGCTATGCCACGTGAATTGGAGGAGTCGATGCGCACGTCGACGGTCACCAAGATCCTCTTCTTGTCCGCTAACCCGTCGGACACAGCCGCGCTACAGCTCGACGAAGAGTTACGGCAGATCGGCCAGCGTATTCGGCGGGCGGAGTACCGGAAGTTGTTCGACATCAAAGTGGCTCCCGCGCTACGCGCCATAGATCTTCCCTATGAGCTCATGGATGCCCGCCCCGAAGTCGTCCACTTTAGTGGACACGGGTCGATGACCGGCGAGCTGGTATTTCTGAACGAAGCAGACCGGAGCCGTCGCGCGATCCCGCCCGCGACGCTCTCGCGGGTTTTCAAGCAACTCAAAGACAAGATCTGCTGCGTGGTGCTCAACGCCTGTTACTCGGAGGTCCAGGCCCAAGCGATCGTGGAGTGGATCCCGTGTGTTGTCGGGATGTCGCGTGCGGTGCCCGACGCGTCTGCGATCGCATTTGCAGCGGGCTTCTACGAGGCGCTGGCCTTCGGAAGGACTGTCGCGGAAGCGTTCGAGCTAGGGCTCTCCCAGGTCGAGCTGAGCGCAGACGCGCCAGCCAATTCATCGGACATCCCGAGGCTCTTGGTTCGCAAGGGAGAAGACGCGACGAAAATTCGCCTGGTTATGTCGCCCGAGGAAACCGCCGTACCGGCGGCCGGCGTCGTGGTGTCCGCAACCTTGCAAGAACAGAGTCCTCCCGACAGGGACACCAGCGCTCTCGCGGCTCCCGCGATGCGTCACAGATCAAACAAGAGGCTATTCTACGAAGGATTCTTTCGAAGAATAGGCACGATGCACCTGCATATCGATGGGGGCACAGCGCTGCCGCTGATTGAGGCGTGGGCGCAGCGCTTCAACGAGCGCGAAATACCCACAAAGATCACGCGCGTGTCGCGGTTCTCCAGAGGCCCCCAGAGAGACGAGCTCAAGGACACCTATGAGATTCATACGCCCGGCGTCGACCAGGAGTCCTTGGAGTATTTTACGACCAGCCTTCTCGACGACAACAAGCACGATATCGCGACGCTGGTAGAAGAGACGCTGGCGGAGCTCGAGAACATCAAAGGGATCGTCGTCGAGCTTGAGCGCGTGGTGGCGGTCGTGTCAGACGACGCTGAAGGATCAGACTCCCCTCAGCTGAAGGGACTACAAGGAGCGGTACGGTTCGACACCCGCAAGACATCGTTCCGCGTCGAGATTCACTACATGGTCGACATCTTGAAGGGCGCCGACGACAAGAGGGAGCCCCTTTCGCTGGACGCCATCGTCAAGATATGCGGCGACAATGGCATCGACATCGGCGGCTGGTTCTTGTTTGAGCGTTCAGACATATGGGCGTACCGCTCCAACAGCTTCGCTCCAAAGATTCCAGAGCGGGAAGAGCTGAATGCGAAGCGCCTGCGCCTCCAGAGAAAGCTTGCTCAAGCGACTGGACGCGCGCTCTCCGACGTAAGGGTCAAGGTAATCGTCGAGGAATCAGTGGGTATATGGAAGACACCGGCGACGCGTTTGGGGCCGTTCAAGACAGTGCCAGAGCTCGCGGATTGGGAGGATGGAACCCGTAAGGCTGCGGTAGATCCCTCCCTGAGGGCGTTCTGGGTGGTAACGCCAAACTTCCTCGGCGACAAGCATGAGGAGATTCAACGCACGATGGTTCAGAACCTTGCCACCGGCGTCAAGTACACCTACTTCTTGAGGTCATTTGCAGATTTGAAGCGCTGGCAGAAGTTCCGATCTGATCTGAAGAGAAAGCAAGAGCACATTCAGCGAGCTGTTGACAAGAGCATGACCGCGGTGCTCATCCACGTCCTAGATCATGACCAGCCCGAGCTTGAAGAATGCTTTATCAGGAATCCTTCCACGGACCTCAGAGAAGCGTATAAGCTGATCCGAGGGAGGAATGGCGAAGTCACCTCTGGCCTGCCGATGTCTCCCGAGAAGACGAGAGATCTAGTCAACAGACTGGAGCCCCTCGAGCGAGAGGCCAAGCACCGACGATGGACGTGGCTGCCTATCAATCGAAATGACCGTCAATTTAACGCTTACGTGATAATAACAGATCTCGAGGATACGAAGCTTGGCACCGCGGAAGAGCGACGCCTCCGCGAATACGACCTGATCATCGCAGAGGAAGTAAGCAAGCACGGGGGAGAGGTCACCAAGAGCCTTTTCGACGGCTATGTCATCATTTTCGATGACGAGCGAGATGATCGGGGTGGACGTCTTCAACAGGTAGTGAAGTGCGCGGATCGCATCATCAGCCTCGCGATCGGGGCGAATCTTCCGCAGCAACGAGTTCTCATAGACTTTGACAGCGCTCGCCGCGTGATCCGGGCGCATGGCTACGACACCATCAGCGCCGCAATTGCCCGTGGACGGTTCCTGCTGGATCGGACCGTCTGGAATCACGTGACCATTTCCGATAGGGTAAAAAACAGATGGGAGACTTTGTGCGGCAGCGACCGTCGCATTTCCTTCATGTCCAGCGAGCTGGATGGCTACTGGCAGCTGACGCGCCCTCAATAGGATATTCTGAACGGTCGCGGTAGGGACGGCTCTTCGTCCCGTCGGGGTCGGGCGGCTGCGCGCTTGCCTCCCGTTTCGAGTTCCACCATACGCCGAAGCACGCGAGAGGGCTCAGGCGAGCTCGGCGGGGCCCCACCCCGCGCCCGCGCGACGAGCACCCCCTCCGGGGGCCGGGCGTCTCGGCACGACCTCTCTCAGCCAGGGAGGAACTCAGGCGACTCGTGGATGCGCCCGCCTTCGCCGCTACCCCTTCCGCTCCTTCCACGGATCGTCCTGATACAGGTAGTTCGGCTTCAGGATCTTGTTCTCCATGTTGGTGTGGAACACCGCCATGGTCGACGCCGACATCGGCGGGACGATCCACGTCCAGTCCGCGTACACCGGGCGCTCGCACTGCCGCTCCTGCTGCTCGAACTTCTTGAAGTACTCCGAGAGCGTGTGGTGGTCCATCATCCGCACCTTGGCCTGCCGGAACGAGTGCAGCACCGCGACGTTCAGCTCGACCAGCGCGGCGTCCTGCCACAGCGTGTCGCTGCGCGTCCGGTCCAGCCCGAGGCGATCCGCGATGAGCGGCAGCTGGTCGTACCGCGTCACGTCGCTCAGGTTGCGCGCGCCGATCTCGGTGCCCATGTAAAAGCCGTTGAACGGCGCCGCCGTGTACTGGATCCCGCCGAGATCGAGGGCCAGGTTGGAGACCGCCGGCAGCGCGTGCCACTTCAGCCCGAGCTCGGCGAACCACGCATACCGCGGGTGCTCGATCGGCACCTCGAGCACCTTCTCCCGCGGCAGCTCGAACCACTTCGGCCGGCCCTCGCCGATCTGGATGATCAGCGGCAGCAGGTCGAAGCGCGTCCGCTCCCCGCCCGGCCAGCCCAGCGCGAGCGCTTGGTCCGTCAGCTCCACGTTCCCCGGATCGCCGAGGATGCCGCCCTCCGGGAGCCGGTAGCCCGCATAGCGGACCAGCTGGCCGTTCCAGATGCGGATCCGCGGCTCACCCGGCCTGAACACCGTCATGGTCGCCCGGATGTCACCCCCGTTGGTCGCCAGATCGAGGTGCTCGACGAGCGCCTGGAAGATCTCCTCCTCCGTCTTCAGGTGGCGCAGATCGCGCACGTGGAGCGTCGACCAGAAGAAGCGCCCGATGCAGCGCGAGCTGTTGCGCCACGCGAGCCGGGCGCCATAGGCGAGCTCGTCGGGCAGGTGCGTGTACGTCCCGTGCTTCTCCAGGCTCGCCCGCACCTCCTGCCAGCGCTCTTCCACCGCCGAGGGCACCCCGAGCTCCGCGTAGCACTGGCGCAGGAACGCCTCGGCCTCGGTCGGCACCGCCTCGGGCGCGGTGGGGGTCACGTGAAACGACCCGTGCTCGACCGGACACACGCCGCCAGCCGCCCGCGCCGCGCCGGCGCGCCGGAGCGGCGTCGGGCGGACCTCGCCGGCGGTGTCGACGTTCGAGCTGAACAGCTCCCGCTGGATGGCGTCCGGCGGCCAGCCCACCGCGCGCAGGTGCTCCTGCGCGTCGCGCATGAAGGCATCGGGGCCACACACGAGCGCCCGCGATCCCGGCCGGTAAGGATACAGCTCGGCCACCTGCTCCCTGGACAGCCGCCCCTCCGCCTTCGTCGCGCGCAGGCGGAACGCGACGCCGGGCGTACGGCCGGCGATCGCCCGCAGATCCTCCTCGAAATAGGCGAAATCCGCGGCGCGCGACGCCGACCAGTCGAGGAGGAAGGCCCGCGCGTCGGGGCGGCCGGCCCTGCCGTCGAGCGCCCGCAGCATCGCCATCGCCGGCGTGACGCCGATCCCGCCCGCGAGGAACACCACCCGCTCCACGGGCGGCGCCGGAAGGACGAAGCTGCCCTTCGGCGCCGACGCGCGCAGCAGCGAGGCCGCGGCGCGCTCGCACAGCCACCGCGAGAACACCCCGAGCTCCTCGCGCTTCACCGTGATCTCGTAGTCGCCGCCGGCGCGCGCCGGCGCCGAGAGCGTGTACGCGCGCGCCACCCAGCGCCGATCGAGGTAGCCCTGCACGAGCACGTGCTGCCCGGGCACCGACGCCGCCGGCGCGCCGCCGACCGGCGAGAGCGTGATCTGGAAGATCCCGGGGGAGAGCTCCCGCGCGGCCTTCACCTCGGCCTGCTGGAGGCTCGATCCGCCGAACATCTCGGCGAGCGCCGGGGCGCAGCCGCCGCAGATCTGGCCCGCCCGCGTCCGCTCCGACAGCTCGGCGGGCGTCGCGCACCCGGCCTCGATGAGGCTCGTGATCTGCCCGCGCTTGACCCCGGCGCAGTTGCACACGACCTCGTTCGGCTCGAACAGCGCCGCGGGTTGATCGATCTTCAGCTCGCCGAGCTCCCGGAACGTCGTGAGCTGCCAGCCGGGCAGCGGGCCGCGCGCCATGAGCAGCCGCATCGCCGACGGGAGGTCGTTCCATTCCCCCTCGACGTGCAGCCCCGTGAGCTGCCCGCTCGACAGGAGCAGCGCGCGGCGCTTGTCGCGATCCCCGCACGGCACCCACCGGAGGCTCTCCATGGGCGCGTCGAGCCACCGCGCCGAGACGCCGCTCCCGTCGAGCGCGCGGGAGAGCGACAGGATTCGGCCGGCGCCGTCGACGATCTTCGAGATCGCGGCCTCCTTGCCGGCCAGGGCGCCCATCGCGGCGCTGCTCTCGACGACCCCCTCGCGCCGGGAGAGCAGCCCCTGCCCGGGCAGGAGGTGGACGTTGACGAAATCGAGCGCGTGCCGCTCGGCCCAGGCATCGACGCTCGCGGGCGGCAGCTCGAGCCAGGCCTCGTCGGACCCGCGGACGTCCGCGGGGATCCCCTCCCTGGCCAGGCTCGCCCAGCCCTCGATCAGCGCCTCGGCCGCCGCCTTCCGCAGGCCCGCCTGGACGAGCGCCGCCGCGGCCCGATCGGCCGGGGTGTCCACGTACCGGAGCTCGAACGAGTCCTCGCGCAGCAGCTGCTGGACCAGGTTGTCGAGCCGCCCCCGCAGCCCGGCGGTGAACTCCTCGAAGTCGATGGTCCCGTCCCCGGTCGTGTCCGCGGCCAGGAGCAGCGCCTTCGCCTCGTCGGCCCGCATCCCGAGGCCGGTGAGGTACGGCAGGAGCTCATCCTCGCTGAGCTTGCGGTCGTGGTCGCGATCGATCTCCTCGAACCGGCGCCAGGCGAAGCGCTCGCTCGTCAGGCCGGCGCGGAGGCCGCGGGAGAGCGCGGCCGCCACCTCGGCGCCCGAGCACGCGGCGGGGCCGCACACGACGGGCGCCGGCGCGGCGGGCTGCTCCAGCGCGCGGATCGCCCTGCGGGCCACGTCCGCGGGCGCCACCCAGGGCAACGCGCCGCCGCCCAGCGGCAGCGGCAGCGTGCGGCGGAGCCGGATGTCCTCGCGCCAGAGGTTGAGCGCGCTCAGCAGAGGTCCGTGCCAGACCGTGGTCACCGCCTGGCCGGAGGCGCGCACGGACGCCTCGGCGTCGCGGATCTGCTGCCCCACCCGGCTCGAGGGAGGGAAGTACGGCGCCACCCAGAGGAGGTGCGACGCGCCCACCTCCCTCGCCGACGCGAGGAAGGTCCGCGCGGCCACGAGCGGATAGGCGAGATCCGCGGTGCCCATCACGAGCGCGATGGCCGGCCCCGCGGGCTCGATCGGCAGCGACTGGAGGAAGGAGGCGAGGTCGTTTCTGGGCTCGGAACAGACGATCTTGAGGAAGCTCATGGTGCTCGGCAGGGCCATCCGCGGAGGAGCGCAACCGCCCTCGCCGCCGCCAGGCGGCGTCGAGGGCCGCGCGCAGGCGCGGAGCGCTCCGCGCCAGGATACGGCGCATCACCCGGCCGGCCGAAACCCGAAAACGCCCGCGCAGTCCAGCACACACCGCCGCACCCGGTTTGCCAAGGTGTGCACGGCGTCGGGGGATTCCTTATTTTGCCTCGAGGGAACCCGTCCGCGCGTCACAATCTGCCCCATGGGGCACTTTGGTGCGCCGGCCTGCGCTCTCACCGCGTCGGGACACGACGTCGACGCGGGCACCACCCGACGAGACCGCCGCTGGTAGCCGTGTGGCGCCACCGGAGCCTCGCCCCCTCGCCCTGGACCGACGGGCGAACGTTCTCCTCTGTATTCGCGGGAAATCCGACGTGAAGGGAGAGCAGGCGAACGAGCATGCAGGCGCCGATCGCGCGCTCGAGCTCCGCGCTGCGCGCGCTCATACATCCTGTGGCTGTGTACGACTGCGGACCGGACATACGGGCACGATCCTTGAATTCGCTCGCTCAGCGCAGCCATGAAGACCCTTACTTCGGATCGACCCCTGGCGATGAGGAGCAAGCAGACGCGGTCATTGGCTGCGTCCCGTCCCGCGGTGTCCACCGCGCGTCATCCCGTCCTGCAGGGCGTGACGATGACGCCGGCGAACGTCTCCGAGGCGCTGATCGCGCTGGAGACGGTCGCCGCGCGGCTGCGCGAGAGGAACGACCCGCGGGCGGTGTTCCCCGACGTCTACGCCGTGATCACGCGCCGCGTGAAAGAGGCGATCGTCGACGGATCGGATGGCCGGTTCCTCGAGCCGGCGTGGATCTCGCGCCTGGCGGGGATCTTCTGCGAGTACTACCTGACGGCCCTCGCGGCGTCGCTGGACGGGCGGTCGACGGGCATCGAGGCGTGGGACGTCGCGTTCCAGTGCGCCAGCGCGGGCGGGCCGGCGGCGGCGGTGCACGGGCTGCTCGGCATCAACGCGCACATCAACTACGACCTGGCCCTCGGGCTCTACCGGAACATCGTCCAGCACGGCGCGGCGCAGGACGCCCGGCTTCTCGACCGCTACCGTCACGACCACGACCTTGTGAATGAAATTCTCGCGGCGGCGATGCCGGAAATCTTCGCGATCCTGCGCGCTCGTTATCGCTGCCCGCTCGCCCGGACCGCGACCTTCAGCCGGGACGTGGAGCGCGCCGTCTCGAGCGTCGTGATGTTCCTGCTGAGGCGCTGGCGCGACAGGGTATGGACCGACCTGCTCTCCTTGCTCGCGACGCTCGGGCACACCGGCGAGACGGGCAAGCGCGCGGTGCTCGTCCGGATGGACCAGCGTTCGGGGAAGATCGCCCGTACGTTCGCGGCGGGCCATGGGGCGCTCCGCGTCGGGGCCCCGCTCGCCCGCGGCGCCGCCCTCACGCTGGCTCTGGCTGCCTGAGGCGGGCCATGCCCGCGAGCTGACCGCAGGCGCCGCCCACGTCGCGCCCCCGCGGCCGCCGCACGAGCGTCGTCACGCCGTGGCCGGACAGCCGCGCCACGAAGGCGTCGAGCCGCGCGGCGGACGGCGGGCGCAGCGCCGGATCCGGGCCGGGGTTGCAGGGGATGACGTTCACCCGGCACCGGAGCCCGGCGACGTACGCCGCGAGCAGATCCGCGTCCTCCGGGGCGTCGTTGAAGCGATCGAAGAGCACGTACTCGAAGAGCACGCGCCGCCCCGGCGGCAGCGCCCGCGCGATCGCCTCCTTCAGCGCCGCCATCGAGAAGCGCGCGTTCACGGGCATGATCGCCTGCCTGCGGGCGTCGTCCGGGGCGTTGAGGCTGACGGCGAGCTCGGCGCGCGCGTCGCGGAAGAACGGCTCGATCTTGTCCGCCACCCCGACGGTGCTCACGGTGACGTGCGACGGCGCGAACCGGAAGGCCCGCGGATCGGTGAGCAGCCGGATGGCCTTCAGCACCTCGCCGAGGTTATCGAACGGCTCGCCCATCCCCATGAAGACGAGGTTCCTGAGGGGGGCGCCGCCGCGCTCGGCCGCGAGCGCCCGGGCGATCCGGACCTGATCGACGATCTCGCCGGCGGCGAGCTGGCGCTCGAGCCCGAGCCGCCCCGTCTCGCAGAACGAGCAGGCCCGGGCGCAGCCGACCTGGCTCGAGACGCAGAGCGTCGTGCGGGCGGGCCCCGGGATCAGCACCGACTCGATGAGCGCGCCGTCGCCCGCGCGCAGGACGAGCCGGAGCGTGTCGTCCTGCGCCGGCGCCCGCTCGGCGATCTCGAGCGACGGCGCCGGATCGAGCGCGAGCAGCGCCTCGTGCGCCCAGGCCCCCACGCCCAGGGCGGCGAGCGCGCGCGCGTCCCAGGCCGGCGCAGGCGCGCCCGGCTCGGCGCCGAAGGCGTGGCGCACCACCTTGCCGGAGACCGCGCGCGCCGCCGACGCCGTGCCGCCGGCCCGGCGGAGCAGCTCCGCGAGCGAGGCCGCGTCGTGGTCGGCGAGCCGCGCGCGCCAGCGTGGGACGCGCGCGCTCCTCCGGATCAGCGGGTGCCCTGCGACCTGCGCCGGCGGGTCGCCGGCGCGCAGGGGCGACGCCGTCTCTTCGGGGATCTCCGGAACGCGCATGCGCACCCGCTAGCACGCCGGGCGCGGCGCCGCGCGGCCCAGCGACGTCGCGCGCAGCGAGCCGAGCCGGCCGCCTCACCCGGACGGCCGCCGGATGGACCGCTCGCCGGGCGCTCCGGCCGGCCGAGCCCCGGCGCCCGCTGCCTCCCCCACCCAGGTCATCGCGAGCTTGTCAATCGCATGTCGATCGCCACCCGAAAGACAAGCGAGAACTCGCCCGGCGCCCCCCATCCGACACGAAACCTGCGCGCCGTCTGGGGCCATCAGGTGGCCAATCTGTGGACAAGCATGTGGACTGTCAAACCGGGCTCGGGAACGTGATTTTTGGGTTGCAGATTGGTTCCGAAGGAGGGAGTTTAGCGCCCGGAAATTGAGAGGCGCGCCGGGCCACGGAGCGCCAGAAATCGCAGAAAAATCAGTTGCATCGGTGTGGGCGGCGCGTCCATGCCCGGGCTGGCTTCGGCTGGCGCCGGGGCTTGGAGGGGCTGCCGCCCCGCGATCGGCGCAGGACGGGCAGCTCCGCGGAGTTGCCAGGGTCCCACGGGATTTCCACAACCTGGGAACAACCTGTGGATTATTTGTCCCTCCTGCGTGTGGCGTGTTCCAGGATCGGGTGAGCGGGCTTCCCGTCCCCAAGCTTTTCTGGCGCTCGCTGACACACCGGTGGGCTACGTTGCGCGCCGATGTCCGCACGCACAAGCGGGCCAGGGGTTCGCGTCGGTCGGCGCGGGCGTCGCCTATGCGCCGATCGAGGCCCTCGCGCTCCGCACGAGCCTCACCTTGCCTGCCGTGACCACCGTCCTCTCCCCGGAGGTCGGTCTTTCCCTGGGGTTCTGAATGGCTGACACCTCGGATATGCGCCGGGGGGCGACTCCCCCGGGCGCGCTGCGCAACCCGAAGATCGACGCGGCGATCGAGCGCGCCGTGCAGCTCGGCGATCCGGCCGAGCTGCTCGCGCTGCTCGATCGCAGCTCCGGGCTGCCCGCCCGGCGCGGCGGGGTGCGCGCGCCAGGCCCCGACCTCGGGCCGAACGCCCCCTTGCCGCGCGTAAACATGGATCTCGCGCGGGCGGTCGGCGCGGCGATCGCGGACCGCGGGGCGCCGGCCGAGCGGCTCGTGCGGGCGCTCTGCGCGACCGCCGAGGAGTACGCGCTCATCGTGGCGGCGCAGGCGCTCGCGTCGCTCGCGGTGCAGGGCGCGGCGCGGGCGGGCGGAGCGGGGCAGGCGCCGCGCGCGGGCGGCGGGCGCCGCGGGAAGGGCGGGCTCGATCCGCTCGAGGCGCTCGAGGAGCTGGCCGAGGACCCGCGGCGCGTCGTGCGCGACGGGGTGGTGGCGGCGCTCCGCGCCGTCATCGCGGCGCGCGGCGACGCGGTGGTCGGCGAGCTCTCGTCCTGGACCGACGGCTACCTGCAGGCGTACGTCGCGCTCGAGGCGCTCGCCGAGCGCACGCTGCTCGCCAGGCTCTCGGCGGGCGCGGAGGTGGTCGAGCGCCTCGAGGAGGCGTTCGTGCTGTCGGATCGCTCCCCGCGCGCGGACGAGCGGCTGCAGGGGCTGCGCCTCCTCCGGCAGGGGATGCCCGCGCAGATCGCGGCCCTCGCCGGCCGCTTCCCCGAGGTCGTGCGCTGGCTCGAGGAGAAGACGCAGGCGGAGCGCCCCGAGTCGCGCGACGTCGTGGCGGACGCGATCGCGGCGCTCCGGAAGACATCGTTCTCGGATGCGGAGGTCGACCGCCTGTCCGCGGCGCTCGGCGCGACCGCCCCGATACCGCGCTATGCGGCGCGCATCGTCCAGGGGACGCGCAAGCGGAGCAAGGGGCGGCGGTAGGGGACGGTCGGGCCTGGCCCGCCGGCGCGAAGAGCGCCGAAGCGCAGGAGATCAGGCGGCCTGCTGCGATCCCTCCGGCGCTCCGACGCCATCCTGCGGCTCCCTGGCGGCCCCGGTGAACAGGAACTGCAGCGCCCCCGGGGCGCGCCGGCGCCACGCGTCCTCGGAGTGGGTCCCGTCCTCGTCCAGGCAGAACAGCAGGTTGTCCTCCCTGTAACCCTGCTGGCGAAGTTGCTCGACCAGCCGCGCGGCGTCGCGCAGCACCGAGCCCCCGTCCTCCTGAGCGCCGGCGTCGACGTACAGCCTCGAGCTCGTCGGGACGGCCAGAAATGCGAGGACGTCGAAGATCTTGCGCTCGGCGAACCAGAGCGATGGCGACATGCAGAGCGCGGCCCCGAACACGCCGGGGCAACGCCAATGAGCATAGAGCGCGGCGAGGCCCCCCATGGATGCGCCGCCGATCGCCGTGCTGGCCGGGTCGCGCCTCACCGCGAAGCGCTCCTGTACGGCCGGCACGATCTCGGAGGTGAGCCAGCCCAGAAGACCGTCGAGCTTTCCTTCGCTGCCGTCGCCCTGGAACGGCGACAGCTCCGTCAGCCGCTCGGGCCCGCCGTGATCGATCCCCACAAGGACCGGCGCTTCGAGACCTCGATCCGCGAGGTCACGGACGGCCTCGTGAAGGTGCCACCCTCCGCTGTAGGAGGGGTCGTCGTGAAAGACGTTCTGCCCATCGAACAGGAAGAGCACAGGCGATGGCCGCCCGTCACGCGCCCCCTCGTCGGGCAGGTAGACACGCACGTTGCGCTCTCCGTGGAAGCCGGGAATTCGGTATGGACCAAGGAGATAGATGACATGTGTTTTCGCGGAGGTCTGCTGTTCCACCGTCCCGGTGTGAAGCAATCAGCAGGCCGCCACTCGGCCGCTGCTCTCCGGCCGCGGAGCGCGGCGCGGCCCAGGCCATCTCGGCTCCCGGGTCGCGCCGCCACGCCATGGCAGAACGCCTCACGCGTGACACGCTGTTGCGAGCAGGCGGCCGCCGCCGCGGGTGCCTGGCCTACTTGCAGCTCGCCTCGGAGCTGCCGCCGAACACCGTGGTCCAGTAGGACCCGTAGGTCCCGCCTCCGGTCGCCCGCCCGATGCCGATGACCTTGTAGGCGGAGCCGAGCATGTTCTTGTTGTGGCCGTCCGAGTTCTTCCACTGGGTGAACGTCGCCTGGGCCGTCGAGTTGCCAGCGGCGATGTTCTCGGCCATGGCGGTGCCCCCGCAGCCGAGCTCGTAGCAGGCGTTGCACATGCGGGTCCAGGGCGTCCGGCCGTCGAGGCTCGTGTGCGAGAAATAGTTCTGATCGCGCATGTCCTCGCTGTGCCCCTGAGCGGCGCGGTTCATCGAGGTGCAGGCCGAGAGCGCCCCGAGGCCGTTCTGCGCGCGATACTGGTTGATGATGGTGAGGAACGCCTGCTCCTCGGTGTCGAGCGGAGTCGTGCTGGGCCCGGCGCCGCTGCACATCTGGCATGCGCCGCAGTCGCTCGAGCAGCTCGAGCAGTCCTCGCCCGCGCCGCAAACCCCATTGCCGCAGACCTCACCGCCCGTCGAACCGCCCGCGCCTCCGGTGCCGCTCGTCGAGCCGCCCGAGCTCCCGGTGCTGCTCGTCGAGCCGCCCGCGCCGCCCGCGCCTCCCGCGCCTCCCGCGCCTCCCGCGCCGCTCGTCGAGCCGCTCGCGCCGCTGCCCGGCGTCGCGGGGCCGCACGCCGCCTGCACGTAGAGCCGCTTCGCGGTCCTCCTGCACGGATCACCGGAGAAGGTCGCGTTGCTCGCCCGCACGGCGCAGCTCGCCTTTCCGAGGCACGCGCGCTCCACGACGGCCTTCGACGTCGGCGCGTTGCACGAGGTGGCCGCGTAGCCGCCGCAGACGCCGCGCGGCCTGCCATAACTCGCGAACTGGATCGCCGTGATGACCTCGCCGGCAGGACAGGAGAGCTCCACATCCGAGCCCTCCGGCGCGGTATCGCAGACCGCCCCCGCGAGCGGCGAGGACTGGTCGTCCGACAGCTCCGCCGACGGCTCCTCGCCGACCTCGGTCGAGGCGAGGCAGCCGACTGCAGAACAGCCAGCGATGAAGGCGAGGACAAGCGTCCTGTGCAAAGCGCTCATATGCATGCTCCTTGGTTCTCTGGGCCCGTCCGAGCTCGGCCCGCCCCTGCGTCGCGGCTCGCGCCAGCACGTACGCCGGGGCACACGACACCTCGACGGGCCACCCCAGTACAGCGTTGTTCAGGGGGCGGAGTAGCGCACAGCGCGATCCCACGCAGCGCAGCGCCTCCCTTCGATTCGCTCACGACACGGTGTCACCTGACCGCTGGCATGTCCAGATACGAAACACGCTGGCACGCATGATTTGCCGCCGGATCGCTGGATCTTTTCAAGACCCATGAAACCGAGCTTCCCGGAGCTCGGCGACACAGGATTTCTTCACGCAAGGACGGTGTGAGACATGGAGCCATCAGGACACAACATCTCCCCTGGTCCGAAGGGTGGGTATCCGTGTCCGGCGACAGACCGCGATCGGAAGCCCGTGGGGGCGACGACACCCTGGGAGCCTCCGCCTCCGCCCGCCGTGGATCGCGCGTCGACGCGCGCCGCCACAGGCCGCATGTCAGCAGCAGGTCAATCGAACGCCCATGAAATTCCGCGCGACTCCCCCGCTCCACGCCACACCGCCACGCCGCTCGCCTGAGCGCCCTCGCCCGCTCACGTCCGCGGCAGAGCTCGTCCCTGCGTCATGCGCGGGGTGGTGGTGGATGTGGCCTCCCGCCGTACGCGCGCGCCATCTCATCCGCCCGGCATGCCGGCTGCCGCGCTCGTGGAAAGGCGGCCTGACGGCCCGACGGCCTGACGCCCTGATGATCACGCGGCGACCCCGCAGCACGGCCGCTCGACTGCGAACCGCGAGGCCGCACCCGCGGCGGCTCCTGTGCTATGACCGCCGACCATGCGCCTCAAGGACCGCGTTGTCTTCATCACAGGAGCTTCCCGCGGGATCGGACGGGCCGTCGCCCTCGCCTGCGCGCGAGAAGGCGCGGATATCGTCGTCGCCGCGAAGACGGAGGTCGCCGAGAACCCGCGCCTCCCGGGCACGATCCACGACGTCGCCCGCGAGGTCGAGCAGCTCGGCCGCCGCGCCCTGCCCATCAAGCTCGATGTCCGCGACGACGAGGCCTGCAGGGGCGCCGTGGCCACGGCCGTCGAGCGCCTCGGGCGCATCGACGCGCTCATCAACAACGCGGGCGCGCTCTGGTGGGCCGACGTCGTGGACACACCCATGAAGAAGTTCGACCTCATCATGGGCATCAACGTGCGCGCGTCGTTCGCCCTCTCGCAGGCCGTCCTCCCCCAGATGATCGCGCAAAAATACGGCCACATCATCATGATGTCGCCCCCCGTCGACGCCGGGGCCTGCGCCCACCACGGGGCCTATGCGGTCTCCAAGTTCGGCATGACGATGATCGCCGACGCCATCGCCGGCGAGTACGCGGAGCACAACATCACGGCCCACGCCCTCTGGCCCGCGACCGCGATCGAGAGCTTCGCCACGATCAACTTCGGCCTCGGCGGCCCGGAGCTCTGGCGCAAGGCGGATATCCTCGCCGACGCGACGCTCGCGCTGCTCTCGCGCGAGCCGTCGGCCCGCCGCGGCAAGGCGTGGATCGACGAGGCCCTGCTCCGCGAGGAGGGCGTCACCGACTTCTCGAAGTACCAGTGCGTGCCCGGCGTGGAGCCGCCGCACTTCCCCTTCACCGCGATCCCCAAGGCGACCAGCACGAAACCATGAGGCGCGACCCGTGACCCGCGAGGACGACAAGAAGACGCGACCCGCCGCCGGCGGCGGCGTCGATCCCGGGCCAGAGCTCGCCGCGGTCTTCGACGACCTGGAGACGCTGCTCAAGAACGGCGACGTGATCGAGGCGCTCACGGCGCGCGGGATCAACGCGAGCCTCGCGCTGCTCGCCGCCGACGCGCTGCGCGCCTACCTTGCGGGCCGCAAGGCCGACGCGGCGGAGGACTTCGCGACCGTCGCGGAGGAGATCCGCGGCCGGCTCGCCGCGAGCGCCGAGGCGCGGGGGCCGGACGACGGATCGCCAGGGGAGCCGTCACGCTCGAACGGGAGGCGCTGAATGGGCACGAGCTTCGAAGCAGAGCAGACACCGAGGCCAGGCGAGGGCGCGCGGGCGGCGCCGCCCTGGGAGCCGGCCGCGGCCCTCTCCGGCGCCGACTACTCGGCCGTCGAGCTGGCGCAGGGCGACGACCGCGTGTTCCTCCTCGAGCAGCGCGAGCTGCCCGAGCGCGAGCGCTACCTCACCCTGACCGACTCCGCCGGCGTCGCCGAGGCCATCCGGACGATGGCGGTCCGCGGCGCCCCGGCCATCGGCATCGCCGCCGCGTACGGGATGGCGCTCGCCGCGCGCGCCGCCCGCGACGAGGGCGCCTCCAGCTACGTCGCCGCGATGCGGGCGGCGGGGGAGCACCTCGCCTCGACCCGGCCCACCGCCGTGAACCTCGGGTGGGCGGTGCGGCGCGCGATCGCCGCGGCCCTGCAGAACGCCGGGCGCCGCGGCGAGGAGCGCGCGCGGGAGCTCGCCGAGCTCGCCCGCGAGATCCACCGGGAAGACGTCGCCGCCTGCCACCAGATGGGCCGCGCCGGCGCGGCGCGCCTGCCGGAGTCGGGCACGGTCCTCACCCACTGCAACGCGGGCGCGCTCGCGACCGGCGGCTACGGCACGGCGCTCGGCGTGATCCGCGCCGCCATCGAGGCGGGCAAGGCGCTCCGCGTGCTCGCGTGCGAGACCCGCCCGTACCTCCAGGGCGCCCGCCTCACCGCCTGGGAGCTCCAGCGGGACGGCATCCCCGTCGAGGTGATCTCCGACTCGATGGCCGCGTGGTTCATGCAGAAGGGCGAGATCGGCGCCGTGGTCGTCGGGGCCGACCGCATCGCGCGGAACGGCGACGTCGCGAACAAGATCGGGACCTACGGCCTCGCCTGCCTCGCGCGCCACCACGGCATCCCGTTCTACGTGGCCGCCCCGTGGAGCACGATCGACCTCGCCACCGACAGCGGCGCGTCGATCCCGATCGAGGAGCGGAGCCGCGACGAGCTCGCCGTCGTCGGCGGCCGCCGCGTCGTCCCGCCCGGCGTGCCCGTCCGGCACCCGGCCTTCGACGTCACCCCCGCGGAGCTCGTCACGGCCGTCTTCACCGAGCGCGGCAAGCTGACGACGCGCGAGATCAGCCGCTCCGTGCCGCCGGCTGCGCCGGCCGGCTAGCGCGCCTCCCCCTCGCGCTCCCCCGCCGCATGGGCTAAGGACACCCCTGATGGCGCAGTTCTCGCCCAAACCCGAATGGCTCAAGGTCCGCGCTCCCGGGGGTGACACGTACCACCACCTCAAGGAGACGTTCCGCAAGCTCGATCTCCACACGGTCTGCGAGGAGGCGCGCTGCCCGAACGTCGGCGAGTGCTGGCGCGAGGGGACCGCGACGGTGATGCTCCTCGGCGACGTGTGCACGCGCGGCTGCCGCTTCTGCGCGGTCACGACGGGCGATCCGCGCGGCGCGGTCGACGTGCGGGAGCCGGAGCACGTGGCCCGCGCCATCGCCCGGCTCTCGCTCCAGTACGTCGTGATGACGATGGTCAACCGCGACGACCTGCTCGACGGCGGCGCCGAGCACGTCGCCCGCACGGTGAGCCGCCTGCACGCCCTCCGGCCCGACCTGCTCATCGAGACGCTGGTCGGCGACTTCCAGGGCCACATGAGCGCCGTCGACATGGTGGTCGACGCCGGGCCCGACGTCTTCGCCCACAACGTCGAGGTCGTCCGCCGCATCACGCGCGTCATCCGCGACGTCCGGTCGAGCTACGACCAGTCGCTCGCCGTGCTCCGGCGCGCGAAGGAGCGCCAGCGGCGCCTCGCCGCCGACGCCGCGGAGGCCGGCGCGCCCGCGCCGCGGCGGCTCACCAAGAGCTCGATCATGGTCGGCATCGGCGAGACCGACGACGAGGTCCTGGAGGCGCTCCGCGACCTGCGCGAGGCCGGGGTCGACATCGTGACGATCGGCCAGTACCTCCGCCCCTCCTCGAAGCACGCGCCCGTGCAGCGCTTCGTCGAGCCCGAGACCTTCGCCGCGTTCGAGCGCGCAGCGCTCGAGATGGGCTTCCTCTACGCCGCCAGCGCGCCGCTCGTCCGGTCGAGCTACAAGGCGGCCGAGGTCTTCGTCCGCAGCCTGATGGACCGAGGCGGCGCGGCGCTGCCCGCCTCGCCGGGCGCGGCGGCCGTCGAGGCGCTCCTCGAGGAGCGCCTCGCCGTGGCGCGCCGCGAGGCCGCCCGCCTCACCGCAGAGCTCGACCCGGACGAGCCCCGCCCGCCCGTCGCCCCGGCGCCGGCGTCGGCGAGCCCCGCGCGGCTCGTCCCCGCGGCCTCCCTCATCCGCCGCTAGAGCGCCGCTCAGCAAGCGCCTTGACGCTTCTCGGCGTTTGGCCGAGCGTATTGCTCGGCAGGAGGGTCCAACACCACGATGTCCGCTCCCATCAACAGGCGCCCCGGCGGCATCACTCCCGGCGCCTCGCGCCTCGGCTCGGAGGCGCCCCGCGTGCGCGTGGCGTCGATCCTGGCCCAGGCCGCGAGGGCCTACAGCGCGCGCCCTCCCATCGAAGACATCACGATGCCCACCGGCTTCGATCCCGCCGCGGTGGCGCTCTTCGAGACGATCATCGAGGCCGCGTTCCTCGTCGCGAACGCCGACGGCCACTTCGACGACGAGGAGCGCGGGCGCTTCCAGGCGATCGTCACCGGCGCCTGCCAGAACCTCGTCCACGAGAAGCAGATCGAGGCGCTCCTCGCCGATCTCGGCGAGATGCTGGCCGAGGACGGGCTGGAGAAGCGCATCAGCATGGTCGCCCGCACGATCGCGCGGACCGAGCACCAGCGCGAGGTGCTCCGCGTGGCGGCGTCCATGGCGCACGCCTCCGGCGGCGTGAGCGCGCACGAGCACGGCGTGCTCGAGCAGCTCGCGCGCGGCTTCAAGCTCGACGTGGCCGCCGTCGACGAGGCCCTCGCGCAGGCAGCCGAGCCCGTGAACGTCTAGCGTGGACATCAGCGCCGCCGCGTACGGCGGGAGACGCGCATCAGGGCGCGAGCGGGTTCGAGCTCGCCGCGGCGAGTCAAACCCCGAGCCTGATCGCTGCGACGAGTCAACGTCACCTCAACGTCACGCGTAAAGCGAATGAGCGTACGCCGCGTCTGGGCACTGGTCTCGGGCAGCGCCTTTGGTTAGTGTCCCGCGAACCGATGAGCACCGCGACGTACTCCACCGACCGCCCGCCGAACGTCTCAGGGGCAAGCCTCGAGCCGCAGGCTGCCGTCGCGCGGCACCCGCTCGATACGTGTGCCGACGACGTGATCAAGGTCCTGCGCGACGACGGCTCGCTCGACCCCGCGCACGATCCGAAGCTCGAGCCATCGGAGGTGATCGCCCTCTACAAGGCCATGATGCGCACGCGCCTGCTCGACGAGCGGCTCGTGGCGCTGCAGCGCCAGGGGCGCATCGGGTTCCACATCGGCTCGCAGGGGGAGGAGGCGACGGTCCTCGGCAGCGTGTCCGCGACGCGGCCCCAGGACTGGGTGTTCCCGTGCTACCGCGAGTTCGGGGCGGCGCTCTGGCGAGGGCTGCCGCTCCAGCGGTACATCGACAACATGTTCGGCAACGCGAACGACACGGTGAAGGGGCGGCAGATGCCGGACCACTACACCTACCGCGAGGGCCACTTCGGCTCGGTGAGCTCGCCCATCGGCACGCAGATCACCCAGGCCGTCGGCTTCGCGTGGGCCGCCAAGCTGAAGCGCGACGAGCTCGTCACGCTGGCCTACTTCGGCGACGGCGCGACGAGCTCGTCGGATTTCCACAGCGGCCTGAACTTCGCTGGCGTGTTCAAGGTGCCGGTCATCTTCCTCTGCCGGAACAACGGCTGGGCGATCAGCGTGCCGACCGAGCGCCAGACGTCGAGCAACACGTTTGCGGGCAAGGGCGCGGCCTACGGCGTCCCCGGGGTGCGGGTCGACGGCAACGACGTGTTCGCCGTCGTGAAGGTGACGCGCGACGCGATCGCGCGCGCCTCGCGCGGCGAGGGCGCGACGCTCATCGAGGCGATGACGTACCGCCTGTCGGGCCACTCGACGAGCGACGACCCGAAGGCGTACCGCCCCGACGCATGGCTCGACCCGTGGCGCCGGCTCGACCCGATCGCGCGGCTCCGGCGGCACGTCGAGCGCACCCAGGGCTGGACGGAGGCGCAGGATCGCGAGATCGAGGCGGCGGTCGACGCGGAGGTCAAGGCGTGCATCGCGGTCTCGGAGAAGGTCCCGCCGCCGCCGCTCGACTCGATGTTCGAGGACGTCTATGCGGAGCCGCCCTGGCACCTCGTGGAGCAGCGGGAGCAGCTCAAGGCGGGCCCGAGGCCCAAGGGCCACGGCGGCCACTAGGCCGCGCGGACGGCGGCGTCGGCGTGGCGGCTCGCCGGACGGCGGCGCGGCGGGGGTGGCGCCGCTGCCCGTGATCGGCGGGACCCCCGGGGGGCCGGGGCGCCGGTGAGGTTGTACCCCCACCTGTTGGCCGAGAGACGGAGACGAAGAGCATGCCTCAGATGAACATGGTCCAGGCGATCAACGACGCGCTACGCCACGAGATGCGGCGGGACGCGCGGGTCGTCGTGCTCGGCGAGGATGTCGGCAAGGTCGGCGGCGTGTTCCGCGTGACCCAGGGCCTGTTCGACGAGTTCGGGGACGACCGGGTGATCGACACGCCGCTCTCGGAGAACGGGATCGTGGGGACGGCCATCGGGATGGCGCTCTACGGGCTCGTGCCGATCCCGGAGATCCAGTTCGCCGATTTCATCTATCCCGCGTACGACCAGATCGTGTCCGAGCTGGCGAAGTACCGCTACCGCTCGGGGGGAGAGTACCCGTCCAAGCTGGTCATCCGGACGCCGTTCGGCGGCGGCATCCGCGGCGGGCACTACCACTCGCAGTCGCCCGAGGCGCAGTTCATCCACGTGGCGGGCCTGAAGGTCGTGTGCCCGTCGAACCCGGCCGACGCGAAGGGGCTCTTGCTCTCGTCGATCCGGGATCCGGATCCGGTGCTGTTCTTCGAGCCGAAGCGCATCTACCGCGCCGCGAAGGGCGACGTCCCCGAGGGCGAGTACACCGTCCCGCTCGGCCAGGCGAAGGTGGTCCGGCCGGGCTGGCACGTGACGCTCGTGGTCTGGGGCGCGATGCTCTACGAGGCGCTCGACGCGGCGAACCAGGCGGCCGCGCAGGGCGTCGAGTGCGAGGTGATCGACCTGCGCACGCTGTGGCCGCTCGACATCGACACGGTGATCGAGTCGGTGAAGCGGACGGGCCGGTTCATCGTGGTTCACGAGGCGCCGAAGACCTGCGGCCTCGGGGGCGAGCTCGTCGCGCTGGTCAACGAGAAGGCGTTCCTCCACCTGGAGGCGCCCCCGGTCCGGGTCACGGGCTTCGACACCCCGTTCCCGTACACCCTCGAGAACGAGTATCTCCCTCTGTCCCATCGTATCCTTCCGGCGATCTTGGAGACGGCGAGGTACTGACGCATGGGCAAGTACGAGTTCAGGCTTCCGGACATCGGCGAGGGCGTCACCGAGGGCGAGATCGTGACCTGGCTGGTGTCGCCGGGCGACATGGTCGCCGAGGACCAGCCGATGGTCGAGGTGATGACCGACAAGGCGACGGTGACGATCACGTCGCCGCGCACGGGCCGGATCGTGGAGACGCGGGGCAAGGTGGGCGGGGTCGTCCCGGTCCACTCGGTGCTCGTCGTGTTCGACGTCGACGACCGGCCTGCGGCGGCGACGCCGCCCGCTTCGGGGGCGGCGGCGGCCGCGAAGTCCGGGGCTGCCGAGCCGGCGGCGACGGCGGTCGGCGACATCCGGGAGGACCTCCCCGGGATGAACCTGGTGGCGCCGGCGCGGTCGGCGTGGGCGAACGGCAGCATCGGCGCGGGGGCGCGCGCGGCGGCCTACTTCAACGAGAAGCCGCTCGCGACGCCCGCGACGCGCAAGCTGGCGCGCGACCTCGGGGTCGACCTGCGGCGCGTGCCGCCGACCGGCCCGGCGGGCCGCGTGACGAAGGACGACGTGCGGGCGCTCGAGGCGCCCGAGGAGGCGGCCCCGGCGCTGCCCGAGGCGGCGCCCAGGCGGGCGGCCCCGGCGCTGCCCGAGGCGGCGCCGAAGTCGACGGCGGCGGGGCCCGGCCAGCTGGACGAGGAGCCGGGGCACGGGGCGGCGCGGCCCGAGGGGGAGCGCGGCCGGGGGTTGCCCTCGGCGCCGGGCGACGAGCGCATCCCGCTGCGGGGCGTGCGCAAGCGGATCTTCGAGGCGATGTCGCGATCGAAGCACACGGCGGCGCACTTCACCTTCGTCGAGGAGTGCGACGTCTCCGCGCTGAAGGAGCGCCGCGCGCGCCTGCGCCCGCTGGCCGAGAAGGCGGGCGTCAAGCTGACCTTCCTGCCCTTCTTCGTGAAGGCCGTCGTCGCGGCGCTGAAGAAGCACCCGATGCTGAACAGCGCCTTCGACGAGGCCGCGCAGGAGATCGTCGTCAAGAAGAGCTATCATATCGGCATCGCGTCCGCGACCGAGGCCGGGCTCATCGTGCCTGTGGTGCGCGACGCGGATCGGCGGAGCGTGCTGGAGATCGCGCAGGAGATCGCGCGGCTCGGCGAGGACACGAAGTCGGGGCGGGTGAAGCCGGAGGATCTCGGCGGCTCGACGTTCACGATCACGTCGCTCGGCCAGCAAGGGGGGTTGTTCGCGACGCCGATACTGAACTTCCCGGAGGTCGCGATCCTGGGTATCCACCAGATGAAGCAGAAGCCGGTGGTGCGCGACGGGCAGATCGTGATCGGCGAGGTGATGCTGGTGTCGCTGTCGTTCGACCACCGGATCATCGATGGGCACGTGGGTGCGGCCTTTGCATATGAGATCATCGGGTACCTGGAAGATCCGGATCGGCTGTTCCTGGAGATGAGCTGAGCTGAGCGAACACGAGCCGTGGCGCAGGTGACCGTGGGCACCCGTGACCGCGGCCCTGCGGGGGCTGGGGGCATCTCGGCCCCGCGGAGCCGACTGCGGCCCGCGATCTCACGCTCGCGGCAGGCGCGTCGCGGTGGGCACGCCCACCACGAGGTGGTAGACTCCGGTCAACCGCAACGAGGTGAGCTCCCTCATGTTCACGTTCGATCGGAAGCCGAGTCCTTCTTTGGCGCGTTCTCCAGCCCCGAAGCGTGCGTCGCAGCGCCCGGCGCATGCCCCGCCGGTGAACCCGCTCTGGTTCAGGTCGGCCACGTCGACCAGCGCCGAAGCGGCGGCTTCGTCCGAGATGACCGGAGAGAACAGGCGCCACGTCGCGGCGAGCTCGCCCGCTCCCGCGAGCGCTCTCTGGTCACGCGTCGAGCGCCCGGCTTCGGAGGCAGGCGTGGCGGGCGAGGCATCTCCGCCTGTCGCGCCCGGTCCCCGGTTCGATTTCGCCCGCATCGCCCCGCTGCCGATCCAGCGCAAGGCGACCATCAGCTCCCCGGGTGACCCGTGCGAGCGCGAGGCGGACGAGGTGGCCGAGAAGGTGATGAGGATGGAGGAGCCGACGCAAGTCGGCCTGCTACCTACCGCGATTCAACGTAAATGTGCAGAATGCGCGGAAGAAGACGACGAGAAGCCGATCCAGACCAAGCCCATGCTCTCGGCGGACGCCGACGCAGCGCCGGACGTAGGGGCTGCAGCGCGTGTGACTGGCAGCGGACAGCCGTTGACGAATGAGCAACGGGCGTTCTTCGAGCCTCGCTTCGCCGCGGATTTCAGCCGGGTACGGATCCACACCGATCTGTCGGCGGACGCAGCAGCGCGCAGGGTCGGAGCCTACGCATTCACGAGAGGCAGCGATATCGTCTTCCGAGGGGACCAATATCGTCCCCACACGTACGCAGGGCGCCAGCTGCTCGCTCACGAGCTGACCCACGTCGTGCAGCAGGGGGAAGCGCCGCGCGTTCAACGCCAGTCGGCGGGTGAGGACGGCGGGCGACACGCCCTGAGCATCGAGTCGCGCGCGGAGATGGCCGGTGACCTGGTGCAACGTTGGCCGGGTGACGGCATGACGCCACCGGGTGACTGCGGCTGGGCACAGTATCTCGGGCTGCGGGGTTCGGTCGAGACGGCCAAGGCGGTTGTGGGCATGCTCGGCGCCTGCTCCGCGCGTGACAACTGTCTCACACTGGCGCTCAAGATCGCCGCCATCACTGCGGAAATCGCCTCACGCATCGCGCTGGATACCACCTGCTTCCGGGGCGGAGACACCGGTCATCGCCAGCAGGTGCAAGACAAGATCAACATGGTGAACCGTTGCCAGCAGTTCTTCTCCACCTCCGGCTGTTCGCCGGCGCTGGTCACGGCCATGGCGGTCGTCGTTGAACGTGCGCGTGAGGTCATCGCGGCAGCGGCCATGGCAGTGGCCACGGTCGTGGCCCTCGCGTTGATCGCCGCGCTCGTTGCAGCGCTCATCGCGCTCGTGGAGGTCATCGCCGCGTTGCTCGCCGCCGCTGCGGAATCCGCCGTCATCGTCGAGGCGGCGGCGGCGCTGGGCGCGCTGCTCCGCGTCCTCCAGGGGGCGCTCGCCTGAAGGCGCATCGAGCGCAGGGGATCCAGCGAGGTACTTGTGACATGAACCTCAGAGAGCTGTTCTTCGATGCGTTCGCGTTGCGGGTCCAGCCCTCGGCCGATCGGCTCATGCGACCCACGGATGGTCGTCACGAGAGCGACCGCTTGCGCGAGCTCCTCGCGACGAGGCGGTCGACGGAGCTCACGGATTACGAGTTGCGAACCGTCGTCGAAGGCAATCTATGGCTGCTCACGTCGGAGGCGTTCCTCTACTTTCTGCCGGCGTTCCTGAGCGCATCCCTCGAACGTTATGACGCTGTCAGCGTCTTTGCCTCCGAGCTCCTGGGTGCCCTCACCGAACCTTCCCGCGGGGACGTCGTGGAGGCGCTCGATCGCCTCGCTCGGCCTCCATCGGCGCTCGGTCTTCCGGTGGACATGGTCGAGTCTCTCCGCGAGCAGCAGCTGGAGTGGTTCGATTCCGGTGACCCCGCGGCCATTTTCCACGAGCGCTTCGACGGCGTCACCCGCGCTGAAGGCGCCGCGATCCTCGCGTTCCTCGTCGCCTTCCAGCAGGCCCACGGCGCGGACTTTCCGTTCGACGAGATCAAGACCGCCATCGACAGGTACTGGGCTCGCTATGGAGATCCTTGAGGGTCTCCGTGACGTGGGAGATCATTGGGTCCCTGGAGGATCCCGATCGGCCGTTCCTCGAAATGAGCTGAGCGGCGGCCGCGCGCGGCACCGACGCGCCCACGGCTTGTCGCGCGGGGCCGGAACCGGCAACATCGCGCGCCGTGATCGCGATTCCCAAGACGCTAGAGGACGCGCTGCGCGACCGGTTCGTCGTGCCCTTCGTCGGCGCCGGCGTGTCCATGGCCGCGCTGGACCGGAACGGGAAGCGGATGTTCCCCAGCTGGGGAGACCTGCTCCTCGGGGCAGCCGCGCGCCTCCGCGAGGACGGCAAGCGGCCCGAGGCCAACGTCGTGGAAGGGCTGCTGGAGAAGCGGATGCCCGACTACTTCGAGGCGGCCCGGCACGCGCGCGAGGGCATGGGGGCGGGCTGGTACCGCTACCTCCGCCAGGTGCTGGATCCGCCGGGCAATCGCATCGACACCGGATCTCTGTCGCTCGCGCGCGCCGTCTGGCAGCTGCCGAGCAGGCTGGTGATCACGACCAACTATGATCAGATCCTCCGCTACGCGCTCGACGATCCGAACGATCTCGTGCAGATCAGCGTCGACGCGACGGCGGAGCTGTCCGCCATGCTGCGCGACGAGATCGATCGCCCGACGGTCTGGCACCTGCACGGCTTCATCCAGCAGCCGCAGCGGCTGATCCTGACGCCGGACGGCTACCGCGAGCTGTACCCGAGCCAGGAGGACGAGGTGCGCTACCGCGGCGCGCTGCAGGCGCTGCGGCACCTCCTTGCGGCGCGCACGTTCCTGTTCGTCGGCTTCAGCCTCGACGACGCGATGTTCGGCAACCAGATCGCGTGGGTCCACGAGGCCTTCGGCGGCGCCGCGGGGCCGCACTACATGCTCGTCCGGGCGCGCGAGCTGCGCGACACCCAGCGGCGCCTGAGGGACCTGAGCTGCATCGAGTTCCTGACGTTCGAGGAGTTCGGCGATCCCCTGGTGGCGCTCGTCCACGCGCTCGGGACCGCCGGGAACCGGGAGCCCACCACGCCGCCGCCGCTCATGGCGGGCGCCCCTCGGCCCACCGCGCGCCTCGAGGTGGCAGCCGCCCCGTCCCCCGCCCCCGCCGGGCCCCTCGCATTCCTCGCCGACGAGGTCGAGGTGATGGTCCCTCCCGTCACCCGGGTCGCACACCGCTCGCTCCTCACCGAGGCGGCGCCCGCCCCGCCCGCCCCGCCCGCCGCCGCCGCGACGCCTCGAAGTCTCGAGACGACCGCGGGGGACGGCGGCATGGACATGGCGCTCGTGAGGCAGAGTTATCGGCTCGTCTACCAGGTTCAGCGCAGCGTCTTCGATCGGCTGTCCGAGCTGTCCGACGCGCTCGCGGGCATCGGGCTCGCGTTCGAGCGCTGGGACCCGTCCCTGTTCTCGCGTCACCCGAAATCGACCTCGGAGTTCTTTCGCCGCAAGTACTGGGCCTGGGATTTCCTGCCCGGGTATCGCCTCCAGCTCGTCTGGCAGTCATCGGCCAGCACCTCGCGGAGCGTGGTCCTCGAGGTGGTGTCGGACACGGGCTTCACGCGCGACGGCGGTGGGGAGCCGGATCCGACGCGCTTCGGCGACGCGCGAGCGGCGGGCTCCGAGCTGCAGATCAGCCTGATGCGCTCCTCCGTGCGGAACCTGCCGTGGAACCAGATCTGGTCGTCCCTGAGCGGGCAGGAGGACACCATCTACGACGGAAACGATCACGAGCTCGACGCCGGCGGGCGCCCTTGCACCTACCGCTATCTCCGCGTCGATCTCGGCGCTGCGCTGGACAAGGAGGCGTTCGGCGAGCGCGTCATCGCCCCTGTCAGCGCCTGGCTCGCTCGGTGATCGAGAGCCTCGGACGAGCGCGCCCCGCGCCGTCGCGACGCTGCCGGCAACCCAAGCCGTGCCCTCCCACACGGGACGAACGCTCGTGCCGATCTCACCGCGCCCCCTCCTTGCCCGCCTGCTGCTCGCCTCCATCGCCGCATGCGCGCCCGCGCCGCCTGCCGTCCAGCCATGGCGTGGCCCCGACCTGCGCCGTGTCACGCAGGCCACGCCACCGCCCCAACCTCCCGCCGCCGAGCCCCTTCCATCGGCGGGCTGCACCGACCTCCCGCTGCCCGCCACCACCCCGAACACCAGGCCGATCCGCCCGACCAAGGAGCAGACCGAGCTCCTCGTGGACGCCGATCGCCTCCTCGCCGCCCGCCCGGATCAGGAGAACGACCCGGCCCTACGCGCCTTGGCGCGGGCGCGCGCGCTGTGGAGCGCTGGAGAGTGGCCGGAGGCCACGCGGGTGGCCGGCGAGATCGCGATCGCGCACCCCCGCGAGGACGCCGGCATCGTCGCCGCGATGCTCTACCTCGCGGGCCTGAACCTGCTTGGAAGCCAGATCGACCCTCCCCGGCCGAGCTGTCATGACGAGCTCGTCAGTCGCTTGCCGATCCTCCAGCGCCACTACTGCGAGCGCGGCGAAGACCGGCGTCACCCGAGCGAGTGCTATCTGCTCTACAAGATCGAGCGCGCCGTGGAACGCGGGGGTGGATGCACGCTTCCGGAGACGCTGGATGTGCCTCCTTCGGTCGCGTATGCACGCGCGGGCGAGTGGTACCTCGCGCGCGCCGTTCAATGCGTGGAGGCCACGCGCCTCGTACGCGTCTCTCCGCTCGCCGAGCATTGCGACGACCTCGCGTTCTACGCGGTGCGGGCCTTCATGAACGTACCCGACGAGACGCGCGCCGGCGAGGCGCGGGCGCTGCTCCTCGAGCCGGGCAATGGCATGCTGAAGAGCCCGCACATCGCGGAGCTGCCCACGCTCGCGCCTCGACGGCCGTAGCGCTGGACGACATCGCTGCCTGGAACTTCCTCGACGGGTTATTGTACGGCCATCCTGGAGACGTCGAAGTGCCCGATACCCGAACGGCCGAGGAGCGCCGCCGGGACTGGACGTTCTGGAGCGCCCACGATTTCCTGACGGAGCGGGACGGCCTCTTCGAGGAGCGGCTTCAGCGCGTTCTCCGCGCCTTCGCTGGACAGCCACAGAGGGCTGATCGCGGTAGGCAGAGGACAATGAGAGCGGCCGGAGATAGCCAGAATGCAAGGCACTCCGCGGAGGCTTCCGCCCCAGGATTCCACTATCAGGCATTCTTCGCGCTGCTCACCCTGCCGGCACGAGATACGGACAACGCCGCGATCGGGGAGGAACTGCTGGACGACATCGACTCAGGGCTTGCCATCTCCGAGACGTTTGGACTTCCTTCTCCCCCGATCCTCAGCGCGCCGTCGGGTCGTTGACGCGTCCCGCGAAGAGGATCGCCTGCGTCGACGCGTCGCGGATGAAGAAGAAGAACGGGCGGTCCAGGACGATCGCCGCAGGCGCGGCCGGCAGACCCGAGCCCGAGGAATTGAGGATGACCCCGGTCGACCCCGCTGCCTCGGTCCCGGCCTCGTCCACGTCGATCCTCGCCGCGTGAATGACCTCATGGATCCAGAGCTTCATGCCCGCGACGATGCCCGTGAAGTCGGCCTCGTCGCCGAAGGCGACCTCCATGCCGAGATCCATGAGCGCTCCCTTGAGAGAGGTGGACGTGCCGAACGAGAACTTCGGCATCGTGATGTCGACCGGCTGCTGGTAGGTCGAGTCGATGATCGCCTCGAGCGCCGCGCCGTCGAGCGACTCCTCGAACGCGTCCGTGGTCCCCTTGGCGGGCAGCACGAGGAACATCGAGACGGCGGACCCCGCATACGGGATCCCCACCGCTTCCCAGCCGTCGCCGTCGCCGTAGCTCCCCTGATGCCTGCCGTTCATCATCTGGGCGGTGACGCTCGAGCCGTCGCCGCGCAGGAACGTCCCCGGCTGCGTCGCGTCCTTCACGAACGCCGTCTTCCACTGGGCGTGGAAGTAGACGGCGTTGACGAGCACGGCCACCGTCTCCGGCGTCACGTCTTCATCGAGGAGCTTCGGGATCTTGCCCTCCGTCCGGTGGCTCACCCACGCGTTGATGAGCCCCTCGGCCTCCTTCGTGGCGGTGACGAAATCCGCGAGCCGCACGTGCGCGCCGTAGCTCTCGCCGAGCACATTCAAGAACGGCTTCTCGAGGGGGACATCGATCTGCGCCCAGATCCCGTTGGCCGTGTGGAGCCGAAAGCCGCCTTCCTCGGCGTGTTTCCGGAGCTGGAGGTCCACGTGGTTGAACGCCGGATGCAACCGCTCCTGGGGGAGCTCGAATCGCATCGCCGCGGCCATCTCCTGCTCCGTCGTCGTCCGCGCGCCCGCGTACGTCATCGCGAGCGCCGTCGAGATGCTGAAAGGCGCGTAGACGACGTTCGTCGTCGAGCTGTGGAGCGCGCGGCCGAGGTCGAGCGCGAAGCTCGCGTTATTGCGCGAGAGCGACCCCCGATCCTCCGCCGAGACGTCCGGATTCTCGATCCGCGTCACCTCCGAGGGCACCACGCAGCCGGGCTTCACCTCGAAGCACTCGACGGGCGCCTCGACCGAGCCGCCCCCACCCTGGCCCGAACCGCCCCCTCCCGCGTTCCCGCCCCGGCCCGAGCTGCACCCCACCAGGGCTGACAACCCCACGGCCGTCAACAACGTCGCTGTTCGCATGACGCCGGGTCTGAGCAGGCTGCGTGCCAGAGCGCCTCCGCGGAGATCACGTCGTTGCGCTCCGAGGCGTGCCATGTGCAGCCGATCCATCGGACCAGCTTGCGCCACAATGAGCCATCCGGCACATCACGGGCGTGGAGCTGTGCGACGGGCAGTCCGCGCCCCGAGGCGACCTCCAGGAGGACTGCCTCGACGGCCGCCCCCTCCCCGGCGAGGGCGACTTCGACATCGTTCGCTTCGTGCGGACCCTGGAGGCCAAGGGCACCAACGTCGCGCCGTCCGTGGAGGTCCTGTCCCCGGAGTTGCGCAAGCATCCAGCTCTCCTTTCCTCTCCTCGGAGCGTCAACGGGATCGTTGATGCGCGGGACCGGAGCGGCCCGGGGTCAGGTTGAACGCGGAGCCGACCAGCGCAAGGTGGCTGAACGCCTGGGGGAAGTTCCCGAGCAGCCGCCTGCTCCCTGGGTCGTACTCCTCCGAGAGCAGGCCGACGTCGTTGCGCAGAGCGAGCAGCCGCTCGAACAGCGCCCGCGCCTCGCCGGCGCGGCCCATGAGGGCATAGCAGTCCGCGAGCCAGAAGCTGCACGCGAGGAAGACCCCCTCGGCGCCGGACAGGCCGTCGGGCGTCCTCCCTGGGCCGGTCGAGTAGCGGAGCACGAAGCCCCCGCGCACGAGCTCGCGCTCAATGGCGCGCACCGTGCCCGCGACGCGCGGATCGCCGGACGGCAAGAAGCCCACGAGCGGAATGAGCAGCGTGCTCGCGTCCAGCTCCTGGCTGCCATACGATTGCGTGAACGTGCCGCGGCCCGGGTCGAACCCCTTCTCGCACACCTCCGCGTGCACCGCCTCGCGCAGCGCGCGCCAGCGATCGACCGGGCCGTCCAGCCCGAGCTGCTCCACGGTCTTCACGGCGCGATCGAACGCGACCCAGGCCATCACCCGCGAGTAGGTGAAGGGGCGCGGCCCGCCCCGCACCTCCCAGATGCCCTCGTCGGGCCGGCGCCAGCTCGATTCGAGGAAGTCCATCAGCTTGCGCTGGAGGCGCCAGGCCTCCGGCTCCGGGGCGAGGCCGGATCGGCGCGCCTGGTACATCGTGTCCATCACCTCGCCGTAGACATCGAGCTGGAGCTGCTCGACCGCGGCGTTGCCGGCGCGCACCGGCCGCGAGCCCTCGTATCCCGGCAGCCAGGGGAGCTCGATCTCGCGGAGCCGCCGCTCGCCCGCGATGCCATAGAGGATCTGGAGCTTCGAGGGGTCGCCCGCGATGGCGCGCAGGAGCCAGTCGCGCCAGGCCGCGGCCTCCTCGCTGTAGCCGCCGAGCAGCAGCGCGTAGAGCGTCAGGGTCGCGTCGCGCAGCCAGCAGTAGCGGTAGTCCCAGTTGCGCACGCCGCCGATCCACTCGGGGAGCGAGGTCGTCGGCGCCGCGACGAGCCCGCCCGTGGGCGCGTGGGTGAGCGCCTTGAGCGCGAGGAGCGACGTGACGACCGCCTCCTTCCATGGTCCCGTGTGGGCGCAGCGGCTCGACCAGGCGCGCCACCACGCCTCGGTGTGCTCCACCGCGCGCTCGGCGTCGATCGCCTCGGGCGGCGGCTCGTGCGACGGGTGCCACGTGAGCACGAAGGGGATGCGCTGGCCCTCGTGGACATCGAATTCGGCGATCGTGGTGAGCCCTGCGCCGTGGACCGGCACCCCCGCGCGCAGGATCAGCGCGTCGGGCCCGGCCACCGCGCGCAGCGCGCCGCCGCTCGACCGCACCCAGGGCACGATCGAGCCGTAGTCGAAGCGAATGATGAGCTCCATGGAGACCGGGACCCGGCCGCGCACGCCCTCGACGACGCGCACGACGTCCGGCGCCCTCCCGCGCAGCGGCATGCAGTCCACGAGCCGCACCGCGCCCTCGGCCGTGGTGAACTCGGTCTCGAGCACGAGCGTTCCCTCGCGGTAGCGGCGTGCGACGCGGGGCGCCGGGTCCTTCGGCCCGATCCGGAAGCGGCCGTGCTCCGGCGTGCCGAGCAGGGCGGCGAAGCAGGCGGCCGAATCGAAGCGCGGCAGGCACAGCCAGTCGATGGAGCCATCGCGTCCGACCAGCGCCGCTGTCTGTGTGTCCCCTAGCAACGCATAGTCCTCGATCCGCAGCGGCATGCGAGCTCCTGACCGGCGCGGCGACGAGCGCCAGCGCCTCGGCGGCGGCGAGAGCACGGAGGATGCCACGCGCCGCGCCGCGGGTTCAGGCCGTGGCCCAGGAGGGCGATGGCCACGCCGTGCACAGCGGGCGCCGCCGGGCACGGCCGTGGGGCTCGGGCGTCAAGCGATGGGCGTGCCGTCGGGGCGCCGCGCCGAGCGGTGCAACGCCGGACGCCGCCGCGCCGGGCGGCGGCGAGCGGGAATCTCCCTGGCCTGGGCTTGATGACCGATCACGGAGGAGCCTGCCGGTGCTGGATGGCGTGCTCGGCCTCCATCGTGTACCGGCGGCTCTCGGCCTCGTCGGGTTCGAGCCCCAGCTCACCATAGCGATACGCCATCGCCAGCGCCTGGAGCGCCGCGGGGTGCTCCTGCTCGCCAGCGCTCTCGTAGAGCTCCACGGCTTTCTCGTCATTCTTTGGCACGCCCGCGCCCGCGCGATAGGCATTGGCGAGCAGGAACATCGCGTCCGGCGATCCTCCGCGCGCCGCGATCTCGAACCAGCGCGCAGCCTCCGCAGGGTCCGCCATCACGCCATCGCCGTTCTGGCTCATCACGCCGAGGAAATACGCGGCGCTCGGGTGGTGCGAGGGGGCGGCTCGCAGCAGCCAGGCGCGGGCGCGCGCCGCGTCCCTGGGGACCGACAGAAGCCCCTTCAGGTAGATCCTTCCGAGCGAGACCTGCGCCTCGACGTCTCCCTGCTCGGCCGCCCGCGCGAGTGAATCCATCCCGGCGAGGACCTCCCCGGGATCCGCGAGCGTGAGCAGGCGAAAGCCGAGCGCCCGCGCCTCCATGCCGCTCGGGGGCGGCGCCCCGGGGCGCGACGGCGGCGAGGGCGCCGCGGCGGCCGTGAAGCGATCCGCCTCGGGATGACCGCCCTCGCGCAGCCCTCCAAGACAAAGGGCGGCGCCGCCGCCGAGCACGAAGACGCCGCCGACAAGCACAGCGAGCCGGACGGGACGCGAAGCGCTCACCGGCTCAGGTCGATGGAGTAAACCGACAGCATCTTGCCGCTGCCGTCATCCTGCGCGAGCGCCGCTTCGGCCGATGCCACTCCGCGCGCAACCCGCCATGGTGAGTCGAGGCGGTCGAGGTTTCGCACCGACGCACGCCCGGATCAAGGGCTACGATGAGCTGCTCGGCATGTCAACGGCACCGGAGGGGCGGTGCGGCGGAAGAACGCTTGAACGGCGCTCCCTCCGCCCTCCGCGCGCCGCTGCGTCAATCCGATGGACGGCTGGTAACAGCCTCGTTGACGCTCGCCACGTGCGAAGGACCGCGTGGCATCAAAACACGATCGTCCAACCCGGATTGCTCACTTGCTGCTTCGTATAGGACACGCCGTCGACCTTCAGCCCTTCGGCGTTGAGCAGCGTGATGAGCCCGCCCTTGTTGGAGAGGACCATCGGAGCCTGGACGACGACCGTCGTCAGCCCGCCGGGCTGAAGCTCTCCGGCGAGCGCCATCTTCGATTTGGCCTTGTCGGCCAGCGACCAGCCAGCGAGGTCGATCTTCCGGTTCGACGTATTCAACAACGTCACGGTCTCTCGCTCGGGTGTGCGCGTGTCGTTCACGAGGGCGGCGACGATCCGCACGATCCCGTCGGGCTGCTCCACCGTGGGGAGCCCACCGCCTCCTCCGGCCACGTCCGACGGCGGTCCGGATACCGGGATGTCGAGCGTGTGCCCTGTCTTGTCGTCGGTGTGCCACGCCTGCGTCTGAAACTTCAGGAAGATCGCGACCCACTGGTCCCCACGCGGGAAGTGGATGAGGAGGCCGCCGTCCTGCCAGACACCGTCGTCCTTCTTGAAGCGGGCGTCGTTGCCCTGGTTCATGTGGATATCGTGGATGCCGTTTCCCGGCAGGAAGCCGAAGATCTTGTCCTTCTTCCCGTTCTCCGGGCCCCAGCGCTCCCCGAAGGCGTACAGGAGCGCCGTCTCGTCGGCCATCGCCCGCTGCACGTAGTGGTCGAGCTTCTCGTTGAGGTCGTTGTCAGGGCCCGGGGCGGAGAATGGCAGCGGGACGAACTCCGTCCGATCCAGGAGGTTTCCCCGGATGAAGTCGAGCCCGAGCCCGCCCGGCTTGCTCTCCAGTGGATGGAAGCCCGGCTTCAGCTCGTGGAGATCTCGAAGCAGCGGGTGCGCAAAATGGGACTTGACGACATATTCGACCTGGGAGCCGTCCTGCGACTGCACATTCACCGCGATGCGATAGTCTATCGTGTCGTCCACGACGTGGATCTGGTAGTGCGGGTTCGCTCCCGACGCGAAACGCCGATCGATCACTGTACCCTTCAATACACCATAGCTGTTCAGCGGCATGCTGCCTCCCGCATCCATCGGCTGAGCACGGCCGGTGCCCGCCTGTGAGTGAGATAGCATCAAACCTACTTCACTGCTTCGAATGGTGATGGATCATCCGGCATGCGCTCCCCCCTTGGAGCCGGTGACCGACGGGTGTTGAATGGAACGCTCGATAGCGCCTTCCACACCATGTGAAGCCGTCATTTTTTGGGGTCAAGACTGGACTGCCCGTGGACTCGGAAATTTCGCCGACCTTCACGCAATGGTCCATGCAGCGGAACGCCAGGGAGCCGACGCGGGAACCCCATCATCTCTCGAGCGGCCAGCGCCGAGCCGAGGCGCGCGCCACGTACAGGTTACAGGCGCATCAAATTCATCATGGATTCTCTCGCGCGGCGGAAGGCGCGCTTCGAGTCGATTTCGGCCGCGACGGATCTCGCCGGGGCCGTGTTCGAGGTCGGCCGACGGTTGCGGCGGCAACCTCGATTGCGGCTGCGCCGGCGGCGCGGCCTGCACCGACAGCTCCTGCCCGACGCCGTGAACGAACCCCGTGCGCGCCGGGAGCGACTCATCCGTCGCTTCCGGCGCGAGCCAATCTCGCCCGGAGAGGCCATCCTGCGCGGACATGTCGCAAGGGGCGCGCGCTCCTCAGCGCGGGAGGAAGAGCTGTTCAGGGAGCGCGGTGTTGCAGGGCTCCTGGACGATGCGCGCATAGCCCGCGGTGCTGGCATCCTCGACGCTCAGGCACTTCTGGCTGTTCACGTTCATGATCGACCGATAAGCGCCCACCGGCCGCAGGACGAACTTCTGGTTGGGGTTGCCCGTGCAGGTGTATTGAATGAGCCCGACGCCGTCCTCGAGGCTCGAGTAAGGGATGTCGAAGCAGAGCCCGCTGTGCTTCGGCTTGATGAACACGCTCCCATCGGCGTCTCCCGTCGGGATGAGCTCGAAGCTCTGGTTGGGACCGCCGGTCGCAGGCCACTGAATGATCGGCGAGAGCGGCGTCGTCTCCGAGTAATAGACGTCCATGTTGAGGCCGCTGTTCTGGTTGGTGAAGGTCACCGCCGGGTTGGTGCTGCTCACGCTCCCGAAGTCCACGGTCGTGGCGAGCTCGGCGGCGACAGAGTAGCCTTGAGGATGCGCCTCTGCGTAAAAGAAGTACCAATCGACGTAGATCCCTTGGAGCACCTGGGTGTGCGTGACGGAGAGGGGCACCTTGCCGTTGAACGCGCTCGGCGCGGAATAGACGGTCTGATACGTCGGCTGGAGGGTCGAGACCGCGAGGAACGGCAGCGTGTGGAGCGTTCCGGTCCAATCGTCGACGAGGTCGACGGGGTTCCAGTACGGATAGCCCTGCGCCGAGGTCATCCGGTAGCTCCAGGCGGACGTCCGCCCCGTGCTCTGATCGATCGCGGTGAAGTCGGACAAGGACACGGTGGCGCTGTCCTGGAAGCTGCACGAGAAGCTGGCGCTGGCCGCGTCGGTGCCCCCCTGCGCGCCGACGCTGCAGCCGACGGAGCGCGTGAACGAGTTTTGCCCGTTCGGGGAGTTGGGCACGTGGGCGTACGGGCTCAGCGCCGTGCTGCCAGGCACGACCCGGACGTCCAACTGCTGCTGGTAATAGCCCCGGTTGAACTTGTCGTTCGTGTTCAGCGGCCCCGGGTTCGCGCCCGCGCCCACGCCGGTGACGACCATGAATTTGTTGTCGGGCGTGGCCGAAGCGACGAGCTCGACCTCGTAGCTCAGATCCAGGGTCGCGACTTGCGAGGTGCCGGGAACGGTCCACCACGCGGAGCCGTTGACGATGAACTGGCGGTAGGTGCCCGGGGGGGCCGAGCTCGCGACGGAGAGAGCGAACGGCTGCACGACGGGCGCGGCCGCGAGCGTGCGGATGCGCGCCGCCACCTGCGTGGCCACGTCCTCGCGTGACGGACCGGCCGTGGGCGGGGCGCCCTCCGCGGCCTGTCCGGCGTGCTCACGGTCCGGCGCGCGCGCCGCCAGCTCCTCGGGGAACAAGGTAACGGCCTCGTGGCTCACCTTGATCGTGGCGGAGGGGGACTTCACCGGCGTCGTCTCGATGTTCCCGTAGAGCTTGATGTCGAACTTCGTTCCCCCGCGCGATGGCTCCACGATCGCCACGTCGCCCGCGACGCCGTAGCCGAACACCGCGGCCATGCGCGCCGAATCGCGGACATTCTCGAAGACGAACGGGACCCCGGCCTCGCTCGCGGCCTCGACCAGCGACCGGTACATCGCGAGATCCGCCTCACGGAGCTCGTCCATGTCGGCGATCACCGCGCCCGTCCGGCGAAGGAGGTCGCTGCGCTCGGCGTCGCCGGAGCGGAGCGCGTCCAGAGCGCCCTGCGCCGGCGTCGCCTGGAGCTCGCCGGCGAGGTGATGGAGGACTGGCGTCCTGTCCGCGGAGATCGGGGTCAGGGCGATGAACCCGGTACGCGCGGCGGGCGCCTCGGACGTCGACGAAACGTCATCGAGCGGCTCGACGTCGGGGCTCCCGCAACCTGTTTGCACAAGTCCGAGGGCGAGCGTCGAGAGCGAGAACACCAGGCCTACTCTGGAATGGATCATGGACTCCTCCCTTGCGGCTTCCTTCGCCCAGGCGAGCGATCGTGCCGTCAGGTCCAGCTACGGCCGACATCGGCGTCGGTTTCGCAAGTTTGCCCCCGGTCAAAGACGCCCCTACGCGCGGCGGCCGCGCCCGGCGCGCGCCGGGTCGGTCGCCGGCAGCTCCCCGAGGAGGTGGTCGATGCAGGTCCGGACGGCGGCCGTCAGGGCGCGATGCGCGCGATAGAGGAGGCTGACGCCGCCGGCCTCGGCCTCGTAGCCCTTGAGGACGCGGACGAGGCGCTTCGCGGCCACGTCCTCGGCGCAGAACACCTCCGGGAGCATCGCGATGCCGACGCCCGCGAGCGTCGCGCGGTAGGCGGCGGAGGACTCGCTCACATAGAAGCGGGGCTCGAAGGCGACGCGTCGCCTCCGGCGCCCCTGCCCGAGCGTCCACGTGGCCATTCCGTCCGTCGCGTGCACCGCGATGCAATCATGACGCGCGAGATCCTCGATCCTTTGGGGCACGCCCCGCGCCTCGAGGTAACTCGGGCTCGCATACAGCAGCTTCCGCGTCGCCCGCCAGAGCTCTCTCGCCACGAAGTCGGTGGTGTCGTCCACGTGGCCCGGGACGATCGCGATGTCGAAGCCCCCGGCGAGGAGGTCGACCCGGCGTGAATCGATCTCGAGGTCGACCGACACGCGGGGGTGCTTCGCGAGGTACGCGCAAACGGCGCTCGCCACCGCGGCGCCGAGGGCGACCGGCGCCACGATCCGCACGCGCCCGCGCGGCTCACTCTGGAGCTCGCGGACATGATGCGTGCCTCTCGCGAGGTCGTCGATCGCCCGCTCGGCGTGGCCGAAGTACGCGCGCCCGGCCTCGGTCAGGTCCAGCCGCCGCGTGGTTCGCTCGAGGAGCCGGACACCGAGCGCGGACTCGAGCCGCGCGATGCGCCGGCTCACCGTGGAGACCGGCACGCCGCGCTCGCGGGCTGCAGCCGAGAAGCTGCGCGTCCGGACGACGCGCACGAGGAGCGCGGCGTCGTTCAGGTCCAGATCGATTCGTGCGTCCACGGCAACAGTTCCTTCCCTCCAGGCACACTAATGCGCTCCGGTGGCCGCCGCTAGGCTCGACGACGTGAAGAAGCCCATCGTCACCGGGCCACGCGGAGCACGGTGCGCCGCGCCCGCGTGATGCCTGGGAGGACCGCGCAGGGTCGCTGCGCCGAGCGCAGGAGGAGATTGTCATGATCATCGTCACTGGAGCCAACGGTCACCTCGGCCGAGCCATCATGGAGCGGCTCCTTCAGCGCGTGCCCGCCGCCCGGCTCGGCGTCAGCGTCCGCGACCCGGAGCAGGCCAGCGCGCTCGCCGAGCGCGGCGTCCGCGTGCGCCGGGGGGCCTTCGACGACGCCGCGAGCCTGCGCCACGCATTCGATGGCGCCTCGCATGTCCTGATCGTCTCCATCAACAGCACAGGAGAGGCCGCGGTGCGCCAGCATGAAGCCGCGCTCGAAGCGGCGCGCGCGGCGGGCGCCCGCCGCGTCCTCTACACGAGCCACATGGGCTCGAACCCGGCGTCCCGCTTCGAGCCCATGCGCGACCACGCGGCCACCGAGGCCTCGCTGCAAAGGTCAGGGGTCGCGTTCACCTCGCTCCGCAACGGGTTCTATGCAGCGTCCGCGCTCATGCTCCTCGAGCGGGCGCTCGAGACGGGCAAGCTCGTCGCGCCAGAGGACGGCCCGGTCTCGTGGACAGAGCACGCCGACCTGGCCGACGCGGCGGTGATCGCGCTGACCGACGAGGCGCGCCTCGACGGGGTGACACCGCCGCTCACCGCCTCCGCGGCCCTCGATCTCGGGAACATCGCGGCGATCGCCTCGGAGCTCGTCGGGCGCTCGATCACGCGGGTGACCGTCAGCGATCGAGCGTTCAGAGAAGACATGGTGTCTCACGGCGTCCCCGAACAACGGGCGGACCTGTTTCTGGGCATGTTCGCGGCGAGCCGAGAGCGCGAGTTCGCCGCCGTGGATCCGACCCTGGAGCGCCTGCTCGGCCGAGCGCCGATGTCCATGCGCCACTACCTGACGGCGCGCCTGTCACGCTGAGGCACGGGGCGCACCTCGAAGGCCGGTCGGCGCAGCGAAAGCCCTCGGAAAGGCGACGCTGCGTCAATAAATTATTCTCCCGCCACTTCATCACGCCACCGGGTGGCGCCGTGCGCTGCGCGACGGCCGCCTCGCGGCGCTGCGCGGGGCCGATTGCGGACGAGGGGCCGGCGGTGGAGCTCAGCGCACCATGGTGAAGAAGTTGAGCTTGTTGCCGTCCAGGTCGCGGAAATACCCGCCGTAGAAGCTCTGTCCGCGCGGCCCCGGCGCGCCCTCGTCCTTGCCGCCCAGCTCCAGGGCCTTCCTGTGGAGCGCGTCCACCTTGGCCGGGCTATCGACGACGAGCGCGACCATCACCCCGTTGCCAACCGTGGCCGGCTGGCGGTCAAAGGGCAGGGTGACGGCGAGCGCTGGCGCGTTCGGCTTCACCGCCCAGATGATCATCTGCTCGAGCTGCCAGAGCCGCGTCGCGCCCAGCTCGCCCAGCAAGGCGTCGTAGAAACGGGCGGCGCGCTCCAGATCGTTCGTGCCCAGCGTGACATATCCGATCATCGATCTCTCCGTTCGTTGGAATGGTTCGTCGTCGTTGCCCGATCAGGGTCGGGTGCCCCGAGCGCCATGCCGACCTGCCTCGATCGCGCGTGGCACGCTCGAAAAGCGACCTGAGCCGGCGGAGAACCGTGTACCATGGCGACTGCCCGCGAGGTGAGGTTCCCGCGCTTCAGCGGGGTGGTCGTGTTCTTCCACGAGGCGGGTGCGGGGCGGCGATTGCAGGACGGGACTCGCCATCAGCACGAGGACGACCCTGCGGGATTCGATTCGACACCTTCGTTCACGTCAACGTCGCGCGCCGTGAGAGCGAGGGTGTCTCCCCGCCGCTCCCGGATGCGCACGGCGCTTTCCCAGAGCCCCGGCGCGAGCCGCGTTCCAGGCGACATTGCGCCCGCGCGGTGCGTGCACCGGCGAACCGAGCGCGGCCGGTCGCGCCGGCGGGTCGAGCGCTGAGCCCCCCTCCCTGCGGGATGGACGCCATGGCGGGAACACCGAGCACCGGCTCGCACACAGGGCTCCATCGGTCCCCCCTGAATCACGGCGATCTTCGCGGGGAGATCTTTTGGTACCGTGGTCGCAGGCGCCTCGCCCGCCTGATGCGCGCTCGCTCGATCGAGCAGGGCGCACCGTGTCGGGCTTCGCGCGCCTGATGGGTTCGAGGGAGGGGCATGCGAACCAAGGCCTTCATCGAGAGAACGATGTTCCGTGCTGTCGCGCTGCTGGCGCTCCCGGCGCTCGGCGCGTGCGCCGCGGAGACACCGCCGTACGACGACCTGCCGCTGCGCGACGCGCTGAGCGCCACGCCGGAGGTCCTCGCCGCCTTGCCGGAAGAGGTCCTGCGCGACGTGGCGGTGCGGCTGGAGGAGGCGCACGGCGAGCCGGGGGACGAGACGGCGATCGACGGCGCGGAGATCGCGAGCGTCCCCGCGCTGGTCCGCAGCGCGGACGCGGCGCGGGACGAGATGGGGAAGGACGCGATCGTCCTCGGCGCGCTCGAGCCGTCCGAGGACGGGTTCGTGCTCCGCGCGGTCACGCCCATCGCGGGTGCGCACGAGCCCGAGGCGCCGCTCGATCGACCTGTGCCTCCCCTCGCGGGGCCACCGGCGTCGCCGGAGACCGCGCCGCTGGAGGACGCAGCGCTCGGCGGCCGGGCGGGCGAGATCCTGGCGGAGCTCGCGCGGCGCGCGGACGCGCAGGCCCTCGTCCGCGTCACCGGCCTGCCCGCGGGCGTCATCGCCCGGGATCACACCGTCTACGTCAACGCCGCGTGGCTCGTCGCGCTGAGCGCCCTCTCGCCCGAGGACGCGCCCGCGCTCCCCACGCCCTCGGGCGGCGCCGCGATGCCCGCGTGGCCTCGGAGCGAGCCGCGATCCGTGCGCTTCAACCCCTATCACCTCCCCTCGTCCGTCGCGGCGTGCGCCGCCGAGGTGCGGGACGTATGCACCTGCGCCGTGGCCGGGCAGTGCGAGCACGACCGCACCGACCCGGCGTTCGCGGACGCCCAGGCGGAGTGTTCCTGGGTCAACGCCGGGGCGCTGAACGCCGAGGCGCTCTGCATCCTCGCGCTGCTGAGCATCGACGGGGTCAAGGAGTGCGTCCTCTCCGCGGGCAGCGGCGCGTGCGCCGCGCTGCCGGTCGCGGGGCGCGACGGCGCCCTCGCGTTCGCCGGGGACGAGGGCTGCATGGCCGTGCTCGATCGCTGCCTCCAGTACGGCAGCCCGACGGTCCCGGCCGTCACCCCGAGCGCGCCGAGCGGCACGTCGAGCAGCGACGGCTGCGGCAGCTGCGGCGGCTGCGACAGCTGCAACGAGGACGTCGCGGGTTGCAACCAGAACTGCAGCGACTGCAACCAGAACTGCAGGGATTGCAACCAGAACTGCAGCGACTGCAACCAGAACTGCAAGGACGGCGATCCCTCCACCGGCAGCAACTCGAGCTGCAGGCTGAGCGCCGGCCGGCGCGATCCCGCAGGCGGCCTCCCGCGCGCGCCCGTGCCCCTCGGCGCCGCGTTCTGGCTGCTCCTGCCGGCGGGTTACATGCTGCTGCACATCCGGAGGCGGCCTTGAACCGGGCGGTGGTGCTCTGGCTCGCGAGCCACGGCCTGCCGCCGTGGCTCGCGCCGACCTACACCATGATGGTCGCCCTCGCGGGGCTCCTCGGGGCCGCGGCGTTCTTCTGGCTCGTTCGCCGGGATCGGGGGGATGTGGCCGTGGAGGGCCGGGCGCTCCTCTCGGGCTACGTCGCGGCGCTCCTGGGTGGCTACGTCTTCGAGGCGCTGCGCGCCGCGCCCGAGGCGGTGGCGAGGGGCTCGTGGGGTCCGATGCTCCACGCCGGCCGCGCGGCCTATGGCGGCCTCATCGCCGGCGTCGCCGTGGCCGGCCTGGTCCTCCACCGCCGCGGCGCGGCCGTGCTCCCGTTCCTCGACCGGCTCGTGCCAGGGCTCGGGCTCACCTACGCCTGCGTGCGCACCGGGTGCTTCCTCGCGGGGTGCGACTACGGCCGCGTCACCGGGGGCGCGCTGGGCGTCCGGTTCCCCGCCGGCAGCCCCGCGGCGGCGGACCACGCGGCGGCCGGCTGGGTGCCCCTCGGCGCGCCGAGCCTGCCCGTGCACCCCACGCAGCTCTACGAGGCGGCGCTCGGGGCGATGGCGAGCGCGCTCGCCGCCCTCTGGCTCGTCCGGGGGCACCGGGACGGGCGCGCGTTCGGGACATGGCTCGCGCTCTACGCGGCGGGCCGGTTCTTCATCGAGCTCCTCCGCGGGGACGCCGGGCGTGGCGTGTACGGGGGGCTCAGCACCGGCCAGCTCGTCTCGCTTGCTCTCCTGCTGGGGCTCGCGGCGGCCGTCGTGCTGGCGCGTCGGGCCCGCGGCGCGCGGCGCGCCGCCGCCGTGGCGCCCGCGCTGGTGGCGCTCGCCTCCGTGAGCCTCGCCGCGGGCGAGGCCGCGGCCCAGCCGTACGCGCCGCCGCCGGCGGGCGGGTACCCCGCGCCCTACCCCTACCCGCCGCCCGCGGGCGGGTACCCCGCGCCCTACCCCTACCCGCCGCCCGCGGGCGGGTACCCCGCTCCCTACCCCTACCCGCCGCCGGCGGGCGGATACCCCGCGCCCTACCCCTACCCGCCGCCGGCGGGAGGCCCTCCCCCGGCCTACCCCTACCCGCCGCCGGCGGGCGGATACCCCGCGGCCCCCCCTCCCTCGCCCGCGGCTGCCGCGCAGCCGCAGCGGCGCACCCCGGATACGTCGCCGGGGCCCGCAGCGGAGCAGCCCGCGACGGGTCATCAGGCGGAGGCCAACGCGCGGCGGATGGCGCTCTCGCTCGGGATCTCCGGCTACTTCGTGCCGGGGCGCTTCACGGTGAAGGACGGGATGTCCGTGGATCTCGACGTCCTCGCGCGCCTCCGCCTGAGCGAGACGCGCCGCTTCGAGGTCGGCGCCGAGTTCCGGACCGTCTCGACCACCGACGTCAACCAGCTCGCGGTCGGCGTGCCGCTCCGGCTCGTGATGGGGGTCGGGTCGCACGTCGAGATGTCGGTCGGGATCACGCCGGGCTACCACCGCATCTTCTTCGACTCCCCCTACTTCGAGAGCGTGGGCGCCTTCGGCGCTCGCTTCGGGTGGGGGATCCAGCTCCCGATCACCTCGCACCTGTTCCTCGGCTTCTCTCCGCTGAGCTTCCTCGTGCTCGCCTCGGACGACGTGGACGCGCTCGTGGCGTACGAGCCCGGGCTCTGGGCCGGCGCAGGATTGCTGTGACAGCCGTCGCTGGACCTGCCGGCAGCTCCTCAGAGGGGCCGTCGTTCTCTAGGACACCGATCACGTTGATCGAGCGAGAAATGAGCCGCCAAGGCGCCAAGGACGCCAAGATTGTGTTTTGTTCTTGGCGTCCTTGGCGCGCTTGGCGGTTCAAATTCCTGCTCTTTTCTGGGGTTTCAACCGGTTTGTCGCTCTAGCCGCGACCGATCCTGGTCGCGATGATGAGCCCTGACGACCAGCAGAGCTTGGTCAGCACGAGATCCTGGCGTCGCTCGAGAGCGGCGATCAGCGCTGCCACCTTGGGAGCGTGGTCATCAGGCCAGTTGGGCTGAGGGAGCATGTCGTCGATGACATAGAGCCCGCCGGGCTTGATCAGGCTCAGCGCCTCGTCGAGTGCGTAGTACTTGCCCGGCCATGTATCGGCAAAGACGAGCTCGAATTGCTGCCCCCGGACCGAGAGCAAGAAGGCTTCGCCATCCATGTTCTTGAGCGTGAGGCGGGGGTCACCTCCGAGGTGCTGGCGTGCCACGGCCTGGACCTTCTCGTCGTGCTCCACGGAGACGAGCGTGGAGCTGGCATTCATGCCATCGAGGATCCAGCACGTAGAAATGCCCGTGCCGGTCCCGAGCTCGAGGAAAGCGCCCGACTTGGCGGCGGCGAGCGTACGCAGCATCGAGCCCGTCTGCCTGTCACTGGCCATGGCAAACCCGATCTCCGCGGTGGCCCGCTCGATCTCCTCGAGCACCGCAGGCGGTCTCAAATTCTCCAGCTCCTTCATGCCTCCATCCCTCTTCACGCGCCCAACCGCGCGTCACTTTACAGCACCTCGATCTGGCGGCCCCCCTGGAAAGAGCCAGCGGGGGAGGGCGTGCTGCGCGGGGGGGCGGCGGGGCAGGCCCCCCACAAACCCCGAGCGCCGGCCCGCAGCGCAGCCGGTCGCCCCCCGATCTCGCCTCCCGCACACAAGGCAATAGCCCCCCAAAAGGCGCGAGTTTGTGGGACAGCCCCGCCGCCCCCCCGCGCAGCACGCCCTCCCCCGCTGGCTCCGCTGCAGCCTGCTGACAGCTCACTCCCCGAGCAACGCCCGCGCGAGCGCCAAAGTCCGTGCATTCGCGGATACGTTCTCGAGAAAGCTCCTCCGGAGCGCAGGCTCCTCGATCCTGCCCGCGCGAGCGAGCAGCGCTGCGCGCTCCTCGCGGACGACCGCGCGCGCCGCCTCCGCGTCGCCCTTCGCGTGCAGCGCCTCGGCGTACAGCGCAGGGATCACCTCCTGCCGCATCAGGAAGACCGTGCCGGCCTGCCGCTGGAGCGCGAGCGCCTCGCCGGCCATCGCGCAGGCCTCCTCCGTCCGCCCTTGCCGCAGCCGGATCTCGGCGAACAACGAGAGATGCACGGCCCCGGCGAAGGGCGCCATCACCGCCGGATCCCCCGCCGCGCAGAGCTCCTCCTCCGCCTGGGCGAGATCGCCGAGGAGCAGCCGCCCCTCGGCGAGGAGCTGCCGCGGGATCACGCTCCGGCTGCGATGGCCGCGCGCGAGCATGTGCTGGAGCAGGCTGCTGGACATCTCCACCGCCTCGGTGATCCTGCGCCGCTCGAGGAGCGAGAGGATCCGGCACGTCACCGAGGTCGTGAACACGTAGTCGAGCAGGCCCTCGGTCGCGAGCACGCGATCGAGGTACCCATCGGCGGCAGCCATGTCGCCGAGCCTCGTGTAATCGATCGCCACCAGCATCCACGCCCAGGCGACGAACAGCCCGCTGCCGAGGGACTCGGCGCGCCGCGCCGCGGCGAGGTTCGCCTGGAGCGCTCCCCACAGGTCCCGCGCCGCATGGCAGCGCCAGAAGCCGCGGGTGAGCTCGATCCAGAGGGCCGCATGGAGATCGCCCTCGACGGCCGGCGCGATGACGTGCTCGAGCCGGCGCACGATCCGCTCCGCCAGCGCCGTCCTCCCGTCCCAGAGCAGGCTGAAGACGATCCGGGTCGCGAGCTCCGGGCTCAGGACGTCGACGGGGAGCTCCTCGGCCAGGAGGCGCGGGATCAGCACCTCCACGGCCCGCCGGTCGTCGCAGAGCGCGACGCAGTACATCGCGCCGCTCAGGGCACGCCAGGAAGCGAGGCTCCCGGGCGCGGCGATCTCGAGCGCCTGGAGCGCGCTCGCGTGGGCGCGCGCGGCGTCGTCGGTCCAAGTGAAGGCGTTCATCCGGAGCAGGTGGAGCTCGGCCAGCCGCTCGCCCTCGGCCCCGCAAGCGATCCCCTTCTCCACCCGCGCGAGCGCCGCCTGCACGTCCGCCCCGTGGAGCGCCAGGGTGGCGGCGCGCAGGTAGAACCCCCCCGCGCGCGGCCCGTCCCCGCCCCGCGCGAAGTGCTCGGCCAGCACCATCGGATCCTGCTCTCCGGCCGAGAGCAGCCACTCCCCGGCGAGCCTGTGCCCGACCGCCCGGTCGCGCTCGGTGAGCATCGCGTAAGCCCCCTCCCGCAGGAGCGCGTGACGGAACGCGATCTCCTCCTGCCCCGCGAAGCGCGAGCTCGAGCGGCGCTCGAGGATCTCGCGATCGAAGAGCTCCGCCAAGGCGTCCGCGTCGCTCGGCCCCGACGCCAGGGTGCGCGCGCCGACGAGCGCGCTCACGCCGCCGATCCACGACACATCCCCGAAGACGCTCGCCGCCCGGAGCAGCCGCCGCACCTCGGGATCGAGCGCCGCGAGGCGCGCCTCGACCATGCCCAGCACCGTCTCCGGCAACGCACCGCCGCGCCCCTCGGCCACGGCCCGGACGAGCTCCTCCAGGTAGAAGGCGTTTCCCGCGGCCCGATCCACGATCGCCGCCACGGTCCCCGGCGCGACCGACGCGCCCAGCGCGCCGCGCACGAGCTGCTCGGCGGCCCGCGCGGACAGCTCGCGCAGCCGGATCTGCGTCAGCCCTCGCTCGATCCAGAGCCGGGGGAAGAGCTCGTGGACCTCGGGCCTCGCAAACGCGAGCACCGCATACGGGCGCTCGCAGAGGGCCCGTAGCGTGTGATCGAAAATTTTCACCGAAGGCGCATCGCCCCAGTGCAGATCCTCGAGGACGACGAGCATGGGCCGCGCGCTCGTCACGGCGCGCGCGTAGTCCAGGTAGGCTTCCTGGATCCGGTCGGCCATGTGCGCCGGGTCCTGCCGCGCGGCCCGCACCATCGGCCCGCCGTCGGCGAGAGGAACGCCGAGCAGCTCGCCGAGGAAGCAGGCCACGCGCTGCAGCTGCTCCCCCGCGAACAGCTGGCCCACGGCCCGCGCGAGCTTCTCCCGCTGCGCCTCGGGGGCCTCGCCGGCCGCGATCCCGAGCGCGCCCCGGAGCGACCCGGCGAGCATCGCGAACGCGGAGCCCGCGCCGATGGAGTCGCCGCTGCCGACGCCCAGCACGAGCTCGGGATGGCGCGGCCGCAGCGCCTGGACCAGCTCGTGACGCAGGCGCGATTTGCCCACCCCCGCGGCCGCGGTCACGAGCGCCACCGTGGCGCGCGGCTCGGTGAAGCTCTCCTCGACGAGATCGAGCAGGCTGCGCAGCTCCCGAGCGCGCCCGACATAGGGGCTCGGCTTGCCCAGCAGCCTGCGCGCGCCGTCGGCGACCTCGCGCTCCGCCTCCACCCAGGAGAGCCCGTCCTGCTCCGCGACCTCGAAACGCGCGTCGAGCAAGGCCCGCGTCACGGCGTCGACAGCGACGCGAAGGCGGCCCGGGCGGCCCCGGGCGGCCGCGTCGTCGAGCAGCAGGGCCGCCCTGTCCAGTACCTCGCCGAGCAGCGATCGCCCCGTCGACTCGCCGCGCCCCATCACCAGCACGACGTTGGCTCCGGGGACCGACGCGCGGATCCGCAGCGCGCAGCGAGCCGCGATCGCCGCTTGGTCGGTCGCGCTGCCCGCGCCCGCCCCCGCCGCCAGGATCGCCACGACCGCCCCGCTGGCCAGCTCCTGCACGACCGCGCCGAGGGGCGAGGCCTCGCGCCGGACGGCAGCGACCGCGCTCCGCTGCGATCGACCGGCGGGCACGATCTCCGTCGACGCCGGCGCGCCGACGTCCGGCGGCCCGACGGCCACGATCGAGCAGAGCCACACCTCCGCGGCGGTCACGAGCTCGACGGCGGCCAGGCTGGAGCGAGCGCCGCCCGCCGTCGAGGCGCCGAGCGCGTCGAGGCGGCGCACCACGGCCGCGCCGTCGGCCGGGCGCCCCTCCGGGCGCTTGGCCAGCATCTGCGCGAGGAGCTCGTCGAGCGCCTGCGGCACCTCGGGCCGCAGCGCACTCGCCCGCGGCGGCTCCTCCTGGAGGAGCTTGGTCAGGATGGTCATGAAGTGCCGCCCGTGAAACGCCGGACGGCCCGTCAGGCACTCGAAGAGCACGCACCCGAGGGAGAAGACGTCCGCGCGCGCGTCGAGCTGCGCGCGCTCCCCGCTGGCCTGCTCGGGGGCCATGTAGCCGATGGTGCCCACGAGGGCCCCCGTCCGCGTCAGCCGCGCCGAAGCGCCCGAGAGCCGGGCGATGCCGAAGTCGAGCACCTTCACCCGGTCGGCGGCCCCGTCCGGAAGGAACAGGTTGCTCGGCTTGATGTCGCGGTGGACGATCCCGCGCGCGTGCGCCGCGCCGAGCGCGTCCGCCACCGCGCGCACGAGCGCGACGCTCTCCTCCACGTCGAGCGGTCGCCGCGACAGCCGGGCCGAGAGGCTCTCCCCGGAGAGCCACTCCATCGCCAGATAAGGCTCCCCGGTGGGCGCCACCCCGTGCGTCACGTAACGCACGACGTGCGGGTGATCGAGCGTGGCGAGCGCCCGCGCCTCGTGACCGAAGCGCGCCGCCGCCTGCGCGTCGATTTCACCGAGCAGCTTCACGGCGACGACATCGCCGCTCGCGCGGTCCACGGTCCGGTAGACAGCGCCCATCCCTCCCGTTCCCGCGAGCTCGACCACCTCGAACCGGCCGGCGAGCAGTCTGCCGTGAAGCATGCGCGCCAAGGATGTCAGCGAGGTCACTCGCGCGCCAAGCGGAACGAGCCGCCGCCGGGCGAGCTACGGCGCGATGTCGTCGAAGCGCTCCGCGACGGCGTGGCGGCTCTCCGCGTCCCGCGCCGTCCCCGGCCTGAGCAGCTGCACCGTGCGCATGCCGGCGGCCGCCGCGGCGTCGAGCTCGGCCACGATGTCGGACAGGAACAGCACCTCTCCCGGCTGCAGCCCGAGCGCCTCCGCGATCCGCTGGTAGGCCCCCGCCTCTCGCTTCGGCCCGGTCGTCGTGTCGAAGAACGCCGTGAACAGGCCGGTGAGATCGCCGGCCGTCGTGTGCCGGAAGAGGAGCTGCTGCGCCTCGACGGACCCGGAGCTGAACACGGCGAGCGTCACCCCGAGGTCTCGCCATCTCCGCAGCGCCGGCTCCACGTCCGCATACACGTGGCTCCGGAGCCCCCCCGACTCGTAGGCGCTGCGCCAGATCTTGCCCTGGAGCGCCTTCAGCGTCGTCTCCTTGCGATCCTGGTCGATCCACGCGAGCAGCGCCGCCGCGAGCTCGCCGTCGCTCACCGCCTGCTCGCTCTCGCCCCGCTCGCGCGCGACCGCGCGCCGGGCGGCCTCGACCTCCGGGCCCCCGGCGTGCGCCGCGACGTACGCGGCCAGATCCCGGCGCGCCACGGAGAACAGCGTGTCGTGCACGAAGCGCACGTCGGTCGTCGTCCCCTCGATGTCGACCAGCACCGCGCGCGCAGGGAGCGCCGCCACGCTCACGCCTCGAGCCGCGGGAAGCGCGACGCGATGTCCGACCCGGTGTGCTCGGCGACCCACCCCTTCGGGTCGGAGAACCACCGGATGCAGGTGAACGAGGGCTCCGGCCCCATGTCGAACCAGTGCCGCGTCCCGGCCGGTACGCTGATGAGATCACCCTTCTCGACGAGGAACGAGAGCACGCGCTCGCCGTGATGAATGCAGAACAGCCCTCGCCCCTCGACGAAGAAGCGCGCCTCGTCCTCGGTGTGGATGTGCTCGTCCAGGAACTTCCGCCTGAGCTCGGGGTGGTTGGGGGTGCCCGGCGACACCGACACGACATCCGCCGTCACGAACCCGCACGCCTCGGAGAGCTGCTTCACCGGCCCCGCGTACGCCTCGAGCACCTGCTCCTGCGCCGCCCCCGGCGGCAGCGGGCGCTCGGCGGACCAGCGCTCGAAGCGGATCTGCGCCTCGGCGGCGACGCGGGCGATGTCCTCGAGCGTCGTGTATTCGTCGGCCCTCGTCGGGTCGCTCTCCCGGTAAACCCGCAATCGGCTCATGATAGCCCCCCTTCCAGCAGCGCGCAGTCCAGCATGAACTCGATGGCCTCGATGTGGCGGATGGTGCTCGCGATGTCCGACCCCCACGTGTACAGGCCGTGACCTGCGATGAGGTAGCCGTACACGGGCGGATGCGCCGACATGAACGCATCGACGTCCTCCGCCAGCCTCCGGATGTCCTGCGTGTTGACGAAGACCGGGAGGAGCACCGTGGCGGTGTGCGTCGTCATCCCGGAGAGCGCCTTCGCCACCTCGTAGCCCGAGAGGGTCACGTATCCCTCCTGCGCGCACCGGCGCGACAGCACCGTCGCCGCCCGCGAGTGGGTGTGCGCGACGGCGCCGATCTCGCTGGAGTGCCGGTAAAGCTGGCAGTGCAGCGCCGTCTCGGCCGACGGGCGGGCCGGCGAGGGCCCGGTCAGGCGGCCGTCCGCATTGACGACGACGATGTCCGACACGCCGAGCGCGCCCTTGGGCCGCCCGGACGCCGTGATCGCGAGGGAGCCGTCGCCGAGCCGGGCGGAGAAATTGCCGCTCGTGGCCGGCGTCCAGCCGCGCTCATGGCAAAAGCGGGACAGCTCGATGAGCTCGGCCGCGACCGAGGAGAACGATGCAAACGACGTCCCGCGTACGCTCACGGCGCGAACATACCAAAGCGAACGCTGGCGATCAACGCGCCGCGCCGCCGCTCGTGCCGCGTCCGGGCCGCTGAACCCGGGGATCACCCGCGCTGCTCGCGCTCACGGCGCCGGAAGGCGCTCGGCCTCGCGCCGGCCAGCGCCGTCCCGCGCGCCGCGGAGCAGGCCGGCCCAGAACCCGAGCCCGTGCGCGGCGTGCACCGCGGGGAAGATGGCGCACAGCAGGGGGAAATCGCGCGGCGAGGCGCGCCGCGCGAGCCGGAGCGACTCCGCGATCACGAGCGCGGCATAGGCGAGCGAGGCGAGCGCCAGCGCCGGCCGGACCGCCGGCGCGAGCGCTGACGCGAGCGCGAGCAGCGCTCCGGCCGTCACCATGCAGAACGGCAGCGCCGGCCGGAGCGACAGGAACCTGCGGCGGCACAGCAGCGTGCGCGCGCGCCCCTTGCCATACGCGAAATACTGCCGAAAGAGCGCGGCGAACGACGACCGCGGGTAGTAATAGGCGACGATCTCCCGGGACAGGTAGACCGCGCCGCCAGCCTCGATGATGCGCTGGTTCAGCTCGGCGTCCTCGTTGGTGATGGCGGCCGGGTCGTAGAGGCCGGCGATCTCGAACGCCTCGCGCCGGAAAGCCCCGTTGAACACCGACTCGACGAACCCCTCGCGCGACGGGTCCCGGTACGCCGAGCCGCCCACGCCGAGGGGGCTCGAGAGCGCGGCGCAGAGCGCCCGCTGAAAGCCGTTCCGGTGGCGCGGCCGCGCCGCGCCGCCCGCGTTGAGGGCGCCGGTCCTCCGGAGCGCCGCGACCGACGCAGCCACGTAGTCGCCGGCGTAGTCGGCGTGGGCGTCCATCCGGACGATCACCTCACCTCGCGCCCGGCGAATGCCGATGTTCATCGCGGCGGCCTGGATCCGGTCGGGGTTGTGGAGGAGCGTCACCCGTGGATCCTCCGCCGCGACGCGGCCGACGAGCTCCCGCGTCCTGTCGGTCGAGCCGCCGTCGACCACGAAGATCTCGAGGAGCTCTGGAGGATAACGCTGCTCGAGGGCGCAGCGGAGGACGTCCTCGATGTAGCGCTCCTCGTTGTAACAGGGAATGACGATGCTGCACCGCGGCCGCTCGGCGAGCGGGCGCAGAGAGAGACGCCCGCCTCGCGGCGCGCTCGCTGCTCGATCCATGGACTCCCCCCGTCTCTCGCGGGTCGAGTCGACCCGCAGCAGGACTGCGACAGCCGCGGATACAATCGCGGGGCCAGGCGATCTCGCGGGGTCGCCCGGAGCGAACTGCACTGCGCGACGCGGCCTGGACCCGGCCGGGGCAGGTCGCTGGGCTCGGGCTGCACACCGGCGGGCTCATGCGACGGGCGCGCGGCGCGAGCGCGAACGGACGAGCACACGGGCTCATGCTGGCAGGGCAGCGGCCCGAAGGGCGCGGCCGCCGGGACGCGAGCTCCACGGAGCCCGGATCGGGGGGCGCGCGGCCCGCGCGGAGCTCATGCTCCGCTCCACGGCCGTGCCCCGGTCCGGTGGGCTTCCCACGGTCCCGCGTGGCCGGCGAGCGAGCTCCTCGAGGAGGCGTGCCGATGGACTTCGATCTCGTGATCTCGCGGGGAACGATCCTCGATGGCAGCGGCCAGCCTCGCTTCGTGGCGGACCTGGGGATCCAGAAGGGCAAGGTCGCCGCGATCGCCGGGCCAGGCGCGCTCGCGGGAGGGCGGGCGCTCGACGCCAGCGGGCTCGCCGTCGCGCCCGGCTTCATCGACATCCACTCGCACGTCGACTGGCTGCTCGCGCTGCCCGACCACGAGGACGTCCTCGCGCCGATGGTCGCCCAGGGCATCACGACCGTGGTGGCGGGCAATTGCGGTCATTCCCCTGCCCCGGTCACCGAGGCGTCGATTCCGCTGGTGGAGCACTCCGCGGAGATCCTGAAGGACGGAGCGCTCGCCTACCGGTGGCGCTCGATGGGCGAGCTGCTGGCGGCCCTCGAGGCCGGCGGGCTGCTCGTCAATGCGGCGCTCCTGGTCGGCCACGGCACGCTCCGCCAGGCGGTCATGGGCAACAGCGCCGCTCCCCCGAGCCAGGAGCAGATGGACGCGCTCTGCGCGCTCGCGCGCGCGTCGCTCCGCGAGGGCGCGTTCGGGCTCTCCGCCGGGCTGGCCTACACGCCCGGGGTCTTCGCGCGAAGGCACGAGCTCCTGACCCTCCTCCGGGCGGTGGCGGACGAAGGAGGCGTGTTCACCGTCCACGGCCGGGCCTACACATGGATATCGCCGTTCTACAGGCCGCTGCTCCTCGGCCCGCCGCACAACCTCCGCTCCGTCCGCGAGCTGCTCGGCCTGGCCGAGGAGAGCGGCGCGAAGATCCAGCTCTCGCACCAGATCTTCATCGGCCGGCGGACGTGGCCCACGGTGCCCTGGGTGCTCCGCGCGATCGAGCGGGCCGTGGACAGGGGGGTCGACGCCGCCTTCGACGCGTTCCCCTACACGGTCGGCAACACCACGGTGAACGCCCTCTTCCCCGCCTGGGTGCTCGACGACTTCCGCGCCCGCATCGACGACCCGGCCGTCCTCCGCCGGCTCCGGCGGGAGTTCGCGATGTTCCGGCGGCTCCTCGGGCTCTCGTACGCCGACATCCGGCTGCTCTGGGGCGGAGCGCCGGAGCTCGCGGCGCTGGAGGGGCTCGATTTCGAGGCGATCGCGGGGCGCCTCGGCGGGAGCGAGTTCGACGCCTACGTGCACGTCGCCCGCGTGAGCGACGGCAAGGCGCGCGTCCTCCTGAACACGTACTCGGGCGTCGATGCGCACGACGAGCCGCTCCGGGCCGTGCTCTCGCACCCGCTCTGCGCGTTCGAGACCGACGCGATCCTCACCCGGCGCGGCCAGCACAACCCGGCGTCGTTCGGCACGTTCCCGCGGGTGCTCGGCCACTACAGCCGCGACGTCGGCCTGTTCCGGCTCGAGGAGGCCGTGCGCCGGATGACCTCGCTGCCCGCCGAGCGGATCGGGCTCCGCGACGTGGGGCGCATCTTGCCCGGGCACTGGGCGGATCTCGTCGTGTTCGATCCGGCCACGGTGGCGGACAACACGACGCCGCGGCGGGCCGACGCGCCGCCGTCGGGGATCCGCGCCGTCCTGATCACCGGCGAGGTGGTGGCGCAGGACGGCGCGCCGACGGGCAAGACCCGGCAGGGGCGCCTCCTGCGCAGGTAGGCGGGCCGCGGTGTCCTTCGCTGACGCTCAGGGACGTTCGGTTCCGACCGCTTCAACAGGATCGCGCCGGAGCGCGAGATGAGCGATGGCTCCATCGTTCCGCACGTCGGAAATCCAGCCAGAGAAACCGGTCTCGAGCGCAGACAGTCACCGAAGCGGGCGCGCGCGTCGAAGCAGGCCCAGCTGGCTGCCGCGGTGCCGGTGGCTGGGGATCGCGCCGGCTTGATCGAGATCCAGTCGGCGCCAGCGGACGCGCGGTTTGTGTTTGGCGGCTCGACCGTCCAGGGAGGACGCCGCTGTTTCAAGCCTCGGGCGCGACGCAGCCTGTTCGAGTAGACTTCGCAGGCATGGGTCTTCCTCGCCGAGCCCGGACAATTGTGATCGACGACGAGCGCTACCGATGGCTCGTTACCGAGCCGGAGCGTTGGATTGAGAACGCCTCCGCATGGGACGATGTCCTCAGGGCCCGCAGGCTCACCCTCGTCGTTCAGCATGAAGGCGGTCGTGGTCAGAAGCTGCTCGCGTGGGTGCCGGTCTATCGCACGCCCATCCACCACGCTGAGGTGACCGTTCCTTGCGGGAACGGCGTCGTCTCCCTGCTCACCCCTCATCAAGAAACCGTCGTCTCATCGGCTCTCGTACGACGGGTCATCGAGTATGCATTGCAGCGAGGGTGGAGACCGTCAGAGTCCGGCAGCGACTTCACCGTTCCAGAAGATGCGCTCGGAACGCTGCTGCACGAATCACCTGGGCTCAAGTAAGAGCTCGCGGCTTGACTGCTACCGCGCGAAGCGCGGTTTCGTTCAACAAGTGGTTATCCGGCGCGCGTTTCGTAGAACCGCTCGCAGGCGTTCGCGGCCTTCGAGCGCCTGCGGCGGCCGCGCGCCTCGGATGATCCAGGCGCGCTGCCGGCACCTCGCCGCGACGTCGTTCCCGAGGAGCGCATGCTCGCGCAGATCGTGAGCTGGCCCCCCTGAGACGGTTCTTGTGAGAGTGTCAGTGCAGCTCCTGGAGCGCCGAACAAAACCGGATCGAGCCGGCGCGTCTTCGCCGGCCGGCGACGGGAGGATTTGTGTTCGGCCAGGGCGCGTTGCAGGCGATGGCGGACGTCGCGGGGCTTCCTGCGCTCGTCGGTCCGGCCGGGGCAGGACGAGGACGGGCTGCCGCCCAGCGCACCCGTGGTGCCGCTGCAAGCGTTCCGGGAGCGAGGGTGACGATCTCGGCGCGCACGTCGAGGCGACGGTCCACGTCCGGCGGATCGAGCCCACGCCGGACTTCGGACCCGGGCGGAGCGGGCGGAGGGCGCCGTCGATTCGGGTCCTGGTCAGTCCTGCGTAGCCTGCGTCTCCGCGGTATTGCCGCCTGCGCTGGCGCCGGAGCAGTCGGCGGCAACGGCCCGGAGCGCCGCGACGCCTCCACGCGGAACGGCGTAGGTGATCGCAAAGGCCTCGCCGGACCAGGCGACCCGCGCGCGCGCGTCGCTGGCGTCCGGATCGGCCGCGCGCAGGTCGATGTCCTCGCCGACGGTGCGATGGAGCCACGTTCGCCGCCGGAAGCGCCCGCGCTCGCCGTGTGGCTCGACGTACTCGGCGAAGGGCGTCCGGAGCGCGCCGCGCTCGGCGGCGCCGTCGAGGCGCAGCGCGAGGTGGTCGAGGGCGCCGCCGGCGCTGGCCGCGCCGGGAGCGTCGATGGCGTCGAGGACGGCGTACTGGACGGTATCCATGGAGATCAGCCAGACCTGCCGCGCGACGTGGATCCTGCCGTCGGGCCCCCAGCGGGCCTGGAGGCGGGCGTCGAGGAGCCGCCCGGAGAGCGCGTCGGTGAAGTTGCCTTGTACCGAGCGCACGCCGCCGGGGCCGACGACGCGCAGCGCGCCGCCCTCGTCGAGGAGCAGGAGGGTCGGCGGGCCGGAGCCTCGCACGGGAAGCGCGTAGTCGGCGGCCGGCAGCTCGCTCCTTGTCACCTCGAGAGCGTCGCTGGCCGGCGCGCGTGCGGCGCACGAGCGCACGGCCGGCGCGCGTGCGGCCGGCACGTGGATTGAGATGAAGTCCTTGCCCGTGACGAGCGCGAAGGCGCGGTCCGTCCCGGGGATCACGGCTTCGATGTCGAAGGGGCCGCCCTGGAGAGGCACCCACGCGCCGAGAGCACATCCTGCGGAGTCGGTGCGCTGGGCGACGAGGCCAACCGGCTCGAGCCCGGGACACGGGCGCCAGCAGGGCCGGGAACAGACGTGCGGTTGCGGCGTGCCCGCCGGCCACGAGGAGCAGGTCGCGTCGACGCAGCGCGACGCGCAGGCGAGCGGGCGCACCGCGAGGCGCTGGGCGAGCACGACGAAGCCGCCGGCGACGGGCACCACCTCCCGCGGCGCCGCGTCCTTCGGCAAGGCGAGCGCGACCTCGGCGCCCACCGGCTCCGCGAATGCGGTGAGCGGCCTCGCGCGTGCGCCTCCAGGGCCGGCCCACACCGCGAGCCCGCCGCGGTCGCCGAAGCCCAGGGCGAAGGCGCCTCCGGCGGCCAGGGCGCCAAGATCGGAGGGGCCGCGGAGCTGGCAGCGCGCCGCGCCGGCGTTGGCGGTGGTCGCCTCGGGCGGAGGGCGGTGAGGGGCAGCGGGAGGAGGTCCGCTCGCGGCCGCCGGAGCCGGAGCCGGGGCGAGCGTCGGGGCGGGGACGCAGCGGGCCGCGGCGAGCGAGGCGAGGACGGCAGCGCAGGTGCGTCGGGAGAGCATGATCAGGCGCCCTGGAAGCCGCCCGCGCGGTACGTCAGCACCAGCGTGTCGCGATGGCCGAGCTCGCCGGCGGGCTGGATGGGCGTCGTCTCGTGGATCACGCGCTCGTCGTCCAGCAACAGCAGGCTCCACGGCTCGGTGAGCGTGAATCGCTGGCCTGCGGGCCCGTCCGCCTGGAAGACACGCGTCTCGCCACCCTTGATGCCCTCACGCCCGACGAGGAACACCGCCACGAGATCCACGCCGTCGCGGTGCGCGCCTTCCGGCGTGGGGCGGCCGATCCCCCCTTGCGTATCGATGCGGAACTGGTGCGCCTCGACGAACCAGGGCTGCTCGCCCTTGCGGCCGGAAGCGACCTGCCCGAGCGCACGCAGCAGGCGCGCCCAGGCGGGCGGATCCACCACTTGCGGCTGCATCGGCTCGAACCACCGCTGCATGCCGCCGTGCAGCGCGTTGTATTCGACGGGCTGCCAGTGCGCGCGACGCGGCGCCTGGCGCACCGCGCCGCCTTCGACCACGAAGCACGAGTGCCGCCGGCTGCGGTAGCGCCCGCCGTCCTTGAGGTAGCGGTCCGGCGGCAGGTCGTCCCAGGAGGGCCGCAGCGCATGCAGCTCGCCCAGGTCGCAGCCCGTGAGCTCGGCGACGCCCTGCGGGCTGAGCACCGCATAGCCCTGCTGGCGCAGCAGCACGGGCACCTGCGCGGGATAAGTGAAGGCGGGCGTGAGTTCCATCGCCTGCGAGTTTACCAGGCAGCCGGCCGCGCTGCCCGCGCTGCACCTGCGCAGCGCGGGCTTCGGCGGTCGCGCGGGCCGCAGATAGACCCGCCACCCTCCTTCAGAGATTCGGCTCGAGCTTGAACGTTCACGTCCATTTTCACACGCTGGCAATCGACGGCGTTTTCGAGAAGACCGCCATGGGCGTGCGCTTCCACGATGCGCCGCCGCCTTCAAAGGACGATGACAGCGAGGTGGCGCGACGGGTGCGCGAGCGTGCGCTTCTTTGGCTTTCAGCGCGGTGCGAGGCGCAGTCGGCCCCTCGATTCAGGAGAATCGAGGGGCCGACGCCCTGCTGTGCGTCGATCGGATCATCCGCTCCACCGCCGGTGTGGCAGAGGGTGCCCAAAGCGCCCACTCACAGGCGCGCGTCGCAGGCGCCGCGCTTCACAGGCGCGCGTCGCAGGCGCCGCGCTTCACAGGCGCGCGTCGCAGGCGCCGCGCTTCACAGGCGCGCGTCGCAGGCGCCGCGCGACGCCACCGACACCCCCGCCGCGTTCGCGGTGCAGGCGTTGCTGTACGTCCGCCCGTCGCAGCCGCAGACCGGATCGTACACATGGAGGCAGGCCTGCGGGGTGGGCTCGCACGTGCCCATCTGATCGCCCGCGCCGCACTGGGCCTCCGGGCTGTAGTCGCAGAAGAACCCGCGCTCGCACGCGAGGCCGGCGATGCCGCCGCACGCCTGCTCCCCGACATCCCCGCACTCGCCGGACGACGCAACCGACACGCCCGCCGCGTTCGCGTAACAGGCGTTGCCATACGTCTTCCCGTCGCAGCCGCAGACCGGGTCGTACACGTCCAGGCACGCCTCCGGGATGCGCTCGCAGGTGCCCGTCTGATCGCCCGCGCCGCACTGGGCCTCCGGGCCGTAGTCGCAGAAGAACCCGCGCTCGCACGCGAGGCCGGCGATGCCGCCGCACGCCTGCTCCTCGGGAGCCCCGCACGCGCCGAGCGACGCCACCGACACGCCCGCCGCGTTCGCCGCGCACTCGTTGCCGTACGTCTTGCCGTCGCAGCCGCAGACAGGGTCGTACTCCTTCGTGCACATCTTCGGGATGGGCGTGCAGGCGCCCCACTGATCGCCCGCGCCACACATGGCATCGATCTCGTAATCACAGAAGAAGCCGGGCTTGCAGGTGAGGCCGAGCAGGCCGCCGCAGAGGGCCACCGAGATGGTGCCGCCTGCCCTCGCCTCCTGCGCCTCGGAGGCGATCGGCTCGACGGCCTCGTCGGCCACCTCCACCTGACAGCCCGCGGCGAACGGGGCCATCGAGAGCGCGAGCCAGAGCGCGGAGGCGAATCGATGATTGTTGATACGACGCTGAACGTTCATGATGTCTCTCCGTGGGGCCGCGCCGTTCCCGGCGAGGCGGTTGCAATGCACGAGCACCTCCCTCCGCGGCGGCGACATGCGCAGCGTCGAAGCGAAGGATCGACGCGTTGCTCGACGCGGCGATCGCCGTGTCGAGGACGCCTCGGCGACGCGCCATCGGGGGTCCGTCGCCGTGTTGCGGAGGCGTGGTTCCCTTGGCAGGAGTCGGGCCACGCGGCTTTTGCGGGGTTCACGCCTTTCCGCGGTCCCCGGGCGGTCCGGATCGGGCAGGGGCTTGCTCAAATGGGGTAGAGCTTGCGCAACTTGCGCGACAGCGCCCCGCAGGGGACTCCGGCCCGCGGTTCTTGGTAGGGAGCGCGGATGCACCGCCACCTTCGCCCCGCCGCCTCCTGCGCCGCCCTCACCGCGCTCCTCAGCAGTTGCAGCGCCACGCCCGACGCCGCCTCCCCTGACCAGGCCCCCGCCCACGGGTAGCGCGGCGCCGGTCCAGCCAGTCATGCCGGCGCTCACGGCGGGCACGCCGGCCGCCACGGCGGCAACGCCGGCCGCCACGGCGGCAACGCCGGCCGCCACGGCGGGCACGCCGGCCGCCACGGCGGCAACGCCGGCCACCACCGCTCGCCGGCGCGCCGGCTACCGCGGCGCCCTGGCCGGCGCCGCGCCGCGGGCCGGGAGCGTCAGGGCGCAGCCGATCGGAAGGCGCGGGAGCGGCGAACCAGGGACGAACCTGGGCGACACCTCACCAATCAACGAGTTGGCAGCTTCGCAGAAGGACAGAGACGATGCCCCACACGACGCCAAGGACGACCATGAGCTCGACGACGTGACCGAAGGCGTGGATCGGCTTTGGTGCCTTGACCTCTCGCTCGACGTCGCTCGCCTCCACCCAGCCGGAGCGCCGCGCGGCCGTCCCGGAGGCCGAGCTCCCCGCCTCCTGCTCGCGATCGCCGCTCATGACCGGTTCTGTAGCACGCTGCGCTCCCCCACGCGCGCGGCGTTGCCGAAGCCACGCCGAGGGTTGTCCGGGCCTTGGTCCGGGGTTGACCATGCAGGCTTCGACGCCCCGCACGGTCCAGCCCGGCACGGTCCTCGTGAGCACCGCGACCACGGGCAAGGACGGCGGCCTGCTCCGGCGCGTGCTCCTGGCGGTGGCGCCGATGGGGATCCCATCCTCGCCACGGCCGCCAGTGCGCCGCTCTCCGCATGTGTTTGGGTCCGTGTTCGTGGAACGCGCGCGCATCTTCCGTTCGCATCTCGGGCATCGCCGATCACCTGGGGGAGAAACGGATGGCCGCGAGCAGGGCATCGAACACGGCGCGGTCGAGGCGGGTGGTGTAGATCATGTACCTGCGGCGCGCGGGAGGAGGCCCCTCGACGTGGGCGACGAGGACCTCCCTTTCATGGCCGAAGAAGTGGCTGGTGCGGCTGACGGTGGCATCGGCGGCGCCCACCTGGACCTTCCAGGTCTCCACGGCTTTCATGGGGCCTCGGTCGCGCGTGGGTGCACCTTCCCAGGCAAAGAAATAGAGGCCCTGTCCGGAGGCGTCCTGGTAGCTCCGGAAGTGCTCCACGGCGGGGCTCCCCGGGATGAGGGAGGAGACCTCCTCGCGGGTATCCGCCTGGAGGGTGAGCCCGGTGGGAAGGGTCAGAACGAGATCGACGAAGGTAGATGTGCTCGATGTCATGGTCGGGCTGGTGCCAGGGGTGGAAGCGGCGGTGGGAGGTGGAGCAGCGTGTTCGGTCGAGGTGCCGCTGGAACAGGAGAGCGCGAGGGCGGAGGCGAGCCCCTGGACCAAAGGTCGCATGCCCGCAGGGTACAGGAGATCGAGCGTGCGAGAGAGCAACTCTGCGGGGCGCCGAGGCGGTGGGCGGCGCGCGACGCGGGGCGCGGCACGGCGGTCGACGAGGAGCACCTCAAGGAGGCGCTGCACGAGCTGCTCGTCGACGGGGGCCGCTCACCCGGAGCCTCCTCGGCGCTCACGCTCACCGCCCCTCGTGATCACGTGATCACCGTTTGCCCCGGACAGCGCCGGGCAGCTCATCCGGAGGCGGGGACAAGGGGCGTCACATCCGCCCGCGCGGAGGGCAAAAGCTGCCCGAGCATCTGCCTGCCGAGCGCATTGAGCTGTCGCCGCCGGAGCCTTTCACCTTTCACGCTCGACGTCGAGACCCACCCATCCGCTACGTTTGCATCTCCGCCGGCGGCGTGCCCGGCGGTTTCACTGCTCGACTCCCTCAAGCGTGTGGCAGCCATTGCACGAGAAGTCGCCGGTGTTGGTCATCGGGTCGTACGCGGCGATCTGCAGCACATCGGCCATCCGAGGCATGACCGTCTCGAACATCCATGTGCCCCACCGCTCGATCTCCGGATCCTTCACGTACTCGGCGAACGCCTCCTCGGTGGCGGGGAGCGGGGGGAGGTCGGGGCTCGGCATCGCGAAGGTCCCGTCGGCGGCGCCGCTGCCGTGACAGGTCACGCACGTCATTCCCTCGAACTTCGCGTCGAACGCGACGAAGGTCTCCTTCATCTCCGGCAGGACGACATCCTCCATGAACGCGAAGCGCTGATCGAAGCTCATGTCCTCCCACGCGACGGGCGCGTCGTCCTCCTCACCCCCACATGCAGCGACGAACAGGCACATCGCGATCAAGACGCGCTTCATGACCATATTCCTTCTCCCTTCGTGACAGCTCGTGCAGCGTCTCATCCGGCGGCTCGAACCGCTCTTCCCGGTCGCGGCGGCGACGAAGGCCGCATGCCCCGAGCGCCGCCGCCGTCCCCGGCGACAGCCGGCGTCATGATCCCGACCGGCTGTACCCCATAGACCCCGCTGCCCGAGGAAACTCATCGCTGAAAAAAACGCGGGGGAGAAAAATCGAACGCCCATCGGCCCAGACCGCCGCCCGGCCTACTGCGCCCTCGAGAAGGACACGCTCCACGTCGGCGCCACCTCGGCGATGATCTCCCTGAACCGCGGCGGGATGTCCGAGAGCTCCGTCATCTGGTGGATCGTGAGCACCTCGGCGCTCCCGAGCCCGACGGGGCAGCGCAGCGCCCAGGCGATCGCCTCTTCCTTCGAGCCCACCTCGATCAGGTAGAAGCCGCCGACGAGCTCCTTCGACTCGGCGAAGGGCCCGTCGAGCAGGACGCGCTTCCCCCCCGAAATCCCGACGCGCGCGCGCGCCCCGGCGGGATTGAGGCCCTCGGACGCGACCAGCACGCCGGCCTTCTGCATGTCTTCGTTGTATTTCATGTACGCGGCGAACAGCTCCTCGTCCGGGGGCGCATCCTCCGCTGCCTGTGCGTCGTGCTTCGCGTCGTCGGTCGCCCGTGCCGCGGTGATCATGAATCGCATCGTCGAGTTTCCTTCCGGTTCGAAGAGGAGCGCCCCGGCGGCGTCGACCGCTCGGCCCCGCCTCCACCGTCACGACGAACGGGCGACCACGCGATCGACACGCGGGGCGATCTTTTTTGAATTACACTAACGCCTCGTGATCACGAGGTTTTTCTGACGGGCGGAGCTGGACGGTGGGCCCGGACGGGGAGCTCGCCGTCCCGGGGCCGGCAGGGCGGCTCCGGGACGGCGAGCTCCCCAGGCCCGGGGTTTGGCCCTTGGGCCCGCGTTGGGCCCATGCCTCCCGAGGCGGTGCGATCCGTCGTCACGCCCGCCCAAAATCCCCGGAGGATCCGACGGACATCTGGAGCATTGTAAATACATTTTCAAAATCGGGATCCGCATGTCCGCCATGCATCCTCTGCATGTCATCGCCGTCGCCTCGCGCGGGCGTGAGCGCCGCGGCGCTGGCGTGCGGTCCGCCGCGCTGGCGCGAGCTGCGGCGTGCGGGACCTCCTCGTCGATGCATCTGTCATGGCATCGGGGGCCCGTACGCTCCTGCCTCGGTCTCCTTGACGCGGCGGGGGCTCGCGGCAGCATTTATCGCGCTTGCATCGGCCGCCTGCGGCGCCTCTCCGGCCCCGGAGCGCCCCCCGGAGCGCCCCGCACCGGCGCCTTCCAGCGCCGCTCCGGCCACGCCCCCGCCGCCGGCCGCCCCGGCGGCGTGGCGGCAGGAGAGCTCGCTCGGCGTGCAGATCTCGGTCTCGGCCCACTGGGCCGTCAACGATTACGGCTGCAACATGAGCGACAGGCCCACGGTCGTCCGTGGAATGGGGGCGCAGCGCCAGTGCCTCACGCCGGAGAAGCCGACCAAGGAGGTCGCCGAGATCGGGCTCGACGCGCCGAGCGCCGTGGGGGCCGACCCCGCGTTCGCGCACCGCGAGGTGTCGCTAGGCGGCGTGAGCGCTGAGCGCATCGAGGGGCGGGGCGCGGACGGCCGCTACTTCGGCTGGCTGAGGATCCCCTCGCGCAAGATCCTCATCTCCGTCCGGACCCATGACCCCGAGGTCACGCGCCGGATCCTCGACAGCGTGCAGCTCGCCGGCGTCGACCACAACGGCTGCCCCGACAGGCGCCCCCCGTCGAGGCGCCCCGAGGCGACGCACCCGGGCGCGCGGTCGGCGCTGTCGCCCGCCCATCCGACCTCGATCGCCGTCTGCTATTACGGCGAGCACGGCGACGCCCTCCAGTCCTCCGCGCGCCTCTCCGGGGCTGAGGCCGCCGCGCTGGCCGCCGCGCTGAACCAGGCGCCCGCCGGCCCGAACCCCGACGCCGACCCGAAGATGTGCCTGCACCCGCCCGCTCCCCCTCCCGCCGACGCGCTGCTCATCGTGGAGGACGCCGCCGGCCGGGGCACGATCTACGTCGCGTTCTCGGGCTGCGTGGGGCGCGGCCTCGACAACGGCGAGAGGCGAGCCCAGGTGAGCGCCTCGCTCGTCAAGATGTTCATGGAACCATTGCACACCGGCTACGTCTTCCACGGCGATCTGAACGGGAGGTGATCTGGAATGAGTCGTGACATCAATCACCTGCATCACGTAGGCCATGTGGTGAGCGATATGGAGGAGGGGCTCGAGCTCTACCGGCGCCTCGGCTTTCATCTGTCGCCGCCCGCCTACCCCGCGCTGTCGCCCGCGGAGGGCGAGCCTCCCCGGCCGTTCGGCGCGGCGAACACCCACGCCGACTTCCCGCGCAGCTTTGTCGAGCTGATGACCTGCGTCAGCGACGACGGCTCCGCCCGGATCCCCGCCGGCGCGAAGATCATCCCCCTCCAGGCTCCCCCCGAGCACCTGCCGCGGATCATGCAGGCCATCCGCGCGACGGTCGCCAGGATCGCCGCGTGCCTCGCGCGCTTCCAGGGCCTGCACATCCTCGTGCTCGGCGCGCCCGACGCCGCCGCCCTCGCCGGCCGCCTCAGCGCGGAGGGCGTCCGTCACGGGGGCGTCAACACCGTGCAGCGGCCGGTGGAGACCGCGGAGGGGCTCCGGATGGCGCCGATCCGCCTGCTCGAGCTCGACAGCGGCGATCCGGAGGAGGCCGGGTCAGGCCGCGTCCCCGAGGGGAGGATCGCGATGGCGGAGGACCTGCAGGCGGAGCTGCTGCAGACGCAGCTGCACATGGATCATCCGAACGGCGCGGTGGACCTCGTCGACTCCGTGCTCTGCGTGGCCGAAGCTGATCTGCCCGAGGTCGAGCGCCGCTACGAGAAGTACACTGGCCGCAGCGCCCGCGCCGACGGACCGACGCGCGTCTTGGATCTCGAAGGCTCCCGGATCACCCTCGTCGCCGACTCCGATCTGGAGGCGATCTTGCCGGGGGAGCGCGCCCCCGCGCTCCCGGCCTTCGTGGCCTACGCGGTCGCGGTGCGGGACGTCGGCGCCGCGCGGAAGCTGCTGGAGGAGAACGGCTTCCCGCTGAGGGAGTCGGCCTCCGGGGACATCTTCGTTCCAGCCAGCGCGGCGCTCGGGACCGCCGTCATCTTCCGGAGCGCGGGCTGAGCACGCCCGGCGAGCGAAGGTTGCCCGTCCGCGATCGCACAGATCGCCCCCTCGGCGCCCGAAGGCGATCCGCCAGAGGATGGCGGCCGAGCACGCCATCCAGCACCGGCAGGCTCCCCCGTGAGCGCCCGGGCGCCCACGCGGTCGCGGCGTGTCAGCGCATCGCCCGAGGACCGAGGGTGAGCTGGTCCCTCGCCGGCAGCCAGCCGGGCGCGGCGCGTGCTAAAACGTCCGCATGGAGGCGATGAGGATCGAGGGAAGCGAGCGCGATCTCGAGACGTTCGCGGCGGGGATCCTCCAGGGCGCCGCACCCATCGAGACGCCCACCCCGTTCGAGCGCCAGGTGCGCTGGGACCTGCAGGGCAACACGGGCCTCATCAGCGCCTCCACGCTGCGCTCCGGCATCTCCCTCTCCGCCTCCCGGTACCGGTGGGCGTGGGCGTCGGGGATGGTCATCGACCACGCGCCGACGGGGCTGGAGTTCGTCCTGTCGCGGGGACCGCACATGCGGGTGAGGAGCAGCGAGGGAGACGGCTTTCTCCTCGGGGGCGGGATATTCCGCATCGGCCAGGTGAAGAGGCCGCTGAAGCTCGTGTGCGAATGGGACGAGTCGACCCTCGGTCAGGATCAGGACAGCCTCTGCCTCACCATCGACGCATGGCGGCTCCGCGAGCTCCTGGGCTCGCAGGTCCTGCCTGCGCCCCTCGAGCGGATCGTGGCCCACACCGGGGGTTACCCGCGCGCGACGCACGCCATGTCGCCGACCCTGTACCGGCTGCTCGACGAGATCCTGGCCTGCGACGCCAGGGGTCTCTCCCGGCAACTCTACCTGGAGGCCAAGGGGCTCGAGCTGATGGCGGCCATGGTCGATCAGCTGGAGGAGAGCGAGAGCGCAGCGTCGCCGCTCCTCTCGCAGCACGACGTCGCGCGGCTCGAGCGGGCGCGGCACGCCCTGCTGGCGCGCATGGTGGACCCGCCGACGCTCCCGGAGCTCGCCCGGCACGCCGGGCTGAACGAGGTGAAGCTCAAGGCGGGGTTCCGCGCGCTCTTCGGCGCGCCGGTCTTCGCGTACCTCCGGAACCACCGGCTGGAAGAGGCCCATCGCCTGTTGCGCCAGCGGGCGTGCAACGTGACCGAGGTGGCGCAGCGGGTGGGGTACGAGAACCCGAGCAAGTTCGCGGCCGCGTTCCGCAAGCGGTTCGGCGTGCCCCCGTCGACGGTGGGCTGAGCGCCCTGGGGGCGACGCTCGCTGCCGCGGACGGCGAGGGGGCGTGCGGGGAGCATCGCCACGAGAGGTAGGCGCTGCCAGGGGCCGGCTCGAGGCACGGTCCTCCCGCTGGGAGCTGAAAGGCTCCTGCGTGGAGCGGCGGCGTCCGGCGTCCGGAACCACCATCGCAGCGGGCGGCGAAGGGGCTCGCCCCGGGAGAATGCGATGAAGGCGATTGTTCAGTACGAATACGGTTCGGCGGACAACCTGCGGCTCGAGGAGATCCCCATGCCCGCGCTCAGGGACGACGGTGTGCTCGTGCGGATCGAGGCCGCGTCGGTGAACGCGGCCGACTGGCACATGATGCGGGCGGATCCGTTCTTCGTTCGGTTTCTCGGCTTCGGGCTCTTCGCGCCGAAGCACCGGGTGCCCGGCGCCGACATCGCCGGTCGGGTGGAGGCGGTGGGGAAGAACGTGACCCGGTTCCGGGTGGGCGACGAGGTGTTCGGGGATCTGTCCGCTCACGGGTGGGGAGGCTTTGCGGAATACGTCTGCACGTCGGAGCAGGCGCTGGCCCCCAAGCCGTCGAACGTGAGCTTCGAGGAAGCTGCGGCCGTCCCCTTGGCGGCGTTGGCTGCGCTCCAGGCGCTCCGCGACTGCGGGCGGGCTCGGGCCGGGCAGCGGGTGCTCGTCAACGGCGCCTCCGGAGGGGTGGGGACGTTCGCTGTCCAGATCGCGAAGGCCCTGAACGCGGAGGTGACAGGGGTGTGCAGCACCAGGAACCTCGAGCTGGTGCGGTCGCTGGGCGCCGATCACGTCGTCGACTACACGCGCGCGGACGTCACCCGGAGCGGGCACGAGTACGAGCTGATCGTGGACGCGGCGGCTTACCGATCCGTCTCGGACTACCGGCGCGTGCTCCGCGATGGCGGCACGTACGTGCTCGTCGGAGGAACCACCGGGGCGTTTCTGCGGGTCGCGCTCCTGGGGCGATGGTCCGGGTCGAAGGCGATGAAGGTGCACGCGTCGCGTCCGAGCGCCGCCGATCTCATCGCCCTGACGAAGCTGATCGAAGCGGGCACGGTCAGGCCGGTGCTCGATCGGCGTTATCCCTTGAGCGGGGTACCGGAGGCGGTCCGCTATCTGGAGAGCCGTCGCGCGCGGGGGAAGGTGGTGGTTACGCCCGCCACCGCCGTCGTCCCGCCGTCGTGACGCGGGGCCTCCCGCGTCACGTCTCCAGATCGCGCTTCAGCCGCTCGAGGAGATCGACCGCGGCGGTGGCGTGGGGGCTGATCCACCGGTCGTGGATCCGCTTGATGAGGAGCACGTTCAGGTAGTTCCAGCGATGGCGTCCCTCCCGCTTGATGATCACGAGCTCGGCCTTCTCCAGCACGCCGAGGTGCTGCAGGGCGCGCCCGTACCCCGTGCGGCTCTTCGGCGATCGCCCCGCGTCAGACCCCCGTCGCCAGCACGGCGACGGGGGTGGTCGGGAAGACGCGCTTGCGAGCGCCATCGAAGCGCACGCGGACGACGTTGCCCGGCGAGAGCTTCCGAAGAGACTCCTCGCCGGCGAGGAGGGTCTCCTGGTCGACGAAGGCCGGACTGCCGTCGTCGGGGACGACCTCGAAGACGACCACGACGAGGAAGCCATTTTGTTTCACGAACTCCCGCACCACCGAGCAACGGAGGACGCGCCCGCGGCCGAGGGAGCCGAACGATGCGACCAGGGTGGAGGCGAGGTGCCGCAGGAACCGCGCGAGCTGTAGAATCGCGAAGAGGCCCCCCGCCGCGACGAGCGCCAGGTACGCCGGCGACTCGACCGCCTGTGTTGCGGCCCAGGCGGCGATCCCGGCGCCCCCGAAGACGAAGACCGCGTGGAGGAAGAAGCCGAAGCCGTTGATCGGCATGTGACGGACGAGCGTCCAGTAGGCCGAGAGGAACACGCTCTCCACGGCCCGCTCGGCTTCGTCTCTGGACACGGACGCTGCCCGCGCATAGTGGGCAATGGCCTCGTCGCGCTTGCCGTCGACGAGCAGCTGCTTGACGCGCTCGATGTCGTCCTTCGAGACGCTCTGCGCCCTGATTTGCGCGACGGCGGCGCCGGTGGCGGGCCGCTCGACGAAGAGACTCGTGTTGCAGAAGATGCAGATGACGTTGCGCAGCCCCGGCTCGACGGAGAGCGGCGCGCCGCAGTTGGGGCAAGAGGTCATCGAGAGCAGCAGGCTCATGGGCGGGGAAGCCTACCTCAGACCTCGCCTGGGCTCGAGCGAGGCGTCGTCACGCTCTCCCCCAATCCCCGGGGACGCGACAGATCGCGACGGTTCGCCCCCGCGGAGAACCGCCAGCAGACGACCCTGCCGCCCTGCCGGAGCGCGCAGTACCGGGAGTACCCGGCGCTCACCTGGATCGCATCGTCGAGCCCGGGCACCTCGACCGGCTCGGCGTGCGAGGAGGAGCCATCGCTGCCCCAGCAGACGACCTTGCCCGTCGCGAGGCGGGCGCAGTCGTTGAGCTGCCACCCGAGGTGCCGTACGGGGCGATCTCGACGTAGCCGCAGGCGGCAAGGGCGGCGGGGAGAGCGACGGCATAGAGGAAAGGAGCGACAATGGAGCGGGGCATGAGGTCCTCCGTTCGGCGGGCGCTTTCGCCGTACGGAGGAACGATGGGAGCGGGGTGCGGGGACGCTCCTTAAACAGATCTCAAAGCGATGCCGGTCAGCCAGCTTGGGCGACGCGGTGGTGGCGCAGGACGGCGCGCTGACGGGCAAGACCCGGCAGGAACGTCCCCTGCGCAGGTAGACGGCGCGGCGGTGCCCTTCGCTCACCAGGCGCGTCGAGCGAACGCCCGCGCAGTTGCGCAGCCCCGCGCGCAACGGCGCGCCACGCCCCGGGTCAGGGGCACGTCGCCGAGTCGTCGTTGTTGATCACGGACGCTCGTGGAACGCCGGTCCGCTCACGGAGCTCTTCCGCTTCACAGGTGGGGAGCTTCGGGTTCGTCGTGATCTCGAGACCGTAGTGGATCCGCTCGAGCGAAGAAAGTCCATCGAGGCTCGTGAGCTCCCGGTTGTTCGAGATGGTGAGATTCTGCTCGATCGCCCGGAGCGCAGAGAGTCCATCGATGGACGTGAGGACGTCGTTGCTCCCGATGGTGAGATCTTGGTAGATCGTCTCGAGCGCCGAGAGCCCCTCGAGGCTCTCGAGCTTCGCGTTGCCGATGACGAGCAGGTTGGCGAGCTCACTCACGCCGTCGAGGCCCTGCAAGTTCCTGAGAGCCGGGTTGGATTTGAGCGCCACCGCGCCCGTGCCGGTCAGGTTGCGCAGCCCGGCGAGGCTCGCCAGGACGGGGTTGTTCTCGATCTGGATGCCATGGCGCACCGTCGTCAGACTCTCGAGTCCGCCCAGGTCAGCGAGGCGGAGGTTCGAATGGATGTTCAATGAGCCATCCACCACCTTCAGGCCTTCAAGCCCCGCCATGCTCGCGAGCGTATCGTTGTTCACGATCGTCAACCCCGCCGCGATGGACTCGAGCCGCTCGAGCCCCTCGAGCGTGGGCAGGTTACGCGTGTACCGGACGGTGAGCGTGCCCGTGACGCGCCGTAGACAGCCAAGGCGGTGCAGCCGGTTCACCCCTTCGCTGAGCGTCAGGTCCCCCTGGACCTCCGAGATGAGCGGCAATTCGTCGACGTCGACCTGGTACTTCAGATCGAGCGAGCTCGAGATGGGCCGCGCCGTGGCGCAGTCCAGCTCCGCGGGCGCCCCCGCGCTCCCGCCGGTTCCCTCCGGAGCCCCGCCGCCCATGCCGCCCGAGCTCGCTGCCGCGCCGCCGTCGCTCGACCCGGTCGAGCCGAACGGGCCACCCGTGCCGGAGCCGTTGCCCGTGGTCCCGCCCGCGCCACTCGCTCCAACACCTCCTCCTGACGCCGTGTTCCCGGCCTCCCCGGAACCGCCGACCTCGGAGGAGCTTCCCCCTTCCCTGCCGCCCGCGGCGCCTGGATCGTCCAGAAGCACCCTACCGCAAGCCAATGGACCGCCTGCCGCGACGAGCGCTGCCGCCGTTATCGGCGCCCAATACCAAACCCGCGTGCCACGCACCGGCATGACCGAACCTCCGCCACCGAGTATATGCTCAGGCGACGCCCTGGGGTGAGGGTTGGCGCCCGGCGAAGCCGCGCGGATCGAGTCCACACCGTCACGCGCGCCGAAGGTTGCGCCACCATTGACGGAAATGTGCCATGAGCGCGGAGCACCGGGCCCCCGCGGCGCATTCATGGCTCGGGCGCGCGACGAGCCCGTCATGATTCGATGGGATCGTTCTCCGGCTCCGGTGCCTGGCGGCGCAGGTGAAGCTCTTTCACATGCGCGGCGCGTGCTCACGCGCCGATCGTTCCCCGACACGCGGCTCCTCCGCGACGGCACGCCGCGTGCTCGCGACGAGGTGATGCGCTGGGCAGCGTTCCTCAATGCCGGTATGCACAGGGCCTTCAAGCCGATCTTCACGCCGCGTCGGTTCCTCGCTGCCCTCAAGCTTCTCCGCTTCAGCGAACGCATGCGCGCCGACACGGCCGCGCAGAAGGCGCTCGCGATCGACGAGTCTCCCTGACCGACCACGAGGATCCCATGCTCCAGAATCTCCGTTTCGCCTCTCGCACGTCGCGGTTCGTGAAGAGCAGTGCCGCCGTGGCGGCCGTCGCGGTGGGCCTGCTCGCCCGCCCCGCGGTCGCCGCGCCCGAGCCGGTCGTCACGACGCTCCTGACGAAGGAGCTCGCGAACATCCCAGGCAAGGAGCTGATGATGCTCCTCGTCGACTACCCCCCCGGCGCCGCCGATCCGGTGCACCGTCACGACGCCCACGGCTTCATCTACGTCCTCGAGGGCTCGATCGTGATGGGCGTGAAAGGCGGCAAGGAGGTGACGCTCACCCCGGGCCAGACCTTCTACGAGGGGCCCAACGACATCCACACCGTCGGCCGGAACGCGAGCACCAAGAAGCCCGCGAAGTTCCTTGTCGTGCTCGTGAAGAACCGCGGCGTGGCCCCGTTGCTGCCCGTCCAATAATGCATCTCGTGGAGAGCCGGCAGCAAGCGGCCAGCCGAGTCAGGTCGAATCCGGTCAAACGCGATCACACGGGAGAGCTCACCGCCCCCGCGCCCGCCGGGACGCGGCCGCCTTCTCTCGAGCGGTAGGTCCCCGGCGAGTGCTCGCCACGGGCTTGCCGCCCCCGGACGAACGACCCATGGGACCCGGCGCCGGCGTGCCCTGCCTGGCACGCACGACGACGAGCGAGCAGGTGCTCGCAGGAAGAGGGGACGTGTGAAGTCGGTCGCTGCCTTGATGGCCGAGAGGGTTGTGTGTCTCGTCGAGGAGGAAGACCGACCGGAGGCTCGGCGGCTGGCGAACGGGCACGCGCTGCTCCGCACCCTCGCGGTCGGACTGTGCGGGACCGACCGAGAGATCGCCGCGTTCACGTACGGGTCCGCCCCGGCAGGGACGGACCGGCTCGTGCTGGGACACGAGGCGCTCGCCGAGGTCGTGCAGACGGGTGAGGGCATGATTCGCCTTCGTCCCGGAGATCTCGTGGTGCCGACGGTGCGCCGGCCCTGCACGAGGATCGAGTGCCCGGCCTGCCGCGTCGGGCACCAGGACTTCTGCGCGACGGGCGAGTTCATCGAGCGCGGGATCTCCGGGGCGGGCGGCTTCATGACCGAGCTCTTCGTCGAGGAGGAGCGCTACCTCGTCCCCGTCCCTCCGGGGGTCGGCGAGCTCGGCGTCCTCGTCGAGCCGCTGAGCGTCGTGGCCAAAGCGTTCGCCCAGCTGGACGCCGCCCTGACGCGCCTGCCCTGGGAGGACGACGCACCGCGGGGCCTGGTCCTCGGCGCCGGACCGATCGGCGTGCTCACGGCGATGGGGCTGGTCGCGAACGGGTATCGAACGGTCGTGTATTCGAGGGAGCCGGCGGACGGCCATCAAGCGCTCTTCGTGCGCAGCATCGGCGCCGACTACGTATCGAGCGAGTCCACCGACGTCGCGGGGCTTGTGAGGCGCCACGGGCGGTTCGACGTGATCGTCGAAGCGGTCGGCGTGCCGGCGTTCGCGTTCAAGACCCTCCCCGCGCTGGCGGCGAACGGCGCGTTCATCCTCACCGGCATCCCTGCGCCGGGGCCCGCGATGGATTTCGACACATCCGGTCTGATGCGCGATTTCGTCCTCCAGAACCAGCTGATGTTCGGGACCGTGAACGCCGGCCGCAAGTCCTACGAGGCAGCCGTCCGGATGCTCGAGCAGTTCCTGATCCTGTTTCCTGACGCCGCGCGCCGGGTGATCGCGCGGCGGATCTCGCTCGACGAGGCGCCGGCCTGGCTGCGCGCAGGGGGTGGTGGAGCGAAGACGGTGATCCACATCGCGGAGGCCGGAACGGCGGCGCGCGATGAAGGGCTTCGGGCTGCCGGGTAGGCCGTGGCGCCCCCTCGCCCAGGAACCGGGAGCCGGGAAGGACAGCGATGAACCAGAAGCGAAAGCTGAGGAGCCAGGCGTGGTGGGACGACGCGACCAATCCGGAGATGACGGCGCTGTACCTCGAGCGCTACCTGAACTTCGGGCTGACCCGTGAAGAGCTCCAGTCCGGCCGCCCCGTCATCGGGATCGCCCAGACGGGGAGCGACCTCGTGCCATGCAATCGCCATCATCTGAGCCTCGCCGTCCGGGTCAAGGAGGGCGTGCGTGACGCCGGCGGGATCCCGCTGGAATTCCCGGCGCACCCCCTCCAGGAGACAGGCAAGAGGCCCACCGCGGCCCTCGACCGGAACCTCGCGTACCTCGGGTTGGTGGAGGTGCTCCACGGATACCCGCTCGACGGCGTCGTCCTCACGACCGGCTGCGACAAGACAACGCCGTCCTGCCTGATGGCGGCGGCGACGGTCGACCTGCCCGCGATCGTGCTCTCGGGCGGGCCGATGTTGAACGGATATTACCGCGGGAGGCTCGCCGGCTCGGGGCTCGTAATCTGGGAGGCTCGCCGGCTCCTCGCGGCCGGCAGCATCGACTACAGGGAGTTCATGGACATGGTCGCCGCGGCGGCGCCCAGCGTGGGACACTGCAACACGATGGGAACGGCCCTGTCGATGAACGTCCTCGCCGAGGCCGTCGGGATGTCGCTGCCCGGATGCGCGGCGATCCCGGCGCCCTACCGGGAGCGGGCGCAGATGGCCTACGCGACCGGGCGCCGGATCGTGGAGATGGTGCACGAGGACCTGACGCCGAGCGCGATCATGACCAAGGCGGCGTTCGAGAACGCGATCGCGGTCGCCTCGGCGATCGGCGCGTCGACCAACTGCCCCATTCACATGAACGCCATCGCGCGCCACGTCGGGGTCGACTTGACGAACGACGATTGGCAGAGGGTCGGGCAAGACGTCCATTTGCTCGTCGACTGCCAGCCCGCCGGGCGCTTCCTGGGAGAGGATTTCTATCGCGCGGGAGGGGCGCCCGCCGTCATGAACGAGCTGCTCCGCGCGGGCCGTCTCCACGGGGATGCGCTCACCGTGTCCGGACGAACCGTGGGGGAGAACGTGGCGAGCGCCGCCGTCGCCAACCGCGACGTGATCCGGTCGTACGAAGATCCTCTGCTCCGCGCCGCCGGCCTGCTCGTCATGAGCGGGAACCTCTTCGACTCGGCCGTCATGAAGAGCAGCGTCATCGGAGAGATCTTCCGCGACCGCTACCTGTCGGACCCCGCGAATCCCGATGTCTTCGTGGCGCGGGCCATCGTCTTCGAGGGGCCGGAGGATTACCATGCTCGCATCAACGATCCGTCGCTCGGGATCGACGAGCGCTGCATCCTCGTCATGCGCAACACGGGGCCCATCGCCTATCCGGGCTCCGCGGAGGTCGTGAACATGGATCCGCCCGACGCGCTGGTGCGAGCGGGGATATCCCTGCCGACGCTCGGCGATGGCCGCCAGAGCGGCACCTCGGACAGCCCCTCGATCCTGAACGCGTCGCCCGAGTCCGCGGTGGGCGGCGGCCTCGCGCTGCTCCGGACGGGGGATCGCATCCGGGTCGATCTGCGCCGGCGTCGCGTGGACGTGTTGCTCTCCGACGACGAGATCGAGCAGCGCCGCAGGTCCCTGAAGCTGCCGGAGCTCGAGAGCCAGACGCCATGGCAGGAGATCTACCGGAACGCGGTCGGCCCCCTGTCCACGGGCGCGTGCTTCGAGCCGGCCGTTCGGTACCAACACCTCGTTCAGCTTCGCGGGCTGCCTCGCCACTCGCACTGAACGGCACGGGAACGGAGGTAAGGACCATGAGCATGGAACGGACGGGGCAGGTCGTCGTGCTGGACTACGATTTCGGCGACGTCGACATCGAGCGCTCTCTCGTGGAGCCGGCCGGCTTCGAGCTGGTCGCCGCGCAGTGCAAGACCGAGGAGGACGTCGTGGCCGTCGCGCGCGACGCCGTCGGCGTGCTCACGCAGTACGCCGAGGTCAAGGGGCAAGCCATCTCGGGGCTCCGGCGCTGTCAGGTCATCGCTCGGTACGGCACCGGCGTCGACACCGTCGACGTCGCGGCGGCGACCCGCCGTGGGATCCGCGTCACCAACGCGCCGAACGACTGGTGCGCCGACGAGGTCGCCGACCACGCCGTGGCGCTCTTGCTCACGCTCGCCCGCAAGCTGCCCGCGTACGATCGCGCCACGCGCGGCGGATCCTGGTCCTGGCAGGATGGCCGGCCGATCCACCGGATGCGGGGCGCGACCCTGGGGCTCCTGTCGTTCGGCGCGATCGCCCGAAACGTCGCCGCGAGGATGGCGAGCTTCGGTGTGCACATCACGGCGCACGACCCCTTTCTCGACGCGGGCGAGATCCGCGCCGCCGGCGCTGATCCCGTGTCCTTCGACGAGCTCCTGGAGCGCTCCGACTACCTCGTCCTCCAGGCGCCGCTGACCCAGGGGACCCGTGGTCTCTTCGGGGAACGCGAGCTCCGGCGCATGAAGCCGACAGCGATCCTCGTCAACACCGCCCGTGGTCCGATCATCGACGACGGCGCTCTGTACCGGGCGCTCGAGGAGGGGTGGATCGCGGGGGCCGGGCTCGACGACCTCGCCGAGGAGCCGGCGAAGCGCCGGGACTGGAGGCCGACGAGCCCGCTCTTCTCGCTCGAGAACGTCGTCATCTCTCCCCACGCTGCCTATTACTCGGAAGAGTCGATCGAGTTCGTCCGACGATTCGCGGCGAGCGAGGTCGTTCGCGTCCTGTCCGGACAGGAGCCGATGTCGCCCGTGAACCTCATGGCCGCTTGAGGCCGCCGCCTCGCCGGCGCCGGCGGGTACGGCGGATGCATTGGGGATGGGGTGGAGGGACGCGTCCATGCGACAATCAGCCCCGAACCAGGCCCAGGAGCCGTGGGTCGACGTGAGCGTGCCAATCCGTGACGGCATGGTGCACTGGCCGGGCAATCCTCCGGTAGAGATCGTCCAGACGGAGCACCTCGAGCGCGGCGATCCCGCGACCGTCTCACGCCTCTCGCTCGGCGTGCACACCGGCACGCACGTGGATGCTCCGGTTCATTTCATTGTCCGCGCCGCGGGGATCGATCGCGTCCCGCTCGACCGGCTGATCGGCCTCGCGCGCGTCCTCGACCTCGGAGAGATCGATAGCATCCAGCCGGCCCACCTCGAGCCCGTCGAGATCCACCCCGGCGATCGACTCCTCTTCAAGACGAAGAACTCCCGGCGCTGGAGCGAAGAGCGGTTTCGCTCCGACTACACGTACCTGTCCCCGGAGGCGGCCCATCACCTGGTCGAGCGCGGCGTCTGGGCCCTGGGGATCGACTACCTGTCGATCGGAGGCATGGATGGCGGGGCCGAGACGCACCGGGTCCTGCTCGCGGCGGGCGTCGTTATCATCGAAGGGCTGGACCTATCGCGCGTCGAGCCCGGCTCGTACGACCTCGTCGCCCTGCCGATACGCCTGGAGGGGCTCGACGGGGCTCCCGCGCGGGTCGTCTTGCGCCGGCGGCGATCGGAAGAAACGGAGAAGGAGCACCATGGAGCAAACGAACATTCGTGACGTGCCGATCCCCGCGAGCCGGGTCGGCCTCGGGACCTGGGCCATGGGCGGGTATCAATGGGGCGGCGCCGACGACGACGCGTCGGTCCGCACGATCCACGCGGCGCTCGACCTCGGGATCAACCTGATCGACACCGCGCCGGCCTACGGGTTCGGGCACTCCGAGGAGGTCGTCGGACGGGCCATCGCCGAGCGGGGCCAGCGCGAGCGGGTGGTCCTCGCGACCAAAGGGGGCCTCGAGCGACGCGGCAACGCGCTCTTCCGGAACGGGACGCGCAAGCAGCTCCTGGAGGAGGTCGAGCTCTCGCTCGTGCGTCTGCGCACCGACTACATCGATCTCTATCAGGTTCACTGGCCGGATCCACAGACGCCCTACGAAGAGACGGCCCAGGCCCTCCTCGATCTCCAGCGTCAAGGCAAGATCCGCGCGATCGGCGTCTCCAATTACTCGATCGACGCCATGCAGCGGTTCCGCGCTGTCGCGCCGATCGCGTCGGCGCAGCCGCCGCTGAACCTCTTCGAGAGGCAGGCGGAGGGGGACATCCTGCCTTGGTGTCGCGACAACGGGGTCGCCACGCTCACCTACGGCGCGCTCTGCCGCGGGCTCCTGAGCGGCGCGATCGACGAGAAGACCGAGTTCAAGGGGGACGACCTCAGGAAGACCGATCCGAAGTTTCAACCTCCACGCTTCGCGCAGTACCTCGACGCGGTGAGGGGCCTCGATCGGTTCGCGCGCGGCCGCTACGCTCGGGGCGTGCTCGCGCTCGCGGTGCGCTGGGTGCTCGACCACCCGGGTGTCTCGGTGGCTCTCTGGGGGGCTCGACGGCCGGAGGAGCTCACGCCGATCAACGAGGTGATGGGATGGAGCCTCGACGACGAAGCCCGCGCCCACATCGACGCCGTGCTCACCGGCGCCGTGCGTGACCCGGTGGGTCCCGAGTTCATGGCGCCGCCGGAGCGCCCCCCCGCGGCGCGCAGCGCGGCCTGACGCTGCCTGCGCGGATCCCGCGAATCCATGGCGACGGCCACGAGCTGGCCGCCGCCATGGCGACTCACGCCGCGCGGAGCCCCGACTCAGGGCGCGCTCGACCGAAGGCGTCGCACCTGCCCCAGCGCCCGGGGATGTCGAGCAGCCGGATCTCTCCGAACTCGGCGGGGACCGCCGGATCGACGAACAGGCGATTGCCCATCGGCTCCAGCCCGAGCACGACGCGCAGAAAGAGCAAGGGAGCCGCGGTGGCCCAGGCCTGGGGGCTGCACGCGGTCGGATACTCGACAGGGAAGCTGGTGAGCTCTCGTGGATACCCGGCGAACGCCTCCGGCAAGCGGTAGTGGAAGAAGGGCGCCGCGGCCAGGTTGCCCGTCGCGACGCGCCCGGCCTCCACGCTGAAGCCGTAACGCCGGAGCCCGAGCGCGATCAGCGAGTTCTCGTGCGGCCAGACCGTACCCACGTGATATCCGATGGGGTTGTACCCGCCCTCGTCGTCGGCCATGGTGCGCACCCCCCAGCCGCTGAACAGATGCGGTCCGAGGAGGTGCTCCACCACGCGTTCGGCCTTGGATGTCTCGACGATACCGCTCCAGAGCAAGTGACCGATGTTCGAGGTCAAGGAGTCGACCCGGCGCTTCTGGCCGTCCAGCGCGAGCGCGAAGAACCCGCGATCGTCGAGCCAGAAGTCCTGATTGAATCGACGCTTCAGCTCGGCCGCGTCTCGCTCGAGGCGCGCCGAAAGCTCGGGGTCCCGCCAGAACTCGCGCGCGAGCCGGGCGCCGCGCACCTTCGCGTCGTAGACGTAGCCCTGGATCTCGCAGCACGCGAGAGGCCGCCGCGCGAGCGATCCGTCATGAAAGACGATCGAGTCCCACGAGTCTTTCCAGCACTGGTTCTCCAGGCCGGTCTCGGGGTTGCGCGTGTCGTACTCGACATAGCCGTCCCCGTCGCGGTCCCCCCACTCATCGATCCATCGAAGCGCGGCGCGCGCGGTGTGCTCCATCGACAGGACGAGCTCCGCGTCGCCGGTCCAGCGCTCGTACTCGTCCAGCAGGATCAGGAAGAGCGGCGTCGCGTCGGCAGAGCCGAAGTAGGGGGAGTGCGGCCGCTCCTCGAAGGCGGTCAGCTCGCCCCAGCGAACCTCGTGGAGGATCTTTCCCGGCTCCTCGTCGCGGAAGTCGTCCCGGCGGCTGCCCTGGCGGCGCGCGAGGTAGCGGAGCGTGGAGCGCGAGAGCTCGGGGACGAACGGCAGCGCTTGCAGGCTCGTGATGATGCTGTCGCGGCCGAAGGCCGCCATGAACCACGGTAGACCGGCGGCCGGAATGGCGGCGTCCGGCATCAGCTTGGAGAAGAAGCGCAGCGCGGCCAGGTCGATGAGGCTCCGCTCGTACGTCCGGGCGAGCGTCTCGTTCGCGGTGAGGAGCCGCGGCGCGTGGTCGATCCAGCTCTCGAGGCTGATGCCGATGTTCGGGCGCGCGTGGCTCTCGCCGTGGGCGTACTTCACCCGGGTGTGCCGCTCCTCGAGGCCGTCGATCGCCGCCACGACGTCGAGGCACGTGCTCCAGCGGCCGTGCGGCGCGATGCTCGCCCGAAAGGTCAAGCCGCTCGGATCGATCTGCGCGGGCTGCGAGGCGGAGATCCACGTCTCGCGCACGAAGCGCTCGCGTCGATAGCCGAGGACGAGCCGATTGTCCTCGATGCGGTGATAGCGCTCCCCTTTCTTCGGGAGCATGTCCTTGACCTCGAACAGGTCGGCGAAATCGGCGCCGGCCTGGATGCGGACCTCGAGCTCGACGGGGAGCTTGCCGTGGTTCATGAGCAGGAGGTCCTCGTGGAAGCCGTCGCCCACGAACCGGCTCCGGACGATCGAGAGGGTCGATTCGACGTACATCGCGGCGGGCCTCGGGACGAGGAAGAACTGGGCCTGGAAGTACTGCACGTCGTCGGTGGACAGCGCGGCCGGGACGACGCCGTCGATCGTCAGGATCCATTCGGAGAGAAAGCGCGTATCGAGGTGAAAGAGGCCGAGCGGCCGGCTGACGGAGTGCTCGATGTTGCCGCGCAGATCGCTGACGACGAACGTGCCGCCGTCCAGAATGCTCACTTGCCGTTCCATGGGCCCCCTCCGATGACGGTGGCTCAGCGCGTCGCTTCCGGAGCCTGTTGATCTCCCGGGGAGAAGACGCTCTGAAACATCTGGGCGACGCCCAGGTCTCCTCGCACGCCGACGCGGCCCTGCATGATCGCCGTGATCAGGTTCTGTTCACCGCGAAAGATCCGCAGGAAATCGTCGAGCGAGCAGGAGAGCTGGCAGTCCTCGATCGCGCCTTCGGGCGCGATTCCGAAGGACCCGTCGGCGATCTCCACGACGACGCGCTCGTCCTCGCTGAGCTGCACGGCGCACACCTTCCGTGTTCCTCGCAGGCGGGCGTCGTAGCGTCCTGCCGCGAGATCCTGGATGAGCTTCCTTGCTTGCGACATGACGCGACATGATCAAAGAGTGTGTCCGGTTTGCCAACCTGCCCTTCGCGCTCCCCGCGCTCCTTGCCCCGAGCAAGGGGTGTGCCCTTCTGCGCGGCGCGGAGGTCGCCTCTTCACGCTCGCGTGTCGAGCACGCGAGCGCCGCCCAGCGCGATCAGGATCATCGACATACCGCCGGTCAGGAGGCTGATCCCGACGAGCAAGCCGAGCACCCGCACGGCCGTGGTGACGCCTCCGGTGATGATCAGCATCCCGAGCCCAAACGCGAGGATGCCGTCGAACACGAGCCATCCCGAGCCCCGCAGCCCGCGGTGCTGATAGGCGCGGATGAGCTTGAGCGCGCCCTCGGAGATGAAGTACGCCGCGGCGATCACCATCAGCGCGAGCTTGCCGGTCATCGGGGCGACCACAAGGAGGAGCCCGAACGCCACCTGCACCAGGGCGCTCACGAGCTCCCAGCGGGCGCCGGCCCAGCCGCGGCTCTGGATGGCGTGACAGCCCTCGGCCACGCCGGCGAGCACGATCAACCAGCCGAGGGCGATGGCGGTGACCCGGGAGGCGACGAACGGCATGACGAACGCGAGCACCCCGAGCACCATCGTGGCCACGCCGATCGCGAGGAACCAACCGCGGTTCTCGCGCACGGTGTGAAAGTCGACCTGCGCAAAGCGAAGCGACCTCGTGGACTCTCCGAGCGGAGCAACCATGGGAGACCTCTCTGGTTCGTGGAGCACGCGTGTCCCGTCGGTCACCCGCCGCGCGAGGACCAGGTGGCCGGGACCGCGTCCGCCTCGAGCATCGCCCGTGCCAGCGCGCCGGCGAGAACATTGTGCCTGGCGCTCGCGGGAGGCTTCACGGCCGAGGGCGGCCAGCAGCGCACCGCGTGATCAGCGGGCGGTGGCCTTCGCGGCCCTGGTGCTCGGGCTGGTCGCCTGCCGGACCGCGCGCCGCTGGAGCTTCGAGCCCTGCTTCGCGCGATTGGCGCTCTTGCGCGTCGACTTGCGCGACGGGCGGTCCTGCGCCGAGTCTTCGAGCGTCGCGGTGGCCTTCCGTGTCCTCCGCATCGTGTTGCGCCGCGCCGTCGAGCCGCCGCCCGCCTTCCGGTCGGTCGCGCTCTGCCCCGGAGCGGCCGTGTCGACGGGAACGTCACGCCGCGACTTCTCGGGCCGCTCCAGCGCGCGCTCGAGGTTCTCCTCGCTGCGCCCCACGCGCCGCCCGATGAAGCTGCCCTCGGGTGATGGATGATTGCGCCGCGCCGGAGCCGCCGCGCTGCGCTTCGCCGCTCGCGCCGTGGGCTTCGGGCCGCGCGCCGGCGCGCGCGACGCGGCGCGCGGCGCGCGCTCGAGGGCGCTCTGCACGGCCCGTACGATCCCCGGGACGGCCCTGTCGATCGTCTCGCGCGGCTCTCGACCTCGCATCTGGTAGACGACGCTCGGGTGCCCGCTCAGGACGACCTTCACGTCGCACGCGACGTCGACGCCGCCGCGTGGCCCGTTCACGTCCGTGAAGCGCACCGTGAGCCGCTCGATGTCGCGCGCGAACCGCCCGAGCTTCGCCCCGAGGGTCTGGCGCACGTGCGCCCTCGTCGGCTCGTCGACGCCGACGCCGAAGGTCCGCATCGCCAGCGGGGTCCGCTCCGTCGGTGTGCGCCCGGCGCGCGCCCGGACCGGTCGTGGCACGGTGGAAGGGAACTGCGGACGTCGCCCGGTGGATGGTCGCCCCATGCGCGCAACATCGAGACCGGCCCCCCGTCGTCAAGCGTCGCGGCCACCGGCGAGATCGTGTTCCTGTTCCATCCGCCGCACCTCGGTCGGCCGCCAAGCCCCGCCCGCCCGGGCACCCGCGCGTCCGCCGCTGGCGTCGGAGCCGCTTGTCAGCGGCTCGTCAATGCGAGTGACAACCCGTGCAAGACAAGGCCTTATTCACCGGCGGGTCGTTGTTCGGATCGTCGTCAGGTTCCGGACCGTTGAACCAGCTGCGCGATGGCGCGCGCTTGCCTCGTTCGCGGGTGAGAACACGAACATCGAGAGGCCGTCCGAACGCCCGATGCTGCAAGAGCGGTGTTGTTCGTCTTATCCTCCGGGCGCGTGGCACCTCGACCTCAGAAAGTCTCCGCCCCGCCGAGCGATCCTCGTCGGGTGCGCGCGCTCCGCAATGCCGTCCGCCAGGGCGCGATCGCAGTCGTGGGATGGCTCGTCCTGGTACGAGCGGAGGCCGCCCACGCCGCGAACGTGGGGGCCGCGGTGGAGCTCGATGAGCAGCGCTGCGTGACGCTCGACGCGGTGCGGGCGGCGGCCGCGCTGCGCGGAGGGCACGTGGACGCCGACTCCCCGGTACGGCTCCGGGTCCATGTGCGCGAAGCGGAGCCGCCGAGCGCGGTGACGCTCGTGATCACGGGAGAAGGCGCGCACGGCGCCATCGAAGCGCGCACGATCGTGGCAGACTCCTGCGCAGAAGCCGTCTCTGCGCTCGGGCTGGTCGTCACGATGGCCGGCGAGGACGAGCTGGCCCCGGTCGAAGCTCCCCGCGCCGAGCCACCCTCCCTGACGCCGCCGGCCAGACCGTCGCAAGACACAGCCCGCGAGCTCAGCGCAACCTCCACAGCGCCGCCGGCGAGATCGTCGCGAACCACGGCTCGCGAGACCACACCCGCGACGAAGCTGTATACGGCGCTCGGCCTCGTCGCCACGCCGCTCCACGAAGGGCCGGCAGGAGCGCGGCTCTCGGGCGGGTTCGCATCGGGTCGGCTGTTCTTGCCATGGGCCGAGCTCGGCATGGGGGCCACGTTGCCGCGCACCGTCTTCGGAGGAGGAGCGGCGGTGAACCTCACCTGGCTCACCGTTCGTGCCTCGCTGGCGCCGCTCGGCGCATCCCTCGGCGATCACGTCTTCGTGAGTGCTTACATCATGCTCGATGTGGGCGCGTTGCTCGCCTCGGGGGAGGGAGCGCCGAAGGTCGACAGCCGATGGCGCCCGTGGATCGAGGCTGGCGCCGGCGCACGGATGCGCGCGCTGCTCGGCGCATGGTCCTTCGTGGAATGGCAGGTCGGGGCCGCGCTGCCCCTCCTTCGGGACGAGTTCTACTACGTGCACGGCGGGACGGCCTATCAGGCTCCCGCCGTGCGGCTTGACGCTGCGCTTTCCGTCGGGGTGCTCTTTCCGTGATCAAAACGGGGACCTCGTGGATCGCCTGGGACGAGCCCCTCGTGATCACCACCACCGACGACGCCCCCGGTTCCACCGCCATCCGCCTGGCTCGCCCTCTGGGCGGACTCGTCGACGCGCAGGCGCGTTCCCCCGGTGAGTCCACCACCGACGTCGCTCGCGAGGCGCGCCTCGAAGAGCTCGCGTCGCACCTCGAGTTCCTGTGGAGATTCGCGTGCCGGATGGGCGTGGGCGAGGCGGCGGCCGAGGACATTGCGCAGGAAGCGTTCGTGGTGGCGGCGTCGCGCCTCGACGCGATCCTTCCCGGCAAAGAGCGCTCGTACCTCGTCTCGGTCGCGGTTCACATGGTCCGCCGCGAGCGAACCCGGCGAGCACGTCACGAAGAGCTCACGGGAGAGCCCTCCGCGCCGGCAGGCGAGCAACCGGACAGCCGCCTCGACGAGGCGCGCGCGCGCAGGCTGCTGGACGCGTCGCTCGAGGCGCTGGACGACGGGCTTCGCGCGGTGTTCGTGCTCCATGAGATCGAAGAAGAGACGATGGCGGACATCGCCCATCTGCTGGACTTGCCGCCAGGGACCGTGGCGTCGCGACTCCGCCGCGCCCGTGAAGCGTGGAAGCGAGCGACGGAGCAACTGAAGAGGGGTCTGCCGGTGAGCGGCGGGAGGCGGCGGTGAGCGGCTCGTACGACGACTTCGACCGCGCGCTTCTGCGCGCCGGGAGGGCGGCGAAGGCGCCTTCCTCGCTCCGCGCGAAGGCTCTCGCGGCTGCCGCGGCGGGGACCGCGACCGCGGTCGCAACGACGAAGCTCGGCGTCGGTGCGGCCAAGGCGAGCGGGGGGATCGCGGCGCAGGCCGCTCACGCGCTCGGCCTGAAGGCGGCGCTCGTCGCGTCCATCGGCGTCACGTCCGTCGCCCTCGTGCTCGGGGGCGCGTACGTGGCGGCGACCCATCACACGGACGCCGTCGCGTCCGCAGCCCCCGTTCGCCCGCCTCGCGCGGCGGAGGTCGGTGGCGTGGCGCCGGCGGCCGCTTCTCCCACGCAGGAGGCCACGCAGGAGGCCACGCAGGAGGCCACGCAGGAGGAGCCCGCCCTGCCTGCGAAGGCGGAGCCCGCCGTCGCCCCTGCCGCGGAGCCCGCCCCGCGCGCAGCGGCGTCGACCACGAACGTGGCGCCCGCGCCCCAGGGGATCGGGTTCGCGCGCCAGGTCCCCGCATCCGTTCCTGCGGCGACGGCCGTCCCCGCCGTCGACCCCCTTCCACGAGAACCCCGCGGTGAGCAGGTCGCGCCGCCCCCCGCGGCCCCCACCTTCGTCCTGTCGGACGAGCTACGGCTCATCGACGCCGCACGAGCGGCCCTCCAGCGTGGAGACGTTCCGCTCGCCCTTCGCCTCACCGCCGAGCACGCGGCGCGCTTTCCAGGGGGCAGCTTCGCCATCGAGCGCGACGTCCTCCGCGTCGACGCCCTCGTGGCCGGAGGGCACGTCGCGGAGGCCGCGTCGCACGCGTGCGCCTTCGTCGCGCGGAGCCCGCGCTCCGCTCAGGCGCCGCGCATGATCAAGGTGGGTCGCTGTTCGAATACGATTCCATGATCAAAAGCGCCGGGAGAGAGATCGCCGGGCAGTGGAGGATCCTCGATCATGCGACTTTCGCGGCTAGCACTCTCCTTGTTGTGGTTCCCGGTCGCTCTCTCAGCCACCACGTCTGGGTGCGGCATCGTTCGCGTGCCGATCGGTGATCTCGACCCCGACCAGCAGCCGCTCGACCCGGATGGCTCGGGCGCTGGCGGCGCTGGCGGCCCGGGCGGCTCGTCGAGCAGGTGCGGCGCGCCGGTGGCCTCCCATCCCTTCAGCCTGGACGACTGGGCGGCGACGAGCGGCACCTCTCCGCTGGCGATCACTGGAATCGCCTTTGATCCATCCGGCAACCTCGGCATGACAGGGTACACGGTGTCGGACGTCGACATGCCCGGGTCCTCGGAATACGACGACGCCCTCTTGGCAAAGTACGATGCCGCGGGCAACCACACCCTCAGCAAGCTCTTCGGCGATGATTCGAACCCGCAGGCCGGCAGGCACATCGTTTTCGACGCGGACTGCAACATGTTCCTCGTACGCTGGCGCTCGACCTCGTCCTGGTTCGACATGTTCCTGGACAAGCTCGACAGCGCCGGCAACCCCCTCTGGAGCAAGCGCCTCAACGCCGGGCATCAAGCAGATTGGAACATCCGATCCATCGCGGTGGATCCGGCGACGGGCGGCGTGGTGTTCATGGGAAGATACTACGGGGACCTCGATCTCGGGGGAGGTCTGCTACCGCGGATAGAGAATGACTACGACCCGACGAGCGGCTACGTGGCGAAGCTCGATGCGATGGGACATTTCGTCTGGAGCAAGTTCTCCCCCCGCGGCAGCGGCAGGTACACGCCAGGCGCCATCATGGCCGTCGACACTTCAGGGCAAATTGTGCTCGCGGCCGACGATTCGGACATCGTCGAAGACGGATCAGGCAAACTCGCGCGGTTCCTCCTCGCGCGGCTGGACGCCTCGGGAAACGATCTCTGGAGTCAGGAATTGACGGCTCCTCTCCATCATGGATCAGCCTCGGACTCCCAACAGGGCCTTGCTGGCGTCGCGGTGGACGGAGACGGAAGCGTGATCCTCGCCGGGAACGCGCACTGCGACTTTGACTTCGGCGGCGGACCGCTGGTTGGCGCGAATTGTTCATCCGACAATGCCTTCGTGGCGAAATTCGATGTTCGTGGAGGCCACCTCTGGAGCCGACTCATCGAGGGCAGCCTCGCATCCAGAGCCGTGAGCCTCGGCGTCGACGCCCTCGGGAACACCTTCGTTGCGGGCAGCGTCACCGGTACCCTGGACGCCGACGGCACGGCGCTCGGCGCAGAGGACGAACCTGAGCGGCAGTTCGTCGTGCGGCTCGACAGGGATGGGCATATCTCGTGGCACCACATCCTCAGCCTCGAGATCAGCAGAGTGCAGGGCCTCGCCGTGGATCCTGAAGGAAACGTCGCCATTGTGGGGCAAGACGCCAGCGCCGTGAATTCGACCGGTTGGGGCGGAAATATCGTGACGAAGCTCGACGTCGCAGCGCCGTGACAAGGCGCTCCTCAGCAGTAGGCGGGTCGGACGAGGAGCCGCTGTCAGCGGGCGGGCGGGATGAAGAGGCCCGGGCAGGGCTCGTCGCCAAAGACCCTGGAGCCGAGCCGGTACATCGTGATCTTCGGGTTCGGCGCCCAGTTCCAGCTGCCCCCGGCGTGGGAGTAATCGTTCGACTGGTTGAACGGCTGCCAGCTCGACGCGTGGAACGCGAGTTTGAACCGGTCGGTGGTGGACGAGGGATCGACCGAGAGGAACGGCAAGCGCACGTCGAGGTAATGGGTCGCGCCCGCACAGCCGCCGCCGGGCACCTCGTGGAAGCTCATCTCGAGCTCGCTCGAGCAACCCCAGCAGGTCGCCTCGAGCGAGCCGGGCGGCTCCTGGCTGAAGTAGTACCGCACGGTCGAGCCCGCGAGGTACACGCTCTCGCTCCCCGTGTTGCGCACCTGGATCCCGGGCGTCACCCAGCTCGGCTGCGGCGCGTGGGAGTCGTACAGCACCTCCAGCTGGCAGTCCGCCGGGCACGACGTGGTGCTCTCGCCGCTGCTGCAGACGCCGTCGCCGCAAGAGCAGTCGCTCGCGCACGACGCCGGGCTCTCGAGCGGGCCGCAGGCGCCGTCGCCGCAGGAGCACAGGTCCGAGGCCGTGCGCTCGCACATGGCCTGGATGGCCCGGAAGGCATAGGTCACGTCCTCGCCGCGGCACGCGTCGTCGGCGCAGGTGAACGGACGCACGCAGTCGCCGTCCTGCACGAAGTCGCGCTCGCCGCGCACCAGGATGCCCACGAGCTCCTTCGTGTTCAGGTCGAACACCCCGGATCCGGAGTTGCCCACGAACGTGTCCAGGTTGCCGACGAAGAAGTCGAGGCTCGGCGCGTTGCTCCGGATCGCGGCCCCGTCGGCCAGCTTGAGCGGCAACCCGCGGGGGAAGCCGTGCACGACGAGCGGCGTGCCGATGGCCAGGGGATCGCTCGACAGACGCACCGCGGCGGGCGTCCGCCCCACGACCGGCCGATCGAGCCGCACGACCGTGTAGTCCGCTCCCCGCCGGTCCTGGTAATAGCTGACGAAATCCACGCAGCTGTAGACGTCATCGCTGGTGATCTGGCCGAGCTGGCCGGACGGCGTCATCGCATAATCGAAGACGAAGCGGCTATTGTTGCAGTTGTTGATGCAGTGCGCGGCCGTGAGCACCAGGTCCTCGTCGATCAGCGTCCCGCTGCAGTCGGCGAGCGCCGGCTGGGACGCGAAGCGCTCGTCGGGGCACACGCCGTCGCGCCCCGCCCACGTGGGCCCGGCGATCTGGATGTCGTTCGGGTCCGAGTCGTCGACGGCCGACGCGGGGACGAGCGCCACGGTGAAGTCGAGCGCCCGCGCGGCCCAGGCGGGATCCGCGTACGTGAAGGGCTCCTCTCGGTCGTCCTGGCCATAGATGACCTCGGAGCGGGCCTCGCCGGCGGCCTCCTCCCCGGCGGGCGCGGGCGCCGCGCACCCCGCGGCGGCCCCCACGGACAAAAAGCCAGCAGCAATGATGAAGTGGTTCGCTCTCATGACAAGCTCCCAAGTGTTCGAGGCAGAGCGGGGATCACCGGGCGGGCCCGATGACGACGTCTCGATGCCTGGCCGGCGTCGAGCAAGGATCTGACGCCCGACGAGCAAGGACCGCTGAGTGGCACGCTCGTCCCGTTCTCAGCGAGGGGGATCTACTTCCTCGTGAGGCGCGCACCAATTCATATGCGCCATGGACCTCATGCACACGCTGCATCGCGCCGGCGCGGCCCGCGGCGCGCGCGCCCGCGTGGGGCGTACCCCTGACGACGGATTGACCATTGTCCAATGGATTGGCGCCGCCTCCAGCAGGCGGACATCCCGGGCTTACCCTCGTCCCATCGGGAGAACGTCCTCCCGGGGAGCACCACCATGAAGGTAGCCATCTTGACCGGCAGCGTGAGGAGCGGGAGACAGTCGCACAAGATCGCCCATCACCTGGAGCGGAAGCTCCGGGAGCGGGGCGCCGAGGCCGATCTCATCGATCTGGCGGAGACGCCGTTGCCGATCCTGGAGGACCGGTCGGGTCGCCCCCCGCAGCTCCAGGCGACGGTTCAGGGTCTGAGCGCGCGCCTCCGCAGGGCGGACGCGCTCGTGTTCGTGACGCCGGAATACCACGGGAGCTTCTCGGGCGTGCTGAAGAACGCCCTCGACTACTTCTGGGAGGAGTTCGACAAGAAGCCGATCGGCGTGGTCGCGGTCTCCGCGGGGAAGCTCGGGGGCATCAACGCCTCGACGCAGCTCCAGCACGTGATCCTGAGCCTGGGAGCGTTCCCGCTGCCCCTCAAGCTGCTCGTCCCGGAGGTCCAGAGCGCCTTCGACGAGTCGCTCCAGCTCAGGAGCGAGCAGGTCGCGAAGGCGGCCGACAGGTTCCTCGACGAGTACCTGTGGTTCGCTCGGGCCATCGTCCAGGCGAAGCAGGCCGGCGAGATCTCGCGGCCCCTGGTCGCCTGAGGCCCCGCGCCGGAGATCGTCCTCGCCGGCAGCGAGGGTGGACGGGGTCGTCCTCCTACATCGACCTCCACGTCCACGCCGACGACAGCAGCGCGAACGCGCGTGCGGGCAGGCAGCCGGGCGAGGAGCAGGGCGTCTTGCGGTGTCGCGCGATGTTCGATATCGTCGGTCATCGGCGGAAGGAGCGCCTCAACCACCATCGGATATGGTTCAATACGTTTCTCCTCATCCCGGGCTCGAGGGCCCCGGGGCCACCTTCGCGTCGGTCGCCACGGCGCTCGGGGCGCACGGAGACATCGGGAAGAAGGTGCTCTCGACGCTGGGCGTGTCCGAGCTGGTCGCGAGCGAGTGGTACCCTCTCCAGATGCTCCTCGACCTGCTGAAGGGCGTGGCCCAGGCGACCGGGGACCACACGCTGCTCGGCATCGGGAAGGCGATCGTGGATCACGCCGTGTGGCCGGCCATGCCGCCGACCATGGTGGATGCCCTCCAGCTCATCGACGTGGCATACCACATGAATCACAGGCTCGACGGAGAGGTGATGTTCGATCCGGCGACCGGCGTCATGCGGGAGGGGATCGGCCACTATCGCTGTCATCCGGAGAAGCACCAGATCATCATGGTCTGCGATACGCCTTATCCCTCGGAGCTCGATCGTGGGGTCCTGCTCGGCACGGCGCGGCGAGCGGCGTCGCGCGGGGTCAGGCCGCGCATCGACGTCGTGCTCGACGAGTCCCGCCCGTCGCGGAAGCGCGGCGCCGACTCCTGTACCTACCGCGTCACCTGGTGAACCTGGCACGTTGATCATCGGCGGGCGGCGCACCTCGACTCTTCGCTGATCATCGAGGCCCGCACGAGCAGCGTGCGTCGCCTCCGGGGCTCCGCGCGCAGCGGGCGGGAGCGCCTCCGCCTCGTCGCGTCGCCTCGTTGGCCGGGCGCGGTCGACCTCGAGACCTCCGGCGGGCAGGAACTGCCAAGCGCCTTTGCGGATGTCAAGAAATTTTAGCCTCTCCCGCCTCCGGGTCGGTCGAGTGGACATGATCTGCCCTGTGAATCTCGCCCGTGAAATAATCCAATAAAATTAACATGTCAGCTGACTTGCTGTGAGCGAAATCACCACCGTGAGCTACCGTCGAGATGTCCCCGCGCGCCAGCTGCGCCGCACGCCCTCCGAACGCGGCGCTCCGAACGAGCCCTGACCCGGCGCGGCGCCTCGAGGGAGGCCCGCCCGCCTCGTCCTCCCTCGGCATCGAGCACAGCCGCGGCCGGTCGATTGGAATTGACATCGGGAATGTGAACGTTCACTTTCCTCCTTGAGGGGCATCCTTTTGCTTCGACGATCGACGGCGTGCCGCCTGGGTCCGTGGGCGCCCGAAGACCCGTGTACACGTGCCCCGTCAGCACCGCGGGAGGATCGCAAGGTCAGATAAACATCGAATTGTTCCATGACACCGGCCGATGGCTTGCACGACCTTTGCCTGCGGTTCGCGGGGAACCGGTCCCATCGGCTGTTCAACCTGGACCATTTCGACTTCAAGCTGGGTATTCTGCCGTCGGCTCAGGCAGCCCTGCGCTCGCCCCGCGTCGTGATTGCATCTCGCAACCTCGCCCGGCCGGCGCCGGGCCGGGCGCTGCCGCATCCGGGCTGCGATAAAGATTTATAGCGTGGGTCGAGTCGAGGGCGACGCCTCGGGGGCACACCAGGCTACCAGCGACTCGAACCGCGGAGAGACGCGAATGGAGTGCATTTCTTCGATCGCTCGAGGGAATACGGTGTTGTTATGAAAAATAGATCGAGTTTGGCTTTCACCTTGGCCGCGCTGGGCATGATCGTCGGCGCTTGCGGCGGCTCGAATGACGACGGCGACGTTGGGGGGAGCGGCGGAGCCCCTGCGGGCGCTGGAGGGAGCGTGAGCGGCTCGGGCGGCGCGCAGGCGAGCACCACCGGAGGGCCTCTGCCTTCGGGCTCGAGTAGCTCGCAGAGCACGGCCGGAGGGTCCGACGCCTCCGGCTCGGCCACGAGCGGAGGAGCGCCTGCCGGCGGCGGCGGGGAGACGTCTGGCGGGAACGGAGGCTCGGGCGGCGACGGCGGCGGCGGCGGCCAGGTCAATGGGCCCGAAGTGGTGCTGGCGGGTGACAATGTGAACGCTAACGGACCGCTCGAGACGACGGTTCAGGACCTCTCGTTCAGCGGCGGTGGCCACATTCTCGTCAGGCCGACGACGCTCACCACCGAGCCCAACAAGAAGCACCCGGTGGCCATTTGGGGTCCGGGCGGAGGTACCCCTCCTCGCGACTACCTACAGCTGCTGACGCGCATGGCCTCGCACGGCTTCGTCCTCGTCGGTATTCGAGAGTCGACGGGCAACGCCGTGCTCATGTCGGCGGCGATCGATTGGCTGGAGGCTCAGGACGCCGATCAGAACAGCCCCATGTACGGCCGCTTGATCCTCGACCGCGTTGGTGTGTTCGGGCACTCGATGGGCGGGCTGTCGTCGGAAGCGGCGGCTCAAACCGATAAGCGCGTCTCCACCGCGTTGCTCAACAACAGCGGCTCCTTCGAGCACAACGCCCTCGTCAATCTCAAGATCCCTGTCGGCATCATCTACGGTGAAACGGGTCAAGAGGCGCCCAACGCCGAGGGTGACTTCAACAACGCCGGCAACAAGGGGCCAGTCTGGCTCGGCAAGATGAAGGGCGGTGGTCACGGCTCGGGGCCTTGGGACGGCGCCGGAGCGAACGTTGCTTGGATGCGTTGGCACCTCGGCGGGGAGAACTCCCGCAAGGACGCGTTCCTCAAAGACGGTGGCGACTACAACAACAAGGGCGTGTGGCAGACTCAGTCCAAGAATTGGAACGAGTGGAAGAACTGGAACGAGTGACAGGCGGTACACCGAGCAGACCTTCGTGCTCGGCAGCATCACGTTTCAGGACGGGCTCGTGACATGAGCCCGGCTGGCTGCGTCTGGCGCGCCCTGTTCTTCGAGGATGTCGCAACCTAGTACTACAGCCGTACTTGGTCCGAGGTGCGGCTGTAGACATCAAAATCGTCGAGAAATCCGTGCCCGTCCGCCCGTCTACAGCCGCAAATGGACCGCAAGTACGGCTGTAGTACTAGGACGACAAACATGTTGAAGATCGTCTAGTTTCGATAGGTTATGCCGCCTCCTGGATGAGCCGCTGGGCGGCCTCGAGATTCTGGATGGCGGCTGCGCGCCGGAGGTCGAATAGGTTTCTCCTGGCGCCGATGTAGCGCGCGCTGTGTCCTTTCCGCGCCGCGATATGGGCGAGCGCATGCTCCACAGCCGTGCGCTGCCGGAGCACGGCGCGTCCTGGCCCGGTCTGCTGCAGCTTCCGGAACTTGCGCTGCAGCGCCTCGTCCTCGGCGATGGACACGGTTCGGCCTCGTCCCGACGCGGCTTGAGTGCATTTGGCTCGGAGAGGGCACGCGCCGCACTCCTCAGGATCGAACTCGACCGTGTCGCCCGGTTCGAACACTTCGACCTGCCCTGCCGGACACGTAATCGTCTTGGTACGCAGGTCAATCTTGAAGTCGCGCTTGCTGAACAAGTCGGGGCTGCGAGCCCGCTGCCCCCAAGGCTTCGAGAACACCCGGCCCTTCGCGCGGAGCACGTCATCAACGACGGGACTGTTCACGTAGGCGCGATCGATGTGGAGTTCGACGATGCGCAGCCGCTGACGCTGAATGTCCTTGGCGATCGGCGAGGCTCCCTCTTCTTCGGGCCGATTCGCGGGCGTGACCGCGCAGGCGACAATGATGGGAAGGTCAAGGTCGCGTGCGATGTGCTCCTTGTAGCCGTCGAACCGCTTCGAGCGGCTCTTGCGGCCGTGGCGCATTTCAGCGTCTTCAATAGAGACACGGCGGTCAGGCGCAACGCCTTGCCGGATGCGTACGGTCCCATCCTCGACTGTTTCCAGGTCTTGGTCTCGAACCTGGGTGACCGCATCCAGATAGATGCGAAGCGGCTGCTCGACGACGTCGTCCATGTGGCGGTCGACCCACTGCTGCAACGACGAGACCTGCCGCTCCAGGATCTGAATCGCCGCCGCCTTCTGTTTCGGGTCGCTCCAGTCCAGGTCGAGCCCGGCCTTGATGCTGGGAGCCAGAAGCAGCGGGATGCCCGCCTTGCGGCAGATCTCCTCGGGCGGACGCTCCGTGATCTTCGACACGACGCGGACTATGCTGCGTGCAGCGTGGCCGAGCAGGTTGATCGTGTCCTCAACCCGCCCGGCCCCCGCTAAAGGGCGGCTATCGATGGCCACGCGCAGCGCCTTGGACACCGCACGCCTCTCGCCCTCCGTCATCGCGCCGGACCGAACAAGCGCCACGGTCCGCTCCAGCAGCATCCGGTCCATCTCGTGCGCGACCATCCGCTCTCGGAACGCCTGCAGCGCGCTCTGCGAGAACGGCGGCGTCACCGCGCCAGGCAGCCGAGCACCATCTGCCAGCGCAGGTCCACGACACACAACTCCACCGCCTCGGCATCCGATGCGCCGACGTAGCCTTGGAGCAGCGTGACCATGCACATCAGCGCCGGTGGATGCGGCGCCTCGCCTGCCCCCGTCGTCCGGTACATGCCCTCCAGCTGCTCCTGGAACGTCTCATCGAACAGCTCGTGCCGGTGCAGCCTGAGAAAGCCGAACAGTGCTCTCACGCGCGTCAGCCGCTTCATCAGCGCCTGCTCTTGCCGCGACAGCTCCACCGGCGGCAACCATCGTTCCATCCGTGCACCTCCGGACGCGGACGAGATCATGGCCCGACGAAACCATCGAGCCTTGCATCGAAGCGACCGGAATTATCGCAAAATCAACCTGATCGGTCCTCTAGTACTACAGCCGTACTTGCGGTCCATTTGCGGCTGTAGACGGGCGGACGGGCACGGATTTCTCGACGATTTTGATGTCTACAGCCGCACCTCGGACCAAGTACGGCTGTAGTACTAGGGGTACGTGCCGAACGCCCACCATTCGGTCGCCATGTTGTCGTCGGTGATGATCGGGTCATCCTGCGTCCGCAGCAGGATCGACTCCCGGCCTTCCCAGGTGGGCCCGCCGCGCCAGTCCTGTTCTTTCAGCAGATCGAGCTGCGCGGCGCCGCTGCCGGCGGGCAGCACGGGGCGGCCGTCGACACGCCAGGCGTCGAGCTTCCTCTCGAAGCGTGCGCGGTCGATGGCAATCGGACCGTCGCTCACGATCAGCATGTTCTGGTAGCGGAGGGCGTGGGGGAATACGGTCGCCCCGGTCTTCTGAGCCGCGGTGGACATCGTGGTGTTGTAGTAGAGCGCACCACCCAGCTTCAGGTGCCGGCGGGACAGATCCATCATCTCTCGGGAGAGCAACATCGAGGCATACGAGCGCCAGTACACGATCGTGTTCTCGACGATGACGTCGAAGCGCCGCGAGGTCCGCCCCAGGTAGCGCCGGCCATCGTCGATGAGGAGCTCCACCTTCGGGTTGTCCAGCGCGCTCGCGACGACGGGCGCGCGCCGCGCCGCCTCGACGAACCCGGGGTTGATCTCGACCACGGTGAGGTGCTCGACGTCGGGGTCGTTCGCCAGCACCTGAAGCCAGGAGCCGGACCCGAGGCCGATCATGAGGATGTCGCGCGGCCGGGGATGGAACGCGGACACCAGATAGGCCCGCAGCACCCGGTTCTCGTCCTTTTCAGGCAGCGGGCTGACGTTGGTGATGCCCTCGTAGGATCCGCCGCCGTACACCGCGCCCGACCGGGAGACCGTGACGACACCTTCGCGACGCTCGATGACGTGGGCGAAGCGACCGTGTTCGCGGTGTTCCTCCCCGTAAAGGAGCTTCTCGTAGAGGTCGCCGTAGAGCGTTGGCGCCGACCCCACGAAGGACGCGACGGCGGCGGCCAGGATGGCGCCGCTGAACGCGCGCGAGCGCGCCGTCGTCGACGCGGAGAGCATGAGCATCACGCCGATCGCGGCGCCCGCGATCGCGAGGGCCACGTTCAGCTCGCGCAGAGTCAAGACATCCAGCAGCACGAGGCCGGTGACCAGGCTGCCCAGCGTCGAGCCCACGATGTTGCCGACATAGACGTAGGAAAGCCGCGCGCCGGCCAGCTCGTCCGCGGGGATCCCGAAGTGGCACAGGAGCGGGAACCCCGCGCCGAGGCAGGCGCTGGCGAGCGCGAAGACAGGCAGCGTCGAGGCCGGCTCCACACCCCGGCCGACGAGGTGGGCGACGGCGGGGGCCACGAGGAAGGCCGCGAGCGCCCCGGCGAAGATCACCACGCCCACCCGGTAGAGCTGTCCGGAGCGCTGCGCCGCCGCGCTCCGGCAGTAGCGACCGGCGAGGAGCGATCCGCCGGCCAGACCGGCGAGGTAGGCCGCGAGCAGAAAGCCGAAGGCGTCCGGAGCGCCTTCGGTCGTGAAGCCGTAGACCCGGACCCAGAGGACCTCGTGCGAGAGCGCGAGATAACCGCCGAACGTGGCGACGAGGACGGCAACGAGGAGCCTCATGGCTCGCCGCGACGCCCCCGGCGCAGAACCATCACGAGCACACCGAGAAATACGTTGAGCGCCGCGGCGACCTCCGCTGTGGCCCGGAGGCCCAGCCCGCCCAGCAGGTAGCGCGCCGCCAGAAAGGCACCGAACGCAGCGCCCAGCGTGTTGGTGAAGTACAGGTTACCCAGCGAGCGACCGACGTTGCGCGATCGCGACGTGGCGTGCGCGACCAGGAGGGGAAGTGTGGCTCCCATCAGCATGACCGGGAGCGCCACGAGCAGGAAGGCCGCCCCACCCGTCGCGACATGGCCAATGCCGTGCGTGACCTCTGCAACGAGGGCGAAGAGGTGAAGGCTGAGCGCGCCGTAGAGGCCTATCCCGAGCTCGGAGAGCGCAAACAGCGTCACCGCAGCTTGCGGGTACCGGCGGGAAAGCGCCCCACCCGCGAGGCTGCCGAGGCCGAGACCAAGCATGAACGCGGTGACGACGATCGTGACCGACAGGATGTCGATGCCATAGATCGCGTAGAGGGCGCGCTGCCAGACGACCTGATACACCAGCGCTGCGGAGCCCGAGAGGAAGAACACCGGGAAGAGCCAGGGCTCCATGGCTTGTGCCTTCGGCTGCTCACCGGCCGGCGGGGCGAGCTTGGTCGAGAGGGTCTGCGAAGGCATGCTTGCGGCCCTCGGGGCGAATCCGGGGGATCAGGTGGCCATGATGCCCTCACAGATCGGCCTGGCAAGCGCATTCTTCGGTGTCCGGAGCACCAGCGGGGGTCTCGCTTCACCCGCGCCCCGCAGGCTGTGATTACCATGAAACTGTACGACTTCGCGTTTCCTCCCAGCTGCCGCAAGGTCCGCGCCGTCGCCTACGAGCTCGGCGTCTCGTTCGAGCCGGTCCACGTCGACCTGTTTCAACGAGCTCCCTCAGAAGCGCAGGCCCAGATCGAGCGCTGCCGTCGCGTAGACGTTGCTCTCGTCGACGGGCTCGTAAAACTGCGCAGAGCTGCCGCCCGGCAGATCCTCGATGTGGGACGCGAGCTGGAAGGCGTAACCGGCGCCCGCGCTGCCGTCGACGTAGAAGCTGCCGAAAGGCAAGCGGTACCCCACCTCGAGGTGCGGCACGCCGTAGAACGAGCGCGTCACCATGCGCTCCGCGGCGTGCTCGACGTTGCTGCCCAGGAGCTCGACCGCGACGCCGAGGTGCAGGCCGCGCTGCGCGGGCTGAAGATAATAGCGCCCGCGCAGCGCGACTCCATAGCTGAAAGCGAACGACCACCCCTCCTCGAGGAACAACGCGCGGCTCAGCAGACCCCAGTGGAAAACGCGCGCGCTCGCGCCCACTGTCCAGCGCTCACCGCCGAGCTCCGCGCCCACACGCGGGCCGAACAGCAACAACCCCGCGGGATCGACGAACGCCGAGCCGAGCACCGCGCGATCGGGTTCGTCGCGCGGCGCCGTCTCCTCTCGCGGCGCAGCGCGCGCGGATTCCTCTGCGCGCGCCCCGCGCGCCGTCAAAACCCCCATCGAACACACCACGACGCACCACCACGTTGCGATCCGCCGATTCATCGCGCTGCTCGCTCCTCTCGTCGCGAGCGCGAGGCACGATCGCCTGCGCGCGCGAGCCCTCACCTGTGCGAACCCAATGGCAAACGACGTGCCAGGCGCTGAAGCTCGCGTTCACGCGGTGCTTTCAGCGAACCGCGCGCGCCCCGAGACATTGCTGTCGCGGTACGTTCGAGCACGACGGCAGAATAATCTGCCAATGTTGCGCGCGCCCTCGCGGTGAGTCCAAGTCGGTGCCCGCAGGTCTCGGCGCGTTCGGGGGAAGGAAGTTGATTTTGGTGCACCACGTTGGGCCACTTCCACGGACCAATCTGTGCCAATGCCGGGTGAGACAGGCTCCTGTATGTGCCAACGTCCGGTGAGACAGGCGTTTGCCGGACTGCGCCTGAGCAGCAGCGGCGGCGAGGTCCCGGCGCAGCTCCGCAAACGCCTATTCGTTCTCCCAAGATGCCTCGTGGAAGCCGGAATAGCAGCGCGTGATCTCGGGGCGGACATCGCCGTCCTCATCCGTCGCTACCCCGTTGTGCTCGTCGGACATGAAGCAGAAGGGGATGCGATCTGTGCGAGGGTAGCCCGCGCAAAGCCATTCCGACCTGTCAAGAATTTTCTGCCAACGACCGGCAGTTGACACAACGTACAAAAAGTACGATCCACTGATCCGCCTATAAAACCAACAGATCCAATGAGTTCACTCGGCCGTGCAATACTGCTCACACCACGTTGACGGGCATTCCCAGCCGACCGAACCAGGAAAGACTTGCTGCGATGAGCGAACTGATCATCTGGACCTACGACTGGGTGCCTGAAGGCCCTCGTGGTTTTGTGCGTGATCTGAGGCTGAGATGGGCGTGTGAGGAAGCCGACCTCATCTACGTGGTCAAAACGATCCCGTTCGATGGTCGCGAGACCAATCATCTCGCGCGCCAGCCGTTTGGCCAAGCTCCGTTCCTGAACGACGGAGAGCTGGATATATTCGAAAGCGGCGCGGGGCTGCTGCATCTGGCCCGGAAAAGCGACAAGCTGATGCCGCCTGATCCGGCCGGAGAGGCGGAAACATTGCAATGGACGATCGCCGCGCTCAACTCGATCGAGATGGTCACCGTACCATGGTGGTTCCTGGAAATATGCGGCGATGAGGACAATCGACTCGCCGGATGGATGGGCAAGCGCCTCGACCAGCTCGAAAAGGTGCTGAGCGAGCGAGAGTGGCTCGCGGCCGGCCGCTTCACCGTCGCAGACCTGCTGATGGCGGATGTGCTACGGGTCCCGAAGGTCCGCGCTTTCGGCGATCGGCCGGCGACCGAGGCCTATGTAACCCGTGTGACGGATCGCCCCTCATTCAAGAGAGCCCAGGCCGACCAGATTCGTCTTTTCGAAGCGGCCGACGAGAAGAGAACAGAGAAAGGGGCAAACTGACGAGCGGCTTGGCCTCTGCCCTTCACGCACCGCGCTCGAGCCGTTCGCGCCCGATGGTGTGAACGAGCTGAGCCCCCGGGTCGCCGCGTCTCCGACCGGCGACAGAGCGCGGAGTCGGCAAAGGCGCCAAGGAAAGCGGCGCGGCGAGGGTGGCTAGCGCCCCCGGCGCACCACCCGCGCGATCTTCCGAGACAGCGCGTCCGGCGCGACCGGATAACGCGCCACGTCCGCGGCGCCCGCCGCCACGAGCGCGTTCATCCGGTCCGAGGAGAGCCCGGACGCGCACACGACGGTGCGCACGCCGGGCGCCGCGCGGCCGAGCGCCTCGAGCAGCGCGCACGCGCCCTCCACGTCGGCGCCCGCGTCGATCACCGCCACGCCGAGCCCCGCCTCGAGCAGCGCGGCGGCGTCCGGCACCTCGGCGAGGTGGATCCCCTGCGCGTCGAGCCCGATCTCGCACGCCTCGCTGAGCCCCTGCCCCGCCGGCGCGAGCCGGAGCAGCGCGATGGTGCGCTCCGGCGCGGGCGCGAGCTGCGCGGTCTCGCCGTCCGGCCAGGCCTGCGCCCGCTCTGCCCGGTCGCCGGGCGGCGCGTCCGCCTTGCGCGCGGGCAGCCGCCGCGCCTCGGCCTCCCGCGACATCGCCTCGTCGAGCCGCGACCGCGCCGCCGCGGCGCTCTCCGGGCGCTTCTCGGGCAGCTTCGCCAAGAGATCCAGCCGGAGCCGCTCCAGGAGCGGCGGGACCGGCGGAGCCCCGGGCGGCCGGCGCAGCGGCGGCGGGATCGAGAACATGTGCATCGCCATGAGCTCCACCGCAGGGAGACCGACGAACGGCGGCCCTCCCTGCAACAGCGCCGTCAGGATGCAGCCGCACGCGTACAGATCGGTGCTCGGGCCCACCGCGAGCGAGCGGCACTGCTCCGGGCTCATGTACTCCGGCGTGCCCGCGACCATGTCCTTCGAGGTGAGCGTCGGCCCGGCGTCGAGCGGGTCGTCGAGGTGCGCCAGGCCGAAGTCGACGACCTTGGCGACGCGCCCGCCGTCCTGCTCGGCGAGCAGCACGTTCTCCGGCTTGAGGTCGCGGTGGACGATGCCGCTCGCGTGCGCGGCGCCCACGCCGTCGAGGATGTCCGCGAAGAGGGCCGCGACCTCCGCGAGCGGCAGCAGCTCGCGCGACGCGCGGAGCAGCGCGCCGAGCGACTGCCCCTTGAGCAGCTCCATCACGAGGTAGATCGAGCCGTCGCCGTCGTCCTCGTCGCCCCCGAGGTCGAGCACCTTGACCACGTTCCGGTGCACGAGCCGCGACGCGGCGCGCGCCTCGCGGAAGAACCTCCGCCGGCTCTCCGGGAGGATCGCGACGTGCGGGTGCATCGTCTTCACCGCGACCGGAACGCCGAGGAGCACGTGCTCCGCCTCGTAGACCTCCCCCATCCCGCCCGCGCCGAGCAGCCGCACGAGGTTGTACTTCCCGCCGAGGACCCGCCCGGCGCGCGCCCGCTGCGCCGCGCCCGCGCCGGGCTCCTCCGAGGGGAGCGTCTCCGCGGCCGCGAAGCGGTCGGCGCGCTGTCGAGGCGCGGGCGCCCGCCCGTCCGGCGCCCGCTGGCCCTTCAGCACGGTGCGCTCGGGGTCCCCGTCGGGCGGCTGGCGCTCGCCGTCGCCCGCGCTCACGGCGACGCCTCGCGGAAGCCCACCGCGATCTGCGCCGTCACCGGGCCCTCGCCCTCGTCGCGCCACGGGCTCACCCGCACCGACAGCGCCCCGAAGAGCGCGCCGCCCGCCTCCACGCCCGCCGAGAGCCCGCCGAGCACGTCGTCCGCCCTGATCTGCCGGTGGACGAGGTGCAGATCCAGCGCGCCGTGCAGCCGGAGCCACGGCGCCGGATCCGCCGTCGCCCCCGCCAGCAGGAAGCCCTGCACGTCCGGCGTGGCCGGCTCGCCGCCCGCCGCCGCGCCCGCGCCGTCGCCCGCCCCCACCGCCGCGCCGTCGCCCGAGGCGCGGATGCGGGCCCCGACATCGGCCACCCACGTGAGCCTGCCCGCGGCGCCGCCGAACGCGATCCCGGGCTCGATGCGGAGCGGCGGGCTCCCGTCGGCCATGGGCACGCCCAGGCGGAGCGTGGGGCCGAGCTCGAGCTCCGAGCGCCCGAGGCGCAGGACGCGCGCGCGCGCGCCGAACCAGCCGGTGCTGCCCGCGCCCGCGCCATCCCCCGCACCGGCCGGGTTCGAGCGGAGCGCGACGTCGAGGCCCAGCGGGCCGATCGCGCCGCTCGCGCGCACCTGCCCCGCGGCGACCCAGCCGCCCCCGGAGCGCGCCGCGGCCGCGCCGACGGCGGCGACCGAGGGCGGCGTCGGCGCGAGCCAGAGCCCGTCGGCCACCCCGGACATCGGCAGGAGCGGGAGGTACGCGCCCAGCACGGGCGCGGCCGGGGGCGCAGGCGGAGGCGCGGCGCGCGGCGCCTCGGGCGCGGCGGGCAGCTCGGCGTCGCTCGTCCCGATCACGCCGCCGCGGCCGTCGGCGACGTCGAGCCGGACGCGCAGCGGCTCGCCGGGGCGCAGCGCCTCCCGGGGCAGCGGGATCCGCGCCGTCAGGGCGCCGCCGCGATCGCCGCCGGCGAGCGCGACGGAGCGCACCCCCCCCGGCAGGTGGGCGAAGAGCCGCGGCGCCACCCGCCGCGCGACGTCGACCCCGGCGAGCCCCTCGAGCTCGACCCGGGCCTCGAGCGCGGGCCCGCCCGGCGCCGCGGTCACCCCGCGCGCGGCCGAGACCACCGCGCCCACCTTCGTGTACCGGACCGGGAGCGACGTCGCCGCGTCGTGCCCGCGCTCCGCCGCGGCGCTGCCGCGCTCGCGCAGCCGGAGCACGCGCGGGGCGCGCTGGAGCAGATCGATGCGCTCGGGGACGGGGCCGAACGGGCCGTCGTCGAGCGAGAGCTCGAGCGCGGGAGACGGCGTGAGCTCGATGATCCCGTACGGGTTCGCGGTGATCTCCCGCGCCGCCGGGACGACGCCCCCGGCCGCCCGCGCGGCGACGAGGTGGAACCTGCGCACCGCGCCCACCCCCAGGTACTCCTCGCGATCGACGACCCGGACCCGGAGGAAATAGGCGCCCGCCGGCATCTTCTCCGCGCGGAACGACAGCACGTCCGGCTTCACCTCCTCCCGGGCGATGAGATCGTTGAACTCCGGGTCGCGCGCGATCTCGACGCGGTAGCCGGCCGCGGCCGGCGCCGGCTTCCACGACGCCGACAGGACGCCGAGCCCCTCCGGGGCGAGCGCGATCTGCGCGGCGTCCGCGGTCGTCCATTCGACCGGCGCCGGCAGCGGGCGCGGGCGCGCGGGCGGCGCCTTGCCCACGAACCGGGTGCCGTGGTCCTTCGGGACCACGACGGAGAGGCCGCCCGATGTGACGCCCGCCTTGCCGTCGAACACCGCGATCGTCGTGCGCTCCCCGCGCCGTTGCACCACCGTGTCCCGCGACGACGCGCTCACGCGGCCGCCCCCGCTCGCGGCGACCTCGACCGACTGGCCCCGCAGCGCGGCGAGCGCGGCCTTCACCTCGCCGTCCGCGAGCTCGACGGCCGCGGGCGGCGTCTTCGATACCCGCGCTCGGCTCGCCGTGCCGTAGATGACGACGAGCGTATTCGGCGCGAGGAGCACCCGAGTCCGATCCACAAACTCGATATCTGCCCTCCCCTCATCCAGCGTGTTCACGCTCGAGTTCGTGAGCAGGGGCATCCCCTGAGCCGCGGGCGACCAGGCGCCGCCGGCCGGGCGCGCGCGCACGTCCGGGTGCATCGACCGGAGCTTCGCGTCGGGGATCGACGTCACCTCGGCCGGGAGGACCAGCGTGAGCCCCTCGGCGAGCGTCGTGCCCGGGCCGCACGCGACGCGGTTGTACCGCTGGATCAGCCCTGCATGCCTGGACGAGCCGTAGAGGACCGCCGCGATGTCGTCGCACGTCTCTCCCGCCTGCACGCCCCATTGAATGACCGCCTCCGGATATCCGGGCGTCGGCTCTCTGGCGCTCGCCACGCCGACGTATCCAACGTGGATCGCAGCGTGGGTGGCGCAGCCGAGGAGCACCGCGATAGCGACGGACTGGCCATTTGACGGTACCACGGCAGCGGCACGCTACCGGATCGAGATCGGCGTTGCAAGGGACCAGGCGATAGGATACGAGCAGACCGATGGCGTATTGGCCGGCGCGCGTCATCGCGCCCCTCCTGGCCTCCCCGCTGCTCGTCGCCGCGGCCACGGCTTCCATGACGGCCGCAGCGCAGGAGGCCACAGCGCTCGACAGGCTCGCTCCCGCGCCCGCGGGCGACGGGCTATCCACTGTCCCTTCTGCGGGCGTATCGGGGGAGCTCCGGCCCGCGGTCGGACTTCTGTTCTCCTATTCTCATCAACCCCTCAGCCTGCGCGGGACTGCGCCTGCCGGGTCGGTAACGTGGGTGGGCCGGCAGGCGATGCTCCACGCGCTCGCGAGCGTCGAGCTCCTGCGCCGGATCAAGCTGGATCTCGACGCGCCGTTCGTGCTGGACCAGGGCGGCGCGTCCGGCGCGCTCGGCAGCATCCGCGTCACGGCGCCCGCCGGCGGCGCCACGCTCGGCGATCTCCAGGCGGGAGGGAGGGTGACGCTCCTGCCCCAGGAGGGGCTCCGGCCGGCGGCGGCGCTCGGGCTCTCCGTCTGGCTGCCGACGGGGGACGAGGCGGCGTTCGCCGGCGCAGGCGCCGTGCGCTACGCGCCGCGGGTGATCGTGGGGGCCGAGCACCCCGGCTTCCGCTGGTCGGCCTCGGCGGGGGGCCGGTTCCAGAAGGCCTCGGCGGACAGCCTGACGGGCAGCGAGGTCCTCTTCTCCGCGGGCGCGGGCGTCCGCAGAGGGCCGCTGCAGCTCGGGTCGGAGCTCTCCGTCTGGGCCGCCGCCGGCGAGGGGTCGGCGCTCGAGGTCCCGGGCCGCGCGGGGGCCGAGCTCCTGCTCACCGCGCGCTGGTCGCTCGGCCCCCTCACGCTCGACGCGGGCGCGGGCCCTGGCTTCGGGCGGCTCCCCGGCACGCCGAAGGCGCGCTTCTTCGCGGGGATAGGCGTCGCCGCGGACGTCGTTCCGCCGGCGACCCCTGCCCCCGCCCCCTCGGCCGTCGCCGGCGCGTCCACCGGGACGAAGGGCGCGCGCGGCGCGGCGCCGGCCGCGCCTCCGGCCGCCGACTTCGACGGGGACTCGGTCCCCGACGCCGAGGACGCCTGCCCCCGGGTCATCGGCGAGGCGCGCCCGCCGGCCGCGGCGGCGGGCGCCCGACAGGCGTTCCGCCGCGGCTGCCCGCCGGACCGGGACGACGACGGGATCTACGATGTCGACGATCGCTGCCCGGACGTGCCGGGGGTCAGCAGCGCGGCCGCCGACGCGGGACCGGGCGGCGCGGGGTCTGGGATCACGGCCGAGACCGCCGCGAACGCCGGCTCCCAACCTGCGTCGAGGCACGGGTGCCCCGCGGACACGGACGGCGACGGCATCCCCAACGCCGCGGACGCCTGCCCCTACGAGCGCGGCAAGCCGAGCGAGGATCGCGCGACGCACGGCTGCCCGTTCGCTGTACGCATCGAGGGCTCGCAGATCGTGATCCTGCAGCAGGTCCAGTTCCGGACGGGCCGGGCCGAGATCGAGCCGGAGAGCTTCGAGCTGCTCTCCGAGGTCGCGGCCGTCCTCGAGGAGCACCCCGAGATCGCACGGGTCGCGGTCGACGGCCACACGGACAACCAGGGCGCCGCCCAGGCGAACCTGAGCCTGTCGCAGCGCCGCGCGCTCGCCGTCGTCGCGTGGCTGACCGCGCACGGCATCGACGCCCGCCGCCTCGAGGCGCGCGGCTTCGGCGCGCGCCGCCCCCTCGCCGACAACCGCACCCGCGACGGCCGGGCCAAGAACCGCAGGGTGGAGTTCCAGATCCGCAAGCGCACCGACGAGGGCGCGGCCGGCTGGAAGGACGGTCCTCTTGAGTGACGCGTCGCCCGCGGAGGCCTCCGCGTGAGGGAATTCTCGCTCAAGACGAAGGCGATCGCGCTCTTCACGGCGATGGGCCTCGTCCCGGTCGCCGTCGCCGTGACGCTCCTCATCGACGTGAACCGGCGCGCCGTGCGGACCTCCGAGGAGAGACTGCAGACGGCGATCCTCTCCGAGGTGGCCTCGGCCTCGATCCAGCTCGTCCGGGACGTCGAGAGCGATGCCGTCGCGGCGGCGGCCATCTTCGGCCACGCCGCGGGCGGCGCCATGCGGGACGAGGACGCGGTCGCGTCGGTGCGCGCCCTCGTCGCGACCCGCGGGCTCGTCGACGCGGTGCGGCTCGAGGTGCCCGGCGCGGGGATCAGCACCCTGATCCGCAAGGCGTCGTCCGACGCCGACGTCCCCGCAGCGCCGGCAGCGCTGCGCCAGCTCGCTGACGAGCGCGGCGTCGGCTTCGGCGTGGTCGGGCCGGCCCGCGGCCTCCTCGTCGCCCGCGTGCGGCCCGCCGCCGACGCGGGCGCCGGCGCCGCGCCGGCTCCCCCGGCCGGCCCGGCCGGCTACGTCGTCGCCGAGGTGCCGCTCGACATGCTCGGGCTCGACCTCGAGGTGATCGCCGGGCGCCGCCTCGGGAGCCGCGCGGTGCGCCTGCTCATCGCGGGCCACGACCGCCAGGCGATCGCGGCGTTCGGGGTGCCGGGCGTCGCGCCGGGCAGCGACGTCTCGTCCTTGCCGATCTGGCACAACCTCCCCCCGGGCGCGGGGTTGAACGACAGGCTCAGCGTGCTCGCCCCGCACGACGAGGGCGGCCAGCGGATGATCGGCGCCATCGAGACGGTGCCCGACCTCGGCTGGGCGGTCGCGATCTGGCGCCCCGAGCCGGAGGCCTTCGCCGCGCTCGACGAGATGCGGCGCCGCGGCGTCGCCGTCGCCGCGGGCGCGCTCGTCCTCGCGCTCGCCCTCGCGCTCGTGACCGCCCGCCACGTGACGCGCCCGATCCTGCACCTCGTCGCGCAGGCGCGGCTCATCGGCGCCCGGCGCTGGCGCGACATCGCGCTCGGCGACGCGCTGCGGGGGCGGCGCGACGAGATCGGCGAGCTCACGACCTCCCTCGGCCGCATGGCCCAGGACCTCGAGCAGGGCGAGGCGGACATCGCCCGGGAGGCGAAGCTCCGCGGCGATCTCGGCCGGTTCATGGACAGGGCCGTCGTCGACGCGATCGTGCGGGGCGAGCACCCGCTCGCCCTCGGCGGCAAGCGGGCGGCCGTGTCGGTGCTCTTCGCCGACGTCGTCGGCTTCACCCCGCTCGCCGAGTCGCGCGACGCCGAGCGGATGGTCGCCCTCCTCAACGAGCTCTTCTCGATGCTCACCGAGATCGTGTTCCGGCACGGGGGCACGGTCGACAAGTTCATCGGCGATTGCGTCATGGCCGTCTGGGGCGCCCCGATCGCGCAGGAGGATCACGCGCGGCGCGCGCTCGCCGCCGCGGAGGACATGATGCGCTTCCTCGAGACGGCGAACGAGGAGTGGCGCGAGCGGTACGACGTCGAGGTCCGCCTCGGCGTGGGCGTGAACTCCGGAGAGGCCATCGTCGGCAACATCGGCTCCGACAAGCGGATGGAGTACACCGTGATAGGCGACGTGGTGAACGTCGCCTCGCGGCTCGAGGCGATCGCGGCGCCGAACCAGGTGCTGGTCTCCGAGGCGACCCGGAACCTCGCCGGCGACGCCTTCCCGCTGCGCGCGCTGGGCGAGCGCAACCTGACGGGGCGAAAGACGACCACGGCCGTATACGCGCTCGATCCCGACTGAAGGGGGCACGGCGCGCCCGCGCCCGTCGGCGCGTGGTGGGGAGTTCCCCCGCCCTGCCGGACGGATGGAACCGCCGAGGCGCCGTGGGACGCCGAGATTTCCGTTGGTGTCTTGTGACGTCTTGGCGGCTCAAGGGGGCCGGCGCCCGCCCTGTTGACGCAGTGATCCGGAGGAGCCCGGAGGAGCTCGCCAGCCCTGCCCTCCCTCGGCCTCGCGGAGTTGCGCGGACCGGTCGATTGGCGTTGACCTCGGCCATGTGATCGTTCACATTTGGTTCAAGCGGTATCCTTTTGCTTCGCGCATGAGCGGGTCGCCCTGCGCGCCGCGCCCTTCGTCAACCAATCGAGTCCTTGTCGATTCTGGAGCTCCGTTCGCCCGGCCCCCGCGAGAGCGATGGCCGAGCGATGGTGCTTGGTGTTCTTACCGAGGGTGAGCCACCGGAGGACGCCACAGACCGCGTCGATTCGACGGGGGTCGAGGAATCCTCGGTACGGTCCGCCGGGTCACCCCGTCGCATCATCGGAGAGCAAGATGAAGAAGCCGTCCTGGCACGAGCTCCGTTTCTCAAGAGAAGTCGCCGCCGTTTGCGCGCTCGGATTCGCGGCCGCGTGCACGGGCGCGCTGGGTGACACGACGGAGGGCGCTGGGTCATCCTCTGTCGGCGGCGACGGATCACCGACGGACCCGGATGTCGGCGGCGACGGATCACCGACGGGCTCGGACCCGCCGCAGTTCCAACCCGCGGCCGGGATGCTGCGCCGTTTGACGAGAACGCAGTTCCGCAACGCGGTGCGCGACATGCTGGGCGTCGAGGTCGATATCCATCAGCTCGACGCCGACAGCTGGAACGGGAACTTTGCGGTCATCGGCGCCGCGACCGTCGTGACCTCGGAGCGCGGCGTCGAGCAGTACCACGCGGCCATCGAGGGCGCCGTCGACGCGGTGTTCGCGGATCCCGCGAGGCGGGACCAGTTCATCGGCTGCGCGCCGAGCGGCGCGGAGGACGACGCGTGCGTGCGCGGTTTCATCGAGGCGCAGGGGCGTCGCGCGTGGCGCCGCCCGCTCGAGGCCGCCGAGGTCGACCGGCTCGCGGCCGTCGCCACGAAGGCCGCGGCCGAGCTCGAGAGCGCCGTCGAGGGGGCCCGCTGGGCGACGGTGGCCCTCTTCACGTCTCCGAACTTCCTGTATCGCCCGGAGCTCGGCGCTCCGAGCGCCGACGGCTCGCTTCGCTTGACGGGCTACGAGATGGCGTCCCGGCTCGCGTTCCTCGTGTGGAACAGCCTGCCAGACCAGGAGCTGCTCGATCAGGCCGCGAGCGGGGCGCTCGGAACGGTGGAGGGGATCCGCGCGGCGGCGACGCGGCTGCTCGAGGCGCCCGCGGGGCGCGAGGCGGTCGGCGCCTTCGCCGAGGAGTACATGCGGCTCGATCGGATCAGCACGCAGGCAAAGGACGCGGGGCTCTTTCCGGAGTACAGCCCCGCGCTGCAAGCGGCGATGATCCGCGACATGCGAGGCACCTGGGAGGTGCTCGCGTTCGACGATCAGGCGAGCGCGCTCGAGCTGTTCTCGACAACGAAGGCCGTCGTCAACACCGAGCTCGCCCAGCTCTACGGTCTCGACACGGCCGGCCTCGGCTCGGCCGCCTTCGAGGTCCGCTCGTTGCCCGCGGACGGCCCGCGCGTCGGGATCCTCAGCAAAGCGGGCTTCCTCTCGCAGTTCGCGAACCAGAAGGAGGGCTCTCCGACCTTGCGCGGCAAGTTCATGCGTGACGCCCTCATGTGCACGCCCATCCCGCCGCCCCCCGGCGACGTCGCCCTCGAGCTCCCGGAGCCGCCCGCGGACAAGCCCCTGACGAAGCGTCAGCGCCTCGAGATCCACCGGACCGAGCCCGCCTGCGCCGGCTGCCATTCGTTCATGGACCCGCTGGGCCTGCCGCTCGAGACCTTCGACGCGATCGGCCGCTTCCGCACGACCGATCACGGCCTGCCGATCGACCCGAGCGGCGAGTTCGACGGGGTGCCGGTCGCCGACGCGCGCGCGCTCGGCGTGACCCTCAGCGAGAGCGCCTCGGTCGCGGAGTGCCTCGTCCGCAAGTACTACATGTATGCAGCGGGTCACGAGGAGAGAAAGGTGGACAAGCGCGTGCTGGACGCGCTGACCGCTTCTTTCGAAGGGTCGGGATACAAGCTGCGCGAGCTGGTCCTCGACGTCGTGACCAACGACGCGTTCTCGTCCGTCGCCCCCCAACCCTGATCGCAGGTACCCCCATGACGAACAAAGCTTTGAGCCGACGAACTGTTCTCCGGGGCATTCTGGCGACGGGCGCTGCCGTCACCATCCCGCTCCCCTTGCTGGAGATCATGCTGAACGAGAGCGGCACGGCGCACGCCCAGACGAAGACCCCGGTCTCGCCGCTCTACGTCACGTGGTTCTTCGGGAACGGCACGCTGCCCGGTCGCTGGAAGCCGACGCGCACGGGCTCCGGTCAGGCCTGGGACCTCAGCCCCGAGCTCCAGCCGCTCGCGGACCTCAAGTCGTATCTCACGGTGATCAGCGGCCTCGAGAACAAGCTCGTGGTCTCCGGCGTCGAGCACCCCACGGGATCGGCGGGGGCCACGACCGGCGCGCCGCTCAGCGGGAACGCCGTGCGGGCCGCGTCCATCGACCAGGTCGTCGCGAACGCCATCTCGGAGGGGGCGCCGTACCGCTCTCTCGAGGTGGGGGTGACGCCGGCGACGCCGAACGGCCCTCAGGACTCGCTGCATACGGTCTCGCACAGGGGGCCGAACGCGCGCAACAACGCGGAGTTCGATCCGAAGGCCGTGTTCAACCGATTGTTCATGAACGGCTTGCCCGAGCCCAGCGACGACGGCGCGGAGCAGGCCGCGAAGCTCGCGAACGTCCGGAAGAGCGTGCTCGACTCCGTCATGCAGGACGGCGCGAGCCTGAAGCAGCGGCTCGGGGCGGCCGACAGGCATCGTATCGACGAGCACCTCGAGTCGATCCGGGCCATCGAGCAGCGCCTCGAGAGCATGCCGTCCGGCGGCGGCTCGACGTCGGCGTGCAAGAGCCCGACGGCCCCCACCGTCGGCAAGGACGCGCAGAGCGAGGCGCCCCCTGCGGTGAACTCCGCCATGGTCGAGCTCTCGGCGCTCGCGCTCGCCTGCGAGAGGACCCGCGTGCTCTCGTTCATGTTCTCGCTGCCCGCCGCGCACGTCTACTACCGGCACCTCGCGCAGGACATGAACGACGACTTTCACGACACCATCTGCCACGGGGACGCCGGGGATCAATCGAGCCAGCCTCGCGTCGACAAGGGCGTGATGTACACGATGCGCTGCCTGAACGAGTTCTTGACGAAGCTCAAGAGCACGCCGCACGGCAGCTCGAACCTGCTCGACAGCTCGCTCGTGTACGTCACGTCCGACACCGCGTGGGGCAAGGTGCACACGAGGACGGAATGGCCGGTGCTCTTCGCCGGGAAGGCCGGAGGGCGGCTGCGCGGCGACGAGCACCGCAACTTCCCCGGCGACAACCTGAGCAAGGCGCTCCTGACGATCGCCCAGATCATGGGCTTGAACGTGACGGAGTTCGGCGTCGACGCGGGGCGGGTCACGTCGCCGCTCGCGGGCATCCAGGTCTGACCACGCCAGCACGCGCCGCGATCCCGCGGAGGGATGGACTACCATGCACCGCATGCTCTCTCGACATGCTCCCGTCTTGCACGCCACGCTGCTCCTCCTCGCATCTGCCGCCTTCCTCGCCTGCGGCGACGACGCCGACACCCCCTCTGCTGGCAGCGGCGGCGCCGGCGCTTCGGGCGGCGGCACCAGCGCGGCCAGCGGCGCCGGCGCTGCTGGCGCCGGCGCTGCTGGCGGCGGCGCCGGCACGGCCAGCAGCGGTCAGGGCGGGTCGGGCGGCCATCCTCCCGCGGACCTCGTCGAGCCCGGTGATCCCGGGCCGGGTGATGTCACCTTCACCGTGCGCGCCGATCGGGATGTGCGCCCCATCAGCCGGCTCATCTATGGCGCCAACTGGGCCGAAGACCTGGACGGCGAGCAGCGCGGCACCACCGTCGTGCGCATGGGCGGCAACCGCATGACCGCGTACAACTGGGAGAACAACGCCTCCAACGCCGGCTCGGACTACATGCACCAGAACGACGCGCACCTCGCCGGGAACAGCCCGAACGGCGATGTCCCCGGGGAGGCGGTGCGCATGCACGCCGAGGGCGCGCTGGCGCACGGCGCCGCCTTCATCGCGACCATCCCCATCTGCGGGTATGTCGCGGCGGACAAGGACGGCGGCGGCGACGTCAATCAGACCCGGAATTACCTCGAGACCCGCTTTCATCCGACGATCGCGCGCAAGGGCGCTCCCTTCTCCTCGTCGCCCGATCTCGACGACAACGCCGTGTACCAGGACGAGTTCGTCGCCTGGATGAAGCAGGCCTTCCCCGACGCCTTCGAAGGCGACGTCGCGAGCGTCCTGTTCTCGCTCGACAACGAGCCCGACCTCTGGAACCACACCCACGAGCGCATCCACCCGGAGCCGGTGCGCTACGCCGAGCTCGTCGACAAGAACATCGAATTCGCTTCCGCGATCAAGGACGTCGCGCCGAACGCGCTCGTCACCGGCTTCGTCTCCTACGGGTATTCGGGCTATGTCAGCCTCCAGGACGCGCCCGACGCGGACGGCAACTTCATCGAGCACTGGCTCGACGCCATGAAGGCCGCCGAGATGAGCGAGGGGCGCCGCCTGGTCGACGTGCTCGACCTGCACTGGTACACGGAGATCTACGCGAACGGCGAGCGCATCACGGGCTCCGACGCCTCCCCCGAGTCGGTCGAGGCCCGCGTCCAGGCGCCGCGCTCGCTCTGGGACCCGACCTTCGTCGAGGACAGCTGGATCGCGAACGACGTCGTGCAGGGCCCGATCACGCTCATCCCCTGGCTCCAGGGGCTCATCGACGCCCATTACCCGGGCACCGCCATCGGCATCACCGAGTACAATTACGGCGGCGGCAACCACATCTCCGGCGCGATCGCGCAGGCCGACGCCCTCGGCGTCTTCGGCCGCGAGGGCGTGTTCCTCGCGACGATCTGGGATCCCGGCGAAGAGGTCTCGATGCTCCGGGCCGGCGTGCGCGCCTTCACGAGCTACGACGGGCAGGGCGCGCGCTTCGGCGATACGTCCGTCCGCGCCGAGACGAGCGACGTCGCCAAGGCCACCGTGTACGCGAGCATCGACGAGGCCGATCCGAGCCGCATGGTCCTCGTCGCCATCAACAAGACCGCGGCCCCGCTCACGGCCGCGGTGACCCTCGCCGCCCACGAGAGCTACACGGCCATCGACGCGTGGCAACTCACGTCCACCAAGGCCGATCTCGTGCCTGCGGATCCGATCGCGCCGCGCGCCACGAACGCCTTCACCTACGCGATGCCGGCCCACAGCGTGTCGGTGCTGGTCCCCCGATAGCCGCGTCCCCCTCGTCCGGAGCGTCGTCGGGACAAGCCCCGTCGAGACATGCGGAAACCCGACACGGGTCGGGCTGGAGCCCGCGGAGGCCACCCGGCCCGCCGCGGCAGCGTGGACCGCGCTCCCGTCAGAGCGCGGGCGCTCTGTAGCCGCCGAGCTCCCGCTCGATGTGGCCGGCCAGGGCGAGGACGACATCCTCGCGGAAGGGGCGGCCGATGATCTGGACGCCGACCGGCGTTCCTCGCGACGAGGTGCCCGCGCGCACGACGACCGCCGGCCACCCTGTCATGTTGTAAGCGAACGAGTAGCTGAATCCTGCGTAGGCCCCGTGCTCGACCCACGCATCGTGGGGCAGCGCCTCGAGGACACACGGCGGGCAGACGATGGCGTCGACATCCTTCATGAAGCCGAGCATCCGCCCCCGCCACGCGTCCAGCCGCTCGACCGCCGCGGTCAGCTCACCGCTCGACAGCGGCTCGCTCGCGAGCGCGGCGTCCACCTCGGCGCCGGGGTCCGTGGTCCCGGCCAGATCCAGGAGCCGCCTCAACCAGGCGCTGCCGTCCGCCCGGAAGATATCCGCGTCGATCGTGAGCACGTCGCTCAGCGCGTCGGGCTTCTTCGACTCCACCCGCGCGCCGCCCGCCTCCAGCGCCGCCGCCGCGTCCACCACCGCCTGGCGCACCGCCGCGTCCGGCGCCGCGATCCCGTTGTCGGTGTGCATCGCGATCCGCAGATCCCTCAGCCGCACGTGCTTCGGGTCGCCGAGCGGCGCCGGGATCAGCGCCGCGTCGCGCCAGTCGGGCCCCGCCAGGACGCTGAAGAGCAGCCAGAGATCGTCGACCGAGCGGGCCATCGGCCCGAGCACGGTGAACGATTGGAGCAGCCCCTCCGCCGGGACGATATGGCCCGTCCGCGAGATGCGGCCGGAGGTCGGCTTGAGCCCGGCGATCCCGCAGAAATGCGACGGCACGCGGATGCTCCCGCCGGTGTCGCTCCCCACGTCGAACGGCGAGCCGCCCGCGGCCACGATGGCGCCCGCCCCCCCGCTGGAGCCGCCCGGCGACAGGTCGAGGCCATACGGATTGTTGGTGCGCCCGTACACGGCGTTGTTCGTCTCGTAAGACCACGTCATCTCGGGCGTATTGCTCTTGCCCAGCAGGATCGCCCCCGCCTCCTTGAGGCGCCGGACCACGGTGGCGTCCTCCGCCGGAACGAAATTCGTTCGCCCGCTCGTCCCGCCGGTCGTCACGACGCCGGCGGTATCGATGGAATCCTTGATCGTCATCGGCACGCCGTGCAGCGGGCCGAGCGGCTTGCCTCTCGCCAGGGCCTTGTCCGCCGCCCGCGCCTCGGCTCTCGCCTCGTCGGCGCGGAGCTTCACCACGGCGTTCAGCCGCGGATTGATCTTCGCGATGCGCGCCAGGTGCGCCTCCACGACCTCGAGCGACGACACCCGCTTCCGGCGGATGAGATCCGCCAGCTGACCCCCGCTCGCCCGCGTGAGCTCCGACAGCGCCTCCGCCGTAGGCGCATCGACCGGCGCCATCCCATCACATGCGCCCGACAGGGCCGCCACACCCCCGGCGAACGCCCGCAAGAAGAAGCGGCGCGAGATCTCCCCTGTGTGCGCGGCAGCGCCCGGGTCATCGATGTTTGCTGATTCGCTCATGCTCTCCTCCCCACGGGAACGTCGTGAGCCAGCGTCGCACGGCTCGCGAGACGCACACCGTGATTCTTCGGGTTCAGATGATGCCTTTACAGGAAACGAGCCATTGCACAGCAGGATACCGGCAATATCGAAGGACCGCCATCGCCCCGCGGCCGACGACCCATCTACGGCGCTCACCGCGCGCGGTTGCGGCGCCGACCACAGGTTCGGAGGCGCGAACGGCGCCGCAGGCGCCGACGAGGCGCACGTCTCATCACCAGGCTGGAGGTGAAGCTGCCGCAGCAACACGCACATTTCGCCGCTCGGTAGGACGGTGTAAAGCGTCCGCGGGAGGTCTACACACGTCGTCAGACGTCCGGGAAGGGACGAGGCGCGCTAAGGCGCGCGGCGACAGGCGCATGCCGCCGTGAAGGTCGCTCGGGCCGGCTGCAGCGGAAGGAGTAGCGTCGTTCGTGCCGCCTCGACAGGGCGGGGTTCTCTGTCGCGCCCCCGGCCTTCGAGCAGCCCGGCGCAGGTCCCGCGATCGAGGCTTGACATTTCGAGTCGGCTTGGATTTCCTTCTCCCTCGGTGAAACTTTGACGTGCAACTTTTTATCCGGACGTCTCCGCGCCTCGCTCGAGCCGGCGCGCGTCCGCCTGTAAGCCTGGGAGCATGGATCTATTCCAAGTCTCGGCAGCGCTGCTCTCGCTCGCTGCGATCTTCAGCTTCTTCAACCATCGGGTCCTCAAGCTGCCGACCACGATCGGGTTGATGCTGATCGCGATGACGACGTCCCTCGTCATGGTGGCCATCGGAGAGCTGTTTCCCGAGGTGGAGGCCGAGGCGAAGGAGCACCTCCATGGCATCGACTTCAACAAGACGTTGATGCAGGGGATGCTCGGTTTTCTCCTGTTTGCCGCCGCGTTGCACGTCAACCTGGCGGATCTGAAGAAGCAGCGGGTCGTCATCGGCATCCTGGCCACCGGGGGAGTGCTCATGTCCACCGTGCTGGTGGGCGGCATGACCTACGCCCTGATGACGCTGATGGGCGTGCACATCCGGCCGGTCTACTGCTTGCTCTTCGGCGCGCTCATCTCCCCCACCGATCCCATCGCGGTGCTCGGGGTCCTCAAGCACGTGGGGGCGCCCAAGGAGCTCGAGATGAAGATAGCCGGAGAGTCGCTCTTCAACGACGGCGTGGCGGTGGTGGCGTTCATCGGGCTCCTGGAGATCGCGTCGGGGACGTCGGGCCTCGATCTGCAGCGGCTCTCGCTGCTGTTCGTCCAGGAGGCGATCGGCGGCGTGCTGTACGGCCTCGCGCTCGGCTTCGTGACGCTCGCCATGCTCCGGCAGGTCGACGACTACAAGGTCGAGGTCTTGCTCTCGCTGGCGACCGCGGCGGGCGGCTATGCCCTGGCGTACGCGATCCATGTCTCCGGCCCCATCGCCATGGTGGTGGCCGGGCTCTTCATCGGGAACGAGGCGCGCGCCGGCGCCATGAGCGAGAAGACCCGCGAGCACCTGGACGACTTCTGGGAGCTGATGGACGAGATCCTGAACGCGGTGCTGTTCGTCTTGATCGGCCTCGAGCTCTTGATCGTCGCCTTCGACGCCCAGTCGCTGCTCGCAGGGCTCCTCGCGTTTCCGGTCGTGCTGCTCGCGCGGTTCATCGCGGTCGCGCTGCCGGTGAGCCTCATGAAGAGGCGCAGGGTCTTCACCCCGGGGGCGATCCGCATCCTCACCTGGGGCGGCCTGCGCGGCGGCGTCTCGGTGGCCCTCGCGCTCTCCATCCCCGGGAAGCTCGCGGACGGCACGCTCGTTCCGGAGCGCGAGATGGTGCTGACCATCACCTATGTCGTGGTGGTCGTCTCCATCGTGGTGCAGGGCCTGACCATCGGCCCCTTGCTGCGCCGGACGCTCGCCGCCGCCGCCGCCGTCGAGCCGGAGGAGCCGCTCCCCGTGGAAGCCGCCTGAACGACCTGGAGGCGTGGCGTTCGCCCGAGATCCTCGCCTGTCGCGGCGGCCGCTCGCCCGCGACGGCGCTCAGCGGTGCACGGCGTTGATGATGCCGTCGAAGAACTCGGTGCAACCGACGTTGTCGAGCATGCGGTTCCAGCCGAGCTCGTCGAACGGCTGCGGCAGCCCGTGGTTGGTCAGGAGGACGCCGATGATCTCGAGATCCGGATCGACCCACATGAACGTGCCGGCGCCGCCCGCCTTGCCGAAGGCGCGCGGCGACAGGCGCATGCCGCCGCTCGAGAAGCGCCGCGTCCGCATCTCCCACCCGAGGCCCTTCGGGGCGAGGAGCAGGTTGTTGATGGGCGACGTGTCGGTCTCCGCCTCCGTCACGTAGGGCGTGTTGTTCTTCTTCATCTGCCGGACCAGATCGGGCCGCAGGACCTCTGCGCCGCCATAGGCGCCGCCGTTCAAGATCATCTGGCAGAAGACGGCGACATCGAGCGCGGTGGTGAACACGCCGTCACAGCCGGCGATGCCGCCCAGCGCGAAGTCCTGCTCGTCCTGCACCTGCCCCCGCACGAGGCACCCCCGGCGGGCGGAGTACCCCGTGGCCGCGACGCGCTCGACGAGCTCCGGAGGCGGGTTGTACATCGTGTCGCTCATGCCGAGAGGACGCCAGACGCACTCTCTCGCGATGGCGTCGAGATCTTCCCCCGCGGCGGCCTCGATCATGCGGCCGAGGAGGCGGTAGGTGAGATCGCTGTACAGCGCCGATCTGCCCGTCGCGTATTCGAGCGGCGTCTCGGCCATGATGGACCAGGCCGTCTCGACGTCCTCATCCAAACACTGGTTGTCCAGCGGCAGACCGGACGAGTAACGGAGCATGTCGTAGACGGTGACGGCCGCCTTTCCGTTGGCGGCGAACTCCGGCAGGTACCTGGCGACCGGCGCGTCCAGCCGAATCACGCGCTCCTGCACGAGCGCGAGGGCCGCCGCCGCCGTCGAGAGCACCTTGCTCATCGACTGGACATCGAAGATCGTGTCGAGCGTCACCGGCTCGTCGGCGCCCGGGACCTTGCTGCCGAAGGCCCGGTGACCCACGATGACCCCGCGCCGCGCGACAAGCGCGGTGGCGCCGGGAAACAGGGCGTCGTTCACGCGGCGCTGGATCCGCGCGAAGACGTCCTCCAGCCGCTCCGAGCTCATGCTCACGTCCTCGGGCCGCCCCGCGGTGAGCGTCGTCGAGCATGCGCCTCTCCATGGGTCCGAACCGAGCGCGGGCGCCGCGGCGGCCACCGAGGCGAACTGGGTCATCCCTTGCAAGAACATCCTGCGGTTGACCGCTCGTCGTTGATCGATCATGGCTGTTCCCAACCTTGCTTTCATGAAGAACGAATCCTTCCACGGCGCTTGCCCCCCGGAGGGCCGGAGGCGCATTCAGCGTGGGCGTCTGGCGTGAAGGCTCGCAATTTGTACGCCAGCGTGACCTGCCGTCTCCCCTTCGAGCTGCACCGCCAAAAAGAGCTGCTACCTGGCCGCTGGTTTCAGCTGAGAGGTCCGGCGCGTCCCCTTCAATGGAGTTGGCACGACTGGAATGGAAGCGCAATCGATTGCGGGATGACGCAAGCAGATGACATCCTGGACGACCGTGGACGACCGCGGACGAATGAACGCGCTGTTCTCGAGTTCGCGCGTTCCCGCGGGGCCAGGGGCCCTCGTGGCCTGACGTCTCCCCCGCTTCCTCTCCCGTCGTCTCTCCCCCCATCACTCGCGCTCTCGCGCGCCAGCGGACGATACGGTGAGGGGTCCGCTCAAGGCCGAGCTCGGCAGACAGCGTCCGGCTGCGCTGCGATATACGCGGCTCGCCCTGGCCGGCCGCCACGCCGCGGCCGGCGCGTCGAGCCGATCATCGGACGCCTGGACCGCCGTGGCGCCGACCGCTCACCGCTGGTACCGATCCTGCCTGTCGGTCGGCAGCGCAGCGCAGGCGCTTTCGAGCGCAGCCGCGCCCCGGAGACGTGTGTCACGCCCAGCACGCCAGAGCCATGCAGACAGCGACCGAATACCTCGCGGAGGCCGTGCTGGACGAAGGGCCGGATTTCGCGCTCTACCGGGCGCGCGAGCCGGCGGGGCGGAGCGTCCTCGTCAAGGCCCTGAAGGTCGCTCACCCCTCGACGGCCGAGTACGAGGCGCTGCGGCGCGAGCTGGAGGCGACGCGGCTGGTCGGCTGCGACGTGGCCATGGAGGCGGCGCGGATCTGCACGTTCCATGGCCAGCCCGCGCTCGTCCTCCAGGACGGCGGAGCGACGCCGCTCGCCCGCCTCATGGGCACCCCCATGGATCTCCGCCGGTTCCTGAGGCTCTCCACCGGCATCGCCGGGGCGCTGGCGACGATCCACGGGCGGCAGATCGTCCACCTCGGCCTCACCCCGCACCGCGTGATGCTCCTGCCCGGCGACGCCATCAAGCTGACCGGGTTCAGCCCCTGGTCGCTCTCGCCGGGCCGGTGTAGCCCCCGATCGGCCCGTCCGTCCCCCTGCACCTGGCCGTACCTGTCGCTCGAGCAGGGCGGGCGCCTCGGCGTGGCGATCGATCACCGGTCGGACCTCTACTCGCTCGGGGTGATCCTGTTCGAGCTCCTCACCGGACGGCTGCCGTTCTCCGCGAACGATCTGCTGGGATGGCTCTACTGCCACGCCGCGGTCGTCCCCCCGTCGCCGCTCGTGTCCGTGCCCGGGCTGCCCTCGACCGTGGCCGAGCTCGTCCTGAAGCTGCTCGCGAAGCTCCCCGAGGACAGGTACCAGAGCGCCGCCGGCCTCCAGCACGATCTCGTCCGGTGCCGCGAGGCGCTCCGGACGGAGGGGCGGATCGCGCCGTTCCAGCCGGGCCTCGCCGACGTGCCGCCGCCTCTGCGGCTGGCCCCCGGGCTGTACGGCCGCGCCGGCGAGGTCGCGCGGCTGGAGGGCGCGGTGGCGCGCGTCGGGCGCGATGGCCGGACGGAGCTCGTCCTGATCTCAGGCCCGCCGGGCGTGGGCAAGACGCGCCTCGTCCATCGCCTGGGCGAGTCGGTCCGCGCGCCCGCGGCGCGCTTCACCGGCGGCAAGTGCGAGGCGGCCCCGCGCCACGCCCCGTGCGAGGCGCTCCTCGCGGCGCTGGACGGCGCACTCGTCCAGGCCCTCGAAGAGGGCGAGGCGTCGCGCGCGGAGCTGCAGCGCGGCCTCGCGGGGACGCTGGGCGCGAACGCGCCGCTGCTGGCCGGCATGCTCCCTGCGCTCGCCCGGATCCTCGGCCAGCGGAGCCCGCCGCCCGAGATCCCGCCCCCCGAGGCCGAGGCGCGGTTCCAGCTGGCGCTCGGCCAGCTCCTCGTCGCGCTCGCGCGGCCGGGGAAGCCGCTCATCGTCTTCCTCGACGATCTCCAGTGGACAGACGCCGAGACGCTGAAGGTCGTCGAGCGCTGGGCGACCGACCCCGGCGTCCGCCACACGCTGATCCTCGGCGCGTACCGGAGCAACGAGGTCCCCGATTCCCACGCGGTGCGCCGGATGATCCGCCGGCTCCGCGAGCAGGACGTCGCCGTGACCGAGATCGCGATCGCCCCGCTGTCCGCCGACGCGGTGACCTCGTGGGTGGCCGACTCGCTGCGCGCCCCCCGGGAGGAGGTCGCCCCGCTCGCGGCGAGCCTCCACGAGAAGACAGGGGGAAATCCGCTGTTCGTCGCGCAGCTCGCGGGCACGCTCCACCAGGAAGGGCTGATCCGCTTCTCGACGACCGCCCGAGCGTTCCGGTGGGATCTCGAGAAGATCCGGGCGAAGAGGTGCTCGGACGACGTCGCCGAGATCATCGCCGCGAACCTCCGCGGCCTCGACGCGGGCACGCAGGACGCCTTGCGGCGGTTCGCCGTGTTCGGCGACGCCGCGGATCTGACGACGCTGGCGCTCCTCCTCGGCTGCCCGGAAGACGCCGTCATCGAGCGCCTCCAGGCGGCCTTCGCCCTGCGGCTCATCGCCCGGATCGACCGCGAGATCCGCTTCCTGCACGACCGCATCCATCAGGTCGCCTACGAGCTCACCCCCGCCGAGCAGCGGCCCGAGGCGCACCTCGCCGCCGCGCGCGCCCTGCTCGACGGCCTCCCGCCCGACCGCGTCGAGGCCCAGCTCTTCGAGATCGTGCGCCAGATCACCCGCGGCGCGCCGCGGATCACGTCTCCGGAGGAGCGGACGCGGGCCGCCGAGCTCAACCTGCGCGCGGGCCGGAAGGCGCAGGCCGCGACCCACCACGCCGCGGCCATCGGGTTCTTCCTGCTGGGCGCCGAGCTGCTCGCGGGCGCGCCGGGGGAGGCGGCGCGCGCCGGGCTCGCGTTCGAGCTCGACTTCGCGCTGGCCCAGTGCCGGTTCGCGACCGGCGAGCTCGCGGCCGCGGAGCGCATCTGCGCGTCGCTGTGCGAGCGCGCCTCCGGGCGCTGCGTGGCCGCGACCGTGTACGCCCTGCTCGCCGAGATCCAGGTCGCGCGAGGCGCGATGGACGCCGCCGTCGAGAGCTGCGTCGCGGGCTTCGGCAACTGCGGGCTCCCCCTGCCGCGCCACCCGGAGGCCGCCGCGGTGGACGCCGCCGTCGCGGCGGTCCTGGATCGCCTCGAGGGCGGCGCCCTCGCCATCGCCGCCCTCCCGGACCTGCCGCCCATGACCGACCCGCGGGCCCGGGCCGTCTGCGATCTCGCCGCCACGCTGTATCAGCCCGCCTACCACGCGAGCTGGGACGTCATGGCGGCCGCCGCCAGCGCCGCGGTGGAGCTCTCGCTGACGCACGGGAACACGAGCAGCTCCGCGGCCGCCTACGCGACCTTCGGGCTCGTCCTCGCCGAGCGGCGCGGGCGCCCCGCGGACGCGTTCGCCTTCGGCGAGGCGGGCTACCGGCTCGCCCAGCGCGAGGAGCTCTCGCCCTACAGGCCCAGGGCGAGCTTCACGTTCATCGTCTTGCTCGGCTACCTGGAGATGCCTGTCCGACGCTGTCTGGAGCTCGCGCGGCGCGAGCTGGACGCGGCGATCTCCGCCGGCAACTACGCCTTCTCCTGCTACTTCGGCCACCAGCTCATCGCGTTTCGGCTGTTCGTCGGCGACTCCCTCGACGACGTCGCCGAGGAGGCTTCGCGGCGCCTCGCGCTCGCCGAGCGCACCTGCGTCCCGGTGGACCAGGACATCTTCCGCGATCAGCTGCGGCTGCTCGCGCGGCTGCGCGACCCATCCACGCCCGGCCGCCCTCCGGGGTGCTCCGCGGAGGAGCTCGCGCGGAGGGCGCCGATCAGGGCGTTCTATGGCCATCTCCTCGAACTGCAGGCGCGCGTGCTCCTCGGCGATCTGGCCGAGGCCGCCGGGGCGGCGGAGCGCGCGGGCGCCTTGCTGAGCGCCGCGCGCCGCTTCCTCGGCGCCGCCCAGGTCCACTTCTACGCGGCGCTCGCGCGCTCCGCCGGCCACGCCCGCGCGCCCCCGCCGGCCTGCCTCGAGGCCGTGCGCGCGCACCTCGCCCACCTGGCGGCGCTGGCGGACGCGTCCCCGGAGAACTTCGCACACCAGGCGGCCCTGGTCTCGGCCGAGCTCGCGCGCCTCTCGGGCGATGAGCTCGCCGCGGAGCGCGGGTACGAGCAGGCCCTCGACGGCGCCCGCGCGGGCGGGTTCATCGAGGTCGAGGCGCTCGCCAGCGAGCTCTGCGCGCGCTTCTACGAGCAGCGGGGGCTCGACACGGCGGCGAGCGCCTACCTCGCGCGCGCCCGCGACAGCTACGAGGCCTGGGGCGCGCGGGCGAAGGTCTGCGCCCTGCTCCAGCAGCACCCCGAGCTCGCGCGGCGGCCCGCGTCCGGGGGTGGCGACGTCAAATACCTGGATATGCTCGGTATTCTGAAGGCCTCGCAGGAGATCTCGAGCGCGCTGGTCCTGCCCCAGCTGCACGCCCGGCTCCTGCTCGTGGCCATGGAGCACGTGGGCGCGCAGCGCGGCTGCCTGCTCCTCTCATCGCCGGAGGGCCTCGTCCTGGTGGAGGCGAGCGGCGACGGAGAGCACGCCTTCGGCCCCGCCGGCCACCTCGCGGCGCCGTCGCAGGTGCCCCTGTCGCTCTGCACGGCCGTCGTCCGCGCCCGCAAGCCCATCGCGATCGCCGACGCGGCCGTGCCCCACCGGTTCGCGATGGATCCCTATTTCGGCGGCGCGTCGTGCCGCCGGCGCTCGGCCCTCGGCGTGCCCATCGTGCGCCAGGACGAGGCGGTGGGCCTGCTCTACCTCGAGAACAACCTGGTCCCGGGCGCCTTCTCCACCGCGGAGCTGGGCGTCCTCGACGTCCTCGCGTCGCAGGCGGCCATCTCGCTCGAGAACGCGCGGCTCTACGGCGAGCTCCAGCAGGAGAACGCGCAGCGCCGGCGCGCGGAGGCGTCCCTGCACGACAGCAACGCGCTCCTGCAGGCCATCCTCGACAACACGCCCGCCGTCGTGTTCGTCAAGGCCCCGGACGGGCGGTACCTGCTCATCAACCGCCGTTACGAGGACGTCGTGCACGTGAGCCGCGAGGACATCCTCGGCAAGACCGACCACGAGCTGTTCCCGGCCGAGATCGCCGACGCGGTGCGCGCCAACGATCTCGCCGCGCTGCGGGAGGACCACCCCATCGAGAGGGACGAGTACGTCGCGGCCCCCGACGGCATCCACACCTTCCTCTCCCTCAAGTTCCCGCTGCGCCATCCGGACGGGCGGTCCTATGCGGTGTGCGGCATCGCGACGGACGTCACCGAGCGCAAGCGCGCCGAGGAGATGCTGCGCCACTCGCACGCGCTGCTCGAGGCCACGCTCGACTCGACGGCGGACGGCATCCTCGTCGTCGACGACGCGGGCCGCCCCGTGCGGCACAACCGCAGGTTCAGGGAGATGTGGGGTATCCCCGAGCAGGTGCTCCTCTCGCAGGACGACCGCCTGGCGCTCTGCCTCGATCAGCTCGCGGACTCCGAGCAGCTCCTCCAGGAAGCGAGGATGACGAGGAGCGTCGACGACCCCCGCGAGGCGAGCGGCATCGACACCTTGACGTTCGACGACGGGAGGGTCTTCGAGCGCTACTCCCAGCCTCAGCGCGTGAGCGGGCGCATCGTCGGGCGGGTCTGGAGCTTCCGCGACGTCACGACGCGCGTGCAGGCCGAGCAGCAGCGGGACCGCCTGCTCGCGGACGAGCAGCGGGCGCGCGCCCGCGCGGAGGAGGCCGTCCGCGCGCGGGACGAGTTCCTCTCCGTCGCCTCGCACGAGCTCCGGACGCCGCTGACCAGCTTGCAGCTCGCCGTCCACTCGATGGAGAAGAAGCTCTCGCGCGGCGCGGAGGGCATCGAGCGGGCGCGCGCGTCGGTCGATCTCTCGCAGCGGCAGACCAAGCGCCTCGTCGCCCTCGTCGACATGCTCCTCGACGTCTCCCGCATCCACGCGGGGCGCCTGGAGCTCGATCCGATCGAGATCGATCTCCGCGCGATCGTAGGAGAGGTCACGACGTACCTGGACGACCAGCTCGCGCGGGCGGGCTGCGCGCTCGACGTGCGCGCCGCCGGGCCGGTCGTCGGCCGCTGGGACGCGCAGCGCCTCGAGCAGGTCGTGACCAACCTGCTGAGCAACGCGATCAAGTTCGGCGGGGGCAAGCCGCTCGAGCTCACCATCGCGTCGGACGGAGAGACCGCCCGGCTCTCGGTGACCGATCATGGCATCGGCATCCCCGCCGACGTGCGAGAGCAGGTCTTCGAGCGGTATCGCCGGGGCGTCTCGTCGCGTCATTACGGCGGGCTCGGGCTGGGCCTCTACATCACGCGCACCATCGTCGAGGCGCACGGAGGGCGGGTGAGCGTATCGAGCGAGATCGGCGAGGGATCGACCTTCTCCGTCGAGCTGCCGCTCTCGCGCGACGTCGACCCGCCCGCGCGCGGCCGGGAGCCGCGGCGGGGGCAGCGCATCGAGTAATCGAGTAGCGAGAGTAGCTAGAGTAGCGAGGGTAGCGACGAGCGCGTTGACAGCGGGCGCGCCGGCGCTACCCTGGGCATACCGGTCAGGAACAGGATCCGTCATTCCACCGACCGACGAGTCATGACGGGCCGCGCTCGCGCCTGGCGACGATGGACCTGAGAGTGTCCCTGATCCCACATGGGGTCTCGGGTGATGAGGTCACGCCATGCGAAAGGCGGAGATTGAGGCCCTGGTGCGCGCGCACCGGGGCCGTGCCCGTCCCGTCGCGTTCTTTCATGTGCTCCGTCAGCCGTCGCTGGAGCCAGACGATCATGCCTTCCTGTCCGAGCACATCGACGAGCTCGGGACATCCGATCTCCTGCGCTGGAGGGCGCGCTGCGAGAGCGGCTTCAGCGGGCCGGTGATCCGGCAGCTCGCGCGGCTCGCGATCCAGGATCCCGCGCACTTCCAGCACGAGGTGCTGGGCGTGCCGCGCCTCGTGCTCGACGAGGAGGAGTGGATCGAGCTGTCGGATCTCGTGCGCGGCAAGGTCCCGGCGGCGATCTACGAGCGCGTGCTCGAGCGTTGCCGGCGCGAGCCTGTCCAGTGGCCCTCGGGGTTCATCCTCGCGCCCAAGGTCCACAAGGGGCTGCCGCCGCTGCTCGACGGGGACGAGCTCGACGGCCTGAACGGCGAGCGCCCCGCGCTGCGCGATCTGCCGGTCCCGAAGATCCTCGCGGCGAGGCGGGCCGGGGCGCTCTCGCTCGACGACGACGCGCTGGCCGCGCTGGCGATGGAGCGCGCGCGCGGCTCGGACGAGGACTGGAGCGTCGATATCCTCCATTTTCCCCCGGCGCTCCGGGACGCGATCCTCGAGAAGGCACGCCGGACGCCGCGGGGCGCGGAGCGGGCGAACCTGCTCGGTTGGCTCGAGGCGCACGGCGTGGCGCGGGCCGCGCTGATGGACATCGCGCTCGGCGCGATCCGGGCGGGGGACGACGCGTATGCCGTGCTCTCCTGGCTCGCGCGCCAGCTGACGACGCGGGCGGCGTGGGACAAACACGGCCTGGAGACGCTCTCCACGCTGATGTCGAGGCGCGCCTTCTCGGAGATAGGCGAGCTCGTGACGCTCGCGTGGAGCGAGGCCAGCCAGGGCGGCAAGGAGATCTCCCGCGGCTTTCTGGAGGCGATCCAGGTCGCCTTCGCGCTTGTGCTGCTCGGGATGGCGCGGGAGGCGCTCGCGGCGGGCCGCGAGGCGGGCGCGACGGCGGCGCTGTCGGCGCTCGCGTGCCTCGACCCGCCGTCGCGGGTGAGCCGCGCCGTGCACGAGCTCCGGCGGGTCCCGGGCGCGAGCCCGGACGTGGTGGAGCTCATCGCCGTGAACGAGCGGCTGGTGAAGCACAGCGACGCGCGCGACGCCTCCCTGGAGGGCTTCGTGGCGGCCCTCCACGCGATCGCCGACGCGTCTTCGTGATCGCCACCGGCGCGGCGCCGCTCGCGGCGGCAGCGGCGGCGCGTCCGCTCGCCGCCGGCCGCGCGTGACGTAGCGCCGGGGAGCAGCGAGCGGGGCGCGCCGCGCGGCGCGCCGTGGGCGAGCCGCGGCGCCCCCGGCGCGGCGCATGAAATCGTGGGGAGAGCGGCCGCCGCCTCCCTCCCAGCGCAGGAGTCGACCACGGCCGCCGCGTCGGGCGGCGGCCGGTGATCGCCTTCGTTTCCAATGCGCTTCACGACGGTCTCCATCGCTTCCAAGGCGATGAATGACGGTCGCCTTCGTTTTCAATGCGGGGACGGGCCTTGCCTCCCCTCGAACGTCGACTCTGGAGGAGCACGCCGATGGCGTTCATCAACTATGCGAGCCGGGAGATCTACTGCAAGATCGTCTATTACGGGCCCGGTCTCTGCGGCAAGACGACGAACCTTCAATACGTGTACGACCGGACGGTGCCGGCCGCCAAGGGGCGGCTCATCTCGCTCAAGACCGAGAGTGATCGCACGCTGTTCTTCGATTTCCTGCCGCTCGATCTCGGGGGCCTGTCGGGCTTCCGGACGCGCCTTCAGCTCTACACGGTGCCGGGCCAGATCTTCTACAGGGCGAGCCGGAAGCTCATCCTGAAGGGGCTGGATGGCGTCGTGTTCGTCGCGGACTCGCAGCGCGCCCGGCTCGACGCGAACGTCGAGTCGATGGCGGACCTCTGGGACAACCTCGCCGAGGAGGGCCGCTCGCCCGGCCGGCTGCCGTTCGTCATCCAGTACAACAAGCGCGATCTCGACGGCATCGCCGATGTCGCGGAGCTCCGGGAGCTCCTCAACCCGGACGGGGCGCCCGAGTTCGAGGCCGCGGCGGCGAGCGGCCGCGGCGTGTTCGACACCCTGAGGGCGATCGCGAAGCTCGCCCTCAAGGAGATGCAGCGCCGGCACGGGTAGGGCCTTCGCGAGCGAAGGCCTCTTGCTGCTCGCGCGCGCCGAGCTCACCCTCCCGGAGGGAGGACACACCATGACACAGAGGCTCACATACCACGTCATGCCGGACCCCGACGGCTGGGGCTGGGTGGTCGCGGCCGAGGGATACGTCACCCGCTCGCTCCCGTACGGCACGATGCAGGAAGCGATCGAGTCCACGGAGGAGCTCGTCCGCCAGCACCCGGGCAGCGCGCTCGTCATCGACGAGCAGCCGCCGCCGCTCACGCCGATCGAGATCGAGCATCGGCTGGCGGCCTGACCGCGGCCAGCGCCGCCGTGGAGGCGCGCGGCCCGTGAGGGGACGGCCGGCGCGCCCGGGCGCGTCCCCGCGGCGGCACGAAAAAAAAATGCTCCCGCGTGTCGATCCGGCGCGCCTCCGTTCGTCGCCCTGCTGAACGCCGGGCTTCCTCCCGGTAACGACCCCGTGGGAAGAGTACACGAGCAGACAGCGCCAGGGACCGGAGCGAGGGCACGAACGAGCACGGCCGCAGCGAGCACGCCGGCGCGTGAGGGCCACCGCTCCGGGAGACCTCGAGAGAAGAGCGTCGAGCTGGACGGCGGCGGCTCATGAGCTCCCTGTCGGCCCATACCAAGGAGAATGTGGACATGCGTTTCATGATCATGCACAGGACCAACGCACAGACCGAAGCCGGCGCGATGCCGAGCCCCGAGTTCATCGCGCGTGTGGGGCAGATGATGGGGGACCTGGTGAAGACGGGGGTGCTGCGCGGCGGCGATGGGCTCCGCCCCAGCTCCGAGGGCGTTCGCCTCCAGTTCGCCGGCGGCCGGCGCACCGTCACCCGAGGGCCCTTCGGCGGCGCGAAGGCGGTGCCCGCCGGCTTCGCGGTCCTCCGCGTCACGTCGCTCGACGAGGCGATCGGCTGGGTGTCGCGGTTCGCCGCCCTGATCGGCGACGTCGACATCGACATCCGGCCTGTGACGGAGATGTGGGATCTCGGCGTGGCGCCGAAGCCCGAGGGGCTCACGACGACGCGGTACATGGCGGTCCACTGCCACGACGAGGCGGGAGGCGACGCGCCGCCCGCGCCGGAGCTGATGGCGGCGATGGGTGGCCTCATCGAGGAGATGACCCGGGCCGGCGTGCTGCTCGCGACCGAGGGAATGCAGCCGAGCGCGAAGGGCGCTCGGATCGTGTCGACCGGCGGCAAGCACAAGGTGTTCGACGGGCCGTTCGCCGAAGCCAAGGAGCTGATCGGCGGGTACGTCATCGTCGATGTGCCGTCTCTGGACGACGCCAAGGACATCGCGCTCCGCTACGCGGACGTCATGGGCGACATCACGATGGATATCCGCGCGCTGTCCTGACGTAGGTCGGATGCCCAGATCGGCGTCGCCCAGGCGCCGTCGCGCGTGACGCTCGCATGCAAAACTCCAACCCACCGGGAATACGCGGCGCCCGTCGCTTTCGTGATTGGGTTCGAGCGGCTCGGGCAACCATGGAGGTCATTCATTGATCCTCGGTCTCCGAGCGTCACCGGCCGCTGGGCCGCCGGCGCTGGAGGCCGAGGACCTTTCGCGGATCGCCTCGCGTTCCGCGTGCTCTGAAAGGAACTTTCCATGCGAACTTGCTTGTACAGGCGCGTCGGTCCCGTCACTTCCGGTACCGCGCGAGCGTCAGGCCGGCGTCCTCGGTGCCGTCGGCCACCAGGCCCGCCATGACCCGGGCGCCGGTCTCGTTGAAATGGGTGCCGTCGACCGAGCCGTCCGCCCGGACGAGGAAGAAGTCCTCGCCCGCCGCCACGCATCCGATCGAGTTCAAGTGGGCGAGCGTCTTCGCGTTGAGATCGATGACGGCCACGTCCAGCTCGTCCCCGAGCTCGCGCATCGCCTTCGCATAGGCGCTCAGGCCGTTGCCGAATTCGTGGCTGTCCCCGGAGCACGATCGCCGCGGGGGCGGGGTGACCAGCACCGGCGTCGCGGAGCGCGCCTGCGCGCCCGTGATGTACCGCTCGAGGTACGATTTGAAGTCCGTCGCGGGGTCCAGGTAATAGGGAATGGTTGCGCCGTCGTGCTCGTACGTCGCGGTCTTGTTGCTGTCGTTCGTGCCGAACTGCACAAGGAAGTAGTCTCCGCTCTGGATGTCCTCGAGGACGTCGTCGAGGCGGCCCTCGTCGATGTACCGGCGCGCGGTCCGGCCGCCGATGGCCCGGTTGTCGACGCGCACCCGCTCGTCGAAGAACTCCCCCAGCATCTGGCCCCAGCCCGCCTGGTGAAGGGCGCTGTTCACGTAGGTCTGAACGGTCGAGTCGCCGGCGATGTACACGGTGACGTCCGGCAGCTCGGCGCTCCCGCCGCCGCCTTCCGAGCCGCCTGAAGCGCTCGTCGTCCCTCCGGCCGCGCCGCCGCCACCGCCACCCTCTCCCGCGCCGCCCACCCCCGTGGCACTGGGGCCGGAAGCGCCGCTCGCACCGCCCGCACCGCTGCTGGCGCTTGTGCTTGCGCTGGCGCTGGTGCTGCTACCGCCGCCACCGCCGCTGCCTGTGGTCTGCGTGGCGGGGTGATCGTCGGGGTCTCCCGAGCTGCAACCCCCAGACGCGAGGCCGATTCCGGCGACGAAAGAATGAAGCACGACGGTCATGAAGAGAGGCCGAATTCGCATGACGAGCTCCTGCAGGAAAACAATGCACGACGAGCACGCGTCGGGTGCGTGCCCGGAGGGACGTACGTGGCCAACGTGGGTGAAGAGAGCGCGAAGTGATGACAAAGCACCGCTCTGTCCTCCCCACGTGCGCCGAGGCGGCTGCGATCAATCACGCGTCGTTCGATTTTCTCGCGGGCGCCCGGGCCGTCGCGTCATAGCGCAAATTTTCACAAGAATGCGCATCCGACGGCTCGACGCAGTCCGACGCGACGCCGTCAGAGCTCGACGCCGAGCAGCACGCCAGGCCGGAAGCGGTACCGCGCAAGGGCGGTCTCGGTCCCTCGCTCGAGCGCGAGATCGCAGCGGACGCGCGCGGGATCGAGCGCGACGAAGAGCTCCGTGGCCGCGGCGAAGTCCAGCGCGAGCACCCAGCTCATCCGGCACGACGCGCAGGCGCCGAGGTGGGCGTCGAGGGCGAGCCGGTCCGGCTCCGTCGCGACGCCGCGGCGCACCCGCGTGAGGAGCTCGCTCCGACAGCCGGCGGCCACGTCTCCCTCCCCCGGAAGAGCTCGGCCAGCTTCGCGTTGTTGGCGAGCGCGCGCCGCAGCGCCTCCTTGCCGAGCCGGAGCCGACTCCAGACCGTGTTCGGAGAGACGCGGGCGAGCGCCGCGATCTCGTCGACCGTGTAGCCAAGCACGAAATGGAGGGCCAGCGCCTCCGCGGTCGCCTCGGGCATCCTGTCGAGCACCTCGAGCACCATCGTACGCCGCCGGCTCGAGACCGCCTCGGCGAACGGCGACGCGCCGCTCTCGTCCGGGGCCACGTCGATCGGCGCGCCCGGCTCGTCGAAACGCGCGCGCACGCTGAGGCGCCGGCGCGCGCCGAACGCGGTCATCACGGCGATCCGGTTGGCGAAGTGGAGCACGGTGCACTCCGCGCGAAAGGACGGCAGCGCCTGGAGCAGCGCGAGCACGGCCTCCTGGGTCACGTCCTCGACGTCGGGGTGATGCGGGCCGAGCACCTTCCGCACGCTCCGCAACATGGCGCCGCCGAGCTCGGTGATGAGCGTGCGGATCGCCGCCGGATCGCGCCCCGCGGCGGCGCGCGCGAGCCCGAGCAGCTCGTCCGCCCGCGGAGGCGCTCCCTCCAGCGGCGCGTGGAGGTCAGTCACGGGCTTTCGCATTCTGGCGACGAGGGTGGAGTCCATGAGTCCCGATCAGCAGGGCGCGCAGCGCGGAGCCCGGCGGCGGTGGCGCGATTAGGGCCCTCCGGAGCGCGGAAAGCCGTCGGTGTCCCACGCCAGATCGGAGATCCGCAGCGTGGGGGCGCCGTTCGATTGCGCGTCGTACGCGTGATAGACGTTGTAAGAGCGATCGCCGGAGAACAGCACGGCGTTGTGCCCGGGCCCTCGCCAGCGGGAGCCTCCTTCCACGACGATGCTGCCGCCGCCGGACATCATGGGTGTCCCCTCCTTGTCGACGTACGGGCCTGTGATGCTCTTCGAACGACCGACGGCGATCTTGTACGTGCTGTCCGTCCCACGGCAGCAGGCGTCGAACGAGACGAACAGGTAATAGAAGCCGCAGCGCCGGACGATGAAGGGCGCCTCGAGCGCCCCGCGGGCGTCGGGGCGGGCGGCGAGGGCGTGGAGCTCCCCGTCGGCCCGCTCCCCCGACGGGGCGAGCTTCACCATCTTGATACCGCCCCAGAAGCTCCCGAACACGAGCCACGGCGTCCCCTCGTCATCCATCGCGACGTTGGGATCGATCGCGTTCCAGTCGTCCCGCGCCCCGCCGTCGTTGGAGCAGATGGCGGCGCCGCGGTCCGTCCAGGGACCTGCCGAGTCGAGCGATGCCTTCGTCGCGTGCCCGATGCACGACCGGTTGCTGCCGAACGTGGAGGCGGAGTAGTAGAGATGGTAGGTGTCCCCGAAGCGCGAGATATCGGGCGCCCACAGGTCGCTCACGCCCGGGACCTTCTCCTCCAGCCAGGCAGGCTTCGCGTCGAACACCCGACCGGCGGCCTGCCACGCGGTGAGGTTCGACGAGATCTTCATCGGCAGCCTGTCCCCCGTCTGGAACAGGTAGTAGCGGTCGCCGGCCTGGATGATGGCCGGGTCGTGGGTCCCCAGGTTCCCGGACAGGGTCAGCGCCTCTGGCGGGCTCGCCGGGTCGTAGAGGGAATCGGCGCACCTGTCCGCGGCCCCTCCCGCGCCGCCGCTCCCGCCAGCGCCGCCGCCCCCGCCAGCGCCGCCGCCGTCTCCGGCGCCGCCGCCGTCTCCGGCGCCGCCGCTGCCGCCCGCGCCGCCGCTGCCGTCGCCGCCCACCCCGGCCGTCGCGCTCGGATGGCCTCCCGCGCCGCTGCTCGCCGTTGTGGCGGAAGCGGTGGTCGTGGCGCCGGCGCCGGTGGCGCCGCTGTCCTGGCCGCCTGAGCCGGAGCCCTGCACCGAGGTCTCCGTGCTGCAGCCCGCGAGCATTGCGGCGACGCCGATCAGGAGGCTCCACGTGGGCGCGGACACCCGTCGTCGCCGCGACCGGCAAAGCGTGAGACGCATCTTGAACTCCTGAGGATCCATGGGCGGATCATCCGTCGAGGTGCTGGCCATGGGATCGGCTCGATGTCCTCCGGGACGAGCCGTCCCGCGCTCCCACGTGGGCCGGAGCGCCCACGATCAACCATGGGTTGCTCGAGCTCCTCGTGGGGCGTCAAGAACCGTCTGCGAAGAAATTTTACACCGAGACGGCGATGCCACGACTCATCGTGCGACGCGCCGCGCTTCGTAGATGTCGGCCACCCCGCTCCGCGTCGACGCGAAGAACAGGACGGCCCCGTCGGGCGAGAGGTGTGGATCGGTGTCGCGCTCTGCGGGAAGGTTCAGCGGCTCATCGAGCGACTCCGCCTCTTCGAAGGCCGCGTCGGTCGACGGCCGTCGCGCCCAGAACAGGTCTCCTCCGCCCTCGCGGCTCGATCGGAGCAGGATCTGGCGGCCCTCGTCGAACACGCTGGATCGAGCCCCGTCCCCGGCGACGCGGGCGGGTCGCCTCACCCGACGCCGGCCTCGCTCGGCGGCGCGACGGCCGCGTCTCCCCCGGCGGCCTGGAGCGGCACGCGGGGGAACCACAGCGCCGCGATGAAGCCGGTGATGCCCATCGCCGCGATGATCCAGAACACCGTCGTGAGGCCGGACGTGAGCGCCTCCCCGAGGTGCTGGAGGATCGACGGATCGAGGTCGCGCGCCCCCTCCGCCGTCAGGAGCCGGCTCGCGGCGTCGGCGGGGATCGACGGGTCCTTCGCGAGCTGGGCCGTCAGGACGCCGCCCATGATGCCCACCGCCACGACGCCGCCGAGCAGCCGGGAGAACATCGTGCTCGCGGTGGCGATCCCCCGCTGATCCCACGCGACGCTGCTCTGCACGGCGATGAGCAGCGCGACGTTGGACAGCCCCATGCCCACGCCGAAGAACAGCGTCGTCGCGCGGAGCATCAGCGGCGTGTCGTGCGCCCCGCCGAGCGCGAGCGCGAGCCCCGCCGCCGCCGTGACGCCGAGGCCGATCCAGATGAGCGGGCGGAACCCGACCCGCGGGATGAGCCGCCCGCCGATCGCGCTCGCGACCGGCCAGCCGATGAGCATCGGCGCGATGGCGCTGCCGGCGTCGGTGGGGGTGCCGCGGAGCACGCCCTGCACGAAGAGCGGCACGAACGTGATCGTGCCCACCATCGCGCCGCCGAGGATCGCGCCGGCCACGTTGGAGATGAGCATCACCGGGCGCCGGAAGAGCGGCAGCGGGATCATCGGCTCAGAGGCCCGGCGCTCGACCGCGAAGAACGCGGCGAACAGCGCCGCCGACGCGACCGCCGCGAGCAGCGTCGTCTCCCCGCCCAGCCTCCCCGTGGCGAGCAGCAGCGCGACCACGCCGGCGGACAGGAGCGCCGCGCCGAGGAAATCGAGCTCATGAGGCCGCCTGTCGATGCGCTCGTGGAACGAGGACGCCACGAGCGCGACGGACGCAACGCCGAACGGGACGTTGACGTAGAAGACCCAGCGCCAGGAGAAGTAGTGCACGATGAGCCCGCCCACCATCGGGCCGATGATGCCGAACAGCCCCCAGGCTGCCCCGAAGACGCCCTGGATCCGCGCGCGCTCCTCGAGATCGAAGATGTCGCCCGAGATGGTCATCGCCATCGGCTGCATCGCCCCGGCGCCGGCCCCCTGGAGGGCGCGGAAGGCGATGAGCTGCGGCATCGTCTGCGCCGCGCCGCTGGCGATCGAGCCGAGCAGGAAGACGGCGATGCCGAAGAGCATGATCGGCTTGCGGCCGTAGATGTCCGACAGCTTGCCGCAGATGGGCACCAGCACGGACGAGGTGAGCAGGTAGGCGGTGGTGACCCAGGCGTACTGGTGAATCCCCCCGAGGTCGCCGATCACGGTGGGCATGGCGGTGGCGACGACGGTCGATTCGAGGGCGGCCATGGCGAGGGCCAGGATCAGCCCGGCGACGGTGAGGGCGCGGTGGGTCTTGCGTTCTGAGGCCATGCGGGTCGTGGGGATGTGGTGTGGATGAGCCGTCGCGGCAAGCGGGGCGCAGCGCCGCGCGTCAGGCGGAAGGCGCGGCGAGCGCGCCGCGAGGCCACCCGCCGCCGGGAGGTGACCTCCGCGGATCCGCACCGCGTCGGGGATACCGCCGCTCGCGCGGTAGGCGACCGCTGTCGGGGCAAGATGTGCGTCAGCATCTTGTGCGGAGAGCTCGTCGCATGACGAGCGCCCGGGGGCGGGTCCCGGTGAGGGGGCGGTGCGACGGGAGAGGCCTCAACCGCGCTGCTTCACGCGGCGAGCACCGACGACCGGGTCATCACCTGGCTCACGCCGTCCGTCTCGGGATCGGCCACGGGGGCGCTCACGGGGTGCGCGAGGGCATAGCGCAAGAGCTCGTGTGTCCACGGCTCGAATATCGCGAACACCTCGTCCGCGAGCGCGATGTACCGCGCGCGCGTCTCGGCGTCGAGCGGGATGCGCGCCAGCTCGGCGTGGTCGGCGTTCACCGCGTGGCCCGACTCGCGCTCGAAATGGAACGAGCCGCAGTAGCGCAGCTGCGTGTCGAGGCGCTTCTCCAGGGCCTCCGCCAGGGGGAGCATCGCCCCGAAGAGCACGTTGCCTGTCTCCTCGATCGCCTCGATGATGACGAGCCGCTCGAGGCCCGTCGTGCCCTTGATGAGCGCGGTGAGCCGCGCGGTGAGGATCCGATTCTGTATCGTCTCTTCACCCCAGAGGAAGTGCAGCAGGTCCGTGGCCCGGCCCTCGACGTCGTAGCCGAGCTTGGACAGATCCTCCAGGTACCAAGGCCAGTGATGGTCGTCCTCGCGCGTGTGGGCGTTGACCATCTCTTGGTATTTGTCCGCGGCGTGCTCCTCCCGTAGTACGAATTTGTTCAGATCACCGAAGCTCAGGATGAAGTACGCCATGCATGGATAGAACGCGAGCCGCTCGCTCGGATCGAGCAGTTCGTTACGCATGTGCTCGAACAGGGGTAGACGAGCGTATGCCTGCTTCTTCTCGAAGATGTGCCGCAAGACCTGCCGCATGAGCGATCTCCTTTTCGGCTGTGGAGTGTCAGTTGGTTGAACAATCCCTCTGTTTGCCTGAACCAAGCGCCGCGAGCGCCTCGAGAGGCCTCAAGACAAGATCACGGCGCACCGAGCATGGACGCTGCTGCTGGACCTCACCTCGGTTGAAATCCTGCGCTCTCCCCTCGCGCTTCATTCCGAGCTTGATTACTGGAATTTTCCACCAACCACCTCAGACGTTTCTGCAACGCTGCGGGGTGCGTCCAGCCGGTGCATTCACTGTAGCGCAAGCCCAACGTAAGTTGCACCCACAATTTTGGGATCACCATTCAAATTTGAAACGGCGGCCGGTGGGCGAACCGGCGCTGGGGTGCGATACGGCTTGCGACGTTCGCGATTGGCTGGCGATCGATCCTGCGGGACGCCCGAGAGCAGGTGGCGACTCAAAGGACCGAATGGGGAAGCGGGCCGCGGTCATTGCCTCGCCCCATGTCTCTCCGGCCTTCATAGGAGGCGCATGTCGCGGCTCCCAGTCTTCTGGCGGGGTGCTGGCTGGTCCCACACACGCGTACCTGAACGATGGCGAGCCGGTATCCGCGGCGCCGATCGAGGACGGCCGCCGCAAGAGTGCAGCCAAACAGCTTGAATGCCGGCGGTCGAGGCATGTAACTTGCCGGCTGTGCCGTGAAAGACCAACTCGACTCAGCTCTGATGGTGGAACCCGAGAGCCGCGCGGTCCCGAAGAGCGCGCCCATGCGGGCGGAGATCGTGCGGCTGGTCCGTGAGAAGCGCTACGAGGAGGCGCTGGCGGTGCTGTACCGCGCGCGCGCGGAGTCGCCCGGCGATCGCGAGCTGCAGGCGAGCATCGAGCGGATCAAAGAGTTCCTCGCCGGCGCCTACGCCAAGCGGCTCGGCGGCCTCGATCAGGTGGCGGGGCCCATCCCGGTGTCGGCGGGTCGCTCGCCCGACGCGCTCCTGGTGGCGCGGTACATCGACGGCGCCTCGACGTTCGACGACATCATTCAAATGTGCCCGCTCGGGCGGCTCCGCACGCTGCAGGTGCTGGTCGGCCTCTACACGGGGAGGGAGGTGGCGTCGCCGTTCAGCGACCGGCCGTCGGTCTCCTTCCGGCCGCCGCTGGACACGCTGCCGTCCGAGGCCGGCGCCGATCCGGGGCCGCCGACCATGCCGGAGCGCGGCCTGGAGCGGCGATCGCCGGAGGCTCCCCCCGCGAGCGCGCCAGTTCCCCCCGCGAGCGCGCCGTTCACGCCGCGGGTGTACGAGACCGAGGAGGATCGGCTCTACCGCGAGGCGTTCGCCCGCGGCACCGCCGCGTTCGTGCAGCGCCGCTACGACGCTGCGGTCGAGGCGTTCGAGGCGTGCGCGCGCATGCGCCCGGGCGATACGGCGTCGTCGGTCATGCTGCGCCGAGTGCGGCGCGACACTGGAGGCTGATGGCCATCGTCGTGGTCGCTGTTCCCGATCTGCGCGAGCGCATGCGGTGCATCCGCGTCATCGCCGGGCAGGCGCCGGTGAGCGCCCTCGGCGCCGCGACCTGGGAGGAGCTCGATCAAGCCCTCGACGGCGTGCAGAGCGCGGAGCTGATCATCTATGCGCCGTCGCTCCCGGGTGGGCCGGAGGACGCCGTCGCGCAGCTCCTCCGCCGCACGGCGCGGCTGGTGCTCGCCGTCAACGACGGCGTGGAGGTCCCGGGCGCGGCGAGCGCCACGCGGGTGACGTGGCCCATCGCCGAGGAGACGCTCATCCTCATGGCGCACGCCGCGGGCGCCCAGTCGGCGCCGATCGGGATGAACTTCGTGCCCGTCGACTTCTTGCAGATGATCTGCATGTCCGGCGAGTCGCACGTGCTCGTTGTCAGCAACGCGAGCGCCGACGTGGGTCTGATCGAGGTGCGGCGCGGCCAGGTGTGGACGGCGTTCGACGGTCTCGGCGTGGGCGAGGAGGCGTTCGCGCGGCTCATCCGCCCCGAGATGCGGGTGCGCGTCACCCCGGCCGTCGGCTCGACGAAGGAGCGCACCATCTTCAAGGACCTGGCGGAGCTGGTGCTCGACTCGCTGCGCCGGATCGACGAAGGCAGCGTGGAGGCGCCGCCGCCGATCTCGTCGAGGCGGATCGAGATCGCGCTCATCTCGCCGGAGCAGCGCGCGGCCCGCATCAAGCAGCTCAACGCCGACGCGCGGCGCCTCTTGATGGAACGCAGCTACAGCGAGGCGGCCTGCGTCCTCATCGACCTCTCGACGCTCGACCCCGCGTCCAGCCTCGTGCGCGCTAACCTGGAACAGCTACGCAAGCTCGGATACCCAAGATGACCCGATCCATCGCATTCGCCAGCCTCAAGGGCGGAGTCGGAAAGACCACCGTGGCGCTCAACTGCGCCTTCGCCTTCGCGCGCCGAGGCGCGCGGACCTTGCTCGTCGACACGGATCTGCAGGGCGCCATCGGCATGTCGCTCGACGGCGTCAGCGACCGGCCCGGCCTCGCCGCGAACCTCGCGCGAGGCGGCCCCCCGCTCGAGGGCCTGGTGAAGACCCGGCTCCCGGAGCTCTGCCTCTTGCCCATGGGCCCCGTCGACGCGCTCGATGAAGATCGCTTCGCCATCAACGCGCGCGAGGCCAACATCGTGGGGCGCATCCTGGAGCACAGCCAGCGCGACTTCGACCTCGTCCTCTTCGACACGCCGGCCGGGCTCGGCGGGATGTCGCGCATCGCGCTGGAAGAGGTGGACAGCGTCATCGCCGTCGCGCAGTGCGAGCCGCTCGCCCTGCGGGCCATGCCCCGGCTGCTCGAGCTCCTGGCGCGGCTCCGCGACATCGGCTCCGCCTGTTCCCTGCTCGGCGTGGTCGGCACCATGAGCTCGTTCCGCGATCCGGTGCTCTTGGCCTCGCTGGAGGAGCTGTGGTCCCTCTACCGCGATCAGGTCTTCGACACCGCGGTCCCGCGCGACAGCACGTTCCTCCAGGCGAGCCGCGCGGGCGTGCCGCTCGGCCTGCTCAGCCGCCGCCCACCGGCGGTCTCCGCGGTGTTCGACAAGCTGGTGGCCGAGATCGAGGAGCGCCTGGGCTCCGACGCAGGAGGCGAGGATGACGGTCCGATCCGTCTCGTGGACTGACGCGCAGCGGGTGACCTCGCTCCTCGCGCGGGTGACCGCGACGCGGTCGCGGGAGCCCGCGACGCTCGTGACCGCCATGGGGGCAGCGCGCGCCGGCGCGCCGGCGAAGGCCGCGCCCGCGCCGGCGAAGGCCGCGCCCAAGGAGGTGAAGGAGGTCGTGAAGGAGGTGCCGCGCCTCGTTCAGACCTCCGACAACCCGGCCGATCGGCTCGACGCGCTCGTCGCCTGGACGCTCGATCACCACCCGTGCGTGGGCGCCTTCGTGGCCGACGACAACGGCCTCACGCTGGCGGCGCACGGCATCTCCGAGGCGCACGTGTCCCTCGTGGGGCCGCTGCTCTCGGCGCTGGTCGGCGTCCGCTCCATCCCCGGCGTCGACGCCACGGCGGGCGCGCTCTGGCTGGGCGCGCAGATGATGTCCTGGGTCGAGGCGCGCACGGCGCGCGGCGGCTTCTGCCTCGGCACCGTGGGCGACGAGGCTCTCTCCACGCGGTCGTTCGAGCAGCTGAAGGAGGCGCTCGCGACGACCTTGCGCGGGCTGTAGTACATCCGGGTTTTCAATGCGGGCGCGCGCGCCCAGGAGCGACGGAAGCACGATGATCGACACCAAAGTCCTCGAGGCCGCAGTCCATGATCTCCGCAGCATCCTCCGCGACGGGCTGCTGGCCACCGACATCTGGGAACGTACGGCGGGCCTGTCGCTCGCCGGCTTCAACCAGCAGCCGGTGGCGGTGGCCCTCTTCACGCGCATCACCGAGGAGCTGGACAGCTCGCTGCGCGACTCGAACTTCCCTCCGCTGGGGCGGTATTACCTGCTCGACATGGCGGGCAACCACACCGTGGTGGTGGTCAACCACGGGAAGCTGCTCCAGGGCATGCTGGTGGACAACAAGCGGGCGAACCTGGGGATCCTCATCTCCGTCGCCATCCCGCGCATGATCGAGACCATCGCGCACGCGAGCGAGCGCTGAGCTGCTCGGCACCCCTCACCCGCCTCGGCGCCGATGCCTGGAAGAGCGACGCCAACAACCGATTCAAAGGGACCTCCTCCACGCCACGGCGAGCTGCGTCGCCCGCCGCGCCGTGGACGTGGCGTGGATGAGCCGACGCGGCAGGCGTGACGCCGCGCTGCGCCGCGCGCGCCTCTCGCCGCCAGAGACCTCCACGCGGTGCTGCGGCGGCGTTGCGGTGTCATGACCGCGTGACAGCCGGCCGCCATGGCCGCGTGACAGCGTCCCTCAAAGCACCTCCATCCCGGCCTTGAGCGGAGTGGCCTCTCGGTTGCAACGCCCCGAGCGGCCGCGCTGTCGCGCTCGCTCCGGCAGGAGCGCCATTGAAGCGCATCCTCCGCCCTGCCCAGAACGAAGGAAGAACCCATGAAGCTCAATCGATGGATCGCAGCGTGCTTTGGCGTCGCGCCCTCCCTCGCGGGGTGCGCAACCCCACGCCGGAGATCGAGCAAACGGCCTTGGAGGAGCAAGTCCAGGCGTCCTCGGACCGCCTCGATTTCATCGCCGCGACCCCGCCGCCTCTCGTGAACGCGGCGCACGACGACCTCGCCTGGAAGCTCGATGACTACACGGGCTACCCGGCCCCGGGCGCGCTCACGCCGGGCATGATCGCCGCGGTCGTCAAGGGCAAGCACATCGTCGCGCCCTGGGCCGTCGCGCCCGGCTCGGGCGGGTTCGCCTTCAACATCCTCGACTGGGCCCGCTACGCCATCGCCCACCTGCGCGACACCTCGCCTGCCTTCACGAGCGTCCACGCGCTGGACTTCTCGAGCTACAACCGAGCCAGCCCGCCTACGCGCGGACCACGGGCGGGTGCAAGGACGACCCGGACCTCGTCACGGGGGTGCAGCGCTTCTGGGACGACGAGATGTTCGGCTGCGCCGGCAGCGTGACCTACCCCGACCGCGCGGACCTGTGCAAGACCGGCTATCACGTGTGCAGCGCCGCGGAGTTCGTCGAGAAGAACGGCTACGGCCCCACGAACGCCGAGGCGCCGAAGCACCACCACTGGGCCGACGACGACCTCAAGTACACCGGCGTGGGCTCGGGGAGCTGCTCCGCGGCGCCGACCGGCATGAGCTGCGGCGCCAATACCCCCATGCGCGTGTGCTCCCCCGACGGCGTCGATCCCGAGGGGAACAGATGCAACCGGGTCAACTGCGGCCACGGCGACAGCAGCAAGAACCGCTACTTCGGCGGCCGCGCGGGCAACACCACGGCAGGCACGCTCTGCTGCAAGAGCTGACCGGCCACGGGGCCTGTCGCCGCTCCTGCGGCGCGGCGGGCCTCCGTGCGGATCCGTCTTGTTTTACACACGCGCCGACAAGTGGATCCAAACGATGCTGGACGTGGCCTGTCAGCGCACAGGCTCGTCGAGCAATGCACGGACGCGCCCCTCGACCGCCGCGAACTCGGGGGTGGCGGGCTCCAGCTTGCCCCCGAGGTGCACATGCCGCACGAGCCCCGCCCGATCGAGGAGGAAGACGACCTTGCCTCGAAGGGCCGCCGGCGTGCGCGCATCGCACCGCGCGCGTCGTTCCGTCCGACATGCCGCGCGCGTCCGCCCGAGCTCGCCCGTGTCGCCGGTCGCTCGCGCGGATTTGCGCCGGAGCGGCGGCCAGCGCCGCGCACATCTACCGATCGGGCGACAGCGTCGTCATAACGACCCAATCCACCGTTTACCGCCGGCGCGCGCTTCCGCCGCCGAGCGAATGGCGTCGAGCGGATCACGGAGCGAGAAAGCAGCATGTCCGGAAAGGAAGCCTCCTCGAAGGAAGGTAGGCTGATATCGACACTCCAGCGCTTGCTCGAGCTGCCGGCGGCCGATCTGAGGCAGTCGCTCAACCAGGCGAGTGACCTCCTCGCCGGCGCGCTCTGCGCCGACAAGATCGACATCTTCCTCTTCGACCCCAGCAGGAACACGCTGCATGCCCTGGGGACGAGCAAGACGCCCATGGGCCGGCTCCAGCGATCGCTCGGGCTCGACATCCACCCGGTCGCGAACGGCGGGTCGATCGCCCGCGTCTTCACGACCGGCGATCCCCACATCACCGGGCATTCGGAGCAGGAGCCCGGCGAGCTGCCCGGCCTGGTCAACGAGCTCGGCGTGCGGTCGCACATCGCGGTCCGGCTCGCCGTCGACGGCGAGCGGCGCGGCGTCGTCTCTGCTCACTCCGCCGCGCCGGAGTTCTTCTCCGACGAGGATCTCCGCTTCCTCGGCGCGGTCGCGCACTGGATCGGCGCCCTGACGCACCGGGCGGAGCTCGTCGAGCAGGTCACCTCCGCCGCGCTCGCGCAAGGCAGGCGCCAGGCCGCGGAGGAGCTCATCACCGTGCTGGCGCACGATCTCCGAAATCACCTGACCCCGCTCATGGGCCGCCTTGGTCTGCTCCGCCGGCGCGCGGAGCTCGACGGCCGGGTCGACGACGTGCGCGACGCCGACCGGGCGACCGAGTCGGTCGCCCGGCTCGGCCAGCTCATCTCGGATCTGCTGGACGTGGGGCGCATCGAGCAGGGCCTCTTCGAGATCGCGCCGGCGCCCATGGACCTGGTCTCGCTGGCGCGGGACATCGCCGTCGCGCTCGGGACTCCCAGCGTCGAGATCCGCGTCGAGGGCCCGCGGGAGCTCGTCGTCGTGGCGGACAGGGATCGCCTCCGCCAGGCCCTGGAGAACCTCGTCAGCAACGCGATCAAGCACTCGCCCCCGGGAAAGGGGGTCCTCATCACGCTCACCAGCGAGCTGATCAAGGGGACGGAGCACGCCCACGTCGACGTCGTCGACCGCGGATCCGGCGTGCCGCCGGAGATCCTTCCCCGCATCTTCGACCGCTTCGTCACGGACGGCTATGCGTCCGGGATGGGCCTCGGGCTGTACCTGGCGAGCAGGATCGCCGCCGCCCACGGGGCCACGTTGGCCGTGAGCTCCCCTCCTGGAAACGGCGCGACGTTCCGACTGAGCTTGCCTGCGAGCGGACCGCCCGCTCGTGGGGACGACCCGTGATCCCGCCGCGGTAGCGGCGCAAGCGCCCCCCGCGCCCGCAAGCGCGGCGCTCCGGCCGCGGTGGCGGGCGCCGCCGGCTCGGCTACACCGCGCGGATGCTCCGCCGGCTCCGCGAATGGCTCGACCGCGCGCTCTCGCCCCGCGCGCCCGCGCCCCCCAATCTCGCCGGGCTCGACGCGCCCGGGGCCGGGCCCCCCGAAGGAGCGCCCGAGCCGCCCGGCGACGACGACGTCGTGGTCATGCCGATCGAGGACGCGATCGACCTGCACACGTTCGCCCCGCGCGACGTCGCCTCCGTGGTCGAGGAGTACCTCCACGAGGCGCAGCTGCGCGGGTTCCGCGAGGTGCGCGTCATCCACGGCCGCGGCAAGGGCGTGCAGCGCCGCGTCGTCCGGGCCGTCCTCTCGCGCCACCCGGCCGTCGATGGCTTCCGCGACGCCCCCGCCTCCCGCGGCGGGTGGGGGGCCACCGTCGTGTGGCTCAAGCCGGCGGGCGGCGACCTCCCGCCCTGAGCCGCCGGCAGGGCCGCCTCTGGACGAGCACAGGCTCGCGCGTAAGATGGCGCGCATGCCGCGCCCCCCCGCCACGCCCGACGACCCCGGCCCGCCGAGCCTCGCGGCCTCCACGGAGCCCCGCATGGCGAAGGGCGAGGTGCTCGCGGTGCCCCGGCTCGAGCTGTGCGTCGAGCGCGAGGCGGGCAAGCCCGCGAGCCGGGTCATGGTGCTCGACGGCGATTTCATCCGCATCGGCTCCCACCAGAGCAACGACCTGGTGCTCGCCGACCGCGCCGTCTCCCGCTTCCACTGCATCCTCGAGCGCGTGAAGTCCACGTTCCGGCTGACGGACGTCGGCTCGCTCAACGGGACGACCATCGCCGGCGTCCGCGTGCGGGACGCCGACGCCATCCTGCCGGAGTGCCGCATCGAGCTCGGCGAGTCGGTCGTGCGCATCCGCGACGCCGACGCCGTCGCCGAGACCGAGCTCGCGCGCGCGGTCAGCTTCGGGGCGCTCCAGGGCGTGTCGGTCCCCATGCGGCGCCTCTTCCCCGTCCTCGATCGCGTGGCGAAGAGCGCGCCCGACGTGCTGATCGAGGGCGAGAACGGCACGGGCAAGGAGGTCATCGCCACCGAGCTCGTCCAGCGCGGCGCCCGCGCCGACAAGCCGCTCGTCATCGTCGACTGCGGCGCCATCTCGCCGAGCCTCATCGAGAGCGAGCTGTTCGGCCACGTGCGCGGCTCGTTCACGGGCGCCACGCGCGACCGCGCCGGCGCCTTCGAGGAGGCCGACGGCGGCACCGTCTTCCTCGACGAGATCGGCGAGCTGCCGCTGGAGATGCAGCCGAAGCTCCTCCGCGCCCTCGCCTCGCGCGAGGTGCGCAGGCTCGGCGAGAGCCGGGTGCGCAAGGTCGATATCCGGGTGATCGCCGCCACGAACCGGCGCCTGGAGCGCGAGGTGAACAGCGGCAGGTTCCGCGAGGACCTCTATTACCGCCTCTCGGTGCTCACCGTGCGCGTCCCGCCGCTGCGGGAGCGCAAGGAGGACATCGGCCTCCTCGTCCACTGCTTCCTGAACGAGCTCGGCGCCGTCGACAAGGTGCACCTCTTCCCCCCCGAGGTCATCGAGGACATGAAGCGGTACGACTGGCCCGGCAACGTGCGAGAGCTGAGGAACTACGTCGAGCGCCGCGTCGTGCTGGGCGAGGGCGCCGCCATGGGGGCGGCGGCGCCGCCCGAGCGCAGCTCCGCGCCGCAGGGCGCCGCGCCGCCGGGCGCCGCTCCCGAGGAGCCCGCCGCGAACATCGAGATGCCCTTCAAGGAGGCGAAGGACGCGATCATCGACCAGTTCGAGCGGCGCTACCTCGCCGCCCTGCTGGAGTGGTCGAACGGCAACGTGAGCCGCGCCGCGCGCAAAGCAGGGCTCGACCGGATGTATCTCCACCGCCTCCTCCAGCGCCACGGGCTGCGCCGCGCCGCCGCCCTCGACTGAGCCGCGCGCGAACCGGGCACCGCCGGCGCCGGGCCGCACGGCGCCAGCCCGAGGCCACCACCCTGCGATAGAAAAGGGCGCAGCGGTGCTGCACATGTCACAGTCGCGTCGCAATGGCGCGATCCGTCCGTGTGCGCAACCTCGCAAAATCTCTGAATATTTCAGAAACCGATCTGCTCCTCTGGCTCGCGGAGCATGCGCCAGCGACGGAGCTCCGCCACCCCGCGGACTTCCTTCCGGCAGAGCTCGCTGGCCAGGCGCAGCAGGCGCTCGGTCGCCGCCCGCCGCCAGCGCCGGCGGAGGAGCGGGTCGAGCGCCGCTGCGCCGAGTGCGTGAAGCTCCCGGCGAAGGCCGGGCTCCGCGTGGTCGAGGTCGGCGCCGACGCCGTCTGCGACCTCTGCGGCAGCTCGGCGAACAAGCGGGCAGCGCTGGCGATGATCGGCGCGTTCCACGCGCGCGGCCTGCGGAGGCTGCTCGTGGTCGGCGGCGGGCCAGGCACATCCGAGGACCTGCGGCAGCTGCTCGCGGGTGAGGTCGAGATCCGCATCGTGGACGGAGAGGGTCACCGCAATGCGGCGAAGGCCGACGCCGATCTCCGCTGGGCCGACGTGGTCGCGGTCTGGAGCTCGACGATCCTCTCGCACAAGGTGTCGAAGCTCTACACCGATCAGCGCGCCAGCTTCCGCGACAAGCTCGTCACCGTCCCGAGGCGCGGCGTGGCCGCGCTGTGCATGGCCGTCACCGAGAAGGTGAGCGCGCCGGCGGGATGACGGGCGCCCGGCCTCCCGGCCGCCTTCCGCCGGGCGGCGCTTCACCCTTGCTCGGGGCGGTTGTTCGGCAAGCGTGAGCGCGAGCGCTCACGCGGGGCGGCTGCTCAGCCGCACCCGGCGGAAGGTGCGCCGCGCGTGGGGCACCCAGCCGTGGAAGTGCCAGCGCGCGGCCATGACCAGCCCGCGGACCCACTCGTCGGCGGCGTAGGCGACCCAGACGCCGGCGAGCCCCCAGCCGAGGTGGACGCCGAGCAGCCAGGACAGCCCGACGGCCACGGCGAACATCGAGAAGACGCCGAACCCGACCGGGAAGCGGGCGTCGCCGGTGGCGCGGAGCCCGTTGATGACGACCAGGTTGAGCGTGCGGCCCGGCTCGACGAGGAGGGTCAGCCACAGCAGCCGGGAGCCGGTGGCGATCACCTCGGGATCGCGCGAGAAGAGGCCGAGCAGGTGGGGGCCGAGCAGCGCGGTGGCGAGCACCAGGCTCACGCACACGCAGAACCCGATCGCCAGGCCGCCGCGCACCAGCCGATCGGCGCCCTGCAGATCGCCGGCGCCGATGTGGTGTCCGACCACGATCTCGGTCCCGAAGCCGATCGCCATGCCGAACAGGAGCAGAAAGTGCATGATCTGCATCGTGTACGTATGGGTGGTGAGCGCCGTCTGGCCCATGTTGGCGACCATCGCGAGGATGATCATGAAGCTGATGCGATAGACCACGTTCTCGCCCGCCCCCGGAAGGCCGATGTGCAGCATCTCGCGCAGGCGATCGGGGCGAATGCGCCAGAAATCCTCGAAGGTCGGGCGGATGCCGAGGCGCGAGATCCAGAGCTGCCGGTGCATCCAGAACGAGAGCGCGCGCCCGACCACCGCGGCGAGCGCGAGCCCCATCATGCCGAGCCCCGGAGCCCCGGCGACACCGAACATGAGCGGCAGGCTGAGCGCGAGCTGCACGACGTACATGACGACGATGAGGCGCAGCGTGTCGCGGGTGTAGGTGTGCGCGCGCAGCACCGAGCCCATCGAGAAATTCACCGCGTCGAACGCCAGCATCACGCCGACGGCGATCAGGTAAGGCTCCGCGATCGGGAACAGGGATGGCGGCAGGCGCATCAGCTCGAGCAGCGGCCTCGCGCCGATCGCGATGACGGCGAAGCTGAAGACGCCGAGCCAGAGATTGGCCGCGAGCGACGCCCGCGCGACCTGCTCCGCCCCGGCGCGGTCCCGCGCGCCGAGATACTGGGTCACGACCACGCTCGCGCCGACGCTGACGAAGCGAAAGGTGATCATGAAGGTCAACATGATCTGGTTGGACAGCCCGTACGCGGCGGCGGCCTCGTCCGAGAGGCGGCTGACCAGCCATACGCCGAACACGCCGACGAGCATGTGCAGCAGGTTCTCGCTGAAGATGGGCCAGGTGATCTCCAGCAAACGCGGGCGAGGGAGAGCGGGGGCAGGTAGGACCGATTGCAAAGCGCCGCATCCTACTCTGCCGAGGGGCATCTCGCCATGACGGAACACGGCCACACGGGCGCCGTCTCGCGGTCTCGCGCGCGGCCGCGGGGCGCGGTGGTACGCGGAACGAAGGTTGGTGCCGCTGTCGCCTGTCTCCTCACGGTCCGCTCGATCGCACGGAAACCTAGCGAGGCAGAGCGAAGCCGAGCGAAACCGAGCGAGTGACACCCGACTGCCCCGCGCCGCCCCCGGCGGCGCAGACGGGGAAGAGGGCTTCCGTCGACGCACGCAGCAGCGTGTTCTCGCTCGCATCCTTGCATGGTTGTCCCTTCCCGTATCCTCGCGTATCGATTACTCTTGGAATGGGCGGAACAGGGCACGCTCGCCTCTCTGCGCCTGGAGGATCGAATGGGGATAGTGCATGGCAGCGCCCGATGGCTCCTGGCCGCGGCGGCCATGGCCCCGGCTGTCGCTGGCGGATGCTCCTGCGGCGATTCCGGCGGGACGATCGGCGCCACGTCCGGAGGCGGCGCCGACCAGAGCGCGGGGGGTGGCGGCTCCGGGGGAATCCCCTTCCTGGCGGGGAGCGGCGGGTCAGGGGTCACGAGCGGCGGGTGCGAAGGGCTCGAGTGCCAGCAGATCGCCTGTCCAGGCGGCGGCACGACCACCGTGAGCGGCACCGTGTACGAGCCCGCGGGCAAACTCCCGCTGTACAACGTCACGGTGTACGTCCCGAACAGGGAGCTTGAGCCCATCACCGACGGGGCGAGCTGCGATCGGTGCGATGTGACGCTCTCCGGCGATCCGATCGCGACCGCGCTGACGGACACGAACGGGCGCTTCGTGCTGGAGAACGTGCCCGTCGGGGTGGATATCCCGCTGGTCGTCCAGCTCGGCAAATGGCGGCGCCAGATCACGCTGCCGAAGGTCGAGGGGTGCGTCGACAACCCGACCGTGGACAGGACGGTCCGCCTGCCGCGCAGCAAGGCGGAGGGCCACCTCCCGAAGATCGCGCTGACGACCGGCGGCTCGGACGTGCTGGAGTGCCTGCTGTACAAGATGGGAATCGACGCGTCGGAGTTCACGCCGGAGGCGGGCGACGGGCGGGTGAACCTGTTCGCCGGGCGCGCCATCGAGGGCGACAGCGCGACGAGCAGGTACCGAGACGGCCTGAACGACGGCGCCCCCTTCTCCCTCGCGCGCGAGTTCTGGGGCTCGCTCGATACGCTGCGTCGATACGACATGGTGATCCTGTCGTGCGAAGGCTCCGAGTTCGGGGACGACAAGCCGGAGACCGCGCTGCGAGCGATGTTCGACTACGCCTCCGCGGGAGGCCGCGTGTTCGCGTCGCACTGGCACAACACCTGGCTCCGGCTCGGGCCGGAGCGGTTCCCGGAGACGGCCGAATGGGACGAGGAGAGCGATCCCGACGACGGGCTCCCCGTGCTCGTCGACACCACGTTCCCGAAGGGCCTGGCGCTCCGGGACTGGCTCGCCAACGTGGGCGCGTCGACCGTGCCCGGGCAGATCGAGATCGACGATCCGCAGCACTGGGTCGACTCGGTGAACGAGGAGATCGCGACGCGGTGGCTCTACAACGAGGCCAACACCGATTTCGACGCGCCCGCGGGGGTCAAATACTTCACGTTCAACACGCCCATCGGCGCGCCGGAAGAAGCGCAGTGCGGCAGGTTCGTGTACACGGACATCCACGTGGCGGCGAGCGACGTCGCCGGGGCGCCGTTCCCGAGCGGCTGTGAAGGCCGCGACGGGGCGATGCATGAGCTGACCCCCCAGGAGAAGGCGCTGCTCTTCATGCTGTTCGACCTGTCCGCCTGCATCGCGCCGGACGACGAGCCGCCGCCAGTGCCGGTGCCGACGTGACGAGCGCCTCGACGGCGCGGCGAGACGAGCCGGGCGCGGCGCTCGAGGCTTGACATCCCGGGGGGCGGTCGCTCGCAATTTCCTGAGCAATATTGACGCCCTGCGCATGGATAGGCGGTTGCCCAGGGTGGTCACCCGACCACCAAGGGGAACACCGTAGCCTGCGTGGACCCGCGCGGCGCAGCCCCCCGCGCAGACCAGAGACGCAGCGCAGCAGCTTCCGCATCACGGGCTCCGCCAACTGGCATATTTTTTGCGAAATTTCTGTTGCCTGCACACCACGGCTCCCTCGGATCGGCGCCCGTGAAGGCTTCGCCTCACGGTCTCGCTGGAGACCACCGGCCGCAGTTGTCACCTGCGCGCACCGATACTGTATTTTGCCATACAAAAGGCGTGGATTTCATCCCTTGGTCAGAGGCACGCGGAGGGCTTGCCATGGCGCTGAACTGCCCTTCTAATGCCGCGCCATCCGGATACTTCTCTTGGAGGACATGATGAAAAGAGTTTTGCTTCGCGGTGTGCTTGGCAGGTCGAAGTGGTCATTCGGCCTTGCAGTGGTTGCGTTGCAAGCCACCGTGCTGATCGGCTGCGGTGACGCGGGGACGGACGACGGGGTGGGCGGCGCGGGCGGCGGCGGCGGGGCGACCTCCGCGAGCGCGACGACCTCGAGCGCCTCGACGACCTCCGCGGGCGCGACGACCTCGAGCGCCTCGACGACCTCCGCGAGCGCGACGACCTCGAGCGCCTCGACGACCTCGAGCGCCTCGACGACCTCGGCGACGACATCGGCCTCGTCCACGACGAGCGCGAGCACCGGGGGGGTGCCCACGGACGGCACGCCGGTCGAGCGTCATGGCCGGCTCCGGGTCATGAACGGCAACATCGTCGGCGAGCACGGGTCCCCGGTCCAGCTCAAGGGTATGAGCCTGTTCTGGAGCCAGTGGAGCAACTACTACAACGGCAATGTCGTCAACTCGCTCGCGGACAACTGGGAGTCGACCGTCGTCCGCGCCGCCATGGGCATCGAGGGCGAAGACGGGTACCTCCAGGACGCGGGCGCCCAGAAGGCCAAGGCGAAGACCATCGCCGACGCGGCGATCGCGAAGGGCATCTACGTCATCCTCGACTGGCACGATCACAACGCGCACCAGCACCTGGACCTGGCGAAGAGCTACTTCCGCGAGGTGGCGCAGGCCTACAAGAACACGCCCAACGTCATCTTCGAGGTCTTCAACGAGCCCCTCAACACGAACACCTGGCCCGCGGTGAAGTCCTACGCCGAGGCGGTGATCTCCGAGATCCGCGGCCAGGGCGCGAACAACCTGGTCATCGTCGGCTCGCCGAACTGGTCGCAGGACGTCGACATCGCCGCGGACAATCCCCTCAGCGATCAGAACGTGGCGTACACCCTCCACTTCTACGCCAACACGCACAAGGCGTCGCTGCGCGACAAGGCCCAGAAAGCCATCAACAAGAAGCTGGCGCTGTTCGTGACCGAGTGGGGGACCTGCTCCGCCGACGGCAACGGCCAGCTCAACCTTGGCGAGTCGCAGACCTGGCTCGACTTCCTGGACTCGCACAACATCAGCTGGGCCAACTGGTCGCTGGGCGACAAGGCCGAGGCGTGCTCCGCGCTCAGGCCCAACGCAAACCAGATGGGCAACTGGAACGACAACGACCTCACCGAGTCGGGCAAGTGGGTGAAGGCGAAGATCGCAGAGTGATCCCCGTGCGGGTCACCGGCCGCTCGCGCCGGTGACCCGGCCCCGACCGAGGGCGCCGCTCACCCGTGCGCTCGTTTGCTCTCCACGGACAGGGGCCGCCCGGCACAGAAGGGGCATTGATCGTCCGAGCACCAGTCGTCGTCTTCGAGGCCGAGCGCCCGGAGCTGCTCCAGCTCCCACGCGCGCGCCTCGGGCGAAAGCGGGGAGGGACAGGTGGACTTGTGGTCTCGCGGGCTGCTCAACATGGACGGTCCCGTTCGGTTGTGCTCCGGAGAGCGATTCCGGGATCTATCGCGCACCGCCCGGCAGCGCCCGCGAAATCGGCCAATCACCGCCGCGTCCTCCTATATCCGAACGTTTACGTGGACGTAGACGTTTACGTGGACGTGGTCGTGGTCGTGGACGTCAACGATAGGCCGTGAACGAACACGAACACGAACACGCGCACGTGGTCGTGGTCGTGCGCGTGGTCGTGCGCGTGCGCGTGCGCGTGCACGTTTACGCTTACGTTGGCGACGGAGGGTGGAGCGGAGGGCCGGCGCTCTTCAGCGAAGCCCCCCCGCGCGCAGCCGCTCGGCGACCTCCCGGCGTCGCAGCTTGCCGCTCGTCGTCTTGGGCAGCTCGCCCGGCGGAACCAGGACGACCTGGTCGACCGTGACGCCGTTCGCCCGCAGCGCCTCCCGCACGCGCTCCGCGAGGCCGGCGTGCTCGGACGCCTCGGCGCGTGTCTCGGCCACCACATAGACCGACTCGGTCTGGCGCTCCTCGACGAACAGCCCGACCGCGACCACGCACCCGGCCCGGATCCCGTCGACCCGGGCGGCGATCTCCTCGATCACGGCGGGGATCATCGTGTGACCGCCCTTGATGATCACCTCCTTCTTCCGGCCGGTGACGAACAGCGTCCCGCGATCGATGAACCCGAGATCGCCCGTGCGCAGCCACCCGCCCACGAGCGCCTCGGCGGTCGCCTCGGGCTCGTTGAAATAGCCCTCCATCACCGTCTCCGAGCGCACCTCGATCTCCCCCACCGTGCGCTCCGGGACGGGGCTGCGCTGGGCGTCCACGATCCGGATCTCCGTGTGCGGGATCGGCCTGCCGACGCCGGCGAGCTCCAGCGAGAGGGGGCCAGGCGCGGCCTCCTCGACGCGGCCCTCGCGCTCCAAAAGGCCGCGATCCACCGTGAGGGCGCGCGGCTCGGCGTAGAGGTCGGGGAAGGTCACGGCGACCGTCGCCTCGGCCAGCCCGTAGACGGGGAAGAACGCCTCGACGCGGAAGCCACAAGGCTTGAACGCCTCGGCGAAGCGGCGGAGCAAGGCGGGGGAGATCGGCTCGGCGCCGATCATCGCGCACCGCCACGCGCCGAGATCGAGGCCCGCCTCGACGGCGCGACGGGCGAGGCCGATGCAGATGGCATAAGCGCTCGGCGGCCCGAGCGAGATGACACCCCGGATGCTCGACATCTCCGCGAGCCACGAGAAAGGCCGCGTCCGGAACTCGAGCGGCGAGAGCATGTGAACGGGGAAATCGTTGAAGAGCGGGAAGAGCAGCCCGCCGACGAGGCCCATGTCGTGGTGGAGCGGCAGCCACGAGACGCCCCCCGCGCCCTCGCCGCGCACCGGGAGCCGCTGGCTCATCGCGTCGAGGTGCAGCATCAGCCGCTCGTGCGGGATCACGACGCCGCGCGGGTGCCCGGTGCTGCCGCTCGTGAGCTGGATGAGCGCGGGCCCGGGCGCGCGCTCCGGATCGGGCAGCGAGCCCGCGAGGGGCGCGTCGAGCAGCGGCTCGGCGGCGAGCTGGACGAGATCGTCCGCCCCCTCCTCGCCCTGCGCGAAGCCGAGCAGCGCGGACGAGACAACGAGCGCGCGCGCGCCGACGCGGGCGGCCGTCCTCCGGAGCTCGCCGAGGAATGCCGCCACGTCCGTGAGCCGGTAGGGCACCCCGACCTGGATCGGCACCGCGCCGAGCACCCAGACGCCGAAGAGGCACGGCACCGCCACCTCGACGTCCGTCACGAGCAGGAGCACGCGATCGCCCGGGCGCACCCCCGCCGCGAGCAGGCCCGACGCCGCCGCGCACGCGCGGCGCCAGTACTCCGCCCACGACCACCCGACGAACTCGCCCTGCTGCTTGTGATAGAACCCGAATCGATCCGGCGTCGCCTCGGCCCGCGCCCTGAGCAGGCCCGCGACCGTCCGCGCAGAGAGCCCGCGGCTCACGGCGCGCGCCCCGGCTCGGGCGAGGGCGCGACGCCGAGGCGCTCGCGGCCGCCGCCCTTCGTCGCCACGATCATGTACTCGAGCGCGGTGCGGCGCGCGAAGGAGAGCCGGCCCACGGTCATGTACGTCTGGAGCAGCCGCGAGAAGCCGGGCGCGCGGGCGTCGATCCGGGCGCGGTTCGCGCGCACGTTGTCGATCCACCGGGCGACCGTGTGCACGTACGAGCTCGTGAGATCCTCGACGCGCCGGACATCGAGGCCGGCTTGCTCGATCATCCCGAGCTCCTCGGCCAGCGAGATCAGGCGGCAATAGCCGAGCGCCTCGACGAAGATGTACTGGGTCGCAGAGCTCTCCCGGTCCCCGCGGGCGCGCGCCGGGAAATAACAGTCGGAGATGAGCAGCCTGCCGCCCGGGCGCAGCGCGGCGGCGATCTTCTGGTGGATCCGCTCGCGGTTGTGCATGTGCACGATGCTGCCGACGAACAGCACGGCGTCGAGCGACTCGGGCGCGAGATCGATGTCCTCGATATGAGCGAGGTCGATGCGGACGCGCGAGGCGACGCCCGCCCGGTCGGCGCGGCGGAGCGCCTCCTGCCGCTGCTTGTCGCTCAGCGTGACGCCATGGAAGCTCCCGCCGGTGCGCTCGGCGAGATAGATGAGGTTCGAGCCCCAGCCGCACCCCACGTCGAGGACGCGCTCTCCGGGGTGGATGTCGAGCTCGCGGCGGACCCAGTCGTACTTCCGCTCTTGCGCCGCCTCGAGGCTCTCGGCAGGATCGAGGAAGATGCCCGTCGCGTAGGCCAGGCGGCTGTCGAGGACCATGGAGAATATCTCCGGGTCGTTCTGGTAATGAGCTGCGACCTCCCGCCGCTCGTGCTCCCGCTGCTCCTCGGGCGTCCGGACGGCGGCCTCACGCTCGGCGCGCGTGCGCGGGGCGGTCAAGGCGCCCCTCCCCGGCCGCCTCGCGCCGCGATCTGCGCCTCGACGAAGGCGATGACGTCGCCGACCGTGCTGATCTGCGCCTGATCGGGCGCCGCGAAATCGGGCGCCACGATCTGGAATCGCTCCTCGAGCGCGACGTTGACCTCGATGAGCGCCAGTGAATCCACGCCGAGGCCGCTCTCGAGCGACAGGTCGGGAGTCACGGCATCGACGCTCATCCCACATCGCTCTGCAATGATGGTACGGACCTCTCTGGCGATCTCAGGATCTCCCCCGCCCGCCACCTGCGGCTGCTTCCGAAGCGCCGCCTCGCTCTTGTTCATCGCGCTCTCCAGTCCAGGGTTCGGCGCGCGCGACCATCAGCACGCCAGCGCGATAGATACGCATGCCAGCGCCGGTCACGGCCGTAGCGCGGCGTACCATGATCGCCAGTCGTCGTCCATGGCCGGACGAGCCCGCTCGGCCGCGAGGTCAGCGCGTCGCCGGCGCGCTCGCGAGCCGCGCGCCGGAACCTGCGCGCGACGGACGCGCGACGGACGCGCGAGGCCCTGACGCGGCGCCTCGCCGCGGCCCGGCGCGAGCGGCTCAGTCGCCGAAATCGCCGTCGAACCCGCCGCCGTCATCGACCCCGCCGCCGTCATCACCCCACGGATCGCCGTCATCCGCCGCGTCCCCCTCGTCGCTCGCCGAGAGGTCATCGTCGCCGCCGCGATCCGCGCCGTTCAAGAGGTCAGGATTCTCGGCGGCCTCCTGCGCTGTGCCGAGCATCGTGCCCGCCGGGTTCACGAAGAGGACGTGTGGAGGCGTGAGCATGTGCATGAACGAGGTGATGAGCATCACGTCCAGCATCATCCCCAGCGGGCTGGGTGGGTAATAGACGACGAACGGGTCATAGCCCGGGTGCGTGGGGCCCACGGGAGGCTGCTCGGCGCCCGCGCCGTCGCCAGCCGGCGCGTGCACGACGCGCGCGTCGGCGTGGTGATGCTCCACGCGCGCCTCCGGCATCGTGGCCTTGAGGGCGCCCTCGACCCGCCCGACGAAGGACTCGAACTGCAGCCGCGCCGCCTCGAACAGCGCCGGATCCTTCGCCAGGGGCTCGACGCGGCGGCGGTAGTCCTCCGCGGACTCGCCGGCTCGCGGCTCGAGATCCCGCAGGCGCCCGCCGATGGAGACGAGCCCCGCCGGCTCGTCGTCGGCGTGCTCGGTGCGCGCCCGCGTCTCGATGACCAGGTGCAGCCCCGCCTCCTCGTGCTCGGCGGCGAACCTGAGCTCGCTGAACCCGCGCCCGAACACGGCGGAATGCTCGGACAGCGCGAGCACGAGGTCGGGAAGATCGTCCGGCTTCCCGTCGGTGTCCTGGAAGATGACGGTGTCGTCGATCACGAGCGAGAGGGCGTTCGTGACCCCGAGCTGGACGAGCGCCCTCCGCACCTGATCGACCACGGCGGTGGCCTCGAGCTCGACGCGCACGCGATCGGTGTCGAGATCCACCGTGGCGCCGAAGCTGCGCTTCAGCTTCTCCCAGACGGTGGGGTTGCGCTGGATGATGCTGCCCTTGAGCGAAACGTGGATCTGTCCGATGAGCCGCATACGCGCTACTTAGCACCGCGGCGGCGCGCCATCGTCGACGATGCTCGCGAGCGTGGAGGGCAGCCGGGGCGCGGGCGCCGGGTGAGCGGAAATCGGCCTCGCGCCTCGCGCCGTACGGCGGCGCAGGAGCCCGGCCGCCCCTGGCCGACGGGGCTAGCCGAACGTGAGCCGCTGCGCCACGCGCTTGTACGCCTGCTCGACGACGCGGCGGGCGTGGTGGATCGCGTTGGAGTGGGGGAACTGCAGCGAGGGCGGCGCGCCCTCGTCGACGTCGCGCGCGCCGTGCGTGGAAGACGCCGCGTCCGAGAGCCGGCGCGCGAGGGCGCCCACGGTGTCGACCTCGAAGTCCTTCGAGTTCTCGTCGAGGAAGCGGCAGAGCCCGCGGAGCCGCTCGACGTTGAGCCGGTTCGGGAAGCCGCGGCGCGCCTCCGCCGAGTCGAGGAAATAGAACTCGAACGAGTGCGTCACCAGCGTGACCTCCTTCACACCGAGGGCGCGGTAGCGGAGGAGACAGTGCTTGATCTCGTCGAGGGTCACCGCCGTGATCTGAAGGTGCCTGAAGCGCTTCGTGGGCTCGATGAAGTTCGTGACCGGCAGCTCGTACACCCCCGGCTCGGGCGTCTCGAAGAGGCCGAGCCGCGCGCCCGGATACTGCATCTTGCAGTTCTTGCTGAAGTAGCAGGGGTTGTAGTTGCTGCTCAGCACGAGCCCCGCCCGCTTCATCGCCCGCCAGGTGTCGTTGCTCGCGCCGAAATTGCCGGCGCGGTAGCCGAGCAGCTCGCTCGCCGGGACGCCCGCGCGCACGAGCAGGTCGCGCCCCTCGAGGAGGAGCCGCGTCTGCTCCTCGACCGGGTAGTCGGCGATGTCGTCGGAGACGCGGGGCTCGCCCCGGGTGTGCCAGTCCGCTCGCCGCTGCACGGGGTGCACGTGCAGCTGCACGTCGTGGCCGCGGCTGTGGAGCGCCTGGCACACGCTCGTCAGCCCGTCCATCCCGAAGCTGTACGAGCCGATCGCCTCGACGAAGAACGTCCCGCGCTGGCCGTACGCCTCGAGCTCGCGCATGATGAGCTCGATGCCGAGGGGCTCGCGCTGGTTGACGAAGCGGCCCCAGATCCGGAGGTCGTAGCCCATCGCGGGAGACTTGGTATCGCCCAGGATGCGCTCCTCCGCGCACTCGACGTCCACGGTGATGTATACCCGCGTCCTCCCGTCAGCCATCGCCAGCTCCTCCCTCACCGCGCTTCTGAAGAACCATCGTGATCGTCGGGGACACGCAGCCCACGTGCATCCCGAGCGGGCCGAGCAGCCGGTTCGTCGCCGAGAAGGCCATGAGCCGCGGCCTGGACAGCCCCATCTTGGCCTTCAGGTCGACGATCAGCCGGCCCCGATCCTGCTGCGAGATGTCGACATAGTCGCCGAACCCGCGCCGGAGCTCCCAGGGGAATACGCTGTAGATCGACCTGCCCGGGAACAGCGGGCGCAGCAGCCGAGGCACGTAGTTCATCAGGATACGGCGGCTGTGGCACTCGACCGGCCAGAGGCGGTTGCTCGTGCCCAGGATGACGATGAACCCCCACGGCGCGAGCACCCGATCGATCTCGCGCTGGACGGCCGGCAGGCGCTCGGGCGGGACGTACTCGAGCACGCTGTTGCAGGAGACGAGCTCGAACTCCCGGTCGGCGAACGGCATCGCGGTCGTGTCGGGGACGTGATGAACGCGGATCCGGTCCGACAGCCCGTGGCGCTCGGCGTTCAGCTGCGCCAGCTCGACGTACATGGGGTCGACATCGAGCGCGGTCACCTCGGCGCCCAGGGTCGCGAGCACGACCGCCGTCCCGCCGAAGTGGCAGCCGAACTCGAGCACCTTCTTGCCGCGGACCGACGTGAAGAGGTCGTCGTAGGCGTGGCGGCTGCGGCGCCACTCCCACGTGGCATACCCCCCGACCCAGGGATCGTCGGGATCCCAGCCGTGGCGCCGCGCGCTCTCGCGGAAGCGGTGATCGGCGTCTGCGTCTCGGACAGCCGGCGGGGTGGCGGCGTTCTGGCTCGGCTCGCTCATCGGGGAAGGGTTCAAGCGTCGGCTGTCCCTGCGGGCAGCAGGGGCGCACGGTAGATGGCAAACAGGAAGGGCGAGAACCAGGGGTTCGTCTCGCCGGGGACCACCCGGCGCGCGATCGCCTTGAGGGGCGGGACGACCTTCCAGACGACGCGCCGCGCCAGGAGCGGCGCCTCGTCGTCCAGCCAGAAATCGAAATGGCCGCCCGTGTAGCGGGCCTGGACGATCTCGGCGCCGTTGCGGCGGGCGGCGGCCTCCAGGAACGGCAGGTTCATGATGCGGGTGTTGTGGCCTTTCAGGTTCTTGCGATCGAGCAGCCAGTGGAGCGCCTTCTGCCCGCCGGCGAAGTTCGGCATGCCCACGACCACGGTGCCTCCCGGCTTCACCAGCTCGAAGTGCCGATCCATCACCGCCCCGGCGTCATCGAAGTGCTCGATGAACCCGAAGGAAGCAACGATATCGAACTTCTGCTGGGGCTTCCAGTTGAAGAAATCCCCCTTCTCGATCTTGCCGACCTTGATGCCGCGCTTCCGGATCTCCTGCTCGACGACCTCCGGGTCGCAGGCGTAATCCAGGCCGTACGCCGTGAACCCCAGGCGCCCACAGAAGTCGACGAGGATGCGGCCTGGTGCGCAGCCGATCTCGAAGAACGACAGCCCTTCCCCGCGCGGCAGGAACGGAGCGACGTCGTCGTAGATCTCGCAGCCGCCCCCCAGATCGTCGGTGCCGACGTAGCCCTTCCAGTGGTTCTCCCAGTACTCCTGTGACGTGAGCTTCAACGTCGCCTCCTCGATGCCATCGCGAAAAGGGCGGCTCCATGAGGAGCCTCCCGGAGAACCGCAGTCGACCACGCGCGGCGCGGGCGATCGAATGCCGCCGAGATTCGTCCAGTTTGACGAATCCTAGAGGACGGGGAGGCTCACATGCAAGCCGGCCCTCCGCCTTCTTCCCGCGCCTCCGTTCCTCAACGCAGGCCCACGCAGGCCCACGCAGGCCCACGCACGCGCGGCGCGCGGCGCCCGGGCCAGCTCCCCGGAGCTCCGCCGCGCGTGCCGCGCCCGCGCGTCGCGCATCGTCAGCGCGCTAGGAGGCGGCCCCCTGCTGGAGGCGCTCGCGGAGCAGGACCTCGAGCGAGGCGAGCGCCTTCGCGAAGCCGTCGATGCCCTCGCTCAGCTTGTCGCTCGCCATCCGGTCGGCGGCGTGCATCGCGCGGAACGCCGCCTCATCCATGGGGATCTTCGCGATCTGCAGGGCGCGCGCCGCGTCGGGGTCGAGCTTCCTCGGCAGGTCGCCGCGCGCGGAGGCGAGCTCCGAGAGCAGCTTCGGCGAGATCGTCAGGAGGTCGCAGCCGGCGAGCTCCTTGATCTCGTCGATGTTGCGGAAGCTCGCGCCCATCACCTCGGTCTTGTAGCCGTGCTTCTTGTAGTAGTTGTAGATCTTCGTGACCGAGACGACGCCGGGGTCCTCGGCCGGCGCGTAGCTCGTGCGGCCGGTGTCCTTCAGGTACCAGTCGAGGATGCGCCCGACGAACGGCGAGATGAGCGTCACGCCTGCCTCGGCGCACGCGATCGCCTGGTGCAGCCCGAAGAGCAGCGTGAGGTTGCAGTGGATGCCCTCCTTCTCGAGGACCTCCGCCGCGCGGATGCCCTCCCACGTCGAGGCGATCTTGATGAGGACGCGCTTGCGCGAGACGCCGGCCTCCTCGTAGAGGCGCACGATGCTCCGGCCCTTCTCGATGGTCGCCTGGGTGTCGAAGGAGAGGCGCGCGTCGACCTCGGTCGAGACGCGGCCGGGGATGATCTTCAGGATGCGCAGGCCGAAGTCGACGGCGAGCCGGTCGAACGCGAGGCCCACGACGTCGCCCGGCTCCTTGCCCCGGCCCGCCTCCTTCTGGCCCCAGGCGAGCGCGCCGCTCACGATGTCGGCGTACTCGGGCATCTGGGCCGCCGCCGTGATGAGCGACGGGTTCGTCGTCGCGTCCTGGGGGCGGAATTTCTCGATCGAGTTGATGTCGCCGGTGTCCGCGACGACGACGGTGTACGCCTTGAGGCGCTCCAGCAGGTTCTGGTCCATGGGCGGCATTGTACGAGCAGCCAGCCAGGACGCTTCAAAGCTTTCGTGGCCTTCGTGTGAGGACCCCCCTCCGGCTGGATGCACGGCCGGCGGTGGCCTATGGAGAGGGCCCCGTGGAGCCGCCCCCCAACGCCGTCGCGCAGCACGTCCTGTCCGCCTACGATGATCGCCTCTCGGTCCTGCGCGCCGAGGCCGGCGCGCTCGATCGCCGCTCGAAGACGTTCTCGCTGCTGCGCGGCGTCTCGTTCCTGGCGGCGGCCGTGGCCGGGGGGTACGCGCTCTTCGGCGACGTGCCGCGGTGGGTCACGTACGCCGCCGGGGCGGTGACCGCGGTGTTCCTCGGGCTGCTCGTCGCGCACGCGCGCCTCGTCACCCGGATGACGGAGCTCGAGCAGCGCATCGGCCTCTACGTGCGCGGCAAGCGGCGGGTCGCCGGCGATTTCGCCGATTTCCCGGAGCGCGGCGACCGGTTCGCCGCGCCGGACCACGATTACGCGGGCGATCTCGACGTGTTCGGGCAGGCGTCGCTGTTCCAGCTGCTCAACGTGGCGCAGACGGGCGAGGGCGAGGCCACGCTCGCGGCCTTCCTCGCGGAGCCCGCCCCGGCGACCGCCGTGGCGGCGCGGCAGGAGGCGGTGCGCGAGCTCGCCGGCCTCGGGGCGTTCCGGGAGGATCTCGCGGTGGTGGGCATGCAGGCGGGGGCGCGCGGGCGCGAGGCCGGCCCGCTCATCGCGTGGGCCGAGGCGCCCCCGGCGCTGCTCGGCCCGGAGGCCCGCGCCGGCGGCCTGCCGGTGAGCGCGCTCCTGACCGCGGCGAAGGTGCTCGTGCCGCTGACGCTGGCGCTGCTCGCGGCGCCGCGGTTCATCCCGGCGGAGCAGCTCGGGCTGCTCCGCCACGCCTACCTCCTGCCGCTGGCCGCCCAGATCCTCGTGCTGGTCCTGCTGCGGCCCGCGGTCGAGCCGATCGTCGCCGCGGCCTCGTCGCGCGAGGCGCCGTTCGCCCGGTACCGGCCGATCCTCGCCCGCGTCGAGGAGCAGGCGTTCTCGTCGGCGCTGCTCCGCGAGCTCAAGGCCGAGCTCGCGGGGCCCTCGGGCGCGCTCGCCTCGCGGGAGATGACGGCGCTCGAGAGCCGGGTCGGCTACTCGGACCTGCGCCACAGCGGGCTCGTCCACATCGTCGCCAACCTCTTCCTGCTCTGGGACGTGTGGTGCGCGCTCGCGCTGGAGCGGTGGAAGCTGCGCGCCGGCCGGCACGTGAAGGCGTGGATGCGGACGCTCGGGCACATGGAGGCGCTCGCGAGCCTCGCGACGTTCGCGCACGAGAACCCCGACTACGCGTACCCCGACGTGAAGGACGGCGAGCCGCGCTTCACGGCGGCGGGGCTCGGCCACCCGCTCCTCCCGCGCGACCGGCGGGTGACGAACGACGTCTCGCTGGAGGGCGCGGGCGCCGCGCTGCTCGTGACGGGGTCCAACATGTCGGGCAAGAGCACGCTGCTGCGCGCCGTCGGGGTGAACGCCGCCCTCGCCCTCGCGGGCGCGCCGGTCTGCGCGTCGTCGCTGTCGCTCTCGCCGGTCCGCGTGCGGACGAGCATGCGGATCAAGGACTCGCTCGAGCACGGCGTCTCGCACTTCTACGCCGAGCTGACCCGCCTGAAGCGCGTCGTCGACGGCGCGAACGGCGGCGAGCGGGTGCTGTTCCTGCTCGACGAGATCCTCCACGGCACGAACGCGCGGGAGCGCCAGATCGGGGCGAGGGCGGTCGTGCGACACCTCGTCGCGCGGGGGGCCATCGGCGCGGTGTCGTCCCACGACATGGGGCTCTCCGTGCTCGAGCAGGAGACCGCGGGACGGGTACGCAACATGCACTTCGAGGAGCTCGTGGTCGAGGACAGGATGACCTTCGACTACAAGCTGAAGCCCGGCGTGGTGACGAGCGCGAACGCGCTGCGGCTCATGAAGATCGTCGGGATCGACGTCGATTTCGCGGAGGGCGAGCGGACGGCGACGGCGGCGACCGCGGCGGCGATGGCAGCGACGACCGCGACATCTCGGGGGGCATCGACCAGCTCTGGCTGACCGGGGGGCTCCGCGTCTCCCCGCACGAGCAGATCGCTGACCCGCGCCCTGCTCGAGCGGCACGGCGCGCTCGCCGAGGACGCCTGACGCCGTCGCCCTCGAGCGCGGCGCCGGCGCCGCCCCCTACGCCGCCGGCGCCGCGCTCGAGGACGACGGCGCCGCGCTCGAGGGCGACGGCGCCGCGCCCGGCGACGCCGTCGAGCGCGCCGCCCACGCGAACGCGGCGATCCGCTCGGCGAAGCGGCGCGGGTCGTCGACCTGCGGGCAGTGCCCGATGCCCTCGGGCTCCTCGATCTCCGCGTGCGGGGGGAGGTGCCGCCGGTAGTACTCGAGGTTGGCGCTCGGCATCAGGCGGTCCGAGCGGCCCCAGATCAGCAAGATCGGCATCGAGAGCGCGCCCAGCTGCTCGGGCGTGAACGCGTGCTCGCACCGGGCCGAGCGCCTGAACGAGAGGATGGTCTCGCGCGAGAACGTCCGCACGACGTCGCCGGCGATGAGCGGGGTGAACCACGGGACGCGGTGGTAGAGGCGCGCGAAGAACGCGTGGGCGTCGGCCCGCGACCGCAGGTTGAACACAGCGAGCAGCTCGGCGAGCTCGGCCTGCTCCATGCCGGCGCCGGCCGGCGACGCGAGCACCAGCGCGCGCACGCGGCCCGGCGAGCTCAGCGCGTAGCTCACCGCGACCGCGCCGCCGAGGGAGTTGCCGACGACGATCGCCGGCTCGTCGAGCTCGCGATCGAGCAGCTCGTGCATGGCGGTGGCGAGGCACTCCGGCGTGAACGCCGACGCCGGCGCCGCGCTCCACCCGTGCCCCGGCGACTCCGCGGCGATGACGCGGCGGGCGTGTCCCCGGAGTCGCTGCAGCACCGGCGCGTACGGGAGCGCCGAGGAGCCGATGCCGTGGAGCAGGACCACCGTCGGGAGCGGGCCCGTGCCCGGAGCATCGTAGAGGTGCAGCCGGCAGACCGACGTGTCGACCCAGCGGCTCTGCACCCCGGACCTGTTCAGCGCCTTCTTGGCGAGACGTTCGGCGAGCGGGAGGATGCCCATGCGCCGGGCATAGCAGATCGAAAGGGTTCTTGCGGGGGCGGAAGCGCTGGCGCGCGCGGGGGCTGTCGAGCGATCGGCGGGACGCGGACGAGGCCCGGTGGCGCGCCCGATTTCCGTTGAGCTCCATGGAGATCCGCGCAACATCTCCCGCCGTGCGATCGCCTCTCCTCGCCGCCGCCGTCACCCTTGTCGCGTGCTCGCGCCCCGAGCCGCCGACGCTCAAGCCCGAGCTCGCGACGGTGACCGCCGTCACCGTCCAGGGCATCGATCTGCGGGTCCAGATCCAGGCGTACAACCCGAACAGCATCGATCTCTCGACGCGCTCGATGAAGGCGAGCGTGCTGCTCGACGGCAAGTACGACGTCGGCACGGTCACCGCGCTCACGCCGCTCGATCTGCCCGCGAAGAAGTGGACCCGGATCGAGGCGCCGATCTCGGTGAAGTGGCAGGACCTCACGAGCATCGCCGCGCTGGCGACGCAGAGCCGCGGTATCCCGTACCAGGTGAGCGGCACCGTCGCGATCGGCGGAGAGACGCTCAACGTGGATGTGCCGTTCCGCCTCGCGGGGACGATCACGCACGATCAGCTCGTCACGGCGATCGGCAATTCGCTCCCGGGCCTGCCCCTCCCCGGCCTGCGCTGAGGGGGCGGCCGCGAGCGACGAGCGAGCGAGCCGCCTGAGCGCTCGCGCGCGTCATCGTTCCCGTTCGACCCTCGCCTCGACCACGGCCCTCGCCTCGGGCGTCACGCACAGCGCCTCGAGCGCTCGCGCACGCCACCCAGGCTGGTCGCACAACCTCCGCAGCGCGCGGCTCCACGCGTCCTCAACCGAAGGCCCGTAGGCCCCGCGCGCCTTGTCCCAGGCGGCCTGCGGCAGCCCGCCGAGCACATGCTCGAGCAAGATGAGATCGATGACGTCGCGTGCGAGTGCGGCGTCGTCGAGGAAACGGTCCTCGTTGGCGAGGAGCTTCTCGGCAACGAGATCCTCGTCGGCCAGGCGCGCGACCGGCAGCTCCGGGTCCTCGACCCCGGCGAGTTCGATCCTGCCTTCGCTGACGATCTCGAGCTTGATTGGTGCGCCGCCCACGTCGAGCACGACGCGAATACCGTAGCGATCGGCGCGCAGCTCGCGTCGGACCGCCATGTCGGCGACGAAGAGCCCGCGAACGCCAGCCTCGTAGACGCGCTGCCGCAGCTGCCTGTACCCCTCGCGGGAGGCACAGAGGAAATCGACGTCACGCGAGATGCGAAATTCGTCGCAGCGGAGCGATATCGCTGTCCCGCCCGCAAACCAGCACTCAGACTGCCTGAGCAAGGCTGCATCCAGCGACGTGAGCAGGTCGAGGATCCGTCGGTGCTCGTCGCGCTCAGCCATTGAACACCCCTCGACCGTACCGCGCAACGAGATAGTCGAAGAAGCGCCGCTCGCGCTCGCTCATCGAGGCGCGATCGACCCATTGCCGGTTCGCCTCGTACAGCGCGAGGGCCTCCTCCTCCGTGATTGCGTGATCCTCCCTGTTCCAGAGGAGCAACCGGAGCTGCTCCAGCTCCTCGCCGACGATCATGGCCCAAGGATAGCGGAAGCCGCGGTCGCTGCACTGCTGACAGAGGGCACGCTCGCTGCGCTGCGCCGCCGGCGCCCGCGGCGCAGCGCTGGGCGGCGCGCCGTCCTGCCGAGGGCCCAGCGCGCCCTGCTGCTTCCAGCGTTGTCTCGAGCCCGCAAAGCTTGCAGAATCGCGGCGGAGGAGACGTCCGTGCCCGTTCACGAGGAGCCCCCCGTTCGCGCGCGCCCGCGGTCCGCGCGATCGCGGTCCGCGCGCCCGCGGTCCGCGCGCCCGCGGTCCGCGCGCCCGCGGTCATCAACGCGCTCGTGTCCGCCGCCGGAGAGCGCAGCCCCATGTCCGGCGGCCTGATCTTCCACGACGGCGGCGGGGCCGTCGCGCGCTGCACGCGCTGCGGCGCCGAGGCGGCGGGGCCGTGCGCGCGCTGCGGCGCGCCCGTGTGCGGCGACTGCTGCGTGCTCACGGAGGGCGGCGCGCGCGTCTGGGCGATCTGCCTCGCGTGCGAGGATCGCGGCGGCCGCTCCCTCCGCCGCGGCTGGGCGACCGTCCTCGGGTGGATCGCGCTGCCCATCGCGGCGCTCGCGCTGGTCGTCGGGCTGCTCGCGTGGCTGCAAAGCAACTGAAGAGACCGGAGGAGTCATGTTCAGCGTGAAGGAAGTCGAAGGCGCGATTCCCACCATCGAGCTCGCCGACAGCGACGCCGCGAGCCGCGCGGTGCTGGCCCCGGCCCGCGGCGGCATCCTGACCGAGCTGACCGTCGGCGGCCGCGCGCTGCTCTACCTGGATCGCGGCACGCTCGACGATCGCACCGCCAACGTGCGCGGCGGCAACCCGGTGCTCTTCCCCTCGCCCGGCAAGCTCGCCGGCGACGCCTGGTCCGCCGCCGGCGCGGCGGGCCAGATGCGCCAGCACGGTTTCGCCCGCACCCTGCCGTGGTCGCTCGACGACCATGGCACCCTCGAGTCGGGCGGCGCGTACGCGCGCCTCGTCCTCCGGTCGAGCGAGGCGACGCGCCCGCAGTACCCCTGGGATTTCCGCGCCGAGCTCACCTACACGCTGCGCGGCAGGGCGCTCCGCATCGAGCTGCGCATCACCAACGAGACCGGCGACGGCGCGCCGCCGATGCCGTTCGGCGCCGGGTTTCACCCCTACTTCGCCGTCTCCCAGGCGGACAAGGCCCGCGCCTCGATCGAGACGCGGGCGACGCGCGCGTTCGACAACACAACGAAGCGGGAAGCGCCGTTCTCCGGCTTCGACCTGACCCGGCCCGAGGTCGACCTCCACCTGCTCGACCACGGCTCCACCGAGAGCGCGCTCTCGATCGAGGGCGACCCGGGTGCGCGCATCGCCGTCCGCGGCTCGCCCGAGTTCACCCACTGGGTCGTGTGGACCTTGCAGGGCAAGGACTTCGTCTGCCTCGAGCCCTGGACCTGCCCCGGCAACGCCCTCAACACCGGAGAGCGCCTCATCCACCTCCGGTCGCGCGAGACTCGGGCGCTCTGGATCGAGCTCTCCGCCTGAAGCGATGACGGCCGCGCGCGCGACGCGCCCGCAACGCGCTGGAGAGCCCGAGGAGCCGCGCCGCGTCGGCGGCGGCGCGCGGCTTCCCGGTTGACTGCCGGCCGGAAAACGCGTCGAATCCCGCCATGACTTCTACCGCTCTCCTTACCGCACATCGATCCCTGCTCGCCCCCTCCCGAGCGCTCCTCGCGCGGCGACCTCGCCGCTCGCTCTCCACCCTGGCCGCAGCCGCGCTGGCGACGACGCTCACCGCGGGCGCCTCCGCGGCGCCGGTCTGGACCGGAGACTTCGAGACGGGCAATCTGAACCAGTGGAACACGACCCTGAACGGCGAGCACATCTCCGTGGTGACGTCGCCTGTCCTTCAGGGCACGAGGGCCGGGAGGGTCCAGCTCACCAACGACGCGAGGTGGTCGAACGGCATCAAGCGCGTCGAGCTGAACCACAAGCCGGCCGCCGGGCGCACGGCCGAGGGCGCCCAGACCTACTTCGCCTGGAGCTTCTATCTCCCCGAGGCGCTCGCGGCCGACCCGCCGACGCAGATCGGATACTGGGAGTCCGAAAATAGCTATAGCCAGATGATGTCGTTCGAGGTCGTCGGACAGCACATCAGCTTCGCCACCCGCAAGCCCGACAACAAGGTGCACTGGGAGGCGGACGGCGCGGTGACGCCCGGCGTGTGGCACCGCATCGCGCTGCACATCCGGTGGTCGACGAACCCGAACCAGGGCTCCGTCGACGTGTGGTTCGACGGCAAGCAGGTCGTCACCGGCGGGAAGGCGCAGACGCTCGCCGACAACAACGCGCACTTCACGCAGATCGGCCTGCTGCGCAACCCGTCCGAGTTCACGGACAGCCCCGTCATCGTCCTCGATGACGCCGTGGAGGGGGACACCCTCGAGGACGTCCGCCCCGCGCTGCCCTCCTCCGGGGAAGGCGGCGCCGGTGGCGCGGGCGGCTCCGGCGGCGCAGGCGGCGCGGGCGGTGAAGGCGGCGCGGACGGCTCCGGCGGGAGCGGGAGCACCGGGGCCGCCGGCGGCGGCGCCACAGGCGGCAGCGACGGCGCGGGCGGCGACGTGGCGCCCGGCCCCAGCGCTTCGAGCTCCTCCTCCGCCGCTTCCGGCGCCGGCTCCACCGGCGCGGGGACCGGCGGTACGGACGAGGTGGAGATGGCCGAGGGCGACGATGGCGGCTGCAGCTGCCGCGCCGCCGGCTCGCCCGCGGCCCCCGCGCCCATGGCCCTCGCCGGCCTCGGCCTCATCGCGGCGCTCGCGTCCGCGCGGCGTCGCGGGCGGCGCTGAGCCGTCGCGAGCGGCGCGAGCCGCAGCGCCCCGGGCGGGCCGATGCCGCGCCGAACGCATGACGGGGCGGCTCTTAAACAAAATTGATTTTCGGATCAATTTTCATCACCTCGACATTGACAATATTGACCTCGGTGAGGATAATCCACTCATCCCGTGGCAAGATTTGTCGTCCGATGCCCTAGCTGTGATGGAGAGCTGCGCGCGACGCGGCTCGGCTGCCAGAGCTGCGGAACCAACCTGGACGGTCAGTTCGAGATCCCCGCGCTGCTCCAGCTGTCGCCGGACGATCTCGCCTTCGTGACCGCGTTCGTGCGCTCTTCAGGCAGCCTGAAGGCGATGGCTCAGGTCCTTCAGATCAGCTATCCGACGGTGCGAAATCGCCTCGACGAGATCATTGGCCGGCTCGACGCGCTGGAGCAGGGCATCGCGCGGCGCCGGCACGAGATCCTGGATGCGCTCGAGAAGGGGAGGCTCTCCGCGAAGGAGGCCGAGGAGGCTCTGCGCAAGGTGGGATTATGATGATGACCACGCCCGACGAGAGAGTGCGCGCGCTCGTGCGCGACAACGTCATCAAGCCCGCGGAAGGCGAGCGGCTGCTCGCCACGATGTCGCCGCGGCCTCCCGTGCGCGGATGGCGGCTCGCGCTGAATCCATTCGAGCGCTTCGGCGGCGGGCTCGCCGCCGCGGCGGGGCTCGCCGTCGCCGCGCTGAGCGTCGCCGTCACGAGGCTCGGCGTTCGCTTCGACGGCTTCCTCGACCTGCACGCGGCGCCCGCCGTCATCCCGTACCGGACGGCGCTCCTCGAGCAGGTCGTCGCGTGGCCTTTGCCCGCCCTGCTCTTCTGGACGTATGCGCGGCTCCTGCGGCGCCGCGTGCGGATCATCGACTTTCTCGGTGTGATCGGGCTGTCGCGCGCGCCGCTCGCGCTCGCCGCCGTCGCGCTCGGCCTACTCGCCCCGCGGCTGCCGGCGGGCGCGCCCGCGTTCACCCCCGAGCTGGTTGTCATCGCCGTCCTCGGGACGGTGTGTCTCGTGTGGTCCTTGACGCTCCTCGTCGGGGGCTTCAGGAACGCCTCTGGCCTGCGGGGCGCGCCTCTGATCGCGGGGCTCATCGGCCTCGTGCTCCTGTCGGAGATCCTCTCGAAGGTCGCGCTCGCGCACCTCGGCTGAGTCATCGATCTCCCCGGCGCGCCGCCCCGCTCGCGCGGCGCGCCCTGCGGTGCTCGCGCGACCGCGAGGGCGCACCGGTGCGCCCCGGGCGGCGCTGCACCTCACTCTCATCCTCGGAGGGCTCGTCATGTCATTGCGATCGGTTCTCGTGGTCCCGGCGCGCCGCGCCGCGCTCGCCGTCTCGTGTGCCGCCGCGCTCGCGTCGTCGCCCCTCTGCGCGGGCTGCGGCGCCGGAGAGCGCGCGTCGTCCGCCGGCGGGAGCGGCGCGCTCCCTGACGACACGGACGTGCCTGGCACGGAGACGCCGACAACGCCGAACGCGCCGGAGTGTCCGGCGGCGGTCAGCGCCAGGACCACGATCGAGAACGCGCGAGGCACGCTGGTTGGCACGCTCGTGGTGCCGGCCGGGTGCGGGCCGTTCCCTGCGGTCGTGATCATCCCCGGGTCGGGGCCGACCGACCGGGACGGCAATCAGGTCGCCGCGGGCATCGAGCCGGACACGTACAGGCTCCTCGCGGAAGGGCTCCGGGACAGGGGGATCGCGTCGATCCGCTACGACAAGGCCGGCATCGGCGCGAGCGTCTCCGCGGCCCCCCGGACGGAGCAGGAGATGCTCTTCGAGATGGGCGCCGACGACGCCGGCCTGTGGGTGAAGAAGCTCCGGGCGGACGGGCGCTTCGCGACGATCACGGTGGTGGGGCACAGCGAGGGCTCGCTGCTCGGTATGCTGGTCGCCCGGGAGACCGAGATCGACGGGTTCGTCTCGATCGCCGGCGCGGGCCGGCCCATCGGCGATGTCCTGCGCGATCAGCTCGAGCGCCTCCCGGACGAGGATCGCGAGAGGGCAAACGCGATCCTCGACCAGCTCGAGGCCGGGGAGCTCGTCACGGACATCCCGCAAAGTCAGGTGTTCATGAGCCTGTTTCGGCCGAGCGTGCAGCCGTTCGTCATCTCCTGGATGAAGCACGACCCCGCGGTGGAGCTCGCGGCCGTGACGGCGCCGATCCTCCTCCTGCAAGGGACGACCGATCTCCAGACCAAGGTCGAGGACGCGGAGCGGCTCGCCGGCGCGCGGCCGGACGCGACGCTCGTCATCGTCGAGGGAATGAGCCACACGCTGAAGGAGGCGACGCTGTCGAACGCGTCGCAGGCCGATGCGTACACCGATCCGAGCCTGCCTGTCGTGCCGCGCGTGTTCGAGGCGATCGAGGCGCTGATCCGGGAGGAGTGACGCAGCCCCGGAGGCTGCGCTAGGGGACCGGCGCCGCTGCGGCGAGGATCGCCTTGACCTCCCGCAGCATCTCGGTCGTCTCGGCGCGCCGCGCCCCCTCGGCGAAATACGCCGAAAGCTTCTCCGAGCCCGCCCGGATCGCGTCGCTCTCCTCGCGCACAACGACGCGGAAGATCGGCCGCTCGGCGGTGCCCGCGAGGTCGACGCTGCCGTCGGCGGGCAGCGCGTCGCTCCGGTAGATTACGAGCCGCTCGTCCCGGAACAGCTCTCGAAGACCCGAGATCTGCTCGGCGGTGAGTTTTCCGCGGAGCGCCGTCGTCCCCTGGTGCCCCTCGAACGTGCCGCTCAGCTCGATCCAGACGACGGTCTCCTCGCCTGCGCCGCGGTTCACCTCGAGCTGCGCCCAGGGCGCCGGCGGGATGTCCGAGCCGGGGTGCCCGGCGCACCCCGCGAGGCACAGCGCGCCCCACAGGAGGCCGCCGAGCAAGAGCCTCCTAACACGTGATGATCTTGCTGCCATTGCTCGTGATGTTGAAGCAGGGGTTGACGTCGAACATCGTGTTCAGGATCCGGTTCGCCTCGTCCCTCGCGAAGGCCTTCATCGTCGACGAGCTGTGCTGGGCGTCGGCCTCGAAAGCGTACCACCACAGCCACAGGACCTGGTAGCCGGCCGCGCCCCGCCCGCTGGGCGACCCGATCCCGGAGCACCCATCCAGGTACTTCTCGTCGCACGACGCGCTCTTCGCAGGGCACTTGTTGCTGCCGTCGTTGCCGCTGTGGCCGCACCAGTCCGCGTGCCGCGCCTCGTGGATCAGCGTCCCGGCGCGCTCCACGACGTTCTCGTTGTAGAAGAACGGGATGTAGAGCTCCGTATAGTCGTCGAACCCGCCCCAGGTCGTGTACGCCCGCTTCGACCCGTCCCCGCACCGCGCGTCGAGCTCGTCGAACTCACGGATCGTGTAGTTGCCGCCCCAGCGCAGGATGTTGCCGTTGAAGTCGTTCGTCTTGAGCGCCTCGTTCGGCGACGCATAGTTGAGCAGCTGGATCGCCTGGAACGTGCGCGCCAGCGGCCGCCTCCGGTCGCACGCGGCCTCCCAGCCGAAGCCGTCGTCCCAGTCCCCCTTGTCGAAGTCGTACGCATCCCAGTAGAAGTCGATCCACGGCTGCGTGCACCAGAAGCTCGTCATCACCCCGGGATCGGTCCCCCGCACGGTGTCGCAGGTGTCGGCGCGGGCCTCGGAGGCGACGCCGAGGAGCAAACAAGACGCAAGAATGGCGCTGATCGTGCTTTTCATGATCGATCCCTCAACGAGTGATGACAGGCGTGTCGGTCCGAGGAGCCACCTTGAATACCCGCGATCCGGGCTTCTCCGGCTGCGCCGGTCGACCGTTGTTCGGGTTGTAATCCTTGACGTCGGCGACGTCCTCCGCGAGCGCCTTGCGCGCGTCGATCAGCTGGATCCCACCGACGTCGATCCCGAGCGCGTACAGGCTCGCCGCCGCCGGCGTGCGCAGGAGATCACCCGCGGAGTAGATGGCCTTCAGCTCCTCCGCGGCGCCGAGCGCCTCGAGCCCGGCGATCGCGCGCAGGCGAACGCGGTATTCATCCGCGAAGAGCTGCTCGTCGGCCTCGGGGTCGGGGAGCTTCGTCGTGGCGATCTCGTTCAGCGGCTTGATGCCGTCGCGCGAGCCGAGCAGGCCAAGGAGGTGGGCCGCCCTCCAGCGCATCTCGCCAGGCCTCGCGGATTCGGCCTTGTCCGGCGGGAACGACACCGACCACGCCTTGTAGACCTCGGCGACCACGGGGACGGCCGCCGGGCCGATGGCCACGAGCTCCCGGAGCGCCCGCGTGAACTCCTCCTCGTTCCCGAACTCGCCCATCAGCGAGAGCTGCCTGTTCACCATCGCCAGGATGCACTCCTTGCTGCACTCGATGGCCTGCGACTCGACCGCCGTTTCCTCCGGCGCGTCCTTCTCGGCAGGCACGGCGCAGCCCGCGGCCGCGCCGATGAGAATGAAGATCATCGTTGTTTTGATGGAGACCGACGACATGGTTCACCTCGGGTTCGGTTCGTGTCGGGGCGCTCTCGCCCCCTCGACGGCGCGCGCGGCCGCGGCGCCTCCGCGCCGGCAGGCCTGCGCGCTTGTCTCACGCGAGCGCGATATCGATGCCGGGCAGGCGCTCTTCCCATCCCTCGACATCATGGTGGGAATCGCCTGACCGACCGTGCGACCGACGGAACAACGGATCAACGTAATTGCAATCGTCAGGCCATGCGCTGGAGGCGCGGCTGGGCGGCCCGGCGCGGCGCCCCTGGAAGCCGCGCGCTGGGCTGAATATCCCTGAGTTCGCAGCGCTCGAGCATGGAGCGAGCGCCGGCTTCGCGTGATCCCGGGTGCCTGCTGGAATGGTCCGGGCCCCGCGCGGAGGTCATGCCCTGGAGGCCGCGGCCTCCAGGTGTGGAGGCTGGCCCCTCCAGCGCGACGCGCCAGGGCCCATGAGGGCGCCGCCCGGCGCGGCCCCGCCATTTCGGTCCTCCCGCCGGCGAGGCGTGCTAGAAGGCGACGACCATGAGCAGGCTCTCCGAACGTGCGTTTGCCGAGATGGTCGAGGCGGGGTGTCCCGCGTGCGGGGGACAGAAGCTCAACCTGCGCTCGTATGTCGACGGGCTCGTGCCGCTCATGGAGGGCGAGCCCGTCGGGCCGGTCAAGTGGGTCTACAAGGGCGAGATGTTCGTCGACGGGCTGTACGAGATCACGTGCGGCGCGTGCCAGCACCTCGTGTTCACGGACGACCGCTGCCCGCGGTGCCACGCCGAAGGCGGCCTCGCGCGCGGGCTCACGACGACCAACGCGTACGCGGTGCCGGAGCGGTGCTCGCGGTGCGAGCACATCGAGGTGCGTTATATCGCGTTCGTGCCAATGCGCGTCAAATACGAGGGAAAGCGCGCGGACAGGGCACAGACGAGCGTCGAGCTGCACGACCCCGGCTTCCACGGCTACCGCGTCGATTGCAAGGACTGCGGCAAGATCGCCGAGCGCGCGGACGCGTGCCCGATCTGCGAGAGCCCGGCGCCGATCCGGGCGCGCTTCAGCTGATCGTCAGGCGTGGCTCGCGATGAAGCTGGCGGTCGCCTCGGGCGATGAGAGGATCGCCCACTGGCGATCCGGGTACGAGAAGTTCGTGGTGAACGCGTCGGCCACCTTCTGGCTGCGCGCGGCCGCGACGAGGAGCGCCAGCGCGTGGTCCGGCGGCGGCAGGAGGAAGGCGTTCGTCCACTCCGTGGCCGCCCGGAGCCCGTTCCAGAGGCGATCCTCCAGGTCCGCGCAGAACGCCTCGTCGAACGCGGCGCCGGCGGCCGCCTGCCCGGCGATCTGCTCGGCGGCGAGCGACGCCGCGAGCGTGGCCATGTTCGCGCCCTGGCCCGTGATCGGATCGTGGGTGATGTGGAGATCGCCCAGCGCGAGCGCGAACCTCTCACCGCCGAGGGGCGCGTACGCGCGGCGCACCACCGGCGTCACGGCGCCCGTCAGGTAGTCGCGCGGGCCGGCCACGCCGAAGCTCGCCCGATCGACGCGCTCGGCCGTGAGCGGCGCGTGCGCGAGCACCGCGTCGAGCAGCGCCGCGTCGAACCGCGCCGGATCATCCTCGTAGCGCATCCGCGTGATCGGCTCGAGCGCGCCGCCGGGGATCGCCTCGATGAGCAGCGAGGGAACGATCCCGCCGAGCGTGATGTACTGGTTCTCGAAGATCTCGCCGTGCCCCGGGGAGAGCTGGAACATGAACTCCATCGGCCCGGGCGGCATGCGGAGCCCGCGGACGATGCCCGCGAAGAGCCGCCGCATCGGCGCGGCGTGCGGGCTTCGCTCGGGGACCCTCGGGAAGAGGTCCGTGAGGCCCGCACGCCCCGTGGCGACGACCACGAGGTCGTGCGCCGCGCCGAGGCCGCGGACGCCGGCCGCGTCGAGCGAGGCCCTCACCACGCGGCCGCCCCGCGCGACGAAGTCCTCGAGCAGCCGGGGCAGGTAGACGCGCATGTCGATGAAGAGCGCTTGATCGGCGAGGCGGCCGACGAAGTCGATCGGCGGCTCGGCCGCCACGCGGATCCGGATGGTGCTGGTGGCATGTTCGGGCCCCTCCCAGTGCGCGACGCCGAGCGCCCGCTGGCGCTCCCGGGTCAGCAGGGAGAGCCCGACGGTGCTGGGCAGGCGCCCCGTCCGGATCTCGTCCGGCGTGCGCTCCTCGTAGAGGCTCACGTCGAGGCCCTCTTTCTGGAGGTGCAGCGCGAGATGCAGGCCGGCCACGCCGGCGCCGACGATCGCAATGGTGGGCATCCTTGTCCTCATCTCCTCTCAGCTGTGCGTGCGAGCTTCACGGCATGTGAGGTCCGCCGGGCTCTCGGCGCCCCCGACCACGGCGACATCGCGGGAATCGCGGGAGCGGATCGCGGCGGCGAAGGCCCCTCGCGCGGCGGCTCCGTCCGGCGGATCCATTGTCGCTACCGTCACCCCTCCGTGGCTCTGACCAGCGTAATGGAAGTACGAGGACGAGTCGCGGCTTCCGCAGCGGAAGCACGAGGACGAGTCGCGGCTTCCGCAGCGGAAGTACGAGGAAGTACGAGGACGAGCCGCGGCTTCGAGCGCAGACCTCGTCCTCAGCAGCTGGACGGGTCCGCGAGCATCGAGGCGGCCTCGGCGGAGAGCTCCACGCCGTCGAGGCCCCCGACGAACTCGCTCCACGCCGCGGCGTCGCCCTGGGTCAGCTCGCGGGCGACGCACACCGCAAGACCGTCGAGCGGCGTCGTCGACGCCGTGCGCAGCAGCTGGCGCAGGGCGGCCAGGGCCTCCGCGTTCTCCGACGCGGTGGGCGCCTTCGTGCGACTCAGCCCGTCGAGCGCCTGGTAGAGGAGCTCGAACACCTCCGTGGACACGGCGATCTCGGCGAAGAAGGCGCGGAGAGCGGGGACGTGCTCCGGCCGGGCGCGATCGATGTCGAGGCGGATCCTCCTCATGGCGAGCGAGCGCGCGCGCAGCGAGCTGGACTGCCTGGCGACGTTCCCCCACGCCGATACCGCCGTCTCGAGCGGCAGCTCGAAGTCGTACAGGAACATCAGGTGCGCGTCGGAGAGGTCGCCGGCCGGCGGCCCCGCCGCGAGCGCCGACCACTCGTCCGCGTAGAGCGCCAGCGCGTCGACGACCTCGCCGCACGCCCCGTACTCCAGCCCCGGCGTGAACTCGGCCCAGCGCGCGAAGGGCGGCCCCGCGAGCAGCGGCGCGAGCGCGCTCGACCACGCCGCGCGCAGCGCTGGATCCAGCGCCGGATCCGCGGCCCTGGCGCACGCCGCCGCGACCGCCATGCCCTTGGCGTCCTCGGCGTCGAGACCGTCGAGGAAGGCCGCGAACGCGCCCGGGGCCAGGGGCTCCGGCAAGCCGACATGGAGGGCAGCCGTCTGGTGGACGCCGCCGGCCTCGAGGAGGTTCGCGACCTGCGAGGGGCTCGTGGGAAGGCGAAACGAGGAGAAGCGCGCCGCGTCGTCCTCCGGGTCCAGGCTGGAGTCGACAAGGTAGAACCAGGGGATGTGGCGGTCGAGCGGATCGAAGATCAGCAGCTCGCCCTCCTTCTGCGGGGCGACGTCCGCGCCCTGATCGACCTCGAGCACCTGCGAGCGCGTCGTTCCGTCGTCCGCGATCCAGAGCAGCTCGAGCGGCGCGACGAGCGCGCCGTCCGGATCGCGCAGCGTCACGAGCACGCCGCCGGAGGGCGACCGCCCGAGATCGAGGTGCGGGAGCGCGCTGGCCCGGAGCGCCCGCCGCGCGCGGGCGGTCGCGTCGGGGCCGAGGTGCCGCGCGAAGGCGCCGAGGAACTCGTCCGTACCGATGGCGCCGAAGCGGTGGTCGTTGAGGACGTCGCGCAGCGTGCCCCAGAAAGACTCCTCCCCGATGAGGCTCCGGATCTGGGTGAGCAGCCACGCGGCGCGATCGTAAGGTCCGCTCGTGTACTTGTCGTCGGGATCGCGGTCCGGATCCACGATGAGGGAGTCCACGACGGCCGCGAAGGAGTCGCCGTTCAGCGTCCCCTCGCCGCTCTCATCCAGGTAGAGGCGCGCGCCCTCCTCTGCGAGCAACCTCGCCATGCCCTCCTTGATCCACAGATCGTCCCAGGTCTTGACGGTCACGAGATCTCCGAACCACTGGTGGCCGAGCTCGTGGATCGTGAGCCTCAGATCGTCGGAGCTGGTCGGAGCGGTGCTCCGGGACTCCCCCTGGAAGGTGATGCCGAGGTTCTCGAGGCCGCCGCCGTACTCCGGTACGAGCACCAGCGCGTACTTCTCGAAGGGATACGGCACGAGCAGCTCCTCGAAGAGGCCGATCGAGCGGACCACCTCGTCGAGCAGACGGCCGTAATCGCCCGGGACGCCGCGCCTGTGCCAGACGGAGACGGGGAGGCTCCCCTTCATCGTGCCCTCGACCTCGAAGTCGCCGATCGCGAACGCCATGAGGTAGATGGGCACCGTGTAGTCCGTCGCGTACTTCATGCGACGGCCGGACGCGCCCTGCTCGTCGGAGACGAGCGTGCCGTTCGCGATCATCGTCTCCTGTGCGCCCATCCCGAGGTCGATGGAGAAGACGGCGCGGTCCTCGGGCGTGTTGTGGCACGGCATCCAGAGCGCGGCGTTGAGCGGCTCCGAGAGCGTGTAGACAGCGCGCGACGCGGCGGGATCTCCCCGGCGGGCGGGGATCGCGTGGAGCGCGTCGCTCTCGGCGGCCTCGTAGTCGATCTCCAGCGTGATCGCCTGATCCGCCGCGATGTCAGGCACGCGCGAGACATCGATGAGGAGCGCCCGGAGCTCGGCGTCGACCGTATAAGGCAGGTCCGTGCCCCCGGCCAGCCGGACCGCCTTGACCTCGGCGACCGCGCTGTCGAGGCGCAGCGAGCGCAGGCCGTCGTCGCCTGGCAGGAGCGTCAGCGCGACCGTCGCGACCAGCCGCCCACGGCTCCAGTCGAACTCTCCCGTCACCTCGTAGCGCTGGACGTCGATCGGCGCGCCTGGCGGCGGCTCGGGCTCCGGCGGAGGCTCGGGCGAGAGCTCCGTGTCGTCGGGCGGCGATTGCCCTGGAGCGGTGGGCTCGGCGCCCGAGCAGGCAGCAACGCACGACGCCAGGAAGACGGCTGCGAGCCACGTTCCCGGGCGGACAAGGGATCTGGCAAGGACCATTCGAACACCTCGATGGAGCAAGGGACGCCGTGGACCTCCGTTGATTGGCCCCGCTTCCCGCCGGTTTCGTGCTCCTGGCACGGAGAGACGAGATCGAGGACACGGCGCACCTCGCGCTGTCGGGGCCTGAGCACGGCCGCGAGGCGAGCCGCTCGTCAGTCGTCGTTCGTGGGCGAGAAAGGCATGACGGGCGCGGATTCCTCGATCTCTCGCCTGGGCGGGTTCTTGACGGAGAGCTGGCTGTCGATGAGGACGGCCCGACGCGGGCGCGGCGCGCCAACCTGCGCTTTGCAAAGCTCCTCGACGACGCGGCCGCGCAGCGCATCGTTCACTTCCTTGTTCTTGCCGGGTGGCACGCGCGCGCTGATACGCAGGACGATCGATCCCTCGTTGAGCTCCTCCACGCCGACGTCCACCTGCCCCGGGGCGCCCGTCTGCAGCTCGACCTCCTTTTCGGCGACCCTCGCGAGGAGCTCACGCACCCGCTGCACGTCCTCCTCGTAAGGCACGTGCACGTCGACCACCGCGTTCACGTAGGATCGCGAATGGTTCGCGACCTTGCGCACCTCGCCATTCGGGATCGAATGGAGCACGCCGATCTCGTCGCGGATCTTCGTGATACGAACGCCGATCTCCTCCACGCGCCCCTGGATGCCGCCGATCTCCACGAGATCCCCGACGAGGAGCAGGTTCTCGAAGAGGATGAAGAAGCCGGCCACGATGTCCCCCACGAACGTCTGCGCGCCGAAGCCGATGGCCACGCCGATGACGCCGGCGCCGGCGAGCAGCGGCGTGGGATCGATGGAAGCCTCGCGCAGACCCAGCACCAGAGCCGAGAAGTAGATGGCGTACCGCACGAAGCCCATGGCCACGGGGACCAGGGTCTTTCGTTGCTGGAGCGTCTGGGGGTTCTCCTCCGCCACCTTCCCGAGGAAGAGGTCGTTGATGAGGAGCACGCAGATCTCGACGAGGACCCGGCTCGCATAGATGATCGCGATGATCCGGAGCCCGACCCGCCCCGCCTGCGAGAGCCACGTGTCGGGCGTGAGCGCGTCGGCGACCCACGTCGCCGCCGTGATGTACACGCAATAATCGACGACGCGCTTCGTGATCCCGAGCAGGTGCGACAGGTTCCCGAGGTACCTGAGCGGGCTCTCGAGACGGGCGAGCCTCGTGGAGTTGTCGAAGAGGACATCGAGGAGGAGGTATCCGATCCCCGTCGCGAGGCGGCTCACGTAAAACGCGCCCAGCGTGTAGCTGGCGAGCAATACGGCGCGCTGGGTCCCCGGCGCGAGCGCGAGCTTCTCGGTGAGGAGGACCGCGGCGGCGCCGAGCACGACCACGCGGAGCGCCTTGCGCAGGCGTATCGTGACCTCTGAGACCGGCTCGCGCCGCTTCTCCAGCCAGTCCGAGCGCGCGACCGCCCTTCCCAGCGCGTCGGCGAGCCCCCGGGCGAGGGCGTCGACGAAGAGCGCGCCGACGGCGATCCCGAGCGCGGTGAGCAACCGCATCCTGGCGATCGCGGGATCGTCCCCTGCGAGCCCGACGAGCGCGCTCTTCACCACGTCGAGGGCGCGAATCCCGCGAACCACGGCGAACGCCGCGCCGCCCATGAGCAGGGCGCCGACGAGCGCGACCCAGACGAGCGCGCGGCGACGGACGCGACGCCGGAACGACTTGCGCTCGTCGGCCGTGACGTGCTCCAGCGTCGGCGAGCGCAAGACGAAGGCGTAGCCCCGATGGATCAGCCTGACCACGAGCTCCGAGAGGAGCAGGAGAACCACGATCGCGATGCACAGCGCGACGAGGTTGTGGAGGAGCAGGTCGAGATGCAGAGTCATCGGCGCCGTGGAGACTACCGCCCGATCTGGACGTTCTCAAGGACGCCGAGCGCGTCGGGCACCAGCACTGCGGCGGAGTAATAGGTGCTCACGAGGTACGAGGTAATGGCCTTTCCGTCGGTCTCCATCCTGCGGGCCGAGACGCCGGGCTCGATCTCCTCGGGGAGGCCCGTGCGGTGGAGGCCGATGACGCCCTGATGCTCCTGCCCCGTGCGCATGACGAGGATGGAGCTCGTCTTGTCCTCGTTGATCGGGATCTTGTCGCAAGGCAGGATCGGGACGCCGCGCCACGCCGCGACCTGCGTGCCGGAGAGCTCGACGCTGGTCGGGTAGATGCCGCGGCGACTGCACTCCCGGTGGAAGGCGGCGATCGTGCGCGGGTGCGCCAGGAAGAACTGCGACTTGCGTCGCCGGCAGAGGATCTCGTCCATGTCGTCGGGCGTCGGGGGGCCGCTCCGGGGATGGAGGCGCTGCTTCAGGTCGGCGTTGTGCAGGAGGCCGAAGTCACGGTTGTTGATGAGCTCGTACTCCTGCCGCTCACGCAGGGCCTGAATGGTCAGGCGGAGCTGCTCCTGGAGCTGATCCATCGGATCGTTGAAGAGATCCGAGACGCGCGTGTGGAGCCGGAGGACCGTCTGCGCGACGCTGAGCTCGTATTCACGCGGCGCGGTCTCGTAATCGACGAACGTCCTCGGGAGCGTGTGCTCGCCCTTGTGACCGGCGGTGAGGGCGATCGCCGCCTGTCCGAGCTTGTCCTGCGGCTTCTTCAGCCGCTCCTTGAGCGACTCGACGTGCGCGTGCAGCGCCGGGGATCGCGAGATCAGCTCCTCGAAGGCGCGCTGCGGGAGCTCGAGCACGATGCACGGCGTGACGGCCCTGACCGAATAGGTCCATGCGTCGTTCGATTCGATGACGGACTGATCCCCGAAATGGTCCCCATCCGCGAGGACGTCGAGGATCGTGTCGGCGCCGTACTTGCCTGCGCCGAGCTTCTGGGCCTTTCCGTGCGCGAGCAGGAAGATCGTCTCCGCTGGCTTTCCTCGCTCGGCGATCAGCGCGCCGGGCTTGTACTCCCGCTGGATGAACCGGCTCGCCAGGGTGTCGAGCACGGCGTCGTCCGAGAAGCCTTGCAAGAGGGGCAATTCGCGGAGCTCCTGCGGGATCACCTGCACCTTCGCCCCGACGTTGCCGAAGCTCAACCGCCCGTCGCCGACGGCATAACTCAGGCGGCGGTTCACGCGATACGTGCCGCCCGTGACCTCGATCCAGGGCAAGACCCGCAGGAGCCACCGGGACGTGATCCCCTGCATCTGCGGATGCGACTTGGTCGTCGTCGCGAGCTTTCGCGCCCCCAGCGTCCCGAGGCTCGAACGCTCACCATCGTTCCCGATCCCAGGGTTTTCGGCGTTTGCCATGATGTACCTTTCCTTCTGCGGGCTTCGGAGAGCAGAGCGCTCCGCGTATCCCCCGCGTTTGCACGGGGCACACGCGGAGCGCCTACCGCTCGCGGCTCATTCGTGGGCGCGTCCGATCTCGACGCTCTCCAGGACGCCGAGCGCGTCGGGGACCAGCACGGCCGTCGAGTAATAGAGGCTGACGAGGTACGACATGATGGCCTTGTCGTTGATCCCCATGAAGCGCACGTTGAGGCTCGGCTCGACCTCGTCCGGAATGCCGGCGTGGTGCAGGCCGATGACGCCCTGGTTCTTCTCGCCCGCGCGCACGAGCAGGATCGAGGTCGTCCGCGTCTCCGAGACCGGGATCTTGTTGCAGGGGAAGATCGGCACGCCGCGCCACGCCGGGACGCGGTGGCCGTTCACCTCGATGCTCTGCGGATAGACGCCGACGCGGCTGCACTCCTGCCCGAACGCCGCGATGGCCCGCGGGGGCGCGAGGAAGAACGACGGCTCCCTCCAGACCGTGGCGAGGAGCTCGTCCATGTCGTCCGGCGTCGGCGGGCCGCTGTGGGTGTGGATGCGCTGCTTCAGGTCGGCGTTGTGCAGGAGGCCGAACTCGCGGTTGTTGATGAGCTCGTGCTCCTGGGTCTCCTTCAGGGCCTCGATGGTCAGGCGCAGCTGCTGCTCCGTCTGGTTCATCGGCTCGTTGAACAGATCCGCGACGCGCGTGTGGATGTGGAGCACGGTCTGCGCCACGCTGAGCTCGTACTCGCGGGGCGAGGTCTCGTAATCGACGAACGTGCCGGGGAGGACGGGCTCGCCGGAGTGGCCCGCCGCGATCTCGATCGCCGCCTCGCCCGTGTTGTCCTGCTTCTTCGCGGCGAGCGCCTTGAAGCTCTCGAGGTGCTTCTTCAGCGACGGGTGCTGGGCGACGAGCTCATCGAAGACGTTCTGCTGGAGCGTCAGCACCGTGACCGCCGTGACGGCCTTGGCCGTGAACGTCCAGTAATCCTGCGTCTCCAGGAGCGCCTGGTAGCTGTAATGGTCGCCGTCCGCGAGGACCGCGAGCACCGTCTCATCGCCGTACTTGCCCGCGCCGATCTTGTTGACCTTGCCGTGCGCGATGAGGCAGATGTGATCGGCCTCCTTGCCGCGCTCGGTGATGACGTCGCCGGGCTTGTATTCACGCTGCACGAAGCGGTTCGCCAGCGCGGTGAGGACCTCGACGTCCTCGTAACCGCGGAGGAGCGGCAGCTCGCAGAGCTCCTGCGGGATGACATGGATCTTCGCGCCGGTGTTCGTGAACGTCACCCGCCCGTCGCCCACCGCATAGCTCAGGCGGCGGTTCACGCGGTACACGCCGTTGACGTGCACCCACGGCAGGAGCTTGACCAGCCACCGCGACGAGATGCCCTGCATCTGCGGCGCCGACTTGGTCGTCGTCGCGAGCTGCCGCGCGGCCGCCGTCGCGAGGCTGGTCTGGTGCTGATCGATCGAACCCAGATTCCCTGTGATAGACATGAGTCCCTCTCTCCCGGACGGCTAGGACCGCCCCTGCTTCACCGGCACGGACCGCGCCGTACCCATTGAAAGATCCGCCTTCGCAGCAGGAGCCCCGGCGCCGGCTCTTCCGGCGCCGAAGAAGCTGCTGATACGCGCCGCAGAGGCGCCAAACCCACGCGCGCCGTCGATCGCCCGTTCGATCGGCTGGCGCTCGAGCTCCGCGTCCACGTACCGGCTCGTCACGACGTGCCAGTGGAGGACGCCAGCCATGTACAATCGCTGCTTCTCGACGTACCCGAGCACGGCCTCGCGGGCCGCCTTGTCGAGCTCGAATTCGTCGAGGATGCGGGGCAGCTCGGTCGCGACGATGTGCTCGAACTCCAGCACGCGCGCCGTGATCAGGTCATTGACGACCTCCTTGGCCCGCTGCGCGTCGCATTCGAGGAACCGCTCGGCGACCAGCACGAAATTGCTGAGCTCGCCCTCGAACTCGATCTCCTTGCGGTACGAATAGAGATCGTTGATCCACCCGCCCACGTCGGCCGTTGTGTTGTCGAGCCCTCGCATCGTCCGCGTGCGGAAGATGGGGGCCGGGACCACATCGCCCAGCGTGAGCTTGGACAGGCTCATCGTGAGATCGGCGCCGAACGTCTTGCGGCGCATCTCGACGTAATCGACCGGATCCGGGATCCGGTTCTGGGTCTGGTTCAGGAGCTCCCAGAGCCAGCTCCCGGTCATGGTCTCGACGCTGCGGCGGAGCGATTGCCGCGAGCTCATCGACATGGGGGAGGCCGTGCGGATCCAGAGATCCAAGAGGCCGCTCTCCACCGGGTTCTCGGGCACCGGGGCGCCCGCGCAGTCGAGGGGCATGAACATCGAGAGCCGGGCGTTGAACCGCTTCGCGCCCGCCATGTCCCGCGTCGCGCCGAACACGCGCGGGAAATAATCGTCTCCGTACGTCCCCCACGTCAGCCAGGCCGAGCTCAGGTCGAGCTCGTGCGGGGACGCGTCCGGGTGAATGCCCGCGGCGCAGATGGGGAAATCGAAGCCGATGAACCTGCGCTCGTCCCAGATCCCGGACCCGAAGACGCCCGGCACCACGTCGAGCATCGCGAACCTCCGGGCCCACTCGAGGGTGCTCCGGCGCGCCGCGGACAGATGCGGGCTCAAGCGGAGCTTGAACGGCATGGAGATCTTCGGGAGCGGCATCCTGCCCACAGGCTGGAACGGGGGGTGGGTGAGGGTCTTGATCCGCTGCAAACCGAGGGCGGCGGGCGTGAGCCTGATCCGGAACGCCGAGGTGCCGAGCCCCGTCGGCGTCCCGGGGAAATCGGGGACGTCCGCGGATTTGTCGGCGTTTTCGTTCATGTAGCGGCTCGACCGCATGTGCCATTCGTGGCCGCCAGACTGCCAATCCTGCAGCCCCTTCACGTACCTGGCGACGTCGAGGGCCTGCGCCGGCGTCAGCCCGTACTCGACGCAGAGCGCCGGCACCTCGACGAGCGCCGTGTTCTCGAATTGCTGGAGCCGCGACGTCAGGATCTCGTTCGTGAGATCGGCCGCCTTTTGCGTGGGGACGCCGAGGAAACGCTCGAGGACGAGCACGCAGTTGGCGTTCTCCCCTTCGACCTCGACCTCCCGCTGGTACGAGAACAGGTCATTGCGCAGGTGGACGCCGTCCGAGAACGTGTCGCGCAGGACCTCGAGGGGGCGCGTCGCGGCGACGGCGGCCGGGACCTCGGCGCCCACGGCGATCTCGACGAGGCCCGCGGACCAGGGCGCGCCGCCGACCTTGCGGCGCATCTCGATGTATTCGACCGGGTTCGCGACGCGGTTCTCCTGGATATTGGCGAGCTCCCACATGCATTCGAGCATCAGGTTCTTCGTCGCCTCGAGGAAGCGCTCGCGCCAGTGCACCGAGGTGAGCGGGACGGTCCGCGCCCAGAGGTCCGCGAGCGCGCGCTCGACCACGTTCGTCGGCTCCGGCGGCGTCCCCGTGGGCACGACGGGCATGAAGAGCGGCAGGCGGTCGAGGTACGCCTTGGCGCCGCGCATGTCCTTGGTGCGCTTGTAAATCTCGAGGAAATGGTCGTCGAAGAAGAACACCCAGACATACCAATCCGTGATCAGATTGAGCTCGGGCGCGGGCGCGTCGGGGTGGGTGTACGCGCAGAGCAGCGCGTAGTCGTGCGCGTCGAGGTCGCTCTCGGTCCAGATGGGTTTTTCCTTCGGGTTCTCCTCCAGGATACCCATCTCGTAAGACCAGGCCTTGGTATGCGCGCGCGCACCTTCGAGGTGCGGATTGAGGCGCGCCGGATGCGGCATGTAGAAGTCGGGCAGCGTGAAAGGTTGCATGTTCGCTGACTTCTCGCGCGCGACGTCGATAGGAGCGACGCGGGCGACCTGAATGGCTTGGCGGTCTGCATTCCGGACGCACCTCGGCCGCTCGCACGCAGACGTGCGACGACGCGTTGGTGAGGCTCTTCCGTACAGGCCGTTCGGGATCGTTCGGACGGGGCGGATCTAGACCAGCCCAGCGCTCCCACCAAATTAACGGATGACGAGCTCCAGACCGCAGGAACTCCAAAACTGCTGCTTGGTGCGGAACCGCTCGGGCGCCGCGGCGACCGCTCGAGCCCCGCGGGCGGGCTCGGTCATGACACGATCACCAGCCGGGCCGGCCCGCAGCCTGTGAGCCTCCGACACCAACCACGTCTCAGGCAGCTCGTTTGCCCTCAGCGCCCGGTGGTGTGGTACCTACCCCGCTCTGCCAGAATGCTGGAACCGCCAAGGCGCCACGAGACGCCAATATTTTTGTGTTCTTCTTGGCGTCTCGTGGCGTGCCGGCGACCCTTGGCCGGATCTCCGACACACGAAACCAGGCTATATCCGCGCCGTCTCCTCGAGCTCCTTGCCGCGCGTCTCCGGCAGGAGCCACAGGATGAGCGCGAGCGCGACGAGCGGGAAGAGCGCCGTCGCGGACACCGCCGGTCCCCAGCCGATCTCCTCCGCGGCGAAGCCGACGGCGATCGGAGAGAGCATGTAGCCGATGCGGCCGAGCAGGTTGTTCGACCAGGCGATCGCGTCGCTCCGGAGGTGCGTGGGGAAGAGCTCGGTCATGTAGGCGTTCAGCACGGGGAGCACCCCGCTCGCGCCGAAGATGGCGAAGACCAGCGCGGCCGTGAGAGCGCCGCGCGAGCCCAGCGAATAAGCGCCGAGCACGCCGGCCGCCGCCAGCACATAGATGATCACCGCGCCCTTGCGGCGGCCCACCACGTCGAGCAGCTTGCCCGAGACGAAGATGAGCGGCATCGAGGCGAGCGCGGCGAACGTGATGCTGCCGCCCACCTCGCCGTCGCTGAGCCCGCGCTCCCGGAGCGCGAACGTCTTCCAGAACGTCACCGCGTTCTGGGTGCACACGTACGTGAGCCCCCAGATCAAGGCGAGCTGCAGCATCCGCCCGCGGTACGGCGAGCGCAGGATGCGCGTGAACGGCGGCGTCCCCTCCCCCGCCCGCTCGGCCGCCGCCTGCTCGAACCGGGCCGTCTCGCGCAGGCCGCGCCGCGCGACCGCGATGAGCACGAGCGGGATGCCGCCGACGAGGTACACGCTGCGCCACCCGTACGGCGTCGCGAGGAGCAGCGGCACGACGCCCGCGCACACGATGGATCCCAGGCTCGAGAAGGCCTGGATGACGCCGATCACCATCCCGCGCCGATCGCTCGGGTACTCCTCGGCCGCATACACCGTGCTGACCGCCCACTCCCCGAGGAGGAAGATGCGCGCGAGGAGCTGCAGGACGGCAAAGACATAGACGTTCGGGGCAAACGCCGTCAGCACGGAGAAGATCGTGTACCCCGCGATGGTGACCGAGAGCACCCGCCGCCGCCCCCACTGGTCGGCCTTGCGCACGAGCAGATACGCGATCATCGTGCCCGAGTTGATGATCCCGACGAGCAGCCCCTCGTGGCGGGGCAAGAGGCCCATCTGCGCGCCGAAGTTGGGCAATATCTGCGTGAGCGCCAGGAAGTCGTAGCCCTCGAAGAACGAGGCCACGCTCAGGAACCAGAACAGCCGCCGCTGGTACGGCGTGAACGGCGTCTTCTGGTGCGGGGCAGCTGTCGTCATATCACCTGTTCGTTCCGAGCGGGCGCTCGTAGACGCGATAACGCCGGGAAGGCACGCCCTCGGCCGACGCCGAGCTCGAGCTCCGGCAGCCGGATACGATGGTTCGCCGGAGGCAGGCCTGCTCTCGCAAGCGTGGCGGCGGCTGGCTGCGTGTCGCGCGGGGCGGTCACGTGACGTCTCCTGGCCAGCTCCCTAGCGCAGACGGGCCGCGGCGGGAACAGCGGCCGCAGGGAGCGCCCGCCAGCGCGGAATCTGCGCCGCTGCGCACGCCTTGCGGCCGCGTGCGCCGGCCTGCCGCGGCGTCCCGCGGTCGCCCTTCGCGCCGAGTGGGCTCCTCCCCGCCGCCGGGCCGTCGATCACCGCTCCGGCCGAGACGTAGCGGCATCTGCCTTGCAAAGCGGCGGGTCGATCATCGAGAATCGATGAACCGGTCCGGCGATAGATGACCCACGAGCAAGATCCCATGACGGAAGGGCAACGGCGAGGTGAACCGCCGGAGCCGCCGGCGCGCGAGCGAGCGCGCGGCGGGCGCGGCTCCACGGGGGCCTTGCTCCTCGCGCTCTGCGTCGCGCTCGGCGTGGCCGCCGGGCTCGGCGGGTACACCTTCGTTTATGCGAAGGGGGCCTCGTACCTGGGGAGCGATCCGTCGGCGTGCGCCAACTGCCACATCATGAACGAGCAGTTCGCCGGGTGGCAGCGCTCCAGCCACCGGGCCGTGGCAGGGTGCAACGACTGTCACGCGCCGCACACGTTCCTGGGGAAATATGCCACGAAGGCGTCGAACGGGTTCTGGCACTCGTTCGCCTTCACCTCGGGCCGCTTCCCGGATCCGATCCGGATCAAGCCCAGCAATCTACGCATCACGGAGGAGGCCTGTCGCGGGTGCCACGGCGACGTCGTGGATGCGATCGACAGCGAGCACCACGGCGCCGCGGGGCTCTCGTGCGTGCGCTGCCATGAATCGGTGGGCCACCTGCACTGAGGGGCGCCCGCCGCACGAGGGATGGAATCGATGACGGAGCCGAAGGACGAAGGATCCACGCAGAAGAGCGCGCCCACCGGCAGGCCGCCGGCGCGCTGGCGCTACCTGCCGCTCGCGGCGCTCGCCGCGGCGGCGGCGACCGCCGGGATCGCCGCGCTGCTGGTGAACATCTTCGAGCACAAGCAGGAGGCGAAGAGCCCGTTCTATCGCGTCGTCGAGCTTGACGACACGATAGACGACCCGGCCGTCTGGGGGAAGAACTTCCCCCTCCAGTACGACGGCTACCGGCGAACGGTCGACCAGAAGCGCACGCGCTTCGGCGGGAGCGAGGCGGTGCCGCGCACGCCGACGGAGGCCGATCCGCGCAGCGTGGTCGCGCAATCGAAGCTCGAGGAGGACGGGCGGCTGAAGACGATGTGGGCCGGCTACGCCTTCGCGCGCGACTTCCGGGAGGAGCGCGGGCACGCCCACATGCTCGAGGATCAGGTGTACACCGAGCGGCAGATCGCGGCGAAGCAGCCGGGCACCTGCATTCACTGCCATGCGTCCGTGTACGTGCCGTACAAGAAGCTCGGCGGCGGCGACCTGATGCGCGGGTGGGAGGCGATGAACCAGATGCCCTTCCCCGAGGCGCGCAAGCTGGTGACGCACCCGGTCTCGTGCATCGATTGCCATGACCCGGAGTCGATGCAGCTCCGGGTGACGCGGCCGGGGTTCATCGAGGGGATCCGCGCGCTCAAGGCGTCGATGGGCGAGGCCGATTACGACGTCAACACGATGGCCACGCGCCAGGAGATGCGCTCGTACGTCTGCGGCCAGTGCCACGTGGAGTATTACTTCAAGGGCCCGGAGAAGCGCCTCGTGTACCCGTGGGCGAAGGGCCTCAAGGTCGACGAGATCTACGCCTATTACGAGGAGAGCGGCCACTCGGACTGGACGCACGCGGAGTCGGGCGCAAAGGTGCTGAAGGCGCAGCACCCGGAGTTCGAGATGTGGAATCAGGGCGTCCACGCGCGCTCCGGCGTGGCCTGCGCCGACTGCCACATGCCCTACCAGCGGGTCGGCGCGACGAAGATCAGCGATCACCACGTGCAGAGCCCGCTCCTCAACGTGAACCGCGCGTGCCAGACGTGCCACAAGTGGCCCGAGGACGAGCTCCGGCAGCGCGTGGAGACGATCCAGTCGCGTCATTTCGAGGCGCGGAGCAGGGCGATGGACGCCGTGACCGCGCTCATCAGCGACATCCGCCGGGCGAAGGAGGCGGGGATGGCCGAAGAGGCGCTCGCGGGGCCGCGCGCGGCGCAGCGGAAATGTCAGTTCTTCGTCGACTTCGCCGAGGCGGAGAACTCGTCCGGCTTCCACGCGCCGCAGGAGGCGATGCGCATCCTCGCGTCCGCCATCGATATCTGCCGGCGAGGGCAGCTCTCGCTGCGAGACGGAACCCCGCCCGAGGAGTGACCCGAACCAACGTAAACGTGAACATAAGCGTAAACGTAAACGTCCACGTAAACGTTGGGATATGGGGGAACGCGGCGCGAAGACTGGAGCGCCGGACGGCGGGCCGCGCGGCTGCGCGAACGGGCCGAGCGGCCTCGTCATCGCTCACGGACTGACGAGCTGGACCATGACTCCAGCGCTCCGGTGGAGCGCTCATGTGTCCCTCATTGCATTTGACGCGGCTCGATCCAAAGCTCGACTCATCGCGAGATAGTGCTTGGATAATTCGTTTGAGATCCGTACGGTGTCGCCGAAAGGGGAAGACGCCATGACAACCTGCCGCAATCGTTCGTGCGCCGTCGCCGCGCTGTGGGCCGCCCTTGCGCTCGTCTCGACGTCGTGCGCGTCCGGAGATCCGGGCGCGCCGGCGGCCGGAGAGATCCACGTTTCGCACGTGGGCAAGGATACGGTCAGCACGTTCCTGAACCGGCTCGCGACGGAGACTGGCCAGGTCGTCGTGACCCGCGCCAGCGTCGATGACGCCTGGCAGAGCGTCACGCTGAAAGAAGAGCGCGGGGCCTCGCTCTACCTGGTGGAGGGGCCGCTGCCAAGCGCCGCGCTCCCGGGCGAGCGCGCGCGCGTCGGCGGGATCGCCGCCGTCGCCGTCCCGGCGGGCCGCGACCCCCATGACTGGCTCGGCTCGCACCGCCTTCACGCGGAGCCGATCGGGGCGCACGAGGTGGCCGTATCGCGCGCTCCGGCCGGACAGGGGACCCGCGCTCCGGCCGGGACGCGCGCGCGGCTCGGCGGCGGCGCCGCCGAGCTCCCCGAGATCCACATCGACGCCGCGTTCCTCGAGGCGCGGCTCAAGGAGCTCTCCGGCGCCGCGCCCGTGACCGTCGGCGGCCGCTCGGCGGTCATCCGCGAGCGCGGCTCCAAGGACGGACGCGCGCTCGCCCGCGCCTGGATGCGCCAGCAATACGAGGCGATCGGGTTCACCGTCGAGGAGCACGCTTATCAAAGCGGCTGGAGCCAGGGCGTCAACCTGACGGCGGACAGGCCCGGCGCCGATCCGTCGCGCGTCCTCATCCTCTCGGCGCACTACGACTCCATGAGCAACGCCGGCGCCGACGACGACGGCTCAGGCATCGTGTCGTCGCTCGCCATCGCCCACGCGCTGAAGGACGCGAAGCTGAGCATCGGGCTCCGCGTCGTCGCCTTCGATCAAGAGGAGGACGGCCTCCTCGGCTCACGGGCCTACGCGAGCAAGCTCTACCGGAGCGGGCAGATGGATCAGGTGGTCGGCGTCCTGGATCTGGAGATGACAGGCTACGACTCCAACGACGACGGGCACTATCACGTCATCCACTGCAACGAGAACACGTCGTCCGATCTGGCCGCGCTGGTCGAGGAGGCCGCGTCGCGCGGCGAGCTCGGCCTGACCCGGGTGGACGCCTGCACGAACCGCAGCGATCACGCGGCGTTCTGGCGCTACGGGGCGCCGGCCGTGGCCATATCGCAGGACTTCTTCGGCGATGACGGCAACCCCTGTTACCACCAGCGCTGCGACCGGGTCGATCGGCTCAACTGGGATTACATGCGGCGGCTGACCGAGGCCGCCGGGCGCGCGGCGGCCAGGCTCCTGATGGAGTGATTCGAGCGATCTCGGCGCGCCCTCGGGCGCTACTTTGCCCGCCTCGCCTTCGTCTTCTTCTCTGGCCTGGTCAGCTCGCTGATGGCGGCGGCCAGCGACTGGAAGATGGATATGTCGTGCAGATCGATCCCGAGGCCGACCATGCCCTGCGCCATCCTGGGCCCGACGCCGACGAGGCTCACGCGCGCGCCGAGCAGCCGGGTCGCCTGCGCCGTCTGCGCCAGCGCCGCCGCGATCGCCTCGTCGACGAACGGCACGCCGGTCACGTCGAGCAGCACCCACCGGGCTCCCTCTCGCGCGACGCCAGAGAGCGCGGCCTCCATGATCTGCTGCGCCCTCGCGGCGTCGATCGCGCCTATCAGCGAGATGAGCAGCACCCCGGGCAACAGCGGGATGACGGGACAGCCGAGCTCCCGCACCGTGCTCGCCAGCGCGCGCTCGCGCTCGTAGGCGGCGGCCAGCATGTCGCGCTCCGCCTGCAGCGAGGCCTCCATGTCGTGGTGCTCGAACGCGGCGATCAGGAGCGACACCCACATGGCCAGCGGATGGAGGTTCTCCACGAAGCTCTCCAGGTGCAGCCCTCCCAGCACCAGAGTCCCCCAGTCGCGCTTCGCGCTCACGAGCGGGATCAGCAGGAGATAGCCGCCCGGCTGGTCCGGCAAGGCAGCCGCGCGCAGGGCGGGCGGCGGAAAGTGGCGGGCCGGGTATCGCTGCCCCACGAGCGCGGTCAGGTCGGTATCGTACGGATACACGGAGTGGACGAGGAGCTCCGGCTCGGCCTTGTCCGACGCGTCCGCCCAGAGCGCGATGCCCCCGACGCCAATCGAGGTCTGCGCCAGCCACTCCAAGCGCTCCTCGGTCCAAGCGTGCTTCGAGGCGAGGAGCCTGCTCATGTGCACCTTGGCGCGGACCAGCCGCTCGAGGCTCTTCACGTTCCGCCGCTCCCACGCGGCGAGGGCCCGCTGCTGCGCGAGGCGCACGCGGTCGAGGAACGTCTCCAGCCGGCGCGCGGCCTCCGGCTCCGGCGCGCCGGCGAGCCGCCGCGCGGCGGTCTGCTCGACGAGCTTCACCGCCGCGAGCAGGACCTCGATCTTGTCGTTCTGCGCGACCCCGGCGGAGAAAGCGCGCTGGAGCGTCCCCACGTCCAGCGGCTCCTCCCCGGCGAGCGCCGCGCCGAGGCCCTGCGCGATCACCTCCGCCTCGGGCCAGCCGATGGGCGCGCTGTCGGACAGCGGGCGCTCCCACCCATCCAGGAGGAGGCTCATCTGGCGGGACAGCGCCTGCTGCCAGTCGCCCTCCGACGCCTCGATCGCTGGCGCGACCGGCGCGGCGTTCCACGCGGCGCGGCCGCTTCCGCACGAGCGACGCACCACCAGCTCGGCCGGACCGCGGGTCACGAGCTCACGAGGGGGGAGGCCGTCGAGCAAGTCGACGAGCCGCTCGACCGCCATGCTCCCGAGGAGCGCCGGGTCCTGCCGTACCGTGGTGAGCGGCGGATCGCAGTGCTGGGCGGTGTGGATATCGTCGAACCCCACCACGGCGATGTCCTCGGGCACGCGGTAGCCGTGCGCCCGGATCGCGTTGATGGCGCCAATCGCCATCTCGTCGTTGCCCGCCACGAGCGCGGTACAGAACTTGCCATTGCGCGCGAGCAGCTCGTGGAAGCGCTGCTCGGTATACAAGATCGTACACTCGTGAAACTCGGAGAGCAGGTTGAGGTCGGCCTCGAGCCCGCGGGCGCGCATCGCCTGATCGAATGACCTGCTCCGCTCGTGGAAATCGTCCGATCCCGTCATGCCGATGTAAGCGATCCGACGATGTCCGAGACGGATGAGGTGATCGACGAGCACGTGAATCGAATCGTGGTTCTCCGCGCGGACGACCGGGAAGCGCGCTCCGAGCGGGGGCGCGCAGAAGATGACGCCCGGCTTCCCATCGGAGAGCAGCTCTTCCAGGCCGTCGATGTTGTACATCGCGATCCAGCCGGCCACCTGGCGGAGCGCCACGCCGCGCTCGAAGACGCGCAGGGGCGTCGCGTAGATGACGAGGAGCTCGTAGCCCCGGGCGCGCGCGGCGCGGTGCATGCCTCGAAAGGCCGTGGCGTTGAAGGAGTTGTCGAGGAAGACCGACGCGACGCCGATCACCTTCGATGTGCCCTGATCGACAGGCCCCGTCTTCATCCCGGTCGCGCTCGCCCCCTGATCCCCAGGCGAGCCTACCACCGTCCTCGATGAAACGACTCAAGAACTTCCGCGTCGCCCGGCCGCCGCTCCATGCTGCGTGATTCTTGCGTGATTCCTGCGTGATGCGATGGGTGCGCGCATGTAAACAATCCTGAGCGGCCGCTTTCGCCGAGGTTCACGCGCGGCGCCGGCTCCGCGGGACGGCCGTGCGAGCACCTTTCTCAGGGTGGCAGACCGCGGGCGCGGTCAGTTGCCTTGAGTGCGCCCGACGGGGAGCGCCGGGCCGACGCAGCCGCAGCCGCACGCGTCGGAGAAGAGCTCCTCTCCCGGCGCGCAGATGAAGTCGACGAGGTGGCAGTACTCCGGATCGTGAGAGACGTAGCGGACGTCCGGATCCGCGGCGTCAGGGCAGGCCTCCGGCGCGGGGCCGACGCAGCCACAGCCGCACTCGCCGGAGAAGAGCTTTTCGGGCGGTGAGCAATCGAAGTCGATGAGGGCGCACTCGTTCGGATCGTGAGAGACGTAACGGACGCCTGGATCACCCGGGTCCGGGCACACGGGGGGAGGCGGCTCCTCGTCGATGCAGCCGCAGCCGCACCCGGGCTCGGTCATCAGCCGCTGTCCCTCCGCGCAGACGAAGTCGATGAGCGCGCACTCGTCCGGATCTTGAGAGACGTAGTGGACGCCCGGATCGCTCGGATCCGGGCACGCCCCGCCGCCGCCGCCCGTGGGAGGGTCACAGCCGAGCAGTCCGACGATCGAAGAGGCCGCAAGAAGCAACAAGGCACAGGCTCGCATGTTGGTCTCCGTATCTTTCTCGTGGGGGTTGGGAGATGCAGCTCCCCCTCGAGGCCCGTCTCGAGCCTCCCGGAGGAGCGGAGAGCTGGAATCGACTCAGGGAGCGCCGGGCACGAAGAGCGTCACCGCCCGCCGGAAGACCTCCGGTGAAGACACCTCGATCAGCGCCACTTCCTCGCGCGCGGCGGCGCCGGTCGGCCGGTACACCACGCGGAGCTCTCCGGCGCTCCCCGCCTCGAGGACCACGGGGGCCGCCGTTCCCTCGAGGCTGTACTCGGGCGCCGGGGCGCGCAGCGCGATCCTGTCGATCGCGAGCGGCGCGCCGCAGGAGTGCGCGAGCGCGACAGCGCTGCTGGACGTCGCGCCGGCGGCCGCCTCGGGCAGGGCGAGCTCCCGCTCGACCTCGAAGCAGCCTGCGAGCGGGCGAGGCGACGGCTCGAGGGCCCCGGAGGCGGCGATGAGGTCCACCGGCTCGGAGCGCAGCGCGCCGCGCCGCGCCTGGAGGCGCAGCTCGTTCCCCCGGAGGCCGTCGATGTCGAGCGCGAAGCTGCCGTCGCCCGCGACCGGCGCGACGACGGGGGGCGCGGTCCCATCGAGGTTCATCGCCCAGACCACGTCGGCGTCGGTCACGCTCCCGGGCGCGCCGGTGAGCTCCAGCGGGGCGCCGTCGCACACGTCGCACACCGCGCCGACGACGTCGCCGGCGAGCGCCGGCGGCCGCTCGAAGGGCGGCTCCGGGATGGGGTTCACCCCGCACCCGGCGGCGCAAGCGACGAGAAGGACCGCAAGCCAGCGCATCACGCCGCCCCTCTGTTCAAGAGTCGCGCCAATGCGATCCGCGGTGTTCCGCGGAGATCGTGGCCCCAATTTGTACCATTCTGTACCATATTGTACCGATGGTACACCACGGCATTGCGCCAGGGGCCGTGGTCGACGGTCGTTACGAGGTCGTGCGCGCGCTCGGGCGCGGCGGGCTCGCCTCGGTCTACGAGGCGCGCGACCGGCTCTTCGATCGCGACGTCGCGATGAAATCGCTGAGCTTCGGCTCCGCGGGCGCGCTCGAGGCGTTCCGGCGGGAGTTCTCGCTGCTCTCGGCCTGCGCTCACCCGCGCCTCCCGCGCGCGTACGACTTCGCCCGGACGACGTCCGGCGGCGCGCCGGGCCGGCCGCTCACGTACGCCACGACGGAGCTCATCCGCGGCCGGACGCTGGCCGAGCACGCGCGGGGGCGCGCCTTCCGCGCGGCCCTGCCCGTCCTGCTCGACGCGCTCGACGCGCTCGGGTGGCTCCACGGCGCCGGCATCGTCCACGGCGACTTCAAGCCCGAGAACGTCCTCGTGCGGGACGACGGCGCGGGCGTGCTCATCGACCTCAGCGCGGCGCGGAGGATGCGCGCGGGCGCGGGGGACCTCTCGGGGACGGCGCGGTTCTTCGCGCCGGAGCTCCTCCGGGGGGCCCCGCCGAGCGCGCGCACCGATCTCTTCGCGGTGGGGCGGACGCTCGAGGCCCTGTTCCCGCTCCTCTCCGGGGCGCCGCCCGCCGCCGTTCGCCGCCTTGCCGAGCGGCTCACCGCCGAGGATCCGGCGAGCCGCCCCTCCGGGGTCGAGGAGGTCCTCGAGGCCCTCTCCGCGGGCGGCCTGCCGCGGCGCGCGCCCGCCGTCGTGAGCGAGCCGGGCGAGATCGTCGGCCGGGAGCGCGAGGTCGAGGCGTTCGGCGCGGCGCTCGAGGCGCTGCTCCGCGGCGAGCGCGGGCCGCGCGCGGCGATCGTCACGGGCGAGGAAGGCACGGGCAAATCGCGGCTGTTCCGCGAGCTCAAGTGGCGCGCGCAGCTCCGCGCGCAGGTCGTCGAGGGCGCGCCCCGCGGCGACGATCCGCTGCGCGCGCTGCTGGTCCGGGCGCTCGGCGGCGCGCCGCTCCCGGCCGGCGTCGACGCGCTGCTCGGGGCCCGCGGCGAGCTCGCGGGGGCGCGCGGGCGCGAGGGCGAGGCGGGGCGCGCCCCGCGGGATCCGCGCGATCTGCGGGATCCGCGGGATCCGTACGGATCGCCCGCGCCGCGCCGGCCGCGCGTGCTCGCGATCGACGACGCCCACAGGCTGGGCGCGCACGACCGGGCGCTGCTCGAGGCGCTCGTGCGATCGACCGAGCCGACCGACGCCGTCCTCTGGCTGATCGCCTCCGCGGAGCGGCTCGACGTCGGCGGCGGCGCGGTCGTCGAGCTCCCGCTGGGCCCGCTCGGCGAGGACGCGGTCCGGGTCTGGACCGCGCCCCTCGCCACGGCGGCGCGCACGTCGGACCTCCTGCGCGCGAGCGGCGGCCGGCCGCGCGCGCTCAAGGAGCTCTGCGCCGCGCTGGCGCAGCGCAGCCTGAGCGAGGCGGAGCTCGACAGGTTCGTCCACACGACGGGCACCCCGGAGCTCTGGCGACGGCGCGTTGCGGCGCTCGACCGCGGCGAGGCGCGCGCCCTCGCGGCGCTCGCGGTCGCGGATCCGCTCGGGCCCGAGGCCGCCGCCGCGCTCGGCGTGGGGCGCGCGGCGCTCGACGCGCTCGAGGCCGCGGGGCTCGCGCGGCTCGACGGCGAGGGGTTCCGCCTCGGCCAGCCCGGGCAAGCCAGGGCGATCCTGCCCTGGCTCGACGCCGGCGTCGTGCGCGAGGTCGCGGCCGCGATGGCGGCCCAGCTCGCCGGCGCCGACGAGGCGGCCCTCGGCCCGGCGCTCCGCAGCCAGCGCGCGGCGGACCGGGCGAGGGCGCTCGTGCTCGCGGGCGACCACGAGGCGGCGCGGCAGGCGCTCGCCGCGTCCGGGCCGATGCTCGAGTGGGCGCCGCGCGCCTGGGTGCGCGCGGCGGACGCCGCCTGCGAGGTCCTGCCGGCGCCGCGGACGCTCGTGGCCGCGGCGTCCGCGATCGAGGCGGCTGGCGACCCGCGGCGCGCGCTCTCGCTGCTCGCGCGGGCGAGGCGCGCAGGGCCGCCCGCCGGCGTCGGCGCGGAGCTCTCGTACCGGGCGGCGCGCTGCTACGAGAAGCTCGGCAAGGTCGAGCGGGCGCTCTGGCAGCTCGGGCGCGCGCGGGCCCTCTCGCCCGGGCCCTGGGGCGGGCGGCTCGCGAGCCTCTCCGCGCGCTGCCTGCTGCGCCTCGGCCGCTACGACGAGGCCCGGCGCGAGGCGGAGGTGGCGCTCGCGGCGCTCGGATCACGCGAGGTCGAGGGCGCGCCCGCGAGCGGCGAGGCGCGCGAGGCCGACGGCGCCCTCGCGAGCGGCGAGGCGCTCGAGGCCGACGGCGCCCTCGCGAGCGGCGAGGCGCGCGAGGCCGCCGCGGAGCTCGCCGAGACGCTGGGCCTCGCGCTCGGGTACCTGAGCGACCAGGCCGGGGCGCTCCAGAGCCTGGCGCGCGCCGTCGCGCTGCGGCCGGCGTCGGGCTCGCCCCGCGCCCGCGCCCGCACGCTCAGCTACCACGCGCTCCATGCCTACCGCGCCGGCGACGCGGCCCTGGCGGCGCGCGGGTTCCAGGAGGCGCTCGACCTGGCCGAGGCCGAGGGCCTCGGCGATCTGCTCGCGACGGCCGCGCTCAACCTGGGGACGGCGAGGCACCAGCTCGGCGACTGGGGCGCGGCGCTGCGCTGCTACGAGCGCGGGCTCCGGGCGGCGATCGCCTTCGCCAAGGAGCGGACCGAGGCGACGCTGCGCTTCAACCTCGCCAAGATCCACGCGGACGTCGGCCTGCTCGAGCGCGCCGAGCTCGCCGTCGCGCGGATGCGAGCGCCCGAGGGCCCGAGGGCCCCCGAGGAGATCGCCGTGGCGGCGCTCGGGCTCGCGGCGGAGATCGCCGCCGCGCGCGGCGCGCTCGGCGAGGCGGCGCGGCTGCTCGAGGAGGCCCGCGCCGGCCACGCGGCGCGCGGGTCGAAGCGCGAGGCGTGCGAGGCGGTGATCCACGCCGCGGAGGTCGCGCTCGCGGCGCGGGACAGGGCCGCGGCGGGCGCGCGGCTGGCCGAGGCCGCGGCGCTGCTCCGGGAGGCCGACGCGGCAGACCTCGCGCTGCGCCACGCGACGGCGGGCGCGGAGCTCGCGCTGGCCCGCGGCGACACGGGCGCGGCCCTCGCGGAGGTGCAGCGGGGCGCGGGCCTCGTGGTGAGGGTCTCGCAGCTCGAGCTCCACGCGAAGCACGAGGAGGTGTCCGCCGAGGTGCTCCGCCTCCGGTCGGCGACGGCGCTGGCGGAGCGGCACCGCACGGCCGCGCTCGAGTGCTGGGAGCGCATCGGGAGCACGCTCCCGGCCGACCTCGCCGAGGTCTTCTGGCGGCACCCGCGGCGGGCCGCGCTCCGCGCCGGGCCCGCGCCGCCGGGGGCCCGCATGGAGCTCGTGCTCAAGCTGCTCGAGGTGAACCGGCGCCTGAGCTCGACGCTCGACGCGGAGGAGGTGCTCCGCCTCGCCATGGACGCGGCCATCGAGCTGACCGGCGCCGAGCGGGGGTTCGTGATCCTCGCGTCGCCGTCGCCGGAACCGGGAGGCCACGCGAAGGGCAGGCTCGAGGTCGCTGTCGCGCGGAACCTCGATCGCGAGCGCGTCGGCAAGAGCCAGCTCAAGTTCAGCCACGGAATCGCGAAGCGGGTGGTCGAGCGCGGGGAGGCGGTGCTCACGGTCGACGCGCTGGCCGACGAGCGGTTCCACGGGAACGCGTCCGTGCACGGCCTGCGGCTCCGGTCGATCGTGTGCGTGCCGATCCGCGCGCACGGCGCGGTGCTCGGCGCCGTCTACCTCGACAACCGGTTCCAGCGCGGCAAGTTCGCGGAGGGCGACGCGGATCTGCTCGGCGCGTTCGCGGACCAGATCGCGGTCGCGCTGCACAACGGCAGGCTGATGGCCGAGCTCCGGGACCGCACGCGGGCCCTGGAGGAGGAGCAGCGGCGGGTCGCGGAGCTCATGCGCTCGCAGGCCGACGAGATCGAGCGGCTCTCGCACGAGCTCGAGCGGACCCGGGCGGACGCGCGCCGCGACTTCCCGGAGATCGCCGGGAGGAGCGCGCCGATGCGCGCGGTGCTCGCGCTCTGCGAGCGCGTCGCGGAGAGCGACGTGACCGTGACGGTGACCGGCGAGAGCGGCACGGGCAAGGAGCTCGTCGCGCGCGCGATCCACGCGGGCGGGCCCCGCCGGGATGGGCCGTTCGTCGCGGTCAACTGCGCCGCGCTGCCCGAGGCGCTGCTCGAGTCGGAGCTCTTCGGCCACGTGAAGGGCGCGTTCACCGGCGCGGTCCGCGATCACGGCGGCCTGTTCCTCTCGGCGCGGGGCGGGACGCTGTTCCTCGACGAGCTCGGGGAGGTGCCGCTCGGCGTGCAGGCGAAGCTGCTCCGCGCGCTCCAGGAGCGCTCGATCCGCCCGGTGGGGTCGGACCGGAGCGTCTCGGTGGCCGACGTGCGGGTCGTCTGCGCGACGAACCGGGATCTGCGGGACGAGGTCGCCCGGGGGCGCTTTCGCGAGGACCTCTACTACCGGGTCAGCGTCATCGAGATCCGCTTGCCGCCGCTGCGCGACCGGCCGGAAGACATCCCGGCGATCGCGCAGGCGATCGTCGAGAAGCTCGCGGCGCGCCAGGGCCGCCCGGCGTTCCGGCTGTCCCGGGGCGCGCTCCGGCGGCTCTCGTCGTACGGCTGGCCCGGCAACGTGAGGCAGCTAGAGAACGTGCTCTCGCGCGCGTGCGTGCTCTCGCCGGGCCCGGAGATCGGCGCCGCCGACATCCAGCTGCCGGCGGCGGCGCCCGCGCCGCGGGGCCGCTCGCGCGCGGAGTACCAGGGCGCCGAGGAGGAGCGGATCCGCGCCGCGCTCGAGCTCTCCCGCTGGAACGTGAGCGAGGTGTCGAGGAGCCTCGGGATCCCGAGGATGACGCTGTACCGGAAGCTCGCCCGCTACGGGCTCTTGCGGAAGGAGTGAGAGGGGGCAGGCCGGCGTGAGCAGGGCGTCCGCGACCAGCCGCCCCACGCCGAGCGAGGGGGCTAATCCCAGATGCGCACGACCATGAGCCCCAGGTTCGACCGCTTCCCCGCGGCCACGATGCGGCCGTCGCGCTGGACGGTGACGGCGTAGAGGTAGTTCTGCTCCGGATGGTCGTCGAGCACGACGGCGCCCGAGGCGCCGAACCCGGCGTCCCTGGAGCCGTCCGGCAGGAGCCGCAGGATCGAGGCCGTGATGCCCGAGGCCACGGTGCCGCCTGCGACCGCGCCGAGGATCTTGCCGTCGGCCTGGAGGGCGACACCGTAGCCCCGCACATAGGGCTTCTCTTCGCCGCTCGCGTTCACCATGCCGGTCCCGCCGAACGTCGTGTCCGCCGAGCCGTCCGCGTTGAAGCGCGCGAACGCATAGTGATTCACGCCGTCGAGCGCGTATCCGACAAGGATCGGCTTGCCGTCGCTCCCGAGGACGAGGTCGTTATCGTTGTAGGGCGTCTGCGAGAGATAGGCGATGCCGCCCGTTCCGAAGCCGGGATCGAGCGCCCCGTCGCGATCGAGCCGCACCGCAAGGAAGGTCGGGCCCGCGTCCCGCTCGGTTCCTCCGGCGACGATCTGCCCGCCCTCTCCGAGCGCGACCGAGTGCAGCGGGCGATTCTCGAACGAGACGACGCCCGAGCCGCCGAAGTCGTGATCGACATCACCCATGGAAGAGAACCGCACGACGATGCCGCGGTTGCCCGGCTTCCCGACGCCGGCGGCGATGATCCAGCCGTCGCTCTGGACGGCGGCGTCGAAGCCCTCCGAGCCGCTGATCAAGGCAGGATCGAGCCTCGCGACCCCGCTCGCGCCAAAGGCCTGATCGATCCCGCCGCTCGCGTTGAACCGGACCACTGCGAGCTGCTCGTTCCGCGTCCCCACGGCCAGAATGCGCCCGTCCGGCTGCAGGGCCAGCGACTTGACCGTTCCCTCCTGGCCGACGACGAGGCCCGCTGTGCCGAACTCCGGATCGAGCACGCCGCTCGGCAGGAAGCGCGCGAGCCCCCAGGTCGCTCCGTCGACGCCGGCGACGAGGATCTTGCCGTCCTCCTGGACGACGATGGCGCGCGCCTCGTGGGGCGTGCCGCTGGTGGCGATGCCCTCGCCGTCGAACGATGCATCGAGCGTCCCCGGCGGATCGGCGACGAGGAGCGAGACCGGCAGCTCCCGATCCTCCAGCCCGGGCGCGCTGGCCACGAGCGAGGGCGCGGCGCCGCCGAGCATCGCGAGCGGCTCCGCGGTCAGCGTGAGCACGCCGGTGGCCTCGCCATCCGAGACCACGACCGGGCTCGCCGTGACGCCGCTCGGCAGGCCCGACAGCGAGAGAGCGACGTCGCCCGCGAAGTCGTCCGAGCGGGTGACGGCGACGGTGAGCGACGTCGAGCCGCCGCGCACCACGCGCGCCGCCGCCGGGTCGAGCGCGATCGAGAAGCCCGCCTGCGGCGCCCCGCCGCCGCTGCCGTGCGCGGACAGGTCGCCGCCGCTGCCGCCTCCGCCCGACGCGGCGGCCCCGCCGGCGCCGGCGCCGCCGTCACCGCCGGCCCCGTCGCGCGAGACGTCGTGAATGCCGAGGATACCCTGGCAGCCGAGCGCGAGGGAGGCCGCGGCCGCCCCGGCGAGGAAGGCCGCGCGCGCGAGCCGGACGCCGCGGGCTGGCCGGGGCAGCGCGCTCCTCTGCGCGAGCGGCGCGAGCGGGAGGATCATGCCGGCAGGCTACCACGTCGGCCCCCCGCCGGACGCAGCGCCACGACGGCGCCTGGGGTCACGCGCTCGGAGACGAGGCGCTCTCCACCTGCTGCGCGAGCTCATTCCACTCGGGGTACCCAGACCGGTACGGCTCGACAGAAAGGCCCTTCAGAAACCGGAGAACCGACCGCGCGATGACGTCCACCTCGTGGCGCGCCGCCATCGGGTGAGAGCGCCATGCATGGAACCGCTCGACCACCTCCCGAGGCTCGAAGGGAAGACACCGCGAGCTCGGGCTCGGCTCGGGATCCGGATAGGACGTCAGCACCTCGATCTCCTGCCGCAGGAGATCGAGCGCCCCGCGAGGATCGGCCTGCTCCAGGAGGCGCGCGTACTCTCGGTACGGCGTGTGGTGCGACGGGCTCAGCCGAAGGGCCTTCTCGTAGTAGAACCGCGCCCGATCCGGATTGCCCCGCCGATCTCGGTACAGGTCCCCGAGCCTGCCATACGCCTCGACCGTCCCCGGATAGAACCGCTTGATGTCGTAGTAAGCCGGGTGCGATACGTACGAGTTCCTCGGGGAGAAATCGGGCTCGATCTCGGCGAAGCGCGCGTAATGCTCTGCGGCCTGCTCATGAGCGCCCCGGCGCTCGTGGAGCTCTCCCAGGTAGAAATGATTGACCGCGTAGAGGCGCGGATCGTGGTAAGCCTGCGACACGCCGTCCAGATACCGCTCCTTCAGCGACGCGCGAGGCATGACCAGAGCCGCTCCGCCCCGCCCCCTCGTCATGAGCGTCTCCGCCAGGTGGAAGGAGCGGAGGAGATGGCGCTCAGCCTGGTCCGACTCGTAATAGTGCCACAGGAACTGGCTGCTGATGATGTAGGCCCCCAGCGGGTGGATGCTGTCCTCATCCATGAACGGATCCGAGTGTTTGTAGGGGGACTCGGACTGGAACGAAGGCGCGATCTCGTCCCACCAGCGCTCGAGCTGGCGAAGCGCCGCGAGCGCGCGCTCCAGCGGCATGTTCAGGCTCCGCTCGGAGTACCAGCGATAGATATCGTACGGCATGCGCAGGAAGCCGACGGCCTGCTTGAGCGACGCGAGCTCCTCGCCGGACAGCACCCGCCGCCTGGTCACGTCGTACTCGACGCGAGCGAGCCCCGGGTGCGCCCACCGGATCTGCTCCTCTTCCTCCTCCCGGAGCTCGGTCTGCAGAAGGTCGATCACGGTATCGAGGTTCTCCCGGTTCGGCTCGTCGTCCTCGGCCTCGCGGGCGGCCTGCAGGACGGGGATGAACCGGGCCCAGCAAGCCCTGGTGTCGTAGACGCACCAGGCCGCATGGAACCTGACCAGCGGAGACGGAGACCGCAGCGCGCGCTCGTAGAGCGACGCGATCCGGTCGTCGAGCGCGGCTTCACGGCGCGACGCCTCCGCGAGGAACAGGAGCGGCTCCGCCGTGCGGGCCAGCTCGCGGTCAGCCAGGTCGATCAGCTCATCGCGGGTGTACTGCGAGAGCGCCTCCCTGCCGAGCCGCGTGACCTCATCCTGAGCCATGAACCAGGGATTCAATCACGAGGGACACGGCAGACACAGGCGTTTCCTGGGTCCGCCATGCCCGGGCGTCCGCCAACCCCGGAGGGTCCACCGCGCCACGAGCGCCAGGCACAACTGTACATCCGTTCAATGATCTGCTAGCCGATCGGCATGCGCCCCCGCAAGGCCGCCGCCGCCGTCGTCGTCGAAGAGCTGCCGCCCGCCGAGGAACCCATCGACGCGATCCCGCCCGACGACACCGCGGCGGACGAGCCGAGCTCCGCCGTCCGGGAGCCGCTCGCGCTCGATCTCATCTGCATCGACTGCGGCAGCAGCGGCCGCGGTCATGACGGCTGCGCGCACCGCGAGCGCGCCCGCTTCCACGCGCCGCCGCGGGCAGCGCTGGAGCTCGTCGCGCGCCTGCGCCGGGCAGCCGCCGAGCACCGCGCCGCCGCCCGCGCCCTCCGCGCCCTGGTCACCGCCGAGCACGCGCGCGGTCGCGCCGAGATCGAGCGGGCGGATCCGGTCGAACTCCAGCAGCCCGAGGCGGAGCCGGAACCCCCCTCGCCGCCCCGGATCGAGCTCGCAGCGCCGGAGCCGCCCGCTGTCTGCCCGCGCTGCGCCGAGCAGACCGAGGGCGAGCCGACGGAGTCCGGGGCGCCGCCGCGCCGGCCAAAGCGCAAGGGGCGGGTGGCCCTCGAGCAGCAGGCGTTTCTCTTTTCGAACGATTCCGAGCAACACCCGCCGCACGGGACCTGAGCCGCGACCAGGGCGCTGCCGAAGGAATCGGAGACCCGGGATCGGCGTTACGCTGCGCCGATGTCTCCGAGCCCGTCTCGAGCTCCTTGCTTGCGCGCCGGAGGCGGCGCTCTGGCCGCCGCGCTGCTCTGGCAACTCGCCTGCACGGGAGGAGCTCCACCGGGAACTCTGCCCGTGACCGGAGCGCGCCGGTCGCTCCCGCCGCCGCGGCAGGAAGACTCGACACCACCGCGCCCGCTGCCCGCGGAACGCCAGAGCACGCCTGCGCCGCCACCAGGGCCAACCCCGGGCGAAGCGCCGCTTCCACCCGATGTCGTGGCCACGATGCAGGCGCTCGCCGCGCTCGACACCAGCGCGGACGGCATCGGGCTGAGCGCGCCCCCCGCGGGAGCTCCCGCGCTGCTCCGCGCCTTGAAGGCCGAGTTTCGAGGCGTCGTCGGGCGCGCGCTCGACGCGGCCAAGGGCGCGCCCGAGGATGCACGCGCGCGCGCGATGGCAGAGCTCGAGCGGCTCGGCGTCCGCCCCGCCGGCGAGGAACGGCGGTGGGGCAGCCTCCTCGACCTCCGCATCGAGCAGCCCGCGGCGCACCCCGAGCTCCGGGTCGCGCTCCTCACGCTCGCGGTCCCGTGCGGCGAGGACGCGTCTCTCTACGTCTTCGAGCGGGGCCGGGCCGGCTTTCGCCTCGCGCTCGCTCACGAGAGCGATCCGTCGGGGTGGACGTCGGAGGGAAACCGGCTGTCTTATGGCTTCCTTGGGGGCCAACCGAAGGGGCGCTGGGCGCTGGCCGTGTCGAGCGCGGAGTCGTCCTGTGTCTCGCTCTGGAGGACGCTGACCACGAGGGTGCTGCTGGAGGGAACAGACCCGCTGCACCCGCGCGCGATCTTCGCGAACAGCCTCCGATTCCACATGCCGGCCGGCTACACCCTCGCGGTGTCCGCCGGGGGCTTCACGCTGCGCTGGACAGGCGACCCGACCTTCCTCCCATGGTACCCGCGCTGGGACGCCCTCGCCGCGCGCTACACGGTGGAAGGCGACAGCGTCCGTCGAGCGCCGCCCCTCGCGCCTGACGCGGAGTCGTTCGTGTACGCCTGGCTCGGGCTCGAGTGGGCAGAGGCCGAACGCTGGCTCTGCCCAGCGGCGTCGCCGTCCGCGGGCGAGCGCTGGCACCGGGAGCTGCGCGCAGCGCTGCCAGGGCTCGCGTCGACACCGCAGCTCGGCGCGTGCGGGGGCCCCGGCGGGGAGGATCCCACGAAGTGCGAGGACGTGGAGCAGCGGCTGACGCGCCCGGGCCCCGCCCGGTCCACCGCGACCACCCACGTCCTCCTGGCGAAGCAGGGCGCGGATCGCTGCGTCGAGCGCGTGTTCTCGAGGGGGAAGCCATGAGAGGTCCGGGCAGCGGCTCGGTCGAGAGCAGGATGCCCGCGGCGGCGATCGCGCGGCCGGCGCGGCGGCGCCTGCGCGGACTGGCCCTCTCTTGCGCGGCCTGCCTGTCGCTCGCGCTCGCGGCGTGCGCGGCACCCGCGCCCGAGGCGAGAGGACCTCTGGCACCTCGGCCGGCAGCGCGGCCCGCGACGCACGGCGCGCCCACTGCCCCCGGCACAGCCCTCTCAACGGCCCCCGGCACAGCCCTCTCAACGGCCCCCGGCACAGCCCCCCCGGCGGACGACGCCACGGACCTCGTGAGAGAGGCGCTCGCCCCGTTCTTCGCCGCCCCGAGATCGGGCGCCGCCGACGTTCAAGACACGTGGCTGACGCCGCGGGTGAGCGTGGAGAAGCTGCCGGCGGAGTGCTGGGAGCTTTCGCCGGAGCAGGACGCAGCCGGGCTGGCGATCGTCGCGCTGCACCGGCGCGACCGCGGCCCCGTCCAGTGCGCTCCGTTCAGCGCGCGCCTCGCGCCGTTCGCCACGTTCGCCGTCGACAGGCGCGCTGGCACCGTGCGCTGGTGGGACGAGGCGGCGCCCCGGCCGATGCGCGAGTTCTTCGCCGCGCGCGAGGAGTCCCTGAGAGCAGCCGTCTCGGCGCTGGAGAAGCGCTTCATCGACGACGCCATCGCCTGGGAAGGCACGACCGCGCTGCACGTCGAGGACGAGACGGCCATGCACCTCCACGTGTCCGTGCTCTCGCCCGACGACCGCAAGCGGCTCGCGCGCTTCCGCGTCGACAGGCGCACGCGCGAGCTCTCGTGGGACGACAACGGCGAGCTCCGCGGCTACGCGGCGTTCAAGGCGAGCTGGTACCGGGACCATCACCCGGCGGTCACCGCGCTCGGCCAGCTGCTCGAATGGAAATGGTCCGGGGTCGATTCGCTCACGCTGGAGGCATCCCACGGCCATGCCTTCGATCTCGTCGCCCGGGCCGGCGAGACGTGCTCCCCGGCGAGCCGCATCTGCGCCACGGAGCGATTCCGCGTCGATATGCGGCGCGGCGCGGCGATGTGGCACGACGGCAAGGCCTACGTGCCCATCGAGCGATTTCTTCAGGACCTGGAGCAGAGGGGGCAAAGGGCCGTCGTTTTGGCCAGGGCCTGGGCGCTGAAGCAACGAGGGCCCGCCGGCGCCTCCTGCCTCGCCTTCCGGCCCGAGGGCGTCGACAGGGCGAGCGCGCACGTCCGGATGCACCTCGCCCCGCCGTGCAACACCTCCCCGATACTGATGACGCTCGCGTGGTACTTCGTGGACCTGCGCACAGGCAAGGTGTGCTCTTCCGAGGACGACACGTGCGGTGCGGCGTCCGGGCAGGGGAGACCATGACATGGGCCGGCGGGGCGCCCCATGAGGCCGCCCGCCGCGGCGCCCCTCCGGCGCGCGACAATCGGGGCTGACAAGCATCGCCGTCCATCCGATACTCGCGCCGCTTGCCGCTCAGCACGGCCATCAGCAGGCGACCGGGAGCCGGACGCGGGGGCGCGGGAACGCTGGAGCTCGCGACGACGAGCGCCCGCTGCCGCCGCGAGCGCACCGCAGAGCGGCATGGCCACACGGGTGTCGCGTGCTACCAGGTTGCGTTTGTGATCGCGTCACGACGGAACGCGGGCGCTGAGGACCACCGAGGATGCTGCCACCATGTCGCTCGATAGAGCCATCGGCATCATGTGCCCCGACATCTGGGGCAGCTATGTTTGCGAGCTTCTCGGCGGTATCCAGTCGGCCGCCGCGCGCGCCGGGTATCGGGTGCTCGCCATCAGGGCGTCCCCGCGAGACGTCCACAGGCTGCGGCTCGCGCGAGACCAGGTCGACGGGTGGATCGCGCTCATCGACGCGGCGGAACTCGAGCCCTTCCTCGACGACGGCCGGCCCGTCGTGACCCTCAGCGCGCGCGCGAACGACGACGCGCGCTGTCCCTACGTCCTGCCCGACAACCACGGTGGCGCCCTCTCGGCCGTACGCCACCTGCTCGACCACGGCCACGAGCGGATCGTCTTCGCGGGCCACATGGCGCACGAGGACATCCGGCAGCGCTTCCAGGCCTACCGGGACGCGCTCGAGGAGCGCGGCATCTCGTTCGACCCCGACCTCGTCTTCGATCTTCCGAACAACGAGCGGGCGAGCGGCCGGCTCGCCGTGCGGCGCCTGCTGGAAGAGGGCGTCACCTGCACCGCGATGTTCATGTCGGCCGACAAGGAGGCGCTCGGGGTCCTCGACGCGTTCGCCGAGGCGGGCATCCGCGTCCCCGAGGACATCGCGCTCGTCGGGTTCGACGACATCGAGGCAGCCCGGTACGCCTCGCCGCCGCTGACGACGGTCCGCCAGCGGTTCGACCGGCTCGGCGGGACGGCCGCCGAGCTGCTCATCGACCTCCTCGCCGGGCGGGAGCTCCCCCGCGCGGGGCACATCGCGCCGACGACCCTGGTCCTGCGCCGCTCCTGCGGCTGCTCGCCCGCCCCGGCGCTGCGCGACGCGCCCCCGTCGTCCCGCAGCGCCGCGGCGCCGGCCAGCGCGCCCGCGTCGGCCCGCAGCGCCGCCGCCCGGGCCGGCGCGCTCGCGCGGGAGCTCGCCGCGCTCGCGAGCGCCTCGACGGCCCTCGATCCGAGCTCGCCGCCGGAAGAGGCCTGGCCCGGGGCGACGGAGGTGGTCCTCGGGCTCGAGGCGGCCGTCTGGGGCAGGCCCGGCCCCGCTGCCGCGGCGCTGGAGAGGGCCTGGCGAGAGGCCGCGGAGCAGATGCCCGACATCGACCAGCTCCTCGAGATGGTCGACCGGCTGGAGCGGGCGGGCCAGGCGATGCTCCGCGGCGCGGCGGACGCCGCCGCCGAGCGGCGCGTGGCGACGTACATCCGGGGGGCCCGGCGCGCCGTGATGGAGGGCCGGGTCGCGATCGAGGCGGCCCGCGCCGACTACCTGAACGGCCTGCTCGACATCAACCTCGTCATCCGGGAGACGCTCCTGGCGGACGCGGGCGGCGGCGGGAGCAAGCTGAGCTGGCTCTCCGCGGTGCAGATGAGCTGGGGCTGCCTCGCCGTGTGGGAAGCGCCCGGGGACACGGCTCCCCTGCTGCGGGTCGTCGAGAGCTGCTCCCCCGGAGCGGCCGCCACGCCGGAGGCGGGCGCGCGCGTCGCGGCCGAGGCGTTCCCGCGCGGCGACTGGCTGCCTGCCGCCGCCCGGCGGAGCGACCACGTCCTCCGGCTCATCCCGCTCCGCAGCGAGGGTGAGGATCGCGGCGTCCTCGCCGTCTGCGCCCCGGTGAGCAGCCCGCTCGGGCTGGATCACCGGGACATGGAGATGTGGGTGGCGATGCTGACCGCGGCGCTCGAGCGCGCGTCGCTGATCGAGTCGCTGATCGAACAGGAGCAGCAGGCGCGCGCCGCCTACGAGCGCGAGCGCGCCCTCGCGGACGACGTGCGCCGGCTCGGGTGCCCGGTCATCCCGCTCGACCAGGGCGTGCTGCTCGTGCCGCTCGTCGGCACCATCGATCCGGAGCGCGCGCGCCACGTGCTCGAGGTGGTGCTCGCGGAGCTCAGCCAGAAGGAAGCCGAGGTGCTGCTGATGGATATCACCGGCGTGCCCTTCGCCGACATGCAGGTCGCGGGATCGCTGATGAAGACGACCCGCGCCGCCCTCCTGCTCGGCGCCGAGGTCATCGTCGTGGGGATGCGGCCGCAGGTCGCGCAGGGGTTCATCCGCCTCGGCATCGACCTCCGGGGGATGACGCTCCACCAGACCCTCGGCAGCGCGCTCTCGGCGCTGCGCCGCAGGCGGCAGCCGCTCGACGCGCCGCCGGGCCCCCGGGCCTGAGCCCCCGGCGCGCGCCGCGCCTCCGCTATTCCGCCGCGTCCGGCCTCGCCGCGGCGGCCCCGCGGGCACGGCGGCCGCGCTCGCCTTCCCCAGGTTCCCCCGGCCTGCGGCGCGCCGCGCGCGCCTTGCCCTTGCTCACGCCGACCCGCCGCACGAACGACAGGAACTGCCGGAGCGTGGGAGACGCGTCGTCGGCGCGCCACGCGACGAGCAGATCGGTCGACGGCGCCCCCACGATCGGCCGCAGCGCGAGCCCCTTGCGACCGACATTCTTGATGGATTCCGGCAAGATAGAGACGCCGAAGCCCGCCGCCACCAGGCTCAGGATGTCGAGGTGCAGCGCCTCCTGCGCGATGCGCGGGGAGAAGCCCGCGGCGCGGCAGAGCCCCATCACCAGGTCGAAGAAGGCCGACCCGCGCTGGCGCGGGAACACGACGAACGGCTCGCGCGACAGGAGCTCGAGCGGGATGCGCTTCCGCGCGGCGAGCGGGTGATCGGCCGGCAGGGCGACCAGGAGCGGCTCGCGCCGGACGCACTCGGACGCGAGCCGGGCGTCGTGGAGCGGCGCCCTCACGAAGCCGACGTCGATGCGCCCGTCCTTCAGCGCCTCGATCTGCTCCTGCGGCGGCATCTCGCGGAGCGCGAGCTCCACCGCGGGGAGCTCCCCGCGAAAGGTGCGGACCAGCTCGGTGATGCCGCTGTAGGCGAGCGACGACAGGTACCCGACCACGAGGCGCCCGGTCTCGCCCACGCTCGCGCGCCGGGCCTCGTGCACCGCGAGCTCGAGCGCGTCGAAGACCCGCCGGACATGGGCGAGGAGCACCGCGCCCGCGGGCGTCAGCTCGACGCGCCGCCGCGAGCGATCGAAGAGCGAGAACCCGAGCTCGGACTCGAGATCCTGGATCTGCCGGCTCAGCGGCGGCTGGGCGATGCCGAGCCGCTGCGCCGCGCGGCCGAAGTGCCGCTCCTCGGCGACGGCCGTGAAGTACCGGAGGTGGCGTAGATCCATACCTTGAAGGTATCGTGTGATACGAAAGAATAGATTGGACGAACGTCAAGGGCACCCTAAATGCGGAGCCTGCCCTCAGGCGCCACCCCCGGCCGGGGCGCTCCGGAGGGGGACGGGAATTGGCCCATGTGGCTCGTCCGGATCGCGCTTCAACGCACGTACACGTTCATCGTGATGTCGATGCTGATCGTCATCCTGGGCGTGTTCACCGTCGCCCGGATGCCGACGGACATCTTCCCGGACATCGACATCCCGGTCCTGTCTGTAATTTTCAACTACGGCGGCCTCCCCCCCGAGGAGATGGAGAAGCGCATCGTCAACAATTACGAGCGCTTCCTCACGACCACCGTCAACGACATCGATCATATCGAGAGCCAGTCGCTCACCGGCATCTCGATCATCAAGATCTTCCTCCAGCCCGGCGCCAGCATCGAGGCCGCGACGGCGCAGGTCACGGCGATCTCGCAGACCGCGATCCGCCAGATGCCGCCCGGGATCAGCCCGCCGCTCATCATCCGTTACAGCGCCTCGAACGTGCCGATCCTCCAGGCCGCGCTGGAGAGCGAGTCGCTGAGCGAGCAGCAGCTCTTCGACTACGCGGTCAACTTCATCCGCGCCGACATCGCCACGATCCGGGGCACGCAGATCCCGTACCCGTACGGCGGGAAGCAGCGCCAGATCATGGTCGACATCGACCCGCAGCGCCTCTTCGCCTGGGGGCTGTCGCCGCGCGACGTGAACGCGGCGCTCGGGCTGCAGAACGTCACCCTGCCCTCCGGCACGGCGAAGATGGGGGAGAACGAGTACCCCGTCATCATGAACAGCAGCCCCGCGGCCTTCGAGGAGCTCGGGAAGCTGCCGCTCAAGACGGTGAACGGCAGGACGATCACCCTCCGCGACGTCGCGAGCGTGCGCGACGGGAACGCGCCGCAGACGAACATGGTGCACGTGGAGGGCAAGCGCAGCGTGCTCCTGAGCATCCTCAAGAACGGGAGCGCGAGCACGCTCGACGTCGCCTCGCGCATCCACGCGATGCTGCCGGCCACGCTGGAGAAGCTCCCGAAGGAGCTCAAGGTCTCGCTGCTCTTCGATCAGTCGGTGTTCGTCCGCGCCGCGGTCTCCGGGGTCGTGCACGAGGCGCTGATCGCCGCGGGGCTCACGGCGCTCATGATCGTGCTGTTCCTCGGGAGCTGGCGCAGCACGCTCATCGTCGTCACCAGCATCCCGCTCTCGATCCTCGTCTCGATCATCGCGCTGAACGCCCTCGGCCACACGCTCAACGTGATGACGCTCGGCGGGATGGCGCTCGCCGTCGGCATCCTCGTCGACGACGCGACCGTGGCCATCGAGAACATCCACAGGAACCTCGGGCAGCGGAAGCCGTTCCTGCGCGCCATCGTCGACGGGGCGCAGGAGATCGCCGTCCCGGCGCTCGTCTCCACGCTCTGCATCTGCATCGTCTTCGTGCCGGTCGCCTTCATCACCGGCGCCGCGCGGTCGCTCTTCGTGCCGATGGCCCTGGCGGTCGTCTTCGCCATGCTCACGTCGTACTTCCTGTCGCGGACGCTCGTCCCGACGCTCGTGCGCCTCCTGCTCGAGCGCGAGGCGGCGGAGCACGCGCACGGCCACGCCGCTCCAAAGGGCCTCTTCGGGCGCGTCTTCGCCGCGTTCAACCGCGCCTTCGACCGGCTGCGGGGGGCGTACGGCGGGTGGCTCGCCTGGGCGCTCGCGCACCGCGCCCTGTCCGTCGGGGCGTTCCTTGCGCTCGTCGCCGCCTCGGTCGCGCTGATCCCGCTCCTCGGCCGCGACTTCTTCCCGACCGTCGACGCGGGGCTCATCAAGCTCCACGTGCGCGGCCCGCCGGGCACCCGCCTCGAGGAGAGCGAGCGGCGCTTCGCCCGTATCCAGGAGACCATCCGCGGGGCGCTCCCGCCGGGCGAGATCCGCACGATGCTCGACAGCATCGGCATCCCGGCGAGCGGCATCAACCTGTCGCTCAGCGAGGGCGCGCAGATCTCGTCGGCCGACGGGCAGATCTTCATCGCGCTCGCGGAGCACCACCGGCCCACCGCGGACCACGTCCGGACGCTCCGCGCGAAGCTCAACGCGGCGTACCCCGACACGACGTTCTTCTTCCTCGCCCCCGACATCTCGACGCAGGTGCTGAACTTCGGCCTCGCGGCGCCCATCAACGTCCAGGTGGTCGGCCCGATCGGCAAGGAGGACGAGACCTACGCCGTCGCGCTGAAGATCGCCGAGCGCATGGAGAAGATCCCCGGCGCCGTCGACGTCCACCTCGCGCAGGTGCCGGCGAGGCCGCAGCTCCGCATCGACGTCGATCGAACGATGGCCGACCAGCTGGGGCTCAGCCAGCGCGACGTGGCGAGCGACGTGCTCGTCTCGCTCTCGTCGAGCGGGCAGACGTCGCCGACCTACTGGCTGGACAAGCGCGGCGTGCAGTACCTCGTCGCGGTGCAGACGCCCCAGTACGCGATGGGATCCATCGACGACGTGAACGCCACGCCGCTGTCGACGGGCGACGGCCGCCCCCAGCTCCTGTCCAACGTCGCGTCGATGTCGCGGGCGACCGGGCCGGCGAACATCACCCATTACAACGTCGCGAGGACGTTCGACGTCCAGGCGAACGTCGACGGCACCGACCTCGGCTCGGTCGCGGGCGCCGTCTCGCGCGTCGTCGACGAGCTCAGGCCCGAGCTGCCGCGCGGGACGAAGGTGACCATCAAGGGGCAGGCGGAGAGCATGGACACCTCGTTCACGGGGCTCGGCTACGGGCTCCTCTTCGCGGTCGTGCTCGTCTACCTGCTGATGGTCGTGAACTTCCAGTCGTGGCTCGACCCGCTCATCATCCTGATGGCGCTGCCGGGCGCGGTAGCGGGCATCGCGTGGGTGCTGTTCGTGACGCACACGACGCTGAGCGTGCCCGCGCTCATGGGCTCGATCATGTGCGTCGGCGTCGCCACGGCGAACAGCATCCTCGTCGTGACGTTCGCGAACGACCAGCGCAAGCTGGGCCGCGACGCGGGCACCGCGGCCCTCGCCGCGGGCATGACGCGCCTCCGGCCGGTGCTCATGACGGCGCTCGCGATGATCTTCGGCATGCTGCCCATGTCGCTCGGCCTGGGCGAGGGCGGCGAGCAGAACGCCCCGCTGGGGCGCGCGGTCATCGGCGGCCTCCTCGTCGCGACGCTGAGCACGCTCTTCTTCGTGCCCGTGATGTACAGCCTCCTCCGGAACAAGGCCCCGGCCAGAGACCCGCTCGCAGAGGACCTATGAGCTCCCCCGCCCGCCGCTCCGCTGCCCCCCCGACCTCCGCTCCCCCGTCTCCGGGCAGCCCTGCCGACGACCTCGGGTTCGATCTGCCGCCGCCCGCCGTGCTGACGAGGACCCGCGGCCTCGCCCTCGGCGTGGGCCTCGTCGTCGTGCTCGGGGCGGCGTTCGCCGCGGCCTACCTGCCCCGCCGCAGCGCCCGCGCCGCGCTGGAGCAGGGCGCGCGGGCCGCCGAGGGCGCGGCCCCGCGCGTGGGGGTCGTCGCGCCGCAGCCCGTGTCGAGCGACCGGGCGCTCGTCCTGCCCGGGAGCATCCAGCCCCTCGCCGAGACGGTCGTCTACCCGCGCGTGAGCGGCTACGTGCGGCGGTGGACCGCGGACATCGGCGACAAGGTCGAGGAGGGGCAGATCCTCGCCGAGATCGACACGCCCGAGCTCGATCAGGAGCTCGCGCAGGCCCGCGCGCAGCTCGTGCAGGCGAGCGCCGGCCTCGTGCAGGCCGAGGCCAACCGCGACCTGTCGAGGTCGAGCGTGAAGCGCTACGAGCAGCTCGTCCCCGCGGGCGTGGCGCCGCAGGAGGAGCTCGAGCAGCGGCAGGGGCAGGCGCACGTCGCCGAAGCGAGCGTCACCGTGGCGCGCGCGGCGATCACCGCGCAGCAGGCGAACGTCCAGCGCATCCTGGATCAGAAGAAGTTCGCGAAGGTCGCCGCGCCGTTCGCGGGGACGGTCACCTCGCGCACGACCGAGCGCGGGGCGCTTGTCACGGCGGGCAATGGGACGCCGCTCTTCACCATCGCGGCGACCGACCCCGTGCGCGTCTTCGTGGGCGTCCCGCAGGACGTGGCGCCCAGCGTGCGGGTCGACGCGCCGGCGAAGGTCACGGTGCGCGAGTTCGCGGGGCAGCCGTTCCAGGGCACGATCGCGCGCACGGCCGGCGCGCTCGACCCGGCGACCCGGACGATGAACACGGAGGTGCGGGTGCCGAACCCCGACGGCCGCCTCCTCGCCGGCATGTACGCGGAGGTCGCGCTGACCTTGCCCACGCCGCACCGCGTGCTCGAGATCCCGGCGACGGCGCTCTACAACGACGCCAAGGGGCTCCGCGTGGCCGTCATCGACCCCGGGAGCAGGATCCGCTTCGCGCCGATCGTCGTCGAGCGCGACACGGGCGCGACGATCCAGGTGTCGACCGGGCTCGACGGGAGCGAGCGGGTCGTGAAGCTCGCGAGCGCGGAGCTGACCGAGGGGATGGCGGTCGAGATCCTCCCTGAAGGGCCGCCGCCCCCGCCTCCGGGCGGACCTAACCGTTGAAGTAAGCCTCGCTCGCGTCGAGCTCCTGGGCTCGCGTCGAGCTCCTGGGCAAGCAGCGCCCTGAAGAACGCCGGGTGGTGGGTACTTACCCCATCCTGCGGCAATGATGGGGGTCGTCAAGACTCCATAAGACGCCAAGATTCGGATGTCACGCCGTGACGATGTCACGATGTGACGATGTCACGATGTCACGCCGTGACGATGTCACGCTCCGCGAGCGTGCCTTCGTGCGGCGCAGCGCGCCGAGCCCGGACCGAACCGCTGCAGCCGGGCCACCACCTCCTCGCGCGGCGTGCTCCGGGCCCATTCGACGGCGCGCGCCGCGCGTGGCGGACAGGCCATGTATTTACCTTCGAGGGCAAGGAAGTTTGCCAGGTGGGGCAAGAACGTTTGCCCTTATCGCATCTCCGACCGTGAGGTACCACCTCCGTACCAGGTCACGGTCCTCGTACGAGCACCGCAACGCGACGGCCACACCGCTGGAGCGACAGAAACCGAAAGCATGAATGGAGGCGGAGCATGACACACGACATCAAGAGCGCACAAGGCACACTCCTCGAAGGCCAGGACGGCTGCGCCATGGCCCGACCCGAAGATGACCGGCGAGCTCGGTCGGGCGGGAAGGGCCGAGGCATGAGGTTTCTCGCGAAGCTCAGCGGGATGATCGCCGTCCTCGCCTCCATGGCGCTCGCGGGCTGCATCGCGCAGGAGGGCGATGAGGCCCTGAGCGACGAGTACCTGAGCGAGGAGACCGTGGAAGAGGCGGAGCAGGCGCTCCAGATCGGCCTCACGACGGTGACCTGCAACAGCGGTTGGCCTGGCACGCGGGGCTGCTTCAAGAAGATCACGAGCGCGACCAACATCGTCGCCGGCACGATCACCGTGCAGATCGATGGCCACAACGGCGCTGTCGGGTTCAGCGCGTCCCAGACCGGGCCCAAAACCATCGAGTTCTCGGCCAGCATCCGCGAGGGTGACGCGTTCAACCCGGGGGCGAACACGACCAAGTTTCTCGTGGCGTGGATGCGCCAGTAACAGCGGGACGAGGACCCGACCCGGGCCGGCGGCGGCGCGGCACAGCGTTACCGCGCAGGGCCAACCCGGGTCGCGTTCCCCGACCCCGGGACGGACGTGCGCGGATCAGGGGACGGAGCGGCCGACCGTCTCGGCCTTCGCCCACATCTGCGCGAAGCCTTCGGCTCCGGTGTAGAGCCGGTCGATGAGCTGCTCTCCGCCCGGAAGCGCCTCGACGTGCTTGAGGAAATCCGGGAAGAGCCCGATGTGAACGACCCCCTCCTCGTTGTAATCCCACGAGCGGCTCCCCATCCGGGCCCTGGGGAAGCTGGAGTAATCGACGCACGCCTCGGCCGCCGGATCGACGCAGCGATACACGATCTCCATGGCCTGCGTGCAGAACGCGCGCGTCGCGGCCTGGACACCGGCGCGGCGGTATTCGTCGGGGGTCGGCGCCTTGTAAGAGCAGGAGCTCTTGGCGTCGCAGGCGCGGCCGACGAGGCCCGTCAGGTTTCCGCTGGTCTGGATGTCGAGGCAACCGATGCGCGCGGAGCGCACGTCGATCTCGGCCCCCGTGCACCGGAGCTGCGCGGGCGGGTGGCCCCAGGCGTCGCCTGGCACCGTCACCACCCGATCCCGGGGCGCCTGGCACTCGGGAGAGCGCGGCATGACGACCATCCCGTTGATGTCCGACCCGAGGGTGATCTGAAGCGCCTTGCCGCCTGACGTGATCGCCGCCACGGCGGTCGCGCTCCGCAGGAAGGTCCGCGCATCGGAGTCGCCGAAGCCGACGCCCGCGAGCCCGCCGCGCGCGGCGAGCTCGGTGTACTGGGCGCTGGTCCGGCCGTTCTCGTTGCCGCTCGATCCGCGGAGCCCGTTGTGCCCCGAGACGAGCGGATACGCGCCTCCGGGCGTCGTCCGGGTGAACGCGAGCACGTCGCTCACCATCCGCTGCGACATGTGATCGATGTCGATGACCATCCCGAGCCGCATCATCTCGTTGAGGGCGACGCGGCCCATGGGCAGGAGCCCCAGCCGGTTCTTGTGGCCTTCCCCCGCCTGGCAGCTCGGGAGCGGGATGTGACCGCCGGCGTCGCCGAGCTTCATCAGCTTGAAGAGGTCGTTCCCCGACTGGATCTGCTTCGTGATGCCCTCTCCGCGGGAGCACTCGAGGTCCCACCATTTCCCCGTCTGGAAGCGGTTGGCGCGCGCTACCTCGTCCTCGTAGGCGGCGGTGCCGCCGAAGAGGTTGTCGGTGAGGTGGACCGGGAACACGTAGCGCACGCCGAGGACGTGGAGGCGCTTGATCTCCGCGCGGATCTGGGCCTCCGTGGGAGACGCTCTGTTCCACACGAAGTTGCCGATGTCGTCCAGCTCGACACCGACGATCACCGCGAGCTTGTCCTTCTCCACGATGCGCCGGAGATCGGCGGATGAACGCGCGATCTCCATCCACGCGTCGTGCTTGCCGACGAAGCGGACGAGCTCTTCGATCTGGAGATTGCCCGACGCCCTGTCGTCGACGGGCGGGTTTGCCTCGATGCCATGGGCGAGCGTGCGGCTGTTGACGGCCAGCGCGACCATCACCCGGAGACCACCCTCCTTCGCGCGGCGGATCCAGTCGACCCACATCTGCTGGTGCAAGATATCGTTATGCGCCGGGAAGTGCGCGAACGTCGGATAACCCACGGGGCGCTCGACCTCGAACGAGCGGATGCCGTGGGATTTCGCCATTTCCCCGAGCACGAGCTGGCGGACGTGATTCCCGCACTTGTTCGTGAGAAAATCGTGACCCCGGTGGGTGCTGTAGCTGGTCCCCAGCGCCTCCGCGATGCTGGCGGCGCGCCGCGCCGACGCATTGCACGTGGCGCCTGACACGCCTTGACCGCTGGGGTCGTAGATGGTCCCCGGCGCCATGAGCACGTCGACGTCGGGAGCGCCGTGGAGCACGTGCCCCCCGAAGCCGAGGTGCGCCATCGGGTGGGTGTGGAGATCGGCGAACCCGCGCAGCGGCCGGCCGGGAGCGTTCAGCGCGGGATCGAAGATCGGCGAACGCCGCGCCTGCGCGCTCACGGGGCCGGAGGCCGCGAACGTCGCCGCGGCCGCGGCGATCGCAATCCAGGTCGGAGCCAATGCAGGACCTGTCATTGGGCTGGTTTTCTTCATGCCGAATCATCCTCCCGAGGTTTGCGAGCGACGGAGCCCATGCGAGTCCCCACTTCGCCGCCGAGGCGTACCGCGCGGCCAGCGGCGCGATGAGGGCAAATTTTCTTGCCACCCCGTCGGCGCGCCGCGGGCTCCGCCGTCACACAGGCGCTTCGAGCAGCTCGATGGTGACCTTCGCGCCGCCTTCCGGGAGGTTGGCGCGCAGGACGAGCCCACCGCTCGATTCCACCATGCCGGCCACGAAGCCGAGCCCCTGTCCGGACCCGCCCGGCTTCGGGCTCGGCGTGTCGTGGAACCCGGGGCCGTCGTCCTTCACCTCGATGGCCACCCGTCCGCCGCCCAGCGGGCGCGCGTCCAGCGTCACGCTGGACGCCCCGCGCTCGCCCGTCCCCTCGCACGCGTTGACGAGGAGGTTGAGGAGCACTCGCTCCAGCACGTCGTGCCCCCCCGCGAAGAGGACCGCGGTGCGCTCCGCGCGCTCCGTGACGTCGACCTTCACCGCCTGGTAGCGCCGCCGGACGACCCGGAGCGCGCCGCGGGTCGCCTCGCCGATCTCGGCGGGGGCCGTCGCGCGCAGCGCGTCGAGCTCGCGCATCGTCCGATCGCGGATGTGCCCCATGGTCGAGGCGACATCCTCGATGCTCTCGCGGAGCTGCTCCAGCTTCCGCAACATGCGCTCGGCGCTCGCGGACTCGACCCGAAGGAGCTCGCGCCGGAGGAGATCGGTGTCGATGAGGGCGGCCGAGAGCGAGGTCTTCACGTCGTGGTGCTCGTGCAGCATGACGCTCAGGTTCCGCTGCGCGCGCTCGGCGCGCAGCGTGGATTGCGCCCCGAGCTCGACGACGCGGACCGTGCGCTTCGTGACGAGGAGCGCCGCGCTGGCGGCCGTCAGGAGCAGGAGGAAGAACAGCGACGCCGGCGCCCAGAAGTGGCCGTGGTGGCCGCCGTTCAGCGCGCGGTCGAGCACGATGAGCACGAGCGCGGAGAGCGCGTTCGCCGCCGTCGCGAGGAGCACCGCCCGGCGGACGAGCCGGAATGCGCTCACGGACACCGTGATGAGGAGCGCGGCCATATCGGGCAGGTGCAAGATTCCCGGGTAGCCGTCCCAGGGCCAGAGCACGTTCGGCAGCAGCGCCAGAAAGCACAGGAGCGCGTCGAGGCCGACCGAGACGAGGATCAGGTGAGGAGGGGCATCGGCCCTCCGGCTCCGCCACCACACGTACAGCGAGGCGACAACCGCGCCGAGGAGCAGCGGAACCTCGATGAGCGAGCGCGCGTGAGAGCCTGACGGCGCCAAACCCCCGACGGCGAGGAACCGCGCGAGGAGGGCCGCGCAGAAGACGCTCCGCGCGATCGAGGCGGTGCGCTCACCCCGCAGCGCCTCGCGCGTGATGAGGGCGTCGAGCTGCGCGCCATTTGACAGCGCCGACACGGCCGACAGCGCCGACACGGCCGACAGCGCCGACACGGCTGACGCTGCCGACGCCGCCGGGAGGCTGGCCAGCTCCGCCCTCTTGAGACTATGCGCCCCCATGAACCGGGGGCATTCTACCATACGATGTTACGCTGGCTGGTCGTGGAGGACGACGCGAGGCTCAGGCGCGCGCTGCACGAGGCGCTCGAGGCGCGCGGCGCCGAGGTCGTCGCGTGCGCGTCGGTGGCCGAGGCGCACCGCGCGCTCGCGGACGGGGCGTTTCAAGGCATCATCGCCGACGTGATGCTCCCGGACGGGAACGCCGTCGACGTCGTTGAGCGGGCCATGACCTGCGCTGTCGCGCCGACGATCGTGGCCATCAGCGGCTCGGCGAGCCCGGCCGTCTCGTTCCGGCTCGCCCAGATGGGGGTGCGCTCGTTCCTGGCGAAGCCGCTGCGCCTCGAGGAGCTGGAGCGCACGATCGACGACGCGCTGGCCCGGCCGCCCGATCTCCGGCCTCAGGTGCGCGCGGCGGTGGGGCGGGCGTCGATCCAGGACGTCGAGGAGCAGGTGCGCACCGTCATGGTCGACGAGGCGCTCGCGCGCGCCGGGGGAAACCGCCGGAAGGCGGCAAAGCTCCTGAACATCTCGCGCCAGCTGCTCCAGCACATCCTCCGGCGGCGATCGTAGGAGAGGCCAGCGCCGCCGCGCGCGGGCCGTGAACCACGGCAAATTCCTCCTCTACCGCAGGCGGTGGCGAGCGGGAGGCGCCGCGGCCGGCGCCGTCACTGCCCCTGTGTCGCCGCGAACGGGTTGAGCTCGTTCGTGAACAGGTCCTCGGCCTTGATCTGCCCCGCCTCGAGGTCGCCGTCCTTCACCAGCCAGTCGATCCAGATCTGGTATTCCCCGGCCGACAGGAGCCCGCCTTTGCCGGCGACGCCCAGGCTGGTCCAGTACTTCACGAGCGACGCGTCCTCGTTGCGCCCCCGCCGCTCGATGATGCGTTGCAATCGGGCCACCACCTCCTCGCGCGGCGTGCTCCGGGCCCACTCGATGGCGCGCGCCGCGGCCTCCACGAACTTGCGGGCGCTGTTCGGGCTCTCCTTCAGGAATCGCTTGCTCATCACGTAGCTGCCGGCGGTGAGCTCGCCGAACAGCTCGTGATCCGAGAACAGGGCCCGGACGCCGCCGCGCTCCAGCGCCTTGTCGCGCAGGATGTCGCCGAGGACGGCGACCTCCACCTGCCCCTGTCGAAGCGCCTGCTCCGCGCTCACCGGCGGCAGCACCACCAGCGTGACCTGCGCGATCTCGTTGCTCGTGAGCCCCTGCCGCGACAGGTACTCTTTCAGCATCAGCTCGTGGTGCGCGCCCAGCGTGTTCATCGCGACCTTCTTGCCGATCAGGTCCCGCGCCGCCTGGATGGGGCTGTCCTCGGTCACGTAGAAGCCGCTCCACCGCTTCGCGTCGATCCCGTAGCCGCCCACCACCGCCCGGAGCGGCGCCCCGGCGGCGATCAGCTTGATCACCGCGCCGTTGAACGCCTGCCCGAGATCGGTGTCTCCGGTGACCACGGTCTGGATGTCCTGCGGCCCGCTGATCGTGTTGCCGACGTAGCTCAGCTTGATCGGGGCGAGGTACCCCAGGTCCTCCGCCAGCTCGGGCACCGAGACCATGCCCGAGAACCCCTGATAGCGCAGCTCCTGCACCTCGTAGTCGCCGGCGGCGCCGTCGCCGCTGCCGGGGCCTCCCTTCGAGCAGGCCGCGAGCGCGAGCGCGGCGCAGAGGGCCGCCGCGAGCCTGCGGCGCGTCGTGGCGATCGAAGATGGCTTGTCGAGCTCTCGCATGGTGGTCGTCTCTTTTCGGCCGTTACTCGGCGGCGGCGGGCTCGGCGGGCGCGGGGCTCGCCGCCGCCGCCGCGCTGGACGTCCTGCGCGCCGCGGCGAGGAGCAGGCCGAAGAACACGGACAGGAGCAGGAACATCGTCTGGAGCCCCAGGCTCCGGCCCAGGAGGCCGCCCACGGCGCTGCCGAACAGGCCACCGGACGGCCCCACGAGCGCCTGCAAGCCGGCCACCTTGCCCCGCCCCGCCCGCGCGCCGATGCGGGCGATGCGGGTGAGGTTCGCGATCTGGAGGATGCCGAGCCCGAGGCCGAGCAGCAGGCCGCCGGCCCGCAGCGGCGTGAGATCGCGCGAGAGGCCGAGCAAGAGGAGCGCGCTCGGGACGAGGACCAGACTCGCGAGGTAGACGCGCTCGTGCCCCACCCGGCCCACGAGGCCCCCCAGCGCGAACAGCGCGAAGATGAAGGTCACGCCCTGCCAGGCCAGGAGCCCCGACGCCTCGGCCGCCGTCAGGTGGGCGACGGTGACGCCGATGGGGATGATGAAGAACATGAAGAACGAGTTGATCGACTGGGCCGCAAACTCGATCAGGCACACGCTGCGCAGCTCGACGTCCTGCGCGAGCAGGGCGAGGTCGGAGCGGACGCCGGAGAGGCGGAGCGAGCGAGGGTGCGCGGGCCGCGCCGTGTAAGGGCCGAAGACGATCGGCGACATGAGCACGGTGATCAGGAACGAGAGCCCGATGAGCCGGTACGTGCCCGAGAAGCCGAGCGCCTTCGTGAGGCTGGCCGCGAGCATGGGGCCGAGCAGGAACATGCCGACCATATGCGTGCCGCGGTACCAGCCGGCCTTGCCCTCGCCCACCGTCTCGAGCTGCTGCATGAACACGGTGCTCAGCGAGACGAAGCGCATCGGCATGAAGAAGCTGATCGCCGTCGTGAAGGCCAGCAGGAACACCGGAGACGGGACCGCCGGCAAGGCCATGTAGAGCGACCCGGCCACGAGGCTCCCCAGCACGAACAGCCGCGAGGGCCCGAGGTGATCCACGAGGAGCCCGATGGGGATGCTCATCAGGAGCACCCCGACGCTCTGCGATCCGGAGATCAGCCCGAGCAGCGCCTCGTTCGCCCCGAGCTCCAGCGCATACAGCGTCGTGCTCACCTTGGCCACGCCGACGCTGAGGCCCATGACCGAGGACAGCGCCGCGAACACCAGCAGGAAGCGGTTCTTGTCGATGAAGGAGCGCAGTTGGACCTCGGCGCACGGCGCGGATCAAGCCTGTTGATCCGCGCCGGCGAACACCCGCGGTCAGCAACCCCCATGCCGCGCCGGAGCGGGCCGGAACGCGGGGCCGGGGGCTCCCGCGCTGCTGCCGTGGCAGCAGCGGGTGGTGATCCGGTGCCCCGGCGCGAGCAGGCGCGCGCTCGAGCGACCCCGCGACGTTGGACCGCTACGACGGCGCGACGGCGCGACGGCGATCCAGCGGCCAATAAACAAACCAGGCGCGCGCGCGCGCCGCCGGTAGCAGGTTTTGCGCGGGACCGCCCGCGCTTTGTTGTTGCCCTCGTCATTTCGAGGGTGGTACTGGTGCAAGGCATGAAATTCTCTGCGATTCATGCATTGATCGCCGCGTGTGCGCTCTGTTCCACGGCCGCTTGCTCGTGGCAGCCGTATGGCGAGGTCCGCGTCGTGAAGCGGACGAAGGTCGGCGGCGAGCTCGCGATCCTGGGCGATCGCGAGGTGGCCATGCAGAAGGCGAGCCAGACGATGGCCACGACCTGCGGCGGACCCGAGAGCTACGAGATCGTCGAAGAGGGCGAGACCGTGGTCGGGGAAGAGTCCGTGTCGGAATCCAGCGAGCGCCGCGAGAAGGATTTCTTCGGGCCGAAGAAGCGGAAGCAGGAGAGCACACACACGGTCCAGAAGACCGAGTGGCGCGTGAAGTACGAGTGCAAGCCGGACGAGCCGGCGGCCGCCGCGGAGGGGTCGCCCGCGGGTGACGCCGCGCCCGCGGAGGCCACCGAGGGCAAGACCGAGGGGCGCCGCGTGCACGAGGTGATCATCCGGTTCTGACGCGCATCTCCGCGCGTGGCGCGCGGCGGCGACCTGTCCGTCGTCGAGCAGCAAAGCCGGTCACAGGGTCGCTCCCGGTCGCGCCGGCTTTGCCATCGTGCTCCTGGCCTGCCCAGTGGTACATCTGGTGCAGCATGGACGTTCTTGAATTGGTCGAGCGCGCGGCAGCCGCACCGTCATTGCTGCTCGCGACGGACTTCGATGGGACAATCGCCGAGATCACCTCGGTCGCGGGCGGGGCGGTGGCGGCGCCGCGCGCCCTCGGGGCGCTGGAGGCGCTCTCGCGGGCGCCGGGCACGACCGTGGCGATCGTCACGGGGAGGACGATCCAGGACGTCGCGGCGCGCACCGCGGCGCTCGGCGCGGTGTGGCGCGTCGGCGAGCACGGGGCGGAGATCGCGGCGCCGGGCGGGGAGCTCGTGTACCGGGCGGAGGCGCCGACCGAGGCGCTCGACGCCCTGGAACGCGAGGCGGAAAAGGCGGTGCGGCGGGTCCCTGCGCTCTGGATCGAGCGCAAGCGCTGCTCGCTCGCGCTCCACTGGCGGCTCGTCCCGGCGGAGGCCCGGCCGGCGGCGCTCGACGCGCTCGGGGCGTGGGCGGACGCGGCGGCGCGGCGCGGGTTCGTGGTCATGCGGGGGCGCAGCATCCACGAGGCCCGGGACGCCGCGCACGACAAGGGCCGCGCCCTCGCGTTCCTGCTGGCGCGGCTGCCGCCGGGGACGCTGGTGGTCTATGCGGGCGACGACACGACCGACGAGCCGGCGATCGCCCATGCCCGGGCGATCGGCGGCGTGGGCGTCTACATCGCCTCGTCCGAGCGGCCGGACACCGCGGTCGAGCCCGACCTGACGCTCGATGGCCCCGGGGCGTGGATCGCGTTCCTCGCGGCGCTCGCGGCGCGGCGCGGCGGCCAGATCGGCGAGGCGCCGCGCCTCGCCTGAGGGACGGACTCAAGTTCTCCGTTCTTGCACGTCAGAGAGAAGATCAGGAGAAGCGGTGTTGCGTGCGCCGCGCGCGGAGCACGGATGTACGGCGGGCAGATGCGGTGGGGTGGTGAGCCGGACGGCGGCGACGCGCCTCGAACGGAGCGCGGGCCCACCTGCGAGCTCCGCCGCCAGCAAACCGAGCGCGCCGTTCGTCCATGGCCGCTCCAAAGAAGAAGTCTGATTAGCGGGTGAGCTGGACCGACAGTAGAGTTCGGCGCATGTGGACATTTCACATCTCAGCACGTCCGCTCCGCCGCGCGAGCCGCGTGCAGGCGACATCGGTGCCGCTGTGCCTCGTCGTCGCGCTGGCGGGCTGTTCGCCCAAGGCCCGCAGCTTCCAGGGCTCCGGCGGCGCCGGCGCCGACGGCGACGGGGATCAAGGGGTCGGGGCCGGTGACCCCGGCGGTGGCTGGGACGGAGAGGCCCCTGCGTGCGCGGCCGAGACGCAGGCGACCGACTGCGACGATGACAATCCATGCACCGCGGACGCGTGCACCGCAGGCGCGTGCGTCAACGTCCCGCTCGACGGCGTGCCGGCCCTGCCGTCCGGGCAGATCGCGGGCGACTGCCAGATCCTCACCTGCGCTGCGGGGCAGCCGTATCCTGCGCCGGACGACGCTGACGCCGAAGACGACGGCGACCCATGCACGAGCGACGGGTGTCGGCGAGGGGTCGCCACGCACGTCGTGGCCGCAGGCTCGCCGTGCGGCCAGGGCCGCGTCTGCGACGCAGCGGGCGCGTGCAGGGGCGCGAACGGCCGGGCGTGCGGCGGGCCGAGGGATTGCGCGAGCGGGAAATGCGTCGACGGCGTCTGCTGCGACACCGCTTGCCACGAGACCTGCATGGCCTGCAACGTCGAGCGGTCGGTCGGCACGTGCTCGCCCCTCGGCCCCGGAGTCGAGGACGAGCCGGGCTGCGCGCTGGACGACAAGGTCTGCGATGGCGCGGGCGCTTGCAAGCTGGCGCCCGGCCGGCGGTGTCATCGACACGAGAGCTGCGCGAGCGGCGTCTGCCGCGGGAGCGGCCGCTGCGGCGAGTTCCCGGAGGAATGAATCTCCATCGTTCCCGTCGATCGCGACCCCGACACCGCGTTGTCGCTCATCTGGCCCCAGCCAGCGCCACCGCGTCGGGACCGGCCGGGAAGCGGAGCTGCCCTGACGCGTCGTTCGCCGCGCGCCACACCCCTTCGGCCACGTCGGACTCGCTCGTCACCAGCGCCGGCTGCCCGAAGGAGGCGAAGATGCGCTGCGCGAGAGGCGCGTAGGCGTCGGGGATCAGGCCTTCCATGCGGGGTCCTCCGTTGCTCGTGAAGCGCGTCGTCGGGCCGTAGCCCGGCTCGACGAGCTTCACGCGCACGCCGAAGGCCTCGAGCTCGAACGCGAGCGACGCGGTGAACCCTTCGATGGCCATCTTGCTCGCGGTGTACACCGCGACCAGCGGCATCGGCGCGAGCGTCGCGCTCGACGTCACGTTCACCACCACGCCCGATCGCCGCGCGCGGAGCTGGGGCAGCACGGCCTGCGTCATCGCCATCACGCCAAACGTGTTGGTCTCGAACACCTCGCGCACCGTGGTCATCGGCGTGGGCTCGAAGGCGCCCATGAGCCCGATGCCGGCGTTGTTCACGAGAACGTCGATGGGCCCGCTCGCCTCGAGCGCGGCCGCGATGCTCTCGGGCTTCGTCACGTCGAGCGCGATCACCCGCATCCGGTCCGACCGAGGCAGCACGTCCTCGCGCGGCGTCCGCATGGTGGCGACGACGTTCCAGCCCTGCGCGTGGAAGTGGCGCGCGGTCTCGAGTCCATATCCAGAGGAGCAACCCGTGATGAGCACAGTGTTCATGAGGGGAAGATAGCGACGGCGCGCTGGACTATCTATCATTGGTAGTCCACGTTTCATTTGCTAGAGTCCGGACATGAACGACCCGCTCTCGGAGGTCATCGCGCTGCTCCAGCCGCGCGCCGTGTTCTCGAAGCGCATCAGCGGCGCCGGTCGCTGGGGGGTCCGCTACGCGGACTTCGGCCAGCCGAGCTTCTGCGCGGTGCTGGAGGGCAGCTGTCGTCTCGCCGTCGACGGCGAGCGCGCCCTGACGCTCGAGGCGGGCGACTTCGTGCTCCTGCCGGCGACGCCGGGGTTCACCCTGTCGGGCTTCGAGCCGGTGAGGCCAGAGCGCATCGACCCGAAGGTGACGCCCGCGCCGACGGGCGAGGTCCGCCACGGCACGCGCGGTGGGCGCCCGGACGTGCGGCTGCTCGGCGGCTACTTCCTCTTCGACTCGCCTGACGCGGCGCTGTTCGTGTCGCTGCTGCCAGCGGTGTTGCACGTGCGCGGCGTCGAGCGCCTCTCGGTGCTTGTGCGGCTCGTGGGCGACGAATCCAACGAGCAGCGATCGGGGCGCGACCTCGTGCTCACGCGGCTCGTGGAGGTGCTGCTCATCGAGGCGCTGCGGTCGAGCTCGGCGGAAGACGCGCCTCCGGGGCTCCTGCGCGGGCTGGCCGATCCGCGGCTCGCGCCGGCGATACGGCACATGCACGCCCAGCTCGCGCGCTCGTGGACGGTCGCCCAGCTCGCCAGGACCGCGGCCCTCTCACGCTCGGCGTTCTTCGAGCGCTTCACCCGCACCGTGGGCCTGCCGCCCATGGAATACCTGCTCGCCTGGCGCATGGCCGTCGCGAGGGATCTGCTCCGCCGCCACGATCTCGGGATCGCCGAGGTCGCGGAGCGCGTCGGCTACGGCTCGGCGAGCACCTTCAGCACCGCGTTCAGCCGGCACGTGGGCCAGCCTCCGGGTCGCTACGCGCGCGGGGTAGCATGAAGATGTCCAATCAACGGCTGCCCAGGCGGCCATGACGGGCCTCCCGCGCGCGACGTGGGCGTTTCAGGACGCGGCACGATGAGCGCGCTTGCCCTCATCGTGTTCGGCCTGAGCGGGTGGGTTCACTACGACGCTCTCGTGATCTCGCCGGCCCGCGCGAGCCCATCAAGCGACGCTTGACCTCCCGAAGCGGCTGAGACCTCATGGCAAGCCATGATCGAAGCCCCGGTCCGGCCCGGCGACGTCGTGGCGGGCAAGTACCGCGTGGAGCGTCTGCTCGGCGCGGGGGCGGTGGGGGTCGTCGTCGCGGCGGTCCACGTCGAGCTCGGCCAGCGCGTCGCCATCAAGTTCATGCGCTCGGCCCAGCATGTCACGGCCGACGCGCGCGCGCGCTTCTTGCGCGAGGCGCGCGCGGCGGTGCGGCTGCGCAGCCAGCACGTCGCCCGCGTGTTCGACGTCGGCACCCTCGAGAGCGGCGCGCCGTACATCGTCATGGAATTCCTCGAAGGGCGTGATCTCGCCGCGCTGCTCAAGGAGAGTGGGTGTCTCTCGCTCGACGACGCCGTGGAGTACGTTCTTCAGACGTGTGAAGCCGTCGGCGAGGCGCACGCCGCCGGGATCGTGCACCGCGACCTCAAACCGGCGAACCTCTTCGTCACGCAGGACGTCAGCGGCGCGCCGTGCATCAAGGTCCTCGACTTCGGGATCTCGAAGATCAGCGGCGCGGATCTCGCCCTCACAGACGACGACCAGCAGCTCGGCACCCCCTACTACATGTCGCCCGAGCAGATGAGCTCGCCGAAGGATGTCGACGCGCGCAGCGACGTCTGGGCGCTCGGCGTCCTCTTGTACGAGCTCATCGCCGGGCAGACGCCATTTCACGCGGAGACCATGGCGGAGTTCTATTGGCGCATGCTCGCGGCCAAGCCCACGCCGCTCCACGAGCGCCGGAGCGACGTGCCGCCGGAGATCGACGCGGTGATCCAGCGTTGTTTGATGCACGATCGCGAGCAGCGCTGGAGCGACGTCGCAGCGTTCGCCGGCGCCCTCGCGCCTCACGCGCCCGCGCGAGCGCCGAGCTATCCGGAGCGGGTCTCGCGGGTGCTCTCCATGTCGCGGTCGTCTTCGCCGGGAGGCAAAGACACGCCGGAGCCGCGCCGCGTGGAAGCCTCCTCGCCGCCGGCCAGCGACGGCGCAGCAAGGTCGATCGCGCCGCGCCCGCCGGATGCCATGGCGGAAGCAGCGCCCGCCGCGTCCTGGCCCCACAGAGCCTTATCGCCCTTCGTTGTGCTGATGTCGAAGCCGCGCTATCGGGCTCCCCTGCTCCTCGGCGGGGCGTTCTTCGCGGGCGCTGCGGTGGCGGTGATCGCCTGGGGGGGGCAGGATGGGGGGGGGCAGGAGCGGGCGCGATCCCCGGCGCCAACAGACCGGCCCGCTGCCTCTTCCGGCGCGCCGAGCGCCGCCCCCTCCGCGCCCGTTGACCCCCAGGCTCCCCCCTCCGCGCCCGCCTCTCCCGCCGCGAGCGCGACAGCGCAGGCGGAGCCCACCTCGTCTTCGCCGGCGGCGACGGCCACGCGGAAGGCGACGAAGCCCTCCCCGCGGGCGAAGCCCCCGGCCAAGGACCTTCTTGCCCCGAAGCCTGAGCCGGCGTTCTCGTACGACGAGCGTCGCTAACCCTGGGACAACGGCGAGGCGTGCCGATATAATGGGATCGGTGCGTGGCCCAGGACCGATGCGTGTGAAGCGCAGCATCATCGCGGCAAGCGCGCTGATTCTATCGTTATCGCTCGCGCCGCGCGCGCTCGCGGACCCGACCGCCGAGGACCGGGCGGCCGCCGATGTGCTCTTCCGCGAGGGGCGCGAGCTCGTCAAGCAGGGCAGCTACGCTCTGGGATGCTCGAAGCTCGTCGCCAGCCAGAAGCTCGACCCAATGGCCGGGACGCTGCTCGCCCTGGCGGATTGCTATGAGCTCAATGGCGAGACGGCGAGCGCCTGGGTGACCTTCAACGACGCCGAAGCGATGGCGCGCAAAGCGGGCGATGGGCGGCGCTCGAAGGAAGCGGGGCGGCGGGCGGGCCTCCTCGAGCCGCAGCTCTCGAGGCTCGTCATCGAGGTGGCGCCGGAGGCCCGGGTCGAGGGGCTCGAGGTGCGGCGCAACGCGAAGCCGCTCGATGCGGCGATGTTCGGCTCGGCGATCCCGGTCAATCCGGGCGAGCATGCCATCGCGGCGGCGGCGCCTGGCAAAAAGGCATGGAGCACGAAGGTGGTCGTCGAGCCGAAGCCAGGGCAGAGGACGGTGCGCGTCCCTCTGCTCGAGGACGCGCCCGCGGAAGGGCCGGGAGCGCCCGCGCCTGCGGTCACGAGCGCCGCGCCCGCGGCGAGCTCGTGGAGCGCGCAGCGGACCGTTGGGCTCGTGCTGGGCGGGGTGAGCTTGGCGGGGATCGCGGTAGGCGCTGTGTTCGGTGTCGAGACGCTCTCGAAGATGGGCGAGGCGCGCAACCAGCACGGGTGTACCGACGACGACCCTCCCCGTTGTGACGCCGAGGGGGTCAAGCTCCATCAGGACGCCAACACGACGGCCAACATCTCCAATGTGGCGTTCGCGGCGGGAGGCGCGGCCCTCATCACAGGCCTGGTCGTGTTCCTGACCGCGCCATCGAGCGACGCCGCGCCGGCGACGGCGCTGGAGGTGCGCCTTGTGCCTCCGGCCCGGGCGGGAGCAGCGGGGCTGTCGTTGCGAGGTAGCTTTTGAGATGCGAGAGATGCGACCATGGAGGCTCGTCATCGTCGGCGGAGCATTGCTCGCCGCCGGCTGCCAGATCATCGCGGGCGTGCGCGCCGACGCGGAGCTGAACCAAGGAGGCGACGGCGGCCAGGCGTGCGGCGCTTCTTTCGAGTGCCCGAGCGGCGTCTGCCAGGACGGCGTCTGCAGGCCGGCCGAGGCGAAGTGCGCGCTCGACCTCGAGCCGTTCGACATCCTCACGTACGACGACCTCCGCGGCCATGAGATCGACACCTCCTCGCTCGTGCTGGCAAGCGGACCCGATCGCGTATTTGTCTCGATCATCGACAAGACGGCCAGCCGCCTCGTGATCGGGACGGTGCACGAGCTCGGGGAGCCAGCCGGGTCGAAGGCGGAGTTCCCCTTCACCGACGGCGCGGCGTTCGTCACCGGCCGCGAATCGGGAGGGCAAGTCATCCTCCAGGGCAGGGTGGGGTACGAGATCGGGCAGCTCGTCTTCCCCACGACCGCCGACGGCGTCTCGTCCGAGGGGACGTTCCAGCGGTTTCCCGCGCTCGCACCGGAGTGTTCGAGCCCCAATGTGGCAGCGTCCATGGCGTTCGTCCAGGCGGGCGATAACACCCTTTACGCGGCGACCTGCGCGGCGCCGGGCGGCTCGACGCGAGCGCTCGTCGTGGGTGGCTCGGCCGAGCCTGCGCCGACCCTGGTGGCCCAGGGCCCACGTACCGATGCCTCGCTCAACGTTCACTACTACACCGTCACGAACGGCCAGCACCTCCTCCTGTTGGATGACAAGGCGACCGGCGAAGCGTTCTTCAGAACGGGCGCCTCTCGCGCCGATCTCGGCGTGGCGCACCAGATCCAGTTCAGCCCGTCTCCCGACGAGGTGGAGTCATTCTTCGGGGCGTTCCCGCTGCCCGAGGGCGATGGCGTCACGCTGTTGATCGTGCACCTCGTCCCTCCGCCGAGGCTCGCCCTCTCGGCGGAGGTAGGCGTCGTAAGGGACTTCCTGTCGCTCGGACAGGTTCCCCCGCCCGGCTTTGTCCCTGTCTTCAAGCTCCAGAACGTGAACCAGTACAACCCCCCGGGCCCCGTCGCGAGCGACGGCGAAAACGTGTATCTGACGCTGGTGCCGCCCCCTGGAAAGAGCGTGAGCCTGGGCTGGTTCACGCGAACAGGGGAGAACGTTCTCCCCAACCAGCCTGTCTTCGCCCTTCCGGACGGCAGCAGCGCGCAGATCCTCGGCTCGACCGTCGCGCAGCTCGGCGTGAAGCTGCTCGTCGCCTGGATCGAGCAGCGCGACGGTGCCTACGCCGTGCGCGGCCAGCGGCTCATCTGCACGCTGCAATGACGCGCCGACCGGCGCGGCCCGCTCGAGCGACCCGCTGGTCGGCAGGCGCCCGCGCTGCGGGGCGAAGCGCCTGGTGGCGCGGGGCGCCGAGCTGTCACGTTCGCTTCAGCGCGTACGCGATGCCGCTCCGCAGCGTCCCCGCCGTGACCAGGCCCCGCAGGTCGACGTCGAGTTCGATGAGCGTCTGCGCGATCGCCGGCTGGATGCCGGTGAGCACCACCTGCGCGCCGAGCAGCCCGACCGCGCGCGCGGCGTGCACGAGCATCTCGGCCACCTGGACGTCCACCGCCTTGACCCCGGTGATATCGATGATCGCGATGCGGGCCGAGTGCCTCTCCACCCCCTCCAGCAGCGTCTCGATGATCCGGCTCGCCCGCGCGCCGTCGAAGAAGCCGATGAGCGGCATCACGAGCACCCCCTCGGCGATCGGCAACAGCGGCGTCACCAGCTCACGTATCGTGTCCTGCTGCGCCGCGATCAGCTCGTCCCGCGCCGCCTCCCGCTCGCGCTCCGCCGCCTTGACCCGCGTGATGTCGACAGAGATACCGGCGACCGCGCCCTCCGGGATGCCCTCACCCCAGACAGGGAACTTGATCGAATAGAACGTCTTCTCGCCTCGGGCGTCAGGGACGGGATCCTCGGCCTCGAGCGGGGCGCCGTTCCTGCGCACCAGGTCGTCGACGTCTTTGTAAATAGACGCAACTTCCGCTGGAAAGAAGTCGCTGTCGGTCTTTCCAAGCATGCTGCCCGGGGTCGCCCCGACGAGCGTCTCCACCGAGCGGCTCACCAGGAGAAAGGCGCCTTCCCCGTCCTTTGCATACATGAGGATCGGCGCGTGATCACAGAACGTCGCGAGCAGCGCCTCGCTCCTGTGGAGGCGCTGCTCGCGGCGCTTTCGCTCTGTCACGTCCTCGGCCGACAGGAAGATCTCGCGCGCACCGCCATCCTCGCTGCGCGCGAAGACCTCCGCGCGCACCGCGAAGATGCGCTCGTCTCCCTCGCGGCCTCGCGCCCGGAGCTCGCCCTCGATCACCTCGCCGTCCCGCGCCCTCTTCAGCCGCTCCGCGCTCGCGGCGAGGCCGGCCATGTCGTCCGGGTGGATCCGATCCAGGAGCGCCTCGACGCCGCGTGTCGAGAGCTCTTCGTCCGTACAGCCGAGCGAGCGGGCAAGGGCAGCGTTGTGCGCGATGAGCCGCCGCTCGTCGAGGCCCACGACACACAGGATCGCCGGCGCCGCGTCGAGCATCCTCTGGGTTCGCGCGCTGAGCGCGTCCTGCTGCTCCTTGGCCCTGGTCTCGTTCATCGCGGCAGGCCTCTCCTCATGGTGGCTCCTTCCAGGCCCGACGGCGGACGCGCGGACCAGAGCTCGACCCATGATAGCCACGGCGCGCGCGCGGCGAAACCGAAGACGCGGCGCCGCCTGCCTGTCGCGGCCGGCCGGCGCGGCGCAGCGGGCTAGCTTACCCCGCGCAAGCGACGATCGTGGCGCGCGTCACGCATTGCAGCCTGCCGTGCTGAACAACACCGGGCTCAGGGGAGCAAGCTGCACTTCGACAGGGGCGTCCGGTAGTCCATCGCCTGGGTGTTGCGCTCGAACTCCTCCAGGTTGTTCGGACAGACGACGTACCAGCCAGCGTCGGTGAAGGCGCTCACTTGCCGGTCGGTGGTGGCCAGATCGTACGCGAGCATGACGGTATCGTAGCCCCAGCCGAACAGCTTCTGGCCGAGGAGCACGTCCACGTACCCCGCGCGCATGCGATCCATGTACTCCGGCAGCGTGTCGAACGCCACCGAGTGAATGGTCTTCTCCTTCGCTCTCGCGGTGAGCAGCGGCGCGTTCGCCTCGAGGTCGGGCTCGCCGAGGAGCTTGCTGTAGGAGAAGAAGAAGCCCGTGATCTCCGGGTCTCCATCCAGGGCGGCATTCGCGGTACTCGCGCAGAAAGGGTCCGCGTAGTCGCAGCACACGCAAGGGAGGTTCACGACGTTCTTCATGTCCGGGTACTTCTTCAGCGCCTCGGAGAAGCCGGCGAGCCGGTCGATGAAGGTCCCCGCGGGGGTGGGGGTGTAACCTCCGTCACCGTCCTCATCCATCATCGTCTGATAGGCGATCTTGCCGGTCTTCCCGTTGATGGTCGCGAGCGCATCCATGAGGAACGCGGCGGCGGCCTTGTTGTCCATGCCGTAGTAGGTGTGGCGCTTGCTGTCCGGAGCGTCGCCGCCGTACGTGACGACCTTGATGCCGGCGTCCACCGCCTTGTTGATGAGGCCGTTCTCGCATTCCCCGCTGAAGACATCGACGGAGATCGCATCCACCTTCATGTCGATGACCTCTTGCAGCACGTCCATCTGCGGCCGGGCGAGGTAACAGGCGTCGTCGGGGTCCAGCGGCTTGCCGTCGTCCGTGAGCTCCGGACATTCAGGGTCCAGGATCATCACGTTGACCGGCCGCGCGCTCGTCGTCGACAGCTCGCTCTGCGCCTGTGCGGCGCCCGCGCGACCCAGATCGTGGAACCGATTGCACTTGCTGTGGGTGATGTAAGCGATGGTCAGCGGCGCTTCCGCCGCGCTCTCGCTCGAGCTGCAGGCAAGCACGCTGGTCGCCAGAAGGATGCCCCCCAAAACGGCGCGATGGTCCATGAATCCCCTCCTCTTCTCGATATTGCTCGACCCGTTTCACCGTCCCCTGACGGCTCAGCACGGCTGTGCGCGCGCCGACATCCGGGACCCCCTGCGATGGCGCGCGCTCAGCGCGCCCCGCCCTCATTCGCGGCGCGCGTGGCGCGCCTCCTGCCCCCCGCGAGCTTGCCCGACCGGAACCGCATACGCGATGCCGCTCCGCAACGTCCCCGCCGTGACCAGGCCCCGCAGGTCGACGTCGAGCTCGATGAGCGTCTGCGCGATCGCCGGCTGGATGCCGGTGAGCACCACCTGCGCGCCGAGCAGCCCCACCGCGCGCGCGGCATGCACGAGCATCTCCGCCACCTGGACGTCCACCGCCTTGACCCCGGTGATATCGATGATCGCGATGCGGGCCGAGTGCCTCTCCACCCCCTCCAGCAGCGTCTCGATGATCCGGCTCGCCCGCGCGCCGTCGAAGAACCCGATGAGCGGCATCACGAGCACCCCTTCGGCGATCGGCAACAGCGGCGTCACCAGCTCCCGTATCGTGTCCTGCTGCGCCGCGAGCAGCTCGTCCCGCGCCGCCTCCCGCTCGCGCTCCGCCGCCTTGACCCGCGTGATGTCGACAGAGAACCCGGCGACCGCGCCCTCCGGGACGCCCTCGCCGCGGAGGGGGAACTTGATCGTGTACAGGGTCCGATCGCCCTGGGCCTGCGGGACGATCTCCTCGGCCTCGAACGGAGCGCCATTCCTGCGCACCAGGTCATCGACATCTTTGTAAATAGAAGCAACCTCCGGCGGACAGAAGTCGCCATCGGTCTTTCCGAGCATGCTGCCCGGGGTCGCCCCGACGAGATCCTCCATCGAGCGGCTCGCCAGGAGGAAGGCGCCGTCACGGTCCTTCGCGTACATGAAGACAGGGGCGCGGTCGCAGAGCGCCGCGAACAGCGCGTCTCTCCTGGGACCGCCCTGCTCGCGGCGCTTCCGCGCTGTCACGTCCTCGGCGAAGACGACGACCTCGCGCGCGGCGCCGTCGTCCCCTCGCGTGAAGACCTCCGCGCGCACGGCGAAGAGTCGCTCCTCTTGCCCTCCCTCGATGGTCCGCGCCCGCAGCTCGCCTTCGACGACCCCGCCGTCGCGCGCCGCGGCGAGCTCGGCCGCGCGCGCGGCGAGGCCGGCGAGATCGTCGGGGTGAATGCGCGCCGAGAGCGCCTCGACGCCCCGCGAGAGGAGCTCTTCTCCCGTGCAGCCGAGCGCCCGGACGAGCGCGGCGTTGTGCCCGGTGAGCCGCGGTCCCGCGAGGTCCAGGACACACACGATCGCCGGCAAAGCATCGAGTATCCGCTGGGCTCGCGAGGTCGTCGCGCCCTGCGTCCGGCTGGCCTCGGTCTCATTCATCGCGGGCATCACAGGAACTTCCATCGAGCGCTTTCTGCCCGGTCAGGGCAAGAGGTCGCACTTCGTCAGAGGCGTCCGGTCGTCCTGAATGCCTTCAGACAGATCTCGATAGCGCACGATCCCCCTCCATGATGGCGCTACAACGGTCTTGAGCGACCAACGGGTTGAAGCCGCATGCAGAACGGCGAGAAATTGAACCGCCAAGGCGCCAGGAGACGCCAAGAAAAACATAGAATCTTGGCGTCTTCTGGCGCCTTGGCGGTCCACTTCTCTGGTTCCAGCCTGATCGGCGCTCCAGCTCGGCTTCATTATTACGACTAAGTGAAACGAAATCGACTGTCAATGCCTTTTCCGTCCTCGTTCATGACGATGCCGACCGTGGCAGTTCCAGCAGGAGAGCATGCCAGTCACAAGTAGGGTGCCGTCGGAGATGACTCCACGGTGGACCATTCGGCCCCTCATCTGGCGGACAGGCTGACGCAATCGAGCGTCATGGAGCGAGAGAGCGACCGCAATCACAGCGCTACGCCGCCCGCGCCGCCCGCGCCGCCCGAGCCGCCCGAGCCCGCGGAGCCGCCGTCACCGCCCGCGCCGCCCCCGCCATCGGCGCTCGCTCCCGCGCCGCCTCCGCCATCGGCGCTCGCTCCCGCGCCGCCTCCGGCATCGGCGCTCGCGCCGCCTCCGCCAGCCCCGGTGGTCCCGCTCGCCCGAGAAGAGCTGGCGGAGACGCCCGTGTCGAAGCAGTTCGGGTTGTCGTCCTCGACGAAGCAGCCGACCTCGATGGGGTGGCCGACCTCGACGCAGCCCCCCGAAAGGAGGCCTGTCGCGGCCGACAAACGGAGGAGGAGCGCGGGAAAACGTGTGCTCTTCACGGTGAAGCTCCGTGGCTCGCGCGCCCGACGGTCGCGATGGAGGAGGGCCTGGCCGCCGCGGCCGGGCTGCCCGCGGCGGCGTCGTCGTCGAGGTGAAGCTCGATCCCGGCGAAGAGCGTGAGGCGGTTCTTCAAGGCAAAATCCGCGGTGGGGCCGCTCTCGACGAGGTAGCGCGGCTGCCCCTGGTTGGGCCCGACGACGTAGGGCTCATGGGCGGAGAACGCGTACTGCCCGCCGAGCGTGTACCCGGCGCCCTTCACCCCGGGTATCGCGCCCGTCACCGCCGCGCGGAGCTCGACCTGCGGCGGCACCTCGGGGCGAGGGGCGATGTTCGACGGATCACCGCCATAGTACGCCTGGTCGGCGATCCGCCGGCCCATGTAGGCGGCCGCCAGGGACACGGCGCCAGCGCCGACCTCGTACGATACGCGGGCGTTGCCGTACACCTGCGGCGCGACCGTGATGGGGACGTCGTCGCCGGTGCCGAACCGCGCGTTCCGGGTGATCTGCTCGGCGGACATGCGGCGTCGCGTCGCGGCGAACGTGGAGTTCACGCCGACGCGCAGCTTCCGCTCGAGGAAGCTCGTCTCGAAGCCGAGGTTCGCGCCGTAGTTCTCGATGCCTGGCACGTTGTTGTACCTCGAGACGCTGGGCGCCTTCGCCCTCAGGAGCTGGAGCTCGATGACGTCCCGCCAGTCCGAGTAGAAGCCGCCGGCCGTGAAGGAGTACGCGCCGCTCCGGAACGACGAGACCGCCTCCAGCGAGGAGACCTTCTCCGGCTTGAGGCCGTCCGGGTTCGGCAGGAGCCTGCCGCTCACGGTGTAGAGCTCGACGAAGCTGGGGGCGCGGAACGCGCTCGAATAGATGAGCTTGAGCGACACGCGCTCGTCCGGCGTGAGGATCAGCGCGGCGCGCGGCGAGATCGCGTTCGCCACGTACTCGAGCGGGATACGCGAGTCGAGGTCGACCCGGATCCCGGCGTTGAGCGAGAGGGGCCGGAACAGGCGGAGCGTCTGCTGCACATAGGCCCCGAGCGCGGCCTCGTCCTCGAGACGGTGTCCGCCGCCGTGCCAGCGCGTGCGCGCCGGGTCGGAGCCATAGCTCTTCCCCGTGAGCTCGTCGAACGCGACGAACTCGTAAGCCGACGTGCGGAGGCGCCCATCGAGGCCCGCCATGGTCGTGAAGGCGCCGTCGCCTGCCCAGTCGTACCGCGCCTGGAGCTCCAGCCCGACCCAGCGGGAGAGGAACAGCGCTTCCTTCCGGCAGGGACCGGACGGGCCGCGCGGGCACTGCTCCGGATCGAGCACGTCGAGCGGGACGTGCGGCACGAGCGGATCGTGGCCCACGACGTAGCGCGAGCGCTCGATCCGGCTGTACCCGAAGTACCCGCGCGCCACGCCCTCGATCCGCTCGCTCAGGCGGGCGCGATAACGCACGCTGGCCAGGACGAGCGACTGCGTGTTGTCGTTGCGGGCGTCGTCAAAGGCCCCGACGCGGTTCTCGTGGAGATCCATGAAGGGCGCGGCCCACGACGAGCGCGTCGCCTGCGCGACGGCGCTCAGGTCGCCGACGTCGAGGCGCACGAAGGCGCCTGCCTTGCGGCGAAACCACTGCTCTTCCACCGTGCCGCCCCAGAAGCCGGGCTCGGCGTGCGAGCCGAGATCCATGACGGACACGCCGTCCGCCAGGACCGGGAGCCGCTGCTTCGGGAAGCTCACCTCGGGCCCCTCGAAGCGGTGCACGTCGACAGCCGCCACAACGCCCGCGGGCTGCCCGAGCAGCGTGAAGCGGCGCCCGAAGCCGAGCGTCGCCGTGCCCTCACCCCCGACGCCCTCGACGGAAGGCGCCCTGATGCCGCCCGATTCGTCGAGCGGCGGCGACGCCCCGAGCGTCAGGGAGGCGCGGATGCCCTGGTGATCGGCGGCCTTCTTCGTGACGACGTTGATGACCCCGAGCATGGCCTGCGCGCCGTAGAGCACGGAGCCAGGGCCCAGGACCACCTCGATATGGTCGACGATCTCGATCGGGATATCGTGCAGGAAGACGGCGCCGCCGCCCTGCTCGTTCACGACCATGCCGTCGAGCACGATCAGCACGTGGCTGTTCGAGTCCCGGGTCAGGGCGACCCCGCGCGCGCCGACCTCCGGGACCGACATGCGGTCGTGCGCGAAGACGCCGCTCGCGAGGAAGGTGAGCGCGTCGGCGAGGCGCCGTATGCCGAAGAGCTTGAGCTGCGCGCCCGTGATCACCGACGACATGGCGGGCGCGTCGCTCTCGCGCTCCGCGGAGCGCGAGGCGCCGGACACGACGCTCTCTTCGAGGATCTCGAGGAGCGAGCCAACGTCCTCGGCCCGCGCCTCGCGCGGGGAGGCGGTCGACCACGCGAGCGACGCGGCGCAGATCAGTGCGAGACGGGTCGAGCTCACTCAGTAAATCCTTGCCAGTTTGAGGATGGGAGCGGGGAAGTCGATGTGCTGGGCCCGGGCCTGCGCGAGGTTGATGCTCATGCGCGGCTTGCCGTCCGCGACGTCGACGCCGAGCACGGCCCCCTGCGAGACATAGGGCTCCACGGCCGCGAAGCTCAGGATGCCCGTGTCCGTGAGCGCGCCGCGTATCGAGGCGACCTCCCTGCCGAGCCCCGAGGAGATGTACACGACGTTGATGTCGCGCGCGCGGCACGTCGCGGCGAGCTCGGACGCGCTCGAGTACTCGGCGCTCTCCACGCGGATCGGCTTGTCACGCACCTTGCCGATGTCGTTCAGCGCCCTCCTCATCTGGAGCGCGGCGCTCGCCGAGTCCGCGTCGCCGGCCCGAGAGAGCAAAAGGAAGGAGACCTGTCCCTTCACCCGCTCTGGAAAGCCCCTGTCGTACGGCAGGATGCGCGTGACGATCTCCGCTTGCACGGCGAAGGGCGCCGTCGCCGGCTCCGCCATGACATGGAATGGGGCGAGGGCGGCCGCGACGAAGAGGCCGAGCACGAGGGCGCGCCGGCGAGGTGTCATGTCTTGCGTTCCTTGCCGCGCGACAGCCCGGCGAGCTTGCGGATGCGGAGCGCCGCTTGCACCTGCGGCGTGAGGGCGAGAAGATCGCCTTTCCTGCTGAAGACGCCGTCGAAGCCGAGCTCCGCGTACCGCGATCCGGCCTCGGCGTCCGTGGTGTAGAGGTAGAAGAGCGGCGGCCTCTCGCCCTCGGGCACCGCGGCCTTGAGCGAGCGGAGGACGGCGGCGCCGTCGAGGCCCGGCATGAAGAAGTCGACGATGACGAGATCGCAGCCGCGCAGGTGACGGGCCGTGCCCACGAGCTGCGTCGTCGTGACCACCTCGTAGCCGGCGCTCGACAGCTCGACGCGGATCCGCATCAGCACGATCTCGCTGTCATCGATCACCAGGATGCGTCCGCCGTGTGACATCGAGTCATTCTCCGTTGCTGAGAGGGACAGCCTGGGGGCGGATCACGAACGCCGCGCCGGTCCGGCGCGACGCGTCCACCTCGATGAGCCAGCCGACCGAGAGGAGATCGGCGCGGACCGCGGAGAGGCCGATGCCGCGGCCCGCGAGGTCGCTCACGTCGCCCTTCGTGCTCACGCCGGGGGTGAACAGGAGCTCGCGCGTCCGGCGCAGATCCTTCGGATCGACGCCGGCGCTCGTCGCGAGGGCGTCGAAGTCGATGCCCTGACCGTCGTCCTCGACGAGGAGGGTGGGCAGCGGCCGGTCCTCGATGCAGCTCACGCGGATCACGCCGACCTCGGGCTTGCCCATCCGGGTGCGCGCGTCGGGGGGCTCGATTCCATGGGCGATCGCGTTCCGCACGAGGTGGAGGAACACGCCCGGCAGCAAGCGGGCGAGATCCGGAGGAATGGAAGCCTCGCGGCCGTCGATCTCGAGGCGGGCGCGCTTGCCCTCCCGCTCGGCCCAGCGGGGGACGCGCTCGAGGAGCGGCGCGAGCACCTCGCCGAACGGCCGGGCCGCGAGACGGCGGACGATCTCGGCGGCCTCGCCGCCCTGCGGGCCGACGAGCTCGCCCAGCCGGGTGACGTCCGTGCGGCGGACCGTGATCTGGTCGAGGATCGCGCTGCCCACGGGCGAGGCGTCGACGAACGTCTCCTGCGCGCGCGTGAGCTCGTCCGCGACGCGGGTGAGCCGCGAGCGCCACGACGCCGAGTGCCCCTCGACCGAGGGCCTGTCCTCCGAGCGCGAGCGCGCCTGGACCCTGGAGAGCTCGTCCTCGAGCGTCATGATCTCGTCCGCGAGGCGCTCCAGGTCGAACGACCGGGCCTCGCCCTTCATGGTGTGCAGCTGCTGCAAGAGCTCGTCGATGTCCGCGGGGCAGAGCTCCCCGCCGGGCCTCAGGATCTCGCTGCACCGGGCCACGCGCTCGCGCGAGATCTCGATGAAGCGGACGAAGACCTGGCCGCCGCCGGCGATGAGGCGGCGCATGGCGGCGATCTGGCGCGCGTGCTCCTCGTCCTTCGTCTTGACGCTCTCCGTGAGGCGCCTGAGCTCGGTCTGGTCGGTCGCGAGCAGCATGATGCGCGCGATCTTCCGGCCGGAGACGATGGGGCAGAACTCCAGCCGCAGGAACCTCCGGTCGCCCGGCGCGCGCTCGAACCACACCTCGCGCGGGGCGAGCTCGGCGACCTCCGGGAAGGCGTCGACCTCGGCGTCGAACGCCGCGTCGACCCACTGCCGGAGCGCCTGGCTCTCGACGCAGAGCGGCCCGCCGCGGTAGAGGAGCTCCGCGACGTGGTTGCCCTCCGCGGCGCGGTCGCCGAAGATCTGCCTGGCTTCTTTCGAGGCCTCGCTGCCCAGCCGGCCGTCGGGCCCGAAGGCCACGATGGCCTCGCGCATGTTGTCGAAGAGCTCGCGGAGGCTCTCCGTGGCCATCTCGAGCCTGCCCTCGCGCTCGAGGATGGCGGAGCTCATCGCGTTGAAGACGTCGGCGAGCCGGCCGAGCTCGTCGTTCGTGCGGACGTTCACGCGGACGGCGCGGTCCCCTTCCCCGACCCGCCGCGCGGCGTCGACGAGCCGCGAGAGCGGGCGCACGATCTGCCACCTTGCGAACGCGAGGAGCAGGAAGGCCGTCATCGCGCCGACGATGCCCGCGAACTCGAGGATGTTGCGGCGGGCCGCGGCGAACGCGGCGTTCTCGGGCTCGAGGGAGAAGACGAGGACGAGCGTCCCGAGGCGCCGCCCGTCGTCGCGCACGATCGGGCGGGCGACGCGTATCTCGCGCTCCAGCACCTGGTTCTCGGCGCCGCGCGCGGTGAACGCCGACAGGCCGCCTTCCGGCTGACCGATCTTGGCGACGGGCTCGGCGTCGCTGCCCCACGCGACCGCGGCGATGAGCGCGCGGTTCGACCGGAGCTGGTCGAGGTCGCCCTGCGCCGTGTCTCGATCGCCGAAATCGAGCGGCGCGGTCAGGGAGCCCGAGAGCAGATCCGCCATCATCGATGCGGCGTTCGCCTTCGCCGACACGAGATCATCTCTTGTCTTCTGGATCACCTGATTGGCGACCAGCACGGTGACGCTGGTGAGGACCACCACAGTCGCCGCGGCGAGCTTGACGCCGATGCCGAGGTGAACGCCGGAGCGCCGCCGGTGAGCCGCTGGGAGCCGGGAGACAGGGGCAGAGACCAGCATCACGCGATCGGGGCGGCAGGCCGTATCCGAGCCAAGGAATGGTCGAATCCAAGAGCGTGCGTCATCCGCGCCCCCCTCCACGGCAGAAGCGTCGCCAGGCGCACCATCGGAAGCACCCGAGGGACGAGGACAGGCGCATGGCGATGCCCTTCCGACCTCGACGGTACGTAGTTCATTTCATTTCTGCAACAGGATTTTCCTCGCGCACCGCCGATGTGGCTGTCCGCACGTCGCGTCATCGGCAACGGGTCCACGCGTCAACGGGTCCACGCGTCAACGGGTCACGCGTTCGGGTCGACCGGGTTACCGGTCACCAGCTACCCCGTCATCGGCCCGGCGGCCTGCTCCGGTCTTCACCGCTCCGCGCGGATGGCAAGGAGCGCGAGGGCTCGCTCGCCAAGCATGAAGGGGATTGTCGCGTTCGCCTCCCCTCGGGGGCTCCGCTCGTCCGTATCGAGCGGCTCGTCGCCGCCGCGGCGCCGTGACGTCGCGCGTCACTCCCGCGGCGGCGACGCTGCGGGATCGTGTAGGCTCGCGGGCATGCCCATCACGCGACTCACGAAGCCTGATTCGAAGTTTCGCCTCGATGACGTCTCGACCGATCCGCCTCGGGACGCGACGAAGCAGGAGGCAGCGGAGCGGCTCAAGGAGCTCGGCGAAGAGCTGCTCGAGCTGCAGGAGCTGATGTGGGGGGCGAGGACGCACAGCATCCTCATCGTCCTCCAGGGCCGCGACGCGGCCGGCAAGGACGGGGCGATCAAGAACGTCGTCGGCGCGCTGAACCCGCGCGGCGTCACGGTGAGCTCGTTCGGCGTGCCCACGAAGGAGGAGCGGGAGCACGACTTCTTGTGGCGTATCCACCGGCAGGCGCCGCGCGCGGGGGAGTTCGCCATCTTCAACCGCTCTCATTACGAGGATGTGCTCGTCGTGCGCGTGCACGACCTCGCGCCCAAGGCGCTGTGGGGGGAGCGCTACGGTCACATCAACGACTTCGAGGAGCTGCTCGCCGAGCACGGGACCATCGTGATCAAGTTCTTCCTGCACATCAGCAAGAAGGAGCAGGAGAAACGGCTGCTGGAGCGCGAGGAGAACCCGTCGACCGCGTGGAAGCTCAACGTGAACGACTGGAAAGAGCGGGAGCACTGGGACGAGTACACCGAGGCTTACGACGAGGTCTTCCGGCGCTGCTCGGCCAAGCACGCGCCCTGGTACATCGTGCCGGCCGACGCGAAGTGGTACCGCAACCTCGTCGTCGCCGAGACCGTGGCCGAGACGATGCGGGAATACCGCGACGGCTGGCTGAAGACGCTCGAGCGGAACGGGAAGGCGGGCCGCGAGGAGCTCGACGAGTACCGGAGGTCGCGGGGTGGGCGGAACAAGGGGTGAGCGCGCCCGACCGATATCCGCTCTAGCGGGTGCAGAACGCAAGTCGCACGCTGCGACCTGCGTGGGGCCCTGATGCCATGGCATGGAGTCCACGCGAAGGATTCCGTGGTTGCATGAACCATCGATTTCCCCCCAGCCGGCGGGGCCGAGCGACGACCTTTGTGCTCGTCGACGATCTCGACACGTGATTTCACGCGGTGCAGTCAGGAGGTCGTCCGCGGTGGCCGCCGGGGGACGGCCCTTGGCTCGCCGACGTGCGCGTCTTTCAGGGAGGCCGCGGCCGGGCGCCGCCGCGCGTGCGCCGTGTGGGGCCGAGCGGCTCGGCCAATTGACGCGCTGCCGCTCGGGTGATGCAATTCCGACGAGGAGGAGGGGGCATGCAGCTCGACGATCCCAGGCACGAGTACAACCCGTACGCCGCACCGACGACCGACGACGCGCGTTCCTATGGCGAGGACGAGCCGGGCGAGCACGTCCTCGCCGAGCGCGGCACGCGGCTGGGCGCGCGGATCCTCGACAACCTGCTGCTCGTCGGCTCCGTGCTCCCCGTCCTGTTCTTCTTCGGCGTCACCGACGAGCTCGGTAAGCTCGCGCGTGACGAGGAAGCGCTCTACCTGAGGCTCGGCATCGGCGCGCTCCTCGGCCCGGTCCAGCTCGTCATCTACCAGTGGTACCTCATCGCCACGCGCGGGCAGACGCTCGGGAAGAAGTGGACGAAGATCAAGATCATCAAGGCGGACGGCTCGCGCGTCGACTTCATGTCCGGCGTCGTCGTCCGCAACTGGCTCATCGCGCTCCCCGGCCTCATCCCCGCCGTCGGCCAGCTGCTCAACGGGATCGTCAACCTGGTCGACGGCCTCATGATCTTCAGCGATGATCGCCGCTGCCTGCACGATCGCATCGCCGGCACCAAGGTCGTCGTCGCCCCGCCCAAGGCGGGATCCTGATCGCCCTCCTCGCCGCATGATCCACCGCGAGACGCTCCGTGAGCCGCTCGACACGAGCGCCGAGATCGAGACGCCGGAGCACGTGCGGTTCCGCCACCAGATCGCGGGCCCGGCGCGGCGCGCGCTCGCGTACCTCATCGATCTGGTGGTGCGCGGCGTCATCGTCTTCGCGGTCGGGATGCTCGCCGCGATCGGCGGCATCGCGGTGGGGCCAGCGCTGCGCGGCGCGTCGACGGGCTTCGTGCTGCTGGTCCTCTTCGCGATCGAGTGGGGGTATTATGTCTTCTTCGAGACCCTCTGGAGCGGCTGCACGCCCGGCAAGCGCGCCCTCTCGCTGCGCGTCGTCACCGACGGCGGCCAGCCGCTCCGCTTCGGGGACAGCCTGCTGCGCAACCTGCTGCGCGCCGCGGATCTCCTCCCCCCGTTCATCGATCCGCTCTCGTTCCTCGGCACGTACGCGGTCGGCCTCGCCGTCATGGGTCGTGATCCGCGCTTCCGCCGCCTCGGCGATCTCGTGGGCGGCACCCTCGTGATCGTCGAGGCGCGCCACACCGTCGCCGGCCCGCTCGTCCTCCGACCTGCGCCGAGCCCCGCGGAGCTCTCGAGCCTGCCCGCGCGCCTCCCGCTCTCCGGCGAGGAGCTCGACGCCATCGAGCTCTTCCTCCGCCGCCTCGATCGCCTCTCGCCCGCGCGCGCGAGCGAGCTCGCGGAGATGACCGCGCCCGTGTTCGCGCGGCGCATGGGCGTCCGCTACAAGGACGCGACGCGCTTCCTCGGCGTCCTCCACCACCGCGCGCACGCGCACCGCGGGGGCCAGGAGGGGGCCGCGACCGGCCCGAAGCCCCGCCGCAAGCGCAAGAAGGAGGTGAGCGCGTGATCGGCGCCCGCTCCCAGGACGAGTTCGTCGCGGCCCGCAGGCCGGACTGGCAGGAGCTCGATCGCCTCCTCCTCCACGACAGCGGCTCGCTCGCGAAGAAGGACGGCGCCGCCATCTCGCGCCTCGCCGCGCTCTACCGCTCGCTCTGCACCGATCTGATGCGCGCGCGCGCGGCGCGCTACACGCCCGATCTCACCGCGTACCTCGACGCGCTCGCCGCGCGCGCGCACGCGGCGCTCTACGGCGCGGAGCCCTTCCGCCTCCCCGACATCGTCTCCTTCTTCACCCGCGATTTCCCGCGCGCATTGCGCGCGAACGGCCGCTTCTTCGCGATCGCCTGCGCGCTCTTCTTCCTCCCCTCGCTCGTCGGCATCGCGGGCGCGCTCGCCTCCGACGAGTTCGCCACCCACGTGCTCCCGAGCCCGGTGCTCCAGGGCATGGCCCAGATGTACAGCGAGGGGCTCAACGGGCGCGACGCGGGCACCGACACGGGCATGGCGGGGTTCTACGTCTTCAACAACGTCGGCATCGCCTTCCGCTGCTTCGCCACCGGCGTGCTCTTCGGCGCGGGCAGCATCTTCTTCCTCATCTACAACGGCCTCTTCACGGGCACCGTCGTCGGCCACGTGATGAGCGTGGGCCACGGCGGCAACATCTGGACGTTCATGTGCAGCCACGCGCCCTTCGAGCTCACCGCGATCGTGATCGCCGGCGGCGCGGGGCTCGAGATGGGCTACGCGCTCGTCGAGACGCGCGGCCGCACGCGCGTCGGCTCGCTGCGCCGCGCGGCGCCGTCGATCGTGCGCCAGATCCTCGGCGCGGCGGCGATGCTGCTGATCGCCGCGGGGATCGAGGGCTTCTGGTCCCCCTCGGGGCTCCCCCCGCCAGTGAAGTGGGCGGCCTCGGGCGTCTTCTCGCTGCTCATCGTCCTCTACCTCGCGCTCGCGGGTCGCCCCGCGCAGGAGGCCTCGCGATGAACCTCGGCGCCTCCGCGATCGTGCTGCGCCCGCGCCCGCTCTCCGAGATCCTCGATCTCGCCTGCCGCCTCTCCATGTCGCTCGCGCTCGGCCTCTACGCGCGGCTCTCGGCGATCCTCTTCCTCCCGATGCTCGCCGGCTGCCTCGCGCTGCGGCACGCGGCGGGCTGGTCGTGGCTCGAGGTGTGGGGCGTCGCCATAGCGCTCGGCGGCGTCGCGCAGGGCGTGTTCACCGTCGCGGTGGGGCGCCTGCTCTTCTCGGAGGAGCTCAGCGCGGGCCAGGTGCTCCGCCTGTTCAAGGCGCGCCTCTCGTCGTACCTGTGGATGCTCTTCCTGAGCCGCCTCCTGCTCGCCGCGGCGGCGCTCCCGATGTTCCTCGGCCTCCCCCTCGCCTGGCCGCGCCTCGTCTTCGTGCACGAGGCCAGCTTGCTCGAGGCCGCGCGCGCCGGCGACGCCATCCAGCGCAGCAGCCGCTTCGTCACCGGCCGCGTCGCCGCGGTCCTGGGCGCGCTGATCGCGCTGCTCCTCGCGCAGGCCGGCATCGCGCTCACGGCGGAGCTGCTCGGCCAGTCGCTCGTCGACGCGATCCTCCAGCTCGGCAAGCCGTTCGGCGCGCTCCTCGACGACGGCGGCTCGCCCTTCGCGCTCGCGGGCTTCTTCGCCGGCATCCCGTACGTCGCGACCGCGCGCTTCCTCCACTACATCGACGCGCGCACGCGCGCCGACGGCTGGGACATCCAGCTCCGCTTCCTCGCGATCGCCGCGCGCGAAGGCGAGAAGAGGGCCGCCGCGTGAGCCGCCGCGCGCGCCTCTTCGCCGCCCTCGTCGCGCTCTCCGCTGGCGCGCCGCTCGCGCGGGACGCCCGGGCGGAGGACGTGGAAGAGAACGTCCAAGAGAACGTTCACTGGAGCGTGCGCGACGTCCTCGAGGACGATCGCTACCGCTTCTGCCACGAGGACGACTACCCGCTCACCCCCGAGGAGCACGCGTGGTGCCCGATCATCGCCGGATCGAGCGACGTGTGCCCGGAGCTCCCCGCCGCGTGCAAGCTGCCCCCGGTCGAGCTCTCGAGCTCGGCCGCGTCCGGCCGCGGCGGCCGCGGCGGCCGCGACGCGTCCGGCAAACATCGCGCGGGCGGCGCGCCGACCGATCGCGGCCCGAGCGAGGACGAGCGCCGCCGCCCCGGGCCCGAGATGCGCGTCGATCTCTCGGGGATGAGCTTCCTCGCGTCGGCGCTCTTCATCGGCCTGCTCGTGGTCTTCTTCGGGGGGGTGATCCACGCGCTGCTGAAGAACCTGCTCCGCGATCGCGCGCCCGCCGAGGAGGCCAAGGAGGAGAGGGCGCCCGCGCGCGGCCCCACGCCCGAGGAGACGGCGAGGCGCGAGGTCGAGACCGACGTGCAGCGCCTGCTCGCGCGCGCGCGCAGCCACGCGGCCCGCGGCGACTACGCGCGCGCGATCGACGACGCGTACGCCGCGCTCCTGCGCCGCCTCGACGGGGATGGTCTCATCGAGATCCACCCCTCTCGCACCAACGGCGACTACGTGCGCAGCCTGCGCGAGCGGCCCGATCTCAAGGGCGCGATGCGATCGATCGTGCGCGACGTGGAGGGCGTGCAGTTCGGCGTCACGCCGCCCTCCGAGCCGATCTTCCGCGCGGTGATGGACCGCGTCGTCCCGCTCGTGAGCCGCGGGCTCGCGCTCGCGCTCGTCGCCTTCGGCCTCTCCGCCGCGCTCTCTTGCGTCTCTTGCACCCCGCACGCCGGCGGCGGCGACGAGGGCGGCGGCGATCGGTCGCCCTCGGGCACCCAGGCGGTGCTCGAGGTGCTCAAGGAGCAGGGCTTCAAGGCGCGGCGCCGCGGCGAGGCGCTCGCGGCGCCCGATCGCGGGCTCGCGCTGGTGGTGCTGCCGGGCGCGGCGATCGACGACGCGACGTGGAAGGACCTCTTCGCGTGGGTGCGCGACAAGGGCGGCACGCTCTTCCTCGCCGGGCTCCCGCGCCTGCCCGACGAGGTCGAGCTCGGCCTGCGCGTGGCCCAGGACGCCGAGACGTCGACGGCGCTCGCCGCGGACTGGTCGCGCGGGCTCCGCGCCTCGCTCCCGCCCGGCAAGCGCCTCGTCGAGGCGAACGGCGACGAGCCCGAAGACCTCTACATGATCCTCCGGGGCGAATCGTCCTCGACCGCGGGCGTCGTCCGCCGCCTCGGCCAGGGAAAGGTCGTCGTCGTCGCGGACGATCGCCTCGTGTCGAACGTCTCGCTCGCGGCCCCCGACAACGCGCAGCTCTTCCTCGATCTGCTCCGGTTCGCGCCGTACGCGACCGAGGTCGAGATCGTCGACGAGTGGACGGGCGTCGGCGCCGAGACGCCCTTCGAGGCGGTGCGCGAGGCGAACCTCTGGCCCGTGATCGCGCAGCTCTTCCTGCTCCTCGCGCTGCTCTATCTCTGGAAGGGCAGCGCCTTCGCGCGCCTCCGCGATCCGCCCGCCGCGGGCCGGCGCGCCTTCGCCGATCACGCCCGCGCGCTCGGCCTCGCCTACCGGCGCGCGCGCGCCTCGCGCCACGCCGCGGGCCTCTACGCGAGCTGGGCGCTCGATCGCCTGCGCGAGCGCGTGCACCGGTCCGGCCGGCGGGGCCTCATCCCGCTCGCCGAGGCGATCGCCGCGCGCACCGGCCGCCCCGAGGCCGAGGTGATGCGCGTGCTGGTCGAGGCCTCCGGCGCCCGCGAGGACGCCGCGCCCGCCTCGTCGCTCCGCGCGCCAGAGAGCGCGCGCGGCGCGCGGCCCTCGCCTCGCTCGCGCGACGGCGCCGCCGCCGATCTCGAGCTCGTGCGCGAGCTCCAGGGCTTCCTCGACGCGACCGGTCAGCGAACCTCCGATCGAAAGACGACATGAACCCGATTGAATTCCGCGATCGCTTCGATCTCCTCCGCCGCGAGGCCGGCAAGGTGCTCCTCGGCCAGGACGATCTCATCCTGCACACGCTCGTCGCCGTCCTCGCCGGGGGCCACGTGCTCATCGAGGGCGTGCCCGGCCTCGGCAAGACGCTGCTCGTGCGCACCCTCGCGCACGTGCTCGGCGCCACCTTCAAGCGCATCCAGTTCACGCCCGATCTGATGCCGAGCGACGTCACCGGCGGCAACGTCTTCAACCAGAAGGAAGACCGCTTCGTCTTCCACGAGGGGCCGATCTTCACGCAGCTCCTCCTCGCTGACGAGATCAACCGCGCGCCCGCCAAGACGCAGAGCGCGCTGCTCGAGGCGATGCAGGATCTCGCGGTCACCTCCGACGGCATCACGCGCGCGCTGCCGGATCCGTTCTTCGTCATCGCCACGCAGAACCCCATCGAGTCGCAGGGCACCTACCCGCTGCCCGAGGCGCAGCTCGATCGCTTCTTGATCCAGGTCAACGTCAAGCACCCCTCGCAGGCGGTCGAGAGGCTGATCCTCAAGAACCACGTCAACGGCTTCCACGCGGCGCGCCTCGATCGCTTCGAGATCCAGCGCGTCGCCACCGCCGCCGAGCTCGTGCAGATGCGCGAGGGGCTCGCGCGGATCCGCGTGGACGACGGCATCATCGAGTACATCGCCGACATCGTCGGCCGGAGCCGCGTGCACCGCTCGGTCTACCTCGGCGCCTCGCCGCGCGCGTCGATCGGCCTGCTCGCGGTCGCGCGCGCCATGGCCGCGAGCGAGGGCCGCGAGTACGTCATCCCCGACGACGTGAAGGCGCTCGCGCCCGCCATCCTGCGCCACCGGCTCATCCTGCACCCCGACGCCGAGATCGAGGGCGTGAGCGCCGACGACTGCGTCGATGACATCCTCCGCGAGGCCAAGGTGCCGAAGACGGCGGCCTGAGCGCGATGATCCCCTCGCGCGCCCTCGTCCTGCTGGCGATCGTGCCCCTCGGGCTCGCGGTGGCGACGCTCGTCGATCGCACGCTGCTCCTGCCCATGCTCGCCGCGGACGCGGGCATCGCGCTCTGGGCCGCGATCGACGCGCTGCTCGCGCGGAAGCCGCTGGTGACGGTGAAGCGCCACGCCCCCGCGGTGCTCTCCATCGGGCGCCCGAACCTGATCACGCTCGAGATCCGCTCGCTCTCGCGCCGCAAGCTCTCGATCGAGGTCGCCGACGATCTCTTCGATCACGCCGAGAGCGACGACCTGCCCGTGAAGCTCGAGCTCCCGCCCAGGGAGCGCGCGACGGCCCGCTACCACGTGCGCCCCACCCGCCGTGGCGCGCACGTGATCGGCGATCACCACGTGCGCTACCTCTCCCCGTTCGGCCTCTGGATCCGGCAGGTCACGGTGCCGGCGGAGACGCCGGTCAAGGTGTACCCCGACGTGCAGGCCGTGCGCACCTTCGAGCTCATGGCGCGCCAGGATCGCGATCCGTCGGCGCTGCGCGCCTCGCGCAAGCGCGGCGGCGAGAGCGAGTTCGAGCGCCTGCGCGAGTACCGCCGCGGCGACGAGTTCCGCTCCATCGACTGGAAGGCGACCGCGCGGCAGAAGAAGATCATCAGCCGCGAGTACCAGCTCGAGAGCAACCAGAACCTCCTCTTCCTCCTCGACGCGGGCCGCCTGATGACCGCGCAGACGCAGGGGCTCTCGCTCTTCGATCACGCGCTCAACGCGAGCTTGATGCTCTCGCACGTCGCCGCGCGCGGCGGCGACCGCGTGGGCCTGCTCGCCTTCGCCGACGGCATCAAGAGCTACGCGCCCCCGGTGAGCGGCGCGGGCGCGGCCAAGCACGTGCTCTCCGCGGGGTATGACCTCTACCCCGAGCTCGTCGAGACCAACTACGGCTCGGCGTTCCAGCACGTGGGCCTGCGCGTGCGCAAGCGGAGCCTGATCGTGCTCTTCACGCAGGTCGTCGACGACGTCGCCGCGAGCGAGCTGCTCCGACTGATGCGCGGGGTGATGCCGCGCCACCTGCCGCTCATGGTGCTGCTGCGGGACGTGGAGATCGACGCGCTGGTCGAGGGCGGCGACGCCGACCCGTACACGCGCGGCGCCGCAGCCGAGCTCTCGAGCTTCCGCGACCGGCTCGTGCGCGACCTCAAGAACCACGGCGCGCTGGTGCTCGACGTCGCGCCCGGGCAGCTCACCGGGCAGCTCATCAACCGGTATCTCGAGATCAAAGCGCGCCATTTGCTCTGATCTGCGCGGCGGCCCTGGCGCCCATTGCTGCTCCGGCAGCAATCGCTGCTGATCCATTGCTCCTGCAGAAGCACACCGGCGCCGGCCCGAGCGGCCGATCACGGCTCAGCGCGCCACGCTCCGCGGGGAGATCGCTTTAAGATGAGCGCATGTCCAGCGAGCAACCCGAGCAGTCCCTTCCCCTGCCCCGCGCCGAGCTCCGCGGGGCGAGCCGCGTCCTCGACGCGCTGGAGCGCGCCGGCAACAGGCTGCCTGATCCGGCGGTCCTCTTCGTCCTGCTGGCCGCGGTGGTCGTGGTCCTCTCCGCGGCGCTCGCGACGCTCACGTTCGGCGAGATCGACCCGCGCACGAAGCAGCCGCTCGTGATCCACAGCCAGCTCTCGGGCAAGGCGATCACGGAGTTCCTCTCGACCATGGTGCAGACCTTCACGAGCTTCCCGCCCCTCGGCGTGGTGCTCGTGGCCCTGCTCGGGGTCGGCATCGCCGAGCGCTCGGGGTTCATCAACGCCGGCCTGAAGAAGGTCCTCGCGGTCACGCCGAGGGTGCTGCTCACGCCGATGCTGATCCTCGTGGCCATCGCGAGCCACACCGCGGCGGACGCGGGGTACGTGCTCGTCATCCCGCTCGGCGGCGTCATCTTCCAGGCCGCCGGCCGGCACCCGCTCGCGGGCATCGCCGCGGCGTTCGCGGGCGTGTCGGGCGGCTTCAGCGCGAACTTCATCCCGTCGAGCCTCGACCCGCTGCTGCAGGGCCTCACGCAGGCCGGCGCGAGCATCCTCGACCCGAAGCGCACCGTGAACCCGCTCTGCAACTGGTTCTTCTGCAGCGCCTCCTGCCTCGTGATCGTCGCGGCCGGCTGGTACATCACCGACCGCGTGATCGAGCCGCGCGTCGCCCGGACCCCCGTGGACGCCGCGCCCGAGGGGGAGCAGCGCATGACGGCGGCGCTCACCCCGCGCGAGGCGCGCGCGCTCTGGCTGGCCCTCGCGTCGATGGCGGCCAGCGTCGCGCTGCTGGTCGCGGCGAGCGCGCCGGCCTCGTCGCCGCTGCGCGCGCCGAGCGGGCAGCTCACGGTCAGCGGCGCGCCGCTCATGGGCGCGATCGTCCCGCTCATCTTCCTCTTCTTCCTCGTCCCCGGGCTCGTCTATGGCTACGCGGCCGGCACGTTCACGAGCCACCGCGACGTCATCGACGGCATGAGCAAGACGATGAGCACGATGGCCTATTACCTCGTCATGGCCTTCTTCGCCGCGCAGTTCATCTCCCTCTTCAACCGCTCGAACCTCGGCGCGCTCCTCGCGCTGAAGGGCGCCGCGGGGCTGCAGGCGCTGGCGCTCCCGAGCGCGGTGACCATCGTGGGCGTCATCCTGCTCACGGCGATCACCGACGTCCTCATCGGGTCCGCATCGGCGAAATGGGCGCTGCTCGCCCCGATCCTCGTGCCCATGCTCATGTCGATCGGCATCTCGCCGGAGCTCACGCAGGCGGCGTACCGGATAGGGGACTCGACGACGAACATCATCTCACCGCTGATGGTGTATTTCCCGCTCGTCGTCGTCTTCTGCCAGAAGTACGTGAAGGGTACGGGGATCGGCACGCTCGTCGCGCTGATGGTCCCTTACTCGGTGACCTTCCTCGTCGCCTGGACGCTGTTCCTTCTCGCGTACTGGCAGCTCGGGCTCCCGCTCGGGCTCGACGCGCCCTATGTCTACCCCTGATCATGGACCTCTCCGGGGCGGCCGCGCACGAGCCCGCCCTGGAGCCACGTCCTACCGTACGGCGCCCGGCGCGATGAGGTGCTGGCCTGGGCACAGCTCCTGAAGCCGGCCCGTTCAGGCGGCGAGGGAGCGCGCTCACGGGCAGCCACCGCCCGGACAGGTGTTGCACGTGACGGTGATGCCGCCCGATGAATCGTCGACGCGGCACGCGGGACAGCCCGGATCAGCACATTCGCAGGTGACAGGGCCAGTTCCGCAGGGATTGGCGATGCACGTCCCGAAGAAGGCGCCGCCCTGGATCACCGAGCAGATCTCGCCGGGCATGCACTCCTGGCTGCCGGTACAGGGAAACGCGGCGCAGGGTCGCGTCTCGAGCGTCCACCCCGATGCGAGGCAGGTCGCGACCGTGCGCTGGCCGTCTTCGCAATCGCCATAGAAACACGAGGGGCCGTTTTGCTGCCGGCACTCCGCCTCGGGCACCGGAATGGCCTCCGGGCAAAGCGCGGTCGGAGGCGGTCCGCCTGCGCCGCTGGTGGTCGCGCCGCCGGTCTCCGAGCCTCCCGTGGTCGCGCCGCCCGTCGTCGAGCCACCCGTGCTCGCACCGCCGCCGCCGCCATCCAAACCACCGCCGGATCCAGACGTCGCTCCAGCGCCCGCGCCTCCGCTGCCCCCCGATCCGCTTTCGGCGTTGGTGCTCTCTCCGCCACAGCCATGGAGCGCGGCGAGCACCAGCACAAAACTCCCACGAACGTGAATAAAGGTGGTTCCTGACATGGGCAGAGCGGTTAACAAGCCGTGTACCAAGCGGCCAATTGCACGGGAATCCGAGCAGCTCGTGGCGCTCCTCTGCCGGCCGACCCGATCCAGACGCCAGAGGACGCCGACGTCGTGGCACACCCGTGCGCTGCTCGTGCGAGCGAGCGCCGCGCCCACCGGCGTGTCCTGCGCACATGGTTTGATGGAACATCGCAGCAGCATCGTTCGCCAGGCAGGCGCAGGCCGGCTGGCTGCGCTCGCGCTCCTCGCCCGAACGCCGACGCGTTCGTCCCGGCCGCCGATGTGGACACCCGTTCCTATGAAGTGTACACTCGTCCATATGCCGACCCCTCAGGATTCCCGGTCCATGCGCGAGCGGATGCTCGCTGGCGACCTCTACATCGCCGACGATCCCGAGATCGCCGAGCAGAGCGCGGCTGCGCTCGATCTCGTGGCGGCGTACAACGCGACGTCGCCGCGGCAGCGCCCGCTGCGCCGCCGCTTGCTGGAGCAGCTGCTCGGCGCGATCGGCGAGGGCACCGAGATCCGCCCGCCGTTCTACGTGGACTACGGCTCGCGCATCACCTTCGGGGCGCGCTGCTTCGCGAACTTCGGGCTCGTCGCGCTCGACGTCGCGCCGATCACGATCGGCGACGACGTGCAGTTCGGCCCGAACGTGCAGCTGCTGACGCCGACCCACCCGGTGGAGCCCGAGCCCCGGCGGCAGAAATGGGAGGCGGCGAAGCCCATCACGATCGGGAACAACGTGTGGCTCGGCGGCGGCGCCATCGTGCTTCCGGGGGTGACGATCGGCGACAACACCGTGGTCGGCGCGGGCTCCGTCGTGACGCGCGACCTGCCGGCCAACGTGGTCGCGGTCGGGAACCCCGCCCGCGTGATCCGCGCCCTCGACGCCGCGGGGGCCGCGCAGGCGCCGGGCGAGGCGCGAGGATGACGGAGGCGCGATGAGCGCCGCCAGGGCGAGGCGCGCCGCCCCCGCGCGGCGGGCCCGCCGCCACGACCCCGGGCGCCGGGAGCGGCTCCTTTCGACCGCGCTCGACGTGATCGCCGAGCAGGGCGTCGCCGGCGCGTCCCACCGCTCGATCGCCCGGGCCGCCGACGTGCCGCTCGGCTCGACCACGTACCACTTCGCCTCGATCGACGAGCTGCTCGCCGCGGCGTTCACCCGGCACGCGGACGACATGGCCGCCCGCTTCGAGGAGCAGATGCGCGCCGCGTGCGACCGCGGGGCCGCGGTCGAGCTTCTCGTCGAGCACCTCACCACGGCCCTGCTCGGCTCGGAGCGCGACCTGGTGCTCAGCGTCGAGCTCTACGTCGCCGCCGCCCGGAGGCCCGCGCTGCGCGCCGTCACCCAGGCCTGGATGCTGCGGAGCCGGCGCGCGCTGGAGCTCCACTTCGACCCGGTGACCGCGCGGGGGCTCGACGCGCTGATCGAGGGCCTCGTGCTGCACAGCGCCCTGTCGACGGATCCCATGGCGCCCGAGCAGATCCGGCACGCCATCCGCCGCTTCACCCGCTGAGCCCCCGCGGGAGATTGCCCGTCAGGGGCGAGCGCCCGCCGGTCACTTCAGCACGACGCGGACGAGCGCGAACTCCGACCCGAACCAGCCGCTCGTCGGCCGCGAGTACGTGATGTACTGCACCCGGCCGCCGTCCTCCTCGTACTCCGCGTGGTGAACCGCGTCGTACGGCGCGCGCTCCTCGGGGGCCGTGTACAGGGTGGCCTCGTCCGACCAGGGGCCGGTGAGGTCCGGGGCGGTGCGCGCCACGATCCGGTGGTCGAACGGGGGCGAGTAGACCGCGAGCCACGCCCCGAGGTGCTCACAGTACGAGACGGACATGATGGGCGCGCCGTCGAACAGCGCTGCGGCATCCCCGGCGTCGTCGCTCCAGCCCTCGCCGTCGAAGTAGCGGAAGGCGCCCCGGTCGACGGGCGTCTCGAGCGGCACGCGCGCGAGGCTGCACGGCTTGGAGTGACTGCCGTCGCACGCGAAGGTGTACAGGTCGTCGCCGTGGGCGACCAGCGCGGCACCCCAGCCTGGCTCACCTTCCCCGAAGAGCAGGTCGGGGTGCTCGGCGCTCGCGTCCACGATCGGCCGCTCCGGCGCCTCGTCGAGGCCCTCCCAGATCGCGAACGACTGGCCCACGCCGCGGAAGTTGAAGTCGCCCGGCTCCGCGTAGATGAGGCCATAAGGGATCAAGGCCCGGTCGCGCGCCGCATCGAACACCGGCGCCCCGGGCCACACCGCCCAGCGGGCGCCGCACGGCGCCTCGGCGCAGTCATCGCCGGCGTGAGCGTCGTTGAACGCCTGCTCGTCCGCGGTGGGCGCGATGAAGTACCCCGGCGCCCCCACGCCATCGGCCGGCGAGGAGAAGCCACCGATGCCGTCGGACGCGTCGAGATCGTCCGAGATGTCGAACGAGTTATGGTGCCAGTTCGTCCCGGCCTCGTCCGCCTGCGTGAGAACGGTATCGCCATAGACCCAGACCGACTTGCCCCACGCGACAGCGCTGTCCCCGCCGTCGCGCCCTTCGATCCACGCCCCCTTCTCGACGACGCCGATCTCCTCGGCAGACGCGACGCCTGGCCCCGGCTCCCCGCCACACGCCGCGAAGACCAGGTGAATGATGACGATGGGGACAGAACGGGCGAGCGCGACGGAGCGGCGTACAGAGCTCATGATGCCATCATCCTACGGCCGTCGGCGTCGCAGCTCGTCGGAGCAGATTTCTGCCTTCGAGGGCTCGACTTCTCTCGTGCACCGGAGAGCCTCTCGTGAGGCCGAGCGGCGAAGAGGGAGGGGCGGGCTCCGAGCGGGACCGGTCGACGATGCGGAGCGACCTGTCGATCTGGATAGGCTTATTCAAGGAATCGACGGCTTGTCGAGCAGGTCGACCAGCGTGGCACTCAGCTCGCCATCGTCTTCGACGGCGGACTTCGTCCTTTCAGGCGCGCGGCGTTTTGCCTGCGGGCGCTTCCGCTCCGGCCTGGTTCGCGTTGCCTCCAGCGGCTCCACGACGTGCTCGATGGGCAGCTCGACGACGAAGGTCGAACCCATGCCGAGCGCGCTCTCGACCCGGATCGAGCCGCCGTGAGCCTCGACGATCTGCCTGGCGACGAAGAGGCCGATGCCCACCCCGGCGTAGTCGCGCGACGAGACAGCGCGCTCGAACCGCTCGAAGATCCGCGCCGTGTTCTCGGGGGCGATGCCGATTCCATGATCGCGCACCGCGATCACGGCCGTGTCCCCGCGCCGCAGTGCGCTGACCTCGACGGGGGCGTTCGCGCCATACTTCAGCGCATTGGACACGAGGTTCGTCACCACCTGCTCGATCCGCAGCGCGTCCCAGCAACCGAGGATCTCGCGCTCGACGTGCAGACGCAGCGCGCAGCCCGCCTGCGCCAGCACCCCCCGGAGCGGCTCGACGGCCTGACGCACCACCTCGGCGAGATTGACTCTCTCCAGCTCGAGCTCGAGGCGACCCGCCTTGATGCGCGACAGATCGAGCAGCTGATCGACGAGCCGCGTCAGCCGCGCGACCTGTCGAAGGCTCCCCTCCACCGCGCGGGCGGTGGGGTCGTGCCGGACGGTCGCCGGCTCGCCGCCGCCGAGCCTGCGCTCCAGCGCCTGCAGCGTGAGCTGGAGCGCGGCGATGGGCGTTCTGAGCTCGTGGGACGCGATGGAGAGGAACTCGTCTCTCTCTCGGACGGCAGCCTGGGCGGCCTCCTCGCGGAGAGCGAGTCGGCCGCGATCTTCCACGGCCCTCCCCCGATCCCGATCGATGCATTCCAGCGCGGCAGCGCTCTTCCAGATGTGGCGCACGATGAGGACGACGCAGCCGACGACGAGGAGCGACGACTCGAACGCCGAATCGTAGAGGCCGAGCTTCCGCCCCTTCACGATCACCCAGCCGAGGACGAACGGCGCGCCGAACGCGGCGAGAATCAGGCGGCGTGCCATCACGCCGCCTGCCCCCGCGCTCATCAGCAGCTCGACGCCGCTCAGCTCGGGCCGCGCGCACAGGACGCCGGCAGACAGCACCAGAAAGAGCAGCGCCGTATGCAGCGCCATCGCTGTCGTCGCTCCGACGCCATAAAGATACCCCTCCCCGAGCACATATCCGAGCACCGCCAGCTGCCCGAACAGCGCGATCAGCACGACCATCGCGAAGAAGAGCCGGCGCACGCGCCGCGCCTTCGCGTCGAGGAGGCACAGCGCCGTGCCGAGGAGGAGAAAGCAGATGGCCGCCGTGATAGCCATCCTTCCGAGGTGAGGGGTGCCGACGGCGCCCGGCCCTTCCCGAAAGAGAATTTGATCGATATGGAACGGCAGGTTCAGCGCATATTCCAGGAACGTGAGCAGCCCGACGACAGCGACTCCGCCGGCGCACGCCCGCGAAAGCCGGCGCGTCCATAAGCTCGATCCCGCGCGGCAGTGGAGCCACAGCGACGCGGCGGCGGCAAGGAAGGCCAGCGCCGTGTTCGCCTTCATGGTCACGAAGGTCGGATGAACACTCTTGAGAGTCTGAACATCGAGCCACCAGCCCACCAGGACGGCCCCGGCGGTCACGACGGTGACGGCGCTCGCGGCTCGTGGGATGATCCCAATCCAGCCGAGCAGAGGTGAACCAGGGCGTTCGCGCGGGCAGCCAGGCCCGTCCAATCCGCTGCTTCGCCCGCCCGCTTTCGACATCATTGATCAGGTAGATTGTCTTCGAACACCGCGATGCGCAACGTGCGCTAGAAGGAACACGCTGCTTTCTCGTCGCGCCTCCCAGCGCCGCGCTCTACGAGTTTTTTTGGCATCTTCGGGTCTGCGATCGGTACAGGGGCAGCGCAGGCGAAGCGGCGGGGTCCGCCCGGCCGCGGGTGGAATGGCAGAGGTCGCGACCTGTTGTGGCGCGCCGAGCACGCCAATGGCCGTCGCCATCCCCGGCCGGACTTCTATCCCCAGCGCCCGCCGGCTCAGGCCATCCGCCGGACCATCCTCGTGTGCGGGATCCCCGCCTCGTCGAAGATCGGCCCCTCCTCGACGAAGCCGAGCTTGCGATAGAACGCCGCTGCAGCGACCTGGGCGTTCAGGACCAGCGCGCGCGCGCCCTCGGCCCCGGCGACGCGGATCGCCTCCTCCATCAGCCGCCGCCCGAGGCCCGCGCCGCGAAGGTCTTTCCTGACGGCGACGCGGCCCACCTTGAGCGCGCCCTCGTACGGCAGGAGCCGCATCGTCGCGACGACCTCGCCGCCTTCGAGGACGACGAAATGCCGCGCGACGGGGTCGAGCTCGTCGATCTCGATGTCCTCGGGCACGGACTGCTCGACGACGAAGACCTCGCGCCGGAGGCGGAGCGCGGCGGCGTAGAGCGGCGAATCGCTGCGGATCGGGAGGACGTCGCCGGCCATGCCCGCTTCGTGTGCCGTCTCGGGCGCCGCGTCCACCCGATTCAGCGCGCCTTTCGACCGCTCCGCGCAGACGCCCAGGCCTCGGAGGAGCTAGCCTGATCGGACCGTGAAGATCATGACCTTCAACATCCTCTTCGGCGGCGAGGATCGGTTCGAGGCGATCCTCGCGATCGTCGCCGCCGCGCGCCCCGATCTGCTCGTCCTCCAGGAGTGCGTGGGCTGGGAGGACGGCGCCCGGCTCCGGGCCGTCGCCGAGGCGATCGGCGCGCCCGCCGGCGAGCGGCACGCCGTCCTGGGCAACGCCAACCCGCGCCCGAACGGGAGGCGCAACCATGTCGCCGTCGTCAGCCGGGCGCCGCTCGCCGGCGCGCGCGTGCACGCGCCCGAGGCGCTGGCCCACTGCCTCGTCGAGGTCGAGCTCTCGCTCGGCGGCGAGCCGCTCGTGGTGCTCGGCACCCACCTCAACGCCGGCAGCGAGGATCGCCGGCTCACCGAGGCCCGCTGGCTGCTCTCGCTCGTGCCGCCCGCCCGGTTCGCCGCGGGCCTCTGGGCGCTCGCCGGCGATCTCAACGCGCTGTCGCGCCGCGACCCCTACCCCGCGGACCTCGGCGCGCGCCTCGCGGCGGCCGGCATCGAGAAATACGGCAGCCCGCCGCGGTTCGACACGATGGATTCGATCGAGGCGTTCGGCTGGGCCGACGCCCTGCTCCTGAGGCCGCGCACCTCGCGCTGGTTCACCGCGCTGCGCGGGCGCGACGGCGCGCAGGTGGAGACGCGGACCGACTACGTGCTGCTGTCGCCGCGGCTCGCCGGCCGGCTCGCGCTGGCCGACGTCATCGACGTCGGCGCCGCGTCCGACCACCACGCGGTCATCGCCGAGCTCTCCTGACACCACACGCCGCGCGGAGGATCCGTCCACGCCTCTGCAACTGCAACAGCGAAGCACCGTTCGCTCAGCAATCCTCGGGGCGAGCGCGGCGGCGGCAGCGATCGAGCGGTGGACGGAGCGCGGGTGTGACCGGGTCGGACCGGGACGACGCCACTGGAACAGCACACCACGCGATGTCTTCGGCTCGCCAGCGGCCGACAACATGATTGAATCGGCGGTATCGCGCCCGACACGCGCGGGGGGCTCCGTCACGCAAACGCTTCGGTCCGCGCCATGGATTCACCCTACGGCCTGCAAGCTGGCAGCATCATCGGCGGCGACTTCGAGGTCGTGCGCCCGCTCGGCGCGGGCGGCACGGGCAGCGTCTATCTCTGCCGCCAGCACAGCACCGCGCGCCAGCGCGCCGTGAAGGTCATGCACCCGGTGCGCGCCGTCGACCCGGAGGAGCGCCGCCGCTTCGAGCGAGAGGCGCGAGCTCCCGGGCTCATCGGGTCGCCGCACATCGTCGAGGTGCTGATCGCCGGCGTCGACGGCGTGACGGGCCTGCCGTACCTCGCGATGGAGCTCCTCCGGGGCGAGACCCTCGCGGCCTGCGTCGAGCGGGCAGGCCCGCTCCCGCTCGCGGAGGCGCGCCGCGTCCTCGGGCAGCTCGGGCGCGCGCTCGAGGACGCGCACGGCGCGGGCATCGTTCACCGCGATCTCAAGCCCGAGAACGTCTTTCTGGAGGAAGCCGGCGACGGCGCCGCGCCGCGGGTCAAGCTCCTCGATTTCGGCATCGCCAAGATCATCGCCGACGCGCGCTCCTCGCTGACGGCCGCCGTCGGCACGCCCCTCTGGATGGCCCCCGAGCAATCGCGCGAGAGCCAGGGGGCGCTCCCCCAGAGCGACGTCTGGGCCTACGGGCTCCTCGCGTTCTTCGTCCTCACGGGCAAGCCCTTCTGGCAGGGCCGAGATCTCCCGGCGCTCCTCCGGGAAATCCTGTTCGCGCCCATCCCTACCGCGAGCCGGCGCGCGGGCGAGCTCGGACTGCCGCCCTTCTTCGCCGGATTCGACGCCTGGTTCTCTCGCTGCGTCGAGCGCGACCCCCTCGCCCGGTTCACCAGCGCGTCCGCGATGTGCCCTGTCCTCGAGCGCCTCCTCGACGGCGCCGCGCGCGTGGCGCCGAGCGCGCCGGCGTCGACCGCGCCGGCGTCGACCGCGCCGGCGTCGACCGCGCCGGCGTCGACCGCGCCGGCGTCGACCGCGCCGGCGTCGACCGCGCCGGCGTCGCGTCGCCGCACCTCGCTCCCGCTGCCGGAAGCGTCGCTCGGCGCCGCGGCGGCGCGTCGCCGCAGCTCGCTCCCTCCGCCCGAGGCCTCCCCGGCCGGCATGGTCACGGCGAGGCCGCCCGCCGCGGTCGCCGCCTGCTTCAGCAGCACGCTCGCGGCTCCGCCGCTCAGGGACCACGACGATCCCGCGCCGCCCGCGAGCTCGCCGCCGCCGCGCAGCGAGGGCGGACGCAGGGCGACGTGGCCTTTCCTCCACGCGCTGGATGAAGATCACTGCGTCGCCACCTGGAAGGGCCTCCTCTTCCAGATCTGGCGCCGGCACACCACGGCAGCCGCGGTGAGCGAGATCCGGAGCATCCTGCGCGAGCGCGGCAGCGAGCTGCAGGCGACGCTGGTCATCCTTGAGGAGAACACCGTCCCGGCGGGGCGGGAGGTCCGCGGCTCGCTCGCGGAGCTCTCCAGGGAGCTCGCGGCCCACGGGATGTGCGCCGCGCTGGTGTTCGAGGGCCACGGCTTCAAGGCGTCGCTCGTGCGCAACGTGGCCATCGAGTTCATCCTGCTGAGCCGCTCGCGGCTTCGTTACGAGGTGTTCAGCGCCATGGACGACGCTGTCGCCTGGCTGATGCGCAATCGCCCGACGCGGGACTGGCTCCAGGAGCTGCCGGGGGTCACGGAGGCCCTCCGCCGCGAGGTGGCGGCGCACGCGGCGCGGGCGTCGCAGATGCCCTAGCGAGGAGGCCGGGCGCGCCGACCCGGGACGAGCGCGGCAGCTCGCCGGGCGCGCTCCGCGATCCTGCGCGCGCCGCCTTTCGGCTACGCTCGCCGCGCGACCTCTTGCGGGAAGGGGAAGCAGGAGGAGAAGCGAGCGTGGTGGACCTGCCGATCATGGACCGTGCGCCCGGGGACGACGCGGCGGCTCGACGCGACCGCCTGCTCGCCGCGCTGCTCCGCGGGCCGGACGCCCTCGTGCTGCTCCGCTGCGACCCGGGCCTGGCTTTCCTCGCGGGCAGGTCGGCGCCCCTCCAGATCGCGCTCGTCACGGCGCCCGGGGACCCGTCGGCCGACGAGCTCCACGCCCTGCTCGAGCCGCTCGTGAAGGCGGTGCGGCCCGGCGGGCCGCCGACGCACGTCGTGCTGGTGGGCGGGAGCGCTGCCCCAGGCCAGGCCGCGCTCACCAAGGTCGCGCCGTTCGTGCAGCCCGTGCCGATGGGCTTCCACCACCTCGACGCCGCGGGCGAGCTCGCGCGCGTGAAGGGGCAGGCCCTGCCGGCCCTCGAGCGGGCCCACGAGCGCCTCGCCGAGGTGGGCCCGCTCGAGCCCCAGGCGCTCGCGGAGGCGCTCGCCGAGGGGCAGGCCCTGGCGCAGCAGGAGCGCGCGATCGTCGACAGGCTGAGGGGCAGCCGCCGCGTCACCGCGACGCTCATGATCGCGTGCGCCGCGCTGCTCGCCGTGAGCTACGCCTTCGGCTCGGGCACCCACGAGGCGGCGCTGTGGCGCATGGGCGCCAACAGCGGCGAGGCGGTGCGCCATGGGGAGCTTTACCGGCTCCTCGCCTCGGCGTTCCTGCACGCCGACCCGATGCACCTCTTCGTCAACATGCTGGCGCTGTGGTCCTTCGGCCCGATGCTCGAGGCGCTCCTCGGCCCGCGGCGCTTCCTCCTGCTCTACGGGGCCTCGGCGCTCGGCGGGTCGCTCGCGAGCGCGATGCTGGAGGACCGGTGGAGCGTCGGCGCGTCGGGCGCGATCTGGGGCCTCATGACGGCCGGCATCGGCGTCGCGCTCCGCCCGCACGGGCTCCTGCCCCCCGCGATGATCGCGCAGATGCGCAGCCGCGCGTGGCTGCCGCTCGGCCTCAACCTCGTCTACAGCTTTCAGCCCGGCGTCGACCTGCTCGCGCACCTGGGCGGCGGCGTGGTCGGCTTCGCGCTCGTCGTCACGGTCCTCCCCCGGGGCCTCACGCCCGTGGACCGGCGCGAGCGCGCGGCGGACGCCGAGCCGAGGCCGCGCCCCCTCCTCACGGCGGCGGCCGCCCTGACGGCCGCGGCGATGGCGCTGTCCGTGGCGATGGCGTTCGCCGCCGGCCGCCCGTGGGAGCTCCGCGCGCCGCCGGCGCTGACGCGCACCGCGGTCGCGGACACGGGCGTCGCCCTGGACCTGCCGGAGGCGCTCGCGAGCGCCTCGTCCGTGGAGGAGCTGGCCGGCATCCGCTTCCACACGTACGGGCAGCTGCCCCGGACGCCCGTCGTGTTCCAGGTCGCCGTCTTCCCACTCGAGGGCGCGGTGCCGCCCGATCAGCTGGACGCCCTCCTCGAGCAGGAGCGCAAGGTGCTCGACGAGCAACGGCCGGCGAACACCGTCACGAAGGGCCCGGCGACGCGCATCATGCTGGGCGGGCGGCCGGCGGTGAGCGTGAAGAACGGGCTCAAGAACGGGGTGCAGATGGTGAGCTACGTCGTCGTGCTCGGGGACCGCGAGGTGATGCTCCAGGCCTACTCGACGGCGGATCGACCGGCGACGTGGGAAGGGATCGAGGAGAAGGTGGCGGCGACGATCGGGGCGCAGTAACACGCGGCTGGCGGCGCCCGCGGCGGGTGCCGCCAGCGAACGACCTTGCGGAGGTAGCGATCCCGTGGAGCACATGAATTCTCTGATGCAGCCGATCGGCCACCCCCTCCCCGGCTGGACGCCGCGGCCGCTGCCGCCGCGCGAGATCCTGCTCGGGCGCACCTGCCGGGTCGAGCCGATCGACCCCGAGAAGCACGCGGCGGACCTCCATGCCGCCAACCTCGCGGACGCGGAGGGGCGAGGCTGGACCTACCTGCCCTATGGGCCCTTCGCGACCCTCTCGGACTACCACGCCTGGATGGACGCCACGTGCCTGGGCGATGATCCGCTGTTCCATGCGATCATCGACGCGACGACCGGACGGGCGGTCGGCGTCGCGGCCTACCTGCGGATCGACCCCAGCAACGGCGTCATCGAGGTCGGGCACATCAGGTACTCACCGCTCCTTCAGAGGACGCCTGCGGCGACGGAGGCGATGTACCTGATGATGCGGCGGGCGTTCGACGAGCTCGGCTACCGGCGCTACGAGTGGAAATGCCACGCGCTCAATGCGGGCTCGCGGGCGGCGGCGGTGAGGCTCGGGTTCCGCTTCGAGGGCGTGTTCCGGCAGGCCGCGGTGGTCAAGGGGCGCACCCGCGACACCGCGTGGCACGCGATCATCGACAAGGAGTGGCCGGCGGCGAAGGCGGCGTTCGAGCGCTGGCTCGATCCATCGAACTTCGACGGGGCGGGCCGCCAGCGGCAGAGCCTCTCCGCGCTGATGGGCGCGGAGGAGCGGCGATAAGCGGGGGTGACCGGGCGACGGCGAGGCGGCGCCGCATCGCCCGGTGGTGGGGTACTTTGGAGTCTTTTGAACCGCCAAGACGCCATAAGACGCCAAGAAATGAAGTAATAATCTTGGCGCCTTATGGCGTCTTGGCGGTTCCATCATTTCGGCAGGATGGGGGAATCCCCCACCACCTGCCTTTCATCCCCACACCACGCGGTCGAAGTCCGGATCGATCCCCGGTCGGATCGCGTCGGCCCAGGCGCGACGTTCCTCGATCTCGTACTCGAGCGACTCATCGGCGCAGGCCTCCTGGATCTCCTCCCATCCATAGCCCGGGCCCTCCGTCGTCCGCAGGACGTGGGTCTGCGTCCAGCGCGCGACCGCCGCGCGCGCCTCGTCCGATCCAATCCACGAGAGCGCGGCCCGCACGGAGGCCGATTCCTCGAACGTGGCCGCGTCGTCCAGCGCGAGCAGGAGCTCGCGGAGGCACCACGCCTGACCGAGCGCCGCGAGCGCCGCGGCGACGTCCGTCCGGACCGCGGGCGTGCTCGATCGCAGCCCCCGGCGGAGCGCGGCGAGCGCGTGCGGAGGCGCATGCTCGAGCAGCAGCAGGGCAAGCTCGCCGAGGAACGGGTTGCCCAGATAGCCCTCGACGACCTCGACGCGCGCGAACGCCAGCACCACGTCGACCGCGCGATCGCGCTCGATCCCGCGGCGCAGCAGGTACCGGGCCGCGGCGTGCACGGCGTAGGGATGATGCAGCGCCGGATCCACGCGGGCGAGCAGCCTGGCTACCGCCGGGCAGACGGGGTAGTCCGGGTGTGCGTCGAGCCGCTCGATCGCGCGCGCAGAGGTCGCGTTCACCGACGCGTCGATCAGCCCCGCGCACACATCGACGAACTCCGGCGGATCGAGCACTGTCTCGAGGGGCTCGATGAACGCGCTTGCCGTCGCCTCGTTCGCGATCCCCGCGAGCAAGTACCGTTTGTAGGCGTCGCGCTGCGCGGCGGCTCGCGCCTGGGCGGCCGCCGAGGGCCGCTCGACGGCGAGCAGCTCGTGATCGCCGAGGTGCTCCGCCCAGCGAGCGCGGAGGGACGCGTCGGAGAAGTCGATCGCGGCGAACGCCCCGGCGTTCTCCTCAATCTCAGGGGCGGCGCGGAATACGTGCCGATGCTCGTTGCGGACGAGCAGTCCCTCCCGGGTGAGCTCGCGGATCGCGGCGGCCATGGCGTCACCGGTCGGAAGGAATGCGAGCAGGCGCCGCTCGGGCAGCGCGGGGTGAGGGAGGCTCAGGATGCGCTGCGTGAAGAACCAAGGATCGATCGTGAGGCCGTCATCGCCGTGATCGTCGACGTCGATCGTCTCGCCGTCGGGTGCGGTCAGGCAGAGGCCGATGCCGTGAAAGTAAAACTTCCAGCCCGGCATGCCCGGTACGTCGCCACGGCGGGAGGCACGAAAGAGGCGCTCACGCTGGACCCGTACCAGCCAGCGCTGCCGATCGACCTGCCGCGCGAGCGCCACGAGGAGCCAGGCGTGCCACGGGTCAGGAGGCGGACCGGCGGCGACCGGGCCGGCTGCGAGGGCGGTGCCAACGGCAATAAGGACGGGATGCACAGGCGTCGTCGTGACGCGGCTGAGCGTGCGCGGCAAGACGGGGGCGTGAGCGCCCGCCGGGCCGATGGGCGGGTATCAGGATAGGCACGATGATCCCGCCATAGGGTTCATGTTCGCTCTCATCACCGAGCGAGCCATCCATCTTCGAGCAAGCCCCGGGGGAAGGCACCGCTCTCGCAGCGCCTTCTTTCTATAGGTGTGACCCGCGTGTGATCTGACCCGCGTGTGATCTAATGAATCTCGGCAGCGCTGGATTGCGCGACATCGACCAGACCACAGAACGCGGCCGCCGGGCCGAGCGCCACCCACACGCAGGCGTACACGGGAGGGCTCCGTTCTCCCCGGCGAGCTCGACCCCTCCCCGACCGCCGCCCCGGCGCCCCTCCCGCCCGCAACGCACGCCGCCTGGCCGGAGGCGCCACGGCGCCCTACCTTGATCGCCATGAAGAAGCTCCGTGTCGATGTCTGGTCCGACATCGCGTGCCCGTGGTGCTACGTCGGCAAGCGCCGGCTCGAGGCCGCGCTCGCCAGGTTCCCGCGCCGGGATGCCGTCGAGGTCGTCTGGCGCGCCTTCGAGCTCGACCCCTCGGCGAAGCGCGTCCTCGACACCGACGTGTCCTACGCCGGGCGCCTCGCGAGGAAGTACGGCGTGCCCGTCGCCAAGGCCGAGGCGATGATCCGGCAGATGACCGAGGTGGGCGCGGCGGACGGCCTCGATCTCCGCTTCGACAAGGTCCGGCCCGGCAACACCTTCGACGCGCACCGCGTGCTCCACCTCGCGGCCGAGCGCGGCGTGCAGGACGCGGTGAAGGAGCGGCTGCTCCGCGGCTACATGACCGAGGGCGAGGCCATCGGCGAGCCGGAGGTGCTCGCGCGCCTCGCCGGCGAGGCGGGGCTCGATCCGGACGAGGTCCGCGCGGCGCTCGCGAGCGACGCCCACGCGCGCGAGGTGCGGGCCGACGAGGACGAGGCGCGCGCGATCGGCATCACGGGCGTCCCCTTCTTCGCGTTCGGCGGGCGGTACGGCGTCTCCGGCGCGCAGCCGGCCGAGGCCCTCCTCGGCGTGCTCCAGAAGGCGTGGGACGAGGCGGCGGACGCCCCCGAGCAGGCGCTCGCCGAGGGGGCGGCCTGCGGCCCGGACGGGTGCGCGTGACCCGCCGGGCGTGATAGAGCTGCGCGGCGGATGTCGATCCAATGGTATCCAGGCCACATGACCAAGGCTCGGCGCTCGATCGCCGAGTCGATGCCGTCGCAGGACGTCGTCATCGAGGTGCTCGACGCCCGCATGCCGCTGGCCAGCGAGAACCCCGTCCTGGCCGAGCTGCGCGGCCAGAAGCCGTGCATCAAGGTCCTGAACAAGAGCGATCTGGCGGACCCGGCCGTCACAACGGCGTGGCTCCGCCACTTCGAGGCGGAGCGCGCCGCGCCGCCTGACGAGGCCGAGCGCGGCGCCTCGCCGGGGGGCCAGGTGCTCGCGATCGCGATCTCCGCGAGCCAGTCGTCCGAGGCGCGGCGCCGGATCCCGGAGCTCTGCAAGCGCCTCGCGCCCCCCAAGAACGGCCCCGGCAAGGTGGTGCGGGCCATGATCGTGGGGATCCCCAACGTCGGCAAATCGACGCTCATCAACCTGCTCATGGAGCGCAAGGTGGCCAAGGTCGGCGACGAGCCCGCGGTCACGAAGAGCCAGCAGCTCGTCACCTTGAAGACCGGCATGGCCATCTCCGACAACCCGGGGATCCTCTGGCCCAAGATCGACGACGAGGCGGCCTCGTTCCGCCTGGCCGTGGGCGGGGCGATCCCCGACACGGCCATCGATTACCAGAGCGTCGCCCTGTTCGCGGCGGGGTACTTCCTGCGGCGCTACCCCGAGCTCCTCGTCGCCCGCTACAAGCTGAAGGAGCTGCCGGAGACGGCCGCCGCGCTGATCGAGGAGATCGGCCGCCGCCGCGGCTGCCTGCGCAGCGGCGGGTCGGTGGACCTGCACAAGGCGTCGGACATCCTGGTCCACGACTTCCGCGCCGGCCGGCTCGGGCGCATCAGCCTGGAAGAGCCGCCGGGGCTGGAGTCGCCGTCGGGGATCGAAGAGAGCGCGTGAGCCGAAGCACGGCGCCGGCGGCCAGGCCGGCCGATCGACGCGGGCGCCCAGGATCTTCGACCCGAAGGCCGCCGGCGCCCGCTACCATGCCCACCGCGACGGCTGCCCTGCGGCGCCGCCCGCGACGTTCGCCACGCTCCACACGCTCCGTACGCTCCCCACTCCATTCACCCGACGAGGACCTCACTCCATGGCCGGAAGCAGCCTGCTCGCCCTGATCGACGACATCGCCACCGTGCTGGACGACGTTGCCGTGCTGACGAAGGTGGCCGCCAAGAAGACCGCCGGCGTGCTGGGCGACGATCTGGCGCTGAACGCGCAGCAGGTGACGGGCGTCAGCGCCGACCGCGAGCTGCCGGTCGTGCTGGCCGTGGCGAAGGGCTCGATGCTCAACAAGGCCATCCTGGTGCCGGCGGCGCTGGCGATCAGCGCCTTCGCGCCCTGGGCCGTCACGCCCCTGCTGATGGTCGGCGGCGCCTTCCTCTGTTACGAGGGCTTCGAGAAGGTCGCCCACAAGGTGCTGCACAGCAAGCACGAGGACGAGGCCCGCCACGCCGAGCTCGTGCAGGCGCTCTCCGATCCGAAGATCGACCTCGTCGAGTTCGAGAGGGACAAGATCAAGGGCGCGGTGCGCACCGACTTCATCCTGTCGGCCGAGATCATCGCGATCACGCTGGGCACCGTGGCGGCGTCGCCGTTCGGCACGCAGGTCGCCGTGCTGAGCGGCATCGCCGTGCTGATGACCGTGGGCGTCTACGGCCTGGTCGCCGGCATCGTGAAGCTCGACGACGCCGGCCTCTACCTGAGCCGCCAGAGCGGCGGTCTCCAGCAGTCGCTCGGCAGCGGCATCCTGAAGGCGGCGCCGTGGCTGATGAAGGGCCTGTCGGTCGCCGGCACGGCGGCGATGTTCCTGGTCGGCGGCGGCATCCTGACGCACGGCGTGCCGTGGCTGCACCACCACATCGAGGACATGACCCAGGGCGCCGGCGCCGTGCTCGGCGCGGTGGTGCCGTCGCTCGCCAACATGATCGTCGGCGTCGCGGCCGGCGCGGTCGTGCTGGGCGTCGTGACCGCGGTGAAGCAGGCGATGAAGCGCGAAAAGGACGGCCACTGACCCTCGGGCGCGGGCTCGCGCCGCCTGGAGCGCGGGCTCGCGCCGCGCCGATCAGCCCTGTCCGGACCGCCCCGGCCGCACCAGCGTCGCGACCAGCCGCTCGAGCGCCGCGGCCGGGTCGGCGCCGAGGCCCGCGTGCACACGCGAGGGCTGGACGACGGTGCTCGCCGGGGAGACCACCCAGCCGAAGCGCTCGTCCTGGGGGAGCTCGGCGACGTACCCGCACGCCCGATCGCCGGCGCAGACGCGGCGGATGAAGTCGAGGTGGCCGCGGACCGCCTCCAGGTCGAGGTCGGGCCAGAGGGCGAGCAGGCGCCGCTCGTCGGGCTCGAAGCGCGCGTCGAGGAAGCCCCGGGCGCGGCAGAAGAGGACCACCCCGACGTTGACGCGCTCGCCGCGCTCCACGCGCGGGACCACGCGCAGCACGGCGTAATCGAACGGGTCGGCGGCGTCGACGTCGCGCGCGCCCGGAGGGCTACCGCCGGGCACGGGCTGCATCGAGCGCCTCCTCGACGAAGCCCCGCGGCGACGCGAGGCGGTGGGTCAGGTAGGCGGCGTACGCCGCGCGCCGCGCCGCGACCGGCGCCGCGTCGGGCTGCGGCGCATCGACCGCGTCGGGCGCGAACGCGGACCGCCGCTCGCCCGAGGGCCGGGCGCGGGGGTCCTGGTCGTCGGCCAGCCACGCGTCCGGGATCGCGGAGACGATCTCCGCGATGCGCTCCGGCGTGAGCCGGGCGCTCAGCGCGGCGTCGGCCGCGGCGAGATCACCCGCGAACGGGAGCAGGACATGGCTTTTGACGAGCGGGAAGCGGTCGCCCGCGTCGGCGCGCGGGTCGGTCGCGTCGGTCCAGGCGTGGTGGACATAGAGCGCCGCGCCGTGGTCGATCAACCAGAGGCGGCGGTGCCACAGGAGCAGGTTGGGGTTCTTGGGCGTCCGGTCCACGTTGCTCGTGAAGGCGTCGAACCAGACGACGGCGGCCGCAAGCCCCGGGTCGATCGCCGGGCCGGCGAGCGGCTGGAAGGCGAGCGATCCGGGCAGGTAATTGAGGGCGAGGTTCAAGCCGGCGCTCGCCGAGAGCAGGTCGGACAGCTCCGGATCCGGCTCGGCCCGCCCGAAGGCGGGGTCGAGATGCATGAAGACGATCTCCGGCACCGGGAGCCCGAGCGCGCGCCCGATCTCCCCGGCGACGAGCTCCGCGATGAGCGCCTTCGGCCCCTGACCGGCGCCGCGGAGCTTCAGGACATAGAGCCCGTCGTCGTCGGCCTCGACGAGGGCCGGCAGCGACCCGCCCTCGCGGAGCGGGGTGACGTAGCGGGTCGTGTGGACGGTTCGGATCATGCTTCAGCAGCGTGGCGGGTGGCGGGGGAATTCCCCCGCCCCGCCGGTAAGGATGGGGCCGCCAGGACGCCATGAGACACCCGGATTTTTGTGTCTTTCTTGGCGTTTTTGGCGTCCTTGGCGGTTCAAAAGACCCCGCCGCCGACCAGAGCCCCCCGCAGTCACGTGAGACGGGGACGCTGGGTCGAGCTGGAGCGCGCCGGGGAGCGCGCCCTCGATGATCGATGAGGCGGCCCCGGCGCTCGCTCCGCGCAGCAGCGCGAGAGCGAGCGCCGCAGGCGCTCGTGGATCACTCGCCGAGGGGATCCAGCCTCGAGCCTTGCACGGGCAGGTAGTCGCCGACCTGGAAGTTCTGCAGCCCGTCCGTGAACTCGAACGGACCGATCACATGGATCACCTCGCCGCTCGCGCCGCCGGCGCCACCCTCGCCGCTCGTGCCGCCAGCGCCGCCCTCACCGGTGGCGCCCGCCGAGCCGCCCTCGCCGCTCGTGCCGCCAGCGCCGCCCTCACCGGTGGCGCCCGCCGAGCCGCCCTCGCCGCTCACGCCGCCAGCGCCGCCCTCACCGGTGGCGCCCGCCGAGCCGCCCTCGCCGCTCACGCCGCCAGCGCCGCCCTCACCGCTCGAGCCACCAGCACCGCCGGCGCCACCCTCGCCGCCCGCGCCGCCGGCACCACCCGCGCCGCCCGAACCGCTCGTGCTGGCCGGCCTCGTGACGGTGATGGAGTCGATATAGACGATGGTCGGGTTGGCCCAGGGCCCCTCGGCACCTGCGTCGATCTTGACGCCGAGGCGCCTCACCTTGGTCGCCTCGAATTTCCCGTTAGCAGCGGCATCGGCCGCATCAGCGGCATCGACGTCGATCGTGAGCTCGGTCCACTCCTTCAGGTCGTTGAAGCCCGTCCACGCCCAGGGGACGCCCGCCCAGTTCTCGTCCTGTCCGTTCTGCACGAAGACCTGCAGACCACCGCCGGTGGCGGCATGTGCCTTCACACGGAACGTGACGGTGGCGCCGGTCAGGTCGACCAGCGGAGCGAAGTCGAACTGGAACAGCGTCCCCGTGTTCTCCGTGGTGAGCGGCACAGCCAGCCGGGCGCAACCCGAGCAGCTCTCCTCCGGACCGGGCCCGATGTCGGGGGCGCTGCCGCCCGCGCCGCCTTCGCCGCCGGCGCCACCGTCGCTGCCGCCCGCGCCGCCTTCACCGCCGGCGCCACCATCGCTGCCGCCCGCGCCGCCCGCGCCGCCCGCGCCGCCTTCGCCGCCGCCCGAGCTGCTGCTGGTGCTCGGCGTCGTCGTGCTGGAGCTGGATCCACCGCCCGCACCGCCCCCACCGCCCGCACCGCCGCTGCCGGTCGTGTCGTCGTCACCGCAACCCGTCATGGCGAATGCGCCGACCAGCATCCCGCACATTGCCAAAGAAAGAACTGATCTCATCCTGACCCTCTCCTGATGTGCACCACGAGGCCACGCAGCCCGGGCCGCCGTTCGCCATGGCGGTTGCCACCGCCCGCTGGCTCCTCCGAGCCAGCCGCGTGGCGCAAGCTACCCTGGGCAGAAATTTTTCTCAACAGCCCGAACGTGTGAGCCCGGCAACCAGATGAGCCCTGTCGAGGCGCGGCGCTCAGCGCCCGCCCGACAAAAGCGCCGCGGCGGGCCCGGCGACGGCGTCGCGACGGAATCGTGCGGCACGCCCTCGACGGGGCGACCCCTTACGCCGCGTCCCCGCGCTTCACGTCGTACCGGAGGAGCGAGACGCCGTTCGCGTACGACGTCGCGCCGAGGAGCGCCAGCTCGACCTTCCTGGAGCTGCCGCCGAAGAGCCGGACCCCGTGCCCGAAGACGATGGGATTCACCTTGAGGACGAGCTGATCGATGAGGTCGTGATCGAGGAGGAAGCCGGCGAAGGCGCCGCCCCCGCAGAGATAGATATCGGCCCCGTCGCCCTCCTTCAGCCGCTTCAGGGCCGCGATCTCGTCACGGTCCACGACCTCCACCTCGGCGCCCTCGCCGAAACGGAGGGTCTTCGAGAAGATGTAATGTGCCATGTGCGGGTAGGCTCGCTTCCCGGGGACGAGCCCGAAGGGATAGCCCCACTCGTACGTCCTTCGCCCCATCACGACGGTGTCGTAGCCCTTCAGGCGCTCGACGTAATCGGCGACGTGCTCTCCTTCCATCGCGAAGCCGTCCACCGAGCCGTCCTCGTGCGAGATGAAGCCGTCGACCGTCACCGCGATGTCATAGACGACCTTTCTCATTCGAATCCTCCTTGAAACGCTGTCCTGAGCTCGCCGTGGGTCGGTCCATCGAGCGCGCCGGGTCCTGGCGCGTCGAGGCCATTCTCATCGCGCAGCTCGCGCCAGCGCAACCAGAGAAAGCTCGCCGGGGGGCTGTCGAGCCCCCTCCGGCTGGCGGTGTCACGAGCTCATGCTGTTGGATGCTCTGGCGCGCCTCGCGCGCTTCGCTGCGTCCGGTGCAGCGTGCTCCCCGGCTGCCCCGGGATCACTCGGCGATGTGGGTCAGCAACGAGCCGGCCACCGGCATGTAGTTGCCGATCACCATCGGCTCCGCGCCGGTCGTGAACTCGAACGGACCCACCACGTGGATCACCTCTCCACTGGAGCCGCCGCCTTCACCGCCCGCGCCGCCTTCACCGCCCGCGCCGCCGACACCGGCCGAGCCGCCTTCGCCGCCCGCGCCGCCGACGCCGGCCGAACCGCCTTCGCCGCCCGCGCCGCCGACACCGGTCGTGGCGCCTTCGCCACCAGCGCCGCCGACGCCGGCCGAGCCGCCTTCGCCACCGGCGCCGCCTGCGCCGCTCTCGCCGCCGGCGCCACCTTCACCGCTCCACCCGCCGGCGCCGACGTCACCGCTCGTTCCACCGGCGCCGCCCACGCCGCTCTCGCCGCCGGCGCCACCTTCGCCGCTCCACCCGCCGGCGCCGCCCTCGCCGCCGGCGCCGCCCTCGCCGCGCTCGCCGCTCGGTGCGGCGCCTCGCGCGGCGCTCGGAGTGCCGGGCTTCGTGACGGTGATGGAGTCGACGTAGACGACGGTCGGGTTGGTCCAGGGCCCGGTGCCGCCCGCCGTGAGCTGGAGTCCGATCAACTTCACCTTCGTGCGTTGGAAGGAGGGCTTCGACCCGGCCAAGGCGTCGACATCGATCGTGATCTCATGCCAGTCTGCCAGGCCGGAGATCGGATTCCACGAATAACCGATGTTCTGATAGTTCAGATCCGCCCCGTTTTGCACGAACGGCTGCACGCCGCCGCTGGTGCCGGCGTGGGTCCTCACGCGGTACGTGACCGTGCTCCCCGTCAGATCGACCGGCGCGGCGAACTCGATGAAGAATTGCGTCGCGGTATTCGCGGTCGTGAACGGCACGGACAGCCGCGCGCAACCGGAGCAACGCTCCTCCGGGGCCGAACCGCCGCCGCCTTCGCCCGAGCTGCCGCCGCCTTCGCCCGAGCTGCCGCCGCCACCGACACCCGGGCTGCTGCCGCCGTCGCTCGAACCACCGCCGCCGTCGCTCGAACCACCGCCGCCGTCGCTCGAACCGTTGCCGCCGTCGCCGGCGCCCCCGCCGCCATCCGCGTTTGAACCGCCATCACCCGCGCCGCCGCCGCCGTCAGAGCCCGAGCTGGTCGAGTTCGACGACGTGCTGGAGGTGGATGAGCTCCCGCCGCCCGTCCCGCCCGCACCGCCGCTGCCGGTCGACTCGTCATCACCACAACCCGTCATGGCGAACGCGCCGACCAGCACCCCGTACGCCGCCAAAGAAAGAACTGATCTCATCGTGACCCCTCCTGGATAGGCCCCCGCGAGGCTGCGCGGCCGAGGCCGCCGTTCGCCGGAGCGGCTCTCATCGCACTCGATCTCTGCCGAGCCAGCCCCGCAAGCAGCGACATTATCCTGGACAGACGACTTTCTCAACAACCCGGACGTGCGAATCCGTCACCAAAACATAACGCGCTTGGGCTCGCTCGGCGCTGGCGCCGCTGCGAGCGCGGCAGCCACATGAGACCACCTGCGGAGTCGAGCGAAGCGGGGCGCGGCAGCCACATGAGACCACCTGCGGAGTCGAGCCCGAGCACAGCGCGGCATCCCGAGAGCGCAGATAAGCGCTCTCTCGTGCCAATCGCTTCCTCAGCGACCGTCGTCGCCGCGACGACGCCACCGACAGCGCACCTCGTTCATTCAAGGCACCTCCGGACGCGGCAGCGCGCTCGGCTCGTCGAGGTTGCCGAGCCCCTCGCCGTCGCATCCGGAATCGTCGTCAGATCGGTGCAGATCGATGCTTCAACACGTCTCGTGGACCTCCCTGACGAGCGGGCGCCACGGGATAGCCAGGGGTCACTGAGCGACGTGGGTCACCGTCGAGCCTTCCACGGGCTGGTAATTGTTGACCTCCATCGGCTCCTCGCTCGTCGTGAACTCGTACGGACCCATCACATGAATCACATCGACGCTGGAGCCGCCGCCTTCGCCGCCTTCGCCGCCTTCGCCGCCTCCGCCGCCTTCGCCGCCTCCGCCGCCTCCGCCGCCTCCGCCGCTCGAGCTGCTGCTGCTCGCGCTGCTGCTGCTGCTTGCGCTGCTGCTGCTCGCGCTGCCGCCGCCTTCGCCGCCCGCGCCTCCGGCCCCGGCCACCCCGCCCGCGCCTCCGGCGCCGCTCATCCCCCCCGCGCCGCCATCGCCGCTGGTGCCGCCCGCGCCGCTCATCCCCCCCGCGCCGCCATCGCCGCTGGTGCCGCCCGCGCCGCCATCGCCGCCGGTGCCGCCCGCGCCTCCGGCGCCGCTCATCCCCCCGGCGCCACCTTCGCCCCCGGCGCCGCCTTCGCCGCGCTCCCCGCTACGGCCAAAGAAGAAGCGCTGGCTGCTCGGAGCCCCTTCGCCCGTGCCGGGTCTCGTGACCGTGACGTAGTCGACGTCGACGACGGTCGGATTGGCCCAGGGCCCCGTGTTGCCCGCCGTGACCTGAATCCCGATCATCTCCACCACGGTGCGGTTGAAGGTGGTATTCGCCGGAGCCATCGCATCGACATCGACCTTGAGCTCCGTCCACTCTGTCAGGTCGACAAGCGCGTTCCACGAGTAGCCGATGTTCGCATAGTTGAGATCGGCCCCGTTCTGCACGAACGGCTGCAGACCGCCGCTCGTGCCGGCACGGGTCCTCACGCGGAACGTGACGGTCGCGCCGGTCAGGTCGACCTTCTCGTGGAAGAAGATCATGAACTGCGTGGCCTGCCCCAACCTCGTGAGCGGCACGGAGAGCCGCGCGCAGCCAGGGCAGCCATCGCCCGGTTCGACGACGCCTCCACCCACACCGCCGCCGGCACCACCACCTGCGCCGCCATTACCGGTAGTTCCTGCGCCGCTCGAGCTGCTGCTCGCGCCCGTGAGGCCCGACGATGTGCTCGGGGGAAAGGGGAAGCCCCCGCCCGTACCGTCATCGCTCGCGGGGTTGTCCGTGCAACCCATGACGGCGAACGCGAAAACCAGCAACCCACACCCCGCTGCAGAACGAACTGCTCTCATCCTAGCCCCTCCTAGATCCATCCCGCGAGGCCCCGCGGCTGATGCCGCCGTTCGCCTTCAGCGGCTCCGACCGCGCCCGAGCTCCTCCGAGCCAAACAGCACGGGACGAGACTATCCTGGACAGAGCAACTTCTCAACAACACGGACGTGTGGATCCGTCGTTACAGTTCAGCGCATTTCGCGATCACCGACGCTGGCGCCGATGCGCGTGAAGAGGCCACATCATGCCACCAGCGAAGTCGCGTCCGGAGCGCGGGCGCCCGCCGGCGCCAGCGGCTGAGCGCCCCTGGCTGCTCGGCCGTGGTGCGATATCGAGGCGACGGCGGCGCGCGGCGCCCGTGGCGAGGCTCCATCGGTCATCGGGGCGCAGGGCTCAGCGCCCACCCGGCGACGGGGCCGCGGTGGGGTGGAGTAGCATCATGGCAATGGCGATCACATAAAACGAGAGGCCGGCCAGCAGGAACGCGATGGCGACACGGTAGATCGCTGTCTTGCGATCGCGGTAGGCGAGCGAGGCGAAGAGCCAGCCGCGCAGGTCGTCGCCCGGTTGCTGGGTGAGCCAGCGGATGTGCTGCACACCCCAGACGATCAGGGTCGCGGAGAGCAGGACGATCGCCACGCCGGCGATGATCAGCCCCTGCGCGTGGGGGCTGGTGCCGGCGATGAGGCGGCCGGAGAAGCCGGTCGTGGTGATGACGATGCCGCACAGACCGATGAGCACCTGGGCGCGGTTGTGGAGGACGGCGAACTGCCGCTCCAGGACCCCGTGGATGACGTCCCAGGACCCGGCGCCGACCAGCTCGATGAGCCGGTCCACCTCTTCCTCTCTCTCGATCTTCTTCATGACGGGCGCCCTAGCACCGCGGCGCCCGCGCCTCATCACGCCGCGCCGCGCGCGCGACGAACAGGCCGAGCGCCGCGCTCGTCAGCGCGACGAGGAGCGCGCCCGAGGCCCACAGCACGGGGCGGTGCCCGTAGCGATCGACGCCCATCCCCACGACGGGCCCGAGCAGCACGAAGGCGAGGCGGAAGAGGAAGCTGCGGAGCGAGACGCAGCTCGCGCGATCGCCGTCGGGCGCGAGGCGCTGCTCCTCGTGGTGGAGCAGCGGCATGTGCAGCCCGCGCACGAGCGTGAGCAGGAAATAGAACGCGACCCCGAGCACGTGGCGCGAGAGCGCGAGGCCGAGGTACCCGGCCGCCACCAGGACGACGCACGCGAGCAGCGTCCCCGTCATGCCGAGGCGGCGGCCGGCGCGCTCGCTCAGCATCGAGCCGAGCGCGGTGGTGAAGCTCGCGACGGCCCACATGGGGCCTATCCACGCGACCGGGGCGCCGGCCTCGGTCGCGTACAGCGCCATGAGCCACGTCGGCAGGTACGACGCGAGCGCGAGCGCGACGCCGAGCAGCAGCACCGCGCGGAAGTCGGCGCGCTCGAACAGCGCGTCGCGCACGATCGCGCGCATGCGGCCCAGGTGGTCCTCGACCTTCGGCTCGGCGCGCCCGGTCTCGCCGAACCGGAGGGCGATCCCCGCCGCGAGCGCCCAGGCCGCGGCCTCCATCGCGAACGGCAGGCGGGACCAGCGCGCGTAAAGGAAGCCCGCGGCGAGCGCGGCGCTCCCCGAGGCGATCTGCGCGATCGAGCGCATGCGGCCGTACCAGCGGGCGAACTCGTGCTCTTTGCCCTGCTCTCGCAGCGAGTCGAAGAGGAGCGCGGAGTCCGCCCCCGAGACAAGGGAGAACCCGACGCCGAGCACGAGCTCGGCGAGCAGCACCGTCCAGAGCCCGCGCGCGAGCGCGTAGAGGACCCAGCCGATCAGGATGCAAAAGGAGGCGATCACGAGCGCGCGGCGGTGGCCCAGGCGATCGGCGATGTAGCCCGACGGGAACTCGAAGAGCGCGATGCTCAGGCTGAACGCGCCCTGCACGGCCATCATGGTGGCCACGCTCATGCCGATGTCCTGCGTCCAGAACAGCGGAAAGATGGCCGCCGGGAACATCAGCGACTGAACGCCGTGGTAGACGCAGATGCGCCAGGGGTTCTGCTGGACGGACGACATGGCGGGGAGCCCTGGGGCCCGCGCTGCCGCGGGCGCGCCGGACGCCTAGAACTCGGTCCCGATCATGTACCTGAGCTGCCCGGTCTTCAGCGAGAACACGTAGAGCGCCGTCCAGCTGGCGAAGAAGACGTCGTTCGCCGAGATCGAGATCCCGGACGAGACCTGCGACTTCTTGTGGACCTGCACGTCCCACAGCCGCTTGCCGGTGCCGGCCTCGAAGCAGGCGAGGCGCGTGCCTTCCTTGTGATCCTTCATGTCATAGGGGACGACCAGGAGCCCGCCTTCATAGGCCCCCGCGTCCACCCCCGTGGCCTTCGTGGCCAGCGGGTCGACGCCGGGCACCACCGTCTTCCAGAGGACCTTCTTCTTGTCCACCGCGGCCACCATGCCGACCTGGCTGCCCTTGCTCCGGCCGCCGAGCAAGAACCGCGGCCCGGGCCCGCTCGGGATGATCGCGCCGCGCACCGACATGCCCTCGACTTCATGCGAGCCGGGCAGCCCGAGCTCGTCGAACTCGTGCCAGCGGGCGAACCGATAGCCGGGCGCCTCTTCCTGGATCGAGCTCGGGACCGTCTTGCAGGCCGCGCCCTTCGCGAGCTCGCGCCGCTTCCCCGTCGCCGGATCGAGCCCGTGCTTCGCGTCGTCGACCGTCTCGACGACGATCACGCCGTCGCCCTCGCACAGCCGCCTCGCCTTCTCGCCGAGCAACGCCGACCACGACGGCGTCCCGGTGCGCAGGTCATAGGCCTGCGCCTTGCCGAGCGCGTCGATCGAGATCAGACGGCCGGCGGCGATCGCGCGCCGCGCCTCGTGGTTGGCCGCGTCCTTGGTGAGCGCCGCCGTCTTCCAGATCGGCTTGCCGTCGCGCCCGTCGTAGGCCGCGATCCACTCCTCGCCGCCGGGGACGTTGCTCTTGCCGATCACGTCCGGCGCGCCGTCGCCGTTCACGTCGGCGAGCATCGGCCGATCGCTGAAGTACGCCTTCGGTCCCAGGCCGGCGAGCGGCGCCGACCGGCCCTTGGACGGCCCCGACGCGCTGAACATGACGGCGCCGGCGACCGCGCCGGCCACGACCATGCCCATGACGACCGACATCACGATGACCCCCGCCGCGTTGCTGGACGGCGGGGCGACCCGGACGACGTGCATGCCCTGCGGGATCGGCGCGGTGGTGGGCTTCCTGCCGCGATCGATGAGCGACCGCGCGCCGCAGTACTGGCAGGTGACTGCGTCCATCGCCGGCTGAATCGGCAGCGGGGCGCCGCAGCGCGGACACCTGGAATCGACGATTCGTGCCATCGTCCCACTCTACACGAGCTCGAGACCGACTATTTCTTCTTCTCGCGCTCGCCCGGGGCCGCGCGCGGCGTCGCGCGGCCCGAGGGCGGGGGCTCCAGCAGCGCCGCGCGGGTGAGCCCCTTCCCGCCGAAGCGCTCGGCCACCTCCGCCACGACGCCCTCGAGGCGCCGGCGGCGCTCGGAGGCGACAGGGAACAGGCTCAGCGTCGGGCCGCCGGTCTCGCTCGTCAGGTCGCTCGCGGCGACGCCGACGAGCCGCACCGGCCGCGAGAGATCGAAGCGCGAGAGCAGCCCCTTCGCGCAGGTGTAGATCGAGTCCGTGTCGCTGACCGGCTCGGACAGCGTCGTCTGGCGCGTCCGCAGCGTGAAGTCCGAGTACTTGAGCTTCACCACCACCGCGCGGCAGGACAGGCCCGCCTTGAGCAGGCGCCGCGCCACGCGGCCCGACAGATCGAGCAGCCAGCGCTCGATCGGCTCCCTGCCCCGGAGGTCCTCCTCCACCGTCTCCTCCGCCCCGATCGACTCCGCCGCGCGGCCCGGGACGACCGCGCGCTCGTCGACGCCCACGGCGAGCAGCCGCACGTGCTCGCCCCACGCGGGGCCGAGCAGCTCGTGGAGGCGCGGCGCGGGGCAGCGCGCGAGATCGCCGATGGTGGCGAGCCCCGCCGCGCGCAGCCGCTCGGCCGCGCGCGGGCCCACGCCCCACATGCGCTCGAGCGGCAGCGGCGCGAGGAAGGCGGCGACGTCGCCGGGGACGACGACGAGGCCGTCGGGCTTTCGCAGATCGCTCGCAATCTTCGCGGCGAACTTGCAGGGCGCGACGCCGGCGGAGGCCGTGAGCGCGGTCTCGTCGCGGATCGCGCGCTTGATCTGCGCCGCGATCGCCTCGCCGTCGCCGAAGAGCGCGCGGCTCGCGGTCACGTCGAGGAACGCCTCGTCGAGCGACAGCCCCTCCACGAGCGGCGTGAAGCGGCGGAAGATCGCGAAGACCTGCGCGCTCACCTCGGCGTAGCGGGCGTGCCGCACCGGCACCACGATCGCCTGCGGGCAGCGGCGGAGCGCCTCGACCATCGGCATCGCCGAGCGGGCGCCCGAGGCGCGCGCCTCGTACGACGCGGCCGCGACGACGCCCCGCCGGGAGGCGCCGCCCACGAGGACGGGGCGGCCTCGCAGCGACGGGTCGTCGAGCTGCTCGACCGACGCGAAGAACGCGTCCATGTCGATGTGGAGGATCTGTCGCATCGCGGGGCGCCGATCGCACCCGAGAACCGCGGCGGGATCAACCGGCGCCCGCGGGGCGGGATCAACCCGGGATCGATCACCGGCGCGCGCCAGCGCGCGCCGCGAGCCGCCCGGGTCGGGTCAACCGCCGGGGGGGCCCAGGATCACCGGCCCTGGCGAGAGGACGTGGGTGCCGTTCATCAACCACACCGCGATCTGGCTCGTCCCCAGGCGTTGCCACACGACATCCGCCATCAGATCGGCGTTGACGTCGCCGGCGGTGATCGCTCTCCAGCCGTCGCCGATCGGCCCGGGGATCACCGGCCCCGCTTCGAGGAGCTCGACGCCATTCATCAGCCAGATCGCGACGAGGCCCCTCTCCTCGTTGGTCCAGAGCACGTCCGCCATGCCGTCAGCGTTGAAGTCGGCCGCCCAGAGGACGTCCCATCCCTCGCCGCTCGGCCCGGGGATCACCGGCCCCCGCCCGATGACCTCCGTGTTGCTCATCAGCCATACCGTCATCAGGTTGTGCACCTCGTCGTTCCAGATCACATCCGCGATGCGATCGAAGTTGACGTCGGGCACGGAGGCGATATCCCAATCGCCGCCCGGCCCCGGGATGAACGGGCCCGGCGCGAGCAGCTGAAGGCCATTCAGCAGCCACACCGTCATCAGGTTCTGCTCCTCGCTGTAAAAGAGCACATCCGAGGCGGCGTTGCGGTTGAAGTCGTTCGGCCGGATCACCCAGCCTCCGCCTCGGGGCCCGGGGAGCATCGGGCCCTGCGCGAACGGCCGGCCTCCGTCCGTCAGCCAGATGGTTACCAGATTCCGCTCATCGTGACGCCAGATCACGTCCGCCAGGCCGTCGAGGTTGAAGTCGTTCCCTATGGCGACCCAGCCTTTACCGGCCGGCCCACGGACGATCGGGCCCGGCGCGAGCAGCTGGACTCCGTCCATGAACCAGATGGCCATGAGGCTGCGCTCGGGGTCGATCCAGAGCACATCCTGCTTTCCGTCGAAATTGTAGTCGATCGCCTGGATGACCCGCCACCCGTAGGTGCTGGCCCGCTGTTCTGCGACCCCGAGGGTGGGAGCTGCAGCCGCCGCGGATCCGCCCTCGTCGAGCAGGTCGACGCCGGCCGCGCAGCCGAGCACGGCGTGAATCGCGGCGGCGGCACACAGATACTTGGTCACGACCACAGGACTCGTCACGCTCGCCTCTCTTGCGCCGCGCGCGCGGCAAGGCCGCCGATCCTGGGGGGATGCGCGACCTCGCCCGTGGGCACGCCGCTCACGGGCCTGGGGGGACGGCAAGCGGCGGTCCATCCGGGACCGGCCCTCGGACATCAAGGCGAGCGCGGTGGTCGCGGCCCTCGCTGGGCTCGGTATCGCAGGCTTCTTCGGGTTCTCGAGCAAGTGGGAAGAACGGTACAGGCTCCCGCGCCTGGTCCCGCGGGCCGAACCAGAGGAGCGCCGGGCCGAACCAGCCCAGCGGCGCCGACGGGACGCGCTGGTGAGGCGGGTGCTCACCTGCATCGCAACCAGCCTGAGCGAGAGCGACGAGGCGAGCGGCGTCCCTGCCGCGACCGATCAGAGCTGCCCGTACTCAAGGATCCGGTCGCGCGGCGCTCCCTTGTCGGACTCCAGATCGACGACAATCCCGAGGCGCGGTTCGACGTAGGCCGCCCAGAGGGTTCCATGTCCGGGGACGCTGATCCAGGCATTCATCTCCGTGATCGACAAGAGCCCGTCGATGCTTCGATCGAAGATTCTTATGTCCCTGAATCGTAGCCCGAGCGTGAGTCCGACCTGGGTGTTGAGATTGAAGGAGTTGACGTCTGCGCCGAGGAACAAATCGACGTGCGTGGTCCGGATGAGGGTCCCCTGGGGCCTCAAGGTCGTGGTGAACACGGGAAGAACGGCGCCGATCAATTGGTAGAACTGAAGGCTCGTGGCCGCGCTCGCGCGGAACCGTCCGGCCTCGAACGTGCCGTGGATCCCCAATCTCTTGTTCTCGATCGTCGACATGTTCTCCTTGCCCACGCCGACGCCGATGAAGTACCCGATATTGAGCACCTGGGTGGGACTCGCGGTCTGCCCGAAGCTCACCATGACCGTATGGACAGCCCCTGGAGCAGTTCCGCCGCCATACGTGACTCCGAGCCTTGCGAGATGGGGGAGCTTTGTCTGAATGATACCGTTGAGACGGAGGCCGTCCCAATGGAATTTCTCTAGGGGCCGTGGCTCTTGCGCTGATGCCGGAGCGGCGAGGGTGAATACTGCAAGACCTGACAGCGCGCGCAAGAATGGCGGCCCTCGCCCGTTCGGCCAGCGGATCGATGGCTCCCACGAGATACACGGCGGATCGAGATGGGTTCGAGTCATTCGGCCTGCATGCGGGCGATGCACTCGGGGTTCTTTACGAGTTCGTCGATGTCGACGTCGCCGTACTCGTCCTTGGTCATGTAGGCGCTTTCCATTGCGCCGATCCCGCGAACGTCGCTCGTGACGTCTGGCTGCAACGCACTCTCAAAGTACCTTATAACGTCGGAGCAGATCGAAAATTGCTCTCTCGCCAATTCCCGAATGCTCAACACGGATTCGCAGTCGATCGTGGCGTTGCCCAGTATTTCCTCGTATGCGTTGAATTGCCGCCTGAAATCCCTGCAGCTCTCGGCCATCCTGCTGAGCTCCGACGCTCGCGATGCGATGTCGCATTGCATTGAAAGCGCTGGCTCAGGTGGAGGCGTGGGGCTGCCTTCGCGGGCGTGGGGCTTTCCCTCTCTCTTCTGGTGTTGGTGGTCGCGGCGCTGGAGGGTCTCTTCGCAGCTGACCAACCTCCTCCGGGTGACGCTCAGAGCTGACCGAACATCGGAGTCGTCATTCCTGGCGGTGTCCTGGTGCGATCGATGTTGGTCGTCGCTCCCCGCCGAGTTTCGTCCCAGATTGTATGCTGCCGCCGACGCGGCGATCGCGACGACCCCAAACCCAAGCCATCTTGTCGGCCTTGATGATGCTTCCATGTGTCGACCGTCGCGGATTGCAATTTTGATGGCACTCGCAATGATGGCCTTGGCCTGTTCGGCCGGCGGGGCGATGGCTCCCGCAACCTGAACGGAGGAGCGAAGTCGAATCATTCGGTCTGCATGCGGGCTATGCACGCTGGGTTACCTACCAGCTTGTTTATGTCGACGTCGCCGTATTTGCCGCTGATTGTGTATGCGTCTTCTACTGCGCCGACGGCGAGAGGGTCGCTCATCGCGTCCTGGGATCCGGGTTCCTCGTTGACTCTTGTAAGGAGATCGCAAATCTGGCGCTGTCTCTGGGCAAGGCCTCGAATGCTCAAGACGGTTTCGCAGCCGACGGTGCTGTTCCCCAGGATTGCCTTGTATGCATCGAAGTGTCTTCTGAAGTTCCTGCACTGTCCGCCCGCTATATTGAGATCCTGCGCTTGCATCGCGGTGATGCATTGCTTCGAGAGCCCTCGCTCAGGTGGAGGTGTGGGGTTGCCTTCGTTGCTGTAGGGCTGCCTCGCTCCCTCGTGAGGATCGTGGTCGCGACGCTGGTGGGCCTCTTCGCAGATGGCCAACCTTTGTTGGGTGGCGCTCAGAATTGACCGAGGATCGGGCTTGTTCTTTCTGACGTTCTGGCGCGTTTGAAGCCGATTATCGCTCGCCACCGATATTCTTCCCAGGTTGTACGCTACCAAGGCGGCGACGGCGATGAACCCCAATCCAATCCATGTTGTCGGTTTCGGTGACATTTTCATCTGACGAGCCTTGCGGATTGATGGCGATTGTCGTCGGAGCCGCAGCTGGTGAGGTGAGGATAAGCCTCCGAGCGCTGTGAGCTAGTGGTAGCACGGGTCAATCTTGGTCGTCGTTATCCCGACATCCTGCGGGCGAATGATTAGCGAGGGGCCGCTGACGGGCTGCAATGACTCGCGCCATTCATCGCATGTCTTCGTAGCTAGTATGAGGAGAAATCGGTCTTGTAGCGGCAGCACGTTCTCGCAGTAGATTGGCTGAGGCCGGACGGTCTCTTGTGCACACAGCGCTAGGCACTCGGGGGATGGATCCGTGCACGTCGGCGCTGGTGTTCTATCGAGGACCGTGCATCCGGCTTGACATAGTACCGTCGCGGAGATGAGCTGGGCGAGGCCGGGGCGTGTCGTTCTTGGAGGACGAGTTGCTGCGGTCATAGGCTCTTGCTCTCAGGGGTACCTGGTGGTGGCTCGCGTTTGCCTCGAGAAGCGGGCAGGAGGATACAGGAAAGGCTGTCGTTCTTGATGAATTCGTTCGCATGGTCGCCCCCGGGCGTCGTGAGCGAGCGCGTCGAGCTCGCAAGCCCTGCGCGGGATGTCCAAGACGTCTGGAGCACAGGAGCAGGCAATCACTCGCGCGCCCGGTCGCGGACCATCTCGCTTCGCTTTCAGGGGATCGACGGGGCGCCAATCGGTTCGCGCGGCCCACGCCGCGAACGCTCGTTGGCCGAGCACCCATTCCCTGGCGCGCAGCCGCCCCTCGGACGTCAGGGCCAGCGCGGCCATGAAGCGGCTTCGCGCCGAGGGACGCGGCACGCCCGCGGGGTCGATCGTGGCGTTCTGGGTGGGTGAACCGGTCGAGCCGACGGTCGGGTCGTTGCCGCTCGCAGGCGCCCTGGTCGCGGCCCTCCGCGACGAGGAGCGCGGAGAGCTCGCGGATCGGGTGGAGCTGTTGCCGAGCGGGAGGCGATGAGCGCCTGTTCTTCTCGCGGGCCCTATGCCCGGCAGCAGAACGTCGACGGCTCGGCCGGCAGCAGCTCGCCGGTGGGCTCGCCGCCGCTCGGGGCGCATCCGCCGGGATCCACGGCCACGACCTCCGCCGACTTGCTGCCGAGGGCGACGCCGGGCGGCGTGACCCCGCAGAACGGCGTCGTCGAGCTCACGACGGCCGACACGAGCGTCTGCGTGCACGCCCCGTCGCTGTAGACCGAGGCCATGATGGTGCACGACGCGCCCTCCGGCTCCCCGCAGCCGCACTCGGAGCAGCCGCGCGTGTCCTCGGCGCCGCCGTAGAAGACGTGCCTGTCCAGGTAGGGCTCTGCGCATGTCACGTCACCCTCGTGAAAGATGCACGTCAGGAAGCCGCCGGGCGGCGGGACCCCGGGCTGGTCCGGAGAGGGCATGCAGGTGCTCCGGTCGCCCAGGCACTCCGTGTAGGCGCCGGGCACGCAGGCGAGCGCCCGGGTCTGCCACGGATCGAGGAGCGCCGGCGGTGGCGGCTCGTCGACCCTCGGCGTGCAGGCGGCGGCGGTGACCAGCACGGCGGGCGCATCGATCGAGATCGACTGCACGCACGGCTGCCCGCCGCAGTCCTGGCCCGCGGGGACCGCGTTCTCGGCGGTGCAGGCGCCGTCCCAGCCGCCGGGCGCCGCGAAGGGGGTCTCGACGCTGCCGGGGTCGCCGGGGCAAGTCATCGAAGAGTGCGCCGACCAGCCCAGCGGGAGCTGGCACGAGGCGGTGGCCGCGCCAGGCGGATCGCACAGACAGGCCGCGCAGGTGAGCGGCGCGGGCGCCAGGTCGGCGAAGCCCTCGTAGCCGACGTTCGGCGCGGCGGCGGGGCATGCGGGTACCTGGTCCCGCGGGCCGAACCAGAGGAGCGCCGGGCCGAACCAGCCGAGCGGCGCCGGTGGGACGCAATCGCCGGCACAGGCAGTCTCGTCGCCACCGCCGGCCCCACCACCGCCGGCCCCGCCTCCGCCCGCATCCCCGCCATCGCCCGCATCCCCCGTGCCCGCCTCGGGATAGGGGCACACTGTTGTCTTGCCCCACTCGCTCGGCTGGCACGGGCCGTAGACCGTCGGATCTTCGCCGCAGCCCGGAAGCAAAAGAAAGCTCGCGATCAGACAGAAGCAGGCGCGCATGCCGCGCAGGCTATCCGAAACCGCCCCGCGCGCACAACAAGCCTCTTGTTTCTTGCGGCCGACTGCGTTCGCCATTCCCATGTCCTTTCCGAAATTCTCGCCCGATGGTCGTGGGATAGTGCGATTTTTCCAAAGGTCGTTCAGTACGCGGCCGTAATGCCCAGCCCGAAGGCTGTGCCTATCGGCGGAGACGTCCACTCGAGCGGCGCCGGCGTCGCGGTGTCGTACGCCCCACGCCTGAGCACCGCATCGTTCACAATCCAGGTCGCCTCGGCGTACCCGAGCACGGACCACCCGCTGGAGAGGGGCCATTCGGCGCCGAGCCGCCCCCCGAAGCTCAAGATAGTATCGCTGCGTGAGCCCATGGTCCACGGCGTCCGAGGAGTGAATCGGACAGCACCGAGGGTAGCGAGGCCGCATCCGAACAGGAGGCGGCCGCGATAGCAGCCCACGGTCGCCGCGGTGAACGCCGTCGGATCCACGAACATGCCTTTCACCGCCTGCTCCAGCGACACGAGCCCCCTCCCCTCCACTGCGACCGACCACTCGGACCGGCGGATGCCCACGGCCAGCGTCATCCCGGCCGCCGCCCCCGGCGTGATCCCCAGGCCCAGGGTCGCCCCGAGCCCCGCTTCGAGCCGCAACCGCTCCGGCGGAGCCGGCGCCGCCTCCGGCCGGGAGGACCCCTGGGGCAGCCCGGCCGGCCGAGGTGGCTCCGGCGGGGCACGCTGCGCTTGCGGGGGCGGCGGCGAGGGCAGCGAGGAGAACGGCGAGGAGGGCTTGAGCGGCGAGGAGGGCTCCGGCGGCGAGGGCGCAGACGGTGGCGACGAGGGCTCGGGCTGCGAGGATGCCGTCTCCGGCGCGCTCAGGACGCGCGCCACGATCGCCAGGGCCACGCCGGAGAGCAGCTCCTCGCAGCCGCTCCGGGTGCCGAACCCGTCAGCCCACCGGGTATCGCCCTCGCGGTCGCGCAGCGCCAGCAAGGCGGTGAGCTCCGGCCCCTCCTGCGCGATGCGGACCGCGAGCACCAGCGGCGCGTCGTCCTGGAACGGGTCGGCGCCGAGCCGGCGCGCCACCTCCGCGCGCAAGAACGCGTCGCCAGGGCAGCGTTCGGCGCCCGGGCCCCGCACGACCTCGATCCGCATCGCCGCGCGCGGCGCGTCCGGCGCGGCGCGGGCTTCCCTGGCGCCGAGCAGGACGGCGGCCGCCGCCACGGCGGAGCGCGCCGAGCGCGCCGAGCGCCCCGCGCGCCCCGTGCGCCCCGCGCCCCGGAGCGGTCCGGTGGCGCAGAGGCCGCGGGCCGGTGGCGCGCCGAGCCCCGGTCTCGGTCTCGCCCTGGACCGGCTCATCGCGCCGGCCCCCTCCCTGACGCGCCCGGCGCCGGATGGGCGAGGCGCGCCTGGGCCGCCGTGCGAAGCTGCTCTCGCACGGACTTCAGCCGGCCTGCGGGGAACCGCGCCTCGTGCGCGGCGAGCTGCCGGAGCGCCCCGGCGGGATCGCCCGTGGAGAGGCGCTCTTGCGCCGCCGCGAGCAGCCGGCGCTCCTCCGCGAAGGCGTCCTCCCGCGCGCCGGCCGGCGGCGCCGCCCGCGGCGCGGCTGGGCACGGGCGCGCGGGCGCGTCGACCGCCGGCCGCGATTCCGGGGTTTGCTGCGACGGCTGTGACGGGGGAGCTGCACGGCCGGCGCTGGCCGCGGGGAGCTCGTAGACCAGCGCCGCCTCGAAGCGGCGCGCCCAGGCGGGCCGCGACGGGGCGAGGGCAAGCAGCACGGCCGCGGTCGCGGCGCCGCCCGCCGCGGCGGAGCCGACGGCGCGGCCGAGGCGGGCGAGCCGCGATCGCTGACTCGATCCGGCAGGCGCGCGCGGCACGCCGGCCGGCGGTAAGGCGGCGCTCGCGCCGCCGTCGTGCACAAGGAAGTCGGACGCCAGGGGAAACACGAGCCAGCAGGCGCGCAGCGCCTGTCGCCGCTCCGGGCGCAGCCGCTTGACGGCGGCACGGTAGTCCTCGCGGGCGAGGCGCAGCCGGTTGCTGGCGGTGTTGTAGTTGAGGCCGAGCTCGCGCGCGATGTCGACGAGCGGCACCTCGTAGGCCTCGTGAAGGACCAGGAGGACCCGCCGCTCGGGCGCGATCGTCAAGAGCACCTCCCTCGCGACCTCCAGCCGCTCTTGCTCAGCGATGCGCTCCTCGCTGAGCGGCGCGGGATCGATGGCCTGGTAGCGCGACACCGGACGCAGGCCGTCCGGCACCTCGCGGCGGCGGTAGGCGCGGTCCAGGTGGTGGCTGACCTTTCGCCACGCGATCCCGAACACCCAGCGGGCCTCGGGGCTGCCGTGCTGGCGCCGGCCGTCCCGGCGCGGCGGATCGCCGGCGGCCCCGGCCTCGCGCTCGGGCGGGGACCAGGCGGGGTCGAACCGATCCAGGCTCTCGTACGCGGCGAGCAGGACCTCTTGCAAGACGTCGTCGATGTCGGGCTCGGCGACCCCCAGCAGCCGAAGCGAGCGGGGGAGAATTTCCACCGCGGCAGCGTGAACGGAATTCCATGTGTGGTCGCGGGAGGAGCCTTCGGCGGGGAAAAGAAGTGCGCTCATATTCTGAAATTGCGCGGAGCTTTCCGGGGTTGTTTGTAAAATGCGCCTCCCGGTGCGCGGGGTTGGAGGCACGCCGCCCGCGGTGGGAGGCGCCCCGGCCGCCGCGGTCGTCCCTGGCTAGCTCCGCTGCCCCCGGCGCACCGGCCGCGGTCCTCCCTGGGCAGCTCCGCTGCCTCCGGCCCACCGGACACGGTCGTCCCGGGGCAGCCCCGCTGCCTTCGGCCCACCGGACACGGTCGTCCCGGGGCAGCTCCGCTGCCTCCGGCCCACCGGACACGGTCCTCCCGGGGCAGCTCCGCTGCCTCCGGCGCACCGGGCACGGTCTTCCTGGGGCAGCCCCGCTGCCCTCGGCGCACCGGACACGGTCTTCCTGGGGCAGCCCCGCTGCCCTCGGCGCACCGGACACGGTCTTCCTGGGGCAGCCCCGCTGCCCTCGGCGCACCGGCCGCGGTCATCCCTGGCTAGCTCCGCTGCCCTCGGCGCACCGGCCGCGGTCGCCGTCGACGCCCTTCGTCGCAGATGGCACGGCCTTCGCCCCAGGCAAACGCAGGCGCGAAGGCCATGGCGTAAGATTACGACTCTGGCGGCACCTCGTTCATGAATTCAGCCGGCACCGTTGACACCCCACGATGCGTCGTTACCCCTGGCCGGAACGTCCGGCGCGCGCCGGACGCTCACATCACGTCCGGCGCGGGGGGTCGGGGAGCATGGCAGTCCATGTTCTCTTGGCGCCCGGCGAAGGACCTCGACGAGAGGTGCTCCCCTCATGACCAAGCCTTCGACTCCGATCAAGAAAAAGCCCGCTCCCAGGAAGCCCGCAGCCCCGCCCCAGGCGGCGGCGGCGTTCGACAGGGCTCTCCCTGAGATAACGGCGCTGAGCCCGGATCGGCTCGTCGCCATCAACCTCGATATTCCCCGCGCGGTCTCCCAGGTGCTGGGCGTGCTGCCTGGCCTGCTCGCGCTGCGCCCCGCCATCGCGGAGCAGCTCCAGAAGCACGATCTCGCGCTGCTCGACCGGCTCGAGACCTACGCGCTCGCCGCGTGGCACGCGCACCTCATGTGGCTGTCCAGCAGAGCCCCCGAGAGCGCGGTGAAGCCGCTCCTCGCGGAGGCGGTCCCGCTCCGCGAGAACCTGCTGAGCGATGCGGAGGCGCTCGCCCGCCGCGGCCTGCTCGACGCGGAGGCGGTCGCGGAGATCCGCGCGGGACAAGGGCACATCGATACAGCCAACGACCTCGTCGCGCTGTCGGCGCTGTTCAGCGGCAGCTGGCCCGAGATCGCGGGCAGGACGGCGGCGACCGAGGAAGAGGTGAAGCGAGCCGGGGAGATCGGGCCGCAGCTGCTCGCCTCCCTCGGCGTGAGAGAACACGGCGCAGGGCCCGGGCCGACCGCGGCCGCAGACAGGCGAGCGCGCGCGTTCGCGCTGCTCGTGCACGCCTATGACCAGACCCGGCGCGCCGTCGCCTACCTGCGATGGGACGAGAGGGATGCCGACACGATCGCGCCGTCGCTCTACAAGGGCCGTGGCGGCGCGGCGTCGTCCAGCGACACCGCGGCTGCACCGGCGGGCGCGCCGGCCCAGGCGGCGCCCAGCGCAGCGCCGGGCGGCGCACCGCCGCTCAACTAGCCGGCGGACTGGCTACCCTGTGAGCGCCTCCACACGGCCAGGACGAGCACCACGCGACGTCCGATGGCAATCACCCGCAGGGTGCCCGCTGGTGACCGGTCGACACGCGCCACGCGCTCCCGCGCAACAAGTGGCTGCATAAACGACCTGGGGTGTGCGCCGCACAGACTCCCGGTCCCGCGTGGTCGTGGTCGTGGTCGTGGTCGTGCGCGTGGTCGTGCGCGTGCGCGTGCGCGTGCGCGGCCCTGCTCGACGTCAGCCGCATCATAGGCGTCGTCCAGAGCAAGGACGTCGAGCAAGGCAAGCGCCTTCTGTCACGCCTCGCCGCACATGCTGACAAGGATGTGCCGATAGCCACGGGTCTCGCGCACGTGCACGCGCACGCGCACGACCACGCGCACGATCACGATCACGATCACGCGCATGACCACGCGTTTGTGGGGGGTGATCGCCTGCCCTTTCTTTTGTGGGAGGGGTACTTATGCAACGCTGGGGTCGACTCAAGGGCCCTTGAGCCGGTAGCCCACGCCCGGCTCCGTGATCAGGATCAGCGGGCGCGCCGGATCGCGCTCCAGCTTGTGCCGGAGCTGCGCCATGTAGACGCGCAGGTAGTGCGCCTGCCCCGCGTAGGCAGGCCCCCACACCTCGCCGAGGAGCTGGCGATGGGTGAGGACCTTGCCCGCGTGCCGTATCAGCGTCGTGAGCAGCTTGTACTCGATGGGGGTCAGGTGGACCTCCTCGCCCGCCCGCAGCACGACCCGGCGCGCGAGATCGACCTCGATGTCCTGGACCGCGAAGCGGTGGCCCTCCGCCGTCGCCCCGCGCGCCGCGCTGGCGGCGTGGCGTAAGGCCACGCGCAGCCGCGCCAAAAGCTCGCCGGCGCTGAAGGGCTTGGTCAGGTAATCGTCGGCGCCGCCGTCCAGCGCGTCGATCTTGTCCTGCTCCTGACCGCGGGCCGACAGCACGATGATGGGGACGGCGCTCCACTCCCGGAGCCGCCGGGTCACCTCCAGGCCGTCCATGTCCGGCAGCCCCAGATCGAGGAGCACGAGATCCGGATTGCGCGTCGTCGCCTGGGCGATCCCGTCGCTGCCCGTCTCCGCCTCCACGAGCCGGTAGCCGCGGGCCGCCAGCATCGCGCGCAGGAACCGGCGCATCTGCGGCTCGTCCTCGATCAGCAGCACGAGGGGGGACGCGTCCGACATTCGCCCAGCCACGTTATCAAGCGCCCGCCGCCGCCGGCAGCTCCGGGCGCGCGAGGTTCGGCGGGCGGCCCTCGATGGGCAGCGTCACGCGGAAGGCCGCGCCCCCGTGAGGCCGGTTCTCCGCCGCGATCCGCCCGCCGTGCGCGGTCACGATGCCACGGCAGATCGTGAGGCCGAGGCCGATGCCCCGCTGCGTGTGGCCGCGCCCCCGGTAGAACTTCTCGAAGATGGCCTCCTCCTCGCCGGGCGGTATGCCCGGACCACGATCGTTGATCTCGAGCGTGGCCACGTTCCCCTCGGTGAACCCCCGGATCCCGATCGGGCTGCCGGCGGGCGAGTACTTGAGCGCATTCTCGAGCAGGTTGATGAGCACCTGCTCGATCAGCACACCATCCATCGGGACGAGCTCCGTCGCCCGGTCGAGCTCGATCGAGACCTCCCGGCCTCGAAGGTGCTCCTCGACCCGGTTCAGCGCAGCCCCGACGACCTCCTCCAGCGGCAGCCACTCCTTCCTGACCGCGAGCGCCCCGGACTCGAGCCGCGTCATGTCCAGCAGGTTGCGCACGAGGCGCTCGAGCCGCTGCGCCTCCTCCAGCACCGTCTGCGTCAGATCGCGGCGAGCGGCCAGGTCGAGCGCCGCCCCGTCGTTGCCGTCATCGAGCAGCGCCCCCGCCGCGCCCGTGATGGTGGCGAGCGGCGTGCGCAGATCGTGCGAGACGGAGCTCAGAAGCGCGTTGCGGAGCTCCTCCGCCTGCGCCTCCAGCCGGGCGCGCTGGGCCTGCCTCGCGAGCAGGGCGCGCTCCAGCGCGAGCGCCGTCTGCGTGGCGAAGGCGCCGAGCAGCTCGCGCCGGCTCAGGTCGAGGAACGGCCACGGTCGGCTCGGGCGGACGCTGAGGACGCCGATCGGCCCGGCGGAGCCCTGGAGCGGCAGGTGCATCGCGCTCGCGCTCGGGAGGGTGTCGGTGCCGGCGCCCGCGGCCTTGCCGCGCGCATACGCCCACTCCGCGACCGCCCGCTCCCGCTCCCCCGCGACCAGATCCTCGGCCGTGCCCGCCCGGGCGGCGAGGCGGCCGTCGGCGCCGGGCAGGAGGACGACGGCGTCGGCCCCGAAGACCTCGCGGACATGGCGCGCGGCGGACAGGCTGAGCTCGTCGATCCCGCGCAGGGCGGCCAGCTCCCGGCTCATCGCGTAGAGCGCCGCGGTGCGCTGCTCGCGCTCGCTGGCGCTCTCGGCCTGGCCGCGGATGCGCGCGGTGAGGCTGGCAATGACGAGGCCCACGCCCAGCATGATGGCGAACGTGACGAGGTAACGGAGGTCCCCGACCGCGAAGGTCAGGTACGGCCTTACGAAGAAGAAATCGAAGGCCGCGACGCCGAGCACCGACGCGAGCACCGAGGGCCCGGCGCCGAAGCGGCTCGCGACGAAGACGACCCCGAGCAGGTACACCATGATCAGGTTCGCCAGGTCGGAGAACGGGTGCATGAGCCACGAGACCAGCGTGCAGATCACGGCCGCGCACGCGCCCCAGGCGTAGGCCAGCGGCCGGAGCCCGCGCCGCTCCGGCGCCCCGGGCTCCGGCTTCGCCGCCTCCGCCGCCCCCTGGATGACGTGGACGTCGATGTCGCCGCTCTGCCGCACGAGATCGTCGAGCAGCGAGCCGTAGATGAGATCCTTCCAGCGGGGGTGGGTCGGCTTGCCGACGACGATCTTGTTGACGTTGTGCTGCCTGGCGTACCGCAGCACCTCCCCGGCGACCTCCGCGCCGTGGAGCTGGACCGTGGTGGCGCCGAGGCGCTCGGCGAGCGCGAGGTTCCGGTCGACCCGCTCGCGATCGGCCTCGGACAGCCGCGCCTGGGCCGGCGTCTGCACGTAGACCGCGTGCCACTCCGCCTTCAGGCCGCCGGCCATCCGCCGCGTCGCCCGGATGAGCCGCGCCGACATGGGGCTCGGGCCGACGCAGACGACGATCCGCTCGGCGACGGCCCACGTCTTCTGGATCCCGTGGGCGCGCATGTAGCCGCGCATCTGATCGTCGACGCGCTCGGCGGTGCGCCGCAGGGCGAGCTCGCGCAGGGCGATGAGGTTGCCCTTGCGGAAAAAGTTGCTCGCCGCGCGTTCGATCTGCTCCGAGAGGTAGACCTTGCCTTCGCGCAGCCGCTCGAGGAGGTCGTCCGGGGGAAGGTCGATGAGCTCGATCTCGTCGGCGCGCTCGATCATCGAGTCGGGCACCGTCTCCCGGACCACGACGCCGGTCACCTGGGCCACCACGTCGTTCAGGCTCTCGATGTGCTGGACGTTGACGGTGGTGTGGACGTCGATCCCGGCGTCGAGCAGGTCCATGACGTCCTGCCAGCGCTTCGGGTGCCTGAGCCCCGGCGCGTTCGTGTGCGCGAGCTCGTCGACGACGAGGAGCTTCGGCCGGCGCTTCAGCGCGGCCTCGAGGTCGAACTCGCGCAGCGTCCTGCCGCGGTGCTCGACCTCGACAGCCGGCAGGCGCGGCAGCGGCGGGGGCTCGTCGAGGAGCGCCTCCGTCTCGGCGCGGCCGTGCGTCTCGACCCAGCCGACGACGACGTCGACCGCCTCCCCGCGGAGCGACCGCGCCGCCTCCAGCATCGCGTACGTCTTGCCGACGCCGGGCGCGGCGCCGAAGAAGATCTTGAGCTTGCCTATCTTCCCGCGCTCCTCCTCCTCGCGGGCCGCGGCGAGCAGCGCCTCGGGATCCGGCCGTTCGTCGCTTGCGTCCGCCACCTCGCGCTCTCCTCAGCGGGCGCCGTCGAGGGCGAGGTTCAGGAGGAGCACGTTCACGTGGGGCTCGCCGAGGAGCCCGAGCAGGCGCCCCTCGGTGTGCCGCGCGACGAACCGGCGCACCTCGGCTTCGGAGAGGCCGCGCGCCCGCGCCACGCGCCGCACCTGGTGCTCCGCCCCCGCGGGGCTGATGTGGGGATCGAGGCCGCTGCCGGAGGCCGTCACCAGGTCGACCGGCACCGGCGCGGCGCCCTCGGGATCCGCGGCGCGGAGCGCGTCGACCCGGGCCTTGACCGCCTCGGCCAAGGCGGGGTTCGTGGGCCCGAGGTTGCTCCCGGCGGAGGCCTGCCCCGCGTAGGGCACAGGGCTCGTCGCCGAGGGCCGCCCCCAGAAGTAGCGCGGGTCCTCGAACGGTTGGCCGAGCAGGGTCGATCCGACCACGCGGCCGTCCTTCCGCACGAGGCTGCCGTTCGCCTGATGGGGGAACGCGGCCTGCGCGATGGCGGTCGAGAGCAGCGGGTAGGCGAACCCCGTGAGGCCGGTGAGGACGAGGAGCAGGACGAGGGCGGGTCGCAGGTGCGCGAGCATGGTGTTCTTTCCTTGGGACCTCAGGCGAGGCCGAGGGCGGAGAGGAGGAGATCGATCCCTTTGATCCCCACGAACGGCACGATGAGCCCGCCGGCGCCGTAGACGAGCAGGTTCCTGCGGAGCATCCGCTCCGCGCCGACGGACCGGTAGCGGATGCCCCGGAGCGCGAGCGGGATGAGCGCGACGATGATCAGCGCGTTGAAGATCACCGCGGAGAGCACGGCGCTCCGCGGCGTGGCGAGCCCCATCACGTTGAGCCGCCCGAGCGCAGGGTACGTCGAGACGAAGGCCGCCGGGATGATGGCGAAGTACTTCGCGACGTCGTTCGCCAGGCTGAAGGTCGTGAGCGCGCCCCGCGTCATCAGGAGCTGCTTGCCGATCTCGACGATCTCGATGAGCTTGGTCGGGTTGGAGTCGAGGTCGACCATGTTCCCGGCCTCCTTCGCGGCCTGGGTGCCCGTGTTCATGGCGACCGCGACGTCCGCCTGCGCCAGCGCGGGGGCGTCGTTCGTCCCGTCGCCGGTCATGGCGACGAGCCGGCCGCCCGCCTGGTAATCGCGGATCATCTTCAGCTTCGCCTCGGGCGTGGCCTGCGCCAGGAAATCGTCGACGCCGGCCTCGGCGGCGATGGCCGCGGCGGTGAGCGGGTTGTCGCCCGTGATCATCACCGTCTTGATCCCCATGCGCCGGAGGTCGCCGAAGCGCTCCTTGATGCCGCCCTTCACGATGTCCTTGAGGTGGATGACGCCCAGCACCTCGCCGCCCTCGGCGACCACGAGCGGCGTGCCGCCCTTCCGGGCGATGGCCTCCGTCGCCGCCCGCACCGCAGACGGGACCGCTCCGCCCTTCTCCTTGACGTAGGCCTCGATCGCATCGAAGGCGCCCTTCCGGATCTCGCGCGCGCCGCTGTCGACGCCGCTCATCCGGGTCTGCGCGGAGAAGGGGACGAAGCGGGCGCCGAGGGCCGAGAGATCGCGCTCGCGCAGGCCGTACTTCTCCTTGGCGAGCACGACGACGCTGCGCCCCTCGGGGGTCTCGTCGGCGAGCGACGCGAGCTGCGCGGCGTCGGCGAGCGCCCTGGCCTCGACCCCGTCCGTCGGGAGGAGCGCCGTCGCCTGCCGGCTGCCGAGCGTGATCGTGCCGGTCTTGTCGAGCAGCAGCACGTCCACGTCGCCGGCGGCCTCGACCGCGCGGCCCGACATGGCGATGACGTTCGCCTGGATCATGCGGTCCATCCCGGCGATGCCGATCGCCGAGAGGAGCCCGCCGATCGTCGTCGGGATCAGGCACACGAGCAGCGCCGTGAGCACGGTGATGCTGATCGGGGTCCCCTGCCCTGCCGCCCGCACGCTGAAGACCGAGTACGGCAGCAGCGTCACGGTCGCGAGGAGGAACACGATCGTGAGCGCGGCGAGCAGGATGTCGAGCGCGATCTCGTTCGGCGTCTTCTTGCGCTTCGCCCCTTCGACCATCGAGATCATCCGGTCGAGGAACGCCTCGCCGGGGTTCGCGGAGATGCGGAGGATGAGCCAGTCGGAGAGGACGCGCGTCCCGCCCGTGACGGCGCTCCGGTCGCCGCCGCTCTCCCGCACCACCGGGGCGCTCTCGCCCGTGACGGCGCTCTCGTCGACGGACGCGACGCCGACGACGACATCGCCGTCACCGGGGATGATCGCGCCCGCCTCGACGAGCACGAGGTCTCCCCTCCGGAGGCTCGACGCGGGCACGGCGACCCGCTCCGCGTCGCGCTCCGGGCGGGCGAGCTTCACGGCCTCGACGTCGCGCCGCGCCTTGCGGAGCGTGTCGGCCTGCGCCTTGCCGCGCCCCTCGGCCACGGCCTCCGCGAAGTTCGCGAAGAGCACGGTGAACCAGAGCCAGAGGGAGACGGCGAGGATGAACCCGGCGGGCTCCTCGCCCTCGCGCTCGCTCAAGAGCGCGTGCACGAACAGGGCCGTGGTGAGCGCGCTCCCGGCGAGGACAACGAACATCACCGGGTTGCGCGCCTGGTGGCGCGGGTCGAGCTTGCGGAACGCCGCGACGATCGCCGGCTTGACGATCGCCGGGTCGAAGAGCGGCCTCGCCGCGGTCTTCTTCCCCTCCACGTCGCGGGACGGGTGGCGCGGCCTCGGCGGCGGCGACAGCTCGGGGGGCGGGGGCGCGGGGGCCCCGGGCTTGGCCCTGGCGATCCCGGTCGTGTGAAGGTTCATGGTCATCGCGTCATCTCCAGGTGCTCGACGACCGGACCGAGCGCGAGCGCGGGGACGAACGTGAGCGCTCCGACGAGCAGCACGGTGCCCGTCAGGAGCCCGACGAACAGCGGCGTGTGCGTGGGCAGCGTGCCCGGGCCGGCCGGCACGAGCTTCTTCCGCGCGAGCGAGCCCGCCAGCGCGAGCACGGGGACGATCACCGCGTAGCGGCCGACGAGCATCGCGACGCCGATGGCGGTGTTGTAGAAGGGGCTGTTCGCGCCGAGGCCGCCGAAGGCGCTGCCGTTGTTGTTCGCGCCGGACGAGAACGCATAGAGCACCTCGCTGAACCCATGCGGCCCCGGGTTGAAGACGCCCTTCTGCCCTCCCTCGGTCATCACGGCGATCGCGGTGCCGACGAGGACCGTGATCGCCGGAAAGAGCACGACCAGGGACGCCATCTTCATCTCGAACGCCTCGATCTTCTTGCCCAGGTACTCCGGCGTGCGCCCCACCATCAGGCCGGCCACGAAGACGGCGATGACGACGAACATCAGCATGCCGTAGAGGCCGGAGCCGACGCCGCCGAAGACCACCTCGCCGAGCTGCATGAGCCAGAGGGGCACGAGCCCGCCGAGGGGCGTGAAGGAGTCGTGCATCGCGTTGACGGAGCCGTTCGAGGCCGCCGTGGTGGCGGTCGCCCAGAGGGCGGAGCTGGTGATGCCGAAGCGCGCCTCCTTCCCTTCCATGTTGCCGCCTGCCTGGAGCGCGCTCGCCGCCTGATCGACGCCCAGGGCGGAGAGCGCAGGGTTGCCCGCCTGCTCCGAGGCGACGCACGCGACGAGGAGGACGGCGAAGATGGCCGTCATCGCGGCGAGGACGGCCCAGCCCTGGCGCCTGTCGCCCACCATCCTGCCGAACGTGTGGCACAGCGCGGCGGGGATGAGCAGGATCGCGAGCATCTCGAGGAAGTTCGAGAGGGCCGTCGGGTTCTCGAGCGGGTGCGCCGAGTTCACGTTGAAGAACCCGCCGCCGTTCGTCCCGAGCTGCTTGATCGCGATCTGCGAGGCCGCTGGCCCCATCGGGATCACCTGCTCGACGACCGCGCTGCCGCCCTGGTCCTTGACGGCCTGGAGCAGCGACGCGCTCTGGTGCCCGCCGAAGCCCTGCACGACCCCCTGGGACACGAGGAGGACTGCGAGCAGGAGCGAGAGCGGCAGGAGGATGTAAAGGGTGCTCCGGACGAGATCGACCCAGAAGCTCCCGACGGTATCCGCCGTCTTCCGCGTGATCCCGCGGATCAGCGCGACGAGCACGGCCATTCCGGTCGCGGCGGACACGAAGTTCTGCACCCCGAGCCCGGCCATCTGCGTGAGATAGCTCAGCGTCGACTCGCCGCCGTACGCCTGCCAGTTCGTGTTGGAGGCGAAGCTCGCTGCCGTGTTGAACGCGAGATCGGGCGGAACGGCGGCCATGCCTTCGGGGTTCAGCGGGAGGACGCCCTGGAGTCGCTGGAGGGCATAGAGGACGAGGAGCCCGGCCAGGTTGAACGCGAGCACCGCGAAGGCGTAGTCCTTCCAGCGCATCTCCTGATCGGGACGCACGCCCGCGGCGCGGTAGGCGAGCCGCTCGAGCGGCCCGAGGACGCTGGCCATGAGGCCGCGCTCGCCCTGGTAGACCCGCGCCATGTACGTGCCGAGCGGGACGGAGAGGCCGATGAGGACGGCGAGGTAGAGCGCTGGTTGAAGCGCGCCGCTGGCGGTCATGACAGGCGCTCCGGCTTGAGGAGGGCGAAGATCAGGTAAAACAGGAGCCCCAGGGCGAGTGCGCCCGAGATCCAGGTGAACGCGATCATGGCGCTCAGACCCTTTCACAGAGCTGGATGAGCCCTGCAAACAGCAAAAAACAGGTGACCGTCAGTCCCAGGTAGACCATGTCCATGGCGACCTCATCGGGGCCATCGGACGCCGCAGACGCCGCGGCGCCCGCGCCGGCCGAGCGGGACAGAACGTAGTTCCGCGCGGGTCAAGGGACCGTCAAACCGAGGGGGCCCCTCGTCAAGAAAGTATCAAGACGGCGGGAGCCCGCCGCTCGGCCTTCCCCCCGCACCTGCGAGCGGGTTGACGATCTCTTGACGGTGCCCGACCGCCTCTTGACGGCTCCTCGACGCCGGCGGGCCTGGCTTCGCGCGCCTCATGCAGAACAGGCCTCCACTCTTCGTCATCCCCGCGTACCGTGGATCCAGCAGCAGGGCGTGGCCGCCGCCCACGCCGACGCCGCCCACACGCACATCGAGGACAACGACATGCGGAGCCCGCCCCGCGCGCCGCCCCTCCGCGCGGCGCCCACCCCCGTCCTCTCCCGGCCGCTCCCCGCTTCTTGCATGCATCGGCACCGCATAGGCCTTCTATGCTCATCGAGCTGGTCGCACCGGACTCCTGCGCTCACAGCGTTCACGGGCTGGCTACCGGACTCCGATCGACGCTCTCTCGGAAGAAGAGGCCTCCCGGGACACCAGGACGCCGAGAGCGACGATCGGTTCCTATGCGCTCTCCACGCCTGATCGGCTCCGTCCGTCGCTGCTTCGACTGCAACCCAGGGGAGTGAACATGTTCGTTCCTGACGTGAAGCGCGTGCTCGGCACGGCGATTCTGCTCGTTCCATCCATCACTTGCGTGAGCCCGCGCGAGGCGTCCGAGGTGCCCGAGCGCGCGGACAGCGGGGTGCGAGCCGGGGTCGGCGAGGCCCGGCAGCGCCTGTGTTTTGGTCAGACGATCACGAACGTCCTCGTTCTACCGGAGACGTTCCACTGGGAGGACGCCGCCCATTTGCTCCGCGTGGCGGAGGGGTTCGGCCCGCGGACCCTCAGCGTCTCCGTGTCGGCGAGCGTCACGCCGGCGGTGCGCGTGCTGAGCACCACCGCGCCCAGGCTGCCCCCGCCCCGGCCCGTGGCGGGCGCGCGGGACAGTCGCGCACCCAACGACCTCTGGCCCTTTCCGGCGCTCTCGGAGGACGCGCCGTTCGGGTTCTTCCAGCCCATCCCGGGGTTGCCGGGCGGCCAACCGGGCGGCGACGACACCTGGGGCCCTCTGCCATCGACGGGAATGCCGGGCAGCGGCGGCGGCTGGAGCTATCAGCCCGCGCCGGGCATGCCGGGCGGCGGCACCTGGGGTCCTCAGCCTTCCTCGGCCACGTCGGGCGGCGACACGTCCTCGGGCGCCCAGCCCACACCGGACCCGCTGGAGGATTGCGTGCCGTCGGACGAGCAGATCACCAGGGCGGTCGGCTTCGACGTGAGCGCGACCGTCGCGCTCGACGCGACCTCGGTCCTGTTCGTGCCCACGGCCGCGCTCGCGCGGGTCTCGGCCTATCCGGTCTACCAGCAATACACCTGGGATATCGTCAGCACCGTCGGCTGGAACTGGGAGACCCATGCAGCGGAGACCGCCATCGTGGGCTCTGGCATCGCTTACAGGCCGATCGGGGTCTATTTCGATACCGACCTCATCTATGATCTGGCTGCGATCGGCGGCGGTCTGATCGACCCGGGCCCGTACGTGGACCCCGGCGGCGCGGGCGGCTCGGGCGGCACCGGCGGCGCGGGCGGCGCGGGCGGCACCGGCGGCGCGGGCGGCGCGGGCGGCACCGGCGGCGCGGGCGGCGCGGGCGGCACCGGCGGCGCGGGCGGCACCGGCGGCGCGGGCGGCGCGGGCGGCGCGGGCGGCGCGGGCGGCGCGGGCGGCGACGGCGGCAACGGCGGCGACGGCGGCGGCGACGGCGGCGGCGACGGCGGCGCCAACGGCGGCGCGGGCGGCGCGGGTGGTCCTTGGCTCATCGATCCGTAGACCGCTGGCAGCGCCGGCGCTTCGGGTAGGGCGGCCGGCACCGGCACCGGCGGGCTCGCGAAGCGGCCGATCTACAGCGGTTTCCGCCCACCTCTGCTACACGCAGAGCAGAGCGGCGGTCTCCCGCACAGGAGACGGGTCCAGATCGGCGTTTTCGGCGCGCAAGCGCACTCCAGTGCGCTGAGCACCGAAAACGCCGAGGTGGGCCCGTATCCGAAGCGGGTGACCGTCGCTCTAGCAGCGCGCCGCCGCTACCGCGCCGCCCGCGCGATCTCGTCGGCCGCCCGCGCCCTCTCCTCCGCCGACTTCGACAGCGGCCCCGTCAGGAGCGCCTGCGCCTCGCGGAAGCGCGCCGCCACGTCGGACCAGTAGCTCGCTTCCGCGCCCTGCGGGGCGGCGATCTGCTTGATGAGCGCCGCGTCATACGCCGCGATGCCCGCGTACGCCGAGGCGGGCTTCGCGCGGGCCACCCAGTCGAGCGCCGCGAGGTCGCCCAGGCCGAGGCCCGCGAGCGGCGCGCGCCGCATCATGAGCGCCGCGTCCTCGGGGCCGTTGCGCAGGCCGAGCGCGACCGCGAGCAGCGCCGTCGCCTCGGCGGGGCGCGGGGTGTCCTTGGGCCACGCCGCGAGCAGCGCGGTCGCCTGATCGAAGTCCACGGCCCGCCAGTACAGCCGGCCGAGCTCGAGCCGCGCCCTCGCATAGAGCAGCCTCGACTCGGGCGAGAGCTGCGCGGCGCGCAGCGCCGCGCGGTGCTGGAGCGGGACGCCCCGGTCGAGCAGGACGCGCAGCAGCTCGGGCCGCGCCGCCGCCTCGGGCGCGATCAGGCGGCCCGCGTAGTACGTCGGCAGCCGGGCCGCGAGCCGCTCGACGGCCGACGACGGGGGAGCACCCGCCGGAAGCGGCGGCAGCTCCAGCGCGTCCAGCGCGTCGACGCGCCGGCCGCCGTAGAGACGGGAGAGCATCTCGCGCGCGCCGTCGACGCGGGCGTCGCGGAGGACGCCGACCGACGAGAGCTCGCGCAGGCCGACGAGCGCGGCGTCACGGCCGCGGGCCTTCCAGGGATCGAGCAGCTGATCGAGCTCGCCGTAATAGACGTTGGCGAGCTCCGCGTCCTTCCGCATGGCGTCCGGCAGCGGCGCGGACCGGACCGCCTCGACGAGCCGCATGTCCGCCCGCCCGGACTCCACGGCGACGATGCCCTTCGCGTAGAACGGAAGCTCGACGCCGCGCCGCCCGAGATCCTCGATCGCCCGGGCCTGCTCCGTCACCCACGCGAAGAGCGGCCCCTTGGTGAACGCGAGGACGCGCTGGACATCGTAGGGCGGCCGCAGCGTGGGCGGCTCGGTCGCGGTGCGCGCGAGCCGGGCGGAGAGCGTCAGGCCGAGCAGCACCTGGTAGAGGTCGCCCCGGAGCGCGGCGGGCGGCGCTTCGAGGAGCGGCGCGGCGATGGCGTCGCCGCAGGTGATGGGCGCGAGCTCGGCCCGGAGCGCGCGCGCGAGGCCCGCCTCGAGGCCCGCGCACGCCTCGGCGCCCGCGAGCCGCGCGTCGCGCTTCGCCGCGTCGTCCTCGGCGAGCGCGGCGTCGAGCGCCTCGATCGCGCCCTGCGCGTCGCCGCAGGGCTGCGCCGGCGCGACGGCGGCGCGCCGCACGAACGCCTCGCAGGCGCGCGGCGCGGCGGGCACGCCGGCCGGCGCCGGGGGGACCAGCGCGGCCTTCGGATCGAAGGGCGCCGGCTTCAGGATCGGGAGCCACTCGTCCTTGAGCGTGCCGTGGACGGCGAAGGCCTCTTCCTCCGGGAGCGGCGCCGGCGGCGGGGTCGCCGGGCGGCCGTCCCCCGGCGAAACCGGCGCGTTCGGCGCGGGCGGAGGCGCCCCGGCGCAGGCCGCGAGGGAGAGCCCGAGCGCGGCGGCGAGGGCGTTGAAGGCGAAGTGCGAGCGAAGGTGGGAGGGCATCACGTCTCCTTGGACACGGGCGGTCCGCAAAGGTTTCGCGGAGGAGCGGCGGGCGTCCATCACAATCCGACCGGGGGCGCAACCCGGGCGCCGCCCACGGCACGACGCCGCGGCCGGCGCCCCACCTGGGTCCCTCTCTCTCGGTCACGCGCTCACCACGGCCCGACAGCCGCGCTCGGCGGTCATCGATCGCAGAGCGCAAACAGCGAACCTTGTGGTGCGCATCGCACCCACGGCCCTTGACAGCTCCGTCCTTAATGCGATGTCATCGTCTCGAAGGACAACCATGTACACTGGGATGCCTACCGTTCGGGACTGCCTCCATCGAGCCGGCGCGTGGCTGGGTGCTCGCAGGCGACGCATGCGCTGTATGGAGACCGGGCTGATTGTGGGACTCGCGTCCCTGCTCTCGGCGTCCTGCTCGTTGATGGCGCCCGATGAGCCCGATGAGCCCGAGAACGCCATCAAGATCGGGGCCCTCCTCCCCTTCTCCGGGAGCGAGTCGGCCATCGGCCGCAACCTCGAGCAAGCCATGTTGCTCGCGGTCGAAGACCTGACCGCGGCGGGCGGGCTCGAAGGGAGGCCGTTCGACATCGTGAGCCGGGACAGCCACTCGAACCAGGACAGCCACTCGAACCACGACAGCCACCCGAACCAGGAGCGCGGGCTCGACCAGCTGCTCTCGCTGATCTACACGGATGGTGTCGACTACCTGGTAGGGCCCGAAGAGAACGAGCTCGCCCGCGAGATCGCGTTCTGGGTGAAGAAGGACGACCTCCTCCACATGCTGCCGGGTTATGCCGCGCCCTCCATCGCGCGCCGTGAGGAGGTGGGCGGCAAGATGAGGCTCGCCCCTTCCCCGTTCGCCGTCGGCTGCGCGCTCGCGAAGACCATCGTTCGCGATGGCGTCCGCACCGCCAATAGCCTCTCCGCGCGGGACGACTACAACGCCGGCGTCAGCACCGAGTTCACGACCCATTTCGCGGCGCTTCAGGGCAGGATCCTCCCCTCGGTGACGTTCACGTCGGGGCAGCCTACGTACGAGCGCAAGATCGAAGCCGCCTTCAACCTGGACGACCCGGAGCGGGCGCCGGCCGGCCGCACGCTGCTGGCCGCCTATCCCGCCGCCGCCTCGACCATCGTGACCGAATGGACCGTCCACGGGCGTCCGGGCAGGTGGCTCCTCGGCCCTGCATTGCACACCGAGGTGTTCCTCGCCAACATCCCTCAAGGCACCCTCGATGACAACTCCTATGGGATTTCGCCCTCGCTCAGCCTGCGGAGCGAGTGCAGCCCCAACCCCAACGACCCAACCGGGGAGGCGCTCAGCTGCACGCACTGGAACGCCGACGCCTTCGCCTATCACTTCTCCCGCCGGTGGAACCACGAGGTGCCGTTCCCCGCGGCGCACTTCTATTACGACGGCGTCGTCCTCATCGCGATGGGCCTCGTGTACGGCTACGCGACCACCGGGCAGATCATCACGTCCGGACTTGAGCTGCGGCAGAAGATCCTCGAGCTCAACGACCCCAAGAACGACGTGGCCTTGTGGTGGGATCTGAGCGCCGCGATGGCCAAGCTCCGCGCGGGGACCCCGCTCCGCTACATCGGGGCGGCCGCCGAATACGAGTTCGACACTTACGGGGCGAGCCAGAATCACATCATGCAAAAGTGGACCATCCAGGGCGACCAGTTCGTCGATGGCGACCCCTTTGACGCCAAGTGTATGGTCCAGCAGTGAGCTAGAGCGGGGGGCCCGTTCGTGCGCTACGGGCTCGCCTACCTCTACTGCGGGAAGTCGGCCAGGGAAGCGAACCGCCAAGCCGCCAAGGGCGCCAAGAAAACCGGGGGATAGGGGGATGCCCGGACGGCCCCCTCTCCCCGCTCCCCTTGGCGTCCTTGGCGGTTTTTCTGCTGATCCGGGGCGACTTCCCGCAGTAGAGCTACCTGGCGGCTGAGCCCGTATCCCACGAATCCGCTCCCCGCTATAGAGCGGTGCAGCTTAGTAACGGTGCCGCAGCTCGAAGAAGATCTCGCGCGGCGCCAGCGGGTACTCGAAGCCCGAGAACCCGGGATCCGGGCCGAAGGTGCCGAGGATGTTCTTGGCGCGCACGGCCAGGGTCGTCTCGTGCCCCGGGATGATCCACAGGTTGCGCGCGACCAGGCTGGCGTTCCACTTGAGGTACGTGGGCAGCTCGAACGCGCCGCCGGCCTCCAGGGTGCTCGCCTCCGCGGACTGCCGGGGCCCGACGAGGATCCCTTGCGTCGAGAGCTCCAGCGGCACGGAGCTCGGCGACGGCAGCTTCACATAGGCGCCGGCGCGGGCGATCCAGCTCGGGTAGGCGACCATCGACGAGCCGACCAGATCCGCCTGGTACCCCACCTGGCCGGAGTCCCGGGTGGAGTGCACGGTCTCGAACGACCCGTAGCCCCCGAAGGCGTCGCCGTGCCGCAGCTCGGCGCGGGTCGCCCAGATCAAGGACTTCTGGCTGGCGATGTTCAGGGCCGTCTGGTTGATGCCCCGCGGAACGAACTCCGCCTTGTCGTTCAAGAGGCTGTACGACACCCCCGTGCTCGCCGAGGCCCAGACAGCAGGCCTCCACGTCAGCTCCGCGTCCACGGTGTGGATGAGCTGAGGCGACAGGCGCGCGTTCCCGATCACGTCGCCCGGCACGAGGGGCTCGGCGAAGAGCAAATACGGGGACGGCGCCTTGAAGGCGCTGCCGTACAGCAGCTTGGCCACGACCGTCTTTCCCAGGTGCGAGGTCGCCCCGAACCGACCGGTCAGCTGATTGCCATACTTGCTGTGGTGATCGTAGCGGAGCCCGCCCGTGACCTTCAGCCACGGATCGAGCACCTTGAGGTTGGCGCTAAGGAGCGCCCCGACGTCGACCAGCTCGGCCGATTGCTGCTCCCGCTCCGGCGAGCCGAAGGACTGCTTCGTTTCCTTGGTGACCCGGCGGAAGGACGGCATGTCCTCCTTGTCGTAGACGGACTCCAGATTCAATATCAGGTTGAATCGGTCCCACGGCATCCACCGGGCCTCGACGCTCGCGTCCACGCCGCGATACGCCATGCGCCGCTCGATGTAGTACCAGCCGCCGGCGACGTCGATGCGGTCGTCCGGCAGGACGCCACCCTGGAAGTACATCCCCTGCACCGCGAACGCGAGCTCCCGGTTCAGCTGGTAAAGCCCGTCGACCGCCACGCGACGCTGCTGGAGGCTGATCACCGTGCCGGCGCGGTTCCCCTCGTCGTCCGTCCCGCCGGTGAGCTGTGCCCATTGCGCAAAATCCCCGCCGCGCCGGAGACCTGACCAGTACGCGCTGAGCACGAGGTGGTGCCCGCGCTCGGGATGGCGATACCCGAGCCGCGCCCCGACGACCCCCGACATGCGCTCGAGGTTCTGGGCGTCCAGGCGCCCCGCGTTGTAGGGCGGGATGAGGGGCGCCGGGGACTGGTTAGGCATCTCCAGGCCACTCCGATCATCGAGCTCCCCCGCGGCCGTCAGCATCATCTCGAAGCGGTCGGTGAACATGCCGCCCACGATGTCGAAACGGCCGCGCGGGTGGTCCTTCGTCACGCCGACCTGCACCGTGCCGTCGACGAAGGGGATGTCCTCCGGATCGAGGGTGATGATGTTGACGACCCCGAGGAACGCATCGGCGCCATAGAGCGCCGATGCCGGACCACGGACGATCTCGATCTGCTTGATGGCCGACAGCGGGATCAGCTCCGTGCCCAGCCAGTTGCCGCTGGTGGTCCGGAACGCCGCCGATCGCCCGTTGATCATCACCTTGATCCCGCCGCTCTCGGCCCCCAGCCCGCCCGTCATCCCCTGCACGCCGGCGTTCGGCAGGATGTGGTCGTCGATGAGATAGAACCCGACGACGTGCTCCAGCACCTCGCCGACGCTCGTGTATCCCCAGCGCTGGATCTCTTCCGCGGTGATCGCCGTCATGATGGCGGGCGCGTCGTCGAGGGTCTCCAGCGTCTTGGTGGCAGTGGACACCTCGACGTCGAGCAGCCTCAGGAGGTCGACATCCTCGAGCGCGTCGTTCCGGCGCTCACCCCCCACCACCTTCGGCGCTCCCGGCGCCGTCGCGGTCGTCGGCTGGGCCCATGCGAGACCGGGGATCGAGGCGATCACCAGCGCAACCATCCACCGGGTTTCGAGTGAGGCAAGCATCATGCGGGTTCAGTGGGCTCCAGACATTCGTCCATCGTCGATTCGGCGCATTCGGCGCGATCGTCACGTCGCCTTGGCGGTCGCGGCGAGCTCCTCCTTCAGCGCAGCGCTCACGGAGTCGAACTCGTCACGTAGCCGCGCGAGATCGCCCGCCTGCGGCAGATCACCTTGGCCCGCGGCGAGCTGCATCTTCTCCGCCAGCTCCGCGACGCGCGACGCGCCGATCGAGAGCATGCTGCCCTTCAGCTTGTGAGCGTTCGCCTTGATCTCTGCAGCCACCGCGCTCCGGATGACCGCCTCCAGGCCGTCGAGCTGCGCCGGCACGTTCTTGAGGACGAGCTCGATCAGCTTCCGCGAGCGCGGGACCTCCGGGTCGAGCACCGGCACGCGCGCCGCCTCCAGCTCGGGGACGGAGGGAGACGGCGACGACCCAGGCTCGTCCCGGCTCAGGACCACGTGCCGCCACAACGTCTTCTGCAGAGATTGAGGGCGCACCGGCTTGGCAAGATAGTCGTCCATCCCCGCCGCGAGCACCCGATCCCGCTCGCCGACGAGCGCGTGCGCCGTCAGCGCGATGATCACCGTGTGGCGATTCCTCGAGCGCTCCCAGGCGCGGATCTCCTGGGTGGCGGTGTACCCGTCCATCACGGGCATCTGGCAATCCATGAGCACGGCGACGTACCGCTTTCGCTTGACGCACTCGAGCGCCTCCTGGCCGTTGCACGCGGTCTCCACGCGCAGCCCCAGCTGCTCGACCTGCTCCATCGCCACGTAGCGGTTGATCTCGTTGTCATCGACGACCAGCACGGGGAGCTTGCTCGCGATCTTACCCGGCTCCGCGCCGGGCTTGCTGGGCGGCGGGGTCGAGGCGCCCGTGAGCGCGCTCTGCAGCGTGTTGTACAGCTCGGAGACGCGGAGCGGCTTGGGGAGCTGCGTGACCATGCTGGAGTCCATCCCGCTCAACGTCACGCTCGATCCCATGTGATAGAGCGCCACCACGGGCAACGTCTGCAGCGCCGGGACCGACTGGATGGTCCTGAGGAACTCCTCGAGGCCGAGGTCGTCCATCTGGACACCGACGACGGCGGCGCTGAACGGCCGCTTCTCCAGCACCGCGAGCTCGAGCCGGTTGATCGCGTCCCTCCCGGAGGCCGCGGACTCGGCGTCGAAGCCCCAGGCCACCAGGTGCTCCACCACGACGTCGCGCCAGCTCCTGCTGTTCTCCACCACGAGCGCGCGGCGCCCGCTCGCCCACTCGGCGGAGCGGATCTGCTCGCCTCCGGCCGTGACGCCGACCCTGATCGTGAACCAGAACCGGCTGCCCTGCCCCGGCGTGCTGTCGAGGCCGACCTCGCCGCCCATGACCTCGACGAGGCGCTTGCTGATCGCGAGCCCGAGGCCCGTGCCGCCGTGCTTGCGGACCAGCGAGCCGTCCACCTGCGAGAAGGCGGCGAAGAGCTTCTTCTGGTCGTCGGGCGCGATGCCGGGGCCGGTGTCCACCACGGCGAGCTTGATGAGCGCCGTGGCCTTGTCCTGCTGAGAGGTCGAGGCGTCGATCAGCACCTCTCCGCGATCGGTGAACTTGATCGCGTTGCCGACCAGGTTGGTGAGCACCTGGCGGAACCGGTCGGGATCGCCCACGACGCCCGTGGGGACGCGGCGCTCGACGCGGTACACGAGCTCGAGGCCCTTCTCGTGCGCCTGGCTCGCCATCAGCTCCGCGACCTCCTGGATGACGAGGCGCAGATCGAAGGAGACGTGCTGCGCCACGTACTTGCCGGCCTCGAGCTTCGAGAAGTCGAGCACGTCGTTGATGATCGACATCAACGTGTTGGCGGAGGCGTCGACGGTCTCCACGTAACGCCGCATCTTGCCGTCGAGCGACTGGTTCTGCATGAGCCGGATGACCCCGAGGATCCCGTTCATCGGCGTCCGGATCTCGTGGCTCATGTTGGCGAGGAACTCGCTCTTCATCCGGGACGCCTCGAGCGCCTGCTCGGTCTTCACGCGCAGCTCCTCGAACGCCTGCTCGTTCGCCTCGACCATGCTGTTGAAGGCCGATCCGAGCAGCTCGAGCTCGTCGCCGCTCGTGATCTGCACGCGCTCCCACTTCTTCCGATCCGCGATCGGCGATTCGGTCGGCGGCGCGCTCGATCGGAGCCCGGTGGCGATGGCCCCCGCCGCCGTGCGCAGCGCGAGCAGCGGCTCGGTGATGTGGACTGCGACCCGCTTGACGAGGAAATAGCTGGCCGCCCCGCTGCCGAGGATCAGCGCCACGATCAGGCCGAGCGTGGTCACGAGCCGGTTCGCGGCGAGGTCCCGGGCCTGGACCATGCGCTCGACGACGCTCCTCGTGCTGATGCCGTAGATCACGGTCCCGGCGTGGGCCCCCTCCGAGAGGACCGGGGCCGCGACCTCGAGGACGTCCTCCCCGCCCAGGGGGTTCTGCCGCCGCCGCAGCGCGAGCCGGGACTGGTGCGCTGTGCTGATCCCGAGGGACTCCAGGTCCGCCGCGGTGAAGTTCGGCGCCGCCGGGCCGAGCGCGTCCTTCGAGGCGGGCACCCTGGCCAGGCCGCTCGCCGCCCAGACCCGGTTCTCCGCGTCGAAGAACACCCCGTAGGCGATGTCGTTGTTCTCCGAGACGGTCTGGTGAATGAGCGCCTTGACATCCCCGAAGAGGTTGTCCGCCACCAGGCTGCGCAAGGCCAGCGCCTGATTGAAGCCGAGCAGGCGCGCCTTCTCTTCCAGACCGCTCAGGAGCTCCTGCTCACGCTTGGCCTGGACCGCGCGATCCGTCGAATAGATGAGCGCGCCGCTCGCGAGCAGCGTGGTGCCCCCGAGCAGCAGCAGCGCGCCCAGGATCAGGCGCAGCAGCTTGATGCGGAGCGAGCCGTGGGTGTTCGGGGTTGCCATGCACTCTACTTTGGACGCCTCATCGAGGGCGGCGGGTTAGAGGAGGACGACGCCGCGGAAGACCCCGCAGACGAAGGCGGCGGCGGGCTGGTCTTCCCGGCGCGCGCGGCCACCGCGCGCTCGACCGCCGGCGCCAGCGCGACGTGCAGCTTCGCCTTCGAGACGATGCCGTCGGCGCCGACCTTCTCGCCGATCGCGCTCAGCTTGTCGATATCACAGCTGGAGACGAGGACGATACCCAGGTTCGAGAGCTGCGCGTTGTCGCGGAGCAGCTTCGCCAGCTTGTCGCCGTTGATGGTCGGCATGTTGATGTCGAGCGCGACCACGGAGATCTTGTCTCGCTTGATGACGGCCGTCGCGCCGATGGGCGTGGCGAGCTCGACCACATCGAAGCCGGCCCTGACCAGGACGGCGCGCATCGCCTCGCGAGCGATCTCGTCGTCATCGATCACGAGCACCCGGATCATGACGGCGCGCTCCAGGGACGGCAGCTACGCGTGCGACGCTCTCCATGCGACGAGCAGATGGCAGGCGAGCCCGGGAGCTCGATGGTTCGAGCTCGCCCGTCGCATCGTGACCATGTGCCCGGTTGGAAAGGTAATCGCACGGCGCCTCCATTTCCCCCGATACACGCTCACCTACCGATGAGAAAGTCAACCTGGCCGAACTGACTGGAATTCAGGCCGAAGCGCCGCGCGAGCCTCACGTCGACCAGGCGTTTCACCGAGATGGGCAGGCGGACGCCCGACGACCGGAGCTTCCAGTCGGCGTCCGCGAGCTCGTAGAGGAGATCCGCCGCTTGCACCGCGAGCGCCTGGGTGTCGGGGATGGCAGCGAACGTCCCGAACTCCGCGTGCTCGTTCACGAGCGAACGCACGGCCACGACCACCGGCGCGCCGAGCCGGTCCACGTAGGGCAGCCAGACGTTGGTCAAGAACCTCGGGCTCAGGAGGCCATTGTCGTTCGGCAGCCAGATCGCGTCGACCTTCGCCCGCTGGAGGTTCACGAGCGCGGCGCGGAGGTCCTGCGCCCGTGGCTTGTTCGAGAGCTCCTCCTTGACGAAGGTCAGCTTCTCGACGTGCATGAGCGCTTCCTGTCGCGCGATGTGGTCCGCGAAGCCCCGGCGGTAGACGACGCCGACCCGATGAGCGTCGAGGCCCAGCGTCCGCAGGCCCACCATGGCCGTGACCGCCGGCACCTCGTAGGAGATGGCGACCGAGTTGGGGACGGTGCGCTGGAGCTCCTCGGCGAAGGACGCCATCAGGATCAGCGCGACCGGCGGGGTCGGGACGGTGCGCGCCCACTCGCGATACAGGAGCACGGTCGAGTTGTTGACCAGCACCACAGCCTGCGGGCGATCGCGGGCGACGATCCGCGCCACGAGGTCGGGGCTCGACTCCTCGCTGCGCAGCAGCGAGATGATGACACGGTGTTCCCCGGACAGCTCGACGCGGAGCGATCTCAGCATGTCGTCGAGCTGCGGATCCGAGGGGGCGATGACGGAGATGACGGGCCTCGCGTCCGGAGGCGGCGGCTTGAGCGTCGGCGCCGGGTCGCTGGCGACGGGTGTCGCCGGGCCCGACGAACAGCTCAGGGACAGCACGAGCCCCGCGAGGGCGGAGGCCCGCAGCAGCGAGCGCCGAGAGAGGGGACGCGTCGACCTTACTTCCATTCGTCAACCCCCAGATCGGCCAGCACGTGTTTCGGAAGCCTCCGGATCGCGCCCTCCACCGGCTGGCGCTCGCTCAGGAACGTGACCGCCACCAGCCCGACCTTCGCCGTCGAGAGGCTGAGGATCGTGAACGTCATCTTGCTTCTCGACTCGAAGTCAGAACGAAATCGCTCGGGGAGGAGGACCGCATCAGCCGTCTGGAACTGGAGCAGCTGCAGAAGATCTTCGATCTTCGTGACGCGCTGGACCTCGGGCGCGGTGCTCACACCCAGCAGCCCGGCGACGAACTTAGGGAGCGATTTCCGTTCGACCAGATCGACGATCCCGTATCTGAGACCGGAGAGCATCTCCTTGGTCAGCGCCCTCGTCGAGACCAGGAGGTACTGCTCCGCGTCGCTCCCCGCCTTCATGCCCTGGATGTCGGCGGTCCGATTGAGCGAAGCCAGGACCGGCTTTGGCGAGAGGGCCGCGTCGGGCGGGCTCGACTCGAGCGCGGCTTTGAAATCGCTCAACTTTCCGAACACGGTGACATCGACGCCGGGCATCGACTCCTCGATCTTCTGCTCGAGGGCGCGAGCGCGGAGCGGTGTCACCGCATACACATAGAGCGTGGCAACGGGCCCAGCCGTGATAGGCGGGCTGAGCAGCAGAAGACAGCACCCGATGAGCAGAGCCGCCGCGACCAGGGCCGCCGGCGCGCGCGTCGAGCGGAGCCCCCGGTGAAGCGGAACTCCGGTCCTGTCGGGCCAAGCGCGCTCGGCGAGAGTCCTGAGGAGTGAGCGAGATCCCCCGTGCCGAACCGGAGGAGCCGCGCGGTTATTTCGTGGCACCCACGATGATGCCCACCGGGTTGCGATTCGCGCCCGACACACGAGGTGCCCCACGGCCCGCTCGACCGCCGATCGCCGTGCCCCCGTGGAGCGCCTGCAGCTCGTTTCCACCAGGCTCATGTCCTCCCGGTCATCATGGGTAGGGAGCGTAGCCGATGGCCAACCCTCTTTGTCAAGCGCCCCCTGGGAGGCGCCCCCGCGGTCCCACCGAGCTTGGCGAAAGGGGGACGCCGGAGAGGGTGGCGACACCCGACGGCCGCTCCCCCGCCAGAAGCCGGCCAGCAGGACCACGCCGGCGCTGCCGAGCACGCCAAATACCGTGGCGAGCGCTTGACACGCTCCTCACGCACCTCGGTCTCAGGGCTCGATCTCGCGTCCCAGGAGCGGCATGCCTCCCGCAGCGCGTAAGCAAGAGATGGCGCCTCCGAGAAACCAGCAGATGGCGCCCTGGATTCGCGCGACACATCATGCCTCGTCAACCTACATGGTGAGCGATGGTGCATCGTGATGTTCGGTAATTTTACCTTGTCATGCACAAACTACGGAATCCATGGGCGCGCCTTCGCTCCCTGCCACCGAGCTCGAAAGCTCGCGCGTCGCGCTCGATCTACTTACCGCTTGCGTACCGCTGGCGCTCTACTGATGGCGCGTGGCGCTCTGCCGCTGGCGCTCTCCTGCTGGCGCAGGACGATCGTGGCGTCCATCTCTCCGGTGCGGTGTCCCGCCAACAATCGCCCCGACAACGGGATTGTAGTCCATCGGGTCGCTACACAGCAACCCTCGCGAGCCGCGGTCGCACGGCCGAGGTGTCGCGGATCACAGCGGATGGCGCGCAGCAGAGGCGCTGGCGCCGAGCGCCGCGCAGACGTGAGGCAGGGCCCCTGCGACTCGGCGTATTTGCAAGGACCTCTCGTGACCTGGGGAACGAAGGTTCCACTCGAGGGGCACTCGGCCAGCGGACGCGCAAACCGCTGCCCGCCGCTGCCCGGAGCGCCGGGCGAGCGGAGCGGCTCGACCGGCGAGGCGGCGCGCCGCGCTCCGGCGCGCCGCTCGTCTCAGTACCACTCGCTGCCGAGGCCCAGCGTGAAGGTGAATGTCGGCCCCTCTGGCAGGAACACCGGGTGGAGATCCGCGCTGATGGCGAAGCCGCTCCGCCGCGCGCCGCTCCCGGCCAGGCCGCCGAGGATCAGGGCGCCCCGCGCGTGAGCGCCGAAGTACCAGGCCGACGTGCTCTCACAGCCGGCGCTCGGGAGCGGGATGCCGCCCTCCGGGACCTCCGCGCCGCAGGTCGCGACGGCCACGTAATCCATGGAGGGTCCCGCGCCGAGATCGAGGAAGTGGAACAGCGTGAAGCCCGCGAGCACCGAGTTGTAGTCGATGAACCCCGCGTCGAATCCAGCGCTGTTCTCGGTGCTCTCGGGGGTGAGCGTCACCATCGGCGTGTTCTGGTAGTATATCCCGAAATAATGGTTGACCTGGACACCGAGCCGGCCCGAGAGCGCGAAGACGGCCCCCGCGCCCGTGGGTGACTCGATGATCCCGCCGCCGAGCGTCGTACCGAAACGAAAGCGCATCCCGTCCTTCTCGTCGTCCTCGGGCTCCTTCGGTTTCTCCTCGGGAGCGGGCGGAACCGGCGCCGGCGGCTCCGGAGCGGGCGTGCGCGCGGCCGGCGCGGCCCGCGGCGCGGGCGGCGGTGCAGGCGCTGGCGCGGGCGGCGGTGCAGGCGCAGGAGTCGACCGCGGCGCGGGCGCAGGCCGCGGCGCAGGCGGCACCGGCGTGGGAGATGGCGGCGGGAACGGCATGGGAGCGGGCGCAGGCGCAGGCGCAGGCTGCACCGGAATCGGCGCAGGCGCGGGAGCAGGCGCGGGCGCCGGCTGCACCGGAATCGGCGCAGGCGCGGGCGCCGGCTGCACCGGTGCCGGCGCGGGCGCCGGCTGCACCGGTGCCGGCGCGGGCGCCGGCTGCACCGGTGCCGGCGCGGGCGCTGGCGCTGGTGCGGGCGCAGGCGCGGGCGGCACCGGTGTCGGCGCAGGAGACGGCGGCGGTGCTGGCTGCGCGGAGGCAGACGGGAGCGGCTCTGGAGGAGGCGGCGGCGGGACGGGAGCGTCGCCCTGGGTCAAGGCCGTCGCCGAGACCGCCAATGGAACGGTGAGCGCCGCGAGCGCGGCAAGCCAGCGAGGGGGTGTCATCCGGTCTTCCTCGATGCGCTCCTCGCGGCCGTCAAGCGCGCGGAGGTGCGCGCTGTCGGTCGCGGTGCGCCGCAGCGGATGATCCGCCCGCGAGCCGTGGAGCGCCAGCCCATCGACGACCGCCCGATGAACGTCGCCCCCCGTCCCTCCACTTTCCTTCACGAAACGCGGCGGCTCCGGTCACCAGCCCCTCGATCCATGCGCCGAGCTCGCCAAGCCCTCCGCTGCGGTATCAGCCCCCTGCCCGGGATCCTCTTCTCCGCGGCTTGCGTGGAGGAAACGCTCCCCCCAGAGGCGACCGCGGGCGGCAGCACTGGAAATCTCCACGAGACGAGCGGCGCGGGTGAGGGCGGCGCCGCGAGCGCCGAGCTCACAGCGCTCGGCGAGCTCCACGTCTCGCGGCCCTGCGAGGAGGAGCGCAGCCCGTGACGGCCCGCGCGGCGGTCGCTCCGTCGACACCTCCGCCCGCCGGCGCGGTGGCCGCCATCCCCGCGGCCGGCGTGCAGGCCGCGCCGCTCGACTTCGCCGAGGTGTACGAGGAGATGTTCCCCTTCGTCTGGCGGACCGTGCGCCGGCTCGGCGTGGACGCCTCGGCGCACGAGGACGTTTGCCAGGAGGTGTTCGTCGTCGTGCACCGGCGGCTCCCGGAGTTCCTGGGCCGCTCGTCGCTGAAGACCTGGGTCTTCGGGATCGTCGTGAACGTCGTGCAGACGCACCGGCGATCGCTGCGCCGCAAGAGCCCCGCCCACCGCGGGACAGGAGAGACCGTGGATCCCGAGCTGCTCGCGGGGCCCAGCAACCTCAGCCCCTACGAGGCCATGACGAGGGCGGAGGCCGCGCGCGTCGCGCATGAGCTGCTCTCGTCGCTCGACGAGGAGAAGCGCGTGGTGCTCCTCCTCGCCGAGCTGGAAGAGATGCCGGTGGCGGAGATCGCGCGGGGCATCGGGGTGAACGTCAACACCGTGTATGCGCGGCTGAGGGCCGCTCGACAGGCATTTTCCGACGCGGTGCACCGCTACCACGCCAGGATCCGAGGAGGCCGCAATGGATGAGCTGGGGGCCGGGGAGCGAGCGCTCCTGAACGCCCTTCGTGACGAGGACGAGCCGACCGACGACGACAGACGTCGGACGCGCGCGGCCGTGTGGGCGAGGCTCGGCCTCGCAGGGACGGCGGCCACGGCCACGGCCGTGGCCGTGAGCGCCGAGAGCGCCGGAGCCGCCGGCTCCGCGAGCGCCGGCGCGGCCGCGCACGCGGTCGGCCCCGCCGCCGCGAGCATGGCCGCGAGCGCGAGCACCGCGGTCGCAAAAGGCGCGGCCATCACGCTGCTCGGCGCCCCGATGAAGATCGGGCTGGCGGCGCTGGTCGTGGGCCTCGCGACGGGGGCCGCGCTCTACTTGCCGACACCGGGCGAGGCGCCCGATGCGCGACGCGCGCGGGAGGAAGCGGCGGGCGCGGCCGAGGCGCCCCGAGCGGCGCGCGCCGCGCCCTCCAGCGCTCCGAGCGACGGGACGCCTGCGCCCGCCGAGGCGAGCGCCTCCAGCAAGGCCGACGCTCCCGAGGCGTCCGGCGCGCCCGCCGAGCCGAGCGCCGCGGCGGCCGCCGGGGGCGCGGCCGCCGCGGCGCGCGCGACGGCGTCGCGCACGCCCCGGGCGGCGGCCGCCGCGAAGCAGGGCTCCGAGGGGCTCGACGCGGAGATCGCGCTGCTCCGCGACGCGCAGCAGGCGCTGCAGGCGGGCCAGTTCGCGCAGGCGCTCTCGAAGCTCGACGAGCACGCCAGCCGGTACCCGAGGGGCGTGCTCTCGACCGAGCGCGAGGCGTCGCGCGCGATCGCGCTCTGCCGCTCCGGCCGCGCGCCGTCCGGCAGGGCGATCGCGGCGAGGCTGCTCGCGAAGAGCCCGGGCTCGCCGCTCGCGACGCGCGTGCGCGCCGCGTGCGGACAGGAGGAGTAGAGTGCGCGGGTGCACGTCTCGAGGTGGGCGCATGCGCCGTCGATCTTTCCCGCGCTGTTCGTCGCGGCAGGGCTCCTGCCCGCGCGCGCGCTCGCGGCGCCGGCCGAGCCGCGCACCATCGATCTCCGCTGGGAAGCGCCGGCGGGGTGCCCGCCGGTCGACGAGGTCCGGAGCGAGATCGCCCGGCTGCTGGGAGCGTCGGAGCAGCGCCAGCCTATCGAGGTCGAGATCGCGATCGCTCGCGAGCGCGACAAGCGCTACCGGCTCGACCTGCGCATCCGCGCGCCGGCGCCGGGCGAGCGGGTGATCCGTGGCGACGACTGCGCGTCCATGTCGCGGGCAGCGGCGCTGATCGTCGCGATGTCGATCGATCCCGACGCGGTCGCGCGGAGCGCCGCCGCGCAGCCCGCGCCGCCCCAGGCGGTCGCCGCCCCCGCCGCCAGCGCGCCGCGCCCGCCGCCTCTCGCGCCGCGCCGCCGACCTGCCGCGGCAGCGCGGCCGCCCGCTACGGCCGAGCGCGACGTGGAGGGAGCGCTCTGGGTGAGCGCGCAGATCGAGCAGGCGCTCGTCCCCACGATCGGCGTCGGGCTCGCCGCGGGCGGCGGGATCCGCAGCGGCTGGTTCCGCGCGGACGGCGCGGCCGGCGTGGTGCCGTCGAGCTCGAGCCACATCGCGGGGCTGGCTGCAGGCGCCGAGTTCCGGCTCTGGTTCCTCGAGGTCGACGCGTGCGCACTCCCGTTCGAGCGCCCCATCCGCGTCTACGTCTGCGCGCTCGGCCGCCAGCACTGGCTCCGCTCCAGGGGGCGGGACGTCGATGAGCCCTTCACCCTCACGACGCCGATCTTCGCAGCCGGGCTCGGGACGCTGCTCGAATGGCGCATCGCCGCTCCCGTGAGCGTCGAGGGCGCGCTGCACGCCGTCGTCCCGCTGAGGCGGCCCCGCTTCGTCGTCGAGAACCTCGACGGCATCGTCTACCGCCCGCCGGCCGCGGGCCTCAGCGCGCGCCTCGGCCTCGCGCTGGCCTTCTGAGCCTCAGGGCAACTCCGGGCCGGCGCGCCACGCGGCCTCGATCGCGCAGCCGGCCAGCGCCCCGCGGTAGAGGCGCAGCTCGTCGTAACGCCCTCCGAAATACGGATCCTGATCGAACTGGGACCGCCCGAGCCAGTTGTTCGCGTCCTGGATCGCCGAGAGCGGAAAGCCGACAGGCGTGCTGCCGAGGAGCGCGCCGTCGAGGTAAAGCGAAAGGGTCCCCGCCCCGCCGTCGAAGACCGCGGCGAGCTGATGGATCTCGGCGTCATCGAGCGTGGGCGCGGTGGTGACCTGCACCTGACCCGCGGCGCCGCTGTCGCTCGCGAACGCGGCGATACCCGGCGGGTCGAAGCCCGTCGAGGGGGTGATGACGAGGTAGGACCGCCCCACGCTCGAGTCGCCTTCGACGGGATTCTCACCTGTGCTGCCGATGCCGAAATCGACGACGCGCAGGTACGCCCCTCCGCCGTTGCGGGCAACCCACACCATCACGGTGACGTCGCTCGATCCCGTGAGGAGACCCGCGGGCAGATCGACGTAGTCGTCCTCTCCGTCGAGGGTGAGCACCCCTCCGCCGTCGAGGCTCGCGCCGCCGAAGATCTCGCCGTCGGCGCCGCCGACCGTATCGACGACGACCGCCCCCACCCCATCGAACGAGTACCGATGAGCCAGCGACGGCAGCGCATCGCAAGGGTCCGCGCCGCCGCCTCCCGCCTCACCGCCGCCTCCCGCTTCACCGCCGCTTCCCGCCCCACCGCCGCCTCCCGCCCCACCGCCGCTTCCCGCCTCACCACCGCTCAGCGCCCCACCACCACGCCCCCCTTCCCCGCTGCCACGACCACCTTCCCCGCCGCCGCCCACAACCGACGTCGGAGTCATACGCCCCACCGCAATATCCATATCTGCCCCACATCCGGACAGGCCGAGGAGCAGCACCATCATCGTAGTCTTCCGCGCGCACGACACAGGCTGATCCTAGCGCGGGTGTGCGGTCGATTCGATCACGAAAGGCGCGCGCCCCGGCGACGAGGGGGGAGAGTGCTGATTCCACACGCGGGAGCCGACCATGATGTGCCGACTTGACCGAGTGTTCGCAAGTCCCTGGCTCGCCGCCGGGGGATGTCTCTTGAGCATCTCGTGCACTGGCATCCTCGGAGCCGATGACGCTCCGGGACCGGGACAGGACCCCGGAGACGACGCCGTCGTCGCGCCAGGCGGGATGCCTTTGCACCACATGACAGCATCGGAGTACAATAACACGGTCGCCCACCTCCTGGGCACGCGCCTGAGGCCGGCGGACGGGTTCCCGGCCTCCGGCGCGAAGGGCTTCGACGCGAACGCCAGCGCGCTCTCGAGCCTCTCGCAGGTGCTCGTCCAGGGGTATTACGACGCCGCCAAGAACTTGGCGGCCGACGCGTTCTCGAACGAGGCGCAGCGCGCCCAGATCCTCGTGTGCGACCCGGCGGAGGGCACGGGCGACGGGTGCGCGCGCGAGATCATCGAGCGCTTCGGGCTGCGCGCCTTCCGGCGCCCGCTCGAGGCGGCGGAGGTCGACCGGTACGCGGCGCAGTACGACGACGCGCGCACCACCCTCGAGATGTCCCCCGTCGAGGCGGTGCAGCACGTCGTCCGGACCCTGCTGACGTCGCCGAATTTCTTCCTGCGGATCGAGGTCGGCCCCGACTCGAAGCGATCGCCGGGCGCCCTCGGCGGCCATGAAATCGCGTCGCGCCTCTCGTACCTCCTCTGGAGCTCGCTCCCGGACGAGGAGCTCTTCGACGCGGCAGAGAGCGATGCGCTGGCCACCGAGGACGAGCTCCGGGAGCAGGTGGACCGCATGCTGTCCGACCCGAAGAGCGCCGCGTTCTTCCAGAACTTCTTCGGGCAGTGGCTCGGGACCCGCACGCTCCCCAGCCACAGCGTCGACACAGCGCTGTTCCCGGGCTGGAACGACGAGATGAAGGGCGCGATGATCGACCAGGCCAACGCCTATTTCACCGGCTTCACGACCGGCGAGCGGCCGTGGTCCGAGTTCCTCACGGCTCCCCACCCGGAGAGCCCGCTGCTCGCGCCGCTCTACGCGAACGACCCCGAGGCCGGGCGCGCCGGGTTCCTCACGCTCCCCGCGTTCCTCACGCTGTCCTCGCGCGCCGATCGGACCTCTCCCACGTCCCGCGCGAAGACGATCCTGGCGCAGCTCTACTGCGCCGAGCTGGCCCCTCCCGCCGGCGTGGATATCCCGGAGCTCGAGGCCGCGGGAGGCGACACGGGCACCGTCGACAACGTCCGCGAGAAGCTCGAGAAGCACCGCGAGTCGCCCGACTGCGCGGGCTGTCACAACGTCCTCGATCCCATCGGGCTGAGCCTCGAGAACTTCGATGCGATAGGCGCCTACCGGACCGCGTACCCGAACGGCGACGCGGTCGACGCGACAGGCGAGTACGGGGGCGCGGCGTTCCAGGACATCTCGGGCCTCATCCCGGAGCTCCAGAAGGACCCCCAGCTGGGGATCTGCCCCTCCGAGCAGCTCTTCACGTACGCGCTGCGCCGGCGCCCGTTCGGCGGCGACAGGGACGCGCTCGAGGCGATCGCCGCGCGCTGGGAGAAGGGGACGATCGCGGATCTGGTGAAGCAGGTGGTGACCAGCGAGGCGTTCCGCCTCCGTCCAGCGAAGGTCGGGGCGAAGTGAGGCCGCAGGGCGAAGTGAGGCCGCAGGCGCTGTTTCCGCACGGAACCAGGCACGAAGGAGCGATGCGCACATGAAACGCGGAATGACACGCAGGAACCTGTTGCGCGGCGCGGGCGTCTGCCTGGCGCTGCCGTTTCTCGAGAGCCTCGCGCCGCGCAGGGCGCGGGCGGGGGAGCCCGGCACGCCGAAGCGCTTCTTGCTCTGCACCTTCCCGAACGGGGCGCCCCACCACTGGTGGGAGACGGCGCCCGCGTTCGGCAAGACGCTGAAGGGCGCCGATTTCAAGCTGCCGAGGGTGCTCGAGCACTTCGCGCCGGTGAAGTCGAAGATGCTCATGATAAGCCGCCTCGGCAACCACACGTGGAGCAAGGAGCAGAACGCGTTCATCGAGCCGTCCCACTCGCGCTGCATGGCCGCGCTGTCGACCTGCGTGGACGCCGACGAGCTGGGGAGGGCCGCGGGGCAGGACCTCGGCGAGTGGGTGGGCAACGGCGTCTCGGTCGACCAGCTCATCGTCCAGAAGGCAGGCCCGGAGCAGGCGACCCGCATCCCGTCGCTGCAGACGGGGCTCGGGGTGAAGCCCGGCTTCTTCGACGGGCGCAGCTACGCCTACAATCAGGCCGTCTCCTGGAAGAGCCCGCGCGAGCCGCTGAAGCGCTCGGTCAACCCGAAGGCGGTGTTCGACGCCCTCATCAACGCGGGCGCCGCGAGCGCGCCCCCCGTGCCGGGGCAGACCGACGAGCAGGCCAGGATCGAGGCGGAGCGCCGCGCGGCGACCGAGAAGAGCGTCATCGACGCCGTGCTCGCGGACGCGAACTCGCTCATGCGCAAGGTAGGCTCGGACGATCGCAAGATCGTCCAGCAGTACCTGGACGCCCTGCGAGAGACCGAGAAGAACGTGACCCGCGTCCAGTCGACGATGACCCCGTCGAGCCTGGGCTGCAGCCCGATCGGCGAGCCCGGCGTGGTCCCCGAGCCGCCGGGGCAGCAGGAGGGGCTCAACGAGAACGACAGCACGGAAGCCGGCGAGTACAAACACGACGATCACGCGAACGTCATGATCGATCTCATCGTCATGGCCATTCAATGCGACGTGACGCGCGTGATCACCCACATGCTCGACGACGCGCGCTCCGAGTTCGAGTACCGGTGCATCCCGGCCGACGTCCGCGCGAAGGTGGGCCTCGAGTACAGGGCGGGCAGCAGCCTCCATTATCACTCCTGCCAGCACGGCCCCGGCAACCTGGGCGCCACGGACGAGGGCGGCCGCTACGCGGTGGTCGAGGAGAGCAACCTCGATTTCGCGGCCATCAACTGCTGGCTCGGCCAGAAGACAGCGCAGCTCGCGCAGCGGCTCGACGCGATCCCCGAGGGGGATGGGACGGTGCTCGATCACTCGGTGATGGTCTACATGAGCGAGATGCGTACGCACGACCACGACGCGTACGATCTGCCCATCGTCCTCCTGGGCGGCGACGGCGTCTTCCTGAACGACGCGCACGTCGCGTATGGCCCCCTCGGCCAGGATCGCCAGCTCCGCGATCTGTGGTTCACCATCATGAACCAGTACTACGACCTCGGCGTCGCGTCGTTCGGCGAAGATCGCCGCGGCGTGCCGAACGCGCTCCTCGAGGAGATCCTGCGGTAGCTCTGCGGTTCACGGTCTCGATGGATGGGCTCACACCGGAGGTCGAAGCGCGATGTTCGAAAGCCGCTCACGTCGGTTGGTGTCCGGGGGTCTCCATGTCGCGCTCGGGCTGCTCGTGACCTGCACCGCAGAGCTCGGGTGCTCGAGCGACCCGTCGCCCGCGTCTCCCTCGCAGGGGTCGCCCTCGCCGGAGTCGCCCTCGCCGGGCGACGGGGGCGGTCCGGATGGCGCGCCGTCCTGCGAGGAGACGAGCGACGGGCCAGCGCTGCCGCAGGCGTTCGCGCTGAACTGCGGCGGGTGCCATAGCGCCCACGGCAAGCCGGCCGGCGGGTTCCCCGATCTGTTCGCCTTCGAGGGCACCCTGGAGGAGTTCACGGCGCAGGTGCGCACGGGGCGCACGGAGAACGCGCGCATGCCGGCCTTCGGCGAGCAGCAGATCGCGACGGCCGACATCGAGGCGATCTTCGCTTATTTCTCTGCGGGAGCGCCGCCCGCGCAGGCCTGCGACGGCGGTGAGGTCGATCCCGGCGAGTGCTCCGGCGTGGACGGCGAGATCTCCCCGCTGTTCCCCTCGGCGACGGCGGGCAAGCCGATCACCACGACGGCCGCCGATGGGACGATCACGCTCGAGGCCGCAGGGCGCGTGCGCGGGCGCCACGAGAAAGAGGAAGAGTTCAGCCCGTACCAGCCGCGCTATTTCGAGAACCGGAGCTACAAGTTCATCGTCGAGGACACGATCCCGGCGGGCGGAAGCACCGTCAAGTTCACCTGGCTCCCCAACGCCAACGCATCGAACAACCAGACCATCAATTTCCGCTGTTGGTACTCGGGCGAGGGCAACGTGTTCGACTCGAACAACGGCATGGAGCGCATCACGAGCACCCACTGGGAGTTCGTCGTCGATCGCAACGCCAGGGACAGCAGGGAGATCCGCGCGGGAGATCTGCTGGAGTTCGAGTTCGGGGTCTTCCTTGACGCGGGCACCGTCGAGGGGAGGACGAGCTATTACAGCGACACGTTCCGCTACCGCGTCGGCAGCGGCGAGCTGACGCCGTTCAACGAGCCGAACGACGCGGCCCTGTCGGGCGGCGACGGGACGATACCGTACATCTACGAGGAGCCTCATCTCTATTACGAGCAGATGGCGCTCAACATCCAGGAGAGCTCTATCCAGCCCTTCCTCGAGGGGCGCCGCCTGTTCCATACGGATTTTGCCACCGGCGAGCACAGCGAGGGCGGTAACCCCGTCTTCGACGAGCACGCCGGCAAGGCAGGGCCGCTCTCGAACCAGGCGGCGTGCGTGAGCTGCCATATCAACAACGGCCGCGGCGCCCCGCCCGAGCCCGGCGAGGCGATGGAGACCGCCGTCGTGAAGCTGTTCGGCGCAGGCGCGAACGCGGACGGCGGGCCCACCGCCGACCCGAGCTACGGCCGGCAGCTGCAGGACAAGGCGCAGGGCGGGGGCGAAAGCGAGGGTACGGCCACCGTGGCCTATACCGAGGAGCCCGGGCAGTTCCCCGATGGCACGCCGTACGTCCTGCGAAAGCCCACGTTCCGCTTCGACGGGCTCTCCGCAGGGCCGATCGCGAGCTACTCGGTCCGCGTCGCACGCCCGCTCGTGGGCATGGGCCTCCTCGAGGCGATCGCGGAGGACACGGTGCTCGAGCGCGCAGACGGGATGGACTGCAATCAGGACGGTATCTCGGGCCGTCCGAACCTGATCCCCGACCCGGTCTCGGGGGTGACGCGGATAGGGCGCTTCGGCTGGAAGGCGGGCAAGGTGAGCGTGCCCCACCAGGTCGCCGACGCGCTGGTGGCGGACATGGGCGTGACGACGAGCCTGTTCCCTGTCGAGGAGTGCGGCGAGGCGCAGGCGGGTTGTCAGGCCGGCACGCGCGGAGATCCCGAGCTCTCCGACGAGGATCTCGACAGGCTCGCCGTCTACATGCGCATGCTGGGCGTGCCGCCGCGCCGCGACACGGCGGACCCGGCCGTCCAGCGCGGAGAGGCGCTGTTCAGCCAGGCAGGGTGCGCGAGCTGCCATGTCCCCTCGATGAAGACGGGGAGCCGCCACCCGCTCGTCGAGCTGCGGGATCAGCTCATCCAGCCCTTCAGCGATCTGCTCCTGCACGACATGGGCGAAGCGCTCGCGGACACGTCGACGAGCGACCACCTCGCGGGGCCGCGCGAGTGGCGGACGCCGCCGCTGTGGGGCATCGGGCTGCTCGAGGCCGTGAACGGCCACACCCAGCTGCTGCACGACGGCCGCGCGCGAAACGTCGTCGAGGCGATCTTGTGGCACGGCGGCGAGGCGGACGCCGCGAAGCAGCGCTTCATGGCGCTCCCCGCGGGAGATCGCGACGCGGTGGTCGCCTTCCTGCGCTCGCTCTGAGCCCCCGCCTTGCGGAGCTCGGTCCGGGCGCCCCTCCCCGCCCCGCCTTCCTTCGGCTGGCTCGGGCGCTCGACCCGCTCGGCGTCCCCGGCGCAGGAGGGGCGCGCTCGGATCAGAACCCCGACCGGCGCGCCATCCGCCTCGAGAGCCAGCGCATGGGGCCAGGCGCCACGCGGGCGGCGAGGCTCGCGGTCTTCACGAACAGGCTCGTCTCCAGGACGTCGCGGCCCGCATCGACGGCGCGCACGATCATCTCGGCGACCTCGTCCGGGCTCTGCTTCTTGTGGCCGGGCGGGCGGTAGCCGACGTTGTCGTCGGTCACGACGGCGTTCGCGTGGAACGGGGTCTCGACCGGCCCCGGCCGCACCACGAGGACGCGCACGCCGCGCGACGAGAGCTCCGCGCGGAGCGACATCGCGAGCGCCTCCAGCGCGAACTTCGACGAGGCGTACGGGCCCATCCGCGGCGCGGCGACGAGCCCCGCGATCGAGGAGACCATGACGAGGGTGCCCTTCGTGGCCGCGAGGGGCTCGATCGCGAGCTGCGCGAGGCGCACGGGGGCGACGACGTTCAGCCGGTAGAGCGCCTCGAGCTCGGCGGGATCGATCTCGATCGACGGCGTGTAATAGCCGCGCCCGGCGTTGTTCACCAGCACATCGAGCCGGCCATACGCGCCGAGCGCCCGCTCGCAGAGCGCCTTGCGGTCCTCCTCGACGGTCACGTCGCCGGCCACCGCGAGGGCGTCGCCGCCCGCCGCGCGCACCTCCGAGGCGACCCCCTCGAGCGCGTCTCGCCCGCGCGCGCTCAGCACCACGCGCGCGCCGCGCTTCGCCCAGGAGAACGCGAGCGATCGACCGATTCCGCTGGATGCACCGGTGATGACGACGACGGGAGCCATGTCGGCGAGAGTACACGACATTCGGAGGGTAACGAGAAACTTGATGCCGCCGACCGCATGCCGCGCGGCCAGGGGCGGCCAGCCGGCGGCCGCGCTCCCTGACTCCCCGATCTCGGGCGCCGCTGCCTGAACGCGCGACGCCTGCTCTCGCGAGAGGAGCGGTATCGTGTGCTGGCGTTCTACCGTTCCGGCACAGGACCGTCGCAGAGCCGACAGCCGAATCGAACTCGCATCAGCTCGCCGCTCGAGGACAACAGGATCACGCCATCACAGGACACACGTCGGTAATACGTAACACAAACTTCGCGCATTTCGTCTTCGCGCCGAGTATAGTCCGCCCCACACGAAGCCGCCGGGGGGCACGGCTGCCATCTCCCCCGCATCGCGAGCTATGACGTGTGGGTCTCGATTGCATCGACGCGCCCGAACCGCGCAGATGCTTGAGCGTTCGAGCGCGTCACCAGTGCATTCTGACGCGGGGTGATCAGCGGAGGCAGGAGCGCGGCTCGTCCTCGCTTCCGTCGACAGGCAGCGCCGCGGCGGCAGCTCGCGATCGTGGGGTGACCCGAATGGGTCCGGTCATCGGCTCCATGCAGCCGTGGCCGTTCAACCAACCTGTTTGGCGTGTCCGGCCGGCGCGCGGTCTCGGCGTTGCGTTCTCATCGCGCGCCTGGCGCCGACACTCCATATACGTGCGGAACGTAATTTCCTCCGTGGCCATGTGGCTCGTTCTACGAGCAAACAGGTGCGAATCGACATAGGACGGAATCCGGTTCCGGGGAGGGGATGGGGGGAAGCACCGTGTGTGCACGCAGTTTGCCGACGCAGTTCAGAACGGGGCGCCGAGCGGGATCATGACGCACCGCTGACGAGCGTGAGCGCGAAGAGGCAGCGGTCGAGAGCGCGCGTAGCGCCGCTCTCGACGAGCAACGCCAGCGCGCGGCGCAGCCGCGGCATCCACAGATTCGTAACAGGAGATCTCGAGAGACGCTCTCAACCTCAAACCCTGATAGATAATAAAATGAAGAAGAAGTCGATTGTTGCCTTGTCGCTGATGGTCGGCGCCGCCCTCATGGCGCAGGCGGAGCACGCGAGCGCCGGGCATTGCCCGGCGGCGTCCGCGGGAGACATCACAGAGTACGCCATTCCTTCGGGCGCCACGCCGGGGGCCATGACCTTCGGCCCTGACGGACGCGTCTGGTTCACCGAGCCCACCGCCAAGAAGATTGCGGCCGCGGATTACAGCGGCAACGTGACCGAGTACCCGCTCGCGGCCAACGCGAACCCGCTCGCCATCACCCTCGGTCCGGATGGCCGGATCTGGTTCACCGATTCAGCGAGAAACCAGATCGGGGCGATCACGAAGCGCGGCGTCGTGACCGAGTACGCTATCCCGACGAGCAACTCGCTCCCGTCCGCGATAACGCTGGGGTTCGACGGGAATGTGTGGTTCACCGAGACCCTCCGCAACAAGGTCGGACGCATCACGCCGGCCGGGCAGATCACCGAGTTCGCGCTCCCGACCGTCAACAGCCAACCGCGCGGGATCGCGGCTGGAGTCGATGGCAACCTCTGGGTCGCGGAGTCGTTCGCGAACAAGATCGCGCGGATCAGCACGTCCGGGACCGTAACCGAGTACCCGCTGCCGCCCTCGTCCGTGACCCCCAATGCGATGACGCTCGGGCCCGACCTCCAAATCTGGTTCACCATGACGGGCAAGATCGCGAAGATCGATACCAGCGGGACCGTGACGGAGTTCGCGCTTCCTGCGCCGAACCGCTCCCCCTCGAACATCACCCTCGGGCTGGACGGCAATCTCTGGTACACGGATCAGTTCGCGAACAAGGTCGGACGCGTCACCACGAGCGGCGTCGTCACCGAGTTCGATCTCCCGCTCGCCAACTCTCGCCCGTTCGGAATCACGCTGCTCCCGGCGCTCCAGGGGTGCGGCCTCCTCGACATCTGGTTCACGGAGCGGCAGGGGAGTCGCCTCGGCAAGATCCGCACGGTGACCACTCACTGAGCGGCACGCGTCGCGAGAGATAGAGACTTGACCGCCTGCCGGCGAGCCCCTCGACGGCCAGGCGGCCTTCGCTGCGTTGTTGGCTTGATAGCTGGGCGCCGTGCACCGAGATGATCGAGGTGCACGGGAGCACCGTCACTCTGAACGATGGAGATGAACATGAACAAGATGGGTAAGTTGGTTCTTTCGGCGGTCTCGGTACTCGGCCTCGCGGCGTGCGCCGTGAGCAGCACGGACGAGGCCGTGGTCCTTGGCGAGTCGGAGCAGGCGCTGAACAACGGTCCGACCTTCTCCAATGGAATCTTCGGATCGGACACGCTGCACAACGTGATGACGCAGGCGATCACCGAGTCGGGGGTGCCCCTCACCTACCTCGGTACCGGGTCGGGCAATGGCGAGAAGTGCATGCGCGGCCAACCGGTGGTTTATGGCGGCAATACGTATTGCAACGGGAGCAAGGATCAGACGATCGCCCCGATGTCCCGGGCCCTGAACAGTCCCCAGGCCGGCGAGGCAAACCATTGCGTCGCGAAGGACGGCGTCGCTCTCTGGGTGGATTACCCCGAGACCGCTTCCAACGTGGCCCTCGCCAACGTGAAGGGCGGGTTTTGCGGCAACGGCACCGGCGACGCCACCACCTGCGGCAATTTCGACACGTGGGGCGAGTTCACCACGGGCGCGTCGAACTCCGGGAACACCATCAATTTTTATCGCCGCGACGACGCTTCGGGCACGACCGAAGTGTTCAAGGCCCTCGTTGGCTGCACCACCTTCTGCTCCGGCGTCAAGGCCGTCACCGACGACGCGCTCGCCGGGCCGCGGCTCACGACCGATCCGGCGGGAACGGTGGGGACCCCGCACTCGTCGTCGCTCGTGGCGTACGGGGGCACGCGGTCCTCGTCCACGCCCTGCCTGATCGCCGACACGGCCACCGAGTGCCTGGGCTGGATCGCCGCGCTCAAGGCCAATGTGGTCGCGTACGCCGGCCTCGCGGCGCACATTTCGGGCGAGAACCATTCGCTCAATGTCAACACCGTGGCACCGACCGAGAGCAATATCCGCTCGGGGTCGTACCCGTTGTCGCGCTTCCTGTATGTCAATGAGGGCAACGGAAGCCGCGACAGCCTCGAGGATGCCTTCCTGGACTGGGCCTTCAATACCGATGCCTTGAGGTTCGAGGAGATTCTGGAGGAGAACGACTTCATCGCGTGCACGGATCCGGACCTCGGGGGCCACCAGCCGCTCGACTGCTCCTGCCCCTGATTCATCTCCTCCTGTTGTCCTGACAGCTCGCCGGTCGCGGCGTGCTCGCGGAGCACCCCGCCGTGCGCCGGATTTCATGAGTTGAACGCGTCGCTCTTGCCGCCGGTTGGGGATCGCCGTGTGCCAGTAGCATCCCTGGTCGGCGAGCAGCGTTGCTCGGCTCGTCTTTGACGTCGTGCAGCCGCTCAATCACCTCACTCTCAGCCTGACCGGCGATAGCAAGCTCTCGGCCCACCGTCACTTTGAACGATGGAGATGACATGAACGAGATGGGCCAGTTGGTTCTTTCGGCGGCGCGTAAATCAATGAAAGCGCAATCATCTGCGTCGATGGGACCGCAATGGCGTCACGGGTCCGTGACAACCGGCATTCACGGTTGTTCCAGGAGCTCACCGGTGGCATTTCGGCCGCCGCGACTGTAGGGGGTTCGCCGCTGCGAGCCCGGGGAGTTGGCAGCGATGGGTCAAGGTCGGTGTTGGATGACGATGAGGTCGGTGGTGCTGCTGCTCGGGGTCGTGTCCCTGGCCGGGTACGGCTGCGGAGGTGACGACACCGGTGATCCCCCGGAGGGCACGAGCGGCGGCGGCGCTACCAGCGGCGGTACCGGCGGCAGCGGCGGGGTCGCGGGCGGCGGAGGCGGCGGCACCGGCGGTAGCGGCGGGGTCGCGGGCGGCGATAACAGCGGAGGCGGCGGCAGCGGCGGTGACGGGGGGGGCCCGCAACCGCGCCTGTGCACCCCGGTCCGATCGCACGAACCGATCCCTCAGCGCCACTCGGCGACGGTCGAAGATGCCCTCGATACCTTCAGCAACCTCTCGGGGGAGATCGAGATTCAATGTGGCAACTGCCACAAGGCCCCGGCAGAGCAAGGAGATTTCTCGTACACGGGCACCCCGGAGAACCTGTGCGATGCGCGCGGCAAGAGCGGCAAGACGCCCGTTGACGTCATGCTCAGCGGGGAGATGCCCTACAAGATCGGCGGGCAAGAGGCGCTCGGCCGGCGGGTGCAAGCGTGGATCGAGCAGGGGTGCCCCGCCGGCACGTACGTCCTCCCGAAGGGCGATATACACGTCGATCCCGACGTAGATTTCCTGACCCCGCGCGAGATCGGCGATGCGCTGACAGAGCTAGGGAGCTGCATCCCCGACGCCGAGATCGTCGGCCGAGACGAGGAGGTGGACGAGCGCTTCGCCGCGATGCGATCGTTCGAGGACCTCCCGGTCAAGCTGTCGGAGACCGATTTCGTCTCGCTGGACGCCGAGGTGCTCGCGCGCAGGGGGACGCTCGCCTACGCGCCGACCTACCCTCTCTGGTCGGACGACGCGGCGAAGCTGCGCTTCGTGCACCTCCCGGCGGGACAGGCCATCACGTACGACCCGGAGGCGAAGAGCCTCCGCGTCCCCCCCAACACCCGCCTCTACAAGACCTTCTTCAGGGCCGTGGTCGAGCCCGACGGCGTCACGCGATACCGCAAGATGGAGACGCGCCTCATCGTGACGCGCGAGCAGGCCGAGGACGCGATCTTCGGCACGTACGTGTGGAACGCGGAGGAGACGAGCGCGAAGCTCCTCGGGACCGGGCTTGATCCGGCGTCACCGGACAGCAGGGAGCTCTACCTGAACGGCGAGCCGTTCCCCGACTACGTCCGCCCTTACACGGCCGACGAGACCACCGGCGCACTGCAGAGCTACGCCGTGCCCGGCGCGACGCGATGCGTGGCGTGCCACTCGGGCTCGGAGAGCGAGAGCTTCGTCCTCGGCATCACGCCCTTCCAGCTCCACAAGCGACCCAAAGGGGAAGGCGGCGTCTACACGCCGGACGTGCTCGCCGATGAGCTCAATCAGCTCGAGCGTCTCCTCGCGTACGGCGTCGTGCGCGGCACGTCGGCGACCCTCACGCCCGACGCCTTCCCCAAGCTGGAGGAGTCTGCGCTGCCCCGCCGGCCGCGCAACGCCGACGAGCTGAACATGCAGGCTTACATGGCGGGCAACTGCGCCCATTGCCATAACCCGCGCGGCTATGCGGTGGCGAGCAAGGCGACGCTGCGAGGCCTGGACATGTCGCCTGGCGGAAGCGTCTTCGGGTTTCATATGGATACCATGGGCTCCGACGGGCTGTCCTACTTTCCTGCGATGCCCACACCCTTCGATGAGCTCGCCATCCAGAACTCCGTGCCCGGCGGGGGGATCTACCGTCGGATCGTCCTGCCCACGGGAGCGTGGACTCTCCGCGAATTCGGCCTGCCCGTGCCCAACGAGGAGTTGGGCTCATTCTTCAATCTCCACATGCCGATGCATACGGCGTCTGTGGACTGCCGCCTGCCGGTCCTCGTGGCGCGCTGGTGGGCGTCGGTGCCGCGCGATTACGAGCGCGGGGGACAGGAGGCGCCGGAGGATCCGGAGGCGATCGAGCTCGCCGTACGCGCGGCGGACGCCGCAGAGGCGCGCGCCCTTCACGACTGCGAGCAACATCGCGCCATCGGGTGGGTGCTCGAGGACACGACCGAGCGCTATCCCTATGTCCCGCGCAACATCGACTGGAAGACGAAGCTCGACGACTGGATCCGCGCGGAGGAGATGACGAGCGAGCACGAGGCGCTGGCGAAGAAGGTCTACGCTCAGGGGTTCTTCGTCCCACGCTGCGTGTTCCCGGGGGATGCGCCAGAGCCCGAGACAGTGGAGCAGTGGATGATCAATACGGGGACCGGGAGGCCGCGCCAGCCGTGGAGCGCGATCTACTGGGCCAACCCGGGGGAGCATATCTACGCCGGTGTCTGCGCGAACTGCCATGGGATTCATGGTGACGCCCAGACCGGCGCGGCCAGGGCGCTCCGCGCGACCTCTGGGGCGAGGGTGGCGAGCTTCGTGGACGGGCTCTTCGGCCCACGCTGGGCGCCCAACGAGAACCTCGCCACGTTCCATGGCCCCGACGCCGGGGAGGACGACCTCGGCCCCGACGGGGCGGCGAAGTACCTCGTCTGGATGGCGACCGGGGGGACCACCATCTCGTTCGGCCGTACCCCGGAGGAGGAAGGGACCTTCTTCAATGTCTTCGTGAACAATCGGATAGTGACCGCGGTGCCGATCCCGCTCGATCTGGAGACTGCGAAGGCCACCTTCAAGCGATCGAGGGCGAACATGCTCGGCGTCGCGCGCGCCGCCTGCGATGAGCTCCGCACCGATGCTCATCGATACGGAGCCCGCTATGACGCCGCGGCGGCGAGCGGAAATTGGAATAGCATCCTGAGCAATGCGGTGGCGCCGGAGTTCGGCGTGCCCATGTGGAGGGACGTGTGCACGCTCAGGAATCCTCTCACGGATGGGCTCCGCGCCGCGGACGCGAGCTCGCCGGAGGTCGATGCATGGCTCCGGAGAGCTGTCTTCAACGCCGGCGTGATGGCCTACATCTACATGCGTGACGAGCTGACAAGGGGAGTCATCGCGGTTCCGCGTGACGCCTGCGAGCTGAAGTTCCCGAGGTAATGAATCGTTCTGGCGCGTGCGACGCGCTACACGGAGATGTGTTACGATGAAGATGCGTCAACGATGGCTGATCATGGTGGGTGCGCTGGCCGGGCTTTCGATCTTCACGAGCGCTTGCGGGGACGACGATACCTCATCACAGTCGGGGCAAGGCGGAGGTGGAACCACGAGCGCCGGCGCCAGCACGTCGTCGGGCGGTAGCTCTGACGGCGCCGGCGGTACGGGCGGTGCTGGCAGCACGGGCGGCGCCGGCGATACGGGCGGTGCTGGCGGCGCTGGCGGTGCTGGCGGCGGCACGGGCGGCGGCGGCACGGGCGGCGGCGACGCGGGTGGCGCCAGCGGCACGGGCGGCGGCGGTGACACGGGCGGCGGCGAGGCGGGCGGCGCCAGCGGCACGGGCGGCCGCGAGGCAGGTGGCACGGGCGGCAGCGGCGGCGCTGGTAGCGCCGGCGCCACGGGCGGCGGCGGCGACGCGGGCGGCGGCGGCGACGCGGGTGGCGCCGGCGACGCGGGTGGCGCCGGCGGCGGCGATCCGGAGGAGTGTGGCCTGCCGCCGGACACCGACCCTGAACCCAAGGTCCGGTTCATCAACGCCCTTTTGCCAAATCGCGTGAACACCCCGGTAGGGGCCGGCGATCCGCCTGCGCTCCGCCTCTACGTGAACGGGGCGTCGGTACCCGACATCGAGGCAGTGTCGCCCAGCAGGGTCGCCGCGTCGGTCACGAAGTACGCCAAAGTGACGGCGGGCGCGATCACCTTCTCGGCACGGAGCGATGATGGAACCGGTGGCGCAGGCGATGCGCTCACGATCTCGGCGGATCCGCTGACGGTCGCCCCTGGGGCGCGCTACACGATCGTGGCCATCGGGATCCTGGGCACGACGTCCACCACCAGTAAGCCGCGGCTTCTCATCGAAGAAGAGAAGTTCACGACGCCTTCATGCAGCGAGGTCGCCTTGCGCTTCGTGAACGCCGACTCCAACTTGTGGAATCCGAAATCGTTCTACATCGACCGGAGCGCCACGGCCGCCGCGGCCCTCGACTGGTTCACCGCCAGCGCTCCAGAAGGCCTGCTCGTGCCCCTGTCGACCCGGTCGATCACGGTCACCGCGTCGAGGTCCTTCGGTCCGACGGGTCAGGCGCCGTTCTCGCTCGCCGCGGCGTCGCTCATCGGCGGGCGATCGTACTTCGTCGTCGAGACCGGGGAGCCGACCCGCGTCGCCAACGACGCGCGCGCACACGGCCTGCTCGTCGTCCCGGCGGGGGACGACTCGCCTGCCGTCTTCGTCAGGCGGGATCCGCTCGTCTACCTCTTCCATGCGTCGCCGCCGCCCACGCCATCGTCCCTCGTGGTGTATTCGGGCACGGAGAGGATCGCCATCAACCTGAAGTATGCGCAGGTGCCGACGTACACCGATCTGCTGCCGGGGGAGTCGACGCTCTCGCTCGTCGCGCCCGGTACCGGCGAGGGAGGCGCGGGTGACACCGTGGTGGTCGACGGTCAGCGGACGGGCTCACTGGACCCCGGCACGATCTACCTGGGAGGCCTGCTCGGCACCACCGGAGAGACGGGCGATAAGGCGCTGCAGCTCAAGCTGTGGAGGGTGCAGCCGGACCTGACCGGGACGTTCACCACCCCTCGCGTCCTGTTGATCAACGCCTCGGCCACAGCGCCCTCGGTGGATCTCGGCTACTGGTCGGTCAACGCAGACGGGACCCGAGGCGACACCTTCACACCCGTGCACACCGACGTCGCGTACGCGTCAGCGAGCGCCACTACCGGCGTCGATTTCGTGCCGCCGCGCGCCGCCGACCAGCAATGGTTAGGAGTTCGACCGGCCGGATCCGCCGACGCCATCCGGAGCGTTGCGAGAACCCTGCCAACGAACTGGTATGCCGCTGTCCTCCTGGGAGACTGGAGCTCATCCGACCCAGCGAGCGCCGCGCAGCTCATGTTCGTGAGAGGCTTCGGCATCGCCCCCGCGTCCATTCCGGTGACGTTACCGAGCCCCTGACCGGTCGAAATCCTGCGCCCCCCGCTCGACCGTACTGATTCTCCCCGCGCCCCCTTACGATACGCAGCTTGCCTGCCGGCCTGCCGGAGCGGCACACGCCTTCCGGCCCGCGCGGCTCGTCTGCTACTGCTGACCAGGGTGCACATGAAGAACGTCGTCGAAGCGCTGTTGATGGGGTCATGGCTCCTGGCGGCCGCCGCATGCGGCGATGACGGGCCGACCGAGCCGCCCTCGAGCGCGGCAGGTGGCGGCAGCTCAGGAGACGGCGGGAGCGGCGGCGGCGGTCCGTCCGGAGGCATCCGTTGCCCCGGCTCGGACATCGTGTGTCCCGGGGGCGCGCGGTGTCAGATCGACGCCGAGGGCAAGCCGTCGGGCTGCGCCGCCGCGTGCGACGAGGCGCGCGCCTGCGGCGACGCGGCGTGCTGCAGCCCCGGCGCCGCGTGCGTGCGCGGCGGCTGCGAGGGGGCGGACCTCGTGCTCGGGCCCCCGGAGCGAGGAGAGCCCGTCACGTTCGCCACGGTCCGCGTGGACGAGGACGCGTGCGAGCTGCTGCATGGGTGCTTCGGCGCGAGCGGCCGGCGGGCGCTCATGCGCTTCCACGTCTCGCTCGAGAACGCCGGCGACGTTCCGCTCGATCTCGGCGTGCCCTCGGAGAGCGACGTCTTCGAGCCGAACTTCTGCGAGGACAGCTACGTCGTCCCGCGCTTCTTCCGCGCGCGCCTCCGCCAGGGCGGCGCGGTGGTCGCCGAGGCCGAGCTCGACGGGCGCTGCGTCGCGATGCCAGGCGGCCAGTACGGCTGCGATGCGCAGGGCCTCGGCCCGGGAGAGCACGTGGAGCAGCCCGGCACCTTGGCGTGCAACGCCCTCGACGTGACCGGCGTCCCGGCCGGGCTCTACGAGATCGAGATCACCGTGAACCCGAACAGGACCCTCGCCGAGGCGCGCTTCGACAACAACACGATCGTCCTCCCGGTCGATTACCCCGCCTGCGACGGCGCGATCTGCGGCGGCGCGTGCTGTCCCAGCGGCCACGCGTGCGAGGCCGGCGTCTGCATCGTGCCCGACCTGCGCCCGGACAGGCAGCGCATCGTCGACACGATCCGGTTCTCGTACCAGACGTTCCCCAGAGACGCCTGCGAGCTCATGGAAAGGTGCGTCGGAGGCCCCGGCCGGCGGCATCTCCTCGAGTTCGAGGGGCGCGTCGAGAACGCAGGGCCCGGCCACCTCGACCCCGGCCCCGAGTTCAACAGCCCGCTCTTCGAGTATGCGCAGTGCCACCAGCACTTCCACTTCCTGGACTTCACCGATTACCGGCTGGTGGACGCGGAGGGCGAGGTCGTCTCCCTGGGGCACAAGCAGGCGTTTTGCCTCGTCGACATGGAGCCCCTCGACCCTTCGTCCCCCGCGCCGCGCGGCTACCCGACCTCGGGAGGCATGGGGTGCAACTTCCTGAGCGCGGGGTGGGCCGACACCTACGACGTCGGGACGCCGTGCCAGTGGGTCGACGTGACGGACGTGCCCGAGGGGGACTACACCCTCCGCGTCACCGTCAACCCGGTCGGCGCGATCGCCGAGCAAGCGATCGAGAACAACGTGGTCGAGGTGCCCGTCCACGTCCCGGCGTTCGCGCCCTGCGAGCCCGAGCCGGAGATCTGCGGGGACGCGGTGGACCAGGACTGCGATGGGCTCCCCGACGACGGCTGCGAGGGCGAGGGGTGCGCCTCCCCGGTGCCCGAGGTGTGCGGCAACGCGGTCGACGAGAACTGCAACGGCGTCGCGGACGACGGCTGCGCGCCGATCCCGGGCGCCGACAGCTGCGAGACGCCGGGGGAGCTGGCGGGCTCGATGGATTACGCGGCGGAGATCACGGCCGGGAACACCTCCGGCGTCGCGCTGCCGTGCGGCGGCGGCGGCGGCGGCGGCGAGGTGTTCTTCCGGTTCACGCTCCCGTCCGACGAGGTCGTGTACCTCGGCACCCTGGCGTCGGACGTCGACACGGCGCTCGCGGTGCTCGAGGGCGACGGGTGCGGCGGTCCCCCCATCGGCTGCGCGGCCAGCAGCTGCGGCGACGCCGCGCCGGGCGCGCACTTCGCGGCCAGGCTCCGGGCCGGGACCTACACGGTCGTGGTCAAGGCCGCGCATCCCGAGGCGCTCGGCACGGTCCGCCTCAGGTTCCAGCGCGCGTCGTGCCTCGGCGAGAGGGCCGGAGTCATCTCCGGCAGCGGACTCATCAGCGGCGACACCACCGGGGCTCCGATCCCTCCCAGCTCCCTGTGCGGCGCGAGCAGCCCTGAGCAGACGTTCTATGTCCCGGTCTGCCCGGGGATGTCCACCGTGGTGTCCTCGTGCGGCCTGACCGACTTCCCGATGACGATCAAGACCGCGGACGACGCATGCAATCCCATCAACATCGAGTGCTTCGGCCCGCTCAGCGCATGCGCGGGCGAGAGGGAGGGCGTGAACTCCCGGATTTACGGGGCACGACCTGGAGGGAGCCTCGGCGCCATCACCGTGAAGGGGCGTACTCCGGTGGATTTCGGGCCGTACCAGCTCTTCGTCGCGCCATTCCAGTGACAGGAGCGCAGCGCCGAGCGTGAACCGCGCTGCGCCGCGCCTCCCTTTCCACGAGCGAAGTTTGCGCTCGACCTCGTGCGATCTGCGCTAAAACCGCGCTCATGCGAGCCCACCATCGGTCCGAACGGACGCGCCTCCGGGCGCTCTCGTCCCTGTCCAGCGCGCTCGTCGCCGCGCTCGGCCTGACGTTGCCCGTCTACGCCGCGCCCCCGGCCGCGGCGCCGGCGCAGCCTGCGGCGGCTCAACCTGCGGCCAAGCCTGCGCCGCAGCCCGCGGCGGCGGCGCAGGTCGCGACGAAGGCGCAGCCTGCGGCGGCGGCGACCAGCGTGAGCGTCGCCATCCCGGTCGAGAAGTACACGCTGGAGAACGGGCTCGAGGTGGTCCTGCACGAGGATCACCGCACGCCCGTCGTGGCCGTCAACGTCTGGTACCACGTCGGCTCCAAGGACGAGCCGCGGGGGAAGAACGGCTTCGCGCACCTCTTCGAGCACGTCATGTTCCAGGGCTCGAAGCACGTGGGCGAGGACATGTTCTTCAAGTACCTGGAGCGGGCGGGCGCGAGCGATCGCAACGGGACGACGAACACCGACCGCACCAACTACTTCGAGACCGTCCCCGCCAACGAGCTCGCGCTGGTGCTCTGGCTGGAGAGCGACCGGATGGGGTGGCTGCTCGATCACGCGAACGACGCGACCTTCGCGAGCCAGCGCAATGTCGTGAAGAACGAGCGCCGCCAGAACTACGAGAACGCGCCCTACGGCCTCGTGCCGCAGTTCCTCCGCGCGGCCCTGTTCCCGGAGAGCCACCCCTACCACCTGCTGACCATCGGCACGCCCGAGGATCTCGACGCGGCGCAGATGGACGACGTGAAGGCCTTCTTCCGGACGTTCTACGTGCCCAACAACGCGACCCTCGTCGTGGCGGGCGACATCGAGCGAAACAAGGCGAAGGAGCTCATCCAGAAGTACTTCGGCCCCATCGCGAAGGGCGCCCCGCCACCCGTGGCGACGAAGCCCGATCCCGGCGACCTCGCGACCGAGAAGCGCCTCGACATCGAGGCGGACGTCGAGCTGCCCCGCGTGACGATCAGCTGGGTGACGCCGCCGAGCTTCGCGCCCGGCGACGCCGAGCTCGACCTCGTCGCCAACGTCCTCGCCTCGGGCAAGACGAGCCGCCTCTACAAGAAGCTCGTGTACGATCTCCAGATCGCGCAGGACGTCTTCGCGTTCCAGCAATCGAGCCAGCTCGCCAGCACCTTCCAGATCACGGCGACGCTGAAGAAGGGCAAGTCGCCCGAGCAGGCCCTGAAGCTCATCGACGCCGAGCTCGAGCGGCTGCGCAAGGCGCCGCCGACGCGGGACGAGCACGACCGGGCCCAGGCCAAGGTGCTCTCGGACCTGGTCTTCAGCATGGAGCAGGTGACGGCCCGCGCGAACGCCATCAACAACTACAACCAGCTCACCGGCGATCCGGGGTACTTCCCGAAGGACGTGGCCAGGTACGAGAAAGCCACCGCCGCCGACCTGCAGAAGGCGACCGCGGATCTCCTGCCCCAGGGCAGGCGCGTGATCGCCCTCGTCACGCCGAAGCCGGGCGCCCCGAAGGCCGGGCGCCTCGTGAAGCAGAGCGGGGCGGCGACGCCCGCGGCGGCGGGCGCGAAGCCCACCACCGCGGCGCCGTCGGCAGCGGCGAGCGTGGAGCCCGCGGTCGCGGCGCCCGCGGCCACGCCGGCAGGCGCGAAGCCCGCGGCCGCGCCGGCGACCGACAAGCCGGCGGCTGCGCCGGCCATCATGAAGCCCGCTGGCGACAAGCCCGCGGTCGACAAGCCTGCGGCCGGCCCGGCCGCGCCGAAGGGGGGTTGAGCCCATGCGCATGAAACGAACCGTCTCCGCCTCGCTCGCAGCCGTGGCGCTCGCCGCCTGCGCTCCGGTCACGTCGACGCCGCCCCCCGCGCCCCCCGCCGCGCGGCCCCCCGCCGCGGCGCCGCCCGCCGCCGCCCCGGCGGACGACTTCCGCAAATCGCCGCCTCCCCCCGGGCCGGAGGTGGTCTTCCAGCCGCCGCGGATCGAGGAGGCGAAGCTCGCGAACGGGATCCGCGTCCTCGTCGTGGAGCGGCACGAGCTGCCGATCGTGGCCGTGGACGTGACGACCGTCCGCGGCGCCGACCAGGCCGAGCCGGGCGTCGGCGCGTTCGCGGGCGCGATGCTCATGCAGGGCACCAGGACCCGAAGCGCGCTTTCGCTCAGCGACGCGCTCGGCAAGCTCGGCGCGAGCTTCTCGTCCGCGGTCGGCTTCGACGGCGGCGGCGTGCAGGGCCAGAGCGTGACGCCGCGGTTCGGCGAGATGCTCACGCTGCTCGGCGACGCGTACATGAACCCGGCCTTCGCGCCGGCGGAGATCGAGCGCGAGCGGTCGCGCCGCATCACCCAGCTCGCCGAGATGAACGACCGCCCCGCGTCGCTCCTCTCCATCGCCCAGGCCCAGGTCCTCTACCCGGAGGGCCACCCGTACAGCGCGCCGCTGATCGGCACCGAGGCGGCGCTGAAGAAGATCACGGCGGGCGCCCTGGCGAAGTTCCACGCCGCGCAGTTCCGGCCGGAGCTGACGACCGTCGCCATCGCCGGGGACATCACCAAGGCCGACGCGGTGAAGGAGGTGGAGCGGGTCTTCGGCGCCTGGAAGGGCCCGGCCTCCGCGCCGCCCGCCCCCGCGAAGGCGGCGATCCCCGCGGATCCGCCGGCGATCGCCGCGGGCGCGCCGCGCGTCGTCGTCGTCGACAGGCCAGGGCTCACGCAGTCGACCGTGACGGTGGCGCTTCCGGGCGTGCCGCGCGCGACGGCGGACTACGACGCGCTGCTCGTGATGAACACCCTCCTCGGCGGGCAGTTCTCGAGCCGGCTCAACCTGAACCTGCGCGAGAAGCACGCCTACACCTACGGCGCGCGCTCCGGCTTCGACATGCGCCACGGAGCGGGCCCGTTCTCCGCGGGCGGCGCCATCGTGCGGGAGAACACGGGCCCCGCCGTGAGGGAGATCTTCGCGGAGATCGACCGGATGCGGAGGGAGCCCGTCACGAACGAGGAGCTCGCGGACGCCAAGGCGAACCTCATCCGCCAGCTGCCGGCGCGCTTCGAGACGGCGGACGCGACCGCGTCGACGATCGCGGGCCTCGCGGTCTACGAGCTGCCGCTCGACGAGTACGCGACGCGACCGGCGAGGCTCCAGCGGATCACCCCCGCGGACGTGCAGCGGGTCGCGCAGAAGTACCTCGTGCCCGAGCAGCTCCGGGTCGTCCTGGTGGGCGACGCCGGCGCTGTCGGAGAGCAGCTCTCGGCGTTGCAGCTCGGTGAGGTCATCGTGCAGAAGGCGAAAGGCGTGGCGGCCGGACCGGCGGCGGCTGCCGGCAAGCCGGCGGCGCCCGGCAAGCCGGCGGCGCCCGCCGCGCCCCAGGCTGCGAAGCCCGCCGCGCCCGCGCAGCCTGCCGCGCCCCCCGCAGCGAAGAAGCCGTGAGGTACGGCGCGCCGCTCGCCTGCGTGTGCGCGCTGGCGTGGAGCGCGCCCGCCGCCGCGCATGCGGGGCCGGCCGCCCCGGACTGGGCGTTCGGCACGCCGGGCGGCGAGGCGGTCCTCGCCGCGGCCTGCACCGCGTCGCTCGCGACGTACCTGCTCCCCCAGCGGCGCTCCGGGTGGGGCGCCGCATCGAGCGAGGAGCGCAACGACGCGATCGGCCTCGCCAGCGACATCACCGGCGCCGCGGCGGGCACGCTGCTCCTCCTCGGCGGCGGGTACGCCCTCGAGGGCAGCTACCTCGCGGGCGCCGGCGTCCCGCGCCCCTACGGGCGGGCGCTCAGGACATCGCTCATCGAGGTCGAGGCGGTGGCGCTGTCGACCGGCCTCTCGAACGTGATCAAGCGCCTGTCGGGCCGGTGCCGGCCGCGCTCGTGGCGGACCGATCGGTGCGGCGAGACCGACCTCGATTTCGACGCCTTCCCCTCGGGTCACACGACCCCGGTGGCCGCCATCGCGGGCGCGCGGCTGAACCTCGCGCTGCGCACGACCGGCGACGCCGCGCCGCGCCTCGGCGCGCTCGCCCTCGCCGAGGCGGCCACGGTGGTGACGATGGCGCTGCGGATCGGCGCCGGCGCGCACTCGTGGCAGGACGTCGGCGCCGGCATGATCCTGGGCCACGTGACGGGCTTCGCGATCGCGGCCGTCCACCCGATCCGGCCGAGCGAGACCAGGTACGCGGCCGGCGTGACGCCCGGCCCGCCCCCCGAGCCCGCCGCGGTCACCTGGTCGTGGGCGTTCTGATGCCACGCCGGAGAGGCCGCCAGGAGCGGCGGTGATGCGCGTGCGCTCCTCGAAGAGGGGCGTGACGCGATCCATGCTCGCGCATGCCCACCTTCGAGAAGCGCACGCGCATCGCCGCGCCCCCCGAGCGGGTCTTTGCCTTCCACGAGGAGCCTGACGCCCTCGAGCGCCTCACGCCCCCGTGGGAGCACGCGCGCGTGCTGGAGAAGACGGGCGGCATCCTCGTCGGCGCGCGCGTGATCGTGGAGACGCGCGTCGGCCCTGTCCCGCTGCGCTGGGTCGCGGAGCACACGCAGTACGAGCGGGGCCGGATGTTCCAGGACACGCAGCGCAGCGGGCCGTTCAAGCGCTGGGTGCACACGCACCGCATGGACCCCGACGGCTCGGGCGGCTGCTACCTCACGGATCGCGTGGAGTACGAGCTCCCGCTCGGCGCGATCGGCCGGCTCGGCGGCGGCCTCTTCGTCCGGCGCAAGCTGGAGCGGATGTTCGACTACCGCCACGAGGTGACGCGACGGGCCTGCGAAGCCCCGCCGCGGTAGCCCGCTCGCCGACCGCCGCGTCCGCCGCGCGGCCGACACGCCCCCTGGTTGCCAATGCGTACGCCGGACCCAAGTTGCTCCCAATGCCGCGGCACGCGGCGACGGCAAGGAGAAGGAGCATGGCTATCTACCGTTGCGGCCGTTGCGGCTCGATCAACCGGGTTGCGGACCAGAGGGTCAAGGATCGACCGGTCTGTGGCCGCTGCAAGGCCCACCTCGACACGACGGGCGCTCCGCAGCCGGTGGACGGGGCCGCGCTCGAACAGGCGATTGCGAGCTCTCCTGTCCCCGTCCTTGTCGACTACTGGGCCACCTGGTGCGGCCCGTGCCGAGTCGTCGCGCCGGCCCTCGACGAGCTCGGCCGCAGGAATGCGGGCAAGGTGCTGGTCCTCAAGCTCGACACCGACGCCGACCCCGCGGAAGCCGGGCGCCGGCGCATCCAGGGGGTGCCCACCTTCGTGCTCTTTAGCGGAGGGCGAGAGCTCGATCGCCGCAGCGGCGTGACATCGCGCGCCGATCTGGAGCGCTGGATCGAGACCAAGGCCGGACAGCCCTCCACGCGCGCGAGCCACGCTTGAGCCCGCGCCGCGGGCCCTGGAGGGAGCGGAGCTGGGGAGCTGGGAGTCGAGAAGAGCGGGTGACGGGACGCGCCTGGTCGACGTCACCAGCGCGTCTTCAATCAAGTGTTGCGCGACCGGCGAGTCGTGCCCCACCTCGGCCACGCCGAGGGCAAGGCGCTGCTCGACGAGCGCCACCCGGAGCTCGCGCTCTTCGCGGCCTGGGCCATGCAGCACCGCCATGGGCCTGCGGCGCGCGCCGTCGTCGAGCGCGCGTTCGAGCTGACCGAGCGGCTGCCGCGCGCGTTGCGACAGGCGGCCACGGCCACGACGGTGCGAGAGGCTCTCGGGATGAAGGCCCCGGGCGCGAGGGCTCGCCCCCGCACGCCGGGTCGTTCCCGGCCGGCCTCCCCGTCGCGCTCCTGAGGCACCCCCGCCCGTCTCGCTCACCTCACCGCGCCCGCCGGGCCAGCGTGCCCCGCACAGCCGAGCTGGCGCGCGCTCAGCGTTCGCTCAGGTCGTCCCCGGGGCGCGCGGCGCGGGGCTCGCCTCCCCTCGCCCGAACGCTGCGGCCGCCGTCCCGCCGCGCGACGCCCGGTAGCGCGCCAGCTCCCCGAACTGCGCGAGCCGCGCGCGCACGATGTTCCTGCTGATGCCGAGCAGCCTCGCCGTCTGGAGCTGGTTGCGGTCGCAGTAGCGGTACGCCGTCCGGATGATCGTCTCCTCGATCTGCTCGTGCAGGTTCGGCAGGTTCTGCTCGAACAGCGCGAGCAACGCGCCCTCCAGCGCCGTCGCCTGCGGCGTCGGCCTGACCTGGGAGACGGCGTCGGTCGCGCCCTGCTCCGGCGGAGGAATGCTGGCGCCGGCCTTCGGCAGGAGCGCCGTGAGGCGCAGATCCGCCGGGGTGACCTCCTGGCCTTTGCAGACCAGGAGCGCGTGGTGCATCGCGTTCTCGATCTCCCGGATGTTCCCGGGCCACGGGTGCCCGAGGAGCCGCGCCGTCGCCTCCGCCGTGAGCACGGCCGGCTCCGAGCCGAGCCGGTGCGCGTAGAGATCGAGGAAGTAGCGCGCCAGCGGGAGGATGTCGCCCGGCCGCTCGCGCAGCGGCGGGAGCGCCAGCGTCGCCACGTTGAGCCGGTAGAAGAGATCCTCGCGGAACTTCCGCGCGATCACCGCCTCCTCCAGGTTCACGTTGGTCGCCGCGATGAGCCGCACGTCGATCGGGATCGGCTGGCGCGAGCCGAGCCGCACCACCTCGCGCTCCTGCAGCACGCGGAGCAGCTTGACCTGGAGCGGCAGCGACAGATCCCCGATCTCGTCGAGGAACAGCGTCCCGCCGTCCGCGGCCTCGAACCACCCGGCCTTCGAGGTCGTCGCCCCCGTGAAGGCGCCCTTCTCGTGGCCGAACAGCTCGCTCTCGACGAGCGACTCCGACCAGGCGCCGCAATTGACCGCCACGAAGGGCCGCCCCCGCCGGTGGCTCAACGCGTGGATGTGACGGGCCACGATCTCCTTGCCCGTGCCGGTCTCCCCCGTCACGAGCAACGTCGCGTCGCTCGGCGAGAGCTGCCGGATCCGCTCGAGGATCGCCTGCGAGCGTGGATCCTCGAAGACAAGCGCCTTGGCGCGCACAGAAAGGGCCGGCGAGCTCGTGTTGGGAAGCGTGAGCAAGGGCATCGTCATCGGGCTTTACTCACCATGATAGCGGATGGTTCGTCCATTATAACGGATGGCCCTGCCATGCGCCAGAGATCTTTCTCTGGCGCGGCCCCACCGGCTGTCCCGGATGGCTTCGGGCCTTCCGTCACGCTGCGCCTCGAGCCGTCGCGCTAGGCCTCGAGGAGGTAGCCGCGCACCTCGTCGACGAGGGCCTTGATCTCGTGATCGGTGCGGGACCTCGGGCGCGGCGCGCTGACGGGGACGACGCGCTTGATCCTCCCGGGCCGCGGCTCGAGCACGACGACGCGATCGCCGAGGAACACCGCCTCCTCGACGTCGTGCGTGACGAGGATCATGGTGATCTGCTCCTCCTGCCAGATGCGCTGGAGCTCCTGCTGAAGCTTCGCGCGGGTCAGCGCGTCGAGCGCGCCGAACGGCTCGTCGAGCAGCAGGATGCCCGGCCGGTTGACCAGCCCTCGCGCGATCGCCGCCCGCTGGGCCATCCCGCCGGAGAGCTGGTGCGGGTACGCCCGCTTGAACCCGGACAGGCCCACGAGCTCGAGGTGCTCGTCGACCGCGCGGGTCTTCTCGGCGTGCGTCCACGCCGAGCTCTCGAGCCCGAGCGCGACGTTCTGCTCGATGGTGAGCCAGGGGAAGAGCCGGTGCTCCTGGAAGACGATGCCCCGATCGAGGCTCGTCCCCTCGACGCGCGCGCCGCCGACGAGGATGTCGCCCTCGTAGTCGGCGTCCAGCCCGACGAGGAGCCGGAGGAGCGTCGATTTACCGCAACCGCTCGTGCCCACGACGCTGATGAACTCGCCGGGGTGAATGGTCAGGCCGATCCCCCGGAGGACCTCCAGGGGCTTGTCCTTGACCACGTACTTCTTGCTGACATCGCGAATGTTGATGACTCCAGGCGAGCCCATGGGTTCCTCCTCGAAGCAGACGAAGCAGACGAAGCAGACGGAATCAGACGTTGACGACGTTGACAACGTTGACGACGCTCACACGCCGCGGACGCGCCATCGCAACAGGCGGTCTTCCGCGGCCTTGGCCAGCGCGTTCAGGCCGAAGCCCACGAGGCCGGACACGATCAGCCCGACCAGCACGACATCCATGGCGAAGCGCTCGCGCCCGTCCACCATCAGGCTGCCGATCCCGGGGGCGGGCTCGAGCAGGTACTCGGCCCCGAGCGTGCCGAGCCACGCGTAGATGAGCCCCTGGTGCACGCCCGCGAAGAGCGACGGAGCGGCGGACGGCAGGATGACCTTGCGGAGGGTCTGCCACCGCGAGAAGCGGAGCACCCGCGCCACCTCGATGTGCTCGACACCGACGCTGCGCACGCCTTCATAGGTGTTCACGACGACCGGGTAGAAGGCGGAGAGCGCGATGAAGGCGATCTTCGCCTGCTCGCCCACGCCGAGCCACACCGACATGAGCGGGATCCACGCGAACAGCGCGACCTGCTTCGCCGCGTGGAAGCTCGGTGAGAACAGCTTGTCGGCGGTGCGCGAGACGGCGAGCAGACCGCCGACGGCGCCGCCCGCGACGATCCCGAGCGCGAGCCCAAGGAGATCCCGGACAAGGCTGGCGCGCAGGTGTGCCCAGAGCTCGCCGCTCTCGTGCAGCGCGCTCGCGGCCTTCCAGACCGCGAGCGGCGGGACCAGGATGCGGGTGTTGGCGAGCTCGTAGCGGCAGACCACGAGCCACGCGACGAACAGCAGGACCGGCAGGACCAGGCCGCGCCGCAGCCGCGGCTGGATCAGAGCATGGGTGATGGCGCTCATCGTGTGTGTTCTTCGGTGAGGTGTACCAGGGCGTCTTCGGTGAGGTGTTACAGGGCGGCGCGCCGCCAGCGCAGGAGGCGGGCCTCGATCGCCTCGAGCCCCTTGTCGAGCGCGAGCCCGACGATCCCCACGACGAGGATCGCCGCGAGCACCACGTCGAGCTGGAACAGCTGGCGGCCCCAGACGATCAGGAACCCGACGCCCTCGGACGAGGCCAGGAGCTCGACCGTGACGAGCGACAGCCACGCTTGCGTCAGGCCGTAACGGATGCCGACGGCGATGGACGGCACCGCGGCGGGGAGCACGACCTTCCGGAGCAGCTGAGCATGGCTGAAGCGGAAGACCCGGGCCACCTCGATGTACGATCTCGGCACGTTCTTGATGCCCTCGAACGTGTTGATCGCCACGGGGATGAGGCTCGCCTGCGCGATGAGGATCAGCTTGAGCGACTCGCCGATCCCCGCCACCATCATGACGAGCGGCAGCCACGCGAGCGCGGGGACCTGCGCGAGCGCCTTGAAGAGCGGGTGGACGTGCTCCTCGATCCGCCGCGAGAGCCCCATCGCGATGCCGAGCGCGAGGCCCGCCGCGCCGCCCGCGGCGAAGCCGCCGAGGACGCGGCCGAGGCTGATGGCGATGTTCGTGTGCAGATCGCCCGAGCTCGCGAGCTCGGTCAGCGTCTGCACGACGAGCCCTGGCGCCGGCAGGATCTGCGCCGGGATCAGCTCGCGCTGCGAGGCGTAGCTCCACGCGAGGAGGAGCGCCGCCGGGAAGACGAGCCCCACGGCCACGTTGCCCACCTTCCGCGACAGGAGCCGGGAGGCGCCGCCCGCGGGCAGCGCCACGTCGGGCGCCGCGAGCTTGTAGCCGGCCTGGGTCTGGCTTTCTTGAATTCCCTGCTGCGTCATCTTGGTTGCCTTTCTCTCGTGGCGTTCCGCCCTGCGCTAGGCCCCTTCGCCGCGCGCTCTCCTCTCATGACCTCCCGGGGTGCTTGACCTTCCCGTTCGCGTCGAACTCGGGCCAGTAGCCCTCGAGGTTCAGCTCCTTCAGCGCCGCGTTCAGGAACCGCAGATCGATCCAGGAGTCGACGTCGAACGTGTTCCTGATCAGGCCGAACCGCTTCGCGTCGGCGACGGCCGCCTTGTAGCGGGAGATCAGGTATTCATCGAACAGCGGGCTCGCGCGCACCTTGAGCGAGTCGCCCGTCTGGTCCGCCTTGAAGTTCGAGTACGGCACCCCCGACTTGGACCAGAGCTGGTAGATCGGCGCCGGGTTGGCCTCGTTCTGCGCGATCCAGTGGGCGGCCTGCACGACGACCTTGACGACGCGCCTCGTGATGTCGGGATATTTGTTCGCGAAGTCCTCGGTGACGATCAGGTGGGCGTGCCGCAGGTAGGCCGGCGAGTCGTTCTTCGTCGAGTAGACGATCTTGGCGACCCCCTGATCCTGGAGCGTGAGCAGGTCGTACCCGCCGAAGGCGGCGTCGATGTCCCTCGTCGCCAGCGCCGCCTTCGCGGTCGCGCTGTCCATGTTGAGGATCCGGAGATCGCGCTCCGACAGCCCGCTCCCCGCGAGGATCTTGTTGACGGCGAGCTGCAGATTCGTGCCCTTGAAGAGGGCGACCTTCTTCCCCTTGAGGTCCGCGAGCGACGCGATCGACGAGTCCGCCGGGACGGCGAGGTACGTATGCTGCCTCGTCGACACCCCCGCGAGGAGCTTGGTCTTGAGCCCCCCTGCCCTGCCGATGCTCGACGGCAGGTCTCCCTGGAGCGCGAAGTCGAGCAGCCGGTTCGCGTACGCCTCGTTGACCGCGGGCCCGGCCCCCTTGAAGAAGGACCACTCGATCTTGATGTTGTCCTTCTTGAACTCCTCCTCCAGGAGCCCCCGCGCGTGCACCACGCTCAAGCTGCTGCCGCCGACGAACGGCCGGTTCCCGATCCCCACCCCCGCAAATGCCACCCGGATGACGCTGGGCGCCTCCGCCCGCGCCCCATGCGCCGTCAACGTCAAAATCGCCGCGACCAATATCTGCACCAAAACCAAAGCTCGTCTCATAAATTTCCTCTCTGAATTCATCTCATACCGCCACCAGAGGGGGGCTCACCCGCACAGGAGACGGGCCCAGATCGGCGTTTTCGGCGCGCAGGCGTACTCACGTACGCCGAGCACCGAAAACGTCGAGGTGGGCCCGTATCCGAAGCGGGTGAGCCCCCCTCTAGAAGGCGCCTTGGAGTTGGGTTAGTACCTCGTGCTTGGCCCCCTCGGTGCTCGTGCGGTCGTCTCGACGGTTGATGTTGAGCTGGAACTTCGTCGTCTCCGCGAAGAAGACGTTGAAGCCGAGCGTGTAGACGTCGACCCGGTTCTCTTGCACCTCGGTGCTGGGGTCGAAGAGGTCGACGCGGAGGAACGGCTGGTAGGTCTTCGGCCACCAGTCGTCGTAGCGGCCCTGGTTGCGGTAGCCCCTCAGGAACTGCTCGCCCCAGTTGTAGAAGAAGGTCGCCACGTGCGACAGGCTGGTTTGCCTCGTCTTCCGGGGGTCCTCCGCCGTCGTCCCGAGCGTCACGTCGTCCTGGCCGTAGATGAACTCGTAGGTGACGCCGATCGGATAGTGGTTGTAGTAGACGTCGCCGCCGAAGCGGCGCTTGACGCCCTTGCCGGACAGCGTCTTCTTCTCGTCCTTGAGGAACGTGTTCTGCCAGCCGATGTACGCGCTCCCGCCGAGCGTGATCTGGCGGAGGAGGGAGTTGTAGTCGGACGGCACGGTGAACGCGAGGCGGCCGATGATGTCCTTCTCGCTGTTGTCGTCGGGCGTGTTCGGCCCGCTCCCGTTGATGATGCCGATCGCGTAGGCGAAAAGGGGTGCCCGGTAGTTGTAGCCGTAGTCCACCTGCGGCAGCACGTCGCCGCGGACGATGAGCCCGAGGTCGCGCCGGTTCAGCCCGAGCTTCGTCGTGAACTGCGCGTTCGTGATCACCGGCTTCAGCTCCTCGCTCGCGGGGACCTCCAGCCCGAAGGGCAGGAGCTGCTGGCCCAGGGTGACCTGCAGAACCCAGTCCTCGGGGGCGAGGGTGGGGAGCACGGAGTACGCCAGCTGGGCGTCCAGCAGGTTGAGGAAGCTGTTGTTGCTCGCCTGCTGGGGCGAGGCGCCGAAGCGCACCGAGTAGGTCAGGTTGCGGCCTTCCTCGTAGTCCTTGTAGAGGATGCCATTGAACGTGAGGGTCGCGGCGCCCGTGTCGAACGTCACCTTGCGATCGTTCGAGGTCGCCGTGTTCACCGGCTGCTCCGTCCATCCGATGCGCGCCTGGATGACGCCGCCGACGAGGAGGGAGCGGGTCGAGAGGGCGGTGTGGAGATCGCGCTCTCGCTGCCACTGGAACTTGAAGTTCTCGAGGTCGGTGACGAGCCCTTGCAGGTCGTCCCGCGTGACGACGTTGGGATCGGGCTCGACGAAGGCCTCCGCGGCTGCGTCGCCCGCGGGCGGGGTGCCGGGGTCCGGCGCGCCGGGGGTGGCGCCGGGAGCAGCCGGGGCGGCGGTCGCGGCGCCCGGCGCGGCGGGGGCTGCGCCAGCAGGCGCCGCAGCCGCAGGGGCCGCGCCGGCGGGCGCAGGGGCCGCGCCGGCGGGCGCCTGAGCCGCACCGGCGGGCGCAGGGGCCGCGCCGGCAGGCGCAGGCGCGGGACGCTCGCCCTGGGCTCTGCCGGGCGGGTTCTGCGCGCTCGCCTGCGTCACGCAAAGGACGAGGCTCGTCGCGAGGATCGATGAGATGGCGGTTCTTGAGCGGTCGAGCAAACGCATGAATGGATCCAGAGGGGTTCGTTGATTCACAGTTACGGTCGGGCGGGGCTGCTTCCGTCGCCCCGCCCGACGCTCCACGTCAGGCCGCCTTGCTCTTCCGCAGCTTCTGCTCGACCGCGGTCCCGGCGAAGAAGCCGGGGTTCTTGCCGGCAAAGAAGTTGTATGGATGGGTGAACACGAGATCACGGAAGTTCGCCTCCGTGAGCGCCCCGCGCTCGACGAGGCTCCAGGTGTCCGCGAGGACCTCGGTCAGATCCGGCACGTCCCAGTGGCCGCTGTCCGACGCCCAGAAGGCGTTGAGCTGGACGCCGAGCGGGTTGACCTTCGTGTTGAACGCGTACGCGATCGTCGGGTCGTCCGCCTCCGAGCCGAAGTAGAAATTCGGCACGTACCGGTCGCGGATGTCCTCGATCCGCTCGATGCCCGCCACTGCGAAGTCGTCGAGCGCGCCCGGGTCCTGCGGCTGCCTCCGCGAGTTGTTCGAGACGCCGAGCGCCCCGCCGAGGACGGCGTGGATGTCGCCGAGCCGCGCCCCGACCTCCTCGCCGCCGTACTGCTGGTACAGCGCGTACAGCAGCTTCGCGTCGATCAGATCGGGGTTGTAGTTCTGGACCGCCCTGCCGTTGCGCTTCTCCCAGTGCCCCACCAGATCCGCGAACAGCGTCGCGCCCCACGCCGCCCCTCCCTCGAGGAAGCCGACGCGGAGATCGGGGAACCGGCGGGTCACGCCGCTGAAGAAGAGCGACTTCGCGAGCGCCTCGGAGGCGGAGGCGAAGTGGCCGATGTGGTTGTACATGTAGCTCGAGACCGAGCTGCGGCTGGTCCACCCCATCCCGGCGGAGTGGGTGGTCAGCACCGTCCTGAGCTCGACGGCCTTGGCCCAGAACGGGTCGTAGTTGTATTCGCTGTCCACGCCGAACGTGTCGAGCCAGTTCGCGTGCCGCGCGACGTCCGGGTGGTGCCGCGACGGGTACTTCTCGGCCACCGACCGGATCGGCCGCCGGAGGTTGCCCGGGATGAGGGCGACCTTGAGGCCGAGCTCGCGCACCGCGAACTCGAGCTCTTCGACGCCCTCCTCCGGCGTGTGCAGCGGGATGGCCGCGACAGGCGTGAGGCGGTCGGCGTACGGCCGGTACACGTCGGCGTGATAGGCGTTGACCGCGCGGATGAGCACCCGGCGCAGATCCTCCTTGCCGACGTGGGTGGCGAACGTGGACACGTTCGGGAAGAGAACCGCGTAGTCCGTCCCCGACTCGCCGAGCCGCTCGTGCAGCAGCCTGGGCAGCGACACCGTGGCGAGATCGAGGGTGTTCTTCGTCGGCAGCGCCCACCACGGCGGGCGGACCGAGCGCTGCGCCGCGCGCTGCTCGGGCGTGAGCTCGTACCACTCGTTGCTCAGGTAGCCGAAGCCCCGGTTGATCGCGTCGCGGAACTCGTCGACGGACTTCGCGCCGCCGTACTTCGCGATGTAATCCTCGAGGATCGGCGCGAACTCGATCGTGTGCAGATCGGTGTCGATCACCGGGTAATCGAGCTTTTCGCGCACCAGCCGCGAGCGAGAGGTCTTCTTGCCGTCTTTCAGCGAGAGGTGAGAGGATGAGACGCTCATGACGATGACTCCATGGCGCGATCGCGCGGCCGCGCGGCGGCCATCGGCGCCGGGCAGCCGCGCCCAGGGCGCACGAGGCCGCGCGCCGACCAGGCGCCCGCTCCTGTGCTGAGAATGTGAGAGGCCTTCGAGCTAGAGCGCCGCGAGCGCGGCGCCCCTACAGCGCGTGGCGGTCCATCGCTCGACGTCAGCGCCGATCCGGCGGGGCGCGAGCCGCCGCGAGCGCCGGGGGAGCGCCGCGGAGCGCGCCTCTGCGCAGAGCGCAGGGCGCGTCGCGACCCGACGCCACACGACGGCTGGCGCGCCCGGGAGGGCGTTCGTCAGGGTCGTGATCGCGAGGGTGGATGAGACCGCGTGGAGCGCGATCACTGGATCTTTCATGGCTTTCTTCAGGTCGACTATCGCCCTGACGCATTGCACTGTGCGGACCAAGCCTTCACCGTGGCCAGCAGGGCAGGTCGGGCGGAAGCGCCATCGATGCGCTCGGCCTTGTGACCGCGCCCGCACGCTCCAGCGCGCCGTCCCGGGGGAGAGCTCAGAGAGGGCTCGAACGCCCCGACGCCTCCCGGCAACGAAGGAAACTCAGCCGCACGCGGCGCACGCCGCGCACTCTGTCAGGAAAGCAGCTCGACGCTCGTTGCGCCGCTGCGGGTTGCGTTCTGCATTCTGCATGCGGCGTACCAGGCTTACGTCCGCTTCAAAAGACACGAATCCGTTATACCGGACAAGCCCTTGCTGCTGGAGCAGCAGGCGCGTGCTGCGGGGGTGCTGCTCCAGCAGCAGCCCCCGGGCAAGCTGCGTCAAGGTTGGGACGGCGACGCGGGCGAAAGGCTCATCCCGGTCGCGAACGAGATCGCGCTCTGCAGGTCGCGGCGGGTCACGATGCCCGCGAGATCGATGTCGAGGCTGACGATGGCCTGGGACACCTCCGGTCGGATGCCCGTCAGGACGACCTGCGCCCCGAGCAGCCGGACCGCCCTCGCCACCTGCAGGAGGGCGCTCGCCGAGGCCGCGTCGATGTGCGGGACGCCGGTGACGTCGATGATCGCCACCCGCGCCTGCCGCTCCACCACCTTGCCCAGCAGGTTCTCCATCATCTGCTGCGCCCGCGCCGCATCCAGCACACCCACGAGCGGCAGTACGAGGACGCCCTGGCTGATGGGCACGATGGGCGTCGACAGCTCCAGGAGCGTCCTCGCCTGCAACCGGAGCGTATCCTCGAGCCGCTTCCGGTCGGTGATCACCTCGGTGAACAGCATGATCCCGCCGATCTCGCCGGTCGACTTGTACCAGGGAAAGATCTTCCAGCGCACCCAGTCGACGCTCCCGTCGGCCCGCGGGAAGGGCTCTTCATCATTCGATTCCGAGGCCCCTGCGATGCAACGCCGGTGGATCTGCCTCCAGTGCTCGGGGATCTCGGGGAAGAGATCGTAATGACATCGGCCGATGATGTCCCGCTCCTTCATGCCGAAATCTTCCCGCCAGCGGTGACTGGCCAGGATGTAGCGCATGTCCTTGTCGAACATGGCCACCGCAGCCGGGCTGTAGGTGACAAAGACGCGCGCATGCTCCTCGCTCTGGCGCAGCTCCGCCTGGAGGCGATCCCGCGCCTCCTCGGCCTCCTCCAGTTCCCGGATGCGCTGCTTCAGCTGCTGGTTCTCCGCAACGACAGCCATGTAATCCGCGTCACCGTTCATCCGCACCTCGGCTCCGTCCTGGCTTGTATATCAAAGAAGCGCGGGGCATGGCGCTCGACTGGCACACGCGTGCGCTACCGAGGAGCGGGACAAGGCTGTAGCCGTCGAGACCGGCGGCTCGCGCTCTGGCCGTCGCTAGCGGTAGGGCCCGCCCCCGGGGCCACGCAGGAGGTTGCGCTCGATCCTTGCGCGCACCTCGTCGAGCGTGTCGATGGCCCACACCATCGTGTCCGGCGCGATCGAGGGGGCGATCGGTCCCAAGGTCACGCCGCGATCGTCGATGGTAACCGGGCCAGCGCGCTCGTCGAGGGCGAGGAGGGCCACACGGGCGCCAGGGTCGAGCAGCGCGGCGGTGCGGTCGGTCTGCCGCGGATCCACACGGACGTGGAAGCGGCGATCGAACGCCTCGTCATCAACGATGATGTCCTGCCCTCCCAGCATCGTGACGAGGCCGTCGAGGAGTCGTTCGCGCCGGACGGCGAGGCCAAGGCCGAGCTCGGTCTCGAAGCTCGCGCGCGCGGTGATCCATTGGCGGCCGCGCGCCGCGCGCGCCGAGCCGACCTCGATGGGCCCCCCCTCGATCCGGCCCGTGATCGAGAGCGGCACGCTCGCGAAGGCGAGGCCGCGCGCCGAGGCGAGCGCGCGGAGCGCCTCGGCGTGCGCGGCGAGCGACGCGGCGGCGCGGAGGCCAGCGCGCGCATCGTCGAGGAGCTCGACGGTCTGCGCGGCGCTGTGGGCGGCGCGCACGATCCACGCCTCATCGGTGGATCCGTACGGCTCGGAGAGCGTGCAGCCGCCGTCGTGGATGCGGAGCTCGTAGGACGCGCGGTGCAGCGCGACGAGGTGCTCGCGGAGCGCCACGGTGAAGAGATCCCCTGTCCGGGAGGGGTCATCCGCTGCGATCGAGAACTCGATGTCGAGGTCATCGCTGCCGGTCACGACCGCGTTCACGAAGCCCAGGGTCGTCTGCCTGCGCTCCATCTCGAGGCCCAGATCGAGGGGTGGCCGGAGCCAACCGTGGACGAGGACGTACGGACGATCTTGTGTGTCGGTGAGCTCCACGGAGACGCGGCGCCCCGCGACGAGGCCCTTCGCTTCGCCGCCCCGCGCGTCGAGGCCGAGCGTCGCGGCCGCGGCCTGGACTTGCTGCTCCCAGCTCCTCATGCACGCACGCTATCCGCGCGATGCACCGGGCGCAATCATCGTAATCCCACGCGCCGCCGCCCAATGGACCTCGCCTCGCTGCGCCCCTGGTCTTCGTGAACGGAGGAGCGTCATTGTTCCTCCGACGCCAGAGCGCCTTCCTGTGGCGCGCACCTCGAGCTCAGGCCGTTCGAGCGCACCTCCCCCGAGGAGAAGGCAAGGAGTCCCCACAAGGGGACTGCGCGTCTCCCTCCGGCGCGGCGCCGAATATGCCCCCAGGGATCGATGGTGGCCATCACCAGGAGCGCCGTGTACAGCTCGGCCCGCTCCTCGGCGGTGGCCGCCTCCGTATGGATGTGGGCCGATCGTCCTCAGCACCGCCACGGTCGCGTTCCGGGCGAGCGGCGCGAACACCAGCCAGAGCACGCTGCCGCGCGCCCGCAGCTCGGAGACCGTGCGCTGGTAGACGGCATCGATGCGGAAGTGCGCGCCGCTGAACGGCCGCCCCGGCCACGCGATGCAGCGTTTGCCCGTCGTCGGCAGTCGCCGCCTGCGGCCCGGCAGGACCACGGCGACGCTCTCGATCGGCGGCACCGCCTCCCCGTGGGCATCGAGGCGGAGCGCGGCGAAGAGGAAGCCGAGGTACTCGAAGAGGCGATCCGGGCGCGAGGCCGGTGACAGAATCATCTCCGGCGGCCGGTCGCATGGCCGGCCAGGAGGGGCTCGATGCGAACGTTGATCACGACGAACCTCGTGCTCGCCGCGCTCTCGGCGGGCTGCGCGGCGGAGCAGGCGGGAGCGCGGGGCAACACCCCTGGAGGCGCTGGCGCGAGCGACATCCGCCTGCCCGAGGGCGCGCGGCTCGTCGACCTGACGTATCCCTTCGACGACAAGACCATCTACTGGCCCACGGCCACGACAGGCTTCACCCACGGTACGGTGCACCACGGCAAGACCGAGGGCGGCTATTTCTACTCGGCGTACACGCTCTGCGCGCCCGAGCATGGCGGCACGCACCTCGACGCGCCCATCCACTTCGCCGAGGGCAAATCGACAGCGGACGCCGTGCCCCTACCCCGCCTCGTCGGCTCCGCGGTGGTGGTGGACGTGTCGGCCGCCGCGGCCAGGGACAGCGACTACCTCGTGACCCCGGCGGACATCGAGGCGTTCGAGCGGGCGCACGGCGCCATCGAGCCGCTCACCATCGTGATGATCCGGACGGGCTGGGGCGAGCGCTGGCCTGACAAGAAGCGTTACCTCGGCGACGATCGACCTGGCCATACCGAGGCGCTGCATTTTCCGGGTATCGGCGAGGACGCCGCGCGGGCGCTCATCGAGCGGAACGTGGGGGCGGTGGGCATCGACACGGCGAGCATCGATCACGGCCCATCGAGGACCTTCATGGCGCATCGGGCGCTGCTCGGGGCGGATATCCCGGCGTTCGAGAACGTCGCCTCGATGGAGTCGCTCCCCCCGCGAGGCGCGCTGGTCATCGCGCTCCCGATGAAGATTCGCGCCGGCTCCGGCGGGCCGCTGCGCATCGTGGCCGTGCTGCCGCGCTGACCGCCGGAGCCGCGCCGGCGCCCTGCCCGCGCTGCCGCGCGGGCAGGCCCGCGAGCGCCCGGACGCTAGACGTTGATCCTGTAGTTCAGCTTGACCTCGTCGCCGTGCATCCCGCGAAACCCCCAGTCGTGGGCGGGCGACTCCGAGATGCAGATCTCGATGTCCTGGTGGTCGATCCCGACCTCGTCCCGGATCTTGTCGAACAGGAGCCGCACGAGCTTCTTCTTCGTCTCCACGCTGCGCCCGCTGATCATCGAGATCTCGATGATCGTATAGGCGTCGGTGCGCCCGCCCGGCGCCAGCATGTCCTCGCGCTCCATCGGGAAGAAGCGATGCGCCCGCTTGTCCTGCGGCATCTGCAGCGCCTCCATGACGCAGGCGTGGATCACCCTCGACAGGGCCTCCTTCACCGGATTGAGCTTCTCCTTGATTCCGTAGATCTTCACCTGAGCCATGGGGAGTTCTCCTGGAACAACGTCAATGCGTTTCAGTCGTCCGCGTCCTCGCCCTTCGGCCCGGGCTGCCCCGCGGCGGCCTCCTCGCCCTCGTCCTCGGGGAGCCCCGCGTCCGCCGCGCCCGGCGCCTCCGCCGCGAGCGCCATCCGCTCGGCGAGGGGCCGCTCGGGCAGCGTGAGCAGCGGGCCGTCCCCGAGCTCGCCGATCATGTTGAGGTACGCGTTCATCGCGTGGCACACCGAGTCGGTGCGCACGTAACGATCCCTGACGCTCCAGAACACCGCGCCGGCTGCCGCCTGCGGGTTCTTCACCACGAACGAGCTCTCCGGACCGTAAGTGTACTGCAAGAGCAACCGGATCGCGGCGACCACCGCGTCCTTGTACCGATCGCAGCCCTCCGTGCCCTTCTTCCGGCAGTGGTGGTACACCTCCGACATCACCTCGGCGAGCCAGCCGCTCCCGCTGCTCGACAGCGACCGCTGCCAGCGGCCGTAGCGGTAGGCGTCCTCGGGCCTGCGCCACTGCCGCTTCACGAGGTCGTCGGCGCAGCGGAAGACGGTCTGCTCGACGCGCTGGTCGCCGCCGGCCTTCGCGAAGTCGAGCAGCGACTGGACCGCCCACGAGCTCGAGATCGGGTTGGGCTTCCTGTAATCGTCGCCGAGGAAACACCCCTTCTCCGCGATCCTGGCGAGCAGGTAGTCCGCGGTCCGGGCCGCGGCGTCGAGGTACTTCTTGTTGTTCGTGGCCCGGTAGGTGCGCGACAGGGCCGAGAGGACCTGCCCCGTGTAGAGCGTCGAGTCCTTGCCCTGGACCTTCCACGCCCCGCCCTCCTGCCCGGTCAGGGCCGAGCGCACGCTGCCGTCCGGCCGCTGCATCGAGATCAGCCACTCGGCCGCGAGCACGGCGGACTCGAGGTACCTCTTGTCCTTCGTGACGCCGTGGAGCTCGAGGAGCGTGAAGATCGACTTCGACGCCGTGCCGACGACCAGCCGGCGCTCGGGCCGCTCGCGCTCCAGGTCGAACGCGTAGAAGAAGCCGCCGGCCGTGCGATCGCGCGCCTCGCGGCTCTGCATGCCCATCATGAAGCCCGCGGCCTCCGTCGCCAGCCGCAGAAGGCGCTCGTCGGGCTTGTAGGCGTGCAGCTTCAGCAGCGTCAGCGCCGTGGACGCGGTGTAAATCGTGTGCAGCTCGCGCTCGAGCCGGTCCGCGGGGGCGTGGTAGTACTTGTGAACCCCCTTGTGCCGCGGATCGATGACGCGCAGGAGATAGCCTTTGCCCTCCTCGATTCGCCGCGCGATGAGGGGCTTGTCGAGGACGCGCACCGGCACGAGCCCCTCGACGAGCTCGACGCCCTTCCCCGGGCGCTCGACGCTCTCCACCATCGACTCGTGATGATCCGGAAGCTCCACGACCAGCCGCGCGCCCGCGAGCGCGCTCGTCATCGCCGCCGCGCCGCCCGCCGCGGCCACGGCCCTGCGCGCGGCGTCCTTCAGCGCGACGCAGAGCCCCGCGTCCGACGCCTCCCCGCGGGCGATCTGCTTCCCCTCCTGAAAGCCCATCACGACAGCGCGGAAGGGGCGTTTGGACGAGAGGGCGAGATCGCACGTCACCTTGTCGCCGCCCGCTATCACCTGGCGGACGAAGGCGATGGTGCGATCGCGGAAGGCGCCATTGTCGAGCTCGGCGCCCGCGCCCCCGCCCTCCGGGGCCTGGATCGCCGGATCAGGCACCCGGGGTAGGTTCGCCGCGATCTGGGCCGCGAAGCGGTCGTCGCCGGCGGGCAGGGCGCGTGTCCGACGCTCCGCACGTTCCGCACCTTCCGCCGCGCTGGCCGTCGCGGCGGGCTTCCCGGCCGCAGGGTCCTCGCTCGGCCTGCAGCCGTCACAACCGCTCGTGGCCCCACACGACAGAGCGGCGAAGGCCGCCAGGGTTGCGATGGAGAGCGCGCGAGCAGACGGCATGAACAAGGACCCCGGAAGCAGCGATTTCGACGCGTATCAAGAACCCAGAGGTCCCGCAAGGCCGAACGGGGTAGCCGCGCCCCTCGCGATTCGCCCGCACGCGCCCCTCGCGATTCGCCCGCACGCGCCCCTCGCGATCGCCCGCACGCGCCCGTCGCTGTTCGCCTGCGTGCGCCCCGCGCTACTCTGCCCGCATGGGACCCGCGCAGATCAAGGGCAAGAACGTGGACATCAAGCTGTGGACCCGGCCGGACGAGGTCGAGGAGATCGCGCTGGAGCAGCTGCGGAACATCAGCGCCCTGCCCTGGGTGTTCCACCACGTCGCCGCCATGCCCGACGTCCACTTCGGCAAGGGCGCGACCGTCGGCTCGGTCATCGCGATGCGGGACGCGGTCGCGCCGGCCGCCGTCGGCGTCGACATCGGCTGCGGGATGGGCGCGCTCCGCACGAACCTCACCGCGGCCGATCTGCCCGACGACCTCCGGCGGATCCGCGGCGACCTCGAGCGGGCGATCCCCGTCGGGTTCGCGGCCCACGACGCCCCGCCGGAGGGGTTCGAGCGCCTCCCGCTCTGGGACGAGTTCGCGAGCCTGAGCCCGAAGGTCCAGGGGCTGTTCACGCGGGCGCGCTGTCAGCTCGGCACGCTGGGGGGCGGCAACCACTTCATCGAGCTCTGCCTCGACACGGACGGCGGCGTGTGGCTGATGCTCCACTCCGGCTCTCGCAACATCGGCAAGGAGCTCGCCGAGATCCACATCGCCACGGCGAAGAAGCTCGCCCACAACCGCGACCTGCCCGATCGCGATCTCGCGGTGTTCCTCGCCGGCACCCCGGAGATGAAGGCCTACCGGCACGACCTCTTCTGGGCGCAGCGGTACGCGCGGACGAACCGCGAGGCCATGTTCCACCTCGCCGAGGGCGTGCTGCGCCGGCACTTCCCCGAGCTCGCGATCCAGGAAGCCATCACTTGCCATCACAACTACGTGGCAGAAGAGTGTCATTTCGGTGAAGACGTGCTGGTGACGCGCAAGGGCGCGATCCGGGCGGGCAAGGGCGAGCTCGGCATCATCCCCGGCTCGATGGGCACGCGCTCGTACATCGTCCGCGGCCTCGGCAACCCCGAGGCGTTCGAGAGCGCCTCGCATGGCGCGGGGCGCAAGATGAGCCGCGGCGAGGCGAAGCGGCGCTTCACGGTCGACGACCTGGCCGCGCAGACGGCCGGGGTCGAGTGCCGCAAGGATGGCGGCGTCCTCGACGAGATCCCCTCCGCCTACAAGCCGATCGAGCGCGTCATGGAAGATCAGCGCGATCTCGTGGAGGTCGTCGCCGAGCTCCGGCAGGTCCTCTGCGTGAAGGGGTGAGCGGCCGGCGCGGGTCCGGACAGGGAACTTTTCGCGGCGGCCGCGTTCGTGGCCCCGCCCCGCCCCGCTCTCGGCTACGATGCGCATCGCTCTCACGATGCGCGCCGCGCGGCGCGCGCCTCCGCGCGGAGAAGCCATGAAGTCGGACTGGATCGATCTGGGCCCCCTCTCCGAATTTCCGGCGGAGGTGCCCGTGCTGCGCAAGGACGACACGGGGCGGCGCTTCGCCTGCGTCCTCCGCGGCGGCGAGGTCCACGCGCTCGACGATCGCTGCCCGCACCAGGGTTACCCGCTCTCGCAGGGCGCGCTGCGCGGCGGCGTGCTGACCTGCGCGTGGCACAACTGGAAGTTCGAGCTGGCCTCGGGCGCCTGCACGTTCGGCGGCGAGCCCGTGCGGCGCTACGCCACCCGCATCGACGGCGGGCGCGTGCACCTCAACCGGGCCGTCGACACAGCGGCCGAGGTGCGGCGCCTCGTCGCCGGCCTGCGCGAGGCGATCCTGCGCGACGAGCCGGCGCGCGCGCTGCGCGAGGGCCTCCGGCTGGGCGCGCTCGGGCTCCACCGGGGGGAGACCGGCCTCGGCAGCCTGCACCTCGCGTTCGAGGTGCTCGCCAAGGACGGGGCGGAGCGCGCCGAGTACGGTTTCGACCACGGCCTCGCCCTGCTCGCGGACCTCTGCGCCTGGGTCGAGCGCGGCAGGATCCCCGCCGAGGAGGCGTTCGTGGTCGCCGCCCACGCGATCGGCGAGGCGTCGGCCCGGCTGGGCCCCCGCGGCAAGGGCTCCGGCAAGGTGGGGGCGCGCTCGCCCCTCGCGCGCATCGCCGACTTCGAGCTCGACGAGCCGGCCAAGGTGAGCGAGGCGCTCGCGGCGGAGCGCCGCGACGAGGCCGAGGCGCGGATGCGCGAGCTCGTCGAGATCCGCGGCACGGCCGGCGCGCGCCGCGCGCTCATGCCCTTCGTCGCGCAGCACCTGTACGACTACGGGCACGGCGCCATCTTCCTCTCGAAGGCGCTCGAGCTGGCCGAGCGGTTCTCGTCCGCCGCCGACGAGGTCCTCGCCGCCTCCACGGTGCAGCTCGCCTGGGCGACCGCCGACACCAGCCTGCCCCCCTTCACCGCCACGCGCGCCACGCTCGCGCGCCTCGCCGATCTGCCCCTGCCCGGGCCCGACAGCGCCGCGGCGGCCACGCGCCCGGACGCCGCGCCGCTCGAGGGCGCGGAGCGCGCCGCCTTCGAGGCCGAGGTGCTCGCGGGAGAGCAGCCGGCCGTCGAGGCGACCGTGCGCTGGCTCGCGCGCGGCGCCGGGCCGCTCACGCTGCTCGGCGCGATCGGCCACGCCGCCGCCGTCCGCCTCGCGCGCTTCGACTCGGCCTGGGAAGCGCGCCTCGACGCCGAGGTCGGGGTGCTCGACGTCACCCACGCCGTCACCTTCGCGGAGGCGGCGGCGGCGCTCGGGCGCGAGGCCCTCCCGCGCGAGGCGGCGCAGCTCGCGGTGCTCGCGGCCGGCTTCGTCGGCAAGCTCCGCAAGGCGGACGCCGCCGCGCCGCGCGCGTCCGCTGCGACGACGGCTACGACTACCCGCGCGCGAGGCGGCGGGCTGCTCCAGGCGGTGGAGGCGCGCGACGTCGGCGCGGCGCTCGCGATCGCGCGGGAGCTCGACGCCGCGGGTCGCCGGCGCGCGTTCGCCGAGCTCGCCCCCTTCGCCGCGTTCGACGCCGCGGTGAGGCCCATCTTCACGGCGCACGCCGTGAAGACGCTCGAGGCGCTGGAGCGGCTCGAGTCGTCCGATCCTCAGCCCGACGGCGCGTACCTCGCGGCGCTGCTCACCCACGTCGTCCCCGTCCGGCCGGAGCTCTCCGCGCGCCGGATCGCGGCTGTGGCCAAGAAGTTCATGTCCGATGGGCGACCACCCGATGGGCTGTATTGAGCCGGCCGCCCGCCCGGTGGCCCGCCCGCTGGCCCTCCCGGTGGACAGAGACCAGAGAGACGTGCACTGGTGCGAGCATCATTCATACTGCCTGCTATGCGGCTTGAGCCTGGATCCCACGTAGCGCCGCACCTGACGCTCGACACCCTCCTCCGGATGGGAGGCGTCGGCAGCATCTGGACGGCGCATCACCTCGGGCTCGACAAGGAGGTCGCCGTCAAGTTCATCTCTGCGTCGCTCGCGACCGACGCGACCGCGGTCGCCCGGTTCCACCGCGAAGGCGCGCTCATGGCGAGGATCAAGAGCCCTCACGTGGCCGAGGTGTACGAGCACGGCGTCGCCGCCAACGGCCTCTCGTACATCGTGATGGAGCTGCTGCGGGGCGAGGAGCTGTCCGACCGGCTCGCGCGCGCCGGGCGCCTCCCCCTGGAGGAGACGCTCGCGCTCGTCTCGCAGCTCTGCACGGGGCTCACCGCGGCGCACAACCTCGGCGTCATTCACCGGGACATCACGCCAGAGCACGTCTTCCTCGCCGACACCGGCGGAGGCACCTGCGTCAAGCTGCTCGATTTCGGGGTGGCCAGGGGGGATGTCGACCCGGACGGGACCACGCTGACGAACACGGGCGCGGTGGTCGGCAGCCTCGTTTATATGAGCCCGGAGCAGTTCTTCAACCCGAAGCTGGTCGACGGCCGCTCGGATCTCTGGTCCGTGGGCATCATGGCGTACCACGCGCTCACCGGCGCGCCGCCGTTCGAGCAGAAGGGGATCGAGGCCCTCCTCGGCGCCATCCGGCTCGGCACCTTCTCACCTCCGAGCCAGCGTTGCGCCGAGATCACCCCCGCGCTCGACGCGTGGTTCGTCAAGGCGCTTGCCCGTGAGCCGTCCGGCCGCTTCGGATCGGCCGAGGAGATGTCCGAAGCGCTTCGCCGGGCCGCCGCAGGGCCGCCGGGCCCAGGGAGCGCGCCTCCCAGGGTAGATTGACCGGCATGGCGCGCACCCGCACCCCGAGCCGTTCCAACCATGAGCTCGTGTTTCGCAGCGCCCGCAAGGGCGAGGAGGGCACCCTCGCGACGGTCGCCTACCGCGCGTTCCAGGCGGGTGATCCAGAGGCGTGGCTGCGGTATTTCACCGAGCACGCGCACCTCGCGCTCGACAACGTGATCGTCGCGGAGACCGACGGCCAGCTCGTCGGGTACGTCGCCTCACTCGACCTGACGATGAGCTTCGCGGGCGCGGACGTGCCGTTCCAGGGCCTCTCGTCCGTGGCGGTGCTGCCGGAGTTCCGCCGCCGGGGCATCGCGGATCGGCTCGTCCGCGAGAGCCTCCGCCGCATGCGCCGCCGGGGCGAGGCGCTCACGCTGCTCCACCCTTTCCGGCTCTCGTTCTACCGGCGGTTCGGCTTCGGCGTCTGCGAGCTCCGGGACGTCGTGCGCACCTCCCCCGATCGGCTCCCGGACTCGGTGCTGCGCCGCCACGTGCGAGCCTTCTCTCGCCCGCGGGACGAGCCGCTCATCAAGCAGGCCTACGACGTCGCGCGCGCCGAGACGACGGGGCAGCTGAAGCGGAGCGACTACTGGTGGGACGTGCGCGTCTTCAAGCGCTCTCCGAGCGGCGCCGTCTACGTGGATCCGGGCTCCAAGGCGATCGCCGGCTACCTGTTCTTCGACGTCCCGGAGGGCGGCGCCTACGGCGCCCAGCAGCTGCTCGTCCGCGAGCTCCACGCGCCGACGCCGGGCGCTTACCGCGGGCTCATCGGCTTCCTCGGCGCGCTCGGCGATCAGTACGAGGTCGTGGAGCTGACGCTCCCGCGCGGCCAGGGCGCGCCGCTGCTCGACGAGCCCGGCATCCGCGACGAGCCGATCGTGTACGAGACGGCGGCCCGGCACCCTGGCCTGTGCCCGCCCGCGCACACGGCGCAGCGCCGCAGCGTCCTCGGCCTGACGGCGGCGGGCGCGATGGGGCGCATCGTCGACGTCGCCGCCGCGCTCGCGCTTCACCCGTCGCCGCGGAAGCACGGCGTCCGCGGCGCCATCGGCGTCGACGTCGAGGACCCGGTGTTCACGGACGCGCCGCGCGCCTTCGACGTCACCTTCGCGGCGCGCGGCGTCCAGACGGCGCCCGGCAGCACCGCGGGCGATCGCCTCTCGCTCTCCATCGAGCGGCTCACGCAGATCTATTTCGGCGCCTCCTCGGCGCGCGATCTCCTGAGCCAGGGCTTCGTGGTGGGCAGCGCCAAGGCGGCCGCCCTCCTCGACGCCGCGTTCGCCGGCCCCCCGCTCTTCCTGGGCGCCTTCAACGCGTTCTGAGCGCCCCGCTCTAGGTGCTACGCCGGCTGCGGAGGAAGAGCTTGAGCGAGCGCGACGTCAGCGCCGTCTCTTCGCCGCCTCTCCGCGTCTCGACGGCGGCGTCGTCCTGGGTGTCCACGAGGAGCTGCCACGGCCTGGGATCATCGGCGAAGGGCAGGAGGAAGCCCAGATCGCACGGCGACGCGTTGAGCAGCAGGACGAAGTCGTCGTCGATCAGCCGATCGCCCTCCTCGTCCACGTCGTCGAGCCCCTCCCCCGACAGGAACACGCCGAGGCACTGCGTGCACGGGTTCGACCAGTCCTCGTCGGTCATGAGCTCTCCGTCCGGGCGATACCACTGGATATCGTAGGTCTTGCCGCCGCGGATCGGGCGCCCCTTGAAGAAGATCGAGCGCCTGAGCGCCGGGTGCTCGTGCCGGATGCGGAGGCATTTGCGCGTGAACTCCAGGAGCGCCCGCGACGGCTCGTCCCAGCCCCACGGCTGCCACGTGAGCGGGCTGTCCTGGCAGTACCCGTTGTTGTTTCCCTGCTGCGTGCGCCCCCGCTCGTCCCCGTGGAGGAGCATCGGAGTCCCCTGCGAGAACAGGAGCGACGCCATGATGTTCCGCATCTGCCGCGCCCGCAGCTTCAGGATCTCGGGGTCGTCGGTCGGCCCCTCGACGCCGCAGTTCCACGAGCGGTTGTCGTCGGCGCCGTCGCAGCCCCCCTCCCCGTTCGCCTCGTTGTGCTTCTCGTTGTACGAGACGAGATCCGCCAGGGTGAAGCCGTCGTGGGCCGTGACGAAGTTGATGCTCGTGTACGGCTTTCGCCCGCTGTTCTCGTAGAGGTCGCTGCTCCCCGTGAGCCGGAACCCGAGATCGGAGGCGATGCCGCCCGAGCCGCGCCAGAAGTCGCGCAGCGTGTCCCGATAACGACCGTTCCACTCGGCCCAGCGCACCGGGAAATTGCCCACCTGGTAGCCGCCGGGGCCCACGTCCCAGGGCTCGGCGATGAGCTTCACCTGGCTGAGCACCGGGTCCTGGTGGATGATCGTGAAGAAGCTCGAGAGCTGGTCGACGTCGTGGAGGCCGCGCGCCAGCGCCGCCGCGAGGTCGAAGCGGAATCCGTCCACGTGCATCTCGAGGACCCAGTACCGCAAGGAGTCCATGATCAGCTGGAGCGTCTGCGGGTGACGCACGTTGAGGGTGTTCCCCGTGCCCGTGTAGTCGAAATAATAGCGCTCGTTGCCAGGGACGAGGCGGTAGTAGGTCGGGTTGTCGATGCCGCGCAGGCTCAGCGTCGGGCCCAGGTGGTTGCCCTCCGCCGTGTGGTTGTAGACGACGTCGAGGATGACCTCGATGCCGGCGGAGTGGAGCGCCTTCACCATCTCCTTGAACTGCCGCACCTCCGACGCCACCTCGGCGCCGGCGCGGTACCCGACGTCCGGCGCGAAGAAGCCTATCGAGTGGTATCCCCAGTAGTTCCGGAGCCCCTTGTCGAGCAGGAATTTCTCGTGAACGAAGGCGTGCACGGGCAGGAGCTCGATGGCCGTGATGCCGAGAACCCTTAGGTATCCGATGATGGCCGGGTGGGCGATGCCAAGGTAGGTCCCGCGGAGCTCCTCCGGGATCTCCGGGTGCTGCATCGTCATGCCGCGGACGTGCGCCTCGTAGATGACGCTGCGGTGGAACGGCACGTACGGGCGCCGGTCTCCGCCCCAGTCGAAGGACGGGTCGATGACGACGCCGAGCGGGGCGCCGAGCGCCTCCCCCTCGGCCATGACGAGGTCGCCGTCGGGCTCACCGCTCCGGTGGGCGAACGCGCCGGCGTCCCACTGGACCCGCGAGGCGAGCGCCTTCGCGTACGGATCGAGCAGGCGCACCCGCGGGTTGAAGCGCAGCCCCCGCTCCGGCGCCCACGGGCCGTGCACGCGATACGCGTATTTCTGCCCCGGTCCGACCTCCGGTACGTAGACGTGCCAGACGAGGGAGGTGCGGTGACGGACCGGCAGGCGTTGCTCGTTCCCCTCGTCGTCGACGAGGCACAGGTCCACCGCCTCGGCGTTCTCCGAGAAGAGGGCGAACTGCGTTCCAGCGCCGTCCCATGTCGCGCCGAGCGGGTACGGATCCCCGGGGCGCATCCCTTTGCGCTTGTAGCTCATGCTGGTCTCGATTTCGGGATCCACGGCCGGGGCGCGGCGCCCCCTCGGGCCTCGTCACCCCGGCCGGCGTGCTTGCGCGGCTAGGCGACGTGAGCGCGCCGGCTGCCCATGGCGTCGGTCACGACATCCGCGACGCTCCGCGCCATCCCCTCCGCGATGCGGAGCGCCTGGGCCTGATCGCCCTCCGGAGTGCACATCCTGAGGCGCTCGATCACGTCCACGAGCCGCCGGGCTAGCTCGCACGCCTCGGTCATCGAAGCTGGTGCCTCGACGGAGGCCCTCCGCGGGAGGGAGACCATCTCTTCGCTCGGCGTCATCGTGGTTGACATCATGCCTGGCTCCTTGTCGGTGATGGCTGCGGTCCGCACCCCCGAGAGCAGGCGTCGTGCCAGCGCGCCTGCCGTGTGGATGCTCACCGCAGACACAACGGTAGGTGCTCAGCCGACAGACTGGGCGGCACAAACCGCCACAGGTGGGGCGATTTGTCCCCCCTCACAGCGACCGCCGCTCGGCAAAGCAGGCGGCGCGTGGAACAGCCAGGCGCAAAAATTGAAGACGCGATGCATGCCGTAAGGGTTCGCTGCACGGTGGCTGTTCGGGACGGCCGTTCGGGCTCTGCCGGGGTGTGCTCGAGCTTCCATGGCCTCTGCGCACCCTTGCGCGGGCGAGCGGGCGGACTGGGCCGCGTGCGCTCGCTGCTTGCGGGGCGAGGACGGCGTCGCGCGCGCCTCGCGGGGGGACGAACGTGGCGAGCACGATCACGACGCACGCCCCGTCGCGCGCCGTCCGGGAGACAGGTGGGCCGCGCTCCGCGCGGCGTCGCGCGAGACCGTGAGGTGATCTTGATCGCTGCGCGGCCCCGAGGCGGCTATGGCTACGCTCGGGGGGGCCAGGTTAGTATCCGTTCCGCCGCGGCGGCCGCCGGTCCAACGCGTCGCGGTCGAGAGAGCTCATGATCGGAACACTCCAGGCGAAGATCCAGTATCTCAAGAACAAGAACCTTCACAACTGGCTCGGCGGCTACGCCCGGCAGAGGATCGAGAACGCCCGTGCTCCGCGTCCGCTCGGCCCGCGGCACCTGCTCTTCGCGGTCTGCGATCATTGGGAGCCAGGGTGGGAGAACCCCACACCGGAGGTCGCCGACGCGCGGGTGACGGCGTGGTCGAAGGGGTATCCCGAGATGGCCGGCGCGTACCGCGACGCGGACGGCCGGAACCCGCGTCACAGCTTCTTCTTTCCGGGGGAGCAGTACGCGCCCGGGTGGCTCGACGCGCTGGCGGACCTCACGCGCCGCGGCTTCGGCGAGGTGGAGCTGCACCTGCACCACCACAACGACACAGAGGAGAACCTGCGCGCGGACATCCTCAGGTACCTGGACATCCTGGGGAAGCACGGGCATTTCTCGCGCGACCCGGACGGGCGCATGCGTTACGGGTTCATCCACGGCAACTGGTGTCTGGCGAACTCCGGGCGGGACTCGCGGAACTGCGGAGTCGACGCGGAGCTCCCGCTCCTCTTCGAGACGGGCTGCTACGCCGACTACACGTTCCCGTCGGCCCCCGACGAGTCGCAGCACTCCATCGTGAACCAGATCTACTGGCCGACGGGCAACCTGGCGCGCCGGAGCGCCCACGCCGTGGGCGCGCGGGCCAAGGTCGGCGAGGTGCTGGAGGACCGGATCCTGATGATCGAGGGCCCGCTCGCGCTCGCGCTGACGCGCCGGGGAAGCCGGGTGCGGATGCGGATGGAGTACGGCGCGCTCCAGGCGATCGACCCGCCGACGCCGGATCGGGTGAAGACGTGGGTCGATCAGAACATCCATATCGAGGGGAGGCCCGAGTGGGTGTTCGTCAAGGTCTACACGCACGGCGCGCCCGAGGACCAGGCGGCGTCGCTGCTCGGCGCCGGGGGCCACGAGCTGCACCGGGAGCTCACCACCCGTTACAACGATGGCAAGGAGTGGGTGCTCCACTACGTGACCGCGCGGGAGATGTACAATATCGCGATCGCCGCGCTCGAGGGGAAAACGGGCAATCCCGGTGACTACAGGGATCACCGCCTGAAGCCGCCGCCCTGCGCGAGCTGACGAAGCCACGCCCCCCTCCGACAACACCGCAGGCCCGGCGCATAGGCGTTCACCAAGCGTCGCGCCGCGTCCTCCTACCTCCGAACGTTTACGTTGGTTGTCTGTCGCGCGGGCCGGACTGCTCGCCTCAGCATGGCCCGCGACCGCGCTGCTCGCCGAGGACCTCCTTCAGGAGCGCGTGATAGCGCTCCCCCACGACATCCCATGACAGCGCCCCCACGCTCCCCCGCAGCGCCTCCGGCTCCCATGCCGTATCCAGCGCTCGCGCCAGCGCGGCCCCGAGCGCCCCGGGATCGCCGGGGGGGACGAGGAAGCCATTGCCCCCTTGCCCTTCGCGGACGAGCTCCGGCACGCCGCCGACCCGGGTTCCTACGACGGGGCGGCCCGAGGCGAGCGCCTCCAGGACGACGTTCGGGCAGCCCTCGCGGCGGCTCGGCAGGCAGAACACGTCGCACGCGGCCATGTAGTCCGGGATCTCCACGGGCAGCGCCCAGCCGAACAGCCGCACGCGATCGCCCAGGCCGAGCGCGCTCACCTTCGCGCGCAGCGGCTCGAGCAGCTCGCCACCGCCCACCATCATCAGGTGAATGTCGCGGCGGCCCGCCCGGTCGAGGTGCGCCATCGCCTCCACGAGGACGTCCACGCCCTTCTCGGGAACGTGATAACCGGCGTACAGCACCACCTTCGCGTCCGCCGGGACGCCGAAGCGCCGCCGCGGCTCGGCCCGATCCCGGATCGCGAACCGCGCGCCGTCGACCGCGTTGAGCTGCACCACGACGCGCTCCCGCGGCACCCCGAGCTCCACCAGGCGCTCCCCGAGCGCCCCGCTCACCGCGACCACCCGGGCGCAACGCTGGAGCGCCGGCGCGATCTGCGCCCGCAGCGCGGGGTTCCTCGGCTGCTCGTTGATGTCGCTGCCGAGCACCGTCGTGACGACCGGCACCCCCGCCTCCCGCGCGAACGCCTCCGCGGCGACGGTATCGGGATAGGCCCACGCGGCCAGGATCGCGTCGTACGGAAACTCGCGCCGCAGCCCCGCCATCGTGCGCCCGAGCGACGCGCGGAGCGCCCGCGCGTGCAGGCTCGGCAGCCCCGGGACCGACCAGTACGTGGGGAACAGCGCGTCGATGCCGGTGTGCGCCTCGCGCGTGCCGCCGAAGAGCTCCCGGGACGCCCCGCGCGCGCGCGTCCACCAGGGGATCGGGGCCACGAGCCGGAGCTCGCAGCGGCGCGCGAGCGCCCTGTACGTGTGATAGCTGTACGGCGCCATCGTCGGCAGCCGCGTGGAAGGGTAATGATGGGTGAAGACGAGTACCTTCATCGCGCGCTCGCCTGTCACGTGAGACGGAAATAGAGTTGCTCGTATTTGCGCGTCATCTTCTCGAACGAGAAGTCGTCGCGCACCCGCGCGTGCCCCGCCTCGCCGAGCCGCCGCCTCAGCGCCGGATCGCTCGCGAGCCGCTCGATCGCGTCCGCGAGCGCGTCGTGCCCGTCCACGGGGACGATCAGGCCGTGCTCCTCGTGCCGCACCACCTCCGGGACCCCGCCGACCGGCGTCACCACGACAGGCAGGCTGCGCGCCATGGCCTCGAGGACGGCGAGCGGCAGCCCCTCGTCGCGTGAGGGCAGCGTGAAGAAATCGGCGGCGACGAGCAGATCGGGCACGTCCTTGCGGAAGCCGAGGAAGCGCGCCTCGGCGCCGTGGACCCCGAGCTCCCTCGCGAGCCCATGGATGCGATCGCGCTCGTCGCCGTCGCCGACGACGAGCACCGCGACCGCGACGCCGCGCTCCCGGAGCCGCGCGAGCGCCCGCAGCAGCACGTCGTGCGCCTTCACCGGGTGGAACGCGGCGGGCATGATGCCAAGGAACACGTCCGGGCCGAGCCCGAGCTCGGCGCGCACCTCGTCGCGCGTCCGCTTCGCCGGGGTGATGTCGATCCCGTTGTGGATGACAGAGATGTTGCTGGCCACGCCGACCGCGCCGCTCTTGTCGGCCGTGTCCTGCGAGCAGCCGACGACAGCGTCGGTTTCACGCCACTCGAAGCGCGACGGAACGCGGATGATCCCGCGCGTCTGGGCGTGATCGGTGAAGACGAGCCGCGCGCGCGTGAGGAGCTTGCCGATCGTGGCGTAATGGAGCGCAGTGGGGTTGTGCGCGTGGACGACGTGCGGGCGGGAGCGCGCGAAGGAGAGGGCCGCGTGCGCGAGCCGGGTGGGGAGGCGCCCGCCCAGCACCGTGGTCGGCAGCGCCCGCTGCCGCGCCAGCTCCGCCAGCGGCCCGCCGCGCAGCGCGAGGATGGAGGCGTCGTGGCCATGGCGCCGCTGCGCCTCGGCGAGGCGCAGCACGAAATGCTCCATACCTCCACCATTGAGGCTGCTCACGACATGGACGATCCGCAGCGTCGAATTCCCCATGAAGGCTTGCTACCCGAATCGGGTCCCCTGTTGAAGCGCAAACCGCACCCAGCATCACCACACGCGCTGCCAAACGCCCACCCGGCACGCCGGCGGTCGTCGCCTCTGGCGCGCGTCGGCGTTCGTCGGCGTTCGTCGGCGTTCGTCGGCGTTCGTCGACGTCCGTCCACGCTCGTTGGCGCGCGTCGCCGCTCCCCGACGCTCGCCGACGCGCGCGCCCAAGATCGATGGATCAGCGTACCACCTCGCCTCCCCGTCACCTCACCTTTTGATTTGCCGAACGGAAGCGGGTACTAGACGGGCATGAACCCTGAGCTTCGGCGCGCCCTTGACGAAGGCATGCGCCGCGTGCCCGGCATGGACGCCGCGACGAGGCTGCTCGCCGTGCGGCTCGAGACGGTCAGAGCGCTCCTTGCGCGCCGGCTCGCAGAGAACCCGCTCCCCGTGCCCGACGCCGTGACCCCGAGCGAGATCCCATCGGTCGCCGAGCTCGGCCCGGGGGACAGGGTGCTCGCGGAGCTCGATCAGGACGGCTTCGCCTTCGCGGTCCACCCGGCCGACGTCGCCTTCTTCAACCGGCGGAGCCAGAAGATGCCGCGCCTGCGCTACCGGCTGCACGTCGTGCTGCGCGGCGGCTACGTCTGCGTCCGCAAGCGCTTCGTCGGACAGCCGCAGAACGCGCCGCTCCAGGCGCACCTCTTCGCCCTGCTCGGTCTCTTCTTCTACAACGAAGCAGCCGCGCTCTTCCGCCTGCGCGACCTCCCCAGCGTCCCGAGGATTCGCGATCTCAGCCTCGCCACGCGCACCCTCTACCTCGACTACGTGCGCGGACGGACGCTGCAACATCAGGTCGCCGAGCGCGGGGAGAAGGTGCTCGACATCGACCTCGCGCCGCTCGGGCAGCTGTTCGATCCAGACCGCGACCGGCGGGAGATCGAGGCGTTCGCGAGCGGCGGCGGCGCGGCCCACCGCGGCCGGATCGAGGAGATCGTCCGGGCGATGAACGCGCGCGGCGTCGCGCCGCTCGACGTCAAGCTCGGCAACGTGCTCATCGGCGAGAAGACGGGCGCCCTGTACTGGATCGATTTCGAGCGAGCCGCGCTCGAGGGCACCCCCCGCTACCGCGATCGCCTCGACGAGCACCATGACCTCGTGAACCGGTGGTTCGGGCTCGCGCTCTCCGGCGACGGCGGGGCGTGAGGCGCGCGGCGCGGCGCGGCGCGCCGCCATGCGCTGCGGTGGGCTCGATGAACGGCTCCCGCGATCGAGGGTGCGATCGATGACGAGAGATGAAGACGCGGCGCCGCGGAGCGCCATCGAGCGGATCGGCGAGAAGGCGGGGCGATCGTGGCCGAGCATCGAGGCGGCCGCGCGGCTCTCGACGGAGACCCGGGCGCGGCTCGCGGCGCTGCTCCGCGAGCAGATCCCCTGCGACACGAGCGTCGTGGTCTTCGGCTCCCTGGCGCGGGGCGAGTACACGACCGGCAGCGATCTCGACTGGACGCTGCTCATCGACGGTCAGGCCGACGAGGGGCATTTCAGCCAGGTCCAGGCCATCACGAGGATCCTGAAGGAAGCGAAGTTCCATGAGCCGGGCCCGACGGGCGTGTTCGGCAACGTGGCCTTCAGCCACCCGATCCTCCACCAGATCGGCGGACAGGAGGACACGAACAAGAACACGACCCAGCGCATCCTGCTGCTCCTGGAGTCGCTCGCGATCGGCCAGCCGGACGCCCACGAGCGGGTGCTCAGGCTCGTGCTCTCGCGGTACGTCGAGGACGACCGCGGGCTGCGCTACGGCAGCAAGCGCGAGATCCTCCCGATGTTCCTCCTGAACGACATCGTCCGGTACTGGCGCACGGTCGCCGTCGATTTCGTCTACAAGCAGCGGGAGCGCAGCTCGGGCTGGGCGCTCCGCAACGCGAAGCTCAGGATGTCGCGCAAGCTCATCTTCGTGAGCGGGCTCCTCACCTGCTTCGGCTTCGAGCTGTTCTGCAAGGATCGGGCGACGTTGACCGGCGACGGCGAGCGGCTCTCGACGCCCGCGCTCGTGCGCTTCCTGCGAGAGCGCATCCGGGTGACGCCCCTGGAGAGCCTGGCCGAGGTGCTGCTCCGGCCCTCGATCTCGGCGGAGACGGCGCGCACGCTGTTCGACAGCTACGACGCGTTCCTCGCGCTCCTCTCGAACGAAGAGGAGCGCGGCCGGCTGAAGCAGCTGCCGCTGGACGATCAGCTGGGCAGCGACCCGACCTTCAAGCGGGCGCGGGACATCGCGCGTGAGTTCCAGGGCGGGCTCGACCGGCTCTTCTTCAAGGAAGACGACGAGCTCCGCAAGCTCCTCCAGACCTACGGGGTGTTCTGATGCTCCTCCAGACCTATGGGGTGTTCTGATGCGACCCGTGGGCTACTCGACAGGGGCGCTCGCCCTCAGCGACGTCGAGCGAGCGCTCTCGATGCTCGAAGGGAGCTCGGCGACCGCCGTGGAGCTCTCCGCGCTGCGGATCTCGGAGCTCAAGCCGCTGCTCCGGCTCCTCGGCTCGCTCGACCTGTCGCGGTACGGCTACGTCTCGTTCCACGCTCCGAGCCGCTTCGACGCGGCGGAGGAGCGCGCCGTCGCCGACGCCATGGCGGAGGTGGCCGCGCTCGGATGGCTCATCGTCCTCCACCCCGACACCCTGCATGATCTCGGCGCCTTCCGGCAGCTCGGCGGCCTCCTCGCCATCGAGAACATGGATAAGCGAAAGCGGACAGGCCGCACCGTGGAGGAGCTCGGGCCCTTCTTCGACGCGCTGCCGGACGCGTCGTTCTGCTTCGATATCGGCCACGCGCACCAGGTCGATCGCACGATGACCGAGGCCCATTTCCTCGTGCGGGAGCACAGGACGCGGCTGAAGCAGCTCCACGTGAGCGAGGTGAACGCGGGGAGCCGCCACGGCGCCCTGAGCCAGAGCGCGGCGCACGCGTTCCAGCGGATCGCCGCCCACATCCCTGACGGCGCGGCGCTGATCCTGGAGACCCCGGCGTCGCCCGCGGAGCTCGAGCGGCAGATGGCCATCGCGCGGGCGGCGCTGTCGACCCCGAACCGCCTGGAAACCACGCGCGCCTGAGGCTGCGCGCGGCGCAGCCCCTCCTCTCCCACGAGCGCGAGAGCGCCCGCGTCGCGCTGACTCGATCCGCGCCGCGATCGACCCCAATGGGGCCGGCTCGCACGACGCCCGCGCGCCGCAGGGCGGGCTCGACGAGCTGCGCGAGATCGCCGTCGCGTTCAACGAGATGGCCGCCGCGCTCGCCGAGCAGCGCAAGAGGCAGCTCGGGATCCTCGCGAGCGTCGCGCACGACCTGCGCAACCCGCTCGCCGCGCTGAAGCTCACCGTCGACGGCCTCCGGCCGGATCGGCCCCTCCCCCACGAGGAGCGGCTCCGGTCGATGCTCGCCCGCATCGGGAAGGAGGCCGCGCGCTGCGATCGGATGCTCACGGACCTCATGGACATCGCGCGGCTCGAGGGCGGCGAGCTCGAGCTGCGCCGGGAGACCCGGGACGCGCGCGAGCTCGCCCGCGACGTCGTGGAGCTCTACCGCCCGACCGCGACCGCGCACGAGCTCGGGCTGTCGCTCCCCGAGGAGCCCGTCCCGCTGTGCTGCGACCCGATCCGGATCGAGCAGGTGCTCAACAACCTGGTCGCGAACGCCATCAAGTACTCGCCCGCGGGCGGCGCCGTGCAGGTGACCGTCGCGCGGGCAGGCGCCGAGGTCTCCATCGCGGTATCGGACCGCGGGGTGGGGATCGCGGCCGACGATCAGCGACGGCTGTTCGAGCGCTACTTCCGCGCGCCATCGTCGAGCGGCGTGGCCCCGGGCGTCGGCCTCGGGCTGTGGGCCGCGCTCCGCATCGCCGAGGCGCACGGCGGGCGCATCGAGGTGACGAGCGCCGAAGGCAGGGGCTCGACTTCACCCTGCGGCTGCCGTCCGCGTCGGGCGGGGCGGCCGCGTAGGATCTCGTCGTCCAGGGTCCGCGCCCTGGTTCTGTGCGAGCTCTCGACGAGCCCCCCTCCTCGGGGGCCTTCCGCCAGCACACAACCCGGACGCGCGCAACCAGAAACGGACCTTGGTGGACGAGGTACTAGACCCCCGACCAGGCCTGGACTGCCTCACGGCCCAGCGTATCTGCCCCAAGACCGAGGACATCTGGCTCGAAGGGGGAGAGCACCCACCTCAGGATCCGGGTCAAATCGGGGAGTGCGGCGAGGACAGATGACGCCGAAAACGCCGTGACGACGGGAGGGTCGGTCCGCCGACTTCCGCTCGAATGGCGAGGCCATCGTTAAGACTGGCCCGGAACGCTCCGCCACCTGCTCGAGCCCACCAACCCGGCCCTGTGCCAGCTCGGGCAGCTCGATCGACGCCTCGAGCGCTGGATGACGGCCGCCGGGGAGCTCTCCAAGCGCATCGAGCGGGTGCCCGCGCCACAAGATGCCAGGGAGCGCGGGCTCCACGAGGCTCGCCATGCGTCAGCGTAAGTTAACCTTCATCGTTAGTTCAATCATGACCACCTGTCGCAATCTCTCAAGAAATCAGTATATTCTGTACCGTCCTCAGGGAACGATCGGCGGTTCAAGGGTGCCGCCCTCATCTTCCGCTCGGCCGCGGATGTACTTGGACGCAAACTGAGCGGCCAGCTCCACAGCGTGGAGCGGATCCGCACCGGCTAGCTGGCGATCGAACGCGACCTCGTCTCCCCACACGATCGTTACGCTAATGTCCCAAGGTGCGGAATCGTCAGCGCCGCGCACCTGCTTGACATCGAACAATCGAACGACGATGTTCTGATGGACATCTCCGCCGAGTTTGTACTTTAGCTCGATCATGTTCATCGGCACTTTCTGTCACAGTCGCGGTTGCAAACGGCGAGATCGTTTGTGCATTCAGACAGGCAGTTCTTGTTCCCCCTGGGACAATTGTTGCGACAATTTACCCATATCTGGTAACAGAGATCCTTGCAGTGCTCCAAACAGTCATTCTGCGCGCCGTTCACCCACCGACACGGGCCGCACGACTGCACTCCCGAGTCGAGGTGTACCCCGTTGGCATATTCGCATCGCTCCTTGGCTTCGTCCAGGCTCGAATGTTGGCCCTGGTAGAGCGTCGTGCAGGTACCTGCCTCCCCCTGTCTCTTGCACTGCGCCGAATTGGCCTTCCACGTGACCGTGCACTCGGCGACCTGTGAGCCGCCGCACGGGTCCTCGTCGTAGCCGGTGTGATTCTGCGGCTGGAGAGGTACATACCCGAACCCGCCGACCCCGCCCGTGGGGGTGATGATGCTCCCGCCGGCGCCTTCCGTTCCGTGGCCCCGGACGTAGCACTCTCCCAAGTCGAAGTTACACGCTGTAATGCCGAGAAACAGAAAGACGATCAGCCTCTTCATTTCGACTCTCCCCCGAGCCTCCAGATGGGCCCGGCAGTGACCATCAGGACCATGCTGCCGGGAAGGACACGGCTGCTCCCGCCGGCCCAGTCCACGTTGACGCTCGTGGACACCCCCAGACGCCCGGCGAAGTACCAGTCCGACTGGGCTCGGCCGCCCGGAGCGACCCCCATCACCCGATCGCAGATCACAGCGCCGCACACCCGCATTAGGTAGATCGACAGCGACGGCCCGAAGCTCACATTGCCTGTCTTCGTGGTGTACCCCAAGGTAACCGCGGTCCGATCGTAGACCCCAATGCCTGCCCCTGGAACGATGCTGAGCACATTGTGGACTTCAAACCGGAAATCGCTCGTCTTGCGCCACAGCCACCCGACGAAGGGGCTTACGGCAAGCTCGGGCTCGGTCCCGACCTGGATCCCGCCCACGCTCACGCCGCCGCTGAGCTCGAGTGCCCGCACCGGCGCGGGAGCGACGACGAGCGCACACGCGCAGAGGAGGCGGACCGCGCCCTGGAAGCGCATCGACATGGTGGATGCGCCGAAGGGAACCGAAATGCTTCGGAGGGGTCAAGTTTCAGCCTCGCGACCCGCCGCCGGTTGACGGCACCTTCTGCCGCGGGGGTTCGTCCAGAGCGGCTGGGCTTCACCCCCGCAGGGCACCACCGGCCCCCTCTCGCCAGCGCCAGGAGCGCGTGGGCGTCCCGGCGCCGCGCCGCATCGGACGCCCCCCACTTTCCGTGACAAATCCGCACGGACCGCCGCAATGCTCTCGGCCGTGAATCCGCCCATCCCGTCGGTATCCTGCCGCCCCAGGATGGTATAAAGGGGACGCCCCGCTGACCGGATCGGCGGGGCGTCGGGTCCCCTCGTTTGGGCCGAGGAGTTCCATGGGTGCTTCCAGACGGGCGGCTCGCTCACGGCGAGCGGCTGGCCTCATTTCGCTCGCTCTGTCCTCCCTCTCGTCCCAGGTCCACGCGGAAGAGCCGGCGCCGCCCCGCTCGCCGGAGCTCCTGGCGCTGTTCCGCGCGGCCGACGAGGCGATGGCTCAGGCCGACGTGGGCGGCGCTCGCGCCATCTGGGGCCGGATCCACTTGCTCCAGCCCACCAACCCGGCCCTGTGCCAGCTCGGGCAGCTCGATCGACGCCTCGAGCGCTGGGTGACGGCCGCCGGGGAGCTCTCCAAGTGCATCGAGCGGATGCCCGCGCCACAAGATGCCAGGGAGCGCGGGCTCCACGAGGCTCGCCACGCGGACTTCGCCGCCGCGCGGCAACACGTCGGCGAGCTCGAGCTGAGCCCGCCGCCTGGCGCGGAGCGCGTCCTCGTCGCCGGGAAGGACGTGGACGTGAGACACAAGGTCTATGTGCCACCGGGCGAGCACGAGATCACCGCGATGGGACCCCAAGGGTTATTCGCTCGGGCGCGCGTGAAGATCGAGGCGGGAGAGACGCTGAACCTGCCCCTCACCTACGAGGTAGCACCCCCGGCGCCAGCGCCGGAACCGGCACCGGCACCGGCGCCGAAAGCCCCCCCTGCGCCCAGACCCCACGATGCCCCAGCCGTCAACGGTCCTGTGCCCGGCAAACCACCCCCTGCGCCCAGACCACCCCCTGCGCCCAGACCGCCGCCTCCGAGCGCGGGCCAGACGGGCCCGAGCCCGTGGATCGTCGGGACCGGCGCCTTCGTGGCCGCGAGCCTGGTCGGCACCGGGATCGGGCTCCACGTGGCGGCGAGCGACGCGAGCCAGGAGGCGACCCGGCTGAGAGGCGAGATCAAGGACAGCGAGCAGGACGCGATCCAGACCGGGCTCGCTGACGCCTACGAGCAGGCGATCGACGTCCATGAACGCGCCAACCGGCTCCACACGTGGAGCTTCGATGTGCTCATGGCCGGGGCGGCGGTCGGCGCCGCGACGGTCGTGTACCTCTCCCTTCCGCGCAACGCCGAGATCCGGGCGCACACAGGAGGCGCCTCAGTGCGCGTCGTATGGTAGCCGTTGGCGACCTGTGGGAGGGCCACGAGGTCCTGCGCGAGCTCGAGCGGGGCGCAGTGGACACGTTCCTCGCGCGGCGGCCCGGGGACTCTCGCGAGCTCATCTGCTTGCACGTCCGGGAGGGCGCGCGGATCGAAGCCGACCTGTTCGCCGCGGAGATCGAGCGCCTGCAGCGCGTGGCGGCCGAGATCCCCGAGATCGTGCCTGTCCTCTACGGCGGCGTCGCCGGCTCCGTCGCGTGGGCGGTGTCGCCCGTGCACGAAGGCGCGGTCCGGCTCGTCGACGCGATGCGCGGCGCGGACCTCGGGCCGGCGGTGCTCAAGACGCTCATCGACCTCGGAGGCTGCCTCGCGCGCGCCCATGTGCTCTCCGCGATCCATGGCTTGCTGAGTCCGGATCGTGTCTTCGTCGTGGGCGAAGGTCGAACCGCCATCACCCATTTCGGCTTCGTCCGCCTCTTCGAGGTCGGCGCCGACGACGTGATCCTCGAGCCGAACTACGCGGCGCCGGAGCTCCTCTCCGGGGGTCGCCTGGGCTCCCGCGCGGACGTCTATGGATTCGGCACCCTCCTCTACGAGCTCGTGTGCCAGCACGAGTTCTCCGTCGAAGAGCGGATTCTCCCTCTCGTGCCGGAGACGGCGGCCGCCGCCCGTGATGCCGCGGCGATCCCGGCCTTGCTCCAGTGGACGATACGCCGGGCCCTCGCGGAGAACCCCAAGCGGCGGCACCCGAGCATCGCGAGCATCCTCGCGGTCTTGACGCGCTTCGCCCGCGAATGGGAAGAACTTGGGGGACCGCCCGAGCTCCCCCATGACAACCCTTTCCTGGATGCGTCGGCCTCCCGGCGCCAGCCGCGCGAGACCGCGATGGACCTCGATCCCGACGACGAGACGCCGCTCGCCTCCGGCGAACGGGCGGGAGGGACCGGTGAGCTGCCACCGTCGCTCCCGTCGGTGCCGCCGGACACGCTCAGGACCGGGACGACGCCGCAGAACGACGTCGGCACGCCCCACGTTCCTCCTACCACGCCGCGGTTGCCCGTTGCCCTTGAGGTGCCGGAGCTCGATCTCTTGCCCCCGCCACCGCCCGTCGTATCGCGCGGTGCGCGCTCGGGCGAGCGGAGACGCCTCCGCGGCCCCGTGCTCGGTCGCGCGCTCGCGCTGCTGTCCCTGCTGGTCGCCGCCTGGATCTTCGTCCTGTGGCAGCGCGCGCCTCGACCCGTGGACCCGCGGCCACGGGTCCTCCCGGTCGCGACCGCGCCGTCGTCCGCCGCTCCACCCGCGCCCGTTCCCTCGGGCACCGCCGAGGCGCTCTCGACGCCCGAGCTGCCCAAGGAAGCGCCACCGGAGCGGCCCGACGAGCGCCGCCGCGCTATCTCTGCGCCACGACCGGCCCACGGGTCGTCGACGTCGCGGCGGGCGCCGCACGGTCACTCCCGGTTCTACCTGTCTGCCGGGAACACGGCCTACTGACAGACGGAGCGGAGAGGATCCACGATGCGATTCCGTCTACCATTGGCGCTGGTCGCGCTCACGCTCACAGCCTGCCTCGACCTGGGCGACTCCTTCCTCTATCCCCTGATAACAGAACCGCAGCCCATGTGGCTCTGGTCGGGCAGACACGGGGACGCCGCCCCTTGTCCAGAGGGTCGCACGATCCGATGGCAGGGATGGGTGGACGAGGAGTTTCCACCGGAGTGCGGCCCGTGCGCGTGCAGCCCAGCCCGCTGTGTCCTGCCTGCGGGGATAACGACGCACGCGGCGGCGTGCCCGGACGAGGGGCCGCCGAGCTCGTTCGAGGCAGACGAGGTGCACGACGCAGCGTGTATCGTTCCCGCGCCTCCCCTCCCGGAGAGTTCTTTGGCCTCGGTGACCTACCCGCCGCCGACCTTCGCCCCGTGTACGCCGTCGCCCACGCCCGAGCCGCCGCCCATCGACGGGATCTTCGCGAGGGCGTGTCAGGCAGGGCAAGAGAAAGACATGCCTCCACCGGGCTGGTCCTTCTGCCTCCCGCCCGAAGACGACGGGACCTGCCGGCCCGAGTTCCCGATCCGGCGGGAATTCCGCACGCCGGGGCCAGATCATCGCACCTGTTCGCCGTGCGAGTGCGGGCCGCCGAGCGGGGGTACTTGCAGCACGAGGATCACGCTGTACGGCGACACGGGCTGCACCCGCCCGTTCGACAGCGCGGAGCTGTCCGACACCGACGTCCCGCTGTGCCAGGACATCAGGGCGACGGCGGAGCTGGCTGCCTTTCGTGTCGACGTGATCCGGCGGGAAGAGGGCGCGTGTACGCCGAAGCGCGCCACGTCGATGGCCTCCGGCACCGTCGAGGAGGGCGAACAGCATGTCGCGTGCTGCCGCGAGTGACCCTTGCCTGGCGGGAAACGCTCAGGAGCGAACCAGGACAGCGCGCCGTCTCGCGCCTCGTTCGAGAGGCGCGTGAGCAGGAAGGTGAGCCCATGAACGGCAAAGTCGCTTTCCCATCGAAGGTCTCGGGAAACTGGAGAGCGCGCCTTGGCCGGCTCCTGTGCCTCGGCCCCGCGGCGCTCGTGCTCGGGTGCAGTGAAGCGCCGGATCCCGAGGTCACGGGCATCTCCCAGTTGCTCCTCTTCAACGAGTTGGCGGGGGATACTCGGTTCACGCTGGACACCGGCGCAGATGGTACGCAGCCGATCCAGAGCGACGGTACATGGGACGTGAGCTGCGACGTGAGCATTCCTGGTTCCCCGTGGATGCGCTTGACCCGCAAGGATCACGCGGAGGTTGCCCAGCGTGAACCCGGCATCATCACCAACATGTTTCTCAGGATATGGCCGGAGTCGTCCCCGGAGGTGAGCGTCGGCGCGATGCTCGACGATTATTACCACGTGGTGGGCACGTGCCCGGTCACCTTCGCGGCGGCGGACGGTGACCCCGCCGCCGGCACGTTCTCGGCCGAGAACTGCGATGTGGCGACGCGGTTCGGGGACAAGGGCCGTCTCGAGTTCGCCAGGTTTCATGTCAGGGACTGCAACACGGAGCCGTACAAATGAAGCGCGCCGATGGGCGTCGGGGAGGTCTCGGGCTCGCGCGCGCCCTCACCGGACCCTCTCCTCGCCGCGTAGAACACCGGCCGCTCCGCCCGGGGAACGGCCCACCGAGAGCTCAGGAGCACCCTACGATGCGATGCGTCCTGCCGTTCGCGCTCGCTGGCTTTACCGCCGCGGCGTGCGCCCTCGATACACCGTACATCGAGCAGCCAAAGCCCATGTGGCTCTGGACCGGCGACGAGACGGCGGCGCCGGCGTGCCCGGATGGCGCCGAGCCGGCCTGGGATGGATGGCAGGTCGAGGATCCGTCGCCGGACTGCGGCGAGTGCTCCTGCGCGCCGGCCACCTGCAAGCCCTCGACGGCGTACGAGACCTTCGGCGCGGCGTGCGGCGAGGAGACGGTGCCCACGAACCATGTCGACCTGCCCGAGGGCTGGGACGGTGCGTGTTTCGCCCCGCCGCTCCCCGTCCCCACGCTCTCTTACGCGTCGATCCTCTACCGTCCACCGGTCGTGACGCCGTGCGAGCCCTCGCCCACCCCCGAGCCGCCGGCGCTCACCGCCGAGATCGCGAGGGCTTGCCGGGCGGACGCGGCGCTGGCGCCGCCCTCGGGCTTCGTGTCCTGCATGACCTCGACGGTGGGTGCCGCGTGCCCCGCCGAGTTCCCCCTTCGACGCGTGTTCACCGAGCACCGCATCGACTACCGCACGTGCTCGCCGTGCGAGTGCGCCCCGCCGAGCGAGCTGCAGTGCACCGTACACATCACGGCCTACGCGGACAGGGCCTGCGAACAGGCGTTCGACAGCGCAACGCTCTCGTTCACGGACGATCCTGTGTGCCATGACTTCCCGTCGCCATCCCGACCGAAATTCTCGGCGCTGCGGGCCGAGCCCGCGGCCCCCATCGCGGGCGCCTGCGCCCCCGTGCAGCGCCGCTCCGTCGTCGTCGACGAGATCGTGCGGAGCCCCCCGGAGTTCCTTTGCTGCGAGCAGTAGCGCGACTGCGGGAGGTCGCCCTGAGAAGCGAACCGCCAAGGCGCCGAGGGCGCCAAGAAACCAGGGGAATAAGAGGAGGAATGCCGGGACGGCCCTCCCCCTCTTCTCTTGGCGGCCTCGGCGCCTTGGCGGTTTTTCTGCTGATCCGGGGCAACTTCCCGCAGTAGAGGTAGCGCGGTGTCCTGCTCAGGCCCTCCAACCAAGCTGCTGGAGGGCCGAGAAACCGGCCCCGCTTCTCGGTGCCGGAGCGCCGCTCGGCCCCGTGAGGTCTCGCCGGCCCGTGCCACCGGCAGCCCGCGGCCCTAGAGGCCGGCCTGTCCAAACTCACGCGGTTTCCGAGAAGCGTCGACACACGGGAGCGCTCCATCCTTGCTCAACCGGTTTGGCCCGCGGCTCGCATGGTCAAAATCATGCAGATCGGTCTGGTCATTTCCTCGGTTGTCTCTCTCTCATGGCTCGCTCTCTGTGTTGCCTCATGCTGGATGCCACCATCGGAAGCGACATCGGAGACGGAAGGCACAAAAACCGAGCCAGGTGCTGCAGAGATGGTGTTGTCGGAACAGGAAGGCGCTGCGAGGGTTCCAAACGCTACCGAGATGATGGATGGCGAAGCTGTGGACGAATCCATGGACGAATCGCCGGACGCGATCGGCGGCATCAAAATCATTCGCTGCGAGAAAGCCGATCGTGGCATTCCATGCATGATGAGGTGTGCAAACGAGGGGATATCGAGTGCAGCGAAGCGACCTCATCCAACAGATCGCAACGTCGGAGACGGCGAGCTTGGGCAGTGCAGAAGGAGAAGCGTCGTCAACAGTTGTTGGTATCACTACCCAAATGGCCAGCTTTGCGTCTTTGTCTTGTGGAGGTCGTTCTGTCGCATTGATAACGAATGATGGCGAATTTTATTGATCGGGATCGCGCAAGCTGCGGGCAGCTTCTTGCGCGGCTCGCTCCCAATCCGAACCGAACAGACCCTCCATGCACTGGAGCGAGAGCTGGTACAGCTCGGCCGGCCGCTCCCCTCCGGCCAGCGCTGCGGAGCCCATCGTATGAAGCCGGCGCATCCGCTCGACGTCCTCCAGGGTGATGGTCGTTGGGCCCTGAATGCGCCCGCCCACATGCTCCATCATCGCCCACTCGACGGCGCCCATGGTGTTCTCCCACGCGGATGGATCAACCCCCAGATCGGCGTCACCGCGCTTCAGTGCGCGGGCCAGAAGATAGATATAGCCCATGGCGACGACCTGGGCGTCGACCGCCCATGCGAGCTCTTCTTCCAGGTCTTCCGCGTCGGTCCGCTCATCGCTGGTCATGGCGCAGACTGTACTCCGGTTCTTAGGGGCTGCCAGCGGGCCGGACCAATCATGGCTCCTCCCTCGGTTCCAGGTCGCCTTCGCGCTCCAGCACAGCGCGCAGCGCGGCGAGCGCCCTCGCGCGGTGCTTGTACAGCGTCGACAGGGACATCTTGGCCGCCTCCGCCATGCGCGCCATGGGGATCCCCTCGAGATCGTGCGAGACGAGGACCGCGCCGAGCTTCGGGTCGATCTCTCCCAGCGCCTCGACGATACGAACCTTGACGCGTCGGCTCGCCATCGCGTCCGCGGCGTCCGGCGCGGGATCGACGGGGTCCGGCAGCTCCGCCATCAGCTCCTCCCAGCGGTGCTGCGCGCGCTCGTGGTAGTGCGCCACGACGTGCACCGCGATCCTGTTCAACCAGCGCTCCGCGCTGCCGCGGCTCGGGTCGAACGTGCGCCAGCTCTTCCAGGCCTGCAGCCAGACCTGGCCGGCGACATCACCGCGATCTCGCTGCGGGACCCCGAGGCGCGCGAGCCAGCACCGCACGTCGCGGCGGGCCCTCTCACCACCGAACAGGCGCGCCGCCGCCGAGGCGCGCGCCGCTTCGAGCTTCGTCCTCTCCATCGGATCGTCGCCCATGGCGAAACTCCGGCCTACACGCGAGGCTTGCTGCCCGTTCCAGGCAGGGTGGCCTCGAAGATCGAGCGCTCGACCTCGGCCCATCCGTCGCCGTCGCCAGGGCGAGCGTCTCCACGCAGGACCGGGAAGTCCGTGAGCGAGGAGGCCCGCCCGAGCGCCGGCGTCCCGCCCGGCGCCGGCGCGGCGCCCGGATGCTTGCCGCGCGGCTTCGGCGGTGGAGGCAGCCCGCCGAGCTCACGCGGTGCCGTGCTCGCGCCCGCCGGCTCGGAGACGGTGGGGCGCCGGGCCTCCGCAGCGGCGCGCTGGACGGGCGCAGCCGCGGGCGGCTGCGGTGCGACCGGGCGGCTGACCGGCGGAACGCGTGGCGCCGCCGGCTCCGCGACGGAGCGGCCGTCATCGACGAGCTGGAGCACGGGACGCGGCTCGGGAGGCGCCCCCTTGCGCCCGCGCTGCGCGCCGTCGATCAGCATCACGACCGTCTGATCCACCTCCGCGCGGTAGTCGTCGTGCAGCCGCCACAGGTGCTCCCAGAAGCGAGCGGGCGCGCCGGTGAACAGCTCCAGCTTCCGCGCGAGGCCTGGCCTCACCGGCAGCGCGTTCTTCAACAGCCTGTCCACCTCGCCCGGCTGGAGACCGGTGGTCCGGGCCAGATCGCGTTTCCAGTCGGCGTGCCAGGAGCACAAGCCCTCCAGGACCACCCCCGGCGACGGGACGGCGCGCTCTCGAAACTCCGTCGCTTCGGCGACGATCGCGTCGATGTGGCAGTCGAGCAGGCGCCTGAACCGGCCGATCTCCTCGAGCTCCCAGTCCTTGTTCGCGGCCAGCGTCTTGAGGGCCGCGTCGCGCGCTCGTTCCGCGGCTGCCCGGAGCCCGCGTTCCTTCCCCAGCGCCTCGCGCGCGGCGAGGGCCAGGCCGAACGCGAAACACGCCATGATCCCCAGCGCTATCGGCGACAAAGACACCATCGCATCGAGTACCCGGTGCATGCTCTGACCTCCAGAACGCGCGGCGCAGCCCCACCCGGCAGCCGCGGCGTAGTGCTCTTCGCTATCAGGTCCGGGTGCGGCACCGACGCCGCGCCCGCTACAGAAGTCGGCGCTCGTCTCGCGAGCCAAGGTGAAGCGAATCCGCGCTGATCCCCGCGATCGACAGGCCCGCCTTGCGAGCCCTGGCCTGCACGATGAGGGTGACCCCGCGCTCGGACAGCCGTCCACCGCGCTGCCCCCATCGGTTGATCCCGACGAAGAGCGGCCCGCTGGGCACCGGCGCGGCGGCGTCGATCCACGAGCACACCGCGAGCGGCGTGCTCGTGATCGGATCACGCCCCGGCGCGATGAGGATCCGCCGCGCCGGAACCAGGAGCTCGATCCCTTCGCCGCGGCGGACGACGTCGGCGACGTTCAGCTCGACGAGCTCCGCGGGTCGAAGCCTCGCCGCGAAGCCCACGAGCAGGAGCGCGCGGTCGCGAAAGGCGGCCAAGTCATCCCCCATGGCCGCCACGATCTGCCGCAGCTGAGCCGCCGTCAGGCCGGCCGTTCTCTGCGGTTCGTGAGAGCATGTGTCCGTGAGGCGACGCAGCCACGTCATCACGAGCGGGTGGCTCATGGGCGGCACGTGGCCGCGCAGCTCGTGAGCCTTGGCGATCGCGTTGCAGGCGACCTTCAGCGTTGAAGCCGACAAACGCTCCTCGGCAAGCATGGCGAGATAGAGGATCAGAAGCCGGGGCCGAGCAGGGAGCGCGAGCGAAGGGCGCGCGGCGCACCAGCCCACGAACTTCCGCCACTGTGCCACGTAGAGCCGGCGAGTGTTGTCGGACAGCGCGACACCCTCGAACAGGCTTTGGAGCTCCGTGCTTGTCTTCGCGGCTTCGTCGCGATCCATGGTCGCCAGCCCCCCGTGAGCTGAACACGCCCCTCGACACACTGAGGCACTGACGCGCCGACCTATCGCTGCGCTCAGGCATCGCGGTGGTCGGGAATGCGCCCGTCGCCTTGCCAGACTGTGCTTCAACATCGGAACCAACGCAAGCGATAACGGAAGTGACTACGAGAGGGGCTGACCTGGAGACGCGTCCGGCGCGAGCACCGGACGCATCGCCAACGCCGAGACCTCACAGGAGCCGGCGCTCGTCCCGGGCGCCCGCGCGGAGCGAGTCGGCGCTGATGCCCTCGATCGACAGGCCGGCTTTGCTGGCCCTGGTCTGGACGATCAAGCCGACGGCGCGATCGGACAGCCGGCCGCCCAGCTGCCCCCATCGATTGATCCCGACGAACAGCGGTCCGCTCGGCGCGAGCGCGGCGGCGTCGATCCACGACCGCACCGCCCCCGGGGTACACGAGTGCTGGTGACGCCCTGGAGGGATGACGATCCTCCGCGCCGGCACCAGGAGCTCGATCCCTTCATCGCAGAAGACGACGGCGCTGACATCCAGTCCGACGAGCTCCGAGCGTCGGAGCCTCGCCGCATAACCGACGAGCACCAGGGCACGATCGCGCAGGTCGACAAGGTCGGCGCCCATGGCCGCTGTCATCTGCGCGACCTGGGCCGCCGTCAGCTCGGCGGCCTTCTGGGGCTCTTGATCGCCTGCTTCGATGAGCCGGCGCCGCCAGGCCACTACGATCGGACGGCTCGTCGGCGGCGCGAAGCCGCGCAGCTCATGCGCCTTGCCGATGGCGGTGCAGGCGCCTCTCAGCGTTGAAGCCGACCGGCCGCCCTCGGCGAGCGCGGCGAGATAGGCGACCACGAGGCGCGGCCGAGCCGGGAGCGCGAGCGAGGCGCGCGTCACGCACCAGCCCACGAAATGGTGCCATTGCGCGCTATAGACCCGACGCGTGTTGTCAGGCAGCGAGGCACCGTCGAACACGTCGTGAAACTCGGCGCCTCTCTTCGCAGCTTCGTCGCGGTCCATATCGCCAACCGGTGAGACGGAGACAATCCCTGGCGCACGGCGGCACCGCTCCCTTAACCACCGGGGTGGCTTGGAGATTGCCCGCGCCTGTACCCAGACCATGCATCAACATCGGAAGTGATGCAAGCAATAACGGAAGCTACGGCTTCAGGCCGGTACGCCATGCCACATGCACCGAGCTGAGCGTTATCGTGCTTGGGGTCCAACATTTGGACTTGACAAGGACCGGGATCGTCCGGCGCCACGACTTCACCCAATTCTCGCGGCGCCTCGCCTCCGCGTGCGTCGGCCTGGCTCCCTTGCGACGCGCTTCGCGGTAGGACGGGCGGGAACTGACCTCGCGCTTCGTCTGGGTCAACCCGCCTCATCCCGCACGCAAGGGAGATGCTCGCTCTCTCGGTGCAGACGTTCTGCATCACCGGGCACCCGTTCGACCTCGTCTGCCAGTCGGTCTTCCGGACAGGGCAAACGTTCCGCCCCGCAACGCAGCCGTCCTGCGTCGCTGCGCAGCCGTGCTGCCTCGCCGCGCAGTCGCTCCGCTCTACTCATCGGGGTCGAGCTCCCAGCCCAAAACCAAGACGCCGGGCGTGCGCGCGCGGTGCTGGCATATCGCCGCCCATGTGCCGGGGAACGCGGCACTGATGCAGGAAGCGCCGGCCACACCGGAGGAACTGGCCCGGCCCCTTCCCGCCAAAAGAGCGGCTCAGGCCGACGCTCCCCCGCATCGGGCAGGAGATTGCGCGCTGAGAGCGCATCCTCAGGGCTCGCATGGACACCGCGCGGATGGAGGGCGGCGAACTCGAGCTACGCGACGAGGCGCGCGACGCGCGCGAGCTCGCCCGCGAGGTCGTGAAGCTCTACCGCCCCGCAGCGAACGCCCATGTGCTCAGGCCGCCGGTCCACCCGGGAGCCCATGCCACTGCCGTGCTGTCTGCTGAGGATCGAGCAGGAGCTCAACAACCGGGTCACGAACGCGATCAAATACTCACCGGGCGGCGGCACCGTGCAGGTCGCCATCCCGCGCGAGGGTTCGGAGATCGCCCTCTCGGTTTCGGACCGCCGCGTAGGCATCGCCGCCGAGAGGCAGGTGCGGTTCTCCGCGCTACGGGCGCGCGCCGTCGTCGAGCCGCATCGCCTCCGGGGTCGGCCTCGGCCTCGGCCTGCGAGCCGCGCGCCGCATCGCCCAGGCGCATGGCGGGTGCATCTAGCTGACGAGCGCGCCCGGCAGGGGCTCGACCTTAACCCGAACCGCCTCTTCGAACTCCGCTCGCGAAGATCCGCCTTCCAGAAGCTGCAGATCCCTGTAATATCGTTCACATGCGGGCAGCTTACGGGGCGTGGCCGCGACGGGTGCGCGGCGCACAAGTACTAGTGCGGGAAGTCGGACGGGAAAGCGAACCGCCACGACTCTACGGCCGTCGTCGCCCTCGTTGCCCGTGTGGGGCGAGCACACTCCATGATGGCCAGCTTCGCCGTGCAGGGCTCCGCGCCATTAAGAAGCATGCTCGATACGAAGAGCTTCGACATCAACGAAAGCGCGCGACAACATGAGCTCCACCTCCAAAGGAGACATGTTCGAAGCGAAGGTCTTCAAGCTTCTCAAACGCGCCTCCGCTGACGGCCAGTTCATAGGCCCACCCGATCGTTGCAAATTCTTTCAGAAGAAAGGCTACCACTCGAAGGATCGTGGGAGCAAAATCATCTTCGACATCGCAATAGAATACTATCTCCCTGGCCACAGTTCCCCCCTCATGCTGATATTGGTGGAATGCAAGGACTATGGCAGGCCGGTACCCATCAACGACGCAGAGGAATTCTCCTCAAAGATCGAACAGGTGTCGGGCAGCAAAGGTCTGATCATCTCGACAAACGCATTCGCACGAAGCACATTTGAGTTCTGCAGATCGAAGAGAATTGGACTGGCAAGGTACTACGACAAATCAACACTCAAATGGGAGCTAGACAGATCGCCATCTTCGATCTCCACCTCAACACCCAACTGGGTCGACATCCACACGGGCCTTACAATCGACCCCCACAATAGTCGCCACTTCGATCTCTACTGCTACACGGGCAATACCTACTCCCACTCCCTATATACATGCTTTCGAAATCTAGTCCGCGACACGATCAACGAATCCATATTTGCACCGACAAAACTTCAGCCCCCATCAGTCGAGTACCTCTCCGTAGATGAAATCGAAGCAGCAAGCGATGCGATCTTAAAACGAACAGGCTATTCAGGCGGAGCCGTGGAGCTTGATGCGATCTGTCAATGGCAGAGCATGAAAGCTGGCCTAAATGTGAGAACCGGCGTAGCCCCAGCTGACAACGGGTCGGAAGATAGATTACTAGGACGAATAAGATTCGAGCCTCTTGAAATAACGATCTTTCGAGACACCGGCGGTTACCGGGGCCGACAGAGATTTACCTTGGCGCACGAATTAGGCCACCATTTCCTCGACCACGGGAGGCACATGGCCGGAGAATATTGCGAGGAGGATGACTTCGAGCGTGACGGCCCCACCGACATAGGCATCGATGACATTTGCAGGCTAGAATGGCAGGCAAACCAATTCGCTTCCTGCCTGCTGCTTCCGAAGAGGGATTTCGTCATCGATTTTGCCAATCTGGCACACAAGTATAATTTGGAAGATCGTGGACATGGCATCCTGTTCGTGGACGAGCAATCGTGCAACCAGCGTAACTTCTTCCTTGTGACAAACGCGCTCAGACTCAAGTACGACGTATCCAGACGCGTGGTTGAAATTCGACTGAAGCAGTTCGGACTGCTGAACGATGCGAGATAGCGTGCGTTCGGGCGGCCGCTCTGAATCCGCACCGCGATCCTATGCCGCCATGCCACTACGAGCGGGTGGTTCCTCGGCGGAGCGAAGCCGTGCGAGCCTGGCTCTACTGGACCGCGGTGCGGGACGTCAAGCTGAGGAGGCATCCTCCGGCCCAGGCTCCTCTTCAGGCGGTGGTTCTCAGTGCGCGGCGCGCGGTGGCGGTGGACATGGGACCTGCTCGGCATGCCGGTGCGGCCCGAGGCGCCGGGCGGGGCGGTGCACGAGATCCTCTACGACGCGCGCAGCGACATGGTGATGGTGGCCGGCCGGCCCGCTAGGCCGCCGCATGGACCGCGCCTTCGACGCGCGCCGCAGGGTCGTGACCGAGCAGCATCCGGGCGGCGGGATTACGACGCACCGCTACGTGGGCGAGGCGCTCGTGGCGACGATCCTGCCGGAGGGATCGCGGCTCCCGTACGGCTACGATGCGAGGCTGCGGCTTCTGTGGTTCGAGCACGCCGCGGGGGAGCGGCACGTCTTCCAGCGCGACGCGGCGGGCAGATCATGGCACGTCGCGCGGCGGAGGGGACCGCGCGGCGCGATGGAGCAGATCGGGGTGCACGGGTACGACCGCGCGATCGAGGAGGCGATTGAAATGGCCGCCAGGGATGGCGGCGAGCTGGTCGCGCGCCTCCGCGAGCGCAGCACCGGGATCGGCGTGACGCGGGACGTGCGCGGGCGGGGCACACGCATCCGCGTGTGGCGCCGGGCGGCGCGGTACGGCGCGAGCGGATGAACGCCACGGCGGCACCGGCGGGCGTCACGGAAAGAGCCGCAGCCCCCTCACGTTAGCCGATGGCGCCGCAATCTGAGCCAAAAGGCGAGGGCGAGAGTGCTGGCCAGCGCCGTCAGGCCGAGGAGCGCCCAGAGGCTCCCGGAAGCGACGCTCGAGATCAGGGCGGGGCATTGCGCGTCGCCATCGAAGCGAGCAGAGCGAGCGACGGCATGCACCACGGCCCGAGCTCGGGGGTCGCTCCCGGTGTCGTCGCTCCCGGTATAGGGAATGCGGACCACCGTCATCGCCTGCCGATCGCAACGGAGCGGGTGGATGCGTGCATGGTAGGCCCAGCGTTTCCCGGCGATATCGTCGAACACACATTCCGCCGCTTGTTCGATATAGACCGTGGTGTTATTCGGAAATGGTCGAGCGAGATGATCGTCCTTGAAGACACGATCGACGAAATCACAGGCGGAAGCCTGCCGGAGCCACGTCGGGTCCCTGGGTTGAGAGAGCACGGAGACACGCGCGTCTCCGAGCGACGCCTGCTTGCTTGGTTCCCGCCAGCGCCATGATTCCGTCACCACCACGCCATCATCCAGTTCGGAACGTTGTGGATCAGCATCTCTCACGTCGAAACACATCGCGTTCAACTGAGCTGGACCAAGCCGTCGCAGGACCGAGGCCCGTGTGCTTTCGAAGGATGAGGAAGGAGCCTCCAGCATCTTCATCACGAGAACGAACAGCGCAGCCGCCGCCAGGACCAGCATGGCGCGGCGGCTGCGATCGGACCCGCGCGGCTTCGGTGTGTGCCCTGGCATGAAGCCGACGTCGCTTCGCAGGAGATAATGGCACGCAGGGCAGGCAAACGGGGCCGGCACAGGAATGCTGTGCCCGCAGCTCTGGCACTTGCTGAGTTCCGGCTTCGGGCCTCCGAGCGCCCCGCGGAGCAGCGCGACGGTGAAGCCAGCGACACCAAGGACATTGACGAACACGACCAGGAGACCAAAGACACTTCCCGAGATACCTGCAGGACTATCTGGGTCCGGTTGACAGGCGATCTGAATCGCGGACGTCGAGTTCTCGGCAAGCCCCATCGACATTAGGAGCCCCTGCACCGCGCCGAAGATCGGGAAGAAGGCAGCGATCAGCGCGGCTGTCCAGCGCAGTCTCTGGTGGACGGGCTCTCGGTGCTCCAGGAGGAACCGGCGGCACAACCGGCTCACCAAGAACACCATCGCCATGAACACAGACACGAATAGTCCACTCCTGAGGGCGCGGACCAGGCTGTCCCCGACGAGTGCGATACTAATGCCCACGCTGCCGAAAAGATCCACGAGCCAGTAGATCGCAACCGCGGTGAGGGTCGCCGCTGCGAGCTCGCGGAAGATAGGGGGTCGGCCCTCACGCGCCAAGGTCGCGCCCGCGATCACCAGGACCACGAGCACGTCAACCGCCATCTGGACGACGACATCGAGCGAGGGTCCGAGGGCCTCTCCCAAACGGCCTGCTTCGGGGAAGCTCAGAGAGGCGAACGGGGTGCCTCGAATGAAGAGGTAGAAGAAAGCGATGAGCGCGAAATCCCACGTCGACACTGCGACGAACGGCCGCCCGCGGCCTTCCAGCAAGCTCAGCCGACGTGCTGGATTGGAGTGCGCCCGCAGGCGGTCGAGCAGCGGCCACCGCCTCGGACTCCCATGGACGTCGCGGCTCGTGTTGAGGCTGTCCAACGCCGTGCGGATCGGCTCCTCCGACCCCGAGAGCGCGACCGCGAAGGAGTCGCAGTATGCTTCTCTGCGCCGCATGACGTACGCACCGAGGGCGGCGAGCCCGCCGAGAAGCACGGTGTGGCGCAAGAGAACGGTCAGCTCCACTCGTCCGAGTGCCAGCAAGAGGACGCCGGCAAGCCATGCAGCCGCCGAGGCGAGGGAATAAACGTACCACTGGCCGAACAGCAGATCGTCCCACATCTTGAGATGGCCGAGCTCATGCTGGAGCACGGCGCGGAAGGCGTCGCGCGGGCGGGCTCGATCGTTCCGGGTCGGGGCATACTGGTGAAAGAACCATGTCCCCCCGGCCGGGAGTAGCAGAACAGCCTTTCCGAAGACGCTGACCAGGTGCGGGTGCGTGACTCGACCCCAGAGGACAATCGGTCGTCGCCAGACGCCGGCGGCGCTCAGGTCCCGCTTCATCGTCGCGTCGACGATCTCTCTGGCTTCATCGCTCTCCAGGCGCTTCGGGGCGCGCCAACGAACATAAGCGAGGAGCCAGACGAGCGTCACGATCTGGCCCACCACGAAGGGGATCAGCAACCAGGCGCCGATCGCGATGCTCCGCGAGGACGGGTCGCCTGGACGAACCTCGGGGAACCACGGCGCGAACACGTCGGTCACGAGGTCGGTATAGATACGGAGGGTGAATACCAACAAGAGCAGCGCGTAGGCGCTTACCAGGCCGGTCCACCGGAGGGGGTCCAGCCATGGCTTGTGGCTCTCCGAACGTTCTGCGGTCGGCGGCGAAGTCCTCATGCAGCATCACCTGATTCTGGCAGTGCACGTCGTCCGATCGGCGAGCTGCTCCGAGCCGTCGATGATCTCCCACAGCTCGAAGACGTGCTCGCCGGGGGGCCCAGGCATCTGGAACTCCAGCGCCAGGTTGGAACCCGTCCGCCGTGCGGCGGCGAGCTGCACCGGAACAGCCTGGCCCGCGCCAGGGGCCCGCCGCCGAATGGCGATCTGCGCCTCCTCGGGCGCGCGGATCGAGAGGATCGCGTGATCGCCGATCTTCACCTCGTGGGCCAGCTCCACGTCGCCCGCGTCGAAACGAGCCCACGGCAGCCACGCGGCGACCTTCACGATCACCGAGATGCGGAGCCCCCCCGACGGCCGGGATCGAGACTGCTGCGGGGCCGCCGCCCCGGTGCGCGGGGCGGGTGGCATGTGGGTCGTCGCTACGCCATGCGCCGGAGGGCGTGCGAGGGCTTCGAGGAAGTCCTTTACATCCTGGTGCTGGGAGTATGGGATGACCTTCACGTGGTAGTTGTTGAAGTACCGATCAACGTCCGCGGGCGATGGGTTTAGCAGCAGCGCGAAGTGCTCCTGCGCCGACGCGCGGAAGGCGTCCGCGTTCGCCTTCAAGACGAGGTCGAGATCGTGGGGATCGTTCATCCCGTAGCCGGCGAACAGGAACGTGTTGTCCTGGAGCAGGTAACTCAGCACGGCGTGATACGGCGGGTGCGAGCGGGCGGCAATGTACTCGACAGCGGACATGACGATGCTCTCATGGTACTCGGCCGAGCCGTGGACCTTCAGGAGCACCTTGTACCCGTTCCGCAGGTCGTCGAGCGCCTCGTCGGCATGCTGCCACGTATAGGGCTGCCTCCCGGGGAGCGGATCGGCGATCTCCAGGAGCTGATCGTAATTGGTCGTGAGCACTGCCGGTACCGCGAGCGCCTTCACGGCCCGGTGCGCTGCTCCCGGCGAAGCGTTGCGGGGCCTGAAGATGTCGCGGAGCGCGGCACGGTAGTAGCGAGCCAGCGCGGTTCGTAGCGTGCCGAGCTCATGGAGCGTCTCTTCGAGCGACATGCGGCCCTGGAAGATGTTGCGCTTGGACTGGATCCAGTCGGGCTCCTTCAGGCCTCGCGTCTCGCACACGTCGAGCAGGCGTTCCGACAGCTGTCTCCAGGTCGGGAAGTTCCCCGCGACATCCGCGCCGAGGCTGAGTCCCGAGCCGATGAAGAGCGCGAGCTTGTGCTTCTGGAAGGCGTCGATGAGGCGCCGCGGCGGCTCGGGGGCCATGTCGTTCTCCTTAGATTGCAGGCGGCTCGACCGCCGGCCGGCATCGAGTATATGCCGCGCCATACTTCATACAACGGCTCGGCCTCCCGGCGCGGATCGAGGCTCCGGTCGGGGCGGCGCCCGGGATCGCTCGCGGCGCGCGCGGGGACACGGTAAAGGTCGCCGCCCCGCTCGGCCGCACTATGGACCGCGCCTTCGACGCGCGACGCGGGGTCGTGACGGAGCAGCATCCGAGCGGCGGGATCACGACGCATCGGTACGTGGGCGAGGCGCTCGCCGTCGATTTCCTGGCGATGGCCCCGAGCCGAGCCTTGTCGTGCTCGGTGCCCACCCTTTGCATTTGACAAGTTCAGTGGATCATCGGGTGCCACGAGCTGCGCCAGGTGCCGCACGCGCCCTCGCCACCCGCTCTCAGGTGCTGCAAGCCCGGTCGCGACCCGCTCTCAGGTGCTGCAAGCCCGATCGGGACCCGCTCTCAGATGCTGCAAGCCCGGTCGCGACCCGCTCGCAAGTGCTGCAAGCCCGGTCGCGACCTGCTCTCAGGTACTGCAAGCCCGGTCGCGACCCGCTCGCAGGACCTGCGAGCCTACCGGCTATCTGCTCTCCGCTGCTGCAAGGAATCGCGGCGCCTCACGCGGGCTCATCGCCCGAGGCCTCCTCGGCCTCGGCTCCCTCCTCTTCCGGCTCGGTCGCAGCGCTGGCCGCCGGCGGGGGATACCGCTTGAGCAGCTCGAGGAACGGCCTCTGCAGCGCTTCGACCTGCTCGCGCTTCTTCCCCGCGGGCAGGTGCTCGAGCAGCCAGACCATCTCGTCGTGGATGGTGTTGAAGGCGTTCACGCAGCCCCCTATGGCCTCGCGCAGGCGCGTCGACCGCGCGCCCGGACGGCCCTCCACCGCGCCGCGGCCCATCGCCTTCGCCAGCGCATCGGTCGCCGCCTCGATCCGCTTGAGGTGAGCGAGCGCGCCGATCTTCTTGAGATCGGCCTCCATGCGCTTGTTCTTGGCCGCTTCCAGCTGCGAGCGCCCAAAGTCGACCTCGGCGCCATAGGTCAGGGTGGTCTGCCCGGTGCCGCCGCCCTTCAGCATGGCCCGCCGGACCCGCGTCGCGGCCGTGCGCACGGCCGCGTCCTCGTGCTCCTCGGCCGCGGCCACCGTGTAGTCGAAGGCCCGCTGCGCCGAATCCCACGCCGCGTCGAGCGAGCGGAGCACGTCGTCCGACGCGACCGCCAGCACCTCGTCGAGCCGCGCGATGCTCCACCGCGCGCGCAGCTTCCACGCCACCGGCCGCGGCGCCTCCAGGAGCAGCGGCGCCACCTGATCCGGCGCGTCGTACTTGTCGATCGAGATCTCCTTCCACGCCCCTTCCTCGAGATCACCGAGGAACGCGTGGAACCCCCGGTCGGGGACGTGACTGTACCCATAAGCTGCCATGTCTCTGCGCTCTCCTTTCGCCCTCCCCCGCGAGCGCGATTCTACGCTGAGCTCGGCCGGCGAGCGCAAGCGCAAGCAGCTCGGCTACTCGTCGGGATCGAGCTCCCAGCCGAAGAGCCCCGGGGTGCGGGCGCGGTGCCTGCCGAGCGCCTCGCCGAGGAGCGAGGGGCCGTCGGCGGCCCAGCGGGCGGCGAAGGCGTCGCGCAGCACGAGCTCCGCGAGCTTGCCCCTCGGCGAGAAGCCCCACTCGGCCTCCTGCGAGACGTCGTCCGGATCGGCGTAGAGCCGCCAGACGAAGAAGCCGGCGCACGTGCGCGCGTCGAGGAACGGCGCGATCACCGCGGCGTAGGCCTCGGCCTGCGAGCGCTGGTCGACCACCACGCCCTTCATGCGGTCGGGCCACTCCCACGGGCGCACGGCGGGATCGCGCCGCGTGGTGTAGCCGATCTCCGTCAGCAGGATCGGCTTGCCCCACGCGCGCGCCACGGCGTCCACCCCGGCCGCCACCTTGCGCCCGCCGCGCAGGAGCTCCTCGAACGACGCGCCCTCGCGCTCCGCCAGCGGGTAGAACGCGTTGATGCCGATGAGGTCGAGCGCGTCGAAGATCAGCGTGTGCTCGACGTCGTCCCAGTTCGCCGAGTAGGTGAGCAGCCCCGGGTACACGCGGCGCACCGCCTCGATGATCGGCAGGAAGCTCGCCGCCCGCGGCGTCGTCACCCAGCTCCGCAGCTCGACGCCCACGCTGAGCATCTCCGCGCCTCCCTCGCGCGCGACCGCGGCCCACGTGAGCAGGAACCGGCTGTACGACTCGGCCCAGCGCGCCCAGCCCGCGTCGTCCCCGGGATCGATCAGGGCCCGCCACTCGCCGCTCTCGACCCAGAGGTGCGGGACGAGCAGCACCTTGAGCCCGCGCGCGTGCGCCTGCGCGATCGCCGCGAGCACGTTGCGCCGGTTCTCCTCGAACGGCGCCTCGAAGACGAGATCGACGCCCGTGCCCTTGCCATCCCACACGCGGCCGAACGGCGTCAGGCTGACCCACGTCGCACCCATGGCGACCGCCTCATCCATCGCCCGCCCGCTCGCCGCGGTGCCGTAACCGCGGCCCGGGTGCCGCAGGTTCTCGATCGGCCCGATCGTCACGCCGCGCACGCCGCCCCAGCCCGACACGGCCCACCCCGCCGCGCCGTACGGCAGGTGCTCCGGCGCGACCCGCGGCGCCTGCTGCGCGGCGCTCGCAGGGCGCACGGGAGCGCCGACCGCCGCCGACACGGCGAGCGCGGCGCACGCCGCGCGGGCGAGCGCGTAACCTCCTCGACTCATCCCTGGCACGGGCCGCCTTATACCAGGCAGGCGGACCGCCGGGCCGCGGACGTCACCCGCCGTCGCTCGCCTGAGGTCGCTGCGCGCCGTCGCTCTCCGCGGGCTGCTGCGGCGCACGCGCGCCCTCGGCGGGCTGCGCCGGCGCGACCGCGCCCTCCTCGGGCCGCGGCGGCTCACGCCGGGACGCGTCGCGCTCTTGCCGCGCGCGGGTGGTCGCCTCGCGCCACGCCCGCTCGCGCTCGAGCTTCTCGCGCCGCCGCCGCCGCTCGCGCTCGACCTCGTCGTAGATGACCTCGGGGCGCCGCGCGTCGAGCCGGACCCCTCGCGCTTGCGCCACCCGCGGCGCCTCGCTGTCCGGGCCCACGGCGCTCGCGGGAACCAGCTCGGCCGCAGGGGGCTCGGGCGAGGGCTCCGGCGCGGCAGGGACGGCCGCGGTCGATCGCCTCGCCACCACCGACGAGCGCGCCTCCTGGACCGCGCGCTTCGCCAGCCCCTTCGCCGCCGGCAGCGCGCTCCCGCGTCCGTCGAGCGTGCGCATCTGCACGAGCCACACGCCGCCGATCCCCGCGAGCATCCCGAACAGCGCGAACGCGATCGCGAACCGCCGGGGCCACGGCGACGGCCCCCGGCGCACCACCGTGAGGCGCTCCGCATCGGCCTCGGCCAGGGCACGCGCCGTGGGCACCGGCGTGACGCGAGGCGCCGCGCCGTCGCTGACGCGGTGCACGACCTTGCGGCCGAGCGGAACGGGCGTGTCCTCGGCGGTCGGCGGCTGCCCTGGCCTGCCCGCCTGGGGATCGGAGCGGCGCTCCGGCGGGCTCACCGTCAGGACAGGCGGGGGCGGAGTCCGGCTCGCCCGGAGCTGATCGCCGCCGTCCCACGCCGCCCCCGCGTGCGACACCAGCGTGGCGTCCGACAGACGGCCTGCGGGAGATTCCCACTTGGCCGTCGTCTCGAGGTCGCTCATGAGATCGTCGGGCGACATCCTCGGCAGGTCCGCCAGCGTGTCGGCCTCCCACTCGTCCGCGGCGACCGGAGCAGGCGTCGCCATGCGGACGGTCTCGTCCGCCCGGAGCGCCTCCCACACGCGCTCGGCCGCGTCCTCCGCGCCCTCGCCCCCGAAGCGCGCGAGCGCGAACGCGAGCTTCGCGACGTCCGAGGGGCGCGCCTCCGGGTCCTTGGCGAGGCAGCGCAGCAGGAGGGCCCGCAGCTCCGGGGGCTCGACGCCCGCCGGAAAGGGCGCGGGCGGCTCGGTCAGGACCTTGGTGCAGATCTCGAGCTCGGTCGGCGCATCGAACGGGCTCGCCCCGCAGAGCAGCGCGTAGGCGACCGCGCCGATCGACCAGATGTCCGCGCGCTCGTCGATGCCGCCCGCCGACCGCATCTGCTCCGGCGCCATGAAGAGCAGCGACGTCCGCATGGCGCCCGAGGCGGCGTTCGGCCCCTCGCTCTCGACGCCGCAGGCGACGGCCGACACCCCGAAGTCGAGGACCTTCACGCTCGGGGCGCCGTCGCCGAAGCTGAGAAAGAGGTTCTCGGGCTTGATGTCCCGGTGGAGAATCCCGATGCCGTGCGCCTCGGCGACCGCCTCGCAGATCTGCAGGAGGTACTTCACCGCCTCCCTGACCCGGATCGGCCCGCGGCGCCGCAGGTAGCTCGTGACGTCGGAGCCCTCCAGGTACTCGCTGACCACGAACGGCGCGCCACCTTCGACCCCGACGTCGAGGATCCGCGCGACGTACCTGCCCTTGAGCGCGCGCGCGGCGCGGGCGCCCCGGAGCAGCCGATCGACGGCGTGCCTGTTCTCGACGAGCCTCGGATCGACGCGCTTGAGCGCGACGCGCTGGCCCGACAGGCGATCGGTGGCGAGCTGGACGACGCCCACGCCGCCGGCGCCGATCCGGGTCTCCACCGCGTACCTGCCGGCGACGATCTCTTGCCACCTCGGGCTGCCCTCGGCCGCCCTCGGCGCACGTTCAGCGTCGGTCCACGCGTCGGTCCGCTCCCGTGCGGCCGCGCGATCCTCTCCTCTGGGCTTCAGCGACGTCAACGCACTGCCTCGGTGTGTGTCCGCGAGCTCCGCGGACAGAGTCAAAGCCTGTCCCCTGAATAACAGATTCAGAGTGCTGCTATCGCGTCCATGACGTGTCGTCTAGTGACACTCGGGCACGAAAATGTCCGTTCTTCACGCATTCTGGCGCAGCTGGCTGGCCGGCCAGCTGGCCGGCCGGCCGGCCGGCAGCCATCTCCATCCGCCGCATCCGCCGCATCCGCGGCACCTGTCATGGACCATCGAGCCATCGGCACCGCTTCCATGCGTGCCACGTGCCAGCCACGCGGCTCACGGCGGGAGCCCCAATGCGAGCACGACCAGGTAATCGACGCCGCTCAGGATCAGGACGAGCGCTGCGGCGGACGCCGCGCCGAGCCCGAGCGCCTTCAGCGCGCGGAAGAGCGCTGTTCCGCGTGTCCCACGCGCACCCGGCCGCCCGTGCTGGACGCCGCGCGTGACCCAGCACCACCCGAGCATGGACAGCGGGCCGAACGCATAGAGGGCCGCGCCCCAGGTCGCTCCGTTCCAGCAAGCGGCGCGCTGCTCGGGCGTGAGCCGCCGTCGGTCCCAGCGCTGCAGCGCGAACGGCAGCGCGAACCCGAGGACCATCTGGAGCGCGAGGCGGAGAGTGCTCATTTCGTGCGCCGAGCTCCCGGGCGAGCGCTCCACTCAGGCAGCGCCGGACAAGCGCGAATCGCCAGAGCACGCCGCAGCGCGTCGCGGCAGAGCTCGGGTGAGCGACTCGCTGCCCGGCTTCGCTGACCTCCTGCCTCGAGGAAAGCGCCGCAAAAATCGCGTGCCGGCCTTCTCGATCTCGACGGGGATTGGTACGAACGAGGGATGACAACGACTGAGGCAGGGGACATCAGGAACGTTGCAATCATCGGACACAAGGGGGCTGGGAAGACATCGCTTGCCGAGGCCATGCTGTACGTCGCCAAGGCGACGGCCAAGCTCGGCAAGGTGGACGACAAGTCGAGTGTCCTCGACGAGACCGCCGAGGAAAAAGAGCACGTTTGCTCGTTCGAGGCGAGCGTCGCGCACCTCTCCTGGGCGGGGAAGAAGGTCAACCTCGTCGACACGCCGGGCGAGGGCAGCTTCCTCGCCGAGACGCGGCTCGCCCTCGCGGCGGTCGACGCGGCCATCCTCGTCGTGAGCGGCAAGGACGGCGTGCAGCCGATCACCGAGCGCGTCTTCGGCTGGGTGAGGGACGCAAAGCTACCGTGCATGATCGTCGTCACGAAGGTCGACGCCGAGAACGCCCGCCCCGACGAGGTGCTCGCCGAGGTTCGCGCGCGCCTCAAGGCGCCGCTCGCGGTGATGGAGGAGCGCGTCGGCGAGGGGCTCCAGCACCGGGGCGTCGTCGCCATCCGGACGAAGAAGGCCTGGCTCGACAAACCCGAGGCGCCCGCCACGGCCGCGGGCTCTCCCGTGCCGGCCGACGCCGCGGGCGCCGTCGAGAAGGCCCGGGGGAAGCTCGTCGACGACGTCGCCGGCAGCGACGACGAGCTCACCGAGCGGTACCTGACCGAGGGCGATCTCACGCAGGAGGAGCTCGATCAGGGGCTCCGCGCCGCGGTCCGCCAGGGGGCGCTGATCCCGGTCTACTTCGCCTCCGGGGTCCGCCCGAGCGGCGTCGCCGCGCTGCTCGACGGCATCGTCGAGCTCGTGCCGCCGCCGACCGAGCACCCGGCCTGGAGCGGCGTCGTCCCGAGCGGCAAGCCCGGCGCCGCGCCGCAGGCCGCGGAGCGGCCGTCGTCGGCGGAGGCCCCGGCCGCGGCGTTCGTCTTCAAGACCTCGATCGATCCGCACGCCGGCCGCACCTCGTTCGTGCGCGTGCTCTCCGGCGTGCTCCGGCCCGACGCCACGATGCTCAACGCGAGCACGGGCGGCTCGGAGCGGCTCGGCAAGATCCACAGCGTGGTCGGCAAGGACCACAAGCAGGTGGACGAGGCGCGCGCCGGGGACATCGTGGCGCTGCACAAGCTGAAGGCGACGCTGAGCGGGCACACGCTCTCGGACGAGAAGCACGCGTTCTTGCTCTCCGCGCCGGAGCTGCCGCCGGCCCTCTTCTCGCGCGGCGTGCGGTTCGACGCCAAGGGCGGCGAGGACAAGGTCGGCAACGCGCTCTACCGGCTGACCGAGGAGGACCCGGGGCTCAGCGTGCACCAGGACGCGTCGACCCGCGAGCTCGTCGTCTCGGGGCTCGGCGCCCTGCACCTCGAGATCACGGTGGAGCGCATCCGCCGGCGCGTCGGGGTCGACTGTCGGCTCGGCCCGCCGCACATCGCCTACAAGGAGACGATCTCGAAGAAGGCCACGAACATCGAGGGCAAGCACAAGAAGCAGACGGGCGGACATGGCCAGTTCGGCGTCTGCTACATCGACATGGAGCCTTTGCCGCGCGGCGGCGGCTTCGTCTTCGAGGACGCGGTCGTGGGCGGCGCCGTGCCGCGGCAGTTCATCCCCTCGGTCGAGAAGGGCATCGTCAAGTCGATGTCGAAGGGCGTCCTGGCGGGCTACCCGATGATCGACGTCAAGGTCCGGCTCTTCGACGGCAAGTACCACGACGTCGACTCCTCGGACGCGGCGTTCCAGATGGCGGGCAGCAAGGCCTTCAAGGCCGCCGCCGCGCAGTGCGCGCCGGTGCTGCTCGAGCCCATCGTGCGGCTCTCGGTGACGGTGCCGAGCGTCGCGATGGGCGACATCATCGGCGACATCAACAGCCGCCGCGGGAGGATCATCGGCACGGACTCGGTCGAGAGCCAGACGATCGTGAACGCGTTCGTCCCGCTCGCCGAGGTGCTCGAGTACGAGTCGAAGCTGAAGAGCATGACCCAGGGCAAAGGCACGTTCACGATGAACGTCGAGCACCTGGAGGTCTGCCCGCCGATGGTGCAGGACAAGGTGATCAAGGAGAGCGGCTTCAAGGCCGAGGCCGACGAGGACTGATCCCCGCCGCCCCGCTCTAGGGATGGATGTGGACGATGGTCCCTTCCCCCGTGGCCTTCCCCGCGCTGACCCCGTGCCATCCGTCGGGCACGGGGGGATCGGTCCAGAGGAACACCCGGCGCGCGTCGATCGGCGACAGGTTGATGCACCCGTGGCTGCGCGGCTTGCCGTAGTCGTCGTGCCACGGCGCCGCGTGGATCGCGTAGCCAGCCTCGAAGTACTGCACCCACGGCACGTCGCGGAGCTCGAACTTGTTGTCGACCTCGTGCGCGTCCATGGTCGTCGTGACGTGTTTGTCGCGGATCCGGAACGTCCCGCGCACGGTCGAGAAGGTCTTCTTGGGGTCGCCGAGCCCGTCGCGGCCCGTCGCCGCCGCGGTGGCGTAGACGGGCTTTTTGCCCTCGTAGAGGATGAGCGTCTGGCTCAGGATCGAGATGTCGATCCACTTCACGTTCCCCTGCGCGAACGACGGCAGCTCCGAGGGCTTCACCGCGATGGCGACGTCGGAGTCGCGCACCCACGTCCCGTCCTTCGCCTCGACGAGGCGGGCGCCGCCGACCTTCTTCGAGCGCCCCGTGAGCTGCACGGCGGTGTGCCAGGGCAGCGCGCCCGCCTTCTCCATCTGGCCGCCGGAGATGTCGTAGCGCTTCGCGTCCTGCCGGTGCACGAACGCGAGCGGCAGCTCCCACCCCTTGGTCATGTCGACGCCGTGGAACGTGGAGCCGCGCGCGGGCTTGAGCTTCGAGGTGGGCACGAGCCGCGCGTCGGTGGTCAGGGCGAAGCGCCGCCCGCCGTCGCCCATGAAGGTGTCGACGAGGGCGAGCCCTGCCTTGCGCGCGATCCGGTTGGTGATGATCGCGTAGCCCGGGACCTTGAACGACGAGATGTTCGGGAGCTGCCGGCCGCCCTTGAAGAACCAGGGGATCTCGTCGCTGCCGTTGCCGCCGAAGAGCTCGCTGTCGCCGAGCTCGGGCGGCTCCGCGGGCGGGTCGGCGACGGCGTTGCCCGCCGCGTCGAGCGGCACGTCGTTGGCGCCGACCTTGATCTCGTCCCACTTCTTCTTGAGCTTCTTGTAGCTGCGGAGGTGCCGCTCCAGGCTCATCTCGTACTGGAGCTGCTCCTTCGTGGACGGCATCCGGTAGTAGTTCGGCGCGATGGCCCGGACGAAGGCGTACGGGTACGGCATCGGCTTGGACAGGTCGGGCCGCCGCGTGAGCGCCCGGAGGATCGGGTGCTGCGTGTCGATCGTGGCGTCGCTGTCCGCGCACATGAACCCGGCGGGCAGCACGCGGTAGTAGCCGCCCTGGCAGTCGTCGAACGCGGCGGGCTTCTCCCCGCGGGGCGCCGTCCCGCCCGCGCGGAGGTAGCCGAGCTTGGTCGAGCGCCGGTCCGCCTTCTCGTAGATGGGCGCGACCATCTGCACGGCGCCGATGCGGGGCCCGTCCGGGCGCGGCAGCGTGGCGGGGTCGTTCTCGGCGGCGTTCTGGGCCGCGCCCGCGGAGAGGCTGATGATGCCCTCGGGCGTCGCGTTCTCCCCGCCGGTGCAGGCCGGCAGGGCAAGGGCGGCGACGGCCAGGGCGAGCGGGAGGGGTCCGCGCGCCGGGGCCGGGAGCGCGGAGCTTCGCTGTCGGGCATCCATGCCCCGGGAATGCCGGACAGACGGGCCGGTGGCCAAATTTTGGCGGATGGCGCGCGGCCCGCCATGAGCCCCCCCACAGGCGCCGCCGGAAGGTCAGCCCTCCGGGGGTTGCCTGCCGGCGGTGCGCAAAGATGCTGGAATGGGGTTGCGCTTGAGCCCAGCCTTGGGTAGGTTCGGGGCCCTCGCGAAACCCCGCGAGAGTGCGCCACTAGCTCAGCTGGATAGAGCGTCGGCCTCCGGAGCCGAAGGCCAGTGGTTCGAATCCACTGTGGCGCGCAGGGTTTTCCGTACATCGTAGCCGCTTTCCCGGTTCGCGGCCTCGGTTGGGTGGGCATCGCTGGCACTCGCTTGAGCCGGCTCGACCGTTGCACTGGCTGGTCCGAAGGGCAGCAGACGCGCTCGTGAGCATGCACTTCGTTCCGAGGTGATGCAGTGGCAGAGGCCTACTCCATCCGCGAGGTCTCTCCTGTCTGGCGGACTGGAGAGGAGCCCATGGGCACCAAGCGCAAGTTCTGGTGCCACGCCGATGACCGCCGTCGATACCTCTTCAAGTATGCCCGCGCCGGTACCGGGGAGGACTGGGCGGAAAAGATCGCCGCCGAGGTCGCGGGCACCTTGGGCGTTCCGCATGCGGAGGTGGATCTCGCCGTCTACGAAGAGCAACCCGGGACGCTTACGCTTGCCATCACCGACGACGAGCATGCCCTGGCCCATGGGAACGAGCTGTTGCAGGAGCGCCGTCCAGAGTACCCCGTGCACGCTGCCTACAGCGCGTCCGAGCACACTGTTACCCTTGTGCTCGACGCGCTCAGCCAGAGCTTCATTGGTGCGCCCGAAGGTACAGCTTCGGCCGATCTCGCGACGGCAGTGGATTGGTTCCTCGGCTACCTCATGCTCGACGCGTTGATCGGCAACACCGATCGGCACCACGAGAACTGGGCCGTGCTCGTGCGCGTCGGACAGGCAGAGCGCTATGCGGCACTCGCGCCCAGCTATGACCACGCGTCATGCTTGGGCCGGGAGCTTAAGGACGAAGAGCGGCGCGCACGCCTCGAAGGCCGGGACCGCCGGCGCTCCGTCGACGCGTATTGCAAGAAAGCGCGCTCGGCCCTTTACCGGAACGCCCAGGATCCGGCCCCAATGAGCCCGCTCGATGCCTTCGCGGAGGCGATGCGGCACGCGCAGCCGGCCGGCAGGCACTGGCTCGAGCGACTCGGCGCGGCCGATCATGCTAAGGTATCCTCCATCGTGGACCGCATCCCTGCCCATCGCATCAGCGAGCCGGCTCGCCAGTTCGCCCTTGCGGTGATGGCGACCAACCGCCGCGCCTTGCTCTCGCTGCTGGAGAAGCATCCATGACGGCCGGCCGAACCCTCTTCGTCACATGGTACGACTCGAACCATCGCGCGATCATTCCGGTCGCTCGGCTCGTTCACCATGGCGGAACGGGCGGTGATCTCTACGAATTCCAGTACGTTCAGGGCGCGCTGAAGGCGATGGAGCGGGGTTTCCAGCCGTTCATTGCGTTCCCCGAGCTTTACAAGGTCTATCGCAGCCTGTCGCTGTTCCCCTTCTTCGCAAATCGGGTGATGCCCACGACCCGCCCGGATTACCTGGCGTATCTGCAAGTGCTGGGTCTTAACCCAGCGGAGGCGGACTCGGTCGAGATCCTGGCGCGGAGCGGGGGCAGGCGGGAGACGGATCGCATCGAAGTGGTACCTGCGCCGGAGCAGGACGAGACAGGCGGCTACACAACCCGCTTCCTCCTCCGCGGCGTCCGATACATCCCGGGCGCGGAAGAACGCATCGCACGCCTCGTGTCCGGAGAACGGCTGTTCTGGATGCTCGATGCGCAGAACGAATCGAACCCCAACGCCGTCGCGCTCCGCAGTGCAGACAAGTGCTTGCTGGGTTACATTCCAGACTACCTCGTGCCGGACATCGCGAAGCTCATCGACTACCGCGTGTCGATGGATGTGTTCGTCGATAGGGTGAACCTGCCGCCCGCACCGCTGCACCATCGTGTGCTGGGCCGGCTCGAAGCGCGCTGGCCAGACGGGTTCGTCCCGTTCCAAGGCGAGCAGTTCCAGCCGCTGAGCCCACTCACCGCGTCGCCCACCCAGGCAGACCACGCGATCCAGTAATGCGTCCAGCGTCGTGCGGGGTGTACGCCCCACGCGCAACGAGCCACGCTCCCCTCACCGCCTGGAGAAGACCATCTCCGTCGACGTGAACGGCCGCGGTGGCAGCGCCGCGCGGTCGCGGAACCCGAACCGCGCGTAGAACGTGTGCGCGTCCTGGGTGCCCAGGTGGACGTGGCTCGCGCCGCGGACCGCCGGGTGCCCGAGCAGCAGGCGCACCACCGCCTCGCCCACGCCGCGGCCCCGCAGCGAGGGCGCGACCATCACGTCGTACACCCACGCGCGCCTGCTCCCGTCGCTGATCGCCCGCGCCGTCGCCACGAGCCGGCCCGCCGCGTCGCGCGCGCCCACCCACGCCGACGAGCCGAGCAGCGCCCGCGCGATCGCCTCGCGCGACACGCCCTGGTTCCAGTAGCCGCCCTCCAGCAGATCGACGGCCGCCGCCACGTCGCGCGGGCCCAGCGCGCACGCGAGCACGCAGCCCGCCGGCGCCTGCAGGAACTCGGGCACCGGCGTGTCCAGACAAGCGCCGCGGAGCAGCTCGATCGCCGCGGCATCGCCCGGCGCACCCCGCTCCCAGAGCTTCGTGAGGATCCGCGCCCGCTCCTCGGGCGTCCGGTTCTGCGCGAGCTTCGCCTTGCCGTCGAGCCGCGACAGCGGGACCGCGAGCACGAGGATCCCCGCGATCGCCTTGCGGTAGAGCGGGCTCGAGGCGTCGAGCGGCGTGTACCCGCCCTCGGGCTGGTACTTCTGCATCAGCGCCTCCAGCACCTCGGCCTTGTGATCCGGATCGTCCACGCGCTCGATCACCCCGTGGGCCTGCGCGCTCCGGTAGAGCGTCGTCGCCGGACACGCCCGCTCCGGATCGGTGAAGTAGCTCGGGATCGACGCGACGAGCTGCTCGCACGACACCACCGCGGGCCGGCCGACAGCCTCGGTCTTCTCGCCCACGGGCGCGCCGTGGAACGCGATCGCGCCCCGGACCACGACGCCGTGCACCGTCCTCAGCACCGGCTCGCCCTCGGCCGTCGTCGACGCCAGGTGAATCACCTCCGCGAGCCCGAGGAGCGCCTCGGCCTCCGCCCTCTCCATGCGAAAAATCTCCCTGCGCATCGACCGAGGTTGGCGCGCACCTGGTACGCTCGAAAGATCCGGTCCGCCGATTTCTGCTAGACCAGATGGCATGCCCTGGGAGCTCGCCCTCGCGGTCGATCCCGCCGCGCCGCAGCCGATCTTCCTCCAGATCGCGCGCGCCCTCGCCGATGACATCCGCCGCGGCCGGCTCCGCGCCGGCGCCGAGCTGCCGGGCAGCCGCGCGCTCGCGCGGTCCCTGTCGGTCCATCGCAACACCGTGCTCGCCGCGTACCGCGAGCTCGCCGCCGAGGGCTGGATCGAGGCCAGCGCCGCGCGCGGCACCTTCGTCTCGGCGGAGCTGCCGGCGCCGGCGCCCCGCGGCTTCACCCGGCGCGCGGCCGCGCGGGCGGAGGTGCCGGCGCGGCTCGGCTTCGATCTCGGCGCGACCTCGCTCCGGCACGTGCCCATCATCCCGCCCGGCACGCTCCGCATGAGCGGCGGCCTCCCCGACATGCGCCTCGTCCCGACCGCGGCGCTCGCGCGCGCCTACCGCCGCGCGCTGCACGCCGGGTCGACGCGGCTGCTCGACTACGCCGATCCGCGCGGCGACGAGCGCCTCCGCGCCGCACTCGCCGCGATGCTCTCGGCGGTGCGCGGCCTCGCCGCCGGGCCGGAGTCGGTCCTCGTCACGCGCGGAAGCCAGATGGCGCTCGACCTCGTCTCGCGCGCCCTGATCGCGCCGGGCGACGCGGTCGCCGTCGAGTCCTACGGTTACCGCCCCGCGTGGGAGGCGCTCCGCCTCGCCGGCGCGCGGCTCCTCCCGCTGCCGGTCGACGCCGCGGGCCTCTCCGTCGACGCGCTCTCCGAGCTCGCCGAGCGAGAGCGCCTGCGCGCCGTCTACGTCACCCCGCACCACCAGTACCCCACGACCGCGGTGCTCGCGCCCGGCAGGCGCATCGCGCTCCTCGAGCTCTGCCGGGCCCGCCGGATCGCGATCCTCGAGGACGACTACGATCACGAGTTCCACTACGACGGCCGCCCGGTGCTGCCGCTCGCCAGCGCGGACACGGCCGGCGTCGTCGTCTACATCGGCACCCTGTCCAAGATCCTCGCCCCCGGGCTCCGGATCGGCTTCGTGGTCGCCCCCGGACCGCTGATCGAGCGCCTCTCCCTCCACCGCACCTTCGTCGACCGGCAGGGCGACCACGCCGTGGAGCGCGCCGTCGCCGAGCTCCTCGAGGACGGCGAGGTGCAGCGCCACGCGCAGCGCGCGCGCCGCGCCTACCGGGCGCGGCGCGATCTGCTCGTCGCGTCGCTGCGCGCGCGGCTCCCCGGCGCGCTCGACTTCGCCGTGCCAGCCGGCGGGATGGCCCTGTGGGCCAAGGTGGACGCCGCGATCGACGCGGACGCCTGGGCCGAGCGCGCGCTCGCGCGGAAGGTGGCGTTCTCCGCGGGGCGGCGGTTCGCGTTCGACGGCAAGAAGCGCCCCTTCCTGCGGCTCGGGTTCGCGGCGCTGGACGAGCGGGAGATCAGCGATGCGGTGGAGAGGATGGTCGAGGCGGTGTGAGCGCCCAGGCGGGCGGGCCAGTTGAGCGGAGCGGCTCTCCAAGGATCGACGGCGCACGTGGAAGCGTGGAAGCGTCGACGAAACATCCCTATCTCCCTGTCTCTCCGGATACGCCTTCCCTGTGCACCACCGTGTTCCTCCTCAAGCTCCGATACGGCTGAACTCTCCTTCTCCCCCGCAGGCGCTGTCTCCGACAGACCACGATCGTCCCTCGGCCCCACTGTCGTCGAAGCGCGCTGCGCCCGCGGTGGATGGCGGATGGATCCGACGCGGCGAAAGGCCCGCTGGCTTGACCTCGCTCGCACCTCCTCTCACGATGCGAAGCAAGGGGGAATACAATGAATGGCGCGGTGCTCTACGACCTCGCGATGCGGCTGCCGCTCGCCGTCCTCATGCTCTATAACGCCCTGTTCGTCGGGCGCGATATCTATGCTCACCTGTTTCTCTGGACCGGGCCCAGGGGGCTCACGTACGGGACGACGGTGGCCTCGCTCGTGGCCACCGAGGTCTACCTGCTGCTCGTCGCGGCGTTCACGCTCGTTCGCCTCCGCCCTGTACGCAAGCTGAGCGGCATCGTACCTCGCATCACCGCGCTCGCCGCCGGCCTGCTGCCGGCGAGCATCGCATGGCTGCCCAAGGCCCCGCCGATGCCCGGCCGTCAGGTGGTGGGCACGCTGTTCATCATCGCTGGAATGGGGCTCGCCGTGGTCAGCATCGGGTGGCTGGGCAAGTCGTTCAGCGTCATGCCGGAGGCGCGACGCCTCATCACCAATGGCCCCTACCGGCTCGTGCGCCACCCGGTCTATCTCGCCTCCTTGATCCAGGGGACGGGGATCGTCTTGATCTATCCGTCCATCGCCGCGGTCCTGATCTACACGGTCGAGATGATCCTGCAGGTCATCCGCATGGGATACGAGGAGCGCGTGCTGCGCGACACCTTTCCGGAATACGACGACTACGCGCGCCGGACGTCCGCGCGGCTCGTCCCCCGCCTCTACTGAGCAGGGCTCGCGCGGCGGGCACGCGGCGCCATGGGACAGGATGCAACGCCTGTCGCGGGATGCCTCGCTCGTCTGGACCCGACGCTCTTACCTGGACGGGTCGGCCACGCGGCCGACGAACAGGATCGCGCTCGTCGCGCGATCCCGGATGACGAAGAGGAACGGGCGGTCGAAGCGGATGGTGGCGGGCTCGGGCGCCGACGTCTCGCCGATCACCACCGCCGTCGCCGCCGCCGCCTCGGTGCCCGCCTCGTTCACGGAGACGAACGCTTCGTGGAGCACATCGGTGATGAACAGGCCGCCCTGGCCGTCGATCCCCGAGAAATCTGCGCGTTCGGAGAAGGCGGCGGGCATCCCCAGATCCGCGAGCGGCCGGGCGAGATCCAGGGTCGAGGCGATCTTGAAGCGCGGCAGCGCCATCGTGACGCTCCGTGACCCGAGGGAGGCGAGGACGCCCTCCAGCCGCTCCCGATCGAGCCCCGCCTCGAAGCCCCCGAGCTCCGACGGGAGCACGAGCACCATCGACAGCTCGCCGCCGTCGTAGGGCAGCTCCAGCGCCTCGTAGCCGTCGCCCTCGCCATAACGGACCTGCGCGTGGTTGGTCATCATCGGAACGGACACCGTGGAGCCGTCCGCCAGCGTGAAGCTCTCCGGAGTCGTCTCCTCCTCCTTGAACGGAAGCTGCCAGGCAGCGTTGAAGTAGATGGCGTTCGTCAGCACGAGCCGGGTCGAGGGCCCGAGGGCGCCTTCAGGCAGGATGTCCTTGATGCGGCCCTCGGTGCGCTCGGCCACCCAGCCATTGATGATCTCCCGCGCCTCGTCGGGCGCCTGGACGAAGTCGACGACGTGCAGCCCGGCCCCGTAGCTCTCCGCCAGCACGTCGAGGAACGACGGCTCGAACGCGGAGCCGATCTGCCCCCAGATCGCGTTGGCCACGTGGAGCCGGAACCCCTTGCCGCCCTGCCCCTCGGCGCCCTCGCCGCGGCGCGCGAGCGCGAGATCGAGCGCGTTGAACGCCGGGTGGAGCCGCGCTTCTGGCAGCGTGAAGCGCAGCGCGCGCGCCATCTGCTCCGCCGTTTCCCCGCGCGCGCCGGCGGTTGTCATCGCCAGCGCGCTCGACACGCTGTACGGCGAACAGAAGAGGTTGCCCGGCGCGGCGCCGATCCGGCGGTAGAGCTCGAGCGCAAACGCCGTGTTGCCGAGGGCGAGCTCCCTGGCGTCGGCCTCCGGCACCCGAGGGGCGCGGGCCCGCTGCCTGTCCGAGGTGACGACGCAGCCCGCGGTGCCCGGATCGGCGCACCCGGACGGCGAGGGCCGCGCCTCCGGCTCGGCGCCGCCAGAGGAGCAACCGGCGCAGAGGAGGGAAAATGGCAACAGGACCACGGGGATCGGAGGCCTACGCATGCGCCCGGCGCAGCAGGGGGCGTGCCGAGCCGCCCATGATAGGATGGCTCCCACCATGCGGAGAGCGCGAGAGACAGCCCTCGGAGAGGCGCGGCGCCCGTGATCGTGCTCGTGATGGGCGTGAGCGGCGCCGGGAAGACGACGGTCGGGGCGCGCCTTGCGCGCGAGCTCGGATGGGAGCTCGTCGACGCCGACGATTTCCACCCCGCCGCCAACATCGAGAAGATGCGCGCCGGCAAGCCGCTCGACGATCGGGATCGCGCGCCGTGGATCGCGGCGCTCGCCGCGCGCATCCGCCAGCTCCTCGACGAGGGGCGCGGCGCCGTGATCGCCTGCTCGGCGCTCAAGGCGGCGTACCGCGCGCAGCTGCTCGTCGACCCCGCGCGGATGCGCCTCGTGCACCTGACCGGCGATCCAGCGCTGATCGCCGCGCGCCTCTCGGCGCGCAAGGATCACTTCATGCCCCCCGGCCTCCTCTCGACGCAGCTCGCCGCGCTGGAGCCGCCCGAGGACGCGATCCGCGCCGACGTCGGCGGCACCCCCGAGGAGATCGTCGCCGCCGTCCGCCGCGCGCTCGGCGTATGAGCCGGGCCCGCGCCGCGCCGCCTGCCGACGCCGGGCGCTTTCCAGGCGCTCTCTCCGGGAGAACCCGAGCGCCCGCGCGCGGTCAGCCCGGGTCCGGCAAGCGGGTCAGGAAGAGCGCGCCCTGGTCGCTGGAGAGGCGTTCGCCCCCGAGCGCCATCGTGCCCTGGAAGGATCCGGCCAGCATCGGGCTCTCCCACGGGTCCATCTCCAGCCCGGAGACGTGGACGTCCGCGCCGATGCGCCGGGTCCACTGCTCCTCTCCGCTGGGGCTGAGCCCGGCCGCCCACGCGCTGCACGACGCCGGCTCATCCGCCGACCCGCACAGCGCATCGCCGGCAAGCACCACGCGCTCGCCGCTCGCCGTGATGCGGCGGGGGCTCCGCGCGTCGAAGCGCTTCACCCAGATCACACGGCCATCCGGGCCGATCTTGGCGACGAACGGCCGCGGGCCGCCCGGCAGATCGGGCTCGCCGAAGACGCCGCTGCCGGAGAGCAGCGCGGCGCCTTCTGGATCCACGGCGAGGTCGTACGCCTCCTCGAGCTGATCCGGCGAGCCACGGAACCGCTTGTGCCACACGAGCTCTCCGTTCCGATCCAGCTTGGTCACGAACGTCGCCGTGCCCCGCCCGTCCTGGCTCGCGAGGATCGCGTTCCCGTCGCGGTCGACCTCGATGCCGATCTCCTCGCTGTCGGAGCCGCTCGGCGGCAGGCTGACCCACGCGAAGCGACCCGAGGCGTCGAGCCGGACGACGAAGGCGCCGATGGCCCGCCGCTCGATCCGCGCGCCGGCGACCTTCGCGGCCCCCTCCAGCCTGCCGAGCACGAGCGCGCCGCCGCGGCCATCGGCGGCGAGCGCCGTACCGCTCAGGATCGCGTCCTCCTCCGCGGAGATCTGCGCCGCCCAGCTCGCCGCGCCGCGCGGGCCGAGCTTCGCGAGGAACAGGTCTGCCCCCGAGGGCGACGCCGCCGTGAGCCGGTGGGCGCCGAAGCGGACCGTGCCGGAGAAATCGCCGAGCACGAGCGACTGCCCCCCGCCGCTCGCGGCCACGTCGATGGCGCTCTGCGCCGTGCCGTCGCCGAACTGCTTGCTCCAGAGCGGAGCGCCGCACGCGTCGAGCTCGGCCACGAAGGCGTCCGTCGCGCCCGCGCTCCGCAGCCGGGTGTTGCCGAACGTCAGCTCCCCGTCGAAGGAGCCGGCGAGCAGCGCGCGGCCGGCGCCGTCGATCGTGAAGCCGCGCAGGGTCGCGCCCTTGCCAGGATACTGCCGGCTGAACGCTCTCTGCCGGCACGCCCGCTCGGCCCGCTCGCCGTCGCCGAGCCCGGCCGCGCCGGCCAACCGCCCGCCGGGTGCGACCGCGGCACCCAGACACACGCCTCCGGGACCGACTGCCCCCATCTCGCACATCCCGGGAGGCGCGCCGTGCTCCGCGTTCGCCCGCGCCGCACCGCCGCTGTCGCCTCCCGGTTCGCCCTCCGCCACGATGTCCGCAGCCTCCGAGGACATACACCCGGCGCCACAGCAGATGACGCCGCAGAGGGCGCTCCGTGCTCTCAAGACAGACCACATACTGCATCTCCTCTCCCGCCTCGACGCGGGCACACTGGAAACATTGCAGGATGCGGACCATGGCCCGCTCCTTTCAAGCTTCTCGCGAAGCTGAAAAATCCAAACTTTCTCGATGGATGCGGGCTCATCCGGGGCAGGAGGACGCGTTCGTTCAGCGCCGCTTCATGTCCTCTTCACACCGTCGCTCCAGGGCGAACCGGCCATTCGACCCCGGTCGCGCGTTCGATCGACTCACGCACTGGCAGGCGCGCGCCGACAGAGATGGATAGGGCATCTCTCGCCCTAAACATGGCCTGTTCCGGATCCAGATCACCGAGGGTCGAGATCTGGCCGAGTCGCCCGCCGCTGCCGTCGAGGCGCGGGCGACTGGCATCTTGAACGCCGCCCGGCCCGGCAAAGGCGCAGGCGATGGGGCGGGTTGCTCGCGCGCAAGGCCCTGACGCCGGGGCGGGCGCCGGGAGCCACGAGCCGCGAGCCGCGGGCGGGGCGCTCGCGCGGACCCCGAGGCCGCCCTCCCCCGGCTCCCCGGGTGGCGGGCGGCGCGCGCAGACCGGAAAGACGGGCGTCTACCACCGTAGCGCACCCACGCCCACTTAAGGTAGGATGCTGCCACCCGACTCCGGCGGACGTATTCCCGCTAGAGGAGCCCGCGACCGCGGGCGCCGGCCGCTCCATGACCCCCTATCCATCTACGATCACGACGGAGCTCCCTGCGAGCGAAGGCGCGACTGCGCGGCCCCCCCGCGCCAGCCCCGCCCTCGCCGCCGGCGCCCCCCGCGATCGCCTCGGAGATGGCGATGAAGTTGCTCTGCAAGCCCGCTGACGAGCGCACCGCGCGTGCGCAGGTGCTGAAGGTCGACATCGACGCCTACGCCGCCCTCCCTGACGCGGAGCGGCGCGCGGTCCACCTGCGCCTCGGGCGCATGGCCGAGGCGCGATCGCAGCGCGAGCGCTCGGACGAGGCGCTCTTCGAGGCCGCGCACCACCTGAACCTCGGCGCGCCCTTGATCGTCGAGCCACGCGAGCGGGCGGCGCTCGCCGCGATGAACCTCGCCGCGGGCCGCAAGGCGCGGGAGCGGGGCGCGACCCCGGCGGCCGCCGATCTCTTCGAGGCCGGGATCGCGGCGCTGCCGGACGGGAGCTTCAAGCGAGACCACGAGATCGCCTTCTCGCTGCACGCGGAGGCGGCCGAGTGCGCGCACCTCGGCGGCCGGCTCGATCGCGCGGAGGCGCTGCTCGACGTGCTCGCGGCCGAGGCGCGCTCGGATCTCGAGCGGGCCAGGGCGCACGAGCTGCGCATCGCCGTGTACACGACCCAGGGCCGGCTCGACGAGGCGGTGGCGCTCGGAAAGACGGCCCTCGCGATGCTCGGCGTCCCCCTCCCCGAGGACGGGCCGGGGCGGAAGGCGGCGGCGGACGCCGAGCTCGCGGCCGCGCGCGCCGCGCTCGGCACGCGCCGGCTCAAGGATCTGCTCGACGAGCCCGAGGCGTCGGACGCCCGGACCCGCGCGGCGCTCCGGCTCCTCATGGCCCTCATGCTCCCCGCCGCGACGGTGAACCCGCCGCTCTGCACGTTCATCGCGGCCAGGCAGGTCAACCTGTCGCTGGAGCGCGGCCACGGCGGAGCTTCCCCGTACGGCTTCATGGCCTACGCCTGGGTCGCCGCGCGGGTGCTCCGCCGCTACGACGAGGCCTACGAGCTCGGCCAGCTCGCGCTGGAGATGAACGAGCGCTCCGGACAGCCCGAGCTCTCCTGCCGGCTGCGCGTCGTGCTCGGAGCCCACGTCAGCGTCTTCACCGATCACCTCCTTTCCAGCCTCGATCTCTTCCAGGCCGCGCTCGAGGCGGGGCACAGGACGGGCGATCTCACCTACCTCTCCCAGGCGTGCGTCCACACCGCGCTCGTTCGATTCGGGCTCGGCGACGAGTGCGAGGCGGTGCGGGCCGAGGTCGATGGGTTCCTCTCGCTGGTGCGGCGCGCGCGGGAGGAGCTCGCCGCCCTCGCGCTGACCGGGGTGCGCCGCGCGCTCGACGACCTGATGGACGCGACGCGCGCCGGCGCGTCACGCCCGCCCAGCCACGGCGATCTCGACGACGCAGGGGATGAAGCGAAGCTCTCGGCGCCGGCGCACGGCGCCGCCGCGCGCGTGCACTACGCGCTGCGGCAGCAGATCTGCTTCCTCAACGAGGACTACGAGGGAGCGCTGCGGATGGGCTCGCTGGCCGAGGCGAGGATGCAGGGCGGCGTCGACGATCACCTCGCGACCGAGGTGTTCTTCTACACCTGCCTGACGCTGCTCTCGCCCGCGCTGGCGCGCGGCCGGCAGCTGACCACCGTCTCGGTGGCGAGCTACAGGGATCGGTTCTCGGAGTGGGCCGAGCGGTGCCCGGACAACTACCGTCACAAGCACCTCCTCCTCCGCGCGGAGTCCGCGCGCGCCGCGGGCGAGGAGCTCGCGGCGATGAAGCTCTACGATCAGGCGATCGAGTCGGCGAAGGTGAACGGTTTCGTCCGGGACGAGGCGCTCGCCAGCGAGCTCTGCGCGAAGTTCCACCTGGCGAGCGGCAGGGAGAGGATCGCCCACGTCTACATGGCCGACGCCCACGAGGGCTATCTGCGGTGGGGCGCGCAGGCCAAAGCGCGACAGCTGTCGCGAAAGTACCCGCACCTCGTGGCGCGCGCCGCGCTCGTCGGGCAGCAGAGCCGTCCGCCGGAGTCCGCGCTCCCGGCGAGCACGGAGCGCCCCACGTCGCTCGACGCGTTCGCCCTCCTCCGCGTCTCGCGCGCGATCTGCGGGGAGCTCGTCCTGGAGCGCCTCTTCGAGCGGCTCCTCCGGGCCCTGAGCGAGAGCGCGGGGGCGCAGCGCGCTGTGCTGCTCCTCGCGCGCGACGGCGCGCTGACCATCGAGGCCGAGCTCGACGGCGACCGCGGAGGGGTCCGCCTCGGACCTTCGACGCCGCTCGAGTCCACCGCCGATCTGGCCGCGAGCGTCGTCCAGCACGTCGCCCAGACACAGCAGCCGATCGCCCTCACCAGCGCGGCCATGGACGAGCGGTTCGCGGACGACCCTTACCTGCTCGAGGGCGGCCTTCGATCGATCCTGTGCCTCGCCATGACGCACCAAGGCCGCCTCACCGGCGTGCTCTACGCGGAGAACGGCGCGACCGCTGGCGCGTTCCGCGCCGGCCAGGTCGAGCTCTGCGGCCTCCTCGCATCGCAGGCGGCGGTGGCCGTTCACAACGCGTTGCGCTACCGCGACGCGCAGAGCACCTCGCGCGAGCTCCGTCGCTGCAACGAGGCCCTCGTCGATGAGGTCGCCCGCCTCACCGAGGAGCTCCGCGCGTGCAACCGCGACGCTAGCCCCACGAGCGAGCTGCGGCGCTGCAACGAGGCGCGCTAGCCCCGCTACAGCGGGGTGCGTCCGGGACCGTCCCGCCCGACAGGATTCCTCGCCAGGAAGGGGAGAGCTTCAGCGAGGCTCGCGGGGCGCCGCGAGCAAAGCTCACATCGCGGAGGGGACATCTCCTCTAAGAAATCCATGACGCCGGCACCAGAGGGGCCGCAAAACATGCATAGCGTGGGCGCGTCGGCGCGCCATGGCTCCGTCCGAGATGCGTGCAAGCGCGAAGGGGAACGCAATCGTGCGAACAAGGCACGCCCGCAGCGTGAAAGACACGTGGCAGCGCGGTAGAGCGCGCGGCAGCAGCGCAGACGCCGTCCTGCACACAGCCCCTCGAGGCCGGCGCTGACAGGCACATGCTCCGAGATCAAAATGCTCGGGATACCACGGGACGGAGGGAAGACACAAAGCACCTGCCGTCTCCCAGCCCACCCGTGATTCCCGAGCCTACAGCGCGGCGCAACTTCGTGCGCTACGGGCTCATCCGCGTCGTTCGGCTCGCTTCAGCGCACGTTCGCACGCCTAACGCGCTGGCCTGGCGGTCGAGCTAGCATTCCACGAAACTGCACATCGCGATAGAGCGCCGAACAAAGCCAGACCGAGCCATGCAGCCGCGAAGACGCATGGGGACGGGAGGTGATGAGTGGCGCTCCAACAGCCTATCCCCCGCCCGCCGTACCGCGGCTCGGCGAGGGATGGCCGCTATCGACACGCTCGTCTCAGGCGCCGCCCGCGCCGCCCTCGCCCGCGCCACCCGCGCCACCGGCGCCGCCGGTGCCGCCGCCCTCGCCCGCGCCACCCTCGCCACCGGCGCCGCCGGTGCCGCCGCCCTCGCCCGCGCCACCCTCGCCGCCGGTGCCGCCGCCCTCACCCGCGCCACCCGCGCCACCGGCGCCGCCCTCGCCGCCCGTGCCCGACGCCGAGCTCGTCGTCGTGGAGGAGGAGGTCGTGGTGGTCTCCCCGTCATCGCCGCATCCGGCGCCGATCATCATCATGGTCGCGCCTAGCAGAAGCGCGCTGGCAAAGATGCTCTTCGAAGCGTTCATGATTCGTTCTCTCCGTTGGGTTGTCCCCCCCAAAGAATGACTCGACAGAACCCCGCGCCGATCACCGCTCCACACCGCCAAGCGACTCAATCCACGCAAATTCGCGCAATATCTGCGCCCTAAAAAGCGCTATGAGCACGCTGCGTGCGATGGGCCGGTGTCAACTCCGTGGTGATTCCGTTATGGTGGACGATAGGCCACCATACTGGATTACGCAAGCTTTTTGTCTCACTGCATCATCGTTGCATGTGGGTGCTCGCCCGTGAACGCCCACCAGTCAAGCACATTCGCCCACACCGGCGCGGGCGAACATGACGCGTGAAGAGCGACTGTGCCTGACAGCTCATCCGCCATAACGGATTGACCTCCAGAGGTGAGGGCCCCATGAGCCAAAGCCTCCTCGCGTGAGCGACCTGGAGGAGCGGCGCCGGCGCCGCGCGAGACGCGCACAGAGCCCGACTGCAGCGCGGACGCGCCTGGTCTGGCCCCCGATGGGCCGGCTCCCGGTCTGGTCATGAGGACACGTTCGCGTCATCAAGTTCAAGTCCAAGTGCAAGTGCAAGTCCCAGGCCCGATGCCCATCGGCCGGGGTCCTCGTCCCTGCTCATGAGCGCAGGCACGCCGGGGAGAGACCCGGTATCGCTGGCGGGTCGGGCAAGGTAGCGGGCGAGCTCAAGTTGGATGTGCGAGCGACAGAGAACGCGGAGGCGCGGCGCTATGGAGCGCCCGCAGCCCCTCGTCTCAGCGCGCTCTTCACGGGTTGATCTCGTCGCTCGACCCTCGCTCCCGGGCGCAGGGGAGGTCGCCTGCGCGGGCCCGGGCCGCGAGGCTGGCCACGGCGGCCACGAGGGCGGCGGGCTCGATCGGCTTCGTGGCGTGCATGTGGAAGCCGGCGTCGAGCGCGCGCTTCTGGTCCTCCTTGCGAGCATAGGCCGTCAGGGCCAGCGCGGGCAAATCGCCGCCGGCCTGCGGCGGGCGCTGGCGGATGGCGCGGATGAGCTCATAGCCGTCCTCGCCCGGCATGGCGATATCGCTCACGAGCACGTGCGGGAGATCCGCGCAGAACGCCGCGAGCGCCTCGTGGGCCGAAGCCACGGCCGTCACCTCGGCGTGGTGCTGCGACAGCACCTCCTGAAGGAGCTCCCTGGCGTCCGCGTCGTCCTCGACGAGCAGGACGCGGAGCCCGCCGAGGTTGGACGCGGACTCCGAGCAAGCGAGCGAGCGCGACCGCCCCTCCCTCGTGAGCGCCGGGAGCGAGCTGCGCTCGACCCCGAGGAGCGGGAGCCGGACCACGAACGTGGACCCCTTGTGCAACCCAGGGCTGTCGGCCACGACCGAGCCGCCGTGGATCTCGACGAGCTGGCGCACAAGGGACAGCCCGATGCCGAGGCCCGCGTGCGTCCTGCGGCTCGTGCTGTCGGCCTGGCGAAAGCGCTCGAAGACGAGCGGGAGGAAATCCGGCGCGATCCCCTCCCCCGTGTCGCGCACCGTGAGCTCCGCCGTCGCGCCGGCCCGCCGGAGGGAGACGAGGATATGGTCCCCGGGACGCGTGAACTTGAGCGCGTTGGACGTGAGGTTCGAGACGACCTGCTGCAGCCGATCCGCGTCGCCGTTCACCTCGATGTCGGGATCGAGCGAGACGTCGATCGTGAGGCCCTTTGCCTCGGCGGCGGGGCGGATCGCGTCGATGGCGGTCTCCACGACGGGCGCGAGCGCCATCGGCGCGGCGCTGATGCTCAGCTTGCCCGTCGTGACCCGCGAGACGTCGAGGAGATCCTCGATGAGCTTCGTCTGCGCGGCCACGTTGCGCTCGATCACCTCGAGCCCGTGGGACACCCGCTGCTCATCGAACGGCTCGGACCGCAGGAGGTGCGTCCAGCCGAGGATCGCGTTCAGCGGGCTGCGCAGCTCGTGGGAGAGCGTGGCGAGGAACTCGTCCTTCAGGCGGTTCGCCTCGCGCTCCTCGGCGTGCACGCAGTTCTGGATGGCGATGGAAGCGAGCTGCGCGAGCTGCACGAGGACGTTCTCGTCGTCGTCGGAGAACTCGCCGTCGTTCCGATCCGAGAGCTGGATGGTCCCGATGTTCTGGCCGTCGGCCGCGGTGAGGGGCGCCGCGAGGTACCCCCGCGGCGGCGGCCTCTGCCCGAGGTTGTCCAGCCACTCCGGGTGCAGCGAGAGCTCTCGCTGCGTCAACCGGAGAGGCCTGTTCCTGGCGCAGACGAGCGCGCACAGCTTGCCCGCGATGGGGGGAGGCGCCTCCTTCTGGAACGTCGTGTACCGCTCCGAGAGCGACACCGCGGTCCGCGCCCGCTCGCCGGGCCGCTCCAGCTTCACGAGGGTCATCGCCTGATGGGCGCCGCCGACGTCGCGGGCAGCCTCCGTGATCGCCGCGACCATGGCGTCGAGCGACAGGGCCGAGTTGATCGTGAGCGCGGCGCGGTTGAGCCGCTGGAGCTGCTCCGCGTGCGCGCGCAGCGACTCCGCCTGGAGCTTGATCTTCTGTGTCTTCTTGAAGAGATCGACGAAGACTGACACCTTGGTGCGGAGGACCTCGGGGGCGAACGGGGTCATGATGTAATCGACCGCCCCGAGCGAATAGCTGCGCTCGACATAGACGCGCTCGGTGTGCGCCGTCAGGAAGATGATCGGCGTGTGCAGCGTGCTCCGCCGCTTGCGGATGAGCGACGCCGTCTCGAACCCATCTATCTCAGGCATCTTGATGTCGAGGAGGATGACCGCGAACTCCTCCTGAAGGAGATGGCGGAGCGCTTCCCTCCCGGACGCCGCCTTGACGATGTTCTCGCCGAGCGGCGCGAGGACTGCCTCCAGGGAGAGGAGCTGCTCAGGCCTGTCGTCAACGATCAGGATGTTGACTCTGCCTACTTCCGCCCTCATCCCGCGTCTCCTTGCCCCCCTTGCTCCGTTGTCAGCGCCGCGGCCAGCCTCGCAGCATCCTCAGGAATGGGGCTGTGTCCACCGCTTTCGGGCGGCGCCTGCCGCGTCCGCTCCAGCCCGCTCCAGCGCTCCGTGCGAGGACGCTCGGGGAACCACGTCGCCGGGGGGACGCAGCGCGCGCCCGCGGCGGAGGGGGAGCCCGCCAGCCCGCCTGCAGGAGCGCCCCCCGGGCGCCGGAGGGCCTTTTCGGAGGCAGCCCTGCGCGGGGGCGCCGGCGCGCGGAGCGCAGGCCGGCCGCGCTCAGCCCCGGAACGCTCGGCCCGCCCGGCATGGCCGCTCCGCAGATCCATTCCAGCCCCTCCCGTACGCTGCGCCGACGAGCTCGTATCGTAATCGAGGCGCTGTCTTACCCGCGACCCAGGTCTCGCCTGCAGTATCCACAAGGGGGCGCCTGACGCCGCTGCATGATCCCCGCACGCAGACCCTACACCGGAGCACGCCAGGGTGAAAAGAGGAATTCGTGCGCCACCGTGCGCCCCCTCGAAGAGGGCGTGAGCGCAACGCGAGAATCGGAGAGAACACGAAGAAAACCGACGCAAGTGGCGTGGACAGCGATGCATCGACGCTCTCCTGACGCTCTGTCGAACCCCGCTCGACGCGCTCGGTGCGCCTCGTGTCTCGGTCGTGAGGAGCCCGTCGCCTGCGCCGCGCGCTAGACGGCGGAGCGCCGCTCCTGGAGCGAGCGCGAGTGCCGGAGGATCACCTCGAAGACCTCGGCGACGCCGTCGGGGTCGAGGCCGAGCTCGAGGGCGCAGCGGCGGCGCGACTCCATCAGCCGCGCCTCGCGCACCGGATCCCGGACCGCCGCCCCGATCGTGGCCTTGGCGCGCCCGGCGCGCTGGACGAGCTCGGCCCTCCGCGCGAGCAGGCCGACGAGCTCCAGATCCAGGTCGTCGATGAGCTCCCGCGTCTCGCGGAGCTCGGGAGAGAGCGCGCCGAGATCGGGGATCGCGAGCGCGGCGAGGTCCTCGGGCGCGGCGTCCTTGGTCGGGACGTCGAGGCTCCGATCGACGGCGACGAGCGCGTCGATGAGGCGGCGGCGCGCCTCGCCCGCGAAGGGGTTCTCGCGGTGCAGCGCGGCGAACAGGTGCCCCGCGTCCACGCGCACCGTCTCGATCGTGTGCGCGATGCCCTGGAACGAGGGCGGCGCGTAGGGCGCGCCAGCGGGCACGCCCGCGTCCATCATGCCCTTCGCGATGAAGAACGCGAGCGCGTGCGTGAAGGCCATGACGCGGTCGTGCTCCTCCGGCGCCTGCTCCAGCACCTGACAGCCGATCCGCTCGAACAGCGCGACGACGCGGCGCACCGCGCCCGGGTGCGTGGGGTTCGGGCAGACGACGACGCGCAGCGGGCGCTCGCCGCGGGCGAGGCTCGCCGGACCGAACAGCGGGTGCGTCGCCACCCAGGGCCGGCCTTCGCCGAGCACCTCGGCCATGGCGCTCGCCGGCACGCTCTTCACGCTGCCCACGTCGGCCACCAGCTGCCCCGGCGCAAGGTGCGGCCGCAGCGCCAGGAGGGCCTCGCGCACCGCCGGCACCGGGACGGCGACGAGGACGAGATCCGCGCCGTCCACGAGCTCCGGGAGCGAGGCGGCCCGCGCGGCGCCGCGGATCTCCGCGGAAGGGTCAAACGCGCGCACCGAGATCCCCGCATCGTGGAGCAACGACCCGAGCGCCGCGCCGAAGCGGCCATACCCGAGGAATGCGACCTTGCCGATGCGCGCGGGCGGAGCGAGACCGCCCCCGGAATGCGGGAGAGAATGCGGCATGCGGCGGATACTACGACAGCCGGTCTACGCGGATGTCACGTTTTCTCGGCATCGCCGCGAGGATCTGCGACCGCGTCCGTGGGAGACAGGACGGCTCTCCGGCTTCTCCACGCCTGCCGCGCTCGCGGCGACGATGCCCCTCCGGCGAGGGCCGGAGGCGGCGCTCCTCTGCCCGCGGCGGCTCGGCCGGCGCCGGCTCACCTGAGCTGCGTCGCGGCCACGCCGAGGATCGCGAGCAGCGACGCGACGGCGGCGATCAGCGCGATGCGCGCCCTGTTGCGCCCCGTGTCCTGCGCGCCGTACGCGCCGTACCGCGACGTCACCGGGCCCGCCTCCGAGCTCGGTCCGGCGCTCTCGGGCGGGCGGGGCCTCGCGCTGAGCCCGAGCCCGATCGTCGGGAGCGAGGCGCGGGGGCGCGTCGGGAGCGTCGCGCCGAGGAGCCGCGCGGCCCGCTCGACGTGATCCTGGCCCTCCGCCGACGCGTGGGGGGCGAGCGCGATCGCCAGCTCGGCCACGCTCGTGGGCCGCCGCGCGGGGTCCTTCTCGAGGCAGCAGAGGAGCACGCGGTCGATGGCAGGGGGGATGTCGGACCGCAGCGCGCTCGGGAGCGCCGGCGCCGCGCTCGCGATGCGCGGCGCGAGATCGGCGAGCGAGCTCGCCTCGAACGGCGGCCGCCCTGTCAGGAGCCGGTACAGGATCGCGCCGAGCGACCAGACATCGGCGCGGGCGTCGACGGCGACCGAGGATCGCATCCGCTCCGGCGACATGTAGAGCGGCGCGCCGAGATCCTCCCGCGTCTGCGCCGGCGCGCCGCCGTCGCTCGCGCCGGGCAGCTCCCTGGACGCGCCGAAGCCGAGCACCTTGAGGAGCGTCGCGCCGCCGGGGGTCGTCGCGAGGAACAGGCGCGCCGGCTCGAGGTCGCGGTGCACGATCCCCGCGGCGTGCGCCTCGGCCACCGCCACGCAGGCCTGCAGCACCCAATCGATGGCCTCCGAGAGCTCGATCCGGCCGCGGCTGCGCAGCAGCTCGGAGAGGTCCTGCCCGTCGAGGTGCTCCGTGACGATGTACGCGACCCCCGAGGCGAGCTGGCCGACGTCGAGCACCCGCGCGACGTGCTCCCCCTTGAGCGCCACCGCCGCGCGCGCCTCCCGGAGCGAGCGCTCCACGCGCTCCGGGCTGCCGTCGGCGAGCAGGAGCTCGATCGCGACCCGCTGCGGAAGCACGAGGTGGCTCGCGAAGGCCACCGTCCCCAGCTCGCCGCTGCCCGAGATCCTGTCGACCCGGTACTTCTCGGCAATCACGTCCCCTGCGACGACAGGTGCGTTCATCAAAGCTCCCCGCAGCGCGCACCGGCGCGGGGGCAGCCGCCCGCCCCCCGTACATGCGCTGATTCATCCTAGCACCTTCGCTCGCCGGATTGGCGGTCGCCGGTCGTCGCCGGAGCTCGAGGCCAGCGCCGAGCTCCCCTCTCACCCCCGCCCGTTTACCCCTGTTACCCCTGTCCGCGCGGCCCGATGGCCTGGCAAAAGACCGCTGGAGGGGAGCCCTCGCGACGAGGGTGAGGCCGCGCAGCGCGCGCCGTCGTGCCGAGAGGGAGGGAGCGGTGGCGCCGTCGTACGATGGCGCGAACCGCACAACCCGACGTCTCTCCCATATCACGAGACCCGGGACTTCCCGGCTCGCACCAGCACACATCCTGCTTTATATTCTCGCGGCAACGCGCGAGGGGGAACGCGTATGACTCGGGCGGAAGCGACTGAGGTCCACCGCTGCAGCCGATTTCTGCTCCGCAGACAGACGCTTGCCGGGAGGATGGTCGTGCAGAAAACCGTTCGGGGGCGTCATCCAGCCCCTGGCGCGGCGGCCCTCCTGCTGCGCGAGCACGCCTTCCTGCGCCGGCTCGACGTGCCGGGGGTCGTGCGGCCGCTCGCGCTGGAGGGCCCGGAGGGCATGCCGGCGCTGCTCCTCGAGGACGCGGGACCCGAGGATCTCGAGCGGCGGCTCGCGCGAGGGCCGCTGGCGCTGGACGCGTTCTTCGACGTCGCCATCGCGCTCGCGGAGACGTGCGCGCGCATCCACGGGAGCGGCGTCGTCCACCGCGCGATCGCCCCAGGCCGCGTCGTCCTCGGCGAGGACGGGCAGGTCACCCTCGTCCATTTCTCGGACGCGGCCGAGCTCACGAGCATGCCCCGCGCCGTGGAGCTCGAGAAGCTCGACGCGCTCCCCTTCCTGTCCCCCGAGCAGCTAGGGCGCAGCTGCTGGTTCATCGACGCGCGCTCGGATCTGTACGCGCTGGGAGCGACCTTCTACGCCATGCTCACCGGCGCGCCGCCCTTCAAGGACGCCGATCCGCTCGCGCTCGTGCACGCCCACATGGCGAGGAGCCCCGTGCCCGTGCACGTCGTGAGCCCCAGCGTCCCGGCGGTCCTCTCCGAGCTCGTGCAGCGGCTCCTCGCGAAGATGCCGGACCTGCGATACCAGAGCGCCGAGTGCCTCGCCCAGGACCTCCACGAGGCGCGGAGGCGATGGCGCGCCGCAGGCACCATCGCGCCGTTCGAGCTCGGCCGCATGGACCTCGCGCGGCGGCTCCCGCTGCCCGAGCGCCTGATCGACCGCGAGCGCGAGCTCGCCGCGCTGCGCGGCGCGCTCGCTCGCGTGTCGAACGGCGGGACGGAGCTCGTACTGGTGACCGGGGAGGCAGGCGTCGGAAAGACCGCGCTCGTCGAGGCGCTGCAGGCCGCCGTCGCCGAGCGGGGCGGGCGGTTCATCAAGGGCAAGTTCGACCTGCGCGCGGCGAACGTCCCCTATGCGTCCCTGGCAGAGGCGCTCCGCGCCCTCGCCGCCGCGCTCCGCGCCGAGCCGGAGGAGAGCCGCGCGCAGCTCACGGAGGCCGTCAGCGAGCGGAGCCGCGCCCTCGGCGAGCTCTGCCCGGAGCTCACCGAGCTCCTCGGGGACGCGCCCGCGCCGCCGGCCGCGGATCCGATGCGCGCGGAGAACTGCTTCCTGCTCGCGATCCAGGACTTCGTGCGCGCGGTGGCCAGCCAGCGGCCGCCGCTCGCGATCTTCCTCGACGACCTCCAGTGGACGGACGCCGCGTCGCTCCGCGTCCTCCGCGCCCTCGCCGCGGATCCAGGCAGCAAGCACGTGCTCCTGCTCGGCGCGTACCGGTCGAGGGAAGTCGGCGCCGCGCACCCGCTCCACCAGGCCATCGAGGAGATCCGGGGCGCGCAGGTGCCCCCGATGACGCACCTCTCGCTCGGCCCGCTCGGCGCCGAGGCGGTCGTCGCGCTGCTCGCCGAGGCGCTCCGCTGCGAGCCGGAGCGGGCGCGCCCGCTCGCAGAGCTCTTCCTCGCCAAGACGGCCGGCAACCCCTTCTTCATCCGCCAGCTCCTCCGGTCGCTCCAGGAGAAAGGCCTGCTCCTCTTCGACGCGATCCGCTCGACATGGACGTGGGATCTCGGCCGGATCGAGCGGGTCGGCGTCACCGACAACGTGGTCCAGCTGATGTCGGAGTCCGTCCGCAGGCTGCCCGAAGCAGCGCAGGAGCTCCTGCAGGTCGCCGCGTGCATCGGCAAGCGCGCGGAGCTCAGGCTCATCGCGGCGGTGCTCGGCCGCTCCGTGGACGAGACGACCGCGTCGCTCCTCCAGCCGCTCCGCGAGGGGCTCGTCGTGCCCGACGGCACGTGCGAGCGCGAGGCGGGGCTCGCGATCCGGTTCGTCCACGATCGGGTCCAGCAGACGGCCTACGAGCTCGGGCCGGAGCGGCTGCGGATGCAGCTGCACCTGCAGATCGGCCGCTTCCTCGAGGCCACCTGCACCAACGGGACGGACGCCGCGCTGTTCGACGCCGCGGACCAGCTGAACCTCGGCGCCGCGCTGCTCGACGCGGAGCAGCGGGGCCGCCTCGCCGAGCTCAACCACCGCGCCGGCGTGAAGGCGCGCCGCGCCGCGGCCTTCGGCCCGGCGCTCGCGTACTTCCGCAGCGGCCTCCGGCTGCTGCCGGACGGCGCGTTCCGCTCGCGCTACGAGCTCTGGTTCTCCCTCCATCGCGACGCGGCGGAGTGCGCCGCGCTGACCGATCAGCACGCGATGGCCCGCGCGCTCGTGGAGGAGGGGCTCCGCCACGCGGCGTCGATCCCGGAGAAGGTCGATCTGGAGGCGCTCCGGATCATGAGCGCGACGATCACCGGCGAGCACGATCTGGCGCTCGGCTGGGGGCGCGACGCGCTGCGCGCGCACTTCGGGGTCGAGCTGTCCTTGGCGGACCTCGACAGCGAGATCGCGGCGCGAAGGCGGATCATCGCCAGGTACCTCGCGGAGCGCTCGCCCGAGTCGCTCGTCGATCTCCCCCGCGTGACCAGCCCGGAAGAGCGAGCCCGCATGAGGCTCCTCGCCGAGATGGTGGCCCCCGCCTGGTTCGCGGACCGGAAGCAGCTGGTGCTCCTCACCGCCCTAGGCGTCCGCTTCGCGCTGGAGCACGGCAACGCGAGCGAGTCGATCCTCTCCTACGCAGGGCACGCGATGCTCCTGGCGGCCGAGGGCGACCTCGCGAGCGCCCAGGGCTTCGGCCAGCTCGCGGTGGAGCTCGCGCGGCGGTTCGAGGATCGCGCCCAGGAGACGATCGCCCGGTACATGTACAACGAGTTCGTTTACCCGTGGATCGCGCCGCTCGCCTCGAGCGGGGCGCCGTTCCGAGAGATCATCGAGCTGGGCGTGTCGTCCGGCGAGCTCCGCTTCTCCTCGTACGCGCGCACGGGGCTCATGGCGCACTCGTTCGCCGCAGGGGTGGAGCTCGATCGCGTGCTGGTCGATCTGAACGACGGGTTCGCGTTCAGCCGGCAGACCGGCAACAAGTCGACGCTCTTCTACCAGCTCGCCTTCCGGCAGATGATCCGGTGCCTCAAGGGGCTGACGAGGGGCCGGAACGTGGCCGATGACGCCGAGTTCGACGAGCGGGCCTTCCTCGAGGCGGCGCAGCGGGAGCCGCCGGCGAGGTGCGTGTATCACATCGGGCGCCTTCAGGTCTCGTACCTGCTCCGGGACCTGGCCGAGGCCATCGCCCACGCCGACGCGGCGGCCCCGTTCATCCATTTTCTCGGCGGCTACATCCCCGAGTGCCAGTACGCGCTGTTCACCGCGCTCACGCTGCTGTGGCGATGCGATGAGGCCGACGAGCAGGAGAGGGCCGCGCTGCTCGCGCGCGTGGCCGACCTGCAGCGCGCCCTGCGGAGGTGGGAGCTGGGCTGCCCGGAGAACTTCCGCCCGCGGCGCCTCCTCGTCGACGCGGAGATCGCCCGCGTCGAGCGCAGGTTCGAGCTCGCCGGCGCGCGGTACGACGAGGCGGTCGAGGCGGCGACGCGCTGGGGGTTCCTCCACATCGCCGCGCTCGGCAACGAGCTGGCTGGGCGCTTCTACCACGGGCTCGGACGGGCGCGGATCGCGGCCATGTACCTGCGCGCCGCGCACCAGGGGTTCGCCCGCTGGGGGGCCTCGGAGAAGGCCCACGCGCTCGCGGAGGAGTTCAGGCTCGGCGGGCCCGGCGACGAGCCCGAGCTCGCGGAGCGGCTCCCGGCGGTCGCCCTCGACGCGCTCAGCCTGCTCAAGGCCGCCGAGACCCTCTCGAGCGAGATCGTGCTCGATCGGCTGCTCGAGAAGCTCCTGGGCGTCTGCCTGGAGGCCGCCGGCGCGCAGCGCGGCGCGCTCGTGCTCGAGGAAGAGGGGGAGCTCTTCGTGCGGGCCCAGGGGTCCGTCGCCACCCCGGTCTCCATCGAGCGCACGCCGCTCTCCCGGTCGCGCGAGATCCCCCGGCGGGTCGTCGAGCACGCCCACATGGCGTGCGAGCTCCTCGTGCTCGACGACGCGGACAGCGCGCCGGCGCGCGACCGCGATCCTCACTTCGCCGGGGGCGGCTCGCGGTCGGTCCTGGTCCTGCCCATCCAGCGGAACGAGGCGCGGCTCGGGGTGGTTTACCTCGAGAACAACCTCGCCACGTACGCCTTCACGCGCGCTCGCGTCCACGTGCTGGAGCTCCTCTCCGACCAGATCGCGATCGCCCTCGAGAACGCCCGCCTCTACCGCGAGGCGCAGCACGCGGTGCGCGTCCGCGACGAGTTCCTCAGCGTCGCGTCGCACGAGCTCAGGACGCCCGTCACCTCCCTGCGCCTCGGCCTCCAGGCGTTGCTCCGCCGGGGAGACCACGCGTCCGACGAGCGCCTCGCGCGCGCCCTGCAAAGGATGGATCGGCAGGTGCAACGGCTCGTCCGGCTGATCGACGACGTGCTGGACGTGTCGCAGCTCCACACCGGCCGGCTGGAGCTGCACGTCGAGCCGGTCGATCTCGCGGAGGTCGTGGACGACGTCCTGGAGCGGCTCACCGAGCGCATCGCGCACTCCGGCTCGTCCGTGAGCGTGCGCGCCGAGCCGTCCGTCGTGGGATCGTGGGACAGGAGCAGGCTGGAGCAGGTGGTCTCGAACCTGCTCGACAACGCCCTCAAGTTCGGCGCGGGCAAGCCGATCGAGGTCTCGGTCGCGCGGAAGGACGGCACGGCAGAGCTCGTGGTGCAGGATCAGGGCATCGGGATCCCGGCGGGGCGGCTCCCGCACGTGTTCGACCGGTTCGAGCGCGCTGTGTCGAGCCGCCATTTCGGCGGGCTCGGGCTCGGGCTCCACGTCGTGAAGAGCATCGTCGAGGCGCTCGGCGGCGCGGTGCGCGTCGTCAGCCGGCCGGACGAGGGGGCGCGGTTCACGGTGGAGCTGCCCTGCGAGCGGCCGGCGGCGAGCCACGCGGCGTCGGCGACGCTCGGCGGCCTGCACGCCTGACGCGAACCGACGCGAACCGACGCGAACCGACGCGAACCGACGCGAACCGACGACTACGGCCTGCTCTTCGGCTGCTGCGGGACCATGAGGATGTACGGCGTCGCAGGCTCCTCCTCCGGCGGCACCGCGCGGGGCGCGGGGACCCCCTTCTCACCGAGGCTCCGGATGAAGCGGTACATCGCGACGAGATCGCGCTCGTGCAGGGTCACGTAGTTGAGCCATGGCATCGGCGGCCGGCCGGCGGCCTCGCGGAACATCCGCACCCAGGCCTCCTCGCCGAGGTTCTGGGCGGAGATCCGGAGGTTCGCCGCATAACTCGTCCCCCACGGACCTCGGTAGCCGACGTCGCTGCCCGTCAGCCACTCCGAGATCGGGAGCTTCCCGCCCGATCGATCCCACCCGGGCGTATGGCAGTCGTTGCACCCGCCCACGAGGATCAGGTACCGGCCGGCCTCCTCCGGGCTCCCCCCCCCCGCGACGTGCGGCGAGGCAGGCGCCCGTGCCACGGCTGCACAGCCGATCGACGCCAGGAGCGCCGCGCCGGGCAGCCACTGCACAGTCCGGCGCGCCGCGCGCGCCCGGTCCGCGGCGGACGATCTCGATCCGGCGCGCGTCTCGCTCTGCATTCCAACCATTCCATCCCTCGTGCAGCGCGCGTGCCGGGCTGAGGCGTGGCGCGCGGACGAGCGCGCTAGGGGCCGCCGGCGCGGGCCTTCCTGCGCGGCGCCGCCATGAGCGGACGGAGTCCGTTCACGCAGGCGAGGACCGCGGAGCCGTTGTTCATGAGCGTCGCCGCGACCGGGTTGAGGAGCCCGGGGATCGACAGCGCGTACGCGACCGCGTTCACGGCGAGGATCATCGAGAAGTTCTGGTGGATGAGGCGCATCGCGGCGCGCGAGATGTCGATCGCCTCGATGAGCTTCGACAGGTCGTCCTCCACGAGGACGACGCCCGCCGTCTCCCGGGCGATCTCGGCGCCCGCGGACACGCTGATGCCGATGTCGGCGTACGACAGCGCCGGGGAGTCGTTGATGCCGTCCCCGACGACCGCGACCGTGCGGCCCTCCTGCGTCAGCCGGCGCGTGATCTCCGCCTTGTCCTCGGGCAGCATCTCCGCGAAGTACCGGGTGATGCCGAGCTCGAGCGCGACCTGCCTGGCCACCTCGCGGCTGTCGCCCGTCAGCATGACGATATCCTCGATCCCGCGCGCGCGCAGGCTGCGGATCGTCGCGCGGCTCTCGGCCCGGATGCCGTCGCGGCAGGCGAGCGTGGCGACGTGCCGGCCGTCGACGGCGAGGAAGAGGAGCGATTTCGCCGCCGCCTCGAGCGCCCTCCTCGCGCCGGGCTCGGCGCGGCAGGTGATGCCGAGCTCGTCGAGGAAGCGGGGGCTGCCGAGCTGCACGACCTTGCCGAACACCCTGGCCTGCACGCCCCGGCCGACGAGGTAGCGGGACTCCTCCCGGTCCGGGATCGTCAGGCACCACGCCTCGGCGAGCCGGAGCACGGCCTGCGATACGGGGTGGGTCTGCCGCGCGGACACCGCGGCGGCGAGGGTCGCCGCCTCGCGCTCGGACAGGGCGTCGTGGACGACGAGGTCCGTCACCTCGGGGATGCCGGAGGTCAGCGTGCCCGTCTTGTCGAACACCACGGTCGACACCTTCGCGAGCTTCTCGATGTAAGCGCCGCCCTTGATGAGGATCCCACGCCGCGCCGCGGCGTTCATCGACGCGAGCACCGTCGTCGGGGCCGAGACCCGGGGGCCGGTGCCGAAGTCGATCGTCAGGATCGCGGACACGCGGCCGAGGTCCCTGGTCGCGGCGAGCACGACCGCCGAGCAGGCGAGGGCCGGCGGGACGAGCCGGTTCGCCACGAGCTCCGCGTAGTTCTGCGCGCGCGTCTCCAGCGCGGGCGCGTTCTCGATGAGCCGCGCCGTGCTCGCGGCGGTCGTGTCGCCGCCGACCCGCTCGGCGCGGATGTACAGCTTGCCGTCCTTGATGACGGTCGCCGCGAAGCAGCGGTCGCCGGGGCCCTTGAGGACGGGCATCGACTCGCCGGTCAGCGTCTGCTGATCGACGAGCCCCTCGCCGTCCGTGACCGTCCCGTCGACCGGGATGACCGAGCCGGTGTAGACGACGAGGACGTCTCCGGCGGCGAGCTCGGCCACCGGGATCTGCACCTTCGCGTCGCCGCGGACCACCCACGCGAGGTCCTGCTGGTACTCGAGAAGGCCGCTGATCGCGCGCCGGGCGCGCGCCTGGGTGAGATCGCGGATGTGGTCGCCGAGCGTGACCAGCCAGATGATGCCGGCCGCGTTGATGGCGTCTCCGGTCGCCACGGCCGAGGCGATCGCCAGGCTGTCGAGCAGGTCGACGTTGAGCTTGCGGTCCCGCACCACCGAGCCCCACGCCCTCTTGAGGATGGGCGCGGACGTCGCGGCGATGAACGGGTACGCGAGCAGCGGCGAGACGAAGCTGCCGAGCGAGAGGAGCATGCCGACGCTCGACAGGTAGAGCGGGCGCTTCGCGAGGGCGGCCGCGCGGCGCGCCTCCCGGGCGGCGCGCGCGGCGCGCAGCGCCCCCCGCGGGGCCGGCGCGGCGGAGGCCGAGGCGGCGGCGCCCACGATGGCCTCGAGGTCGACGTGCCGCGGGTCGTGCTCGACGACGGCGCTCGACGCGCCCTCGGCGATGCGCACGGACAGGACCCCGGGCACGGCGGTGAGCCCCGCCTCGAGCAGCGGGCCGAAGGCCGCGTCCTTCCCGAGGCGCGGGAGCCGCAGGCGGACCCTGCCCGGGATCGCGTGGACCACCGAGACCGGCTCGGTCGCGGTCGACAGGAGCGCGGCCATCGTCACCCCGCCCCGCCGCCGGTGGGTGCGCCCGCGCTCGCGCCCGCGCTCGCGCTCGCGAAGAAGCTCTGGATGCGGCCGTGGTTCAGCACCACGAAGAAGTCGACCCCGTACTTCACGAGCGTGATCCAGTGGGGCATGCCCGGGGAGCGCCGCATCAGCAGCTGGAGCATCCCGGACCCGACGAGGAGCGCCGGCACCAGGAGCTTGAGGTCGACCTGCGCCGGCGGGACGACCTGCGACGCCGCGTTCAGCCTGTCCGCGGCCTGGACGACGAGGCGCGCCGTCCGGCCCGGGCTCGGCGGCTCGGCGGGCGCCGCGCAGGGCGAGGGCGTGAGCCCATCGATCGGGCGACAGCTACAACCCGAGAGCTCGGGGATGTGCGCGAGCTCGGAGAAGACGTCCTCCAGCGGGACATCGGGCTCGTGCTCGACCGTGAGGCTCCCCGCCCACGCGCTCGCCCGCGCGTCGACGACGCTGGGGCAGGCGCGCGCCAGCTCCGCGATCTCCTCGGCCCTCGCCGGGTCCCCGCGCAGCGCGGGGACGGCGAGGCGCACGCGCCCTGGAACCCAGTGGATGATGACGACCCCTCGATCGCTCGGCATGGCTCACCTCCCGGCCTGCGCGGCCGGGTCACCGGAACACCTCTCGTCAGCTCCCGGGCGGCTCCATCTCCGCGCGCGACCACCCCCCCGCGCCGCCCGAGCCGGCGCGCTGCTCCTGGCGCGCCATCTCCTCCCTCACCTCGGCGACGAGGTCGGCGAGCCTCTCCCTGCCCTCGCCGAGCGAGCCCCTGATCCTGTCCACGGCGACGAAGCCTAGCTTCATGGCCCTCTTGACGGTCGGACGGGTGATCCTCGTCAAGCTGGCGAGCCCCATACCGATGATGATGCCGAGCCCGAGGCGTTCCATCCCCACTCCTCTCCTCGAAATCCACGACCCATGGCGCGCGCTGACGCCGAATGCCGGCGACGCGCGGACGCGCGCCGGATGAAAGACAGAGAATCTGGATCCCACAGGCACCGGGCACACGGAAAGATAGAGACAGGCGATGTCCGCTGTCCCTCCGTGCTCCCACTGCCCATTTCACTCGGTCCCGAGCCGTTCGGAGCGCTGGCGCCGCGCGGCGCCGCGCGGCCACGACCAGGACGGGCGTCGCCGCGGGGGCGTCGGCGCCTGATCCGGGAGTTCGAGCGGGCAGACTCGAACGAAAGCCCTTATGTCTTCGGCTTCCGTGGGAGCACCCACACGTGATTTGTAACACTGCAGTCGCGCGTTCGCCATGGGCTTTTCATGTCCGGTCGACACCTGACTCGCGTGCTGAGGGAGCGTTCCGCGCGGGCGTCCGAGGCGCGTTTCTCCTCTGGCGGCGCCGCCATGCCGCGCGTTTCTCCTCTGGCGGCGCCGCGCCATGCCGCGCGCCCCGCCCGGGCGGGGCGGGGCGCGCGGGCGCCGGCGTGTCCGTCGCTTCCAGCCGGCGAGCGACCGTGGTAAATTTCTGGACATGCAAGCGGGGCAGCACGAAGAGCCGGTGATGGGGAGCAATGGCTCTCTCCTTGCGGAGCTCCTGGCGGAGACGGGGGTCGCCTCCACGAGCGGCGCCTACCACGATGTGAAGCGGGGCGTGGAGGCGGTGGTCGGCAAGGTCGCGGGCCGCCCGGAGGCCGGCGCGGCGCTGGACAGCGCCCTCATCGACCTGTGGATCGCGGAGATCGACCAGCGGCTGTCGCGGCAGATCGACGAGATCCTGCATCACCCCGTGTTCCAGCGCCTCGAGGCCGCGTGGCGCGGCCTGAAGTTCGCCATCGATCACATCGACTTCCGGGAGAACATCCGCGTCGAGATCCTCAACTGCTCGAAGGACGATCTGCTCGCGGATTTCGAGGACTCGTCCGAGGTCGTGAGGAGCGGCCTCTACAAGATCGTCTATTCGTCGGAGTTCGGCAATTTCGGCGGCAAGCCGTTCGGCGCCGTCATCTCGAACTACGAGTTCGGCCCCGTGCCCCAGGACATCGCGCTCCTCCAGAAATGCGCGGCGGTGGCGACGATGGCGCACGCGCCCTTCCTGGCCGTCGCGGGCCCGCAGTTCTTCGGGCTCAAGGACTACCGGAAGGTGCCGCACCTCGGCGACATCAAGGCGCTGTTCGAGGGGCCGCAGTACGTGAAGTACACAGCGTTCCGCGAGTCCGAGGACGCGCGCTACGTCGGCCTGCTCCTCCCCCGCTTCCTCCTGCGGCTGCCCTACGGGGCGAGCACCTCCCCCATCCGGGCGTTCTCCTACGAGGAAGACGTCGTCGGCAACCACGCGGCGTACTGCTGGGGGGCGCCCACCTACGCGATGGCGACCCGGCTCGCCGAGAGCTTCGCGCGCCACCGCTGGTGCCTGCACATCATCGGGCCGCAATCCGGAGGCACGGTCGAGGGGCTCACGCTCCACGAGTACGAGGCGCTCGGCGCCATCCAGACGAAGATCCCGACCGAGATCATGCTGACCGAGCGCCGCGAGTTCGAGCTCAGCGAGGAGGGCTTCATCGGGCTCACGTTCCGCAAGGACACGGACAACGCCTGCTTCTTCTCCGCGAACTCGGCGCAAAAGCCCAAGTACTTCGGCCAGAGCGACGAGGGGCGCGCCGCCGAGGTCAACTACCGGCTCGGCACACAGCTGCCTTATGTCTTCCTCGTCAGCCGGCTCGCCCACTACCTCAAGGTCATGCAGCGCGAGCAGATCGGCACCTGGAAGGAGCGCGGCGACCTCGAGCGCGAGCTGAACAGCTGGCTCAGCCAGTATGTCGCGGACATGGATGTCGTGTCGCCCGCCGTGCGCTCGCGCAGGCCGCTCCGCAAGGGGCGGACCTCGGTGACCGAGGTCGAGGGGAGCGCGGGCTGGTACCGGGTCCACCTCGAGGTGCGCCCGCACCTCAAGTACATGGGGGCCTATTTCACGCTGAGCCTGATGGGCAAGCTCGACCGGGAGTGAGGCCGGCCCCGCTCCGGGCGGATTCCCGCGGCGGGCAGCCATCGCGAGCCCGCGCGACGGCCGGCCTGTGGTAGAGCGCTGTATGCGCACGCTCCGACAGCCTGCCGCTCCCCTCGCGCTCACCGTGGCCCTCTCCGCGCTGGCGGCCTGCGGCCCCGCCGCGAGCCCGCCGCCGGCGCCCCCGCCCCCCAGCGTGAAGGCGCTGATGCCGCCGGCGCCGCAGGGCCTCCCTGTCGTCGAGACGAAGCTCGAGAGCGTCGGGCTCGACGAGGCCGCGCTCGACCGCTCGGCGAACCCCTGCGAGGACTTCTATCAGTTCGCGTGCGGCGGATGGCTGGCGAAGACCGAGATCCCGGGGGACGAGTCCGGCTGGATGCGGAGCTTCAACGAGATCGAGAAGCGCAACGAGGCGGAGCTCCGGCGCATCCTCGAGGACGCCGCGAGCGCCGGCGACCGGGATCCGGTGACCAAGAAGATCGGCGCCTACTACGGCGCGTGCATGGACGAGCCCGCGGTCGAGGCCGCCGGCGCGAAGCCCATCGCGGACCTCCTCGCGAAGGCGCGGCGGGTGCGCGACCCGAAGGGCCTCGGGGCGCTCGTGACCGAGCTCCACCGCCGCCGCATCTGGGCGCTGTTCGACATCGAATCCGCGCAGGACATGAAGGACGCGACGCGCGTCATCGCGCAGCTCGACCAGAGCGGGCTCGGCCTGCCAGACCGCGACTACTACCTCAACGAGGACGACAAATCGAAGGCGCTCCGCAAGACCTACGAGGAGCACGTCGCGCGGATGATGCGGCTCGCCGGGGCGCAGGAGGCGGCGGCGAAGACGGCGGCGCTCGATGTTCTGCAGATCGAGACCGAGCTCGCGAAGATCTCGAAGACGCGGGTCGAGCGGCGGGACCCGGCGGGCCTCTACAACAAGCTGGATCGGGCGGCGCTCGCCAAGGCCGCGCCGGCGTTCTCGTGGGACGCGTATTTCCAGGGGCTCGGCCTCCAGGACGTCAAGGAGGTCAACGTGACCTCCGTCCGGTTCTTCGAGGGGCTCTCCCGGCTGCTCACGTCGGTGAAGCCCGCCGCGTGGCAGAGCTACCTCTCGTGGCACGTGGTGCGGTCCATGACGCCCGCGCTGCCCAAGGCGTTCGTCGACGAGAGCTTCACGCTGCAGGCCGCGCTCACCGGGCAGAAGGAGGTGCGGCCGCGCTGGAAGCGCTGCGTGGACGCGACCGATGACGCGCTCGGCGAGCTGCTCGCGCAGCCGTTCGTCAAGACGAGCTTCCCCGGCGCGAGCAAGCCCGCGGCCGAGGCGATGGTGCACCAGATCAGCGACGCGTTCGCGCGCGACGTCCGGGCGCTCGACTGGATGGATGAGGGCACGCGGCAGCGCGCGCTCGCCAAGCTCGCCGCGATGGCGTACCTCATCGGCTATCCCGACAAGTGGAGGACCTACGATTTCGAGGTCGATCCGAGATCGTACGCGAAGAACGCGCTCGCCGCGCGCGCCTTCCACACGCAGTGGGACCTCGGGAAGATCGACAAGCCGCTCGATCGCGACGAGTGGCAGATGAGCCCGCCCACCGTGAACGCCTATTACGACCCGCAGCGCAACCACATGGTCTTCCCGGCCGGCATCCTGCAGCCGCCGTTCTACAGCGTGAGCTCGGCCGCGGCGGTGAACCTCGGCGGCATCGGCATGGTGGTCGGGCACGAGCTCACGCACGGGTTCGACGACGCGGGCTCGCAGTTCGACCAGAAGGGCAACCTGGAGGACTGGTGGTCGAAGGAGGTCGGGGCGGCGTTCAAGGAGAAGACCGGCTGCGTCGAGGCGCAGTACTCGGCCTTCGAGGCGCTGCCGGGGCTGAAGGTGAACGGCAAGCTGACGCTGGGCGAGAACATCGCGGATCTCGGGGGCGTGAAGCTCGCCTTCATGGCGTACCGCGCGATGCGCAAGGGCGCGGCGGAGCAGACGGTCGCGGGCGGCTTCACGGAAGATCAGCAGTTCTTCCTCGCGCACGGGCAGTCCTGGTGCGGCAAGCTGCGCGACGAGGCGCTCCGGCTGATGGTCCAGGTGAACCCGCACTCCCCGCCGCGGTTCCGCGTGAACGGCCCGCTCGTGAACCTCCCGGAGTTCGGCGAGGCCTTCAAGTGCGCGCCGGGCACGCCGATGCGGCCGACCAAGACGTGCGCTGTCTGGTAGCCGCGCGCGGCAGGCTCGGTTAAATGAGCCGCCATGATCCTGATTGGCCAGTACGACTCTCCCTTCGTGCGCCGCGTCGCCGTGGCGCTCCAGCATTACGGGCTCGCGTACGAGCACCGCCCGTGGTCGGTGTGGGCCGACGCGGAGTCCATCGCGAAGTACAACCCGCTCCGGCGGGTCCCCGTGCTCGTGACGGACGGCGGGGAGCCGCTCGTGGAGAGCGCGGCGATCCTCGACGCCCTCGACGACCTGGTGGGGCCCGATCGCGCGCTCCTGCCGCGCTCGGGCGAGGCGCGCCGCGCCGGGCTGCGGGTCTCCGCGCTCGCCACGGGGCTCGCGGACAAGGCGGTGAGCCTGCTCTACGAGCACGTGCTGCGCGCGGGCGAGCGCCGGAGCCCCGTCTGGGTGGAGCGCTGCACCGCGCAGATCGGCGAGACGCTCGACCTGCTGGAGCGGGAGCGCGCCGCCCGGCGCGGCGACGCCTTTTGGCTGGGCGCCTTCAGCCACGCCGACATCGCGGTCGCCTGCGCGCTGCGCTTCACCTCCGAGGCACACCCGGCCCTCACCGACGCCGCGAGGCGGCCGGCGCTGGCCGCGCACGCGGCGCGCTGCGAGGCGCTCCCGGTGTTCGCGGCGGTGGTACAGCCCCTCCACGTGGCCGTGTAGCGCCGCGTGCGGGGTTGTCCGGCTGGCCCGGCTGCCAGTGCGTGCGGGTCACCGGGTTCCACTGCTCCCGCCGCTTCCGCCTGCGGTGCCGGTTCCGCCCGCCCCACCGCTGCACTCCTCTATCTCGGGATCGACCGGCCCGGTCTTGTCGAGACCCAGAAAGTGGATGACGTACTCAGCAGGGAATAACGCGTCGGATGGGCCGTGATCACCGCCCATCGAGGTGAACGCGTCGAGGACCACGTAGCCGCACTCATTCTCCCAGCGCTGCCGCGTCGCATCGTGATTGCCGAGCCGGACTCCCGTATCGGTCGGCGTCGGGCTCGCGCCCACGCCCAGAACATCGGTCCATTGCTTGATGGCCTCCGTGTGGTTCGAGTAGTGCACCAGAGTCAGAATCGGAGGATTCGGCGCCACGTGGTCCGGAGCATAGACGTACATGCTCACGTCACCAGGCAGACCGCTCTCCCCCCAGTCGTTGACCTGCTGCAACGTCGCCGCTCCCGCGGAGGGTACCGACCCCAGCATGGCTGCCAGCAAGGCGCCCCGGGCAGTTCAGTTTCGGCTCATGATGGAGTTCTCTCCTGTGTGTGAACTTGCTCTCTCGAACCAAGCAAGGTTGTGACGACATGACCCGGGCGACATCAATGGCGAATCGCCACGCGCACGTCAGGTTCGTCGCCGGGCCATTTCGGTTGACGCCGCTGATGTGAGCGTTCACAGTTGCTCGCGAACCACCCCTTCGCTTTGTTCAGGACAGGCCGTCGAGCGCGCAGGGCGCTCGTCCTCGGATCGATCCCGGCGCGGCTCCGCTCGCTCGAACCGGCTGTGGACCAGGATGTGATCCCGAGCTCCGGACATCGGACCGGACGGGCGCCGGCGTCCATCGGCGTAGCAACCACGCGGGAAACAGAGGAGCGAGATGGCACGTCCGGGAAGCAGATCGAGAGCACGATTCCTCGTGGCGCTCTTATGGACCTCCGGGTGCAGCGACCCGGTGACGACGACCGGCGGAGACGCAGGACCCGGTGACGAGCCCCCCGCGTGCTCCGAGGGCACCTGGGATCACGATGGCGACAGCGCGACGAGCTGCGTCCCATGGACAGGCTGCACCGCTGGCACCTTCGCGAGCGCCGAGGGCTCGCCTACGGCGGACCGGCGGTGCACGGCGTGCCCGGAGGACACCTTCAGCGACACGATGAACGCGCCGAGCTGCAAGACGCACACGCCCTGCGCGCCTGGGACGAGGCAGACCGCGCCGGGGACGAGCTCCACGCCCGCGCAGTGTGACGGCTGCTCGCCGGGCACGTACTGCGCAGGCGGGACCGCCGCGCCTGTCGATTGCGCGGACGGCACCTGGGACGACGACGCCGATCCCGCAACGACCTGCGTCGCGTGGACCGACTGCGTGCCAGGGGAGCACGTCGGCACGGAGGGAAGCAGCACCACGAACCGCAGCTGCGTCGCGTGTACGAACGGCGAGCACACGGCCACGATGAATGCAGCCAGCTGCTCCCCGGGTGCCTGGGTGCTGAGCTACTTCGGGCCGCATCAGGACGTGGCGAGCGATTCGCTGCATCTCGCCTACAGCACCGACGGGCTTCGCTGGTCGACCCTCGCCGGTGGACAGCCCGCGTACCAGCTCACCGGGATGGGCACGAATCACATCCGCGATCCGTTCCTGTTCCGCAAGAACGATGGAACGTACATCTATATCGCCACCGACTGGACGCTCTCGGAGAACGACGCGAACTACTGGAATAATCCGAGCTCCAAGATCTTCGTGGCGGACTCGACCGATCTCATCACCTTCAAGAACCCCCGGTTGATCACGCTCACGAACCTTCCGGGCCCCAGGGACACCCCGATGCACGCGTGGGCCCCGGAGGCTTACTACGACCCTGATCGCAAGCTCTATGCCATCATCTGGTCCGGGAACGACACCACGGGCGCGAACCGCATCTACGTCAGCTACACCGAGGACTTCGTCACCATCGTCAACCCGACACCCGACGTGCTCTTCGATCCGGGCTACAGCGTCATCGACGCGACGATTACGCAATGGAATGACCGCAACTACCTCTTCTTCAAGGACGAGACGGACAGCAGCGGGAGCGCGCTCACCGGATCGGGCAAGGACATCCAGATCGCGCGCTCCCCGACGCTCGCGCTCGATCCGGGGACGTTCACGCGATGGAGTCCGGACTACATCACGCGCGGGTCGACCCAGAGCAGTAGACGAGCGACGGAGGGGCCGTTTGTCATCAAGGATCCGCGGCAGAGTCGATGGTACCTGTTCGCCGACTACTACCTGAACGGCGGTGTGTTCGGGTGCTGGAGCACGACGGATCTCGATGCGGATCCGGGCTCCTGGACGGAGCTCCCGAGCACGCAGTACCGCTTTCCGTCCGGCGTGCGCCACGCGAACGCGGTCCGGGTCACGCAGGCGGAGCTCGACGCGCTCATCGCCCACTACTGAACATTCTACCGCACCCATTGACGGGTAGAGTTTCCCCTTGTCATGCGCGCACCGAGATATTCCCATCCAGAGTGCACTTCCCTCTCTGCGCCACGCGTCACGCTCACGGCGGCAGCTCGGGCGTTCGCCGCGCTGCTCGTGGTGGTCGGGTGCTCGGATGGGCCCTCGACCGATGCGCCGGGCGCGTCGACCAATTCATTGCGGATCATGGCGGCGGGCACAGCGCTCAGCACCTCGGAGTCCGGTGGGCGGGTGACCGTGAGCGTGGCGCTCGACGGCGCGCCGAGCGCGCCGATCACGGTGCCGGTCTCGAGCTCGGATGCGACCGAAGGCTCCGTCTCACCGGCGACCATCTCCTTCACGGTGGAGGATTGGAGCGTCCCTCGGGAGATCACGGTCACGGGGGTGGACGATGCGGAGAGCGACGGGGATCAGATCTTCCGCGTCCGCTTCGGGCCCTCGGCCTCTGCAGACCCAGCGTGCGACGGCCTCGTCGCGGAGTCCGCTGACATCACGAACACGGACGACGACGGTCCAGGGACGGCGGCGATCGTCGTCAGCGACCCGTCGGGGACCCTCGCCGAGCGCGGCGCGCCCGTGACATTCACCGTGCTCCTCGCATCGCAGCCGAGCGCGCCCGTGACGATCGCTCTCAGCGTCAGCGACACGACGGAGGCGACGCTGAGCCATGCGGACCTGACGTTCACGGCGGCGAACTGGAACACGGCGCAGACCGTGACCTTGAGCAGCGTCGATGACTGGCAGGCCGACGGAGCTCAGCCCGTACGCGTCGTCTTCGATTCACCGGCCAGCGAGGACCCCGAGTATGCGGCCCTCGCCGCCCCCGCTGTCCTCGAGCTCTCCAATCTCGATGACGACGCCGGAGGGGGTTACCAGATTCGCACGACGCACACGGAGGGCGCCCCGCTCTACGTCGCGCACTCCTATTATCACGCGATGATCACCGACCTCGACGACAGGGCGAACAACCAGGTTCCTGCCGACTTCCAGTGGAGAGTGGTGCCCGGCCTCGCGAACCCGGATGATCCGGCGCTGGTGTCGTTCGAGTCTGTGGGCTTCGGCGGTCGCTACCTGCACGTCGACAGCGTGAACTCGACCCGGTACCCGCTGCAGAGCGAGACGTCCAACCGGGCCAGCGGGCTCTGGCAGACCCCACCCGAAGAGAGGAGTCACCTTCTCTGGCTCGACCCGTTCACGGAGTCCACCGCGTTCCGGAGGGACGCCACGTTCCGGATCGTGCCCGCGCTGAACGGGGATCCGGCGATGGTCTCGCTGCAGTGGTACTCGGATGCGACACGTTATCTCCGGCACCTGAACTACCAGATCTACGCGCACGTGCTCGACGGCACGGAGGTCAAGAACTCGGAGGCGTCGTTCGCGCTCGAGCCGCTCGGCTATTTGATCTCGCAGCGCGCCGATCCCCACATCAAGCGGCATACGGACGGTTACTACTACTTCACCGCGAGCGTGCCGACGTACGATAGCATCGAGATCAGGCGCGCGACCACGATACGAGGCCTGACCAGCGCGACCCCTAAGGTCGTCTGGACGAAGCACGCGACCGGCCCGATGGCGGCGCACATCTGGGCGCCCGAGCTACATTTCATCGACGGCAAGTGGTACATCTACTTCGCCGCCGGAAGCTCGACCGACATCTGGGCCATTCGCATGTATGTGCTCGAGAACGCATCGGCCAACCCGATGGATGGCACGTGGATCGAGCGAGGGCAGATCGTGACGGACTCGGACACCTTCGCGCTCGACGCGACGACGTTCGAGCACGACGGCAAGCGCTATCTCGTGTGGGCGCAGGAGGACCCCAGCGTCGCGGGCGACAACAGCAGCTTGTTCATCGCGGCCATGGTGAACCCGTGGACGCTGGCCAGGCCCAACGTGCGGATCGCCAGGCCCGAGCACGCCTGGGAGACGGCGGGGTTCGCGGTCAACGAAGGTGCCGCCGTGCTCGAGCGGAATGGGCGGGTCTTCATCAGCTACTCGGCGAGCGCAACGGACGACCGCTACTGCCTCGGCCTGCTCACGGGGAGCGCGACGGACGACCTGCTGAGCCCGAGCTCGTGGACGAAGAACGAGAATCCAGTGTTCGTCAGCGCAAACGGGCTGTATGGCCCGGGCCACAACTCGTTCACGACCTCGGCGGATGGATCGATCGACGTGCTCGTGTACCACGCGCGTAACTACGAGAAGATCACGGGGGACCCGCTCTACGACCCGAACCGTCACACGCGCGTCCAGCGGCTGGAATGGAATGCAGACGGAACGCCGAACTTCGGCGTACCGCTCCTGAACGGCGCGAATACGATTGGCGAATGACTATGAGCTTGGCAGCCTCCCTGTTGCAGATCGATCCCCGAGATGATGTGGCCGTCGCCGTGCGCGGCCTGGCCGCCGGCGATTCGGTGGCCGACGCGATCACCGCCCGCGTCGACATCCCGGCCGGACACAAGGTGGCGCTGCGCGCGATGGCCGCTGGCGAGCTGGTGCGGAAGTACGGCTGGCCAATCGGGCGGGCGACGGTGGACATCCAGCCGGGCGACCACGTTCACACGCACAACCTGGCCACCGCGCTCTCCGGCCTCGACACCTACGCTTACGAGCCCACGACCCCTGAGCCCCTCCCCGCCACCGGAAACCGCACCTTCATGGGCTACCGGCGGAAGGACGGGCGGGTGGGCACCCGCAACGAGATCTGGATCCTATCGACGGTGGGCTGCGTCTCGCGCACCGCCCAGAAGGTGGCCGCCGAGGCGGACAAACGCTTCAAGGGCCGGGTGGACGGGGTCTATGCCCTCACCCACCCCTTCGGCTGCTCGCAGCTGGGGGGCGACCTCGAGGCCACCCGCCGGATGACCGTGGCCCTGGCCGGCCACCCGAACGCGGGCGGAGTGTTGATCATCGGCCTGGGCTGCGAGAACAACCAGCTCGGCCTGCTCCTCGAGAGCGCCGCGCACATCGATCCCGATCGCCTGCGGTCCTTCAGCGCCCAGACGGCCGAGGACGAGCTCGAGGCGGGCCTCGAGGCCGTCGAGGAGCTGGTGAGGATCGTCGAGCAGGACCGCCGCGAGCCCTGCCCCGTCTCCGACCTGGTGATCGGCCTCAAGTGCGGCGGCTCGGACGGCTTCTCGGGGCTGACCGCCAATCCGCTGGTGGGCCGCATCGCCGACAAGGTCTGCGCCGCCGGTGGCTCGGCCATCCTGACCGAGATCCCGGAGATCTTCGGCGCCGAGCGCCTGCTCATGACCCGCGCCGAGAGCGAGGCGGTCTACGAGGACATCGTCGGCGTGGTGAACGACTTCAAGAGTTACTTCATCGCCCACGGCGAGCCGGTGTCGGAGAACCCCTCGCCCGGCAACATCGCCGGAGGCATCACGACGCTGGAGGAGAAGTCCCTGGGCGCGGTGCAGAAGGCCGGCCGCGCCCCGGTGACCGAGGTGGTCCACTACGGCGGGCAGATCCGCGGCACGCCGGGCGTGGCGCTGCTGGAGGCCCCCGGCAACGACGCGGTCTCGTCCACGGCGCTCACGGCCGCCGGCGCGACGGTCATCCTCTTCACCACCGGCCGGGGCACGCCCCTCGGCTTCCCCGCGCCGACCCTCAAGCTCGCCACCAACTCCAGCCTGGCCCAGCGCAAGCAGCGCTGGATCGACTTCGACGCCGGCCGCATCGCTTCGGGCGAATCCATGGACGCGGCCGCCGACGCCCTGATGGACCTGGTGTTGGCCACCGCCTCGGGCCGTCCAACCCGCGCCGAGGAGAACGGCGAGCGCGAGATCGCACTTTGGAAGCGGGGCGTCACCCTGTGAGCCTACGACGCCTGTCGGAGGCCAGGCTCGGCCTCGCTCCGCCGCACGTCGAACGGCCCGCCTGGCCGCCTCCAGTCACCGGGCCGGATGGACGATCTCATCCTGCGCTGGTAGGCGAACTATCTCGGTCAAACTCCAGGCTGGGGGACCTCGCCGCGATCGGTGCCGACCTGACCTGGAGCGGCTCGATCTTGCCGACGATGACGAGGTAGCTGAACGCGCCGAGCAGGCAGAAGCCGCCCGCCACGACGAGCGGGATCGTGAACGATCCTTTGGTCAGCGAGAGCATCACGCCGGTGAACGTCGTGATGACGATGCCGGCCAGGTTCGACGCAAAGTTCTGGATGCCGCTGATCGAAGCCACATGGCGCGGCGTGGGCGCGACGTCGCCGGGAAGGGACCAGATGCTGGCGCCGGCGAACGCGAGACTCGCGTAGGAGATGCCGAAGAAGGCGAGCATCAGATAGATGTTGGAGGTCAACGCCGACAACGTGATCGCCGACGACACCAGCATGCCGCCGACCATGCAGGTCTTGCGTGCAGCGGTGAGGCTCCAGCCACGGCGATAGAGCGCGTCGGAGACGAAGCCGCCGATCCAGCCGCCCGGGATCGCCATCAGCGCGGGGATCATGCCGAGCGTGCCGAGCGACTTGAGCGAGAAGCCGCGCGTCTGCACGAGGTAGCTCGGGAACCACGTGATGAAGAAGTAGTTGGTGAAGTTGAGGCAGAAGAAGCCGAGCATCATGCCCCAGAGCGTGCGATGGCGGAAGAGCGACGCCCACGTCACGTTGTTCTGCGCGTCCTCTGCGGGCGCTGCGTGGACGACGTCCTTCTCGCCCGTCATGTCGCCATGCGCGGGGCTCCTGTAGATGACGACCCAGCCGAGGATCCACACCGCGCCGAACAGGCCCGTGATGATGAAGGCCGCCTTCCATCCGAGCGTGTCGATGATGAGCGCGACGAGGGGAATCGACAGCGCCGAGCCGACGCGCGCGCCGCTGTCGAAGATGCCCGTCGCGAGCGCGCGCTCGCGCGGCTTGAACCATTGGCTCACAAGCTTGGCGCAGGCCGGGTAGGCGCCGGCTTCACCCACGCCGAGCAGCAACCGGCAGCCGAACATGGCCGCGACGCTCGACGCGCCGGCGGTCGCCGCGGTGAAGAGCGACCACCAGCCGACGGCGATCGGCAGCGCGACGCGTGCGCCCACGCGGTCGACGAACCAGCCGAACGGCATCTGCATGAGCGCGTAGGTCCAGAAGAAGCCGCTCATGATAAACCCCATCTGGGCGGGGCCGATGCCGAGCTCCTTCTCGATCTGGGGCGCCGCGACCGCCAGATTGGCGCGATCGATGTAGTTGATGGCGACGGCGAGAAAGCACAGAAAAAGCACGACCCAACGCATCTTTCTCATCGGCATGTCTCCTTGGATACGGCATCTGTTCGTGCGCTCGGCAGCCCTCGCGCGCTGCCCGTCGAGCGGCGCTGCCTTGCGGTGCGTCGCGCGGGCGGCGCAACGGCGACCGCATCGGGTCGTCGTGGTTATCGGCGCTGCGATCGCGGCGGCTCGCGCGGCCCGTCGATCGCGCGAAGCCGCCCGTGGCAGCCTCGCATGCTCATGCGGGCACGGCCGTGCGGAGCGCCGCGTGCAGCCGGGGCTGATCGAGGTTCAGGCCGAGCTCGCGCGCGAGCTCGATCACGGGCCCGAGGCGGCGTCGCTTCTTCTCGCCATGGTTGCGCGCGATATCGGAGAGCCGGTGATCGAGGAACGGGTTCTGGAAGCGCTGGCGCACCTCGTCGAGGTAGGCGCGCGCGGCAGCCCCCTTGCCGAGCGCATCGAAGACGGGCATCACCTCGTCGCGCCAGAGCGCCTCGAGATCGGCGCGCAAGGCCGGATCGCGCATCGCTTGCAGCGTGTTCTCGCCCGCGGGGCGCCCGTCCAGCTGCCAGCGCTCGGCGAGGTAGGTGTGCCCGAGGTTCAGCAACAGCAGCTTCAAGCGTTCGTAATGGAGCAGGTCGTCCGTCACGACCATCGCTTCATGCTGGCACGGCAGCACCATTCCCTCGCGCCGCTCGATCGCCCAGAGCGCGTAGGGCTCGGCGATCGCGCCGACGGGGCGGATCGGCTCGGAGACGATCCGGTCGACGAGCGAATTCACCCAGATGCACGTGTGCTCGATGTAGCGCAGGAAGGCGGCGTCGGCGCCCCACTGGCGCGCGACGCCGGCGACGATCGCACGCAGCGTGTCACCGTTGTTCGAGACGAGCTCGCAAGGCAGCAGCGTGAGCGGCGCGGCGCCCGCCTCGAAGCGCGCGCGCAGCAGGACGACGAGCTTCGCGGCGAACCCGCGCGGCACGCCCGCGCCGGGCGCGAGCCATGTCGCCGTGTCCTCGGGCAAGCAGACGTATCCGCTGTCGCTCGTGTTCGAGATCACGACGCGCGCGTCCTTCGCGAAGCGCTCGCGCACGAGCGGCCAATCGGTGTTCGCGTCGAGCGCCTCCGTGATCGAGCCGCATTCGATCGTCGTGTCGACGACCTCTTCGCGGCGCAGCCCGCGGATCCGCACGGGGTAGCGCCCCTGCGCGCGCAGCGCGTCGATGCGCGCGCGGCTCTCGGGGTTCGACGTGGTCTGCACCACGGTGATCGTCCCGAGCGCGCGGCCGACGCCGAGCGCCTCCGAGATGAAAAAGTCCGCGTGAGCCTGCAGGAACCGGCTCGTGCCGAACTGAAGAATCGGATTGCCCATGTCAGTGCTCCGGCGGCTCAGCAGGCGTGTGCACGCTCACGACATGCCCACCATGATCTTGGACGTTCGACCGGGGTGGGCAGCCCAGTCGGCGAGCGCCTCGGGCACGCCTTCGATGGGGATCGATTTCGAGATCAGGATGTTCGGGTCGAACGTGCGCCGCTCGAAGAAGGCGATCACGTCCGAGAACTCGTTCAGGCAGTTGCGCGAGCCGAGGATGTCGAGCTCCTTCATCACGAACAGCCTGGTCTCGTAGCTCACCGGCTCTTTGCCGTACCCGATGTACACGACTCGACCGCAAAACTTCACCCACTCCACTGCGTTGCGGTACGTCGCGGTCGCGCCAACGGCTTCGATCACGACATCCGGCCCGTCGCCGTTCGTCAGGTCCATCACGCGCTCGCGTGCATCGGCGTTCCCGAGCACCACCTCCCGCGCGCCGAGCGCCCTGGCGAGCGCGAACTTTTCCTCCTGCGTGTCGAGCGCGATCACGCGCGCGCCGCGGCTCACCGCGCCGGCGATGGCCCCGAGCCCCACGCCGCCGCAGCCCATCACCAGCACGGTCTCCTCGGCCTCGACGCGACCTCGCGCCGCCGCGTGAAAGCCTACCGAGAACGGCTCGACGAGCGCGAGCTCCGTGAGGCTCAACTTCCGTGACGTGAAGAGCTTCTGGTACGGCACGGCCACGAGCTCGGTCAGCGCGCCGTCGCGCTGTACACCCATGGTCTTGTTGTCGCGGCAGGCGTTGCGCCGTCCCGCGCGGCACGAGGGACACCCGCCGCACGCCGTGTACGGCGTGAACGTGACGTCGGCGCCGACGCGCCAGTCCGCCTCGACGCCCGAGCCGAGCTCCACGATCGTGCCGGCCACCTCGTGCCCCAGCACCCGAGGGTACGTCACCATCGGGTTCTTGCCCAAGAACGTGTTCAAGTCGGAGCCGCACAGACCGACCCGTTGCACGCGGATCAACACCTCATCGTGCGCCGGCTTGGGCTCGCGGATCTGGCTCACCTGTGCAACCGACGGACCCGTGATCGTCAGGGCTTTCATGCTGTCATTGCCTCGCTGAGCGACTTCGTTCACTCGCGGCTTTCACGGCGCGCTCCGCAGCCGGGGCCGCTTCGTTCTGCCAGAGAACAGAGCGCCATGTCGAATGGCCGAAGCCGAATCGACGTGGCGTTGCTCTACGATCCCTGAGCGGCGCGGCGAGCGCCGCCTTCGCGGTGGCGCCCGGGACGCCGCTGTTCAGGGGTGACGCGCGTAGAATTTCTGCGCATTCTTGTACATGACCTTGTCACGCGCTTCCTGACCAAACTCCTTGAGGTAGAGCTCGGCGATCTCGATTTCCGAAGCGAGGCTGCCGCCCATGTCGACAACGGGCCAGTTGCTGCCCCAGATCAGCCGGTCTTCGCCGAAGGCCTTCATCAGCACATCGAAGTGCGCCTTGTACGCCGCGAGGTCGGTCGGCGCCTTCCAGGGATCGTCCTCGGTGGCGGCCGGGTTGTACATGTCGAAGAACGACGAGAATTTGATGTAGATGTTCGGGAGCCTGGCCAGCCGCTGCATCGCATCGACCCATGCCGGATCCGGCGTCGGCCCTTTCGCGCCCGCCAGGTGGTCGATGATGATACGGAGCTTGGGCACCGCGGTCGCGAGCGCCTCGACCTTGTCCTTCGGGTTCAGGGCGCCGCGGCTGATGATGTCGAGGGTCATGCCCTTGGCCGCGAGCTCCTCCAGCGAGGCAAGCTGCTTCGCGTCCAGCGTCAGCTTCGGGCTCCAGAGGAAGCCGCGAATGCCGACGACGCGCGGGTCCGCGGCGAGGCGCGCCAGATCGGCGCTGAAGCTCGGCGAGCCGATCTCGAGCTGCGCGACGAGGAACTTGAAGAAGTCGTTGCCCTTCGTCGTCTCGAGGACCTTGAAGTTGTCGTCGACCACGGGGCTGGCTTCGACGACGCCGGTGCCGATGATGCCATTCTGCTTCGCGATGGCTTCATACTCCGGGGGCAACACGTCTCGGTAGATCGGCTTCTGCTTGGCTTCCGGCCAAACGACGCCCCCCGGACGCGTGACCTGGTAGAGATGGATGTGCGTGTCGAGGATCGGCCCCCGCTGCTCCGCCGGCACCGCCAGCGGGGCCGCCGCTTTGCTCGTGTCGCCCGCGGTCTCGGGCGGCGTCGCGGTGGTCGCGGAAGACGACGCACACCCGGCGAGCGGCGAGAGCGTCATCATCAGGCACAACTTGGCGAACGTGGTCGGAAACCTCGTGAGTATTTTCATGATGGAGTCTTCTTGGAATCGGTGCCGAACGCGATCCCGATAGCGAAGGTGTCGCTGCGCATGACGGCCCCCCTCATGGCGAAGCAGAATAAGGAGGCCTCAATGTGAACGTTCACATCAGCGATGTCAACACCATTTCGTTCCTGAGGCCAAGCTCGGACTCGGGTGGCGGGCAAGTCTCCTCCGGAGCGCCGCGGCAAGAGAGGCAGGCACCGGACCGCCGTTATGTTCGATATAGATTCCAATTTCCAATCCGCTTGCCTCCGGTCAAGGGCCTATCCCCAGCAGGGAGCACCTGGGATCACCGCTGCCGCGGGCGGGCTGGACGATTCGGTCCCGGTGGTCGCCGTCGACCAACACGACGGCGCGGCGGCGGCGACCCGCCATCTCCTCTCGACCTGGGTCATAGACGCCGCGGCCGGCCGCCGCTGCGCGCCCATCGGGATCGAGGATGGCCTCGCGCCGATCCATTTTGGTTGACACCCGTTATGTGAACGTTCACAATTTGTCTTGGGTTTGGGGTTTCCTTTCGCTCTCCCCCGAGCAGGCCACCCTGCGCGGCCGTCCTTCGTCCCTGGGATCGGGATCGATCACCAATCCTGGAAAAGCGACGCTGGAGGACTGTTCGATAAGTTATCCAACATCGTCGCTGCGCGGCGCTGCACGCTGCCGGCTCGCTTCCCGCGCGCACGGCGTGGGGCATCGGAGACTGTGTTGAACGCCTTGCCGAACAGCCCGCTAGTTCAATAACTCATCCATGCATCGAAGGGGCGGCGTTCACTCCACGGACGGCGGGGCAGAGCTCGGTCGCCTCGACGTCCTCGCGGCGGGCGGATCCGCAGGTCGTCGGCCGCCCGGCGCTCGGACGAGGACGGCGGCTGGATGAGTTGTTGAGGAGAAGAAGATGCAGATTCGCAGTGCAAAGGGTTGCCAGTGGGACCAGGTGAGCCTCGGCGAGGTGATGCTGCGCCTCGACCCGGGTGAGCGCCGCGTCCACACGGCGCGGACGTTCGACGTCTGGGAGGGCGGGGGCGAGTACAACGTGGCGCGGGGGCTCCGGCGCTGCTTCGAGCTCCGCACCGCCATCGTCACCGCGCTCGCGGACAACGCCGTCGGGCGGCTCATCGAGGACCTGATGCTCCAGGGCGGGGTCGACACGTCCTTCCTGCGCTGGGTCGACTACGACGGCGTGGGCCGGGACGTGCGCAACGGCCTCAACTTCACCGAGCGCGGCTTCGGGCCCCGCGCGGCCGCCGGCTGCTCGGACCGCGGCCACAGCGCGGCGTCCAAGCTCAGGCCCGGCGACGCGCCGTGGAAGACCATCTTCGGCGAGCGCGGCGCGCGCTGGTTCCACACCGGCGGCATCTTCTGCGCTCTCTCGGAGACCACGGCCGGCGTGGCGCACGAGGCCATGGAGGTCGCGCGCGCGCATGACGTGCGGATCTCCTACGACCTCAACTACCGGCCCTCGCTGTGGAAGAACTTCGGCGGCCAGCGGAGGGCGCGCGAGGTCAATCGCGCCCTCATGCCGTACGTCGACTGCGTGTTCGGCAACGAGGAGGACTTCGTCGCGGGCCTCGGCTTCGAGGTGTCCGGCGTGGACAGCAGCTACAGCCAGCTCGACACGAGCGGCTTCCGCCGGATGATCTCCGAGGTCGTCGCGGCGTACCCCAACATCTCGGTCGTCGCCACGAGCCTCCGGACGGCCAAGACCGCCAGCGTGAACGGCTGGGGTGGCCTCCTGTACTACGAGGGCGAGTTCCACGAGGTCCCGCAGCGAGACATCGAGATCCTGGACCGCGTGGGCGGCGGCGACTCGTTCGCTTCGGGGATCATCTATGGCCTCTTGACGGAGCAGAGCCCAAAGTGGGCGCTCGAGTGCGGCGTCGCGCACGGCGCGCTGGCGATGTCGACCCCGGGGGACACCTCGATGGCGTCGCTCGCCGAGGTGCGGAGGGCCATGAGCGGAGCCGGCGCGAGGATCGAGCGATGAATCAGGCGATGGACCGCGAGCAAGTCGTCCGCCGCATCGAGGAGATCGGCATCGTCCCCGTCGTGCGCGCGCCGAGCGGAGAGCTCGCCGTGCGGGCCGCTCGCGCGCTCTGCGCGGGCGGCATCGAGGTCGTCGAGATCACGATGACCGTCCCCGACGCCCTGTCCGTCATGCGCGAGATCGCCTCGCGGATGCGGGACCACGTCCTCGTCGGCGCGGGCACCGTGCTCACCGCGGACGCGGCCCGCAGGTGCATCGAGGCAGGCGCCGAGTTCATCGTGAGCCCGGGGCTCGACCTGGAGGTCATCCGCGCGGCGCACGATCTCGGGAGGGCGGTCTTCCCGGGGGCGCTCACGCCGACCGAGGTGATCACCGCGTGGAACGCCGGCGCCGACACGGTGAAGCTGTTCCCGTGCTCCGCGATGGGGGGCGCGAAGTACCTGCGCGCCCTGCGCGCGCCGCTCCCGGAGGTGAAGATGATGCCGACCGGCGGGGTCAACCTGACGACAGCCAGGGATTTCATCGAGGCCGGCGCCGTGGCGCTCGGGGTCGGCGGCGAGCTCGTGGACGCCGCGGCGCTCGCGGCAGGCAAGGACGAGGTCCTCACGGAGCGCGCGCGTGAGTTCATGTCCGTGGTCAGCGCCGCGCGTGCAGAGCTCAAGAACAGCGCGCGGTCGTAGAGAACGGCTCCGGCGGGCAGCGCTCGGCGGGGCAAACACTGCGCCCGCCGGCGGTGGTGCAGCCCCTCCACGTGGCCGTGCAGCGCGTCCGTCGTGCTAGAGTGGGCGCTCGGGTGCCCGAGAGGCCTCGCGGCGTGGCCCGCCGCTCATTCCACGGTCCAGCGCGAAGGCGCGATCACTCTTCTGGCGGCTTCACGCCGGGGGTCGGCTGCCCGGCGACGTAGCCGTCCGCGGCCCACTGGTAGGCCAGGCTCACGCCGGGTGCCTGAGCTTCGAGCACGAGGCCGCCATCGCTCACCCCGCCGGGTGCCGTCAGCACGAGCTCGCCGCCGCTCGGATCGAGCGCAAAGCTCGTGTGGAGCTCGCCCTGGTCCGTGTCGCCGTCGGCAAACAGGACGAGCACCTCGTGACGCGGAAGGGTGACGGCGGGCAGCGGCCACTTGCCGCGCTCGGTGAAGTCGTCGGACAGCGTCCAGCCCGTCAGATCGACGTCCTCCGCCGAAGGATTGAACAGCTCGATCCACGGCTCGTACTCGCCGGATTCATCCGCCAGCGTGGTCGTGTTGTTGAGCATGACCTCCGAGATCGACACGGCCAGCGGCGCAGGACACCCCCAACAGAACGCCGGGCTGCCGGTCGAGATCATCGGGATGGCGTCGACGAGCACGGAGCCGTCGGCGGCGAAGGCGCTGAACGTGAACGGAGCAGCGAAATCGAACTTGAGCTCGTAGCGAGCCGTGCCCGCATCGGCTCGCGCGACGTCCGTCCAGTTATGATGGCTGTTGACGTACTCGAGGCGGCTCGGCTCGGTGACGCACGCCGTCGTTCCGTCGAGCGATACGCTGAAACCGTCCAATCGATACAAGGAGGATTCGCCGACACCGACGTCTTCCCAGGTCCGCCTGAGCTGGACCACCGCGCGCCCGTCAGAGGCCTCGAAGCGCAGCACGTGGGTCGCGCCGAGGCGGCCGCCGGGACGTTCGCCGCACAGCGCGTCGCTCGAGTCCGGCGGTGCTCCGCCGGCTCCGCCCGCGCCCGCTCCGTTCCCCGGCTCGGAGCTGGAGCAGCCGGCGCACGCCAGCGAGAACACGAGGCCGTACAGGATCGTTTTCAAGGTCATGTCTGGCTCCATCATGGCGTGTAGGGTCTGGCTTGCTTGATCACGGTGCGCCCGTCCATCGTGACGTCCACTTCCACATCGAGCGACAGCGGGGCGAGGCCGGGGTACACGCTGGCCGCGAAATGGTCCTGCACCACGAACAACAGCCCCGCGAGCTCGTTCAACGCGGCATCGGACCAGAGCCGAGCGCCGCCCGCTGCCAGCGAGGACGGTGACACGAGCGTGACCTCGCTCGGCGTTCCGCCGGCAGCGCGCCGGAACGTCAGGATCTCAGGGCTGGCGGTGGGATCCAGCGGCTCGGCGACGCCGACCTCTCCCACCTGGCTGACCACACGAACCAAAGGCTCCGGCGCGTCGGGTTCGAGCCCCGTGAGCGCGACGGCTTCCAGGCGTTCACCGACGAACGTGGGGTGGACCGCGACGCCCATGAACACCTTGGTGTGATCGATGCCATAGTACGCGCGATCGTCGAACGCGCGCTCGTTCCACAAGCTGGCCCAGACCCGGCGCACCGCGAGCAGGGCGCTCTTTTCTTCGGTCAAGTCCTGCTCCAGATCCTCGATGATCGGCAGCAGATGGCTCCGATCGGGGTGCTCGGCGAGCTCGAGCTCTCGCCGCTCGAGCTCGGCGCGCAGGTAGGCCTCGTGCTCCGGGCTCAAGCAGGCCGACGGCCCGAGCGTGTCCGAATCGAGGTCGTCGGCCAGGCAGCCGCTCCGGGAGTCGTATAGACCTGCTCCCGACAGACCCGGCAGGTCCTCGGCGTTGGTGCTGCTGCGAAAACGCAGCCGGGTGACCAGCCCCGCGGCGCCATAGGCCTGGCGAACGGCCGCTTCGAGCGCCTCGCCGAATTCGGGCAAGTGCTCGGCGGCACGCATGCGGCCCCGGAGCTCCGACAGGCGGCGCTGCTTGGTATCGGCGTCCGTGAACACCCGGGGATCGGCCAGCAGCGCCGCGACTTCGGCGTTGAACCCGCGCCGCTCCATGAAGTCTGCATAGGCGCGGAACGGAATCGCAAAGCCGTCCACGCGGTTCTGCTCGGGCAGGATCCGGGACAGCTCTCCGAGGTTCGCGGCCTTGGTGCCGAACGCCGCGACATCCGCCGAGCCGAGCGAGGCCAGGGCCGCCGGCGTGGCGACCTCCAGGTCCGCGGCTGGATCTCCGAGCGGCGGCCGGCGGGCGCTCCAGAACGCCTCGGCGTCTTCCAGGCGCGCGGGCTCGATCTCCACGTGGGCTCCCCGGGCCGTGAGGTGGACCAGGCCATGGGCGAGCGCGCGGAGCACGCTGTTGTCGAACACGCCCGGCACCGCGGCGCTCGGGATCCCCTTCTCGCGCAAGCGCAGGTTCAGGTGGCTGGCCAGGCTCTGCGGCTGCCGCGTGACGAGGCCGGCGACCAGCCCCAGATCGCTCGGCGCCGCGTCGATCACCAGCACGTCGCGCGGCCCGGCGCTGCCTGCGGCGGCGCCATCCACGATCTTCAGGTAACCGTACGCCTCGCCCTCGCTGTACGTCGCGGCGGACAGCCCGCTCAACAGCGTATCCGGGTCGACCAGCGCGACGCCAGCTGCCACGAGCTCGCCGGCGATGGCTTGCACCGCCGCGGTCTGGGCAGTTCCATCCGGTGAGAACACCAGGAATCGCTCGGCGAACGGGCTACACCCCTTGAGCCGCCGGTCGGCTTGCACGATGTCGCCGACCGTCAGGAGCTCATCGGGCGCGGCTTCGCTGTAGACCGTGTACGCCAGCACGCCCGCCGCTCCGGTCAGCGGATGAGGCGTGGCCGGGTAGAGCTTCAGGCCGCCGCCCCACATCACGCGGCTGGCGCGGCGCAGCACCATGTCCGAATAACGCTCCGGCGCGAGCGCCGCGTACTCCGGGAAGGTACGAAGGAACTGCAGATGGTACGGGTAGTCGTCGGTATTCTGAAACAGGCACGCTGCGCCGGCGAACACCGGCGGAGGCTCGCGGCCGTCGACGATCGTCAGGTACTTCACCTCCGCGCCCTCACCTGCCAGGGAAGTGTAGTCGTCGCGCGTGACGAGCTCCGTGAGATACCCCGTGTCAGCCCCTGGCGCTCCCCCCGCGCCGGCGGCGTTCACGGCCGAGGAATCGCCACATGCGGTCAACGCGACCGCCGAAAGCAACGCGGATACTGGCGCCGAGGTCCAAGGTTGCATCGATTGGGTTTCCCTCCCCGACGTGGCCGGAGTCGAGCAAGCGTGATGCCAGGCAGGCGGCCGCGCTGGTCGCCGCCGGAAGCGGCGCTCGAAGGGCCGCAGCCGTGACATCCGCGTCGCGGAGTGTGCCGCGGCGGTCATGGCACAGAGCCCGTTGACGCCACCGGCGAGAACCCGCCGTCCACCTGGGGATCCCTGCGCTTCGCCACGAACACGCCGGGCTCGGCCGGCTCGCCGCGTGCCAGGTGGAAGAGCGCATGCGCCCTCCCCGCGCCACGAGGACGTCGACGCTCGGAGATGGCCCTAATGAGAGATGTTGACGAAGACGTTCACGCTCCCGTCCTGCTGGACCGGGGTGGAGACGACGAGCACATCCGGCCTCTGGTCGGCGTTCACGTCTCCGATCGCGAGCGCCCTGGTGAAGACGCTCTGGTACATGAGCGCTGCGTCGAACGTGCCGTCGCCCTTGCCGCGAAACACACCCACCGTCCCACCGCCGCCGAGCGCAAGGAAGATATCGGGCCGCGTATCGGAGTCGAAATCCGCCGTGCCGAGCGCTGTCTCGATGGGGAGGTAGACCGGCATGGTGATGGGCGCGCCGAACATCCCCCGTGGCTGGCCGGGTAGGACGCCGACGACGCTCGCGCTACCCACCGTCGCGAAAGCCATATCGAGCACGCCGTCGCCCGTGAAATCTGCGGGCGCGACGGTCCACGCGGAGCTGCCCACCGGGAGGCTCGTGGCCGCCTCGAACGTGCCGTCTCCGTTGCCGATGAGGAGCCGAAGTTCATCGCTGTCGTAGCTCGCCGTCGCCAGATCCGCCTTCCCATCGCCATTGAAATCGCGAGCCGTCACATCCAGGACGTTCATCCCCGCGGGATACGCGATCGGCGGCAGGAACCCGCCAGCCTTGTCATTGAGGAGCACGCGCACGTTGTCGAAGGTGGTCGCCGCGATATCGGCGGCGCCGTCTCCATTCATGTCGGTGAGCGCGATCCTCCTCCCGCCCTCGTGGAGCGTCACGGGGCCGAACGAGCCTGCGCCGTCACCGAGGAGCACACCGACCTTTCCCGCCGCGTCGGTGCCGAACACGACATCGAGGTGCCCGTCGCCGTTCACGTCCCACGCGACGACCTGCTCCGGATCCACGCCGCCGGCAGGCATGGTCACGGGAACATCGAATGCGCCGCTCCCTTTCCCGAGAAATAACGAGAGCGACTGGCCACCGGCATACGCGACGACCACGTCGGCCTTGCCGTCTTCATTCCAGTCGCCGAGCGCCGCGCCGCTCGCGCCCTTGCCCCCGAGCAGCGCCGGAGCTGCGTGGAACGTCCCGTCTCCGCGACCTCGCGCGACCATGAGGCCGTTCATCGACATGACGAGATCCGCCTTGCCGTCCCCGTCGATGTCTCCCGACCGGACGCGCGAGCCACGGTGTCCAGTGAAATAGGTCACCCGCGGCTCGAGCCCCCCGAGCCCGTCACCCCGAAAAACGCTGAGGATCGAGTCGTCCATGCTCTCCACCGCGATGTCTTGCTGTCCGTCGCCATCCCAGTCGCCGAGGACGACGCCGCTCGGCGCGAGGCCGGCGGGGACGCGCCTGGTCGCCGAGAGCGCGCCCGACGGGCTACCCATCAAGAGGGTCATTCCCTTCGTATCCACGGCGGCGATATCGGGGTTGCCGTCGGCGTCGAGGTCGCCGACCGCCAGATCGGCCGCGCTGCCGACCGGCACGCCGTCTTGCGCGGAGATCGAGATCTTCGTCACGGGGCCGAACGCGCCGCCGGCCTGACCGAAGCGCACGCTGACGACCGGCGTGGAGATCTCCGTGTCATAACCGACGATGTCGCGCACGCCGTCGCTGTCGAGGTCGGCCAGCGTGATGAAGCGACAATTCGTGGTCCCGGTGAGCGTGCTCGACGTCGTGAACGCGCCAGCGCCGTCCCCTGCCAGGACTGTGATGCTATTGCCGTTGCGGCTCGCCACGATGTCGAGCTTCCCATCACCGTTCACGTCGGCGAGGACGGGCGAGACGTAGTCCGCTCCCGGGCTCGAGATCGGGGCCTGGAACGTGCCGTCGCCGTTGCCGAGCAGGACGCGGACGCCAGCGTCGGCGCTCAGGAGCGTGACGACAAGATCCTGGTTCATGTCGCCGTTCACGTCGCCCACGGCGACGTCATGCGCACCATTCACGACGTGCTCTGTCCGAGGAAGAAACCCACCCTTGCCATCGGCGAGGAGCACCGCGACTCGGTTCGCGCTGCGCAGCGCCAGCGCGCCGTCGACGAGTCCATCGCCATTGAGGTCCGCGAGCGCGAATGGGGTGCCGACATAGCTCGATCCGGTTGCATAGAACCTGACGACATCGAAATCGATCGTCTCCGCAGCCTGAGGCGCGCCCCCACCTGCTCCGCCTGCGCCATCATGGCCGCCGCTCCCGCCTGCGCCACCGGCGCCGCCTGCGCCGCCGCGCCCGCCCGCGCCGCCTGCGCCGCTCCCGCCCGCGCCGCCGGCGCCGCCGCTCCCACCCGTGCCGCCTGCGCCGCCTGCGCCGCCGCTCCCGCCCGTGCTGCCGACGCCGCCTGCGCCGCCGCTCCCGCCCGTGCTGCCGACGCCGCCCACACCGCCCGCGCCACCTTGACCGCCGCCCCCCCCGGCGCCGCCCTGACCAACGGGCGGATCGGATGGAACGTCCCCGCAGGCATAGCTGCAGAAGATGACGAACGCCGATGCCAGAAATCCGCCGTGTGTGCGCATTTGGATATCACCTTGCAATGAACCGCGATTGGGAAGATAGTCCGCGCAAATCCATTTCTACTTGTCAAGAAATTTGCGCCAACGCATGCAGCGGGGCTGTACGGTGGGACGGCCACCGCGAGGAGATTGACTTCCGGATCGCGTTTGGATTTCCTGGCCCCCTGTGCCGCCGCGATCGGAGAGGAATTCATCATGAATGCGCGTTATGCGATTGGGCTCATCGTCGTTGGTTGTGGTTGCGCGGGATCGACGCCGAGCGCCTCGAGCCCGCCGCCGAGCGAGCCGCTCGCGAGCGCCGAAGCTCCCGCGCCCGTCGCGCCCGCGCCGCCGGCACCGGCGCCTTTGCCAACGACGCCCGCGGCCGAGCCCGCGGCGACCGCGAGCGTCCCCAAGCTAGCGCCCCCCGAGACCCCCGATGCCATCAAGGCGCCGAGCACGGCCAACCTCGTCTTGAAGGCGAACGCCAAGGGCGCACAGATCTACGTGTGCGGCAAGAAGAAGGAGCCCAAGGCGAAATTCGAATGGACGCTCAAAGCCCCTGACGCGACGCTCTCCGACGACGCAGGAAAGGCGCTGGGCAAGCATTACGGCGGCCCGACGTGGGAAGCGGCGGACGGCAGCAAGATCGTTGGCGCCATGAAGGCCAAGGTCGATGCCCCCGACACCACCGCGATCCCCTGGCTGCTCCTGGAGATCAAGTCGACCGAGGGGCAAGGCGTGCTCAGCCCCGTCGCGTGGATTCAGCGCGTTCAGACCGTGGGCGGCAAAGCTCCGGCAGACGGCTGCGACAAGGCGCACGACGGCGCAGAGGCGCGCGTCGACTACAGCGCGGTCTACTACTTCTACGCGAACCCGTGAGCTCGCTCGACGCCTGAGCCCGCTCGGACAGCCGCGTTGGTGCTGGCCGCCGCCCGGCGCGCCGAGCGAGGCGCCCTCGCCAAGGATCCGCCGACTCAGCGCGCAGCGGTCAGCTGCTTTGCAGACGGGGTTGTCGCCCTCGCATAGAGGCTATCGAGGAACAGGGTCATCGAGAGGTACAGCTGCGCACCAGGGCTGTAGAACACGGAGCGGTGCTGCCCGTCCTCCCCCAGGCTGGGCGCGGTGTTGTCGTAGCCGAGCTCGAACCATGCGATGTCCTCGGCCGGGTAGCTCAGCGACACCTCGAACGTGGTGCCGGTCGTTGCCGACGAGCCACGCGACTCCACGGGCACGCACGTCAGCACGGTCTGCACGCAGCCTTCATCGAACGGCGCATCACGGAATCGGGCCACGAGCCCCCACGTGTTGCCGAGCGACAGATCGCCCCAGAGGTTGACCCAGAAGCTCATTCGCATGGAGAGCTGATCGCGCAGCAGGAAGTCCCCCGAGAGCCGATCGTCGAGCTCTACCTCGCCCGACGGGGACGTACGAGGTCTGACGGGGTCGCCGTTCACGGGCGTGGTGGCCTGCGAGAACAGGTGCTCCCATACGCCGCCGGCCGAGAAGAAGACGCCGTTCAACCACTCTCCATGGAGCAGGGGGACGTTCGCGAGCACATCGAGCCCGAGCCGCGTGCGCGCGTAGACTCCGGTGTACCGGCTCGCCGGCGACGTCGGGAGCGCGACGCCGAGCCGAGGCCCGGCGAGCAGGGCGAGGCCCCTGTCGTCCTGGAAGATCGTGTAAGTGTACGCGGCCTGGAGGGGAAGGTCCGCCAGGGTGACGGGGGCCTCTCCGGGGACATCGCCGTCTGACAGGGGCACGTTCAGGGCGATGTCGGTGCCCACCCAGGCCCAGTGTTCCTTCGTGCTCACGAACGAGTAGCGGGGAACGAGCGAGAAGGTCATGCCGGCGTACTCGCCGTCCTCGCTGTAAGGCCCGCCGTCGAGGCCGAAGACGTTGGTGGTGGCGCTGGTGGTCCAGCCGAACCGGCTCGTGCGAAGCGCGTTGTCGCGCGCGCCGAGGTGGAACAGCGGCGCACCGCCCCGGAGCCCCGGCGCCCGGCCCGGCCCCTGCGCCACAGGCGCCGGCTCTTCCGGCAGAGGATCGGCCGCCGGTTGCGCGAGCGCCTCGCCCCGGCAACAGACGAGCGCAGCGGCGAGCGAGCTCGCGCTGAGCGCTGCCCTTGCGGCGCGACTGGACGGATCCCTCGGCATCCCGGCAACAGCATACCCCAGCGTCCGCGCGATTTGAACGGCTCGTTCGGCGCTCCGCCCACGGTCGCGAGAGGGAGCACCAGCACCTGATCCGCGCCTCCAGCGTGTCCCCGACAGGTCCGATCGATCATCTCTGCTGGCCCGCCGGCCTCTCGTCGAGCTTCTTCTCGAGCGGCTGCCCTTCCGCGCTCTTCTTCTTTTCGATCCACGCGATCACCGGATCTCGCCACGAGAGCCCCGTCCCCACGGCCTTCGGATCTCGCGCTGCGAACACGGCGCCGTCACCACCCCCGTACATGAAATCGCTGATGATGACCGTGTAGCGCTTCTTCGGATCCATCGGCTTGCCGCCCACCGACCAGCTTCCGTTCGGCGCCCTCCTCGCGCCGGAGATGATGAACGACGTCGCCTCGAGGTCCTTCGCGAGCGACGCGCCGTCGATAGACACCTTCACCAGGCGGTTGTCGAACGGGAGCACGCTCCAGATGGTCGCGTGCGAGATCGGCCCCCGTGGAATGGTCTGTCGCACGCCGCCTCGGTTCATGATCGCCACGTCGCCGCCCACCTCGTGGAGCCAGGCGTCGCTCACGATCTTGCCGACGGCCTCCTCCGGGCCGATCCCTCCCTCCGAATAGCCGATCACCTTCCCGAGCGCGCTGTCGACCTTCGTTTTCCACGCCGTGACGAGCCGCGCGAGCGGAGGATCCGGCGGGGCTTGCGGATCGGTGGCCACGTCGACGATGGAATGGCTGATCGCGACGACGCGGGCCCGCGGGGGATTGCTGGGGTTGATGGTGATGGCGACGCGGGCGTACTGGTGCAGGCGCCAGCCGGGGGTGATGACGGGCGTGTCGCCCGCGCGCGCGTCGATCTTCCTGTGGCAATGGCCCCCTCCGACGAACGCGAGCTGCCACTCCGGGTGTCTCTTCACGATGGGCACGAGCTCGTCGGGACATTCGTGCGCGGTCACGACGACGACGTCGGCCGCTCCCGTCTCCCGCGCTTCGTGGATCGCTCTGTCGAGCGAGGCCTCGGTGGGCTCGAACGTGATCCCTCGAAAGCGCTCGGCCATCGCGGCCTTCAGCGTATCTGCTGCGGCGAGCCCCACGACGCCGATCTTCACGCCCTTGCGCTCGAAGACCTCGTAAGGCCGGATGGCGAGCTCGCCCGCGAGCCTCGCGTCGTCGATCTTCACGTTCGCCGCGAGGTAATGCAGTCGCGCGAGGTCACGGAGCTTCGAGAACTGAGGCACGCCGAAATCGAACTCGTGATTGCCGAACGCCGATGCGGCATAACCCATGCGACCCATCGCGCTCGCCATGGAGACGCCGTTGGAATACGTCGAGATGGCGGGGCCGGTGAAATTGTCGCCGCCCGAGAGGAGGAGCGTGCGCGGCGAGGTGCAATCCTCGGGCGCGGCGGGCGCGAGCGCCCCTGCCGCGTCGATGCCCGCGGGAACAGGCCCCGGGCAGTGCCCTTCGTGCTTCACGAGCCTCCCAAGCAGCTCGGCCGCGCCGCCGCGGCTCACGCCGTCCGCGGACAAACCCTCGAGCCAGCCATGTTCGTCCGTCGTGTAGAGCAGCGTGACGGTGACGTCGCCCCGCGGCTTCACGGCGCGCGGAGGCGTCTCGCTCGCGGGGTTCGCCGCGCCCGCCTCCGCCGAGGAACCCAGGGGTTTCAGCGGGGCTCCCGGGCTCCCCTGCGGCTGCGCAGGGCCGCAAGCGAGAGGAAGCAGGACGGTGCACGAGCCGAAGAGCAGGGCCAACCGGCGCATGGTCGAGAACGATAGGCCAGGCCGGGTGTCGCCGGTACGAAAAACCAGATGAAGGCGAGGCGTGTGGCCCTGGAGGCGGGTTCGGACTCTGCCACCTCGCAGGGCCATGGGGCGGCCTGCCCGAGCTCGGGCCGCCGAACCAGGGTGCCGGCGGCGCGGCGGCGCGGCGGCGCGCGCGTCGCTCCGATTCAGAACCAGCGCGCGAGCGCGTCGTCGAGCGACGTCGACGACGCGTCTGTCCACGCGATGCAGCCGTCGGGTCGGACGAGCATCGACGGGCCGTCCTTGGTGCGTGCATGGTGCACGTCTTGCGGGAGTGACCGTTCCGACGGCGAGATGAAGAGGCCTCCGCCCTTCTCCATCAGCACATAGAGCCGCTCTTCGCTGCCGCCTTCGAGCGTGAGGAGCTGATCCTTCGCGAGCGTGCCGACGAGCGGGTCGTCGTCACCGAGGTCGTAACGAACGCCGACGCCCGTGAGCATCTCGCCGAAGTAGCGGTTGCCTTCGGGCAGCTTCATCAGGTCGCTCACGATGGCGCGGAGCGCGCTCGTGAGCGGGTCAGGACGCATGAGCGCGACCTGCGCGCGGGTATTCTCGAGGACGCGCGCAGCGACGGGGTGGCGCTCGGCGGTGTACGAGTCGAGGAGATGCTCGCGCCCCTTCACCGCCGCGGCGAGCTTGAAGCCGAGGTTCGCGGCGTCGACGAGGCCCAGGTTCAGGCCCTGGCCGCCGAAGGGCGAGTGGACGTGCGCGGCATCCCCGGCGAGGAGGACACGGCCCATCCGGTAGGTCGTTGCTTGCCGCGCGTTGTCGGTCCAGCGCGTCGCCATCGTCATCGACAGGATCTTGACGTCGGCGCCGCTCACGCGCCGGATCGCCGCCTCGACCTCGGCTTGCGTGATCGGCGCATCCCGGTTGGGCGGTGGCCCGTTGAACTCCGCCGTGAAGACGCGCCCCGGCGTCGGTCCGGACGCGACGAGGCCGCGCGGCGTTCGGTGCCAGCCCGTCGCGAGCTTCTCGGGCGCATCGAGCTCGACGACGGCTTGATAACCGGTGATGGTCGGATCCGTGCCGGGGAACTCGAAGCCGGCGAGCTTGCGGACGCGGCTCCGGCCGCCGTCGCAGCCGACGAGGTACTTCGCGCTCAGCGGGCCCGCGCTCGTCTGCACGGTCGCGCCGTCGTCGTCCCGCTCGAAACCTTCCACCGTGACGCCGCGACGGATCTCGATCCCGAGCTCCGTCGCGCGCGCGATCAGGATCCTCTCGAGCGCCTCTTGCGGCACGAGGCGCATGTGGCGCTCCGGGTCGCGCTGGAGGCTCGGGTCGATCAAGAACAGGCCAGAAAAATGGCCTCCCGGCCGCTTCATCGGTCCAGGTCCGAAGCGCGCCTTGAGCGCCGGCATCATCAGCGCCATGGCGGCGCGGCGCTCGTCGTCGAGCGCACGCGCGAGCCCGCGTCGCTCCAGCGCCTCGGCGGCCACCGCGCCGACCCCGGCGGCCTTGATCGTGCGGTCGGGCTCCGCGAGCCGCTCGAGCACGAGCGGCCTCACGCCCGCGGTCGCGAGCTCGATCGAGAGGAAAAGCCCGACCGGGCCAGCGCCTACGATGACCACATCGTGCGTCATACGTGAATATTATACTCGGTAAAATTTTTAGCAAGACAAAATTTTTATCTCGGTCTACTATTTGATCCATGGGCGAGCTCCGCGAAAGCAAGAAGCGCGAGACCAGGCAGCGGATCTCCGACGTCGCGACGGCGATGTTCTTCGCGCGCGGCTTCGACGCGGTGACGGTCGAGGAGATCGCCGCCGCCGCCAATGTCTCCAAGATGACGGTGTTCAACTACTTCGCGCGCAAGGAGGACCTCCTCCTGGATCGCGAGGACGAGGTGAAGCTGCTCTTGCGCGAGGCAATCCGCGGGAGGCCGCAAGGGCAGCCGCCGCTCGACGCGCTCCGCCGCCTCGTCGACAGGCTGTGCGAGCAGAAGCATCCGTTCGCTCGCATCGACAGCCAGACGGTCGGCTGGTGGCGCGTCGTCGCGGAGAGCCCGTCGCTCAAGGCGCGCCTCCGCGAGATCGGGGACGAGGTGATCGAGGGGCTCGCGGTCGAGCTCGCCGGTCCGAAGCCCGATGGCCTCGCGCGGCTCGTCGCCGGCATGGTCGTGCTGACGTGGCGCACGGCGTACGGCGAAGCGATCCGCGTGTTCGAGCGAGGGGGCTCTGCGAAGAAGGCGAACGCTGCGTTCATCGCGCTGATCGATCGCGGCTTTGCGGCCGCTCACGGAATGGCGGCGGGCTCGTGCTGGCAGGCGGCCGGATGACCCATCCCGATCCAGGGAGCCCGCTGCCTCACCACTCCGGTGCTGGCGGCGCTCCCCTCCCCCGCTTCGGCGAGCTCGAGATCCTGTAAGCCTTCCGCCAAGCATCAGCGACATGCCCTTGGCGCTGGGCGCACGATCCCTCCGGGGCTCGTCATCGCTGCAGCGCATCGCAGCGCCAGCGCCGGCGCCGGCGAGACTGCATAAGTGCCAGAGGAGCAGAAGTCGACGCATCGCCGCACGCTCCTGCTGCAAGGAATTGCCATCTCCGCTCTCGGAGCTCGGAGCGAAATGCATTAGAGTCGATCGGCAGGTCGAGGCGTGGAAGGGCGCCGCGCTCCGGCGCCGGGTGGGAGCAGCGCGATGAACGAGATCAATTTCTACAAGCTTCCGCGTACCATCCAGGACGGCGTGATCGAGGCGTTCCGCGGGCGGTTCGCGCCGGCGCCGATCGTGAGCCGGCTCGGGACGCGGCGCACCATCGTGGCTTGGCTCGCGGTCAGCGCCGCCTCGGGCCTCCTGCTGGCGGGGCTCTGTGCGGCCGGCCTGGGCGACGTCAACAGCGCTCTCGCGCTCCACCCGAGGTCGGCGGCCGCCGCGTACGTGCTGCTCGCCGCGACCACCGTCATCGGCGTGCTCCGGGCGCTCGCCTACAACGCCGACCTTGTCACGCTGCCGTTCGCGCCCGGCCTGTTCGTCTTCCCCGCGAACCTGGTCGACGCGCGCGACCACAGGCTCCGGGTCTTCTCGCTCGCGGAGCTCTCGCGCGTCTCCGCGGACCCTCGGGGCGCCGTGGTCCTCACGTTCGGCGGCACGCAGCACGCCTTTCCCCTCGAGGACCCGTCGCGCTCGGACGACGTGATCCGGGAGGTCGAAGCGGCGTGCAGCCGCATGAGAGCGAAGCCCGACGCCGCGGAGCTGCGCCGGCTCGATCCCTTCGAGCCGCCTGCCATCCAGAGCCCGTTCGCGTCGCCGATCCCACTCTCGCGCGAGGTCCCGGGGTGGCACAGCTATGCATGGCTCCTCGCGGCCGCGGTCGGCGTGGCCCTCGGCCTGGGGCTCTTCTTCCTCCGCAACCGGATGAGCGACGCGCGGATGTACGCGGCGGCGCGGGAGCGCGACGACGTCGCCGCGTACCAGAGCTACATGGCGCGCGGCCGCGGCCACGCGGAGGTCGTCTCGCAGGTGCTGCTGCCACGGGCCGAGCTGCGCCTCGCGGTGGCGAAAGGCTCGGTCGAGGCCATCGACGACTTCCTCCGCGCCTACCCCAGGACGGGCATCCAGGCCGAGGTGGCCGCGGCCCGCCACGCCGCGCTCGCCGCGGAGCTCGAGCGGGCGCGGGAGGTGGGTACGCTCGCTGCGCTGCTGGCGTTCGCGGAGCGCTACCCGAAGCACGGCCTGGACAAGGCGTTCAACGACGCCCGGCACGCGCTCTATGCGCGCGCGCTCGATCGGTACAAGAGCGAGATGCCCGAAGGGAGCGAGCAGAACGCGGACTTCGTGCGGCGGCTCCTCGCCTACGCGGAGCGCGTGGGGCCCAGGAGCACGCCGCAGGGCCTCCGCGGCCCGGCCGTCCAGGTCCGCTTCCGGCGGCTTCCGTCGCAGGACCTGGAGCGCGCCGACGATATCGTCAGGAAGATCCCGATGTTCAGCGGCGCCGCGTCCCTGCCGAGCCGCTACGTGGATGCGACGCGCCTCGATCCCCAGGAGAAGCGGACCGCGTCGGCCCTGGTGGAGGGGCTCGCGCGGGGGTTCGAGCCGGAGCTCGTCACCTTCGAGCCGGGCCCGCCCTTCGAGGGCGCCGCCGAGGAGCAGCTCACCGTGACCGCCCCCTCCCTCGTGGTGAGCTATCGCGTCGAGTCGTCCGGGATCGCCCATGCCAGCAAGAAGCCGCAGATCATCATCATGGGACTCAAGTTCCTGTTCAAAACGGAGCTCATCTTGCCCGGAGACGCGGAGCCGCTGCTCGCGAGCTACAAGATCTCGCGGCGGGTCCCGGCCGGGCTCATCCAGCAGCAGACCCCCGCCCCGCGCCCCGGGGTCCTCGAGGCCATCGTCTACGAGGCCATGATGCGCGAAGCCTTCATCGACCTCGAGGAGCGCTACCTCTCCAAGTGGTTCAAGAAGCGCGACGCGCCCCGGTGAGGGTGGACGCCGCGTGCGCGCGCGACGCCGGGATCTCGCGAACGGGCGCCGCGACGGGGGCTTTACGCACGTCGCGCCTTCGCCGATCCTCGTGCAATGCACCTGCGTCTCGCTCCTGCTCTGGCTCTCGCTGTCGCGCTCCATGGTTCCGGATGTTCGGATGCTGGAACCGGCAACGCCGGCGGCTCCGGCGGCTCCGGCGGCTCCCAGGCCGGCTCCGGCGGCGGGGGCACAGGGGGCGCTGGCGGGAACGAGCTCGGCGAGATCGCCGGCGTCGGTGGGGGGAGCGGGCTCACGACCGATGTGAACGTCATCATCACGGCCGACAACGCGTACGGCTTCGGCTACGGGACCGGCGACAAGCTCCTGAATTACTTCGGCGGCATCGAGAACGCCTTGGCCGACGAGATCTTCTCGTGTCCCGTCGGCCATGGGCCCGAGTCGTACACGGTGCCGGCGCCGTCCGCGGACGCCGGGCACTATCTTTACATCGTCACCTACGCCGACATGTCCACGACGCAGGGCGTGATCGGCCAGTTCTTCCGCGAGGGCGCGGAGCCCGTCTTCACGGGCAACGGCGCGTGGGAGGTCTGCGCGACCGGCGAGGACTACGACCTCGGCTCGCGCGGGCCGACGCTGGAGACGATCGACCAGCACATCGCGCGCTGCAACGGCGGAGGCCTGGATCCGCAGACGACCAGCGCCGGCTGGGTGACGACGGAGGTGTCCGACCGCGGCCATGTCGTGTTCGGCGAGGCGAATGACACCGCCACGGACGTCCCGCAGCCCGGCAACGAGTTCCCGATCGTCTGCGGCATCGACGAGGCGGCCCGGTGGATGTGGTACGAGTGGAACCCGAACCGCACAGGCGGCAGCCCGTTCATCTGGCCCAACGCCAGCGACAACGTGATCAAGGATTTCCTGATCTTCCGGCTTGGTGCCGAGTTCGTGCCCGAGCCGCCGCGCTAGAGCGGTTTTCAGCTGAGCCTGGTAGGAGCGTCGCAGAGCGGCGGTCACCCGCACAGGAGACGGGTCCAGATCGGCGTTTTCGGCGCGCAAGCGCGCTCCAGTGCGCTGAGCACCGAGAACGTCGAGGTGGGCCCGTATCCGAAGCGGGCGACCGCCGCTCTAGAAGGGGACGAAATCCTGATCGCTTGCGGCGTGCGGCACGCGCCCGTTGCTCGATGCGCCGCCGCTCGGGGGGCCCTTCTGCGGCGGCCTCCACAGCGCCTTGCCGCCGCGGCGGTCCGGTAAACGCCCCGGCGCCGCAGGCCGCTGGCCCGGGTCGCCTTCGCTCTCCTGCGCGAGGCGGAACGACGCCATCACGTTCTGGAGCTGCTCCGCCTGCGCCGAGAGCTCGGCCGCCGTGCTGGCGAGCTCCTCGGAGATCGCCGCGTTGCGCTGCGTGGCCTGCTCTATCAGCTCCACCGCCCCGCTGATCTGGGCCACGCCGTTCGATTGCTCCTTGGATGCCACGGCGACGCCCTGCACCAGCTCCGCGGTCTCCCGGATCGACGGGACGAGCTCCGCGATGAGCTGTCCCGAGCGCTCCGCGACGACGATGCTCGACGCGGCGAACGAGCCGATCTCCTTCGCCGCGTCCCGGCTTCGCTCGGCCAGCCGCCGCACCTCCGTGGCAACCACGGCGAAGCCCTTGCCATGCTCGCCCGCGCGAGCCGCCTCGATCGCGGCGTTCAGGGCGAGCAGGTTCGTCTGGTACGCGATCTCCTCGATGATCACGATCCGCTGGGTGATCGCCTTCATCGCCTCGACCGTCTCCCGGACCGCCTGACCGCTCTGCTCCGCGTCCCTCGTCCTCCGGTGCGCCGTCTCCTCGACCTGCTTGCAGTTGGCGGCGTTCTTCGCGATCGTGCCGCTCAGCTGCTGCAGGCTGGACATCGTCTCCTCCACGGACGCCGCCTGCTCGCTGGTGCCCTGCGACAGGCTCTGCGCCGTCGCCGAGAGCTGCACCGAGACCGAGGAGACCGAGACCGCGCCGCTCCGGACCTCGCCGATGAGGCCCGCCAGGCGCTCCGACATGGCCTTCACGGCGCCGAGCATCTGGCCGAACTCGTCGGAGCTCTTCACCCTGACGTCGCCCGTGAAGTCGCCCCCGGCGATGCGCTGGTGGATCGACACCGCCTGGGTGAGCGGCAAGAGGATCATCCTGCTGAAGACGACGGCGAGCACGGCGGCGACGACGACCGCGAGCAGACCTCCTATCTGCAGCGTCACGTACATCGTCCTGACGAGCGCGTTCGTCGCCGCCTGCCGCTGGCCGAGGAGGGAGATCTCCTCGTCGTCGATCTCCTTGAGCGCCCCGCGCATCTGGTCCATGAGGCTCTTTCCGCGCCCCCGCCTGACCTCCTCGACGGCGCGATCCGCCAGCGCCTTCGCCTCGTCCGCGTTGCGGCGGTGCTGGATGGCCGGCTCCAGCACGGAGGAGAGCCACTCGTCATGGAGCTTGTCGATCTTCTCGAGGCGCACCTGCTGGCGCGGGTTGTCCCTGGTGAGCTCCCGGGCACGGCTCAGGCTTTGCTCGAACCGTTCTCGCCCGCTGCGGTACGGCTCCAGGAACGATTCCACCCCGGTGATGACGAAGCCGCGCTCTCCTGTCTCGGAGTCGAGCAGCGCCCCCATGATCTCTCTCGTCGTGAGCATCACCTCGTAGGTGTGCTGGTCCCACGAGCGGGCCTCGTCGAGCTCCGCGAACCTCTGGTAGGCCGTGCCCGCCAGTCCGAGGACGATGACGACCATGACGGCGAAGCCGAGGTAGAGCTTCCGGCCTACTCCGATATGCGCAAGCATGATGCATGCTCCGGGCTAGATGTGGTGCGGCCTCCTTCGAGCCCGCCAGGGGCAGGAGCCGATAAACAAACGGATGGCGCGATGCCCGAGGCGCGCTCGACGAGCCTCTGGAGCAGCGCGAGCTCCTCGTCGCTGAGGGCGCGCGGGCCCAGCTCGGCGAGCGAGATCATGGCCTGTCCCCTCCGCCGGCCGGCGCACCGTGGCTGCCTGGGAGCGCCGGCGGGGCCCCGGGGGCCGAGGGGCCGGGCGTCGTCGAGGCCAAGAGCTCCGCCGGCGAGAGGATGCGGTCGATGTTGAGCAGCAGCACGAGCTTCTGGCCCACCTTCGCCATCCCGAGCAGCTGATCCACGCGCGCCTGCGCGCCAAAGGCCGGCGCGTGCTCTATCTCGTCCTCGGAGAGCGTGAGCACGTCGCCCACACCGTCGATGAGCAGGCCGAGGCGGGTGTTCTCGCCGTCGAGCGCGGTCTCGACGATGAGGACGCACGTCCACCGGCTCACCCTCGTCGGCGGCAGCCCGAGCTTGACCGCGAGATCGATGACCGGCACGACGCTGCCCCGAAGGTTCATGGCGCCGACGATGCACGCTGGCATCATCGGGACCCGCGATGTGACGCTGTGCTCGACGATCTCCCGCGCACGGAGGATGTTCACCGCGTACTCGTCCCCCGCGATGACGAAGGAGATGTATTGAGACACGGGGCTCGACGCGTCGGAGATCATGACGCCTCCATGGAGAGAGACGGCGAGCGGGCGCCCTGCGCGCCGGGGCGCCGGCTCATCCTGGGCTGCCTCCGGCGGCCGATGGCGCTGCCCTGCGTTCGTCGGGGACGTCGACCGGGCCGAGGTCCCCAAGGACGCCGCCGAGCAACGCGTCGACGTCGAGGATCATCGCCACGCTGCCGTCGCCGAGGATGGTCGAGCCGGTGACGCCCCGGACGCGCCGAAACAGCTGGCCGAGCGGCTTGACCACCGTGCGCCCCTCGCCGTCGAGGAGGTCGACCACGAGGCCGGCCTCGGAGCCGTCGTGCGCAACGATGACGACGCGCTCATCCGGCGGGGGAGATCCGCCGAGCCCGAAGAGCGCCCGGAGGCGGACGCACGGCAGCGCGCGTCCGCGCCGGATCATGAGCCCCCGGGCGCCGCCGTGCGCGAGCGCGCCGCGGGGCAGATCGCAGCAGGCGAGCACCGCGCGGAGCGGGATCACGTACCGCTCGCCGCCGATCCCGACGGAGAGCCCCTCGATGGTGGCCAGGGTGAGCGGGAGCTGGATCGACAGCGACGTGCCCTGCCCTTCGCGGCTCTCGATCCGGATCGTACCCTGGATCGACTCCACGCTGCGCCGCACGACATCCATGCCCATGCCGCGCCCCGCCAGGAGGGACGACTCCGCCGCCGTGGAGAACCCGGGCTCGAACACGAGGTTGAAGAGCTCATGATCGGGGAGCGTCTCGGGCTCCGGGTGCCTCCCCAGCGCGCAGACGCGGGCGGCGATGCGCTCGCGGCTCATCCCGGCGCCGTCGTCGGAGATCCGGAGCGCGATGCCGCCCCGCTCGTGCGCGGCGCGCAGGGTGATCGTGCCGCAGGGGTCCTTGCCCGCGGCGCGCCGCGCCTCGGGCGGCTCGATGCCGTGACAGATCGCGTTGCGCAGGATGTGCGTCAGGGCATCCCGGAACCGCTCGACCACGGCCGTGTCCACCTCGACGTCGCCGTGCACGACGAGGAGGCGCGCCTGCCTGCCGTGGGCGTGGGCGAGATCGCGCACCGTGCGCTCGTAGTGCCGGAACCAGGGGCCGACCGGCACCATGCGCGCGGCGCGCACCGCCTCCTCCAGCTCCTTGCAGAGCCGATCTTGCTCCTCCATCTCGTCGCGCAGCGCAGCGCCGGCGTCGCCGCGCACCGCGCGGAGCGTCCGAGCGATCCTGTTCCGGCCGAGGGTGAGCTCTCCGATGAGATCCGCCATGCAATCCAGCTTCTCGACGGCGACACGGATGCTCTTGATGCCGGTCGCCCCCTCCGCGTCGTCCTCGGTCGCGCGGCGCGCGCTCGTCGCCCCCGCGTCCTCCTTCGCCTTCAGCCCTCCGCGCCGCGCTTCCTCCAGGCGCGCGACGACCTCTCTGTACGAGGTGCTGCGCTCGGCCCGCCCCCGCTCGACCTCGGCAACGAGCCGGCGGGCTGCGTCCACCGTCTCGAGCAGCAGCGAGACCACGGGCGTCGAGAGCGAGACCTCGCCGCGGCAGAGCGCCTCGATGACGTCCTCGGCGGCGTGCCCGAGATCGCTCAAGCCGCCGAGGCCTACCGAGCCGGCGCTCCCCTTGAGCGTATGGGTGGCGCGGAAGACGCGCTGGAGGACCTCGTGAGCGTCGCGGCCGGTCTCGAGTTGCAGCAGCGCGCGCTCGATCTCGTCGAGGAGCTCGTGCGCCTCCGGCGTGAACGTCTGGAGCAGCTCGTCGCGATCGCTGTTCATGCGGCTCACAGAGGCTGGATCGAGGTGGCGCCGTCGCTCGTCCGGAAGACGATCTTCAGTGCTTGCTCGGCGCCACCTGCTCGATACGCAGGATGGTCCGAGAATCGTCGACCAGCAGAATCTTCTTCCGAAGCATCGTTGCCCCCCTCGATCCGATTCAGCGGACATGGCGCAGCCGTGCCATCGCGCATGAGCACGACTCCCCCTCTTCCACCTGCCAGCAGGGCGTCTCCCCCGAGCAGGATCACCCTACCACGAGAGCAGACGGAATCTCCAGTAGAAATTTGCAGCAGGCACGCATCTGGTCCCTGTCGGTCGCGATGATTTCCCGGCGCCCCCGGATCTTCGCCATGAGGTTCGCGGCCGCGGCTCTTGTGGCATTCGGGCGGGCAGGCGCTGGTAGGCCTGCAGCCGGAGCGCGCGGCCTCGAGTGGAGATGCCATCTCCGCAGCGCCAGCGATCGCGCGGGGACCAGGCGCGCGAGCTCCGCGACCGGGAGCTCATGGAGGTCGAAGGCAGTTGGAAGGGAGGCATGTAGCAGGGAAGCAAAGGATGTGCGCAGCAACAACGCACAGCAAGCCTGAAGGAGCGACGCACGGGTGCGTTCGGATGTCGAGCCCAGGGCAGAGTCATCCGCCGTCCGCCCACGCGCGCAGGATCTACAGGAGCAGGGCGTCGAACAGGTGGTGCACCAGCTCCTCGCTCCCCGGGCCCGGCCGATCCAGCTCGGCGGTCACCAGCGACATGATCGCCATCACGGACGCCGAGGGCATCCAGCGCGGCGCACATGGTCGAGGCCTATTGCCCGGGCGCCGGGAGGAGACCCAGCTGCTGTCGTGTGCGCAGATCGTCGCTGTGCGCCCAGTGCTCGGCCACCTTCTTGCCGACGTAACGCACGATGTGCGTTCCGCCGGACGCGATCGCGCGGTTCGTCGCCGGGATGCCGTGGTACGCGCCGCGGTGCGTGCCTGTGAAGGAGACGCGGGCGACCAGCTTGTCCCCCTCCGCGATCAGGTCCTCTATCGTGATGTGGAAGTCGGGGAACGCCTCGAGGAACATCGCGAAGGTCGCCTTGAGCCCGGCGAGCCCAGGCCCCTGCTGCGGCGGCGCCGCGTGGTCGACCACGTCGTCGGTGAAGTAGTCGTCCGCCGCGGCGACGTTCCTCCGGTGCCAGACGGCCTCGACGTACTCCCGATACAGCGACTTGAGATCGTGCGTGCTCATGGCCAAAGCTCCTTCTTCGTCTCTTCGATGGAAAGCGCGGCGCGCGGTGCGCAGTCAGACGCGCGCCGTCTCCTCGAGCTCCTTGCCCCGCGTCTCCGGGAGGAACCACAGGATGAGCCCCAGCGCGATCAGCGGAAAGATGACCGTCGCCGACATGGCCGGTCCCCAGCCGACGCGCTCCGCCGCGATGCCCAGGAAGACCGGGGAGAGCATGTACGCGGTCCGGCCGAGCAGGTTGTTGGACCAGGCGAGCGCGTCGCTCCTGAGGTGCGTCGGGAACAGCTCGGTCGTGTACGCGTTCAGCACGGGGAGCACGGCGCTCCCGCCGAAGATGCACAGCGCCAGCGCGGCCGTGAGCCCCGCGTGCGAGCGGAGCGAGTACCCGCCGAACACGCCGGCGGACGCGAGCGCGAAGGCGATCACCGCGCCCTTGCGGCGGCCCACGGCGTCGAGCAGCTTCCCCGACGTGAAGACGAACGGCATGGCGACGATCGCTGCGATCATGATGCTGGTGCCCACCTGACCGTCGGTGAGCCCGCGCTCGCGGGTGGCGAACGTCTTCCAGAACGTGACGGCGTTCTGGACGCAGACGAACATCAGCCCCCAGATCAGCGCGAGCTTCAGCATCCTCCCGCGGTACTCGGAGCTGAGGATGCGCGTGAACGGCTGCGCTTCCTCGTGCCTCCGCTCGAGCGCGAGCCGCTCGAACCGCGCTGTCTCGCGGAGGCCACGCCGGGCCAGCGCGACGAGCACGAGGGGGATGGCGCCGACGAAGTAGATGGTCCGCCACCCGAGAGGGGTCGAGAGGAACAGCGGGACGAGCCCGGCGCACGTGATGGTGCCCAGGCTGGAGAACGCCTCGATGAGGCCGATCGCCAGCCCGCGCCGGTCCTTCGGGAACTCCTCGGCCGCGTAGACCACGCTGACCGCGTACTCGGCGACGAGGAAGACGCGCGCGAGGAGCTGGCAGCCGGCGAACACGAAGACGTTCGGCGCCAGGCCCGTGAGCAGGGAGAACAAGGTGTAGCCCGCGATGGTGATCGTCAGGAGCCGCCGCCGGCCCCAGTGGTCCGCCTTGCGGACGAGGAGGAAGGCGAGCATCGAGCCAAAGCTGATGACCCCGATGAGGAGCCCTTCCCCCTTCGCGGAGAGCCCCATCTCCGCGCCGAGGTTCGGCAGGATCTGCGTGATCGCCAGTCGGTCATAGCCCTCGAAGAACGAGGCGACGCTCAGAAACGCGAGGAGCCGCCACTGGTAGGGAGTGAGCGGCGTCTTCTCGACATCACGGGTGGCCATGAGAGTTCTGCTCCTCCGATCGAGGCGGGAGCTCGCGGACGCGACGGCTCCGGCCCTCCGCGGCGCGCCAGGACTGCCACGCTCCCCCGCCGGCGGCCTCGACTTATCAAGTTCCGCGCCGAGGCCGGCGGCCGCCGATCACGGGAGACGCCGCTTCAGCCGCACGCCAAGACGGCGACCGAGGGCGCCGCGATCGAGGCGCGACTGCTGCGGGCGCAGCAGCGGCTGCTGTTCGCGTGTTGCAGTTGCAACATTGGCGGCGCGATGGTCGTCCCGGTAGGCCGACGGCGACGAGCCCACGAGCCGCTTGAAGGCAAACGAGAACGCGGCCTCCGAGCGATAGCCGACCGCCGCGGCGACCTCCGCCACCAGGGCCGGCCCGGATCGCAAGAGGACCTTCGCGCGGTACATGCGCCAGTCCGCGAGGTATTTGCCAGGCGACACGCCCATCTGCTCGGAGAAGCGCGCGGAGAACGCCGCCCGCGACATGCCGGCCTCCTGCGCCAGCGCGGGCACCGACCAGTCGAGCTCCGGACTCCGGTGCATCCGCGCGAGCGCGCGCCCGATCTGCGGATCGGCGAGGCCGCGCAGCCACCCCCGCTCGTCGGCGGGCACGTCGCGGAGGTACGCGCGCAGCGCCTGCACGAGCAGGACGTCCGAGAGGCGCGCCGTCACGATCGCCGCGCCCTCGGCCGGCGCGCTGACCTCGGCGGCGATGCACTGCGTGTGCGCCTGGATGAAGGGGCCGATCCGCTCGTCGCCGCGCAGGTGGAGCACCGGCGGCAGCGCCTCGAGCGCGGGGTGCCCGAGGGTGCCGAAGCGGAACTGCCCGCACACGATGGTGGTCGGCAGGCCGGCCCCGCCGTGCTCGATCGCGCGCCCCGGCGACGCGCCCCGGACGAGCTCCTCGATAAGGCTCGCTTTACGCGGCCCGCGCGCGTCGCGGAGCACGTGCCCGCGGCCGCTCGGCATCACGACGAGATCGCCGCTCGCGACGGCGGCGGGCGCCCGCCCTCCATCGACCTCGAGCCAGCAGCTCCCGCGCGTGACGATGTGGATGCCCCGCCCGCCGGCCGGGAAGCGGAGCGCCCAGGGCGCCGTGAGCTCCAGCCGCCAGTACGACACGCTCTCGAGGCGGAGCTCGCCGACGATCTCGCTGAGGAGGTCCATGCGATCCACGCCAGGATAGAGGACCCGAGACGGTCCATCAATCCGCCGCCGCGGTGGACGATCTCGAAAGGGATCGAGCCAAAATCGCATGGATGCGCCAGCGCCTGGCCGCTACAGATCGGCGCATGTCCGGCGCTCCGGCCCCCGCCGGCGGGCCGGAGCGGACCCGGCGCGGCGTGCAGTCAGCGCCGCGCGCCGAGACGACCGTTCATGGGTACCGCTGTACCCCCGAGACCTCAGGAGAGATCTTCATGAGCAGCGCTTCTCCTCGCATCGTCGTGATTGGGAGCACCGGCATGCTCGGCGCGCCCGTGACCCAGGAGCTCGTCGCCGCCGATTTCGCCGTGACCGCCCTCGTCCGCGACCCCGAGGCGACCCGCGCGAGCAAGCGGCTGCCGGCGGGCGTGACGCTCGTCGCCGGCGACGTGAGCGACGTGAAGGGATTGACGGCGGCCTTCCGCGGGCACGACATCGTCTATGTGAGCCTGGCGGTGCCGATCACCGCATCGGCGAGCGCGTGGCGCGTCGAGTCGGAGGGCATGAAGAACATCGTCGCCGCCGCGCGCGAGGCGGGCATCAAGCGGATCGCCTACCTGTCTTCGCTGCTGCACCGATACGACGGCTTCCGCTGGTGGGTCTTCGACATGAAGCGGGAGGCGCTCTCGATCCTGAAGGAGAGCGGGATCCCGAGCACGGTCTTCTTCCCGTCGAATTTCATCGAGTCGATCCCCTACCGGAGCCGCCAGGGCAGCCGGATCAACCTCGCCGGCAGCGCGCGCGAGAAGGCGTACTGGATCTCGGCGCGCGACTACGGCAAGCAGGTCGCGCGCGCCCTCGCGCTGCCCGGCGACGCGTCGCGAGAGTACGTCGTGCAGGGGCCCGAGCCGCTCACCATCAAGGAGGCGGCGGAGCAGTTCGCCAAGCACTACACGAAGGAGAAGCTCGCCGTGGGGGCGGCGCCGCTCGGGATCTTCAAGGTGCTCGGGCTGTTCTCTCCGACGTTCAACTACGTCTGGCACATCTCCGACGCGATCAACAACGCGCCGGAGCCGTTCCAGGCGGAGGCGACCTGGAAGGAGCTCGGCAAGCCGGAGACGACGGTCGCCACCTTCGCCGCGTCGTTCCAGTGAGGGAGAGCGGCGTGACGGCGCCGCTCTCCTGGCGGTGCGCCGTCAATGGTCGTGGCCGTCGTCCACGGCGGAGGAGCGCTTGCGCGCGGAGGAGGCCTCGCACACGCCAGCGACCGGCTCCGGGTGCTGCTCCTTCGCTTGCTTGATCTCCTGTTCGACGACGCCGCAGAGGATCTTGGTGCTCAGCGCGAGATCGCGGACCGGCGCGGCCTCCCTGATTCCATGGTAATTGACCGGGGCGCCGAAGGTGGTGTCGAATAGCGCGCCCGCGGCGATCGCCTTCACGTACGCCTTGGCGTCGGTGCCTGCGCCCATGGCCACCGCGGGCGCCGGCTTGCCGGTCACCTCCTCGAACGCGCGGCTGATCCGGCTGAAGGTGGGGCCGTCGACCCGGCGGATGTCCGGCGCAACCCGGGTGACGGTCTCGAACGTGATCGGCGCGCCGCCGGAGGTGGCGTTGAACTCGTCGACGATCTGCCCGAAGATACCGGCGAACTCGCTCGCGTCTCCGCACAGGAGCCCCTCGCTCTCCCCGTCCCACGGCTGGCCGTGGTGGCCTATCGCGTACCGGACGTCGAGGTGGAGCGTGATCGCCCCGGGCGACGGCTCGGTGTACAGCCGGGTCAGCGCATAGGTGGTGCCGTTGCCCTCGGTGAACACCTCGTCGTGGCGCTCGAGCAGCTCGGGGTGAGTTTCCCCGAATGTCTTCGTGCCCCAGGTGGACTTGATGAACCGGCACATCCGGGCGACGTCGTTGTCGGCGAGGACCTGCTCCTCCGCGAGCGCGCCCAGGAAATTGGTGAGCGACACGAGCGGATTGGCGCCGTTCGCGCGGTTCTCCTGGGGCACGGACGCGTGCTGCGCGCCCGCCACCAGGGTCGTCAGCTTGAGCGCGTCCGGCAGGCCGGACGTGTCGACCGTGAGCTCGGCCCGCCTGTACGACGGATCGTCGAACGGATGATCGGCGTAGTCCGCCTCGATGCGCAGGGCGAGCTCCTCGAGCGCCGCGGGTGAATCGCCGCGGAGGATCGCCTCGGCCCGGTCGGGGAGCTGGTTGACGGGGCCGGAGGGGGTGTTCAGCGAGTCGATCCACACGCCCGCCGTGGGCGGCGCCTCGCGCGGGACCGTGAACACGGGGCGCTCGATGCCCTTCTCCGCGCGCACGGCCCAGAACGTGTCGAAGATGATCTCGAGGTCCGCCGCCTCCCCGGCGTTCTCCTCGCGGTAGCGCCGCATCGACATGGCGCCGATCTCCTCGGTGGTGTCGAAGATGAGCTCCACCGTGATGTCGTCGAGCAGGGGACTGCCGTCGTAGGCCCGGGCGATGTCCTTGAGCACGAGGAACGTCGCCAGCGCCGGCCCCTTGTCGTCGATGGCGCCGCGGCCGACCCACAGCTCCTGCTCGCCGCCGTGCTTGGTCTCGCCCCTCGATTTCGTCAGCACGAACGGCTCCCACACGTCGGTGTCCCCCGGAGACACCGTATCGAAGTGCGTGTTCAGGGAGATCTTCCGGGGCCCATTGCCAAGACGGAACCCGAAGACCCAGTAGTACCTGGGCTCGGCCGCGTCGCCGCTCTCGACCTTCCACTCCCACGGCTCGATCCTGTGGGTCCTTTGCCCCTCGTTGAACTGCTGCGCCTGGGCCTTCAGGTCATCGACGATCGCCTGCATGCTCGCGACGAACGCGTCCTCGTTCGCGAACTGCTCGGCGCGGTAGGTCTCGGCGGCGACCAGCCTGGCCAGCGCGTCGAAGCTGGCCTCGAGCTCGGCGTCGACGTGAGCGCAGGCCGGCGCGGCGGCGGAGGGCGCCGGGCTCGAAGCATCGTCTTCCCGGCAGGCGCCGTACGCCAGCGCGGCGACGACAATCCAGCCCACATGAACCAGTCTACTCAACCTCATACAGCCTCCAGAGCGGATTCGACTCGCGTGAATCCAGTTGAACTGCGCAGACACGACCGCGTCTGCTCGCCACCTCGCGAACCGAGGGCCCAGAGGGCGAGAGTCGCGAAGAAATGACAGCAATGATCCCGACTTTTCGAGAGCGCCTGTGATCCTTATATGCAATACATTGGTGTGCCCCCGAAGCACGAACACAGGTGATCCATATGACGCAAGAGATCGATCACAACGCGATTGTACGGCTGGGAATGGCTTACGCCGAATCGAAGACGCTGCTCAGCGCCGTCGAGCTCGGCGTGTTCACGGCGCTCGCGAGAGAGCCGCTCGATTGGCAGACGCTGCGCGAGCGGATCGGCATCCACCCCCGCGCGGCGCGCGATTTCTTCGACGCGCTGGTGGCGCTCCGCCTGCTGCGGCGGGAGGACGGCCGGTACTCGAACACACGAGAGGCGGACCTCTACCTGGACAAGACCAAGAAATCGTACATCGGCGGGATGCTGGAGATGTCGAACGCGCGGCTCTACGGGATCTGGGGCTCGCTCAGCGAGGCGCTGCGCACGGGCGCGCCGCAGAACGAGATCGGGGCGCGCGAGGACATCTTCACGTGGCTCTCCAAGACCCCCGAGAAATATCGTGAGTTCACGCAGGCGATGACGGGGCTCAGCCTGCCGTCGGCGCGGGCGCTCGCGGCGAAGTTCCCGTGGGATCGCTACAAGACGTTCGCGGATGTCGGCACGGCCCAGGGCGGCTTGCCCGTCCAGGTCGCGCTGGCCCACCCGCAGGTGACGGGCATCGGGCTCGATCTGCCGCCCGTGCAGCCGGTCTTCGAGGACTATGTCCGAGAGCACGGGCTCGCGGATCGGCTGCGCTTCCAGGTGTTCGATCTCTTCAAGGACCCGATTCCCAAGGTGGACGTGATCACCATGGGTCACATCCTCCACGGGTGGAAGCTCGCGGACAAACGGGGCTTCATCAAGAAGGCGTACGACGCGCTCTCCGAGGGGGGCGTGCTCGTCGTCTACGACGCGATGATCGACGACGAGCGCCGCGAGAACGTGGCCGGGTTCATGATGAGCCTCACCATCCTCCTCGAGACGCCCGAGGGGTTCGATTACACGAGCGCCGATTGCGCGGGCTGGCTTCGCGAGCAAGGCTTCCGCGACGTCCGCGCGGAGAAGCTCATCGGGTCGGATTCGTTCGTCGTTGGCGTGAAGTGAGGAGCGCGCCCCGCTGGAGCGAGTCCAGCGGGGCGCCGCGCGCTGCCCTCCACGAGCTCCGCCCGCCAGGGATCCGGCGAGAGATTTCAACGCAAAGACGCGAAGACGCAAAGTCGCAAGCGAGCGGCGTTATCGCAGCTCCTCCGGGAGTGACGTGAGCACGCAGAGGCCTGTCTCGGCGTCGCAGGTCACGCGGTCCGCGAAGTCCGGGTTGATCCCGGAGCCGAACGCGCGGCCGTTCGCCAGATCGGGGTGCGGATCGCAGAGGCTCGGATCCGGCACGCCGCCGGGCGCGCACTCCACCGCGGGATAGAGGCCCACGACGCTGTAGGACGCGGAGCAGCCGTCCTGCGTGTAGGTCAGATCGCCGACGATCTGCGTGCCCGGGTAGGCGGCCGTCACGTAGATGCGGAAGTTGCTCCATGCATAGCTGATCTCGACGGCCGGGTGCTGCGCGGGCGGCGTGCCCTCCGGCGCGCCGGGAGGCGGTGGCTCCTCGTACGCCGGGACGCTCAGCGTGGACTCCGTGAACGAGGGGATCGCGCAAACGTCGTTGTCATCGGGATCGACGGAGGCGAAGTCTCCGAGCGCGTCGAGCACGGTCGGGCCGAGCTCCACCTGCGCGCCCTGGGCCGCGAAGGCGGGAAAGGCGATCCCCGACGCCCGGACCGCGAGGTGGGCCCTCGTGGGATCAGGGCGCTGCGGGTTCCCGGCCTGCCGTGGGTTGTACTTCTCGAGGCCGATGATCTCCCCCTTCAGCGTGTCGCAGGCGCCCTCGCCCCGCTTCGAGCCGGGCTTCAGCGTGTACTTCGCCGCGAAGCCGCCGTGCGCCGCGGTGCACGCGACCCGCCGCTGCTCGCAGGACGCGGCGAGCGTGAAGAGCGCGGCAAGCGCGAGAGATGTTCCGAGGATTCGTCTCATAATCGTGTGTCTCTCGGGGCCATCGCCCTAGAAGGTCACCTTGGCGCCGATCCTGAACGTGCGCGGCGCCTGATACGCAACAGGCTTTCCAAAGTTCGGGTTCTTGTTGACCGGGTTGAACGCCGAGCCGTCGACGTTCCTGAGCTGGCCGAGATCGCCCTTCGTCCCGTTCGGGATCGGGAGGACGGAGGCCACCGTGTACCGCTGGTCCACGGCTGTCGCCGCCTGGAAATTGAAGACGTTGAACGAATCGATCGTGACGCTCAGCGTGCTCTCCTTGGCGAGCTGCACGCCCACGCCGACGTGGGCATCGACGGAATGCGCCCAGGGGAGGCGCTCGCCGCTCCCGCGCTCGAGGATGTAGACCTGATCGGGGCCATAGAGCGGGTGCGAGCCGAGGTGGCTCGTCGGCCCGCCGGAGGCGGACCGGTACGTCCCGCCCACGCTGACGATCACGCGGTGATGAATCGTGAAGTCCTTGGCGCCGAAGACCTTGATCTGGTGCCTCCGATCCCCGGGGAGCGGCCCGGTGCGGTTCGGCAGGAGCGACACCAGATCGAAGTCCGAGTTGACGTTCGGATCGAGCTGCCCGGTCTCGGGGCGGAAGAGGCCGGCCCAGTTGCCGCGCAGGTAGGAGATCGTGTAGCTCGCCTGCGCGAGCCACGCGTCGGCGAAGGCCTTCTCGGCATGGATGGTGACCGCATCGTAGTCGCGGGTCGGCTTCGGGAAATCCTTGGCGACGCCGTAGCCGGGGTTGCCGATGAGGTACGTCCGCGCCTCGTCCCGGCTGATGTCCTCGATGACCTGGTTCTGGTAGCGCTTCGTGTACTGCGCCCCCACGCGCAGCCGGGGGTAGATCTCGAGCTCGCCGCCGAGCACGATCTCGTCCGTCGACTGCGGCTCGAGGTCCGGATCGATGCCTCCGTCGCCCCCGATGACACGCCACTTCTGGTTGGGGCTGTACGGGGCGCTCGTCGGGATCAGGTTCTCGTTCCGGTCGCACGCGCCGCGCTGCTGCGCGCGGTCCCGAGGGTCGCACGCCGCCGCGGCGTGAAGCGTGAAGACCTGCCGCTCGCCGGGGAACGCGCGGTCGATGATGTTGAGCGGCACGCTCTCGTAGAACCGCGCGTAGTTCACGAACAGCTTGGAGCGGCCGGCCTGGGTGAAGTCGTAGATCACGCCGACGCGCGGCGACCACTGGTTGGGGAGGGCTATCGCCAGCTTGTCGTCGCCTCCATAGAGCAGCTGCGCGTCGTACCGGACCCCCGCGTTCAGCGTGACCCGGTCGAGGATGCTCCAGCTGTCCTGCACGAAGCCGCCGATGGTGGTCGACTTCGAGACGGTCTCGAACCTGTCGAGCGGCACCGCGTCGTCCGGGTTGGCGATGAAGCCCAGCCGACGGAAGCCGGTGAACGCGCCCCCATCGGTCGTCTCGGCGAAGACGTTGCGCCCCGAGTGGCCGCGGGACGACGCATAACGCATCAGCTCCAGGTCGACGCCCGCCTTGACGATGTGGTGGCCGAGGGCGGTGAACAGGCCCGTGAACACGCCCTTGCCCTGGTACCGGTCGAGGGTCGTCTCGCTGAGCGCCCCCGGCCCGCCGCTGAAGTACGTCGCGACGGGGCACCGCTCGGCGGCCTGCGTGCCCGCGGGCTCGCAATCGCGCGTCGCCTCGGAGGGCTCGAAATCGTTGATGGAGTGGAACCCGGGATCGCTCCTTTGCCAGTGGACCTGCGCGATGTCGGAGAGCCCCTTGCCGCTCCCGATCCTCGAGCCGTCGGCGGCGCGGATCGCGTTCTCCTCGTGGTGGACGCCGAGCGTGACGTCGAGGAGGTACGTCTTGTTCTGGAACGCCGAGGACCACTTGACCGCGGCGTCCGTCGCGCTCGACACGTACCTGTGCGCGAGGGCGCCGAAGCTGCCGTTGATCACGTTGTTGCTGGAGCTGTTGTTCAGCTCCACGGTGCCATCCTTCGGGTTGATGCCGAAGTTCCCGTCGCCCCCCGACGTCGTCGGTGATCCGTAGACCGACAGCGACACGGTGTTGTCCGGGTCGATCAACAAGGTGAGCTTGCCGAGGTACTGGACGCTCTGCTGGGTGGCGTAGTAGACCCGCTGCGTGCCGGGGATCGGGTCGGACCGGCCAAAGCGCAGCTCGCGCTCGAGGCGGTAGCTCGCGGCCGAGGGCGAGACGCCGGCGAAGAACCAGAGCCTGTCCCTCAGGATCGGGCCGCCGATCTCGACGCCGGCGTCCCGGAGCGACGACAGCCGGGTGTCGGTCGTGATCGTGCTCGCCTCGCTCTGCACCCCGGTCTGCGACGCCTCGAAGAGGCCCGGCGTGACGCTGAAGAACACCGCGCCGTGAAGCTCGTTCGAGCCCGATTTGGTCACCGCGTCGAGGTAGCCGCCGGTGGCGCGGCCGTACTCCGGCAGGTACCCGCCGGTGATCACCTTGACCTCCTTGATGAACTCCACGGACAGCGGCGTCCCGATGACGCCGAAGGCCGGGTTGTTCACCGACAGGCCGTCGATCACATACTGGTTCTCCGGCGACGTCGTCCCGCTGATCGACACGCCGTACCGGTCGGCGCTCGCGCCGGGCGCCACGTCGGCGAGCGCCTCGAACGAGCGGGTCGCCGCGCCCTTCGCGCCCGTGGGGATGAGCGGGATGCGGCTCGCGAACTCCGAGCCGACGTTCACGCCGGTCGCGCTCGAGCCGACATCCACGATCGGCGCGCTGCCGACGACCACGATCTCCTCGGCCTTCAGCGCCTCGGGGAGCAGCTCGCTGTTGACCCGGATGGTGCTGTCGACGCGGAGCTCGATGCCGCCGCGGCTGTACGGCCGGTACGCGTCCTTGTCGAGCCGGAGCGTGTACGTGCCCGGCGGCAGGTTCGGGATCCGGAACTGGCCGGAAGGGTCGGTGACGACCAGCTGCTCTCCCTGGAGCGCGGGGGAGGTCACGGTCACGACGACGTCGGCGGCTGGCTGCCTCGTCGACGAATCGAGGACCGTGCCTGTCAGGACGCCGGAGCCGGTGGCAAAGGCCGAGGTCGGGAGGAGCACGCTGGCGGCCGCCGCCAGCCGCGCGGCCCAGACACCGCGCCTTTCATGCATGAAGTTCACAGATCTCCTATCACGGTGTGAGGGCCGCCGGCCCGCCGTCGGCCCACCGCCGGTGGCGCGCGCGGCGGCCGTCGCGAGGCCGCCAAAGAAACGCGAGCAGAGGAGCGCACGGGGATGGGACCGGCCTCGCCATCGCGGTGAGCAAAAGACGCGAGCGGCGCTACAGCTTGGAGTACCGGTGCTCCAGGATGGCCTTCAAGTTGGCGATCTCGATCTTGTGGATCGCGTCGAAATGGGGCCAGATGTCGCCGACCCAGGCCCGGTCCGTCCGCGCGCGCGGCTTGCTGATGTAGTCGGGGAGATCCTCCGTGGCCCTGTCGTAATACGGGTGCTTCACGTTGGTCCAGAGCACGATGGTGCCCGGCTTGCGAATGGTGGGCCTCGCGTCGACGAAGCGGAAGTGATACCGCATCCACAGCTCGTCTCCCTGGTCCCAGGCGCAGGGGTAATCGACGACGCGGCTGTCCGGGTAGGCCTCGGCTCGAACGTAGATCGACGTGTCCTTCGCGAGGAACTCCCTCCCCTTGTACAGGCCGCCGCCGATGTGGTGGAGGCTCCTCAGGCTGAACGTCCACTCCTCCAGGCTGTAGACGTTCGCCGCGTACTCGAACGCCACCTCGACCGGGACATGGATGTACTCGCCGAGGTGGCAATACTGGCCGAAGATCTCGTCGTGCGAGTACGTCGGCTTGGTGATCCCCTCCAGGTGCTTCACGCACTCCTCGATGGAGTGATCCTCGGAGACGTACAGCCCGGGGATCTCCCTGCTGGAGACCCCGTTCTTCACGAGCCCGGATCGGCTCCACGGCCCTCTGTCGTCATGTGCGGTCATCGTGCTCTCCTTCAAGTTCGACATCACAATCACATCACGTCGTACGCTGGCCTGCGCCCCGCTCTAGAACGGCGACAGCCCCACGGTGACCTCGGCGGTCGAGAACTCGTTGTAGCTGTCGAGCACCGAGAACTCCGCCGTCGAGCCGCCGATCAGGGCCCCGAGCGGGCTCTGCGCGCGGGTCTCGAGGGCGGCGTCGGCGCCACCGAAGAAGAGGTCCGGGATCGCCGTCGACTGCTTGACGGGGCCGCGCCATGTGGACACCCACCAGTTGGCGACGAACGGCGCCGAGGGCCCGCTGGGCGCCGCGACCGTCCCGTCGACGACCAGCCGAGGGAAGCCGGGGAACGGCACGCGCACGTGGAGGTCGCCGACGCCGCCCGACAGCGCGAGATCGTACTCGAGCGACGGCACGTACTGAGCCAGGAAGCCGGCTTGAAGGAGCTTGTACGCGAGCAGCGCGTGGTCGGTGTAATACCAGAGCGTGTAGCTGTTGACGTCCCCGGTCCCGTCGGGCGGGGCGACGGCGAGGCCGATCTGGACGACCGAGCCAGGCGTGGGCGTGCCGCCGTTCACCGAGATGCCGCCGGCGTGCGACGTCCTCACGACGATGGGGGTGACGGGCCCTCCCTCGCCCGCGAGCACGAACTCGTCCGGGACCAGGGCATCTGCCTCGTCGGTCGGGACGAGCTCCAGGCCGATCGTCTCGACGACATTCGACAAGCTGACGCTGAACCCCCGGATCTCCTGCCGTGCTTCAGCGGTGATCTCGGGATCGACGGCCTCCACGGCGCAACCGGCGGTGAAAATGGAAGCGAGCACCAGGGAACTCACGGAACCACGCAGAACCATCAAAGCCTCCTCAGGTCGCCGACTCCAGCGCCGGCAATCAACCAATGATGACTGGACCTCGAACAACAACAATGGACATCACTCAACATCAACACGATTCGATCCATCGAGGCCATCGGACACGACACGACCGCTCGCGACTCCAGGGGGCACGAGCTCGCTCGAGATCGCCGCGCGATGACGCCTCCGGGCGCGGTCATGCCGCGAACGCCGACGTCGGTATCGTCGGCGCGTCCGCCCCGAGGAACGGCGCGAACGGCGGGATCTCCTCGCGCAAGAGCCGCAGGTCGAGCACGCCAGGCACGTCGCGGTGGTTGTCGTGATAGTCGCTCAGGCGGTCGCGCAGCTCCTGCGGCGTGGACGCGGAGCCCACCCAGAGCCGGCCGCCCGGGGCGAGCCCGCCCGCGAGCGCCGCGAAATCGACCTCCGGATAACGAACGGCCTCGATCCGGGACTCGAAGAGGAGCTGTTGACGCGTGACGCACATCCCGTGCATCGCGTTGTTGAACACGACGAACAGGATGGGCAGGCCGAGATCGACGGCCGTGTGCACCTCCAGGCCGAGCATCAGGAACGAGCCGTCGCCGCAGATGACCGTCGTCCGCGTCCCGGGCTCCGAGCCGAGCTGCGCGCCGATGGCGCCGGGGATCGAGTAGCCCATTCCCCCCATCCCGAGCGCGATCGTCGATGTCGAGCCCTCCGGGACGGGGAGGTAGTGCATGGCCGCGGCGGCGCAGTTGCCCGCGTCGAGCACGACGTGGCCCTTCGCCGGCAGGTACCCCGCCAGGATGGCGAGGGCTTCGCTCTGCAGGAGCGTGTCGGGCCCCGTGGCGCCAGGGTCATCGCCCGGAATGGCCGGCGCGAGGCGGGGCTCGTAGCAGCGCCGCGTGTACCCTTCGATCGGAGGGAGCGGTGCCATCGGGCGCCTCTCCAGGAGATCGAGCAGCGCGCGAAAGGCGCGGCCGACGTCCGCATACAGGGTCATCTCGGGCTGAAGGATGCGGTGGATCGCCTCGGGATCGACGTCGATGACGGCGAAGCGCTTGTCCTTGAAGCTCTTCTCGACCGCGGCGCGCGTCATGACGTCGAGCGTCGCGCCCGCGGCGATGATGAGATCCGCCTCGTCGCGCAGGTACGCGTGCGCCGACGGGTGTCCCGCGGCGCCGACGGTCCCCAGATACAGCGGGTCGTCGTTCGGAAAATCGGCGCGGGCCGACATCGTGGTGACCACGGGCAGACCGACCGCGCGCGCGAACGCCTCGACCGCGCCGGCGTCATCGGAGCGGCGCGCCCCCTGACCGATGAGGAGCAACGGGCGGCGCGCGCTGCGGATGGCCTCGAGCAGCGGCATCACCTCGCCGATCCCGATCGGCCGCGACCTGCAGAAGCTCGGCAGATCCGGAGGCCAGTCGACCGGGGGCGGGCCGACCTCTTGCTCATAGAGGTCCCGGGGCACGAGGAGGACGGCCGGGCCCTGCCGGCCCGACGTCGCCGCCACGACCGCATCGCGCAGCATCGGCCAGAAGTCGTGTGGGCTCCTGATCTTTCCGACGTACTTCGAGATCGAGCGCCAGAGCAGGACGGCATCGACGCAGTTGCCGATGCCCGACGAGTCCTGGAACGCCCCCCGCCCCTCGAGCGACGTCGGGGGCTGGCCGACGATCGCGAGGACGGGGACCGCCTCGGCGTAGGACTCGGCGATCCCGACAGCCAGGTTGAGCATCCCCCCGCCCGACGTCGCGCAGCAGACCGAGAGGCGCCTGTGGACCCTCGCCCTGCAGTCCGCCATGAACGCGGCGCCCGTCTCCGTCCTCGCCAGGACGGAGACCAGCCTCCCCTGCCCGTGCCGATGGATGGCGTCGTGCAGGTGCTCGATGTTCGCGCCGCTCACCCCGAAGACGTATCGAACGTCCCAATCCCTCAGCATCTGGACCAACGCGTCGGCCAACTTCATACAGCGTGTACCTTCCGTGTGTGGACCTCGGGCGACTACTGCCAGCGCAGCACCATCGAGCTCACGAAGTCTCCGCCGTTCGAGAATGTCCCGAGCGCGACGATATCGCCGCGCCGGATGCGGCCGCTCTCCAGCGCGTCCGCCAGCGTGACCGGAATCGAGCCCTGGAACAGGTTGCCATAACGCGCCAGGGTGTCGTGCGTGCGCGGAGGGAGGATCCCTATCCGGGCGCGCCACTCCTTGAGAAACGTCTCGTTCGGCTGGTGGGTGACGAGGAGGTCGACGTCGCTCGGCGACAGCCGGGCCTCCGCGAGGCACCGCCCCACCGCGTCAGGAACGAGCCCGAGCGCGTTCGTGCGGATCGCCTCGACCATGTCCCTCGAGAAATTGACCGTGATCGGGCCGCAGCCGCGCTCCCAGTAGTTCTTGAACTGCCCGTCGACGACGTCGGGCTCGAAGCGGAACAGGCCGTAGTGCTCGCCGTGGGAGCGCTCGTACCGGGCCAGGATCGACGCCGCGCCGGGCGCCACGAGCGTGGCCGAGGCGCCGTCGCCGAGCACGGACGACCTGCGGGACTTCTGGAACTCGGGCAGGCGAGAGATGAAGTTCGTCACCGTCACGACGACGACGCGCTTGTACTGGCCCGACTCGATGAAGGCGCGGGCCGTGTTGAGCCCCGACAGGTACGAGGAGCAGCTCGTGTCGATGTTGAGGATCGTCGCCTGCCGGGCGCCGACGCGGTGCTGGATCGCGGGGCCGATGCCCGGCCAGAACGTGTCGGAGAAGATGCAGGAGCACACGAGGAGATCGATCGTCTCGGGGAGGATCCCTGTCCTCTCGAGGAGCCGCTCGACGGCGCGCACGCCGAGGTCCTCGGAGAGGTAATCCGGCGACGCGAACCTCCGCTCGTGAACCCCGCTGAAGAAGGCGTTGTCCGCCAGCGCGTCCTCGGAGCTGCCCTCGGGCGGCTCGTTCACGACCCGGCGCTCCGGCATGAAGCTGACAACATCGACGATCTGAGCCTTCATAGTGCCATTTCCCCGGAGCAGGCGTGTCGACGCAGCGCTCGAACAGCGAGCGTCGAAATGCTGCCACGGCGAGCGACCCAAAGCGGCGCGCGGAGCCAATCACCGCTCCCCGGACTACCGAGGGCGCCGACACCTTCGCTCGACTCGCGACCAGGTAAACAAGGAACGTGCCGCACAGCCTGCTGCCGCTCGCCGCCCCCGGCGTCTCGACACACTGATTTGTAGTCTGGACCTGTCGTGCAGATTTCGGCCCTGCTTCACCGACAGCCATGCCGAGCGACCGCAATGGATTATGCGTGGACGGAATCAGCGTCAGCGATCCATTGGGGGAAGCGATGGCCGCTGCTGCTAAAGCATCAGCGTTACTTATCGACTGCTGCTGCGGCAGCACCGGCGCGTGCGGCATGCCTCGCCCTGCCGCTCTCCCCAGGGCGGCGCGCTGTGCGCCTCGTTCGGACGAGCGGCGAGGAGGTGCGCCGGCGGGCACGATGGCCGCCCGCTGGCGCGCGCATTGCGAAGCGGCACGCCCTTGCTGTCCGGGGGGTCAGTCCGCCGTCACACCCGACGGAGAAGAGGCAACCATGGCGAACATCGATGCCGTCATTCCGATCGCCCCTGCCACGGCCGCGGCCCTGGCGGAGCGCGCGGCCTTGCTGACGTTCTACCGCGCCTTCAGCGAGCGGCGGCCGGAGCTCATCGACGAGGCGGTGACCCAGGACTGGGAGGACATCCCGCTGCCCCCCGGTCAAGGGGTAGGCCCGGAGAGCATCAAGCCCATCCTGCGCGCGTTCTTCAAGGCCTTTCCCGACGTGAAGCTCACGGTGCTGGACATCCTCCAGGAGCCAGGCCGGGCCGCGGTCCGGTCTGTCCTCACGGGGACCCATCGAGACGCTTTTCTGGGGGTAGCGCCGAGCGGGCGGGAGATCAGCATCCCGTGCCACGATTTTCATGCGCTGCGGGAGGGCCGGATCGCGCGGACGTGGCACCTCGAGGACTGGTTCACCGCGCTGGCGCAGATCGGCGCGTGGCCCCCGGCGCCCTGACAAATCGCCTCATTTCGAGGGGACTCACCGCTCCTGCTCGACCATCGCGCTCCCGCCGTGGCGCCGGACCGGCTCGGCGACCGCGGTCACGGTCCCATCGCCGTTGAAGCGCAGGGCGGTGGCCGCGCCGATCTCGCCTCCCATCGTGCCCGCGTCGGAGAGGACGTGGCCCAGGGACGCGAGCCCCTCGGCCTCCGGGGCGCTCAGGAACGCGGTCTCCGCGTCGGTGGCGCCGTCGCCCGAGTTGCGCTGCGACAGGCGCGGCGCCGCGAGCGCGCTGTCAATGGGGAGGCCCAGATCGATATGGCCGACGAGGATCTGCAGCACCGTGGTGATGATGGTGGACCCGCCTGGCGAGCCGAGCGCGAGCACGGGCTTGCCGTCCTTGAAGACGATCGTGGGGCTCATGCTGCTGCGCGGGCGCTTGCCCGGCTCGACCGCGTTGGGGTGCGGCGAGCTCGGGTCGGGCGGGATGTTGAAGTCGGTGAGCTCGTTGTTCAGCAGGAAGCCGTACCCTGGGACGACGATGCCATTGCCGCCCTCGTACTCGATGGTGCAGGTATAGGAGACGATGTTCCCGGCGGCGTCGCTGACCGTGATGTGCGTCGTCTCGTTGTCGGAAGCGTCCCTCGGGCCGGCGTCCCCGCCGCTCGCCGCCGGGGCGCGGCCGGGCGCGGGGCTCGGATCGCTCTGGAATGCGTAGGGATCGCCCGGCGGCGCCGCCGCCGAAGGGGCCTCGGCGAGGTCGATGAGGGCGCGCCGCGCGTCGGCGTAGTCCTTCGAGAGCAGCCCCTTGACGGGGGCGTCCACGAACTCGGGATCGCCGAGGAAGGCGCCTCGATCCGCGAACGCGAGCCGGGAGGCGCCGAGATAGCGGTGCAGCACCTCGACCGGCGTGAGCGTCGCCGGGTCGTACCCCTCGAGCAGGTTCAGCGCCTCCGCGACGGCGATCCCGCCGCTGCTCGGGAGGCCCAGGCCGTAGAGGGTGTAGTCGCGGTACGTCGTCGAGAGCGCGGGGCGGACGCGGGCCTCGTAGCCCTGGAGGTCCGAGAGCTCGATGACCCCCGCCCGGACGTCGAGCGCGCTCCCGGGCTCGACCGGAGGCGACTTCACCGCGGCGACGATCGCCTCGGCGACCCGCCCTTCGTAGAACGCCTTCTCTCCGCCCTCGGCGATGAGCCGGTAGGTGCCGGCCAGATCCGGGTTCTTGAAGATCGTGCCCACGGGCCACGGCTCGCCGCCGGGCCCCAGGAAGAGCGCTTTGCTGCTCGTGATCGCCTGGAATCGGGCGAGGTTGCGGCGGGTCTGGTCGAGGAAGGTCTGGTCGACGTCGAACCCCGCCTCGGCGACCTGGATGGCCCGCTTCAGCACGTCTCCGAGCCCGAGCGTTCCATGGCGGCGGAGCGCCTCGCTCCAGCCCCGCACCGTGCCGGGCACGCCGACCGACAGGCCGCTCGTGACGAGCTCGTTGAACGCGATCGGCGCCCCGTCTTCATAAAAGGACCTCGCCTCGAGCCGGGACGGCGCCGTCTCCCGGTGATCCAGGGCGATCACCTCGTCCTCGCCGGCCAGGTAGACGAGCATGAAGCCGCCGCCGCCGATACCGCAGGAGAACGGGTCGGTCACGCCGAGCACGCCCGCCGCGGCGACCGCGGCGTCGACGGCGTTCCCCCCTCGCTTCAGGATCTCGATGGCGGCCAGCGTCCCGCGGAGATCGACCGTCGCCGCCGCCCCCCGCCGCCCGGTGGCCGTCGGCGCGATCTCCGGGAGCCGGGCGAACAGGTCGCCCTCGGCGCCGCCCTCGGTGGCGTCCGGCTCGGCGCCTGCGTCGCCCGGCGCCGAGCCGCCGTGGCCCACCGGAGCCAGCCTCTCGTCCGGTCTGCAGGCGCTGCAGGAGGCGCAAAGGAGGAAGAGGGCGAGAAGGAGTCTGGGTGTCTTCATGGGTTCTCTCGGGGTGCGCTGGAGGACGGACGGCTCACGGTCGCACCCCGCCTCGTGCGGCAGAGTCGGCCGTGAGGGCCCTGTCCCGGAGCCGCCATGTGCGGCATCGCATTGCCCCGGAGATTCACAATGCAACCAGCGTACCGGCGGTCGCAGCCGAGCGGGCGGCTGTGAGGTCGAGCCGGGCCTTGCCACGAGGCGACCATCGCGGTAATGGTTCGGCAGGTCATGAGCGCCAGCGCGTAGCCCCGGCTCGCTGGCCGACAACCCTCCGATCCGCGGTGGGGTGTCCCGGGTGACGACCTGGCCGGCCGCATGTGCGGCGGGCAAGCGCGGACTCTGGTCGCCCGGAGTCCCCTGGACTCGTGAGGTGATATGTCGATCGCTTCCATCGTGAATTCGCGCCCTGACGCGGGCGCGCCGGCGCCGCGTGCCCTCGGCGCGCTCCCTTTGCCCGTCGTCGGGGCGGACCTCTCCGTGCCGCTCGTGACCGGCGAGCAGGTGGGCTACGTGAACCTCGATTACGCGGCCAGCGCCCCGTGCCTGCGCTCGGTGCTCGACGCGGTCGCGGCGCTGTTGCCCTGGTACAGCAGCGTGCACCGCGGGGCGGGGTTCGCGTCCACCGTGACGACGGAGCTCTATGCCGCCGCTCGCCAGGAGGTGGCGGACTTCGTTGGAGCGCGCGCCGAGGACACGGTGGTGTTCACCAGGAACACCACCGACGCGCTCAACCTGCTCGCCGCGGCGCTGCCCGAGGACACGACGGTGGTGATGTTCGCGTCGGAGCACCACGCGAACCAGCTGCCGTGGCGGCGCGGTCGATCCGTCGTCCTGCCGGTGCCCGCGAGCGCGGACGAGGCGATCGCGCGGGCCGACGGCGCGCTGCGCGGCGCGTTCTCACGCCATCGGCTGCTCGCCGTGACGGGGGCGAGCAACGTCACGGGCGAGCTGTGGCCGCTCCCGGAGCTCGCCGCGGTCGCCCATCGCCACGGCGCGCGGCTCGCCGTGGACGCGGCCCAGCTCGCGCCGCACCGCGCGATCGCGCTCGCCGGGATCGGGGCCGATTATGTCGCGCTGTCCGGTCACAAGCTCTACGCCCCCTTCGGCGGCGGGGTGCTCGTCGGCCGCGGCGACTGGCTCGACGCCGCGCGCCCCTACCTCGCCGGCGGCGGCGCCGTCCGGCGCGTCACGCACGACGGCGTCGAGTGGGCGAACGGCGCGCCCCGCCACGAGGCCGGCACGCCCAACGTGGTCGGCGCGGTGTCGCTTGCGGCGGCGTGCCGCGCGCTCTCCGAGGTGGGCATGTCCGCCGTGGCGGCGCACGAGGCGAGCCTGCTCGACCGCGTCACGCGCGGCCTCTGCGCCGTGCCCGGCGTCGAGCGCCTCGCGATGTGGGGCCCGGAGAGCCCGCGGATCGGCGTCGTGACGTTCAATGTGCGGGGCCTCCATCCCGGCGCGGTCGCCGCGGCCCTGAGCGCCGAGCACGGCATCGGCGTGCGGGACGGGTCGTTCTGCGCGCACCCGCTCATGACGGCGCTCGCCGGGGATCGCGCGCCGGAGGCGAGCGGAAGCGCGGCGGTGCCCCTCGCGGTGCGGGCGAGCTTCGGCGTCGGCACCAGCGCGGCGGACATCGACCGGTTCCTTTTCGCGATCGCCGATCTCGTCGCCCGGGGTCCCCGATGGCGTTATCGCCTCGACGGAGGGCGGCATGTCCCCGATCCGGATCCTCGCCCGCGCCCTGCGCTGGCGGGTCTGCTCGCCGGGGGCGCGGCCGGCGCGGCGCTCGGGCCCCTGGCGAGCCAGCTCGCGCCGTGCCAGGCGTCCCTCTGAGGCCTCTGAGGCGGATCAGCCCCCGGGCGCGCGGCCCAGGGCGAGCGCGCGCCGCGCGAGCGCGCGCAGGTCGGCGAGGGTCGCCCCCTCCAGCGGCGAGGCCTCAGCGTCGACGTCCTCGCCGCGCGCCGGCGCATCCCCCCGGCCGAGCGCGTCGAGGAGCCAGCGCGCCGTGAGGACGTCGCCGCCGAGCCACGCGCGCGCCGGCGGGACGCGCGGGACGCGCGGGACGTGCGGAACGTCGGCGAGCGCCGCGGCCTCGATCCAGCCGATGGGCACGCGCGCCAGCGCCGCGGCGGAGGCGCCCGGCGGCACCGGGTCGTCGGGCGCGGTCACGGGCTGGAAGCGCTCGGCCGCGAGCTCGGGCGCCTCGCCGCCGTCGATCAGCGGGAGCGCGGCGCGGAGGGCGACCCCCTCGACGACGGCGCGCGCGAGCGCCTCGAGCGAGAGGCGCGCCGGGAGGACGTCGGAGAGCGCGGCCGGGGCCTTGCCCAGCCAGCGGTCGATGACGCGCTCGTCCGGCGCCGCGAGCTCCGGGGGGATCGCGGGCGCCGCGTCGAGGCCCGCGAAGACCTCGATGAGGACCGCGCCGTCCGGCGTGGCGTCGAGGCCGAGCAGCGCGGCGGGGCGGTGCTGCAGCGAGATCCACTCGCGCCCGAAGTAATGCGCGGGCGCGCCGGCGCGGGAGAAGCCCTTGAGAAAGCCGCGCACGTTGCGGTTGAGGAGCGTCCGGGCGGTGGCGTCGGGCGCGAGCGCGGCGGCGTGCGGCAGCGCGAGGGTCCACACGACGCCGCGCCCGCCGAGGAACGCGGCGGTGCCCGTCGTGGCGCGCCGCAGGACCTTCGCGCCGCGCGCGGCGCAGGCCGAGAGGTCGACCACGCGCGCCGCGCGCTGGGCCGCGCCCAGCACCACGGCGGGGCCCTCGACGAGGCTGGCGGCGAGCCAGGGCGCCGCCTCTGCCGTGCGGGCGCGCGCGAGCAGCGCGGGGCCGAGCGCGAGCGCGTCCTCGAGAGGGCGATGAACCGGCGGGAGCGAGTGCATGGCGGGCATCGAGGGAGTCTCCTTGGCGTGAAGCTCGGCGCGCGGCGATGCGGCGATGCGGCGATCTGCCGGCCTGCGGAAGCCATCGACCCGTTGACGGCAGCCCGGGGCGGGGTGTGCCATGGTGCCATGTTCAACGCCCGCCCCGATCGACCATGGCTCCCCGCCGAGCCCTCGGAGCGACTGCTCCGGGTGGAGATCACGGTACCCCGACCCGAGAGGGGCCAGGCCCGCAAGCCTGTCCACCTCTCGCTGGTGATTGACCGCTCCGGCTCCATGTCTGGCGAGAAGCTGCGGCTCGCGCTGGAAGCTGCTCGCCAGGCCATCCGCACCCTCCAGCCCGGCGACCGCTTCAGCGTGGTCACCTTCGACCACCAGGTCGAGGTGCCCATCCCCTCCACCGACGCCACACCCGGGGCGCGGCTGCGCGCCGAGGCCGCGCTCGACACGGTGACCGCGCGAGGCAACACCGACCTGGGCGGCGGCTGGCTCCGCGGCTGCGCCGAGGTGGGCGCGCACCTGCCCGAGGATGCCATCGGTCGCGTCCTCCTGCTCACCGACGGCCAGGCCAACCACGGGCTCACCTCGCCCGACGAGCTGACTTCCCGCGCCCGCTCCCAGCGGCTGCGCCGGGTGACCACCAGCACCATTGGCCTGGGCGAGGGCTTCAACGAGTTCCTCCTGGGCCGCCTCTCCGAGGAGGGCGGCGGCAACTTCTATTTCGCCGCGCGCGCCGACGAGCTCCCCGGCTTCGTCGGCCGGGAAATCGGCGAGGTGCTCTCCGTGGTCGCCCGCGACGCCGCGCTCGTGATCCGCGCACCCGGGGGCGTCGAGGTGGAGTCGCTCAATGACTACCCCTGCACCCGCGACGGCGGGACCTGCTCCTTCTCGCTCGGCTCGCTCCCGGGCGGGATGGTGCTGGCCCCGATGTTCCGGCTGCGCTTCCCCGCCGGCGCGATCGCCGAGACGCTCGCAATCGATGTCGCGCTCGCGGACCGGGACGGCGCGCTGTCGAAGGAGCCCTGGACGCTGGCATGGCCTCGGGTCGCGGAGGAGCAGGCGCGCGCCCAGCCGGCGGATCCGGAGGTGCTCCGGGCCGCGGCTGCGCTCGACGCCGCCCGCGCTCGCCGGGTGGCCCTGGGGCTCAACGACGATCGCCTGTGGAAGGAAGCCGCGTCCGCGCTGACCGACGCGGCCAGCCGGCTCCGAGGCTACGCCGACGGGGATCCCGAGATCCGGGCCGAAGCGGACCGGCTCGACGCCGAGCGAGACGCCTATTCCAGGCCGATGTCCTCCCTGAGCAAGAAGAACCATTATTACGACGCGACGATGGCCATGAAGATGGGCGGGCGCGGCCGCGCCCGGCCCGGCCCTCGGGTCCTCGGGGTCCCCACGGATGCCCGGCTGGCCCCGCTGCTCCGGACGGCATCCCAGGCGCTCGGCGGTGTGAAGGGCGCGCCGGCCTTCGACGTGGACGTGCCGTTCCAGGGGGCTCCGATCCCTGCCGGTCCGCTCTCGCAGCGCGGCGAGGACGAGCTGGCCGCCTACGCGGACTCGCTGGATCCCGGCGCCCTCAAGGTGGTCTTCGTGGAGCAGCCCCTGCTGGACCGCTGGTTCTCGCACTGGCATTTGGGATACCGGACGGCGGTGATCTCGCTGGCCGGCCTGGATCAGCTCATCTCCTTGCCAGCCGCGTCCTTCGTGGCCTACGAGCTGCTCCTCTACGGGCTGCACGCCCTCTCCGCCGATTATGAGCCCGCGAAGCTGTTGCACACCGAGACCCTCGCCTGCCTCTTCGACCTCTGCCAGCAGAAGGCCGATGTGGCTATCAAGCTCCAGGCCGGTCATGTCTGCGCCGGGTGCCTCGAGAAGCTCTCCACCGTCGGCCTGGATCGCGACGTGGTGACCCAGCTATGGCGAGCGGTCCAGGCGCTCGCTCAGTCGGGGACGTGACCACCAGCCTTTGCTTGTCCTCTCCGCCGCAAGAGCGCAGTACTCGCCCCGAGGAACGCGGACGGGGCCCGGCAAGAGGCGCGCGGCCAGGGCCCGGCAAGAGGGACGCGGACGAGACCCTGCGGGACGGGGCCCTGCGGGCAGCCGCCGGTGGTAGCATCGCTCCATGGTGACCGAAGAGGAGCTGGCGGAGCAGCGCGTCGGCACGTGGATCGGCCCCTGGGCGGTGGAGAGCGTCCTCGGGGTCGGCGGCATGGCGAGCGTCTTCTTTTGCCGCCGGGCTGACGGGTGTGTGGCGGCGCTCAAGGTCCTGCACGCCGAGCTCGCCGAGATCGAGGCGGTGCGAAAGCGGTTCTTGCGCGAGGGGCCGATCGGGAGCGCGCTGGCCGCCGTGGCCCCGCTCTGCGACGGGCTCCCCCAGGTGCTGGAGTCCGGGGCCACGGACGACGGCCTCGTCTACATGGCCATGGAGGTGCTCGAGGGAGAAACGGTGTTCGACCGCATGGCGCGGCACGGGACGCTCCCTGTCGGCCAGGTGCTCGCGCTCGGCGAGCGGGTGCTCGACGTGCTGATCGTGGCGCACGAGCACGGCGTCGTTCACCGCGATCTCAAGCCCGAGAACCTCCACATCGGCAACGACGGGCGCGTGCGGGTGCTCGATTTCGGCCTCGCGCGCGTCCTCGACCCGCTGCTCGAGGACGTCGCCGGGGTGCCGGAGATGACGAAGACCGCGACCGGCGTGTCGATCGGCACCGACGATTACATGGCGCCCGAGCAGGCGCTGGGCCTCATCCGCGAGATCGACGGCCGGACAGACCTCTTCGGCCTCGGAGCGACGATGTTCCGGCTGCTCGCGGGCCGCACGATCCACGGCAACCTGGACGACGCGCGCCTGCTCATCGCGGTCGCCACGGAGAAGGCGCCGCCCCTCGCGATGCACGCCCCCACGGCGCCGCCCGGCCTGTGCGCCGTGGTCGACCGCGCCCTCGCCTTCCTCAAGCAGGAGCGTTATCCCGACGCGAGGACGATGCGCGCCGATCTCGCCGCCGTGCGCGCCGGCCGCGAGCCGCCTTATGCGACGGCCGCGGCGCGGCAGCCGCGCGGAGCGATGGGGGCGTAGGGACCGGAGCAGGCAGCGCTCCACGTGGAACCAGAAGGCGGGAAGAGCATCATCCCACGCGCTCCCAGGCCTCCTGGTCGAGCGCCGGGAAGGTGACGAGGCACGCGCCCGCCTCGATGCCGTCGAGGCGGGCGCGGCCCTCGTCGTCGAGCGATCCTTCCCGGATCGAGCCGTTGGGCAGCTCCACCCGGTAGCGCTCGTACGGGATAGGCCGGTCATCCTCGCCGAGGAGACGGATCTCGATCCAGGTGAGCTCGGTCCTCGGCGCGCGCGGGGCGGCGCTGGCCGGCGCCTGCTCCTCGGCGTCGGCCGCGTCGCCGCCGTAGGACGGCAGCCAGGGCAGGGGCGCCTCGCGGAGCCGCACCCGGCCGCTCATCAACAGCCGGCTCAGCGCGTCGAGCACGTCGGCGTCGGCCAGGCGGTGGACGACGCTGGCCGGCGCGGCGTCATCGAGCAGCCGCCGGAGCGTCGGGCGGTTGTGGGGCTCGGCGAAGAGCTGGCGCAGCCAGGCGGCCGCGCTCGCGCGAGCGTGGAGCAGGTCCGCGCCGTCCTCGCGGCCGCCGGAGGGCTCGATCGCGAAGCGCCGCGGACCCAGCGATAGCAGCCGCTTCAAACCACCATGCTCCTTCCCGGGCTCGCTCGAGCATACAGCCTGGCTTCCCGCGAGAAAAGCTCCGCTGAAAGCGGCCGTCCGGCGCCTGGCGCGCGCTCGTCAGGGCAGGGCGCCCGCCTCGGCCATGGCGGAGAGGAACGCGTCGCCGAGGCCCGCAGGCTCGGCAGCGAGCCCTAGAAGCGGCCCCGGCGGGGCTGCGACGTCGGGCCGCGAGGGGTCAGCGGGCGCGGGTGCCTGGAGCAGCGCCGGCAGGGCCGGAGGGAGCTCGCGCGGGGCCTCGAACGGCGTCGCTGGCCGGCGGACGCGCATGCTCAGCGGATCCATCGTCCCTTCGAGCAGATGGTCCTGGATCCTGGGCGCCCGCGGCGCCGCCGGGCCGGCCGGCTGCGGGGCCGGAGGGAGCACGGACGGGGCCTCGAACGGCGTCGCTGGACGGCGCGCGCGCGCGCTCAGCGGGACCATCGTCCCTTCGAGCGGGTGGTCCTCGACCTGCTCCATCACGGGCGCCGCCGCGGCGGGCAGCGGCAGCACCGCGCGCGATGGCGCCACCGCCGACGGCGTGGCCGATCGCCCCGACTCCTGCGCAAAGGGGTCGACCCACCGCAGCGGCTCGCCTGGCAGCTCCACGCCTGCCACGATCCGGAGCGCCGCGAGATCCTCGCCCGCCACGGCCGTGTAGCCTCGCCACACCACCGAACAGCACCGCCGATCCGCGTCGATCTGCAGGGTGTCGGCGCGCATGGCCAGCGCCGCTCCCTCGCGCGGCGCCCGCCCCTCGCGCCGGAACAGCCGCGCGACGGCCCGCGCGCCCGCGAGCTGCGTCCGCAGCCGCGGCCGCTGCGCGAACATGCCTCCCAGCACGACCCACTCGTCCCCTCGCAGGCCCTCCATCCGCTGCTCGGCTGGCGCTGCCTGGAAGTACGCCCAGTCGAGCCCCTCGGGCACCTCCAGCTCCACGCCCTCGAGCCGCCTGGGATCCGCCGCGCCGAGCAGCGCCTCGCGCCGTGGCCAGCGGCGGGACAGCGGCCCCATCCCGTCCACCCGCACGCGCCGCTGCCCCTCGCTCCCCGGCACGGGCCCGTCGAGCGCCAACCATCGGTCGAGCCGCAGCGCCCCCTCCTGCACGACGGCCAGCCGGACCGTGATCTCGCCGGCGACCGTCGGAGGGACCTCGGCGTGCCCCGTCAGCAGCACGTCCGCCTCGCGCAGGTACGGCGCCAGATCCCCCGCCGCGCGCAGCCCCACGCCCGAGGGATCCGGAACCTCGCCGGGCACGATCGGATCCGGCTCGCCGAGCGTCACGGTGCCCTCGGCGACGAGCCCGAACGTCGCCTTGACGACCGCGGTCACGAACCGCTGCCCGCGCAGCTGCCAGACCAGCGTCGCCGCCGAGGCGCGGCCCAGCGACGTGATAGCGACGGGCCATCGAGCGCGGTGCACGGTCCATCCCAGTACCACACCGCGTCTTCCCGGCGCGAGGACGGCGCGCGCCGCCCTCTCCGCCACGCGCAGCGCTCGCTACCAGAGCTGCCCGAGCGCCTCCTGCTGCGCGAAGCCCGGCCCCCGCACCTCGAACACCCTCCGCCCTCGCTCCCGCAAGCTCAGCTCCACCGCCGCGGCCCCGCGCGCGACCTGGTTGCCTCCCCGCAGCGCCTTCTCCAGCCCCTCTCGCGTCATCGCCCGCCCGAGCAGGTACCTCGTCCCCGGCCTGTACTCCGCCGCACGGCGGCGCCACCAGGCGGCCACGCCGGCGACATCGGGAAATGCGAGGTCCTCGTCCGGAGCCGCCGCCACGTCCTCGTCGTCCGGATCGTCCGTCGGTCCCGCCCGGAGCCCGTCGGGCGCCCTTCTCGCGAGGTGCTCTGCGGCCAGATCGAGCCCGGTGATCAGCGCGATGGCCTGACCCGCAAGGCGCGAGAGGGCAGGATCTGCCGCGACCTCCAGGAGCCACGGCACGCCGGCCGGGTCGCCAAGCGCCGCCGTCGCCGCCACCGCCGTCCGCGGGTCCCGAGCGGACCTCGCCAGCGCGCGCAGCCAGGTGGACGCGGCGGCCGGGTCCATCCGCCGCATCGCCATGCTCGCGGACGCCGCTGCGAACCGCCCGTCTCCGCCCGCGAGCTCCCAGAGCACCTGCGCGGACGCGCTCTCGCCGAGCAGCGCCGCTGCCCACGCCGACCAGAAGCGGCACGCCTCGTCGTCGGAGCGGAGCGACGCGCGCACCTCCGGGAGCAGGTCGACCCGCCCGAGCTGCCCTGCCGCCCGCAGCGCTCGCGCGCGCAGCCGCGCGTCGCCTGCGAGCAGCGCGTAGCCGAGCGGCGCGCCCGGGTCCTCCCCGTGCGCCGCGCACGCCGCGATCCCCAGCCATTGTAGCGCCGGCGGGCACCGGCCGGAGGAGAGCCCCGGCAGGAGGCGCCGCACGCGCTCGATCGGCGTCCACCCGAGCGCCGACGCGATGCCCCGCGACAGGTCCGGCGCGCCGCCGCCCACGTCGAGGACCCGCGCGAGCCCCCGCAGGTCCCAGCGATGCACGGCCACGACCGCCGCGCCGAACACCTCGCCCCCCTCGGCCCGCTCGAGCAGCGCGCGGCACGCCTGCCAGCCCGCGTCTCCCGCCACCCTGAGCCCGTCGAGGTGCGCCTCCAGCCGGTCGTCGAGCTCGGCCAGGTCATCGAGGTCATAAGCCGCGCTCCGGGCGGCGCGGTCCCGGACGAGCCACAGGAACGCCGCCTGGTCCGCGTGCTCCTCGCAGAGCGAGGCCTCCAGGGTCGAGCTCATCCAGCCACCGCCGCCCCCCCTCCCCCACCGCTCGCTCGCTTCTCCATGCGCCCTCCTCCGCTCGACCCGCGGGCCTCGACCGGGCTCGCCTTCAGTTCATCCCGATCTTGCCGCCCTTGACGCTCACGTTGCCCGAGGCCTGCACGCTCACGTCGCCGCCGGACTTCACCGCGAGCTTCTGCCCTTCCACCTGGATCGGGCCGTCGGCCTTCACGACGAGCTGCTTTCCCTGCACAACGATGTCGCCGCTCTTCTTGATCAGGATCCGCGCGTCGCCGACCTGGATGGTCAGCTCCTTGCCAACGATGATCGCCTTGTTCTCGCCGACCTCATCCTTCGCGCTCTTGCTGACCGTGACGGTCATGTCCTTGCCCACCGTGATGGCGTAGGCCTCGTCCACGCTCACCGACTTGTTCTTGCCGACCGTCTCGTCGCTCGCCTCGCCGACGGATTCGGTCTTGCTCTTGGCGACCGAGATCGACGCCGACGCGCCGATCGAGACGCTCTGGCCGCCGCGCACGTCGACCGACTGGTCCTTGCCGACCGACTCGGTATGGCCGCCCGACACCGAGACGCTCCGGTCGCCGCCGACGTCGAGGCGCTCGTCCTGCCCGATGCTCTCCGTGTGCGTCTTCTTGACCTCGATGGTCTTGTGGCCACCGACCGCCTCGCGCTGATCGTTGTCCACGCGCTTCGTCCGGTCGCGGACGACGTGGAGCGCCTCGTCGCGGCCGATCTCCTGGGTCTTGTCGTTGCGAACGACGGTGTTCCAGTCCTTCTGGCCGTGGAGGAAGATCTCCTCGGAGCCCTTCCGGTCCTCGAAGCGGAGCTCGTTGAACCCCTCGCCGCCGGACGAGCTGTTCGACTTGAGGGTGCTCTTCGTCTTCTCGGCGGGCAGCGGGTACGGCGGCACGTTGGCGCCATGGTAGACGCTGCCGACGACGAGCGGGCGATCCGGGTCGCCCTCGATGAAGTCGACGACGACCTCGTGGCCGATGCGCGGCAGGATGACCGCTCCCCACGCGCCGCCGGCCCACGCCTGGCTCACCCGGATCCAGCACGAGCTGCGCTCGTCCCGCTTGCCCTGCCGGTCCCAGTGGAACTGCACCTTGATGCGCCCGTGCTCGTCCGTGTAGATCTCCTCGCCCGCGGGGCCGGTGACGATCGCGGTCTGGACGCCCCTGATCGAGGGCTTCGGCGTGATGAGCGGCGGGCGGAGCGGGACGGCGGCGGGGATGGCCTGGAACCGGGTTTCACAGGGCGACCTGCCCTCGCTCGCCACGGCATCCATCGCAGGCTCGTGGCCGCTGTGCTCGACGCGGACGAGGAGATAAGACTGGTTGATGTCGTCGCTCGGGTGCTCGGCGAGCGAGAAGGTGCGGCCGGCGAGCAGGCGAGGGCACACGGCCTCGCCCTCGGCGGTGCGGCGCCTCGCCGCGAGCTCCTCCAGCCGGACGCGCGCGCGCTCCCGGCCCGCGCCCGGCGCATCGTAGTCGCCGGGGTGGTCGTAGATCTCGAGATCGTCGTCGCGCTCGCCCTGCTCCGAGCTCTCCAGCGAGAGATCCGGCTTCTTGAAGTTGTAATCGCGCAGCGTGACCTTGCCGGGCCGGAGCTGCTCGGCATAGCGGAAGCGGGAGATGTGCTCGCCGCTGATGAGCGCGCCGAGCGGCGGGCGGAAAACGACCGTCGCCTCGCCGTCGATCGGGGGGTGGGCCGAGGGCGCGTCGCAGAGCACGAGCACGTGCGCGCTGGCGTCGTGATCGAACCAGTAGGAGATGCCTTCCTCCTCCATCAGCCGGCAGGCAAAGGCCCAGTCGCTCTCGCGGTACTGCACGCAATACTCGCGGGTCGCATAGCTCTTCCGGAGCGAGAAGCGGCAGCCGTCGGAGGCGACCCCGGCGGCGCCAAAGACCTTCTTCAGGATGTCGGGGACCGAGAGCTCCTGGAAGATGCGGCTGTCGCGCCGGTGGAGCAGGCGATAGACGTCGGGCACCAGCACGGCCCTGTAGGCGGTGAGCCTCCTCCCCTCTTCTCCCAGCTCGAAATGGGCGATGATCCCGTGGACGTGGCGGACGTCCTCGTTGGCCCGGAACGTGAGCGACGCGCGCTTGCCGACCGCATCGCCGAGGGCGATGTCGCCATCGAGGCTCACCAGCGTGATATCGAACCGGAAGAGCTCGGAGATCGCCTCCTGTCCCTCGAAATGGACGATCCGGAGATCTGCGCTGAACCCTTCGATCTGCAATGTGTGCACGTGCCCCGCTCCTCCCGAGAGGCGAGCGCACGGGAGCGCGCGCGCGCGAGCGCTCCGATGATACATGTTCCCTGCGGCGCGATGTCGAGCTGCTTGTGCTGCCCAGACGGGTATGAAATGCTCACCGCGCACTGGCTGGATGCCCGCCCTCGACAACCTCACCCCGCTCGCGGCCGCCGATTTCCCGTCGCTCACCCGGGACGGGGCGGAGTGCCTCGTCGTCGTCGCCGCCGGCAGCTTCGTCCTGCCTGCGCCGGGGCGGCCCGCCGCGGGGCCGCTGCGCCTTTGCGACGAGCAGCCCGCGCCGCGCGCGGCCGACGCGTACTGGGGCGAGCCCGGGGCGTCGAGCCTTCGTTATGAATCGGAGGCCGCGTACACGCGCCCGCTCACGGACGTGCTGCTCCATGGCCATGCATGGACCGCCGGCGGGCGGCGGGCGGCCACGGCCTCGGTCGCGATCCGCGTGGGCCGGCTCGAGAAGCGCGCGCTGGTGTTCGGCGCGCGCGTCTGGAAGCGCGGTGTGGCGGGGCTCTCCGCCTCGATCCCGGAGCCCTTCCGGTCGATGCCGCTCCGCTACGAGCAGAGCTTCGGCGGGGCGGCGGCCGGCGCATACGACGCGCGCAACCCGGTGGGCATGGGCCTCCACGCGAGCGAGCGCGAGGCGCAGGACCGCCCCTTGCCGTTCATCGAGGACCCCGCCGCGCCCATCGAGCGCTGGTCGGACCGGCCTCCGCCGTGCGGCTTCGGTCCGGTGGCCCGGAGCTGGCAGCCGCGCCTCGCCCTCGCGGGCACGTACGACGCGGCGTGGATCGAGCGGCGCGCCCCGCTCTGGCCTGCCGACTTCGACGAGCGCTTCTTCCAGGCGGCGCCGCGCGGCCTCTCTGCCTCGCCGCACCTCCGGGGCGGCGAGCCCGTCGTGCTCGACGGCGTCTCGCCGGACGGCCCGCTCGCGTTCTCGCTGCCCGTGTGCCGGGTGGTCGCGAAGTGCGCCTTCGCGCGGCGCGTGGTGCGGCGGCTCATGACCCTCGACTCGGTCTACCTGGAGCCGGACGAGCGGCGCGTCTCGCTCATCTACCGCGCGACGTTCGTGGCCCACGGCGAGCTCGCCGGGCACGAGGCCACCACGGTCCGCCTGCTGGAGCCGTGGGAGAACGCGCCGTGAGCGGCGAGCGCGTCGTGGGCCTCGGGCTGTGCACGCCGGTCGGGACGACCGCGGAGATGACGCTCGCGTCGATGCGGGCGGGGCTCGCCCGCTTCGCGGAGACCTCGGTGCGGGACGGCGCCGGCCAGCCCGTGCGCGCGTCGCGGCTCTCGACGCTCGATCCGACGTCCACCCGCACGGAGCGGATGATCGAGCTCGGCCGCGCCGCGCTCGACGGCCTGCGGCAACGGCTCGAGGCCCTCCCCGGGCGAGCGCCGCTCTACCTCGGGCTGCCGGAGCCGGGGCTCGGGGCGGAGATCGCGCGGGAGCCGCTCCTCTCGGCGCTGGCGAGGCGCGATCCGGCGGCGCGCGCCGGGGCGCGCGGCGCGATCGAGCTCGCCGGGGCCTACGAGGCGGGGCGCGCGGGCTTCTTCGAGGCGCTCTCCGCGGCGATCGAGGACCTGCGCGCGGGCCGGGCGGGGCCTTTGGCTGTGGTGGGCGCGGTCGACTCGCTCTGCGACGCGGGCTCGCTGGCGGCGCTCTCGGCGGCGCGGCTGCACCTCGGCGCGGAGAACCGCGACGGGCGCATCCCGGGGGAGGCGGCGGGGTTCGTCGTGCTGGCGCGGCCCGGCGCGGCGGCGACGATGGGCCTCGACGCGCTGGGCGTCGTGCTGGGCGTCGCGCTGGGGGCCGAGCCCGCCCCGTTCGCGTCGCGGGTGCCGAGCGCGGCCGACGGGCTGACGGGCGTCTTCCGCGCGCTCCGGGGGGACGCGGCGGCGGGGGCGCGGCGCGTGGACGAGGTGATGAGCTGCCAGCCGGGCGACTCGTTCTGGGCGACGGAGCTCTCGCGCGCGTACCTGCGCAACGCCGCGCTGATGCCGGAGCCGCTCGCGCTGTCGGCCGCGGGCGAGTGGCTGGGCGACGCGGGCGCGGGCGCCGCGCCGGTGATGCTGGCCGCGGCGCTCCAGAGGCGGCGGCGGCGCGCGCTCCCTCCGGGGCAGGCGCCGCGCGCGCTCGTGTACGGCAGCGCGGACGGCGCGCCGGGCCGCGGGGGGCGCGTGGGGGCCTGCGTGGTGGAAGGGGCCGTCGCGGCCCGAGGAAGGGAGGAGCGGTGAGCAACGTCTTCGCGAACGGCCGCCTGGTCCTGCACCAGGGCGACGGGCTCACGCACATCGCGGCGCCGCCGGACGTCTGCAAGGTGCCCACGCCGGCCGGCCCGGTGCCCACGCCGTTCGTGAACACGGCGCAGGACGCGATGCTCGCCAAGGGGAGCAAGCAGACGGCGATCGCGGGCAACCCCGTGGCCCTCGCGAGCTCGGAGCTCAGCACGAGCACGGGCGACGAGCCGGGGTCGGCCGGGGGCGTCATCTCGTCGAAGATCAAGGGCAAGCTGACCTGGAGCGGGTCGAGCATGGACGTGAAGGTGGAGGGCAAGGGCGTGGTCCGGTTCCTCGACCCGACCATGCACAACGGCAACACGTTCAACAGCGCGTTCATCTCGAACGGGCAGACGGGCCTGGCCTACGGCGACGACGCGCCGTGCGTGGTGTGCCGGCAGGCGCTGGACAACCACCGCGTCCACGAGACGAGCGCGGTCGTCGAGACGCTGCTCGCCCTCTTCGCGGAGCTCGAGAAAAAGTTCCGCGCGCAAGAGGAGCTCCTGCGCAAGTACCTCGCTCTCGTGGAGCAACGGCGGGAGAAGCGGGCCGTGTTCGAGCGCAAGATCGATGAGCAGAACGTGTCCTTGAAGCAGCTGGAGACGGCTGCGGCCTCCGCGAAGACGGACCTCGACAACGCGCCCAAGGAGAAGAAGGCCGAGCTCGGCAAGAGCTACAACGAGGCCCAGAAGAAGGTGACGACGAAGCGGGACGAGATCAAGGCCCTCAGGCGAGAGGCCGAGGTCGCGACCGAGGACCTCACGAAAGAGCTCCGCAAGATCAACGACGAGCTCGGGGCAAAGCCCCCTGTCCTCGGCGAGGACGAGAGGACCGGCACGTACACCAAGCCCTATATGATCGGGGCGTGTATCTGCAAGTGCAGCCAGGCCCCCAAGATGCTCGCGGCCGCCTCCGGCAAGGTCACGCCCGGCTTCAGCGACGCCGTGAAGGCCACCGGGAAGTTCGTGCTCGTCGACGGCTTCACGCAGAGCGACCGGCAGAAGGGCGCCCTCGAGAGGCTGAACCGCAACGCCTGGGACTGCGCCGCTCCCAAGCTCCTCGAGGCAGGAGGCGCGGGGGGACACAAGGTCAAGACCATGTCGGAGAAGTGGTACTCGCCGCTCGGCGTGACCGTCAAGGTCACGTACACGAAGACGAAAGACGGAGAGAAATCGAGGAACCTGCAGGAGTTCCGGCACAAAGAGTCGGTGCCTTCGTGCGAGACCTGCCAGGAGCTCATCCCGGAGATGCTCTGCAAGAACCAAGAGGAGTGCTCCTGAGCCATGGAAGAGCTCCTCTCGCTCCTCGACCGCTACGCGCCGGGGTACCGCGGCCGGGTCCAGGGCGTGTACGGCTGGCGGCTCGACGAGATCGAGGACCGCTTCGGCCGCCCTTGCCCGGGCTTCTACCGAGCGTTCGCGCTGGCGATGGGCGCCGAGGGCGGGCCGCTCCTCGAGGGCCTTCACGAGTACCACCCTTCCAAGATCGCAGACCTCTACGCCCTCGCTCCATGGATGCCGCCGCGCCGCTTTCTCTACGTCTTCGGCGACGCGTCCCCGGACGGGCAGCACTACTTCCTCGATCTCGACGCCCCGTCCGAGGCCGAGGACTGCCACGTCGTCCGCTTCCCCTTCGGCGAGCAGACGTGGACGACGCGCCTCACCCGGCGGTTCGTGAGCCTCCGGGAGATGCTCTTCGTGCTGGCCATGACGAACGTCCACCTCCCGATCTTCCCTCACCGCGCCGAATATCTCTCGACCGGCGGGCCGGCGGGCGCGCCTCCGCGCGCCGAGGACGTGGCCGTCATCCTCGAGCGGCTGGGGTTCACGCGGCTCCCGTATCCGCGGCGCTGCCTCCTGTTCGAGCGGCACGACGCGGGCATCCTGCTCTACCGACGCCCTGACGACCCGGGCTTCTCGCTGCGCGTCGGGTTCCTCGATCCGGCGAAGCTCCGAGGCTTCGAGGCCGTCATCGAGGACGCCGCCGGGCTTTCGCGGTGGCGAGGCGCGGCGGTCTAGCGGCGCGCGCGCCTCGCCGTGAACGACATGGCCGCCGCGCGCCGCCGTGGACGCCCTCCGGCGCGGGCGTCTATCATCGACGCTGGCGCGTGGCAGGAGGTCCAGGTGGGATCCGCGAAGAAGCACATCGTCAAGCAAGGGGAGTGCATGTCGAGCATCGCCTTCGAGAACGGGTTCTTCTGGAACACGCTCTGGTCGCACCCCGAGAACGCCGCCTTGAAGGAGTCTCGCGACAGCCCCTTCGTGCTCCGACCGGGCGACGTGGTCCACGTCCCTGAGCTGACGCTGCGAGAGGTCAGCGCCGCGACGGGCGCCAAGCACACCTTCCGTCGCAAGGGCGTGCCCGCGAAGCTGCGCCTGCGGCTGCTCGTGATGGATAAACCGCTCGCGAACCTCCCCTACGTCCTGACGTACGGCGACCGGAAGATCGAGGGAACGACGAGCGCCCAGGGGCTGGTCGAGGCCTTCGTCCCCCCGGACATGCCGCGCGCGAGGCTGACGGTGGGCGAGGGGGACGACGTGCACGTCTACAACATCGCTCCACGGACGCTCAACCCCTCCCGAGACGTCGACGGAATCCAGGCACGCCTGGCCAACCTCGGCTATTACAGCGGTCCGCGCCATGGCGAGCTCGACGCTGCCACGATCGCCGCGCTGAAGCGCTTCCAGAGCGACCACGACCTCGAGGCCACGGGCAAGCCCGACGAGGCCACGGCATCGGCGCTGTCCGAGCGCCACACCAGCTCGAGCTGAGCCGATGCCCGCCGCTGCCTCCGACCACGAGCGCCGCCCGGGCGCCCCCGAACCCTGGGCCGGGGCCTGAGCCGTGCGCTCGACGAAGCTCCCCGCGCCCGGCAGCCCCGCCTATACGAGGCTCCGCGAAGACGTCCTGAGCTACCTCTGGCGGCGCTATCCGCAGCACTGCGTCGTCCTGACCGATCCCCGGAGCCGCCGCGCCATCGACGTCGGCATCGCTCGCGCCGCCCGCCACGGCTTTCGAGACGCCGTGGACATCCGCCCCTTCGTGGGCCTCATGGTCTTCCTCGGGAGCCATTTCGACGAAGATCCACAGCTCCCCTGGGCAGGCGAGCATCTCCGCCAGAGCGCCCGCGCGAGCCGCGCCGACGCGATGACCGGCTTGCTCGGCGAGACGGCGCGGCGCATGGAGCCGATCGTCGGCCGGAGCGGCGAGTATTACAGGCGCGCCTTGGCCTGGTCGGACGCCCGCGGCTTCGAGGAGATCGCCGCGGCCCACGACGACAGCGACGACGGGCTGCGCGGCTTCTTGAGGCAGCTGTATCGCCGGAAATACGACGCTCTCGGCGACGACTCCGTGGAGCGGCTGATCCAGGGCGCGCGGAGCGCGGCCAGGCAGCACGGCCTCACCGCGGGGCCGGCCGTCATCGTGTACCTCGGGCTCATGTTCCTGCTCGGCAGCGCCTTCGACCGGGATCCGTTTCACCCCTGGGCCAGCGAGGCGCTCGCCACCGCCGCCGCCTCGGGTCCCGCGCCGCGGGGATGCGAGCTCCACGAGAGGGCCATCGAGACCCTCCGCCGCTACACGAGGCTCGACAGGCTCATGCAAACACGCACATCGGGAGGTTGACCATGGGGTGCTGCTGCGGGACCGGCGCCGTCGACGACGAGGCGGAACAGCGCCGTCTCGTCCAGGACGAGCCCGACAACGACGCGCGAGACGTGGAGGCCGGCCTCGAGGGGCTCAACGTCGTCAATGTACTGCTGCCCACCGTCTACTATGTGATCGTCGGCCGAGGTCCGATGGCGGTGGTCAACCACCGCACGCTGGTGGAGTCCGCGTGGGGGCAGGGTCGCCTCGGCGAGCTCCCGGTCCTCCATGTGGGCTTTCCCAACCCCTGGCCGAGGTATTTGCAACACGGCCTGGGCCAACCGAATCACCTCCTGAGCTTCCCGGCGTTCGCCAATCAACCCTCCGTGGGAGGGAACGCGATCGACGGCGGGCTCGACTCCCAGCACTTCGGCGCGCAGATCAGCGCAGAGTTCGACACGCTCGGCGCCGGGGTCGCAGAGGAGTGGGTCGGGCTGATCCAGACGCGCGCGGGGATGGAGGCGATCGACGCCCGGATCGCGGCCGAGGAGGGCGGCGGCGCGGTTCGCGACGCGATCAACCTGCGAATCCAGGACCCGTGGCCGGCCTTCGCAGACGGCGAGGCTCCATATCGTCTGTGCTTGTACGATCCAGCGAACGGGACGGCCCGCCTGGTCTACGCCGCGAAGATCGACATCTGCACCGGCCCGGGCCGCCCGCTCGTCATGCCGCCCCGGGACGGGGACAGCGCCGAGACCACGGGCGCGCGGACTCCCCCGTGGCTCAGCCCCGAGGTCTGGTCGCTGGTCGAGCGATGGCGCAATCGCAGGACGCTCAACGGCGTGGACGCGATCCGGGATGAGGTGGTGTGGAACGTTGGACAAAGGGTCTGTGTCACCGCCGGCGGAGGCGTGGGCCTCAACGCGGCGGAGAAGGCACGAAACAGGCAATGCGCCCTCGACTGGTTCGGCCGCGCGGGCCTCATGGCTATCTTCGAGAACCCGAGGAACATCACCTTCCTGAAAGACCCGAACACGAACGTCGCGCGTGAGCCGGCGCGACGCCGGGACGTCGGCATCGACGGTGAGGACGACCTGATCGCCTCCTCCAGGCGTGCCCGCATGGGGCGCGGCGCCATCCTGGCCAGTGCCGCGGCAGCCGACGAGGCCGTCGAGGTGCGGCTGGCGGCCGCGCAGGGGGAGAACAACATCCGTGATTGGTGGGCCAACCGGAGCCCGTTGAACGCCCAGGAGGCCCGCTGGACACTGTCGAACGAGTACGAGCAGGAGGTCGCCGGGCTGGAGGTGGTAGAGTCTCGCGAGTACGATCGCCTGGTCATCCCCAACGGGCAGGAGACGGACGCGGTCGGGCACCCGCGCTCCTTCGCTCATCACCTGGTCTTTCAGGCCGTGGAGGAGGCAGGCCGGCTGGTCGCCCTCGAGACGGCAGACCACCTCGTGCGGATCCTCGGAGCCGCGTGCAACAACTATCCCGGGTACGGAATCGGCACGCGGAACGTCCACGGCAACACGCCGAAGGATAGAATGTGGATCTTTCACGCGACGCTGCCCGTGTCGGCGGTGCCCGACGGCTTCATCATCTGTGGTGTCAACACCGCGCTGGCGAACCGCTATTTCGAGGATCACCCGAACAGGAACGTCAACACGATGACCCCCGGCGAGCTCGCCGGGGTCGTGGGCGACGTTCTCGCGGCGCGCATCATCGCGGAGCGCAACACCAGAAACGGCTATAGCAACCTGCAGCAGCTCCGGGATGCCTGTAACAGCCAAGATGCCAGGCTGGCCCAGCTGGAGTTCGCCTACCCGGTAGCAGGGTAGACCTCGCGCGCAGCCGCCGCGAAGCGGCCAACGCCTCGATGGCTCCCGCGCGCGTCCAGCGCGCCTACACCTCGAATCGACCGGGAATGACCTCCCGATGCAACCACGCCTGATGGCCGAAGCGCGCCTCGAGGCTCTTGCCCTCCGGGGGCATCCAGCTCGCGACGACGATGCCGCTGTCGTACCCGAGGCGCTCCACGGGGTCGGTCGGGTTACCGCGAAGCTCGACATACCGGAGGTCGCGGAGGAAGGGCGACGCGGCGAGGGCCTCCGCGGCGGCGAGGGTCAAGTGGTTGTCTGCCACCGAGAGCCAGCGCAGGTTGGTGACGTGAGGCGACGCGGCCAGCATCTGCAGGTGCAGGTCGTGAAGGCCACACGCGTCCATCGACAATGACCGGATGTGGGACCAGAGCGGCGAGTCGAAGAGCGCCTCGTCGACGTCGCGAACGTCCGTCAGATCGAGGTGCTGGACGGGCGCCAGCGCCATGATGCTATCGCCATGGTCGAGGAAGCGCCGAGCGCTCAGCTTGATCCAGCCGACGAAGCCCCGCACGAAGTGGTACGCGTCGACCGACCCCGCGATCGCCCCTGCCCACGAGGCGCCGTGGCGCTCGATGAGCTCCCAGATCCGGTGCTGGAGGCCGAACGCGCGGCCGGTCTTGATGACCTCCGGGGCCGTGTGCATGAGGTCGATCTGAGCACGAATGAGCTCGCCCCGCGCGATGGACACGGCGTCTCCCTGGGCGTCGCTCCACCGGGCGTAGTCGAGCCGGGGAGCGTCGTCGTCCGGCGCGTCCAGGACCGCCTTCAAGAGTGTCGCTTCATCCGCCATGGCGCTCGACGCAGCCGAGCCTACATGGCCTCGCACACCGCGCCAACCGCGATCGATGAGCCGAGCATCGGCGTGCCCTCGCGCCTTCACAGGGCAAGAGCCGACACGCACGGGACGGCCCGGCGGTCAGGCCGCGCGGCCCCGGCGAGCTCCGCTCGCGCCGCCGCGCTCGGCCGCCCCCGGAGCGCTCCTCCGTGCGCTCGGGCAGGCCGGTCATCCCTTGCTCAGCGGCCGCGCGATCTGGACGATCTTCTCCCGCGCGAACTTGCACGCCTCGTCGTCGTCCGTGGCGGCGGGCCAGAGCAGCTCCATGTACCCGGGCTGGACCTCGAACGGCAGGGGCTTGGTCCGGAGGTGCGGCCTGACGGCGCGGATGTCGTCGGCGACGATCTCGGGCACGGTCGCCAGCATCGCTGTGCCGTCGATCAGCGCGCCCAGGTTGGAGAAGCTCGCGACGGAGCACCGGATCCTCCGCGTCTTGCCGAGCAGGTCCTCCACGAAGCCGCGCAGGTCCCCGTTGTACGAGACGATGACGTGATCGTGCGCGAAGTACTGGGCCTCCGTCAGCTTGCGCAGGCGCGCGTGGCGCGGGTCGTACAGGCAGGTGAAGCCGGTCTTCAAGAGCCGCTTCCGGCAGACGTTCGAAGGTAGATCGTCGGCGACCGTGATCGCCGCGTCGACGCCGCCCGCGAGCGCCGCGCCCACGGTGCGGAACTGCACAGGCACGGCGACGACGCGCATGCGCGGCGCCTCGCGCTCGAGCGCGCGCAAGAGCGGCGGGAGCAGCCACACCTCGGCCGTGTCGGAGAGCCCGAGGCGGAGGGTGCGCTCGCACGTCTTCGGGTCGAAGGCCGGCGGCGCCAGCGCGGCCTCGATCAGGGCGCCGAGGTGCGGCTTCAGCGACGCGCGCAGCCGTTCGCCGCGGCTCGTCAGCGCGACCCCGCGCCCGCTCCGCACGAAGAGCGGCGCGCCGATCGTCGCGGTCAGGCGCCGGAGCGCGGCGCTCACCGCCGGCTGCGTCAGGTACAGCCGGCTCGCCGCCTCCGTGACGCTGCCCGCCTCGGCGACGACGGCGAAGACGCGGAGCAGGTTCAGGTCGAGGTTTATCCCATAAATTTCAGACATGTAGATAATACATACTATTCATTGGATCAATGAAACGCGAGTGCCTAGGGTGACGGCATGACGACGACGAACACCACCAAGCTCGGCAACACTGGCCCCTCCATCTTCCCCCTCGCCCTCGGCTGCATGAGCATGGGCGGGGGCAGCTGGTACGGCGAGAGCGACGACGCGGAGAGCATCGCGACCATCCACGCGGCGCTCGATCGGGGCGTGAGCCTCCTCGACACCGGCGACTTCTACGGCATGGGCAAGAACGAGATGCTCGTCGGCCGGGCCATCAAGGACCGGCGCGACAAGGCCGTGCTCAGCGTGAAGTACGGCGGCCTGCGCGCGCCCGACGGCACCTTCCTGGGATTCGACGCCCGTCCGATGGCGACGAAGAGCTTCCTCGCCCATAGCCTGTCGCGCCTCGGCGTCGACTACATCGACGTCTACCGGCCCGCGCGCCTGGACCCGGCGGTCCCGATCGAGGACACGATCGGCGCCATCGCCGACATGGTGAAGGCGGGCTATGTCCGCCACATCGCCCTCTCCGAGGTGGGCGCGGAGACGATCCGCCGCGCCGCGCAGGTGCACCCGATCGTGGACCTCCAGATCGAGTATGCGCTCGTGAGCCGCGGCCCCGAGGCGACGATCTTCCCCGCGCTCGCCGAGCTCGGCATCGCGGTCACCGCGTACGGCGTGCTCTCGCGCGGGCTGCTGGCCGGGAGCAAGCCGGCCGGCGCGGGCGACCTGCGGGCCCACATGCCCCGCTTCTCGGGCGAGAACGCCCGGAAGAACCAGGCGCTCGTCGACGCCTTCGTTCGCCTCGCAGCGAGGCGCGGCGTCACCCCCGTGCAGCTCGCCGTCGCCTGGGTCCGCGCCAAGGGCGCCGCGCAGGGCGTCACGGTGATCCCGACGATGGGCGCGCGCACGCGGAAGCAGCTCGACGATGCCCTCGCCGGCCTCGAGATCGCGCTGGCGCCCTCCGACCTCGCCGAGCTCGAGGCCGCCGTCCCCGCGGAGGAGATCGCCGGCACCCGCTACCCCGCGCCCATGATGGCGATGCTCGACAGCGAGAGGTGACCTCAGGGCGGCCTCATCGTCGATGCGTGGATGAATTGATCGGGGTGGGCGGAGAGGAAGAAGGAAGGATTCACAGGGAGGCGGGGAGGCGGGGAGACGAGAGATGGGATTCTAGTTCTCTCCCCTCCCCGTCTCCCTGTGTACGCTCTCGCTCTGCTTCGCGTGCTGTGGAGTGAGGGCGAAGCTCGCGCGATAGCGGCAGCGGCTTGACGAGCGGCGCCTGGCGCTGGCCAGCATTTGGGCCTTGCGGCTCAGAGCCGATCTGTGAGACCTTTCGTTGGGCAGACCACGAAAGGCAACGATCTGGACAGACCTGGGCCGGCGGCTTCGGTTGACCCATCGACGGATGGTTGGGTAGACGAAGAGAACCGCAGGTGTAGGGCATCTACGGATGTGGCAGGCGACCCCCACTGACGACATCGATCGCGAAATAGCTGCCATGAAGCCGGTCGGGCGCGGGCGTGTTGTCGCGCGCATTCTTGGCGCCATAGCACTGGTGTTGCTTGCTGCCGCTCAGCTCCTCTTCGTTGCCGCAAACGGCGTGACGGCCTCCACCCTGACCCTCGGGGCGCTGTCGGTGGCGATTTGCCTGACGACCATGGTACGACCTCCGCCCGATGGCGCCAGGCGGGTCGCATGGATCACGACGACAGCGCTGTGTTTGATGGGTGTTTCGACGTTCGTCGTCGTCAGATTCCGCGCTGTACCTCCGCCTCAGGAATTTCGCTTCGTCGACGAAGGTCGTCGCGATGCGTCGCCTCCATGGCTCAGCCGGCTCGCGGACGAGCGGGAGACAGTCCTGGCTGGCTTGTACTTCTCGGAGTCGCTGGGGTTCGTCAAGGGTCGTGAGAGGGATCACCTCGACCAGCTCCTTCGCAACGCCTACTCGGAATCATCGCGCCCCTGGCCGAATGCTGTCCTCGTCGAGTCCTCATCCCATGCCTTGAGGCACCTCGAGCACGTTCCAAGCAGCGGAACGGCCGTTCCATGTATCGTATTTTTGCACGGCTTCGGCGGTCAACTCACGGCCTATCTACGGGTGCTCCACCAGGCGTTCGGCGATCGGTTCGTCATTGTTGCGCCCTTCCTCGACTATACGGGCGCATTTTGGACACCGCGCGGCAAGTCGGTGGTCAGCGCTCTCGTCACGAAGCACTTGCCCGCCGAGGTAGATCGAGCGCGTATCTTCCTCATCGGCCTGTCGAACGGCGCCGTTGGCGCGACTGCGATCCTGCAAGATCCAGAGCTAGCGCAGCAGTTCCGCGGATTCGTCCTCGTCTCCGGGATCGGCGAGGTCGTGCAGCCGAACCTGGGGGCGAACGTCCTTCTGATTGCAGGCACGAAGGACACGCGGTTTCCGCTGGACGACATCCAGCGCACGACCGAAACGCTACGGGGAAGCGGGGTTCATGTGAAGATCGAAACGTTTCCGGCAGACCATTTCCTGTGGCTGAGCCACGCACGAGAAATGACGACAACCATCGACGGCTGGCTATCACCGCAATTGCAGGAACAGGAATAGACCAAGTGGCCGCTGGCTCTCGATCCGGGTCCTCGCGAAGACATTGGCTTTCAGCGGGCCCGCTACTTCCTCTGCTCGGTCCGCCCTGCGACGATGCAATGGGCCTCGCCGCCTCCCCGCAACGAAACGGACAGGTGATCAGGATGAAAGTCCGCGTGCTGGTGCTCCCCCTCCTCATGTCACGAGCCCCGCTTCGGCCGGCGCCCCGCCGCCGAGCTTCTCGCAGCATGTCTATCTGTGCGACAGCCATCTGCGGCCTGTGATCGCAGGGCCTTGGAGAGGAAGATCCATGAAGCTGTACTTCAGCCGAAACTTGAATCCACGGGTCGCCGTCGCCGTGGCGCGCCACCTCGCTGCACCCGTGGACTACGTGCACGCGGCTCCTCTCGACCCGTCACAGCAGGAGAAGTTTCGAGCGCTGAATCCGAACCTGCGCGTGCCCATCCTGGTCGAGGGGGACCAGTCGCTCTGGGAAACAGACGCGATCGCGTGCCGCCTCTCGCAGCTCACGGGCTCGGACTTCTGGCGCACGGGCACCGCGCAACCGGAGATGATCCGCTGGTTGAGCTGGGGCACGCACAACTTCATCGCCGCGTGCGACAAGGTCCACTTCGAGCGCGTGACGAAGCAGCGCTACGGGCTCGGTCCCATCCGCGACGACCTCGTGGCGGAGGGGCTCTCGGGGTTTGCCGAGGCGGCGACGCTCTCGCCGGGGTCGACGCCGTCGCTGGAGGAGGTCTCGAGCGCCGAACGAGCTCCCCGGCGCGAGCTCATCGTGTCTTCGCGACCACGGCGAGAAGGGCGTCGAGATCGATCGGCTTCTTGAGCAGCGCGCACACGTCCAGGGTGGCTGCCTTGGCTTCCAGTGCGTCGACGCCTGACAGGATCGCCACCGGGATGTCCGCCAGCGCGGGCTCCCGTCGCTTGAGCGCGAGGAACTCCCAGCCGTTGATCTCCGGCATCATGAGGTCGAGCAGGATGATGCTCGGGCGGAGGCCGCTGCGGAGCAGATCCAGCGCCACCGCGCCATTCTCCGCGCAGACGACCTCGTAGCCGCATGCCTGCAAGAGCTCCTCCACGACGGCGCGAAATCCGCTGTCGTCGTCGACGATCAAGACACCGTCGTGAGGATCATCCCGCGGGCTCATCGGGACCTCCCGCCGGCGCAGACACCTCGGTCGGCAGCGCGTCGCGCCGCCGGCGCAGGGGCAGCTCCACGATGAAGGCAGCCCCCGCGCCGAGCTCGCTCTCGACCCGGATCGAGCCGCCATGGCCGTCCACGATCTGGCGGCTGATGTACAGCCCCAGGCCGAGACCGCCGTAGTGCTGCGCCGAGACGCCTCGCTCGAAGCGTTCGAAGATGTACGGCGCGCAGCTCGCATCGATCCCGATGCCGCGATCGGCGACGACCAGCCTGGCCACCTCGCCCTCGGCCGCGACGCTGATCTCGATCGGTTTGCCCCTCCCATACTTGATGGCGTTCAGCACCAGGTTCGTCACCACCTGCTCCAGACGGGCCCTGTCCCACATGCCCACCACGGGAGCGTCTGCCCGCCAGCTCACTGTACTTCCCGCCTGCTTCAGCTCCACGTCGAAGTGCTCCACGACCTCTTCCGAAAGCGCCCGGAGATCGACGTCTCCCAGCTTCAGATCGAGCTTGCCTGCCTGGATCCGAGCCACGTTGAGCAGATCTTCGATGAGCCTGACGAGCCGCTGGCACTGCCGCTCGGCCATCCTGGCCAGCTTCGTCGCGCCGGCGGGGAGCGTCGTCGCCTCGCGCATCAAGCCTTGCACGGCGAGCTTCAGGCCCGCGATGGGGGTATAGAGCTCATGGGAGGCGATCGACAGGAAGTCGTCGCGCATCCGCACCGCTGCTTCGGCGGCGGTCCGAGCCCTCTGCTCGTGCTCCAGGACCAGGGCGCGCTCCGCCTCGATCTTCTTCCGCTCCGTGATGTCCGTGGAGATGCCGCCCACCGCGTACGGGACGCCGGCGGCGTCGCGCAGAGGGAACTTGATGGTGAGATAGGTGTGCACGCCGTCGTCCTCGGGCATCACCTCCTCGTCTTTCAGCGCCGTCCCGGCGAGGAGCGCCCGCCGATCGAAAGCGCGGAGCGCCTCGGCGTGCTCCCGAGAGAACACGTCATCGTCGCGCTTGCCCACGATGGCCTCGCGCGCGACGCCGAACAGCTCCTCGAAGCGGCGGTTGACGAGGAGGTAGCGCCCCTCGATGTCCTTGACGGCGACGATGGCCGTCGAGCTGTCGATGATGGCCCGCAGGAGCTCCTGGCTCGTGCGCAGCGCCTCCTCCGCGCACCTGCACTCCTCCGCGACCTTCCGCAGCGCCGCCTCCGTCCGCTCGTGCTCGGCGATCTTCTGCCTGAGCTGGGCGTTGGCGTGGCGCAGGTCGGCGGTGCGCTCGGCGACCTGCTGCTCCAGCCGCTCTTTCGCCCGGGCCTCTTCTGTCAGGCGAGCATCGAGGGCGAAGATGGATTTCAAGTCCATCTCGATCACGTCGCGACACTGCTCCATGAGCGCCTGGTAGGCCTTGCTGTAATGGTTCGCGCGGTCATCCAGCACGCAGATGGTTCCGAAGATATCCCCCGTGGGCCAGGAGATCGGGAAACCGAGATAGGATATCAATCCGAGCTCGATGTCCGGGTTCGACTTCCACTGCTCGTCTTTCAGAGCGTTTGGGATCAGCAGCGGCGTTCGGCTCTTCAGCACGCTCTCGCAGTAGAGCCCGGAGCCGAGGCGCGCTCGTTCGTTGGGCGCGAAGGGGTTCCCCTTCGACTCGCTGGAGACGCAGACGACGATGTCCGGCGGCTCGATCCTCATGATCAGAGCGGCCGGGACGCGCAGGATCTCCGCGAGGAGATCGGTCATCTCCTGCCACTTGCGAGCGATGTCCGTCGGGATGTCGGTCGCGACCGTGCTCGGCTGGGCTGTCCGGCCGCTCCCCGGCCGAGGGCTCTTCGTCCCGAGATCGTCCGTACGTTGCTCCGGCGGGCAGCCCGAGGCGGCCTTGTGCGGCCCGAGGCCCGCGCGCGCAGCGGGCTCCGAGGGCGCGGGCTCGTCCGGCCCCGGGTGGCGGGCATGGTCGACAACGGGCGCGCCTGGCTCCGTGTGATCGTCGGGTCCGGTACGCATGCTCCCCCACGATGACGAATCGTGCGAAGGACCATCAGGTTGTCAAGCAATCCACGATTACGCTCACCGACCCCCCAGCGATCCGGCAACGCACGCGCCCCGGACCTGGTGACGTCACACCGGCCCGTCGCCGCTCGGGCGAGCGCGGCGGCTCCCGGACACCGTCCCGCGCCGCCGCGATGGCCTGCTCGTGGAGCCGGGTGGCCTCCAGGTCCTTCCCCCGCGGAGCCGAGCGATCTCGGCGCGGGCCAGGGCGTGGTTGTGAAGGAAGTTGTCGGGCCCGCTCCCCGCCCGCCCGCCAGGCTGCCGCTGGCACGCCACGAGCCGCTCAGGGACGGGGAGCGCCGGCTGCGGGAGGGCCCCGCCTCGTCGCAGTCGCAGAGGGACTGGCCATGTGATACCTCCTCTATGTCCACCAACGAACGTGTCGCGCAGGTGCTGCTGCTGCCCCGCCCCGAGCGGGCCCGGATGACAGAAGAAGCGCTTTCCAGTCTGAATGCCCGGCGCCGGCACGTCATCGGCGCATACAGCCAGCTGGCAGGAGAGGACGATCCATGAAACTTTACTTCAGCCGAAACTTGAATCCACGGGTCGCCGTCGCCGTGGCGCGCCACCTCGCTGCACCCGTGGACTACGTGCACGCGGCTCCTCTCGACCCGTCACAGCAGGAGAAGTTTCGAGCGCTGAATCCGAACCTGCGCGTGCCCATCCTGGTCGAGGGGGACCAGTCGCTCTGGGAAACAGACGCGATCGCGTGCCGCCTCTCGCAGCTCACGGGCTCGGACTTCTGGCGCACGGGCACCGCGCAACCGGAGATGATCCGCTGGTTGAGCTGGGGCACGCACAACTTCGTCGCCGCGTGCGACAAGGTCCACTTCGAGCGCGTGACGAAGCAGCGCTACGGGCTCGGTCCCATCCGCGACGACCTCGTGGCGGAGGGGCTTTCGGGGTTTGCCGAAGCGGCGACGCTGCTCGAACAGGTCCTGAGCGGCAGGGACTGGCTCGTCGGGAGCGCGGTTTCGTATGCAGACTTTCGCATGGCGTCGGTGCTTCCGTTCGCGGATCTCGCCGGGCTGCCGCTTTCGGACTACCCGCGCGTCGCGGCCTGGCACGCGCGCCTGTGGCAGCTCGACGCGTGGCGCGATCCGTTCGCGGGGCTCGATGCCCCGGAGCTCCCGGAGGTGCCGCGCGCCGATGCCCCCGGGGCGAAGCCTCCGTCGGTCTGAAAGCCGGGAGGGCCCTGCTGTCGAAGCCGTTGAGGACATGCTGAAATTCGCGACCGTGGCGAAGGCAACCGGTCGGCCATTTCGTTCACGCGCGCCTTCCGGCGCGTGACCGGCAGGACTCGGACCAGAGCGACGCCGACGGCGACGGGTTCGGTGATGCCTGCGATCGCTGCGTGGGCCCGGGATCGGACGACAGCGACGGCGATGGGCTCTGCGAAGGGGAGGACAACTGCGACGCGACCGCCAACCCGGACCAAAGCGACGCCGACGGCGACGGGTTCGGTGATGCGTGCGATCGCTGCGCAGGCCCGGGGTCGGACGACTTCGACTCGGATACGATCTGCAACGGGCCGGACAACTGCTACTTCTACGCCAACCCGGACCAGAGCGACGCAGACGGCGATGGCGTGGGCGACCGCTGCGACAACTGCGCGGACACGCCGAACCCCGGCCAGGAAGACTACGACTTCAACGGCCGCGGCGACGCGTGCGACCCCTGCGTGACGATCCAGCGGGGCACCTTCGGCCAGGTGGCGGACACGGCGATCTGGGCGCTGTACCCGAGCTACAACGAGGGCAGCTCTTCCTATGTCCACACGGGCCTGAGCAACGGCGCGGAGAAGAACGCGCGGTACCGCTTCGAGCTCGACTCCATCCCGTACGGGGCCACCGTCGCGTCGGCCACGTTCAGCACCACGCTCTACAGCTCCGGCACGGGCGAGATCCGGGTGCACCGCATCAACGCCTCCTGGGCGGAGTCCACGGTGACCTGGAGCAGCTTCGCCGACAGCTTCGAGCCGGCCGTCGAGGCGACGTTCCTCGGGGCGTCGTCCGGCGTCGCGACCGTCGACCTGACCGAGCTCGTCCAGGCGTGGGTCGACGGCGCGCACCCGAACCACGGTTTCCTCCTGGAGGAGAACCTGACGGCGCGCACCAGCTACCGTTCGAGTGAGCACGACATCCTCGGCGACCGCCCCTCGCTCGAGGTGTGCTTCCACTGAGCTCCCGTCGTACCGCGCCTCCGCTCAGGCGGAAGGCACGACGGTGATCTCTCCGGTCGTGTACAGCGCGGAGGTGTCCCAGGCGAGCCCGGGGGCGAGCGGCAGGGCGATGTGCACGTCGGCGAAGGTCCCTGTGAGCTCTCCGCTCCAGCCGAGCAGAACGACGGTGTCCCCGGCCTGGAACGGCGCCGTGTCGTCCGCCGGGACCACCTCCAGCACACCATCGAGGCTCACGTCCCCGTCCACGACCAGGAGCGGCGCGGCGCCCGGGCCCGCGACGGTGGCGCTCAGCGTGGCGCTCGGGCCCTGGCTGTAATCTCCGGCCACGTCCGTCGAGGCGTAGACCTCTCCCACGGAGAGCACGCCGGCCTGCGTATTGGCGAGATCGCCGACGAAGCTGCCAGTGCTCAGACGGCCGCCGGCGAAGTCGAAGTCGCGCGCCTCGATCTCGATCGCGCCGGCGGCGAGCTCCCCGCGCGTGAGGCGCACGATGGGCTCCGGGCCAGGCGCTGCGCCTTCGACCAAGGGCGTGATCCGGAGGAGGCCGCCGATGCTGACCTTGCCTCGCCCGTCGACGAGCAGCGACGGGGAAATCGAGAAGGTCGCGTAGATCGTCACATCGCCGCTGTTGCGCCATGACGCGTAGGGCTCGTTCACCCAGACGAACCCGTGGCCGTACGTGGAGCGGATCTCCGTCTCTTCCGTCACGAGGGTTCCATAAGCGCCGACCGTGAGCTCGCCATGGCCGGCGGCCCCGACGCGCAGCAGCCCCTCGTTGGTCCAGGTGGCGTCCCAGCCCCTCACGATCGCCGAGCTCGCGAAGTTGTAGGGCCCGCCGGGACGGGTCTCGATCTGCGCGTTCGCGGTGAAGATCTGGGCCCCCTGCTCGATGCGCAGCCTCGCGCCGCCGTTCGCGCCAACGACGAACTCGCCCGTGTTGACCCACCTCGTCGCGGAGCCCGTGACGTTCACGTCGCCCTGGCAGATCTGGCACGTCGCGATGAATACGTTGTTCGAGAAGAAGCTCCCTCCCTGCTTGATCTCGAGGACGCTGAGCTCCTCCGAGCGGCCGATGTACGCGTTCGTGTGGCTCGTCAGGGAGGCGTCGTACCCCTCGACGAGCACGTATCCCATGGCCGCGTAGCCGCGCACGCCGAGCACGAGGTCGTCGGTGGTCACCTGGGCGCCCCGCCGCACGAGGAGCGAGCCGGACGCGCCTGTGCGAAGCCCGAGCGCGAGCTGCCCATGGTTGATCCACCGCGAGCCGTATCCGATGACCTGGACCCTGCCGCTGGAGTAGGGGACCGCCGCCACCGAGGCGCCGGCGCTGATCAACGTCCCCTGGTGGCTGACGATCACCTCTCCCATCGGCTCTTCATCGTTGAGCGCGCTGCCGACCACCAGCGCATTCGCCCCGAGATCCCACGGGTCGCCCGGGTCGGCGACAGCCGGCGTCACATTCCCCGAGACGGACACGCCGGCATAGGCCGGCCCGGCCGCGCCCATCGAAGCTGCCACGAGCAATACCGAGAAAGCGGTTCGAGCTTGTTGGTTCATGCGCCGTGCCTCTCCATGAGAAAATTCGCTTTACACTGGACTGCCCCTCGCCACCAGCGCGCCGCTGAAACGGCAATTTTATGAATCATGTTCCACATTTCCGTGTCAGAGACGTCATTGCCTGTCCTGATCCGCTTGCAGGGGATCAGGTCATCGTTCTCGAGGTGCGAAGGCAGGTTTTGAGGTGAAAGAGTACACAGGTTCATTCAAAAGAAAAATCGTCCAGTGGCTTCTCGCTTCAGGAGGACCGACCGCCCCGAGCGCCCCGCCAGCGGGGCTGGGTGCGCGGTCTGAGCGGCATCGACGTCAACATCATACATCCCGCGGCTCCGGCATGGCGGCGCCTCTGGCCTGGTCAACCCATTGTCGCCGAGCTGTGTCGAACGCTCCCAGGAGGACACGTCAGCGTCGCGGGACGGGGGGTCGCAGGGCCAGAGAGAGGTCGAGCCGCTTTTGCGTGGAAGCCTGATGAATATGCGGCTCATGTCGCGCAACGAAGCGGCCATGGCCGAACACATTGCGCGTCGTGGTTGGAGCCTCAAGGGTTGCCTGCGGGCAGCATCCGCACTGACAATCACGGCCCTGGTTGGCCTCACCGCGTGCGAGCCCATCGGACGCGGCGGGGGTGGCGGCGGTGCAGGAGGCACAGGCGGCAGCGACGGCTCTCCGGGGGCGAGCAGCAGCAGCGTCACAGAGGGTGCGGGAGGATCAAACGACGGCGGCGCGCCTGGCACCGGCGGCGACGGCGGCTCAGCTGGCACCGGCGGCACCGGCGGCCCAGCTGGCAACGGCGGCTCAGCTGGCACCGACGGCACCGGCGGCTCAGCTGACACCGGCGGCGCGCCTGGCACCGGCGGCGACGGCGGCTCGACCGGCACCGGCGGCGACGGCGGCTCAACCGGTGGCGGCGGCGACGGCGGCTCGACCGGCACCGGCGGCGACGGCGGCTCGACCGGTGGCGGCGGCGACGGCGGCTCGACCGGTGGCGGCGGCGACGGCGGCTCGACCGGTGGCGGCGGCTCGCCGGGCACATGTGTGCCAGGCTCGGTCGTCGCCTGCTACACCGGTCCTGCTGGGACGAAGGGCGTCGGGCGCTGCGCTTCCGGGACGCAGACCTGCCGCCCCGACGGCTTCGGCTACGGCGCGTGCGCAGGCGAGGTGACGCCCGCCCGAGAGCGCTGCGCCACGCCGGCGGACGAGAGCTGCGACGGCGAGCCCCACTGCGCTCAGCCGCCGGCCTGGGCGCGGGGCTTCGGCGGCCCTGGCGTCGACGAGGGCTTCTCCGTCGCGAGCGACGCCTCGGGCAACTACTACGTCTCGGGCACCTTCAGTGGAACCATCGACTTCGGCACCGGCCCCGTGACCAGCGCCGGAGAGGCGGACATCCTCTTTATCAAGTTCGATCCCTCGGGCGCGGTGCTCTGGAGCAAGCACATCGGGACCGAGCGCGACGAGCGGGGGGGCGCCGTGACCGTCGACGAGAACGGCAACGTCTTCCTCACCGGCGTGTACATGGACGCGTACGGGCACTCGAGCATCGATCTGGGCGGGTGTGCCCTCCCCGTCTCAGACATCGCCCCGTTGATATCCTTCTTCGTGGCCCAATTCGATCCCGACGGCAATCACATCTGGAGCCATGGTCCCTACGACTTTCCGGCGGTGCACTCCGTCGAGCAGATCGCCGTCGATGCACGCGGCGATATGTACGTCTTGTACCTCCAGTGGGAGCACGCCCAGCTCATCAAGATCGACGCCGCGAGCAAGGCCACCCTCTGGAGGGAGAGGTTGCCAGGAGAAGTTGTTCGCGACGCGCGGCTCGCGCTCGACAGCTCCGGCAACCCCGTGGCGGTGGTGACCCACGGCGTGAGCTTCGAGGGCATAGCAACCAGGTTCGTGGTCTCCAAGTACACGCCGACCGGCGAGCCGCTCTGGGTGCAACAGTTCGAATCCAGCACGGACCCTGTGTTCGGCGGCGGCGTGACGGCGCACGCCGTGGCGATTGATGTGGCGGACGAGATCCTCGTGACGGGCACGACGGATGGATCCGTCGACTTCGGCAGCGGGCCCCTCCCCGCCGGCTCCGTCCTCCTCAAGCTGGATGCCGCGGGCGAGCCCATCTTCAGCCGCTCGGTCCGCTTCGGCGACAGGATCGCGCTGGATCGCGCCGGCGACATCGTCGCCGCCGGACGCGGCCTTGCGAAGCTCGACGCGAGCGGGACGGAGCTCTGGTCGATCGACTTCGATGCAGATGCGAAGGATATCTCCCTGTCCCCGAACGGCGCGATCGCCGCCACCGGTCTCGCGCGTGGCCCCGTGGACTTCGGGACCGGCCCGATTCCCTATGGAGGTGCCAACGACGCCTACATCGCCGTCTTCAACCCGCCGGCGAGCGGCGGCGACGATGACGGCGGCAGCGGCGGAGCAGGATCGAGCGGTGACGGCGGCGGCTCCGCCGGCGGCGACGCGCCGGCGACGTGCGTCCCAGGCTCGGTCGTCGCATGTTACACCGGCCCCGCCGGGACCCGGGGCGTCGGGCGCTGCGCTCCTGGCACGCAGACATGCCTCCCCGAGGGTGCCGGGTATGGGCCCTGCATCGGCGAGGTGACGCCCGCCGCGGAGGTCTGTGTGACACCGGAGGACGAGAGCTGCGACGGCGAGCCCCATTGCCCTCCGCAGCCACCATGGTCGCGGGGATACGGCGGCGCCGGCGCCGACGTCGGCTGGTCCATCGCGAGCGACGCCGCAGGCAACTACTACGTCATCGGCACCTTCGAAGGTAGCGTCGACTTCGGCGCCGGCCCGCTGACCAGCGCAGGCGACACGGACGTGTTCCTCCTCAAGCTCGATCCCGCCGGCGCGTTGCTCTGGAGCAAGCGCTTCGGCAGCGACTTGCCGGAGACCGGCCGTACCCTCGCCGTCGACGGAAGTGGCAATGTGTTGCTAGCCGGCAACTACTGGCAAGGGATGTCGGCCGTGAGCTTCGGCGGCTGCGCGCTCCAGGCGTCGGGCTGGGAAGAAGCGATCTTCGTCGCCAAGCTCGACCCCGACGGGAATCACATCTGGAGCCAGAGGTCCGTCGCGTCGGACTGGTTCGGTTACAAGCTCTTCGGGCGGCTCGCCGTCGACGCCCTCGGGAGTGCCTATGTGGCGTTTGCCCCGCTCTTGCCCCCGTCGACTCCCTCCCTGGCGAAGCTGGATCCCGCAGGGAACATCCTCTGGACTCAACCGCTCGCCACGGCGATCCCGTCCCACAACGACTACCAGCACCAGAGCGACAACGTTCTTCTCGCGGTCGACGGCGCTGGCGATGTGATCACGACGAGCGCGTCCATCTCCGGTCAGCCGTCCTGCCCCTGCCCTCACGGGTTCACCGTCCAGAAGCTCACCCCGGCCGGCGGCGTGGTCTGGAGCCGCCAGTTCGGTCCCTCGGATCCCTCGGAGGCGGAGCTCGGAGCGTCGGCGCTCGCGCTGGCGCTCACCGCCGACGACGAGATCCTCCTGACGGCCTACACCGACGGGACCGTCGACTTCGGCGGCGGCGTGCTCCCCGAGGGCCCGGTGCTCGTCAAGCTGGACGCCGCGGGCGAGCATGTCTTCAGCCGCTCGATCCCGTTCGGCGATGCGATCGCCCTGGATGGCTCCGGCGGCATCGTCATCGCCGGCGACGGGCTCTCCAGGCTCGACGCGGCCGGGACGGCGCTCTGGACGAGCAGCTTCGACGCGAGCGCGAACGATATCACCGTCTCTCCGAACGGCACGATCGCCATCACCGGCGCCGCCGAGGGACCGACGGACTTCGGGACCGGGCCGATCCCCCACGCGGCCGGCGCCGACGTCTTCGTCGCCACGATGAGCCCCTGAGCGCCCCGGCGGCGGCGCCAGCGCGCCCGCCGCGCCCCGTCACCTCGACGCGCTTCGCGTCACGTCATGCGCCCGAGATCGAGGCGGCGCCGACGACAGCCCTACGTGTAGCGCGATCGCTCACACCTGCGCGCAGCCGGTCCCGCTTGACGCCTGCAAGAGGCCACGCAGCTCCGCGGAGCGCAGCGCGAGCTCGGGTCGCCCTGCGCCGAGCCGCCGTCCCAGGTGCACAGATTACGTCTTCCACTGGCCGCCGATCTCTGTAGCATCGTCCATGTGCGGACGGTTCGGGGGCATGGCCGCAGTGGACGGGCACGCTGGGATCTGGGCAGACCAGCCACGACGGCGACAGTCGAGCTGCCCTCCGGTGGGCTCGACAACAGAGAGGTTCGCTCCTCTTGCAAGCTCTTCGTTCGAAGGTTGTGTAACGAACCCAACAACAAGGAATGAGCGTGATGTCTGCGAGACTGCTGCATGGACCTCCCCCCTCGGCGTCACGCCGATGGGGTCGAGTCTTTCTGATGGTCAATACCGTTGCTTTTTCGTTCCTTGGTTGCGTGTACGACAGCGAACAGCCCTGTGGACCTGGCCAGACCATCAGGGCCGAGTCGGAGTACTTTGAGGTCTGCGTCTGCGCCGAGGGTCATGCTGCGACGGCGGCGGGCTGCGTGCGCTGCGGCGAGAACGAGGAGGTCGGGCCAGGCGGCTGCGTCTGCAAAGCCGGATATGGCCGCGCCGACGCCGCGGCGTCCTGCACGGCGTGTGGCGAGAACGAGGTGACCGGAGCGACAGGGGCGTGCGAATGCGCGACCGGGTTCAGCAGGGCGTCCGCCGGGGCGCCATGCACGCCGACCCCGGCCGGCCTGGCTGCGGCGTGCGACACCGCGACGACGCCTTGCCCCGAAGCCACCTACAACACCTGTCACGCCGTCTCGGGGACCAGCGGCTACTGCACCAGCCAGGGATGCGAGGGCTCCGCCGACTGCGCGGGTGGGTACATGTGCGACCTCACGGTCACCCCATCCTACTGTCGCCGGCCGCCGATCGGCGCGGGGAAGCCCTGCGCCGGCGACGCGGATTGCGCGGGGACCGAGGCCACGTACTGCAATATCCATCTGACGCAAAGGTGTCAGGTCCAAGGCTGCACGCTCTCGCCGAACAATTGCTTCACCGGCACCGTGTGCTGCGACCTTACCGCCTATGGGATCGAGCAATATCAGTGCGTCGCGGAAGGGAGCTGCCCCAATTGAAGACGCGATCCATTGAGCTCCGCGGCGTGCCCGTTCACCTTGCCTTCGCCGTCTCCTCCGCGCTGTTGCTCGGGTCGTCGTACGCGGCGGCACAAGCAGCTCCGACGCCTGCGGAGGCCACGGGTCCGGCGGCCCCCTCCGGACAGGCTCCGGCACCGGACGGCTCGGGCGCCGTTCAACCTCCGGAGCCGGCGCCTCCGGCTCAACCTGCCGCGAGCGCAGAGCCGGGCGCAGCAAACACACCTTCGCCGGCGGCCAGCCCGGCTTCGAGCGCCGCGGCGCCTCGACCACAGGCAGGGGCTGCCGGCCCGGTCGACGCGGGCGCTGCGCCGGGAGCCGGCGGAGAATCGCTCACTCAAGCGCTGGCCGGCGAGGAAGTCGCGGAGGAGCTCACCTCCGAAGAGACCAAGCTCAGCGTCTACGGCTTCGCTGATTTCACCTTCGCCACGCTGCTCAGCGACGAGAAGACCTCCGGGGCCTTGACCGGAGTGGGCCCGAACCCGACGTTCTACGTCGGCAATCTCAACGTCTACCTCGACTCGAACCTGGGCAAGAAATTCCGCTCCTTGATCGAGCTCCGCTTCACTTACCTGCCGGACGGGGCGATCGTGACCGACCCGGCGACGTTCCAGAGCGCCCGTATCAGCGCTGCCTTTCCAGACTACACCGACTTCAATCGGCCGAAGAAGGTGGGCGGGGTGATCATCGAGCGCGCGTGGCTCGAATACGCCGCCCATCCTCTCTTCAACGTCCGGCTCGGACAGTGGCTTACCCCGTATGGGATCTGGAACGTGGACCACGGGACACCCGTCATCCTGAGCGTCACGCGACCCTATATCGTCGGCTCCGAGTGGCTGCCCCAGCGACAAACCGGCATCGAAGCGCATGGAAGTCATGGCATCGGTGACACGCAGATAGGGTACCACCTTACGCTGTCCAATGGCCGTGGCCCGGTCGACAGCTACATGGACCTGGACAACAACAAGGCGGTTGGCTGGCGCCTCTGGCTACGGCAAGACACTCCGTTCGGCAACGTCGCCGTCGGCACATCGGGCTACAAGGGCCGCTACACCGACGCCGGGCAGGTCACGACGCTGGAGGACGGCGCGTTCGCTACCAGCTTCCCGGTCACCGCGAGGTACGACGAGCTCGGCCTGGCCGCAGATCTCAAGTACACCTGGGGCGGCTTCCTGTTCCAGTCCGAGTACATCATGCATGATGTACGCTACGACGACGACCACCGGCCTGCCGGCCTTACGCCAGGGACATGGACCCCTGACAACCGTGGCTGGGGCTTCTACTTTCAGACGGGTTATCGATTGCCCTGGTACGGCATCATGCCCTGGTTCGGCTTCGAATACGATCGCACGGGCAAATCCAGCTTCGTGTACGAGGCGTGCGATATCGTCGGGGGCTTGAACATACGCCCCACGGAGAACGTCGTGCTGAAGGTCGTGGGCGTGCATGTATGGATGCCCTACCTGAAAGAGAAGAGCATCGATCTGGATCAGTTCATCACGCAGGCCGCGTGGAGTTTCTAGCATGATCGCTCGAAGAACCCTCTTGACGTCGTGCGCGTTGGTGTTCGCGGCGGTGGTCACGGCAGCGCCGGAGGAGACGTACGGCGCGGGAGACCTGGGACCTCTGGCGATCGTCGTCTCGAAGAGCTTCCCCGCGGAGGGGATCTCGTTCGGAGATCTGAAGCGCGCGTACATGGGCAGCCAGGTCATGGTGAACGGGAAGCTGCTGGTGCCCATCACCTATCCCAGGTCCGCTCCAGAGCGCATCGCTTTCGACGAGGCGGTCCTCGGCATGTCACCCGAGGAGGTGGGTCTCTACTGGATCGATCGCAAGATTCGTGGCCAATCCGGTCCGCCGAAAGGCGTGCCGAACGCGGCTACGGTCGTCTGGATCGTGGGCAGGGTGGACGGAGCGATCGGCTTCGTTCGCGCGTCTGCAGCGGGCAATGACGTCAAGGTGCTTCGCGTCGACGGCAAGCTCCCCCGCGATCCGGGGTATCGTCTCTAGGCCTCGCCTATGCGCCCCGCCTCCTCGGGCGGCTCTTCCCACGGCCGCGTGACCTGCGCGGGCCGCACCAGCGGCACCCACGGCCTCGGCCCCGCCGCCGCCATGCGCCCCTCCTCGGCCGCGATCTCCATCAGGCTCTCGCGGCTGATGCTCACCAGCTCGAGGCGCACCGCCTCCGGCATCGATCCCGCCCGCGCCGGCTCCGGCATCTCCACCCCGATCGCCGCCGCCGCGTCCCCCTCCCCCGCCGGCGCCGCATCGACCCGGATCTCGGGCGCCGACGGCCACGCCCCGCCGAGCTCTCGCCCGATGGCGTCGAGGCTCTCGCGCCCGAGCGCCGCCTCGCCGATGCGGATGTCCGGCAGCGACCCGGCCGGCCGCGCCGGCGCCCCGGGCGGCGCCGGCGCCTCGCGCAGCGCCACCGGGCGCGCCAGCGACCGCGGCGGCCCCCCGTTGGCGAGGAGGGCCAGCCCCGCGACGGCGCTCCGCTTGCGGGCCGGCGGCGACGGCGGCGGCGGGCGCCACGAGGCCGGGGCCGGCGCCTCGCACACGACCGCGGCCCCGCAGATGGCCGGCGGCACCTCGCGCACCTCACCGACCGGCCGGCGCGCCGAGGCAGGCACCGCCTCCCCCCGCGGCCGCGACCGGGTGCGCCGCGGCGCGCTCCGGATCGGCTGCGGCGCCGCCGGGGTCCCCTCGTCGATGGCACGCAGGCCGCGCTCGATCGCAGACGCCACGTCCCGCCGGTCCGCCCACGTGGGCATCACCACGCAGAGGATCGCCTCGGCGGCCACGCCGAAGTACACGTCGACGGGCGCCGCGCCCCCGTACGGCACCAGATCCTCGCGCCGCAGCTCGACGCACCCGAGCCGCCCCCGCTCCCCGAGGCTCAGGGCCGCCTCGACGATCTGGCTGCGGCCCTCCCTGGGCATGTCGCGCGGCACGCGTTTGGTGACGACCCGCCCCCGCCGGGTGATCACGAACGCGAAGTCCGCCCCCGCAGCCACGTAGGTTCGGTCCGAGATCACATCGAGATCCACCACGCTCCCATCCTACCCGATCCAGGGCGTCCCCGTCTCGGGATCATGCCTTTCCGCGCCTCGAAGCCCCCGCCCGCCGCGGCGGAGGTGTTGTGTTGTGCGAGATACCGACAGAGCCCCTGTTTTTCTACAGCGCTGTTATCAATCCAACCGCGCGCCGCCCGCCTCCCGCGTCCCGCTCCGCGCGCATCGCCGCCTTCCCCCGCCGCCGCCTCTCACCGCGCTCACCGCGCTCAACGCGCTCAACGCGCTCAACGCTCTCAACGTACGACTTGCAGCATCCCCATCATGCCCGCGTCGGCGTGATCGAGGATGTGGCAGTGGAACATCCACATGCCGGGCCGGTTGTCGTAACGCACCGCGAAGCGCGCCGCGCCGTCGACAGGCACGTTCACCGTGTCCTTCCACGCGAGCGGCCTCACCGGCTGGCCATCGGCGCCGAGCACCTGGAAGAAGAAGCCGTGCAGGTGGAACGGGTGATCGAACTCCATCGTGTTCTCGACGGTCCACACCGCGGTCTCGCCCACCGCCGCCACGAGCGGCTCCGCCTCCCAGGAGGGCACGCCGTTGATGCCCATCACGAGGTCGCCCGGGCCCTCCTCCCGCGTCAGCTGCAGATCGACGCGCCTCGCCGCCGCCGTGTCGAGCGCCTCGATGCCCCGCGCGATCGCGGGGAGCGGATCGCCCTCGGCCAGGGGCTCGTCCGCGAGGCGCAGCCGGAACGCCTCGACCTCGGGCCTCCCGAAGGTCGCGCCGTAGCCGCGATCGTAGGGCACCCAGCGCACCGAGAGCGTCGCGCCCGGCGCCCCGCGCGGCGTCACCAGCACGTCGGCGCGCTCTCCGGGGGTGAGCAGGATCCTGTCCTCCTCGACCGGGTGCTCCAGGAGCCCGCCGTCGCCGCCGATGCGGGTGAAGCGGTGATCCGTGATCAGGAGCTGGTAATAGCGGGACTTGGCCGCGTTGACGATGCGCCACCGCTGCCTGAGCCCGGCGCGCGCCCCGATCACCGGGTTGACGCGCCCGTTGACGAGCAGGATGTCGCCCTCGCGCCCGAACAGCGTGCCGAGGTTGCCGCCCGCCTCGGGGTCCTCGAGCGAGCCGTCCTCGCGCACGGTGATGTCGCTGAGCACGAGCACGAGCTCGTCGCCGAGCGCCGCGGGCTCGTCCGGATCCTCGACGAGCAGCGGGCCGTAGAGGCCATTGCCCGCCTGCACCGCGGAGTCGACGTGCGGGTGGTACCAGTAGAGCCCCGCGTCCGGCACCACGAAGTCGTACGTGAAGCCGCCGCCCGACGGCGTCTCGGGCTGGCTGTGCCCGGGCGCGCCATCCATCTCCGCCGGCAAACGCACGCCGTGCCAGTGGACCGTCGTGGGCGCCGGCAGCTCGTTGCGGAGGTGCACGATCACGCGATCTCCCACCCGGGCGCGCAGCAGCGGGCCGGGGAGCCCGCCGTTGTAGGTCCACGTCGGCGTCCTCTTGCCGGCCACGATCTCCACGTCCTCGACGCGCGCCGTCAGATCGACCTCGAGCACCCCCGGCCTCGCGTCGAGATCGCGCGCCGGTCGCAACGCCACCGCGCTGTCCCACCCCTCGGGCTGCGACGGACGCTCGCCCGCACACCCGATCGCGGCGACGGCGAGCCAGAAGCTCGCGAAAGGACCAGCAGAACGCCCGTACGGCATATCGCGGGGACGGATCGTACCACCAGCCGGCGGAGAATCCGCGTGGTTTCGCGGGCTTCGCGGGCCCGCCGCACGCCGGCTCCAGGTCAGCTCACCCGAGGCGCGGCCTCGGGCGGGTCGTCGATGGCGAGCGCCGCCGCCTCTTCGCGGCGCAGGTGGCTCTCGCCGCGGCGCGCGGCGAACGCCGCGGCGAACACCTCGTCGACCTGCGGGCGCTCGGGCGCATCGTACAGGAACCACGCGCCCTGCACGCGCTCCGGCGTCACGTCGAGGATCGCGTACCCGCGGCGCCACAGGTCGGCGTACTGGACGTGCGGGTTCGCGAGGAACAACGGCTCGGCCGCCCGGGCCTGCTCCTCGGTGAGCCACGGGGAGGTGATCCCCGGCACCGCGATCTCGACCGCCAGCGCGCCCCGGCCCGTCGCGGCGTCGTAGCGCGCCGGATCGAGCGGCGCCGGCGCGAGATCGATCGCCCACGACGCGTGGGTGTCGCCGCTGAGCACGACGACGTCGCGCACGCGCTCCTCGTCGAGGAGCTCGAAGAAGCGCTGGCGCGCCGCCGGATACCCGTCCCACGCGTCCGTGTTCAGGTCCTGCGGGAGCTGGCCCATCAGCACCTGTTGACCGATGACCTTCCACGCCGCCGTCGAGCCCGCGAGCTCCGCGCGCAGCCACGCCTCCTGATCGCGCCCGAGGATCGTCCGCGCCGGCGCCTCGATCGCCGCGCGATCGCCCGGGTCGGCCTGCCGGTCGCGCCCCCAGGCGCGCGTGTCGAGCAGGAAGAGGTCGACGAGATCGCCGTAGCGCAGCGCGCGCCAGATCCGGCCGGCGCAGCGCAGCTCCTCGCCGCGCTCGCGGATCGGCATCCACTCCGCGTAGGCGCGCTGCGCGACCGCCCTGCGCTCCTCCCACGCCCCCTCGGCAGGCCACGCGTGGTTCCCCGCGCCGCCCTTCCAGGTGTTGTTCGCCAGCTCATGGTCGTCCCAGACCGTGATGAACGGGTGCTGCTGGTGCGCCGCCTGGAGGTCCCTGTCGCGCCGGTACTGGGCATAACGCGCGCGGTAGTCGGCGAGCGTCACGATCTCGTGCGCTGGCTCGTAATGCCGCGCGCTCCCGTACTGGCCGGCGCCGAATTCGTAGATGTAATCGCCGAGGTGGATCACCGCGTCGAGGTCGAGGCGCGCGGCGATGTGCCTGTACCCGTGGAACAGCCCGTGCGCATAACTCGCGCACGACGCGACGGCGAAGCGCAGCCGCCCGGCGCGGCCGCGCGGCGCCGTCCTCGTGCGCCCGACGGGCGACGATCCGCCGAGGGCGATGAACCGGTAATAATAGGTCTTCCCTGGGTCGAGCCCGCCGGCGTCGACCTTGACCGTGTGATCGCGCTCCTCGTCCGTCAGGAGCGCCCCCGAGCCCACGATCCGCGTGAAGCCGGCGTCGAGCGCGATCTGCCATGTCACCGCCACCGCGCCCGCCTTCCCCGCCGTCACGCGCGTCCAGAGGATGACGGCATCGGGCAGCGGATCCCCGCTCGCCACGCCGTGCTGGAATACCGTCTTCGACACCTCGCTGGCCGGCGATGGAGCGTCCCCCGACGCCGGCAACGGCGCGTCGCCGTCCGGCGCGGCGCCCCAGCCGCCCGACAATCCGGGGAGCGCAGCGAGGCTGAACATGGATACGCTGCAAAGGATGCTTCGCCGGGCCATCGACATGATCACGCCCCTTGTCGACCGCGTGCGGTGAGCTGCGTATGACGCACGCACCGCCGCCCCGGCAAGCGGAAACGAGCGCTGTAACGCGCCCGTCGCGCCGCGCTCTCGGCGATGTTTGTTTCGGGCGTCCCGGCGCCGACTCAGGTGTTGCGACCGACCACGTCGAGCAACGCGACGAGATCGACAGGCTTCTTCAGGATGTCGACCGATCCGAGCTCCGTGGCCCGCGGCGCCGCCCCCGCCGTCAGCACGACCACGGGGACGTCGGAGATCGCGGGCGTGCGCAGCTGCTCTGCGCGGAACGCGTATCCGTCCATCCCCGGCATCATCAGATCGAGCACGATGAGCGCCGGCGTCGGCCCCTCGCGGAGCCTGGCCAGCGCGTCCGCGCCGTCCCCGGCCGTCATCACATCGTATCCCTCATCGCGCAGGACGGTCACGAGCGCATCGCAGACGCCTGGATCGTCCTCGATGATGAAGATCGTCTTCCGCCGGGAGGGGCCCTGCTCGGCGAGCCTCCGCCCCATCGCGCCCGGAGGGCTCGGCGCCGAGGCCGGCGGATCGCCCCGCTCCGCGCCGCCCCCCCTTCCGGGGGCGCACGGGACATCGACGCCGCCGCCGCTGCGCAATCCGCTCCGGACCATCAAAGGAGCCATAAAACGTGGGGCCGCGACGCGCAATTTGAATCGCGCCGCGCGCTCTGCGCCGTGCGTCATCCACGGCTGCAGGGCCTGCCAGCGGGCCGCTCATGCCGTTCTCGACGATGCCATGACGGGGCGCGCGGCGAGCTCATCGGATACGGCATGGAGCGCTCCGGCCATCGGAGCACGGCGGTATGAGGGCTGCATGCGCGCTCGGCATGAACGTGGCCGTGATCTTCTATTCTCGCTATGGCGGCACGGCCGCGCTCGCGGCCGCCGTCGCGCAGGGCGCCAAGCAGGCCGGAGCGACCGTGCGGCTCCGGCGCGTCGCCGATCTGACGGCGATCGAGGACCGGTGGAGCGCGGCGAATGAGCGGATCCGCGCCGCGCGGGAACACCTCGCCTCCGTCCCGCTGGCGCGGCAAGACGACCTCTTCTGGGCGGACGGCATCGCCATCGGCTCGCCTGCGCGCTATGGCGCGATGTGCGCGGAGATCCGGCGCTTCCTCGACGGATCGAGGCTGCCCTCGGGAGATCTCGCCGGCAAGGTCGCCTCGGTGTTCTGCTCGCCGTCCGCGGTCGAGGGAGCGCAGCGCGCGACGCTCCAGGCGACGCTCGCCTCCCTCGCCGGCCATGGAGTCCTCGTCCGGGCCCCCGCCCGCGCGGAGATGGATCCGACGAGCAGGGCCGCGCAGCGCGACGGCCCGCCTCGGGCGAGCGCCGATCACGCGCCGGCGGAGCTCGACCTCGCGCCGGCGCGCGCCCTCGGCCGCGGGCTCGCGCTGCTCGAGAGCCGGACTCGCGGGTAGGCGCGGAGAGCCGGCCGCGCCGTCGGCCTGTGCCGTTGGCCGCGCCGGCGTCACCGGCCCTGGAGTCCCGGACAACCGCGCAGCAAATCAGCGAGCGCCGGCCTCTTCTCGGGTACTCACGTAGAGCGCGTCCGCGTTGGGCTGTTACACCAGCGGCGATACCTCGCTACCGGTCGTAACCGATGGATCGTCAGGCCGGGCCCGAGATGGGCCGCCCACGACCACCTCAGCCGTAGACAGGAGAGAGCTCAGCGAACCATGAGCGCACCGGCTCACCGCAAGCACTATCATCCTTCGCCTCGGCGCGAAGGCAGGGTCAGGTTTTCGAGGCATGCCCCGCGGACGACCGCGCAGCTGACGGCCGCGCGCGCCGCGCCCAGCCAGCCGGCCGGCGCGGAGCGGGTCCGCTTCTTCCTCCGGGTGGGCGCCTATTTCAAGAGCGAGTGGGCGCGCCTCGGGGCGCTCGCCGTGCTGGTCTGCGTCTCGATCGCGATCAGCCTGCTCCAGGTGTGGCCGGTCGCCGTGATCGTGGATCTCATCTCGACCGGCCCGCGCACGGGGGACTTCGTCCATCGCCTCCTGCTCGCGCCGCTCCCGGACAGCCTGCTCGGCCGCGTCCTCGGGCTCGCGGCGATCACGCTCGTCCTCCGCGTGGCGCAGGAGTTCGTGGGCATGGGCCGCGCCTTGCTCACGTTCCGCATCGGCTATGGCGGGCTCACGCGCGTGCGGCGCGACGTGTACCGGAAGCTCCAGGCGCTCCACATGGGCTATCACCGGGCGCAGCCGCAGGGGGACGCCCTCTACCGGCTCAACCAGGACGCCTCCGGGTTCCACGGCATCCTCAACGTGGCGGTCGCGGTGATGGGGAGCGCGCTGACGCTCGCCGTGATGATCTGCATCATGGCCTCGCGCAGCCTGGAGCTCACGCTCCTCGCGCTCGCGGTCGTCCCGCCGCTCCTCCTCACGAACGCCAGGTTCGGGCGCGTGCTGCACAAGAAGTGCACCGAGGCGAAGGAGGTCGAGAGCGAGTTCGCGACGTCCGTCCAGCGCTCGATGGCGTCGATCGGCCTCGTCCAGGCGTTCGGCCGCGAGGCGGACGAGGAGGCGCGCTTCCACACGACGCTGCGCAACAGCGTGAAGGCGTGGCTCCGGCTCCACCACGACGAGCTCCGCCACACGCTCGCCATGGGCTCGATCCTCGGGCTCGGCGGCGCGCTGGTGCTCGGCTACGGCGGCTACCTCATCGTCCAGGCCCGGGCGAGCGGGGGCGAGGCCGGCATGACGCTCGGCGCGCTGACGGCGTTCCTCGGATACCTCGGCATGCTCTACGACCCGCTCTGCAAGCTGACCGGCGCCGGCGCCGCGGTGCAGGGCGGCGTCGCGGGCGCGCAGCGCGTCTTCGAGGTGCTGGACCGCGACCAGGCGGTCGCCGACAGGCACGACGCGGCCCCCCTCCCGCCCCAGCCGCGCGCGCTCTCGCTCGATGGCGTCGGGTTCGAGTACCGCCCGGGCCACCCGGTGCTGCGCGGGCTCGACGCGACGATCCGGCCGGGCGAGATGGTCGCGTTCGTGGGCTCGGTCGGCGCCGGCAAGACGACGCTGCTCGGCCTGCTGCCGCGCTTCCACAACCCGACCTGCGGCGCGCTGCGGCTCGACGGCATCGACACGCGCGCGGTCCGCGTGGCGGACCTGCGCCGGCACATCGCGCTCGTCCTCCAGGACAGCATCCTCCTGCCGGCGACGATCGCGGAGAACATCGCGTACGGCCGCCCCTCCGCGACCGACACGGAGATCCGGAGGGCGGCCGAGATGGCGGGGGCGGCCGGCTTCATCGAGGCGCTGCCGGACGGCTACCGGACGGCCATCGCCGACGGCGGGCTCAACCTGTCGGCCGGCCAGCGGCAGCGCATCGCGATCGCGCGCGCGCTGCTGACGGACGCGCCCATCCTGGTGATCGACGAGCCGACCGACGGGCTCGACGCCGAGCACGAGCGGACCATCGGCGAGGCGCTGCAGGCCCTGAAGGGGAAGCGGACGATCGTCCTGATGAGCCACCGCCTGAGCACGGTCGTCGACTGCGACCAGATCTTCGTGATGGAGCGCGGCCGCATCGTCGAGCACGGCGGGCACGGAGAGCTCCTGCGGCGGGGCGGCGTCTACACCAAGATGGCGCGCTGGCAGCACCTCCACACCGGCCACGCCGCCGCGGCGAAGAGCAGCCCGCGCCGCATCCCGTCGGCGTCGTCCCCCGACGCGTACCGCGGCGAGGACGGCAGCTGGGCCGATGGGCTGATGGGCTGAGCGAGGCGTCGGGCGCCGTCCGCCGCCCCGAGGCGGCGGGGACGTGATAAAGCACATGGGGCGCGCGCCGGCCGCGCCTTCGCCGGATCGCCATCGATGCTGCGGGCCACGAACATCGACAGCTTGAGCCGCGACACGTTCGACGTCCTCGTCCTCGGCGCCGGGATCAACGGCGCCGTCGCGGCCGCGGCCCTCGCAGCGCGGGGGGCGAAGGTCGCGCTGATCGATCGGGGCGACTTCGCCGGATTCACCAGCCAGGAGTCGTCGAACCTCGCCTGGGGCGGCATCAAGTACATGGAGAGCTTCGAGTTTCCGCTCGTGCGGAAGCTCTGCACGTCGAGGAACCTCCTCCTCAGGAGCTACCCGTCGTCGGTGCAGGAGATCCGGTTCTACGCCGCGCACGAGCGGGGCTTCCGCCACGGGCTCTTCAAGCTCTTCCTCGGCACCTGGCTCTACTGGATCATCGGCAGCTTCTTCACGCGCATCCCGCGCCTGCTCTCCCGCCGGACGATCGCGCGGGAGGAGCCGATCGTCAACCTGGACGGCTGCGACGGAGGATTCGAGTACTCCGACGCGTACCTCGTCGACAACGACGCGCGGTTCGTCTGGGGCTTCGTGCGCGCGGCGCTCGATCACGGCGCGCGGGCGGCCAACTACGTCGAGTCGCTCGGCGCGCGGCGCGAGGGGGGCGCGTGGGTCACGCGCGCCCGCGACGTCCTGTCGGGCAGGGACATCTCCATCCGGTCGCGGGTGCTCGTGAACGCCTGCGGGCCGTTCGTGGACGCGCACAACGAGCTGACGGGCCAGCGGACGAGGCACCGCCACATCTTCTCGAAGGGCATCCACCTCATCGTGGATCGGCTCACCGCGAGCCGGCGGGTGCTCACGTTCTTCGCGGACGACGGCCGGCTGTTCTTCGTGATCCCGATGGGCTCGAGGACGTGCATCGGCACGACCGACACCCGCGTCGAGGGCCCGCGCGCGGCGGTGACGCCCGAAGATCGGCGCTTCGTGCTCTCCAACATCAACAAGCGCCTCAACCTGCCCCGTCCGCTGACCGAGGCCGACGTCATCGCGGAGCGCTGCGGGGTGCGCCCCCTGGCCGTCGAGGGCGGCGGAGAGGGCGAGGACTGGCTGCAGCTCTCGCGCAAGCACGCCCTCGAGGTGGACGGGGCGCAGGCCCACGTGAGCATCTTCGGCGGCAAGCTCACCGATTGCATCAACGTGGGCGACGAGGTCTGCGCCGCCGTGCGGGGGCTCGGCGTCGCGCTGCCCCGCCCTGCGCAGCGCTGGTATGGCGAGCCGGGCGAGGCGCTTCGTAAAGAGTTCTTTCACAGGGCGCGCGCCCTCGATCTCGACGCGCTGACGCCGCCGCGCGCGTCGGAGGCGCTCAGCACGCGGCTATGGCGCCGCTATGGCGCGCAGGCGCTCGGGCTGCTCGAGGACATCCAGCGCGATCCGAGGATGGCCGATCCGCTGTTCGAAGGGGCGGACGACCTGCGCTGCGAGGTCGCCCACGCCGCGAAGCACGAGATGATCGCGAAGCTCGATGATTTCCTGCGGCGGCGCACGAAGATCTCGCTCTTGCTCCGCCGCGAGGCGCTCGCGAGGTCGCCCGGCCTCCGCGAGGCGTGCGAGCTCCTCTTCGGGGACGAGGCCGACAGGCGGCTGGAAGAGTACTTCCACGAGCACGGCGCCGGCCGCCTCGCGGAGGGGAAGGCGCCCGCCGCGGGCGCTGCCGGTCAGGCAGCGCCGCGCCCCGGAGCCTGATCAGGGCCCCGGGCCGCCTGAGCGCCGCGCTGGCGCTCGATCTCGCTCGATGGGCGCGCGCGCCCGGCCCGGCTCATGACGCCGGCGCGCCGCAGATGCGGTGGACCAGCTCGAGCAGCGGCTCGATCTGGAGCGGCTTCTTCAGCAGGCCCGCGACGCGCAGCCGCGACGCCTCCTGCTCGACCCGCACGTCGGCGGACACGATCACCACCGGGATCGACGCCAGCGCCGGGTCGCGCTGGAGCTCGGCGCGGAGCTGCCATCCATCCATGACCGGCATCATCAGATCGAGCAGGATCAGCGCGGGCGGCGCGTCCCGCCGCAGCAGCGCGAGCGCCTCGGCGCCGTCCGCCGCCTCCTCGACGTCGTACCCCTCGAACACGAGGAGCTGCGTCAGAATGCTCCTGATATCCAGATCGTCCTCGACGACCAGGATGCGGCCCGTTTTCTCGATCATGACCGAACCTCACGACCGGACTGCGCCGCGCGGCGCGCTTCCTCTGCCGCCCCGCCGAGCAGCCCAGCTGCGGCCCTGACCGATCGAGTGTTCATGGGGCCGGTGACGCAACTTGAGCGAACGCCGCGGCCCTGGCAAGCGGTCGGTCCCGCGGAGCGGCCCCGCGGCGCGCCGGAGCACGGACGGCGCGCCACCTGTCGGAGCCCGTCCGCCAAGGACGGCGGAGCGCCTACTGAGCGGCCTCCTCGGGAGACTCGTCGGAGGCCCCGCCCGAGGCGGCGTCGCGCTCCTCTCCTGCCCCCGCGCGACGGTCGTGGACAGGCAAGAGCACGCGGAAACACGCGCCCTTGCCGACCTCGCTCTCGACGCCGATCTCGCCCCGGAAGCTCGTCACGATGCCGTGGCAGATCGCGAGCCCGAGCCCCGTCCCTTCCCCGATGGGCTTCGTCGTGAAGAACGGGTCGAAGATGCGGCTCTGCAGATCCGGCGCGATCCCTGGCCCGGTGTCGCACACCTCGATGCACACGCGGCCGGGCGGCGCGGGGGCGGTGGAGATCCGGATCTCGTTCTCCGACACCTTCCCCTCCGGCAGCGCCTGGGCGGCGTTCACGAGCAGGTTCAGGATCACCTGGCCGAGCTGCGCCTCGTTCGCGCGGACGGCCGGCACCGGGCGGAGCTCCAGGACGAGCCGCGCCTTGCTCTGTATCTGCTGCTGCGCCATCCGCAGGACCAGCTGGATCACCGGGTCGACGTCGACCGGGCCGAGCTCGCCGTCGTCGGCCCGCGAGAACGTCTTCAGGCCGCCCACGATGTGCCGTACCCGCGAGCCGCCCTCCGCGGCCTCGTCGAGCGCCGAGAGGAGCGCGTCGAGGCGCGCGCCGGCCCCCTTCGCGCGGAGCTCCTTGCGCGCGAAATCGACGTTCGCGACCATGTACGCGAGGGGGTTGTTGATCTCGTGCGCCACCCCGGCCGCGAGCGTGCCGAGCGAGGCCATGCGATCGGCGAGCTGGAGCCGTGTCTCCATCTGCCGGCGCTCCGTGACGTCGGACACGGCCCCGAGCATCCGGTACGCCCTGCCGGTCGCGTCGCGCAGCACGATGCCCCGGTCGTGGACGTCGGCGTAGCTGCCGTCCGCGAGCAGGCACCGGTACCAGAGCTCGAACGTGCCCTCGTCCCCCTCCATCGCGCGCCGCAGCCCGTTCATCACGCGATCGCGATCCTCGGGGTGGACCCGCTCGAACCACCACGCCGCGTCCTCCTCGATGTCGGCGCCGCCCGTGCCATAGAAGCTCCGCATGCGCTCGCTGCCGGTGACGCGCCCGGACGAGAGATCCCAGTCCCAGAAGGCGTCGCTCGTGGCGCGCACGACGAGCCGCATGCGCTCCTCGCTCGTCCGGAGCGCGTCCTCCGCGGCCTTGATCACCTCCGCGGACGCGTCGCCGAAGGAGCGCGCGGCGCGCTCGAGCAGCGCGCGCTCCGCGGGCGCCCGGTCGGCCACGTGCGCCGACGGCCGCCGCCCCCACCACACCGCCGCGTCGAGCTGGATGGCGATCGACGGCTCGAGCGCCGCCGCCACGACCGTCGCGCCCGCCTCGAGCAGCGCCGCGGTCGCGCCCGCGCTGCCGGTGACGGCGACCACGGCCACGCGATCGCCCCCGGGCGCCGCGCGCAGCCGCCGGCAGAGCGCGAGCGTGCCCTCGAGCGGCCCCTCGTCCGCCAGCACGGCCACGTCGAACGGCTGAGTCGCCAGGAGATCCAGCCCGGCCTCGACGTCCCGCGCCGGGACCGCGACATAGCCGCGCGCCGCGGCGAGCGCCTGCGCAGCGCCCGAGGGGCCGCCTGGGAAGATCAAGATCCTGGGTGCCTGTGGTCCCGCCACGCGCGCAACATCCCGCGCGCGGCGCGGAGACGCAATACCGGCGCAGCGGTGATCCGCGTCCTCGTACGTCCCCGCACGTCCCCGCGCTCCGCGCCTACCCCCGCCTCACCCGACCCCGGCCCTCCGGTCGTCGAACCATTGCCACGCGTTCGCGAACCCCACGCGCTGGGATGATTTCTTGTAGCAGAGGAAGTAGAGCCTTCCGCCCTGAACACCGCACTCCGTGCGGTCTTTCCAGCAGGTGAGGAGATCCGGGTCCACGGCCGGATTGCTCGAAAACACCGTCCCTTCCTCGAGCTCCTGTGTCCCGGCGGCGTCCGGGCAGGCCGCCGGGCCGGAGGTCACCGGAATGCCCACCGCGCTCGATTCCACGCCCGTGTTGAAGAGCGCCTCCGCCACCCGGCGCACGGCGGCGGCGCGGTCTGGACCGCAGAGAGAAAGGATATCGAGGCTCGCGCGATCGACCTGGACGAGAATGAAGTTGCGCCCCTCGATGACGGTGAGCCCGAGCCCGCCCGCGGCGTACTCGTGGCGGAGCAGGTCGGGCGTATCGTCCGTGGCGGCATGGAACGCGTGGCGCGCCTTCACGGCCTCGCCGTGCGGGTTGAGCTCGTCCCGGAAGATGGAGTCGCACCAGTAGAACGACTCCGCGCGCGCCTGGGCCGGCACGTCGTCGAACCGCTCGACGGCCGTGAAGCCCTCCGGCGAGACGCGCGCCACGGCCGCGAGCCACCCCGCGATCTTCGCGTCGACGTCCTGCTTGTGAAATGCGTCCGCGCTCATCCCCAGCCTCCGTTTCTGTACGTCGCCACGATCTGCTCCACGCGGTACCCGTCGTCCGGCGCCGAGCTGAACCAGATGAGCCCCCAGAAGACGCCCAGCATCGGCTCCACGGAATCGAACACGCCGGCGCCCCCCGCGTAATACCTGGTCACGCCGCCGTGGGAGAACTCGAGGGACGCCTCGTACCGGTTGAGCCCGGGGCTGAGCGACCCGTCGGGCATGCGCGTATGGGACGCCGGATAGGTCCTCCCCACCTCCACCGGCCCGTCGACGAGCGCGGCGCGCCACACGCGGCCGCCCTCGACCTTCGTGGCGTCGAGCCCCGCCCACGGGTTCTGCTCGACATCGGCCGACAGCGCCCTGCGCCCGCCGCCCACGTTGGGGTCGCCCCAGACCACGATCATGCGCGTCCGCCCCGGGATCCCGAGCTGGCGCAGCATGCCGCGGAGGAGGCGGACGATCGCCTGGCACTCCCCGCTCTCCTCCACGTAATCGGTCATCGGCCAGGCGCCGCCCTCGTTGTTCATGTACGTCGGGTGATGGTACTTCCGGGGCACCCTGGGGCTCGGCAAGAGCGTGTACGTCGGGAACCTGGCCATGACCCCCTCCACGATCTCGTGGGGATTGAGGGTATCCATCGGCGCGATCCAGGAGACCGCCCTGTCCATCCGCTTCAAGGTCACCCCATCTTCCTGCCAGACATCCTGTCTGTCGGTCTGGGGCCTGCCCATCGTGACATAGACGACGTTCGAGGTCCGGGCGGGCGACACGGTAACTCCCGCCCCAGCAGACCAGCTCAGGGCGAGGTTGAACTTCTGGATCTTCCTCCCGATCTGCCGCGAGGAGAAGAGATCGAGCGGCGCGGCGACGGCGCCGCTGCCGCGGCTCTCGAGGACGATGCCCCCCGGCCCCACGGCGCGGATCTCGGCCGCCGCCGCGCTGTAGGCGTCGCGCTGCGCGAGCTCGAGCCGGACGACGATGTGCCGCCCCATCGAGATCGAGAGGGGGACGGAGCCCCCCGGCGTCCACTCCGGCCGTGGGCACAGGGCCCCCTCGTTCCTCCAGCCGCTCTCCCCCTTGCAGTCCTTCAGGAGACCGTGATCGGACCTGAACTCGATGGAATGCAGCGCGATGGAGCGCGCCGCATCGGGCTGCGGGCTCTCCGTGGTCGGATCCGCCATATCGACCTTCCTCGCTCGCGGCGCTCATGCACTCGACGCTTGCCGAGCCGCACGCCGGGTCACGACGATCGTAGTGCGCGAACCGGCCGAGCCAAGTCGGGAGTCCACGCAGGGAGCGACGGCGCTCTGCCGGGCCGCGCCGCCACCCGCGCGCCCGCCCTGCCCCCCGCCGCCGCCCCCCGCCCGGAGGCGGCGCGCTCGGCCGAGCCCGCGCGGCCTGCGCGCGCTCTCCCGGAAAGCCGGCCGCGGCGCGAGCCGGGTTCCTGCGGCAGCGCGCCCGAGCTAGATTGCGCGCATGTCCAACAGCCTGTTCGTCGTGCATGTGCATGTACGTGTCAGACCCGAGCTCGTCGACGCCTTCCGGAGCGCGACGCTCGAGAACGCGCGCGAGAGCGTCAAGGAGCCGGGGATCGCCCGGTTCGACGTCGTCCAGGACACCGAGGATCCCGCGCGGTTCGTGCTCGTCGAGGTCTACAGGACCAAGGAAGCGCCCGCCGCACACAAGGAAACGGCGCATTACCAGCGGTGGCGGGACACCGTCGCGGAGATGATGGCCGAGCCGCGGACCAGCCGGAAATACGTCAATGTCTTCCCTGACGACGCGGGGTATTGACATGACGCCTCCCGGCCATGAACCCGCCTTCGAGTTCGCCACCGCGACGCGCATCGCCTTCGGCGCGGGCAAGGTCGCCGAGGTGCCCGCGGCCGTGCGGGGCCTCGGCGGGACGCGGGCGCTCGTCGTCACCGGGCAGGATCCCGGCCGCTCCGCGCCGCTCCTCGCCGGGCTCGCCGCGGCGGGCGTCGCCGCGGTGCGCTTCGCCGTCGCGGGCGAGCCCACGGTGGACATCGCCCGCGAGGGGACGTCGCGGGCCGCGGCCGAGCGGTGCGACGTCGTTGTGGCGCTCGGCGGCGGCAGCGCGATCGACGCCGGCAAGGCGATCGCCGCGCTCGTCGCGAACGGCGGCGACCCGCTCGATTACCTGGAGGTCATCGGCAAGGGGGGAGCGCTCTCCAGGCCGTCCGTGCCGTTCGTGGCGATCCCCACGACCGCGGGCACCGGCGCGGAGGTGACGCGCAACGCGGTGCTCGCGTCGCGGGAGGCCGGCGTGAAGGCGAGCCTGCGCAGCCCGCACATGCTGCCGTGCCTCGCGGTGGTCGACCCCGACCTGCTCGCGGGCGCCCCGCCCGGGGTGCTCGCCTCGAGCGGGCTCGACGCGCTCTCGCAGCTCATCGAGCCGTTCCTGTCGAGCCGCAGCAACCCGCTCACGGACGGCCTCGCGCGCGAGGGCATCCGCCGCTCGGCGCGCTCGCTGCGCCGCGCGGTCCTGGAGGGCGCCGACGCGCCGGTCCGGGACGACCTCGCGATCGCCAGCCTGCTCGGCGGCCTCTGCCTCGCGAACGCCGGCCTCGGGGCCGTCCACGGCTTCGCGGGGCCCGCGGGGGGCATGTTCGACGCGCCGCACGGCGCGGTGTGCGCGGCGCTCTTACCCGCCGTCCTGGAGGTCAACCTGCGGGCGCTGCGCGCGCGCGACCCGGCTCACCGCGCGCTGCCGCGCTTCGACGAGCTGGCCGCGCTCGTCACGGGGCGCGCCGGGGCCAGCGCCGAGGAAGGGATCGCCTGGGTCCGCGAGCTCTGCCGTGACCTCGCGATCCCGGGGCTCCGGCGCTACGGCATGGGTGAGGCGGACCTCCCGGCGCTCGTCGCGAAGGCCAAGGCGGCGAGCAGCATGAAGGCGAACCCGCTGCCGCTCACCGACGAGGAGCTGTTCGACATCGCGGCGGCGTCCTTGTGATCCCGGCGCTGGTGGTATCATCACGGGGTGGCAAGCCCGTACCGCACGAGACCGCCCACTCCGCCGCGTGTCCGGTCGATCGACCAGCGGCGGCGGATCAGCGTGGCGAGCCTCGTGTTCGGCATGCTCTGCGGCGTGACGGGGATCTCGCTCGCCGACGAGGGTCGGGCAGAGTGCGCGCTGCTGTTCACGGGCGTCTGCGGCTTCGTCTTGCTCCTCCAGCGCTAGGGTGCACGCTAACCTCGACCCCATCCACGACGACCGGAGCTCGATGAAGAACGATCCCGCCCCGAATCCCACCCTCGACGCCATGCTCGCCGCCCAGCGCATCGCGTTTGCGCCCGTCATGTTCCAGGTGGCGCGGGTGATGCGAAACCGCGGCGTCCTCCGGGCGCTCCAGCGCGCTGGCAAGCGCGGCAGGACACCGGCCGAGGTCGCCCAGGCCACCGGCCTCTCCGCCTATGCGGCCAAGACCTTGCTGGAGGCGAGCCTGAGCTTCGGTCTGGTGGAGCGCGCAGGCGACGCGAGCGGCGCGAACGTCCACGCAGAGCCGCGAGAGCGTGGCGAGCGCTACAAGATCACGCGGGTCGGGGTCATCGTCGAGAATGACAGGATGACCCGCATCAACATGGATTTCATCCATGACGTCTGTTACGAGGGCATGCGCTTTCTCGACGAGGCCATCGAGGGCGGCAAGCCGGCTGGCCTGAAGGTCTTTGGCGAGTGGCCGACGGTCTATGAGGCGCTCCCGGCGCTCCCGCCGAAGGTGAGGGAGAGCTGGTTTGCGTTCGATCACCTCTACTCCGACTCCGCGTTCCCCGAGGCGCTTCCCCTCGTGTTCGAGCGGAGGCCGAGGACGCTCCTCGACATCGGCGGCAACACGGGGCGGTGGGCGATCCAGTGCTGCACGCACGACCCCGACGTGCGCGTCACGCTGCTCGACCTTCCGGGCCAGCTGGAGGACGCGCGCGTCAACGTCGAACAGCACGGCCTGCTCGGCCGGATCGTGGGCACCCCCATCGACTTCCTGGATCACGGCCAGGCGTTCCCGACAGGCTTCGACGCCATCTGGATGAGCCAGTTTCTCGTGTGCTTCTCCGAGCCGGACATCGTCCAGATCCTCCGGCGGGCCGCGTCAGCCATGGGGGACGAGACGGTGCTCTGGATCCTCGACACGTTCTGGGATCGGCAGACGAACGAGGTGGCGGTCCACTGTCTTCACGGCTCTTCCCTGTATTTCACGTGCCTCGCGAACGGCAACAGCCGCATGTACAGCGCCGCCGATATCCGGCGTTGCATCGACGAGGCAGGCCTCGTCGTCGAGGCGGAGACCGACCACCTCGGCCTCGCCCACAGGCTGCTCCGGTGCCGCCGGCGCGACGCGCCCGCGGGCAAGCGCGCGTGAGCGTCCAGGCGAAGCAACGCGCGTAGCAGCCTGGACGATCCTGACCTCGAAGCGAGCGACGACACAACGGATGAGGCGGCTCGTGGCCGCGCGCCCCGCCCCCGGCGTCGCCGGCGCGGCGTGGCCTGCGTTGCGCCGCGGCGACGCCGGGGGCGGGGCGCGCTCGAACGGCTTTCGCTGGCGGCCCTCGCGTAGCATAGTGGGGCGACGCCGCCACGGCGCCGCGCTGCGCCATGGGCCCACAAGGAGAAACCGTCGTGTCCCACCCCCCGCTCACCCAGCTCTCCGACGAGGAGCGCCTCTTCCGCGACTCGGTGCTTGATTTCGCCAGGAAGCGCGTCGCGCCGCGCGCGGCGGCGATGGACGAAGAGGGCGCGCTCGACCGCGATCTGCTCCCGCCGCTGTTCGAGCTCGGCCTCATGGGCATCGAGATCCCGGAGGCGTACGGCGGCTCTGGAGCGGGCTTCTTCAGCGCGATCCTCGCGATCGAGGCGCTCGCCGTGGTCGACCCGAGCGTGAGCGTGCTCGTCGACGTGCAGAACACCCTGGTGGCCAATGCGTTCCTCCGCTGGGGCAGCGAGGCGCAGAAGGAGAGGTACCTCCCGCGGCTCTCCCGCGACTGGGTCGGCTCGTATGCGCTGAGCGAGGCGGGCTCCGGCTCGGACGCGTTCGCGCTCGCGGCCCGCGCCGAGCGCCGGGGCGACCGCTGGATCCTGAACGGCCGCAAGCTCTGGATCACGAACGCGAACGAGAGCTCGGTGTTCCTGGTGTTCGCCAACGTCGATCCGACGAAGGGCTACAAGGGCATCACGGCCTTCGTCGTCGAGCGTTCCTTCCCCGGCTTCTCGGTAGGCAAGAAGGAGAACAAGCTCGGGATCCGCGCCTCCAGCACGTGCGAGCTCGTCCTCGAGGACTGCGAGGTGCCGGAGGGCAACGTGATCGGCGAGGTCGGCAAGGGCTACAAGATCGCCATCGAGACGCTGAACGAGGGCCGGATCGGCATCGGCGCGCAGATGCTCGGCCTGGCCGCGGGGGCGTTCGACCACGCGATGCGCTACATGGGCGAGCGGAAGCAGTTCGGGCAGTCGATCGCGAGCTTCCAGGGCGTGCAGTTCCAGTACGCGCGCGTCGCCATGGAGATCGAGGCCGCGCGCCTGCTCGTCTACAACGCCGCGCGGCTCAAGGACGCGGGCCAGCCGTTCGTGAAGGAGGCGGCGATGGCCAAGCTGTTCGCGTCCGAGGTGGCCGAGCGGACGGCGTCGCTCTGCATCGAGTTCATGGGCGGCGTCGGCTTCACCAAGGACTATCCTGTCGAGAAGCTCTACCGCGACGCGAAGATCGGGAAGATCTACGAGGGAACGTCCAACATGCAGCTCTCCACGATCGCGAAGCTGCTCCAGGCGGGGTACGACGCGAAGGGCTGAGCGGGGGAGTTCACCCCCGTCCCAACACCGACGTTGCCCTCAGCCTCTCCGCTTCCATGACTCGGGTCTTCGGCGCGTGTGAAAGCACGCGACGAAGACGACGACGTCATCCATCAGACGAAAGAACAGCCCATAGGGGAAGCGCCGGACGAGCGCTCGCCGTGTTTGGCGGTGCAGAACAGCGTAGGCCGTCGGCGCCTCGACGACCGCCTGCATCGCCGCGCGGTTCTCCACGAGGAACTCCTCTCCTAGCCCGTCGCGCTGTCGCTCGTACCAGGCATATGCCCGCGCGATGTCCACCGCAGCAGTGGGCCGAACGAGGTACGGCCTCACCGTGACCGAGCGCGTGCCTGGGCGACAACCTCATCCCAGGTGAGCCCGACCGGCCCCTCGGCCTCGAGCTCATCAAGGCGCCGATCGAGCTCGACGCGCTGGGCGTCGCTGAGAGGCAGCGCGTCAGGGTCTCGCCCGAGGCTCGCCCACAACTCGTCGAGGAGATCGAGCTGCTCGTCGCGGCTCAGTCGGGTGATGTCCAGCGCAGCCCTGCCCATACGCCCGAAAGTATCGCACGGGGGGCCCGCCCGAACAATCCGCCGACGGCTTCGCGCGTCACGGCAGCTGCCGCTTGAGATCCGCGAGCGAGCGGCGCGTCGACACCTGCTGCGGCAAGATCACGTCCCGCACCAGGGCGTGCGACTCGGTGTCGAGCTCCTCGATGTCGTTCCGGTAGTCCTTCAGGCCGTGCTCCTCCCCCTCGGCCAGCGCCGAGAGCGCCGTCTTGTGGCCGAGCGCCAGCGCGGTCCCCTCGACGGCCTTGGCGAACGCGCCCCATGGCCCGGAGCTCGCCGGGGGGTCGCCTCCGAGCTCCTCGATCCGCCGGCGCAGCACCTTCACCCGCGCCTCGTGCGACGCGAGGTTCAGCCGGAGGTGGTGAGCAACCCAGCCCTGGCGCGCCGCGGCGATGGCCTGACGGTAGGTCTCGACCGCGGACATCTCGCCGCGGCAGAACGATTTGAGCTGCTCGATCGAGTCATCGTCGATGAGTCCGTCCAGGCCCACGCTCTCGTCTGCGAATGCGACCGGTTCCATGGGTACTCTCCTGAGATGTCTGGTGAACGCCCGATTCCTCTCCTCCTTACCTCCCAAGGTGGGCCACCACGCCATACGTCCACGCAGGAGCCGCGATCGCCAGGGATCGTCGCCGCTGCGGGGAGGCGCGCGCCCCCCGGTGCCTCAGGGGTACATGTTCGCCTCGTACTGCATCAGTCTCGGCTGAACTCTTTCATTCCCTTCAAGTCCCGTTCCAATGTCCGGGACTTCGCGGGCATGAAGCGAGCTCATCGATCTGGCGGCTCCCTTCAGCGGCGACGCAGAGCGCTGAGCGCCGGCGGCTCACAGCGCGGCGAACACGCGGGCTCCCTTGCCCGTGCCGCAGAAATCGCCGTTGCCCGGGTCTCGCAGGATCGCGCGCAGCGCCGCGGCGTCCTTCTCGTCGCGCGCGAGGGCGCCGAGGAGCATCGCGCCTTCCTTGAGCCGCCTCTCGATCTCCGGCGCGCTTTGCTCGGGGATCCCGGCGTCGACGAGCACGCTGCTCAGGCTGGCCGTCTCGCTCGCCGAGCTCGCGTCCGCGAGCCTCACCGCGATGGGGCCGGCCACCGCGAGCCGCAGCCCCGGGACCACGAGCCCCGCGCTCGCCGCGGCGAGGACGGACGTCAGCGCGCTCCCGTGCGAGGCCGCACCGTATGCGCGCGAGCGCAAGATGTGCTGGCGGCGCGTCGCTTCGCTCACGATGGCGCAGACGTCCCGTCGCGTGTGCCCGCTGTCCAGGATGCGCCGGACGACGTCTTCGGCCTCCCCACGTGCTCGCACCATCCCGGTGATCAACCTCTGGCTCGCCATGCAGACCTCCTTGGCTGAGGGTTCGCGCCGCGCGCGCTGGTTTCCAAGGAGCTGCGCACAACACGAACCGTACCGCGCGCATACCCGGCGGGAGATCGCGGGCCGCTCGCGACCCCAGCAGCAGCGCCCGTCGCGTCCGCGGCACGATGCCACAGCGAAACGATCACGCTGTGACGCAACGACACGGCAGACTCGTCGGCAACAGCGGGGCGAGGCGCATCCCCGCGCGCCTGCTGCGGCGCTCGCCGCGGCGCGGCTCAGGCCGCGGCGCGTCGTTCCCCGGGGGCACGCTTCGCGCTCTTGCCGGCTCGCCGCGCGTTCACCGCGCGCGCCGAGCGCACGCTCTCGCGGAGGCGGGTCACGAGCGGCACGGCCTCTCGCTCGCCGAAGCCGCGGACGATCCGGAGCATCTTCGCCTCTTCCGGCCGGAGCGCCGCGAGCGCCCCGTCCGCGACGGCCTCCTCGGCGTCGATCAGGGACTGCAGGGCGCCCTCCGTGTAGGCGCGGATCACGGCGGGGTGGACATAACAACGCTGACAGACCGCGCGTGTGTTGCCCAGGTGTGCGGACACCCTGTCGATCACCTGCGCCACGCGCTTCTTCACCTGGCGGACCGAGCTCGCGATCTCCATCTCGCAGAAGAACGACGCGCACAGCACGGTGCCCGTCCAGGTGCGGAAGTCCTTCGCCGTGAAGTCGTGGCCCGCGACCGAGCGCAGGTACTCGTTCACGTCGTTCGAATGGATCCTTTGCCGCCGGCCCTCGCCGTCGATGTACTGGAACAGCTCGTGGCCGGGCACGTCCTGACAGCGCTTCACGATGCGGGCGAGCCGCCGATCCCGCACCGTCATCGCGTGCTCCTTGCCGCCCTTGCCCCTGAATTGGAACCTGATGAGACTCCCCTCTATCTCGACGTGCTCGTCGTGGAGCGTGGTGAGCCCATACGAGTCGTTGTCGCGCGCGTACTCGTCGTTCCCTATGCGGATCGACGTCTCGTCGAGCAGGCGCACCACGGCCGCCAGCACCTTCTCGCGCGGCAGGCCAGGCAGCGCGAGATCCCGCTCGCTCGCCGCGCGGATCGCCGGGAGCGCCGCGCCGAACGCGAGCATGCGGTCGTACTTCGTCTCGTCGCGGACCTCGCGCCAGCGCGGGTGATACCGGTACTGCTTCCGGCCGCGCGCGTCCCGCCCTGTCGCCTGGATGTGCCCGCGCTCGCTCCGGCAGATCCACACCTCGGTCCACGCGGGCGGGATCGCGAGGCGGCGGATGCGCGCGAGCGTCGCCTCGTCCTTGACGGGGCGACCGCCGACGTCGATGTAACGGAAGCCCTTGCCCGCCCCTCGCCTGGAGATCCCCGGCTCGCCGTCGTTCACGTACCGGAGCCCGGCCGACTCGGCGGACTCGACCGGTGACGGGGTGAGCTGCCCTGTCCCCGCGAGCTCGCCGTCCGCGCGGGCGAGCTCGACCGTCTCGACGGACTCGACCGACACGCTGACGCGGCGCCGGCGGAGCACGACGCCGGTCGCCGCTCCGCGCCTCTCGCGGCGCGGAGCGCTCCGAGGGCGGCGCTTTTCATGGGTGGTCGTGGCGCTTCCGCTCTTCATGGCGCGGACCGCTCAGAGCGCCTCCTGCGCGACCGCGCTCGGAGCGCGCCGCCGCGCGCGATCGCGGTGCGCGTCATCGATGCACCGCCTCACCTCGGCGTCGATCGCCGCGATCGCCATCCGGTTGAACATGCGCAGCGGCAGCGGCATGTCGATCGCGAAGTCGACGGCCCTGGGCCGGAGCTCGAGCCGCCCGGAGAGCGTGAAGCCCTTGAAGGAGAGGGCGAGATCCGCGCGCCGCTCGTCGCTCCAGAAAATGGAGGGAGCGTACTCCGCGTATCGATCACAATATTTCGCCATCGCCCGCAGGACGGCGCTCTTCGCTTCTTCGTCGTTCAGGTCGTGATGGACAGTGTGGTTCATGATGACCTCAGGTGATGGCTGGAAGCTGGAAGATCGGCTCCAGCGGACCTCCAGCGGCGCCGGAGCGACAGGCTCGCCGGCGCCGGCGTTTGCGGGGTTAGCAAGCCGGGTGCCTGTCGGGTCCGACGGGGGCCGAGCGCTCGCGGCAGGCCATTTCTGGGCACGTCCGCGCGAGCTCGGGCCCCCCGGCGGTGGGCGCATGTCGACGTTCGCCACGAACGGGGCAGATCGCCACGGCCAGCCTCGAGCCCGCCCCCTCGCGCCGCGGCTCAGCTCGCGGCATGGCGCGTGCGATCGATGCGCTCATGCACGCGCTCATGCACGCGCTCATGCACGCGCTCATGCACGCGCTCCCGCACGAAGCTGCCGCGCTGAAGTCTCCACCTGCGCTCAGCGGGCGGCTCGGGCCACGGGCCAGGAGGGCGCTGAAGGCGCTGTTGATCCTGCCTCTCGCGCTCTGGCTCGGCTACGTCGTCGTCGTGAACGTCATGCTGAGCACGGGGCTCATCGCGAGGCTCGTCAGCTATAACCCCGTCGACGCCTCGCTCTATTACGGCTCGGCGTGGAGCCTCTGGCCGGGCGTCGTTCACGTCAAAGAGCTCCGGCTCAGCGGCTCCGACAGCGTGCTTCAGTGGGCGGTGGAGCTCGACGAAGCGGACGTCGATATCCACCTGACCGATCTCCTCCGGAAGAAGTTCTATGCGGAGGACATCCGCGCCACGGGCTTCGTGTTCCGGCTGCGGATGCTCGTGGATCCGACGAGCGAGCGCGATCTGGAGGCGCCGCACATCGAAGCGCTGCCGCCCATCCCGGAGTTCGCGAACCCTCCGCTCAAGCCGGAGCTGCCGCCGAAGCACGATCTCGAGAGCTCGGACGAGGGCTACAACCTGTGGACGGTGCACCTGGAAGGCATCGACACGACGCTCAAGGAGGTCTGGATCCAGCAAGTCCGGTATGCCGGCGGCGGTCGCGTGCGGGGAGGGTTCTATTACAAGCCGCTCCGCGCCGTTCGCGTCGGGCCCGTCGCCCTCGAGCTCCGGTCGGGCGAGGTCCACGTCGCCGATCGCGTCGTCGCGCGGCTCGACGCCGACGCCGACGTGACGATGAGCACGTTCGATCCGCGGGACGTCGACGGGCTCGACGTCCTCGATACAGCCTGGGCGCGCGTCCGCCTCGACGCGCAGCTGCCAGGGCTCGATTTCATCCCCCTTCCCGCGGGCGATGGCGCCGGACCCCGGCTCGAGGACGGGAGCGGAGAGCTCCGGACGAACCTCGTCGTGAACCGGGGCAGCGTCGAGCCGGGCAGCACCGCGTCCTACGAGACGAGCCACCTCGTGGCCTCCACCGCGTCGCTCCGCGCGACCGTCGAGGCGCGCGCGGCGCTCCGCGTCGACGAGCGCGGAGCGGCGCGCCTCGCCGTGACGCTGCCCCGCGCGACGCTCGAGCGCCCGGGAAGCGGGCTGCCGCCCATCGTCGTGGAGAGGGCGAGCGCCGCCTTCGACGCCCCGGAGCTCCACCTCCTGCGGCTCCAGCCGGGGTTCGCGTCGAAGGTGGATGTCGTCGCCGCGGCGATCCCTGACCTGCGCTGGCTGAACGCCGAGGGCGCCGCGCCGGACGCGCCGCGGTTCACCGGCGGCGCAGCCTTCCTGCGGAGCAGCCTGGAGGTCGACCCGCTGGGCCGGGGGACGGGCTCGCTGAACCTGCTGTTGAAGCACGGCGCCCTGCAGTGGAAAAAGACGAAGGTGAAGGGCGACGTGGCGGCGCGCATGACGCTCGACGCGGCGGACGTCTTGAATCCGACAGCCAAGCTGCGGAAGGGCCGCATCGACATCGAGGATCTGGCGATCGAGCACGAGGGCGAGGCCGTCCCTGGCTGGTGGGCGCACATCGACATCGAGGACGCCGAGGTGAGGCGGGGGCTCATGGAGGCGGCGATCCGGGTGGAATGCAAGGACGCGCGGCCGGCCGTGATGCTGCTCGACGCCGAGGATGCCATTCCCGGCTGGGCCGCAGGGCTCCTCACGATGGAGGGGCTCAAGGCATCCGCCAAGGTGAGGCGCGCGGACGACGGCGTCGATTTCAGGCTGCTGGAGGCAAAGGGGGGCGATCTCGCGATCCGCGGGCGGCTCACGAAGTCCGACGGGCAGACCCCCAGGGGGGCTTTCCTCGTGAAGAGCGGGCTGCTCTCGATGGGGATCGCGCTCGAGCGGGACGGGGCCGGCGTGCACCCCCTCGCCGGCGACGGCTGGGTCAACGAGAAGATGACGGCGCTGGGCAGGTGATATCGCCGCGACCGCATCATCACACTCGATACCCCTCTGTAGTCACCACCGGGAGATTCGCTGTGTAATACGGCATCTCGGGTGAAATTCTCCATCCGGCCTTCCAGCTCGATGCCGTGCGCCCGTGCGACGGCACAACGGTACAACGGCACAAGGCGCACGACCTCCGCGCCGCACCGCATCTCACGAGGCTCGACGCTGGCTTCCGCACCGGGTTAGTCTCTGCTTTGCTCAGCCCACCAGAGCGCGGCGGTCGGTGTCTCGAGAGGCGGGGGCACGACAGAAGGACGCGTGAACTGAGCAGGAGGAACTTGGTATGTGCCAGAAGCTCTGTGGAAACGACTCGAACCACGACGGAGAGCCAGGCGAGGCCGGCTCGTCTCGTCGCCGGTTTCTCGCGGCGGGAGCTTCAGCGCTCGGTGCTGCGGCGGCCTTCTCGACACCCGCGGCGGCGATGGGGAGGGCAGAGCACGAGGATGACATGCCGCACGGGACCGGCGCCCCGCACCGGCGTTACATCCTGAGAGGCGGCGCCGTGCTCAGCATGGATCCGAACGTGGGGGACTTCGCCCGGGGCGACGTGCTCGTGCAAGGCAAGAAGATCATCGCGGTCGGGCCGCACCTGCACGCCCCAGGCGCGGAGATCATCGACGCGACGGGCACGATCGTGATGCCGGGGTTCGTCGACACCCATCACCACCAGTACCAGACCGCGCTGCGGAGCTTCCTCTCGGACGGCCTCCTGGCCAACGACGGGCTGCCGCACGGCGAGAAGAACTACCTCGACACCATCCACTTCACCCTCACGCCGGTCTTCCGGCCGCGGGACGCCTTCCTCGCCATACTGGCCTCCTCGCTCAGCCAGCTGGATGCCGGGGTGACGACGGTCGTCGACACGTCCCAGGTGGGCCACACGCCGGAGCACACCGATGCCGTCATCCATGGGCTGCAGGAGTCGGGCCGCCGCGCGCTCTTCGTGTACTCGCCGGGCGCGGGCCCCGGCAACATCTTTCCGAACGATCTCGATCGGATCCAGAGCCAGTACTTCTCCTCGACCGACCAGCTCCTGACCCTGGCGATGGGCGGGGAGGTGTTCGACCCAGCGTGGCGCGATACCTGGGCGATCGGGCGCCAGCACGGCCTGCCCATCGTGACGCACCTCGTCGGAAGCATCGGCCAGGGGACGCTCATCGAGCAGATCGAGAGCGAGGGCCTGATGGGGCCAGATCTCGAGTTCATCCACGCCAGCGCCATCTCGGAGGCCTCCTGGCAGGCGATCGCCGATTCGGGCGCGAACGTCTCGATCGCGGCTCCGATCGAGATGACCATGCGGCACGGCATGCCGCCGATCCAGGCCGCGCTCGATCATGGAGTCCAGCCCGCGCTGAGCACCGACGTCGAGTGCACGATGACCGCGGACTTCTTCACCCAGATGCGGACCGTCTTCACGCTTCAGCGGGCGCTCATCAACGAACGCGCGCTGAGTGGAGAGACAGATCTGCCGGAGCTCCTCACGTGCCGCGATGTCATTCGCCTGGCCACGGTCGAGGGAGCCCGGGTGGCCGGTCTCTCCCACAAGGTCGGCACGCTGACTCCTGGCAAGGAGGCCGACATCCTCCTGCTGCGGGCGGATGCCATCAATGTGGCGCCGCTCAACAACGTACCGGGGGCCGTGGTGACGTTGATGGACCGCAGCAACGTGGACACGGTCATCGTCGCGGGGAGCATCAGGAAGTGGCGAGGCAAGCTCGTCGGCGTGAACTTTGGCCGGCTCCGCGCCGGCCTCGAGGCGTCCAGGGACTACCTCCTCGACGCGGCGGGCGTCGAGCGCGTGCTCTTCTGAGGCGGTGGCCGGCGCGCTCTGCCAGGCGCTGCGCCGCCCCGGCGGCGCGTCACGGCGACACGGGCGCCTTGAGGGCGAGCTCGCGCCGCAGCAGGATCTGCTGGAGCCCGAGCTGGCCGAGCGTGGTGGCGACCGAGACGAGCCAGATGGTGTGCATGCGGAAGCCGGGGCGCGCGCTCAGGACGAGCACGGGGAGGACGAACGCGGCCGCGCGCGTCCCCGAGGCGGCGAGCGAAGGCCAGGTGTTGCCGAGGCCCTGAAAGACGCCGGCGCAGACGAACACGATGCCGCTCGCGAAGTAACCCCAGGAGGTCACCTGGAGGTAGTCGACGCCGGCCGCGATGACGTCCGGCGCGGGCGAGAAGAGCGCGACGAGCTGCGCGGGGAAGACCTGGCAGACCAGGGTGAAGAAGAGCATGAACCCGAGCACGAGCTTCACGCTCTCGAGCGCGGTCTCGCGGACGCGCGCGTAGGCGCGGGAGCCGTAGTTCTGGCCGACGACCGCCGCGGCGGAGAAGCTGATCGCCACGGCAGGCATGAAGCCGGCCTGCATCAGCCGCAGCCCGATGCCGAACCCGGCCTGCGCCTCCGAGCCGAAGGGGCGCGTGACCACGTAGATCACGCCCATGGTGACGGCCAGCAACAAGAACTCCGCGCCCGAGGGCAAGCCGATGGCCACCAGCCTTCGCCATGTGGGGAGGTCAGGCTGCCAGTCGGCCAGGCGGAGGCGAAGGAAGGTCTTGCCGCGCAGGAGATAGACGGCGAGCCCCACGACGGCGGCCGCGGTCGCGAGGAGCGTGGCGAGGCCCGCGCCCAACACGCCGAGCGGGCGCCCCGATACCCAGCCGAAGACGAGGAAGGGCGCGAGGACCATGTTGAGCAGCACGCTCGCGGTCTGGGCCACGAGCCCCGGCTTCATGTCGCCGATGCCGCGCAGGGCCGAGCCGAGCCCCACCATCGTGAACTGCAGCGCGAGCGCCGGAATGAACGCGAGCAGAAAGCTCTTGGCGAGCTCGGCGGTCATGGCGTCTCCCGAGAGCCTCTCGGCGTACGTGCGGTGAAGCGCGAGGCCGAGCACGAGAAAGACGGCGCCCGCCCACGTGGCGAGGCTCTGCACCTGGTTGAACAGGCGCTGCACCTCGCCGTGCTCCTTTCTTCCGGCCGCCTGCGAGACGAGCGCCACGCAGCCGACCGAGAGCATCTGCGTCGCGGCCAGGGAGACGAACATCAGGTTGCTGGAGACCGCCACGGCGGCGACGGCCTCCTTCCCGAGGCGACCCACCCAGTAAATGTCGATCAGGCCATAGAGGGTCTGGATCGCCATGCCCGCCAGGATGAACAGCATGACGCGCACGACGTGCGCGCGCGGCTTGCCCTGCGTCATGTCGTGCACGCCGCGCGGCGCGGACGGCGCTTCGACTTCGATGTTGGTGTCCATATATTTTTACCGGGCAGTATCTGACCGTCTCGGTATCACCCGGGTAGTTTTTCCTCGCAAGGGCCAGGTGCACGAGCGTGGATCGGCGGCACCGCTCTTGAAGTTTTCCGGAGAAAAGCACAGAGTGGCGGGATGATGAAGCCCTCGTGCCTTGCGGCGATCGCCGCCTTGCTCGCAGCGCCGCTCCTCACCTCTTCAGCGCGGGCGGACATCCCGCCGCCCGACGCGTGCGACACGCCGGGATCGAGCTGTAACAACGCGGGGCCCGAGGCCAACGAGCCTGGCACGTGCACGCAGCAGAAGTGCCAGCGAACGCTGCCGGGCGAGGACGGCGGCCTCACCACGATGGAATACGACTGCAATCTGTGCATTTCCTCGGGCGGGAACTCGACGTCGACCACGGGCGCGGGCTCGGCGTCGGCCGGCAGCGCGGGCGCGGACAAGGCGTCGTCGGACGACGGCGGCTGCGCCATGAGCGGCGCCGCCTCGGGCGGCGCGATGGCGGGGCTGATGCTGCTCTGCGGCGCCGCGGCGCTCGTGACCGCGCGCCGGCGCCGCTGAGCCGGGCGTCGGCCGTGGGTGCGCCCGGTCCCCCGCCCGCGAGCGTGGCCGGCCTGCTCGAGCGCGGCGTCGCGCCGCTCGACGGCGCGCGGCGGCGCCTCTTCGGCCTGCTCCGCCGGAGCGAGCTCGCGATCGCGGTCGTGGCGCGCCCCGATCGCCGGATAGCCACCCTCGCCGCGGCCAACGCGCTCGGCGCCTTCACCATGGCGGTCTTTGCGCCGAGCGCGCTGCTCGTGCTCGGGCCCGTCCTGCTCGGCGTCCTGCACGTCGCGGCCGACGTGCGCTACCTCGTGCTGCGGCGCGGGCTGCCGTCGTGGTGGCGCGGCGTCGTCTGGACGGCCTGCGCCGCGCTGGTGGGGCTGCGGGGCGCCCAGGAGCTCTTCGGCTCGGCCGCGGCGCTGCTCCGCGCCGAGCACACAGTGCTCGCCGCCTGGCTCGGCGCCGCGGTCGTCGCCGGCGCGCTCGCGTCGCGCGCGTGGCGGCGCGCCGCGCTCGCCGCCGCCGCCGCCGTGGCGCTGTCGGCGGCGGCGCTCGCCGCGCCGCGCGGCTTCCGGCTCGTCCTCGCGCACGCGCACAACCTTGTCGCGCTCGCGCTGTGGCTCGCGCTCTTCCGCCGCCGGGCGCGCGCGGTCGCCTGGCCGCTCGGCCTCGTGCTGGCCGGGACCGCGCTCCTCGCGAGCGGGGCGATGACCTCGCTCACCCTGCGCGCCGGGTGGCTCGATGCCTTCGGGCTGCACCTCTTCCTGGCGAGCGACTGGCTCGCTCCCGGGCTGCCGACCCGCTCCGCGGTCGCGCTGACCGCATGTTATGCGTTCCTGCAGTCCGTCCATTACGCGGTCTGGCTGCTGCTCATTCCCCAGGAAGATCACCCGGGCCAGCGGACAACCACCTTCCGCATGTCCGCGCGCTCGCTCCGGCGCGACTTCGGGGACGCAGGGCTCGCCGCCGTGGCGGTCCTCGCCGTCCTGGTGCTGCTCGGCGCCCTGCGCGGCGCGCTCGGCGCGCGCAACCTGGTGCTCTCGCTCGCCTCCTTCCACGGGTACCTGGAGCTCGCGCTGCTCGCATACTTCTATGTCCGCGGCGACGTCGGCCGGCGCGCCGCGGAGGCGCGCCAGGAGCGGTCCGGGCGCGCGCGCGGGGTGGAGCGCGGCGGGCCGGAGATCGCCGCGCAGCCAGCCGCGCCATGAGCCGCGTATTCACCGATCCGCTGGTGGCCGCCTGGGCACGCGCGTTCGCGTTCACGCTGCTCATCGAGCTCGCCGTCGCCTCACCGCTGCTCGGCGCGGCGGAGCGGTCACGAGCCCGCCGCGCCGCGCTCGTCGCCGTCGCCAACCTCGCGAGTCACCCGGCGGTGTGGTTCATCTTCCCCGCGCTCGCGATCGGCGCCACGGCGCGACTGGCCCTCTCGGAGCTCTGGGCGGTGCTGCTCGAGCTCGGCGTCTACCGGCTCGCGCTGCGCGAGCTGCCTGCCACGCAGGCCATCGCGGCCTCGGCGCTCGCGAACGGCGCGTCGCTCGGGCTCGGGCTGCTCCTGCGCGCCACGACCGGCTGGGTGTGAGCGGGCCGCGGAGCGCCGCTCCGCCGGCTCCGGCGCAACACCACCGCGGACAGCGCCCCTGCGGGCGGGCTCGTCCGGCGCGAGCGAGACGCGACATCGCTCGTTCGCCGACAGCGTGGGTGTTCGTCTCACGCAGCGCGGGCGGCTCCGCTGCGCTATGACTGCAGGATGTTCGGTCCAGGGCGCCCTCAGTACCCTCCGCAGCAGCCGCCTCAGTACCCTCCGCAACCGCCGCCTTACTACCCTCCGCAGCCGCCGCCTTACTACCCTCCGCAGCCGCCGCAGCGCCCGAAGTCAGGCCTGTCGCCGCTCGTGATCGTGCTCATCGTCCTCGGCGGGCTGTTCGCGCTCGGCGTGGGCGCCATCCTCGTGATCGGCGGCGCGGTGTACCTGGTGGCGAGCGCATCGCCGGAGCAAACCGTCGTCGAGACCACGCCTTCCGGCCTGTCGACCGCCGGCGGCGTCTCGCCCGTGGTGCCCACGTCGACGAGCACCCCGCTCCGCCCCGACCAGGAGGCCGACGAGGCGGCGGGCGAAGACCCGTCCACCGGCGACCGCGCCGCGGGCGAGGCGCCGTCGCCTGCTGCCGGCGGCGAGACGGGTGAGGCGCCGGCGCCTCTGTCGACAGCGGCGCGGACGCCCGCCTCCCCGAGCGAGGGCTCCGCGAATGGAAGCCCGAGCAACGGAGGCGCGGCGGGCGGGACGTCCTGGTGGTGTACGGCGAGCGCGTCCGTGCGCGTCTGCGGCTTCGCGGGCGCGTGCAACTATCAGATGGTGTTCGGCAACGGCTCGGCGAAGGACCGCTTCCTGGCGTCGCAGCAAGCGAAGATGTCGTGCGAGGCGAGCGCCCGCGCCAAGGGCGCCACGGCCTTCTGCGTCGTGCAGTGCAGCCCTCGCTGACGGGCGATGGCGTCGCTCGCTCCGCTCAGCTCCTCGCGCCCGCGCTAATAACCGCCGCTGCCGCCGACCCCCGCCGAGCTGTAGCCAGAGCTGTAGTCGGCGCCGCCGGCGCCCCCGGGGCCGCCCGAAGTCACGTTTCCGCCGTAGTAGTAGTCGTCCGGATCTTCGTAGACGCTGACGCCGAGGTTCACCTTGCCGTTGAGCCACAGCTCGCTGCTCCCGATGCCGAACGCATACTCGGCCCAGGTCGTCGAATGCGGCGAGACATACACGTAGACCGTTTGCCGCGATAGCAGCGTGGCCTCCACGTTCGGATCCGTCACCGTGCCGTCCTCGACCTTCTCGAAGTGCCAGCCCGGAAGGAGCCTGACGCCGTACCCTCCCTGCTCCAGATCGACGAGGATGGAGCTCGCGTCCGGATCCTGATCCTCGCTGCTGACCGTCACCACAGTTCCGTAGCCACCACCGGTGACAGCGACGGCTGAGGTATTCTCATCTTCGTAGTAGTAATAACCGTTCGAGATCTCGAACGTGGCGTCGCGGAGCCGATACCGCGCTCCAGACGGCGCATCGGCCGCGAGCGGCAAGCTGATCGAGCCGACGTCCGGCCCGCGATCGGCCCCCTGCGAGCCGCAACCGCTGAGCAAGGCCGCGAACACCACGCCAGCCGCCGCCACCGACCCAAACCCTCTGATCGTCTTGGTCATTCTATCCTCCAGTAAGCTGCCCCTCCGGACCAACGGCGGCGTGCGCCATGACCTGCCACCGGTCCAGAGTGGGCCACCACCTAAGAGCAACCCGCGGGCCAACCTGGATTTCCCGTAAATCAGCGCATGTCCATGGGCACCCGCTCACCAACTGGCCCATATTGAGCCAGATAGTTGGGCCATACTTGGCCTATGCCATTGCCTGATCTGTGCCACCGCGAGCGCACGCAGGCCCAGGCCGGGAGGCCTCATGGCGCCGGCGACCGTCGGTCGGCTGATCTGGGCCGGCTCGTCATCAGGCCGGCGGCTCGGCGGCAGCTACCCCTCGCCCGAGAGCACCGCGGCGATCGCGACGCGCTGCCCTCGCGGCTGCCCCGCCGCGTCGGCGTGCGCCATGTCGAGGGCGGCCAGCACCGTCGACAGCGTCGTCTGGTCCAGGACCGACGACGCCTCGACGGCGTGGAGGTCTTCTCCCACGAAGTTCTTCGGGCAGGCGTCGATGACCGGCAGCGCGCGCTCGCTGGCCGGCGCGAACCGGATGGGCAGGCCGTGCGTACGGCAGAGGAGCGGCCGCGCCGCGTAGATCGCGCACCTCCCCTCCCCGTCGAGCGCCGGGCACACGCCCGGATCGCCCGCCCGCGCGCGCTCGGCCAGCGCCGCGCGGTCGGCCTCCGGGAGCGCCGCGAGCGCCTCGCGAAGCGCGTCGGCCTCGATCGACGTCACCGAGAACCGCCGCCGGCAGCAGTCGCTGCACCCGGTGCGGCAGGCCATCCGCTCGCCGTGGCGGGCGCTCGCGCTCGCGAAGAACGCGTCGACCTTGGTGAAGAGCTCGTGGAGGCGCTCGCGCGGCGTGCGGTGCATGCGCCGCGGTCTATAGCGGGGCGGATCCTCGTGCGCCAAGGGCCCGTCCGCGCCGCTCGGCTCCCCGCGGCGTGTTTTCCACGTTATCCGACGGCCACGGCGCGGCCGCCGGCAACCTCCGGCGAGGGCGCGTGCCGGGCCACGAGCTGGGCGACCTCGCCGCGGCAGGAGCCGCACCCCGTGCCGGCCTTGGTCGCGGCGCACGCCGCCTCGAGCGAGCAGGCGCCGCCCTCGATGGCCTCCCGGAGGGTCGCCTCGCTGACCTTGTGACAGGTGCAGACGACGCGCTCGGCCTGCGCCGCCGGCCCCGCGCCGCCGCCGGGGCAGAGCGCCTCCAGAGGATCGGCGGGCAGCGGATCGTTGCGATCGAAGAGCTGCACCAGCGTGGCCGCGGCCGCGGTGTTGCCGACGAACTGGGCGCCCAGCAATCGCCCGTCGCGGAGGATCAGCTTCCGGTACGTGCTCTTCCGCGTCTCCACGACCTGGAGCACGTCGTCGCTCTCGAGCTCCGGCTCGGTGCTGCCCATGGAGGTGACGTCGACGCCCGCCACCTTCAGCCGCGTATACAGCTTCGTGCCCCGGTAGCGCGCCTGCGGGTTCGCGCCTGTCAGGACGTCGGCGAGGACGGCGGCCTGCTCCCAGATGGGCGTCACGATGCCATAGAGCCTGCCCCGGTGCTCCGCGCACTCGCCGATCGCGTAGATGCCGGGCACCTGGGTGGCCATCGTGTCGTTGACGACGATGCCCTTGTTGATGGGCAGGTTGGAGGCGCGCGCGACGTCGACGCGAGGCCGGACGCCGCACGCGAGGACGACCATGTCCGCCGGCAGAACGCTGCCGTCGTCGAGGCGACAGCCCTCGACCGCCTCCTCCCCGCAGATGGCCTCGACGGTGCGCCCCGTGCGGACGAAGATGCCGCAGCGCTCGATGTGCTGCTCGAGCATGTCGCCGCCCATCTGATCCAGCTGCGCGTTCATGAGGCTCTTCGCGACGTGGATGACGGTCACGTGCAGGCCCATGTCGCTCAGCACCTTGGCCGCCTCCAGGCCGAGGAGCCCGCCGCCGACCACGATGGCGTTGTCCCCCGCCCGCGCGCAGCCGCGCATCCGGACGCAATCGTCCATCGTCCTGTACACGAAGACGCCCGGCCGCAGATCGCCCTCCGAGGTCGTCATGCCCTCGAGCGGCGGGACGAGCGGCTGGCTGCCGGTCGCGAGCACGGCGACGTCATAACGCTGGCGCGCGCCGTCCGCCGCCACGACCGCCCTCGACGCGGTGTCGATCCGCGCCACGGAGGTGCCGCTGACGAGCCGCACCCCGTTCCGCTCGTACCAGGCGGGGGGCTTCGTGACGATGGAGTCGGGCGCCTCCCCGGCGAGCACCTTGCTGAGCAGGACGCGGTTGTAGGCGCCGCCCCGCTCCTCGCCGAAGACGGTGATGTCGTAGCGGTCCCTGGCGCCGCGCGACATCAGCTCGTCGAGCAGGCGGCACGCCGCATTGCCGTTGCCAACGATGACAAGGTCCTTCCTTCGCATCAGTTCGACTCCGAGACCCGGCGCGCCCTGACGGCGCACACCTTGAACTCCGGCATCCGGCTGGTCGGGTCCAGCGCCGGCACGGTGAGGACGTTGGCGGCCTTCCTGCCGCCCCAGTGAAACGGAGCAAAGAGCGTGTCCGGCCGGATCGAAGGCACGACCGCGACCCGGAAGGTGACCGCGCCTCGCCTGCTCTCGACGAGCAGAGAGTCGCCCTCGACGACGCCGAGGCGCGCCGCCAGCCTGGGGTGGACCTCGACCTTCGGCTCGGGCTTGGCCTCTTCGAGCTTGGAGACCCGGCGCGTCTGAGCGCCGGAGTTGTAGTGTTCCTTGTAGCGGCCCGTCGTGAAGTAGAACGGATAGGCGTCGTCGGGGAGCTCGGCGGCGGGGCGGTGGTGGACCGCGTGGAACCGCGCCCGCCCGTTCGGGTGATGGAACCGCTCGGCGAAGAGGCGCGGAGTCCCCGGGTGCTCGACCGACGGGCACGGCCAGAAGACGCCTCGGTGCCGGCGTATCTTGTCGTAGGTGATGCCGCTGTAGTCCGCCCTTGCGCCCGCTGTCGCCCGGCGCAGCTCGTCGAACACCTGCTCCGCGGACGTGTACTGGAAGTGCCTGCCCGCGCCGAGGCGGCGCGCGAGCTCGCAGAAGATCTCGATGTCGGTCTTCACCTCGGGGGGCGCGGGGCGGACCTTCTGCCGCAGGATCACCCGCCCTTCGAGGTTCGTCATCGTCCCCTCCTCCTCCGCGAACTGGGCGACCGGAAGGAGGACGTGGGCGTCCCGGGCCGTCTCGTTGACGAAAGCGTCACAGACCACGAGCAGATCGAGCGAGGCGAGCCGCCGCTCGACGTTGAGCGCGTTCGGCGACGCGACAGCCACGTTGGATCCGAACACGAGGAGCGCGCGGATACCCCCCTCGGGGCCGAGCGCGTCGAGCAGCTCGTAGGCGCTCTTCCCCTTGGCCGGCAGCTCGGCAGGGTCGATGCCCCAGACGCGGGCGATGGCCGCCCGGTGCTCCGCGTCCTCGATATGCCGGTAGCCGGGGAGCTGATCGGCCTTCTGGCCGTGCTCGCGGCCCCCCTGGCCGTTGCCCTGTCCGGTGAGGCAGCCATAGCCGCTGTACGGCTTGCCGACCTTGCCGAGCGCGAGCATCAGGTTGATGAAGGAGAGCACGGTGTCTGCCCCCTTCGACTGCTGCTCCGGCCCGCGGCCGGAGAGCAGCATGCTGCTCGGCGCCTCGGCGAGCAGCCGCACGGCCTTGAGCTGATCCTGCGTGGAGACCCCGGTGAGCCGCTCGACGTGCGCCGGGTGGTACGAGAGGACGGCGCGCCGGAGATCGTCGAACCCGTCCGTGCGCGCGGCGATGTACGCCGTGTCGATGAGCTTCTCCTCGAGGGCGAGGTAGAGCAGGCCGTTGGCGAGCGCCAGGTCGGACCCGGGCGTGGGCTGGAGGTGGAGCGCGGCGGCGCGCGCCGTGTCGGTGCGCCGCGGGTCGACGACGATGAGCGCGCCGCCGTTGTCGCGCTGCGCGAAGATCCATTGCATGATCGGCGGCAGGGTCTCAGCGCAGTTCGCGCCCCAGAGGAGGAGCGCCTTGGTGTGGGCGATATCGGACACGGGGAACGGCAGGCCGCGGTCGATGCCAAACGCCTTGTTCTGCCCCGCGGCCGCCGAGGACATGCAATAGCGGCCGTTGTAATCGACGTTCGGCGACTGGAGGGCGAGGCGGGCGAATTTGCCGAGGAGGTAGGTCTTCTCGTTCGTCAGGGCGCCGCTCCCGAACGCGGCCAGCGCCGCGGGGCCGTGGAGCTCACGCAGCCGGAGGAGCCGCTCGGCGACGAAATCGAGCGCCGTGTCCCAGCGCGCCGGCAGGAGGCGGCCGGCGCGCCCGCGGATCTTCGGCACCGTCAGCCGCTCGGGGTGATCGAGCAGCGCCGCGGAGGTGAAGCCTTTGATGCACATCTGCCCCCGGTTGACGGGGAAATCGTCGTCCGGTCGGACGTCGATCACCCCCGCGTGGTCCGCGCGATCCGTCATGACCACGCCGCACTGGAAGGCGCAGTAAGGACAGTGGGTGTGCGTTGTCGTCTCGGAGGTGACGATCTTGAGCCGAAGGGAAGAGCGCGGTGCCATGGAGTCGCGTCGGCCACCCTCACCGAGCGCGTCGAGGAGGCTCTCCCTGATGTAGCAATCGCTCTGTTTCGAGCGTATTTCTGAGGAATGTGCGGGCAGTTAATCTGTCGGCGCCCGATGCCGCCTGCGCAGCAGGAGGTTCTCTCCCAGCGCCCACACCTCGCCCCCGTCTCCGCGCACCTCGAACAGGGTGCCCCAGGTGCCGGACGCCTCGCCTCGCCAGGTGTGGCCGCCATCGCTGGAGCACAGGAGCACGCCGCGCGCGCCGCACGCCCACAGCGTGCCGGCGTCGTCTCCCCAGAGGCTCGTGAGGCTGCCGGAGACCTGGGCCAGCACCGCCCAGGTCGCGCCGCCGTCTCGAGAGCGCAGCACGTCGCTGACGCCCGGTCCGCCAGCCACGAAGAGCTCGTCGCCCCTGCCCCAGATCGCGGACAGATCGCGGGAGCTGCCGCTCTCCGCGGCTTCCCACGTGGCGCCGTCGTCGATCGTGCGGACGATGGTCCCGCCGGAGCCGACCGCCACGGCGCGTTGCTCCGGCCCTGCCCAGACGGCGCGGAGGCGCGGCTCGCGCGGGGCCTCCAGCTCCAGCCATCGTGAACCGCCCGCGACGAGGCGGCAGACCCGGCCATCGATGACGGCGAACGCCCTTGTCCCGTTCTGCCCGTGGACCGAGGCGCCGCCGGGTTTGCCTGCCACTTCTATCCAGGAGCGCCCGCCGTCCTCGGTCCGGATCTGCGAGGCGCCCTCGCCGACAGCAAGGATCGTCTCGCCGCTGCCCCACACGGCGATCAGCGCGCCGGCGTCCTCCACGGCGCTCCTCTCCCAGGTCTGGCCGCCGTCGTGGGTTCGCGCGATGGTGCCCCCGTCGCCCACCAGCACGAGCCTCCCCTGGCCTTGCGCCCAGAGACCCCGGAACTTCCCTCGGACTGGCACCTTTTCCCAGGGCCCATCGAGCGGCGCGTCCCCTGCCTGGACTGGCACCTTGGTGAAGCTCTTCCCGCCATCGAGGGATCGGGCGGCGGGGCCGTCTCCCACGCACCAGATCGCGCCCTCGTCATCGCCCCACGCCGCGCAGCGGTGCTGATCGGACCGGAGCGCGGTGCGCCTCCAGGTGCGGCACTCGTCCTCGCTGACCGCCAGGATGCCGCTTTCGCCGGACGCGATCACGAGGCCCGCGGCGCCGAGCCACAGCGCCTTGATCGAGCGCCCGGTCCCGGTGGAATGCGACTCCCAGGACGCGCCCCCGTCCCGGCTCGCGTGGGCATGGCCGTCGCCGTCGCCCACGATCACGAGCCCGCCTCGCGCGCAGAGCGCCCTCGGACTCCGGCCCGGGACCTCGTGGCGCGTCCATGTCGCTCCTTGCAGGGTGGCGAGCTGTCCTTCGAGCGCCAGCGCGAGGAAGCGGCCCTCGGCGTCGACCGCGGCGGCCTCGAGGCAGAGGTCTCCGGGGCTCGGCCCGGCTCCCCAGGTCTGGCCGTGATCGCCGGAGCGGAGCACCGTCCCGCCGAGCCCCACCGCGATGGCCTCGCCGTCGTCCCGCAGGGCGACCCCGCGCAGGTCCGCCGTCGCGCCGCAGCCCACGTCGGACCAGCGCTGCCCGTCATCGCGCGAGGACAGCAGGGTCCCGGAGTGTCCGGCGGCGATCAGCGCCGCGCCGGTGCCCGCGAGCGCGCTCAGGTCCTGGCGGGTGGGCGTCTGCACCCTCTTCCAGCGCTGGCCGCCGTCCTCCGAGCGGAGCACGTGCCCCTCGGATCCCGCGATGACAATCAGGCGACCTCGTCCCCAGACGGCGCTGTGCCGGATGCTCATTCCGGGCACGATACCAGGCCGGCGCACCGGGGCGCTCGCGATCGTGTCCAGGCCTCAACACGCTGCCGGCGAAGGCTCGCGACGATCGGCATCGTCGGTCGGAAACGGCGGTGGTCGTCCGGCGTCTCATGCCTTCACCACAAGGAAGATCGGCGTCAGGACGGCGGCGTGTACCAGCTGCCCGACATCCGACAGGAGCGGGGTCAGACATCACCGGGCTCCTTCCGGAAGAAGTGACCGTGCAGGAACTGCCCGTCCGCCGGATCTCGGTGAACGTTGTACTTGAAGCAGCGGCTCGGGCAGCTCACATCAAACAGGTTTGGCGAATCGTGGACGCTGAGCACCGCCGAACACAAGGGGCAAACGGCCTCCACGCCCTCGTGCCTCGCGATGCGACCGCAGAGGTGCTGGAGCTGTCGGCCTTCCGCGTGGTATCGATCGCGGCGGGCGGGAGTCCAGAGGTAGAGCGGCTTGTTCTTTCTTGCGGAGAACGCCCTGGCCCGCGGGCGAAACACCAGCTCGACCTGGATCGTGTCATCGCCCGACGAACGATGAAACGCGAACTCAAACTTATAGATGTCGCGGACCGCGCTGTTCGGGCCGCAGTACCTTTCGGCGTCGTAGGCCGCCACCAGGGCTCCGCTCGTCGACTCGAAAGGCTGCTCGACCTGCGGCAGCAATTCGTTCTCCAGAAATGCGCCGAGCGCCTCCTTGAGCTCCGGGGTGATCGCTGCCGCGTGGTAGGCGCTCGCAAAGGGGCCGAATCGGATGTTGGCGAAGGCAGGATGCATCTTCTATCCCCAATACCGTCATTCAGCAGCGGGCGCCAGAGCGACGGCGAAGCCCGCAGGCCGTGACGTGAGAGCGGCTCGAAGGCATGCGAACCATCGTTGTTGACTGCGATACCGTCCAGACCGAAGCAGACTTCTGGTCCGCGTACGTCACTGCGGCGGAGCCGGAAGGTGCGGCGTACTTTGGCCGGAACCTCGACGCCTTCTGGGACGGCCTGAACGGCGGTCCTGGGTGGCCGGGCGAGTGTGAGCTCAAGCTCGTCAACACACAGTCATTGCATCCGCTCCGCGATGGGCAGTTTGTCCAAGCGTTGCGCGACATCGCCAGTCGGTCTACATTTGTGAAAGTCACGCTTGAGTAGCTTTCTGACACGCCATTCCAGCCGACGGCCTCCCGCCGCGGCCAAACGTTGACGCCGGGCAGATGTCCTGGCATGAGGCAGGAGTTACAATGACGTTCTTCCCGGATCTTGCTCCCTACCGCTACGGCTTCGCCCCTGTGGCGTGGGACCAGAACGGCCCACCATCGCTGGAGCCGATCGAGCTCTACACGTGGATGTGGGACCCAGAGGACGGTGCCTTCGATCTCCCGGAGCTCGCTGTAGGATGGCTCGAGCCGCCGCACGAGTACCCCCGCGGCGCGCTGACCACGCCGCTGGTTGAGAAGCTCGATCGCCTCTGCCGAGCCTCACGCTATCACGTCACCCGAGGGTTCCATCCCTGCGGAATCTGTGGCGATGACTCGGATGGCCTCGGCTCGAAGGAGATCCGTCTCCTGGGCGACGGGGTTGTCTACGCCGCCCCGGACAAGATCGTGCATTACGTCTCGGCGCACGCCTACGCCCCGCCGAGAGGCTTCGTCACGGCGCTGGAGCGATGCGATGGACTCGCGCAGCCGAGGCGCGGCGCGCTGCGCCCGGTCACAATCGACATGATTCCGCGCGAACACGTCGACGTCTCCCTGCTCGATGCTGAGGTCCGTGCGTCGCTGCGACGGGATCACCGCGAGCAGATTTTCCAGGACCTGGTGCTGCAGGATCGCGGGGACATCGTGGCGATCGTCACACGAATCGACCTTGGCGGGAGCTCGGAGCCCTTCGCGCGCTCGTGGGACGTGCCCAAGAGAGCGCTCCTCAACATGATCCAGGCGGCCCACTCCATCATCAGCATGCTGGAGGCCAGCCACTCGGAACGGGCGCTCGCCATGTTCGCGCAACATCAGCGCGCAAGGAGCTCAAAGCGGTAGTCGGACTGGAGGGCGAAGCCTCCAGCTGCGCTGCTGCAGGGCTTCACCGGTCACCCGCGGGGCGATGGCCACGCAGGGCACGGCGCGACGCTGCGCGAAGACGGCGCCCCGCGCTCGATAGCACTGTTTCATTTCTCGAACGCCGCCGTTCCAGCCCGCTGTCTGGCGTCGCCCACGGTGTCGCCGCATACTCTGGACATGATCCCGGCGCGAGGATCGCGCGCGGCCCGCGTCTCGCATAGCTCTGGGACCCACGAGCGCACTGCAGAGCCCGACTCAAGGCAAGGCCTGTTCCACAGATCGGGTGACTGGGATCAGATTGCCATTTCCACCTCGATCAGAGATATCCACGAAACGACACGATCGTTTACACGTTGACAGCGTTTCCGCTTCTGAGAATGATGCCTCCGCGCTGGCCGATGAAGCACAGAGCGGGCTCTTCACTGCGGAGCCCACGGGACATCTTGCGGCGTGAGCAAGATGCACCAATGAATCCCTGCGCCCGACCACGCGCTTGGCTTGGAAATATAACGCATCATAACAATACATTAGGAAGCAAATGAAACACTTCTATCACACGATGCCCATGGGCGCCCTGGTCTGCGGCCTTGTCGCCGGAGGCATCTCGCTGAGCGCACCGGCTCAAGCTCAGGCGCTGGAGTTCGGAGTATACGAAGGAGAATCTTGCCCCGCAGGATACACACCGCTGACCCCGCTCGACGCCTTCTGGACGTTTCTCACCCGCTGCGATGAGCTCCCCTATTCAGGGGTCTTTCGTATCGCCGACGGGAACTCGATAGATGGCCCGTGGAACAACTGCCAGCAGCATGGCAGCGATACCCGCGAGCTGGACTACATCCTCTGCAAGCCCAACTACCAGCTCTTTGACATCGACGGGACGACCTTCGCGGTGGTGAGAGGCGGGGATCAGTGCCTGGAAGGCTTCGAGCACGTGGATTTCGCCACCGCCTCCGCCTACTCGGATGAGATATGCACTCACGTCGGGTACTGGGGGATTGCGAGAATCGGTGGAGGGGGCTCCATCGACGGTGTAGGTTACGGCTGCGGCGTCCGCGCGACCGACTCTCGCGAGCTCGGTGATGCCATCTGCGTAGAAATCGAGTAAGAGCGCCGAACCAGAGGCAGCTCACGCGATCCCACCAACGTGAGGTCTGGGTGACGCGCCACGAGCCGTCCACGACCGGCGCGTGGCGCTCGCTCCTGCCCGCGCTCGATGGTGAAGCCCGAGGTCATCTCGTCGAGGCCGATGTCACTGACGTCCCCGTCTGCCGTGAGCACGCGCGACTGGGTCGAATCCCTCCAGAGCACGTCGTAGAGCGTCACCTTGAAGCCGGCGGGGAGGCGGGCGGAGCTGATCCTTGTGTCCCAGGCGCCGCCGCCTCCGACGAGCTCGTCGCGGAGGTGACGAGCCATGCCCCAACGCGCTCGCCTGCGCTGCCGCCCCTCCGATGCCCACCCCGGTCACGAAGCGCAGGGTGGGAATTCCCACAACGAGCTACGCGGAAGAGAGGACTTGACGAAGCGCTGAGCGATGTCAGGTGGGAGCGTTCTTGGAACCAGGAAAATGCGCATGGTGCTCGTACCGCGAGCTGACAAACTGGAAAGGCGCGGAAGGGCTGCGTGCGATGCTGAACGGATCCACGCCCAAGACGCCTCCGCGCGCACTGCATTCCTTTCTCACGGAGGGGGCCGAGGATGAGCATGGAACGAAGAGCCGTGTCAGCGCTCGTCGCGCTGGCTGTCGTGGTCGCAGGGTCGCGCGCTGCGCGCGCACGCACCATCGACGTGCCGGAGGACTACCGGACGATCCAGGCCGCCGTCGAGGCGGCCGGGAACCACGACAGGATCCGCGTCGCGCCGGGCACGTACCACGAATCCATCGCGTGGACCGGCAAGTCCATCGCGCTGATCGGCGCCGGGCCGGACGCGACGATCGTGGATCCGAGCCTCGGGCCGGGCGGCCGGTGTCTGACGCTGGTCGAGGTCCCCCATGGCAGCCGGGTGGAGGGCTTCACCTGTCAGAACGGCATGACCGACGCGACCAGCCCGGATGGCGGCGGGATGCTGATCCAGGGGGGCAGTCTGCAGGTCAAGAGGGTGGTTTTCCGGAACAACCTCGCGTCCAGGAACGGAGGTGGATTGTGGATCGAGGGGGCCGACGTGACCCTCCACGACGCCAGCTTCCTCAACAACGAGGCCTCCAACAGCAGCGTCGGCGGACGGGGCGGTGGGCTGGGCATCACGCTCGGTGGCGAGGTGAAGGTCGTGCGATCCATCTTCTCCTTCAATTTCGCCAACCCATCAGGGGGCGGGCTCGCCGTCCTTGACGGCAGCAGCGCGAAGGTGGTTGAGTCCCGTTTCGAGGGAAATTTCGGCAGGAGCGGGGGTGGGATCTGGTCCTCCGACAGCGAGCTCAAGGTCTCTGGCTCGGTCTTCTCCGGCAACGTCAGCGACTTCAGCGGGGCCGCGCTCGGCGCCTCCAGCAGCAGCGTCGAGGTAGCCGATTCGACGATCGACGGGAACGACTCGGACGCACGCCAGCAGCACGCCATCAGCGTCAGCGGGAGCCTGGCGATGTTCCGGTCGAGCGTCACCGGCAACCTGGGCGGCGGAATCTCGTCCGTCGGCGACCTCACGGTGCTCGACTCCTTCTTCGCGAACAACACCGCGACGAGGGGTGGAGCGATCAACGCCACGGGCACGGCGCGCGTGACCAACAGCGTCTTCTTCGCCAACACGGCGAACGGCGCGGGCGGCCTCAACGAAATCGAGGCGCAAGGCGGCGCGATCTACGCGAACGGCGCTCTGGACGTGACGCACTGCACCTTCTACGGCAACCAGGCCCAGGGCTTCGAGCTCCCCTCGGCTGGCGGCGGGATCTACGTGGCCTCCGGGACCACAACGGTGCTCAACTCCATCCTCTGGGGAGACTCGCCCACGGAGATCGCGAGCCTCGGAACGGTCGTGATCACCTACAGCGACGTGATGGGCGGCCATCCGGGCGCGGGCAACATCGACCAGGATCCGCTCTTCGTGGCCCCTGCTGACGGCGATCTGCACCTCCAGGCTTCCTCGCCCGCCCGGGATGCCGGGCTCCTCACTCGCGGCCTGCCGCGGACGGATCTGGACGGGAATCCGCGCGTCGCGGGAGCCGCTCCCGACATGGGCGCCTACGAGATTCGCCGACGAAGGAGAGGGTGTTGAATGACCTCGCAGGGGTGGGAGGCTCGCCCCGGGGTCGTGCACGCGCCGTGGCGGCACCACGAAGACCGAAGGCGCTCGCGCGGCGCGGGGCCTAGCAGCCGAAGACCCCGGCGCCCCGCTCGATCTCGCCGAACGGATCCATGAGCGCGCGCAGGATCAGGCGCGCAGGCGCGCTCTCGATGCTCCCCGCCGCGCGCCAGGTCGCGAACCGGAGCTCACCCAGGAGGACCCCCGCGAGCGGCGTGTAGACCAGATCGAGCGCCGAGGGCCGGACGCCGTTGGCCTCGTAGCCGTACTCCCAGAGGTGGGTGCCGGCGATGGCGAACGCGAGCGCGGCCGGGGCGCCGAAACGGCATATCCGCGCCCTGAGGTACATCTCGCTCCCGAGCAAGCCGTGGCCGACCACGTTGATCGGCCACGGGTCGTGATCCCACCGGAAGGCGGGCTGAGCGGCGTCGAAGAGCGGCGGCTTCGTGAGCGCCTCGCCATAGTGGTATCCCCATCGCTCCGCGCGAAAGTCGGCGAAGGGCTCGGGCCACAGCACCGCCTCCACGCTGCGGGTCACCGTGAGCACGGCCAGCGTGTGCACGATCGGCGGCGCCCAGGCGGGCTCCACGGCCTCGGCCGCGGCAGCAGGCGGTGACGCCTGGGGCTCCCGCGCGGCAGGCGCGCGCTCCGGCAAGGGGGTCGGGAGGCCAGGCGGAAAGGCGGACTCGGCCGGAGGAACCGCCGTGGTCCGGCCGGCGCACGCGGCGACGAGGACGGTGAGCGAAGCGGCAGCGCACAGGCGGATCGGAGCCATCGGGGAGCGGCCGCGACGCGCGGTGGGTGCGGCGACCAGACTCGAGTCTAGAGCGACCAGCGGGTTGAAGCCGCACGCAAACAGCAAGAAGTTGAACTACCAAGCAAGAAGTTGAACCGCCAAGTCGCCGAGGACGCCAGGATCTTGATGTCTTCTTGGCGTCCTTGGCGACTTGGCGGTTCATTCTCATGTCGCCTTGGCGCCCCTTGCGGCTTGCAGGTTGATTTCTCCGGTTTTCAAGCGGCTTGCTCTGGCGCGACCGCGGGCCTGACGGCGCGCCGCATCGCCGCGGGCTCGCGTAGGCTCCCGCGCCATGGCCGACATCATGCTCATCACGGGCGGCAGCCGCGGGATCGGCGCCGCCACCGCGCTGCTCGCCGCGAGCCGAGGCTACACGGTCGCCGTGAGCTACCTGCGCGACGAGGGCGCCGCGGCGCGCGTCGTCGACGAGATCCGCGCGCACGGCGGCGCCGCCCTCGCGATCGCGGCCGACGTGAGCCGCGAAGAGGACGTCGTGCGCCTGTTCCAGACCGTCGACCGCGACCTCGGCCCGATCGCGGCGCTCGTCAACAACGCGGGCGTGCTCGACCGGCAGGCGCGCCTCGAGGACATGACCGCGGCGCGCGTGGAGCGCATCCTCTCGACCAACGTCGTCGGCAGCTTCCTGTGCGCGCGCGAGGCGGTCCGGCGCATGTCGACGCTCCGCGGCGGCAGGGGAGGCGCCATCGTGAACGTCTCCTCGCGGGCGTCGCAGCTCGGCTCCCCGGGCGAGTACATCGACTACGCGGCCTCGAAGGCCGCCGTCGACACGCTCACGATCGGCCTCGCGAAGGAGGTCGCCGCCGAGGGCATCCGGGTCAACGCCGTGCGGCCGGGGATCATCGCGACCGACATCCACGCGAGCGGAGGCGATCCAGGGCGCGTCGAGCGGCTCCAGGCGAGCCTGCCGCTGGGCCGCGCCGGCAGCCCCGAGGAGGTCGCGCGCGCCATCCTGTGGCTCGCCTCGAGCGAGTCGTCCTACTGCACGGGCTCGCTGCTGGACGTCGCGGGCGGCCGCTGATCCCGCCGCGCCGCCGGCGCTTCATCTCGCCTCGCCCGCGCCGATCGCCTGCGTCACGACGGCCGCCAGCGTCCGCGCCGCATCCCGGAGCGCGCCCTCCGGGTGCGCGCCGAACCCCAGGATGAGCCCGGGCGCGCGCGGCGCGCGCGCCGCCGTGCTGCGCGAGAGCGGCAGCGCGTCGACGCCCCGCGCCGCGAGCGCCCGGACGATGGCGACGTCGTCGGCGCCCGCGGGCAGGTCGAGCGTCAGCACCGAGCCCCCCGCGGGCGCCCGCGCCCGGACGGCGCTCGGCAAGAGCAGCCCGAGCTCCGCGAGCAAGAGGTCGCGCCGGCGCCGCGTCGCCTGCTTCAGCTTCCGGAGGTGGCGCGCGAAGTGGCCCTCGTCGATGAAGTCGGCGAGCGCGGCCTGCAGCAGGTAGGGCGGCGAGCGGGTCGACGCCGCGCGCACCAGGGCCACGGCGCGCACCAGGGCGGGCGGCACGATCATGAAGCCGAGCCGCAGGCCCGGGAACAGCGAGCGGCTGAAGGTCCCCACGTGGATCACGCGATCCTTCACGCCGTCGAGGTCGAGGCTGAGGAGCGAGGGCAGCGGGGTGCCGTCGAACCGCAGCTCGCCCTCGTAGTCGATCTCGACGACGACGGCGCCCGCCCTGGCGGCCCAGGACAGGAGCTCGATGCGCCGCGGCAGCGTGAGCCGCGCCCCCGAGGGGAACGCGTAGGCCGGCGACACGAAGGCGACCCGCGCGCGCGGAGCGCCCCGACGTCGATGCGCGCCGGCGTGCACCCGGAGCCCGTCCTCGTCGACCGGGATCGGGACCGGCCGCGCGCCCGCCATGCGCACCGCCGCGCGGAGGGCCAGCGGCCCCGGGTCCTCCACCCAGGCGGCGTCGCCCGGGTCGAGCAGCGCGCGGCAGCACAGGTCCACCGCGGCCTGGGCTCCCTCCGTGATGAACACCTGGTCGACCGTCGCGCGCACGCCGCGGGCCACCGCGATGTGGTGGAGCACGGCGCGCCGGAGCAGCGGCGCGCCCCGCGGGTCGTGGTCGAGCGCGTCGGCCGCCGACATCGAGCGGGCGCGGCGCGCGAGGCACCGCTCGAAGATGCGCCACGGGAGCAGCTCGAGGTCCGGCAGGCCGACGCCGAACGGACGCGACCGCGCGCGGCTGCCGAGGAGCGCGTCGAGCTTGTCGGGGGGCACCACCGCCGAGAGCCGCCGCGCGCTCTTCGACGTGCGCGGCGCGGCCGCCGCCGCCTGGACGCGGGCAGCGCCCTGCCACCCCGCGCGCGCCGGCACGTGGGCGACGACCGGCGCCCGCCGAGGGCGCGCCACGATGGTGCCGTCCGCGGCCAGCGCCTCGTACGCCGCCACGGCGGTGTTGCGCGACACGCCGAGCTCCCGCGCGAGCTCGCGGGACGACGGGAGCGGGTGTTCGGGCTGGAGGACGCCGTCCAGCACGGCGCGGCGCAGCTGCTCGACCAGCTGGGCGGCCAGCGTCGCCGGCGCGCCGCGCTGCAGGTGGAGGAAGGCGTGGGCGGCGTGGGAGGTGGAGCGCGCTGGCACCATCGAAACCGGCTGTTCTGGATCTTTCCAAGGTGCCAGATCCAGGGCACCGTGTCGACGAGGAGCCAGCCATGCCCACCGCCGACGACCCGACGCTGTCGACCGCCCGCGAGCAGCCCCCCGCTCCCCCGCTGCGGCCGCTCGAAGGCGACAAGACGGGCGAGCTCTCGTCGCGCATCGCCCGGCGCGCGGCCGAGGCGCACGCAGGTCAGCCGCTCGATCGGCTCCTCGCCGAGGACCTCCCGGGCAACGAGCTGACGACGCTCCTGCTCCACTGCCTGCGCCGGCGCGCGCTGCGGCGGAGCTTCGCCGACGTCCTCGACCACGCGGAGCGCGCGCCCATGACGCACGCCTCGACGGCCGATGCGCGGCGGCTGCACGCCCTCGACGCTGCGGCGTACGCGGCGGCGGCGGACTTCGAGGCGGTGGATCTGGCCCCAATCGGGCCGCTCGGCGCCACGGCGTGCGCGGGCGTCGAGCCGAACAACGTGCTCGCGACGGTCCGCTTCGCCGAGGTCGCCGCGGACCCCACGACGGGGCTCGCGCTGCACGCGGCGCGGCGGCGGCGCGGGACCCGGGGCAACGAGCCGCTGCGGTTCTGCGCGAGCCAGCGCGTCCTGCGCATGCAGCCGACGACCCAGCCCGGCTTCACGCCGCACTTCCGCCTGTTCGCCCTCGCGACGGCGGCGCGCTCGCCGGGCCGCGGCGAGGACGACGCGTGCGAGCGGCGCGCCCTGCTCGAGCACCTCGTCGTCTGGGCGGACCTCGTCCGCGCGCTGCCTCACGCGGGCTTCCGCGCCGCGGGGCTGCGCGTCGTGCTCTCCGACACGTCGCTGGTCCGCGCGAGCCTCGGCGCGCGCGGCGTCGACGCGGACGCGATGGCGCGGCGGGCGAAGGCGCACGAGCCCGGGTCGACGGAGGCGGCCCTGCGCGAGGCCGGCGTCGATCTGCCGCGCCGCGCGGCGGATCTCGTGGGGGCCGCGCGGTCCCTCGGGCTCGGCCCCGAGCTCCTCGCGCGCGCCGAGCGCTGGGTCGCCGAGGTGAGCGAGCCGCTCGCCCGCGCACGCCCGGAGGTCGAGGTCGCCTACGACCTCGCGCGGCTGCAGGGGCTCGGCTACTACGCCGGGCCGTTCATCCAGCTCCACGTCCGCCGGGACGACGGCCTCGAGCTCCCGCTCGGGGACGGCGGCGCCTTGCCGTGGCTCGGCGCGCTGCTCTCGAACCGCCGCGAGCGGATGGTCGCGACCGGCATCGGGAGCGAGATCCTCGTGAAGCTCTTCGATCGATCGGAGGCTCGGGCCGGCGAGGCTCGACCGGAGGGAACGACCCCATGATCCTCGAGATGCCCGCGTTCACCCTGCGTCCCTGGGCGGCGGTCGACGTCGACGCGCTCGTGAAGAACGCGAACGACCGCCGCGTCTGGGCGAACCTGCGCGATCGATTTCCGCACCCGTACACGCGCGGCGACGCCGAGGGCTGGATCGCGCACTGCGCGGCGCGCGCGCGGCCCGGCGAGGCCCTGGCGATCGTGGTCGCCGGCGAGGCGGCCGGCGGCATCGGCCTCGAGCGCCTCGACGACGTGCACCGGGGCACCGCGGAGCTCGGCTACTGGCTCGGCGCGGCCTACTGGGGCCGCGGGCTGGCGACCGATGCGGTGATCGCGCTGACGCGGTACGGCTTCGAGCAGCTGGGCCTCGAGCGCATCCAGGCCGGCGTCTTCGACTGGAACGGGGCGTCCGCCCGCGTGCTCGAGAAGGCGGGTTACGCGCTCGAGGCGCGGATGCGCCGCCACGTCGTGAAGGACGGGCGGGTCGGCGATGTGCTGCTCTACGCGCGCGTCCGGGAAGGCGCGCCGGCCGGCGGGCAGCCGTGAAGCGCCGGGCGGCACGGGCGCCGCCGCGCGCCACGTGGCGCCACGTGGATCGACGCCTCACCCGCGCGGGCGGCCCTCGCCTCCCGCCGCGGGCGCGGGCGCCTCTGCCGCCGCGGGCGCCTCTGCCGCCGCGGGCGCCTCGTGTCCCGCCGCCTCGGCGATCGGCAGCGTGAAGTAGAACCGGGCGCCCTGCCCGACCTCGCTCTCCACCCAGATGCGGCCGCCGTGCGCGTCGACGATCCCCTTGGCGATGTAGAGCCCGAGGCCGGTGCCCTTCTTCCCGGGCGTCTCGTCCTTCCAGAACCGCTCGAAGATGCTCGTGAGGTTCTGGGGGGGGATCCCCGGCCCCGAGTCGAGGACGGCGAAGCGGGCCATCGCCCCGTCCCGGTCCACCGAGAGGATCACCTGGCCGCTCCTGGGCGTGAATTTCAGCGCGTTGCCGAGGAGGTTCGACAGCACCTGGAGCACGCGCTCCCACTCCGCGCGGATCACGAGCCCTGGCTCCTTCAGGGATTGCTCGAACCGGACCTGCTTCGACTCGGAGAGCGGCCCGAACGTCTCCATGGTCTCGTGCAGGAGATCCTCCACCGCGAACGGCTTCGGCGTCACCGAGAACCTGGAGGCTTGCATCGTCGTCACGTCGAGCATCGTCCTGATGAGGCGCTCCATCCGCAGCGAGACGTGCTCGATCGACTCCGCTTGCTGCCGTGTCCGCTCGGAGTCGGCGCCCCGCCGCAGCCACGCGGCCTTCAGCGCGATGGCGCCGAGCGGGTTGCGCAGATCGTGGGCCACGATGCCCATGAGCTCGTCGCGGGCCGCCAGCGCCAGGCGCGCGGCGTCGCGCGCCTCCCGGGCCTTGTTGTACGGGCCGCCGAGGAGCTTCGTGAAGTACCAGGCGATCCCCAGGCCGGCCAGCACCAGCAAGCCCAGCAGGCCCTCGAGCCACAGCTCCAGCCGGGCTCGCTCCGCCTTCGCGTCGTCGTAGAGCTGCTTCAGGACGTCTTGCTTGTACTCGACGAGGCGGGTGAGGGAGCCCTCGAGATCGCGGTGACGCGGCCTCAGCTCCTCGTCGAACCGGCGCACGAGGTCGCTCGTATCGTCGGTCCGCTGCCGGGCGGCGAGCAGCTCTTTCTGCACCCGGACGAGGTGCCTGGCCGCCTGCTCGACCTCGGCCACCCGCTCGAGGCCGGTCGGGCTGAGCGCGTGGTCGCGAAGCGCGCCGACGTGCTCGTCGAAGCGCGCCCTGGCCCTCTTCGCCTGCTCGAGGAGCTCGCGATCGCCGGAGATGAGGTAGCCCCTGCCGTGAGACACGATGAGCTCGCTGCTCCACCGGAGCCGCTCCGCGAGCGTGATCTCGTGCTCTTTGGCGCGCAGCCGATCGATCTGAGCCTCGGCCACGGACGAGAAGCGCCGCACCGAGAACGCCATGCCGAGCGCCAGGAGCAGGGTGAGGATGGCGTAACCCATCCTCGCCGTGGCCTCGAAGCGCGTCCGCGTCGGAATGACCGAAGTTCCGTCCTCTCGACGGGCGTCGGCGGATCCGTGGGGCTGAGCCACTCCGCGAAGGCTAGGCCGCGTTGCGCGAAGAGCAAGGCGCCCCGGCGCCGCGCCGCACGGCGAGGCGCGCTCCGGCGGCGAGCGGGAGCGTGGCAGGACGACGCGCGACGAGCGGGGCGACTCGACCTGTCGAGGGGGCGAGTGGCATGTCAAGGCCGCCAATCGATGACAAGAAAGCGTTCCTCGGTGTAAAGTGTGTGCGTCATGACGGACCGAGCGGCGAACCGGGTTCGCGAGCGGCGCGAGGCGCGCGGGCTGTCCCAGGTGGCGCTCGCCGAGCGCGCCCGCCTCACGAGGCAGAGCGTGGGCGCCATCGAGGCGGGCCGCGCGACCCCGGCGGTCGACGTCGCGCTGCGCCTCGCGAGCGCCCTCGACTGCTCGGTCGAGGTCCTCTTCGGAGAGCCGAGCGCGGTGGCGGACCTCGCGACCGAGACCGACGCTCCGGCGGCGCTGGGCCGCGCCGCGGTCGCGCGCATCGCGGATCGCTGGGTCTCCTACCCTCTCGAGCAGGACGCGGTGCGGGTGGCCGCGGACGGCATCGTGACCGGCGAGCGGCGCGGGAGGGCCGTCGTCGAGCCGCTCCGGGCGCTCGCCGAGGTCGAGGAGAACGTCGTCGTGATGGGCTGCGCGGCCGGCCTCGGGCTGCTCGCCGACCGGCTCAACACGAGGCCGGGGCCGGGGCGGTTCCTCTGGTTCCACCGCTCGAGCACCGCGGCCCTCCAGGCGCTGGCCCGGCAGCGGACCCACGTCGCGGGCGTCCACCTCGTCGACGCGCGCACCGGCGAGGCGAACGTCGCCGACGTCCGCCGGCTCGGGCACGCCGAGCCGATCGTCCTCATCACGCTGGCGCGCTGGGAGGCGGGCCTCCTCGTGCGCCGCGAGGACGCCGGCCGCATCCGCGGCGCGGCCGACCTCGATCTCCCCGGCCTGCGCCTCGCCGGCCGCGAGGCGGGCGCCGGCGCCCAGCGGCTCCTCGAACGCGAGATCCGCGGCCAGGGGCTGCCGCTCGAGCTCGCGCGCAAGCCGCACCTGCGGGTCGCCGGCCACCTCGACGTCGCGCGCGCCGTGGCGATGGGCGCGACGGACACCGGCGTCGCGACGCGCGACGCGGCGATGGCGTTCGGGCTCGGCTTCGTGCCCCTGGCCGAGGAGCGCTACGACCTCGCTGTCCCGCGCGAGGGGCTCGATGACGGCAGGGTGCAGCGCCTGCTCGACGTCCTCGTCTCAGGGGAGTTCCGCCGTGAGCTCTCGGCGCTCGCCTACGACGCTCGCCAGGCGGGCGAGCGGGTCGCCGAGGTGCGGGCGGCGTGACGGCGCGAACCGCGCCATGGAACGACGGACCCCAGGAGTCTCCCCGATGAATTGCCCCCGACGACAGCTGGTGCGCGCCCTCCCCCTCCTGATCCTCGCGGCGTGCCTCGCCGTCCTCGGCGGCTGCGAGCGGCCTTCGCCGACGTCCGCCCAGCGGGAGGACAGGCTCGTCGTCTTCGCCGCCGCCTCCCTCCGGGACGTGTTCACCGCGCTGGGAGAGGACTTCAAGCGCTCTTATCCGGGCGTCGAGGTCACGTTCAACTTCGCCGGCACGCAGGAGCTCCGCACGCAGCTCGAGCACGGCGCCGCCGCCGACGTGTTCGCCTCGGCGGATCAGCGCCACATGGATGAGCTCGTGAAGTCCCAGCGCGCCGCCGGCCCCGTCGTCTTCGCGCGCAACGAGCCCATCCTCGTCGTCGCGAGCGAGAGCGCCGCGACCGTCCGGGGGCTCGCCGACCTCCCCGCCGCGACCCGCATCGTCATCGGCACCCCCGAGGTCCCGATCGGCCGCTACACGCTCCAGATCCTCGATCGCGCGTCGGCCTCTCTGGGCGCGGATTTCCGCGCGCGCGTGGAGTCCAAGGTCGTCTCGCGCGAGCCGAACGTGCGGCAGGTGCTCGCCAAGGTGCGCCTCGGGGAAGCGCAGGCGGGCGTGGTCTACAGGACGGACGCGCAGGCGGCGCAGGACGGCGTGGTCGTCGTGGCGATCCCGCCCGAGGTCAACGTCCTGGCCGAGTACCCGATCGCCGTCGTGTCCGGCGCCGCGCACCCCGGGCTCGCGCGCGCGTGGGTCGACCTCGTGACGTCGGAGGCCGGCCGGACGGCGCTGTGGCGCGCCGGGTTCCTCGTGCCTTCCGGGGGCGGCGCGCCTCGGTGAGCGGGCGCCTCCGCGCGGAGCGGGTCGCCTTGGCCGCGGTCGGCGCGGTCCTCGTGGCCTTCCTTGCCGTCCCGATCCTGGCCTTGTTCGCGACGGCCACGGCGGGGGACGTCGCGCAGGGGCTCCGCCACCCCCTCGTGTGGCCCGCGCTGCGCCTGAGCCTCCTGACGACCTCCGCGAGCCTCGCCGTCGTGGTCGTCCTGGGGACGCCGCTCGCCTGGACGCTGGCGCGCTCGCGCGGGCGGCTCTCGCGCGCGGTCGAGGCGGTGGTGCAGCTGCCCATCGTCGTCCCGCCCGCGGTCGCGGGCGTCGCGCTGCTGCTCGCCTTCGGCCGCCGCGGGCTCCTCTCCGGGTGGCTCTACCCCGCGGGGTGGTCGGTCTCGTTCACGACGACGGCGGTCGTCGTCGCCGAGGTGTTCGTCTCGGCGCCGTTCTTCGTGCAGGCGGCGACCAGCGCGTTCCGGAGGGTCGACGCGCGGCTCCTCGTGGTGGCGCGGACCTTCGGCGCGTCGCCGCTCCGGGTGTTCTTCCGCGTGGCGCTGCCGCTCTCGGCCCCTGGGCTCGCCGCGGGGGCCGCGATGAGCTGGGCCCGCTCCCTCGGCGAGTTCGGCGCGACGCTCATGTTCGCCGGCAACCTGGAGGGGCGGACGCAGACGCTGCCGCTCGCCATCTACACGGCGCTCGAGTCGGAGCTGCGCGCCGCGCAGGCGCTGTCGATGGTCCTCGTCGTCGTGGCGTTCACGCTGCTCCTGTTCGTGCGGGCCGTGCTGCGGCGCTCCACCGAGGCCGAGCGCCCCGAGGCGGCGCCGTGATGGCGGCGGAGCGCCTCCGCGCCCGCGTGACCGCGCGCATCGGGCGCCTGCGCATCGAGGCCGATCTCGACACCGGCGGCGGGTCGCTCGTCCTGGTGGGGCCGAACGGCGCCGGGAAGACGACCTTGCTCTCGCTCCTCCTGGGCATCTTCCCCGTGGAGCGAGGGCGCGTGGAGGTCGGCGAGGCGGTGCTCCTCGACACGGCGGCCGGGATCGACGTGCCCGTCGAGCAGCGCGGGATCGGCTATGTGCCCCAGGACTACGCGCTGTTTCCGCACCTCAGCGTCCGCGAGAACGTCGCGTTCGCGGTGCGGAGCGATCCCTCGCGGCGCGGGCGCGCGGCCAGCGCCGAGGTCGTCGACGCCATGCTCGACGACCTCGGCATCGCCGCGCACGCCCACCGGCGGACGCAGGCGCTCTCCGGCGGCGAGAAGCAGCGCGTGGCGCTCGCGCGCGCGCTCTCGGTGAGCCCGCGGGCGCTGCTCCTCGACGAGCCGCTCGCCGCGCTCGACGTCCACTCGCGCCGCGAGGTCCGGGCGTTCCTGTCGGACTACCTGCGGACGCTCGCCATCCCCACCGTCGTCGTCACGCACGACGCCACGGACGCGCGGCTCCTCGGAGATCGCATCGCCGTCCTCGAGGCAGGGCGCGTGACGCAGACCGGCACCTGGGAGGAGCTCTCCGCCCGACCGGCGTCGCCCTTCGTGGAGGAGTTCGTCGCCGTGGCGCGCAGCGCCGCCGACGCACCGCCCTCCCGGAGCGCGGATTCAGCCTGAAAATTCAGCGAGGAGCCGCGAAGACCATCTGTCACGGCCGGATCTCCGATCGCGAGGCCATCCATCCGTCAGTCGCCCCCAGTCGCCCCCCCAGCGAGCAGTTGCCACCCCCGCGCATCCATATTGAAAATGAGAATCATTCGCGTTACGGTCTGGCTCGGGAGGTCGACTTGTCAAACCCGAAGGACTGTCGTCACGAAACCCTCGCGTACAACGGCGTCGCGCACGTCCAGCGGTGCTTGGACTGCGGGGGTATCTCGATTCACCTCGGCCCCGTCTCCGTCCGGCTCGACGATTCCAGCCTGGAGGCGCTGTGGGCCGTGCTCGGAGAGGCCACCGCGGAGCTCCACGCGAGGAAGACGACCGAGGTGCTGAACGTCGTGAGGCGAGGTGTCGCGTGAGGGCCCGGGCGCTCGCGGGCGCTGCCTCGACGGCCCTTCCGCTGGACGGGCCCTGGGGGACGTTCAGCGGAAGGGTCCGGGAGCTCGCGTGCGCGGCCATGGAGCGCCTTGGCCGGTGGGTCGCCGTGGCCGGCTGCGCGGCGATGCTCGGCTTCGTCGGCGCGTTCGTCGCCCTGAGCGCCGGCTGGATCGAGTGGCCTGGCTACCTGGCGGCGGTGTCCGGGTCGCTGCTCATGTACGCCGCCTGCCTCGCGGTCGGGCACGCCGGTGATCCGGTCGCGCTGCGGCGCCGGCAGGGCGCCTCTCGCGCGTCAGCCCTCGACGCCGGCAGCGCTGCAATCCTTGCAGATCCCGAGCAGCTCGTGGACGTGGCCCGTCAAGCGGAAGCCGAATCTCTCCGCGACATCGCGCTGAAGAACCTCGATCGCCTCGAACTCGAACTCCACGACCTTGCCGCAGCGTGTGCAGATCAGATGGTCGTGATGTTCACGCTCGAACGCTCGTTCGTACCGCGCGCCGTCGCCCTTCGACACGAGCGTCATCTGGAGGAGCCCCGCTTCAACCAGGAGGGGTAGGACCCGGTAGACCGTGGCGGGGTGGGCATCGACGACGCCGCTCTCGCGGAGCTCCTTCAGCAGGTCGTCGACCGAGAAGTGCCCTCGCCTGAGGAGCGCCGCGCGCGCGATGGAGTCGCGGACCGACGACCCCTTCAGGCCGCGCTGCCGCACCGTGCGCCGCAGCCGCTCCAGCGCCCGCTCGAGGCCGGCCTCGTCGAGCGCGGGCGGCTGGATCACATGGCGCACGCGGCGAACTATACGAACCGTTCGCAAGATGGTCAACGCTGGCCCAGCACCTCGGCGGGTGCGCGGCATGCTGCGCTGGAGCTCGCCTGCCCGGCGTCGCCGTCAGCCCGCCTCTCCTGCTCTTTCCAGCACCGCGCGCCAGACGGGTGTGGCCAGGCGAAACCCGAACGTCTGCAGGCGCTCCAGCTCCGGACGGACCAGGTCGAGAAGCCCGCGCTCCTTCGCGACCACAAGGACGCCAGCCGTTCCGGTGATGTGCAAGCCCAGGGATGCCGCAACAGTTCGCGCGTATCCGTCGTCCAGAAGGACCAGCGACCCAGGGAGCGACCGCGAGAGCGCGATCCCCTCGGTTTCCCCGGCGCCAAGCCCGTCGATCCCCTGGAGCGCATGAGCGGGGGGCGATCGCAGCTCGATCCAGTCCAGGGTGGTCACGTCGGGCAGATCCCTCCCCAGGCGAAGTCCTACGTTGAGCTCTGCGACGACGGCAGGTGGGACGAGCAAGCGGCGATAGAGCTGTTGCAGAAGCTCGAGGCGCCCGAGGCGGTGAAGGTAGCTCAGCGGCCCCGTATCGCTGATCACCGCGACCGGAAGCGTCATCTCGCCGCCGTCGTGGCAACATCCACATCGGCCGGGTCGAACGCCGCGGTCGGGATGCCGATCTCCGCGAGCCGGGCTGCGAAGCGAAAACGCTCCACGCATGCGATCTCGGCGGCCTTGGCCAGCGACACCCGACCTTCCTCGTAGAGGCGGATCGCGGCGGCGAAGGCGATCTCGGACGCCAGCCGTTCGGCCGGCACCTGCAGAGCTGCGCAGAGGTCGTCGGGTACCGTCAGGGCGACGATGGTCATGCCTCTCAGTATCGCGCGAAGCGCCCCGGTGTCGAGGTCGGCTCGGGCCACAGCCGGCGTCCGCGTCAAGGTTCTGGGCGGCGCTCGGCGGCTTCACAGGACTGCTTGCGCTGCAAGCCGCTCCCCTATCGCGTTTCCCGTTTCCTCGGCGGAGGCGACGGCTCCTCGACCATCCGGCGCAGCCGCTCGAGCGCGCGATCCCAGCCTGCGGAGATGCCGTCGAGGAACACGCGGGCTTCCTCGATCCGCCGCGGCTCGAGCGCGTAGAGGACCTCGCGCCCGCGCCGCTCGTGCGTCACGAGGCCCGCGCCCTCGAGCACCCGGAGGTGCTTCACGATCGCCTGTCGCGTCACCTTCGCTCCGTCGGAGAGCGCGGTCGCCGACAGCGCCCCTCCGGCCCCGAGCCGGGTCACCACCGACAGCCGCGTCCCGTCGCCGAGGGCGAAGAAGACGTCAGCGATCGCCGGTTCACACGCTGTCGACATACTTCGCGATGTTCTCGGCCTGGGCGGCCCATCCCCCCTCGTTCATGCGGAACGCGCGCTCGCGCCGATGCGCCGGCACACGGTCGAAGCCGGACTCCACGATGGTGAGCAGGGTGCCTTCAGCGACCCCCTCGAGGCGGAACTCGACGAGCGTCGTCGGCTCGTTGTCCGGGTCGGCCTCGGCGTCGATGCCATACGGGATCCAGCGAAAGCTGAAGTACCGCTCCGGCTCGATGCGCTCCACCGTGCAGAACACCGCGCCCTTCTCGGGGAGCTTCACCTTCGAAGGCCGGAGACCGCGGCTCTTCTGGTAGTCCATGATGGCGGCCTCGTTGAGCTCCTCGTCGAAGATGCCGGTGAGCGTCTTGCCCGCGACGAACTCGCCCTCGAGCTCGACCCCGAACCAGCGCCCGAACTCCCGGGCGTCGGCGATCGCCCGCCACACGCGTGACACGGGCGCGCGCAGCGTGACCCGCTTCTCGATCCTGTCCGTTGATGTCTCCGTGGATGCCATGTGCAACCTCCTGGATGCACAATACCGAGCCGCTCGACGAAGTGCAACCATTTGATTGCACCTCGTCCTTCGCTTGACTTCCGGGCGTCGATCCACAACCATATGGTTGTGGATTCGCTGAGCACGACCCTGGCCGCCCTGAGCGACGCCACCCGGCGCGCGATCCTCGTGCGGCTCAAGACGGGGCCTGCGTCGGTGCACGAGCTGGCGCAGCCGTTTCGGATCTCGCAACAGGCCATCTCCAAGCACCTGGCGACCCTGGAACGAGCGGGTCTGATCGAGAAGCGGCGCGACGGGCGGCAGAACGTTTGCCAGCTCAATCCCGCGCCGATGCGGGAGGTGGCGAGCTGGGTCGAGCAGTACCGGCAGCACTGGGACGAGGCGTTCGGCCGCCTGGACGACCTCCTGCACGAGCTCCATCCCCCAAAGAAAGGGTGATCACGTCACGATGCAATTTTCTCAAACACCTCATGAGCCCACGGTCCTCATCGAGCGCACGTTCGATTTTCCGCGCGACGTGGTGTTCGACGCGTGGACGAACCCCGACCTGCTGGCGCGCTGGTTCGCGCCGCGGGGGTGCACCCTCCGCTTCGCGCGGATCGACGTCCGGCCGGGCGGGGGCTTCCACTCGTGCATCCACAACCCGCAGTTCGGCGATTGCTGGACCATCGGTGTCTACCGCGAGGTCGTGCGGCCGGAGCGGCTCGCGTTCACCCTGCGGATCGCCGACGCGAACGGGAATCCCGTCTCCTCCGAGAGCCAGGGGCACGATCGGGACTGGCCCGAGGAGACGCTCGTGTCGATCACCTTCACCGAGCGAAGCGGGCGGACGCTCGTGAGGCTCGAGCAGAACGTGAGCGAGGCGCTCGCTCGCCGGACCGGCGCGCACCCGAGCTGGCTCCAGATGCTGGACGCGCTCGGCGAGGTGCTGGCGAGGGGCGCGAAGCATTGAGGCCGCCATGACGACACCGATCCTCTACGCCCACCCCTTCTCGTCCTACTCCCAGAAGGCCTTCATCGCCTTCCATGAAAAGGACGTCCCCTACGAGCTGCGCCTGCTGGAGCCTTCCAACCCGCAGGCCGGCGCCGAGCTTGCGGCGCTCTGGCCGCTCGGCAAGTTCCCCGTGCTCCGGGTCGGCGACCTCGCCCTGTGGGAGGCGACCATCGTTGTCGAGTGGCTCGACCAGGCGCATCCGGATCCTGCCCGCCTGATCCCGCGCGATCCGGACGCCGCGCTCCAGGTGCGGATGTTCGACCGCATCTTCGACAACTACGTCATGAACATGATGCAGGTGATCGTGAACAACCGCATCCGCGCGATGCAGTCCAACCCGCGCGATGAGTACGGGGAGGTTCAGGCCCGCGCCGCCCTGGACAAGGTCTACGCCTGGCTCGACGGCGAGCTCGCCGGCCGCACCTGGGCGACAGGCGACGCCTTCACCCTCGCCGACTGCGCCGCCGCCCCGTCGCTGTTCTACGCCGACTGGGTCCACCCCTTCGACGACCGCCCGAACCTGCGCGCCTACTACCGCCGCCTGCGCGAGCGCCCGTCCGTCGATCGCGCCGTGGAGGGCGGCCGACCCTACCGCCACTACTTTCCGGGCGGCGCGCCGGCCGATCGCGACTAGCTCCAGTCTACGGGCGGATCGCCAGCAGCTCGGCGGCCTGATGCGGCGCCGCGGTCGCCACCATGTCGATGAGCATCCGGGGCTCCGCGGCGCCGAGCGCGCCGAGCTTCCGGAGCTCCTGGGTGCGGCTCATGAGCCACAACAAGCCAGTCGTGAGCGTGCGCGGCAGACGGCTGAACAGCGCCAGCACGGCGGGCTCGAGGGCGTGGCCCAGGCCGCGCACGATGTGAAACCCCTGGGCGAGCGCGGCGGCGTAGCGGCGCGCCTCACGCCAGGTGATGCCGGCGTTCCGGTGCGCCACGACGACGCCGATCGACATGAGGGGGATCACCATGGCGGCGTGCGAGCGCAACCATCCGTGCATATCGGCGCTGGTCACGGTCGGGATCCCCGCAGCGCCGAACACCTTCGCCCAGGCCGCATCGCCCACGGTGGTGCCGGGCAGGATGCGCCTCCGCAGCTTGCCGTCGATGAGATGCGCGAGCACGCCGCCGGGAAAGCCGAACGAGAAGCGCTCGGCGCCCACCGCGTCCCGCAGTCGATCCAGCGGCTCGAAGGTGTTGAACATGAACATGATGTGTCTCGCGGCGCTCTGTCGCAGCGCGGGTAGGACGCTGTCGACCTGAGGCGCCAGCACCGTCACGAGCACGAGATCGTACGGGACGCTCGGGTCGAGGGTGCCGGCGACGGCCACAGGGGCGCGAGCGCCATCGGTCAGAACGATGGCGCGATCTTCTCGCAGGCGATCCAGTCGCGCGCCGCGCGCGACGGCCGTGACCTCGTGGCCGGCTTTCGCCAGCTGATAAGCGAATGTACTGCCGATGGCTCCTGTACCGAGAACTGCCATTTTCATGGAGACAGCATAACCTGCGCTGCGCCACGGATGTTTTGCGCTGATGCAAACCGGTTTTGCATGGACGAAGATCCGCCGAGATGGCAGGGTCGTCCCATGGACTGGGACGATTGTCGTGTGCTGCTCGAGGTCCACCGCCGCGGGAGCTTCCTCGCGGCCGGGCAGCGCCTCGGCATGTCGGCTTCCACGGTCATGCGCCGCGTCTCGACGCTCGAGCGCGCGCTCGGGCGCTCCCTCGTCCACCGGACGAGCCACGGGGTGCGGCTCGAACGCGAGGCCCTCGCGCTCGTGAACATCGCCGCCGGGTTCGAGCAAGCGCTCGGGGCGCACGATCGCGAGCGAGCCGGCACCGTGCGCCTCTCCGTGCCGGAGGGGTTTGGCGCCGTCGCGGCCCAGGCGGCGCGGCGATGCTGGGAGCAGGACCGGACGACCATCGTCGAGGTGTCGGTCGAGGCGCGGCTCGTCGATCTGGCGGAGCGCGAGGCCGACATCGGGCTCCGCGGGGGTCGTTCGGCCTCGAACGTGCTCATCGAGAAGCGCGTCGGCGAGGTCAGGCCGGCTCTGTACGCGAGCGCCGCTTACCTGGCGGCGCATCTGCCCGGACGCCTGGTCACGAGAGACGACTACACAGGGCAGCGCTTCATCGTCGATGAGCGGATCACCCAGGGACTCGGCCCCTTCCACTGGCTCGTGGAGCGCGGCGCGCAGAACTTCCCGCTTCGTTCGAACGCCGTGGAGACGCGGCTCGAGGCAGCGCGGGCGGGCATGGGCATCGTCGTGCACGCGGCCGGCGTCGATGTTCCGGGTCTGGAGCCCGTGGCGCTCGACGCCGCGGGTCCGTCGGTCCCGTTCTACGTCGTGATGCATCGAGAGCTGCGCCAGGTGCCGCGCATGCGCGCCATGGCGAGGGCGCTCGGCGAGCTGTTCGCGGAGTACACGACCAAGGCCACCGCTCGTGGATAACAGCGGATGGCTCGGGTTCCTGCGAGGCGACGCGCCTTGAGCGCCGCGACGATCGTGGGGCCCGACGGTCGAGCGCGTTGCCGCTGGTCCGGCGCGGCGCCGGAGTTCATCGACTGATGGGGCTGGTGAACGATCACGTCGAGGGCTGCGTCATCCGAGGAGAGGCCGAGCGCTCGCGTGAGCGATTCAAGCGCCCCCGGCGCTGACACCTGCCTGCGTGGTCCCGACGCTTCGTGGCACCGGCGGCGAGACAAGCGCCGCCTCACGTGAGACCGGCGCCGAACGTGCCGAGCGCGTTCGCGAAGGTCGTGCCTGTCGGGGCGGCGGGCAGCGCGGAAGGCGGAGGGCCCGCGAGCTCGAAAAAAGCGGGCATCGGGAGCGGCTGCGCCGTCGCGCCGCGGCCCAGGCACCACCGCTCGTAATGCGTGAACGTGATGAAGAAGCGGTGCTGGTCGACCACCCAGATGATGCGCCAGAAGGAGCTCACCTCTTCGGCGAGCGCGGCGTTCCCGGCGCAAAGGTACACGATCTCGGGGACCGACCTGAGCGAGACCTCGAGGCAGATGTGCCGCCCGCCGCCGAGCGGGAGCTCGCGGGTGTGGTCGGAGAAGAAGTCGTACCAGACGAGCTGCCCCGACAGCAGACGATCGAGCGTGGCTATCACCCAGGGGTTCGATTTGGCGATCTTCGCGACGGTGACGGCGTTTCCCTGGAGCTTGCCGCTCTTCAGCCAGTCGTCGACGACGAAGGCCCCGAAGGTGCATGAAGGATCGTGAAGGAAGCCGACCGGGCTGGGAGAGAGGACCTGCGCGCCGCGGGCCTCGCAGATCATGTCGACCGAGATCTCGAGGAGCGCGGGCCGGCGCTCGCCCTTGACCATCCGGTAGAGCCGCAGCTTGCCGCGCGCGACGTCGCGGAAGATCTCGGCCCAGGCTCGCTGGTAACGCCGCTGGTTGGCATACGTCGCGTCGAGCAGGAGGGCGCACGGCACGTTGCTGGTGCTCGCGAACCCCTTCTTCTGCGTGTCGCCCCATTCCGTCTGATTGCCGCCGAGCCGCTTGGCGTCCCATGCCAGCCCGTCAAGACCGTAGTACTCGACGTCGGGCGGCACCGGCTTCGTGCCGCACACGGTACGGTCGTACTTGTTCTTGATGTCGGCGGGGGCGCCGAACACCTTGGGGTGCGTGCGGGCCGCGTGCGCGGCCGCCAGCGCCTCCTCCATGGTCTGTTGCAGGCTCTGGCCAAGGCCGAGGACGTTCATGATGATCAGCTCGACCTTGGGGTTCGCCGGAAGCTTGCTCCGGAGCTCGAGGAGGGTGGCGAGGTCGATAACGCCTTTCTTTAGCAGGCAACTCGACACGATCGTGATCGCGAGCTCCTGGGTCTCCGCCAGCGACGGATCCTTGGGAGGCTCCAGCGCCTTGAGCTTCATGATCTGGCCGGGGATGTCATTCGGCGTGAAGATGACGGACCAGATCTTCTCGGTTCCCTCGAGGTGCGGCGCGAGCTGCGGCAGGTAGACCCAGAGGTTGCGCTTCGCGGCTCCCCAGAGATCCTCCCGCCGCCCCGGCGGGATCGGCGGCGGCAGCCCGAGATCCTCTCTCAACCCCGCATCCAGCGCGCGGGCCAGGCCGGCCGCGTCGGCCTGCAGGCGGAACAGCTCGTTTACGAACGCTGGCGACAGCGCCGTGGGCGCCTTCAGCGGCGGCTGCCCGAGGTTGCTCAGCGGCTGTTGCCCGTAGACCGCACCGATGCATATCTCGCAGACCGAATCGATGGCCAGCAGGCGCTCGAGCAGGTCCTCGACGCCGCAGCTCCGATGAAGGTGCGCTTCGTTGAGCTCGAGGCAGAGCCCCGCCAGCATGCCGGTCAGCAGCAGCACGAAGTCCCGGACGTTCGACGAGGGCTGGCTCGTCGGGTCTTTTCCGAAGTGGGTCCAGCACGGGCTGTCGATCAGGCACCCGGCGTGCGCGAGGTCGAATTTCAGCGTGTGCGCGAGGAGCGGCTTCGGAAACACGTCGGTCCTGTCGTGCGCGAGCAGGAGGTCGAGGATCTCCTTGCGCGCATCCTTGATCTTCGGGACGGCGAGCTTGGCGCAGACGGTCTGACGGTCGGCCGAGGCGAGCAGAGCGCAGGCGTACTCGACGAAGGCGGCCTGCCGTGGCGACATGTAGAAGTCGATCGCGGTCGCGAATTCCCAGATGCCCTGGTCCCCCAGCATGCAGGGGGCATAGGCGCAGGGGAGATAGAGATCGGCGCCATGGATCACCTCCTCGACAGCCTGGATGTTGCCTGTCTGGATGGCGGCCAAGAGGAGGAGCGTGTCGCCGGCGGCGGGCGGTCCGAGATCGTTGAACTCCCGCTGCGCCTTGTTCGCGGCGTCGTCCCCCTCGATCTCCTTCTCCTTCTCGATGACGGAACAGGTCGTCTCCGGCCCCCTCTTGCTCGGGACCAGGCGCAGCACCTCGTCGGTCGAGGTCTCGAGCGCGGACTGCTCGTCGGTCACGAACCGCCACCGGTAGTAGCGCGTGCGCAGACGGAGCAAGTCGAGCAGCTTCAGCTCGGCGGCGGCGTCGGGCCAGCTCGAAGGCGCCGACTGCAGGAAGAGCTCGAAGTCCAGGAGGCCGAGCTCGGTGACGGTCGGCGGCCGGAAGCGCCCCTGCTTCCTTGCCCGCTTCTTTGACTTGTATCGCGTGGCGGGGAGGGACGGTTCTCTCTCTTCCATCTTCGTGCCCCCGCGCTCAGAGCGCCCGGCCGTAGGCGAGCAGCGGCGGCGCGCCGCCGGGCGCCTCCTCCGCGTCGCTCCGTGACATGCGCTCGAAGCCCAGCGCCTCGGCCAGGCGGCGCGAGCGCAGATTGCCGGGCGCGATGAACGTCGTCACCGAGCCGAGCCCGCGGGCCCGCGCCTCGCCGAGCAGCGCCGAGACGGCGGCGCGCCCGATCCCGCGGCCCCAGAACGGCTCGCCCAGCCAGTAGCGGATCTCCGCCGTGCGCCCGTGGCGATCGATGGCGCAGAGATCGCAGCCTCCCGCGACCACGGGCGCGCCCCCGGGCGCCGCGGCCTGCCCAGCCGCCTGCGCGACCCACCGCGCGACGACGATGGCGAAGCTCGCCCGCGTCCCCTCGCGCTCGTGGTGGCGCAGCGCCACCACCTCGCGCTCGACGTGCCGGGGCGGCAGCGGGTGCGGCAGCCGCAGCGGACCCGCCACGGCCGGGCCGGCGAGCATCTCCTGCATGGCGGCGGCGTGCTCGAAGCCGAGCGGCTCGAGGCCGACATCGAACCGCGGCCCGGCCGCGGCGCGGAGGGCGGCGCTCACCCGAGCTCCCCGTGCGCCCGCGCCTTCAGCCGCGCAACGCGATCCCCCATCGGCAGCCGCTCGTCCGCGAGGATCGCCCGCGCCCAGGCCCGCTCGACCTCGAACCCCGCGCCGAGCGCGAGGTCGATCATGACGAAGCGGCCCACGTCGCGATCGTCGTCGATCCCGAGGGCGCGCGCGCGATCGACGGCGGCGCGCACGCGCTCGAGGCGCGCTGGCGCCGGTAGCGCCGCCGCCTCCGCCCAGTGGCGCGCCGCGATCGCCGCCAGCTGCTCCGCTAGCCGATCGTCCGGCGGTCTCGCCAGAGCAACCCATTGCGCCCGACGGATCGTCAGCATTGCTCAGAATCGGATACGCCCGTGCCCGAGGTGGGTCAAGGCGCCAACCGGCGCCCCTCCTTCTCGCCCGCGGCGCTCTCTGCTCGAAGAGCTCGGACACCGCGGCTCTCAGCTGCCCATCCTCCCACCGTCATGGCTGCGGTGCGAGCCAGCGCGCAGCGCGCTGACGATCCCGGCGCTCAGCGTCAGCACGGCGCCGATACCGAGGCCGATGCGCGGCGCGGCATCTACTGGCATGAGCGTGAAGAGCAAGGTCATGACGACAGCGCCCGCCGTCTGGCCGGCCAGCCGCGCGGTGCCCTGCATGCCGCCCGCGGCGGCGCTCCGCGCGCGCGGCGCCGCGAGGAGCATGTTGCGGTTGTTCGGCACCTGGAACAGGCCAAAGCCCGCGCCGCAGAGCGCCACGAACGGCACCAGCGAAAGCGCGCTGCCGTGCGCCGGCGACAGCGCGAGCGCGGCGAGGCCCAGCGCGAGACACCCCGCGCCCGTCGCGCACAGCCAGGCCGTCGAGATGCGGTCGGCGAGGCGGCCGGCGACGGGCGCCAGGAGGGCCACGCTCAGCGGCCAGGGCGTGATCAGCAGCCCGGTGGTCAGGGCCTCTTGGCCAAAGCCGTGCCGCAGATAGAAGGGCAGCGCGACGAGCGCCGAGGCCTGCCCCGCGAAGCACGCGACCGAGGCGATCACCGAGACGCGAAACGAACGGCTGCGCAGCAGGTCGAGCGGCACCAGGGGCGCCTCCTTCGGCAGCTCGCGGCGGAGCAACAGCGTCGCGCTCAGGGCGGCCGCGGCGAGCAAGCCGGCCCCGAGCGCCGGCGCCGCCGGCAGCAGCTCCGCGCCCGCGATCAGCGCGCCGAAGGCCCCCGCGCTCAGCGCCATGCTCGTCGCGTCCAGCGCCCGCGCCGTGCCGGGGACCTCGGGGAGGCCGCGCGAGGCGAGCAGCACCGCCACGCCGAGCGGAAGATTGACGGCGAACAGCCAGGGCCAGCTCGCGCTCGAGAGCAGCACGGCGCCGACCGTGGGCGCCGCGGCCGAGGACAGCGCCACGGCGAGCGCGTTCCAGCCGATGGCGGCGGCCAGCTGCGCCTGCGGAACCACGAAGCGCAGCAGCGCCACCCCGAGCGCCATCACGGCGGCGCCCCCGAGCCCCTGCAAAAAGCGCGCGGCGACCAGCCAGTGGAGCGATGGCGCCAGCGCGCACAGCGCCGACGCGCCCGTGAACAGCCCGACGCCCGCCGTGAACACGGCGCGATAGCCCAGGCTCTCGCCCAGCGCGGCGCACGGCAACAGAGCCATCACAAGCCCGAGCTGGTAGGCGCTGACGACGCGCACCGACGCGGCGGGCGTCACCTGGAGCGCGTGCGCCAGCGCAGGCAGCGCCACGTTGGCGATGCCCGCGGAGAGCACCACCAGCACCATGGCCGCGAGCACGCACGCAATCGCCTCCGCCCGCGCCGGGCCCCGCACACCGGAGGCCGCCTGATCGGGCGCCTCGCTCGGGAGGGGCGCGCCCGCGATCGAGGTGCGCAGCGCCATCATGTTCCCACCGTCCAGGCGCCGTTGCGCTCGACATAGCGGGTCACGCGCCGCGCGACCTGATCTTCCTGTCGGAGATCGCGCTCGGTGAAGCGGAACAGCAGCGCCGGGCCGGCGACGCAGCGCGTGTCGTGGATGTCTCCCGGCAAGAACAGCTGCGCCTGTCCGGCGCGCAACAGCGTCTCGTCACGCTTGACCAGCTGGACGCCGGCGCCGGTCTCGACGCGAGCGTAGGTGGACATCGCGATCTCTCCGCGCTGCAGGGCGTAGATCACCCAGCTGCGACCGTGGTCATGCGGCGGGCGGTAGAGCCCGGCCTGCTCGGTGTGGGCCTGCAGCACGAAGCCGTGCTCCGCATCCCGGTAGAGCTCCCTGGACGCGGGCGCCTCCTCGTGCAGCGCCGCGAGCCAGGGCTCCGCGGCGTGCGCCTTCGCCAGCTGCTCCAGGTGATCGCGACAGCTGGCGACAAGGTCGCTGCTGAGCGGTCCCCAGCTGGCGCGGGTGCGATGGACGAACAGGTCAAGGGCGTTCTCGGTCATGGGTGGCCTCCGGCTCGGCTCGAATCGAGGTGATCCGCGCTTCGACGTCGAAGCTAGAGCGCCGGCACGGATTGCGGAACGCGCAACGGTCGCAAAGTATATGTGCGTCTGACGCCATGGTCCGCCGCGACCTCTGCTAGCCTGATGGGATGTCGCTGCCTGATCTGAACCTGCTCGTGACGCTCGACGTGCTGCTCACCGAAGGCAGCGTCACCGGCGCGGCCCGACGGCTGCGCCTGAGCCCGTCGGCGATGAGTCGGGCGCTCGCGCGCTTGCGGGAGACCATGGGCGACCCCCTGCTGGTGCGCGCTGGACGCGGCCTGGTGCCGACCCCGCGCGCGCTCGAGCTGCGCGAGCGCGTGAGCCACCTGGTGCAGGGCGCCGAGGCCGTCCTGCGCCCGGCCGAGGAGCTCGACCTGAAGCGCCTGGTGCGCACCTTCACGCTGCGCACCAGCGAGGGCTTCGTCGAGAGCTTCGGTCCAGCCCTGATCGAGCGCACCGGCGCCCAGGCGCCAGGCGTCCGGCTGCGCTTCGTGGCCAAGCCCGACAAGGACAGCGCGCCGCTGCGCACGGGCGCCGTCGACCTCGAGACGGGCGTCGTCGACGAAGACACCAGCCCCGAGCTGCGCACCCAGGCGCTGTTCCGCGACCGCTTCATCGGCGTCGTGCGCAGCGACCACCCCCTCGGCCGCGCGAAGATCACGCCCGCGCGCTACGCCGCCGGACGCCACGTCGTGTTCTCGCGGCGCGGCGTGGCCAAGGGGCGCATCGACGAGAGCCTGGCCGCGCTCGGTCTGGCGCGCGAGGTGGTGACCATCGTCGGCGGGTTCGCCACGGCGATCGCGCTGGCGCGCGCGACCGACCTGATCGCCACCGTTCCGGATCACCACACCAGGAGCCTGCGCGACGGCCTGTTCAGCTTCGCGCTTCCCTTCGCCGCGCCGGAGATCACCGTCTCGTTGCTGTGGCACCCGAGGCTGGACGCGGACCCCGCGCACCGCTGGTTGCGCGACAGCGTGCGGGAGGTCGTGGCAGGCGGGGAAGAGACGGCGGCGCGGAGCGGGCGTCCCGGGCAGCGCCGCGAGCCACGGAAGAGGCGAAGGGGCTAGCGCCGCCCCTCAGCTTCGACGATGACCTGTGGCTTTACCCCCGTGGCCCGGCGGCCAGGCTGGCGGTGTCGATGACGAAGCGATACTTGACGTCGCTCTTGAGCATCCGCTCGTACGCCTGTTCGATCCGCTGGATCGGAATGACCTCGATGTCGGCGACGATCCCCTTCTCCGCGCAGAAATCGAGCATCTCCTGCGTCTCGGCGATGCCGCCGATCGTCGACCCGGCGATCGTCCTGCGCTTGAGCACGAGGTTGAAGACGGCGGGCGACGGGTGGGCGTCCTTCGGCACGCCCACGAGCACCAGGGCGCCGTCCCGCCTGAGCAGCCTCGTGAAGGCGTCGAGGTCATGGCTCACCGCGACCGTGTCCAGGATCATGTCGAAGCTCTCGGCGTGAGCGTCCATCTCGCTCGCGTTGCGCGACACAACGACCTCGTCCGCGCCGAGGGCCCTGGCGTCTTGCCGCTTCGACTCTGACGTCGTGAACGCGACGGTGTGCGCGCCCATCGCGTGGGCGAGCTTGACGCCCATGTGGCCGAGCCCGCCGATGCCCACCACGCCGATCTTCTTGCCGGGCCCGGCGTTCCAGTGCCGGAGCGGCGAATAGGTGGTGATGCCGGCGCAGAGCAGCGGGGCCACGGCCGCCAGCTGCTCCTCGCGATGGCTGATCCTCACCACGTACTTGTCGTCGACGACGATCCGCTGGGAGTAGCCGCCCAGCGTGTGCCCGGGGGCGTCCGGGGTCGGAGAGTTGTAGGTGAGCGTCATGCCCCGCTCGCAGTACTGCTCGAGGTGTTCGGCGCAGGACGCGCAGCAGCCGCAGCTGTCGACGATGCAACCGACGCCGACCAGCTCGCCCTTCTTGAAGCGAGATACCTGGGCACCCACAGCGGACACCCGCCCCACGATCTCGTGCCCAGGAACACACGGATAGAGCGTGCCGGCCCATTCACCTCGGACGGTGTGCAAGTCCGAGTGGCAGACGCCGCAGTAGGCGATGTCAATCTGCACATCGTGGTCGCCCGGGGCGCGGCGAAAGATGTCGAGCGCCTCCAGCGGCTTGTCGGCGGCATGGGCACCAAAGGCTTTCACGGTCATCGTTTACTCCTGGAAGAGCCTGAGCTCCTGGAAGGGGGAGGATCGGCCCTGCTAGCTCGTCGGCTGCCGGGCCACGTGCAGCACTATAGTGCGCTCGGCACCGACGGTGAACCAGAGCGCTGAACTAGCATAAAATCGAACAAATACAATAATTTAGCAGACAGCGCACCGGGCGACCCCCTCCTCGCCCGCGGGGCACACGGTCTGGAGCGGTCCCTTTCTTGCGAGGCCCCTCCAGCGCGAGCGAAGCAGTGCTCCCGTGCCCCGAAGGAGGCGGCCATGCCCAGCAATACCGAGATGAGACACGTGCATCGCTGCGTCGAGCTCGCGGCGCTGGCGCGCTGGGCGACCGCGAACCTCGCTCCCGGCTTCCATCCCGCGCGCTGACGCGCGTGGCCGCACTGGCGAGAGGACGCCCATGGAAGGGAACTTTGGTTTTTCCAAGCCCCTCTGGGAGATCGCCCTGCGCACGACGCTCGTCTATCTCGCCCTCGTCATCCTGATCCGCGTCATCCCCAAGCGACGCACCGGGCATCTCTCACCGAACGACATGCTCGCCCTCATTCTCATCGGTGGTATGGCCGCCGACGGCATCATGGGCGGCTCGAGCTCGCCCGCGGACGCCTTGCTCATGATCGCGCTCATCGTCGCCTGGGGCTACGTGCTCGATATCCTGGAGTTCCGCGTCCCCTTCTTCCGGCGTTGCCTGCGCGACACGCAGACGACCCTCGTCCGAGACGGCCGCCCGCAATGGGAGAACATGCGCCGCGAAATGGTCACCGAGGAGGAGCTGCAGGCGGCCCTCCGCAGGCAAGGGATCACGGACATCACCACGGTGCGCTCTGCCTGCCTCGAGGCGGACGGGGAGATCAGCGTGGTCAAGAAGCAGGGTGCGCAGGGCGGCGAGCAGTGAGTCGGGCTGACCGACGGCCCCTTCAGCGAGAACACGTGTGCGTCGTGGACCAGCCAATCGCAGTTCGCGTCGGCGCTGGTGGGTTTGCGAGCATCTCGTGCCAACGTTTCATCGGGACCCGGATGGTCACCACGGTCGAGCGCTCGTCGTACCTGTCTTCCAGCACCTCGAGGAGATCGCGCCGCTTCGCGTCCTTCATCGGCGCGATCAGCAGATCGTCGAGCATGTCCTTTCGAAGTTCGGGGCGCGTGGCATCGGGTCGAATGGCCGCTTTGCCACAGAAGCGGCTCCTCGGCGCGCACCGTCCGCGTCGATTGCTGCCCAACCGGAAGCGCTGTCGCCGTAGAATGCGCCAGTGAGCAACGTGCCCAGCGCCGCCGACGAGCTCGAGCGGTACCTCCGCACCGGCGAGACCGACCCACACCACGCGGCATGGCCCGGCGGGTTCATGGAGCGTGCGAACCGCGCCCACGAGGAGCTCCGAGGCGCGCTTGTTCGCGAGGTGCGGCGGCGGGCCGAAGGACTCGCGCACCAATCCCTGCCGCACGCCGACGCCGTCGCCATCACGCGGGGCAAGGTCGAGCCGATGGTGCGGGGGCTGTTCCCGCGGGTCGAGCAGGACGCGGTGCTCGCGACGCTCGAGAAGTCGGTCGTGTTCGTCACGAGCGCGAACATCGAGCCGCTCTTGCTGGAGCATGGATACGACAGCTCGGCGTGGACGCTCGCCAACCTGTACCTCGCGAGCCTCGGCGCGGATCTGCTCGGCGAGGACGCGCCGCGCCTCGTTGGCTTGAGCGAGGGGACGACCTGCTATGTCTCGGTCGAGTACTTCGCGGACGACGATCCGTTCGCCGACTTCATCGTTCACGAGGCGGCGCACATCTTCCACAACTGCAAGCGCGCGACCGTCGGTCTTCGCGAGACGCGGACGAAGGAGTGGCTCCTCGACATCGAGTACCGCAAGCGCGAGACGTTCGCGTACTCGTGCGAAGCCTACGCGTGCATCCTCGCGCGCGCCAAGGGCCCGGCCGAGCGCCGTGCGCTCGCCGCGGAGTACGGTGCGACGGCGCGGCTCTCCGAAGAGCAGGTGGACCCGAGCGAGGTCGCAGACATCGTCGCGGAGGCGGCGAGCGCACGGAACGGCTGGAAGATCATGCTCGCGCGGTGCGCTCCGGCGAGCCGCCCGCGGTCGGCTATCCAGCTGCTACGAGCGTCGTGGGCCGCTGAGGATGCTGCCCGGCGTCGGTGATCGAAACGGGCCCCGGTATCCATGCATGTCGGCCCGTTGGCCCGTCGGCCCAGCACGCCTTCTACGTCATCGTCCCCCCCACCGCCGTCACGTTCATGGGGAACCAGCACACGCACGCGCCATCGTGACATCACGACACTCGAGGCGCAGGGCGCCGACATCGAGCTCCCGGAAGATCAGAGGGTCGGACAGGTTCGCCACGCGGCGCACAGCGGATGGATGCCTCGGTCTGCTGGAGGACCTGCCCCCTTCCCGTCGGGCATCCCACGCGGTCGAGGGGATCGCCCCTCGTCCGAGCTGGCATGGCACCGGGTCGGAGGGGGCCGCATCGGGCCGGAGGGGGCCTCGGCCCGGCCCGATTCTGTGACGGCCGCGGGAAGCGCCCCGTAATTCTGAGCATGAGCCCTTCTCGTCCTCCGGCCGCCCCGGTCCAGCACGGCGCCTGGACATCAATGCACACAACCGCCGTTCACGTCCTCCCTGGGATGCTCCGGTTCCTCGGCGTCGCCGAGGACGACCTCGACGACCTGTGCCAGGACGTCCTGCTGGGCGCCTACCGCAGCTTCCCCCGGTACGACCCCATGCGCCCCAGCAGCGCGCGCACCGCGGTCCTGGTGGACTCGCCAGACACCGTGGGCTTCGGCGCAGCGCCCGCGCAGGCCGCCGTCATCGCAGACAGCGCGCGGAGCGACACGCCTCCCTGGCTGCGCAGCCCCCCCGCGGGCATGCCCGATCCATCTCGACCGGAGCGCCTCGGCGAGCACTGGCGAGCGGAGGCTTCGTGGCTCTTCGGGATCGCCTGGCGGCAGGTCCGCCATCACCTGGAGCGCGCCTACCGGCGCCGCGAGGTGCCGGTAGGGCTCGCGGACGCCGCCTGCTTCCAGGAGGCAGACATCGCGGCGAGCAGCGAGCATCACATCGCCGTGCAGGAGCGGCTCGCGCTCGCGATCCGCCTCCTGTCGGAGCTCGCGCCCGAACGCCGCGCCGTCCTCCTCCTCGCCGACGCGTACGATGTCCCGATGCGCGAGATCGCGCGCGCCCTGTCGCTCAACGAGCACACCGCCGCGAGCCGGCTGCGCCTCGCGCGCCGGGACTACCGCGCCGCCGAGAAGCGGCTGCGCCCCGAAGAGAGACGGGCGCTCCGGTCCAGCGTCCTCGTGCTCCCGCTGTTCTCCGCGACCTCGTTGCGTTCGCTCCGCGAGACGATCCTGCCCGCGAGCGACCCGGCCGCGCCGAGCGCCGGAGCGCGGGTCGATGGGACGCGGTGGCGAGCACGCCTCGTGGGCCTCGCGCGCCCGCTCGCCCGGGCCCTTCGAGCGGCGCTCGTGTGGGGTGCGGCAGGCGTCGCCGGTGGCCTGCTCCTGGCCGCCTGGCTCGCTCGGGCACCGGTCGACTGGGCGCGCCACCTCGGCCCGGGCGCGATAGCCCTCCTCGTCGCGCGGAGCACACATCCCGCCCCGACGCCGGAGCCGCGACCCGCGGGCGTTCTCGGCGAAGCGCCGCGCTCCGACGACGCCACGCGCTCCGACGACACCAAGAGCCCCCGAGCACCCGCGGCACGGACGACCGATGGGCCAGGACAGCGCAAGCCGGCCGGATCGAGGCACGCCCCGGCGCTCCCAGACCAAAGCCAGGATCGGCTGGACGAGGAGCTTGCGCTGCTCGATACGGCCAGGCAGGCGCTGTTGCACGGCGAGCGCGGCGCTGCCCTGGAGCACATCGATGCGCACGCGCAGCGGTTTCCACAGAGCCGGCTGAGGTTGCTGCGCGAGCGGCTTCGGTCGAAGGCGGAGGCGCTGCCGGTGACGACGACCGGCGGCACGGCGGGGCGCGAGCGGCGATGAGCGCAGCGCCGCCGCATCACGCGCGCGTCGCGTCGCGCGCCCCGCGACGGGGAAAGCGGGCACGGCGCGCAGCGTTCGCTTCGATGGCCGCGGCCCTTGCCGCGCAGCTCGCGGCCGCGCCGGTCCGGGCCGATTCCGGACCGCGCCGGGCGCGCGTGCGCATCGAGCTCACCCGCGGCCCAGGCGCTGAGCGCTGCCCCGACGAGCAGTTCCTGCGCGCGGAGATCGCCCGGCGCATGGGCTTCGACCCCTTCGACGCGGAGGCTCCGTTCACGATGGCAGCGTCGATAGAACAAGGGCAGCGCGAGCTCATCGCGTCGATCTACCTGCGCGATCACCGCGGCGTGGTGATCTGGACCGACGGCTACAGGACCCGCGGCGACTGCAAGTCGCTGGTGTCGACGGTGGCCCTGTCGATCGCGGTGCAGCTCGACGAGACGGGCGAGCTCCCGCCGCCGCAGGCAGCGCCGGCCCCGCGGGGAGAGCCGGCGATGCCGGCGGAAGCGCCGTGCTCCCCCGAGCGCCCGTGCGCGGGACAGCCGGCGCTGCCGCCGAACGAGGCGCCGCCCGCGCGCCGGCCGGGCAAGACGCCGCCCGCGCGCGAGCTGCGATCCGTGCGGGCACCGCCCCCGAGCAGCGCGGGGCAAGCTGCGGCGGAGCGCTGCCGGTGGAGCGTTGGCGCCGGCGCCACGATGGCGTTGGGGCTGACGCCCGGCGTTGCGGTTGGACCGACATTGGCGGTCACGGGACGTTGGCCGGCATGGTCGGTCGCGCTGGAAGCCCGCGGGCTCTCCTCGCTGTCGACAAACGTAGATAGCGTGCGCGTGGCGACATCGGCGCTCACCACGAACGCAGTCTTGTGCTTTCACCGGCATTTTCTCTTCGCGTGCGGGGTCGGAGAGCTCGGCGTGCTCCGTGCAGCGCCCGAGGTTCCGATCACCCCGGAATCGCTGCTCGGCCTTCGTGCCGGAATCGGCGCGCGAGCGGGCGTCACGTGGCCGTTTTCAGAGAGCCTCTCTGGGTACGGGTATACCGAGGCCGTTCAGCGCTTGGTCGACTGGTCACTCCTCCGCCGCGGAGGCATCGCCGAATCAGAACGCGCGGCCTGGAGCGCTCCCGCGCTCGGTGTGGCGTTCGGGATGGGTCTACAACTGAACCTGTGACGGGGATCCGGCGGCAAGGACATCTGCCGTTCCCGCAGGCGAGAAAGCATGAGAAATTTTCCTCAACACGCGGAATGCTCAAGCCTTACGAGGCTCGCTGGGCGATACCCGCCTTGCGACGAAGGTCATCGTTCGAGTAGGGTTCTACGCATGCGTGTGTCATGCATTGCCCTTGCAGGAGCGCTGTTGAGCGCTGGTTGCACCCAAGAGCCAGGTATCCTCTATGGCCCGTGCACGGATGAAGAGCGCGCCCACTATCCTGAGTGGTGCGAGAAATACGGCGGTCAGGGCGGCGCTGGCGGTCAGGGCGGCGACGGCGGTCAGGGCGGCGACGGCGGTCAGGGCGGCGACGGCGGTCAGGGCGGCGCTGGCGGCGAGGAGCACAGCGCGCTGTGCTCCGGCCAGTGCGTCTCCCCCGCCCCGCTCGGCTGGTCCGGCCCGGCGCTCCTCTGGTTCGGTCCGCCGGAGGCCACCCCCGAATGCCCCGCCGATGCGCCGACGATCGGGTACGAGGGCTTCGCTGATCTCCAGCAGGTGCCGAAGACGTGCCCGACCTGCGCGTGCGACCCGCCCGAGGTCTCGTGTTCGCTCCCCACCGCATGGGCCGCGTCGTCGTCCTCGTGCCCCGGCGATGAGCCCGATGCCGTCGCGACGCCGTTCGCCGCGCCCGACGCATGGGACGGCGCCTGCACCGCCGACGGCGCGATCCCCGCCGATCAGGACTGCAACGGCGAGCCCTGCGTGCAGTCGCTGACGATCGCGGCGCCCTCGATCACCGCCGGCGCGTGTACGCCGCGCATCGAAGTCCCGCAGCCCATCCCCCAGAACGCGCTCTGGTGGGCGACGCGCGCGAGGGCCTGCGTCGCCGGGGCGCACACCGCGTGCGCCGACGCGACCACGTGCGCGCCGGCAGCGCCGCCTGCGTTCCTGACCTGCATCTATCACGAGGGCGAAGCGGACTGTCCGGAGGGCTACGCCCAGAGGCATGTCTTCTACAAGGACGTGCTCGACGGCCGCGATTGCACCAGCTGTAGCTGCGGCGAGCCGACCGGTGCCTCGTGCACGATCATGGCGTCCGTGTACCGCGACGCGGCATGCACGGACCTGGTCGCGTCGACCCTCGTCGACTCGAGCATCCCGTTTTGCGGGGTGACGCCGCCCGGCCTCGGCCTGGGGAGCAAGTCGGCCGCGGTCGTGGAGGTGGAGCCGGGCGCGTGCGCACCGCAGGGCGGCGAGCCCGTCGGGGAGATCCAGCCGGCCGAGCCGTCCACATTCTGCTGCATCGCCTGAGCTCGCCGGAGCCGCCGCCGCGCGGAACCTGGAGCTCACGCGCGCCAGGGTCACGCAGCTCCTCGACCTCCTGCTTCTCGCCCCGGACCTCCAGGCACGCATCCTCGAGCTCGAAGCCCTCGACGGCGCCGAGCCAATGGCCGAGTGGCCCCTTCGGGCGGTGGCTCACGCCGGGGTGTGGGCCGAGCAGCGGGCGGCGTGTGATAGGAGCGCTACGCGAGCATCAATGCCGCCATAACGACTACCGCTTCTTGAACCGCCCGTCACGGCCGCGGTAGCGCTCAGCTGCCGGATCCCACGTGGAACTGCCTCCAGAGAACAGCGCCGCGAGGCCGGCCACCGCGAACCCGCCAAAGACCAACGCAGCGAGGCCGCCGCCGCTTCCAGACCCAGCCGGTGCAGCCGGTGCCGGATGCCACGCTTGGACCGGCGGGCCGGGCGCGTGACGCGGCTGGATGGGCCTCGCGACCAGAGGCGTGACGGTGCGCGGCATGAGCTGTGTGAGCATCGACACGGCTTCACGTGCAGTGGGGCGGCTCCACCAGTTCCTCGTCGAGAGCCGGTCCGCGACGAGCAGAGCCTGCTGCCCGAGGGCCGCGATGACGCCATCAGGTCGGCTCAGGATCAGTTCGCGCAGGATTCTGCCGAGCGCGAAGACGTCCGACTGCGGAAAGGCGAGCCCCTGGTACTGCTCGGGCGCGGCGTAACCTTCAGTGCCAACGAAGCCGCGCGCCTGGACGAACTCGGTGAAGGTCATCGTCGCCGCGAGGCCGAGATCGCTCAACAACAGGCGCCCACCGGCGTCGACAAGAACGTTACCCGGCTTGACGTCGCGGTGGAGGACGCCGTGCTCGTGCAACTCGGCGAGGGCCACGGCGATCCTGCGCGTGGCGTCGATTGCCTCCACAACCGTGAACCCACCACGTCGTTCGACTTCCTTCGCGAGGGACCCGCGCGGCATGTACTCCATGACGACGAACGGCTTCTCTACTTCGAAGTTCCACGTGACGATGCGCACGACGTGGTCGCCAGCGACGCGCACCTGCCGCTCTGCCTCCTTGATGAACGCTTCGCGCGCGTAAGGGTCCCAGGTCTCGCGCAGGAACTTGCCCGCGAAGACGCTGCCCGTGGCGCGCAGACGCAGCAGATAGACGTCGGCCTGACCTCCATGGCCGAGGGAGTGTCCGAGGTCGAAGATCAGCTTAGGTTTGTGGACGTCCATCCGTGCGCTCCAGCTCGGTAAGGGTTCGAACAACAGCAAGAGGAACGCCGCCTGCGCCACGCAGCGCCTGAACGACGTGCACCGGGGGATGCGCGTGGAGCGCGCTCTCGAGCAGTGAGAGGAGGACGGCGCTGAGGCCCGTGGGCGTCGAGCCGTCGTTCTCCCACTTGTTGACCGACACGAAACTGAAGCCCAGCAGCGAAGCGAAAGCTTGCTGGGTCATGCCGAGCTTCGATCGGAGCGCTTTCACCGATGGGGAACGCATCTGCATCGGTTTATACACGGCTTTATATCGCCGCACAAGCCCATCCTCGCTTAACGCCGTCGGTCCCAACCTCAGTCAGCCTGTGCAGGATGGGGATGATGGAACCGGTTCGGTTAGCCCGTCGCGAGCTGCACTTCTACGGGAAGCGGAGGAGGCACGGAGATCGGCCCGAGGGGGAGCTTCATCTCGTCGGCGACGAGCCTGCCGCGGGTGCGCGCCCGGTACCCTGGGGGTGGGCTCGAGGTAGCGCTATCGCGGCCGAAGGCTGCGAACCGCAATGATGGATGAGAGCGGACACGCCGCGGAGCGCAGTTTCCGCGCGGACGGCGAGCTGGCCGGGATGACGACGGCCGAGCGCCGGCCGATGTCTAGGAGGTCGCGGGCGCCGGGGTCCCAGGCGCGGGCGCCGCTGCCGGCTTGCCGTTGGCCTGGCCGGCCTCGGTGGCCTTGCGGGCCTTCTCGCGCCGCGCCGCCGCGCGCCGGCGCCGCTCGTAAGCGCTCGTCACCTCGCGGGCGATCTCGGGGTGGCGCCGGAAGACGTGGGCCGCGGTCTTCCGGATGGCGCTGACGCGCCCGACCATGAGGTGCAGCAGCTGGTTGCGGATCGTGGTCGCGGCGGCCGAGGCGCCGGCCTCGGGGGCCGCTTCCAGCGCTCGCCGTTGCAGATCCTCCGCGAGCTTCCTGGCCTCGGCGATGAGGCGCACGTCGAACGCCTCGTCCGCCTCGACCAGGCGGTCCTTGAGCGGCTCCGCGAGCCCCGCGTAATCGCGGAGCGCCTGGGAGAGGGCGCTCGATCGCTGGCCGTCCTGCGCGTGGAACTCCTTGATGCGCGCGAGCTGCGCGTCGGCGGGCTCGTCGACGTCGTCGTCGAGCAGGAACTCGAGCGCCGACTCGATCTCATCGACGACGAACCGGGCGCGCTCGCCGAGATCGGCCACGGCCGGATCGACGATGAGGAGCAGCCGCGTCTGCGCCTCCTGCACGGCGTGCACGATGGAGAGCAGTTCCTCGCCGCTCGATGCGGGCAGGCGGCTCTTGACCCGCTTGAGGCCCGGGCGATCGCCGTCGGGCTCCCAGTACTTCTTCACGAACGCCGCGGCGGCGACCGCCTCGCGCACGGCGATGTCGTACGGAATGTTCAGCGGGTTGTCGGTCCGCCCCAGCTCGGCGGCAGCCTTGACCCAGCGTTCGAAGTCCTTTGCTTGCTTTGCCATGATGATTGCCTGACCCCTCCTCCTGCGACCCGCGCCCCTCGAGGCACGACGCAAAGCGGCAAGGATGAGCTCGGCCGTGGGGACGTCCAGCACGGAGCAGGATCTGGACACGGGTGGGGGGAGCCGGGAGGCGAGGCGGCGGGGTGGGATGTCCAGATGACCCCGCCCCCTGTCCAGATGGGCGGGCGGGACGTCCAGATGACCTCACCCCCTGTCCAGATGGGCGAGGGGGGATGTCCAGATGGATCGGGGCGTGTCCAGATGGGCTAGGGGGCGCGAGCGGCCCAGGGAGGCGAACGGCGGGGGCGGCATCGATGCGCCAGACGGCGTCGATGCGCCACACGGCGTCAGTGCCCAACGCGCGGGCGAGCTCGCCGAGGCCGGGCTGCGCGTCGAGGCGGATCGAGTCGTCGCCGCCGAGCGCAAGCTCGCCGAGACCAAGCGCGACCTCGGCGACCTCGAGACCGCCGACGCGGAGGCGACGTGAATGTGTGGATGCTCGGCGCGCTGCGCGACTTCGCGAACGTGTGGGGCCTGATGACGCCCGAGAACCGCGGACGCCTGCTGCACGCCCTCGTCGCGGCGGTGCGCGTGAAGGAGGATACGGGCGTCGTCGAGGTCGAGCTCGTGAACTTCAGCGCGGGTGCCCGCTCGTAGGAGGCCGCCGCATGGCGAGCACCCACTCGCCGACGCCGCAGGATTGCCATGTCTTCACCGGCACGCTGTTCCGCCGCCGCAGTTCGCGCGTGCTCCTCACCGAGCAGCCGCCGCCCTCGAAGCCCGAGCCCGTGCGGCGCCCCGCCAAGGTCGCCCGGATGCATGTCCGCTCGCACCCCCTCCAGGGCGGCATCGATCGGGGGCTCGTCGCCGATAGGTCGGCCGTAGCGCACAAGCTGGGGCTCACGCGCGCCAGGGTGACGCATCTGCTCGACTTGCGCTTCTTCGCTCCCGATCTCCAGGCCGCCGTCCTGACGCGCGAAGCCGTCGACGGGGCCGAGCCGATTACCGAGCGAACACTCCGGGCCGCGGCGCACGCTGGGATGTGGGCCGAGCAGCGAGCGGCTTGGGGGCTCCACGATGATCCGACGAACCCGACCCGCTACCCATGAAACCAGGTAAAACCAGATGGAACCGATTGAACCCAGCCTTGCCTCGGTGATACCCTTGCGGCGCGGTCGGTAACGGTTCGAATGTTCAGGAGAATGCACCCCGAGAGGGAGATCCCGGATGGACGATCGATGGCTCTCAGTCGGCGAGGCGGCCTAGTACCTCGGGCTCGCCAGGGCTACCGTCTATGGATGGATCACGAACAGGGGCCTTCCCAGACACCGCATCGGCCGCGTCTAGAAGTTCAAGCGATCCGAGGTCGACGAGTGGCTCCACCAGGGAAAGGCCGCAAGCGAAGAGACGCACGAATACGGCGAGTGTGGTGACAGAGGAGATGGAGAAGAAGGCACGCACGACGACGACGAACGGACGGCCCCCGCAGCCCGAACAGGACGTCGTGTGCGTGGACCTCTTCTGCGGAGCAGGTGGGCTGACCCACGGGCTCCTCAATGCTGGTGTGCGCGTAGTCGCAGGCGTCGACTTCGACGAGGCGTGCAAGCACCCGTACGAGGCGAATCACGAGGGTGTCGCGTTTCATCGGTACGACGTCGCCAAACTGGAAGCATCCGAGATCGAGCGTTGGTTCGGTGATGCCGCCGTCCGCGTACTCGCGGGCTGCGCACCTTGCCAGCCCTTCTCCACCTACTCGAACCGCTACGACACCATCGGGACCGAGCGCTGGAGCCTCCTCAACCACTTTGGCCGCCTCGTGGAACAGGTCGAGCCTGATGTCGTCACGATGGAGAACGTCCCCGCCGTGACGAGGCACGCGGTGTTCGACGACTTCGTCGCGACGCTCGAACGCCAAGGCTACGACGTCTGGTACGACGTCATCGACTGCGCCAAGTACGGCCTCCCGCAGCGTCGTCGCCGCACCGTCCTCCTCGCGTCACTGCACGGCCCGATCGAGCTGCGCGCGCCAAACGAATCGGGGACCAAGACCGTCGCGGACGTCCTAAAAGGACTCCCCATCCTGCGGCATGGCCGCAGTGATGCCGAAGACCGTTTGCACACTTCGGCTCGCCTCTCACCACTTAATCTCGAGCGCATCAAGGCTTCGAAACCCGGCGGCTCGTGGCGTGACTGGCCGAAGCATCTCGTTGCCGAGTGCCACCGCAAGAACACGGGAAAGACGTACCCGTCGGTCTACGGCCGCATGAAATGGGACGAGCCCGCCCCCGCGCTGACCACACAGTTCTACGGCTTCGGAAACGGCAGGTTCGGGCATCCCTCTCAGGCCCGCGCCCTCTCGCTCCGTGAGGGTGCGATTCTTCAAGGCTTCCCGCAGGACTACTCCTTCGTTCCCGAGAGGGAGCCGGTCCGATTCGAGGTCCTCGGGCGCCTCATCGGCAACGCTGTGCCTGTCGACCTCGGACGCGTCATCGGAGAGAGCATCATCGAGCACGTGAAGAAACACGTCGGCCAGGCCTCGCCGTCGACGAACCTCCGCAGGGGGCGGAATGGCTGCGAGCACACGGGTAGCGCCGTCCACTCCTGAAGCGAGTCTCCGCATGCGGCGGGTTCGGCAGAAGAACACTTCTGCAGAGTCGGCGATTCGTAGCGAGCTCCATGCCCTTGGCCTCCGCTACCGCATCCAAGTCCCTGTCTTGACCAAGCCGCGCCGGGTCGCGGATGTCGCGTTCGTTGGGCCGCGCGTCGCCGTGTTCGTCGATGGCTGCTTCTGGCACGGCTGCCCCCAGCACGCAACGTGGCCAAAGCAGAATGCAGAGTTTTGGCGCGCGAAGATCCTTGCGAACCAGGAACGCGACCGTGACACGGACGCGCGCCTGCGCGCCTACGGCTGGGAGGTGGTGCGGGTCTGGGCGCACGAGAGGCCGCACGAAGCTGCATTGCGGATCGCCCAAGTAGTCCGCAGACGCAACGCGAAGGGGCACGCATGACAAGTCGACTCGCCACCGAAACTTCTGTGCTGTCAGCGACTGCGCCCGAGCCTGGGCATCTCGTCGAAGTTCGGCGCCGCCAGTGGTTAGTCTCGGACGTCGACGCGTCGGCGGTCTCGCCCGAACTGCCGAAGCGAAGCCTCGTGAAGCTCGCGTCGATCGACGAGGACGCGCTCGGCGAGGAGATCGAAGTCCTGTGGGAGCTCGAGCCCGGCGCCCACGTCATTGAGCGTGCGGGCCTGCCGACCCTCTCGGCGCTCGACGACCCGTCGAAGCTCGAAGCCTTCCTCGACGCCGTCCGCTGGGGCGCGGCGACCAACGCCGATCGCGGCTACCTCCAAGCGCCCTTCCGCAGCGGCGTGAGCATCGAGGACTATCAGCTCGATCCGCTCGTGCGCGCGATCGACATGGCGCGCACGAACCTGCTGATCGCCGACGACGTCGGCCTCGGCAAGACCATCGAAGCCGGGCTCGTCATCCAGGAGATGCTCCTTCGCCACCGCGCGCGGACCATCCTCGTGCTCTGCCCCTCGTCGCTACAGGAGAAGTGGCGCTCCGAGATGGCCGAGAAGTTCGGCCTCGAGTTCCGCATCGTCGACACCGAGTTGGTGAAGCGCTCGCGGCGTGAGCGCGGCCTCCACGCCAACCCGTGGACGTCGTTCCCGAGGCTCATCGCTTCCATCGACTGGGCGAAGCAGGGCGAAGGCATTCGCCTCCTGCGCGACGTGCTCCCGCTGCAGCCGACATTCCCGCGCCGCTTCGACATGCTCGTCGTCGACGAGGCTCACAACGTCGCGCCCACCGTTGGCAAGTACGCCGTCGAGAGCCTGCGCACCCGCCTCGTGCGCTTGCTCGCTCCGCACTTCCAGCACAAGCTCTTCCTCACGGCGACGCCGCACGACGGCTACACCGAGTCGTTCACGGCGCTCCTTGAGCTGCTCGACGACCAGCGGTTCTCGCGCAACATCCTGCCGCCCGAAGACCAGCTCGCGCGCGTGATGGTGCGCCGACTCAAGAGCGACCTCGTCGACGCCAAGGGCAAGAAGCTCTACCCGGTGCGCCGACTCGAAGCGCTGAACGTCGAGTACACCGCCGAGGAGCGCGAGGCCCGCCAGCTCCTCGAACAGTACATCGCGAGCCGCGAGAAGCAGGACGAGCGCGAGGGGGCTGCCTCGCACTTCGTCCACCAGCTCCTGCGCAAGCGCCTCGCGTCGTCGCCCGCCGCGTTCATGGCAACGCTCGCGCGGCACACGGCGACCATTGAGGGCAAGGGCGAGGCACGCCGCTCCTCGGGGCTCGACGAGCGCATTCTCCGGCGCGCAATCGCCAAGACCGAAGAGGACTACGCCGATGACGACACGCGCGAGGCCGCCGAGTCCGAGGCCATCGAAGAGGCGAGCCGTCGGCTGCGCCCGCTCTCGGCCGACGAGAAGAAGCTCCTCGGGCGCCTGCGCTCATGGGCCGAGCAGGCCAGCCACAAGGCCGACTCGAAGGCCGAAGCGCTCATCCGCTGGCTCGAGCAAACCCTCCGCTCGAAGGGCGCGTGGTCGAACGCGCGCGTCATCCTCTTCACCGAGTACCGCGCAACGCAGAAGTGGCTACACGAGATCCTCGCCAGCCACGATTTCGGCGGCGACCGGCTCGCGCTGCTCTTCGGCGGAATGGACCCGAAGGAGCGCGAGAGCATCAAGGCGGCCTTTCAGGCCGACCCTCGCGAGTCGCCGGTGCGCATCCTGCTGGCGACCGACGCGGCCTCGGAAGGCATTGACCTGCAGAACCACTGCAACCTGCTGGTCCACGTCGAGATTCCCTACAATCCGAACGTGATGGAGCAGCGGAACGGCCGCGTGGACCGTCACGGGCAGAAGCAGAGCGAAGTCGTAATCTGGCACCCCGTCGACGCAAGCGGCGGGCACGGCGACGACATCCTCCGTGCGCTCCGCAAGCTAGACGCCATGCGTGCCGACATGGGCAGCGTGAACCCGGTCATCGCCCCGCAGTTGCCCGCGCTGCTCGAAGGCCGCCGCCGCGAGATCGACACCGGCCTCGCCGAGAAGCGCATCGAGCGAGCGCGCCGCTATGTGAAGGCCGAGCGCGAGCTGCGCGAGCGCATCGCCAAGCTCCACGAGCGGCTCACGACGACGCGCAGCGAGCAGCACCTCACGCCCGATCGCATCGAGCGCGTGGTGCGCGTCGCCATCGCGCTCACCGAGAAGCCCGACCTGACACCAGCGAAGCTGCCCGACCTCCCCGGCGCCCGCGTGTTCCAGATGCCCGCGCTCGCAGGCTCCTGGTCGCGGTGCCTCGACGGGCTCGAGCACCCGTACACGAAGCGCATCCGCCCCATCACCTTCGACCACGAGGTAGCCAAGGGGCGCGACGACGTGGTGCTCGTCCACCTGAACCATCCGCTCGTGCAGATGAGCCTTCGGCTGCTGCGCGCCGAGGTGTGGGCCCGCGACGACGTGAAGAAGCTCCATCGCGTCACGGTACGCACGCTGCCCGACGCAAAGCTCGATGGTCCCGCCGTCGCGGTGGTCTCGCGCCTCGTCATCACCGGAGGCAACCACCACCGCCTCCACGAGGAGCTCACCGAGGCGGGCGGCTACCTGCGCGACGCGGGCTTCAAGCGCGAAGACGGTATCACTAAGCTGCGCGCCTGGCTCGACTCGTCGGCGCCCGGCACCATCGACGAGTCGCTCTTCGACGCTGTCCGCACGCGCTTCCAGAAGCACACCGAGGCCGTCTTGAGCGCCGTCACGACGCGCTCGAAAGACCGCCTCAAGGTGCTTGGCGGCACGCTCGAGACGCGCAAGCGCCGCGAGATCCAGGACATCACCCAGCTCCTCGACGACCTCGCCAAGAATCTCGAAGCCGAGTTGAAGAGAGAGGAGCCGAAGCAGCTCTCGCTCTTCTCCGAGGACGAGCGTACGCAGCTTCGGCGCGATCGGCTCGCCCTTGAAGCGAGGCTGCGGCGCATCCCCGAGGAGCGGGAACGCGAGCGCCTCGCCGTCGAAGAGCGCTACACCGGCCTCGTCGACCACACGTTCCCCGTCTCGGTGATCTTCCTGGTGCCCGAGTCGCTCGCCAGCAGGAGGAAGTCGTGAGCGCCAAGCACGAGTGGCTGAACCTGCTCGAGGTCTCGGGCCCGTTCCTGGCTGTGCCCGTGCTCCGCGAGGTATTCCCGCAGGGACTCGAAGAACTCGACACCTCGCGCGCCAAGCGGCTGCGCAGCGCTTACGAAGAGTGGCGCGACGCGGTCGATGGCGACGACGCCGACCGCGACAAGCTTCACGCCGCGTGGATCGACGAGGTGCTGCGCACCGCGCTCGAGGCCGACGACCAGTTGCTGAAAACCGGCAAGGATGTGCCGGCGTCGGTCGCCGAGCTGCCGGAGCACGACACGACCATCACCCCCGAGCTTGTCTTCGTCGATCCGACGCATGGCGGGGCGGTGCGCGCGCTCATCCACATCTTCCCGCCCGACACCGATCTCTCGGCCTCGGTGAAGTTCGGCGGGCTCTCGTGCTCGCCCGGCGACCGCATGGCGCTGCACCTGCGCGCGCTGAACGAGCCCTTCGGCCTCGTCACCAACGGCGAGCGCTGGATGCTGGTCCACGCGCCCACAGGCCAGGTGGCGACCTTCGCGAGCTGGTACGCACGCATCTGGGGCCAGGAGCCCGCAACGCTTCGCGCGTTCGCGTCGCTGCTCGGCGTGCGCCGCTTCTTCGCGCCGGAGCAGGACCGGCTCCCGATGCTCTTCGAGCGCTCGCTGAAGCACCAGGACGAGGTCACCGACGCCCTCGGCGATCAGGTACGGCGCGCCATCGAGGTGCTGGTGCAGGCGCTCGACCGCGCTGACCAAGATCGCAACCGCGAGCTGCTGCGCGACGTGAAGCCCCAGGAACTCTACGAGGCGGGGCTCACCGTGATGATGCGGCTTGTTTTCCTCCTCGCCGCCGAGGAGCGCGGACTCCTGCTCTTGGGCGAGCCCCGGTACGACTCGTTTTACGCCGTCTCGACGCTGCGCATGCAGCTCCGCGCAGAAAGCGACGAGATCCTCGAGCGGCGACGCGCCGCGTGGTCGCGGCTGCTCGCGGTGTTCCGTGCGGTCTTCGGAGGCATCGACCATCCGACGCTGCGACTGCCCGCGATGGGCGGCTCGCTCTTCGACCCCGACCGCTTCCCCTTCCTCGAAGGACGCCTCAAGGGCACGTCCTGGCGCCAGCACCGCGCCGAGCCGCTGCCCATCGACGACCGCACGGTGCTGCTGCTCCTCGAAGCCATCCAGACCTTCGAGGGGCGCACGCTCTCCTACCGCGCGCTCGACGTCGAGCAGATCGGCCACGTCTACGAGGGTCTGCTCGAACGCACCGTCGCACGCGTCGACGACGTGACGCTGGAGCTCGAAGCAGGCGCGCAGGCCAAGGACGCGCGCGTCACGCTCGGCGAGCTGGAGTCGGCGCGCCTCGACGGCAAGGCCGACGTAACCAAGCTGCTCGTCGACCGCTCGAAGCGTTCGCAGTCGGCCATCGAGAAGGAGCTCGCCGCCGAGGTCGAGCCGCAGCAGAGCGCGCGCCTGCTCTCGGCGTGTCGCGGCGACATGAAGCTCCGCGATCGGCTCGAGCCCTATGTACGGCTGCTCCGCACCGATCCGTGGGGTTACCCGCTGGTCCACTCAAAGGGCGCGTTCGTCGTGGTGCTCGGCACCAATCGGCGCGAGACCGGCACGCACTACACGCCCAAGAGCCTCACCGAGCGCATCGTCGAAGAGACGCTCACGCCGCTCGCCTACGACGGCCCCGCGAAGGGTGCGCCGCGCACCGAGTGGAAACTGAAGACGCCCGACGAGCTCCTCGACCTCAAGGTCTGCGACCCGGCGATGGGCTCCGGCGCGTTCCTCGTGCAGGCGTGCCGCTTCCTCAGCGCGCGCCTCGTCGAGGCGTGGGCCATCGAAGAGGGAGCGGGGCGCGTCGTCGACCTCACTGGGCAGGTCCACGAGCCGCGCACCAGGGTCGAGAGCATACCGCCCGGCGTCGAGGTGCGCGCCGAGAACGCGCGGCGCATCGTGGCCGAGCGATGCCTCTACGGCGTCGACCTGAACCCACTCGCCGTCGAGCTGGCGAAGCTCTCGCTGTGGCTCGTGACACTCTCGAAGGGGCGGCCCTTCGGCTTCCTCGATCACAACCTTCGCCGCGGCGACAGCTTGCTCGGCATCAGCCGCCTCGATCAGCTCACCGAGCTGACGCTCGCTCCGTCGTCCACGCGGCAGAGGCGCCTGTTCGGCAAGGCCATCGAGCGCGCGGTCGCGGAGGCTGTCGAGCTACGAGGCAAGCTGCACGAAATCCCGATCCGCGACATCCGGGACGTCGAGGCAATGGCTACGCTCGACGCCGACGCGCGCAAGAAGCTCGAAGCCGCCGAGCTGCTCGCCGACGCGTTCATCGGCGTGGTCTTCGCAGCCGTGGGTGCGGAGGTCGTCGAGACGCGGCTTGCAGCGCTCGCGGCGGAAGCCGACCGTGTTTTGAAGGGCGACGCACGCGCGACCGAGGCGATGGCCAAGCGCGCGGCCATTGACTTGTCGAGGGACTCGCCGAGCGGAGGACCGCGTCGTCCCTTTCACTGGCCGCTCGAATTCCCCGATGTCTTCCACGGCTCGCTGCCGGGCTTCGACGCCATTATTGGCAACCCGCCGTTCCTTGGCGGCAAGCGAATCGGTACCGTCCTGGGGTTTGCCTTCAACGATTTCCTTGCGGCGATCCATCGACCGGCGAGCAAGAACACCGACCTGGTGGCCCACTTCTTCCGCACTGCGTTCGAGCTCCTGCGCGAAGGTGGAGCGTTCGGCCTGCTTGCCGTAAACACTATTGCTGAGGGTGACACTCGCGAAGGCGGCCTCGGGTGGCTGACTCAACAAGGAGCCATCATCTATTCGGCATACCCGAACGAGCCCTGGCCAGGAACCGCGGCCGTGGTTACGAGCTGCGTCCACATATGCAAGGGAGAGTGGGCAGGCGAGCGAAAGCTTGGGGGTAGTCCGGTCCGCAGCGTGTCGGCTCAACTGTCCGCCGGAGACGACTGGGCTCCCAAACCGCTCACTGCCAACGAAGGAATGATGTTCATTGGCTCCTTCGTAAACGGGATGGGATTCATCCTCACCTCCGACGACGCGCGGCGCATGGTTGAGCACGACGCGCGGAACTCAGAGGTGATTCTTCCCTATATCAATGGTGAAGATCTCAACTCTGACCCACTGCAACGTGGGAGCCGGTGGGTGATCAACTTCTGGGATTGGTCCCATGAAAGGGCCGCGAGCTACACAGCGCCGTACGCCTGGCTGCGACAACATGTCTATCCGGAGCGCCTCGAGAAGAGCGCCGAGAAGTCATACCGTAATATCATGTCCATGTGGTGGCTTCACTGGAATGCTCGACCGAGCCTCTATCACGCGCTCGGTCGCGGTCGGCTTTTTGAACGGCATCCAAGTGGATGGGCCCCGGAGGCACCTCCACCTGCAAGGGCACTGGTTGTTGCTCGGGTGAGCATGTGCCTTGCATTCGAGCTAGTGGCTCCAGATTCAGTGTTCTCTGAGCAGGTTGTCGTCTTCGCGCGCGGAACCTACGCCTATTTGGCACTCCTCCAGTCCACGCCCCACGCCGTCTTCGCCTGGCAACACTCATCGACGCTGGGCGCCGCGCTCCGATACAGCCCCACGGACGCATTCGAGACATTTCCATTACCTCCAGACGCCATGGTACGCGAGGGATCCCTGCTGTCGAGGCTAGGCAAGTCGTACCACCAGCTACGCACCGGAATCATGCGCGCCGAACGAATCGGCCTTACCAAGTGCTACCGCCGCTTTCACGATCCCAGCCACGGCGACGAACGCATCCATCAACTGCGTGACATGCATCGCCAGATCGATGAGGAGGTCATGGCAGCCTACGGATGGGGCGACGTGACCTTGGAGCACGGCTTCCACGCGGTGGCTTACCTCCCTGGGAACGACCGGACCCGGTTTACAATCTCGGAAACAGCGCGAGCCGAGATTCTACGCCGCTTCGCGGCCCTGAATCGCCAGCGGTACGATGAGCAGGAAGCCAACCCGGCGCCGCACTGCAGGAAGCCGCGCGCCACGAAGGGCCGCGCGAGAGCAACGCCCGCCGAACAAGGCTCGCTCGCCCTGGTCGATGCACGCGGCGCTCAGTCCCCCACGAAGACCAAGGCCGCCGCCTCGCAAAAGAAGGCCAGCACACGGAGGACCAGCCGATGAAATCCAGCAGAGACACCGCAAAGCCGGTCCCGACGGCATTGAGAAGCTCGTCAGGAGCTGGGAGTTCTACTCGACGACCGATGCCCCACACAGACTCGATTTGCCAGCGCTGTCCTCACTGGAGCGGCTGACGATGGAGTCGAGTCACAACGCGCGCCGTAAATTGGGGTTCGACTTGCCGAGCTCAGACATGGGCGAAGATCCCTTCTACGTTTACAAGAAGTTCTACGGGCTCTATTCATACTTCTCGCGCGTGGAGCTGTAGGCACATGAGGTTCGACGCATGACGACGATGGCCGCACCGAACGCACAGGTATGGCTCGCAAAGGAGACGGCGCCGCTCGGCCCGTTCGTCGTTCGGCTCGGCGGTGTTCGCGCGGGCTTTGGAGCACTCGCCCCGGGCCATTGGGTCGTCGTCGTCGATGCGGGCGGCGCGCTGAAGCGCGTGGGGCGCATCCTGCGCATCCGCGCCGACCTCGAATCGGCCAGGCTCTACTTCGATAAGCTGCATACCGTCCAGAAGGCGGGCTCTCTCGTCGACGTCGGGCTCACGCTACCCCAAGGGCTCGTGGCCCGTCTGCGCCCCGAAGACATCGCCGCCGTGCTCGCGCGCGACGGCGTGTCGTCGTCGGCCGACGTCCCGCTGATCCAAGACGCCGCCTACGTGCGCGAGCTGCTTGAGCTGGCGACGCGCGACGATCTACTCGGCCCGGCGAACGGCCCCGAGGAGTTCATCGTCGACATGAGCGTTCGCGACCGCTACCTGGTCGGAAAGCTCGCTCCGCGCACGCCGGGAGACGCGATGACGGGCTCCGAGGTCGAGCCTGCTGGGGCCGCCGACGAAGAGGACGACTCGGCGCAGGAGAACGACGCTCCGCTCCACGAGCCCGGCGCCGAGTTCAACCGTGCGAGCGGGCGGGTCGATCCGGAGGATGACTCGCTCGACGAAATCGACACGACCAACAACCAGTCGCTCGTGCCATCGAGCATGGGCCTCACGTTCTGCGTCGGCCCTGACGTGAAGACGCTCGACGTCACCGCGCGCTGGGGCAGCTACGCCCGTGTTCCGAAGGAGGCGCACGAGTACACGCGCCCGAGGAAGAACCGCGAGACGGGTGAGGTCGAAGAAACGAAGGTGAAGGTGTGGCGCCGCTTGCCGCGTGGTGGGCGTGTGACCCTCACGCTGGAGGACGGCCCCATCAAGCCGCTCGCTCCCGACAGCGAGCAGGACGAGGTCCGCATCCAGGGCGCCGTGCGCACCAACGCCAAGGGCGAGCGCCTCGTCACGCTGTTCCTCGTCAACGACCAGCGCGAGCCTGAGACCAACCGCGACAGTGCCTGGCTCTTCCAGCCCGAGCTGAGCGTGAAGGGCTCGGGCGAAGCTTCCGGGACGCCCGTGTTCCGGCGCCGCCCGAGCAACGACGTCGTCGTAGACGACTCCGAGCGTGACCACCTCGGGCTCATCTACCGGCGCCGCGTGGAGTTCGCTGTAGGACACGGCGTGGCCGTCCACGCCGAGACGCCCTCGAACGATCCGACCCGCGCACACGAGGTCCGCACCGAGGTCATCCCGAGCTACGAGGTGCCCGTCACCGAGACGCCGGGCCTTGACCCCGACGACCGACCCGCGATGAAGAAGATGGTCGAGCGGGGATGGCTCGATATGCTCTCGCTCGCCGACCTCGACGAGGCCGAGCTCGAAGAGGCACTAAAGACGCTCGTCGACGACTACGCCGCGTGGATCGGCCACCAGCGTGCGCGTATTGGCAAGGAGATCAAGGGCTACGACTCCCCTGCCAACGACGCGCTCGACCGCTGCAAGACGACGCTCGAACGCCTGCGCGCAGGCCTGAAGGTACTGCTCTCCGAGCCGAAGGCGCTGGAGTCCTTCCGCTTCGCCAACAGCGCGATGGCCGGCCAGCGCGTCCGAGGCATCTATGCGCTCAAGCGCCGTCGCGGTGAGGAGCTGACCTTCGACTCGGTCGACGTGCGGAAGAACCGCTCCTGGCGCCCGTTCCAGCTCGCGTTCCTGCTGCTGTCGATCCCGTCGCTCGCCGACCCGAAGCACCCCGACCGCACGAGCCCCGCCGAGGCCTTTGCCGACCTGCTCTGGTTCCCCACCGGCGGTGGCAAGACCGAGGCGTACTTGGGAGTGGCTGCCTTCGCGATGGGCATCCGCCGCCTGCAAGGCGTCGTCGAGCACCTTGATGGCGGCCGGGGGCTCACCGTCATTATGCGCTACACGCTGCGCCTCCTGACGCTGCAGCAGTTCCAGCGCGCCGCCACGCTGCTCTGCGCAATGGAGAGCATCCGCAAGGGCGACGTCGCCAGGTGGGGCGCGGAGCCGTTCACGCTCGGCCTGTGGGTCGGCAACAAGGTCACGCCGGGGACCACCGAAGCTTCGCACCAAGCCATAGAGGCCATTCGCGACAAGGACCGGAACCGCGCCGGCATCGCATCGCCCGCACAGCTCATGAGCTGCCCGTGGTGCGGCTCCGAGATCCAGCCCGGTCGCGACATTGAGGTCGACAAGGTCGCCGGACGCACGGCCATCTACTGCGGCGACAAGCTCGCACGCTGTGAGTTCAGCAAGGCCAAATCCAGCACCAATGCGCATCCTGGCCTGCCGGTGAAACTCGTCGACGAGGAGATCTATCACCGACCTCCGACGATGATGATAGCCACCGTCGACAAGTTCGCGATGATGGCGTGGCGCGCCGAGGCGCGGACGCTCTTCGGCAACGTGCACGAGGAGTGCGAGCGCCACGGTCTACTCTGGCCGGGCCACGACTGCGGCGGTGGTCATAGGGCCCGAAAGCATCACGCCGCCGCGAAGGTGAAGCCGGTGCGCGGCGTGCGCCCGCCGGACCTCATCATCCAGGACGAGTTCCACCTGATCAGCGGTCCGCTCGGGACGATGGTCGGCCTCTACGAGACCGCCGTCGATGACCTCTGCTCGTGGAAGATCGCTGAGACGAAGGTGCGCCCGAAGATCGTCGCGTCGACGGCGACGGTTCGTCGCGCGGGCGATCAGGTGCGCAACGTCTTCATGCGCCGCCTCGCGATCTTCCCGCCCAAGGCGCTCGACGTCGAAGACGACTTCTTCTCGGTGCAGCGCTCGGTCGTGAGCAAGCCGGGGCGCCGGTACATGGGCATCTGCTCGCCGGGCAGCTCACGTCCTGCAGTGCTCATCCGCACGTACACCGCGTTCCTCACGGCGGCGCAGGGGCTCTTCGACGCGTTCGGGCCCATCGCCGACCCATACATGACGCTCGTCGGCTACTTCAACTCGCTGCGCGAGCTCGGCGGCATGAAGCGTCTCGCGGAAGACGATGTCCAGACCCGTTCGTACCGCGTGAAGATGAGCCTCGTGCAGCGCCCCGGCCTCGAGCAGCGGAGCGTTTCGACCATCGCCGAGCTGACGTCGCGCGTGAGCAACGCCGACATCCCGAAGTACCTCGACCAGCTCGAGATCCCGTTCGACGGTACGTTCGATCCGAGCGCAAGTAAGTTTGCGAGACCGTCGGCGGCGCCACCGTCCGGCTCCGGTAGCCAGCGGCCGGCCGCTCCTCGGCCGATCGATGTCGTGCTCGCAACGAACATGCTCTCCGTCGGTGTCGATGTGAATCGCCTCGGCGTAATGGTCGTGAACGGCCAGCCCAAGGGCACGGCCGAGTACATCCAGGCCACGAGCCGCGTCGGCCGTGCGTTCCCCGGCATCGTCGCGGCGGTGCTCACATGGGCGCGACCTCGCGACCTCTCGCACTACGAGACCTTCGAGCACTATCACGCCACATTCTACCAATACGTCGAGGCGCAGTCGGTCACGCCATTCTCGCCGCGCGCGATGGATCGTGGGCTCACCGGCGCCATGCTCGCCGTGATGCGGAACCGCTTCGAGCCGTTCGCACCGAATCCCGGTGCGGGCGCGCTCGACAGCCCGAGCCGCCCGGAGATGGTCTCGACCGTCGACTCGGTCACCGAACGCACGTGGGAGGTTACCGAGGACTCGGCGAAGAAGAACCTCGCGACGGCGGAGATGAAGAGCCGCGCCGACGAGTGGGCGAAGGAGGCGGCGGTGCCTGGACGCATGCTCGTGTACCAGAAGTACGGGGCGGGCCCGACCGCGTACGCGCTACTCGAAGCACCGGGAATCAAGCCGTGGTCGACGTGGACCGTTCCCATGTCGATGCGTGAAGTCGAGCCGGGCGTAAACCTCATCATGGAGGACGATCGATCGAACCAAGATCCGGTCTGGCGCCCGCGCCCTACGCCCGACGATGAAGCGACATCCGAAGAGATTGGGGAGGACTCGCAATGAGCAAGACACCCGTCGGCGAAGTCCGCCCGAGCCAGCTCCTGTGGACGTACGGGCCCGGCGCGCTGATCGATCTGCCGAACCTCTCCGTCATCACGATGGGCATCGACCGCTGGGAGCTGGGGCGCTGCCAGCCGATCCAAGAGGCGCGCCTGCTCACCAACGTGCGCCGGGTGCTCGGCGACCAAGTCGAGTCGCTGCGCATGCCGCCGCTGACCGACAGTGACGGCGTCGATCCGTTCTCGGCCGAGGCGCTCGTCGGCGTTCCGGTGAAGCCGTTCCCGCGCTGGATGCGCTGCGTGAAGTGCGGGCTGCTCTCGCCATTCGACGCGGGCCTTTTCGAGCTGAAGGTGAACCGTTACCGTCCGGAGAGGACGCGCTTCGTCCACAACGGCTGCACCGGCTCGCGTGGTGACCAGAAGCCACGCGACGCCGACGCGGTGCCCGCGCGCTTCCTTCTCGCGTGCCGCGAGGGACATCTCGACGACTTCCCCTGGCACTGGTTCGTCCACGGCGGGCCGATTGGCTGCAAGGGTACGCTGCGCTTCTTCGAGAGCGGCGCCTCGCTCCAGACCGAGAACCTGTGGGTGCGCTGCGACTCGTGCAGCGCAGCCAAGAGCATGGCGCAGGCCTTCGGCCGGGTCGGCAAGGACAACCTGCCGGGCTGTCGTGGGCGTCATCCGCACCTCAACAGGTTCGAGGACGGCTGTGCCGAAGTCCCGCGCGCCATCCTGCTCGGCGCGACGAACGGCTGGTTCCCGGTGACGCTCTCGGTGCTCGCGATCCCGCAGACGGGGAGTCCGCTGGTGCAGCTCGTCGCCGACGGCTGGACGTTCTTCGAGGACGTCGAGAGCGCCGTCGAAGCGGCGGCCGTCGTGAAGACGTTGAAGAAGTCGGCGCAGCTCCCCGGCATCGATGCCTTCACGGGCGACCAGGTGTGGGAGGCCATCAAGGCCCATCGCAGCGGTACCGTGGGTGACGAGGAGCTCGACCTGAAGGGGCCCGAGTGGGACGTGCTCACGTCACCGACGCCTCCGACCGATTACCCACACTTCATGAGCAAGAGGGCGGACGTGCCCAAGGGCTTCGAGCCGTACCTCTCGCGCGTGCTGCTCCTCGAGCGACTGCGTGAGGTGAACGCGCTGCTCGGCTTCACGCGTGTCGAGTCATCCAACGAGGGTGGGGGCGCGGGGCGAGCGCCGATCGGGCGGACCGCGCCCAACTGGGTGCCAGCGACACAGGTCCACGGCGAGGGCATCTTCCTACAGTTCTCCGAGGACGCGCTCGTGAAGTGGGCGGGCGATCATCCTGGTGTGTGGCGCCAGAAAGCCGAGCTACGCCGGGGACACCGCGGCTGGCGCGCAAAGCGTAAGCTCGATCCCGACGGCGACTTCCCCGGCATGCGCTTCTCGCTGCTCCACACCGTCGCGCACCTGCTCATCCGCGAGTTGGCGCTCGACTGCGGCTACAACGCAGCGAGCATCCGCGAACGCGTCTACGCCGACACCGAGGATGGCAAGTCTCAGGCGGGCATCTTGATCTACACGGCGGCTGCCGACTCCGACGGCACGCTCGGCGGCCTCGTCGACCTGGGCAAGCCCGAGAACCTCGGGCGCTTGCTGCGGCAGGCGCTCGACCGCGCGAAGGTCTGCGCTTCGGACCCCCTCTGCGCGGAGCACAACCCGAGGACCGACTCGTCGCTGCACGCCGCCTCGTGCCACGCCTGCTCGTTCGTCTCCGAGACGTCGTGCGAGTGCGGCAACCGCTATCTCGATCGCGCGCTCGTCATCCCGACGCTGCAAGTCACCGACGCGGCCTTCTTCGCGGGGATCTGATGCAGGCGCTCCTCGATGCGGTCGTAGACCTCGTAGCTCTCGTCTCTCCAGGAAAGGTGCGCACCGTTGCGTCGGCGCTGCGCGGGCTCGCGAGTCCCGGCGCGGCGTCAGCCACGAACATGCTGGCCGATACGCCCGCTGCCCGCGCCGCCGTCGGACGCGTCGTCGCGGCGTGGGGGCAGGTGCAGGCCAGCGGGGACGAGGTGGCGGGCATGCTGATCGGCGCCGCCGAGGCGCGCCTGCGCGTCGAACGTGAGCTGAGCGTCGAGCTGGTGTGGACCGGCCCGACGACGCGCTTCGTGCCGACGCGCCGGACGGAGCAGGTGCTGCTCGACCTGATCGCCAGCGCGACCAAGGACTTCTTCCTCGTGAGCTTCGTCGCCTACGATGTCCCCAGCGTCGCCACCGCGCTCAACGACGCTGCAAGCCGTGGAGTGCGCCTGCGCATCTTGCTCGAAGCCTCGACGAGCCACGGCGGCACGCTGAACTACGACCCGGCAGCCACGATGCGAACGCGCGTTCCCTCAGCGGAACTCTTCACCTGGAAGGAGAAGCCCGAGCCCTTCGTCGATGGCAAGGTCCACGCGAAGGTCGGTGTCGTCGACGGCGCGCGCGCCTTCATTACGAGCGCGAACCTCACCGGCCACGCCCTCGAGAAGAACATGGAGGCCGGCGTCCTCATCAATGGCGGACCGGTGCCGAAAACGCTGAGCGACCATCTGCAGGCGCTTATCGATGTGAGAATCATCGACCGTGTGTGAGGTCCGCCATGAAGTAGATCGTGCCAATAGGGGACGAGCGGACACTCGCGGCGTGCATCTACTGCGGTGAGGCCCCAAAGACACGGGACCACGTTCCGTCGCGCGTTCTCCTGGACGAGCCGTTTCCCGAGAGCCCCCTCTGTGCGAATGCCCGCAGCGCGCCGTGCGCGAACGCTGTTCACGCGGCGTCGTGCTCGCCGAGCGCCGAACACACGCGGAAACGAGCCCTCGACGGCGTCTCGTCCGCGCGCTTCAGGAGCGGCTCGCGCGGCGCCGGGCTGCGTCCCGGTGCGGACCTGGATGACCGTCATGCGCGGTCGCTGGCGATGCGCCCGTCGACGATCTCGATCACGCGTTCGCACTGCTCGGCGATGCGCGGATCGTGCGTGACGACGAGGAACGTCGTGCCGAGCTCGCGGTTGAACCGGCGCATCAGCGCGAACACCTCCGCCGACGACTCGGTGTCGAGGTTCCCCGTCGGCTCGTCGGCCAAGACGAGCGGCGGCCGGCGCGACAGCGCGCGCGCGATGGCCACGCGTTGCTGCTGGCCGCCCGAGAGCGCGGTCGCCCTGAAGTTCATCCGGTCGGCGAGCCCCACCGCTCCGAGCAGCTCGACCGCGCGCTCCTTCATGGCCGACGAAGGGAATCCCTCGTCGCCCCAGGCGGGCAGCATCACGTTCTCGAGCGCGGTGAACATCGGCAAGAGGTGATGGAACTGGAACACGAAGCCGAGCGTCCGCGCGCGAAGCCGGGTGAGGCTCGCCTCGTCGAGCCCCGTCGTGTCCTTGCCGTCGACCACCACGCGCCCGCGCGTCGGCCGGTCGAGCAGGCCGATGATGTTGAGAAGGGTGCTCTTGCCGGAGCCGGACGGGCCGATCAGCGCGGCGAACTCGCCCTTCTCGATCCGGAGATCGACGCCGTCGAGCGCGCGCGAGACGACGGCCTGGCCGTATTCCTTCACCACGCCTTCGACGACGAGCAGCGGATCAGCCATTGCGGATCGCCGACGCCGGATCGAGCATCGAGGCGCGCCGCGCGGGGAGCACGGCGGCGAGGAGCCCCACGCCGATGGCGAGGGCGGTCGCGAACACGAAGAGCTCGAGATCGAGCTGCACGGGGAACTTCGGGGCGCCGTCGGGCCCGCGCACGAGGCCCTCGAAGAGCTTCGACAGGAGCGCCCCGAGCGCCGATCCGACGAACGACCCGAGGAGCCCGAGCACCGCGCCCTGGATCAGGAAGATGCGCAGGACGCGGCCCCGCGACGTGCCGACCGCGCGGAGGACGCCTATCTCGCGCGACTTCTGGACGACCGACACGATGAGCACGCTCGCGATTCCCAGCGCGACCGCGAGGACGACGAAGAACTGGATCATGCTCTTCGAGCTGCTCTGCGCCGAGAGGCCGGTGAGCAGCTCGGCGTTGATCTTCATCCAGCTGTCCGCCTTCAGCCCCGTCCTCCCGCGCAGCTCGCCCGCGACGGTCTCCGCGGCGAACACGTCGGCGACCTTGAGCTCGATCGAGGTCGCGCCGCCGGGGAGCGCGTAGAGCGTCTGCGCCCTGCGGAGCGACGTGATCACCCACGTCTTGTCGACCGCCTCGTTGCCGAGCGAGAAGACGCCCGTGATCGCCACGACATCGTCGATCCCTTCGGTCGTCGTGATCCGGATCTTGTCGCCGACGCCGACGCCGAGCTCGTCCGCGAGCACGGCGCCGATGACCACGTCGCCCCCGGCGACGTCGAACCGGCCCGCGCGCATGCGCTTCCGGACGTCGATGATCGCGAGGAAGCGCTCGGGATCGACGCCGCGCACGACGACGGCGTTCTTCGCCTCGGCGCGGACGGCGAAGCCGGCGCCCACGATCGCCGGCGACGCGGCGACGACGCCGGCGGTGCGCTCCGCGTCGGCCATGACGAGCGGCCACTGGTCGATGGAGCGAAGGCGCTGCGGCGCGGGCTGCACGGAGCGCGCGACGGCGCGATCGTGCGAGGGGTCGACGAGCGGACGCGCCGCCTCGCGCTGCACCTGCAACGTGATGTGCGGCTGCGAGCCGAGCGTCTTGTCGATGAGCGACACCTGGAGGCCGTTGATGAGCGCGGAGAGGAAGACGATCACGCTCACGCCCACCGACACCGCCGCGAGGATCAGCGCGGTCTGCCCCTTCGCGTCGCGCAGGTAACGGAGCGCCACGAACCACTCGAACGGCATCTCAATCGAGCTCCGCGCGCACGCGCTGGCCCGGCGCATGGATCCGTCCGTCGGGCAGCACAACGACGCTCCCCTCGCCGAGGCCCTCGACGACCTCGACGGCGCCCTCTCCGCGAATGCCCAGCTTCACGTCCTTGCGCACGAGGCGATTGTCCTCGACCGCGAACAGCCAGGGCGCCGGCGTCGCCGCGTCGCGCACGGCGTCGCTCGGAACGACGAGCGCGCGCTCGCGCCGCGCGACCGAGAGATCGATGGAGACGGTCATGTCGGGCAACAGAAAGGCTGGCGCGCTCGGCACCGCGAGGCGCACCTCGACACTGCCCCTCTGCGGATCGATGGAAGGCGCGATGTAGCTCACCTCGGCGTCGAACACCTGTTGCGGATAGGCGTCCGCGGACGCGCGCGCCTTCTGCCCCAGCGCGATCCACGCGAGGTTCCGCTCATCGGGCTGGAAGACGAGCTGCGGGCTCCCGTCCGCGGCGAGCACAATCAACGTTCGCGCCGGCTGCACGACGTCGCCGGGCTCCACGGAGCGCGTGAGCACGACGCCGTCCTGATGCGCCACGATCCGCGTCTGCGCGAGGCGAACTGTCGCGCCGACGTGCTGCGCCTGCGCCTGGAGGAGCGCGGTCAGCGCGACGCGGGAGTCCGCGCCCATCGGCGTCGACGCGATGCGCTGCGCCTCCGCCGCGACCTTTTGCGCGCGCGCGAGCTCGACGCTCTGTCGGGCGTTGTCGAGCTCGGCTTGAGCGACCGCCCCCGACGCCGAGAGCTCTCGCACCCGCGCGAGCTCGACCTCGGTGCGCTCGAGGTTCGTCTCTGCCTGACGGAGCGCCTCGGTCGCGACGATCGCGCCGACGCGGCGGAGCTGCTCGACGCGCGCGCTCGCCTGGTCGACGGCAGCCTTCGCCTGCGACACCGCCGCGCGCGCCTCGGCGTCGTCGATCTGCACGAGGAGATCGCCCGCCTTCACGCGTTGCCCCTCGATCGCGCCGACCGCGACGACGAGGCCGGAGACCTGCGCCGCGACCTGAACGCGCGTCGGCACCCTCACCCGTCCGCTCGCGACGACGCGCTGCTCGAGATCCTTTCGAGCGGCCACGGCGACCTTCACCTTGGGTCCGCGCGCGCGCACCGCCATCACGATCGTGAAGGCCGCGAGCAACGCGATCAGGATCCAGAGCCCAGGGCGCCGAAGGAGCGTCCTCATTGGCCGTACCGTCTACCACCGAACCGGCGCGGCCTGCGAGGCCCGTCACGCGGAACGTGGGCGCGGGAGAAGTAACAGAGCCCCCGAGGCATGTACCTCGGTGCGCTCCGTGAGCCGCGCCTCGCTACGAAGTTCGCAAGCGGAGAGGAATGGCTCCAGCTGCTGGACTCGAACCAGCGACCCGGCGGTTAACAGCCGCCTGCTCTACCAACTGAGCTAAGCTGGAATGCGTCGGAGACGGGCGCGAGGATAGTCAGCGACGCCTTCCCGTCAAGCGAATCCGCACCGTCGCTGAAGTTTACGTGACGCCCCGGTGTGCTCGCCCGCTCCGCGCGAGATTGCCCGCCCGGCGTGCTTCTGCGACAACGCCGCCGTGCAGCGCGCCGCCGTGCCCTTCTCGCCGCAGCCGCCGGACGCCCCGGCGCCCTCTCCGGCCCCCTCCCCCTCCGCCGCCCGCTCCGCCGGCCGCGGCGGCCTCGCCATCGCGGGCGCCAAGGTCTCCTTCATCCTCTTCGGCTTCGTCCAGCAGCTCATCCTCCCGCGGCTGCTCGGCACCGACGGCTACGGCGCGGTCTCCGTCGTCCTCGCGGGCGTCGGCGTCGTCAACAACGTCATGGTCGCGACCGGCATCCAGGGCGTCTCGCGCGCGGTCTCCAGCGTCGCGGAAGCGGACGTCGCGGCCGCCTTCCGCCGCACGCTCGCCCTCCACGCCCTCCTCGCCGTGGTCGTCTCCGCCGGCTTCGCGCTCCTCGCCGGCGCCATCGCCGACTTCTCCGAGGCCCCGCACGTCGCGGGCCCGCTGCGGCTCGCCGCCGCCGTCGTGCTCCTCTACGGCCTCTACGCCCCGCTCGTCGGCGCGCTCAACGGCCAGCGGCGCTTCGTCACGCAGGCCGCCTTCGACGTCGGCTACGGCGCGCTCCGCACCGCGAGCATCGCCGCCTTCGCCCTGCTCTTCCTCCGCGCCGGCCAGAGCGGCGTCCTCGGCGCGATCGCCGGCTTCGTCGCCGCGGCCGGCGTCATCGTCCCCCTCGCGCTCACCAGGACGGGCCTCGGCCGCCGCGGCAGCGCCGGCCCCTCGATCCGCGAGCACGCCGCCTTCCTCCTGCCGCTCGCCGTCTCGCAGACGTTCCTGAACCTCCTGCTCCAGACCGACTTCTTCCTCCTCCGCCGCTTCCTCGGGCAGGCCACGAGCGGGCTCGCGCTCGGCGCGAACGCCGCGGACGACCTCATCGGCGTCTACCGCGGCGCGCAGCTCTTCGCGTTCCTGCCGTACCAGCTGCTCCTCTCGGTCACGTTCATCCTGTTCCCGATGCTCGCCCGCGCGCACGCCGAGCACGACCGCGCCGCGGTCCGCCGCTACGCCATGACCGGCGTCCGCCTCTCGTTCCTGCTCACCGGGCTCCTCTGCGCCCCGATCTCGGGCCTCGCCCCGCACGTCCTGCGCTTCGCCTTCCCTGTCGAGATCTGGAGCCGCGGCGGCGACACGCTCCGCGTCCTCTCCCTCGGCATGGGCGCGTTCGCCGTCCTCGGCGTCGCCTCGGCCGCGCTCACCAGCCTGCACCGGGAGCGCGTCGCGGCCGCCCTCACGGCCGCCACCGTCTTCCTCGTCGCCACCGGCTGCTCGATCGCCGTCCCGCGCGCCGCGTTCGGCCCCGACATGCTTGTGCGCTCCGCCGTCGCCACCTCGCTCGCGCTCGTCACCGCCGCGATCGCCGGCGGCGTCCTGCTCCACCGCGCCGCAGGCGGCTTCGTCGCCGCCCGGACGGCGCTCCGCGTCGGCGCCGCGCTGCTCGCCGCGATCGCCGTCGGCGCGCAGCTCCCGTGGCTCGGCAAGATCGCCGTGCTCGGCGAGGCGATCCTGGTCGGCCTCGTGTACCTCGCCGTCCTCGTCGTCACGCGCGAGGTCGGCCGCGAGGACCTCGCCGCCCTCAAGCAGGCGTTCGGGCGCGGCGCGCGGCGCGCCTAGCTCCGTCCGCCCGCGTCCGTCCCGACGCGCGCCCTGCGCGCCCGCCTACAGCAGCCTCCGCGCCCTCTTGACCGTCAGCCGGCGATCTCGCATACGGCCTCTCCCCCCAGCCCGGCCAGCGCCGCGCCCGCTCGAAGGCCGAGCGGAGCCCCACGGCGCGCCGGGCACGCACAGGCAGGCGAAGACGTGGCCCCTCAATTCATCTTCACGATGCAGGATGTCCGGAAGGTGCACCCCCCGAACAAGGAGGTGCTGAAGGGCCTGTGGCTCTCCTTCTTCCCGGGCGCGAAGATCGGCGTCCTCGGCTCGAACGGCGCCGGCAAGAGCACCCTGCTGCGCATCATGGCGGGCGTCGACAAGGAGTACCTCGGCGAGGCGAAGCCCGCCGACGGCACCCGCATCGGCTACCTCCCCCAGGAGCCGCAGCTCGAGGCCGGCAAGACCGTGCAGGAGCACGTCGAGATGGCCGTCCACGAGGTCCGCTCCCTCGTCCAGCGCTTCGAGGAGATCGGCGCGAAGCTCGGCGAGTCGCCCCCCGACATGGAGGCGCTCCTCGAGGAGTACGCCGCGCTCCAGGACAAGATCGAGGCCGCGAACGGCTGGGAGATCGACCGCGTCGTCGAGCGCGCCATGGACGCCCTCCGGCTGCCGCCGCCCGACGCCGACGTCGCCAAGCTCTCCGGCGGCGAGCGACGCCGCGTCGCCCTCTGCAGGCTCCTCCTCGAGAAGCCGGACCTCCTGCTGCTCGACGAGCCGACCAACCACCTCGACGCCGAGAGCGTCGCCTGGCTCGAGCGCTTCCTCCACGAGTACCCCGGCACCGTCGTCGCGGTCACCCACGACCGGTACTTCCTCGACAACGTCGCCGGCTGGATCCTCGAGCTCGACCGCGGCGCCGGCATCCCGTACGAGGGCAACTACACCGGCTGGCTCGAGCAGAAGAAGAAGCGCCTCGAGCTGGAGCAGAAGCAGGAGAGCGCGCGCAAGCGCACCCTGGAGCGCGAGCTCGAGTGGGTCCGCATGGCCCCGCGCGCCCGCCAGGCCAAGAGCAAGGCCCGCCTCGCCGCCTACGAGACGCTGCTCGCCGAGGACAGGTCGAAGAAGGTCGAGGAGAACGAGATCCACATCCCCGCCGGCCAGCGGCTCGGGAACGTGGTCGTCGAGGCCGAGCACCTCCGCAAGGGCTTCGGCGACCGCGTCCTCATCGACGACCTCAGCTTCTCGCTCCCGCGCGGCGGCATCGTCGGCATCATCGGGCCGAACGGCGCCGGCAAGACCACGCTCTTCCGCATGATCATGGGCCTCGAGAAGCCCGACGGCGGCGCGCTCAAGCTCGGCGAGACCGTGGAGCTCGCGTACGTCGACCAGTCGCGCGACGCGCTCAACCCGAACAACAACGTCTGGCAGGAGATCTCCGGCGGCGAGGACCGCCTCCTCGTCGGCAAGCGCGAGGTCAACTCGCGCGCGTACGTCGCCAGCTTCAACTTCGCCGGCAGCGACCAGCAGAAGAAGGTCCGCGATCTCTCCGGCGGCGAGCGCAACCGCCTCCACCTCGCCAAGCTGCTCCGCCGCGGCGGCAACGTCCTCCTGCTCGACGAGCCCACCAACGACCTCGACGTCGACACGCTCCGCTCGCTCGAGGAGGCGCTGCTCAACTTCGCCGGCTGCGCCGTCGTCATCAGCCACGACCGCTGGTTCCTCGACCGCATCGCGACCCACATCCTCGCCTTCGAGGGCGACAGCAAGGTCGTCTGGTTCGAGGGCAACTACGCCGACTACGAGGCCGACCTGAAGCGCCGCCTCGGCGCCGACGCGGCCGAGCCCCGCAAGCTCCGCTACCGCAAGCTCACCGCGGGCTGACCCGGCCCGGCGCGCCTCGCACGGCGCCCCCGCGGCGTTCCACCCTGGAGCACGTTTCCGGTCGGGTGCGACGCGCACGCACCGGTATTTTCCCGTCACAGGATCCCGCCGCCCACGTAAGCGTCCGACCGCGCATCAGCTAAGCTGCGCCCCGATGCACGGCACGAGGAGAAAGGGCTCCCCGCCGAGCGCCCGCAGGGACTGGGGGCGCCTCGCCGTGCGCGTTTTGTGCGCCGTGTTCGCGCTGATCGGCGCGATCCCGCTCGCGCTCGGCTTCCTCGTGCGCACCGAGACGGTGCGGGCCTGGGCGGCGCGCGAGACGGCGGCGCTGCTCCAGCGCGAGCTCGGCATCACGGCCCGCTACGACGTGCGCGTCCAGGCCTGGCCCCTCATGGTCGGCCTGAACCGGCTCGTCGTCGACTCCTCGGACGGCGGCGCGCCGTTCCTCGAGCTCGAGCGCGTGGCCATCCGCCCGCGCCTGTTCTCGCTGCTCGCGGGGCACATCGACGCCGGGGACGTCGAGATCATCGGCCCCCGCGTCCGCGCGGTGCTGAAGGACGGGGAGCTCCGGAACCTCACCCTCCCGAGCTCCGGCGGGGGCGGCGGGGGCGGCCTCGACCGCGCGCCGCTCTCCTCGGTGGCCATCACCGACGCGCGGGTCGACCTGACGATCGACAACGTCCGCGTCCAGGCCACCGAGGTCGACGTCGACGTCTCCGCCGAGCCGTCGGACGCGTTCGAGATCGCGATGCGCTCCGGCCTCGTCTCGGTCGTCCGCACGCACCCGGCGCCCGGCCACGAGGCCGAGGAGGACAGCGTCGACGAGGACGTCGTCTGCCGCTTCGACACGCGCGTCCGCGTCGAGCCGGGCCGCGCGCTCGTCCGCCGGCTGATCCTCGAGGGCGCCGCCGACTTCGACCCGGATCCCGGCACCGCGCCGCCCTGCGCGCTCCAGGACGGCGACTGGCGCCGGGTGGAGCTCGAGCTCGGCGCCCTCCGCGCCGTCGGCCTCGGCGACGGCATGCCCCACCGGATCGAGGGCCGCGTGCGGGCGCGCCTGCCCGTGCCGATCGTGCACCGCTTCGTGAACCTGCCGCCCGCGTCCGGCTCGGTCTCGCTCGACGTCGACGCGGAGTACGACGCGGCGTCCGCGCCGCTCGGCCTTTCGCTCCCCCGCGTCAAGGGCACGCTCCTGCTCGACCGCCCAGGCCTCGACGGCAGGGTCTTCGTCACGCGCCTCGCGGGCAAGGTCTCGACGACCCCGGACGCCGTGCAGCTCTCCGACGCCGACGTCGCCTGGGCCGACGGCACGCTGAAGATCTCGAGCGCGGAGATCAAGCCGTTCGAGAAGGGCGTGCCGCTCCAGGCCGGGCCGATCGACCTCGCCAACGTCGAGCTGCCCGGCCTGCTCCGCGACCTCGCCGTCCACCCGCAGGCGCACGTCGCGTGGACGCTGCGCGAGGGGAGGTTCGATCGCTTCGGCGGCACGCTGTCCCCGCTCTCCCTCGAGGGCCCGCTCGCCGTGCAGACGCACGGCTTCGAGATCTTCGATCACCCGACGAAGGACCCTGCCCGCAAGCGCCTGATGGGCGTCAAGGAGGGCACGGTCCGCGGCTCGTTCCAGGTGCGGCCGAACGCCGTCGTGCTCTCGGGCTTCTCGATCGACACGCCGAGCTCGCACCTCAGGACCACCGTCTCGCTCGGCTTCAACGACCAGCTCGGGGTCGAGGTCCACCCGGGCTCGCGCGTGGACCTCGCCGAGATCTCCCCGCTCGCCGCGCTCGAGCTCGCCGGCGTCGCCACCATGAAGGCGGCGATGCACGGCTCCTACGAGCGCCCGTTGCTCACCGGCGAGATCGGCGTCGAGAAGTTCGTGTTCGGCGGCTTCCCCATCGGCGACCTCGAGCCCTCGCCGGTCGCGTTCGAGCCGCTCGCCCTGACGCTCGAGAACGCGCGGGTCCGGCACGGGGCGAGCCGCGTCCGGGTCCCGTCGATCAAGGTCGATTTCGATCCGGCCGGCAACCTGCCCAAGGGCCGCCCGCTCGACAGCTCGACGGGGATCGTCGTCGTGGACGCGACCGTCGACACGCGCGAGGCGCCGCACCTCGCCGCGCGCGATCTGCTCGAGGTGCTCCGCCTCGACAAGGATCCGCGGTTCGCCGACTACAAGGCGACAGCGAGCGGGACGGCCCGCGCCCACTTCGCGCTCGGCGGCCCCGAGGACCGCTGCGGCGGCGGCTACCTCGCCGTGAACGCGGGCATGCGGCTCACCGGCGTCGAGCTCCTCGACGAGCGCTTCGACGAGGGCGAGATCGACCTCGACATGATCTGGGACGACCAGGCCGCCGGCGCCGACGGCATGCGGCTCGACGTCCGCTCGGCGTCGCTGCGCAAGGGCACGGGCTCCGTGCTGGCGAGCGCCTCCGTGGCGCACGGCGGCGCGCTGAAGGGGAGCGTCATCGCGAGCGGCCTCCCGCTCTCGCGGATCGACGGGCTCGGCGCGGCGGCCTCGCAGTTCGACGGCTCGGTGTCGGTCGTCGCCAGCCTGGGCGGCACCGTGAGCAGGCTCGCCGGCTTCGCCGACGTGCACGTCTCGCGCGTCGGCATCCGCCGCACGCACGCGAGCCTGCCGCCCTCGCGGGTCGAGCTCACGATCGTGCCGAACGACAAGGCGCCGAAGATCATCGGCAGGACGCCGATCTGCGGCAACCCCCAGGGCGCGCCGTTCGATCCGGCGGAGTACGAGCGCGACCTCCCCGACGGCTCCTTCGTCGCGAACGGCTCGCTCTTCGGCGGGCAGGTCGCGCTGAAGGGGCTCCGCGTCACGCGCCAGCGGCGCAAGATCGTGGACGGGGACGCGCGCATGGACGCGCTCGACCTGGGCACGCTCGCGAACCTGATCCCGGGCGCCGCGCTCGCGGCGGCGCCGAAGGGCACGATGACCGGGTCGCTCGACATCGAGCGGCTCCCCCTCACGGATTTCCGGCAGGCGGCGCTCACGCTCACGGTCGACGCGCTCAAGCTCGATCGGGAGGGCCAGGGGGTCCACCTCACGAGCCCGAGCGGCCCGATCCGCCTCGCGGGCAACACGCTGAAGGTGCCGGAGCTCCACCTCGAGGCGCACACCGCCTCGCGCCTGTCCGCCGCGTTCACGGCGTCCGGCGAGGTCAAGCGGGTGTTCACGGCGCCGGACCTCGACATGGCGATCCGGGTGAGCCCGACGAACCTGTCGCGGCTCAGCGCCGACATCCCGCAGATCCGGCACGCGCGGGGCATGGTGCAGGCCGAGGTCCAGGTGGCCGGGCCGCTCCAGGGGCTGCGCTACACGGGCTCGGCGACGCTCAAGGAGGGCGAGCTCGACGTGGTCGGGCTGCCGGTGTCGCTCGACGACATCGACGTGGAGATCGCGATCGGCGGCGACCAGGTGCGCCTCACGAAGGCGAGCGCGCGGGTCGGCACGGGCACGGTGACCGCGGTGGGGCACATGCCGGTGCGCGGCCTGACCCTCGGCACGGCGCAGGCATCCATCGTGGCGACCGGCGTGAAGCTGCCGGTCGCCGAGGGGGTGAACCTCACCGCGAACGCCAACCTGACGGCGAGCTTCCGGCCCGGCGTCGAGGACGACGCGTCGGGGGAGAAGAACCTGCCGCGGGTCGAGGGGAAGATCACGCTCACGTCGTTCAGCTACACGCGCCCCATCCTGATGAGCATGGACCTCGGCGATCTCACGGGGCGCCAGCGGACGACGGTGCAGACCTACGACCCCGCCGCCGACGTGGTCCGGTTCGACGTCACCGTCGCCTCGCCGAACCCGCTGCGCTTCTCGAACGATCTGGCCGACATGCGGCTCGAGGTCTCGCAGCCCGGGCTCGCGCTCTCGGGCACGAACCAGCGCTTCGGCGCGCGCGGCACGCTGCGCATCCTGCCCGACTCGAAGCTCATGCTGCGCAGCACCGAGTTCGAGGTCCGGGACGGCTACGTCCGCTTCGACGATCCGTTCCGCATCGCGCCCAAGGTCGACGTGCGCGCCGAGAGCGAGTACCGCCGCTACACGTCGACGAGCTCTGCCGCGGCGGACGCGACGTCGGGCGCGGAGCCCGCGGCGCCGGCGGCCGCGGGCAGCAGCGCGAACTCCAGCGGGCTCTGGCGCATCAAGCTGCACGCCCAGGGCGACGCCGACAACCTCCAGCTCAACCTGACGAGCGATCCGCCGCTCAGCCAGGAGGACATCGTCCTGCTGCTGACGCTCGGCATGACGCGCGCCGAGCTCAACCAGGGCGTCGTGTCGTCGCTCGGCGAGACCATGGGCCTCGAGGCGCTCTCGTCGCTGACGGGCGCCGACAAGGCGGTGAAGACGATGGTCCCCCTCATCGACGAGTTCCGCTTCGGCACCGGCTACTCGTCCAAGAACGGCGCCCCGGAGCCGACGGTGACGATCGGCAAGCGCATCACGGACGCGGTGCGCGCCAACGTGACGACCGGGCTCTCGCAGGGCAGCCAGGTGCGCGCGGGCGTCGAGGTGAAGCTCAGCGACCGGATGAGCCTCCAGGGGTCGTACGACAACTCGAGCGACGCCTCGAGCTCGCCGCTCGGCAACGTGGGCGCCGACTTGAGGTGGCGGCTCGAGTTCGAGTGACGGTCGCGCCGCGGATGGCGCTCGAAGGGCGCTCCCGCGGCGCTCGATCCGCGGCCCTCAGGTGGCCGCGGCGAGCGCCGCGTCGAGGGCGCCGTACCGGTCGTCGCGGCCGGAGACCCACTGCCTGTGGCCCATGAGCTCGAAGATGCGCCGGTGCTTCGGGTTCTTCCAGGTCATGCTGAGCAGCGCGCGCTGGAACGCCTCGGCCTTCGCCTCGGGCAGCGCCGGCAGCGCGTCGAACATCGCGAAATCGTAGGCCGGCGTGGTCCAGAGGACGTCGACCCGGCGGAGGTCGATGTGGCCGTTCGCCTGCTCGGCGAGCCACACCGCGTCCCCGACCGCCGCCGCCTGCGCCTTGCCCTCGTGCAGCGCCGCGAGCGCCTGGACCTCGCTCGTCGCGGTGTCCCCGTGCTTGCCGACGTCCACCTCGAACGGCATGAGCTGGATCTTCTCCACGGCCACGCCCGCCTGCCGGAGGAAGTGGAGCGGCAGGATGCGCGCGTGCGCCGAGTCGACGCTCCCGACAGCGAGCGCCTTGCCCTCCAGATCGCTGAGCGCCCCGACGGCGGCGTCGCGGCGGACGAGGAGCTTGCTGTGGAAGTCGCGATCGATCTCGCGCATCGCGAGCGAGCGGGACCGGCCCTCGGTCTGCCGCTTCACCCGAACGTGCGCGACGGCGCTGTTCCAGGCGACGTCGATGTGCCCGCGGATCAGCGACTCGACCTGGCGCTCGTAAGTAGAGAACAGCGCGAAATCAATCAGGATTCCATGTTCGCGGAAGTGCTCGCGCAGGCTCTCCCACAGCGTCACCACCTTGGCGTCATGCGCCACGGCGCCGACGAGCATCGCCAGGTCCTTCATCCAGTGCCTCGCACGGGCGGCGACGCTAGCACGAGCTCTGCCCGCCGAGAGCCCCGCGTCTCGCACATCGGGGCCTCGCGGGCGGCCTCTTGCCCATCCAGCGCCCAACCGGGCTACGCTGCGTCCGTCGTGCACGCCGGCGCCGGTTCATTTCCGTTTCATCCCCCGGCGCTCCGCGCCTGATGGCTCGCTTCCGTTCCACCCTCATTCCCTTTCTGCTCGGCTTTTTGCCGCTCGGCGTGATCGCCGTCCCGGCGCACGCCGACCCGACCCCGGCACGTCCGGCTCAGGCCAACCTCAACCCCGGTCAGGCCAGCCTCAACCCCGGTCAGGCCAACCCCAACCCCGGTCAGGCCAGCCTCGCCCCTGCCGAACCTCCGGCACGGACCGTGCTTTCGGGCGAGGCCGGCACCCAGGCCACCGACGTGCCGTCGCTCGGCCAGCCGCTGGCCCTGGGAGAGCTCGTCGGCAAGCCGATCGTCCGCATCGATGTCACCGCGCAGGGCGACCGCTGGCAGATCGTGTCGCCGGTCACGAGCGTCGACCTCGGCGAGCCGCTCAGCCCCGACGCCGCGCGCCGCGCCATGCGCGAGCTGCTCGCCTCCGGCAACTTCGCCCGCGCGTCGGCCGAGGCGTACCTCGTGCCGGACGGCGCCGCGCTCCGGATCGTCGTCGTCCCCCGCCGGAGCATCGCCACCGTCCAGATCACGGGCGGCGCGCTCGACCGGCAGGACACCCTCGAGGCCGCCGGCATCGCCGAGGGCGGCGAGATCACCGCGGCCACGCTGGCCGAGATCAGCCCCCGCATCCGCGCGTTCTACGCGCTTCACGGCTACCCCGCGGCCGCCGTCACGATCCGCGCCGTCGACACCGACGAGCCCTCCCAGGTCGTCCTCGCCCTCGACATCGAGGCCGGCGCTCCACGCGTCGTCTCCGAGCGCGTCTTCGTCGTGGCGCCGCGCGCGGACCGGGAGCTCGGCTCGCTCAAGCAGAGCTACGGCCTCGGCGTCGGCGCCCGCGTCGACGAGCCCGCCCTCGCCGAGGCCGACCGCGAGATGGCCGAGCTGCTCCGCCGGAGCGGCTTTCACGACGCCGAGGTCTCCCACCGCGTGCTCGCGGTCGGCCCGCACAACTACCTCTACGTCTACCTCGAGCCCGGCGCGCGCATCGTCCCCGTCTTCGACGGCAACCGCGCCTTCGACGACGACGCCCTCGAGGCCGCGCTCGATCTCGGCGAGACGACCGAGACGAAGACGAACGATCTCACCGATCGGCTCCGCGCGTTCTACGTCGAGCGCGGCTTCCTCGACGCCGAGATCACCCCCTCGCTGGGCGGCAAGCCCGACGATGCGGTCCGTTACCTGACCTTCACCGTCCGCGAGCACGACCAGGTGCGCGTCACGAAGCGCGTCTTCCCCTGCCTCACGGGCGACCTCAGCCCCGACGACCTCGGCCGCGAGATCGAGAGCTTCCTCGAGGAGGACCTGCCCGGCGCCGACGCCTTCTCGATGCCCGACCCGCGAGGCATCTCGGACCTCTTCGGCCCGACCCGCGGCGCCGGCGGTCGCGCCAGGCCGGTCGAGCTCATCCCCTCGATGACGTACGCGCAGGAGACCTACGAGCGCGCCCTCAAGCACCTTCGCGATCTCTACTTCAGCAAGGGCTACCTGAACGCCGTCGTCGGCCCGGTCTCCGTGCTCCGCGCCACCTGCTCGCGCCGCTCCCCGCCGGGCGCCTGCATCCCCGAGCCGGTCGCCGAGCGCGTCACGGCCCAGTGCCTCACCGACGCGCAAGGGCTGCCCCTCCCCGAGCCGCCCGTCCCCGCCGCCCTCACGTGCCGCCCCGACGCCGCCCGGCACATCGCGTGCTCCCCCGAGGTGACGCTCCGCATTCCGGTCCACCCCGGCCCGCAGACCCAGCTCTACGATCTCGCCTTCGAGGGGAACAAGGGCTTCTGCGGTCAGGCCGGCCTGAGCGAGCGCGACCGCGCCCTCTGCGCCGACGAGCGGCCGTTCAGCGAGCGCTGGCTCAGCGACCTCGCCGATCTGAAGGTCGGACAGCCCCTCTCGACGCTCGCGCTCGACGCCGCGCGGCTGCGCATCATGGATGCTTACCGCGACCTGGGCTACGCGTTCGCCGAGGTCCGCACGGCCATCGAGCCATCGCCCGACCGCACGCGCGCCCGCGCGCGGTTCATCGTCTCGGAGCGAGATCGGGTGTTCGTCACCGGCATCGTCGTCAAGGGCGCCGTCCGGACCGACGAGCAGCTGATCCTCCGCCGCGTCCTGCTCCGCGAGGGCGCGCCGTTCCGCCAGTCGCAGGCCCGCCTGAGCGAGGAGCGCATCGCCACGCTCGGCCCCTTCTCCAGCGTGTCTATCTCGCTCGAGGATCCCGACGTCCCGCAGAAGAACAAGCGGGTCGTCATCCACGTGGTCGAGCAGCTGCCGCAGTACCTCAACCCGCAGATCGGGTTCTCGACCGGCGAGGGCGCGCGCCTCGCCTTCGAGTACGGACACCGCAACATCGGCGGCCTCGCCATCGGCCTCACGATGGGCGTCCAGCTCAGCTACCTGTTCGAGTTCATGATCGTGGACGAGGCGGCGAGCCGCCACTACGAGGAGCTCCAGATCGACGACCAGCTGGAGCGCCGCATCGCGGTCTCGGTCACGCTCCCGGACATCGGCCTCGGCCCGCTCGTCAGCATGTCGCTCGCGGGCATCAACGTGCGCGACAACCAGCTGGATTTCGGCGTCACGAAGACGGCGATCATCCCGGCGATCACCTACCGCCCGCGGCGCGCCGTCACGACGCAGCTCGCCCTGTCGACCGAGCTGAACAAAGTCGGCTTCTTCCCGGGCGCCGTCGGCGCCGACAAGCGGGATATCCTCGATCAGCTGCGCATGCCCGAGGGCGAGACGATCGCCCTGGCGCAGCGGATCGACGCGTCCTGGGACACGCGGGACACCCCCTTCGCCGCGACCCGGGGCTTCCTCCTCTCCGGCGGCGTCGAGCACGTCGACGCCTTCGACGCCTTCGCCTCGGTCCGGGCCCAATCGAGCTTCCCCGAGAGCCACTTCCTGCGATTCACGGGCCGCGTGTCGGGCTATATCCCCCTCGCGCCGCGGTCGCGGCTCACCCTCGCCCTGAGCCTGTCCGGAGGGTATATTCAGCCGCTCGTGGCCGAGAGCGGGACGTACCCGGATCGCCTGTTCTTCCTCGGCGGCGTCGACTCGCTCCGTTCCCATCTGGCCGAGTCGCTGTATCCTGAGGACGGGCTCGAGGAGGCGAGAGAGGCGCTGGGCGGGGACGCCGAGGTATCGACCGACGATATCCCGCGCGGCGGGACGGTGATGGTGAACCCCCGCGCCGAGCTGCGCATTCCGCTGACGGATCTGCTCCAGCTCGGGCTCTTCCTCGACGCGGGCAACCTCTGGATCAGGGCGAGGAACGTCAACCTCGATCCGCGGCTCTTGCGTTACGGGCTCGGCGCCGGCCTGCGGGTGAACACGCCCATCGGCCCCCTCGCCTTCGACTACGGCTTCAACCTGGATCCGCGCGAGGAGCTCGATGAGATCGACGGTGCACTCCACTTCTCCGTGGGGCTCTTTTGACAGGCGGCCTCGCGCGCGAGGCGGCTCACAACGCATGATGATAACGAGGCTCCCCTGATGAACCGTTCACTCCGCATGTGTGCTTTGCTCGCCCTGACATCGACCCTCATGATCGCCGGCTGCGGCGACGACGAGAGCGCCGCGCCGAGCAGCGCGGCGAGCACGTCCGGCGCCGGCGGGTCCGGCGGGCAAGGCGGGCACGGTGGGGCCGGCGGATCGGCGGGCAGCGGCGGAGAGGGCGGGCAAGGCGGCTCGACGAGCAGCGCCTCGGCTGGCGGCGATGCCACGGGCGGCGGCGGAGCGGGCGGGCAGGGCGGCTCGACGAGCAGCGCCTCGGCTGGCGGCGATGCCACGGGCGGCGGCGGAGCGGGCGGGCAGGGCGGCGCGACGAGCAGCGCCTCGGCTGGCGGCGATGCCACGGGCGGCGGCGGAGAGGGCGGGCAAGGCGGCGCGACGAGCAGCGCCTCGACGAGCAGCGCCTCGACGAGCAGCGCCTCGACGAGCAGCGCTTCGACGGGCGGTGGCGACGCCGCCGGCGGTGGCTCGGTAAGCAGCGCCTCGGGCGGTGGCGACGCCGCCGGCGGTGGCTCCGTGAGCAGCGCTTCGACGGGCGGCGGAGGCGACGCCGCTGGCGGCGGCTCCGTGAGCAGCGCTTCGACGGGCGGCGGTGGAGAGGGCGGGGCGACGGCGTGCGGCGACCTGCGGTGTGACACCGGCGAGACGTGCGATTCGTGCACCGACGACTGCGGCGTATGCCCGCCGGTCTGTGGTGACGGCATGTGCGAGCCCGACAGGGAGAACTGCCAGGCGTGCGCCACCGACTGCGGCGTGTGCCCGCCGGCCGAGTGCAGCCACGACCTCTGCGAGGAAGGAGCGCCCCTCCTCATGGGCTGCGATCCGTGCGTGACCGCGCTGTGCGCGGAGGACCCGGCGTGCTGCATGAGCGCGTGGGACACCCACTGCGTCGCTGGCCTCACCGCCGCCTGCGGGCGGGCCTGCGGGTGCGCCCACGACCTCTGCGAGGAAGGCGCGCCCCTCGACGCGACCTGCAACAGCTGCGTCGAGACCGTGTGCGGAGAGGACGGAGACAGCTTCTGCTGCACGCTCGGGTGGGACGAGAGCTGCGTCGCGCTCTCGGGGACGATGTGCGGCGTCACGTGCCGGTGAGCTCGGCTCGCCGCCCGAAAGGCGAACCACTCCTGGCGCGGTAGCGACGGCGCTCCGCCGTGAACCTGACCGGCTCCGCGGGTGGAACGCCATCCGGACGGCGCGCTCAGCGCGCCGTCGCCGCCTTCATCTCGCGCACGAAGCTCGCGACGGCGCGCGCGGCCGCCTCGGGATCACCGACGTTCGCCGCGACCCGCTGCACGACCGCGGACCCGCTGACCACGCCGAACGCCCCGGCGGCGAGGGCGTCGCGCACGTGCTCGGGCTTCGAGATGCCGAACCCCAGGATCGCGGGCGGCGCGCCGAACCGGCGCAGCGTCTCGAAGAGCGCCCCGTGGCCCAGGCGCAGCTGCTCGTCCGCCCCCGTCACGCCCTTGCGCGTCACGCAGTACGTGTACGCGCTGCACCGCTCCGCGAGCCGCTGCAGCGTGGCCTCCGAGGCGTTCAGCGGCGCGATCAGCACCGGCGCCACCCCCGCGGCGCGCGCCGCCGCCACGTACGGATCCGACTCCCTCACCGGCACGTCGGCGACGAGCACGCTGTCGACCCCGGCCGCGGCCGCCGACGCGTAGAAGCCCGCCAGATCGCGGTGCTTCACGAGGTTCGCGTACGTCAGGATGCCGATCGGCACCTCCGGCGCCTCCGCCCGGAACCGCGCCAGGAGCTCGATGCAGTCGCCCGGCCTCACGCCGGCCTCGAGCGCCCGCACGGCGGCGGCCTGGATCGTCGGGCCGTCCGCGATCGGATCCGAGAACGGGATCCCGACCTCGATCGCGTCCGCGCCGCCCTCCACGGCCGCGCGAAGCAGCCGCGCGCTCGTGGCGAGGTCCGGATCCCCCAGCATCAGGAAGGGGATGAACGCCCCCTCGCCGCGCTGCCGCAGCCGCTCGAATGCGCGATCGTAGCGCGTCGTCACCGTCTCCCGACTCATGTCGACCTCCCGGGATCGAGCAGCCTCTGCGCCTGCTCCATGTCCTTGTCTCCGCGGCCCGACAGGTTCACGACGAGCACCGTCTCGCGCCCTGCCTGCGCCGCCTCCGCCACCATCTTCAGCGCGTGCGCGATCGCGTGCGCCGACTCGAACGCCGGGATGATGCCCTCGCTGCGCGCGAGCCGCTGGAACGCGTCGAGCGCCTCGTCGTCGGTCGCCGCGACGTACGTCGCCCGGCCCGACGTCATGAGGTGCGCGTGCTCCGGCCCGACGCCGGGGTAGTCGAGCCCCGCCGAGACCGAGTGCGTCTCGGCGACCTGTCCGTGCTCGTCCTGGAGGATGTAGGTCTCCGACCCGTGCAGCACCCCCGGGCGGCCCTTGAGGAGCGTCGCCCCGTGCATGGCGGTCGACAGGCCGTGGCCGGCGGGCTCCACGCCGACGAGCGCCACGTCCTTGTCCGGGATGAACTCGGAGAAGATCCCCATGGCGTTGCTGCCGCCGCCCACGCACGCGACCACCGCGTCGGGCAAGCGCCCCTCGGCCTCCAGGATCTGGGCGCGCGCCTCGCGGCCGATCACCCACTGGAAATCGCGCACGATCGTGGGAAACGGGTGAGGTCCGGCGACCGTCCCGATCAGGTAATGCGTGTCCTCGTAGCTCTCGGTCCAGTAGCGCAGCGCCTCGTTGAGGGCGTCCTTCAGCGTCTGCGAGCCCGAGGTCACGGGCACCACCTCGGCCCCCATGAGGCGCATCCGGAAGACGTTGAGCCGCTGCCGCTCGACGTCCTTCGCGCCCATGTAGATGCGCGTGGGCATGCCGAGCAGGGCCCCGATCATGGCGGTCGCGACGCCGTGCTGGCCGGCCCCGGTCTCGGCGATGAGCCGCCGCTTGCCCATGCGCCGCGCGAGCAGCCCCTGGCCGAGCGCCTGGTTCGTCTTGTGCGCCCCGCCGTGGAGCAGGTCCTCGCGCTTGAGGTACAGCTTCACGCGCGGATCGCCGGTCAGGTTGCGGCACAGGGTGAGCGGCGTCGGTCGCCCCGCGTAGGTCGTCAGCAAGGCGTCGAACTCCGCCGCGAACGACGGATCGCCGCGCGCCTCCAGGTACGCGCGCTCGAGCTGCTCGAGCGCGGGTACGAGGATCTCCGGGACATAGGCGCCGCCAAAGGCGCCAAAGCGGCCGCTTTGCTGCATGGTGATTGCCTCGATCGTCGGTGGTGCGTTGTGCGTTGTGCGTCGTGAGAGCTGCCGTCAGGGGGAGGCGCGGTCCGCCGGGGCCGCGGGGTCACGGTCATGGCGCGACGGGCCGCGCGCGCTGTCGAACAGGCGCACGAGCAGGTCGGCGCACTTCTCGCCGGGCGCGCGCTCGACGCCCGACGCCACGTCGAGCCCCCACGTCCCGACCCGGCGCGCCGCGGCGATGTTGTCCGGGTTCAGCCCGCCCGCGAGCAGGCTCCGGGCGCGCGCCGGGTGGCCGTCGATCGCGCTCCAGGCGAACGTCCGCCCCGTGCCTCCCCGCGCCTCCGCCGTGCGCGTGTCGAAGACCAGCCGATCGGCGCTGCGCTCGACCTCCGCGCCCGCGCCGTCGTCGCCCGCGCCCGCGGCGCCCGCCGCGCCGGCGGCCTCCCCGGACGGCGCCATCGGGACCGCCTTCCAGACCTCGCACCCCTCGGGGAGCGCGCGCCGCAGCGCCTCGATGAACGCGGCGTCCTCGTCGCCGTGGAGCTGCACGGCGCGCAGCCCGATCGCCCGCGCCGTATCCGCGACGAAATCCACGGATTGATTGAGGAAAACGCCGACGAAGGGCAGCCCCGCGGCCGTGGCGACCACGATCTCGGCCTGCTCGCGCGTCACCCGCCGCGGCGAGGTCTCGGCGAAGACGAGGCCGCCGAAGCGGGCCCCGAGCCGCTCCGCCTCGCGCGCGTCCCCGGGCCGGGTCAGGCCGCAGATCTTCACCCGGCCGGTCACCAGCGCGCGCGCGGCGTCCGCGATGTCGGGGCTGCGCATGAGCGACGTGCCGACGAGGAACCCGTCCACCGAGGGCGCGAGCCGCTCCACGTGGGCGCGCGACTCGACGCCCGACTCCGCGATGACGATCCGATCGCGCGGCACGCGCGGGGCGAGCCGCTCCGAGACGGCGAGATCGACCTTGAGCGTCTTGAGATCGCGGTTGTTGATGCCGATCACGGGCGCGGGCAGCGCGAGCGCGCGCTCGAGCTCCGCCTCGTCGTGGACCTCGACGAGGCAGTCCATGCCGAGCGCCTCGGCGGCGCCCAGGCAGAGGAGCGCGGTCGCGTCGTCCAGCACCGACAGCATGAGCAGGATCGCGTCCGCGCCGTTCGCCCGCGCCTCGATCACCTGGTAGGGCGTCACGACGAAGTCCTTGCAGAGGATCGGGACGTCCACGACCGCGCGCACGGCCTGGAGGATCTCGAAGCTGCCCTGGAAGAAGGGCTCGTCGGTCAGCACGCTCACCGCGTCGGCGACGCCGTAGTACGCGGCGGCGACGGCGTGCGGGTCGAAATCGGGCCGGATGAGGCCCTCGGACGGGGAGGCCTTCTTGCACTCCAGGACGAACCGCGCGCCCGGCGCGGAGAGCGCGCGCCGGAGGCTCCGCGAGGTGGGCGGCGCGCTCGCCCGAAGGCTGGCGAGCGGGGTCCGCCGCTCTCGCTCCGCCACGTCCGCCCGCTTCCGCTCCACGATGCGCGCGAGCACATTGCCCTGCTCAGCCATGTTTCGCCTCCTTCCGCGCTTCCTGGGCCCCGTCCCGGCTCAGCGCCACGAAGCGCGTGAGCCGCTCCGCCGCGCGCCCGGAGCCCAGCGCTTCGAGCGCCAGGGCCGTCCCTTCCCGCAGCCCCTCGGCGCGCCCGGCGATCCAGAGCAGCGCGCCGGCGTTGATCGCGACGGCGTCGCGGTGCGCGGGCGCGCCGCGCCCGGCGAGCAGGTCGCGGAGCCACGCCGCGTTCGCCGCCGGGCCGGCGCCCCGGAGCGCCTCGATCGGCGCCGGCGTGACGCCCGCGTCGGCCGGGTCGATCAAGAGCTCCTCGACGACCCCATCGCGGAGCCGGGCCGCGCGCGTCGGGGCGTGCAGGGCGACCTCGTCGAGCCCCCCGCCGTGGACGACGAGCGCGGCCTGGCACCCGAGCATGCCGAGCGTGCGCGCGGCGTGGGTGACGAGCTCCGGATCGTAGATGCCCATCACCTGGATCGGCGGCGCGCTCGGGTTCACGAGGGGGCCGAGCAGGTTCATGATCGTGCGCACCTTGAGGGCGCGGCGCACGGGCATCGCGTGGCGGAGCCCGGCGTGGTACTGCGGCGCGAAGAGGAAGCAGAAGCCGACCTCATCGAGGGCGCGGCGCGAGACCTCGGCCGGCGGGTCGAGCCGGGCGCCGAGCGCCTCGAGCGCGTCGGCGGAGCCGCACTGGGAGGAGACCGAGCGGTTGCCGTGCTTGGCGACCGGCAGGCCTGCTTCGGCCGCGACGAAGGCGACGGCCGTGGACACGTTCACGGTGGACTGCCCGTCTCCGCCGGTGCCGCAGCAGTCGGCATAGACATAAGCCGGCCGCGCGAACGGCACCGACGTCCCCCGGAGCGCGCGCGCCGCGCCCGCGATCTCGGCGGGGGTCTCGCCCTTCGCCTTGAGCGCCACGAACAGCGCGGAGAGCTCGATCTCCGTCAGCGCCCCGGCGATCAGGTCGCGGAACAGCGCCTCGGTCTGCTCCGCGGAGAGGTCGACGCCGGCGCAGAGCGCATCGATGACTGCATGCATCATGGTTCTCTCCTCATCTTCACGGCTGTTCTGGCAGACACGGATCCTCGGGACTCGGGCGTCGCGCTGCGGCGCCCTGCATAGCGGACAAAAGCGAAAAGGCCCACCGTTGTTCGGCGGGCCCTCTTTCTTCTTTCCTTCAGGTCGTCCTCCCCGCAGGGAGGCGCGTTACCCGTGGTAAGGGCCCGCCTTGGTAGAGCACCAGCGCCACCAGCGCAGCCCTGCCACGCACGAACCCACCTCGACGGCCGAGCACGACGCGCCGCCGAGGACGAAGGCCTCGGAACAGCGGCGAGCGCAGGACGCGGGGAGCGCGCGGGGCATGCGGGGAACATAGCTTGCGGGCGCGACGAGCGTCAAGCGGGTTCCGCGCGCGCCTCGAGCCGCCCCATCACATCGGCACATCGGTCATGTGACCGACGAGATAGAAGGCGCGGAAGATCGCATAAAAGAGATCGTTGGGTGGCTGGCTCGAGGAGAAGCCCGGGAGAGCGCACACGCATTACCTGGAGATCACGAGCCAGGTCAGCTCGTCGATCCCGGAGCCGGGCGACGTCCTGATGACCGAGCCGTCTGCCTCACCGGCAACCGGCGCCGAGAGCTTGCCGTCGTACTCGCTCATGGTCCGGAACCTCACGGGCGTCCCTGGCGCCAGGTCCGAGGGGGCCTGGACCCCGACGGGCGAGTCGCTGGTCGTCGCGAACGGGTAGAGCGCGTAGACCGCCACGATCTCCTCCCCGCCGAGATCCGAGAGCGGTGGCACGCGCTCCGGCGGGATCCTCCGGGCCGCGATGTCGTGGAGGGCCTCGCCGAGCGGCGTCGCGAGCGCGGCGCGGTTCACGGTGAGCTGGAGGCCGTCGCCGACCTCCAGGACCTGCGGATCGTCGCTGTTCGGCCCAAGGACGGCGCCCGCGGGCAGGTGCGGCACGAAGAGCGATCCCGCGTCGACGGTGACCGCGTCGGTGAAGCGCAGCGGGAACATGGTCGTTCCCCGGCGCGGCGTCGTTCCCGCGTCCTCCATCGACTTCACCACGAAGTCGACCGGCGGCTCCGCGTCGCAACGAAAGGTGAAGCGACCATCCGCCCTCGATCGGTCCGAGTAACAGACCGCTGTATTGCAAAACAGCACGGTGGCTCCGCCGATGGGCTGTCCCGCCTCGTCCGCGAGCACGCCGGTCACGCCCAGACCCGCCGGGGCGCCGCCGCCGCCGGAGCCGCCCGCCGCGCCGCCGCCTCCCGCCGCGCCGCCGCCACCACCGTCGCTGGTCGCTGCGTCGCCGCCTCCTGCGCCGCCGCCGGTCGCTGCGCCGCCGCCGGCGTCCCCCGCCCCGCTGGTCGAGCCGCCGCCTCCGTCGCAAGCGGACGCCATCAGCGCGACCACCAGGAGCAGGGTGCGCTTCATCATTCGGCCAGCGCCTGCTCGATGACCGCCGTCATGGCGTCGGGGTCGTACTCGTGGCTGGCGTACCGGACGATGCCGTCCTTGCCGACGATCACGTCGACCGGGAACGGGTTGGGGCCGGGGAAATTGGAGGTCACGGCGGCGTAGGTGCTCGCGGTCTCCTCGAGCCCGACCGGGAAGCTGACCTTGATGTTGTCGCAATACGCCTGCACCTGGCCGATCTGATCGACCGGCTCCCTCGGGTTGAGGGCGACGATCTGCAGGCCTTGGTCCTTGTACTTCAGCCAGAACCGCTCCTCGGTGTCCGGCAGGTGGTTGGCGCAAACTGGACAGAAGGTGGCAAAGTAGGTGAGCAGAAGCACGCCCCCTGCCGACTCCTCCGAGGTCCATGTCGTGCCGTCCAGCATCGTGCCCGTGGTCGCGGGCAGGGGCGCCCCGACGCTCACGCCGGGCGCGTTGCCGACGAGATAGCTCTTCCGCACCGGGGCCGCGGGGTCGTCCGAGGCGATGTGGAGATAGCCGATCTCCTGGTCCGTCGCCGAGGCGAGGTACGTCACGTTGAGCTCGATCGTCTCGCCGGGCGCGATCCGGGCCTGGCGCGGCTCGACGCTGAACGCCGAGCCGCTGACCCAGTTGTCCACCAGCGTGAGCGGCGCCGTCCCCTGGTTCGTGACCTCGAGCGGGAGCGTCTTCGTGTCCCCCACCGCGACCGGGCCGAAATCGATCCGCGCGGCGGATTCCGGGAGACGGATGTTGGGCGCGAGGCGGTCCGGCTCGAGGCGGTAGGAATACGGGTTCTCCCAGGTGCCGATGAACACGTCCTGACCCCGGGCGGCGACGCCGAAGGTGCGCATCGTGGGGAGCTCGCGATCCGGATCGTCGTACTCGAACGCCCTCGGGATGCGCACGGCCGCGATGAAGGTCGGGGCGGCGGGCGCGGACACGTCGTACACGCGCACGTCGTTCCACGCGGCGACGAAGAGGCGGCGATCGGAGTAGGCCAGGCGGAGCGGAGTCCCGGGCATCTCGGCGCGACCGACGACGACAGGGCGCGCGAGGTCGGAGATGTCGACGACGGCGACGCCCGCAGAGCCCGCCGCCACATAAGCGAAGTCGCCGTCCACGACGACGCCCTTCGCCTGGCCGCCGGTCGCCACGCGCCCGAGCTCCACCGGCGCCGTCGGGTCCGTCGCGTCGACCGTGACGAGCCCGTCCACGCCGTCGGCGACGAAGACATGGTTGTCGCGCGCCGCGACCCCCCACGCATTGGTGAATCCACCCAGGCGGCCGACCCGCGTGAACCCGACCGCGCCGTCGTAGCGGTAGACGCCGAGGCCATCTCCGTGAAGCCCCACGAAGATGTTGTGGTTCGCGACGTCGACTCCCTCGTAGCTGATCCCCTCCTCCTGCAGGACGGGGAGCTGTACCGGGGCCTCGGGATCGCTGATGTCCCAGCCGCTCAGGAACGCCGGGTTCCGGATGTTGCCGAGGTGGGTGGTGAAGACGAGATCATCGTCCCACGCGAGGTGCTTGCAGCCCGGCGTGCGGGTGTCGCCGGGGATGGTGTGCTTGAGCCCCCCCGCGAGCACCTCCATGTCGGCGGGGTCCTCCGCATCGATGACGTTGAATGTGTAGCTGCAATTGAGGAGCAAGTCATCGTCGCGGACGCGGACCTCATCCGTGTGGCTCCCGACCTCGTGCAAGCTCTGGAGCTGCACCAGCGGGCTCAGGAAATGCCCGGACTGGAGCGCGGTCGGGACGCATTCCCCCTCGACGTCCTCGGTGCCCTCGCCGCAGACGACACCGGGGCTCGTCGCCGAAGGCACGCACGCGCCGTCGACGTCCTCGGTGCCCTCGCCGCAGACGACACCGGGGCTCGTCGCCGAAGGCACGCACACGCCGCCGGCGGCCTTCGTGCCTGGACCGCACGACAGCCCTGTCTCGCTCACCGCATCGTCGCCTCCGCAGGCGGACAAGGCGAGCAAGATCAGCGCGGAGACGGAGGCGCGACGTCGCAGCAGCGTCATGAAGAGCTCCTTGGAGGGGATGAAGGACAGGGCGGCTGGTGAAGCAAGGGCAGCGTCTTTGCGACGATACAAGTCGCCGGGGGGGCCTGGGCAAGGAGAACCGGGGTCGCGGCGGCGCCGGCGCACATCTCCGACGGTGTCCGCCGCTGCGCCGTCCCGCCGGACGCGGGGCGGCGATCCGCCATGGCGCCGCCACACCCGCAGCGCACGAGACACGCGAGGATGCCGTCACTTTTGGCCCGCCACACCCTGGCACGCTCCCTGCGCAAGGCGTGTTGCATGGGAGATGCCGACATCACATTACGCCATATCGCCCGGAGGCGCCCCGAAGAGCTTGCGCGCGCCTTCACCCCGAAAGGCCGCTCCGTCGAGGTCCTTGGCTGGATCGATACCCAGGTCACCAAGCTCGAACGTCGCCTGGACAAAGCGCTGCGCCTTCGCATCGACGGCACGCCGCGCGTGCTGCACGTCGAGTTCTGCTTCGCGCTGCGCGACGAGGTTCCGGCTCAGGTCTTCGAGTACCTCGGCTTCCTCTTCGCCGCGCTGCGCATCGAAGCGCCCTGCGAGCCGGTGCCGCCCATCGAGAGCGTCGCCGTGGTCCTTTCCGGCGGCAGGCGGCGCTTGCCTGTGACCGGCGTGCTCCGAACGGCCTGGCCGGAACGGCGATTCAGCGGTACGCACTTCCGCATCGACGCGGTCTATCAACGCACGGTCGCCGAGCTCCGAGCACGCGGCAGCGTGCTGTGGCTGGCGTTCGCGCCGCTCGCCAGGGACGCGACCGCGAAGGCGATGCGGGAGGTCATCGCTCAGATTCACGCGCGGACGGTGACCGGCGAGGAGCGGGCGGAGCTGTACACGGCGTTCCTGGTACTGGCGACCATCGACCCCTGGGGGCACAATCTGCAAAAGGAGCTCGTCACGATGGTGGAGGACATGGAGGAAGGGCTGCTCCGGCGCACGCCGATCATCGGCGAGATGATCATCGAGGCCGAGCAGAAGGCAGAGCAGAGGGGACAGTTGAAGGGCCGTGAGGAGGCGATCGCCGAGTTGCTCGGCCGCCTCTTCGCGCGGCGGGTCGGGCGGCGACCCACCACCGAGGAGGAGCGCTCGATCCTCGATCGGGCGCGCGCGCTCGGTCCGGGCGAGGTCGAGGACACGCTGCTCGAGCTCGAGGGCGACGCGCTGGTCCGCTGGCTCGCCGAGCCAGCGCGCCGGTCGTGAGCCTCACCCAGAGTCGCCCGCCCTATCCGCATCAGCCCATGTAGGCTCCATCCATCGAAGCTCGGCTGCGGCCGCTTGGGTGCCTCCAGCGCGACGCCTTCCGCGCCGCCCGGCCTACACGAAAGGCGCCCTCGAGGCCCGGTTCCCGCCCCCTGACCCGGCGCCCCCGGCTCGTCCGCTCCCGCAGGATACTTTGCGGCCCGGTACACCGATGGTAGGCCCCGTTCTCCAGGGCGCACGACCTCGCGGCCAGGCGCGACAGGCCCTCGCGAGGCGCCCGCGCGGCCCTCCCCCCCTGCGTGCCCATGATCACCGCCGAACCAGGTCCCCCGCCGCCGCCGAGCGCCGCCGGCTCTCATGACAGCGTCCCGCCGCGATCGCAGAGCGGCCCGCCCGCCCGGCAGAGCGCGCCGCCGGGGCGATCCGTCCCCCCGCCGGGGCGGTCGGCCCCTCCGCCGCCGCGCCGCAGCGCCTGGACGACCCGCCTCGGCGAGGCCTGCGTGCTCGGTCTCGGCGTCGCCTCGCTCTCCGCCGTGCCGACCGCGCTCCGCACCGCCCGCGCCGGCGCGTCCTTCCTCGACGGGCTCCTCGTCGGGACCGCCGTCCTGCTCCCGCTCGTCACGCTCGCGCTCATCCTCTCGCGCGCGGCCGGCCGCGGCTTCCGCGGCATCGTCGGCGCGGGCGGCGAGCGGCTCGCCGTCCTCCGCGTCGCGCTCTGGATCGGCGTCGCCTTCCCGGTGCTGGCCGCGCTCGCCGCCCTCCTCAAGGCGACGACCCACCACCGAGGCCTCGCCGGCGCGACCTTCGGCGTCCTCGGCCTCGCCGGCGTCGCGGCCGCGGCGCTCGTCACCCAGCGCCTCGTCGCGCTCGGCGATCGCCTCGCCGCCCGCGGCGTGAGGCCGTGGCTCCTCGCCGTCGCCGGCACGGCCATCGGCGTCGTGCCCCTCGTCGCCGCGTTCGCTCCGCTCGCCGCCCACGCGGCCAGCACGACAGGCGACCCCGGGGCCGCCGTGCGCGCCGCCATCGTCGACGGCGCCATCGCGCTCGTGGCGACCGCGCTCGTCTCGAGCGTCGACCTCGGCGCGGCCGTCGGCCGCGTCGCCGGAATCGCGGGCGTCCCGCTCGCCGCCCTGGTCCTCATGACCGCGACCGCCCGGATCGAGTCGTTCCCCCCGCTCGGCCAGGCCGTGCGCGCCGGCGGCGGGCTCGCGGCTACCCTCTTCAGCGCGCTCGAGCAGTGGACCGACCGCGACGGCGACGGGATGGGCTCGCACTTCGGCGGCCTCGACTGCGACGAGGGCGATCCCACCAGGTACCACGGCGCACCGGAAACGCCGGGCGACGGCATCGATCAGGACTGCAGCGACGTGGCCCACGAGGGCGCCGCCCCCCTGCCCGCCAGGGCCGTCGCGGGCTCGCCTGCCGGCGCGCAGACGACCGCTGCCGCCGCCGCCCCGCCTGCCGCCGCTTCCGGCGCCCCGCCGGCCGCTCCTGCCGGCGCCACGACGGCCGCGCACGTGCGCGCCGCCTCCACGCCCGCCGCGCGCGACGAGGGCGGCGCGGTCGTCCCGGCCGTCCTGACGAAGACCATCGCCCCCGCCGGGACCACGCCTGCGTCCCCCGCGCCCGCCGCCGCGCCGGCGCGCCCCGACGTCCTCCTCGTCACGCTCGACACGGTCCGCGCCGACCACACGTCGGCCTACGGCTACGGCCGCGACACCAGCCCGCGGCTCGCCGAGCTCGCGGCCCGCGGCGTGCTGTTCGAGCGCGCCTACGCCGTCTCGAGCGAGACGCAGCGGGCCATCTCGCCGCTCGTCACCGGCCGCCGCCTCAACCGAGCGGCGCGCGACCGCCGCGAGTGGCCCACGCTGCTGCCCGAGAACGACACCCTCGCGGAGCGCATGAAGCGCGCCGGCTACCTCACCGCCGCGGTCAGCTCGTTCACGTGGATCAGCCAGGAGCGCGGCTTCGATCAAGGGTTCGACCGCTTCGAGACCGTCTACGGCGACGCCCACCCGGAGCGCGAGGCGACAGGCCACCTCGCGGTCGAGAAGGCCATCGCGCTCCTCGAGGGCTATGCCCAGCGCACCCAGCCGATCTTCCTCTGGCTCCACCTCTTCGACGCCCACGAGCGCTACCTCGCCCACCCCGGCATCCGCTTCGGCGCCGGCAGGACCGCCGCCTACGACGGCGAGATCGCCTACGTCGACCGGCAGCTCGGCGCCCTGCTCGACGCCGTGGCGAGGGGCCCCCGCGCCGGCCGCACGGCGATCATCGTCCACGGCTCGCAGGGCGAGGGCCTCGGCGAGCACGGCCCCGTCGGGCACGGCGTCGAGCTCTACGAGGAGGCGATCCGCGTCCCCCTCGTCATCGCCCTCCCCGGCGCCGCGCCGGGCCGCTACCCGCACCCGGTGAGCACGGTCGACATCGCGCCCACCGTCCTCGACGTCGGCGGCGCGGAGGCCACGGCCGTCGAAGGCGCCTCCCTGGCCGCGATCGCCACGGGCGCCGAGCGCGCGCCCCGAGGACCGGTGTTCGCCCGCACCGCCCGCCGCGCCGCGGTCATCGACGGGCAGCTCAAGCTCCTCGTGATCGAGCGGAAGCGGAAGAGACAGGACCGGGTGCTCCTCTTCGATCTCGGGAGCGATCCCCGGGAGACCCGTGACCTGTCCGGCGAGCGGCGCTTCGAGGCCGACCTCGGGCGGCTCCGCGAAAAGTTGTCTGCCTTCGAGTCTCCCTCGCAGTAGAGTTTACTGCGAGGGATCATGCACCGATTCGCCCCTTCGACGCGGAAGCCCGCGCCCCCCCGCGCGAGGGCGCTGCGCGCCGCCGTCGCCGTCGGCTTCGCGCTGGGCCTCGCCTCGCTCGCGCTGCTCGTGGTGCGGCTCGCGGAGGCGCCGTCGGTGCCGCTGACGCTCGGCGCGGGCGCCATCACGGGCTCGCTGCCGCGGCGCCTCCGGTTCGAGTGGCGCCTCGTGCGCGATCGCCACTGGCAGATCGCCTCGTCGCCCGCCGAGTCGCGCGAGGCCACCGACCAGATCGAGGGCACCCGCGGCACCTGCCCGACGGGCATGGTCGAGGTCTCCGGCCTCATGAAGCTCGACCCCGCCCCGAAGGCCCAGGGCGACCTGCGCTCCATCGACGAGATGCAGCGGACCACCTGCAAGCACTGGATCAGCAGGGACTACCCCGAGCGGTGCGCGGAGTTCGATCGCGAGAAGTGGCTCTCGATGTCGAAGGACCTCGACACGAAGCCGATGCACTTCTGCATGGATCGCTACGAGTACCCCAACCAGAAGGGCGTCTATCCGTTCATCCTCGTCTCGTTCTACGAGGCGAGCGAGCTCTGCGCCGAGGAGGGCAAGCGCCTCTGCGACGAGGCCGAGTGGACGTTCGCCTGCGAGGGCGAGGAGGCGCGCCCCTACCCCTACGGCTACGTCCGCGAGCCTGAAGCCTGCGTCGTCGATCAGGCATGGCGCCCGTACATCGAGACCGCGCTGCGCCCGCGCGGCGGCCCCGCGGCCATGGCCGAGATGGACCGGCTCTGGCAGGGCATGGCGGCGGGCGTCCAGCCCCGCTGCCGGAGCCCCTTCGGCGTCTACGACATGACCGGCAACATCGATGAGTGGACCCGTTCCGTCCGCGAGGGCGAGCGCCCCTCCATCCTGAAGGGCGGCTACTGGGGCCCTGTCCGCACGCGCTGCCGCCCCTCGACCCGCTCGCACGACGAGAACCACATGTTCTACCAGCAGGGCTTCCGCTGCTGCGCGGACCACGGCGCCACGATCGGCGTCCCCGCGGAGCGCGACGTCTCCGGCGATCCTGCCGCCGCCCCGCTGCCGCGCGAGCTCCGCTGACGCGCTCGCCGGCGCGGCGGGTCGAGCGTCATCGGAGCTCGCGCCGCCGCGCAGTCGACCGCGCTCGCCGCAGCGCGTATCCTCTGCGCTGATGGACCACCCCCCCGCCGGACAGGGCGCCTCGCCTGGCCCCCGCGACGTGCGCGCCGAGCACGCCGGCACGCGCCTCGCTGCCCGGGCGGAGCCGCCGGGCGCCGCGCCAGCCCTGCCGCGCGCGCGCCGGCTCGATCGGCTGACCGGGCTCGTGCTCCTCGCCGCCGCCGCCGTCGTGCTGCTCCCGGCGGCGCCGGTCGTGTTCCGGGCGGTCGCCGGCGATCGCTCGCCGATGCAGAGCGCTGGCCGGTTCGCGCACCTCCTCGATGGGCGCTCCCCGGCGGACCGGCGCGCGCAGGTCCATCCTCGTTTCCCGTTCGACGACGATCCAGGCTCCGACGAGCGGCCATCCCCTCACGACGACGGCCCTGCCTTCGACGACGAGGACGACCCGGGCGGGCCCGCGCGCCTCCAGGCGGGCATCGCCTCGCGCGGCATCACGCTGCTCGACGAGCCGCGGGCGGACGGCGCCCGGGTCGGCGCCATCGCCGCGGGCGAGATCGTGATGATCGTGCGCGAGTCGGGCGCGTGGGCCCTCGTCATGAAGAACGGCGGGGGCGAGCTGCTCATGGGCTGGGCCCGCCGGAGCGAGATCGCCATCCGATGAGCGCGCGACCGCTGGAGTCGCCGCGCGCCTACCGCGGTCGCCTGCTCACCCCGATCCCCGCGTCGCCGGACGGCGCTCCGGTCCGATTCATCGACGACGCGCTGCTCGTGGTCGGCAGCGACGGTCGGATCGCCCAGGCAGCGCCGTTCGCCCCGGGCGCGTTCCGCGGGCCGGTGCTCGACCTGCGGCCCGCGGTGTTGATGCCGGGCTTCATCGACGCGCACGTCCATTTCCCGCAGACGCGCATCATCGGCAGCGCCAGCGGCCCGCTGCTCGACTGGCTCGAGCGGTCGGTCTTCCCCGAGGAGGCCCGCTTCCGCGACGAGGCCTATGCCACGCGCGTCGCCGGCGAGTTCACGGGTCGGCTGCTCGCGTCGGGCACGACCACCTGCGTCGTCTTCTCCAGCTCGTGCGCCGGCGCGACCGACCGGCTGTTCCGCGCCCTCTCGGCCGCCGGCTTGCGCGGCATCGCCGGCCTCACGCTCATGGACCAGAGCTGCCCGGAGGCGCTCCGCGTCCCCCACGACGAGGCCATCCCCGCCGCCCGCGATCTCGTGCAGCGCTGGCACAGCGAGGGCGGCGGCCTCCTCGAGTTCGCGATCACCCCCCGCTTTGCCCCGAGCTGCTCCCGTCCCTTGATGGAGGCGGCCGCGCGGCTCGCCCGCGATCACGGCCTCCTCGTGCAGACGCACGTCGCCGAGAACCCGGCCGAGGGCGAGGCCACCTTGCGCGCGCACCCCTGGGCGCGCGACTACGTCGACGTCTACGACCGCGTCGGCCTGCTCACCGGGCGCGCCCTGCTCGCGCATGCAATTCACCTCTCGCCGCGCGAGTGGGACCGCCTCGCGGAGACGGGCTCCTCGGTCGTCCACTGCCCCGACTCGAACTTCTTCCTGGGCAGCGGCCGCATGCGCCTCGCCGACGCGCGCGCGCGCGCGGTCCCGGTCGGGCTGGGCAGCGACGTCGGCGCTGGCCGCAGCTTCGACATGCGCCGCGGCATGTCGAGCGCCTTCGACAACGCCCTCTGCCTCGGCGACCGCCTGACCCCGGCGGATCTCTTCGTCATGGCCACGCAGGGCACCGCCGACGCCGTGGGCCTCGGCCGCGTCGTCGGCAGCCTCGACGCCGGCAAGGAGGCGGACTTCATCGCCGTGCGTTTCCCCGAGCACGTGCTCGGCGAGGCCGAGACGCTGAACCACCTCGTCTTCGCGTCCGACGCGACCGTCGCGACCGTCCAACGCGCGTTCGTGCGCGGCCGGCCAGTCTACCCCTGACCGGTCCCCCTCTCGTCCTCGGCGGCCTCATAGACCTCGAGCTCCCAGACGAGGATCTCGAAGTCTCGCCGCAGGATGTACCGTGCGCCGTCGTCCCCGCGCACCTTGAAGTAGAGGTGATCGCCCCCGGGCCACCGGTCGAGGATCTCCGTCACCCGCACGCGGCGCTCCCCCAGGGTGACCGTCTCGGGCTCTTCGCTCCCGCCGTGGCCGGCACGGCACGCCACATCGACCCGCATCTGCCTCTCGCGCAGGGTAGCAGGCGCGGGCGCCTGGCTCCCGCGATCCCTCCAGGGGGAGCGCTCGCTCGGCCGGACGCCCCGCCATGGCGGCGCTCCCGGGGTGTCGCGCCCGGGAGCGCCTCCTCGCTCAGTTCGGGTTGACCGAACAGCCGTAGAGCAGCTCCATGCCCGCGGTGTTGTCCTGCGCCGCCAGGGCGCACGTGTCCTCGCACAGCCTGATGTGCCCCTCCTCGATGTAGAAGGACGAGGACGCCCCGGCGCACTCCTCGAGGCTCTTCACCTGGGAGAAGGTCTTCTTCTGCCCGCCGTCGCTCGGCGTGAACTCGATCTGCACCGTCTTCAGGTCGATCGAGTGCCCGTCCGGCGCCTTGGGCACCTCGATCTCGCACGACAGCTTGGCGCCCGAGACCACGCTGTCTGCGATGGCCTGGAACACGGCATCGTAGGTGGCGTGCTGCTGGATCGGGTATCTCAGCCCGCCGGTCATGACGCTGAGGACCTGATAGGTCGTCCCGGGATCGACCGAGTCTGGCCGGCACTGCTCCCAGGTGGCTGGCGCCTCCGGCGGCCAGGGGGCGGTGATTGGGTCGTTCTCCTTGATGCCCACGAAGCTGAAGAACTTGTAGTTGCGCGCGTCCTTCGAGCCGAAGAACTGCGGCGCGACCGCCGTGAGGGCCGCGTCGAAGGTCTCTGCCGAGAGGGTGCCGCCGGCGACGTTCCTGTTCGCCGGCTCATCGTCGTCGAGGTCGTAAAGCTTGATGTCAGCCCCCTCGTCGACGAGCGTCTTGCTCGCGCCGAGCGACTTGGTCGTGCAGTCGACGCCGTCATCCGTGATCTCGACGAACACCTTGAGCGATTCCTCGCGCAGCCACTGCGACCATCCGGGCGACGCGGTCTCTCCCCTGGGCTGGATCGCGCCGTTCAGCGTGTCGATCGCCATGCAGAGCGAGTCGAGGCTGCTGATATCCAGGTTGTACTGGTAGAAGTGCGGCGGATTGGTGTTCGGGGCCGACGGGACCGGCGAGCAGCTCCCGCTGCCGAGCGGCGCCTCGATGCAGACCGACTGCTCCACGTCCGAGCTGCCGTGCCTCGAGAGCATGATGACGCGGAAATCGACCTTGTTCGCCGCGATGATCGAGGCGAAGTTCTGGTTGATGTTCCGCTGGACGCTGTTGATCTCGTCCTTCATGCTCTCCGAGTTGTCGATGATGAAGATGATGTCGGCCGGGCGCTGCTGGTAATCGGCCTGCAATCGGGTCGCGACGCACGCCGTATCGCCATTGAGCGACGCGTCCCTGTCCACGGGCCCCGCGTCGACATCGAACCCACCGCCGTCCCCGAGCCCGCTCCCGGACGTCTCGCCGCTGCTGCCGCTGCCGCCGCTGCCGCTGCCGCTTCCAGAGCCGCTATTGCCGGGGTTCGCCTCACCACCCCCGCCGGAGCACCCACCGATGGCTGCCGCCGCCGCAAGCAAACCCAGACCAACCAGCCCAACAAGCGTCTTCGTCGAGAGCTTCAAAATGACCTCCAGATTGGGGAACGCGACAATGCGCAACGACCGATGTTACCAGACTCACGTCCCAGTGGACGCGATCGGCATGAAATAATCCAGACCGACATGAGGTAGACAACCGACCACCGTTGTCGGTCAAGGTACCTTGTCCACGACCGTTCGACTCGCCCTCTGGGACAGGCTCACCAAAGGAGCGAGGACATGGCCGAGGGCGGGTGAACCGGAGCGCCGCACGACGAGGCGGCCCCGGGGCAGCCTGCGAGACCACCCTCGGGTACACGCAGCGAGCGCGGCGCACAGCCATCCTGACGTCTCCCCTCGGCCGCTCGGCGACGTGAATCGCAGCTTTGCGGAAGGGGGGAGCGCTAGACTGCGCTCTTCGAGGCGACGAGTTCGCGCGCCGCCGCGAGCAGGCGCTCGGGCGTGTTCGCCTCGGGCTCTTCGGTGACGAGCTCGACGAGGCGCTCCAGGAGCTCGCCGACGAGCCGGCTCGGCGGAATGCCGAGCTCCTTCATCAATCGATTGCCGTTCACGGCGAGATCCTTGGCGGAGAGCGCCGCGCCCGCGGCGAGCAGCGCGTCCACGCGCTCCCGGAGCCGCCCGATCGTGGCGATGTCCTCGGTCGCCTCGCGCCCCTTGCCGAGCGCGTCGGCGACGCCGATCTCGTAGAGATCCGGCGCCAGCGCCGGGGTCACCCGGCGCAGCCAGCGGCGCACCGCCGCGTCCGTCCAGGTGTCGTCGTAGCAGATCAGGTGGTGTCGGATGAGCGCCACGATCCGCGCGCGCTCGTCGTTCGAGAAGCGGAGCCGCGTGAGGATCGGGTCGGCCATCTCGGCCCCGACCCGCTCGTGCTCGTAGAACGTGTAGTCCTTCGTCTTCTCGGAGAACTCGCGCGTCCTCGGCTTCCCGATGTCGTGCATCAGCGCCGCCACGCGGAGGATCGGCTCGGGCTTGCACGCGTCGAGGCAGGCCATCGCGTGCCCCCACACATCGTAGGCGTGCCATCGGTTCTGCTCGCACCCGACCGACTCGATCATCTCCGGGCAGGTGATCGCCAAGAGCTCCGTCCGGCGCATGATCTCGAACGCCACGCTCGGGCGGCGCGCGCGCATCGCCTTCAGCCACTCGTCGCGCACCCGCTCCGCGCTCACGCAGCGGAACGTCTGGTGCGACCGCGCGGTGCCCATCGCGCGCTCGGTCTCCGGGTCCAGCGTGCCCTCCAGCGTCGCGGCGAAGCGCGCCGCGCGCAGCACCCGCAGCCCGTCCTCGGCGAACCGCTCGCCCGGATCCCCGACCGCGCGGATGATCTTCGCCTCGAGATCGCTCCTCCCGCCGAACGGATCGATGAGGTGCCCGTCCACCGGATCGATCGCGATGGCGTTCATGGTGAAGTCCCGCCGCGCGAGATCGGCGGTGATGTCGTCCACGAACTCGACCCGGTCCGGCCGCCTGCCGTCGCTGTAGGTCCCGTCGCCGCGCAGGGTCGTGACCTCGTACGGCACGCCGCGCACGAGGACGGTCACCGTCCCGTGCTGGATCCCGGTCGGGATCACCTTCCGGAACGCGGCCACGACCTCCTCCGGCCGCGCGTCGGTCGCGACGTCCCAGTCCTTGGCGTCCTGCCCGCGGAGCAGGTCGCGCACGCAGCCGCCCACGATCCAGCCGCGCTTGCCGCGCTCGCGGAGGCGGCGACAGATGCCGAGCACGTCCTCGGGGACGGCCTCGATGAGGTGATCGATCCGGGTCACGCCTGCGGCTTATCACGGGGCACGGCGAGCAGGGCCCCCGCCGAGCGCGCGCTCACTTCTTCGGGTGAGCCCAGGGGTCCCGGACATCCGGGTTCTTGGGGGTCCGGGTCGTCGGCACCGCCGGCGGCCGCCCCGCCCCGGGCCTCGCCTTCGGACCGCTCTTCTCGTCGGCCTCGAGCTTCACGAGCTTGCTCGGCTCGGTGCCGTCGAGCACCACCGTGCTGGGCTGGTACCCCTCGGCCCGGATGTCGATCGTGACCGTCTGCCCCTGCTCCACGTCGATGCTCGCCGGCAGCTTCAGCTCCACGCCGTTGCGGTAGCCGACCGCCGTCTCCGGCACCGCGGCCAGCGCCACCACCGTCTTCTGGACGGGCGGCGGCTCGGGGGGCGCCGGCCTGGCGGGCGCCTCGACAGGCGGCTTCTGCGCCTTCTGGGCGTTGTCCCTGGCCGACCCGCTCGCGCCGATGACGAAGATCGCCGTCACGATCCCCACCGCGGCCGCCGCCCCGGCGACCCACACGTAGCGGGGCCAGGGCGAGCGCGGGGGCGACGGCGGCGTCGCGGGGACGATCACCTTCGAGGTCTTGAAGTAATCGTGCGGCACGTTGAAGCCGCCCGACCGCGCCATCATCTCCGCGACCGCGCCCGGCACGCCCCCGCACTTCACCTGCTCGAGGTCGGCGTGGAGATCGCTCATGGTCTGGTAGCGCGACTCCGGCTTCTTGGAGAGGCACTTCAGGATCACCGCCTCGAGCCCGGGCGGGCAGTCGGGGCCGCCGACGAGCGCGCGGATGGGGACCGGCGCCTTGTACATGTGCTGCGTCAGGATCCCCATGAAGTTGTCGGCGTTGAACGGGAGCTGGCGGCTCACGAGCTCGTAGAGCATCACGCCGAGCGAATAGATGTCGGTCCGGTGATCGATGGGCGCCCCCGCGGCCTGCTCCGGGGACATGTAGTGCGGCGTCCCGAACACCGCGCCGGCGCGCGTCAGCTTGGTCGTCGTGCTCGTCGACACCTTCGCGATCCCGAAGTCGAGGATCTTCACGAAGTTCGGATCGCTGCCGCGGGCGACGACGAAGACGTTGTCCGGCTTGAGATCGCGGTGGATGATGCCGGCGTCGTGCGCGGCGGCGAGCCCCGCGGACAGCTGCAGCGCGATGTGACAGATGCGCTCCATCGGCAGCTCGTTCGGCGAGTCGATGAGCTGCGCCAGGCTCACGCCTTCCAGGTACTCCATGACGAAGTACGTGGAGCCGTCCGGCAGGTCGCCGAAATCGGAGATGTCCACGATGTGCGGGTTGCCGATGCTCGACGCGGAGCGGGCCTCCTGCACGAAGCGCTCGAAGATCTCGCGGTCCCTGGCGAGCTCCGCGCGGAGCACCTTCACCGCGACGCGCTTGTCGATGACCTTGTGGCGGGCGAGGTAGACGAACCCCATCCCGCCCTCGCCGAGCAGCCGCTCGATCTTGTACCGGTGATCGAAGGTCGTCCCGATGTACGGGTCCTTGGCGCCCGGCGGCCGCCGCTCGCGCGGCTCGACCTCGTCCGGCGGCGGGATCTCCAGGGAAGGCTCCCCCTCGCTGATCGGCACCGGGCTCGTTCGCCCGCTGATCTCGTCGGCGTCGGGCTCGCTCTGCCGCCCGAACCGCGGGGCCATCTGGCGCAGCGGCGGCGGCGCCCGGAAGCTCGGCGGCACCTCGCTCGCGGGCCCCTCGACCCACCCTGCCCTGGAGGGCCTCGACGAAGGGCGGAGCTCGACCTCCACCGGCACGTCGTCGTCGGCGCCGCTCGGGTCCGTGGAGGAGGGAGCGAACGCGGCCGCGACACCGGACGAGCGAGGCCCGCCCGCCGCGCTCTTGGGGCGCGACGGGGGCGGCTCCTCGAGCGCGCCTTCCTCGGCGTTGAAGACCCTGCTGCGCGCGGTGTGGTGCTCGTTTTTGGTGGCGCTCATGAAAGGCTCGCGGGCAGAAGTGCACGCCACATGCCGGCAGCTGCGACAGGATTGGATTCTAGCAGGCGTTCGGTCCGGGAAGCGAGATCATGCGGACCCCGCGCGCGAAAGGCGGCGGCGAGCGCGCGTCGACGGCGTGTCGGCCCGCCGCCGACGATGGCGGCCCAGCGTGCCGCGCGCGCCGCGTTCTGCTAGGAGGGCACCGCGATGAGCTACCCTATCGAGGTCGCGCTGCGATATCTCGGCTCCAAGAAGCGGGCGTTCATCTCGGTCGGCACCACGTTCGCGATCCTCGGGGTCGCGCTCGGGGTCGCGGCGCTCGCGACCGTGATGAGCGTGACCGGGGGCTTTCAGGCGGAGTTCCGCGAGAAGGTCCTGGGCGTCAACGCGCACGTCCTGGTGATCAAGTACTCGACGGACTTCCGTGAGTACCGCTCGATCATGGAGCAGGTCTCCAAGGTCCCCGGCGTCGTCGGCGTCGCGCCGTTCAGCATCAACCCCATGATGCTGACGCACGGCGACGCGACGGCGACCGGCGTCCTGGTCAAGGGGGTCGACCCGGCCAGGAGCCTCGGCGTGGGGGCCGAGGGCGCCTCCACGGCCGTGCTCGACCTGCCCCGTCACATCCTCCCGGGCGGCGATCTCACCGGGCTGCGGCGCCCTGGCTCGAAGCCCGCCGAGCGCGCCGTGCCGTCGTTGCCCGAGGTCCCCCTCCTGGAGCCGGACGCTGGCGCGCGGGGCGCGCTCGCGCCGGACGCGGGCGCCGAGATCGATCTGCTGAAGGCCTACGAGGCGCGGATCCTCGAGGACGAGCGCGCCGCGGCCGCGCGCGACGCCGCGCTCGCGCCCCCGACGGCGCGCGCGGCCGAGGCGGAAGGCGCGCCGGGCGCCGGGGCCGAGGAGGCGGAGGTCGCGATCGCCGAGGGCGCCCCGCGGGGCGCGATCGAGCCGCAGGGCGGCTATGGCAGCGTTCTCCCGGACGACGACGAGCTGCCGCCCGAGGTCGATCCGGACCCCTGCGCCGACAAGGAGCAGATCGCCAGGATGCCGGGCATCGTGATCGGCGCCGCGCTGGCGAAGAACCTGTCGCTCGACCTCGGCCAGTGCGTCACTGTCACCTCGCCCACGATCGGCTTCTCGTTCGCGAACGGCGCCATCAAGCCGCCGGTCGCCAAGCGATTCCGGGTCATCGCGATCTTCGAGGCTGGCTTCGAGCAGTACGACACCAAGCTGGCGTACGCCGATCTCTACGAGACGCAGGCGTTCTACGACCAGGGCGACACGGTGACCGGCGTCGAGATGAAGGTCGACGACATCGACAACGCGAGCGGCATCGCGCGCGAGATCAGCAAGCTCCTCGGCAGCGGGCTCTATTACACGATGGACTGGGAGGAGCTGAACCACGGGCTCTTCACGGCGCTGCGCATCCAGCAGATCGGCATGAGCGCGGTGCTGGCGCTCATCATCGTGGTCGCCGCGTTCACGGTGATCGCGACGCTGATCATGGTCGTGCTCGACAAGAAGAAGGAGATCGCGGTCCTCAAGGCGATGGGCGCGACGGACGGCGCCGTCCTGCGCATCTTCCTCTACCAGGGCGGGATCATCGGCGTCGCGGGCACAACGCTGGGCCTCTTGCTCGGCGTGGCGGTGTGCAAGGGGCTCCTGGTGTACGGCTTCCCGCTCGACCCGAAGGTCTATTTCATCTCCCGCCTCCCCGTCCAGGCGCGCCCGCAGGAGTTCATCATCACGGGCTGCATCGCCATCCTCATCTGCCTCGCCGCCACAATCGTCCCCAGCCTCTACGCCGCGCGCCTCCGCCCCGCCGAGGGCTTCCGCGCGCAGTGAGCCCTGCCTGCCCGCGCGGTGCAGGCCCGAGGTGGGGCCTGCGCGCCGCGCCGCCTACCGCCGAGAGGCGGCGAAGAGCTTCTGCTGCCCGTCCTTGTCGGACGCCAGGTAGAGCGTGCACTCGTCCGGGGACAGCGACGGCGTCATGACGGCGACGCTCGGGTTCAGGTTCGGCAGCAGCATCCTCGCCGGCTGATCGTCCACGGGCAGCCCGTCGTCGCCGAGCGCCACGTAGAAGCTCCGCAGCACCGACGCCGTCTCGCACTCGCCGCGCGCGCTGTAGGGCGCCTGGAAGAAGAGCAGGCGGCCGTCGGGCGTCACCCACGGGGCGAGGTCGTCTCCCCGCGCCGGGCAGTCGCCTGGCAGGTGGATGTCGAGCACCTGCACCTCCGCGTCCTCCGCGCGCTTCGTGACGAGCCGGCTCGTGGTCCCGCCGGCGTCCTGGGGCCTGTTCATGAACCAGTACCGGTAGGAGGGCCGCTGCCCGTGAGCGACCGCCATCGAGCGGCTCCCCCCGTCCGGGTTGAGCGCGGGGAGCGCGTCCGCCTGGGTCGCCTCCAGCCCATCCGCGACGAACAGCTGCGGGAGGCTGCCCGGCGCCGTGAGGAGGCGATCGAAGAGCAGCGAGCCCGCGGGGAAGCCGGCCCGCGGCGAGGGCGCGTCCAGGGGCAGGAGCAGCGGGCCCGACTCCTGGCCTCCGGCGTCGTCGACGAGGAAGTTTGAGACGACCTCCCCAGCCGTCCAGGGCCGCCCGGTGGCCGTGGCGATCTTCGTGTCGTCCGATCCGAACTTCGCGGTGTAGACGAGCCGGAGCGTCGCCTCGCCCTCTCCGGGCTCCGCGCGCACGCGCGGGAACGCGGGCATCGCCCCCACCACCTCTATCTCCGAGAGCGCGCCGAACGACAGCACGCCGCCGCGGGCCGCGCAGGAGACGCACGTCTCGCTGGCCGTGCAGAACTCCCCCTCCTTGCACGCGCCGCACCCGCCCTCGCCGCCCCCGCCCGAAGCGGCGGACGACGAGGCCTGGCCCCCGGCTCCCCCGCTGCCCCCGCCCCCGTCGCCGCCGGCGCCGCCGCCGCCGCCCTCGCCGCCGCTCGACGACGTGGACGTGGCGCTCGCGCCGGCCGCCGTGAACCGCTCGCCGCAGCCGGCGAGCGCCGCGAGCGCCAGCTGCGCGGCGAGCGAGAAGGTTCCGTAGAAGCGAAGCGTGCGCACCCGAGCTGCCTCCTGTCGTGGTCCCGCCGCCGCGCGGAGCCGGCGTGCGCGGTCAAGACGCCTTGTTGTAGTCCGTGTCCTCGAGAAGGATGACGTTCGTCTTCGAGCGGGTCTCGCCGACGCTGGTCACGTAGACCGCGGGCTTGTCCTGCACCGGACACACCTTCTCGCACGCGCCGCAGCCGATGCACAGCGACGGATCGACGTGCGGACGCTGCACGTGGACCATCTTCATCGGCGGCTCCTTGCCGTGCTCGGCCGCCACCGGCTCGCGCTTCGGGATGTCGACCTCCTCGACCCAGATCGCCTTGGGCGACGTCGGGCAGAACTCCTCGCAGACGATGCACGGCACGCTCATCGACCACGGCAGGCAGCGCCCCTGATCGTAGAACGCGGTGCCGATCGAGATCGGCTTCTGGCCGACGCCCATCTTCTGCTCCTCGGTGATCTTCTGGATCGCTCCGGTCGGGCAGACGTCGCCGCAGAGGACGCAGGAGTGCTCGCAGTACCCGATGCGCGGGATGACGATCGGCGTCCAGAGCCCCTCGATGCCCGCCTCGAAGAACGCGGGGTGGATCGCGTTGTTGGGGCAGACCTTCATGCACTCGGCGCACCGGATGCAGCGCTCCAGGAACTCGCGCTCCTCGACCGAGCCCGGCGGCCGGATGACGCGGTGGTCGTAGTTCGCGTCGAGCACGTCGGCGATGCGCGCCGTCGGGATGATCACCGCGCCGGCGGCGGCGGTCGCGAGGGCGGTGCGGCGGCCCGTGTCGGGCGTCACGAGGGCGCTCTTCCGGTTCGGCAGGAAGCGGAACTTGATGACGTCCTCGGGGCAGGCGCTCTCGCAGTTGAGGCACATGTGGCACTCGTCCTGCCGCCACTTCACCCCGCCCTGGGGCGAGTCGGCGCCCTGGCAGTGAACGAGGCACAGGTTGCAGTCGGTGCACTTCGCGTGATCCTTCTGCATCCCGAACAGCGCGAAACGCGCGAACACGCCGAGGAACGCGCCGAGCGGGCAGAGCACGCGGCACCAGAACCGCGGGATGAAGCGGTTCATGAAGAGGATCGCGACGAACAGGATCCCGACGAACCACGTGTGGTGGAAGTAGAACTGCTTCGTCTGCCACACGCTCGCGGCCAGGAAATCCTGCGCGTGATCCGCGGCGAGCTGCACCGGCCGGCTCCCGGTCGTGGCCGCGGAGCCCGTCACCACGGCGGCGACGTACTGCGCGGCCGGGATGACGGCGAGGCCGATGGCCCGGACCGCCACGCAGATCGGATCGAACAGCCCGCCGATCACGCTGCCGGTCGCGCTCGCCGCGAGGAAGGCGTACATCAGGTAGTACTTCACCCGCTGCCGCGTGTACGTCTTGTTCGCCTCGACGCGCTTGCCGCCCTTGCCGTAGCGCGACGGGAAGATCCACCCGAAGAAATGGTGGAGGGTGCCGAAGGGGCAGATCCAGCCGCAGAACACGCGCCCGAAGACGAGCGTCAGCGCGAGGATCCCGAGCGACCAGAGCAGGCCGCGGTAGACGGTGTGCGTCGAGAGCAGGGTCATCGCGCCGACGAACGGGTCGGCGAGGAGGAAGCCCTCGACGGGGAGCGGCAGGCGCACGCGCGCCTCGGCGGAGGCGAACGAGCCGCGGAAGCCCGTCTGGAACAGGAAGTAGAGGAACAGCCCGAGGCAGCCGGCCTGCACGGCGCGGCGCGCCCAGACGAGCACCTGGATCACCTTGCGCGCCGGCAGCCCCGAGCCGGGCCGGCGCTTCGGGGCGGGCCGGACGATGGCGCCGGCCTTGCGCAACGTGCCCAACAGCGCGGCCCAGCGGGCCTCCTTCGCAGGCGCGGCGGCTGGCGTCGCGCTCGGCCCGGCGGGCGGCGCCGCGCTCGCCTTCGCGGGCGCCACGGCCGCTCCTGCCGCCGGTTCACGGTGCGCCGGCGCGGCCGGCGTCGGATCGAGGTTTGCCATGAGTACTACACCTCGGCGAGCCGCAGGTTCTGCCAGTGCATGGTGCCCAGGCCACGGTCGTGGCCCATCTTCAGGTACGGGATCTCCTCCGGCTTGCGGCCGATGAGCTGGCAGCCGTACGCGTCGGCGGCGACCTGGTCGATCGTCGCGATCACGGTGTGCATGTCCTTCGCGTCGGCGACGTTCCCGCCCTGCGGCCCGTTGCGCATGAGGACGCGGACGGCGTCCACGATCGTGAGCGTCGGCTGGATGAACGTCGCGAGATCGGCGATCGACACGTCGATGTTCTGGTGGAGGCGGTTGCGCCGGCCGCCGAGCGCCCCGTACCAGTTCTTCATCGCGCCGGTGTACTTGGACAGGTTGTGGTGCTTCGCGATCGGGACGTTGATGACCTTGTCCGCGTTGACGAGCGGCGTGTAGACGGGCCAGTCGTCGAGCACCTCGCCCTTCAGGCGCATGCCGCGGAAGCGGTGCGCCGCGGGGATGACGACCTCCCCGCCGACGTCGTAGGCGGCCTTCCAGATGCCGGAGCGCTGGAAGCAGCGGTTCGGCTCGTTGCACGAGGCGTCCGTCACGATGACGCTCTTCGCGCCGGCGTCGTAGGCGAGGCGCACCACCTCGGCCACGACCTTGGGGTTCGTGTTGGCCGCGTGGATCGGCGTGCGATCCCAGCCGATGTTCGGCTTCACGACCACGACGTCGCCGCGCGAGATGAAGCGGCGCATCCCGCCGAGGGCGTCGACCGCCTTCCGGACCAGGGCGGCCGGGTCCGGGGCGCCCCCGGCGAGCGCCTCGGCGCCGGCGCGGGCGACGACGAGCTCCGGCAACCCGTCGGGCGCGTCGCGGAGCCGGTAGTCCCGCGTCTGCTGGCGCTCGGCGGCGGCGGCGGCGCTGCCACCGCGGTCCCACCGGGCCGCCGCGAGCCCGCCCGCGCCCCCGAGGACGAGGCCCGCCGCGCTCAGCCGACGCAGCATTTCACGTCGAGAAATGTCACCCATGGCCCTCGCCTTCCCTGGACCTACGGATAGCCTCCCCGGGCGGTCGCCACAAGCAGAGGTGGCCTGGCGGCAGCGACGTGCGCCGCCTCCCGGCGCTTCCAGCGACGGCGATCAAGGAGGAGCCGCGGCGGACGTCGCCGGGGTCGCTGGCGTCGCCGGAGCGCCTGCGGCGGGGGAAGCGCCCGTGCTCGCCGGCTGCGGCGCCTGCGGCGCTTGCGGCGGCGCGCCGCTCGCGGCGGGCGGCGCGTGCGCGGGCGGCGGGGCGGCGGGCTCGTCCGGCTCGTACGGGTCGGCCTTCAGGCGATCGCGCTCCGCGAAACAGCTGGCGCGCTCCGCGTCGCACGCGGCCCGGAGCTGCGCCGCGCTGGCGAGCTCAGCGGAGCGCTGGTCGGCGAGCGCCCTGGCCTCGTCGCGCTCGGCGGTGACGGCGGCGCGCGCCTTCTCGACCTCGGCGAGCCGCTCGCGCTCGTCCATGGCCGCCTTCTGCGCGGCCGCGGCGCTGTCCTCGCAGGTCTTGAGGCGCGCCGCCTGGGTCGCGTGCAGCGCCTGGATCTCGCGGGCGTGCTCCGCCTCCGACGTGGAGCCGCTCTTCTGGAGGGTGGCCAGCGTCGCGTTGAACTCCGCGCGATCCTGATCGCGGGCGCCGCGGCACGCGATCGCCTCGGACTGGGCGATCTGGTGGCTGGCGACGCAGGTGTCGAGCTTGTCGAACGACTCGGCGCCCCGCTGGCGGGCCTGCTCGAGCTCGTTCGCGAGCCGCAGGGTCTCGCGCTTCGAGAAGCCGAGCAGCACGACCGCGCAGCCCACGAGGGTCATCGCGCCGGCCGCGATCCGCGCGCGCAGGTAGGACGTCTTCTGCTTGAGCCGCAGCCGCTCCGCCTCGCGCTCCGCCTCGCGCTCCGGCTCGAGCAGCACGTCGAGCTCCTCGGCGAGCTGGGTCATCGACGGGCGCTCGTTCGGATCGATCGCGAGCCATCGCCTGAGCGCGGCCTGGAACATCTCGCGCGGGCGCCCGGTGAGGTCTGGCAGCGCGTTGTCGGCGAGCGGCTTGTCGGCGCGGACGTCGTGCGACTCGGCGAGCTCGGTGCGGCTCTGCGCGGACTCGCCCGGGAAGTCCCTGGGGTTCACGAGCGAGTAGAGCAGGGTCGTGGCGAGCCCGTACGTGTCCATCTTCTCGGAGAGCGGCACGGCGCCGGGGAACCCGTTCAGCGCCCGGAGCTGCTCGGGCGAGGCATAGAGCGCGGTGCCGGCGCAGAAGGAGGCCTCTCGCTCCGCGGCCACGCCCAGGTCGAGCAGGATGGGGTGGACGCGGCCGGCGAACCTGGCGAGGAAGATGTTGTCGGGCTTGACGTCCTGGTGCCGGAGCCCGGCGGCGTGGAGCGCCTCGAGCCCGCGCGCGACGGCGAGGAAGATGTCGTGCGCCTCGCGCAGGGCGAGGGGGCTGCGCTCGAGGCGCTGGGCGAGGGTCTCGCCCTCGTAGACCGGCATGGTGAGCCACACGTAGTCGGCGTTCATGCCGTGGTCCTTCAGCTGGACGACGTGCGGGTGCCCGACGGTCGCGAGCATGACGAGCTCTCGCTCGACGTTCCGCATCGCGTACAGCGAGCGGGGCATGAGCTTGAGGGCGACCTGGTGCTCGGGGACGTCGATCCGCTGGGCGACGTACACCTTGCCGAACATGCCCTGCCCAAGGAGGCGCCCCAGGCGGTAGAGCCCGCCGACGATCTGGCCGACCTCGGGGAGGATCGAGGGGCCGCGGCTGCTGCTCTTCGCGGGGTCGTCGGTCCCGCCGCGCGACGTGGTGCGCACCAGGCTGGACGGATCCGCCACCGTGACGGCGAACGCGTGGACGATCGTGGTGCGGAGGTTGGGGTCGACGGGCGGCACAGCGATTGCCAGAGTAGCGGAAGCAGCGAGCGCTGAGAAAGAAGCCGGCGGAGACGGAAGACGGCCGGCGCGGGGCGTTTATTCGAGGGAGCTGGCGGAGGCGCCCGGGGGCAACGCTCTCGCGCACGGAGCGTCGCGTTGACGCGGAGGTGCGCCACCGTGGCTAGACCGGCGCTACGGCGCCGGGAGGCCGGGAGAACGGACGTCGAGGGTCGCGCCGACGTGCGTGGGGTGCACCCGTTGCGGCTCACTCCAGCGAGAGCTGCGGTGGCCGCCCGCGCAGGGCGCTCCAGACGGCGAGCACAAGGACCTCTCCGCCCTCGCGGTCAACGATGTAGTAGACCAGATAGCGCGACGTCGGGAGCGGAGCGCGGCGAACGCCTTTGATCCGCCGGTGCGCGTGCGGTGATCCGGCCTCGGGCGCCGTTCCGAGCAGGCTGAGCAGGGCCGCGAGCTCCTCGCGGAACAGGGAAGGAGCGGCAGGTCGGTTCTCGATCCACCATGCGGCCGCTTCCCTCGCCTGGCGGACGGCTTCCTTGGTGAGCCGGATACGGGCTCGCTTCATCCGCGCGCCGGCTCGAGGCGCGCGATCTCCGTCAGAAACTCGTCCGCGTCGATCGTGCCTTCGCGCGCGCTCGCCAGCGACACCTCGAGCGCCTCGTCGAGACGAGCCCGCTCTTCTCCGTCCAGATCGTCGTTGTCGGCCACCACGAGCTCGATCACGGTCCCCTCGGCAAAGCTCGTCGGCTCGTCGAGGATCAGCCGGCCGCCGTGCACTTTGGCTCGCAGCGCGCTCATGACCGCAGCGTACCATCGGGGGTCCCCACAGGGAAGCTCAGCAGAAGCGCCGAGCCTCCCTTCCCTGTAGGGCAGCGTCGCTCGAGCGTGTGGCACGGGCTGCGATCGCGCTCTGGATCGCTTGCCGCGGCGAGGCGAGCCCCTCGCCTGCCGCTCAGCCCTCCAGCGGCATCACCGGCGCCGCTGGCGAAGGCGCCGCCGGCGCTGGCGTTGCCGGCGAGGGGGCCGCCGTCGCCTTGGCCCGCCGGGCCGCCGCGCGCTTGCGGCGCTCGTACGCGCTCGTCACCTCGCGCACGATCTCGGGCTGGCCACGGAACACGAAGCGCGCCGCGTTCCGGACGAGGCCCATGCGCTCGACGAGCAGCGTCGCCAGCTTGTTGCGGAGCAGCAGCGCGTCCTGCGCCTGCCTGGAGATCGCCTCCGCCTGCGCCGGCCGGCTCCGCAGCTCGGCCGCCACGGCGCGCGCCTCGTCGAGGTGAGCCGCGTCGAAGCCGCCGAGCCCGTCGAGCGCGTCGCGGTGCTTCTCCCCGAGCAGCGCGTAGTCGTCCAGCGCGCTCGCCAGGGCGTCGGCCGTGTCGGGATCCTCCGCGTGCGCCGCGTCGATGCGGGCCAGCATCTCGTCCCTCGCGTCGTCCACGCCGTCGTCGAAATAGAAGCGCAGCGTCGCCGAGATCTCCCCCAGCAGGAACTTCCCGCGCTCGCGGGGGCTCTCGTTCTTCTCGACGGTCAGGAGATACCGCGTCTGTGCCTCCTGCGTGGCGCGCTGCAGCGAGAGGATCTCTTCTGCCGTCCTCGGCCCGAAGCGCGCGGCGTCCCCCTTCTTGCCGTCCTTCGGGACCGCCGACTCGAGGCCCAGGCGGGTCACCCGCTTCTGGGCATCGACCTGTGTCTTCCAGTACTTGTCGCAGAACCTCGCCACGTCGACCGCCTCCCCGAAGAGCACGTGCAACGGCACCGTGATCGCCGGGAGATTGCCGGCGTTCATCTGCTGGACGACGTCCGACCACCGCTCGATATCGCTCGTCTTCTTCGCCATCTCGACCTCCCCTGGGTCGCGGCGCCGGACACCCCGTCCGGAGCGGCAATCCCGGGCATCCATTCCGGAGAGCCCTGGCTCGGACTCCCCTCCACAAGGACCTGAGCCCGAGACTCCCGCTCTCTCGCACCACGAGCCGCCGAGAGCGGGTCATGAAGCGCGCGAGATGCGGGAGCTTCGCGGCAGGGCGACAGGGATCCACGTCCCGTGCCTGGACGACACGGCGCCAGGGACACGCGAAGACCCTCCGGGGTGTCCCTGGCGCTTCACGACGTGTCCCTGGCGCTTCACGACGTGTCCCTGGCAGCGATCTCCGTGTCCCTGGCAGCGATCTCCGTGTCCCTGTCGAGAACACCGCCGGTCGGGATCGGCGCTGCCGCTTGTCCCTGTCGGCCTGTTCCCTGTCCCTGCTCCTCATTTCCATGTCCCTGGCGCCGCTCGACGAACAGCGGCATGACCATCGCTGCCGGCTCGCTCGGATGGTCCTTGTGGATCATTGCAACGAGGGCTGTCGATCCCGGGGCGTCGCTCGCGACAAGAGGTCGCATGCGGGGGCTCGGGCGCCGTCGTCGGATGCGCAACAGCGCAATCCATTGCGCAATGGGCAGCGGCGACAGGAGAGGTCGTCGCGGCGGTCGCGTGCCCCGGAAGAGCAAGAAGCTGGCGGTGCTCCGGCGGCGGCGCCGCCGGCGACGGCGCTCGGGGTCATGGGCCAGATCAGCCCGGCTCGTCCGCGGGCAGCGAGCAGCCCGCGCGCACGGATCGCGCCGGCCAGGCTGGCCTGCCCGATGCACAGCGCGATCCCAGGCGCGCCGCCGGGAGCGACGGTGCCACCGGCGCCGCGAGATCGGGAATCCACGCAAATGCTCGCCAGAACCGCGCTCGTGATCGCCTGTCTGGAGCTCGCCGGGTGCGCCGCGTTCAGACCGCCGGCGCCGCCGCCCGAGCTCGCCGGCGCCCGCGCGGCGCTCCGCGCGGCCGAGCGGGAGGGCGCGAGCGCCGACCGGCGCGCGGCCATGCACCTCGCGCTGGCGAGGAGCGAGCTCGCGCGGGCGCGGCGGCGGATCTCGGTGGGCGACGTGGAGGGGGCGCGCTGGCTGCTGCGGCGGGCCGAGGTCGACGCGGAGCTCGCGGCGCTCCTCGTGAGGGAAGCGGGGCTGCGCGACGCCGCGGGCCGCACGCTGGACCAGGCGAGCGCGCTCGCCGAGGGGAAGGAGTAGGGCCCGCGTGCGCGCCGGAGCCCCGCTCGCCATGGCGCTCGCGCTCGCGGGCTGCGCGACGCGCGCGGCCGCGCCGCCGCCCGAGCTGCTGACGGCGCGCGCCGCCGTCGTGCAGGCGCAGGACAACCCGCTCTCGCCGCTCGCGATCGCCGAGCTGAGGCAGGCGGAGGAGGCGCTCGCGATCGCCGAGCGCGTGGCGCGCGAGCGCCCGCGCTCGACGATCGCGCGCGACGCGGCCTACGTCGCGCGGCGGAAGGCGCAGTGCTCGCTGCTGTCCTCGCTCGTGCGCGCGAACCGGAGCGCCCTCGTGCGCGCCCGGCAGAGCCAGCGCGCCGCGACGCAGCGCGCGCGCCCCGGCGGCGAGCCTTAGCCCGCGGCGCCCGCCCCTGCCGACGATGTCGGCTGCGCCGTCGCGCTCGACGGTGCGCGCACGCGGCCTCAGCAGTCCGCCAGGAGATCGCGGCCGCGCCGTCGCGCCGCCGCGCTCACCGCTGCGCGCCCGCGCGACGCCTGATTTGCCGCCAGGATCCGTGCGGATCGGCCCGAGCGCCCCCGCGCGCCGCGTACCGCCCAGGGCGTCGGCGCGGCTTCCATCGAACAGTTTCTCCTGGGAGTGGCCGATTTTTGGATCCAAGATGCGCGCGACGCGCCTCCGCCGGCATCGAAAGCGTCCCGGGGGTCAGCGTCGGTCGAAGTTCGAAGTTCGACGGGACACCCGGTCCCGCGTGCGAGGAGAGCGCGATGAAGGAAGGCGCGAACGTGATACTGGTGCCCGTCGACTTCGAGGCGGCCTCGATGAAGGCGATCGAGCTCGCGAGGGATCTCGGCGCGAGGCTCGGGCACCAGGTCGTGCTGCTGCACGTCTACCAGCTCCCGGTCTACACGTACCCCGGGCTCGAGCCGGCGCTGATGCCCGGGTTCCACGCCGAGGTGAGCGCCGCCGCGTCGCGCGCGGTCCAGCAGCTCTCGGCGCAGACAGGGGGGCTCTCGACGGCGCTGCGCGAGGGCGACCCTGCGACCGAGATCCTCGCCGCCGCCGACGAGCAGGGGGCGGCGATGATCGTCATGGGCACGCACGGCCGCCGGGGGATCTCGCACCTCTTCCTCGGAAGCGTCGCCGAGCAGGTGATCCGGCGGAGCAACGTCCCCGTGCTCACGGTGCGCGTGGCCAGCTGATCCTCCGCGGCGCCTCGCGGTGGGCGGGCCGGCGCGGCTGCCGGCCGGGGCGCGGCGGGCAGGGCCGCGCTCGACTGGGTTAGGGCGGGCTCGACCGCGCTCGACGTGGGTCAGGGCCCCGGCTTCTGCGTCGCATGCGGCGCGTGGAGTTCCTCGCATGTCGACCCTGTCTCCGCGCGATCTCGCGCTTCCGCCGAACCTCGTGAGCCTGGCCCGGCTGCCGCTGGCGGCCCTGTTCCCGATCGTGGCCACGCGGCCCGCGCTCGCCCTCGCGGTCCTCTGCTGCGCGGGCCTGACGGACGTGCTGGACGGCTGGCTGGCCCGCCGCTCCGGTCAGGTGACGCCCACCGGGGCGATCGTCGATCCGATCGCGGACAAGGTGTTCGCGCTCGCGGTGGTGGGCACGCTCCTCGCGAGCGGCGCGCTCCCCCTCTGGGGCATCCCGGCGCTCTTGGCCCGCGAGCTCCTCGAGCTGCCGCTCGCGCTCTGGATCGCGGTGAGCCGCCGCTTCCAGGGCGCGCGCCTGTCGGCGGCGAGCGCCAACATCCCCGGCAAGCTCGCGACGGTGGTGCAGTTCGCGGCGGTCTTCACCGCGATCGCGCTCCCCTCGGCGCTGCCCGTGATGCTCGCCGCGTCGGCGATCGCGGGCGCGGCCGCGGGCGTCTCGTACTGGGCGCGCCAGCTCCGCCGCGCGCCCGGGGCGGCGTAGGTGCCGCCTGGAGGCGCTCCTGGTGTAAGGTCGGCCCAGGCGGCGCGTTGAGCGTCTGCCACCGGCTCCATGCTCCGAGGAACCATGCGAAGAACGCTGCCCGTCTGGGCTCTCCTTGCCTCGCTCGCCGGCCCTGCCGCCTGCAGCTCCGCCTCGTCGGCCGCGCGCGACGCCTCCAGCTCGCCGGCGTACGGAGCGGCGCCGGCCCCGATGGCAGGGATGCCTCCTCGGGTCATGCAGACGGCCGGCGAGTCGACGCACTCGGGGTCGGTGCGCGAGGAGTCGTACGACGCCGAGATGCCGGTGGCGGCGGATTTCGCCAAGGCCGCGCCGCCGCCGGCCCCCGGCGGCGGCGCTCAGCTCCCGGCGGCGAGGCCGGCGCCGACCGCCGCCACGCCGCAGCCGGCGCCGACCTCCTCCGGCGCCGCACCGCAGGCCGCGCCCCAGGCCGCCGGCGAGGTGAGCGCGGCGCGCGCGCCCCTCCTCGTCTACACGGCGGAGATCGGGATGGCGGTGTTCGAGGTGGGCGCGTCGCTCGCCAAGGTCGAGGCGCTCGCGCGGGATCTCGGCGGCTTCCTCGCCCGCCGCGACGATCGGACGATCACGATCCGCGTCCCCGCCGCCCGGTTCGACGAGGCGCTGAAGCGCCTGGCAGACCTCGGCGACATCCTCCAGCGCAACGTCGTCGCCCAGGACGTCACCGAGGAGTTCTTCGACCTCGCGATCCGCATCCGGAACGCGCGGGCCGTGCGCGATCGCCTGGAGAAGCTGCTCGAGAAGGCCGCGAAGGTCGAGGAGTCGATCCAGCTGGAGCGCGAGCTCGCGCGCGTGTCCAGCGAGCTAGAGCGCCTCGAGGGGCGGCTCAAGTTCCTGCGCGATCAGATCGCGTTCTCGACCCTCACCGTGTCCTTCCAGCCGCGCTCGACGGAGACCCTCGCCCCGTCGGGACCGCGGCTCCCCATCGACTGGCTCAACGAGCTCGGCCTCTCGCGGCTCCTCAACCTGTGAACCGGGCGCCTCCGATGAACCACTCCCTTCGCCACGCCTTCGCCCTCGCCGCCACGCTCACCGGCGCGGCGGCGCTGCTCGCCTGCGGCCGGCCCTTCACCCCCGCGACCCCGCCGGGGTTCGTCGATCTCGAAGATCGCTATGGCGACGACGAGTACCGCGCGACCACCGCCGAGGGGCTGGTGATCGGGATCCGCGCGTTCGACAACGATCCGAAGGGCGACCTCGCCTTCTGGTCCCGCGTGATCGAGAAGCGGCTGCGCGAGGGCGGCGGCTACGCGCTGCTCGGCAAGACCGACGTGAAGGCCCGGAACGGCCTGCCGGGCGTCCAGCTGCGCTTCGGGCACGACGAGGGGAAGGAAGCGCACCTTTATTACCTCACCGTCTTCGTCAACGACGATCGCGTCTTCCTCCACGAGGCGGGCGGAGCGAAGGCGCTGGTCGAGCGGCATCAGCAGCAGATCGACTGGGCCATCCGCAACTTCCTGCCGGAGTGACGCGCCGCCCGCGTCGGCCGCGCGCGCGTCCCTACAGCCGCTGCGCCGCTGCGCTTGCTCGCGGAAGCCCTGTTTGCTACCTGGCGGACGTGCGTTCCCGCCCCATTCCCCGTGACGCGCGGCAGCGCCGGTGGAGCCAGGCGCTGCTCCTCGCCCTCGCGGCCACGCTCGGCAGCGCCGACGCCCTGGCGCACGGCGGAGGAGAGAAGCCGCTCGCCACGGTGCCCGCGCCGCCCCCCGGCGACGGCGCCAAGGCGGCGCAGATCCTCCGCGAGATCGAGGGCCGCGTCGCGCCCCTGCCCACGGCCGTCGCCGGCGAGAAGTCCGCCGGCGGCGAGGAGACCGCTGTCGGGGCGCCGATCGCGGCGAGCGGGCCTTCGCCGGGCGCCGCGAAGGTCGTGGCCGAGCCGATGGCGCACGCGAAGCGCGCGCTCCAGCGCGCGCACGGCGCGCGCGCGGCGGGCGACGCGACGAACGCGCGGCGGCTCGACGCGGTGGCCCTCGAGTGGGCGGAGACGGCGAGGACGCTGCTGCGTGCGGCGGCGGCGGAGGCGGCGGCCGTGGAGGCCGCGAAGCGCGCGCGCGAGGTCGAGACGAAGCTCGAGCGGGCGCGCGCGCTGCTCGAAGAGACGCAGGCGCGGCGAGGCCGCGCCGCGGCGGAGCTCGAGCGGATCGAGGCCGAGGCGCGCGAGGCGACCAGGGCAGCGGCGAACGTCGAAGCGCAGCGGATCGAGGCCGGCAAGAGAGGGGCGGCGCCCAAGGCGGCGACGCCGGCGACGCGGGGAGCGCGAGGGGCCGAACAAGCGCCCACCGCGGCGCCAGGCGCCGGGCCCAAGGGCGGCGCCGGCAAGGCGACGGCTCCGGTGGGCCAGGAGGGCACGCCTTGAGCGCGCGCCGCCTCGCAGGGGCCGCCGTCGCGGGGGTGCTCCTCGGCGCGTGCGCGCCGATCCCGCGGCCAGCGGTGCTCGATGAGCTCGATCACGTCCGCGCGGGGGCGGTCGCCGCCGAGTCGAAGCGGCACGCGCCGGGCGCGTTCGCGCGGGCGGAGAAGCTGCGCGGCGACGCGCTCGCCGCGCTCGAGAGCGAGGATCGATCCGGGGCGCAGATCCTGGGCGAGCAGGCCATCGCGGCGCACGCGCACGCGCACGCGCTCTCGCGGGTGGCTCGGGCCGAGGCGGCCGAGACCGAGGCGAAGGCGCAGCGCTCCGCGGGCGAGGCGTCGCTCGCAGGCCTCGAGGCCGAGCAGTCGCGCGTCGCGGCCGAGGTCGACGCGCTCGACATGCGGACCAAGGTCGCGCGGGACGCGCAGCCCGTGGTCCCGTCGGGCAAGGCCGATGCGGATCGCGAGAAGGCGCGCCTCGCCGCCGCGCGCTCGCTCGCGCTCCAGGCCCGCTTGCTGTGCGGCGCGGCGCGCCTCCTGATCGCACCGGCGCCGCAGGACAGCTCGCAGCCCGCGAGCGCAAGCCCCGCCGGACCCCAGCCCGCGAGCGCAAGCCCCGCCGGCCCCCAGCCCGCGAGCGCCAGCCCCGCCGGACCCCAGCCCGCAGGCGCAAGCCCCGCCGGACCCCAGCCCGCGAGCGCCGAGCTCGCGACGCAGCTCGAGGGGGCGACCGCCGCGATCAAGAAGCTCGACGCGGAGCTCGCCGAGGCGAGCGCCTCCACCCGCGCCATCCCGGCGCCCATCGACCAGGCCTCCCGCGCCCGGGCGGGCTGCCTCGCCGCGCTGACGGCCGCGCGCCGCGCCGCCACGCCGGTGACCCGCGCGCCTGGCGCCGGTGACGCGCTCCTCGCGGAGCTCTCGGCCGCGGGCACCTGGTCGCCCGTCCGCGACGATCGCGGCATCGTTGTCACGCTTCGCGGGCTGTTCGCCGGCAACGCCCTCACGAAGGCCGGCGAGGCGCGCCTCCGCGACCTCGCGCTGGTCGCCACGGCGCACCCCTCCTTTCCCGTGGCCGTGGTCGTGCACACGGACCGGGAGATCCACGCCAGGGAAGAGCCCGCGTGGGCGGCGCGGGCCGATGCCGTCGTCCGCGCCCTCGGTCCGGCGCAAGGCGCGACCGCCGCGGGGGCGCCCGCGGGCCCGTCCATCGCGCCGTTCCTCGCGGGATCCGCGTCCCCGGTCGTCGATCCGGGGGGCAGCGAGCGCGCCCGCAACGCCCGGGTCGAGATCATCTTTGTAACCCCGGAAACCCTGTGAGGCGTGATGGTCCCGGCCGCCGGAACTCCGCTCGCCTCGGAGAGTCGTTCTCGATGATGCGCTCTTCCACCTTCGCCCGAAGCGAAAGCAAGCCTGCCGTGCTCGCCTGTGCGCTGGCCGCCGCCCTCGGGAGCGCGTGTCAGGAGGACGGCAAGACCTCCCAGAAGCACGCCGCGGAGCTCTGCGGCAAGCTCGCGCCGATCGTCGCGGAGGACGTCGGCCAGGTGCGGACGGGCCTCCCCGCGGGCTCGCAGAAGCTCGCTGCGCTGGTGGACACCGACCCGGGCGCGAACCTGCTCGGGCTCCAGAAGGCGATCGCGGGAGCGCGCGCCTCGGTGAAGGACCTCGAGTTCGCGAAGAGCACCTTCTTCTCGTTCGCCGATCCGAGCGGCACGGTGCTGCGCAGCGAGGCCGATCCGGACATGCTCGCCAACAGGTCCGTCCTGGCCTCGTTCCCCGAGCTCAGGAAGGTGCTGGCCCCGGGCAGCGGCGTCGTCGAGGCGTTCGGGGAGATGCAGGAGATGCGCGGGGTCAGGAACGGCCCAGATCTCCAGTGGGTCGCCGTGCACCCGGTCACACGGAGCGGCGGCGAGCTCCAGGGCCTCTTCGTCACGGGCTGGTCGTTCCGCGCCTACGCGTACCGGCTGCAGGAGGCGGCCAAGCGCGACATCGCCGAGATCGCCAAGCGCGACGGGCTGAAGTCGACGCCGCTGCTCTACGTCTTCGCGTGGAAGGGCGCGAAGGCGTACGGCGGACCGGTGACGCCCGACGTCAACACCGAGGCGCTCGAGAAGCTGGACCTGCCGGCGAAGACGGCCTCGGGCCCCTGGAGCGGCACGGTGGAGATCGCCGGCCGCACCTTCGGCGCCGCGGCGCAGCGCGCTCCGGAGCTCGCCGCGGACGCCGGCGTCGCCGCGCTCGTTTCGACGCTCTGAGCGCGCCCGGCCCCCTGGCGACGGCCCGGGTGCTGCGACGGCCGGCGGCGGGCCTGGGGGAGATCTCCTTATCGAGCGCTACCGTGCTAGGCTGTGGCGACTGGCTCGCGCTGCCGAGCTCACCCCCATGCCGGCTTCCATCGATCAGCTTCTCAAGGTTTGCCGCGAGGTGATCGCGCCGCTCGTCCGAGCCGACGGCGGTGAGCTCTACATCGTGGCCGTCGAGCCCGATCACCTGACGCTCCACCTGGCCGGCGCGTGCTCGGGCTGCCCCGGGGCCATGCTCACCGCGCGCGCGGTGATCGAGCCAGCGGTGCTCGCCGTCGCGCCGTCCGCGCGGGTCATCGTGACCAACGGCATGCGTGTCCCCGACGGCGCCTCCCTGGCCTGAGGCGGGCACCCGCTGCGGAGACGGGCCCATCTCGACGTTTTCGGTGCTCAGCGCACTGGAGTGCGCTTCCGCGCCGAAAACGCCGATCTGGACCCGTCTCCTGTGCGGGTGACCGCCTCAGGCGGGTTGCAGGAACCGGGGGGTTGAGAGAGAGAGAGGGAGGAGCGGGGGGGGCGAGGGATACTACTTTTTGCCGGGCTTGTCGGCGGAGGGGGGCGGGGCGGGAGGGGGATCTTCCTTGCGGACGGCGGAGGCGACGGCGGGGTCGATGGCGTTCGCGTCGACCGGCTTGTTGGGGCGGAGCGAATCGAGGCTGCCCAGCGTGACCAGGTCCTCGTAGGCGAACGCGATCTCGGAGTCGTTCCGCTCGATCGCACGGAAGTGCGTGGCCGCGTCCTTCCAGTCGACCTCGTTGCCGTAGCGGCCCTTGTCCGGAGCAGGCGGCGTCACGCGGCCAGGCACCCCGAACGCCGTCGCGAGCTTGACCACGGCGGACGCATAGTCCTTCCCGCGGGCGGCCTTCTCGCCCAGCGGGTGCTCGTCGATGATCTTCCAGAGCTTGTCCTGGATGAAGAAGAAGTACCGCTTCCCGCTCTCGCGGGTCAGCGTCATCATCGATTCCTTGTTGAGGTAGGTGTACTCGCCCTTGAGCGGCGTCGCGTCGATGCCGGTCGGCAACCCGCCGAAGTCGATGCGGCTGCGGCGGAACGCGCTCTTCTCCTCGGCGAGCTCCGCGTCGAGCGCCCTCATCTTCACGCCGGGCGAGACCGCCTTGTAACGCGGCACGTACGCCTCATCGAGCATCTTGTCGATGACCGCCGCCACCTGCTTGGTGGTCATCCCCCAGGCGATGCCCGGAGGCGTCAGCGCGATCGTCTTCTTCGTCACCGGCGTATCGGCAGGCTTGGCAGGAGCCGCGGCAGACGCCCCGCTCGTCCCCCGCTTCTGCTGGGCAGCCGCCACGGTCGCACTCGTGATCGCCGCAAGGCCCAGCCCCAGAGCCAGCGCCGCTCCCAGGAGCCTCTTCGCTTTCATGTTCCTCCTCCAGCCGGCGCAGGCCCTGTCCCTGCGCTCTGTGCAATCGCAAAAGCCAGGAAACCCAGCCCGGCAAGCCGGAGAACGCTAGCACCTGCGGTAGGACAGGAGAATAGGTTCTCCGCACCGAGCGGGGTCGACCGCCGTTGGACGATCGCTCGGCCGGATCGATGGAGAGCAGCGAGCGCGCGGCGGATCGCGACGAGGGCAAAACAGCCTCGACAGCGCCTGTTGCCAGTGTGTGCCGGGTCCTGACAGGGACCGGCCGACGTGCTACGAGCTCTGGCCCCAAGGATGATGCCTGCCGCCGGTGCTGCACCTTTGCGCCTTGCGCTCGCCGCGCTGGCGACCGTTGGCCCCGCCGGCGGCTGTGTCGCCGATCACGAGCGCCCCGCGGCGTCCGTCGATTCCCAGGCTGGCCTGCCCCCATGGGAGGGGCGCGCGCGCGAGGTCTTCGACGACAACATCGAGCCTGCCGCCGTGGGCTTCTCGCTGGACGGCCCCTCGCCCAGATCCGACCCGTTCCTCCGCGAGCGGGCGCAGACGGGAGACGTGGTCGCGCGGGTGCGCGTCAACACGGTGACCGTCGACTCGATCGGCGAACAGAGCACCTACCACCTCGGGATCCAGGTCGGCTACCCTCCGCTGGCCACACCCCGGGCGCCGGACCGGGCGTTCGAGCTCCACATCCGGCCGCAGAGCCGCGCGTTCGGCGTCGCGAAGGCGATCGACGCGCGGCTCCGCGGGCTCACCTTCATCGCCTTCATCCGGCGCTTCGCCGGCGAGGCCGGCGAGCCGGAGATCCACTGGCACCTTTCACCTGATACAGCGGAGGTCGCCGCGGCCGTCAAAGAGGCCGTCGTCCTCGGGGAGCTGTCTGCGCCGTGAGCAACGTGAGCATCAAGACGGTCAAGGAAGTCGACGCCCTCCGCACGGCCTCACAGATGGCTGCGGAGACGCTCCTCGGCGTCGGCGAGATGATCCGCGCCGGCATCACCACCGAGGACATCAACACCTTCGTCCACGAGGACACGATCCGCCGCGGCGGCTACCCCGCGCCGCTCAACTACCACGGGTTCCCGAAGAGCGTCTGCACCTCGATCAACGAGGTGGTCTGCCACGGCATCCCGTGCGATCGCGTCCTCGTTCCGGGCGACATCATCAACGTGGACGTCACCACGATCTACAACGGCTTCTACGGCGACACGTCCGCGACCTTCTACATCGGCAAGCCCTCGGCCGAGGCGAAGCACGTGACCGAGGTGTCCCGGCGCAGCCTGCAGCTCGGCATCGCCCAGGTCCGGGACGGGGCGCGCCTTGGCGACATCGGGGCCGCCATCCAGGAGTTCGCCGAGGGCGAGGGCTGCTCGGTGGTGCGGGCCTTCGTCGGGCACGGCATCGGGCGGCGCTTCCACGAGGCGCCGCAGGTCTCGCACGTGGGCAAGTACGGCAGCGGCGCCCGCCTCCGCGCCGGCATGTGCTTCACGATCGAGCCGATGATCAACCTCGGCACCTACGAGGTCGAGATCCAGGAAGACAAATGGACCGCGCTGACGGCCGATCGCTCGCTGTCGGCGCAGTTCGAGCACACCATCGTCGTGACGAGGAACGGCTGCGAGGTGCTGACCCGCCGCAACCGGCCGCTCGCGAACAGCGAGATCTTCCCCGATCCCTTCGTCGTCTCCGCGGCGCGAGCGCTCTGACGCAGAGCGCGCACGACGCCGAACACGCGCACGACGCCGAACACGCGCACGACGCCGAACACGCGCCGCGCCCGGACCGCGCGCGCCGGCCTGCCCCGGCCGCGAGGGCCGGCGCGGCGGTGCGCCGGCGTGGCCCGGATCGGTCGATCGGAAACCGAGTTTTGTCGACCGTCCGGCCTGCGATTGGGAGTAGAAGCAGGGGCATGGCCTTGGACGAAGCGTCGCGTGCCCGCATCGCGCCGTATGTGTCGAGCCTGACGGCCGACGTCTTCTCGCTGTCGGGTCTGCCGGAAGAAGTCATCGCCGTCCTGTTCGCGTACTACTCGCGCAGCCGGGACGATCTGCGCACCAACCTGGCGCGCCTGCTCGGCGACGAGGAGCTCGACGTCGCCCCGGAGGCCGACGGCCGGCCGCGCCGGGGCCTCGCGTTCGCGTCGGACAAGGCGCGGAGCTTCCACGAGAAATGGGTCGTGGGCTACGGCCACGCGTCGGTCGCCGAGCACGCGGTGGTGCACCTCGCGATCGAGAACGTCAGCATCGTCGCGTCCAAGGTGATCGAGGACCTGCGGCTCGGCTCCTACACGGAGAAGAGCACGCGCTACGTGGTCTTCGATCAGCACTCGTTCGTCGACCTGCCGGAGCTCGACGCCGAGCACGCCGCGAAATACAAGGCATCGAGCGAGCGGCTCTTCGCGACCTACCTCGACCTCGTCCCCAGGGTGACCGAGCGGCTCGGCGCGCGCTCGCCGAAGCCCGAGAAGATGTCGGACGCCGCCTACAAGGGGGCGCTGCGCGCGCAGGCGTGCGATCTCCTGCGCGGCCTCCTGCCGGCGGGGACGCGGACGAACATCGGCCTCACCGCGAACGCGAGGGCGCTCGAGGTCCTGCTGACGAAGATGCTGTCGCACCCGCTCGAGGAGGTGCGCAGGGTCGCCCGCGAGATGCACGCGGCGGCGCTTGCCGTGACCCCGACGCTCGTGAAGTACGCCGCGCCGAACGAGCTCCGGCAGACGCTGCAGGCCAGCGTCGCCGCGGCGATGAAGCGGGTCTACACGCCGCCGGACGAGGGGGTGAGCGCGACGATGGTGATCAACCAGCCTGTCCGGCTGGTGCGCTACGACAAGGACGCGCTGGAGCGCGTCGCGCTCGCGCTCGCGTATGACGGGAGCGATCCGGGCGTGCACGCCTACAACCTGGGCGACGCGCTCCACCGCGCGACGCTGCCGGAGCTCATCGGGATCGCGAAGGCCGCGTGCGAGAAGCGCGGCCCGTACGACGCGCCGCCGCGCGCGTTCGAGGCGTCGACGATGACCTTCGAGCTGATGCTCGACTACGGCGCGTACCGCGACCTGCAGCGCCACAGGATGCTGACGCCGGCGACGCAGCGGCTCACCTGCCGGCTCGGCTTCGAGACGCCGCAGGCCCTCTCGGATCTCGGCCACGCCGAGGCCTACCAGGACGCGATGCTCGCCGCGCGCGACGCGTGGAACGCGATGGAGGAGCGCTACCCGCTCGAGTCGCAGTACGCGGTGCCGCTCGGCTTCCGCGTGAGGACCCTCTGGACGCTGAACCTGCGCGAGCTCTTCCACGTCATCGAGCTCCGCTCGGCGAAGCAGGGTCACACGAGCTACCGGCGCATGGCCCAGGGTCTCTACCGCACCGCGATCACGGTGCACCCCTGGCTCAAGGACCTGATCCGCGTCGATCTGAACGACTACGCGCTCGCGCGGAGCTGACGTCCGGGACGCCGGCGCCCGCGTCAGAGGCGTGCTGCCTCGATGAGCTCCGTCGCGGCCCTGAGCGACGCGCCGGTGACCTTCGCCCCCGACAGCATCCGCGCCACCTCGGCGATGCGGTCCTTCTTGTCGACGCGCGTGACCGAGCTCTTGGCGATGCCGCCCGCGTTCTCCTTGGCGACGACGAAGTGCGCGCCGGCGAACGCCGCGATGGGCGCGAGGTGGGTGATGCAGAGCACCTGGTGGTGGCGCGCCACGTCGCCGATCGCGCGCCCGATCTTGTCGGCGACGGCGCCGCCGACGCCGCTGTCGACCTCGTCGAAGACGTAGAGCCCGGCGGGCCCGCACTCCGCCAGCACCCGCTTCAGGGCGAGCAGGGCGCGCGAGAGCTCGCCGCCCGAGGCGATGCGGCGCAGGGGGCGAGGCTCGATCCCCTTGTTGGGCGAGATGAGGAACTCGACGCGGTCGATCCCGTCCTGGCCGAGGCGGGCGCCGTCGACGACCAGCTCGGCGCGGTCGCCGCCGTGCGGCTCGATGTCCACGACGACCCGCGCCCCGCCCATGCCGAGATCGGCGAGCTCCGAGGAGATCGCGGCGCCGAGCTTTTCGCCGGCCTTCCGCCGCTTCGCCGAGAGCTTGCGGGCGCGTTCGGCGGCGACGGCGAGCAAGGCGTCGCGCCGCCGCTCGATCTCCGCGACGTGGCTCTCGACCCCCGAGAGGCGCTCCAGCTCGGCCGCGAGGCGCGCCCGCGCGGCGAGCACGTCGTCGAGCGTGGGGCCGTGCTGCCGGAGCAGGCCCTCGAGGCGGTACATGCGATCCTCGATCTCGGAGAGGCGATCCGGGTCGGCCTCCGCGCGCTCGGCGTAGCGGGCGATCTGGCGGGCCGCCTCGCTGAGCTCCGTCCAGCAGCCGTCGACCGCGCGGGCGACATCGTCGAGCGCGGGATCGATCTCCGCCGCCGCCCGGAGCTCCGAGGCGAGGCGCGCGAGCTCGTCGCACATCGCGTCGTCCCCTTGATCGAGGCGGGACGCGGCGCGCCGCGTGATGTCGTGCAGGCGGCCCGCGTGGCGGAGCCGGTTGCGCTCGGCCGCGAGATCGGCGAGCTCGCCGGGGCGCGGCGACAGCGCGTCGATGGCCTGGAGCTGGAAGGAGAGGAACGCCTCGCGCTCGCCGCGGCCGCGCTCGAGCTCGCGGGCGGCCCTGAGCTCGGCGGTGAGCGCCTCGAGCGCGCTGACGTCCGCCGCGAGCTCGCTGCGCGCAGGCACGAGGCGGCCGAAGCGATCGAGATAGCCGAGGTGCGTCGACGGATCGGTCAGCGCGACGCTCTCGTGCTGCGAGGCGACATCCGCGAGCTCCGGGGCGAGCGCCTGGAGCTCGCCCGCGGTGCAGAGGCGGCCGTTCAGGTAGGCGCGCGAGCGGCCGGTCGCCTGGACCACGCGGCGGACCACGAGCTCGCCCTCGCTCGCGATGCCGGCGGCGTCGAGCATCGCCATCGCGCGATCGGAGCCGCGCACGTCGAAGAGCGCCTCGATCTCGGCCTCGTCCGCGCCGGGGCGGACCTGCTCGGCGCTCGCGCGGCCGCCGAGGACCAGCGAGAGCGCGCCCACGACGATGGACTTGCCCGCGCCCGTCTCGCCGGTGAGCACGTTGAACCCGGGCTCGAGCCGGAGCTCGAGGGCGTCCATCAGGATGAAGTTCTTGACCCGAAGCGCGACCAGCACAGCGGCGGGAGGATAGAAAGCTTTCGACCCGTCGTCAGCGGATCTTCACCTGCTTCATGACGGTGACCGGAATTCCTTCGAAAGGCGGCACCGCGACGTCGCGGAACGCAGCGGCGATGCACCCGGCGGTGGCGGTCCCGACCAGGTCGCCCCCCTCCACGCGCGCCGACATGGCCTTCCCCGTGGGCGCGAAGGTGACGGCCACGCGGGCCGTGCCGGTGAGGCCCTCGCCGGTGCACCCGGCGGCGGCGGCCGCCGCGGACGCGAGGACGCTGGACGCCGCGCTCTGATCGAAGCGCGCTGGCTCGTCCTTCGCTGGAAGGAGCGGCGCCGGCGGCGGCTGCTTGCCCGCCGGCTTGGTGCGCTCGGGCTCGCTCGGCGCCGCGGCCCGGGCAGGGCGCTCGGGTACATCAGGCTTCTCGCTGGCTTGCGGCGCGGCGGTCGCCGCCGGCGCAGCGGTCGCCGCCGGCGCAGCGGTCGCCGCCGCAGCGGTCGCCGCCGGCGCGGTGGTCGCTGCTGGCGCGGCGCTCGCCGCCGGCGCGGCGGTCGCTGCTGGCGCGGCGCTCGCTGCCGGCGCGGCGGTCGGCTCGGGTGCCACGCCGGGAGTAGCCCCTGCCTGCACGGGCTGCGACGGTGCAGCTGGCTCGCCGGCAGGGCCGGCGGAGGCGGCCAGCGCCTGCTCCGCAGGGCCGGGAGAAGCGGCCGGCGGCTCCGCGACCGGCTCGTCATCGAGGGACGGCTCCCGGTCGGCGGTCTGGCCAGCGGGCTCCGTCGCGGCGGATGACGGAGGCGGCGACTCAACGAGCGCGCCGCTGCCCGCGGGCGCGTTCTGGGTCGCCGCGGCGCTGGACGAGCGGCCGTGAGCCTGCGCGAGGTAGAGCGCAGCGCCGAACACGATGAAGACGACGGTCACCCAGCCGGCGAGCGCCATGTTCTGCCGCGATGCCGGCGTCGAGAGGGCGCGCAGCTTCTCGGACACGACGGAGCCGGCCGTGATCGAGGTGCGCACCGGCGTCTCTTCCCCGGAGGACGTGTGTCCCTCGACGGCCAGGAGCTCGGGCTCGACGGGCTGCGAGGGGAACGAGGAGTCCGAGCTCCGCCCGGCGGCGGCGTCATCGAACAGCCCGCTGTTGATGCTCAGGATCTCTTGATCGGCCCGGTCCTCGTTGCGGCGCGCCTCGCCCTCCTCGCCGGGCGGCGGCGCCATGCTGCGCAGGTCGATCAGGCCCGAGGTTTCCTTGCGCTCGGCGCGCCCGCGAGGCTCGGTCTGGCCGGGCCAGTCGCCCGCCGCGCGGGCGGTCGACCGCGGAGAGAGGTTCGTGAGCGCGAGCGGCTCGTGCGACGGCCGCTCGTCGTTCCCCTGATCCCGCGGCCCTTCCGCGGCGCCCTGCGCCTCGGCCGCCTTGGATCTGGCGCGGCCTCGCCGCTGCTCCTCGGCGGCGCGCGGCGGGCCCGCGGCCGGTGACGGGACGAGCGAACCCAACAAGGCGAGGTCCGCCGGAGAGGCGTCGGCGGGCTGCGCGGCGCTCGGGCCGGACCGGGCGCGCCGCGCGGGCGGCATGGGCGGCGGGGCGAGCGCCGCCATCGCCTGCACGTCCTCGAGCCGGAGCTCGGGCGACGAGCGGTGCGACGACGGCCGGCCCTCGTCGATGGACAGCGGCGCCGACGGTATCTCGGAGAGCGGCGCCGGCGGCATCTCCGACGGCGGCGCGACGGGCCGCGAGGTGCCGCCGGCGCGCGGGACGGCAGCGGTCCGCGGCCGCGCCACCGGCGCCGTGGTGCGCTGCTCGCGGCGCGCCGGCGGTCGCGCCGGGACCGGCGTGCGCGGGGCCGCGCGAGGCACCGCGGCGGGTTCGAGCGCGGGCGCGGGCTGGCTCGCGCGCTCCTCCTCGAGGGCGTGCGAGCCGAACGAGAGCGACGGCGGCTCGACGCCCGGGGAGAGCATCTGCGCGAGGTCCTGGATCGAGACGGGATCCGAGTCGGCGGGAGGGAGCGCGGACGGGCTCCTGCCGGTCGGCGCCGCGCCGCCGCGGGGCGTGTCGTCCCAGGAGAGGCCGGCGAACGTGCGATGCCGCGCCGGGACCTCGCGCCGCCCCAGCCCGCCGTCCGGCGTCACGACGGCGTGCTCGAGCGAGGCCTCGGCCGCCGCGTCGAACGCATCCAGCGCCCTCGGGCTGGACTCGGGCGCGGCGTCCAGCTCCTGCTGCGCGATCCGCTCCGCGAGCGTGAGCCCCCGCCTGCGCCCCGCCGCCGGCGCCGCGCGCCGCTCCGCCTCGCCCGCGGGCTCCACCAGCCGGCGCTGGATGCCAGCGCCCGGGAGCGTCGTCTCGGCGTCCAGCACATCGCTCGACAGCCCGGCCCCCCTCTCCGAGCGGCGCCCGGAGGAAGGCTTCGCGCGCTCCGGCTCGCTCGACGGCTCCCGCCGGTCGCGTCCGCTCACGGAGCTCGGAACGCCCGAGGGGGAAGACCGTGGCTCACCCCTCTCGGACGCGGACTGCTTGCTCTTCGCGCGACACGTCTTGCAGACAAACGGCAAGGACGGACGCATCTCGCGTCCTACACCGATCTCCACGTAGGTCCTGCAGAGAGAGCAGGCGAGTTGCACCTTGAGAAGAGAATCGCGCAGCTCGCCAGCACGCGCAATCTTCTTCACAGGTGACCAGGGCGGTCGTCCTCGGGCTCGCCCGCTCCGCCCGGCTCCGCGGCGCGGGATTCCGCCGGATCCCGCTGGATTCGCCTAGGCGGAGGGCTCACCGGCGGGCGCCGGCAGGGGCGCGGGCGGGCGCACCCAGCGTTGCTCCAACCAGTCCAGCGACACCGGCGCGCTCCGCAGCGCCGTGTCGACGGCGCGCGCGACCGGATCGGGGGCGGGGGCTGACCCGGAAGCGCGGGTCGACAGGATCCAGTTCGACAGCTCGTAGTGGTGGAGGAGCGGCGCGAACCGGTGGGCGTCGAAGCCGGCGAGGATCTCCGCGGCGCGGCTCAGGCGATCGCAGCGCACGAGCGCCGTCGTGACGTCGAAGAGCAGGGCGCGGAGGTCCTCGAAGGCGCGCTCCGGGTCCCCGGCCACGCTCTCCAGGAGCGCCTCGAACCCGGCGTCGGAGAGGCCAGCCGCGTCGGCCGCCTCGGCCATCGCGGGCACCTGCGTGGCCAGGAAGTCGGAGCTGGGGGCGTGCCCAAGGAGGCGCCCGACGAGGTACAGATCGAACGCGCTGGCGATGGCCTCGGCGAGCAGGAGCGCCTCCGCGCTGGGCGGAGCGCCGGCGCCCGCCGCCGTGAGCGCGCGGTGGGCGAGGTGGTGCCACGCCACGTGCGCGACGACGTCGGCGGCGAGGTGGTCGCCGGCGATCAGGTCGCCTTGCTCGCTCTGGCTCCAGAACGTCAGGTTCAAGAAGACGACGCGATCCCAGCTCGCCTCGCCCTCGGGCACGCGAAAGCGGTACCCGTCGCGCCGGAGTGCCTGCTTCAGATCGTCGTAGAGCGCGACGTGCCGGAAGGAGCGCTCGTCGTCGATGGTCAGCTCGTCCAGGGTCAAGGTTCGCAGCTTCACGCGGCGGACATTAGACCCGGAACGTTTCGTCAGCCACAGCGGAGGCCGGGGAGGGACAGCCCCGGCGGAGGCCTGGAAGAACCGGGCGGCGTCGCGTGTTTTGGGCCGGGGGCGGGGTTTTCCCGACCAGGGCCGCAAGTTCTCGCCCCTGGCCGGGTGTTGCAAGCGCCGCCGGCTTAGGCATGATGCGCCCGTTCCTGCGCCAGCCGAGGAGGCACACCGAATGATTTCCGTCAGGTCTCTCTGTTCTATCGCGCTCGTGCTCGTCGCCAGCGGTGCCGCCGGCTGCAAGGAGGACCCGCCCCCTCCCCAGCCGGAGCCGGCAAGCTCCGCGGCGGCGAACACGAACAAGGGAAAGGCGAGCCTGCGGACGCCCGTGTCGCCGATGGCGAAGGTCGACCCGCAGTCGATGAAGGAGTACCGCGTCGACGTCTGCTACTTCGGGACGCTCTCGCTGAAGCAGGCCCGCGACGCCTACCTCGCGAGCCTCGGCAAGGATGAGCCCAGCGAGAAGAAGATCCCGAGCTTCGGCAACGACGATCAGGCGAAGGCCGGAGACGCCGCGAAGGGCGCGCTCCCCGCGAAGCTGCCCGGCGCCGCCGCGCCGAAGACGACCGGCCTGCCCGGCACCGCCGCCGCGCCGGGCGGCACCAGCGCCCCCGCCGCCAAGGGCGCACCGACCCCGCCTGGCAAGCCGGACGAGCGCCGGCCGATCAACTTCAGCGCGCGCGCGCCGCACGAGCGCAACGCGCGCGCCTGCACCGTCGCCCTCAGCCTCAAGGAGCCGGCCATGGCGGACGTCGACGCCGCGCTCGCCGAGTACGCGCCGTTCGCGACCGAGCTGGCGAAGAACATCGCCGCGGCGGCCAACTACTACCAGCGCGAGGAGTACAAGAAGGACAGCTTCGCGAAGGGCAAGGAGCTCCACGCGAAGCTCCTCGCCGACTTCCAGAAGCTCGACGCGCACTCCGACAAGCTCGGCCTCGCGGTGTCCGCGTGGCACGCGTCGCACCTGCCCGACCTCGCGAAGGCGGAAGAGGGTCAGAAGGAGGCGATCACGGCCCTCGAGGACGCGCGCGCGCTCATGCTGATCCTCACCAGCAAGAACGTCGATCCGGCGGCGGAGAAGGCCGCGCTCCAGAAGCTGGAGACGTCCGCGGCCGCGCTCAAGACGTACGGCTCGACCCACCAGACCGACCCGTGGGCCAAGATCATGGAGCCCGCGCTCGCCGGCTTCATCCGCGACGTGAAGGCGGCCGAGCCCAAGCTGACGGACAAGGGGATCACCTCCCCCGCCCTGTTCCTGCCGGTCGTCACGAGCTTCGTGTCGGTGATCGAGGGGAAACACCGCGCGCTCTCCCGCTCGCTCATGGCGAAGAGCCAGGCGGCGACGCGCGAGGCCGCCGGGACCGCGCAGCCGGCCGCACCCGCCGCGCCGGCCGCCCCCGAGAAGGAGTGACGCGCCCGGGGCGCGCTCCCCGCCAGGGAGGCGTGCGCTCCCCGCGAGGGGGGCACGCGCCGATCGCGCCGCGCCTCCGCCGGGGGCGCGGGCGCGGTCAGAACGGGCGGCCGGTGCGGCGGGCGATCGCGAGGCGGTAGAGGGCCTCGTACTGCCGCGCGGCTTGCGCCCAGCCGAAGTTCTTCTTCATCGCCCGCAGCTGCATCGACCGGAAGTAGGCCGGGTCGGCGCGGTAGAGGTGCACCGCCCACGCGACGGTGTTCCCGAGCGCGCTCGACGACATCTCCTCGAACTTGAAGCCCGTGACGTTGTTCTCGACCGTGTCGTCGAGGCCGCCGACGGCGCGCACGACCGGCAGCGTCCCGTAGCGCTGGCTGTACATCTGGTTCAGCCCGCAGGGCTCGTAGCGCGACGGCATCAGGAAGAGGTCGGCGCCCGCCTCGATGCGGTGGGCGAGCCCCTCGTTCATGCCGACGTAGACGCGGAAGCGGTCGCTCGCGCCGGAGATCCGCGAGAAGAGGTCCTCGGCCCAGCGCTCGCCGGAGCCCAGGACGATGAGCTGGACGTCGAGCGAGAGGATGTGGTCGAGCGCGCCCGCGAGGATGTCGATCCCCTTCTGGGTCGCCAGGCGGCTGATGAGCCCGAGGAGCGGGACGTCGGGGCGCTCCTCGAGCCCCATCTCTCGCTGGAGCGCCGCCTTGCAGAGGCGCTTGCCGCCGAGATCCTCGGCGGAGAACGGCGCCGCGATGTGGGGATCGGTCGCGGGGTTCCAGATGGAATCGTCGATGCCGTTGAGGATCCCGATCACGTCGGTGCCCCGATCCCGCAGCACGCCGTCGAGCCCCTCGCCGCCCTCCCACGTCTGGATCTCCTGCGCGTACCTGGGGGAGACCGTGGAGACGAGCGTGGCGTTGTAGATGCCGCCCTTGAGCAGGTTGATGCTGTCGTACGCCTCCAGGCAGAACCTGTGGAACTGATCCCACCCGAGCCCGGTCGTGTGGAGCTGCCCCTTGTTGAACCAGCCCTGGTAGCCGAGGTTGTGGATCGTCAGAACGGACGCGGCGCGGGCGAGCGGCGACCGGTGCTCGAGGACGTTGAGGTAGAGCGGGACGAGCGCCGACTGCCAGTCGTGGACGTGGACGATGTCCGGCCAGAACTCGAGCGCGTGGCAGAGCTGCAGCGCGCCGCGCGACAGGAGCGCGTAGCGGGCGAGGTTGTCCCCGAACTCGCCGTGCGCGTCGCCGTAGATGCCGTCGCGATCGTAGAGGACGTCGTGCTCGAGCAGGTACACGCGGGGCGCAGGCGCACCGGGCGTCCCGGGATCGAGGCGCGTCTCCCAGACGGCGGTCCACGCCTCGCCGCCGCCGAGGGGCACGCCGAGCGAGAGCGGCAGCCGGTGCGGCACGAAGCGATCCGCCGGGGGCTCGCCGTCTCCTCCTTGGGCCGCGTCGGCCGGCGGGGTGGCGTCGGCCGCCGGGGCCGCGTCGGCCGCCGGGGCCGCGTCGGCCGCCGGGGCCACGTCGGCCGCCGGGACCGCGTCGGCCGCCGGGGCGGCGAGCCCGTTGCCGGCGGCCGCCGCCGCGGCGACGGCCGGCGCGGCGACGGCCTCGCTGCCTGCGGGCTGCTGCTCGGCAAGCGCGATCTGGCGGGCGAGGTAGCGCTTGGCGGCACGGTACGCCGGCATCACGACGCGCACGTCGTGACCGGCCGCGGCGAGCGCGACCGGCAGCGCGCCCGCCACGTCGGCTAGACCACCTGTCTTGCTGAAGGGGACGCACTCGGACACCACGAAGAGAATTTTGAGGCGCGGCATGGACATGGGGAGGAGGGGGAGCGCGCCCCCGACTCAAGGCGAGCGCGTCGCGTTCCTTCTACCAGCTTCACGCGCGATCTTGACCACGCGATCGACAGAGCGCGCGAGACCGAGCGCCGACGTGTCCACCGCGAAGTCGGCCTGCTCATAGAGCGCGCGCCGCGCCTGGAAGAGCGCCCTGAGCTCCTTCATGGCGTCGGCCCGGTTGGCCATGGGCCGCGCGTCCCCCTGCTCGACCACGCGGCGCCAGTGGTCCTCGGGCGTCGCCCGCAGCCACACCGTCACCGCGCAGCGCCTCAGTCGCTCGAAGGTCGCCGGATCGGTCACCAGGCCGCCGCCCGTGGCCACGATCCCGTGGGCGCGCGCGCCTTCGAGCCGTGCGAGCTCCTCGCGCTCCAGCCGCCGGTAGTAGGCGTTTCCATGGATCTCGAACAGGGCGGCGAGGCTCATCCCCGCGCGCGCGGCCACGAGGGCGTCGAGCTCGAGGAAGGGCACGCCGAGCCGCGCCGCGGCGCGGCCGCCGATCGTGGTCTTGCCGGCCCCGCGCAGGCCGAGCAGCGCGACGAGGGGCTCGCCCGCCCCTTCCCCCGCCTCGCCGGCCGACCGGCCGCGCGGCGGCGCCTCCTCGCCGAGCTCGCCCGCCGAGAGCAGCGCGGCGGCCGAGGTGCCCAGCGCGCGGCCGATGTCCTCGAGCCGCACCACGGAGACGTTCGCCCGCCCGCTCTCGAGCAGCACAAGGAAGCGCTCGCTCACGCCGGCGAGCTCGGCGAGCTCGCGCAAGGTGAGCGCGAGCTCCGTCCGCCGCTGCCGGAGCCGACCGCCGAGGCGCGCGAGGATCGGCGGCGCGCCGTCCGCGACGCCCCCCGCGCCGGCCTCCGGCCCCTGGCCTGCGCGCGCCTTGCGCGATGTCTGACGGGACGCCATCTCGTAGATGCACTATATTTCATGAAAGGCGGCTCAACAAGAACTATACTGCTTGACTGAACCCCGGCGCGGTGGTGGGCTCGTCGGGTATGGAAGCGACCACCTCTCCTCCTTCCGCGGCGCCGGCGCCGCAGACCAGGGCCCGGGAAGACGGCGCGTCCGGCGAGGACGCGCCCCTCCGCTTCGAGACGGAGCCAGGCCGTTACAGGCACTGGAAGCTCTCGTTCGAGGGGGCGATCGCGCGCGTGGTGATGGACGTCGACGAGGACGCGGCGGCGCGGCCCGGCTACCAGCTGAAGCTCAACAGCTACGACATCGCGGTCGACATCGAGCTCGCCGACATCGTGCAGCGGCTGCGCTTCGAGCACCCCGAGGTGAAGGCGGTCGTCGTGACGAGCGCGCAGCCGCGGATCTTCTGCGCCGGCGCGAACATCTACATGCTCGGGTCGTCGACGCACGCGTTCAAGGTCAACTTCTGCAAGTTCACGAACGAGACGCGCCTCGCGCTCGAGGAGGCGTGCTCCGAGAGCGGGCAGCGCTACCTCGCGGCGCTGAACGGCGTTGCCTCGGGCGGCGGCTACGAGCTCGCGCTCGCGTGCGAGGAGATCCTCCTCGCCGACGACGGGAGCAGCGCCGTCTCGTTCCCGGAGACGCCGCTGCTCGCCGTGCTCCCGGGGACCGGGGGGCTCACGCGGCTCGTGGACAAGCGCAAGGTGCGGCGCGATCTCGCGGACGTGTTCTCGACGCTGGCCGAGGGGGTGCGCGGCAAGCGCGCGGAGCAGTGGGGCCTCGTCGATCGATCGATCCCGAAGAGCCGCTTCGAGCAGGCGGTGGCCCAGCGCGCCGCCGAGCTCGCGGCGGCGACGCCGGACAGGGCGGGGCCCGGGGTGAGGCTCTCGCCGCTCGAGGCGCGGCGCGCCACGGCGGGCGACGTGTCCACCTGCGACTACCGCCACGTGTCGATGAAGGTGGACCGCGCCGCGAGGACCGCGGAGATCCGCGTTCTCGGGCCGGACGGCGAAGGGCGCGAGACGCGCGAGATGCGCGAGACGCTGACCGACGCCGCCGGGATGCGCCGGGCGGGCGCGGACCTGTGGGCGCTCCGCGCATTCCGCGAGCTGGACGACGCGTTGCTCGACCTCCGCTTCAACCACCCGACGGTGGGCCTCGTGCTCCTGCGGACGTCCGGCTCTCCCGCCGCGGTGCGGGCCGCGGACGAGGCGCTGTGGGCGAGCCGCGACGACTGGTTCGTGAAGGAGGTGCTGCTCCACATGCGGCGCGTGCTCAAGCGGCTCGACCTCACGGCGCGCAGCGTGTTCGCGCTGATCGAGCCGGGCTCCTGCTTCGCGGGGAGCCTGTTCGAGCTCGCCCTCGCGGCGGACCGCTCCTACATGCTGGACGGCGGAGGGGACGAGGGGCAGGCAGGGGCGCCCGCGTCGCCCGCGTCGCCCGCGTCGATTGCGCTGAGCTCGCTGAACTTCGGTCCGCTCGTCATGTCGAACGGCCTGACGCGGCTCGCGTCGCGCTTCCTCGGCGCGCCGGAGCGCGTGGCCGCGCTGAAGGAGAAGACGGGCCTCCTGTCCGCCGAGGAGGCGCTGGAGGAGGGCCTCTGCACCTTCGCGCCGGACGCGATGGACTGGGACGACGAGGTGCGGCTCGCGATCGAGGAGCGGGTGAGCCTGTCGCCCGACGCGCTGACCGGGATGGAGGCGAGCCTGCGCTTCTGCGGGCCCGAGACGATGGAGACGAAGATCTTTTCGCGGCTGTCGGCCTGGCAGAACTGGATCTTCCAGCGCCCCAACGCGGTGGGCCAGCGGGGCGCGCTGACGGTGTACGGGCGGCCGGAGCGCCCCGAATTCGACTGGAGGCGGACATGAGCGCGGTCGTCAACTCGGAGAGGATCCCGAACAACGTCGACCTCGCGTCGGACAGGAAGCTGCAGCGCGCCCTCGAGGCGTGGCAGCCGAAGTTCCTGGACTGGTGGCGGGAGACGGGGCCCGAGGGCTTCCAGGCGGACGACATCTACCTGCGCACGGCGATCAGCGTCGATCACGAGGGGTGGGCGCATTTCGACTACGTGAAGATGCCGGAGTACCGCTGGGGCATCTTCCTCGCGGATCGGGTGGCGGACCGGACGATCGGCTTCGGCGACCACCTGGGCGAGCCGGCGTGGCAAGAGGTGCCGGGGGAGCTCCGGAACATGCTGCGGCGGCTGGTGGTGACGCAGGGAGACACCGAGCCCGCGAGCGTGGAGCAGCAGCGGCTGCTCGGCCAGAGCTGCCCGAGCGTCTACGACCTGCGGAACCTGTTCCAGGTGAACGTCGAGGAGGGGCGGCACCTCTGGGCGATGGTGTACCTCCTGCACAGCCACTTCGGCCGCGACGGCCGGGAGGAGGCGGAGGCGCTCCTGGAGCGGCGGAGCGGCGACCCGGACAAGCCGCGGATCCTGGGCGCCTTCAACGAGCCGTGCACGAACTGGCTCTCGTTCTTCATGTTCACCTACTTCACGGATCGCGACGGCAAGTACCAGCTGCTCGCGCTCGCGGAGAGCGGCTTCGATCCGCTGTCGCGCACGACGCGGTTCATGCTGACCGAGGAGGCGCACCACATGTTCGTCGGCGAGACGGGCCTGCTCCGCATCGTCGAGCGTACGTGCGAGCTGATGAAGCGCAACGCGAACGAGGACGCGCGCGCCGAGGGCGGCATCGATCTGCCGACGGTGCAGAAGTACCTGAACCTCTGGTACTCGCTGTCGCTGGACCTCTTCGGCGGGGAGATCTCGTCGAACGCGGCGTCGTTCTTCGCCTCGAGCGTGAAGGGCCGCGCGAAGGAGGCGTCGTACGACGACCACCGGGCGCTCGACGGCGTGTACGTGATCGACGTGCCGCACGTGCCGCACGTGCCCGCCGCCGGGGGCTGCGCGGTGACCGGCTGGCGGCGCGAGGAGGTGCCGCTCAGGAACGCGATGAACGAGGTGCTGCGCGACGAGTACGTGGCCGACTCGCAGCGCGGGATCGACAAGATGAACCGGGTGATCGAGGCGTCCGGCGTGTCGTTCAAGCTGAGCCTGCCGAGCCGGCGCTTCCACCGGAGCTCGGGGATCTACGCGGGGCTGCACTTCGACGTCGACGGCAACCCGCTCTCGAAGGAGGCGTGGGAGCGCCGGCGCGACGCGTGGCTGCCAACGGCGAGCGACGAGGCCTACGTGCGGAGCCTGATGGAGAAGCCGGTGTTCGATCCGAAGCAGATGGCGAACTGGATCGCTGCGCCGGCGAAGGGGCTCAAGGGCAAGCCCGTCGACTTCGAGTACGTGCGGCGCGGCTAGGGCGCGCCCGCGTCGGGCGAAGGCGCGCCCGCGTCAGGGGGAGGCGCGCCCCCGCCCGCGGGCGCCTTCTTCGGCGGGTCGCCGTGCTCGTCGGCGAGCTTCTTGACGAGCCCGTCGAGGAGCACCTGCTCGTGGTACTGCGGCATCGCCGGGAGCTGCACGGCGACGTGCACCCCGGCGCGGCCGTCCACGACCTCGATCGCCCCCTGCGTCACCCTGCCGCCGCTCTCCGGGCTCCGGTACTCGAAGAGCAGGTAGCCATTGGAGACGTCCTTCTCGACGAGCTTGAAGCCGAGATCGACGCGCACGAGGCGCAGCGCCGTGCCGAAGGTCTGCTCGAAGGTGTAAGGCGACTCATAGGCGACGCTGGCGCTGGCGTGCCGCTCGCCGAGGCCGCTCGCCACGGGGACGGCGAGCGCGACGAGGGCGGCGAGCGCGATCGACGGGAGGCGGCGCATGACCGCTGCGTAGAGGGGCTGGCGAGGGCGGGCCAAGTTCCTTGCTGCCGAGCGAGCGGCTATGCTGGGGTCGATCTCGATGGACCGACCCTACGTCGAGCAGCTCCGCATCCAGGGCTACGGCTGCGTCCAGGACGCGATCCTGGAGCTGACGCCGCTGCATGCGCTCATCGGGCCCAACGACAGCGGCAAGAGCACGGTGCTGCGGGCGCTCCGCACCCTCTCCTCCGTCCTCGAGCGGGCGCTCGGGGCGCCGTCGCTGGACACGCTCGGGCGCGCCGGCCCCACGAGCAAGGCCCCGGACGGCGCCGTGTTCGAGGTGTCGGCGGCGAGCACGACGTGGCGCGTGGAGCTCGACGCCGGGGGGCGAGTCCGGTCCATGTCGTTCCCCAGGGATCTGGAGCCCCCTTCCCTGCTCGACGACGCCGATGGGGACGACGCGGGCGGCGCGCCCAGCCCGGAGCGCCCTGCGCTGGACATCGTCCAGGCGCTGCGCGGGGCCCAGATGCTCCGCCTCGATCCCGACGCGCTGAGGGCCCCGCACCCGCTCATCCCCGACGGGCACCCGCTCTGCTTCGCCGACGAGCGCGGCACGGGCCTGCCGGCCGTCTACGACGCCGTCATCAGCCGCGACCTGTCGGCGTACGTCGATCTGAACGAGGAGCTCACCCGCCTGTTCCCCAGCGTGAAGAGCCTCCACCTCGCCAACCCGAGCTCCACGACGAAGGCCATCGGCGTGAAGCTCGAGGGCGGCGCCGTCGTGCCGGCGTCGCTGATGAGCGAGGGCATGCTCTACTACCTCGCCTTCGCGGCGCTGCCGCACCTCGATCCGACGCCCCTGCTCCTCGTCGAGGAGCCCGAGCACGGGCTGCACCCGGCGCGCATCGCCGACGTGATGCGCGCGCTGCGCCTCGTCTCCGAGAAGACCCAGGTCCTCCTCGCGACGCACAGCCCGCTCGTGGTGAACGAGCTGCAGCCGGAGGAGGTCACGGTCATCACCCGCGCGGGCGAGCGGGGGATGAGGGCCACGCGCATCCTGGACACGCCGGGCTTCGAGGATCGGTCCAGGGTGTACGCGCTGGGGGAGCTCTGGCTGAGCTACGCCAACGGCGGTGACGAGGCGCCGCTCCTCGGCGGAGGGCCGCGGCCGTGATGAAGGCGCCCGAGCGGATCCGGGTCTTCCTTGTCGGCGAGGGCGAGAGCGAGCTGGGCAGCCGCGCCGGGGCGCCCGCCTACCAGTCGGACAAGCACCCTGGCGTGCTCTTCACGCTGCTCTCCCGCGTCCAGCCGAGCGGATGGGTCGTCGGCGGCGCCCGCGAGTGGAAGAGCATCCGGAAGTACCAGGCGCGCGGCGCGGCCCACGAGGACACGCACCACGTGCTGGGCGCGGCGCTCGACGCGCAGGAGGCGGGGTGCGAGATCCTCGCGTTCGCCCGCGACATCGACCGCGATCCGGCGCGCCGCGAGGCGATCGCGGAGGGCATCCGGCGCGTCTCGTCGGCCCTGTCCTCGCCGCCCGACGTGATCGGCGGCGTGGCAGCGCCGGCGCTCGGCGGCTGGATCCTCGCGCTGCTCGGCGAGAAGGCGACCGAGGAGCTGTCGCCCCTCAGGGCGCAGGCGATGCTCGCTGCGAAGGGCATGATGCCGGGCGACGGCGCCGCCATGGTGCGCGTGGCGGAGGACGCCGACCTCGACGCGGTCCCCCCGGACGCCACGTCGCTCGTCGAGTGGCTCGCGCGCGCGCGCGCGGTGCTGCCGCGGCGGGCAGGGCGCGTCGTGAGGTGAGCGCTGGCGCCCTCACGAGGGAACAGCCATGGTCGGAAGGGGGTTATCCCAGAAGTCGAAGCGTGCGCGCTGCTTCGGCGGCGACCCTTGCGCGTTTGTCCTTCACGAACGTCTCGATGAGCGGTCGATCCTGTTCGCGTCCGAACTCTGACAGTACCGCGAGGGCGCCGATGAGCTGCGCGGTCTGGCCGGCGGAGCTCGTCAGAATCGAGAGCGCGCGGTCGCGGTGGTCGACGCTCCTGTGGAGCTTGCGGAGGTAGCGCCGAGCGTAGAAGCGCACATTGGCGTTGCCGTCGAGGCATGCGGCCTCGATGCGGTCGGCGTCCGCGCGCCGACGATACTCACGCAACGCCAGGAGTCGGAGCGACGGGCTGCGATTGTCTGCGATCAGCCGAAGAAGAGGTTCCAGCTCATGTTGTGGAACGACGGAGAGCGCGGTCTGTCCTGCCCATCGTCGGACGGGAGGGCTCGCGTCCTCGAGGGCTTGAGCGAGGCGCGGGGTGAGCTCGCTCGGGAACAAGCGAGCGAGGTGAGTGAACGCGCTCAGGCGCAAGTATTGGTCTGGCGAGCGGGTCGCGAGATCGAGCTCGGCGACGGCCATGTCCGGGAAGCGGGACATGAAGCCATCGACGTCTTGCAGAACACTGGAGCGCGCGCCCCGTGGCGTCTTGATGACCATGTCGATGAGCGGGAGGCACCAAACCAGGTGCTGGACGCTCGAATACGCCAGCAGCGAGGCCCAGGCATCGCGCGCCTGTTCAGCGACCTGGGGCACGGGGTCGACGATCCGGTTTGCGACGCCAGCCAGCGAGATGGCTTCCACGCGGACGGCGAGCGCGGAGACGGCGCGCTGGCGCAGGTGGCCGTCGCGCTGCATGGCGAGACAAACCAGGAGCGGGGTGGACAGACTGGAGATATCGAGAGGGAGCAGCGAAGAGAATTCGGTGAGGTTGAGACCGACCCTGGCGTAGGCTTCACGACTGCGCAGGATCCGGTCGAAGTAGCGAAAGGCGCGCGCCCCGTCCCGCTCGAGGCACGCCCGCAGGGTCGGGGAGTGCGTGGCGTCGTCCAGAAGCGCGTCCCGAACCAGCTTGTGAAGGTTGAGCATGCGTTTCGTTGGCCAACCGAAGGAGAGCGGAGAGCGAGGGGCATCGCTGGCGGCCTGCCGCCCCCCGGCCGGCCTTCAATTCTCAGTCAGCGGCGGCGGCACTGCGGCGCCGCGGAGAGCGCGGCCCTCGCCGCCTCGCGCAGGCCGTGCGGCGTGTCCTTGTCGAGGAGCGGCTTGAGGCGCGCGGGCAGATCCGCCGGGTGCACCGACCCGAGCGCCGCGAGCGCCGCCGAGCCGAGCCGCTGATCGTGCTCGCCGATCGGCGCCTTCGCCCGGAGCGCGAGCCGCGTCCACAGGTCGACCGAGCTCGCGTCGCACATCGCCCCGAGCGCGAGGATCGCCCGCGCGCGCACCTCGACGTCCTCCTCCTTGTCCTCCGCCCGGTCGCGCACGGCCTCGATGTGCGCGGTCGCGCGGTGCGCGCCGAGGCCGTCGAGCGCGTGCCGGCGCACCTCGGGCGAGCCGTCGGCGAGCGCCCCGACGAGCGCCCGGTCGCCCGCCGACGTCGCCGGCATCGCGCCGATCGCGACCGCAGCGCCGCCCCGGATGAACGTCCACGGGTCCGAGGTGAGCCGCGCCGCGAGCGCGTCGGCCGCGCCGGCGGGCAGCTTCGCGCCGGCAGCGGCCGCGCGCGCGAGCGCCACGATCGCCGCCTCGCGCACGCGCGCGTCCGGATCGGAGGCCGCCGCGAGCAGGTCCTGTGCGAGCGACGGCACGTCCGCCGCGACCTCGGCCGCGCGGAGGCGCACGTGCGCGTCCCCGTCCTTCCGGAGCGACGCCCGGAGGTACGCCTCCGCCGGCGCCTCGCCCGCGCGCGCGAGCGCCGCGGCCGGCGCTTGCAGCAGGTAACGCCGCTCGAAGGGCGCGCCACCCGCCGAAGCGAGCGCCTGGAACGCCGCCCCGCCGCCCTTCACCCGCCCGAGCGCCGGCCCGAGCGCGCGCAGCAGATCGAGCTGCGCGTCCTCCGGCCGGGCGCGGAGCCGCTCGATCTGCACCTCTTCCTCGACCACGGAAGCGGCCCGCTCGCTCCGCGCCGCCAGCGCGAGCGCGGCCCGGAGCTCCCTCCGCGCCGCGCCGCGCGCCCCGGCGAGGGCGTCGAGCAGCGCCGGGATCGCCTCGGCCGGCGCGACGAGCGCGAGCTCCCGGGCCGCCGCCACCCTGGCCGCGGCCGCGCCCGACTTCACGATCTCCGCGAGCGCCGGCGCGGCCGCGCGCCCGCAACGGCGGATGCGATCGCGCGCGTGGTGGAGCTCCGGATTGGGCTCGGGCGGCGCGGCGCGAGCGGCGCGCCCCGGCGCGGCCGATGCCAACCCGGACGCGCGCCCCGCGGATGCCGCGCCGGGCGCGAGCTGCGCCGCCGAGGCCGCGCCGGACGCCAGCCGCGCGGTGAGGAACGGGATCTGCACCGCGCAGGACGCCGTGTCGATCACGCCCCGTGCGAGCTGCCTGCCCGCGGGGTCGAGCCTGTCGTAGCCGGCGATCGCCGCCTCGACCGCGTCCGGCCCGCCGCGCGCGAGCAGCGCCGCCGCCGCCCTGGATCGCTCGCCGCCGCCCGCGAGCGCGCCCACGAGCGCCGCCGGGCCCTGCCCGTCGAACGCCGTGCGCGCCGTGACCTCGGCGATCGTGACCCGCACCTCCGGCGCCGCGGGCGCGCCGCGGCCCCCGGCCCCCGCCGGCGCGTACGCGTCGTCGAGCACGACGGCGATGCACGAGGCCTTGATCTCCTCGGGGAGCTTCACCTCGTAGCCGGCGGACTCCTTGAGCCATGCGTCCTCGGGCAGGCTCACCTGGAAGAGCCGGTCGGGCGTCGCCACGAAGAGCGTGCGCGGCGCGGCGCCGCCCTCGACGCCGTCGGGCGGCTTGATGCGCAGACCCAGGCCCGTGATCCCGACCTCGTCCGCCGACGAGAACGACACGAACTCGCCCCGGCCCGCGCCCGCCTTGCCCTCGGACCACGCGGTCTTCGGATCGCCGTCGGCGATCTCCGCGAAGCGCTTGCCGACCGCGCTCGACGCGGCGGTCGGGCGCAGCAGCCGGAACGCAGCCGCCGCCGCGTCGGCGTCACGGCGCTCGGCGACCACCTTGCCCGCGGCGCGCCGCTCCTCCGCCGAGAGGTTCTGGAAGCTGGCCCCCTTCAGGAGCGTCATGGTCCGGGGATCGACCTCGCTCGCGCCGACCAGCGCCGGCCGCCCGCAGAGGGTCACGTCGTCTCGCAGCTGCCCGACGAGCACACGGCTTCCGCTGCCGCCGAGCGGCTCCACGACCACGGCGTCGCTCCGCCCCTCGCCGTGCTCCCCGGTCGCGACGCCGGTCCAGCCGCTCCAGAGCACGAGCGGCTCCGTCCCCTTCCCCGCGAGCGGCGCCGCGAGCAGCATCACCCAGCTGCCGCCCGCGCCTTCCGGCGCGCCGGCGCCCGCCGGCTTTCCCCCGGCCGGCGCCTCTATCTTGGCGAGGCGCTTGCCGTCCGCCAGGGTGACCGGCACGACGCGCGCACCGCCGAGCAGCGGCGCCACCTCGGACGGCACGGCGAGGACCTTGCCGCCGTCGGGCGCGCACGCCGCCGCAGCTGGACAGGCGCGGGCAGTGACCCCGCCCGGATCGATGCGGACAGCGAGCGCCTGCTGGCCCGCGGCGTGAGGGAGCACCACGGGCGCGGCCTGCGCGGCGGCGCTGCCACCGACGGCCGCGGAGGCAGCGATCACCCCGGCCGCGGCGCCAAGGCGAGGCCGCCGGAAACGAAACGGCGATCTGGACATGCGCGCCATCCTAGTCGCCCGGCGCGGCGAAACCGCTCGAGAGTTGATCGCGAGTTGGCGCCTCGAGCACAGCGCCGCTCCCACCCGGACCGGCGCTGCGGCGCGTCGTCCGGGCGGGCCCGCCGCGCACGGCGGGCCCGCCCGCCCTCGCTACTTCGGCGTCTCCGTGGCGGGGATCCAGAAGCCGCCCTCGTCCGGCGGCGTCATCCCGAGCGCCTTCGGGAGCACGTTGGTCCAGCCCGCCACCGTCTCGAGCAGGTAGATCTCCGCGCCGGCCTCGATCTCGCCGATCGGCTTCTCCTTCTCGTCGCGCCGCGCGCGGACCGGGATCGCCCTCGTCGCCTTCACGATCGGCGGCGCCTTGTCGAGCGCCAGCTGCGCGCCGGCCACCGCGGTCGTCGGCGGGATGTACTGGTCCATCATCTCGCCCTTCTTCAGCGGCTCGAGATCCTTGAGGCGCGCCCAGGCGTCGATCGTGAGGTCGCCCCGCGACATCAGGTGGACGAAGCCGGACTTCGCCTCGGTGCTCCAGAAGAGCTGGGCCGTCCCCTCCAGCATCCGCAGCGTGAAGATCACGTCGCCGTCCGGTCGATCGAAGAGCTCGATCGTCGACGTCTTCATCAGGTACCCGCGGGCGCTGCCGGGGATCTCCATCTTCGTGGGGACGCCGCGCTGCAGCGCGAAGGCGTCGCAGGGGGCCGAGGCCTTCGCTGTCTGCCTCTCGGACCCGGAGATCGAGAGCTCCGCGCGCAGCGAGTCGCCCGTGGCCGCGACGAGCTTCACCTTCTGCGCGCTCGAGATCCACACGTGCCCGGCGATGACCGGGATGTCGCGCGTCGTGAACACCGCGACGTCCGAGGGCGCGATGTAGCCGTCGATCCGCAGCGCAGGCGAGCTGTCCGACGTGCTCAGCCGCGCGCGGCCCGCCGCCGGATCCGCCGGGATCGCGCTCAGCGTCATCGGGACCAGCGCGCCGGTGAAGCTCGCGACCGTCCTGCCGCCGCTCGGCGCGTCATGCAGCCGGGCGCCCTTGGGCACCGGCGCCGTCCCCTTCAGCTTGCACGCCGGCCCCGACACCGCCTGGCCGACCGTCGCAGTCACCTGCGCAGCCGCCCCCGTCACCTGCGCGGCCGACACCACCACCTGGGCGGGCTCTGCCTTCGCCTCGGAGACGGCCGGCGTGCCCGGGAGCCCCGCGCAGAGCACCCCCCCAAGAGCCAGAAGACCGAGTCCCAGAACGTCGCTTCTCATCCACTTCCTCCGACACAGGACGGCAGCCCCGCTCGCGTGGCGAGCCCGAGCGCGGTCCCCACCCGTCGAGTCTCCCTGGAACCGCCGGCCTGCTCTGCGCGGCGGCGCACTCACTGCGGGGCCGCCCGGTACGCCGAGCCGCCCCTGCCGTTGGTCGGATCATCCTAGCGGATCATTCAGGCCTCGCCCGAGAAAGGTCCTCCGCCGCAGCGCTTCCACCGTTTCGGGTGTATGGAGCAGGGCGCCCGCCGCGGCACGCGCCGGGTCGCCCGGCTGGACGGTACCTACCTCCCCGGGAAGCCACGCCATGCACGGATTCGATCTCGCCTTCGCCTCGCCCCGCAAGCTCCCCCGCGCCCGCGATCTGCGCGGCAACGTCGCCGTTCTCGACATCGCCTTCGCCTCGGAGGCGGGGGGCAAGAGCTTCGAGACGGTCACGCTCCCCTTCATCCAGGACCTCGGGCCGCGGCTCGCCGCCTGGGTCGATCACCACGACAGCGCCCACCACGCGCGCTTCGCCGGCGACCCCCGCTTCGTCCTGTCGACCAAGGCCGAGCACGGCGCCTGCCCCGAGATGATCACGCCGGAGCTCGTCGCCCGCGCCGGGCGCGTCGACACCCTCGTTTGCCACGTCGACTTCGACGGCCTCGCCAGCGGCGCGAAGTGGATGCGCGGCGGCGTCGAGCCCTACCCCGGCTGCGACGACGACGCCCGCGCCATCGACACCCGCATCGGCGTCCCGGGCCCGGCCGCCACCCGCATGGACCGCGCGCTCCGCGCCCGCCCCCGCGATCAGGCTCTCTTCGGCCTCATCGTCCGGCACCTCGCGTCAGGCCTCTCCGACCCGTCGCTCTGGACTCCCATCGACCAGGCCGGCGCCGAGCTCGCCGCCATGGAAGCCGAGACGCGCCGGATCGCGCTCCGCTACGAGCGCGTCGAGCCGGGCCTCGTCCTCGTCGACGCCTCCCAGCGGGGCGGGGCCTACGACAAGACACTGCTCCTCCTCATCGGGCAGGAGCGCGCGCCCATCTCCGTCGTCGTCGACAACGACAGCATCACCTTCGCCGCCCGGTTCGACAGCGGGGTGAACTTCCTCGAGACGTTCAAGATCTCCGGAGGGATGCCGACCCGCATCTCCCTCCAGCGCTCCCGGCTCCAGGAGGCGCTCGTGGCCCTCGGGGTCAAGGCGACCGACGCGAGCCGGCTCGCCGCGACCCCCTGAGCCCCTCCTCACAGCGATCCCGCCGACATCGTTGACGCTGTGGGCCTCGGCTGCTACGGGGCGTTGCAGATCTGCAATTTGCAATTCTGCAATGAACATCTGATCCGAGGCGTCACGTCTGCGCCGAGCGCGAGGGGGTATGGCAGCGACAAACTTGTCTTCGGCGAGCAGCGGTGTCGACGAGCTCCTGTTCCGGAACGACTCCGTCTCGCTCTGTCTCCTGGTCAATCGACGGCACCGGACGCTCCGTATCGTCGACTTCCGCGCGGGACCTACGCCGTCCAAGCGGAGCTTCGTCCTGTCGACCGCCAAGCGCGAGGGGGTCGAGAAGATCTTCACGCTGGTCGAGCGCGACGAGGTGCCGACGTGGACCCGCCTCGGGTTCACGCGGGAGGGGTCGATCCCCGGCTTTTACAAGCGCAGCGACGCCTGGATCCTCGGGGCGGTCGTGTCCGAGATGACGTCACGGCTGCGCGCGAGCCGCGACGGAGAGGAGGGCGGCGAGGCCGACGACGTCGCGGCCTCTCCGGCGGTCCTGCTCGCGGAGCGCACGATCGCCCGCGCGAGGCGGCTGCTCCGGGAGGCCGAGGGGCGGCCGCTGCCCGCGATCAAGATCGCGCCCGCGAGCGGCGTCGAGCTGCGGCGCGCGGTCGCGGCCGCGCAGCGGGCGGGGCGGGCGCTGACGGGCTTCGAGCCGTTCGGGCGCGACGCGGTGCGGACGGGCTACGTCCTGTCCGCGCGGGGCGGCTTCACGCTGCACGCCGCGTGGGAGATGCAGTCGTGCTTCGGCAACTCGTTCCTGGAGATCCTGTGCCCGCCGCGCCATGAGGCGGAGCGGCTCGCCACGACGGCGGCCATCGGCGCGCTCTGCGAGCGCCTCGTCGAGGAGAAGGCCGTGAGCACGTTCACCTTCGCCCCCGCGGACGACCAGGAGCTGTGCGCCGCCCTCCTCGCGAACGGCTTCCGCCGCTCGGCCGTGCTGGCGCGACACCTCGTCGTCGGCCGCGCCCGCAAGGACGCCATCCTCTGGGCGAAGAAGCTCGTCGCGCCCGAGGCCTGAGCCGCCGGCCCCGCGCCGGGGCGAGGGCTACGGCGCGAACGCCCCCAGGTTGCGCGGGATGCGCACCGCCGGGTCCTCGAGGTCGGGGACGAACGCCGCCCCGGTGATCCGCTCGAACGCCTCGATGTAGCGGCGGGACGCCTCGATCCGGACCTCGTCTGGGATCGAGGGGATCGGCCCGTCGCCCTGGAAGCCGCGCGCGGCGAGCCAGCGGCGCACGTACTCCTTGTCGAACGACTCCGGGTCCTCGCCGGCCGCGAAGCGCTCGCCATAGGACGAGGCGAACCAGAAGCGGGACGAGTCGGGGGTGTGGATCTCGTCGATGACGACGATGTTCCCGTCCCGGTCCTTGCCGAACTCGTACTTGGTGTCGACGAGGATGAGCCCCTGCTCCGCGCACGCGCGGGCGCCGTGGTCGAAGAGCGCGAGGGCCATCTCGGCGGCGGCGTCGAAGTCGCGCGCGTCGATCGTGCCGAGGGCGAGGATCTCCTCGCGCGAGGCGGAGAGGTCGTGCCCGCCCTTCGGCGCCTTGGTGCTCGGCGTCAGGATGGGCCGCGGCAGGCGCTCGTTCTTGCGGAGGCCCTCGGGGAGCCGGTGGCCGCAGAACACGCGCTCGCCGCGCGCGTAGTGCGTCCAGATGCTGGTCGAGGTCACGCCCGTCACGTAGGCGCGCACCACCATCTCGACCGGCAGGGGCACACACTCGATCGCCTCGAGGACGTTCGGGTCGGGCTGGGAGATCATGTGGTTCGGGGCGACGCTCCGCGTGCGCTCGAACCAGAAGGCGGACAGCCGGTTCAGCACCTGGCCCTTCAGCGGCAGCGTGCCGAGCACGCGATCGAAGGCGCTGATGCGGTCGGTGACGACGAGCAGGCGGCGGCCGTCCGGCGTCGTGTAGCAGTCCCGCACCTTGCCCTCGTAGCGGGCGAAGGGGCCCGCGAGCGAGGTGCGTTCGAGCACCCTGCCGAGCGCGGTGCGCAGATCGTCCTCGGTGACCATGGGGCGCGGCTTACCCGGGCTCGCGGGCCGAGTCGACAGGTTTCGAAGGCGCCGGCCGAGTTCCCTCCCCCGCGCCCGCCCTGGAGCCCCGTTGGTCTCCGGCCGGGGGGGTGGTAATAGGGCCGCCCATGGCAAACCGAAGAAAGATCGCCCTCATCGGCGCCGGCAACATCGGCGGGGAGCTCGCGGCCCTCATCGCGCGCAAGGAGCTCGGGGACGTCGTGCTGTTCGACATCCCCCAGAAGACGGACTTCGCGAAAGGCAAGGCGCTCGACCTCGAGCAGAACGGCGCCGTGCTGGGCTACGACGCCTCGATCAAGGGCACCTCGAGCTGGGCGGACTGTGCAGGGGCCGACGTCCTCATCGTCACGGCCGGCATCCCGCGCAAGCCGGGCCAGAGCCGTGACGACCTGGTCGCGACGAACCTGCCGATCATCCGCAGCGTGGCGGACGGCGCGAAGGAGCACTGCCCGAACGCGCTCGTGATCGTCATCTCGAACCCGATCGACGCGATGGTCTACGAGTTCAAGCGCCGCACCGGCTTCCCGCGCGAGCGCGTGCTCGGCATGGCGGGCGTGCTCGACAGCGCGCGCTTCCAGCTGTTCCTGGCGCGCGAGGCGAACGTGTCCGTGAAGGACGTGCGCGCGATGGTCCTCGGCGGCCACGGCGATGACATGGTGCCCATCCCGTCGGCGTGCACGATCAACGGCGTGCGCGCGACCGAGCTCATCAGCAAGGAGAAGCTCGACGCGCTCATCGCGAGGACCCGCAAGGGCGGCGGCGAGATCGTCCAGCTCATGGGGACGAGCGCCTACTACGCGCCCGCCTCGAGCGCCGTCGCGATGGCCGAGAGCTACCTGCTCGACCAGAAGCGGCTGCTCCCCGTCGCGGCCTACCTGGACGGCGAGTACGGCTACAAGGACATCTTCATGGGCGTGCCGGTCATCCTCGGCGGCAAGGGCATCGAGAAGATCGTCGAGCTGCCGCTGACCGCAGAAGAGAAGGAGATGCTCGCGAAGAGCGCGAAGAGCGTGCAGGGCATCACCGACGTGGTGAAGGCCTCGAGCTAGCGCCGGGCGCGCGACGCGCGTCACGAAGAGCGCGAAGAACGCGCGCCAGGAGCGGGAGGGAGAGAGCGAGGGGCTCTCCCTCTCCCTTGGCGCTTCAGCGGCTCACATCACACCGCCGCAGAGGCCATCCAGCACGGCCGTCAGCTCGCGCCGAGGATCGCGGGCGAGCTCGCCGGGGCTCGCGCCGCCCGCCGGCATCTCGGCGGCCGCGTCGCCGTCCCCCGCAGCGATGTCGCTGATGCGCTGGCAGATCAGGTTCATCATCTGCCAGCCCTCGGTGAGCGCGCCCCGCAGCGGGCCGAGGTCCAGGCCGGGGAAGCCCTTCAGGAGGCTGTACCCGAGCTTGAAGTGCTCGGCGTCCACCTCGGCGTGCGTCGCGAAGTAGTCCGAGTCGGGGAAGATCTGCTGGGCCGCCGTGAGGAGGACGTCGGCGCAGCGCTCGATGACGAAGTGGACGAGGACCGTCCGCTCCTCGGTGGACGCCGAGCCCATCCGCTCGATGAACCAGGACGACGCTGCGGCGATGCCGCGGTCCCAGGACGGCGAGCTCCGCGGGTCGTGCATCCTGGAGAGCCTCCGGTTGTGCCCGACCTCGTCGGCGAGGTGGCGCTCGGCGATCGCGATCGCCCCGGGGTGCGACTCGAAGACGACCCTGGCGCACAGGACCTTCTGGAACGCGTTCGACCAGATCTGGAGCGCGCCGAGCATCCGCCGCTTCACGTCGTCCCGGAGGGCGCGCTCGGACCGGATGAGCTGCATCAAGGGGCTGCCCGCGAACTCCCGCGCGTGGACCTCGTTCTCCTCGACGAGCAGATCCACGGGGGACACGGCGCGATCCGGGGACGCCTCGTCCGCGCCGTCCTCCCGCCCGAGCGCCGCGCACAGACACGGCGTGTCCCAGCGAGGCTCGCTTTCGTCGAGCTCCTCGAGATGGATGGATATCGCGGAGAGCCCGCCCGGCGCGCCGCCCACGAGCCCCTGCAGCCCGCCGGGAGGGACCATCACGACGTCTCCCGCCTGGACGCGGCAGGGCGAGTCCCCGATGACCTCGCCCGAGCCCTCGGTGACGACGATCATGCCTTTGCCGAGGAGCGCACGAGGCCTGAGCGGCTGACGTTCGAGGAGGCGTACCCATCTCAAGGACAGGTGGCAGACTTCGGGCAGGTAAGCCGAGAGCTCCGAATGTTTCCGGAGTTCCTTGAACAGCCCCAGCAGGGTGCGCTCATCCGCCTTGAGAGACTCGATCGCGAGGATGTCGGCTGTGTTGACTACGCGCATCTACACGGTCCTCCGGGTCGACATGATGGTGCGTCGACTCTGCACGGCTTGATCGCTTGTGTCTAGATCACACTCTGGCATGAAGGCGAATCGCACGGGCCTGAAAAGGAAGAAATCCCGCGGTTCTTTTCATTCACGCTTCCTGCTCCCTGCGCCGCTGCTTCTCGGCATCTCTATTTTTCTGATCGTCTGTTTCTCTGCCCCTCTGCTCCCCTGCCCTTCTCCTGTCGTGATTCCGTGATTCCGTGATTCCGTGCGAGACCGCCATGGGTTGTGGCAGGATGCGTGCATGAGCCAGCCGCAGCTCGTACCCGCCATCCGCCGCGCCGCCGAGGCAGACCTGCCGGCGATCGTCCATCTCTTCTCGATCCCGGACGAGGGAAACGCGAAGACGGACCACCCCGGCCCGCCGCTCGATCTGCGCTACCGCGAGGCGCTCGCCGCCATCGCGGAAGATCCGAACAACGCGCTGCTCGTCGCGGAGGTCGAGGGGCGCGTCGCCGGCGCGTTCCACCTGACCATCATCCAGTACGTGGCGAACCGCGGAGCAAGGGTGGCGCAGATCGAGAACGTCATCGTGGACCCGAGCCTGCGGGGCCGCGGGATCGGCGAGGCGATGATGCGATGGGCCATCGACGAGGCGCGGCGGCGGGGGTGTTTCCGGGTTCAGCTCACCTCGAACAAGGCGCGGCTGCGCGCGCACCGCTTCTACGAGCGGCTCGGCTTCGTGGCGAGCCACGAGGGGATGAAGCTCAAGCTGTAGGCACGAGCGGCAGCGCGGCCAGCGGGATCGCCACGGCGCGGGGGGCGCCGCCTCGGCGGCCGCTCGACATGATTGGACCTGCGACAGCTTATCCGGGAGCGCCGTTCGCCAGAAGGGGGGACGCGAGGATCACCCCGGCGCCGCGCCAGCCGGAGCCGCCGGCCCGGAGGGCTCGCTCGGCACCGCGAACGCGGCGATGGTGAGCACCGCCATGAGGGCGCCGAACACGAGGAGCCCCATGAACAAGGCGATCCCGGCGTGCAGCGCCACGGTGGCGACGACCCATGGCAGCCGCGTGCGGCGCGGCCAGATGAGGAAGCCATAGCCGATCTCCACGAGCAGCACCGTCCACCCGGCGACCGCCGCGAGCCAGGGGGCGCCGGCGAGCCACGAGAGGTCGAACTGCCTGTATTCGGGCAACATGACCGAACGCCAGATCGCCTCGCCGTCCCACCACGGCTCGCCCGCTGCCTTTCCCAGCCCGCTGACGAGGTAAGCGAACGAGAGGTGCAGCTGCACAACGCGCAACCCGAGCCGGGCTGCCGGCGTGGGCCCTCCCCGCGCGCGCCCGAGCCGGCGATCCATGGAGAACGCGGCCTCCGAGGGCATCCAGAGGAGATAGAAGAGAAAGATGCTGGCGAAGCTGTCCGCGCCATAGGCGGTGGAGCTCGCCGTCGTCACCAGCATCAGGTGGGTGAGCCACGCCAGGAAGGCCGCGGCCCTGGTGCACCAACCGACCAGGAGCGCGGCGAGGGCAACCACGTAGATCACCCCCGTGCCCAGGATGACCGGATCCTCCCCGATCCCGAGCGGGGCGAGGAGCTCCACCGCCCAGCCGATGCGTGGCAGATCGGTCCTCGCGAACACGTCGCGCAGAGGCCCCTGGAGGATCCCGGACCGGCCGTAGAGCTCGAAGAGCGCGGGCGCGACGAGCGCCGCTTGAAGCAAGAGCACGGCCGCGAGCCCGATGCGGAGGGCCGCGAGCGGCGCCGCCGAGGCCGGCGCCAGCGCGAAGCGCTCGATCGCGCGGAGGACGCGCGCGGGCTCGCCGCCTGCCGCCGCCCCGCGGAGGCCGATCGAGGGCTCCTTCACCGCGCACCCCCGCTCGCCTCTCGGGCGGCCCGGAGCTTCGAGCGGATCATGAACTTCGCCTCGTACTGCAGGTTCCAGCTGGACCGCTTCCCCTCCCGGTACTCCCGCATCGACGGCAGATCACACGTCTCCAGTCGGACGAGGATGCTCTCGGCCGCGGGGTGTCTCGCCAGCACCTTGCCCGCCCACGAGGCAGCGATCGAGCGCTGGATCGTCGGGTCCTCCACGCTCAAGAAAGGCGTGATGAGGTTCAATATCCGGATCTCCGTCTCGCGGCTGGCGCCCGACTCGAGGGCGTCGGTGAGGGTCGCACCGCCGGCATCCGAGACGTGAAAGCTGGCCCTGGGCAGCGGGGTGATGCCGTCCGCGAAGAAGGCATAGCCGCTCTCGGCCCCGGAGAGCGCGCCGTAAACCGCGAGCGCCCGCGCAAGCCAGCCGTCTCCCTCAGGATGGATCTGGAGAGCCCCCATGACGACGAGGCCTAGATGGCCCACGACGGCGACCAGGGCTGCGGCGTGACTCCGGCAGTTCCGCTTTCCCTCCATGCAGCTCCCTCCGGGTGTGCCCGCCTGCGAGCGCCCGCGAACCTGACGGACACGAGCGAGACGGGGCGAGGGCCGCGCGTCCCGCTCTCCTGCCGCGGCGCCGGCGCCCTCAGCGATTCGTCCTGCCCTCCCTCGGGTGTCCGCCGGCCAAGGGGGCGAGGCCTCCCGTCGGAAGGCCGCCGGTCATGTCACCGCCAGTGCCCGTACCAGAGACCATGCCAATGACCGTGCCAGTGACCATACCAATGACCATGACCGTGCCAATGACCGTGCCAATGACCGTGCCAATGACCATGCCAATGACCGTGCCAGTACCCATGCCAGGGCCTGTACCAATGACCATACCAGGACGGGTACCAGTGACCGTACCAGGGCCGCTGGCGTGCAGGACGAGCGCCGGCCGCATCCGCGGCGACGGGAGCTCGTGTCTCCGCGATGAGGACGAGCTCCTCGACGGGCGTCGTGGGTGCGGCCGAGGCGAGCTGCGCTGCCCCGAGGCATGCGAGCGGCGCGGCCAGCAGGCCGATGATGTTGATGCGCTTCATGTTCACCCCCCGTGTGACCGCTGCTCATGACGAGCGCAGAGCATGGCAGTGTGTCCTCGACACCATGCAAGCCGCACGCCCCGGCTGCATCCGGCGGACGGTCGTCGTTTTCCCGATCCCGGGGTGACAATCACGATAAAGCGGAGCTCACGCACCTCGCCCGGCGCGCGGCTCGACGCCGACCGGCGACGGCGGATCCTGCGCTATTCGTGCGCTATTCCTCCGCTATTCCTGCGCTATTCCTGCGCTATTCCTGCCAAAGAACGCCGAGCTCGATCTCCACGGCGTCGAACGGCGCCGCGCGCACGGTGACGTCACCCTCCCACGTCCCCACGCGCGCGAACCGCCCGCCGTCGATGCGGTAGACCTCCAGGAGCCGGAGCCGCGGGTCGATCAGCCAGTAGTGCGCCACGAGCTCGCGCGCGTAGATCTCCATCTTGTCGCGGCGATCGAGCGCCTCGGTGGACGGCGAGATCACCTCGCACACCCAGTCGGGCGCGAGGAAGATCGCCGCGTTCCGCATCGGGATCTGCGGCATCCGGTCGCGGCGCCACGCGGCGATGTCAGGGATCACGATGTCCGGATCGGTGCCGAGGTGCAGCTCGGGCTCGACCAGCAGCGCCCACCGGCCAGGCCCCTTGATGCCCCGACGAAATGGCAGGTACAGCTCGCCCGCGAGCACCGACGTCACATTGCGGGAGGACACGGAGGGCCGCGGCGTCGCGTGGAGGACGCCGTTCAGGACCTCCGCTACCTGGTTCGGCGGCGTGTCAAGCACATCCTGGTACGTGGCGCGACGGGCGCAGTCAGACATGGTCGGATGTTAGCATGCACGCCGCGTGCGGCGGCTCGCCCGGCGAAAATCCGTGAGCAGCCCCCCTCCGATCGCCGCGGGTTCGTTGTAGATTCCGCCGCCATGAGCGAAGCAGCTCCCTCCCCCACGCAACGCCCCCGTCCGCTCGTCCTCTGCATCCTCGATGGATTCGGCGAGCGCGAAGAAAAGGAGCAGAACGCGATCGCCCTCGCCGCGATGCCGAACCTCGACGCGATCAAGCGCGACTCGGAGAAGACGCTGATCGGGACGAGCGGCCCGGACGTCGGGCTCCCGGTGGGGCAGATGGGCAACAGCGAGGTCGGCCACCTGAACTTCGGCGCGGGGAGGATCGCGCTGATGGACATCTCGCGCATCGACGTCGCGATCGCCGAGAACAAGCTCGGTTCGAACGAGATCATCGACCGGACGTTCCGGATCGCGCAGGACCGCAAGTGCCGGGTGCACCTCTTCGGGCTCGTCTCCGACGGCGGCGTCCACTCGTCGCTCGACCACTTCCTCGCGCTGATCAAGCTCGCGAAGTTCCACGAGGTGCCCCTCGTCCTGCACGCGTTCCTCGACGGCCGCGACACGCCGCCGAAGAGCGCGTGGGGCTACGTCGAGAAGATCGAGGAGGCGCTCCAGGGCGTCGGCGTCATCGGCACCATCTCGGGCCGGTACTACGCCATGGACCGCGACAAGCGCTGGGACCGCGTCATGAAGGCCTACACCGCGATCGTGCGCGGCGACGCGCCGCGGGCCGACACGGCGTTCGACGCGATCCAGCAGTCGTACGCGGCCGGGAAGACGGACGAGTTCGTCGAGCCCGTCCGCATCGGCGACTATAACGGCATCAAGGGCGACTTCGTGGCCGACTTCGCCTCGCAGGAGCCCCGCTGGGAGTGGCAGGGAGAAGAGGTCGGCCTCGCCGTCAACTTCAGGCCCGACCGGATGCGCGAGATCTCGGCGATGCTCACGCGGCGGAACCTGCCCGCCGAGGTGCTGGAGCTCCTCTCGGACCGGGGCAAGCCGGTCTTCGCCTTCCAGGAGCACTGTTACAGCGGCATGACGGAGTACGACGCGGCGTTGAAGCTGCCGGTCGCGTTCCCCAAGGACGAGGTGACCGAGTCGTTCCCCGAGGTGATCTCCCGCGCCGGGCTCACGCAGCTCCGGTGCGCGGAGACCGAGAAGTACGCGCACGTCACGTACTTCTTCAACGGCGGCCGCGAGGAGACGTTCCCGGGCGAGGACAGGAAGCTCGTGCCCTCGCCGCGCGACGTCGCCACCTACGACAAGAAGCCGGAGATGAGCGCGGCGGGCGTCGCGAACGAGGTCGTGGCCGCGATCAAGAGCGGCAAGTACGACTTCATCCTGGTGAACTTCGCGAACCCGGACATGGTCGGGCACACCGGCATCCTCGAGGCCGCCATCCATGCCAACGAGGCGGTCGACAAGGGGCTCGGCGCCATCGGGGACGCCGTGCGCGAGGCAGGCGGCGCGCTGATCATCACCGCGGACCACGGCAACTGCGAGCAGATGAAGGACGAGCACGGCAACCCGCACACCGCCCACACGCTCAACCCGGTGCCGCTCTACTACCTGAACAAGAACGACCCCGGCATCGTGCTCCGGTCCGGCGGCCGCATCTGCGACGTGGCGCCGACGATGCTCGAGATCCTCGGCCTCCCGCAGCCTGCGGCGATGACGGGGCGCACGCTCCGCGTCCGACAGCGGTAAGTGGACGCCGACCAGAGGCAGCTCGGCCCGTACATCCTGCGCGAGGCCGTCTCGTCGCGGGCGCTCACCGTGACGTACCGGGCCGAGCACGCGGGGCTCGGCCGTGCGGCGCTGATCAAGACGCTCAAGCCCACGGTGTCGGCCGCGAGCGCGTTCGCGGCCGGCCTCGAGCGCGAGGCGAAGATCCTCGCGCGCATCCGGCACCCCAACATCATCGACATCCACGACTTCCAGCGCGACGAGGACCGGATATGGCTCGTGCTGGAGCCGCTCTCGGGGCCGACGCTCGCGGCCCTGTGTGCGCGCGCTGGCCGCCTCGACGAGGGCGCCGCGGCGGCCATCGCGCTGGAGATCGCGCGCGGCCTCGGGCACGCGCACGAGCGGGGCGTCGTGCACCGCGAGCTGCGCCCCGAGCGCGTCATCGTCACGCCCGCGGGCGGGGTGAAGATCCTGGAGTTCGCGGCGGCGTCCGACGGCCGGCAACCCTCACTGCCAGAGCCGTTCGAGGGCAGCGACACGTTCGCGCGGCCCGACTACATGGCGCCGGAGCAGATCCTCGGGGCGGAGCCCGGGCCTCAGGCGGACGTGTTCACGCTCGGCGTGGTGCTGTTCGAGATGCTCACCGGCGTGCGCCCGTTCGACGAGCCGAAGGCGGGGCCGGAGGACGCCAATCGTACGTCGAACCACACGTCGAACCACACGTCGAACCGCGCGTCGGGCGCGCCCGGCGCGCCGCGCGAGCGCGACGAGGACCGGTGGGTCGAGGGCAGGGCCGTCGCCCACCGGATCCGCAACGCGCCGCCGCAGCCGCTGCGAGGGCTCGTGCCCGACGTGTCGCGCGGCCTGGAGCGCGTGGTGCTCCGGTGCCTCGAGAAAGAGCCGGAGCAGCGCTACGAGAGCGGCCGCGCCGTCGCGGACGCCCTGGCCGAGGAGCTCGCGGAGCGCGGCCACCCGCAGCCGCGCGCGCTCATCGCGAGGGCCCTCGCGGCGGCCAAGCTCGGCGGCGACGAGCTGCCGCCCGCGCAGGCGCCCTCCGCGCGCCCCGCGGTCGCGCAGCGCAGCGCGCCGTCGCTCGCGCCCGACGTGGGGCGGCTCGTCGGCATCTTCGCGCTGGTCGTCGCGGGCGGCGCGCTCATCGAGCTCAGCCTCCGCCAGCACGACGCCGCGGAGCCGCCCAGCGCGGAGGCCAGGCAGCCCGGCGCGCGCTCGGAGGAGCGCGGCTACCTGAAGGTCCTCGCCAGGCCGTGGGCGGAGGTCGTCATCGATGGGGAGCTCATCGACGTGACGCCGATGGCGCGGGCGATCCCGCTCCAGGCCGGACGGCACTACGTCACGTTCCGGCACCCGAACGCGCCCGAGGAGAAGCGCACGATCACCGTCTCCGAGGGGCAGACGGTCACGCTCGACGTGAGCATGCGGATCGATCGCAGCGCGATCGACGCGGGCGCGCCGCCGGTTCCGGACAGGGACGCGTCGCCCTGACGGCGACGCCGGCCGCGCCTACACGGCGCCGCCCGCCGTCCCCGCGCCGTTTGCGCCCCCCGCGTCTCCCTCGCCGCTCGCGCCGCCCGCGCGGCGGCGGAGCGCCTCGAGCGCGAGGAGCGGCCGCTCCCGCTTCTCGTGAAGCTCGCCGAGGCACGCGCCGCTGCCGCGCTCGAGCGCGCGGCAGCAGTCGGGCCGCACCTCGTAGATCGAGCACAGGAAGCGGCCGTGCTCCGCGTCCAGCGTGAGCGCGGCGCAGCGGCCGTCCTCGATGCGCATGTAGCAGCGGTTGCCGATGAAGTGCGTGAGCCCCCGCGCGCGATCGTCCATGCGATCGTGGTCGCAGCCGAAGACCCGGACGTACTCCGGCAGGGCCGAGAAGCAGCAGGTGCCGCACGCGGTGCACTCGGGGACGACCGCATCTCCCCCGCCGCTCGCGCTGCCCCCCCGCGCCACGCCCACCGCGCCCCGCTCCCCCTTGCGCGTCAGAGCCGGACCTCCACGTGCGTCCCGCGCTTCAGGTCGTCGAGCCACTTCTGCTTGGCCTTCGTCATGATCTCCGCCTGCAGCCGCTGGAGGACCTCCGGGCGAGCCGCCTCGAGCGTCGTGAAGCGGGACGGCTGGCGGCTCAGGAGCTTCATGATCACGAACGCGTCGCCCGCGCGCATCGGCCCGGCCACGCCGCCCGGCTCGATCGCCATCAGCGCGGCCTCGAGCTCCGGGGCCATCACCTGGCGCTGGCCGGTCACCGCGGCCTGCGTCCCCTGCGGCGCGCGGACCCCGAGGTCGCCGCCCTCCTCGCGGGTCGCCGTGTCGTCCGAGAACTGCCGCGCGAGCGCCGCGAAATCCTCCCCGCCGCGCGCGCGCTCCGCGAGCGCCGCGGCGAGCGCGCGGCGCTCCTCGACCGCCTCGGCGCTCGAGCCGGGCAGGACGCGCAGGACGATCCACGCCGGGTGGTAGTCGCGCCGCCGGCGCTCCTCGCGCACCAGCCGATCGAAGGCGGACCGCACGTCCTGCTCGGTGATGCGCACGCGGCCCTTCACCCGGAGCTGCAGCATCTTGCCCTCGAGGATCTGCCGGCGGATCTCGTCGCGGTACTCCTGCTCGGTGAGCCCCGAGCTCGCCCGCGCCGTCCGGAACAGCTCCTCGACCGTCATCTGCTCCGCGGCCGCGATGTTCCGGAAGGCGTTCTCGATCTCCTCGGAGGTCACGCGGACATTGGCCTTCTCGGCGGCCTGGCCCTCGAGCTCCTCGTCCACCATCTTCTGGAGGAGATCGCGGAAGACCTGCGACTCGGCCGCCGCCTGCTGCGCGCCCGGCGGGACCCTGGCCTGGATCTGCAGCAGGAAGGGGCGAGCCCGCTGCCGCAGATCCGAGAGCAGGATGGCGCGATCGCCGACGACGGCGACGATCCGCTCGCTCACGACCGCGTGGGCGAGCGGCGAGGCGAAGGCGGCGGCGGCGACGAGCCCGGCGAGGGCGAGGCGGAGCGGAACACGCATCGCGCGCCTCTACCACTGGGCCCCAGGCGGTTCCACGCGTTTCCGGCCCCGCGCGGGCCGGGTTGCCCCGGGCTCAGCCGGAGCCGGGGTACACCGTCCGACGGGAGGCGCGCTCGCGGACGGCCTCGCGCGCGAGCGCGTCGGCGCGCTCGTTGAGCAGCACGCCGGCGTGCCCCGGCACGTACACGAGGCGCGCGCGCGGCCGCGCGGCGAGCGCGCCGCGCAGCGAGGCGATGAGCTCGGTGTTCGCCTTCGCCTTCCACCCCTTCTGGAGCACGCCGATCGAGTACTGGCTGTCCGTGTGGATGACGATGGGCCGCCCCGGCTCGTCCACCTCCTCGAGCGAGCGGAGGATGGCCGTCAGCTCGGCGATGTTGTTGGTCGCGGTGCCGAGGAACTCGCTGCGCTCGATCCGCCGGCCGCCGTCGATGATCACCACGCCGAGCCCCGCGGGCCCCGGGTTCCCCGAGCACGCGCCGTCCGCGTAGACGATGACAGCCCCTTCCGGGACGGGCGCCGCGCCGGACTCCCCCCGCGCCGGCGCCTTGCGCTGCGCGCGCCCGGCCGGCGCCGGGGCGGCCGCGCCCCCCTCGGGCTGCTCGCCGGCGCGCGCCTTCACGACCGCCTCCGCAGGCCCACAGGTGTCGTCGGGCAACACCTTCGGGTCGACCACGGTCAGGTTGTCGGCGCGCGCCTTGTACCTGCGGCCGTCGTGCGGCTTGTAGCGGATCTCGACGCCGCCGCCCTCCTCCGCGACCAGGGCGCCGGCGGCGTCGGCGCGAGCATAGACGGTTTGACCTCGAAGCGATGCGCGGACCCAGGGCACGAGCGCACCCTGGCATGGATCGAAGGCCGCCGGTACGGGAGACCACGCCAGGCGGGCCCGGCCGATCGCGCCGGCCGGGCGCGGCCGCGCCTGCCCGCGCCTACCATGGCTGCAGCCCTCGCGGCGCGCGCGGCGGACAGCGTGGCTGGCGGCTCGCGCGCGGCCGCGCCGCCCTGCGATCACGGGTCGATGCAGAGCGCGAGCGACCACGCGGTCAGCGTACCGGAGTCGGACCCGGCGTCGTCCCCGACCCGGAGCGTCCACGTGCCGTTCGCCGGCCCCGAGAGGAAGGCCGCGAACGACGACTCCGGGCGGAAGCAGCCGCGGAACGGCGCCATCGCTCCCGTGACAGCGGTCGCGCAGCCCATGTCGAAGACGGTCCTCCGGTAGTTGTCGCCGGAGCCGCCGTTGTCGCTCGACACATCGACCGTCGCGCCAGCCGGAGAGGTCAGCGAGATATCGAGATCTCCGTCGAACGAATGCGCGATGTCGAGCTCGAGCGTCACGCGCCGGATCGCGCCCCTCGAGACGACAGGGAGGACGCTGGCAGCGACGGCGCGATCCGTGACGGCCTTGGGGATGTCCGTGGACGACTGCACCCACAGCACCTGCCCGGGCGAGCACGCGCCGTCGGCAGCTTCGCAGCCGAGCGCGCAGTCCGGGTCGGCGCAGTCCGTCTCGCCGTCGAGGTCATCGTCCGCCGCGTCGCCGCAGTTGCGCTCCTTCGAGTACGTGCACACGCTCGGCGTGCCCCGGCAGGTGTACCGCGCTTCCACGACGCAGCCCGCGCTGCAGCCGTCGCCGCTCGACGTGTTGGCGTCGTCGCAGCCCTCGACGCCGTCCCGCACGAAGCCGTCGCCGCACCTCGCGAGGCGACAGGAGATAGGACAGCCGTCGGCGCTGTCGGCGTCGCCGTCGTCGCACTCCTCGCCGGCCTGGATCACGCCGTCGCCGCAGCCGTCGAGGAGGCACCCTGGGCTGCACCCGTCGCCCGCGCTCCGGTTCCCGTCGTCACACGCCTCGACGCCGGCGCGGACGAACCCGTCCCCGCACACCGCGCGCGCGCAGCTCGTCGGGCAGGCGTCGGTGTTGCTCGCGTTTCCGTCGTCGCACGCCTCGACGCCGGCGCGGACGAACCCGTCCCCGCACGAGGCGGCGACGCACGTGGTCAGGCACGCGTCCGTATTGCTCGTATTGCCGTCATCACACGCCTCGGCGGCGGCGTTGACCACGCCGTCGCCGCAGACCGGCGCGGCGCAGGCGCCAGCCGCGCTGCACACGTGGCTCAGGCAATCGCGCCCGACGGCGCAGCGCATCCCGGCGGCGCACCCGACGCACGCGGGGCCGCCGCAATCGATATCGGTCTCCGCCCCGTTCCGGGCGATGTCGGTGCACGACGCGAGGCACGTCGTCCCTGAACAGCGGCCGCCCAGGCAGTCGCCGTCCGCGGCGCACGCCTTGCCGGTGGCGCAAGGCGAGCACGCCGGTCCGCCGCAGTCGACGTCGGTCTCCGCCCCGTTCGTCGCGCCGTCGGTGCACGACGACGCGCGGCACCTGCCGTCCGCGCAGATCCCGCTCCGGCAGTCCGCGCCGGTGAGGCAGTCCTCGAGATCCGCGCACGGCACGCAATCCGAGCCGCCGCAGTCGACGCCGGTCTCGGCGCCGTTCATCGCGCCATCGCCGCAATCGGGCGCGACACAGCTGTTCTCGACGCAGATGTTGCTCAGGCAGTCGCCGGCGACGAGGCACTCGACACAAGCGCCGTTCCCATCACAGTAGCGCGCTCCGGTCGCGTCGGGTCCCCCGCACTCCGTGGTCGCCGGCGCCGGGAGGTTCTTCGGCGCCCCCGCGACGCACACGTCGGCCGAGCACGGGTCTCCGTCGGAGAAGGCGTCTTGGTCGTCGTCGAGCTCGATCACGGCGCCATGCCCATCGCAAACGCGCGCCTTGCAGTCGCCCAGGACCTGCTCGCCCACGGGCTTTCCCCGCGGCGCGTCGTCGAGGGCGCACCGGCCGCCTTCGCAGGTACGCAGCCGACACGCGCCGTCGACCCCGGGGCAGTCCGCGGCCGTGAGGCAAGGCGCTCCGTCCCCTCCGCCCCCGCCGCCCTCGCCGCCTCCGCCGTTCCCGCCGTTCCCGCCGTTCCCGCCATCGCCGGTCTCAGGCCCCGGCGCCTGCCGGGGACGATCGCAGTCGACCGCGGTCAAAGCAGCAGCGATGACGAGCGGCGACAGAACCTTCGTGAACGGAGCGCTTCTGGAGAGGTCCGCTCGCACTGACACCTCGATTCCTCCGCTTCTGGCGGGAACGGCGACGTCCCTTCAAGGCTCGATCCGAGCCTGACGGACGCGCAGGCGGTCAATCATCGGCGCACTAGACTGATATGGAATCGAGAGGACGCCAGCAGCCAAACGGATCGGGAGAGCCCCTATCGCGGCGCGCGGTCTACGGCCCCGCGCAGCCGCTATGTTCGTCCCGGGGCTCGGGACGCGAGGCGTCGGCCGCCGCGAGCTGCGCGTACAGCGCGGCGTACTCCGCCATGATCGTCCTGCTCGCATAGCGGCGCACGGCGCGCCGGCGCGCGGCCTCGCCGAGCTGCGCCCGCAGGGAAGGGTCGTCGCGCAGGGAGCGGAGCGCGCCCCGCAGCGCGTCCTCGTCTCTCGGCGCCACCAGGAGGGCCACCCGACCGCCCTCGCCCTGGATCACCTCCGTCACCGCGCCGACCGGCGTGACGACGCAGGGCAGGCCGCTGGCCATCGCCTCCAGCAACGCGTTGGGCAGCCCCTCGCCATGGCTCGGCAGGCAGAAGACGTCCGCGTCGCGGTAGACCGCAGGCATCGCGTCTTCAGGCACCTCGCCGAGCAGGCTCAGGCGGCCTTGCCGCTCGAGCTCCGCGAGCGCCTCGTCGAGGCGGCGGGACGGGCCGGCAGCGCCGCCTGCGTCGCGAGGCCCCGCCAGCGCGAGGGTCAGGCCCCCGACCGCCAGCACGGCCCGCGCGAGCTCCAGGACCCCCTTCTGCGGCGTGACGAGCCCGGCGAAGAGCACCCGCAGCGGCTGGCCGGGCGAGCGCGGCGCGGCAGCGGGGTGGAAGACGTCGGTGTCGACCGGGTTGGCGATCCGGAGGACGCGACCCCCTGGAACCAAGGCCTGCACGTAACACCGCAGCTCCTCCGAGAGCGTGATGACGGCCGTGGCGCGGCCCAGCACGGCGCGCACGGCCTGCCGAGCCGGCCACGGCAGGGCCCGATGCCAGGCGATGATCTGCGGCGACAGGCGCAGGTGGAGCACGGCCGGCACCCCCGCGCGACGGCACAGCTCCACCGCGGGGCCGTCGCGCGCGGTCGCCCAGAACAGGGTGGTGCACAGATGAACGACGTCCGGCCGGCGTCGCGCGAGCAGCCGGTGAAGCGCCGCCAGCGCTTCGCCCGCGCGGACCACGCGCGCGGGGCGAAGCCTGCTCGTCGGATCGCTCGAGGCGGCTCGGGGCGAGGTGTCGATGACGTCCGCCTCGATGCCCGCCGCTGCCGCCGCGTCGAGGTAGTTCCGCATCCACCGCGTGATTCCGCCGGCGGGCGGCGGGAGGGGGCCCCAGAGCGCGACGCGCATGTCCCTAGAAGCGCGCGTCGGCCTCGATCTGGGCCCAGCGCTCGCGGAACCACGCCACGGTGCGCGCGAGCCCCTCATGCAGGCCCGTCTGCGCCTCGAAACCGAGGACGCGACGGGCCTTGTCGGTGGACGCGACCCGACGGCGCTGCGTATCCCACGCCCGGCGCCCGACGAACCGGACGCCGGCGCGGTTGCCCGTCAACTCGTTGATGGCTCTCGCGACGTCGAGGATGGCGATCTCCTCGCCCGACGCCAGGTTGAACGCCTCCCCCGACGCGGCCGCCGCGGCGCCCGCCCGGAGAAACCCATCGACGATGTCACCCACGTAAGTGAACGAGCGGGTCTCCTCTCCCGTCCCGGTGATAGGCAGCGGCTCGCCGCGCAGGGCCCAGTAGACGAAGTTGGGGATCACATTGCGGTATCGGCCGGGGACCTCGCCCGGACCATACGAGTTGAAGGGGCGGACCCGCACGGTGCTCAGCGCATCGTTGCCGGCCGAATGACCGCAGAAATAATTGCAATAGAGCTCGCCGAGCAGCTTGGTGGCCTGGTAGGGCGTGTGGACATCGAGCGCGAGGTGCTCCTCGTGGACGGGCCGCGGCGGGTCGCTGCCGTAGGGCGCGCACCCGGACGAGGCGAAGACGACGCGCTCTGCCCCGCTGCGCCGCGCGTGCTGCAGCACCCGCAATGTGCCGAGGCCGTTGACCTCGAGATCGCGCTCCGGGTTGTCCACCGAGTTCTGGTTCGCGAACAGCGCGGCGAGGTGGAAGACATGCGATGGCCGCTCCCGGAACACCGCCGCGAGCAAGCCGTCATCAACGACGCTCCCCTCCACGAAGCGCACGTTGCGCCGCGCCGGGACGCCCCAGCGGGAGGAGGAGGAGAGGTCGTCCACCACGATCACCTCCGCGCCCGCGTCGGCCAGGGCCGCCGTGAGCGAGCCGCCGATCGCGCCAGCCCCACCGGTCACGATGATCCGCCGGTCCTTGTAATCCTGCATGGTGCCCACCGCTGTGCCTGTCGTTTCGCCCGTGAAACGTTGCCCGCCGCAATGCCCCGGTGCATTGCGGCCTTCGGTACCCACAGCCTCGCGCCGGCGCCCGAGGGCGCCGGCGTCCTCACGACGATGATTCACCCGCTGCGCGCGCGAAGATCTCCTCATAACGACGCACGAGCGGCTCGCGCGTGAACCAGCGAAGGAAATAGAGCCGGCCGGCCTCCCCCATCGCGCGCCGCGCCTCCGGCGTCATGCCGTGAAACCGCCGCACGGCGTCCGCGAGCGCCGCCGGGTCCTCGGGCTCGCAGGCGAGCCCCGCCCCGCTGCTCCGCACCAGATCCGCCGGATCCCCGCCCGCCGCGACGAGCACCGGCCTGGCCGCGGCCATGTAGGCCGAGATCTTCGAGGGGATCGTGATCTCGAAGCGCGGATCGCGCCGGAGGTGCGACAGCACCACATCGGCCAGCGCGAAGAAATGCGGCATGCGCTCGTGGGGTTGCTGGCCGATGAAGACGACGTTCGAGAGGGCCCGCGCCTCAGCCTCGCGCCGGAGCCTGAGCGCGTCGTTCCCGTCCCCGACCATCACGAACCGCACGTCGGTGAGGTCGCGCAGCCGATCGGCCGCGTCGAGCACGCTGGAGAGGGCCTGGGCAGGACCCATGTTGCCGGCGAAGAGGACGACGAACCGCCCTGACAACCCGTGCTCCGCCGCGAGCCCTGGGTCGGGCTCCACCGGCCTGTAGATCCGATCGTCGGCCCAGTTCGGGATCAGGTGCACCTTGTCTGTGGAGACGCCTTTGCGGGAGAGCTCGCGCTCGAGCCCCGGGCTGATGACGGTGATCGCCGCGGCGCGCCGGAAGAGGGCGCGGTTCACGCGATCGATGCCAGCGAACACGAGCCTGCTGTCGAGCATGCCCGAGGCCGCCGCGGTCTCGGGCCACAGGTCCTGGACCTCATAGATCCACGGTATCCGGCGGAGCGCGGCGAGCCAGGAGGCGGCGATGGCGTGGCTCGGTGGGGGGTTGTGGACCCAGGCGACGTCGGCCGGCCCGGAGAGGGCGGTCCCGAGCAGCGCTGTCGAGGCGGCGAAGCTCGCGTAGTTGAGCGTCCGCCGCACGCGCGATCGGCTGTGATCAGGGTAGGTCGGGAGGCGTATCACCCTGGTGCCGCTCGCGTGCTCCACGTCCCAGAGGCGCTGTCGGTACCCTGGATAAGTGCGGCCATGCGGGTAGTTCGGGAACGCCGTCACCACCGTCACCTGGTGCCCGCGCTCGGCCAGCGCCTCCGCGAGCAGATGCGGGCGCGCGATGGGCTCGGGGTGATACCACTGCGACAGGAGGAGAATCTTCACTCACCGCGCTTCGATGCACCGGCGCTCGCGGGCATTCACGCGATGAGCGACGGACGGCGCCGAAACTTCGGGACCGGGGCCGACGGCCGGCGCCCACCTCGATGGGACGGGCGACCATCACGCCTCGACAGCATCACGAGGGGGGCGGCGGGCGGCACGGCGATGTCGCTGGCGCCGCGGGTCGCGCCAGACGGCCGCGACGCGCACGCCGGGAGCGACTCGAGCAGCGCTGCGAAGATGCACCCCCGGCGGAGAACGTGGTCTCGTCAGTACTCGACGTCCTGCTTGAAGATGAGCTCCGAGGACGGCGACTCGGGATTGGCGGTCTTCTCGAGGCTGATGACGAGCTCGAACCGGGTGAGCGGCACGCTCACGTCCTTGAGCTTGCCGGTGCGGGCATCGGGGTCGAAGTTGAGCGCGCCGATCCGCTGCCAGGGCGAGTCGCTGTCCGGGCGCGCCCAGACGACGTAGGCCGTGCTGCTCGAGTCGAGGCGATCGGGCGGCGGGAGATCCTTCGCGTTGATGTCGAGGCGGGTCATGGCCGCGTCGAAGTTGACGTCGGCGATGATCACGGCGTCCGCGCCCGGCGCCTTCCCGATGCCCTGCGGCGTGTAGCGCAGCGGGCCGCCGCAGCCCGCCATCAGCGCGCACGCAAACGCCACGACAGCGAGCCGCAGCACCCTGGAAACATGTCCTCTCATCTCGGTAGCTCCTCCTTCGTCCCTCTGCTGCGGGCGAAGACGCCTCGCGAACCGCCAGCACCGGCCGGCGGCCGAAACAGCCGCGGCATCATAGCCGCTTTCGGCCACGCCGACGGCGCTCGACGCAGCAGGAGGCGGCCAGGCCCGCCGGACGTGCTCGACGCGCCGGAAACCCCGCCGCCTCGCGCGCCCGGCCGGCGAGGCGCCGTCCGCGAGCGCAGCACAGGCCCCCGGCGTCGGGGAACGGCGCGGATCGGACGGATCGCGTGGCGGCGCGCCGCCCATCGACTAAAGTCTCGAAATCGAGATGGATTTGGCACACACACGGCTCGGAGCTCGGGGCGATCGCTGGTCGACCGGGCGGGGAGTCCTCGATGTCCGAACGCCGGCGTCCGACGTCGTGACGAGGCGCCTCGAGGGGTACGCGTCGCTCGATCTCATCGAGCCGGCGATCAGGCACCTGGAGACCCTCGTCGAGGCGGGCGTGCTCCCGGTCGTGTTCGACGATTTCGAGCTCGGCACCGGCTATGACAGCGACGTCCGGGCCAGGCTCACGGCGTGGCACCTGCGGAACCCCGGCAAGCTGAAGGAGGTCCATATCCTCGTGCGGCCTGGGCTCGTCGCCATGGGCGTCACGGTCGCCAACCTCGCCACGGGCGGCCGCTTCAACGTGTACACCGACCGCTCCGCGTTCGAATGGGCGCTCGCGGGCGTGCTGACGACGAGGATCACGGCGGGGCCCGCCTCGTCGGTTCGCGCGCCGTCCCTGCGCTGACGAGCGCCCCCCGGCCGCGCGGGTAGGCGGCTCGCGCGCCCTCGACCCGAGCTCAGGGGTGCTGGACGGCCCCGTTCGCCGGAGCACCCCTGGCGCCGAGCGTGATCTCGCTCATCCGCTCCGGGTGCTTTCCTTCGATGCCCTCATAGAGACGGCGGATCGCCGCCATGTCGGCCTCGATGTCGCCCGTTGGGTGGAACACGTGGAGGATCCCGCCCCGCTTGCGGGGGAAGTCGAGGTATCCGAGGAGGATCGGGACGCCGGCGCCGAGCGCGACGTAGTAGAAGCCCGTCTTCCAGCGCTTCGTGCGCGAGCGCGTGCCCTCGGGCGCGATGATCAGGATGAGCTCGTCGCGCTCCTTCAGCACGTCGACAACGGCCGCGACGAGGTTGTTCCGGTCGCGGCGGTCGACGGGGACGCCGCCGAGCCACTTGAAGAAGAAGCCGAACGGCGGCTCGAAGAGCGTGTGCTTGCCGAGCCAGGAGAACTCGAGGTCGAGCACGTAGCTGACCGCGAGCGTGAACGGGAAATCCCAGTTCGAGGTGTGAGGTGCCGCGATGATCACCGCCTTCGACGGGAGCTCCGTGATGCCCTCCATGCGCCAGCCGAACACGGACAACCAGGTGCGGCCGACGAACCGGCGGACGGCGCGGCGCGCGGCGGAAAAACGTGGAGCGGGTGCGTTCGGCATGGAGGACCTCGACGGTAAGCAGCCGGAGGTTCGTCGCTGCCCGGGTGGAAGTCACGTCACCTTTCCGTCATCCCGCGCCGCCGCTCGCGCGCATGGGAAGCATGGCGCGATGGGCGCGCCGCGTCGTCAACGCCGCGTCGTCAACGCCGCGTCGTCAACGCCGTTCGATTCCGTGCGGCTTGCCCTCGCCGTACCCCGCCAGCGTCTGCACCCCGATGACGGCCTTGTCGTGGAGCTCGTCGAGGTTCGCCGCGCCGGCGTAGGTGCACGCCGACTGCACGCCGGTGATCATCTCGATCAGGATGGCGCCGACGCTCTCGCGCCCCTCGTGGATGTAGATGCGCGACGTCGAGATGCCCTCGCGGAAGAAGGCCTTCTTGGCGCGCTCGAACGCGTCGAGGTCCGCGGTGCGCTCGCTGACCGCGCGGGCGCTCGCCATGCCGTAGTTCTCCTTGTAGAGCAGCCCGTCGCGGTCCTCCATGACGTCGCCCGGGCTCTCGTACGTGCCGGCGAGCGTCGTCCCGACCATGACGCGCGAGGCGCCGGCGGCGAGGTAGAGCGCCACGTCGCGCGGGTGACGGACGCCGCCGTCGGCCCAGACGCGCTTGCCGTGGCGGCGCGCCTCGCGGGCGCACGCGAGCACCGAGGAGAACGTCGGGCGGCCGGCGCCGGTCTGCATGCGCGTCGTGCACATCGCGCCGGGGCCGACGTTCACCTTCACGATGCCGGCGCCCGCCTCGATGAGGGCCCGCGTGCCCTCCGCCGTGCAGACGTTGCCGGCCACGAGCGGGACGGCGTCGCCGACGGCGCCCCGCACGGCGCGGATCGCCTCGATCATCCGGCGCTGGTGGCCATGCGCGGTGTCGAGCACGATCGCGGACACGCCGATCTCGAGCAGGCGCGCGGCGCTCTGGGCCGCCTGCGCGGAGATCCCGATCGCCGCCGCGACCATGAGCTCGCCGCCGCCGTCGAGCGTCGGCTTGAGCAGCTCGAGCCGCACGGCGTCGTCGCGCGTCAGCACGCCGTGGAGCCGCCCGTCCCCGTCGAGCACGGGGACCGCCTTCACGCGGGCGTCCTCCATCAGCAGGAAGGCCGTCCGGTTCGGCGTGCCGGCCGGGATGGTGATGAGGCGCGACGACATGAGCGCGGACGCGGGCGTGTACTGATCCCGGTCGCGCAGGTCGGCGTGGGTGACGATGCCGATCGGCCGCCGCTCGTCGTCGACCACGACCACCATGTCGTGCGATCGCTTGCGGATGATGCCGTGCACGTCGCGGAGCGTGGCCCGCGGGGAGACCGAGAGGGGCGTGTCGTAGCGCGGGTCGGCGCGCTTGATGTGGTGGACGATGCGCTCGACCGTGTCGAGATCCATGTCCTGCGGGAGCACGCCGAGGCCGCCGAAGCGGGCCATCGTCTCCGCCATCCGCTTGCCGGTGACCGCGTTCATGTTCGCCGAGACGATCGGGTGCGAGCCGCCAGGGAAGTCCGCCGGGCGCAGGTCGGTCTCGAGGCGGGAGCCGCCGGCGAAGTACCCGGGTGTCAGGAACACGTCTTCGAGGGCGAGCTCCAGGCTCTCGTCATGCTCGGGGTGGAGAAAGCGCATGCACAGCTCCGAGGAAGGGGGATGGCGCCGCGAAGGCGGCGCGGCGCGCGCCAGTCTAGTGCCTGACGGCAGGGCGAGGGTCGGCGCTGGTTGCGCGACGGCCCCCTCCCCGCCGGGCTACCGTATTCAAGGAGGCTGGCGGGCGCGGCGGGCGGGCGCGTCGGCGATGACGCGGTCCAGGATCGCGGCGACGCTGGCCGCGGCCGCCTCGGACGAGAGCGCCGCGGGCGGAGGCGCCGGGACCGGCAGCGCGCCCGTCTCCCGGAAGCGCGCGAGGTGGCGCGCGAGCGCGGCGGCGATGCCGTCCGCGTCGTCCGGCGCGACGCGCGCGTTGTCGCTCCGGTACGAGAGGAGCTCTTCGACCTCGCGGTTCGCGGTCACGCTGACGACGGGCATCCCCGACGCGGCGTAGTCGTAGGTCTTGGCCGAGACGCGCAGCACGACGTGGGGGCTGAGCATCGCGAGCAGCACGTGCGCCCGCCTGAGCTCGCCGAGCACGTCGCGCTGCGGGACCGGGGGGAGCGCCTCGATGTACGGCGTGAGCCCCATGCGCTCGAAGCAGGCGCGATCGTGGTCAGACATCCGGCCGATCTGCCGGAGGACGACGTCCTCGGGCGCGAGCCGCTCACGGTCGATGAACCGCCGCAGCGCGGCGCCTATCTGGTCCGCCGAGGCCTCCTCGCGGATCGTGCCGAGGTGGAGCACGACGAAGCGGCGGGGCGGCTCCGGCGCGGGCGGCGGCGCGTACAGCGCGAGATCGAAGTGGTTGCGCACGAACGAGGACTTCGACGAGAGCTCGGGGAAGCGCGCGCGGTAGGCCTCGAGCGCGGCCCGCGTGTTGAAGATCACGTGGTCGGCGCCCTCGAGCCAGCGGCGCTCCAGGCGCGGGACGATGGCGCGCCGGGCCCGCTCGGCCAGGCCGGACGGCGGCCCGTTCCCCGTCTCGTGCAGCGAGTACGGGTCGCGCATGTCGAGGACGAGCGGCACGCCGAGCGCCCGCTTCACGTGGAGGCCGGCCGGGCAGGCCGAGTACGGCCCGGCGCTCACCACGACGGCCCGCGCGCCGGTGCGGCGGGCCAGGGCGACGGCCGCGCGCGCCCCGCGCGGCGCGTGCGCGATCCAGCGGTCGGTGATCGCCTGGAACGGGCGGAGCCCGACGAGCGGCCCCGCGCGCCCCGCGGGGAGCGGCGCCCGCGCGCGGAGGGCGTGCAGCGCGGCGCCCGCGGCGAGGACGGCCGGATCGAGGTACTCGTCGAAGACCTCGACCTCGGGCGGCAGCGCGGCGAGCAGCCCGTCGTCGCGCGGATCCTCGGGGAAGGTCCCCGACAGGACGGCGACGCGGAAGCCGTGGCGCGGCAGGTGCCGCGCGAGCTTCACCCAGCGGAAGGCGCCGACGCTCGTCTGGGGCGCGAAGGCGGGGGAGATCAGCAGGAAGGGGCGCACGATCGATCCTCTCGAGGGCAAGCTGGCGTCCACGACGTCAGCCCCCGCCGCGCACCCCGCGCTCGAGCAGGTCCGCGTAGAGCGCGAACAGCGCTTCGAAGTGCTCGTCGCTCGTGGGCAGCCGCTCCCCCGCGGCCCGCGCCGCCGCGACGCGCTCCTCCCGCGGGCGCGCGAGCACCCGCTCGATCGCGGCGGCCACCTCGCCCGGCGAGGCGCGCGGCGCGTACACCTCGGCGGCGCCGGGCTGCACGAAATCCAGCGCGGCGCCGGCGGCCGGGACGACGAGCGGCAGGCCCGAGCACAGCGCCTCGCCCAGCACGAAGCCGAACGTCTCGGCGGCGCCCCCGTGGACGAAGACGTCGGCGCTGGCGTGCAGCGCGGCGTAGGTGGCGCGGTCCTTCGCGAAGCCGAGGAAGGTCACCTGCGGAAGGGCGGCCGCGCGCCGCTCGAGCCGCGCCCGCTCGGGCCCGTCGCCCAGCACCGCGAGGGCGACCGGGCGCCGCGCCGCGAGCTCCCGCGCGGCGTCGATCACGAGCGCCACCCGCTTCTCGACGGCGAGCCGGCACGCGACGAGGAGCAGCGCGGCCGACGGCTCGTCCGCGAACCGGCCGAGCAGGCCGCGGCGCAGCGCCGCGTCCGCGCGGGCGGGGCCGAAATCGCCGCGCTTCACGCCGAAGGTGACGCGGTGGACGCGCTCGCAGCCGTGGCTGCGGAGCTGCTCCGCGATGAACGTCCCGGGGGCGATCGTCGCGTCGAACCGCCGCGACAGCGCGCGCGGCCAGGCGAACAGCGCGCCCTCGATCGCCCGGGCGACCGCGCGCGGGCGGACCCGATCGAGCAGCGGCGCCGCGTAGGTGCTGATCTGATCCGAGTGGTACACGAACGTGCGGAGCGGGACCTCGCGGGCGCTCGCCGCGACGAGCGCGGCCGTGTACGGCGCGCTCGCCTGCACGACGTCCGGCGCCTCGCGGCGGATGATCGCCCGCGCCGCGCCGAGCCGGAGGAGCGCGTGGTAGGTCGGGTCGTACGGCATCGGCGGGCCGGCCACCCGCACGATGCGGCCCCGCTCGAGCGGGACGACCTCGTCGCGCGGCCCGGGCGCCACGACGACGATCTCGTGGCCGCGCCGGCTCCCCTGGCGCACGAGCTCCTCCAGGTACGACCGCACGCCGCCCCCGCGGGACGAGAAGAACTCCGCGACGTCGAGGATCTTCACGAATGGTTGCTCCCGCGCAGGAGGAGGCCGCCCTTCCACGAGCGCCGCATCCGCGCCGAGCGGTTCATGACGTGGAGCAGCGCCGGGAGGAACAGGAGCGCGGTCGCGACGCACGCCACCTCGCCGCTGACCGCGACCCAGCCGAAGGAGTTCAGCGCCTGGTTGTCGGCGAAGACGAGCGACCCGTAGCCCAGCACGGTCGTGTAGCTGCAGAGGGCCACGGGGCCGGCCGAGCGCTTGAGCGCGAGCGCCACGTCGCCGCCGAGCAGCCGCGCGCGATCGAAGACGTTGAAGGGGTACTCGCAGCCGATGCCGAACGTGATCGGGAGCGCGATGAAGTTCAGGAAGTTGATCTTGACGTCGAGCGCCGCCATGGCGGTGGCCGTCGCGAGCACGCCGAGCACGAGGGACAGGAGGACCGCGAGCGCGCCCGCGATGCTGCCCGTCGCGAGCACCACGACGATCGTGACCGCGAGGAACGAGGCCGCCGTCGCCAGCGGGCCGTCGCGCTCCATCGACCGGATCATCTCGGCGAAGACCGTCGGCCTGCTCGCCGTGACGACGTGGGTCCCGTCGGGGAGGACCACGTTGCCGGTCGTGTCGGCCATCCGCAGGAGGTTCCTGCCGTTCGAGAACGAGACGTTGTTCTTGTACTTCACGTAGAACACCGTCCCCACGACGCCGTTGTTCTCCTCGAACCTGCGGCGGATCAGGTCGGGCAGGTCCTTCGGGCCGATGACGCGCAGCGACTCCGGCGGCTTCATGCTGAGGACGCGCTCCCGCTCCTCGGGGCGCAGGGCCTTCAGCACCCGCGGGGTCAGCCGGTCCCGGATCCGCTCCAGGACCTCGATCTTCCGCTGCTGCTCCTCGGCCGTGCCGGGGAGGGCGTCGGCGATCGTCGCGACGTCGGCCACGAGCTGGCCCTGCGGATCCTTCGCGTCATTCGCGAGGATCTGCGCCTTGATGGCCGGCACCTGCTCGGGGGTGTCGGCGAGCATCATCGCGCCGGCGACGTTCATCTTCCCGCCGAAGACCTCGGACGCCTTGAGCGACCAGCTCCCCGCGCCCTTCTCCCGCGAGCTCTTCGAGCCGAGGCGCGCGAAGTTGTACTCCCAGGGGTCCTGGATGTACGCGGGGAGCTTCCACGCCGCGAGCGCGACGATGACCGGCGCGACCGCGAGGAACGCGAGCGGCCACCGCGACGTCACGCGCGCGAGCGCCCGCGCGCCGGGCCCCGCGGTGCCCTCGTCCGAGACGCGCGGCGGCGGATCGCGCATCCAGGGCGGGAGCCTCGCCTGGATGCGCTCGATCGCGACGAGCGTCGCGGGCACGAGCGGCACGATGGACGCCCACACCATGATCATCCCGACGAAGCCGATCGTGCCGAACTGGCTGAACCCGCGGAAGTGCGTGATCGTGAGCGATCCGTAGGCGATCGCCGCCACGCTCGCCCCGACGAGCTCGGCGCGGAACGCGTTGATGACCGCCTCGCGCCGCGCCTCGTCCGCGGGCATGCCGCGCGCGCGGAAGTCGCGGTACCTCGACAGGAGCACGATCGGGTAATTGACCCCGTTGCCGACGATGATCGCCCCGAGGAAGGCGCCGACCGTGTTGACGTAGCCGTAGGTCAGGGTCGCGAACGCGTACCCCGCGCTGGCGCCGAAGGCCGTGGGGAGCAGGATCACCAGGAGCGACCAGGGCGAGCGGTAGTAGATCATCACGCCGCCGACGATCAGCACGAGCGCGATGACGGTGGCCCACACCGCCTCGCTGACGAGCGACTTCTGCTCGGCGATGGCGTTGGGGATGTCGCCCGCGTACCCGACCTGCATGGCCGGGTGGAACGCCGCAGGATCGAGGCGCGAGACGAGCGCGGTCACCTGGTCGAGGAGCTCCGCCGCGCGGCGATCGCCCATGCCGGCGCTGCGCGAGACGATGCGGAGCGCGACCATGCGCCCGTCGGGCGTGGCGAAGTAGCCGCTCGGGAACTCGTCGATCTTCTTCAGGCGCCGCTGGAGCTCCTGCCAGGTCTCGTCGAGCGACAGCCCCTTCTGGGCCGGCGCCGGCGCCGGCGTCGCCGCCGCGCCCGCGTCACCTCCGGGCGCCCCGGAGGCCTCCAGATCCTCGATGAGGCCGCTCCGCAGCGCGAGCTCCAGCTCGATCGCCTCGTCCGCCGCCTCGAGCTCGCGGACGCTCGCGTAGAGCCACTTGTTCGCGTCGAAGAAGCTGCGGACCTCCTTCGTGCCGGACTCCACGTAGCGGATGAGCGCCGGCGGCCCGCACGCCGCCCGGCAGGCGTCGTCGCCGCACGCCGCGGCGCAGGCCGCGCGCTTGCGGAGCGGCTCGTTCAGCTGCTCCGCGAGCGCGTCGATGAACCGCTCGTTCGCGCCGCGATCCGGCGACTCGGCGATGACGATGAGCTGCGCTCCACCGTCCACGCGCTGGGCCTGACGCTCGTAGGCCTGGAACGCCGGGCTGTCGCGCGGCAAGAGCTCGCGGAGCTCCGTGCGCAGCTCGAGCCGCGACGCGTACCCCCATAGCCCTGCCATGGAGAGGAGGGCGAGCGCAATGACGAGCCAGGGACGGCGCCCGCTGATATCGACGAGCGCACCGATCATCCTGAGGAGCATTCGAAGGACACCTCGAAACCGGGAACACCTCGAAGCGGCCGCGTGCGGGCCGGCTTCGGGCCGGTCTTACCACGCGCGCTAGGCGCAGAACGACGGCTGGATACCCTTGGGCCGCGGCGCCGCCGCGGGGCGCAGGTGGCCGAACGCGAAGAGGCCGCCGGTGAAGCCCATCCAGGTGCGGAAGTGCCGGAAAGTCTCCAGCCACTGGAGCGCCTTCGGCCCGTCGACGAGCGGGCGCAGGTTGGATTGCCTCGCGTGCTCGCGCGCGTGCGCGAACGCGTTCGCCAGCATCCGCTGCACGACGAGGGGCGAGGACCGCTCGCGCGCCCGCTGCGCGGCCGCGCTCCCGAGCCGCGCGGCGGCGAGCGGGTCGCGCGTGAGCGCGAGCACGGCCTTGCCGAACGCGGCGTTCGCGCTCTCCTCGGCGATCGGCCCGCGGCCCGGGTCGATGAGCAGGCCGTTGTGGCCGCTCTGGATCTGCGAGCTCACGCCCATGCCGTCGGCGAACGCGACCGTCGGGGAGCCGCACCAGAGCGCCTCGCTCAGCACGTTCCCGAACGTCTCGCTCAGCGAGGCGTGCAGGAAGAGGTTCGCGTGCCGGTAGTAGTCCGAGATCTGGCTGTACGGCACCTCGCCCGTGAAGATGACCCGGCGCGCGACGCCCAGCTCGCGCGCGAGCGCGGCGTACGCCGCGCTGTCCGGCCCGTCGCCGACGAGCGTGAGCGTCGCCTGCGGCTCGTGCGGGGCGATGTGCTCGGCGAAGATGCGGATCAGCCGGTGCTGCGACTTCTCCCGGGTGTGGCGGCCCGCGCAGACGAGGCGGGGGCCGCGCGGGTCGAGCCCGCGCTCCTCGAGCAGCTGCACGTAGGGGTCGGGGCCGAGCGGGCGCTCGAACACGTCCTCGGGCACCATCCGCGGGATGACGTGGATGGGCACCGTCACGCCCCGTTCGCGCCAGTAATCGCGCAGGCCCTCGCTCAGCACGACGAGGCCGTCTCCCTGGTTGTACAGGTCCACGAAGAGCCGCTCCATCGGCGCGCGGAGCGTCTTGTGGAGCACCGTGTGGACCGCGCCGATCCGGGAGACCCGCTCCGGCAGGAGAACGTCGTACGCGGCCGCGAGGTGCGTCGTGTTCACGCAGAGCAGCGGGATGCCGCGCATCTTGCGCAGCCAGATGCCGAACTCGACGAGCAGGGTCGTGGTCTGCGCAAAGCAGATGTCAAAATCCCACCGCATCGGATCGAGCACCGAGGATCCCACGGGGATGGGCAGGTGCACCCCCGGGTAGGTGCGCAGCGGCAGGCTGGGCAAGGCGACGGTGCCGGGAGGGATCTCGTCGGCCGAGGCATCCGGATCCCGAGGTCCGATCAGTGTTGCCTGGTGACCACAGGTGTTGAGCGCGCGATACAGGGCCCGCGTCTGGAAGACCGCGCCATTCGCGTAAGGAATGCGCGTGAAATCGCTGAGGATGGCGACCTTGAGCGGCCGCCCGTTGGCGCCGGAGAGGGCAGCGAAGGGATTCTCTGGAATGGCCGCTTGCACCCTGACGGAGGAGAGCCCTCCCCGCGCGGGTCCCGTCGACGGCGTGTGACGCGCCGGCGCGATCGCCTCGTGCGGCGCGCGATCGCTCCGGTGGTCGCTGAGCGGCAGAATTGCATCCATCGTCATCTTCGTTGCTCCTGGAGAAGCGGCGCGAACCGTGGTCGATGACCGACCGAGGCGCGCAGCGTGACGGGCGGTAGGGCGTTCGTGTCGCGCCCGCGACAGCCGTGTCGCGCTGCGGCCGCGAGCGCGGCCTGCTGCTCGGCACAGCAGCCGTTCCTCGTCGGCCGATCGGCCTGTCGGCGGTGGGCGTAATTAGCAAAGCTCATGCCGCTTGTGTCGACTTCGGCCACGGCGCGAGGTGCGAACGCCGCGATGCACCTCGTCACGAGGCGCCCGCGCACGCCTCCTCCAGCAGGGTGAGCACGGCGGAAGGCGCGCTCGGCAGCGCGCGCTCCAGGTCGATGCGAGCGAAGTCGGCGGCGCGGCAGCGATCGAAGAAGCGCGCCACGACGTCCGGCGAGAGCGCCGCGAGCGAGCTCGCGACGGCGACGCCGGCCCGCTCGGCGAGGAGCGCGTTGAGCGTCTGCTCGTTGTGGCGGTCGTCGTAGAGCGCGAGCACGGGCTTGCCGGCGAGCACGCACTCGGCGAGGACGTTGCTGCCGGCGGTGGTCACGACCGCCGACGCGCCCTCGAGGTGACCGAGGAACGCGCCCGGATCGAAGGGGCGCGCCTCGACGCCGGGCACGTCGAGGCCTGGGTCGCCGAACGCGATGACGCGCCGGCCGCCGCGCGCGACGAGCTCGAGCACGCGGCGCGCGTCGCACTCGCTGAAGTAGCAGACGACGGCCCCGGGCTCGCCGGCGCGCGCGGCGGCGAGCCGGCGCTCGGGCCGCGCGACGAGGGTGCCCGGCGTCTCCGGCTCGATCGGCAGGAAGTGGACGGCGACCGCGCGGCGCGCCCGGCTGGAGGCCCACGTCGTGCGCCGGCACGCGAGCACCCGCAGCCTCGGCAGCCCCTCGGGCAGGCGGCAGCGCGAGAAGACGAGGTCGTGGCCGAGCGCGACGGCGGGGATCCCGAGCGCGCGCGCGGCGAGCAGCGACGGGACGTCGCCGTCGCTCACGATGGCGTCGGGCCGGAAGCCCGCCTGCTCGACGATCTCCTTCGCCAGGCGGCGCGGGAGCTCGATCACGCCCGCGAGCCCGCGGTGGATCGGCCGCACGAGGCGGTGCTCCGGGAGCGCGCCGAGCAGGTCCGCCGCCTGACCGCCGCCGTAGATCCGGAGCTCGTGGCCGAGCTCGCGGAGGGCTCCCGCGATCGGGAGCGCGCGGCTCGCGTGCCCGCGCCCGCGCCCGTGGACGTAGTAGCCGATCTTGGCCACGGGCCGTCAGCGCACCGGCGCGCCGCAGCAGCCGCGCGCGCGAGAGAGGGCCCGTCCCAGGATCGCGCGCGGGCCCATGGCCGCCCGCGCGGGGGCCGCGCCGGCGAGCACGCCATTGCGGGCCGCGATGATCACGAGCGCACGTCTCTGCTTCATCCCATTTCCCCGCGGATCGCCGCCGAGATCGCCGCCATGGCGGGGGTCTCGGCACGAGCGCGGAGCGCGTCTACAACGGACGCCCCGCCGGCGGAACCCCGGAGCGCGCTCGCCGCGCCGCGCCCGGGCGGCGCGCGCGTGGTGCGTACGACGTGGGCAACGCGTACGACGTGTGTGATGCGCGCGATGCGCGCCGCACGTACGTTGCGTGCGACACGTGCGATGCGTCATTTCTCGCTCCTCCAGACGGGCGACGTGCGCTTTGACTCCGCGCCAGCGCAGGGCTCCAATGGCCTGCGATACGGCCGGCGCCGCACCATGACCGCCTCGAGCAGCTTCCATTCGACGGGATCCCAGGGACCTCGAGGCATCAGCTCGGCGGACGAGCGCCGCGCGATGGCGCGGGGCCTCCCCACGGCGCTCGTGACCTGGCCCACGTTCGCGGCGCTCGACGTGTTCGTGGTGCTCGCCGTGTTTCCGAGCGCCTCGGTCACCCGGCTGCTGCTCTACCGGCTGCTCGGCGAGGTCATCCTGCTCTGGCTGTACCTCCTCGCCCGGCGCGAGCAGACCTCGGCCGAGCTCCTCGACGCGGCGCACGTCTTCGCGGTGTGGAGCACGGGGGGGCTCATCTCCGTGATGGCGCTGGAGTTCGGGGATCTGACCTGGAACTACATGCACGGGCTGTCGATCGTGATGCTCGTCGACGCGACGATCCTGCCCACGCACTTCTCGCGATCGCTCCGGATGACGATCCCGGTCGCGCTCAGCTTCCCCATCATCATGGGCGCTGGCGCGTCCCTCGACCCGGCGCTGGCGGCGCAGTGGACGTCGCCGCGGTCGCTCGTGATCTTCGCCTGCAACTACATCTTCGTGCTCGCCACCGCGATCCTGGTGTCGGCGGCGAGCCACGGCCTCTGGTCGGCGCGCCAGCAGGTCTACGAGGCCCGCAAGCTCGGCCGCTACCGGCTCGTGGCGCCGGTCGGCCGGGGCGGGCAGAACGAGGTGTGGCTCGCCTGGGACGAGTCGCTGCGCCGCGACGTGGCGCTGAAGCTGCTCCGCAGCGAGAGCAAGTCCGAGGGCGACGTGCGCAGCTTCGAGCGCGAGGCGCGCGCGACGAGCCGGCTCACGTCGCCGCACACCATCCGGATCTTCGATTTCGGGGCGAGCAGCGACGGCATCTTCTACATCGCGATGGAGCACCTGGCCGGCGCCGACCTGGCCACCCTGGTGCGCGATCACGGCCCGATGCCGCCCGCCCGGGTCGTCCACTTCGCGCGGCAGGCCTGCCTCTCGCTGGCGGAGGCGCACGACGCGGGCGTCATCCACCGCGACATCAAGCCCCACAACCTCTACATCACGCGCGTGGGGGACGAGCAGGACGTGCTCAAGGTGCTCGACTTCGGGATCGCCAAGCAGGTGAGCCTGGAGGGAGACGCGAGCATGACGGACGTCGGCGTGATCAAGGGAACGCCGACGTACATGTCCCCGGAGATGATCTCGGCCGGCGCCGTGGACGCCCGGAGCGACATCTACTCGCTCGGGGTCACGCTCTATTACCTGCTGACGGGCGTGGCCCCCTTCGACGGCCGGAGCTTCGGCAAGCTCGTCTACTCGCACCTGACGATGCCACCGATCCCGCCGTCGCTGCGCGCGCCCTGGCCGCTGTCGTCGGAGCTGGAAGAGGTGGTGATGCGGTGCCTCGCCAAGCGGCCAGGCGACCGTTACCAGAGCGCGCGCGAGCTGCTCGCCGCGCTCGACGCATGCGAGCCGGCGCCAGGGTGGACGCCGGACGACGCAAGGAGCTTCTGGACGGCGCGCGCCGCGATGCCGCGCGCCGAGCCGCCGCCCCCGGATCCCGGCCCCACCGTGCGCCTGCGGCCCGAAAAAGCCGTGCCCGTGGCCTGAAGCAGGGCCAGGGCGAGCGCGCGGCCCTTCAGGCCTGGCCGGCCCCGAGCTGCGCGCCGTCGGGGAACCGCCGCGAGGGGGGCGGCGCCCATCGCACGGACGCAGGGGGTTGCGCGTCCGCCTGGAGCGCGGGGCCCTCGTCGATCACGGGCACGCGCAGCGGCGCGGGCGCTGGCGAGAGCCGCTCGCTCCGCGCCAGGACGAGCGTGTCGTGGAGCGCGCGAGCGCTCTCGTCCCACCCCTTGCACCCGGCGAGCGCCGAGATCCGCTCGGGATCGTAGGGCGCGTGCGCCGCGCGCGCCATGGCGCCGGCCAGGGCGGGGAGATCGCCGGGCGAGACGAGCTCGCCGAGCTCGGGGCCCGTGATCACGTCGGGGATGCCCCCGACCCGCGTCGCGACCACCCGGCGGCCCGACGCGATCGACTCGATCACGACGTTGGGCGTGCCCTCGTGATGGCTCGGCAGGACGAGCGCATCGCAGGCGGCGACCCAGCGCGCCACCTCGTGGTGCGGCAGGCGACCGGTCATCAGGACGCGCCCGCCGAGCCGCTCCGCCGCCGACCTGCAGGCCTGCTCGTCCGCGCCGCTCCCGATCAGCGCGAGGTCGATGTCGGGGTGCGCGGCGGCGATGCGCTCGAACGCGGCGATCGCGTCGAGCGCGCCCTTGTCGCGGAGCAGGTGGCCGACGTAGAGCAGCAGCCGGCGCTCCGCAGGGCGGCCCAGGGCGGCGCGGGCCTCGCCCCGGTCGCGCGGGTAGAACACGCTGCGATCGACGCCGTTCATGACGACATCGATGCGATCGCGCGGGACGCCGAGCGCGTGCACCCCCTCGGCCAGCTGCTTGCTCACGGCGACGACGCGGGTCGCGCGCCGGAGACCCCACTCGAGCGAGGGCCTGACCGCCGGTTGCTGCGAGAGCACGTCGATGTCCGAGCCGTGCACCTTGACGACCGCCGGGACGCCGAGCAGCTCCGCGAGGCACACCGCGGCGAATCCATCCGGATAGGCGAACGAGCCGACGATGACGTCCGGCGCCGGACGGTGGCGCGCCAGCTCGAAGAGCATGGACGCCGCATAGAGCGGACCATTGAGATACGGCGCCACCTTGGGCACATAGAGGAATCGCGGGTGGCGCACCGGCAATCCCTCGATCACGTCCTCGCGAGGCGCGTCGCTCGACGTAGACCACCGGGAGAACCTGGAAGCTCCAGGAAACCAGGGGATCGTGGCGAAGACGTCGATGTCGCAATACCTCGAGAGCGCGGCGAACTGCCGCCGGTTGAACGGCGCCTGTCCCGGGTTCGTCGCGTTCGGAAAGATCTTGGTGATAAGCAGGATGCGCATACCTCTGCTCCTTCGGACTCGCCCGCTCGGCTCGATGGAAATCCTCCTAATCAGCGGAGCATCTCGCCGCGCGGTCGAGCGGCTTCGAGCAGAAAACATGCCACTCCGAGAAAGCTGGAAACGAGGCAAGGAATGGGAGCAACGTGCCCAGACGAGCGATGAACGAACAGCCATGCCGCCCCAGCGAGGCAAATCGCCACGCGCCTGGGTGAACCCGGGCAGACGAGATGGGCAAACAGCGCTCATCGCTGCCGAGCGCGGCATTTGCAACGAGAACGGTATTTACAAAGAGAGCTTGGCGACGAACGCGTCGCCCTGGCCTGCGCTCGAGAGCACCCCTTGACCGAAATTGATGGCGCCGTAGAAACGGCCGGCGATCAGCACGCTCGCGCCCGAGCCCGCCGCCACGTCGAGGCCGACCTGCGTCTGGACGTCGCCGAACAGCTTGCTGAACACGTGATCGCCCGAGGCGCCGAGCTTGACCAGGTAGACATCGGTCTTGCCCCGGCTCGCCAGCGGCCCTCCGCCGAAGTCCGCCGAGCCGAACAGCGACCCCGCGAGCAGGAGATTGCCGGCGGAGTCCACCGCGACGCTCGCGCGCGCCCCGGTCTCGAAATCGGTGAGCAGCTGGTCCTCGTCGTCGCCGAAGCGCCGGCTCATGAGGTGCGCGCCGGCGCCGGAGAGCCTGGCGACGAACAGATCCCGCCCGCCGGCGCTCACCAGCGGATCGCCGCCGAGGTCGATGGTCGACGCGAACGTGCCCGTGAGCGCCACGTCGCCCGTCGCCTGGTGGACCGCGACGTCGTGGACCTCGTCCGCCTCGGCGCCGCCGAACCGGGCGCTCCAGACGTGGTCGCCGGAAGGACGGAGCTTGGCGAGGAAGATGTCGGAGAGGCCGGCGCTCACGAGCGGATCGCCGCCGAGATCGATGGATCCCTCGAAATGACCCGCGACGAACAGGTTGCCGTCGGCGTCGACCGCGATCCCGTGGGCGTAATCGTCGCCTTCGCCGCCGGCGCGCATGGCGAGGAGCGTCCGGCCGTCGTCCGAGGCGAGGCGCAGCACGAAGGCGTCGCGCATGCCCGCGCTCGTGAGCTCGCCGGCGCCGAAGTCGACGACGCCGTGGTAGCCGCCCGCCACGAGGACGTTGCCCGCCGCGTCGACGGCGATGCGGTCGCAGCGATCCGCGCCGGATCCGCCGAAGATCCTGCTCCAGATGTGCTCGCCGCCGCCGCCCAGCTTGACGACGAAGACATCGTCGCTCCCGCGCGACGCGAGCTCGCCGCCGCCGAGATCGACGCGGCCGAAGGCGCGGCCCGCCACGAGGACGCTGCCCGCCGCGTCGACCGCGAGCGCCATCGCGAACTGGTTGCCGTCGCCGGGGAACAGCTTGCTCCAGACGTGCGCGCCGAACCTGTCGAACTTCGCCACGAACGCGTCCGTGCCGGTGGCCGTGAGCGGGCCGCCGCCGAGATCGACGGTCCCCTCCAGCTGCCCGGCCACGATCACGTTGCCGTCCGCGTCGAACGCGACGGATCGGGCGTACTGGCCGTTCGCGTCGCCGAAGCCGCGGCTCCACACGTCCTCGCAGGCGGGCGTCGCGCCGTCGCAGTCCTCGTCGTCGGGCGTGTCGCACGCGTCGAACGCGGGCAGGACCTCCCCCATGCACGGGCCCCACGACGTGCCCTCCGCGTTGCAGGCCCGCGTGCCGGCCGCGCAGCGCCCGACGCCGTCCGTCCCCCTCGGGCCCGTGTAACACGCCTCCTGCGCGCCGGGCGTACACACGCAGCCGGGACAGCCGCAGTCGAGGCCGCTGCACGCGGCCGGCGCGAGCTCCGCGATCCAGGCGGCGACACACGCGAGCTCCTCGGACGAGTACGGGGCCCCGCCGAGCGGCATGCGCGCGCCGCACGAGGGCGCGTCGCTGAGCCGCACGTAGAGCGCGCTCTCCTCCGGCCGATCGGGGTCGGCGAGCACGCCGGCGCAGTTCGTGGCCGGGCGGCCGGCGACGCGATCGCCGACGCCGAGCGTGACGAGGTCGAGGCCGGCCGCCGGCTCGCCTGGCCCGTGGCAGCCCCCGCCGCCGCACCGCTCGGCGAACACCGCGGGCACGTCGGCGCACGCGGCCTGCGGGCCGCCGCCGCCGTGCCGCCGGTCGAACCGCTCCTGATCGTCGATCGTCCCCGGACACCCCGCGAGCAGCGGCAAGGCCGGCGCGACGAGCGCCGCCGCCGTCACCGCCGTCGCCGCCGTGAAGCGCCCGCCGCGACGGGCAGACCCGGCGCGCGCCGCGCGCGCTGAGCGCACCTCACTCCCCATGATAAGCCACCCCCAGGTGAACGCTGAAGAGCTGGTCGAGCGCCCCGCCCGCGATGTACGTGTCCTCTGGCTCCGAGTCGAAATCGTAGAAGAACCGCGCGTACGACGCGCCGGCGCGCGCCTCGAGCCCCGGCGCGAACGGGGCGGCGACCGCGACGCGGAAATCGACGCCTCCGGCGCTCGGCGCGCGGAAATGAGAGGCGAGGGTTCCCATCGAGAGGGGCGCCTGAACCCCTCCCCCGGCCTCCAGCGCGACCGGGCCGACCGGCAATCGCCCGTCCACCCCCACGCGCAAGGCGACGTAAGACACCGACGCGGCGTCGCGCGACGGGTCGCCCGTCGACTCGATATCGAAGTCGGTCCAGCGGAGTCCGCCGCCCGCGAACAGGACCGGCCCGTCCTGCCCGACGAGGCGGTAACGGCCCCGGAGGCCGGCGTGGAGCCGGCTCCACGAGGTGGATACGCTCGCTCCGCCGGCGCCCTCCGAGTCGAGGCCGAGCGCGCGAGCGTACGAGAGCTCGACGCCGAGGTCGCGTAGCACCGGGACGCCGCTCCGCGCGAACGGGTACAGCTCGCCCCGGAGCGACGGCATGGGCACGCCCAGCACCTCGTAGGTGCGGAGGTTGTCGGAGAGCAGATCGCTATAGGACAGCGTACGACCCGCGATCTCGAGATCGACACCCGCGCTGAAGAGCGCGGTCCCCGCGGCGGGGGCGCGGGCGCCTTCGTCGCGCTCGGCGCGATCGGCGCTGGACGCCGCGCTGGGATCGGCGAGCGCCGAGCCCGGCGCGAGGAGCGCCAGGAGCATCGACAGCGCCGGGAGCGCCGCGCCGAGCAGCGCGGCCGCAGAAGAGCGGCGCGCGCGGCGCCGGGGCGCCCGAGGAGAGAGAGGAGAGACAGGACAGGCGAGCGTTCGCCTTTGCATTGGGCGCGAGCATAGTCGCTCCGTACACCGCAGGTCGAGCCGCCTTCGAAGGCCGGAGTCCGCGGCAACGCCGTAAGACACGCGCGCACGGGATGATCACATCGGCACCGTGCTCCCACTTGATTCGGCCGCTCCGAGCGCGGCTCCTATCCGGGAGCGACGGTTTGCCATACGCTCCTTGAAGATGGCGAGATGGCGCGCCACGCACACACGGCCGCGCCGCGCACGCTGCACGGAGGGGAACGCGCCGTGCCCTGCTCGCGCTCGCCGACGAGGCACCATGGCTGAACCAAGAGCTCTCCGCTGGCCCATCGGCCTGCTCCTCCTCGCCTCCTGCTCAGGGCAGTTCGGCGATCTCCCCGCGACCGACGACGACGACGGCGGCGAGGCGACCGCCCCGCTCTGCGCCTCCATCGAGCCAGGCGAGTCGCCGCTCCGCCGCATGACACGGGTGGAGTACGACAATACGATACTCGATCTCCTCGGCGACGACAGCCACCCTGCGAGGGGCTTCGTGCCCGAGGAGGAGTCGCTCGGCTTCAACAACCAGGCGGCGGCGCTCGTGGTGAGCCCGCTGCTCGCGGAGCAGTACATGACCGCCGCCGAGGGCATCGCGGCGCGCGCGGCGGGCAAGCTGCTCGGCGAGGCGCCCTCGTGCAGCGGGGCCGCGGCGGGCGCCGCGTGCCGCGGCGAGATCGCGGCGCTCATCGCGTCGCTCGGCAAGCGGGCGTTCCGCCGGCCCCTCGCCGAGGACGAGATCGCCGAGCTCACGGCGCTCTTCGACCGCGGACTCGGCCTCGGGGACACGCCCGACGACGCGTCGACCGGCCTCTCGCTCGTCGTCCAGGCGATGCTCCAGTCGCCGCACTTCCTCTACCGCGTCGAGCTCGGCATGCCGGATCCGGTGGAGGGCGACGTCGTGCCGCTCACCTCGTACGAGATCGCCTCGCGGCTCTCGTACCTGCTCTGGGGCACCATGCCCGACGACGCGCTCTTCGCGGCCGCCGAGGCGGGGGCGCTCGGCACCGCCGCGGAGATCGAGGCGCAGGCGCGGCGCATGCTGGACGATCCGCGGGCGCGCGAGGCCGTGAAGAACTTCCACCGCCAGTGGCTCGGGCTCTCGAAGATCGACGAGATCGCCGCGGGCGGGAGGGACCCGGAGCTCTACCCCGAGTACCGGGACGAGCTCCTGCCGCTGTTCCAGGCCGAGACCGAGGCGTTCCTGGATCACGCGATCTTCGAGGAGGACGCGAGCGTGAGCACGCTGTTCACGGCGTCCTATTCGGTGATGAACCGGGAGCTCGCCGAGCTCTACGGCGTCGAGGGAGGCCCGAAGGGCGAGGCGTTCGAGCGGGTCGAGCTCGATCCGTCGCAGCGCGCCGGCTTCCTGACGCACGCCGGGCTGCTCTCGCTCTACGCGAAGCCGAACCGGTCCTCGCCGGTGCACCGCGGCCGGTTCGTGCGCCAGAGCCTGCTCTGCCAGATCCCGCCGCCGCCGCCGGACGTGGTCCCGGAGCCGCCGATGGTCGACCGGACGAAGACGACGCGCGAGCAGTTCTCGCAGCACGTGTCCGACCCGGGCTGCAGGAGCTGCCACGCGCTGCTCGACCCGATCGGGTTCGGCTTCGAGCACTACGACGCGCTCGGCCGCTGGCGGGACGCCGAGAACGGCATCCCGGTCGACGCCAGCGGCGAGCTCACGCAGACCGACATCGACGGGCCGTTCGACGGCGCGGTCGAGCTCGCGCGGCGGCTCGCGGAGAGCGAGCAGGTGCGCGCGTGCGTCGTGAAGCAGTGGTTCCGCTTCGGCTACGGCCGCGCCGAGCAGCGCGAGGACGCCTGCAGCCTCTCGCAGGCGACGGAGGCGTTCGAGGCGTCCCGGTACAACATCAGGGCGCTGCTCGTGGCGCTCACCCAGACCGACGCGTTCCGCTACCGGCGCGAGATCAACGTGGGAGGCAACGTGGGAGACGACGCAGGGGGCGCCTCGGAGCGCGCCCCGGGAGGAGAGCCGTGATGAAGCCGTTCCGACTCAGCCGCCGCGCCGTGCTCAGGGGCCTCGGCGGCGCGGCGCTCGCGCTGCCGTTCCTCGAGGCGATGGGCTGCTCGAAGCGGCTCGCGCCGGCGTCGGAGCAGGCGGGGCGCGCCGCGTTCGGGCTCGAGTTCCCGAAGCGGTTCATCGTGCTCTACACGCCGAACGGGACCGTCCCGCCGGACTTCTGGCCGTCGTCCTCGACGTTCCGGGACGGCGAGGAGCTGTCGCCCATCCTCGCGCCGCTCAAGGACCACAACAGGGATCTGCTGGTGCTCGGCAACGTGAGCGCGCTGTCGGCGCTGACGGGGCCGGGCGACGCGCACCAGAAGGGCACGGGGCAGTGCCTGACCGCGCGCGCGATGCAGGAGGGCGACTTCCCCGGCGACGCCGGGCTGTCGTGCGGCTGGGCCGACGGCATCTCGCTCGACCAGGAGATCGCGAACCACATCGGCACGAAGACCAGGTTCCTGTCGCTCGAGCTCGGCGTGCTCGTGTACGGGGCGACCGTGGGCGCGCGCCTCGCGTACCGCGGGCCGGCGCAGCCGCTGCCGCCGGAGAACAGCCCGTACGCCGCGTTCGACCGGCTCTTCTCCGACCTGTCGGTCGCGCCCGCCGACGCGACGCGGAAGACCGAGCAGCGCAGGGCGGTGCTCGGCAAGGTGGCCTCGGACTACGACCGGCTGCGCACGCGGCTGGGCGCCGCGGATCGGCTGAAGCTCGACGGGCACCTCGCGTCGGTGGAGGACATCGCGTCGCGCCTCGATCGCGGCTCGGCGCCGGCCTCGCCGGCGTGCGCCGCGCCGGCGCTGACGCCGGATCTCGACGTCGACAAGGTCGCCAGCATGCCGGAGCTCTGCCGGCTCCAGCTCGATCTCATCGCGATGTCCCTCGCCTGCGATCTGACGCGGGTCGCGAGCCTGCACTTCACGAACTCCGCGACGACCAAGGTGCTGAGCTTCCTCGGGCCGGACATCACCGAAGGCCACCACCCGATGGCGCACAACGGCTACGCCGATCAGGTGAACCGCGAGCGGCTCACCAGGATCAGCCGCTTCTACGCCGAGCAGCTCGCGTACCTGATCGCCAGGCTGAAGAGCATGCCGGAGGGCGACGGCACGGTCTTCGACAACACGGTGATCTTCTGGACCAACGAGCACGCGGACGGCAATCACCTGCGCAAGAACATCCCTTATGTCCTCGCCGGGAGCGCGGGAGGCCATTTCAAGACGGGCCGATACGTCGTCCAGCAGAAGGAGGTCGCGCACAACGACCTGCTCCTGTCGCTGCTCCACGCGATGGGCATCGAGGCCGACACGTTCGGCGATCCGGACTTCTGCACAGGACCGCTCGTAGGGGTGTGACGAGCCGAGAGGCGCGCGGCGCCGCCCGAGGCGGCGCGAGCTCACGCCGCGGTGAGCGCCGCGCGCGGCGGCGCCTCACCGCGGCGCGCGGACCAGACGCCCATGGCAGCGCGCGAGCGCACCACCCGATGGCGCACGACGGCTATGCCGCCCGGGCGAACCCACAGCGGCTCACGAAGATCAGCCGCTCCTGCGCCGAGCACGAGCTCCCGCCCCGCCGCCTCCGGCCCAGCGCCGCGGACCACGACAGGCCCGCTTACCAGCGGCCTCCGAATCCGGTAGGACGGGGCGCTCCCATGGATTGCTCGACCGTCCCCACCTGCGCGGGATTGTGATCGTGCAAGAGGAGGAGGCCGGCCGACAAGGCCGTCGCGACGAGCGCCCCGGCGCCGGCGATCCATATCCACGACGGCGTCCCGCCGGGCTTCTCGGCCGGCACCAGGCCGACGCGGACGCTGCTCAGCGCCTCGTCCTGAATCAGGATCTGGGCCTGGTAGGGCACCTTCCCCGGCGCCGTCACCCTCACCGCGTGACGGCCGCTCGGCACGATGCCCTCCCACTGCCCTTCGCCCAGGAACTCGCCGTCGAGCGCAAGGCGATCGCCCGGAGAGGCAACGATGGAGAGCCTGCCGCCGTTCATCGGCCGCGCCAGCCGGACGTCGAGCGCCAGCCGGGCGCCCGGGGCCACGCTCTCCGCGCGGAGGTGCTCCTTGAACCCCGGCTTGAAGACACGGATTCGCCTGGTGCCGGCGTCGACGATCACCTTGCCCGGGAGCGGCGTCTTCCCGATCGGCTCGCCGTCGATCGTCACCTCCGCGTCCCGCTCGCTCGCGGCGATGTCCAGGTGACCGACGAGGGCGCTGGCCTTCCGTTCGACCTCGGCGATCGTCGCCCAGTCCTCCGGGAGCAGGACGCCGCGGTCCTCCTGCTTCAACCTCTCCACCAGCGCAAGGAGCTGGCTGTACCGGTGCATCTTGGACGTGCAGGCGATCATGTTCCAGAGGAGGCGCGCGTCCTTCGAGCTCTCGTAGGCGCTCTGGAACTTGAGGAAGGCGCTGGCGAAGTCGCCGTTGTGAAAGAGCGCCTTGCCGGACTCGTAATCGGCCCTGGCCTCACCGCTCAGCCGCTCGCGGGCGGGCGCAGAAGCGGCCTCGCCCGGCGCGGGAGCGGCCTTCGCAGGAGCCGCCGCCGGCGCGGGAGCCGCCGCCGGCGCAGGAGCGACCTTCGCAGGAGCCGCCGCCAACGCGGGAGCCGTCGCCGGCGCGGGCTGGGGTTGCTGCGCGGCCGCGCCGCCGGCCGTGGTCAACACCACGATGGCGACCGCTGGCGCGAGCCCCGTCGCCGGGCGGCGCGAGCGCGCCGGCGCCTCGCCTGCATCCGGCTGGAATGCGGGGTGCAACGGGTCGGAGGCCGGTGGTTTCTGTCTCATCTGAGCGGTGGTTCCAAGGGATTCGTCCCTCCGGGCGCCGACGGCGCCTTCGGCGTCGCCGATGCGCTCGTGGCCGGGGGCGCGCGCCGGCCCTCGAGCGCCGCCCCGGAGGGCGCCGCGTCGGCGGCCGGCGCGACGACCGGGGAGACCTGCGGCGGCAAGGCGTCACGGACCGCCGGCGGCAGCTCCGGCGCGATCGACGGATCCGCGCCGCGCGCCGCGGTGTCCTGCCGCGCGCGCCGCGGCGCCGTGTCGTCCCGCGAGGCCGCCGCGGCCTGCAGGGCCGCCGCCTCCGGCGCTCTTCCTGGCAGCGCGACGGCGCCCCAGAGGGCGAGCGCGAGCACGGCGATCACGACCGCCCCGAGCGCCGCCCCGAGGATCCTGCGCGACCCGGGCCGCGCGGACGTCCGCGTGAGCCCCCGCGTCGTGGGCAGGAGGCTCGCCATCGCGCCGGACGGGGCGCTCGGAGGGCCGCTGGCCGTCACGAGCCGCGGCGGCGGCACCGAACCGGTCGGCGGCGGCGTCGCCTGCGCCCCCGCCTCGAGGATCCGCGCGGCGCGCTCCGCGCGCTCCTGCCCGCCCGCCGTCGCGAAGGGCACCAGCGCGCGCGCCAGGTCGGCCACGGTCTGCGGCCGCCGGGCCGGATCCTTCTGGAGGCAATGGAGGATCACGGCCTCGAGCGCCGGTGGGATGTCGCTCCTGAGCGCGGTGGGCGGGATCGGCTCGGCGCTCGCGACCTGCAGCACGAGCTCGGCGAGCGCCGGGGCCTCGAACGGCGGCTGCCCTACCAGGAGCCGGTAGAGCAGCGCGCCGAGCGCCCACACGTCCGAGCGGGCGTCGACCGAGCGCGACGACCGCATCTGCTCCGGGGACATGTAGATGGGCGAGCCGAGCATCTCGCGCGTCTGCGTCAACGACGCGCCGACGCCCTCGGTGCTGCCCGGCACCTCCTTCGAGATCCCGAAGTCGAGGACCTTGATGAGCGTCGCCCCGCCGGGCGTCGTCGTGAGGAAGAGGTTCGCCGGCTTGAGATCGCGGTGCACGATGCCCGCGGCGTGCGCCTCGGCCATCGCCAGGCAGGCCTGCAGGACGTAGTCGGCCGCGTCCACGACGCTGAGCGTGCCGCGGGCGCGGAGCACGTCGGAGAGATCTTCTCCCTCCAGGTACTCCATCACGATGTACGGGATGCCCGAGCCGAGCTCGCCGACGTCGAACACCCGCACGACGTGCTCGCCCTTGAGGCGGACCACCGCGCGCGCCTCGCGGAGAAACCGCTGCACGAGCGCCGGGCTCTCCGTGCTGAGAAGGAGCTTGATCGCGACACGCTGCGGGAGGAACAGGTGGCTCGCCGCGACCACGATGCCCATGCCGCCTCGGCCCACGACGCGATCGACCCGGTACTTGCCGGCGATGACGTCTCCTTCGACGACAGGTGGCTTCATGAGAGCTCCGCGCTTCACGCCCGGCCAGGGGGCGTGCCGCCATCCGAGCCTGCTGTGGTCGACAGTAGCACAGGTGGCCCCCGGCCGGTCCATCGACGGAGGCTCGCGACGGAGGTTTGCCCTCGTCTGCGATCGCCGGCCGGAGGGCGATACGATACGACGATGAAGCGCTCACCTCGATGCATCTCAATGGCGGTAGGCTCGCTCGCGCTGCTCGTCCAAAGCGCGTGCGGCGGCGCGGTGATCATGGACGGCGTAGGAGACGGGGCGGGCGGCGCGGGCAGCACGAGCGGCCCGGGCAGCACGAGCGGCGCGGGTAGCACGAGCGGCCCGGGCAGCCCGGACGGCCCGGAGGGCCCGATCTCGACGACGAGCTCGGTCGCGCCGTCGCCGGCGACCTCGGGCGGCGGTGGGCGCGCTGTGAGCGCGATCGTCTTCGGCGACTCGACCGTGACCTTCCGCGTCGCCACCCTGGCGCTGTCGTGCCGCGACCCCGAGGCGAACCCCACGTACGAGCCCTGCAGCGACTGGTGGGACCTCGAGCTCAGCATGCCCGAGTCGATGCTCGCCGTGGGCGAGGTGGACACGGCGAGCGGCGATCTCACGATCTACGGGACGTCCTCTCGAGCGGACTGCAGCAGCACGGGGGCCGTCAGCGGCGGCGGCAACACGGGCTTCGGCAGGCTCACCATCACGGCGATCGACGCAAGATCGGTCAGCTTCGAGCTCTCCGACGTGGGCACCGTGTTCGTCGACGCCGACCCGAACGGCCGCTACGTCGCGCCCCGGTGCGCCGCGCGGTAGCGCCGCGCAGCCGGAGGAAGGGACGTCGCGACCAAGGGTCTGGCGTAATTTTACAGGAGCGCCCAGGTCCTGACCTGGACATCGCCTCCCCGACAGGATCCTGGAGAGATCGCGATCTGGGCGCTGGTCAAAAAACGACGGCTTGGACAGGTCGCGACCTCCGCACCGCCTCCCAAACGATCCTTCCGCCAGATCGCGACCTTCATGCCGCCTCCCGAAACGACCCTTCGGCCAGATCGCGACCTCCGCGCTGCCTCCGGAACGACCCTTCCGCCAGGTCGCGACCTTCATGCCGCCTCCCGGAACGACCCTTCCGCCAGGTCGCGATCTTCACGCCGCCTCTGGAACGACCCTTCCGCCAGGTCGCGACCTCCGCGCAGCCTCCGGGACGACCGTTCCAGCGACTCGCGACCTGGGCGTCGCATTCCCAGGCGGATGACGGCGAACCGCTCCGTCGATGTGAACCATCATCGGCTCTCGGCACGCCATGAGCCATCCATCAGGAAAAGCGCACCACAACGATTCGAGGACGTGAGGGCGAATCGCCGCGCTCGCCGGTCGCGCCGGACCGGACCTGCCATCGCATGCTCGATGTGAGCAGCGGCTCGGTGGGCAGGGCTCTTCACTCCAGCACGATGCCCACGCTCTTCGTGCCCTCGTATCCGTCGCCGCGCACGGTCACCGTGAGCCCCAGCTTCTGCCCTTCGAGGGTCTCGCGGTCCCACGCGAAAGGGTGGTAGAACGCGCCGTCCGAGACCAGGAAAGGACCGGTCTTGATGAACTGGACGTTGAACTGCGCGGCGGCGAGCCCGCGGGGATCGTCGGCGAGCGGGCCCTCGAACTCGTTCGCGAGGCGCACCACATGGCACGTCTCCTCTGCGTCGCCGGGCAGAGCCTCCGCCTGGACCCAGGGCGTGATCATCATCGAGCCCTGATTGCCGAGGATCAGTCGCACGCTGGCGCCGTCGGCGTAGGGCACGAACGTCCCGGACGACGCGTCGCCGATGTCGACGGCGCGGGTCTCGGTGAAGTCTTCGCCGAACAGCGCGGGACAATCGCTGGCTTCCGCGGGGATCGACGGCTCAGCGTCGACAGGGCCACACCCGGAGAGGGACGCGAGGAGAGAGAAGGCGGGCAGTAGCAGGCAGGATCGCATCGCGCGCGCAGAGCTCCGAAGAAAGCCGGGACGAGCCGGGCAGGAGAGACGCCGGCTCGCGGCGGTGCGAGGGCGATGGGGTGCTGTAGCACGCCGGCAGGGGCCGGCCGCGACGCGACGGCGCTCCCCCGACGCCCGCGGCGAGTGGCACGCGCGCTGCTATCGGCTCGCCGCGATGCTGAACTCATCACGGCGAAACGCCGGCGGCCCCGCAGATGCCCTGACGTTGGTGTCGCGGTCACGACAATCTGTGTCGCCTCGATTCGCGGTCCTCCGCCACCCCCTCTTCCTTGGCGCCCTGGCGCTCCTGGTGGTCAACGACCACCTCCTGAAAGGGGCCGGGCTCTTGCCAGGCGCCCTCACCGGCAAGCTCAGCGACCTCGCCGGCCTCGTGGTCGCCCCCGTCCTCGCAGCGGCGCTCGTGGACGCGCGCACGTCGCGCGGGCGGGCGCTGGCGTTCGCGGCGGTGGTCGCGCCGTTCGCGGCGATCAAGCTCTCGGCCGCTGCCGCGCAGCTCCTCGTGGGGCTCGTGGGGCTCGCGGGGATCACGTGGCGTATCTGGCAAGATCCGACGGACCTGGCCGCGCTCGTGGTCCTCGTCCCGGCATGGCGCCTCTCGGCGCGCGCTGCTTCCAGCCGGGAGCTCTCGGCCCGGAGCGCCGGCGAAGGCTCGCGCACCGCCTGGGTGCTCGAGCGCGCGATCCTCGGGGCGTCCGCCGTCGCCTGCGTCGCGACCGGCACCCCCGCCCCCGAGGGTTATTCCACGGACGCCTATCTCATCAATGCCACGTCCGGGATCGTGGACGTTCGCGTGCGCTGGGTGGACGCGTCGATCGATTGCTCTGCCGTCATCTCCGGCGATCCGACACGCATGTTCGGGCCGAGCGCGTTCAACCTCGGGATCACGTACCGGCTGGACCCGCAGGACACGCTCCCGCTCAACCGAGCCGTGGCCCACCTCGCCGCAGGCAATTTCGAGGAGACGGTGCCGGCCTCGGAAGAGCCTTGCGAGGTGGTGCTGCTCGAAACGGATGGAATGCGGCCTGTGATGGCATGGTGGTCCGACCTGCGATTCGTCCTGATTCCGCAGAACGTGAACGGCAACAGCGATTTCTGGGAGGACACGGAGATGCTGGCGGGGCGCGTCGCGCTGAAGCCGAACACGGTGGTGGCGCCCGGACAGGTGAAGCAGGGCGCGCTGCAGACGAACGTCGTGCCCTCGGCGTGCGCTGGCGCGCATCAATCGTCCTTCCAGTGGGCCGGCCCCTGGTCGAAGCAGGTGGTCGGCGAGATCGCGAACATCGATGCACTGTCGGACGGCTGCATCGAATTGACCATGAACTACCCGCGGCTCGGCCCCGGCGATGGCTCGGGGGGCGCCGGCGGCGTCGGCACAGGCGGCGCGGGTGCTGGCGGAGCCGGCGGCAGCGGCAGCGGCGCCGGCGGCGCAGGTGCTGGCGGCGCGGGTGCTGGCGGAGCTGGCGGCAGCGGCGCTGGCGGCGCGGGTGCTGGCGGAGCTGGCGGCAGCGGCGGCGAAGGTGGAATGGGCACCGGCGGCGAGGACGGCGGCGAGCCGGACCCGAGCGTCACCTCTCTGACTCACTATCTGTGCATTCCGATCGAAGACTTCCCGTTCTCGGCGGGCGAAACGGTAGAATGGTTCGACAAGGGCGACCACCTCGAGGTCTCGGCCATCGACTCGACGAAGCGGCTCGAGGTCTATCACAACGTCGTCGAGCTCCAGCTCGCGGACCTCGCCGCCTCGATCGAGGCGACCGGGTGCGAGGGCGACCGGCTGAGCTGCGGCGCCTACGTCACCGACGCGGTGGTGGCGGTGCAGAGCGGCGGCGAGAAGACCCTGCTGGGCCCCGGAGACGCCCTCGAAGGGCCGGATTTCCGCGCGCGGGTCGGCCGCGCCGAGCGCGTGCTCGCCGGGCGTGACGAGTGCGACGCGGGGTACCAGACGCCCAGCGCGTCCGCGGACCTGTTGATTGTTTACGAATGAGGAGAGGTCATATGTCGTCGAAGATGAAGCTGGTCTCACTCGGCCTCTGCGCCGCCGCCGTCGGTTGCGGCACCGACGGCAGCGAGGGCGCGGGCAGCGACGTCCCCGCAGGCTCGGTCAACGTGGCCCAGGGCGGGGCACAGGACATCTCGCAGTTCCGCGCGCTCGTGAAGGCGGGGAAGGTGCCCGCGCTCGACACGCTGGATCCGGTCGGGTTCTTCGCCGAGCACGCGATCGACCTGCCCGACGCCGACTGCGGCAAGGACGTCTGCGTTCACCCGTTCCTCGCCGTGGCGCCGCGCTTCAACGAGGGCAACTGGACGATGGCCTTCGTCGCGATGAACACCGCGGTCGACCCTTCGAGCCTGGACAGGCCGCCGGTCCACCTGGCGATCGCCGTCGAGAACAGCCGCTTCGCCGGCATCGATGAGAGCGCGCTGGACGCGGGGATGGGAGGGCTGCTCGAAAGCCTCCGCCCCGAGGACCGCGTCAGCGTCATCCGCTATGGCGAGAGGGTCGAGCGCCGCGCCTTCCTCGCAGCGCCAGAGTCGGCGGAGCTCGCGCGCCTCATCGCCGACGAGCGCCTCGGCGGCGGCGCCGGCGAGCTCGTCGGCCTCTACGAGGGGATCGCCGCCGCCGAGAAGGCGTTCGACGAGGGCGACGCGGCGGGCTTCGAGGGCGCGCACCGCGTGCTCCTGCTCACGAGCGGGCACGCGACCAGCGGTATCACCGACCCCGACCGCATCCTCGGGCTGGGCGAGGCGCTGGTGGAGAACGGCACGGCGTTCGGCGTGATCGGCGTGGGCGAGAGCTTCCTGGTGAAGATCCCGTCGGCGCTGGGCTCGATGGGCGCGGGCACGTACGCCTACGCGCTGAGCCCGGGCGACCTCGGCGGCCTGCTCTCGGAGGAGGGGAAGACCACGCTCTTCCCGCTGGCAACGGACTTCAGCCTGGAGGTGACCCCGTCCGCCGGCTACAAGGTGGGGCGCATCTACGGGGCGAAGCGGGCGACCGCCAGCGCCGCGGGGGCGGCCCTGGAGATGCCGGCGCTGTTCATCGGCCAGCGCGACGGCGCGACCGACGTGGGCGGCAGCCGCCGCGGCGGCGGTGGTGGTCTGTTCGTCGAGCTCCTCGCCGACGCGTCCCTCGCCGACGACATCGGGCCGGACAAGGCGGCCTTCCAGGTGACGGCAGGCTGGACCTCGGCGAAGGACGGAGCCGGACAGAACGTCGACACCACGCTGCTCAACGCGCTGCCTCCCGGGCAGAACCCCGAATCGAGGTGGTGGAACATCTCCGACGGCGGCTCGGGCAAGCCGTACATGATGCTGAACATGTACCTGGCGCTGCGCGGCGCGCTCGACTTCTACCAGGCGGGCGACTGCCGGCGCTCGCTCGGGGTCATCGAGATGATGAAGCCGTCGGTCGGAGGGTGGCTCGGGAAGTACTCGGACACGGACATCCAGGACGACAACAACCTGATGTTGATGTTGCGACAGAACATCGAGGAGGCCTGTCGTGCATCGCAGTCGTCCACGGAGCCCACGCCGCCCTTCGACTTCGACGGCGGCTGCGGCTGGCTGTGACCGCCACCCTCCCCCCCGGAACGTCGCTCGGCGGCGGCGAGGGTCGGACGGGCGGTCACGGAGAGCCGATGAGCGTCACGGCTGTCCGATACCAGCGATCGCCCGGAGCGCCTGGACGGTGTTGTCGAGGTGCCCCCTGGCCTGGGCGAGGTGGCTGATCGTCCTTCGGATCTCGCGCACCGCCGGGCGGAAGATATAGAGCCCTTCGAGGAAGAGGACCCCCAGGGTCACACACAGCAGGATCAGCTCGACGAGGCGGAGCCGCTCGATCCGCGCGGTCGCCTCGTGAGCATACTGAGAGACGACCCGGTCCATCCCGCTCAGGAAGCCCGGCTCCGCGGCGAGGATCGCGGCGACGATCGGCTGGATGGCGGCCGCCTCCACCGGCTTTTCGCCGCCGGCGCCGACCGCGGCGAGCAGATCCTTCCCGTCCCGGAGCATGCTCTGGTGCAGCGGCTCGATCGCCTGGAACATGCGGGTCACCTCCGGCGTGTTCTTCCCCGGCAATCCCATCCCCGGATCGCCTTGCTGGAGCGCGCGATGCGACCGCTCCCAGAGCGCCATGGCCTGCGCCAGCTCGTCGGCGCGGCCCTTGCGCTCGGCGGGGTCGGTGGTCACCTGGAACGTGAGCGCGGCCTTGCTGAGCCGCTGGCTGAGCATTCGCTGGCGCCCGGCCACGTTGACGACGTGCGCGTCGCTCGTCTGCTGGTTCAACGCGTGCTGCACGAGGAGCTGCGCCACGACCGACAAGAGCGCCACGGCGCCGAGCGCGCTGACGTACAGGCGCGTCAACCGGCGGGTCGGTGCCAGGAGCTCAGAGGAAACCTGCGCCATTGTTCTCTCTCCGTGGGCGAGGAGAGAGACATTACCCGAGCATCGGAACGAATTCGTATCGCTCATGTTTCCGCAGAGCGCTTCGCGCGCGCCGCCTCGCGCTCCGCCGTTTCAGGCGGACGCGCTCAAATAAGCTGACCTCTCATGACCGCTCCATGGTAAGACTCGCCTGAGAGCGCTCCTCATGAGGCCCCTTTGCGCTGGCCTTGCCGTAGCGTCCACTGGAACCAGGAGAATGTCTCATGCAAGAGCGTACCGCGATGGCCGCGGGCGGCGCGCCGTCGAGCGCAGCCGGAAACGCACCTGAGCTCTTGCCGAAACAGTTCGGCAAATACACGCTCCTGTCGAAGCTCTCGGCGGGGGGCATGGCGGAGATCTTCCTCGCGCTGCATCGCTCGTCCTTCGGCTTCGAGAAGCTCGTGGTGATCAAGCGCATCCTGCCCTCGATGAACCAGGATCCGTCGCTCATCGACATGCTGCTCCACGAGGCGCGCATCGCGGCGACGCTCTCGCATCCCAACATCGTCCAGACGTTCGACGCCGGGCAGGTGGACAGGACGTATTTCATCGCGATGGAGCACATCCACGGCGAGGACGTCGGCACGATCGTGCGCGAGGCGGCGGAGCGCGACCCGGGAGGGATCCCGCTCGAGCACGCGCTCAGCATCATCCTCGGCGTCTGCGCGGGGCTCGCGTACATCCACGACAAGCGCGGCCTCGACGGTGCGCCGCTCGGCATCGTCCACAGGGACATCTCGCCGCGCAACGTGGTCGTGAGCTACACGGGCGACGTGAAGATCGTCGACTTCGGCATCGCGCGGAGCGAGCTCGGCGACGTCGAAGAGCAGAGAGAGAACGTGCTGATGGGCAAGTTCGCCTACATGGCCCCGGAGCACGTGGCGGGGGATCGCATCGACCATCGCGCGGACATCTTCGCCGCCGGCGTGGTCCTGTTCGAGATGACGACGGGCAGACGGCTGTTCAAGGGAGGGACCCAGATGCGGACGCTCCTCCAGATCCACGGCTCGGAGTACCCCCTCCCGAGCGCGATCAAGCCCGGCTACCCGAAGGGGCTGGAGAAGATCGTCCTGCGCGCGCTCGAGAAGCGGCGCGAGGATCGCTACCAGTCTGCCCGCGAGATGCACGCCGCGATCGAGGAGCTCATCCGCGACGAGCGCATCCCCGCCTCGCCCATGGGCCTCACGGCATGGATGGAGTCGCTCTTCCGGGACAAGCTCGCACGCCACAAGGAGGCGCTCCTCGGCGTCAGGCAGCTCATCGACGTGATCGCGGCGCAGCAGCAGCGCTGGTCGCTGGAGATGAGCGGCGGCGCGACCGTCTCCCAGAGCGGCGTCCCGACGAGCACGAGCCCGACGAGCTTGAGCAGCCCGCCGCCGCTCGCGGGCAAGGGAGGTGTTGCGGCGTTCATCCCGGCCGCCAGCGCGCTCGCGCTCGTGCCAGGGTTCCTCTACATGCAGGGGCAGCTCTCGGAGCGGCACGCCGAGTTCATGACGATGGTCCACGACGCCCAGGCGAGCCGCCAGGAGCCGCCCGCGCCGGTCGAGGCGAAGGGCTCGCTGGAGGTCACGAGCAAGCCGGAGGGCTGCACGTTATGGGTGAACGGCGAGCGCCACCCCGTCGCCACGCCGGCCAAGCTCCACGGGCTTCCGCTCGGGCGCGAGCTCCACATCAAGCTTACGAGGGACGGATACAAGCCGTACCGCACGGCCGTGAAGCTGAGCGACGAGGCGCGCTTCAAGGAGATCGTGGCCGATCTGGACAGGCTCACGGCGACGGTCGTGCTCTGGGTCGATCCGCCGGCCAACGTCGTCGTCGACGGGAAGCTCTGGAAGGGCAATCGCACCAGGATCGAGGGGCTCACGGTGGGCGAGGCACACCGCTTCGTGCTGTCCGCTCCCGGGCATGCCTCCAAGACGCTGATGGTCAACGTGGAGCCGGGAGAGACGAAGACGCTGAACGTCCGGCTTCCGAAGCTCGGCGCGCAAGCGCCGGCGGAGGAGCGCGCCGAGGGCGCGCAGTGACGCCGCGCGGCGCGCGTCTCCCTCGTTATGCCCGGATCATTTGCTGCTCGCCCGGATCATCGCGCAGGAACGCCATCGCCGCGCGGGCGAACGGCTCCTTCCACTCGCCGAAGATGGGGCCGTGTCCGCCGTTTGGAACGATCCACAGGCAGGAGCGCGGGATGGAGCGGTACAGCTCCAGGGCGATCTCGGCCGGGTAGAGGGGATCGCGGTCGCCGCTCACGATCATCGTGCGCGCCGTGATGGTCGACAGGTGGGGGGGCGTGAAGCTCATGTCGTCGTGGCTGGCCGCGAAGCGGCGCGGCTGATTCCACAGCGCGCGGATCTGCGCGTCGCCGAGCGCGTGGCGGCTCCTCATGTCCCGCCATTCCTCCTCCGAGCGGCCCTCGTCGGAGACGAGGCGCATGATCGCCCTGGCCTGCTCGGGGAAGTACGGTGTCGCGGACACGAGGACCATCGACTCTACGCGGTCCGGCTGCTGCGTGGCCAGGTGCAGGAGGCACTTGGCGCCGAAGCTGAGGCCGATGGCCCGGAACGCCTTCACCCCCAGGTGGTCGAGCAGGGCGAACACGTCGGAGGCGCACTGACGGATGGTCAGCGAGCCAGCCGGGTTGGTCGACCGGCCGTGGCCGCGCAGATCGGGGGCAATGACCGTGTGTCCACACCCGAGCTCCGCGAGGTCGAACACGTGAGCCCAGTCCCTGCTCCCTCCGGTGAAGCCGTGGAGCAGCACGAGCGGCGGCCCTTCGCCGCGGAGCTCGTAATACATCTCGATGTCGTTGATGGGCGCGGTGCGCCCCGTGGCCGTCGCTGTCGCCATTCGCTCCTCCGATCGCTCGACCGCGGCCGATCCGCGGCCGGTCGCACACGATCTGTAAGCGGCGCGCTTCGCTCTTGATAGCTGTGCCCTTCTCGCATAGAATGCCAGTCGGCTGTTGAGGGGACGGCCAACCGGCGTATCGAGCTGAACGCGCTGAACAGACGCTCAGCGCCCGCGGTCCTGGCGGCACGGGTGTTCGTCAGCCGCCGACGAAATGGCGCAGGAAATCGTCCGCCTCGCGGAGGATGCGCGGGATCGAGGCGACGAGCTCGTGGCCGTCGTCCACCTCGATGAGCCGGACATGCGGCTTCCCCGCGGCGAACGTCCGCGAGAGCGCGATGTCCACCACCTCGTCGCTCCGGCCGTGGACGATCAGCGTGGGCACACGCACGTCCGGCCAGCCCCCCGAGCGCTCATCCACCTCGGCCGCGTCGGCGGCGAAGCCGAAGTCCACCCGGGCTCGCTTCTTCTCCGCGTAGTCGTCGACCTCGAGCCACCCCTGCTCCTCCCACGCCCGGAAGCCCTCCTCGCCCAGCCGCAGCCGCCATCGCTCCATGATCCGGAACGCGGGCGCGAGCAGCACCAGCGCGCACACCCGCGCGTCCTCCTCGGCGACGCGGCACGCGGTGAGGCCGCCGAGGCTCGATCCCATCACCACCGCCCGGTCGCGCTCTCCGCCGATCGCCTGCTTCACGTCGCCGATCATCGCGCTCAGGCGCAGCCGCTCGAGCGAGGGCACCCGCAGGTCGAGCCGCTCGACGGCGACCCCGCGCCCCTCGAAGTGCGCGGCGATCCGGACGCCCTTGGTCGAGCTCGGGCCCGAGGCGAAGCCGTGCAGGTACAGCCAGCGCGGGCCGGCGGCGGAGGGCGGCGTCGTCATGGTCATGCAGGCGGAGAGCCTACTCCCTCCACCGCGGCGCGACGATGCGGTATGACGCGCCCGAGAGACGCCATGATCCGCCCCGCCACCGCCGCCGACATTCCCACCATCGCCCGCCTCATCCGGATGCTCGCCGAGTACGAGCGGCTCGCGCACGAGGTCACCTTCGACGAGAGAGAGCTCGAAGCGCACCTCTTCGGCCCGAGGCCGGCAGCCGAGGTCGTCCTGGCAGAAGCGGAGGGGACCCCGGTGGGATTCGCCCTCTTCTTCCAGAGCTTCTCCACCTTCCTCGGCAAGCCCGGGATCTACCTCGAGGACCTCTTCGTGCTCCCGGAGCACCGCGGAGGTGGCCATGGCAAGGCCCTGCTCGTGCACCTCGCGAAGCTCGCGGTGGAGCGCGGCTGCGGGCGCTTCGAGTGGTCCGTGCTCGACTGGAACGAGCCGGCGCTCGGCTTCTACCGGAAGCTCGGCGCCAAGCCGATGGACGAGTGGACCGTCCACCGCGTCACCGGCGAGGCGCTCGCCCGGCTCGCGCAGGGCTGACGCGCTCGCCACGGGCGTTGCTCGTGGCGGCGCAGCCGAGCACCACCGGCTGCTGCTGGAGCAGCAGCGACCGCGACCTCTCGGCGCGCTCGCGGCCCGATCGCGCCCGAGGCGCGCCTCCCCGACGACCACCGCGAGCGCGGGGATCTTGGTACGGATGTTGCGATTCATGACCCGTGGCGAATTGCGAATCGCCCATCGCACACGACGCGTGTGCTGATAACGGCGGCGCGACTCCTGGACTCGGTCGCGACATGCCCTACTGCTCATCGTGGTCGAGCGAGAGTCCACAACGCCCCACCAGGGCCGCCGCAGGCGCAGAGATGTCTTCCAACAACCTCACCGGGCTCGGCGTGCTGCGCCACCGGAGCTTCGCGTTCTACCTCGCGGCGAGGCTGCTCTCCGCGGTCGCGGTGCAGATCCAGAGCGTCGCGATCGGCTGGCAGGTCTACGCGCTGACCGGCGATGTCTTCGATCTGGGCCTCATCGGCCTCGCCCAGTTCGCGCCCTTCTTCGCGCTGATCCTCTTCGCCGGCCAGGCGGCGGATCGGTTCGACCGGCGCCGCATCATCACGGTCGGCCTCGCCGTGGAGCTGCTCTGCTCCCTCCTGCTGCTCGCGTTCACGGTGTCCGGCCTGACGGTGGTGTGGCCCGTGTTCGCGGTGCTCGTGCTGTTCGGCAGCGCGCGCGCCTTCATGATGCCGGCGCAGCAGGCGATCCTGATGAACCTGGTGCCGCAGGACAGCTTCAGCAAGGCGGTCGCGCTCAGCTCATCGAGCTTTCATGTCGCGGTCATCGTCGGGCCGACGCTCGGCGGGCTCCTCTACCTCGCCGGGTCGAAGATCGTGTATTCGACCGTCGGGGCGCTGCTCCTCGTCTCTCTCGTGCTCATGAGCCTCGTGCGCGCGACCCGGCAGGCGAGGCGCGCCGAGCCGACGTCGTGGAGCGCGGTGCTGGAGGGGCTGCGCTTCGTCTGGTCGAAGCCGGCGGTGCTCGGCGCGATCTCGCTCGACCTGTTCGCGGTGCTGTTCGGCGGCGCGGTCGCGCTCCTGCCCGCGTATGCGCGCGACGTGCTCCACGCCGGCCCGACCGGCCTCGGCCTGCTCCGCACGGCGCCGGCCGCGGGCGCCGCGATCACCGCCGGCGTCCTCGCCTTCCGGCCGATCACGCGCCAGGTGGGCCGCTGGATGTTCGGCGGCGTCGCGGTGTTCGGGCTCGCCACCATCGCCCTCGGGCAGACCCGGAGCTTCACCGTCGCGCTCATCGCCCTGTTCCTCGTCGGCGCAGGCGACATGGTGAGCGTCTATATCCGCCACATCCTCGTGCAGTTCGAGACGCCCGACTCCATCCGAGGGCGGGTGAGCGCGGTCAACGCGGTGTTCATCGGCGCCTCCAACGAGCTCGGCGAGTTCGAGTCCGGCCTCACCGCCAGCTGGTTCGGCCTGCTCCCCGCCATCCTCCTCGGCGGCAGCGCCACCGTCGTGGTCGCCGCGCTGTGGGCCCTCGGCTTCCCCGTGCTCAGCCGCATGGACCGCTTCCCGCACGCGAAGCGAGATCCCGAGCAGAGCGCGGGCGGCGGCGGAACGACCGAGGCCGCCGCGACGACGTGAGGCGGACAACCCCCACTCTTAGAGAAGAATAATTGAACAGGGAGGCGGGGAGACGGGGAGATGGCTGGGGTTCAACTCCCCGTCTCCCCGCCTCCCTGTGAATCTTTCTACGTCGCGACCCGGTGCGCCGCGCGCTGACGACGCGTCGTCGGGGGACGACCTCAGGCCAGCACGGCGAGCAGCTGCGCAATGAGGATCTTGCCGATCATCGCCAGCGGATACACCAGCGCGTACGCGACGTACGTCTCCTCGGAGCGCTGGGACAGCTCGAAGGCCGCCGCCAGCGTGGCCGGCTGGGTCTGCACGCCGCTCGCGCCTCCGAGCGCCGCCACGACGCCCGCCCCGCCCCAGCGCCGCATCAGGACCAACGCCAGCGCGCTCGTCGTCACGGTGACGCAGGCGCCTATCGCGAGGATGGCCAGGCCCTCCCGGTTCATCAGCCCCGCGAGCTTGCCCCCCGCGTTCACGCCGACCCCCGCCAGGAACAGGAGCAGCCCGATCTCTCGCAGGCTCAGGTTCGCCTCGTACGGCAGCGCCCACATCAGCTTGCCGGTCCGCCCCAGGCGACCGAAGATCAGGGCGGCCACGAGCGGCCCTCCGGCGGTCCCCAGCGTGATGGACGTCCCGAAGAGAGGGATGGGCACCCGCGCCAACAGCAGGCCGACGCAGAGGCCCACCGCCAGCGCGACGTAATCGACATCGATCTCGCGCTCCGAGTCGCCGAGGAAACGGCTGAGCTCGCCCAGGCGCTCGACGGGCGCCACGACGCGAAGGCGGTCCCCCAGCTCCAGGCGGAGCTCGTCGGAGGGGATCAAGTCGAGGTCGCCCCGGCGCAGGCGCGTCACCTGGGCGTTGAATCGACGCGCGAGGTCGAGCTCGCCCAGCGTGAGCCCGACGAACTCGCGCTTCGAGACGAGGACCCGGCGCATGTCGACCCTGTCGCGGCGCAGCTCCAGACGCTCGCTCGCGACCCTCCCGAAGAACTCGATGGCGGATTGAATCGACGCCAGGGTGCCGACCACCGTAATCACGTCACCCGCGTGAAGCACCGTATACTTGTTCGGGACCGAGTCGACCTCACCACGCCGGAGGCGGGAGACCACGACCCCGAACTCGTCGCGCACGCGCAGCTCCCCGATCGAATGTCCCAGCACGCGGGGGTTCGTGACCTCGACGCTCCTCGACTCGATCGCGGCGCGCGACGCGGCTTGCCGCGCGACCTCGCCGGCGAGCTCGTCGCGGCGCCACTTCGCGAAGCCACGTCCGAGCAGGAGCGCCCCCAGCACACCCGCCGGGTAGGTCAGCGAGTAGGCGAGCGCGGGGATCGCCTCGAGCGCGGTGCCGGAGAGCCGGCTGCTGACGGCGCCGAGCGCCGGTGTATTGGTCAGGGCCCCGCAGAACAGGCCGGCGATCTGCGCGCGGTTCAACCCGAAGAGCCAGCCCGCGACACACGCGAGCAGCGCCCCCCAGGCGAGCGCCGCGGCGCACGCCAGGTTCATCCCCAGACCGCGGCTGCGCCACGCGGCGAAGAAGCCGGGACCGCTGGAGAGGCCGACACAGTACACGAACAGCAGCAGGCCGAGCTCCTTGATCTGCGGCGCCAGCTCCAGCTCTCCCAGAGGGTGCAGCCAGGCGCTGAGCCCCAAGCCCGCGAACAGGACGCCGGCCATCCCGAGCCGCAAGCCGCGATATTCCAGCCGGCCGAGCCCCAGCCCGAGCAGGATGACGGTGAAGAGCAGGAGCAGCTCTTCTCTCGCAAGGAGCTCGTACAGGCCGCTCATCGTGTTCCTCTACCGCGGTTTCCGCCCCCCCTCTGCACCATCCAGAGCAGAGCGGCAACAGAGCGCCGGTCTCCCGCGAGGCGCCGCCCGCGAGACCGCGGCTTCACGTCGGATCGTGCGCGAGCTCCCACCGCGCCGGGCTCCGCCACGCGAGCGCGCGGGAAGGGCGACTCGACCCCGGGCGGCCCCCTCCCCTGCCCGACGGCCCGATGCGGTCGCGCCGGATTGTCGCGCTCCGCGGCGTCCCCTACCCTGGCGAGCGTCTGTCGGGGGCAGCGCACGTCGGGAGGTTCTTGGATGGGTTCGGAGGAGCGGTCCACAGCCGGTGAGTTCGAGTTCGATATCGGGGTGTTCAACCTGGATGAACGCGGCCTGGACGCGCAGCCCTTCGGGATCATCCGGCTGGATCGCGAGGGCACGGTGCTCTCCTACAACCTCTACGAGGAGCGTCAGGCGCGCCGGAATCGGCAGGACGTGATAGGGAAAAACTTCTTCACCGACATCGCGCCCTGCAGCCGGGTGAAGGAGTTCCACGGCCGCTTCCTGGCCGGGGTCGAGCAGCGCGAGCTCAAGGCCACCTTCGGCTTCGTGTTCCACTTCCCTCACAAGACACGGCACGTCGACGTCTCGCTGTTCTACAAAGCGGCCGCGCGACAGCAGGACGATGCGGTCTGGGTGTTCATCCGAGGTTGACCGGCGTGGACCGCGCCGGCGTCGCGCCGCCGGCCGGCGCTACTCCGAGCGGAGCGCCTCGATCGGGTCGAGCCGCGAGGCGCGCCAGGCCGGGTAGAAGCCGAAGACCACGCCGATCGTGACCGAGAGGCCGAGGCCGAGGAAGAGCGACCAGGGCTCGACCTGGAACGCCCAGCGGCCGACCATCCGCGCGAGCAGCGCGCTGGCGAGCCAGGAGAGGGCGAGCCCCGAGAGCACGCCGAGCACGCCGCCGAGCAGCGAGACGGCCGCCGCCTCGCACAGGAACTGCAGCAGGATCGCGCGCGGCGATGCCCCGACCGCGCGGCGGATGCCGATCTCGCGCGTCCGCTCGGTCACCGTCACCAGCATGATGTTCATGATGTTGATGCCGCCCACGATCAGCGCGACGACGCCGGTGCTGAGCAGCAGCATCTTGATGATGTCGAGGACGAGCCGCTCCTGGCCGTGGCTGTCCTCGTCCTCGATCCTGAAGTTCTTGACCCCGTGATGGCGGCGCTGGAGCGTCGCGTCGATGACGCCGCGGAGCGCGGCGAGCGGGGTCCGGACGGTGACGAGCGGATCCTGCCGGACGTACAGGCGGTCGGTCCTGTGCGACGGCGCGTAGAGCGCGTCGTAGGTGGTCTCCGGGACGAGGACCTTGCGGTTCCAGATGTTCGTGTCGTCCGTGGAGCCGAGGATCGGCCGGTCCTGGAGCACGCCGACGACCGTCCACACGTGGCCGTCGGCCGTCATGTGGAGGGGCTCGGCCTGCGCGGCCCGCGCCGGAGGGCCGCCGAAGAGCTCGGCCCAGACCTCGTGGCCGACGACGCACACGCGCCGCCGCGCCGCGAGATCCGCCTCGACGAGGAAGCGGCCCGCCGCGAGCTCCAGGTCGTAGAGGGCCGGCGCCGCCGGCACGGCGCTGACGAGGGAGATCCGCTTCTTCTTGCCGCCGGCGCGGGCCTCGGCCGGGCGCACCGACTCGCTCAGGGCCGAGGCGCCGCCGAGGGCGCGCGAGGCGGCGAGCGCGCGGGCGTCGTCCCGCGAGAGATCGCGCCGGGTGCGGCGCCTGTCGCCGACGCTCACCTCCGCGGGGTGGACCTGGATGAGGTCGGCCTCCACGGCCTGCTGGCTCGCCCGGAGGAGCGCCTCCTCGCCGCCCGCGAGCAGCGAGGCGAGCAGCACGATCGAGCCGGTGCCGATGATGATGCCGAGCAGCGTGAGCGCGGCGCGGGTCCGGTCGGCGACCACGGCGCGCGTCGAGTGGAGGAGATCGTCGAGCCTCATCGCCGCATCGCCGCCACGGGATCGAGCCGCCCCGCGCGCTGGGCCGGCAGCCACCCGAAGATCACGCCCACGCCGGAGGAGACGAGCAGCGCCGCGACGACGGCCGGCATGGAGACCGCGCCGATCCAGCTCGGCGTGAAGCGGCGGATGACCGCCGAGGCGAGCTCGGCCGCGGCGGCGCCGCCGGCGACCCCGAGCAGGCCGCCGAAGCCCGAGAGCAGCGCCGCCTCGGCCAGGAACTGCGCGCTGATGTCGCGCGGCGACGCCCCGAGCGCCTTGCGGATGCCGATCTCGCGCACGCGCTCGGACACGCTCACGAGCATCATGTTCATCACGCCCACGCCGCCGATGAGCAGCGCGACGCCCGCGATGAGGCCGACGATCGCCTTCATCGTGGCGAACATGGCCTCGAATTTCTGCATGATGCTGCTGAAATCGAGGAGGGTGAAGTCGTCGACGCCGTGGTGGCGGTCGACGAGGAGCGCGTTGACGATGCGCTTCACCGGGTCGTTGTTGCGGACGTCATCGGTCTTGATGACGAGCAGCGCCGAGGTGCTCACCGCCTTCTCGACGTCCGCCGCCGTGTCGAGGGGGGCGACGAGCAGGTCGACCCAGCTGAAGCCGAAGTTGACGCCCATCCGATCGGCGTCGGCCAGCACGCCGATGACCCGGCAGCGCAGGGCCCCGACCGTCACCCACCGGCCGATCGGGTCGCCGCGCCAGAGCCGCGCCGCGAGCTTCGGGCCGGCGACGCAGACCCGGGCCCGGCGGCGGTCCTCCTCGTCGGAGAACGTCCGGCCGCGCGCGATGGGCATCCGGAAGGCGGCGAGGAAGCCGCTGTCGGCCGCGATGAAGTCGGTGCGATCCTCCTTGCCCTCGTCGGAGGTGACGTCGCGCGAGCCGAGCATGGCGTACATGGTGTGCTCGGCGACGTGGGGGACGCCGCGCGCGAGCCGATCGCGATCCCGGCGGGTGAAGCCAGTGACGTACATCGTCTTCTTCCGCTCGGCGCGCTCTGGCGCCTTCGGGGCGACGAGGATGAGCCGCGCCCCGCCGAGCTGCTCGATGCCGTGGCCCAGCGTGAGCAGGCCGCCCTCCGCGAGCGAGGTCATGAGCACGATGGCGAAGGCGCCCAGGGTGATGCTGAGGACGGTCAGGAGCGACCGCAGCTTGTGCGCCGAGAGGGCCTTCGCGGCGATCGCGAGGTAGGCGGACCACCTCACATCTTCGTCTCGTTCGCGGCCGCCGAGGGCGGGTTGATGAGCACGCGGGCCCCCTCCGGGACGCCGTTCACGATCTCGACGTCGCGATCGTTGCGCGCGCCGAGCGCGACCTCGACCTTCTCGGTCGTCTGCTTGCCGTCGGGGCCGTCGACGACGCGCGTGACGAGCTGCTTGCCGCCCTCGTCGGCGACGGCCTCGATGGGCAGGGAGACCACGCCCGGCCTGCTGTCGAGCCGGATGCGCACGTCGGCGGTCATGCCGGGCTTGATGAGGCCGTCGATCTGGGTGAGCTCGGCCTCGACCGGGAAGACGTCGACCTCGCGGCCCTCGAGCTTCACCGAGGCGGGCGCGATCTTGGTGACCCTGGCGGCGTACGTCTTGCCGGGCAGGGCGTCGAGCGTCAGGGTCGCCGTCTGGCCGAGCGCGACCTTGGCCACGTCGATCTGGTTGAGGTCGACCTTCACCACGAGCGTCGAGAGATCGGCCACGGTGAGCAGCGCCTTGCCGTTGAAGGTCGACTGCACCCCCGGCGTGACGACCTCGCCGGGCTCGATGTTGCGCTGGATGACGGTGCCGTCGAGGGGCGAGGCGATCTTCGTGTACCGGAGCTGATCCCTAGCGGCGCTGAGCGCGACCTCGGCGAGCCGGATGGCGACGGTCTTCTCGGTGAGGTCGTGCTTGGCCGTGTCGAGCTCCTGCGCGGGGACGACGCTGGCCTCGACGCCGGCGGTCCGCTGCGCGACCACGCGCTTGGCGAAGCCCGCGGCGGCCCTGGCCCGGGCGAGCTCGGCCTCGGCGCGGGCGACCTCGCGCTCGTAGTCGGTCGGGTCGAGCACGAGCAGCAGCTGGCCCTTCTGGACCCGGGCGCCCTCGTCCGCGAGCACCTCGGCGACCTGGCCCGCGACCTTGGACTTGAGCTCGACCTGCTCGCGGGCCTCGATGCGCCCGGTCTCGAGGATCTCGACGGCGAGGTCGCCGCGCTTCGCGGTCACGACGAGCGCGGGATCGATGGGCGCGGGGCCGCCGCCGGCCTTCGCGAGGACGACGGCGCCGCCCCCGGCGAGCGCCAGCGCCCCGACGAGCCACGGCCAGAGGCGCCGCCGACGCCGGGCGCTCACGAGAGGCCTCCAGGAGGCGACGACGACGGTCCAGGAGGCGACGACGACGGTTCAGGAGGCGACGACGACGGTCCAGGAACCGGCGGCGGGACGTCCACGCGCCGGCCGCGAGGGCCGGTGTCCTCGACGATGGCGCCGTCCCTGAAGGTGACGACGCGCGTGGCGTAGTCGGCGATCGAGCGGTCGTGGGTCACGACGACGACCGTCATCCCCTGCGCGTGCAGCGCGCAGAAGAGCTCCATGACCTGCCCGGTGGTGGCGGAGTCGAGCGCGCCGGTCGGCTCGTCCGCGAGGAGGAGCGGCGGCTCGTTGACGATCGCGCGGGCGATCGCCACGCGCTGCTGCTGGCCGCCGGACAGCTGGTTCGGCAGGTGGTGCGCCCGGTCCTCGAGGCCGACGCGCGCGAGCGCCCGCGCGGCCCGCGCCCGCCGGTCGGCCGGCCGGACGCCGGCGTAGACCATGGGCAGCTCGACGTTCGCGAGGGCGGTGTCGCGCGGAAGGAGGTTGAACGACTGGAAGACGAACCCGATCTTGCGGTTGCGGAGCTGCGCCAGCTCGACCTCGTCGAGCTCCTCGACCGGCTCGTCGTCGAGGAGGTAACGGCCGCCGGTGGGGCGGTCGAGCGTGCCGATCACGTTCAGGGTCGTCGATTTGCCCGACCCCGAGGCGCCCATGATGGCGACCATCTCGCCCCGCGAGAGCTCCAGCGAGACGCCGCGGAGCGCCTGCACCTCCACCTCGCCCATCCAGTAGACCTTGGTGATCGCGTCGAGCTTCACGAGTGCAGACATGAGGGTCCTCGGCGGTGGCCTGCGCGCCGTCCGCGGGACGGCCGCGACCCGCGCGAGCCCGGTTCGCCTGACCCGCGCGTGACGCACCAGGGTGCGCCGCTCTCGTCGCTCGGGCCATCGCGCAGCGAAGGCCGGCGGACGCGCTGAGGCGTAGGCGAAGCGCAGCAGCAAGGCAACCGCGGCGCAGGAGCGCGGCGGTCGCGCGCCGAGGCCACGGCGAGCGTGGCGCTGGCAGCGCTACAGCCCGGACGTTTCGACGAGCGCCAGGATCACGGCCCCGACGCCGTACGAGAGGTCGTCGCGGAGCTCGACCGCCGCGTAATCCTCGAGCTTTCCCACCGTCGTGGGCCCGGAGATTCCGGTCACCACCGGCCGCCCAGCGGCGTCCTCCTCGATGCGCGAGCGCACGCCTGCCATGGCGCGGTCGATCGCGGGGCGCACCGAGGCGTCGAGGAAGCCGTGGCGCAACCCGCGCGCGAGCCCGACGGCGAAGAGGGCCGTCGCGCTCGTCTCCAGGTAGATCTCGCCCGGGCGGTTCATGATCGTCCACCACAGGCCGCTGTCCTGGTCCTGCGCGCCCAGGACCGCCGCGACCTGCCGCTCGAGCGCCCCGGCCACGGCGCCGTCACGCTCGCCGCGCGCCGCGCGCACGCGGAGGTACTCGTAGCCGGCCGCGGTGACCCAGGCGTTGCCGCGCGCCCAGTACACGCCCGGATCCTGCGGCGCCGCCCAGTCGTACGCGTGCCGGAAGAGCCCGGGCTCGTCCTGGAGGAGCGACGCGAAGATCTGGAATTGATTCGAGAATTCGTCGAGCGGGCGCGCCTCGCCCGAGCGCTCGCCGGCGCGGACGAGCACGTTGCCGAACATGAACAGCGAGTCGACCCAGAGGGTGGGCTCGAACAGCGGCGACACGCCGAGGTGGTTGATGCCGCCCTGCTCCGTCCGGCGGGCCTCCTCGTAGAGGTAGCGGAGCACGTCATCGACGACCTTCGCATAGGGAGCCGCGCACGTTTCCTCGTGGAGCGCGAGCGCGGCCATGGCCGGCGGGCAGCGGTCGCTGGTCGTGATCTCGTAGCCGTACTCGAGGTGGCGGTCGATATAGCGCCGGTAGTAGTCCCGGTAGGGGGAGTGCTGCGTGACGCGGTACAGCTCGACCAGCGAGAGCATGACCGTGCCCTCGCCCCAGTCCCACGAGAGCGACTCCGCCGGGTGCTCGGCGATCCAGCGGTCCGCGATGGCGCGCGCCAGCGTGATGCTCTCCGAGTCGGGTGCGCGCTCGCGCGCGAACGCGTCCTCCGCCGACGGTGACGTCGGCGTGCACGCTACGCCGGAGCTGGCCGGCTGCCCGGCGCCCGGGTCCCCCGCGCACCCGCCGGCTGCGGCGGCACACGCGGCGGCAGCGACGAGCAGCGCGCGGAGGCGCGACGTGCGCGGCATGGGAAGGCGCGCTCTCGGCGGCATCTCACTCCTCCACGGCGAGGCTGGTGGTGTCGGGCGCGGTGACGCGGGGGCTCCCGTCGACGAGCACCCTGGTCCCCCGCGCCATCAGCGCGAACGGCCGCTCGCCCTCGATCCTCAGCACGACGAGCTCCGCGTCGGTCTCGAGGACCTGCCCCCCAGGCAGCGCCAGCGCCTCCGGGGCTCCCTTGCTCCGCAGCACAGCGACGTCGGTCCCTCCTTCGCTCTCGATCTGCCACGCGACGACGCCGGGCTCCGCCGCGATCGGCGCCGCCTGGAGCGGCGCGTCGGGGCCCGCGTCCACGCCGACCTTGTAGGGCAGGAGCACCGCCAGGAACCCCGGCGCCTCGGCCTGCACGGCTGCGTCGATGACGGCGTGGTCGGCGGCCTCGCGGTCCTCCTCGAACTCGTGGACGTGCGGCACGGTGAGCGGAGTGTACGGCGGCTCCACGACGGCGAGCCCCGGCGACGTCGACTGCACGCGCGCCTCGACGCCCGCCCGCGCCCGCTCCCAGCGGCCGCCGTCGGGGAGGAGCTCGAAGGTGCCGCCGGACGTGAGCCCCGCGTAGCCGTGCAGCCGCCACGCGTGCGCGCGGGCCGCCGGGTGCGACGTCGAGAGGCGGTCGCCGACCACGAAGTAGCGGCCGTCGATGAAGGCGACGGATCGCTCGACGTGCGTGTCCTGGTAGTCCTGGTGCGCCTCCGCGTAATCGACGGCGTCGCCGTCGTGGGTGTTCCGGAGGAAAGCGTCCGCATCGCCGAAATCGTTGAATAGGCCCTTGTCGGGGGCGGATCGGCCGTCGATCAGGATCACGTTGTGCGACGGCGACTGGCTGGTCTTGGCGTTGTCGAGCGAATCGGGCTTGTAGTAGCCGGCGTCGATCAACAGGTACTCTCCGTAGGCCGCGAGGGAGAACGACGTGCCGTCCACGTGGTCGTGGATCGCCTTCCGCGCCGAGCCGTGCTCCGCGAGGAGCAGGAGCCAGCGCGCGTCGTCGCCCCAGTCCGAGCGGAACACCGCGTGGCCGGTGTCGGGGAAGAAGCGCGTGAGGAAGCGCGGCGCCTCGGGGGCCACGGCGTCGTCGACGTAGAGCAGGTGATGGGCGATGAGGTCGGCGCCGAACTCCATGGCCTGGGGATCGCGGTTCTGCTCCCAGTCCCACAGGTACTCCCCGCTCCCGCCGAAGGAGGTGAGCAGCGGGCTCCCGTTGAACGGGGTGAAGACGCCGTCGTCGACCGGAGGCCGGCTGCCCCAGGGGAGGCGCAGCGAGAGCGACCAGTCGACGGCCTTCGTGAAGAGCCCGCCGCGCAGCGGCACCTCCAGCGCGCCCTGCTCGCCGTCGACACAGCCATGTCCGGCCCACGGGTCCTCGTCGGAGCGGGTACGGCAGTCGCGGGTGAAGGCCACCTCGCCCTCGAGCGCGTTGTCGAGGGCGATGAAGAACGCCGCCGTGGGGCCCCAGGCGAAGCCGGAGTAATACGGGCCCTCGGACGCCCCGCCGTCGGGCTGCACGTACTGGCCGTCCGGGCCCCAGAGGTAATCGAGCTCCGAGATCGACCAGTTCCACCAGGTCGCGGCCGCCGGGTGCTCGGGGAACGCGAGCGCCACATAACCGACCGCGTCGGCGGTCCGGATCGGGTGGTTGTTCTGCGCGGGGCGCAGCAGGAGATCTCGATAGAAATCCTGCTCGAGGTACTTGGCGAAGAACTGACCGGTGATGTCGGTGATCTTGCTCTCGGCCTGGGCGGACTCCTCGTCGGGGAACCACGGCGTGGCGCTCAGGAGGTCCCACGTGTTCGTGTACCCCATGAGGATCTTCGCCATCCGGATGTTCATGTCGAGGACCGTGTTCGTGTCCCAGTCGGTCTCCAGGCGGCGCAAGAACTCGCGCGCCTTGTCGGCCGCCGCCCGGTCCTCGAAGGCCCAGGCGAGGAGGGCATTCGCCTGCGCGGTCGAGGCGTTGTTGCCGTTCGTCTTGTGGTCCCATGAAGCGGGGTCGGGCTCCTCCTCGTAGGCGCGGTCGGCGCGGCGCTTCAGGGTGGCGAGGATCGAGGCGTAGGGCTCGCGATCGACGCGCGAGCGCAGGAGGTCGCGGTGCTCCGGGCGCGCGAGGAGCCGCGGATGAACGCCGGTATCCCGCGGCTGGCTCGGCCCGGCGGCGTCCGTGCCGCATCCCGCGGCCGCGAGCGCGGCGCACGCGAGCGCCGGAGCGAGGGTGTGAAGAGGGAGAGGAAAGCCGCGAGATCGTGATTTCATGGAAGGATGGGGCGAGGGCTCAGAGGGACGAGCTGGTGCGTGAGGCGCAGCGTATCAGCTCGCCCCGGCCTGGAGCCGCTCGAGTTCTCGCTGCCGTGGGGCCGATCACCACATGTCCACGATGGGCAGTCTCGGCAGCCGCCGACACGCCGGAAGATCCGACCAGAGCGGAGAGAACAACGCGGGTGACACGCGGTCGCGAGGGGAATGCGGGAGAGGAGGAGTCTTCTGTGAGCCCGCCAGGATCAGCCCGGCAGGCGCCCCGGGGAGCGTGGCGTGCGAGCTGAGCCGTGCGTGTTGCGATGGCCTGGCGCGCGCTGCGTCGAGCGCGCTCGCGGCCTTCTCCGCGTGAGGAGGCGCGATCGCGCAGGGTGGTGCGATCCTGCGCGGGCGTCTGCCTGCTCTTGCAGGACGCGACGAGCGGGGTGGAGCGACCGCGCCGCTCGCGCGGACCCCTCGACACAGGGGCTCCCCGCCGCGCGGTCTCCCGCTTGCATTGCCCGGCCCCGGTGGGGGGAGTCGAGGAGGTTGATATGGCGACCGAGCAGAAGCAGGGAGCGGGCGCGCAGGGGCAGCAGGGCGCTGGTCTACAGGAGGGCCGCAGCGAGAGCAGCGTGGTCCCGGACAAGGACTACAACCTGGTCAGCGTGCTCTACCATACGCTCAAGGGCGCGGAGACCCATTCACAGTACATCCAGGATGCGAAGAAGCAGGGTGATCAAGAGCTCGCCGCCTTCTTCAGCGAGGTCCGGCAGGAGGAGCTGCGGCTCGCGGAGCGCGCGAAGCACCTCCTCGGACAGCGGCTGAGCGGAGGGCGCCCGGGCCAGGGAGGGGCCCGCGCGAGCGCCTAGCGCCCACGCCGCTCCGAGCCGCCCTGACGGGTCCTCAATCGGCGATATACTGATTTCGGCCAACGAAATCGAGATACGGGTACAACGCCGAGCGCAGGTTATCCACCTGAACGCTCGAGTTGATACCGCCGATCTCCCAGCCGTTCCACTTGGACGGGTTCCTGGTCGTCGCGTTCAGGAACAGCGGCACCTCCAGCAAGGACTCCACGACGCCGGTCGTGGAGATCTTGTCGAAATCGACGAGGACCGGAGCGGTGTTGTCCGTCAGGTTCTTCACCCAGACACGCGCAGCCCCGAAGTCACCGCCCGCGACGCCGTCGATGTCGCGGCTCGGGTCGACCTGCACCTGAATGTCGTACCACTTGCCCGACGCCGGCGCGAAGTTGGTCGCCTTGTACAGCTCACCGCTGTCCCGCGACCCCCGGAGGCGCAGCTCCCCCTGCTCGAACTGGACAAGGAACCCGACGTAGTTGTTCGGGGTGAGGCCGTTGCTCGCGCTGGCGACCGTGTTGACAGGAGCGAAGTAGACCCCTGTGGTGCCGTACAGCTGGCCGGAGTAGACCGTCAGGTCGCTCGCGTCGTGGTCGGTCAGCTCGGTCTCCCACCAGGCGCTGGCCGCGCTCGATCCCGTCGGACGAACCGCGAGCGCGGAGGGATTACCGGTGCCGTACGGCGCAGAAGCCGTGAGCTGCCCCGGCCCGCCGGAGGCCGGACCCTTCCACACGAGCTGCGGAACGACCTGGCCGTCCATGGCGACGCCAGACTGATAATGGTCGAAATTGTCATTCATCTGCGGCACGTAGTACCCCATCGAGAGGTCATCCACCGCGTTGCCGTCGCCGTAGGCCGCCACGATGAACCCGTTGAAATTGGAGGGGTTCTTGTTCACGCCCATGAGGAGCGGCACAACCAGCACCCGCTCGGTCACGCCGGTCGTGTTGATGTTGTCGAAGACGACGCGCGTGAAGTCCTTCTGCCCGTCCGTCACATTGCGGACGTACAGCGAGCCAAGGCCGGTGCCCACGGTGGGGTTGACGACCATCTTCACCTCCAGCCATTTGCCCATCGTGGCGGGGATGTTGACGGCTTGATAGACATCTCCGCCGTCATAGCCGGAACGAAGGCGGAGCGCCCCCCAGGCCATGGAGACGGTCGGCCCCTGGTAGGCAGGGACTGCGTAGCCCGTCGGGCTCCCGCCGGCCACGTTGATCGGCTCGAACGCGACGCCTGAGATGGCATTGTAGAGGAAACCCGAGTAGACGACCTTGTCCGTGCTGTTGAAGCTCGGACCATCGAACGCGGACCAGGCTACCTTGCCGTTGTAGCCGCCCGTGGAGACGATGCTCTGCTCGGAGTCATTCCCGCTCCCCGGCGGCGAGCCGATCGCGAACTTGTCCGGGTTCGCCCCCGACCAGCTGTTCGCGCCTTGGTTGTTCATCGCGTTGCCGAAGACGTGCTGCTCGTAGTCCTCGCGATCCATGGTGCAGGCCTCATACTGAAGGCGCACGTGGTCGTGGTAAGCGACGTCCGGGGACTGGGAGGGCAACGCCGCCACATGAGACCAGTCGGCGTGCTGCGTCGTGGTGTTCATGTTGCTCACCAGCACATCGACGCGGCCCCCTCTCTGGACACCGGACCACTCGATGCCGGCGTTCTTGTTGGTCGCCAGGTTGAGGGTGCGCAGCTCGCCGTCCCGCGCGAACACGCCGTCCAGCGCCTGCCATGCGTCAGCCATGTCGGCAGTGAACGCGAGCGTCGCCGTGACGACGTTGCCATACGTCTGATAGTAGTAGGTGGTCGCCCCCGTCTGGTTGACGTTGACCTCCCACGTCCTGAACCCATTCGCCCCGCGGAGCCGGTAGTGCTGGACCTGCGCGATGTTGTCCGTCGGCAGGAGGACCTGCGACTGAGGCACACCATAGTTGGGCTTGTTGACGAAGTCCGCGATATAGGGGATCAACAAATCACCAGCAGGGAGGTGGCGCGCCGCCACGCTCACCGTCTCGATCCCCTGCCAGAAGATCGCGGAGATCTGGGTGGGCGCCGTTCCGCCGACATAAGGCACGCCATTGATCGAGGAGGCGATGTGCAACGCCGATTGGCTCGAGTTGTACGCCACCGGCATCGCGACGTTGATGCCTGACGTATAGTAGATATTCTCTCGATCGATCTTGAACTGCTCACCGACATTCCAGGGCCACGCGCCGGACGTATCGACGCTCATCCCAGGGTAGTAGCCATAGTTGCCCACGTACGCCCCTGAGATATCCGCGTCTGGGTCGGTTCGAACGCGGTCGACGTTGTCCAGGAGCAGATCGTATTGCGTCTGGGTGTCCCCCTCGATGTCCATCAACAGGTAATCGAGCGCATAGCCGTTGCTGCTGATCCAGTCGAGCGCAGGGTCCAGCGTCGCCAGGCCCCACCCCCTGGTCTCGAGCCCCGTGGGGACCCCGGCCAGGGTGTTGCTGATGATCACGTCGTCGTAGTCGCCCCGCTCTGCCCACCCCACCGCGGCGATGTCTCCCCCGTTCTGGACAATCTCGGGGTTGGTCGGCTCGAACGCCTGCCAGCTCGTGAAGTAGCCCTCGGCTTGCGCCATCGCGGTCGAGCCGCTCTCGAGCACGCCGAGCAGCGCGCCTCCCATCACGAGCACCCAATGCAGCGCTGTTCTGTTCTTACCGTGCGTTCGCATCTGAGACACCTTCTTCATGGCGTTCTGGTAACGGCCCCGAGACGCATCTCGGCCATGGGCAGGCGCGGTCGGGCGCAGGGGGACGGCGCAGGCTGCGCCGCCCGCGGCGGGTTCTCCGATTGGATCACAAGGACGGGAGGGATTGGACCAAAATCGTCCGTCCAGCGCGTCCACGCATCCAGCGCGCCGCAAGAAAATTGAAGTGCGTGTACGGACGCCGGTCGGGGCGCCCCTTGCGAGGTGCCCCGTCGCCCCGAGCGGTTACTGGAGGGTCGGCGCCGTCCACTTCATCCACCTGTTCAGATCGGCCGTCGCCCCGTCGCCCTTGAGCAGGTTGGTGTCCGCGGTGCCGCCGCCGACGAGGAACTTCTTCACGTACGCATCGAGGGCCGCCCTCTGCGAGGACGGGAACGCGCAGTGGGCATGGGCGGCGGTCTGCCAGTAACCCATCTTGTCCGGCACCCCGAGCCCCTTCCAGATCTGCTGGGCGATGGACCCCGCCGTGAAGGTGCTGTTGATGCCGAGCCAGTCGATCCTGTTGTCGATGACGAGCAGCGCGCGCGGCGCGACGAGCCCCATGACCATGTGATGGTCGAAGGGCAAGGACGTCACCCGGTTGCCGAAGGTCGAGCCGAAGTTCGCGCGGAACCACGGCTGCTCGCTGGCCGCGCTGGACAGGGTCTGCACGTTCTCCCCGGCGTTGGCGCCCGCCTGCGAGACGCGCCAGCTCGCCGAGCCGCCGGCGCCCGACTCCTGGGGGATCGTCAGCACGATGCGCTCGTCGAACGCGCCCACCGTGAGCGCGCCCTTGCCGTTGCGCGAGCAACCCGTCACGGCGATGCGCTTCGGGTCGATGTTGGCGCCCGGGGTCTTCTCCAGCGCGTCGATGATCCGGCTCACGCCCCAGGCCCACGCGATCATCGAGCTGGCCGAGTGGTTGCTGCCGTAGAGGTTGTAGAACGTGCCCGTCCCGCGCGAGCCGCCGCCGTTCTGCGCGCCCATCGCGTTGTTGTCGAAGGTCGCCATCGCGACGCCGTTCTGCGTGAACACGCTGGTGTCGAGGTTGTTGCCACCGATGCCGATGACGAGCGGGATCGGACCAGCAGGCGCGCCGGAAGGCCGGCTGATGTTGATGGAGAAGGAGGCGCTCTTCCCTGCGTCGTTGACGCTGACCGTCAGCCTGTTCGCCGAGAACTGCCCCGTGACGTTGTCCTTGGACACAACGGGCTTCGATCCGGACTCATACGTCTCGACCTGCGACTTGATCTCCGCGCGCCGGCACGCCCACTCCGACTTCTTCGTGATGCGTGAACCGCTCAAGCTCAGGAACGGATCGTGATGCGTGTCGAACACCGGGAGAGACGAGGCGGCGGGCAACGTCGGCTTGGGGCAGCTCGCGCCGCTGTCTTCGACCGCGCCCGTGCTCCCGCCCGACCCGCCGGAGCCACCGGAGCCGCCCGACCCGCCGGAGCCGCCCGCACCGGAGCCGCCCGCACCACCCGAGCCGCCGGCCCCGCCCGAGCCGCCCGCACCCGAGCTGCTGCTCGACGACGAGCTGCTGGTCGACGACGAGCTACTGCTCGACGACGAGCTCGCGCTGCTGCTCGACGAGGAGGACGCGCCCGTGCCGACGATCGTGCCTCCGCTGCCGGCGACCGACGCGACCGCGGGCCGCCCGCTGCCGTTTGCGCAGAACCCCCACTCCACCCAACCTTTCTCCTTGATCGCTGCGTTGTGGGTCACGTTCGTGGCGGTGAACTGCCCGTTCGAGGACACGGAGGTCACGTTCCACGCATTGGCCAGCGTCGAGCCGTTGAGCCGGACGCCCACGTTCCACCCGGTGGTGGCCGGGGAGCGGGACTTGTTCGTCACCCTCACGTTCGCGCAGTAGCCGTTCCCCCAGTCCGACTGAATCGCGATATCCGCCGACATCGAGCCGTCAGCGCTGTCGAGGGCGCCGTCCAGCGTGTCGAGGTCCTCTTCCTCGATGGGCTCCACGGCGCACGCAAGCAGACCGAACGCGAACGAAGCGGAAACGCAGCCAAGCAAGCGAGTGATACGCATAAGATTCTCCATGATAAGAACGGCCGAGTCGCGGGCTTCTGCTCAAGGTGGATACGTGCACCAGCGAGACGCCCGCGAACCCTCGTTCAATTGGTAGAGGTCAATATTCCCGGCCAGCGTGCGCCTGATCATGAACGCCTCGCAAACCTTGCCGACCTCATGCCTGCAACCACGGTGTTCGTCGGACAGCCACTCACATGCGGATACCCACGGTGGGGCGGGGCACCATGAGAAAGCAAGAGCCAATCGGAAACGCAGCTCCAAGGAGCCAGCGCTCCTGGCAGCCATCTCCCCGAGTCGGTCCTCCGGATCGTGCCGCTGTCGCTCAGGCTGCCTGGGCGCGCGCCGTCGTCGCCATCGTCGCCATCGTCGCCATCGTCGAGTTACGCCGGTCCGAGGCCGGGCGTCACGCCGGCTTGCGCCCCGACACCAGGTAGAACGTCACCCCGCGCGCCCCGTCGAGCGTGCGCGCGAGCGCGGCCTGCTTCCACGCGCGCGCCTCCTGCATGGCGATCGCCCACAGCCGCTCGAACTGCGCCGGATCGCCGCCGCCGGCCAGATACAAGGCGTGGACCCGGTCGCGGGTGCCGCCCGTTCCGAGCCAGATGCCGCCGTCGATCCACGCCAGCACCTGGCGCAGCTCCTCGCGCTCCGCGGGCGTCTCGTACGGCGGGATCAGCGCGGCGCACTTGTCCGACTGGCACACGTGCAGATCGCCGAGCCCTGCCTCGCGGAATAGCCCTGGCAGCCGCTCGCCCACGGAGCTGTCCCCCTGTCCCAGCGCGCGCTTGCCGTCCTGGCAGGTTGCCTCGAGCTCGAGCAGCGAGAGCCAGTCGGCGCGCGACAGGCCGGGCGCGGTGACCAGGGCGGTGGCCTTTTCGGCGAAGTTGTTCGGCTCGACCGCCAGCAGGAGGCCGCCGGGGCGCAGGACTCGGCGCATCTCGCGCAGCACCCGCAGCGGGTCGGCGACGTGCATCAGGACCGTCTGGCACGTGGCGAGATCGACGCTCGCGTCGGGCAGCGGGAGGGCCTCGGCGAGGCCCTCCACGTACGACGTGCGCGCCGCCACCCCGCACGCCTCGGCCTCGGCGGCGGCGCGCGCGACGAAGGAGGGTTCACGATCGACGCCCACCAGGGTGGCGTCGCCGTGGAGCACGGGCAGGAGGGTGCGGCCCCAGTGCCCGACGCCGCAGCCGACATCGACCGCAGCGCGCACCTCGCCGAGCCGGAGCCGGCGGGCGATGAGCTCGACGAAATCACGGTTCCACCAGGTGTCGCGCCAGTCGCCCTCGAAGCCGACGAGCCAGCTGTAGTCGCTGGCCTCGAAGGCGGGCGGCGGCGGCGGAGGAGCCGAGGGATCAGCGGCGCTGGACACCGCGATGGCATACCACGGCCGCCGCGCGGCCCGGCGCCGATCCACGATGTGGCGCCGGGCCGGGCCGCTGGCAAGGACGTCACCCGGTTGCCGGAGATCGAGCCGAAGTTCGGGCGGAACCACGGCGGCTCACCATTCCCAGTGGAAGACGCCTCGATCGCGGTCGATTGGCAGCTTCAGTCCGCATTCCTGACGTTTTTTGCTCGGACCCCGCCAGAAATGCAGGAGCGCTGGACACTTCGCGCACGACGGCACGAGAAGCGACCTCTGACGAGGTGAGCAAGGCATGACGGAGCCGCGGTGCGTTGCAGTCTTGCACGGCGCGTTTAGGCCTTGACGGGCGTCGAGATTCACCCTCGAGATCGGCGAATCGGTTTGTTCACCCTCTTTCCCAAGCCCCCTCCATGGAAAGGCTGATTCAGATGGCGCCTCCTTCGGAAAACAAGATGTCACCTCGCGCGGATCGGCCGCCCACCAGACGGCCTCATCCGATGAAGATCCTGAGGGTACCGCTCCTCGTCGCCGGGCTCTTGAGCGCGGCGCTCGCGGGCGCTTGCTCCTCGAGCGGCACCGATGAGCCGAACGAGGTGACCGGCAGCGGCGGCTCCAGCGCAGCGGGGAGCCCCAGCGGGGCCACCGGCACGGGCGGCGGCGCGAGCAGCGGTGCGAACAGCGGTACAGGCGGCGGCGCCTCGGTCGGCCAGGGCGGCGGGGACACGGGAACATCGACCGGGAGCACGGGCGGGATGTCGGGCTCCGACGAGGAGTACCCCGCGCCGGGCGCCCTGCCGGACGAGACGGGCGCAGACCTCTGGCTCAGGTACCCGAAGGTGCCGATTCCGGGGCGCCTCGCGGAGTATCAGGCGGCCTTCAAGCGCGTGGTCAAGTCGGGGACCGGCGCGAGCCTCGACATCGCCGAGGCCGAGCTCGTCAAAGGGCTGAGCGGCTTGACGGGCGGAACCGTCGCGACCGGCGCGGCCGTCGACGGGCCGGGCGCCGTGGTGATCGGGACGGCCGCCGCGGACGTCATCAAGGGCCTGCCGCTCGCAGCGCGCCTCGGCGCCCTGGGCCCCGAGGGCTACCTCGTCGAGGCCGCCGACGTCGGAGGCCAGCCGGTGATCGCCGTGGCCGGCAACACCGAGGTGGGCGTGCTCTATGGCACCTTCGCGCTCCTCCGGCACGTCCAGAGCCACAGCGCCCTCGACAAGCTGTCGCTCACCGGCTCTCCCAAGATCGGCCATCGCATCCTGAACCACTGGGACAACCTCGATCGCAGCGTGGAGCGCGGCTACGCGGGCCGCTCCATCTGGGACTGGAGCGCGCTGCCCGGCACGCTCTCTCCCCGTTACAAGGACTACGCGAGGGCCAACGCCTCCATCGGCATCAACGGGACCGTGCTGACCAACGTGAACGCCAACGCGCAGGTCCTCACGCCGTCGTACCTCACGAAGGTCAAGGCGCTCGCCGACGTCTTCCGCCCTTATGGCATCAAGGTCTACCTCACGGCGCGATTCAGCGCGCCGGTCGAGATCGGCAACCTGAGCACGGCCGATCCGACCAACGCCAGCGTCAAGCAATGGTGGACGAACAAGGTCAACGAGATCTACCAGCAGATCCCCGACTTCGGTGGTTTCCTTGTGAAGGCGAACTCCGAGGGGCAGCCAGGGCCGCAGGACTACGGGCGGACCCACGCCGACGGCGCCAACATGCTCGCCGACGCCCTCGCGCCGCATGACGGCATCGTGATATGGCGCGCCTTCGTCTACTCCGACACGAGCCCCCCGGATCGCATCAAGCAGGCCTACGAGGAGTTCAAGCCTCTGGACGGCAAGTTCAAGAGCAACGTCCTCGTGCAGGCCAAGAACGGCCCGCTCGATTTCCAGCCCCGGGAGCCGTTCCATCCGCTGTTCGGGGCCATGCCGAAGACGCCCCTCGCCCTCGAGCTCCAGATCACGAAGGAGTACCTCGGCGAGGACACGCACCTCGCCTACCTCGGCCCGCTCTTCGAGGAGGTCCTCAAGGCGGACACCTACGCGGGCGGCGAGGGCTCGACCGTGGCGCGGGTCATCGACGGCACCCTCCACAAGTATGCGACCACCGCGATCTCGGGCGTCGCCAACGTGGGTGACGACACGAACTGGACGGGATCGCAGATGAACCAGGCGAACTGGTACGTGTACGGGCGCCTGGCGTGGAACCCGGACCTCTCCTCGGAGGCCATCGCGGAGGAGTGGGTCCGGCAGACGTTCTCGAACGACCCCGTCGTCGTCGAGCCGGTCGTTCAGATCATGATGCAGTCACGCGAGGCGCTTGTCGACTACATGACGCCCCTCGGCCTCGTCCACATCATGGGCAACGACCATCACTACGGGCCGGGGCCGTGGCTGAACAGCCTGAGCCGCGTCGAGTGGAACCCGGTCTACTATCACAAGGCGGACGCGAACAGCATCGGCTTCAACCGCACCTCGTCGGGCAGCAACGCTGTTGCCCAGTACGCCGCGCAGGTGGGACAGACGTTCGGGAGCCGGGACACGGTGCCGGACGATCTCGTGCTCTTCTTCCACCGCGTCGGCTGGCAAGACAAGCTGAAGTCGGGCAGGACGGTCTGGGAGGAGCTCGTCCATCGTTACAGCCAGGGCGTCGATGAGGTGGGGGTCATGCGAGAGACATGGAAGTCCGTCGAGGGCCGTATCGATGGCAAGCGCTTCAGTGACGTGAGCGACTTCCTGGAGATCCAGCACTACGAGGCGCGCTGGTGGCGCGACGCGTGCCTCGCCTACTTCGGCTCGGTGTCGAAGCTCCAGGTCCCGAGCGGCTACGCCCCCCTGGCGAACACGCTGAGCTTCTACCAGGGGCTCCGCTGCCCGTCCGACCCAAAGAAGCCCCGCTGCTCGCAGGTCTATACGGGGAATCCGTCCCCGGCCATCCTCCAGTGAGAGCGCAGTGAGAGCGGCGGGCCAGCTCGGTCTGGCCCGCCGCCTGCCGGCGATCTTCACGACCCTGCCCCCGTCAAGCGCACAGCATCCTCGGGATCTCGCCGACTCGGCGATCTGGCCAGGTCACAACACCCGAGTCGTCGCATGACCTCGTCGTGGTCCGCGATCGACGTGAACGCTCACACGCTGTTACCGTCCCGCTGGCTCATCCATCGGAGGACGGCGGGGTGCGCGTCGGCCGCCAGGGCCGTCAGGAGGTGCGTCGTGACGCTGGCTTCGAGTCGGGCATGGTTGCTGTTGATGGCGGGGTGCGCCTCGGCGTGCAGCGCGCCTGGACCGCAGGCGGCGGGGACTGGTCCTGCCGGGCGCTCCGCGGAGCGCGCGCTCCGGCCGAGCGGCGCCGCGCCGGTCGAGCTCGGGCGGATCGTGAGCAGGGCGCGGGCGAGCTTTCGATCCACGCGACAAGGGCTCTTTTCGGAGGGCGCCGCCCACCGGATCGACCTCGAGGGCGGCGCGGCGCGGATCCGCGCGAAGCCCTCGGCGAGGGCGGCGCGCAGGGGGCGAGCGAGGCAGCTCCAGGCGCTCGCCGAGGCGCGCACCGCCGCCGAGCTGACGGCGCGCCGCCGCGCGCTCCGCGGGCCTCTCCTCGAGGGCGCGCCCGGCGAGCTCCAGCCAGGGAGCGCGCTCACGCTGGCGACGCGATCGATCGCCCGCGCCGGCCACGAGTGCGTGAACGGCGAGGGGCGCGTGCGCATGGCGGCGGACGGCGGCGCGGAGCGCGCGTTCGAGACCTGCAGCGAGCTGTGGAAGAACCACGAGATGAACGCCGAGCAGGCGTTCCGGTTCCCCGAGCGGCCCGGGGGGCGCGGCGATCTCGTCGTGCGCGTGAGCGCCCGGCTCGGCGCAACGGACGCCGCGCCCTCGGTCGCGAGCGACGCCCGCGGCCTCGTCCTCGGCGCCCCGCCGGGGCAGCGGTTCGTGTACGGCCACGGCACGTGGATCGACGCGTCGGGCCGCCGCGTTCCGGTGCCCGCCCGCTGGGCGGACGGCCACATCGAGCTGCGCGTGCCCGCCTCGGTCGTCGAGGAGAGCGGCTATCCGGCGCTGCTCGATCCGGAGGTGGGCCCGGAGATCGGGACGGAGCCGCCCGTGCCCGTCCAGCAAGACGCCGGGTTCGATCCGGAGATCGCGACCGACGGGACGAGCTACGTCGTCGTCTTCGAGGATCTGTCGCGCATCCGCGCGGTCCGCGTCGGCGCGCGCGGGGACGCGCTCGATCTCGACTGGCTGGATCTGGGCGAGGAGTCCGCCGGCCAGTACCTGCCCAGCGTGGCGTACGGCGGAGGCCGCTACCTCGTCACCTGGAGCCAGTACGGCGACGACGCCCGGATCACCATCCGCGGCCGCGTGATGCGACCCGACGGCACGCTCGAAGGGCCGGCGAGCTTCCCGATCTCGACGTCGGCCGAGGGCGTGTATCCCTCGGTCGAGTGGAACGGGGAGCGCTTCGTGACCGCCTGGCTCAGCCTCGCCGACGATGGGGCCGACGACGTCCGCGCGACGCTCGTCGACCCGAGCGGCAGCGCCGTTCCCGGCGCCGAGCGCGCCCTTTCCACGAGCGGCCGCGCGTCGCGGCCGGCGGTCGGCGCCGGGGCGGACGTCTCCGTCGTGGCCTGGGACGAGGACGTCGCCGGCGGCGGCGCGCGGGCCATCCGTGCGGCGCGGGTGGCCAGCGATGGGACGGCGCTCGATGCCTTTGGCGTTCAGCTCTCGGAGGACCCGGGCAACGCGCGGCTCGTCGCGCTCGCGTCCGGCGGGACGAGCTTCCTGGTCACGTGGGTACGGGACGATCCCACGAGCACGATCCGGGGCGCGGTGCTGCGCGCGGACGGCACGATCGCGGCAAGGGACTTCCCGATCTCGCGGCCGAGCCCGGGCACGGGAGCCCCCGCCGCGGCGTTCGACGGCAGCAGCTATCTCGTGGCCTGGGCCGACGAGCGGGACGGTCGCGCGATGTACGGGGCCCGCGTCTCGGCCGAGGGCGTCGTGCAGGGGACCGACGACGTGAGGCTCGCGGACGGGTCGCCTCGCTCCGTCTTGGATTCGGATCGGAGCGCGCTCGCGTGGAACGGCTCGCGCTTCCTGCTCGCGTTCCACGGCCACGGCATCGAGGGCAGCCTGATCGGCCCGGATCTCGCGCTGGCCGCGGGCCGGCTCGGGCTCAGCCCCCTGCCGAACAGGCAGGGCGCCCCGCGCGTCGCCTGGACCGGCGAGAGCTACCTCGTCGCCTGGACCGACGAGCCGGACCCGGACCGGGAGCACATGGCCGCGCGCGCGGTGCGCGTGAGCGCGGCCGGCGAGGTCGTCGATCCGGTCGGGATCGAGCTCGCGAGCAGCGCCTTCGCGATCGATCTGGCCTCGAACGGCGGCGGCGCGTCGGTGCTCACCTGGAGCGCGCTCGGCGCCGGCGGGGATCACGTGCGGCGGGTGTCGGGCGACGGCGCGCTCGGGGAGAGCGTCGCCGTCTCGTCGCTCCACCTGTCGGCGACGCCGTCGGTCGCGAGCAACGGCGACGGTTATCTGGTGACCTTCGTGGAGAGGACCGCGGAGGAGCCCTTCGTGTTCACCGCGTCGGGCCGCCTGCTCGACGCTTCGGGGAGCGCTGGCCCGGTGTTCCCCATCGTGCCCTCGGTCGTGGCGGAGTCGCACGCGACGCCGCTCCGCGCCGGGCAGGACTACCTGGTGGCCTACGCGAAGGCGGGCCTGCATCTCGTCCCCGTGAGCCGCACGGGAGACGTCGGGGAGGGCTTCCTGCTATCGAGCGCATCGGCCGCCATCGCCGGGGCGACGGACGGCACGGACACGCTCGTTGTCTGGACGGAGTCCGCCGATGGCTGGCCAGAGGGCGGTGATGGGCCGGTGCGCGGTCGAATCTACGGCACGGGCGGCTGGCGGGGCGAAGCATTCCTGATCTCGCCGACGAGCGCTGGTCATACGGCGGCCGTGGCCTGGGACGGCGCGAGCTACCAGGTGGTGTGGGAAGAGACGGAGACGCACCGGCTCCGGATCCGCGCCGTGGCCCCCGATGGAACGCCGGGCATGGAGGCGTTGCTCGTGGATGACGCGTGCAATGCGCCGATGCTGGCCCGCGGCGAGGATGGCCGGTTCCTGCTGAGCTATGACAAGCTCGGCCCTGCTGCGCGCACGCGGCGCGTCGTCTCGCGGCTGCTCGGCTGGGGGCCTTCACCCGGGCCCGGCACAGGCGGCGGCGCGGGCGGAAGCGGCGGCGCCGGGCTTGGCACGGGCGGAGGCGGCAGCGTGGAGCCCGGGGCGGGCGGAAATGGCGGTGCGGAGCCGGGCGCGGGCGGAAACGACGGCGTGGAGCCGGCCGCGGGCGGCAGCGGCAGCGGCGGCGCGGAGCCGGACGCGGGCGGAAATGGCGGTGCGGAGCCGGCCGCGGGTGGCCGAGCAGGGAATGGCGGGGGCGGCGGCACCTCCAGCGTGGCCGCCGGCAGCAGCAGAATTGATGGGACCGACGACACGAGCGACGACGCACAATGCAGCGCTCACGGCGCTGGCAGCAGGTCCGCGTACATCGGGCTCACCGTCGCCCTGCTTGGTCTCGCCCTCATTGCACGACGCTGCAGCACCAGGAGTGCGCAGGACGCTGAAGCGTGCCGCTCAGCCTGATCCACCGAGAGATGAACCGCCAAGCACGCCAAGGACGCCAAGAAACGAAAAATTGGCATCTTGGCGCGCTTGGCGGCTCGAAACCCTGCCCTATTCAGGCGGTTTCAGTCCATTTGTCGCTCTGGCGCTATGACGTCAGGTTCGTGAGCGGCCCGGTGCAGTGCTCCGGGGTGCCGAACGTGGTCCGGGTGTCGCCGAACAGGTTCAAGATCGAGACGAGCAGGTTGTTGTGCGGGAGGTTCTTGTACCGGAGCCAGCGCCCGGTGCGCAGACCTCCGCCGCCGCCGGCCAGGAGGAACGGCATGTTCGTCTTATTGTGACTCGGCGGATCCGCGATCTCGGAGCCGAAGAAGACGACGCTCTCGTCGAGCAGCGAGTGTCCGCCCATGTCGACCTTCTCCATCTCCTGCAGGAGATAGAGGTGCTGCTTCGAATACCAGTTGCAGATGAGCTCGCACTCGTCCTCCCTGAAGCCGCCGTCGTGCTGGTAGTAATGGTGGTGCTCGCTCAGGTTCAGCCAAGGGAAGGTGTGCTTCGCCTCGGTGTCGCTCCATTGAAGCGTGCCGACCGCGGTGATGTCGCAGGCGAGCGCCATCACCAGCATGTCCGTCATCAGCTTGCCGACCTTGGGGATCGCCGCGTCGGTCGACGTGTCCTTGATCGAGCCGTTGTCGGCGGAGTTGCGCCCCGTGCGCGGGTTGTAGTCGGACGTGTCGACCATCGCCGGCGCCTGGCAGGCGCCCGTCGCGGTCGGCACCTTGCTGAGGCTCTCCTCGATCTCGCGGAGCTTCGTCAGGTGCTGATCGATCTTCTGCTTGTCAGCAGCGCCGAGCCGCGAGGACAGGGCAGAGTAGCGCCGGTCGAGGAAGTCGAGGATCGATTGCTTTCGCGCGAGGCGACGGGCGGCGTCGTTGCCGGCGCCGGGGTTCAGCGTGCCGAAGAGATCGGTGAAGATCTCCACCGGATCGATGCGCGGCGGGATCGGGCTGTACGGCGCGTCGTTCTCGAAATTCGCGATGTTCATCGGAGACAGCAGGCCGTGCGATTTTCCCGTCGCCCAGCGCACTGCGATCTCGAGGCTCGCCTTCGCCTTTTGCCCCCCGGAGATCCGGGCGGCGATCACCTGATCGATGGACGGTCCGCTCCCGTAGGCGCGGCCCGCGGCGCCGTCCTGCGGCGTGCCCGTGAGCCAGGCGATGATCCCGGCCTGGTGCTGCTCGCCGATCCCGCTCTTCATGTCGAGGCCGTCGACGACGAGCAGCCGGCTCTGCACCGGCGCGAGCGGCGCCAGGATGGGGCTCAGCGTGAAGCTCGTCTCGGAGCCCGTCGGCCGCCACCGGTCCCTCACGGTCCCGCCGGGCGTGTAGACGGCGAGGAAGCGCTTCGCGGGGGCGGCCTGCGCGCGCGCCGTGGGCTCGGTGCCCATGATCTCCAGCCACGGGAGCGCGATGGCGATGCCGCCAGCACCTCGCAGCAAGGCACGCCGGTTCAAGCGAAACGTCGAGCGAAACGTCGAGCGAAACGTCGACATGGCCGTCACTCCTCCCGGGGAGCCATGGTGTGGAAGGCGTCCGTCTGCGTGAGCTCGATGAGGAGCTGCTTCACGTTGTATCCGGACGTCTTGAAGGCGGCCGTGACGGCCTCTCGTGTGCACTTGTCCTCGGCGCGCAGCGTGAGTCCGTAGGCGTATTCGATCCAGTGCGTCGCGAAGCAGCTCTGCACGTCCTCCGTCTCGGCGAGCTTGCGCACCAGCTCGATCGGCCCGCTCACGGTCCCCTCCGTGCCCGGCACCGAGCCGCTCGCGTCGATCGCGACGTCGTTCTCGGTCGTGCGGAACAGCCCGACCGCGTCGTAGTTCTCGAACGAGAAGCCGACCGGATCCATGAACTGGTGGCACGTCGCGCAGACCTTATCCTCGCTGTGCTGACTGAAGCGCTCCCGCGCCGTCTTGCCGGTGTACGGGTCCGGCGGCTTCACCTTCTCCAGGATGTCGCCCGTGGGGAGCGGGATCACGTGGCACATCAGCTTCTGGACCACGAAGGAGCCGCGGACCACGGGGTTCGTCATGTTCGAGTGCGTCGTCCCGGCCATCACCCCCGCCTGGGTGAGGAGCCCGAGGCGCTGGGTCGTATCGAGCTCCACGCGCTGGAACGCATCGCCCGTCACGCCGGAGACGCCGTAGAACGCCGCGAGCGGGCCGTTCATGTACGTGTACGGGGCGGTCAAGATGGACGGCCAGGTGCCGGCCTCCTCGAAGATCTCCTGCTCGAGGAACCGCTGCGTCTCCTCACGCATCAGCGAGCCGATCGTGCGAGAGAAGGTCGGGAAGGCCTCCGCGTCCCGCTCGAGATCCGCGAGGCTGCTGATGGGGAGCAGGCTGTCGAAGAAGAACCGCACGACGGGCCGGGCCCGTGGGTCGTCGAGCATGCGCTCGGCGTGCGAGCGCACGCCTTCCTTCGTCGCGAGCTCCCCCGCCCGCGCGGCCGAGCGCAGCTGCTCGTCGGGCATCGTGCCCCAGAACAGGTACGAGAGCCGCGTCGCCATCTCGTCGCCCGTCGGCCGGCGGAGCGCCGGGCGCGCGGGATCGGGCGCGCCCCACTCGACGCGGTAGAGGAAATCGGGCGACTGGAGCACCGCCTCGATCACCGTCGCGATGCCGGCGGCGAACGTCGCGTCCTCTCGCCCGGCGCTGTACAGCGCGAGGAGCTCGTCCGCCTCGCCGGCCTGGAGCGGCCGGCGATAGGCGCGCGCCGCGAGGTCCTCGACGATCGTGCGCGCGCACGCCTCCTCCCCCGCCGCCGTCACGTCGCCCGCGCAGGGCGCGAGCCTCGCGAGCGCCTCCGGCGTCGCGGTCGCGCGCTTGGCGATGCCCTCCGCGATGGTGCCCAGCTGCTCGGCGAGCAGGCTCGAGACAGACAGCGTGTCCGCGTCGTTGCCGAAGCCGTTCCCGATATCCTCGCTCGGCAGCGAGAAGGCGGGCTCCGTCGTGTCCCCCAGGAGGTCGCGAACCGTGTTGTTGTATTCGAAGCGCGTCAGCCGCCGGAGCGGCGCTCGCCCGGGGTACACCGTGTCGTCCTGGCAAACACCGATGGGATCGTCGGTACCAGGTTTGCCGGAGCCGGAGCTGGAGCCGGAATCCGCGCCCGGCTCACCCACGGATCCCGTACAGCCGCCGGCGAGGACCAGCGCGATCGGCGCGGCCCACCGAGCGCCTCCGCGACGGCGCGCAGGCTGGTGACGCGAGGGTCTGGACATCGTTGTCGCTCCTCACCAGCGCTGGGAGCGCTGAAGTCCCGCGATTAGACAACAAGCGCTCTTCAATCGCCAGAAAATTGAGAGCGGACCCCTCCCCTTCGACCGCACAGGAGCCGTCGGGACCGTCCCGGCGACGCCGTGATTCCAGTAACGGCGACATGATTTGATTCTTCAGGACGTGTTGGCTCCCGGCGCGCACACGTTCCGTTCTGCAGCGAAAATCACACGAACACGGCGCTTCTTGTCGGCTGCAATTTTTCTCGAGATGAGCGTTCACACCGGATGGGTAGTTTCGCGAAGCCACGGTCACGGAGATGGATTGGGCTTCAGATCCGCGATGCGCGTCGCCACATCACATCGTTGTTCATCTGCTCGGAATGCTCGGAATGAATCGACATGAATCCTCCTCGGGCGAGCGGCTCGCGCGTGCGCGTGCGTGTGAGCCGCTGAACCACCGCGCGGAGGAATAAACCCTGGACGCCTCATACCGTCCAATGCATGGTTGGTATGAGGCGTGACCCGGCAGCAGCGCGCCGGTCGGCCGGCGCTCGCGGGCATGGCGTCGACCCGCCTGGCGAGCGCGCTCCGCCGCCGGAGGTCCGGCCGGCGCGGCCCTCAACCCGTCCTCCGGCGGCGCGGGGCCTTCCCGGCCGCCGCGGGCGCCCCGGCGCCGTGGCCGCAGCGCCCGAGCGCCTCCCAGAGGGCCTGCGCCACGACGCCGTGCGGGCGGTCGCGGCGGCGGATCACGAACAGCTCCATGGTGTCGGCCTCGAACTCGGGGACCTGCAGCGCCACGAGCTCGCCCGCCGCCAGCGCGCCGGCGGCCACGTGCTCGGGCAGCCCGCCCCAGCCCATGCCCGCGAGGATGACCTCCTTCTTCGCCGCGACGTCGGTGACCGTCCAGCGCAGGCCGCCCTCCAGCACGTTCAGGGACGGCGAGGCGCTCGCCCTCGCGCTGTCGCGCAGGATGATCTGCGCGTGCGCCCGCAGCAGCGCGGGCGGGATCGGCGCGCCGCAGGTCGCCAGGGGGTGATCGAAGCGCGCCACCGGGATCACCCGCACATCGCAGAAGCGCGCCGCCTCCACCGCTGAGCCGTCGATCCCGAGCTTCGTGGCAACGGCGAGATCGGCGCGGTCCTCGCGCAGCGCGTCGGCGGTGCCCGCCAGCCGCTCGGTGCCGAGCTCGATGCGCACCAGGGGATGACGCGCCTGGAGCCCCCGGAAGATGTCCATGATGGGGCCGAGCGGCGTCACCGCGTCGACGGCGAGCCGCACGATCGGCTCCACCTTCCCCGAGAGGCGCATGCCGAAGCTGCGCAGCGCCTCGGTGCCCTCGATGACCGCCGCGGCGCGCTCGTGGAACAGGCGGCCTGCGTCGGTGAGCGTGGCGCGGTACTCCCGGCGATCGAACAGCTCGATCCCCAGCTCGCGCTCGAGGTTGCGCACCAGCTTGCTCACGGCCGGCTGGGACTTGTGCAGCCGCGCGGACGCGGCGCTGAACGTGCCCTCGCCCGCGACGGCGAGGAAGGCGACGAGCTGATCGTAGGTCATGGCGGGCCCGCGGGATCAGAACCTGTAGTTATGGTGTTGATAGAAACATACCACTTTCTTGGTTCGAGGGGCGGTCCTAGGTTGTGGGCGCGAAAGGAGCGACACTCCATGTCCACCAGGATCGATCGTGTCATCATCACGGGCGCCAGCAGCGGTATCGGCCTCGACCTCGCCAGGAGCTTCCTTGCCGAGGGATCGAGCGTCGTCATGAACGGCCGCGACCCGGAGAAGCTCGAGCAGGCGCGGCGGAGCCTCGACGGCGGGGCGCGCGTCGTCGCCGTGCCGGGCCACGTGGGGGATCGGGCCACGGCGCGGGCCGTCGCCGGAGCCGCGCGCGAGCGCTTCGGCGGCGTCGACGTGCTGATCAACAACGCCGGGATCTTCGGCGTGAAGCCGTTCCTCGAGAGCACGGAGGAGGACCTGGAGCGGTTCTTCACCACCAACGTGAAGGGAACGTTCCTGATGACGCAGGCGGCGGTGCCGCTGATGATCGAGGGCGGCGGGGGCTCGATCATCAATATCGGCACGGTGCTCGTCCAGCAGGCCATGGCGCGGATGCCGGCCTCGGCCGCCATGGCCAGCAAGGGCGGCGTCCACGCGCTCACCGTCTCGCTGGCCGCCGAGCTCGCCGCCCACAACATCCGCGTGAACACGCTGGCGCCCGGCATCATCCGCACGCCGCTCATCGGCGAAGGCGCCGATTCGCTGGCGTCGATCCACCCGCTGCGGCGCGTCGGCGAGGTGCGGGACACGACGGAAGCGGCGCTGTTCCTGGCCAGGGCCGGCTTCGTGACCGGCACGACGCTCGACGTGGATGGAGGCTACTCCCATGGGCGCTGAGGGCCGGCAGCACGTGCTCCTGGTGGGGCTCCAGGTGACGGACGAGGCGTCCTATGCCCGCTACCGCGCCGGGATGATGCCGATCCTGTTGTCCCATGGCGGCGCGTTCGGCCATGATTTCGTCGTGGCGCGCGTGCTGAAGGGGGATGAGCGGATCAACCGCGTCTTCACCCTGGTGTTCCCCGACCGCGCGGCGCGGGAGCGGTTCTTCGCCGACCCGCAGTACCGCGCCGTGCGCGCCGAGCTCTTCGAGCCGGCGGTCGCGGCGACCTTCATCCTCGGCGAGCTCGAAGCGACGGCGGGGTGAGCTGCCTCCTCAAGGCGTGTAGACGATGTCGCCGTCATCGAAGAAGCCGCCGGGGATCGCGACGCCGACCGCGCCGTAGTAGTTCACGTCGACGGCGTCGACGCCCGCGCCCGGGCTGCCCAGGTCAGAGAAGGTGAAGCGGTTCGCCGCGGCGAACGCGCCGCCCGAGGTCCAGCCGTTCGCCGGCCGTGCTCGTCTTTCATGGAGGCGTCCGCTCCCACCTCCTCCGACGTGTCCGGTGGCGCGGCCACGGCGGCAGGCGCGAAAACAGCAGGATTGACCTTGCGGACGCCATGTTTCTACGATGCCGAGGGCGCCCACACTCTGTTCGATATCGGTGCCACCGCCCCCAGTCTCCACTGCCCTGATCAACGACGGCGGCTCTGCCCCGGCAAGCGGCGGGCCCCCAGCTCTCCGAGGTCCCGATGAGGTTTTCGCGCTTCGTTTCCATCCTCGCCACCACGGTCGCGCTCGGTCTCTCGCACGCCCCCGCGGCGCTGGCTGACGACGCCGCCGACAAGGCCCTGGCAGCGACCGAAGCGGCCATGAACAAGGCCAGGACGCTCTACCTCGAATACGAGGCCAAGACGACGGAGGGCGGCAAACCCGAGAAGACCGTCGGCATCAACGTGTGGATGAAGGGCGAGAAGCGCCTCGCCGAGTTCACCGCTCCCGCGGACCTCAAAGGCACCAAGGTCCTCATCCTCTCTCCTACCGAGATGTACGTCTATCTGCCGTCCTTCGGCAAAGTCCGCCGCATCGCCAGCCACACGAGCGATCAGGGCGCCTTCGGCATGGCCTTCAGCCAGGGAGACCTGGCCACCCAGAAATACGGCAGCTACACGCCGGCCGTCAGCTCCTCCAGCGGCAAGGAGGTCAAGCTCACGCTCACCCCCAGGAGCGGCCAGACGACCTCCTACGCCAAGATCGAGATGACGATCACGAAGGACAAGAACGTCCCCGGCGAGCTCAAGTATTACAACACCGAGGGCAAGCTGGTGAAGACCGAGACCCGCACCGGCTACTCCTGCGACGGCGACGTCTGCACCCCCGGCACCCTCAAGATGGTGGACCACACCAAGAACCTCACCACCACGCTCACGCGCAAGAAGGTGAAGGTGAACGAGGGCATCAACGACGACACCTTCTCCAAGCGCAACCTGGAGAAGTGAGCGACACGGTCGTCGAAGGCCACCATCTCCTCAAGCACTCGACCTCAGGGTCGCCTCCTCGTCGATTGGAGGGCGTCAAGGGTGCAGCGGCACGCCTCGCAGGGCTTGCTGGTCGCGGAGCGATCGCGCGATGAGGCTGCCGATCGCGGACCAGGACGTTCGGTAAGGAGGAGCTCGGGGAGGGAGCGGCGCGGGAGGGGAAGCGGCCGAGGAGGGGGGAGGAGGCCAGCGCAGGTGGCGCTTGAGGCGGTTCGCTCGGGGCGGGCGCTGGCCTTGAGGGAGATCTCGTCGTGCCGGCCGATCACCGGCTATCGGCCGAGCGTCGGTCAGTCACGGTGCGGCGCGCAGAGGAGGCCGTTGTTGTAGTTGTCGAGCTTCGTGGCGAGCGGCTCGCCGGCCGCCCAGGGCGAGTTCTTGCCTCCCTCCTTCACGTTGGTGCCGAGCGGGTACTTCTTCAGCCAGGCGTCGGCCGCGGCGATGGTGTCCTCGATGCAGCTCGACTGGTTGCCGATACCGACGTTGAGCTTGGCGACGATGAGGTGCTTCGCGATGATGTAGGTGACGTCACCCTTGGTGGGGCGGCTGATGATGTCGAGGAGCTGAGACTTCGTATAGGTCTTGCCGCCGATGGTCAGCTGCGAGACCTTCCAGGCGCTCTCGTGGTTCTTCCAGTAGCCGGGGGTGCCGGTGCCGGGGGAGGCGCACTGGCAGGCGCCGCAGTCGGCCGCGCAGCTCGAGCAGTCCTCGGAGCCGGCCTTGCAGACGCCATCGCCGCAGACCGGCGGGCACTCGCCGCAGTCGGCCGCGCAGCTCGAGCAGGTCTCACCGGCCTCGCAGACGCCGCTGCCGCAGACCGGCGGGCAGATGCCGCAGTCGCTCGGGACCTCGAAGCAGTTCTCGCCGGCCTCGCAGACGCCGTTGCCGGGGACCGCGGGGCAAGCACCGCAGTCGCCGGTGCAGGTCGAGCAGTCCTCGCCGTTCTCGCAGACGTTGTTGCCGCAGACCGCGGGGCAGGCGCCGCAGTCGTCCGAGCAGCTGCCGCAGTCCTCGCCGGCCTCGCAGGTGCCGTTGCCGCAGACCGGCGGGCAGGTGCCGCAGTCGTCCGCGCAGGTGCCGCAGCTCTCGCTGCCGTTGCAGGTGCCGTCGCCGCAGGCGGGCGGGCAGACGTCGCAGTCGGCGCTGCAGCTCCCGCAGTCCTCGCCGGCCTCGCAGGTGCCGTTGCCGCACTGGGGCGGGCAGACGCCGCAGTCGACGGCGCAGGTGGAACAGCTCTCGTCGCCGCCGCAGACGCCGTTGCCGCAGGAGAGCTGGTAGCCGAAGTCCGCGTCGAGCAGGTCCTGGGCCCAACCGAGCGAGACAACGCCCACGTTGTCGAGCCCGCCGTCGGGGTCGGCCGTCGGCTCCTGTCCAGCGAGCGGGCCGCTCGCCATGAAGTTGTCGGGCGTGATGACCACCGAGTAGGTGCCCGCCGGGAGCGTGTCGAAGAGGTAGAAGCCGGGCTGGCCGGTGTAGGGGCTCGTGCCGGTGATGGTGAAGTCGATGAGCTGGTTTCCCTGGAACAGCTCGACACGGACGCCGTTGACGCCGAGCTCGCCGGTCTCCGGCTCGTAGAGCCCGTCGGCGTCGCTGTCGAGCCACACCGTGTCGCCGATCGACGAGTACGTCACGTAGCCGAAGTCGGCGTTGGCCACGTTCTCACCCGCGTCGAGGGACACGCCGAGCGGCTCGTCGTCGCTGGTCAGGATATGGCCGAGCGGGAGCGTCGCGTCGTCGACGTCGACGACGTAACAGCCCGCGTCGAGCTCGGTGAAGCGGTAGACGCCGTTCGCGCCGGTCACGGCCGTCTGGAGCAGGGCGCCGTCGGCGACGCCATCGCAGTTCGCGTCGCCGAAGAGGTCGACGACGACGCCGGAGATGCCGAGCTCGGAGGCGTCCTCGATGCCGTCCGCGTTCGCGTCGAACCACACCTTGTCGCCGATCGAGCCCTTCGGGGCCGTGTAACAGACCTCGAGGAGAGGCCGGTAACCCATGTCGGTGTGGGCGCTGCCCTTGTACGACGTCTTGCCGCTGGCGCCCTCCTCGAGGAGGATCCCGTAGCTCGGCGCCGTCCCGCTCACCCACTGCTGCACCATCCCGGTGAGGTCGACCGAGCTCCACCCGGTGACGTTGGGCACGAACGAGGTGAACGCGGCGGGGTCCATGCCGCCGAAGTTGTTCCACGTGACGAGCTCCTCGCTCCAGGGGGCGAGCACCTGGTGGACGTACACGGTCTTCGCGGTGCTCGTGTACGTCAGGGCGTAGAACTTGGCCGACGTGACGAGAGAGCCGGCGGGGATGGGGCTGAGATCGAAGCGGAACAGGGCGCGCTTCTCTCCGACCGAGCTGGAGTACCCGGTGTTGACCTCGAAGGGGGACGGGACATGGTAGCTCGGGGCGAGGCTCCATATCTCCGCGTTGTAGATGTCGCCCAGGACACCCCGCTTGATCACGGTGCACGTGGGCGACGGAGCGGTCGTGTTGGCGAGGCTGGTGGCGGCGATGAACAGCGTGGCGAGCGCGGCAGAAGATGCGATTGCGATCTGCTTCATTGGTAGCTCCTCGAGGTCCTCACGGGTGAACCATTGCTGGAGCGTCATCCGAATAGCAGGCGCCATGACACACGGGTCAGGCGAGGTCGGTTTCGCGGGCTCCGGTCGGAATGAGCCCCCGCGGGTTGATCAGGATCAGATCAAGTACGCGGGTGCTCTGGCTTCGATCAGAGGGCGGATGCGCAAGGTGACAGTGTTCAAGATAGCAACTCGACTACGAAGGTGTCCAGATCTTTTTGAAGACAGATCAGAAAAATACATCGAGTTGCGCGGTGACAATTTTGGGTCGTGCGGTGACGTTTTTGGGCGCCTCGCGTCGTCTCGCGCCGTCTCGCGATCTGTGGGGAGGAACGCAGAGACGAGCGTGGTCTGTCGCATCGATGTCTCATCGAGTTCGATGGCCAGTGCGCAGCTCGCGGTCCGCGGGTCGCGGCGTGCCCCGCGCGGCGCGTGCGGCGGCGGCACGCCGCGACGCTCAGCCGGATCAGCAGCCCTCGCCGCCCCTTCGCGGAGGCCGAGGGACGAACACGATCGGATCAGGTACGCGGGAGTGTCTGACGAGATTTGATGCAGAGTGCGCACGGGACCATTTTTCAAGATAACGAATCTTCGCTTCGCCTGTCTAGACCCTTTTTTGCCGCGTGAGTTCTTCACGTGGCTCTTGGGCTCGCGTGCGGGTGGGTGTCAGGCGCCGGGCGCAGCTCGTCGCGCACCGTTCATCACATGCGGTTCGTCACATGCCGTTCGTCACATGCCGTTCATCGCGCGCCCCCGGCGCGGCGCCGGAGGCCGCCGCCGCTGGTACGCCGCACACCAAAGCCGGCTCACCAAGGCGCCCGACCCAGAATGGTGGGCCCGGCCACGCGCTTCCCGCTGCTCGAGACGCTGAGCGGGACCGCGGCCAAGCGGGTGCTGCTGGCGGCCGCCGATTGGCGCGACGCCCGGGCGGCCATCGAGCGGCCGGAGCGGCTGGAGAGCGACGGGCTCCTGGCGTAGCCGCGTCCGCCGGGTCCGGCGAGCGCCGAATCATGGGCATGGGCTTGACGACCATCCCCCCGGCGGAACGACAATGCGCCACAATGATAACGGTCCGTCCTCCTCCGATGACGGCCGAGCTACTCGAGCGCACGGACGGGTACGTGGTCGCGGTGTGGCGGCGGCTCATGCTGCTGGTCTGGCGGGGCGAGGCCACCGCGGTCGGGATCGATCGCTCGCGAGAGCTCTTCGCTCGCTGGTCGGCGGACCAGCCGGGCGGCGCGGCCTTCGTCGTCGTCCTCCCCCTTCAGCACACCCTGCCGCCGGACGAGGCGAGCCGGGCCGCGATGCGGCGGGCGGCGAGCTCCCCTTCCCGGACCCTCAGGGGCACGGCCACGCTCGTCGAGTCGGAGGGGTTCATCGCCGCCTCGGTCCGCTCCGTCATGATGCTGCTGCAGACGGGGCGGGCGCCGAACGTCTTCCGGACGACCGGCGAGCTCGCGACCTGGGCGGCGACGCTCCTGAACGACCCCGAGCTCACCTCCGCCGGCATCGCGGAGGCGATCCGCGTGGCGCGCGAGGGTTGACTCAGCCCGCGGGCCCTGCCTCGGGGATCGGCACGCGGCCAATTGCGTAAGGCAGGATCCGCGCGATGTTGCGCGCGTCGTCGATCCCGCGGTGGTGTGTCCCGTGGAGCGGGAGTCCGAGCCGCTCGAGCGCGCTCGCCATGCCGTAGCGCTGGGTCACCCCGAGCGCCGCGGAGAAGCGCTTCTTGATGTTCATGTGCCCCTGCAGCGGCAAGGGCACGCCCCAGCGGGCCGCGTCGATCTCGAACTGCTTGCGGTCGTAATCGCCCCACGAGCAGAAGAGCGCCTCCCGCTGGCCGACGAAGCGCCCGAGCGCCGCGATGGCCTCGGGGAACGTGGGCGCGGCGTCGACGTCTGCTTGCGTGATCGTGGTGAGCTTCGTGCAGAACTCCGTGAGCCTCGGCCGGATGACCGGGCGCACGAAGGTGGCGAGCTCGCTCACGGGCTCGAGCGTCGCGCCGTCCACGAGGACCGCGCCGATCTCGATGATCTCCATGATGCGCTCGGGGATGCGGCCCTCCTCGTCGCACGTCGCTTCCAGATCGATCACCAGGAAAAACGCGGGGTCCTTTCCCATGTCCGTGCTCCTCTCTGCTGGACCTTGATAGGATCGGCGCGAAGAAAATGCCCGGACACGAAACCGGACAGGCCGCTCCCGCGGGCTTTTCCTGGGAGGATTACGTCGCCTGGCTCGTCGCGCAGCACGGCTCCTTGACGGCGGTCGCCGAGCGGCTCTCCTCCCTGCGTGGCTACGAGGACGACGTGACCTCGATCGAGCGCGCCCTGCGCCGGCTGCGGACGCGCGGCCAGCGGGACGGCGGGACGTGGGGGGCGCGCGCGCTCGCGGCCTTCGGCTTGCCGGACGCGCTCACGGAGCGCGCCCGCTGGATGGGCGCCTATCACTCGCGGTTCACCGACCTGCCCCTGCCCCTCGCCCAGGACCTCTTGCGTCTCTGGGATCGACCGCCGGTGAACGAGGATCCGACCTCCCACGTCTTCCTCGCCCTCGCCCACGCCACCTGCGCGCTGCGCGGCGACGACCGCGAGGCCGGAAGGACGCACCTCGCCCGCATCCGGCCGCTGCTCGGAAAGGCCCCGCCCGAGGCGCGGGTGGAGGCCCTGCTCACAGAGGCCTTCGTGGCGAGCCGTGATGACGTCGCGCGCGTGCCCGGCCTGCTCGACGAGATCGCGCCGCTCTTCGAGCTGCCGATGCCCGCCAGCGACCGAGCCTGCCTGTTCGCCCGGTGGATCGATCAACGCGCCTTCGAGCGGAACCGCTCCTGGGGCGGCAAGCAGCCGGATCCGGCGGCCGCGGAGGCGCTTTACCGGCGCATCCCGGAGGACGGTCCGGCCTTCGCGCGGTCGCGGCGGGCGAACGGGCTGGCGTATGCGCGGTGGAAGCAGGGTTTCCCCGAGGAAGGCGCCGCGCTCGCGCGCGAGGCGTGCCGGCATGCGGGGGACGGCGGGCACATGCGGATGCGCGCGATGGCGCTGAACATGCTGGCGCGGATCGTGGGCGGCGACGAGGGCGCGGAGGCGAGGCGGCGGGCGATGGCGATCGCGAACGAGCTCGAGGACGAGGTGCTCAGGCTTCGATTCGAGCGGCGAGCGGGGAACAAGGGCTGAGGCGGACCAAGCCGCCTGCGTGACCTTCTTTTCCTTCCGGGAGGCGGGACGCACCCCGGCGAGGGCAGCGTCGGAATCGTGCCAGATGGCCCGCGACGCCCGGACGGCGCGCTCGTGCTCACCGAGAGGCCTTTACGCAGGGCGCGACTTCGCCGATCCTGGTGGAATGAATTTACGTCTTGTTTCAGCTTGGGCTTTTGCTGTCGCGCTTCATGCAACCGGATGTTCGGACGCCGGCACCGATCCTGGCGATTCCGGCGCCGGTGCCGGCGGCGGCGGCGGTAACGGGGGCGCGGGCGCGGGCGGGGAGGACGAGAACGGTCTCGGTGAGATCGCCGGCGTCGGCGGAGGGACCGGGCTCTCGACCGCGGTGAGCGTGATCATCACGGCCGACAATGCGTACGGCTTTGGCTACGGGACCGGCGACGGGCTCCTGAACTATTTCGGAGGCATCGAGAACAACCTCGCCGGGAAGATCTTCTCCTGTCCCATAGGCAACGGGCCGGAGTCGTACACCGTGCCGGCGGCGTCCGCGAACGCCGGGCATTATCTCTACATCATCACGTACGCCGACAAGTCCACGACACAGGGCGTGATAGGCCAGTTCTTCCGCGAGGGGGCCGCTCCCGTCTTCACCGGCGACGGCGCGTGGGAGGTCTGCGCGACGGGCGAGGACTACGACCTCGGCTCGAACGGGCCGACGCTGGAGACCATCAACCAGTATATCGCGCGCTGCAACAGCGGTGATCTCGACCCGCAGACGACCAGCGCCGGCTGGGTGACCACCGAGGCGTCTGCGCACGGCCATGTCGCATTCGGAGAGACGAACGACACGGAGCGCTCGGTCCCGGAGCCCGGCAATGAGTTCTCCATCGTCTGCGACATCGACGAGGAGGCTCGGTGGATGTGGTACGAGTGGGATCCGGACCGCAGCGGCGGCAGCCCCTTCATGTGGCCCGGCAGCAGCGGCGGCGGCAACGTCACCAAGGACTTTTTGATCTTCCGCCTGGGCGCCGAGTTCATCCCCGAGGTCCCGCGCTAGCGCGACAGACGGGTTGCATTTGCCTGAGGATCGCGGAATTTCGAACCGCCAAGACACCAAGAGCGCCAAGAAGAGAATCTTATCTTGGCGTCCTTGGTCAGCTCGCCCGTCGTCCGGAGGCTCGTACTCGAAGGGGTAGAAATGCTGCCCGCCGGTGTTCTCGATGGCCACCTTGCCGCGCAGCCGGGTCAGGTCATCGGTGGGCGCGCCGAGTCAGTCCTCGTCGACTGTCTGGCGCCCCTTGGGGAAGAAGTCCTCGAAGATCGCGATGTCCTCCCGGGCCGCGACGAGCTCCGCAATGCGCTCGCCCTCGGCTTTCGGCAGGTAGGCGAAGCCGACCTCCTGTCCCCACGATCGGGAACAGAATGCATAGAAGCGACCCGGCGCGCCGTCCGCCTCGAGCGCGCGATCCAGCTGCTCGACGAGCGCCGGATGGTCGATCCAGTCGGTATCGCCTTCCAGGCGGAGCTCGATCGCCGCCCGCGCGCCCCGATCGAGCACGATCGTGCGCGTCGCGCCCTCCTCGAAGCGGCGCGCGGTGATCCCGAGCACGCCGCCCGAGATCGCGTCGAGCGCGTCGAGGACCCTGCCGTAATCGCGCACGTCGTCGACGCTCTCTCCGTCGGTCACATGCACCGCCGCGTCGCCCGCCGACGCGCGGACGATCTGCTCGAGGTTCTCGGACTCGCGAAGCTCTTCGTCCTCGTCCATTCGGGCACGATACCAGGAAGCGTGGCACGGCGAACCGAAGTCGCGGGACCGCGCGCTCGGCCTCCACACCGTGCGTCGACGACTCCAGCCGATCGAGACACGGCGAGGAGGTCACGCCGGGTACACGGGGAGCACGAGGTCGCTGGCGGCGCTCGTGACCATCTTCTCGAACCAGCGGGAGAGCGGGCGCGACGTGAGCGCCCGGTACATCGCGTTGCGCAGCGCGAGCTGCACGCGGGTCGGCGGTGCGAAGAACGAGCCGACGCGCTTCGCCCCCTGCTGGCAGCGCCGGGCATATCGACGGATCCGCGCTTCGTAACGCTGGAACGCGGCGCGGTGGTCTCCCTTCGCGACGGCGAGCTCACCCGCGAGCACGTACGCGCAGACCACGGCGAGCCCGGTCCCCTGTCCGCCGAGGGTGCCGCCGTAGCCGGCGTCGCCCAGGAGCACGACGCGACCGCGCGAGGTGCGATCCATGTCGATCCGCCCCACGGCGTCGAAATATAGACTCGGACTCTGCCTCATCGCCTCGAGCAGACGCGGCACCTCCCACCCCATCCCCGCAAAACGCTCGGCCAGGATCGCCTTGTGCTGCGCCACGTCGCGCGGATCGTGGTCGAGCGGCCTGGAGGCGAACATCAGGAGCGCCGTTGCCTCCTCGGGGCGGCGGGCGCTCGCGACGCTGGCGGCCCGCCCCGGCTCGCTGAAGATGAGGCCCTGGTGATCGAGGCCGAGGTGGTTCGGCGCGGCGAATGTCGCCACGTAATGGCCGTGGAAGCGCAGGAACCTCGACTCGTCGCCGAACGCGAGCGCGCGCACGCGGGAGTGCAGTCCGTCGGCGCCCACGACCAGGTCGAAGCGCCGCGGCCGGCCGCGTTCGAACGTGACGTCGACGCCGTCCGGCGTGTCGGTGAGCGAGACGATGCTGTCGCCGAACACGAACTCGGCCGCGTCCTTCGCGGCCTCGTGGAGGATGCGGCTGAGGTCGCCGCGCTCGATCTCCACGTCGCCGCTCGCGAACGCCGCGGGGAGCGTGACGAGGCGCCGGCCGGCCTCGTCCACCATCGCGAGATCCCGCATGTGGGTCTGATGCTGTCGAATCGCGTCGAGCACCCCCATCTCGCCGAGGACGCGCAGGTGCGTCGGCCCGCGGAAGTCCACGGCGTTGCCTCCTGCCCGCAGGGCGGGGGCGCGCTCGACCACGGTGGGGGTGAACCCGCGACGCGAGAGCCAGTAAGCGAGCGCGGGGCCTGCGATGCCTGCGCCGGAGACGAGAACGGTGCCGTTCGACATGGGGACCTCGGGGGGAAGGTTGCGTACGACGTACGCATCCGAGCGCGTACGACGTACGCACGAGCATGGCGACGACGGCGGCGCCCGGCACCCCACGAACGGCGCCATGGGCTAATATTCTAGGCTAGAACAGCCGCGGTCGCGCGCCGCGCCCCGGCAGCATCGCGCGCGCTTTCAACCGACCATCTGTGCTAGTACAGTCACCATGCCTCCGGTGAAGCGCAGCGCGCCGACGAACCGCCGCAAGTCGGCCGACGGACCGCCCTACCTGCAGATCGCGAACGACCTGCGCGCGCGCATCGCATCCGGGCGGCTCCGAGCGGGCGATCGCATCCCTTCGACGCGCCAGATCGTCCGCTCCTTCGGCGTCGCGCTCGCCACCGCCACCAAGGCGCTGTCGACCCTGCGCCACGAGGGGCTCATCCGATCGGTACCGCGCTCGGGCCACGTGGTGGCCGAGGGTGATCGCGCGGCATGTGAGCCGTCCGAGCGAGGCGGCGCCTTGACGCGCGAGCGGATCGTGAAGGCCGCCATCCGGCTCGCCGACGACGAGGGGCTCGACGCCCTCTCCATGCGCGGTGTCGCCGCGAAGCTCGGCGTACCGACGATGTCGCTCTACCGGTACGTGGAGGGGAAAGACGCGCTCGTGCTCCTCATGATCGACGCGGTGTTCGGCGAGCACCCGCTGCCGAGGTCGCCTCCTCGCGATCTGCGCGAGGCCCTGATCCGCGCTGCCCGCGCGCAGTGGGCGCTGTACCGGCGGCACGGATGGCTCGCGCACGTGCTGCCGCTCGCGCGACCGGTCGCGCTGCGTAACGTGATCGCGCACGCCGAGTGGATCCTGCGTGCCATGGAAGCCCCCGGGATCGACGCGGCGACCCGGCTCGAGGCGCACATGACGCTCTACAGCTACGTTCGCGGCGTCGCCGTGAACCTCGAGTCGGAGCGCGAGGCCGAGGCCACCACGGGAATGACCGAAGCGCAGTGGAACGAATCGCAGGGGGCCGCGCTCCTGGCGATCGCGACGTCGGGGCCGTATCCGAGCTTCGCCAGGCTGCTGGACGAGCTCTCGGGCGGGTACGATTTCAACCTCGATCGCGTGTTCGAGTTCGGCCTCCAGCCGATGATCGACGGCCTCATGAAGACGTTGCGGCCGTGCGAATGAACGGGCCCGCAGCGCAAAGCCGAGCTCACGGGCGCGTCAGCACCTCGAGGACGTGCCCGTCGAGATCGCGGAAGTAGAAGCCGCGGCCGCCCTTCCGGTGGTTGATCCGGCCCATCTCCTTCGCGTGCGGATCGGCGCTGAAGGGGATGCCGGCGCGCTGGACGCGCTCGAAGATCCGGTCGAACTCCGCGTCATCCACGAAGAACGCGTAGTGGTGCGGCTCGAACGTCTCCCGGTCCGCGAAGTCGAGCGTGAGCCCGCCATTGATGCGCACGGGGGAGAACGGCCCGAACGGCGCGTCCACCGCGAGTCCGAACATGCGCGCGAAGAACCGCGCGGCAGCCTCCTTGTCGTGCGCGGGGACGATGGTGTGGTTGAGCTCGATCGACATCGGTGTTCCCTCCCCACTTGCCATTCGATCCGGAGCGCGGATCGTCAAGCGGGCCCCGCGGTCGTGGCGCGCTCAGCGCGCGGGCCGGTCGAGCGCTGCGAGCGCCTCCTGCGCGCCAGGAATGCTGGGGTGGGTGAGGTTCGCGAGGCCCCTCGCCTCGCGCTCGAACAGATCGAGGGCCTTCCACTCCGCGCGCTTCCAGATCAGGAGCTGTTTGACGGCGATGCGCCCCCCGGTCGAGAGGTCCTCGGCCTCGTGGGTGATCGGGCAAGCGCCCCCCGAACGCCGGGGCCTTTCTGCCTGGGACGCCGGAACCACCCCGGATCGCCCAGCGTGTGGCGGCGCCCGCTGAGCCGTTGTAAACGCGGGGCGTGACCCAGGTGCGCTCGATCTTCGCCCCAGGACTCTTCGAACGCCAGGTGGCGATCGTCACCGGCGGGGGCAGCGGCATCGGCCTCGCGTGCGCGCGTGAGCTCGCTTACCTCGGCGCGAAGGTCGCCCTCTGCGGCCGCCGGGCCGACAAGCTCGAGGCCGCGGCGAGCACGCTCGCGGGCGACGGCGTCCCCGGCGACGACGTGCTCGCCGCGCCGTGTGATATCCGCGAGCCGGAGCAGATCGCCGCCTTCGTGGGCCAGGTCCTCGGGAAATTCGGCCGCGTCGACGTCCTCGTGAACAACGCCGGCGGCCAGTTCCCGAGCCCGGCCAGCGAATTGACGCCGAAGGGCTGGGAGGCGGTCGTCCGCAACAACCTGAACGGCACCTTCTTCATGACGCGCGAGGTTGCGAGGCGCGCGATGCTGCCGGCGCGCCGCGGCCGGATCGTGAACGTCACCGCGTCGGTGAGCCGCGGCTTCCCGGGCATGGCGCACACGGGCGCCGCGCGCGCCGGCGTGGAGAACCTGACCCGCTCGCTCGCCGTGGAGTGGGCGGCGCTGGGCATCCGGATCAACGCGGTCGCGCCCGGCAGCAACATCCGGTCGAGCGGCACGTCGCAGTACGGCGACGAGCTGCTCGAGCTCGCGCGGCGCGCCACGCCGCTCAAGCGCCTCGCCACCCCCGAGGAGGTCTCGCGGCTCATCGTCTTCCTCGCCAGCGACCAGAACGACTTCATCACGGGCGCGGTCTACGGCGTCGACGGCGGCCAGCCGCTCTGGGGCGACATCTGGTCCATCCCCGAGCCGGACGGCGCGCCGGGCGCTCCACCGGACGTGAAGGGCTGAGAGGGCGCGGCGTGACCTATCCGCCCCCGCCCCCTGCCGCCGCGCGCGACCCCATGTCCAGCGCGCTCGACGACGACACGACGACGCCGTACGGGCCGCCGTCCTCCGGGGCGCCGCCATCGGCAGGGCCGCCGCCGTCCTTCGGCCCGCCGCCGTCTTCCGGGCTGCCGCCGTCGGCAGGGCCGCCCGCCGCGCCGTCTTTCCTCGGGGACGCCGCGCGGCGCGTGCGCGACTACTTCCTCGCGCTCGACCCGACCTTCCTTTCCGCGATCGCGCCGCTCGCGCTGGTCGCCGTCATCCTCTTCACGCGCGCGCCGTCGACGAACTACATCTTCGACGAGCAGGAGGCGCTGCTCGCCAACCCGTACGTGAACGCGAAGGGCGGGATCGGCTTCCTCGACGCGATCCACCGCGATTTCTGGGGGCTGCCGCCCGACCGGAGCGTCGGCTCCTACCGCCCGCTGCCGAACTTCCTCTGGCGCACGATCTGGGCGGTCACGAAGCAGCCGTTCTTCCACCACTTCTACAACGTCCTCTTCCACGCGGTGAACGGCGCGCTGCTCACGTGCGTCACGTTCTGGCTCACGCGGCGGCGCGGGCTCGCGTACCTCGCCGGGCTCCTCTTCGTCGGCTGCGCGGTGCTCACCGAGGCGGTGAGCGGCATCGTGGGCATCGCCGACGTGCTCGGTGGCATGGGGGCGATCGCCGCCCTCGCCGCCCTCGCGCTGCCCGCGTGGGCGATGCCGTTCGGCGTGTTCGCGGCCGTGCTCTTCGGCCTCTTCTCCAAGGAGAGCGCGCTCGTCTGCGTGCCGCTCGTCCCGTTCGCCGCGCTGATCGCCGCGCCGCTCACCCACCCCACGCGGCCGGCGCGGTTCGTCCGGGCGCTTCTCGCGCTGCTCGCCGCGGGCGCGGCGTTCGTGCTCTACGTCGAGCTCCGGCGGCGCTGGTTCCCCGCGCCCATGCCGGCCGAGCTCGCCGCGCCGCTCCCCGAGGGCGCGCCGCTCGTGAAGCGCGCGCTCCACGACGCGCTCGTCTGGTTCCACCAGGCGCCCCTGCCGCGCGATCCGCTCAACAACCCGCTCGGCGCCGCGGACACGCCCCACCGGATCGCCGGCGCGCTGCGCGTCTACTGGCGCGGCCTCACGCAGATCGTGTTCCCGTGGACGCTGAGCGGCGACTACTCGTACCCGCAGGAGCCGGTGCCGGACAGGCTTGTCTTCTTCGGCAGCGTCGCCGGCGCCGCGATGATGGTGCTGCCCCCGCTCGGCTCGCTCGCGCTCTGGATCGCGGCCCTCCGCCGCGAGCACCTGGAGCGGCGCGAGCGGCGCTCGGTGCGCGCCGCCTTCCTTGTGGACGGCGGCCAGGCGACGTCGCGGAGGTGGCCGCTGCTCCTCGCGGGGGCGCTCCTCGCGATCGCGGCGGCGGGGCTCGCGGCGTACGACTGGCACGTGCTCCGCCCGGCGGGGCGCGTGCCGCTGCTCCGGGCGCTGCCGCTCGTGCTCTGGCCGCTTCCGTTCCTGCCCGCGTTCCTCCTCGGGCTCGGGTTGCTGGTCGAGGGCGCGCGCCCCCTGCCCTGCCCGGCGACGGCGGACCGGAGCGCCTGGGTGCCGCTGCGCCGCGGCTACGCGGGGCTGTGCATCGCCGCGATCGGGCTGACCTGGGTCGTGGTGAGCTACTTCCCGCACTCGAACATCCCGGTCGTCCTGCCGACGGTGCGCGCCGAGCGCTTCTGGTACTTCCCGGCCATCGGCACGTCGCTCGTGCTCGCCGTCGCCTTCTCGTGGCTCCACGAGGCGCTCGCGGGCTCGACCCTCACGCCGCGCGCGCGGTGGTCGTGGAGGGCGTGGGTGACGCCGGCGCTGTTCGTCCTCTTCTTCGGCTTCCAGTGCGCGCAGGCCTACCGGCACGCGATGGACTACCGCAACGACCTCGATTTCTGGGCGGCGACGAAGGAGGCGGTCCCGAACAGCGCCAAGGCGCACCTCAACTACTCGGTGATGAAGGGCGCCCGCGGCGACCTGGAGGCCCGCCTCGCCGAGAGCAAGATCGCGATGGAGCTCGCCCCGACGTGGCCGATGGCGCACGTGTACACGGGCGACACGCTCTGCCGGATGCACCGCCCCGACGAGGCGTTCCCGCACTACCAGCGCGGCATGGAGCTCGGCCCGAACGAGCTGAGCCTGATCGCGCTCGCGCTGCAGTGCCTGCATGACGAGCAGCGGCTCGCGGCGCACGACGCGGAGCTCCGGCGGCTCGCGGAGGAGCACCCCGGGACGTGGCTCGCGTACCTCGCGATCGACACGCTCGACAACGGCGCGACGCACGGCGGAGTGGACCCGAAGTACCGGCCGCGCGGCTACAACGAGGGGCCGAAGGAGTGACCGCGGGCTGGCACGTTTACATCCTGCGCTGCGGAGACGGGTCGTTCTACACGGGGATCGCCCGCGATGTGGAGGCGCGCTTCGCGCAGCACGCGGCGGGGCGCGGGGCGCGGTACACGCGCGGACGGGGGCCGCTCGCGCTGGTCCACGTCGAGGAGGCGGCCGACAGGGGGGCGGCCCTGCGGAGGGAGGCTGCGATCCGGCGGCTGGGGCGCGCGGGCAAGGCGGCGCTCGCCGCCGGGTGCAGAGGGGCAACGTGAACGTTTACGTGGACGTGGACGTGGTCGTGGTCGTTCACGGCCTGTCGTTTACGACCACGACCACGACCACGACCACGTAAACGTAAACGTTCGGATGTAGGGGAACGCGGCGCGAAGCTTGGTCAACACTGGGGCAGGGGGGACCGGTGAGGGCCATCGCCTCCCGGCCCCATCGGGCGCGCCGTGGTTCCGGCGCCGGGCGCCGGTTGCCGTGGATCTCGCGCCCGGGATGTAGACTACAATCGTCGGTGTGAAGCCCTGCCCCTTCTGCGCGGAGCAGATCCAGGACGCCGCGATCAAGTGCCGATTCTGCGGCAGCATGCTCGACGAGCGAGCGCCGGTGGCCGCGGCCCCCGCCGCGCCGCTCACCCCCGCCGCCGGCGCGCTCGCCCCCGCGCCGGGCGCGCTCACCCCCGCCGGCGGCGCGCTCGCCCCCGCGCCGGGCGCGGCGCGCGTCCTGTTCGAGGGGACGCCGAGCTGGAAGGCGTGGTTCTGGTCCTACGTGGCGGCGAGCGTGCTCTCGCTCGTGCTGGTGGGCCTCATCTGGCTCGGCATCCTGCACTGGAAGCGCAAGAGCCTCCGCTACAAGATCACCGATCGCACGATCGACTACGAGGCCGGCCTGCTCACGCGCCGGATCGAGACCCTGCAGCTCTGGCGGGTCCTCGACATCGACCTCCGCCAGACGTTCATGCAGCGGCTGCTCGACGTCGCGGAGATCCGCGTGTTCACGAAGGACGCGAGCGACCCCGAGCTCGTCATCCGGGGGCTGCCGGCGTCGCGCGAGCTGTTCGAGGCCCTCAAGAACGCGGCGGAGCTCGCGCGCCAGCAGCGCGTGCTCGGCGTCGTGCAGTGAGCGCGGCCCACGAAGGCCAGATCTCGGAGCCCGACCATGCCCCCTAGGCGATCCCCGCTCGACGAGCTCCCGGACGTGCGCGACGGCCTGACCCGCGCCGAGCGCATCATCCTGTGGAAGCTCTCCGAGCTCGAGAAGGAGTTCAACGGCCGCAACGTGCCCACGGCCACGCTCTACGGCCGCGTCGTCGAGCACATCGACCTCTCGGTCCCCGAGTTCCAGCGCCTGATGCAGCGCCTCGTCGGCGTGCGCTGAGCGCTGCGTGGCCCCGCCTCGCGCGGGCGCGGCGCGTCCCGTCAGGCGGCCGCCTGCTCGATCGCGGCCCGCAGCGCCGAGACGGACGCGCTGCGCAGGTACACGACGGGGGCGCCATCCGCCGAGAGGCGCTGCATCTGGTCGCGCAGCGCGTGCGAGACCATCGTCACCATGATCACGATGAGCGCGATCCTCCCCACGCCGTGGCGCGCGCCCGGCGGCACGCGGTTCTCGTAATGGCGCAGCGACCAGCCGTGCTTCTCGACCACATCGCGGTAGCGGCTCGACATGCCGCCGCTGCCCCCGATGACCAGCACCGTCTGCTCCTCACGCCTCCTGTCGCTCCCCTGACTCCGCCGCTCCGCCTTCATGCGATCTCCCTGGAGCAAGGCGCAAGCCACGCTCTCCAGCTCGCCATTTCCGGCAAAATCCTCGTTATCGGACTCTATTCCTGGGCAAATTGTCCTCGAATCACAAAGGCCCTTGTCACCGTGACAGCGCGAGCGTCGGAACGCGGGACAGACATGCTCGAGGAGGGTCGGGAGAGGAGAGGAGAGGAGAGGAGAGGAGAGGAGAGGACAGGAGACGAGAGGACAGGAGAAGAGGCGCGACGCCGGCTCCGGGGGAGAGGGCCTCTCCTCGCGGCGGCGCGACGTGGTGTCAGGCGGACCGCTGCTCGATCGCGGCCCGCAGCGCCGAGACGGACGCGCTGCGCAGGTACACGACGGGGGCGCCATCGGCCGCGAGGCTCTGCATCTGATCGCGCAGCGCGTGCGAGACCATCGTCACCATGATCACGATGAGCGCGATCCTCCCCACGCCGTGGCGCGCGCCCGGCGGCACGCGGTTCTCGTAATGGCGCAGCGACCAGCCGTGCTTCTCGACCACATCGCGGTAGCGGCTCGACATTCCGCCGCTGCCCCCGATGACCAGCACCGTCTGCTCCTCGCGCTTCCTGTCGACCGCCTGGGAACGCCGCTCCGCCTTCATGCGATCTCCCTGGAGCAAGGCGTAAGCCACGCTGCTCCGGCGGCCATTTCCGCGCAAATGTCGCGGCTCCGGCCTATTCCCCGGCAAAATGTCGTCGAGTCACCGAGGCCTCTGTCATCGTGACATCGCGAGCGCGACGACCCGACGCTGCGCGGCGGTCGCCGCGAGGATCGGGGAATATTCTCCCCCTCGCAGCGGTTCCTGCCGGCGCGCGCGGCCCGGGCGAGGAGACGGATCGCAGGCGCTACCGCGAGCGTCCCGCCAAAGCCACGAGAGCGCCGCGACCACGACCCCTCGGTGCGGCAGGGAAACCCACCGGCACCGAGGTAGCCCGACATGCCGTCCCCGCTGCCCGCGGCCGGGGTGCGCCCGGTGAGGGCGTGCCGGATGCCGCCACGGAGGCGGGAAGGCCGGAATAAAATTCAATAATAGTCCATATTGAACGCCCCCATGGGGGCGCTCTCCGGGCGGATGCCACGGCGTTCCGCCGGCGACGTCGAGCTGTGGTAGGGAGCGGCGTCCCCCCTGCCCCGCCGTGCCATGATGTCTCCCGCCACGCCGCCCAGCGACCCGCCTCCGCCGCCGCCCGGCACCGTCGAGCGCTGGGCCTGGGATTACGTCCTCTCGACCGACCTCGAGCACAAGCTCTCTCCGCCGCCCGTGCCCTCGCTCTGGGAGTCGGATGCCACGCTGTCCGCGTCGGGCGCCGCACCAGCCCCGCCGAGGCGCCTCGAGCGACCTGGACGGCCCGCCGCGCTGCGCATCTCGGAGCGCGCGCAGAAGAGCCCGGGGCCCGAGGCGCTGCGCAACCCGGCGCGCCGCGCGCAGCTCTTCCACGCGTTCCTGCACCACGAGCTCCAGGCGGCGGAGCTCATGGCCTGGGCGCTGCTCGCCTTCCCCGAGACGCCGCGCGCCTTCCGCGGCGGCCTCGTCCGGATCGCCCTCGACGAGGTGCGCCACATGCGGCTCTACGCCGCGTACCTCGCCGCGATCGGCCACCGCTTCGGCGACTTCCCGGTGCGCGACTGGTTCTGGACGCGGGTGCCCGCCGCCGCGTCGCCCGCGCAGTTCGTGGCCGTGATGGGCATGGGCCTCGAGGGGGGCAACCTCGACCACACGGCGCGCTTCGCCGAGCGCTTCCGCGCCATCGGCGACGTCGAGGGCGCCGCGCTCACGGAGCGGGTCTGCGCGGAGGAGATCCCGCACGTGCGCTTCGGGGTCCGCTGGTTCCGCCGCTTCACGCAGGCGAGCGGGAGCGCTGGCCAGGCGCCGCCTTCCACGTCTGCCGCAGGCAATCCGGCCACCGCGGGTGAAGCCGCGCATCGCGGGCCGGATGACGTCGCGCAGCGCGGGCCGAGCGATTTCGAGGCGTGGGTGCGCCACATCCCGCCGCCCCTCTCGCCGCTGCTCATGCGGGGCGAGCCGATGAACCGCCGCGACCGCAGCCGCTCCGGCCTCTCCGAGCCGTTCCTCGACGCGCTGGCCTCATGGACCGAGCGAGCGCCTGGGTCCTGAACTTCGACGCCGACGAGGAGCTGGCGCGCCCCGCGGGGTACACCCCGCGCGCCGCGGTCGCCGGCCGGGCTCCCGAGCTCGCCGGCCGCGTCTCGGCCCTGCTGCGCCCCGGCGACGTCCTGCTCAGCCCCGAGCTCTCCTCGCCCCTCGTGCCGCCAGCGCCTCCTGGAACGCCGCTCGTCGGCCGCGCGTGGTGCCCCACGCCCCGCGCCCTTCGCCTCCTCGGCCGCGCCGGCGTCGCGCTCGCGGAGGCGCCGCCGCTCGAGGTGCTCCGGCGCGCCAACCACCGGAGGTTCTGCGCGGACCTCGGCCAGACGCTGCCCGGCGCGCGCTATGTCACCTCCCTGGCCGAGCTCGAGGCCGCGATCGCGGAGCCCACGCCGACCGGCCACTGGCTGCTCAAGCGGCCGTTCGGGTTCGCCGGGCGCGGCCGGCGCCGGGTCGCCCGCGGGGCGCTGCCGCCCGACGCGCGGCCCTGGGCCGCCGCGTCGCTCGACCCCGCGTCGCCGGACAGCGGCCTGCAGGTCGAGCCGTGGGTCGAACGCCGCGGCGACTTCTCGCTGCACGGGCACGTCGCCCGCGGTGGCGCGGTGCGCCTCGGCGACCCGTGTGTCCAGCGCTGCGACGCGAACGGGGCGTACCTCGGCGCCGCCCTGGCCGGCGAGGGCGACCTCGGCGACGGCGAGCGCCGGGGGCTCGTCGAGGCCGCGCTCGAGGCGGGAGAGGCGCTCGCCGGCGCGGGCTATTTCGGGCCGTTCGGGATCGACGCCTTCCGCTGGGAGGACGAGCAGGGCGCGCTGCGCTGGAATCCGCGGTGCGAGATCAACGCGCGTTACACGATGGCGTGGGCCATCGGCATGGGCAGGGCGCGACCAGATCTGGAGTGACCGAGGCGCTCCGATCGGGCAGCGAGCGCCGGGATCCGCGCCCGGAGAGCGACGCGAACCACGTCTCGCAAGGATGAACGACTTTGCAGGCGCGAAGACGCTCACCCGCGCCGTCGCTCTCGTGCCCGGTGAACCCCTGCGTCGTCTCGCTCGGGAACGACGCCGGCGGGCGCTCTCCCCAGACGGGGTTCCTGCGCTGCCCGAACGGGTCGTAGCTCCGCCGCTCGATCACAGCGCCGTCCTCGTCGGTGAGCGCATCGATCGAGCCGAGGTGATCTACGTGCACGTAGCGCGTACCGTCGTCCGAGCCTCCCCGGGTCACGATCGCCACCACGCGCTCCGGCGAGTGGACGTGGTACCGCTGCTCCACGGCGCCTGACGCAGCATCGGTGACCCGCTCGTACAGATCGCCGAAGTAGAGCGTCTCCTTTTCCGCCGTGGTTTTGCGGATCCGCTGCTGGTCGCCGTCGTAGCCGAACGTGATGGTGCTCGCGCCCTGCGTGATCTGCTCTGGCAGGTCGAACGGCGTATAGCGCACCGTTGTACCACCTGGCCGCGCGGTCTGATTGCCGACAGCGTCATGCGCGAAGGTGTCCGTACCCGCGCCGGTGACCGCGTGAGGATGGAGCGGGTCGTCATACGAGAGGTCATCGACGTCCGACTTGAAGGTGAGATTGCCGTTCGGGGGTAGCCGCAAAGGAGCGCGCACGCGGAGGACGCGCTCTCCACGGCGCTGAAGTACGCCCAGGGGATCCCGCTCGACCACGGTTACGTGGTCGACCGCGTCGCTGACCTCGACGCGCAGGCCAGGGTGGTCGGTCTCCACCGCATCACGACGGTGTCGTATGCCGCACCTTGCGGCCCAGCGCGTCATGCACATAGGAATCGTGAGAGTCCGGTCATCACGTTCCTCTCCCGGATCGAGACCTTCTCGGCACGTACGTCGTCGAACGTATAGAGGTCCGTCCTCGACCAGGGGCTGAACGTTACAGCACATGAAGGTCATCGACGTGCAGAACCCACCTGTCCGCTTCTTTGGTCGCGGCAAGCGACAGTGTGAGGTCGCTACGGCCCTCTTCCTTCGTCCAAAGCGGCACATCTACGGCCACCGCGTTTTGAGCGTCGACTTGAGGATACTCATCCACCAAAGCCCATGACTCATCGGGTAGAAGGAGCAATGTTTTTCCGTACTGCTCCACAGCCGTCCGCAGCTCCTCGGCGGACAGCCTGCCAGCGCGTCCGTCTGCCTCTAACTCAGCGTAGCGCCCAGCACAGAGGTCGGCAACCAATCGAGCGATCTCAATTCTTAGTTCTTTGTCCATGGCATCATGATATTTACTAACGACTTCCGGGGATCCTTGTTGGCGTCGTTGGGGTGACGCCAATCGACTGAAAGTACACGTCCGCTTGTTCGATGAGTGCGCGCGCTTCGTTCGGCAACATTCCTGCGCGTCGAAGCGCTTTGTATCCGATACGGCGTTCTGCGCCGTAGGTGCCGCCCCCAGGCTGACGCTGAGCCTGAGTTGCGGCGTAATGCGGAGACCCGGCACGCGTCGATGGTCCAGAAAGCTCAACGGCCGGCGCTGTGGTGCGGCTGTATCCAGGCAATTCACGGACGGCGGCGTCCTGAATCACATGATGTGCGTCCTTGACACCGGCAGCCCTTAAACCTCCGTAGGTACCCGCCCTTGCGGCTCCCGCCGCTGCCGCCTCCTCCGCCGCCCCCAGCCCCCTTCCCATCCCGAAGACGGTGGCCGCGGCGAGGACCATCGCCTTGGTCCCCGCCGCGCCCGCTGTCCGATAGTCATCCCGATCGATGGCGAGGGCCGTGTCCGCCGCGCCGCGGCCGATGTGGTAGAGCGGGTTGACGGCGTTGAGCGCGCCGGCGAGGCCGTCTTCGTCGTAGCCGTCCCACATCGCGCTGGCGAACTCGTAGCCGCTGTACATCCCGAGGGTCAGCGCGTTCAACACGAGCATCCGCCCGATCCCTGCTCCGAGGTCGCGCGTCCCCTCCGCGGCGCCCAGCAAGGTCTGGCCGACGACGGTGCCTGGGCCGCCGGCGCCCGAGTGCTCCGGCGAGACGGTCACCGGCTGCGGCACGTACCCGGACGAGCTTCCGGTCGTGCCCACGTCGATAGGCGCCGTCGTGGCGCCGACCTCCACGGCCTCGCGCGGCCCTTCTTCAGGCTCGTTTGCTTTCGGCGGCGAGTAGAAGATCTCCACGGCGTAGTGTTCCGGGCGCACCACCGAGTAGACCGGCAGGATCGGCGCCTCCACCGGTTCTTCCTGGAATCCGCTCGGGTCCACGTGATTGAGCGGGCTGTTGCGCACGTAGCTGTATGGATTCCAGCTCTGCCCGGAGGACGGAATCGAAACGATCGGGTCCGTCGTCAAGAACCGCCCGATCCTTGGATCGTAGATCCTGCCCTTCATGTTCACGAGCCCGAGTTCGTCGTCGCTCTCGTGCCCGGTGAACCCCTGCGTCGTCTCGCTCGGGAACGACGCCGGCGGGCGCTCGCCCCACACGGGGTTCCTGCGCTGCCCGAACGGGTCGTAGCTCCGCCGTTCGATCACAGCGCCGTCCTCGTCGGTGAGCACATCGATCGAGCCGAGGTGATCGACATGCACGTAGCGCGTGCCGCCGGCCGAGCCGCCCCGGGTCACGATCGCCACCACGCGCTCCGGCGAGTGGACGTGGTACCGGTGCTCCACAGCGCCTGACGCCGCCTCGGTGACCCGCTCGTACAGATCGCCGAAGTAGAGCGTCTCCTTTTCCAGCGTGGTCTTGCGGATCCGCTGCTGGTCGCCGTCGTAGCCGAACGTGATGGTGCTCGCGCCCTGCGTGATGCGCTCCGGCAGGTCGAACGGCGTATAGCGCACCGTCGTGCCGCCGGGCCGCGCCGTCTGATTGCCGACAGCGTCATGCGCGAAGGTGTCCGTACCCGCGCCGGTGATCGCATGCGGGTGCAGCGGGTCGTCATACGAGAGGTCACCGACGTCCGACTTGAAGGTGAGATTACCGTTCGGGTGGTAGTCGTAGCGGAGCGCGCAGGGCGCCGTCGCGCTCTCGATATCACCGAAGTACGCGCACGTCAGCCGATGGAGCGAATCGTACCGGAAGCGCTCCGTCGTGTTCTCTGGCTGGAGCGCGTCCGTGCGGCCCGTGAGATTCAGGAGATCGTCGAACCCATAGTCCAGGTCTTGCACCTCCCCCGCGCCGCTCTGCGTCGCCATGTGCCTCAGGCGCTGCTTGTCCGCGAAGTAGGTCCGCTCCGTGACGGCGCCGTTGCCGAACACCTCCTCCCGGAAGCGCCCCGCGTCGTCCACGTCCGTCAAGCGCCAGTAGGCGAGGTTCGTTCCGCTGTCGCGCACGGCGAGCACATGGCCGTGCGCGTCGCGGTCCTGGGCCACGACGAACGGCGCCGCGCCGGCAGGCGCCGGGTACGTGACCGTCTCGACGCGACCGAGGTCGTCATAGCCGAGCCTGGCCTCCAGGGGAGAGCGCTCGCCGTCGAGGCGGAGCGCGATCGTGTCGAGCTGGCCACGTCCCGTGTACCCGTACGTCTTCTCTCCATCCGGGCTCGCAAGCGAGTGCAGCTTCCCGACGCCATGCGCCGCGGTGTCCCAGGTCCACGTGGTCGTCAGTCTCTCCGTGCCGTCCTGGTCCACGCGTGAGCGGGGTCGACCGAGCGCGTCGTACGCCCACGCGACCTTTCGCTCGAGCGCATCGGTCGACGAAATCAGCTCGCCGAAGCCGTCATGGATCGAGACCGTCGTGCCCCGATCGGGATCGTCGAGCTGCCGGACGCGGCCGAAAGCGTCGCGCGTCGTGCGCGTCACCGCCTCGCCCGGATCGGTGACCGTGTGCAGCAATCCGAAGGGACCGTACGCGTAACGGGTGATCCCGTCGGCGGCGTCGGTGATGGTCTTGATGCGCCCCAGCGGGTCCTGCTCGGTCACCGTCACATGATCGAGCGGGTCGGTGACGCGCACCTGCAGGCCATCGTACGCCGTCGTCGTGACCGCGTTCCACGGCGTCGTATGGCGCACCTCGCGGCCCGCCGCATCGTACTCGTAGCGATCGTACAGGATCGCGCTCTCGGGCGTGTCCTCCCTGACCGGCACCGAGCGCCGTGCGATGTGCTCGCCCAGCGCGTCGTACCCGATCTCCTGCATGATGCGCGTCGCGTCGCCCGAGCCGTCCGACGGCTGCGGTTCGGGCCCGTATCCCAGCCATCGGATCGGGCGGCCGAGGCTGTCGAACTCCACCGTATCGTCGGCCCCACCGGTCGTGATGCTCTGCTGCCTCACCCGCCACGCATCCTGCTCCGGGCCACCCTCCTTGCTGCGAGCGAGGGAGACGGCCGTCGTCGTGCCGTCCGGGCGCCTCTCGACGCCGAGCCGCCCGAAGCCGTCGTGCGCCCATGTCGTCACGAGCTGATTCGGATCGACCCGCTTGAGGAGCACGCCGAGCGCGTCGTCGAACTCCACGAGCGTGGCGTGCCCTGCCGCGTTCACGTGCTTCTCGGGGAACATGCCCTGCTCGTCGAAGTCCGTGCTGGATGTCCGCTTGTGCTCGAAGGCGTCCTCCGCCGTGACGCCGGTGATGTTCCCGAAGTCGTCGCGCGCGTAGGTGAGCTTCAGCTTCGTGTCCGGCAGGCCGTCGTCGCTCTCGGTGGACTCGGTCTCCACCTCCCCGTAGATCGTTGTCGTTCGCGTGAGGGTCCGGCACTGCGACATCCCCGCCGCCGCGCTGCACTCCTTCTGCGTCTCCAGCTGGCCGAGGACCCAGCGCTCGGTGTCGTTCTTGAACGACCGCGTGACCTCGAGCGTCAGGTCGACGCCCTCCGTCGAGACCTCCTCGGCGCGCACGTTGCCGAACGTGTCGAAGTCCGTCACCTTCGATACCGAGTCGCGCAGCAGCGTCGCGCCGTCGCCTCCGCGCTCGATCTCCCGCACGTACACATCGATCGATGTCGCGTCCCCGCTCGGGGGCGGATAGACCCCTTGAGCTCGCCTCACCCGGCGCTCGGTGGGCAGCGTGAAGTATGTGGCGCCGTCGTTGGTCGGCACGAGCGTCCGCGTCACGTCGCGGAACGAGAGCTCGATCTGCTCCGGCCTCGGCTGGCTCGCGAGCCCCGGAGCGCCGTGCCACGTCCGCTGGACGCTCCCCGCGAAGGGAAAGACCTGGAGCTCATCGTCGAAGGTGACGTGGTCGTAGACGTCGATCGTCACGGCACCGGTATCCAGATCGGTGACGATCCGCTCGCCGAACCCGAGGAATCCGCGACCCAGCCGATGATAACGCCCATCTCGGTAGCCGACCTCGAAGCGCCTTGCTCGATCCGCGCCGTTGTTGAGCGCGTACGCGCTGACCACCCGGCGAGGGCCCACGACGCAGCGCCGCGGATAGCCGCAGTCGTCCGCCGCGCCCGAACGCGCGACGTAGAGCGCGCTCCTCCGGTCCGGATCCTCCGCGCCTCCGTTCGTGAACGGCGCATCGGTCAGGTGGCCGTACGAGATGCTCACGTTGGGCACGAAGCCCGGCTCGGCCGGCTCGTACGCGTTCATCCCGTCAGAGACCGCGACCAGGAGATCCTGGTCGGCCGAGAGGTTCTGGAAGACGTTGAACACGCGACCGAGCGACAGGATCACGTCCTGGGCCCCGTCCCCGTTGAGATCGCCGGTGCGCGGCCCGCGCGGATCGGCGAGCGTGATCGCGTCACCGAGGCTGGCCTCGAAAGGAACCCCTGCGTCGACGAGCTTGAACGGCGGCCCCGCCAGGTCGCCCGTCGCTTGCAGGACGGCCCAGGAGGGGAGGACATCGGAGCCGCCCAGCAGCATGCCTGGTGGGACGGGCATGAGCAGATCCTGCCGTCCATCGCCGTTGAAGTCGAGCGGCACGGCGAGGCGGAAAAGCGCGTCCTGGTCCGGGACCCCGAGCACATCGCCGAAGCTGATGGCATCGACGGTCCGGAACGGCGACATCACGAACGTCCGCCCCGTGTTGAGGTAGGTGGTGAGCTGGCCGCCACCGAGGCCGGATTCGACGGCATCGGGCAGGCCGTCGCCGTTGACGTCGAGAAAGACGACGCGGCCCACGCCCCACACGACAGGGAGCTTGGTGTCGATGAGCTCCCAGCGTCCCTCGCCCCGGCGCATGATCGCCTCGTAGCTTTCTCCGATGAGGGCCGTCCTGTCATTCCACAACTTCAGGGAAGGCACGATGAGATCGATCGTGCTGTCGGCGTCGACGTCGAGCGTATGGAGCTCGATTGCGCAGGGATAGCCGGTGAGCAGCTCGATCGACTCGCCCGTGGGGTCGAACCCCGCGGGCGTCGCGCCGCGCGCGGGCCTCCAGAGGTGGACGGTCCACACGGCGGAGAGCGGGTTCGGTACGAGCTCCTCGGCGTGGTCCTGGCACTGGATCAGATCCGGCACCGAGTCGCCGTCCAGATCGGCGAGGTGCACCGAGGCGCCGGGGCGTCTCAGGCTCGGCGGCGCGGACGTGACCCCGAGCGGAAATGGCCGGCGAATGCCCGTGTCATGGAGCGCGAAGGTCCGGTCCGGCTGGGACAGGAGCACCTGCCATGTGGTCTTGGCGTCGAAGACGTCGTGGAGAAAGACGTCCATCCGCCCATCGTCGTTGTAATCGAGCACCGTCCCGAGCTCGGGCTGAAGAAGGGCCGGATCGGACGGTCCATCCGGATCGGCGACGAACAGCCAATCCTGGAGGAAGGCGCGCTCGGGCGCCGCGAGAAAGGACGGCGAGGCGCTGGGCCCGAGGTTGCGCGCCACCTGCCACGCGGTGATCGGATGCGACGGCGTGCTGGACCCCGCGACGATGTCCGGAATCACGAGATCGTCGAGGCCGTCGGCGTCGATGTCGAACACCATCGGGCTCGCCTTCTCGGAGACCGGCACGTCGATGTCCGTCGTGAGCCGCTCGAATCCGGGCTTTCCGCGGCTGTACTGAAACCGTGTCGGAGGCTTGCAAACCCCGTCGCTCGCGCACTCCTCGACCTGGGTGAGGAGCGTCCGGCTCGTCGTCGGGCTCAGCTCGTAGTGGAAACCGTAGCTCCGGACCAGCGCGTCGCCCGGACCGAGCATCTGGATCTCCTCCAGGCGAAGCGAGCGCTGGAGCGCCATGCCGCCCGAGTAGCCCGTACGAACCGCGGCCGAGTCCTTGGTCCCGTACACGAAGCGCACCGCCCGGGAAGCCTCGAGCGACGGCGCGCCCTCGCAGCTCGTGTAGCGGATCTCGTCGATCGCGTACTCGGCGACATGACCGTCCTCGGCCTCGGCGAGGCAGTACGCGTACGACATGGCGTTGCCGCGACCGTCACGGGCCTCGTTCGCGAGCCACGCGCGCGGGACGCCGCCTCGCGCGAGCGGCTTGCTGCCCTCGGCGCGCCCGTACTCGACGACGCGGCCGGAGGGCAGATGGGCCTCGAAGAAGAGCGCCTCGGCAGGCGCGCCGCGTTCCGGAGGGTAATGCCCGACCACCTTGATGAAGGTATCCGGGAACGTCCGGTACTCGATGGTTCCCGGCCCCTCTCCCACGGGGACGAGGCGCTGGCCGTCGAGGCAGAGCGCGTCGTCGCCGTCGTAGCGCACGCCGCGGATCTCCCCGTCTTGCGCGAGGCTCTTCGGACATCGCGTGATCGCGGACAGCCCGGTGATGGAGAAGCCGTTGCCGAGCACGCCGTCGCCGCCGTCGCTGCGATAGACGAGCTGGATCCGAGGACCCATGCCCGCACGCGAGGGCGGAGAGGCCAGATCCATGGTGTACACGGCCTCACCGGTGCTCGTGATGGAAAACGCTCCGGGGATGGTGCCGGCGGCGGCGGTCTCGACCTCCGGCGCGGGACGGGACGTGGCAGGGCCATGCGCGCGCTGCGTCCGGCAGGCGACGAGGCCATGCGGCTCCGGAAGCGGCTCGCCGAAGGCGCACTGGCACCCGCCCGACGCGAGCACGCAAGCCAGAAACATCCAGAGCGGGATCAACGCCCGGAGCGACCAACGTGGAACTGGCGCCATCGTAGCCTCCCCGGCGAACAGCCGTGCCACGGCGCTGCATCGCGCGTCAAGCGCCGCGCTCCTGCCGAACCGTGCCATCGACGCCGAGATCAAGGCATTCGTGGATGCCTCTGTACCTGTCCGGGCTGCACGCCGCAGGCGACACAGCTTCGCTCATCAAGGCGCGATTGGCCGTCCAAGATGAAGTCGCGACGAGGAGAGGGCAACCGAGCGTGAACGCGCGCATGACGGCGTGCACCCTGCACCCCCGCGTGTTCGTCGAGCGCGACATGGCGATCCGCACGCCGGGTGAGCTCGGTCGTGCTGCGCCCGTCGTACGGCATTGCGGGTGTCTTCGCCCTGACGCTCCCGTGGAGGCCTCCCTGGTCCGCGGTGGGGGCAAGGCCGCCGATCGGCCCAGCATTCCGGAGCTCCGATCGCAGCGCCGCGCCCTCGCCGACACAGACTTGTTGCACACTGGCCCGTCCAGCTCCTTTACGTTCCCGCCCGCCGAACGACGCGGGCCATCCAGGATCGCCCGATGGCCACGTGAGAGGAGGGAGCGGCATGGATCTTCCACCGTGCATAGAGATGCGACGTGCCGTGAAGCATCGCGCGGTGCAACGGGGCACCAGCGCGACGACGAGCGTGGGGCTCGGGACATTCGGCGCGCTCGCCGCGCTCGTGGCGCTGGTCGCGGCGTGCGGGGATGGCGGCGACGACGGAACGGGCGCGGCCCGAGGGCCCTGCGGCGGCGTGTTCTGTGCCGCGGATCAGTACTGCAACTACCCGCCAGGCGACTGCGGAGAGGGCGGCGTCGTCCCGGGGAATTACGGTATCTGCCAGGAGCGGCCCACGTCGTGCGACACCGCCACGCCGCGCGAGATCTGCGCCTGCGACGGGCGCCCCTACGCCAACGCCTGTGAGGCCGCGCGGGCCGGCGTGAGCGTCGGCAACGGCGAGGAGTGCGCGGGCGCAGCGCCGCCGGGGACGTTCGCCTGCGGAAGCTACTTCTGCCGATCGGACGGCGAGTACTGCCAGACCATCGAGGATCAACACGACGAGCTGTTCCGGCTTCCGCCGCAGAGCTCCTGCAAAGCGGTCGCCGTCGCCTGCGCGCCGGAGCCCTCCTGCGCCTGCCTGATCGAGGTGGTCGAGCCGGCTGGCAGCAGCGACAAGAGGGAGTGCACCACCGCACCGATCTGCACGCAGGACGCATCCGGCAATTTCGCCCTCCGGTGCGCCGGCGATCTCTACTGAGCTGCCATCGCGAGCGGCGAGATCTGCTGAGCGCGCGAGGCGCAGCACCAGGCAAACGCTCGGTCGAGTGTACCAAAACTGAACACGATCTCCATGGAATTGTATCAACCAAAGGAATATCGCCTCCACTAACCTGCCCGTGCCTCGCTCACACCTACGTTCGAGATCAGGAGAAAGGGTAGACAGACTCATGCAGAATTCGCGCACGCGAGAGGACGCTGGCACACACGAACACCGAGAGACGAGCTGGTCGAGACGTTCGAAGGGCGCCCTCTGCGCCGCCCTGCCGGCGCTCGCGGTCATCCATGCCTGCGGCGCCAATGACGAGTACATCGAGGAGGTGCTGGAGACGCGGCAGACGCTGACCACTGTCTCCTTCCAGCAGGGGTCGCTCCCGAGCTCGTCGTACGCCGGCTCGACCGACGCGACCCTCCGGCAGGCCGCCGCCACCACGAACTACGGCGGAGCCACCACGTGCGAGGCCGACGGCGACGACGGCTCGGGCGTGGACAAATCTTGCCTGCTGAAATGGACCCTCTCCGGCATCCCCGCGGGGAGCATCGTCCAGTCGGCGTCGATCACCCTCCAGGTGACGGACGGCTCCGCGAACACGTACAGCGTCTACGAGGTGAAGCGCTCGTGGAACGAGTCGCAGGTCACCTGGAACAACGCGACGTCCACGACGGCGTGGGCCACCGCGGGCGCGATGGGCTCGACCGATCGCGGAAGCCTCGTGGGCAGCGTCACCGGCAGCGCCGGCGCCAGGACGATCACGCTGAACGCGGCCGGCGTGGCGCTCGTCCAGGCGTGGGTCGACGGGACCTCCAACAACGGCATCCTCATCGCGAGCGCGTCGAACACCGATGGCATCGACTTCGCGTCCTCGGAGCATGCCACGGTGGCGCAGCGGCCCAAGCTCACGATCACGTATGGCGCGCCCGGCGGCGGCGCGGGCACGCCGACCGACCCGGATCTCCTGATCGCCTTCATCGGCGACCAGGGCGCGAACGGCAACTCGGACGCGGTGCTCAACCTGATCAAGAACGAGGGCGCCGCGGCCACCATCCACAACGGCGACTTCGACTATGCGAACAACCCGACCGCGTGGGACAACCGGATCAACAGCATCCTCGGCGCGAACTATCCTTACTTCGCGGTCATCGGCAACCACGACGCCGCGGCCTGGGGCGGCACGAGCGGCTACGCCAGCAAGATCCAGGCTCGCCACGCGGCCGTGCCGTCGATGAACTGCACCGGCGAGCTCGGCGTCAAGTCGACGTGCAACTTCCGCGGGCTGCACATCATCCAGTCCTGCGTCGGGACGAGCGAGCTCCGGTCGACCTGCGCCGCCAACGCGGCCGACCAGGTGGACTTCATCCGCGACTCGCTCGCCGCCGACAACTCGATCTGGTCCATCTGCAACTGGCACAAGAACCAGAACGACATGCAGGTCGGCACCAAGGGCAACGAGGTCGGCTGGAGCGCGTACCAGGAGTGCATGAACGCCGGCGCCATCGTCTCCACCGGCCACGAGCACTCCTACTCGCGCACGCTGACCTTGACCGACGTCGGCAACGCCGCGACCGGCCACGGCAAGACCGGCGCCTACGACCTCGTGGAGCTCGGCCCGAGCCGCAACTTCGTGTTCGTCTCCGGCCTCGCCGGCGTCGGCATCCGCGACTACGACGCGGCCAGCCACGACGACGACACGTGGTGGGCCTCCTACTACGCCAGCAACAAGTGGAAGAAGAACAACGTGGTCATGTCGGGCACCGCCGCCTATGGCGCCCTGTTCATCCGCTTCCACGTCGGCGGGGATCCGAAGCGCGCGACGGCGTACTTCAAGGACGTGAACGGCCGCCTCGCGGACGAGTTCACGATCCAGGTCCAGTAAACCCGGGCGGGCCCCGGCGAACCGGGCGGGCGCAGGGTCACGGTATTGTTCGATGTGGATCCCAATTTCGGGACCGAGCCTTGCCTCGCGCCGGTTCATTTGAGTTGACACGAGCAATGTGAACGCTCACAATTTCGTCTCAGGCGCCGTTCCGCTTTGTCCCGGGTAGCCGTCGTGCGCACCGGACTCTTGGTCCTTTGTATCTGTATCGGGATCGATCTCTGCACCGACTCCGCTCGGGCGTCGTGGACGCGAGCGGTGGCGAGATCGCGGGGGTTCGCCCGCGCTGGGCTCGCTCAGGTGGAGCCGATCCAGGTGAGACAATCGTGGCGGAGGGAACAGCATGGTGATGGGTAGGACGAGATCGTGGTTCGGATTGACGATGACGGCGTGCCTCACCGGCGCGTGCGGCGGCGCGCAGGCCGTCGACACGCCCCCTGCTGCAGCGCCGCCTGCGCCGCCTGCGGCCCCCGCGACGGACGCCGCGCCAGCGGCCCCGGCCGCCAGATCCGAGCCACCTGGTGGTGAAGCCGTGAACGCAAAGCCCGCTTCTATCTCCAAGGCGCCCTTCGGCAACGCCGATGGCAAAGAGGTGATCCTCTACACGCTCACGAACGCGAACGGCCTGGTCGCGAAGGTGATGACCTACGGCGCGACGGTGACCGAGCTCCACGTCCCCGACAAGACAGGGAAGATGGACGACATCGTCCTCGGCCACGACAACCTCGACGGCTACCTGAAGAGCAGCCCCTACTTCGGGGCGACGGTCGGCCGCGTGGCCAATCGCATCAAGAACGCGCAGTTCCAGCTCGATGGCAAGACCTACAAGCTCGCCGCGAACAACGGGGCCCACACGCTGCACGGCGGCAAGAAAGGCTGGGACAAGGTCGTCTGGGACGCCGAAGCGACCGAGACGCCGGACGGCCCGTCCATCAAGCTCACGTACGTGTCGAAAGACGGGGAAGAAGGATACCCCGGCACGGTCAACGCGACCACGACCTACACGCTCACCAACAAAAATGAGCTCAGGGTCGAGATGTCGGCCACGACCGACAAGACCACGATCGTCAACATGGCCCACCACGGCTACTGGAACCTGGGAGGGCACGGCTCGGGCTCCGTCGCCGACCAGGAGCTGACGCTGCACGCCGACAGCTACACCCCGCCGGACGCCACCGGCGTCCCCTCGGGCCAGATCAAGCCGGTGAAGGGGACGCCGCTCGATTTCACCGCCGCCAAGCCGATCGGCAGGGACCTGGAAGCCGTGGGCGGCAAGCCGGTCGGATACGACCACAACATGATCGTCAGCGGCGACCCGCACAAGCTCCGCGAGGCGGCTCGGGTCAAGGATCCGAAGACCGGTCGGGTGCTGACGATCGAGGCCGATCAGCCGGGGATCCAGTTCTATACCGGCAACTACCTCGACGGGTCGATCAAGGGCAAGGGCGGCGCGGTCTACGGCCAGTACAGCGGCCTGTGCCTCGAGCCGCAGAAGTTCCCGAACTCGATCAACGTCCCGGCCTGGAAGAACGAGGTCATCCTCAAGCCCGGCCAGCGCTACGCGCAGACGGCCGTCTTCCGGTTCACCACCGAGTAGCTCGTCGACGGTCACCCGCGCGGCCTCGCGGCGCCTGCGCGCTCACGCGAACGTCACCTCGGCTGCACGTCCGCCGACCAGCGCGCGAGCGCCCCGGCCCGACGTCCGTGCCGCACACGCGTATGGCGAGCAACGCAATCCAATCCCAGGAGGATCCATGACCCGCTCGATCCCATGCAGTATCTCGCTCCTTGTCGCGCTTTCAATCGCTGCCTGCGGGTCCGACAACGACGCCGCCGGCGGCTCGGGCGGCAGCGGAGGACAAGGAAGCAGCAGCGCTTCGAGCAGCAGCGGCAGCAGCGCTTCGAGCAGCAGCAGCAGCAGTTCTTCGAGTAGCAGCAGCGGCGGCAGCACCTCGGGCGCGGGCGGCACGGACGACCCGAACCCGAGCGGCGGGGGAGGACAGGGCGGGACGGTCGATCCGGTCGGCACCGAAGGCGACGGCGATTTCGAGATCGGGCCTGACTACCGGGACGCCCCGGAGATCAAGAGGATCGACGGCGTTCCCCAGGGGCGGACGTTCACGTTTTCCCTGTCGTCCCGGGAGAGCGAGATCTTCACCGGCCACGATCCGACGTTGAACGACAACGCCAAGGGGGATTTCAACCGCCGCGTGGAGGTCGCTATCCCCGCGACGTACGTCGACGGCACGGAGGCGCCGTTCATGGTCGTCCAGGACGCGCGCGACAGGAACGAGATCATCAACACGATCAACAACTTCGTCGCGGACCCGAACAACCGCTTCCCGAGCGTCATCGCCATCTTTGCCGCGAGCGGAGGGGGCGACTCGTACGGCAGCGAGCGGGGGCTCGAATACGATACCATGTCGGACGCCTATCAGAGGTTCGTAGATACGGAGCTCCTGGAGGCGGTCAAGAACGACCAGGCCGTCCACGCCGCGTACCCCAACCTGAAGTTCACGAGCAACCCGGACGGCCGCGCCTCGTACGGATGCAGCTCGGGCGGGGCGGCGGCGCTGACCATGGGTTGGTTCGGCCACGACACCTACCGCAAGATCGTCACCTACGCCGGCACGTTCGTCGACCAGCAGAACCCCATCGCGCCCACCGAGGCCGAGTATCCTGACGGCGCCTGGGAGTACACGGAGGGGCTCATCCGGGAGAGCCCGCCCAAGCCGTTGCGCGTCTTCCTGCAGGTCGGCGAGAACGACCTCGGCAGCACCAGGGATGAAGCCAGCCACCACAACTGGGTGATGGCGAACCAGCGCGTGGCGGCGGTCCTCAAGGAGAAGGGGTATCATTACCGCTTCGTCTACGCGAAGGGCGCCGGCCACTGCGACGGGAGAGTGATCAGGCAGACGCTCCCCGACACGCTGCGCTGGATGTGGCGGGGCTATCCGGTCGATTGACGGCACGGACAGGTGGCCTGGGCAACGGTCCAGGCCGGCAGCCTCAGCGACCTAGGGAGCCTCAGGGCATCGGGATGACGAAGGTGGTGACGGAAAAGGCCGGGACCGTGACCACCAGGCGATAGTCTTCGATCGCCATGTCGGGGAGCCGCTCGAGGTCCTCCGTGCGCGAGGTGCGGTGCACCTCCGCGGCGGGACCGACCGCGCGGAGCCGGGTGAGATCGAGCGTGTAGCCGCGGCTCGCGCTGCGATCGCCGTTGCGGACCACGAGCGAGAGAGAGCCCCCGCCGGCGCTGACCGCGGCCACCATGTCCTCGCTGTCGACGTCGACGAAGCGCGCGCCGGGCCGGATGTAGCGGCTGAAGCCGGCATGCATGTAAAAGCGCTTGATCGGCGCGAAGGACTGCTCGCGGTCGTTCAGCGTGAAGCTCGCCCAGCTGCGCGACGGATCGCCCGACTGCCAGTCCACCCAGGCCTCCGGCTTCAGGTCGCGTAGATCGTCGATGATGCGCTCCGCCATGAACAGCGCCGCGTCCGTGTCGTCGCTGATGCTCTGCCCGAGCGGCCCCGACTCCGATTGCCACAGCCGCTTGCCGAGCCTGGTCGCCAGCTGCCGGAGCTCCCTGCGCTGGCTGCCGGCGTAGGAGTGGACGTTGAGCTGCTGGAGAGCGGCGAGCGTCCCCGCGCCGAAGGCGCCGATGTTCCGGACGGCGTCATCCATGCTGTTCTCGTCCGACGCGCTGACCACCGTCTCGCCGAGGCCCTTGCTGGTCAGCTGCTTGGCCACCTCCTGGATGATCTTCTCCTGGCTCGCCCGGTCGAAATGGCATCCTTCCTGGGAGCCGTTCGATTTCCACCAGTCGGCGAAGGGCTCGTTCAGCGGCTCCAGCGTGCGAAAGGTGATCCCGTGCTCGTCCCTGTAGTGGCGGACGACCTCCGTGAGGTAGTGGGCGAAGTCGTCGTAATGGTCCGCTTTGAGGTTGTCCTTGCCGTCGCTGCTGCCCGAGGCGCAACCGCTGTTCGTCATCCAGTAGGGGGGAGAGTTGGAGAACGCCTCGAAGATCAGATCCGCTCCGCGCTCCGCGATGCGCAGGAGGATGGCGCGCTGCCTGGCGTCGTTCGCCCACGTGAAGGTCCCGTCGGCGCTCTGGAATCCAGGCATCTCGCGGTGCTCCTTCATGTGCTCGTGGGACGGGTTCTCCCCGCCGCCGATGTTGTAGCGGAAGACGTTGTAGCCGAGGCCATTCACCGGATCGACGACCGCTTCGACCACGGCGTTGCGCTTGGCTTCCTGCCATCCGCCCACGTGATCGGCCCACCAGCACAAGCTCGTGCCCCAGCCCTCGAAGGATTGGTGCACCACGCTCGTGTCGACCCGGACGAGCTCCGTGCCCGGAGCGGCGGTCACCGTGGGGCGAGGCTCGCTCGGTGAGCCCCCGCTCGCGCCCGACGAGCCGCCGCTGGCCGAAGCCGCGCTCGCCGCCCCTGCCCCACCGGAGCCCGCCGGCGCCCCGCCAGGGCCCGCCGGCGCCCCGCCCGGGCCCGCTGGCGCCCCGCCCGAGCCCGCCGCGCCTCCTGCTCCGGTCGAGGGCGCGCCGCCGCTTCCACCGTTCGACCCGGCCTCGTCCGAGGGAGCCGCCGAATCACGACCGCAGCCCGATACGAGGACCAGGGTGATCGCAAGGAGGGACGAGGTTCTCGACGTCCTGGTCATCATGGGGCCGTCCCCGAGCGCCGGCGCCCGGTCGCTTCACGGTGAGAGGTCTCAACAGCTCTCTCAGGTGGCCGATGACCTGTCCGGCCGGGCAAGGCGCCGAACAGGCAGCGTCTTCCCGAGAACCGCAACAGTAGAGCATGACGGCGCGGAGCGTGGAAGATGGGACCCGAGCCGATCCCAACTTCCCGCCCCCATGTAGTTCTCTTGCGCTGTTTCACGCGACTCAGCGCGTCAAGGCTCCAGCGCGTCAGGGATCCAGGGTGACGGGGGGAAGCGCTTGCCTCGGCAGCTGTTCGCAGACCCACCGTACCGGGGCGGTTGCGCGACCTCGTCCGCAGCTTAACCGGATCGAGCCGAGGGCGGGCCTTGGAACAGCGGCTGGAAGGGCTCTACGGGTCGTTGTCGCCACCGAGTCCTGGTGCTAGCCATGATCACGAGATCGGCCGCAGGGAACTGAACCATCTCGCCAAGGAGGCTCTGTGAGTTTAACTTTGTTAAAACATTTTACTATGGTCCTGGGAGTCGTTGCCATCGGCTGCGCAGGGCCGGACGATTCCTCCGGGGAGACCGGGGCGGGTGGCGGCTCGTCTGGGACGGGCGGCGCCACCGTGGGCAGCACCGGCACCACCGGCACCACCAGCACCACGGTGGGCCCGGGCGGGTCGACGACGAGCGGGACCACGGGCAGCACCTCCACGAGCGGGTCGACCACGAGCGGGACCGGGGGCTCGGACGGGTCCGGGGGCGGGAGCAGCTCGACGACGAGCAGCTCGACGACAAGCAGCTCGACCACGAGCAGCTCGACAACGAGCAGCTCGACAACGAGCAGCACGACCGCGAGCAGCACCACGGCCACGACCGGGGCCGGCACACCTACCCGGTGCACGGAAGCCGACCTGGAGGTCTGCAGCGACAGGACAGGCATGCATTGCGGGCTCACCTTCGAATACTGGAAGGACCGAGGAAACGGGTGCCTGGTCAACACGGCGGATGGCTTCCGGGTAGACTGGAACAACATCAACAACCTGCTGGGCCGCAAAGGCGTGAGGCCGGGCGGGAAGAACAATGTCGTCACCTACGAGGCCGACTACCGGCCGAACGGCAATTCCTACCTGGGTGTCTACGGGTGGACGAGGAACCCGCTCATCGAGTATTACATCATCGATAGCTGGGGCACCTGGCGTCCGCCGGGCGGAGAAGGGTTCGTGGGCACCGTCTCCAGCGACGGAGGTACCTACGACATCTACAAGACCCAGCGAGTCAACCAACCTTCCATCGATGGCACGGCGACCTTCTATCAGTTCTGGAGCGTCCGGCAGCAGAAGCGCACGAGCGGAACCATCACTGTCGGCAACCACTTCGACGCGTGGGGGAAGCAGGGGCTGTCCCTCGGGACCTTCTATGAGGTCTCGCTGGTCGTGGAAGGCTATCAAAGCAGCGGCAACGCCGATGTGAAGGTCTCGATCGAGTGAGCGCCGAGCCCTGAGCATCGTTTCGGCCGACAGCCGTCGCTGAACGGAGCAACCACGGGCACCCGAAGCATCCCCTCGAATTTTTCGGGGGGAGAATTCACAGGGAGGCGGGGAGACGGGGAGTACAATCCCGGCGATCTCACCGTCTCCCTGTTCAGTTTCCCGGCAAGATGCCGACCCATGAGGGGTTGTTCAGGACGACGACACGCGCCCCGTCCAGGCGCGCGCCGCCCTGCGCGCCCCCGAGCGCCGGCCGCGCCGGCCCGCTCGTGCGGCGCTCGAAGGTGGACCGCCCGTCGGGTACGCTGCGGGCCGGACATGAAACAGCACGCGCCGCGCTCCCCTGACGCCCCGGCCCCCGGGGCCCACGCGAACGCGCCCTCTCTGCCGTCGCCGCCTTCCAGCGCCACGACGCAGGTCCACAAGACGCGCGTCCCGGAGGCCTTCGGAGAGGCGCCCACGATCATGTACATGCCGGGCGACGAGCCCGATCGCTCGCCGGGCCACGCCCCGCCCCACGCGGCCGGACAGGCCCGACCCCCGGCGACCGACGAGGCCACCCTGCGCATGCCGCCCAGGGCCGGCGCCCAGGCCGGGGACGAGGCCACCCTGCGCATGCCCTCCAGGGCCGGCGCCCTGGCCGGGGACGAGGCCACCCTGCGCATGCCGCCCAGGGCCAGCACCCCGGGCGGGGAGCACGACGACCGCACGCTCAAGATGCCCGAGCGGCAAGCGCGCGGCGCGGCAGCGGACGAGGACAACGCGCCGACCGTCAAGGCCGAGCCCAAGGCGTCCTACGTCGACCTGAACGCCGAGGACGAGGGCAAACCCGGGGACCTCCGATCGTCCGCCCGCGCCTTCCTCAAGCGCCACCACAAGAAGCTCTGGTGGCTGCACACCGCGTATGCGCTCAGCCTCGGCGCCTTCGTCGTGACCTTCGCGCAGAAGGGGTTCCAGCACGCGCGCTTCCTCGCGGTCACGGTCAGCGTCGCCTGGCTGCTCGTGCTCCTCTTCTTCCGGCTCTTCGGCACCGGCGCCCGCCAGGACTTCGCGACGGCGTGGCGCGGCGCCCGGCTGCGCTTCCTCGTGATGACCTATGTCCTGAAGAACCTCTATCAGGGCATGCTCTTCTTCCTCCTCCCGTTCTACTGGAAGAGCGCCAGCCTGGACGCGCCGAACCGGTGGTTCGTCCTCCTCCTCGCCGCCTGCGCGGTGCTCTCGACGCTCGACCTCGTCTTCGACCGCGTGCTCATGCGCTGGAAGACCCTCGCGTCGGTGTTCTACGGGGTGACGCTGTTCGCGTGCCTGAACCTCGTCATCCCCGCGCTCCTCCCCGACACCCGCACGCTGTACACGCTGCTCTCCGCCGCCCTCGTGTCCGTGCTCGGCTTCTGCACGCTGCACCTGCCGTTCGGGGCCCTCTGGAGCCGGATGGGCGCCGTGTTCCTCGTCGTCGCGATGGCCGCCGGGGTCGGGCTCGCCTACGGGACGCGCGAGCTCATCCCGCCCGTCCCGATGCACCTGTCCTCCGCGGCCGTGGGCCCCTCGGTGCTCCCGGACGGACGTCTCGCCATGTCCGTGAAATCACTTCATTTTTCTGTGATTCGCGAGCTCCGCGCGGTGACCGACGTGGTGGTGCCGGGCGGCGACGGCGATCGGCTGCTCCACGTCTGGCGGCGCGAGGGGCGCGAGGTCCTCCGCGCGCCCGAGGAGACGCTGCGCGTGCCCGGCCCGGAGGGCGCGGTGCGGCTCCAGTCGCAGCTCGTGGGCGGGCGTCTGCCGCGCCGCCTGACAGGGCACTGGACGGTGGATGTCGAGACCGAGGACGGCCAGCTCGTCGGCCGCGCCTCGTTCGAGGTGACGGAATGAGCTGGCCGCTCCGGGGCGGAGGCGAGGCGAGCGCCGCGGAGCGCGCGCGCTGGGTCGACGCCGGCAACATCGCGAACGGGTTCCTCGTGTTCGGCAACGTCGTCACGGGCTTCATCGCGATCGGCAACGTCGCGCGCGGCTTCATCGCGATCGGCAACGTGGCCGTCGGCGTCGTCGCGATCGGCAACGTGGCCGTCGGCGTCGTCGGCGGGTTCGGCGCGACGATCGCGGTGGGCGCCTTCGCGGGCGCGGGCGTGATCGCCCTGCCGGTGCTCGACGGGGTGGCGGGCGTGACCAGCCTGCTCGCGCTGAATCCATTCCTGTCGGCGCTCCCGATCGCCCTCTGGCTCTTCGCCGCGCGCGTGCTCCCGGGGGAGCGCGCGCCCCGGCTGGGCCCCGATCCCGAGCTCGCGTCGCTCTCGTCGGTGCTCCGCGGCGAGCGCTCCGAGGGCTGGGTCCGGGGGCGGGTCGAGCGCGCGGGGGACGGCGCGCTCCGCCTCACGCAGCGCGGCCGGGCCGTCGAGCTGCCCGCGACCCCGGAGGCGCTGCGCGCGGGCGCGGCGCTGCTCCCGGAGGGGCGCGGCGCGCGGCTCCTCGCCCTCGTTCGGGCGGAGGAGCACGTCCGCGGCGGCGAGGGCGGCTACCGCGCGGCGCAGGAGCGCGAGCGGGTCCTCACCGTCGCCGATCTGCTGGCGCCGCCGGCGTGGGTGCCGCCGTGGATCAACGGCGCCGAGGTGCAGTGGTGGCTCGCGCGCGCGTGGAACGTCGGAGCGGTCGTGGCGGTCCTCCTGAGGGCGGCGCAGCTCATCGCGGGCGCGATGGGATGAGCGCCCGCCGCTCGCTTGCTCCCGTTACTCCGTCCCCCCGTTGCTCCGCTCCTCCGCCGGCTTCCGCTCGCCCTCGGGCGCCAGGGCGGCGTCGCCTCCGTCGATCTCCGGAGGGAGCGGCAGCCGGACGCGGAACGTCGTGCCCTGACCTGGCTCGCTCTCGACGAGGATCTCCCCGCCGTGCGCCCACACGATCAGCCTGCAGACGTAGAGCCCGACGCCGAGCCCGCTGTGCGCCTCCGGGGTCCACCGGAACGGCTCGAAGAGCCTGTCCCGCTGCTCCGGCGTGATGCCGACGCCGCGATCGCGCACGGAGATCACCGCGAAGCCGGCCTGCCGGACGACCGACAGCGAGATGGGCTGTCCGGCGCCGTGCCGCGACGCGTTCGACAGGAGGTTCGTGATGACCTGCTCGACGCGCGCGTCGTCCCAGTAGCCGAACACGGATCGATCGAGCTGGAGCTCCAGGGAACACCCGTCGGCCTCGAGCTGCTCCGTCACCTGCCGGGCGGTCCTGCGCACGATCTCGTTGAGCTCCGTCCTCTCCAGGTTCAGCGCCGGCGGGCCGGTCGCGAAGCTCGCGACGACGAACATGTTGTTGATGACCTGGGTGATCCGGGCGAGCTCCCGCGAGGACACCTTCAAGAAGCGGCTGATGTCCTTCGAGCCCAGCGTCACCATGAGGGGCTGAGATCGCGATCGCAGCATGTGCTCGTACAGGAGCCGCAGGCTCGTCAGCGGCGTGCGCAGCTCGTGCGAGGCGAACCGCAGGAACTCCTCGCGGACGCGGATGGCCTCTTTCAGCTCCGTCTCGGCGCACTCGAGGCGACGGACACGATCCTCGAGCTCCCCGCGCAGCTCCTGCTCGCGCTGCACGCCGGTGGCCAGGTCCTTCGCGCGCCGCTGCAGCAGGATCGTCAGGACGAGCGTGGCGAGCAGCGTCACGCCGCAGGCGGTGAGGACCACACGGCGCGTCACGCCGTACACGCCGTACGCGCTCGATTTGTCGATCTCGGTCGCCAGGCCGAGGTCGAGCTCCTGATCCCACAGCCACGAGCCGACGACCTCGACGCCGCGATAATCGCGGTATCCCTCGACGTCGACCCCGGCGATCCCCGCGACGGCGCTGGTCGCCATGCGCGTGAGCGGCTGCTCCATGCGAGGCAAGCGGCGCGCGGAGCCGTCCGGCGCCTCGCCCCCGGGATCGCGGATCTCCACGTTGAGGCTCGTGCGCTCGCCGGCCGCCAGGAGGCCCATGTCGCGGAGGTTCTGGGCGAACCTGAGCTCCGTGACGACGCGACCGTGCCTGTCGAACGCGTAGGTCTCCCCTGCCGCGCCGACCTGGCCGCGATGGGCGATCTGCGTCAGCTCCCTCCCGGGATCGATGCGGAAGGCGAGCGCCGCGATGATCTCCCCTTCCCCGGCGACGGAGCGCACCGGCGCCGCGACGACGAGGACGGGGGTGACCCTGCCGAGGACGGGAGACCGCATGGCGAAAGGAGTACCCATGACGGTCGAGCCGCGCAGGGCCGCGGCGATGGTGTCCGGATCGTGGGAGCTCAGCGTCTTCGTGGCGAGGAGCTCATCGCGATCCGAGGCGACGTGGGTGCCATCCAGCGCGATGACGTCGAAGCCGAGGCACTGTTCCCGCTCGACGATGCCCCCCAGCTCCAGCCGCAGATCCTGGAGGTACGGGCTATCGCGGAGCGATCCATCGCCGCGGCGCACCTCGACCTGGGCGGCGACCGCGCGCCGTATCCTCGGCTCGTTCGCCCAGAACCCCGCGGCGCCCTTCGCCTGCCGCGCCCAGGTCAAGAGCCCTTCGCGGGTCGTCGAGAGCACGGCCTGCAGGGTCGCCGCGATGTTCCTGCGATGGACGTCCTGGATCTCGTGGAGGCTCAGGAGCAAGACGACGCCGATCGGCAGCAGCGCCGCCAGGGGCATCCAGTCGAGCCATTCCTTGCTTCGCCGTTCGTTTCCCATGCATGACGCAGGCGAGACGCAGGGAACGGCTCCTCACAAACCACGCCACCACCCCGTGTGAGCGCGCTTCACGCTCGCCCGCTCGGCCCGGGCCTGCCTCGATCCCCCGGCGCCGAGGCGCGCGGGCGCCTCGGCTCCGTCAATGCGCAGGCGGGCCCGGGGGCGCGGGGCTCCCCTCCACGATCGAAGGGCTCCCGCTGTACACCACCGCGTCGAGCAGCCGCTCCTCCCGCACCATCGCGAGCGCCGGCGCGTCCCGGCGCACCGAGATGCTGCCGCCGGGATCCGCGAACCCGCACGCCTCCGCCCCCCGCTGCGAGCCGATCTCCCAGAGCGCCTCGGCGGGCGTCGCCCCGCCCTCGCCCCGCAGCGTCACGCGGCGGCCCGTCCGCAGCCGCTCGCCGAGCTCGACGCCGCGCATGTCCTCGAACGGATCGGTGATCACGTGGCTGTCGATCCCGACGCACAGCCGCGCGCCCGCCGCGCGCAGCGCGCCCACGTCGGGCAGTCCGTCGCCGAGGTCGCGCTCGGTCGTCGGGCACAGGCACGCGAACGCCCTCGCCGCGCCGAGCAGCGCCGGCTCGTGCGGCGCGAGGTGCGTCGCGTGCACCGCCACGAAGCGATCGCCGAGGATCCCGCGCTCGGCCAGGAGCTCCACCGGCCGCCGGCCCGTCTCGGCGAGGCACGCGTCGATCTCGGCCGGCTGCTCGGCCACGTGCATGTGCACCATGAGCCCGCGCTCCGCGGCGTACCGCGCGATCTCGCCGAGCCACGCCGGGGGCACGGCGCGCACGCTGTGGGGCGCCACGCCGACGCGCACGTCCTCGCAGCCCGCGTAGCGCGCCCGGAGCGCCTCGACGTCCGCGAGCGCCGCGTCGAGCGAGGCGTCCGAGAACCGCCGCTGCGCCCCCTCGGGCGCCCTCCCCGCGCCGGCGCGCGCGTAGACGACCCGGAGGAGCGCGATCCGGAGGCCCTCCTCGCGGGCGGCCTCGATCACCGCGTCCGCGAGGACCGTGCGATCCGCGTAGGGCGCGCCGCCCGGCTGGTGGTGCACGTAATGAAACTCGCCCACCGTGCGCACGCCCGCGGCGCGGAGCTCGCGATAGGCCACCTTCGAGATCGCATGAATGGACTCCGGCGTGAGCGACTCGGCGAGCGCGTACATGGCGCTGCGCCACGACCAGAAGTCGTCCGCCCCCGACGGCCCCGGCCGCTGCGCCTCACCGCGCATCCCGCGCTGGAAAGCATGGGAGTGGGCGCTCGCGAGCGCCGGCAGCTCGATGGCTCGCTCGGTCAGCCTCATGGCGCACGTCTATCACGTCTATCACGTCCATCGCGCCGGGATGGCCGGGGAAAGGCGCGGCCGGCCGCGCTGCCGGCGCTGCGCCGCGCGCCAGAGCGGCCCTCCGCGCTGGAGCAGGGAGCGCGCGGCGCGCCGCGTCCGGCGCGGTCTGCTCACTCTGCGACTGGCGTCGTGAAGAGAGGGAAGCAGCCGGCGCCGAGCTTGCCGCAAGCCCCGTCGAGCAGGGTGTCGCCCCTGTCGGTTTGCTCGTAGAAAGCCATGGTGAGCGCGCTGCACTCGGGGAGCACATCGCGCGCGTACGCTCGCACTTCGGCGGCGCAGGCGTCGATCTCCGCGATCGTGGCCGTGCACTGCGTCGGCTGGCCGCAGGGCTTTGCGTCGACCTCCATGAGGGCCTGCTCCAAAAGCTGCTCTGCCTGGCTCGGGTCGGCCATGCACGCCTCGACCAGCTCGGAGCACTTCGCCTGCAGCTCGGCGTCGCTGGTCCCGGCGTCGTCCCCGTACGCCGCGCCGAGCACGCCCTGCATGAGGCAGACGTACTCGACGGTCACCTGCTCGGCGCTGCAGCGGCGATACCCCTTGCACGCCTGCTCGACCTCCGCGGGCGAGAGCTCGCTGACGAGCGCCGACGTGTCGAGTCCGGAGCAGGACGCGGCCCCGGAGCCCCCGCCCCCCGCCGGACCCGCCGCGTCGCCGGGCTTCGCCCCGTCGTCGTCGCCCCCGCAGCCCAGCCCCGAGACGCCGCAGGCCAAGCACACCCCCACCACACCAGCCCAGAACGTCGTTCGCATTCCTCTGCGCTCCCGATGAAAGGTCAAGAATCGAGCCCTGCCGCGGCGGCAGAGCCACGTTTCCTTACGCCGGGCGGCTCCGGTTCCTCCCCTGACGAGGCCGTCACGATGCTTCCCGCCGCGCCGCGACGCCGGATAATGGTCGTTTACGTGGTCGTGGTCGTTTACGTGGTCGTTAACGACCACGAACCGGCCCCGGTCCTCTGGCCTCGGGCCCTCGCGGCCCGAGCGCGCTTCACGGCTTCGGCTCGACCTCGAGCTCGGGCAACCCCGCGAGCTTCACCTCGACCTCCGCGGCGGGCGGCGCTTCACGGGCCTCCTCGCGGCGGGGCGCCATGACCGTCAGGGCGCGCGGGAGGCACTCCACCACGAGCGGCGTCGTCCCGGCCTCCTCGCCGTCGATGAGCACGTTCTGGGGCGGATCGGTCGTGATGCAGACCCGCCGGGCGGCGAGGAAACCTATGTTGTCGCGCTCGGCCGGCTCGCCGTCGATCGCGGTCCTCAGGAGGTGCAGCCCTGTCGCGACCGCCTCCACCAGCGTCGTGGCCGACACGATGGTGAGGTCGAGCCGCCCGTCGTCGGGGGACAGGACGGGCGGCCCCTGCGCCAGCACCGTGCGCGGAGGCGCCATATTCGCGACGGTCACCGCGACCGCACGGCAGTGGATCCGCTGGTCCTCGGTCTCGATCTCGACCACGAACGGCTCGAGGCTCATCAGCTTCTTCAGCCCGGTGCGGATGTACGCGAGCACACCCCAGCGCTGCTTCTCGTCCTGCGGGGTCTCGCCGACCGTGTCGGCGTGCAGCCCGACCGCCGAGAGCAGGATCATGGTCTTCCCGTTGGCGCGGGCGGCGTCGATGCGCGTCGGCTCGCCGTGGACGAGCACGTCGATCGCCCCCTCCAGGTCGGCCGGGATGCCCAGGGAGTGCGCGATCGAGTTCGCCGTTCCCAGCGGCAGGACCCCCAGGCACACATCGGCCCCGAGGAGCGCGGACGCCACGCTGGAGATCGTCCCGTCACCGCCCGCCGCGATCACCAGGGAGGCACCTTCGCGGCGCGCTGCGTCGGCGCAGGCGGCGGCAGAGCGCTCCGCGCTCGTCTCGTAGACGCTCAGCGCAAACTCGCGCTGGAGCCGGGCAGGCAGCGACTCGACCGAATCGCCCGCGTGGCCGGCAGCAGGGTTGACGATCAGCGCCGCTCTCCGCTCGGTCATGGCGGCATCGTAGAACGCCGAACCGGTTGAAACCCCAAGAAAAATCGGCGGGGTAGCCGCGAGCGGACCCGCGCGAGCGGCCATCGCCGCGCCCGTGCGGCTGTGCCTGCGTGCGCCACGCGCGCGACAGCGACGCCCCGCCGCGCAGCCCTGAGATGCCGCTCGCCGCACGATGGCACGGCAGTTGTACCGCGATGTTGTTCATGAGACTTCAACGAATCGGTCGACCGGCTTGTCTTGCGCTCGCGCTCCTCGGCGCGGGGACGCTCGCCGCGTGCGGAGAGGACTCGTCGGCGGGCGCGGGTGGCAGCGGCGCCACGAGCAGCGGGGGCGCCACCGGCGGCGAAGGCGGCGCGGGCGGCGAAGGCGGGGAAGGCGGGGGGGACGGCGGGAGCGCCGGAGGCGGCGCGTCATGGCCCGTCGACACCTACCCGATCGACATCACGCCATCGGAGGACTGGAAGAACCAGATCACCTTCCCCTTCGAGCCCTTCGCCGCCTGGCCCGCGACCTTCCAGACGCCGGGTTGGGTGAAGTTCACCGTGCTGATGCACGATCCCACCAAGGTCTACTACCAGGACAGCAACAAGTTCCCGTTCCACGGCGAGTTCGCCACGGCGCGGCTCGACCCGTTCTTCGAGATGTCGCGGGACGAGTTCGACCAGGTCTCGCTGCACGAGGAGGGGCAGAAGGCCATCCTCGGCGCCGTGATCTTCCCGCCGACCCCGGAGAGCGTGCCGGAGTACGGCATCCAGCTCGTCCGCCAGGACGCCTACGATCCCGAGGTGGCGCGCGTCGTCCTGGAGCTCGTGAAGGACAGCGTCATCGCGCCCGAGGGGACGCGGCCCTTCTATTTCCCGACGTACGAGCAAGCGGCGTCGGCCGCGGAGAACAGCGCGTTCTTCGAGGCGAGCGGGTTCCCGGTGAGCTCGGTCGAGCGGTGGCTGGACGGCGACGCGTGTTATGCGACGGGCTGGGCCGTGGGCCGGCTGCGCTATGTCCCGCCGGACGCGATCGACGCCGCCTACGCGAGCGGCGAGCTCCGGGCCGAGGACATCCTGCTCACCGACTCCATCCCTGCGGAGGTGCCTTATGTGGCGGGCATCGTCTCGCTGTCGCCCGCGACGCCGAACGCGCACACCGCCCTCCTCGCGACCTCGTTCGGCATCCCGTTCGTCTACCTCGGCGATCCGGCCGCCGCCGAGGCGGCAAAGGCGCTCGACGGCGAGGAGGTCGCGCTGCGGGCCTCGCTGCAATACGGGGCCATCTGCCGCGCCGTGCTCTTCGAGGCCGGAGGGATCGCGCCGGCGGACAGGGAGCAGCTGCTCGCGCTGAAGCGGCCCGGCGAGCTCGGGATCCAGCCCAAGGAGCCCCTCGGCGCCTACGCCGGGTCCACCGAGGATCTCGGCCCCGCGGATATCGTCCATTTCGGGGGCAAGGCCGCGAACTATGGCCTGTTGCGGGACGCCATCCCCGAGAGCTCCGACGTCGCGGTCGCGCTTTCGTTCGATCTCTGGGACGATTTCCTCGATCAGATCATGCCCGGCGGCCGCACGCTGCGCGCCGAGATCGCGGAGCGCCTCGCGGGCCATAGCTACCCGCCCGACATGCTGGCGCTCAAGGCCGATCTCGCGGCGATCCGCGCGCGGATCACCGGGGAGACCGCCTTCTCGGCGGGGCAGCGGCAGGCGATCGAGGCGGCGCTCGAGGGCTTCACGCCCACGAAGAAGATCCGGTTCCGGAGCTCGACCAACGTGGAGGACAGCGCCGTCTTCACGGGCGCGGGCCTCTACGACAGCTACAGCGGCTGCCTGGCCGACGATCGGGACGCCGACCAGGAGGGGCCGAGCCTGTGCGACCCCGGCGAGGCCGGCGAGCGCGGCGTGTTCCGCGCGATCCGCAAGGTGTACGCGAGCTTCTACAACGACAACGCCTTCCTCGCCCGGCTCCTCCATGGCGTCGACGAGGCCGAGGTCGGGATGGGCGTCCTCGTCCATCACTCCTATCCTGACGAGGACGAGATGGCGAACGGCGTCGCGACGCTCGAGCGGCGCGAGCTGGTCAATGACCAGATCAAGATCGTGACGCAGCTCGGGGCGACGTCCGTCACCAACCCGGAAGGCGGAGCGCAGCCGGAGGTCGTGACCGCGAGCCTCTTCGACCAGCAGACCTCCGTTTACCTCCTGTCTAGCTCGACGCTCGTCCCGCTCGGCGGCCACGTCATGCAATGGGAGGACGACTACCTCGCGCTCGCCGCGCTGCTCGGCCGCGTCGAGGCGCGGTTCAGCGAGCTGAACCCCGGCAGGAAGTCGTTCCTGCTCGATTACGAGTTCAAGAAGATGAAGCCCGGAGATCTCGTCGTGAAGCAGGTGCGCGAGGTCGCGCTCCCGGACACGACGCCGAGCCTCACGCCGTTCCTGCTCGACGAGCCCCGGGAGGTCTGCACCTTCCAGGGCGAGTTCGGCGACGTGTTCGCGAAGCACCGGCTCAAGGTGCGCGCGAGGCTCTCGGCGAAGAGCGGGTTCCTCACGCCGGCGGCGCTCGGCAGCACGCTCTTCAACGAGGACACGCGGCTCGATTACCTCTCCGGTGGATCGGTAGCGACGCTCTCGGGCAGCCCCGCGGCGTGGCCGGCCGCGTCCCACGCGTACGCCGAGGAGACGGCCACGGACTCCTTCGTGGACGGCGCCGGGGCCTCGGAGATCACCTATGCGCTCGCGACCTCCCCGGTGCCCGAGCTGTTGCCGCCGTCGCTGGGCCCGCTGGTCGCGCTGCGCGACGCCGGGATGATGCTGAGCGCCGCCTACGCCACGCCCGTGCCGGCGCTCGACTGGGACGGGACGCCGCTCGAGGTGTCCTCGGAGGTGGTGCAGCTCGACGCTTGTCCCGCGGACGGCCCCCCGGTGGCGGGCGCGCTGCTCCAGGAGCGCTCGCTCTCGTGGGCGTCCGGCGTCTCGGTGAAGACCTCGTTCTACTGGCCGCCGGCCCCCACGGGCCCCACGGCGGGGTACACGGCGCCGCTCCACAAGTGGGTGGAGACGCGCATCGAGGGGCTGACGAGCGCACCGATCGTGCTCAGGGGCTACCACGCGCAGACGTACCACCCGCAGCACCACAACTTCTCGGAGGATTTCATCTTCGAGCCCCGCCTCGAGCCCGGCCTGGCTCCCGCGATCCTCGCCGAGCTGGAGCAGAAGGGCATCCGGCTGATCCACGTCCGGACGCCGGACGGCGGCGCGGAAGGCGCGAAGCTGTGGACCCTCGATCCAGCGGGCGTGTTCCACCGGGTCGACTGAGCGGCGCCCGGGCGGCCTGCGGAGCCCCGGCGAGCCCCGCCGCCGCCCGGGGCTCCGCCGGGCTCGTCACTTCTCCTCGAAGCGCACCACCAGGCTCGACTGCCGCTCCAGGCGGCCGCGCGACGTGAACCGCGGCCGGCGCGCGCGGAGTTGACGCGCGGAGGCCGCGGGTGGACCAGAGGCGCCGGCTGTTCCTGCTGACGAGGAGAAGATCATGAGCCTTTACGACAGCTCGTTCCCCCAGATGACTCGCATGCTCGGCCAGGTGCTGGTCTGGCTCGACAAGGCGGAGGCCTACGCACAAAAGAAGAAGTTCGATCCGGAGGTGCTCCTCGCGGCGCGCCTCGCGCCCGATCAGTGGAACCTCAGGCGTCAGATCCAGAACGTCATCGCCTGGCCCCTGAGGCTGGGCGCGCTCCTCACCGGCGCGGAGCTGCCGCAGCTCGAGACGGGCGACGAGACGATCGCGGAGCTGCGCGCGCGCATCGGCAAGGCGATCGAGCAGGTGAAGGCGGTGAAGCCGGAGCAGCTGAAGGGCGCGGAAGACCGCACGATTCCGCTCTTCTTCCTGCCGGGCAAGGGAATGAAGGCCCCGGAGTTCGTGTTCGGGTTCGCGCTCCCCAACTTCTACTTCCACGCCACCACCGCGTACTCGATCCTGCGGCACAACGGGCTCGACGTCGGCAAGTCCGACTTCATCGGGTCGCTCGACCTCCGCGACCTGTGACCGCGGCGGCCCTCCCCCGCGGGAGGCGGCGGGGGGGCCGTCAGTCGTCCTCGCGCTCGTCCCCGAAGAGCACGCCGACCTGAAGCTCGATCGCATCGAACGGCTCGGCCCTGATGCGCTCACCGCGCTCCGCGCGGAGCGCCAAGAGGTACCCCTCCGGGGTCCACCGGTGCACGGTCAGCGTCTCCTCCCTGGGATCGACGATCCAGTGATGGGGGAGCTCACAGCGATGATAGACGCGCATCTTCTTGACCGTGTCGTTCTGCGCGTTGCTCGGGGAGAGCACCTCACAGACCCAGTCGGGCCGGATCCGGACAGGGCACCCGCTGGGCCGCTCCGGCGCGCGCTCGCGACGCCAGCCGACCACATCAGGCCGGTACACCTGGTCCGGCATGAACTCGACCTCGATCTCCGTGGCGAACCACCATCCTCCTGGCCAGCGGCCCCCGGGGCGCCGCTGGAAGGGGATCTTCACGTGCGCGACGATGGCGGACTGCGCGTCGCCGTGCTCGAACGAAGGGACGGCCTTCTGCACGAGCTCGCCGTTGATGATCTCGTGAAAGCGCTGCTCCTCGGGGATGGCCAGGAGATCCGCCACGGTGGCCGGGCGTGGCTTCTGTGCAGCGGGCACGCGTCGAGCATAGCGCCTCCGAGCGAGGTGTCGCGACGCTTCGCTCGACCTTGCCAGCTCGCTCCACCTCCGCGGCGTGGGACCGCGACGCGCTCTCTCACCCGATCGGCGCCGGGCCTCGGTCCAGCGCGGCGCCCGCTCAGCGCGCGCTCTCCCTCGGCTCCTGCTCGGCGAGGGCCGCGAGCGTCTCCTGCGCGACCAGCGCCGAGGACGCAGGGTTCTGCCCGGTGACGAGCCGGCCATCCCGGACGGCGAACGGCTTCCACACCGGCCCTCGCTCGTAGCGCGCGCCCAGGGAGCGCAGCCGCGATTCGAGGGCGAACGGGACGACGGCCGCGAGGCCCACGGCCTGCTCCTCCTCGTCCGAGAAGGCGCTCACGCGCCGCCCCTTCACGAGCGGCTCGCCGCTCGCGAGCCGGGCGTTCACGAGCGCACCGGGGCCGTGGCACACGGCGGCGACCACCTTGCCTTGATCGAACGCGCGGCCGAGCAGCCTCGCCGTGGCGGCGTCCTCGGCGAGATCCCACATCACGCCGTGGCCACCGACGACGAAGTACGCGTCGTGGTCACCGGCGATCCCGTCGATGCGGAGCGTCGACGAGAGCTTCGCCTTCGCCCGCTCGTCCTCGAGGAACGCCTGGACGGCACCGGACGGATCCTGGGCGCTCTTCGGGTCGGCCGGCGGCTTGCCGCCCTGAGGCGACGCGATGTCGACGTCCGCCCCGGCCTCGACGAACGCGCGGTACGGCGCGGCGAGCTCCTCGAGCCAAAACCCGGTCGGTTGCCCGGTCTCGCCGAGGCGAGCGTGGCTTGTGACGATCAAGAGAACCCTCGCGTTCATGGCGTCTCGCTCCTCTGGGCGCTGCTGCGCCCGTTGCGGTCGCGCCCCTCGCGCCCGAGGCGCTCGGGCTGGCGGCGACGGGAGGAACCTAGGCCTCCGAGTCGATGTAAACCAGCGAGATGATCTCACGCTATAGATGAGCCATGCTCATCAATTACGAGCTGCTCCGCACCCTGCTCGAGGCCGGCGTCGCACCCACGTTCGCCGAGGCGGCGAGGCGCCGCCGCGTCACGCCGTCCGCCGTGAGCCACCAGATCAAGGCGCTGGAGGCGCAGCTCGGCGTGCCGTTGTTCGAGCGGGTCGGGCGCAACGCGCGGCTCCTGCCGGCGGGCGAGGGCCTGGTCGGCGCGCTGCGCGAGGCGTTCGCGCGCATCGACGACGCGCTCGCCGCGGCGTCGGACGACCACCGCGAGGTCCGCGGGGCCGTGCGCATCGGCGGGCCGGGCCCGTTCTCCCGCATGTGGCTGCGGCCCCGGCTCGCCCGGCTCCTCCGCGAGCACCCCGAGCTCGTCATCGACGTGCGCTTCGACGTGCCCTCGGTGCTCGCGCGGCGCCTGCTCGCGGGGGACGACGATCTGAGCCTGCTCGTGAGCGCCGAGGACACCCCGGGAATCGAGGCGCGGCCCGTCTACGTCGAGGAGTTCTCGGCGGTCGCGTCGCCCGCAATGCTGGGAGCGTGCGGCCGCCCGGAGACCGCGCGGGAGCTCGCGGAGCACAGGTTCGTGGTCTTCGACGCGGATCTCGCGATGCACGCCGCGTGGTGGCGGGCGTCGTTCGGCAAGAGAGCCCCGCTGCCGCCGAAGATCGCCTGCCGGATCACGAGCCTCGACGAGATGCTGGCGCTCACGATCGCGGGCGTCGGGATCGCGGTCCTGCCGAACTATTTCATCGCCGAGGCGATCGCGGCGAAGCAGGTCGTCGTGGTGGGGCCGCGGCCGGGCAAGGGGCGCCGGGGCGCCCGGAACACGATCCACCTGGCGTGGCGCAAGGGCGCGGCGCAGAGCGCGCGCTTCCGGGCCGTGCAGGCGGCGCTGCTGGGAGAGGGCTGAGCGCCGCGCGCGGGCTCATCCTCGCGTGCCGCGGAGCGCGCTGGGCCTGGAACGCGCGCCGCCCGTCCCGTCCAGAGTCCGCACGCTTCTCCGGGCGCAGGCGCGCCGTCGAGCGATTCAGTGAAACGACGGGCAGCGCGGCGGCTACACTCCACGCCGAGAGCCCATGCTGACCTCGATCACGCTCGAGAACTTCAAGAGCTTCCGGAAGGCGGCGATCCCGTTGGGCCCCTTCACGCTGCTCGTCGGGACGAACGCCTCCGGCAAGAGCAACCTCCGCGATGCGTTCCGCTTTCTCCATGGCGTCGGCCGCGGCTATTCGCTCGCGGAGATCCTGGGAGAGAAGTACGGCGAGGGCGGCGAGCTTCAGTGGAAGGGGATTCGCGGCGGCACGAGGGAGGTCGTCTTCGGAGGAGGATCGGAGTTCTCGATCGAGACTACGCTTCGGGTGCCGATCCATCCCGTCCTCCGGCGCGGAGTCCGGAGGCTCAGGTACCAGATCGCCGTCGCAATCGAGAGCGCGAGAGCAGCACCGCGGGTGGCTCGCGAATTGTTCTACTCGGGTAGGCGAATGTATTTCGACTCCCACCCATCCGACAATCCACCGAAGCAGCAAGACGAAGAGCATCTGATCGTGCGCCTGAGTCGAGGGGGGAATTATCGGAGAATGGGGCCAGCGCTGCCCGTGCTGTCGAGCTCGCCGGCGATCCTGCAGGTCGCAAGAAAGGCCGAGAAGCAGCCCATGGTCCAGAGATTTGCCGGAAGCACGCTGCAGACGCTGCGCTCGATGCGCTTCTTGGATCTCTCACCGGACGCGGCGCGACTGCCCTCGCTACCGGGCAGGCAGGTACTCGGCGATCGGGGCGAAAACCTCTCCTCTGTGTTGCAGTCGATCTGCCAGGACCCGGATAGGATGTCGACGCTCCTCGAATGGGTCCGCGCGCTCACGCCGCTCGACGTCGTGGACTTCGACTTTCCCCAGGACTTCGCCGGACGCATCCTTGTGCACCTCGTAGAGCAAGGGGGCCGCAAAATCTCCGCACACAGCGCATCGGACGGCACGCTGCGCTTTCTGGCGATCCTCGCCGCGCTGCTCGACACCGATACCGCTCGCTTCTATTTCTTCGAGGAGATCGAAAACGGCATTCATCCGACGCGCCTTCACCTGCTCGTGCAGCTCATCGAGCAGCAATGTCGCACCAGGGACGTCCAGGTCATCGCGACGACCCATTCGCCCCAGCTCCTCGGCTTTCTCAGCCCCGAGTCGAGGGAGAGCGCCCTCCTCATCTACCGGCTCCGCGGCGCCGACGAGTCCAGCGTGCGCAAGGTGATCGACCTTCCCGACCTGAAGCGGGTCCTCGAGACCCAGGACCTCGCTCGCCTTCACGCCTCGGGGTGGCTGGAAGACATGGTAGAGCTCATGGCCGACGATGCGGGCGAGGCCGCCCAGTGAGCTATCGTGTACTCGTCATTCCCGAGGACTTTCGCAAAGATCAGTACGTCCTCGAGCCCATCGTCACAAAGATGTTCGAGGCGATCGGCCGTAAAGCCAAGGTGCTAGTCTGCCGCGATCCGCTCCTCGGCGGCGTCGAGCAGGCACTCCGGTGGGAGCGCCTCCAGGAGATCCTCGTGCGCTACCAGGCGATGATCGAGTGTTTCCTGCTCCTCGTCGATCGCGACGGCAAACCGGGACGGCGCGAGGCCCTCGATCGACTGGAGTCGCTGGCCAGCGCCGCGCTTCCGTCGGGAAAACGTTTTCTGGCCGAGAACGCCTGGCAAGAGATCGAGGTGTGGCTCCTCGCCGGACACGATCTGCCCTCCGAGTGGGCGTGGAAGGCAGTACGCGCCCACGAAAACCCGAAGGAACACGACTATCAACCCCTCGCCGAGCAGCGCGGGGTCCTGCTCAAGCCGGCGGAGGGGCGCGGGCTCCTGGCCCGCGAAGCGGCCTCGCGGTACAGCCGCATTCGCTCCCTGTGCCCGGAGGTCGCGGACCTCGAGCGACGCCTCGGCGCGTAGCACCCCGCGCCGCCCGCGCCCCGTACAGGCTCACCCGCCCCAGTCGACCTTCGGCCTCCCCGGCGGCGTGACGTTCGGCATCTCGTGGAAGAGCCCCCGCGCGAGGTCGGGAAGCGGCGCGCACGCCTGCTCTCCCAGGTTGGTCAGCTCCAGCGGGTCCTCTAGCACGTTGAAGCAGTGGTACTCGCCGTCCCACTCGCGCGCCTCGATCTTCATCGGCCCCTGCATCATCCCCCAGTTGCGGAACGCGCACCCCCACACCCACGTGCAGTTCGTGAGCGGCATCGGCGCGACCGTGCGCTCCGGCCGCGTCAACGGGTGTCCGATCATCCGCCGGCGGAACGGATCGAGCCCCGGCTCGTCCCAGAGGCCCATCAGATCGAGGAACGTCGGCGCCAGATCGAGGTGCCACACGAACGTGTCCTTCGCGCCCGCGATGCTCGCCCGCTCCTCCGGCGCGAGCGTCCCCTCCGGCGCGTCGATCCACGTCGGGACGAGGATCTCCTCGTCCCAGAGAGAGCTCGTGTGGCCGAGCTGCCAGTGCTCCCGGAACGACTCGCCATGATCCGACGTGTACACGATGACCGTGCGCTCGCCGCTCGGCGTCCCGCGGATGTGCTCGATGAGCCGGCCAACCGCCATGTCCGACAGGTAAACGACGTTCTTGTAGTAGTTCTTGAAGTGCTCGTTCTTCTCGGGCGCCTTCGTCAGCTCGCTCGGTTGAAACGGTGAGTGGAGCGGATCGCTCACGTAAGGGAAATGGACGTTCGAGTAATGGACGACGGCGAAGAACGGCTCGACGAGCTCGTCCCACTCCTCGATCACCCGATCCGTGAGCTGCCGATCATAGGCGCCGTAATCGAGGTCGGCGCCCGGATCGAGCTGGGTCGCGACAGCCCGGTGCGAGACCGGGATGTCTTGCACGTAGAGCCGAGCGTTCCCGAACATGAGGTTCTGGCTCGTCCAGTACGCGGTGTCCCACCCGGCCGCATGGGCGTAGTCCCAGAGCAGCGGCGCGGCGCCGAGCACCTCGAGGCTCTCCGTCGGAGGGACGCCGGACCAGATGTTCGAGATGGAGATGGCCGTCGTCGAGTCGTGGGCCCGCATCTGCAGGAGCGGCATGCGGCGGGGCGCGGCGGCGTTGGAGAACGGCGTCGCCTTGTCGCAGGCCGGGTCGTACGCGACGCACGTCACGTCCGCCCGCTGGCTCTCCTGCAGGATGAGCACGACGTTCCGCGGCCGCGCGGGCCGCGCAGCGAGCCGCGGCACGCGCTCCGGGCGGCGGCGCTGCACCCGAAGATCCGGTGAGTCGTTCGTGACGCCGAGGTGCTCCTTCACCAGGGCGGTGATGCCGTGGAAGTAGATCATGTCGGCCGACGACGACTGGATCACCCGGTAGCTCACCGGGATCATCGCCACGCCGGCCAGCGCGAGCGGCACGACCGCGGCGGCGAGGCGCCGCCGGAGCCGCCGGGGGCGCACGAGCCGCCGAGAGAGCCGGAGCACCCCAAGGGCGAACCCGAGCGCGACCGCGAAATGGGCGATCACGCTCGGGTGCCCGAGCGGGAGCGTGCCCACGATCGACCAGGGGATCGACTGGGAGTGGATCTGGGAGTCGACCGAACAGTAGATGTTGTAGAGGGCGTGGAAGCCCCCCTGCACGCCGCACGCGAGCGTGAAGAGCGCGACGAACAGCGCGCCCACGGCGCCGCGCGCCGCGCCGCGGCGGCCCGAGGCGACGTAGAGCAAGAGGCCCCAGAACCCCAGCGACGCCGCCACGGTCGCGGCGTACCCCGCGGCGTGCGGCCGATCGAACGTGGTCATGTGGCGGGCCCGGCGCAGCACGTCGAGGACGAGGATCCAGAGCGCCGGCGAGGCCAGGAGGGCAGCGCTGATCAGGCGGCCGCGGCGGAGCGCGGCCTTCCGCGCGATGCGCGGGCGGACGCGGTCACGGGCGGCGCGATCGTCCGCGTGCGCGGGCAGGCTGATGGCGGGGGACGCGGGCGGCTCGGCGAGCGCGCCGCCCTGTCGGTCGATGTCCTGGGTCATCCGGATCAGTCGTGGCGAGGCCCGACCGCGAGGTCGCGGAGGTGGGCGGGGACGTCGACGCTGCCGGCGGGACCGCCGTAGAGGGCGTCCGCGAGCCGGGGCAGGTCGCCGCAGGCGGCGGGCCCGAGATCGCGCTGCTCGCGGGGGTCGGCGAGCACGTCGTAGCAGTGCCAGGCGGTGTCCCAGGCGCGGGATTCGAGCTTCATGTTGCCGCGCATCATCCCCCAGTTCTTGAACGCGCAGCCCCAGATCCCTGTGCAGTTCGTGAGCGCCAGCGCCGCCGGCCCCGGCGACGGCCGGAGCAGGCTGTGCCCGACCATCGCCGCCCGGTACCCCGCGAGCGCCGGCTCCTCCCAGAGGCCCATCAGGTCGAGCAGGGTCGGCGCCACGTCGGTGTGGAAGACCAGCTCGTCCCGGGCCGCGCGCAGCGCGCCCTCCTCCGCGGCCGTCAGGGTGCCCGGCGGAGCGTCGATCCATCCGGGCACCCGGATCTCCTCGTCGAGGATCGAGCCCGTGTGGCCGAGCTGGCCGTGCTCCCGGAACGCCTCGCCGTGGTCGGACGTGAAGACGATGACCGTGCGCTCGCCGACCGGAGAGCTGCGGACGAAGCGGATGAGGTCCGCGATGGCCGCGTCCTGACGGTAAACGGCGTTCCTGTAGAAGTTGCGGTACGCCTCGTTGTCGTCCGGCGCCTTGCTCTCGAGGGCGGGCTGGAACGGCGCATCCTCCGGGTCGACAAGGTAGGGGACGTGGGTGTTCCCGAAGTGCGCGACCGCGAGGAACGGCTCGCGCAGCGAGAGCACCTCGGACCGGACGTGCGCCGACAGCAGCCGGTCGTCGGCCCCGAGATCGATGTCGGCGAGCGGATCGAGCTCGGTCGCGCCGCACTGGTGCGAGACCGGCAGGTCCTGCACGTAGAGGCGCGAGTTGGCGAACATCATGTGGTGGCTCGTCCAGTAAGCGCTGTCGAAGCCGGCGGCGTGCGCGTAGTCGAAGACGAGCGGCGCCGTGTGGAGCGCCTCGCGGGTCGCGACCGGCTGGAGGCCGGACCAGAGCACGGCGAGCCCGATCGCCGTCGTCGAGGCGTTCGAGCGCATCTGCGTGAGCGGCAGCCGGTCGGGGACCGCCGCGTCGATGCGCGGCGTGCCGGGGCACGCGACGGGCGCCTCTCCGGCGGCCACGGGCATGCGCGCCGAGCACGTCGCGTCGGCGCGCACGCTCTCGGTCAGGATGAAGAGGACGTTGCGCCGCGGGCCCGGCCGCGGGGTGACCGGCGGCAGCGAGGGCGGCGTGCGGAGCCCGGGGCGCACCTGCGCCGTGGTCTGGACGCCGGCGAGCTCCTTGAGCAGGCCGCCGATCGCGTGGAAGTAGATGACGTCGGGCGTGGAGGCCTGCACCGTGCGGTAGGAGCACGGCAGGACGAACGCGGCCACCACGACCGCGGGCGCGGCGAGGCGGGCGGCGCGGGCCCACGCCGTGCGGCCTGGCCGCACGATCCGCCGGCCCAGCCACACGAGCGCGATCGCGAGCAGGAGCGGCGGGAGGACCGAGCGGAAGAAGTTCTCGCCGTCGGCCCGGAGCTGGCCGAAGAGGCTGGCCGAGAGCGAGGTCCCGAAGAGCGTGGCGTCGAGGTTGAGGTACGTCGCGTACTGGCGGTGGAAGTAGAGCTGGCCGCCGAGCGACAGCGTCGCGAGCGTCACGAAGAGCAGCGCCGCGAGCCACCGCGACGCGCCCCGCCGCGACGAGGCAGCGAAGAGCAGGAGCCCCCAGAGCGCGGCGCTCTGGACCATCGCGCCGAGGTAGCTCGCGATGTGCTTCCCGCCCAGATCGAGCAGGCGATCGCCGCGGAGGAGGACGTCCGCCATCACGATGAGGAGCAGCGGGAGGGCGAGGAACAGGCGGCCGTAGCGGCGGCGGGCGCGGGCGACGGCGCGCAGCCGCGCGCGCGCCGCGGCGCGATCTGCGCCCAGATCGCGGGCGAAGCCGCGGGACGAGCGGCTCGCGGCGTCGGCCTCGACCGGCGGAGGATGGTTGAGCGCCTTGGAGCGGAGCACGGAGGCGCCCGAGTTTACCGAGGACGTGGCGTATCGGGAACGTTTCTGAGGCGGCTCGGTGGCATCGAGGTGACGGCGCCGGCCGGGGTTGCCCGCCCGGGAGGCGAGAAAACCCTTCGACCGCCGCGCGAGGCGTGCCATGGAGGCGTTCGCATGGCGGAGCAGCTCTTCCTGAACGGGATGCGCGGCGCGCAGCAGGCCTCCGGGGCCGCGGCGCCGCCGGCCGAACCCGCGTCGACCGAGGCCGCCGCGCAGCCCGAGGCCGCCGCGCAGCCCGAGGCGCGGCCGTCGCCGGGCGCGCCGGCGCCCGAGCCGCCGCTCGAGACGGCGGCCAGGCTCAGCGCCGAGCTGGAGGCCGCGCTCGTGCGCGAGCTCATGGCGGCCTACCAGAGCCTGAACTACACGCATTTCCGGCGGAAGCTGCGCTCGGCGTCCATCGAGCTGTCCGACGCCGCGAGCCGGCTCGGGCGGTGGATCTCGGAGGCGCGCGCGATCGAGATCTCGCGGCCGCTCGTCCTGACGCAGCCGTGGGGCGTCGTGATCGAGGTGCTGAAGCACGAGATGGCGCACCAGTACGTGCACGAGGTGCTGGGCGTCAGGGACGAGGCGGCGCACGGGCCGGCGTTCCGCGAGGTGTGCACGCGCCTCGGCATCGACGGGACGGCGGCCGGGATGCCGGCCGCGGGGCGCTCGCCGGCGGATCCTGGCGGGGTCGCGCGCGGCGGCGACGCGGGCGCGTCGGAGGCGAGCGTGGACGCCCGGATCCTCGATCGCATCGCGCGGCTGCTCGCGCTCGCCGACAGCCCGAACGCGAACGAGGCGCAGGCGGCGATGAGCGCCGCGCAGCGGCTGATGCTGAAGTACAACCTCGACGTCGCGAAGGCGCGCGCCGCGCGGCAGTACGGCTTCCGCCACCTCGGCGCGCCGAGCGGGCGCGTGGGCGAGACCGAGCGGATCGTCGGCGGCATCCTGGGGAAGCACTTCTTCGTCGAGGCGATCTGGGTGCCCGTCTACGTGCCGCTCGAGGGCAAGCGGGGCAGCGTCCTCGAGATCTGCGGGACGCCGGCGAACCTGGAGATGGCGGCCTACGTGCACGCGTTCCTGCACCACACGGCCGAGCAGCTGTGGAACGAGCACAAGCGGACCCAAGGGGTGAAGGGCAACAAGGACCGGCGGACCTACCAGGCCGGGGTGATGCTCGGGTTCCTCGAGAAGCTGAACGCAGAGCGGAAGGTGTCCGCGGAGCAGGGGCTCGTCTGGGTGAGGGACGCCGATCTGGACGGCTACTATCGAACGCGCCACCCGCACGTGCAGCACCTGCGCCACGCGGGCAACCAGCGGACGGCGGCGCACGCGCACGGGCGCGAGGCGGGGCGAAAGATCGTCCTGCACCGCCCGATGCAGGGGGCGACCGGCAACCGGGGCATGCTGCTGCCGCCGGGCAAGAAGGGCTGAGCCCGCAACGCCGGATCCGGGCCGCGCGAGGAGCTCGGACGGAAGCCGGACGATGCGAGACGGCGGGGCGCCAGCGTCTCGGCCGCGGCGCGCGCTCGACGCGCTCGTTGACGGAGAAGTATCGGTTCCGGCACGATGGCACGGCGCGCGGGAAAGCCTAGGAGAAGAACGAGATGCCGCTCCTGTTCACCATTGAAGAGCGCTTCGACGCATCGCCCGAGGACGTATTCCGGCTCGCGACCGACATCGACGCGTTCGGCGACTGGATGCCCAATTTCGTGCGGGTAGAGAAGCTCACGGGCGCCGTCGTCGGCAAGGGCGCGATGTGGCGTGAGACCCGCAAGATGTTCGGCAAGGAATCGACCGAGCTGTTCGAGGTCACGGCGGCGGAGCCCGGCAGGCGTCTGGACCTCTTCGTCGACGGGCAAAAGGGCACCACGGGGCGGGGGGCCTACCGCTTCCGGTATGTCTTCGAGCCCGAGGGCGCCGGCACGCTGCTCAAGATGGAAGGCGAGATCGCCGGGATGGGCTGGTTCATGGAGACGCTGGGGCGGCTGTTCATTGGCAGCTTCAAGAAGGCGGTGCACGGGGATCTCAAGGCCATGAAGACGCACCTGGAGCGGCGGCGGGCGAGCTAGCGCTGCGCCGCCCCACGGACACCCTCTCCGGGGGCCTCATCGGTGTTCATCAAGCTCGTTCGATCGCGCTCAGGGCACCAAGGGCCCCACTGCGCTCACCAGCGTAACCGTGGTTATCTTGTCCTTCCTCGACACGAGCCCGGGGGACATCCGCCGATGCAGCGAGGGTGATCCGCCGCGGCGCCGGCGTACTTCCCACGTTGCGCTCGGGCGGACGGCGGAACAGCATCCCGCATGGAGATGCGACGGCGGAAGGATCCCACGAGAGCGAAGTCTTCTCTTATGCTCGAGCGGCTGCCGTCTATCCTGCTGTCGCTGTTTGCGGCCTTCTTCGTCGCCATCGCGAGCTTCGTGATCTCCGCTGGTTACGCGGAGCACCGAGCCGCCGCGATCGACGCGGTGGCCATGAGCTTGGCGGAGAACGCCACGCCGAGCATCATCCACCTGGCGACCGCGCGCGCCGAGCTGAGGCATATCCAGGCGCTCCTGAGCGACCTCGTCAACGACGCCGCGCTGGGGCGCCCGCGCGACCGCCACGAGCTCGACGAGGCGCGCGACAATCTATCCCGGAGCATCGACGTCTACCTCGGCATGCCCGTCTATCCGGGCGAGTTCAAGCAGTGGCAGACCGTCGCGCAGGCGCTCGGCAAGCTCGATCAGGACACCGATCGGGTCCTCTCGCTGGTGGCGAACGGCCATCCGGACGAGGCCAGCAAGCTCGTGGACAGCGCGCTGCGGGCGGACTTCAACTCGACGAACGACGCCGTGATGGCCAGCATCGAGCTCAACGCACGGCACGCAGGTCGTCTGGCGACCGAGATCGCAGCCAACCGCGGTCGCTCTCGCCGGGTCGCGTTCGTGCTCAACACGGCGAGCGTGACGTTCGCGCTGCTGGCCTGCGCGGCGGCCGCGGTGCAGATCCGGCGCCACGTGAGGCTGCTCTGCCAGCAGGGCGTGGTCCTGGAGCGCCGAGCGGATGAGCTCGAGCAGTTCGCCGGCCGGGTCGCGCACGACGTGCTCAGCCCCCTCGGCGCGGTCGCGCTCTCGCTCGACCTCGCCCTGCGGCGGTTCGACGAGGGAGATCCGGCACGAAAGGGGCTCGAACGGGGCCGGCAGGCCATCCTTCGCGTCAAGCGCATGACCGACGGGCTGCTGGAGTTCGCTCGCGCGGGCGCGAGTCCGGAGCCAGGCGCGCGCGCCGAGGTGCACCTCATCATCGACGATCTCATGGTCGAGCTCGTTCCTGTCGCGGTGGAGCTCGGCGCGGAGCTCCGCGTCGAGCCCTTCGCCCCGTGCGCGGTGGCCGCGAGCCCCGGCGTGCTGACCAGCATCCTCGCCAACCTGATCCGCAACGCGCTCAAGTACCTCGGCGACGCGGCGGTCTGTCGCGTCGTGATCCGGGTGCTCGACGGGAGAGAGGCTGTGCGGATCGAGGTGGAGGACACGGGGCCCGGCGTCGCGCCAGCCCTCGAGCAGATGGTGTTCGAGCCTCATGTCCGAGCGCAGGGCGCTCGAGTGCCGGGCCTGGGCCTGGGGCTCGCCACCGTCAAACGCTTGACCGAGGCGCACGGCGGCCGCGTGGGGCTCCGCACGGTCGTGGGCCAGGGGAGCATCTTCTGGTTCGAGCTGCCCAGAGCGAGCGCCGAGGCGGCGCACGCGCCCGAAATCGGCCCGAGCACCACCGCATGACATCCGGGAGGCTGCGCTCCGCGAGCGACGTGAGGATGCGCTTGCGAAGAAAGATAGGCGCCGAGATCCAGCGCGACACGCCGGTCCCGAACGCGCCGCAGTAGCCGCCCCATCCGAACGGGGCCGGCGGCGCCTCCCCTCGCACGAGGCTGCCGCCGACGAGACCCACGGCGCCTCGAGCTCGTACGAGGTCGCCCCCTCGGACGACCCCGGTTTCCTTCAGTCCACGCCGGTCCGTCTTTGTTGACCCGGTGCGCGGCCCCAGGCACCATCGGCGCGCAGCGCCCGGCTGGCCTGCATGGCCGGAGGCTCGACTCCGGCTCGCTCTCCTTCCCTAAACAAGCTGTTGAGGTGCTTTGATGCCCGTTCGTACGATGCTCTTGCTCTGCTTCGCGCCGTTTGTCATTGGCGCTCTCCATGGTTGCGGCGGCGACGACGGCGGCGGCGATACCTCCGGGGGCTCGTCGCTCGGCGAATGTCCGCCCGACTCGACCGCGCAGGCGGAGGCGGGCTACCAGGCGCTCCAGGATCAGTGCGTGCCCTGTCATCTGACGACCTCGGTGGGCGCGTCGCGCATCAACGCTCCGGAGGACGTCAACGTCGACGACCCGGCCAGCGTCAGGGCCGAGGCGGAGGAGATCTTCGAGGAGATCCAGATCGGCGGGGCGAACGGCGCGGACGGGATGCCCATCGGCGTGAAGCTCTCCGACGACACGATCGAGGCCATCCGGGTCTTCCTCGCCTGCGACGCGGCGAAGTAACGCCGCGTCGCTGCCCCGCACGCTTCCACACCACGTCCGAACGCCGGCGCGCCAGCTCACGAGAGGGCGCGCCGGCGGCTCTCAGGCGCGCCGCTCGCCTCGATCGCTGTGCGACCGCGCGATCCGGAGTATGGTGCAGGCATGTTCAGGCTGGATGCCCGCTCCGGGGCCGCCGCGCTCGCGCTGGCCGCCACGCTCGCGCTGACCGCGTCGCTCGGCGCCTCGTGCGCCGGCGCGCCCCCTGCGCAGCGCGGGGCGGCGGCCTGCCCGCCGCTCTGCCCGCAGCCGGCGCCCCCGCCGACCGCAGCGCCGGCGGGGCCCGTCGTCACGGGCACGCCGGGCGAGGCGCCGGCGTTCGACCCCGAGCGCCTCACCCTCGTGCTCGACGACCCGCGGCTCGCGCAGGTGCAGAAGCTCGTCGAGCAGGAGGCGTACGCAGGCGCGGCCGCGGCGATGGCCCAGGCGCTCTCGGCGCCCCTGCCGCCCGCGGACGCGGCGGCGTTCCGCTACCAGCTCGGGCGGCTGCGCGCCCTCGCGGGCGATCCCGTGGGCGCGGCGAAGGAGTACGACGCCGCCGCGGCGGCGGGCGGGCCGCTCGCGGATCACGCGAGGTTCGCGGCGGCCGATCTCCTCGCCAGGGCGGGGCAGCCCGACGCGGCGCTCGAGCGCGCGCGCGCCGTCGCGTCGGACGTCGCGATCGCCGACGAGCTCGATCGCATCGTCGCCGGCGCGCTCGCCGACAAGGGCGACATCGAGGGCGCGGCCGCGCGCTGGCGCGCGTACCTCGCCCGCAGCTGGCCGGCGTCGACGTGGGTGCCCGAGGCGCTCCGCTTCGCCCGCGCGCTGCTCCGCCACCCGAGCGAAGACCACGCCGAGGAGGCGATCCGCGTCACCCGGCGCGTCATCGACGAGGCGCCGGGCGGCGCCGGCGCCGGGGAGGCGAAGGAGATCCAGGACCAGGCCCTGTCGACGCTGCCGTTCGCGCGGCGCAAGCCGTTCCTCGACCTGGGCCCCGCCGATCTGCTCGCCCGCGCGCGCGCCTTGCTCGCCTCGCGCCAGGACAAGGAGGCGCTCGCCGTCACCGACGCGCTGATCGCCCTCCCCGAGGCGCAGGCGCCCTCGGCCTTCGCCTGCGACGCGTTCGCCGCGCGCGGCGAGGCGCTCGGGCGCCTCCGGCGGCGGGCCGAGGCCGCCGACCTCTTCGGCACGGCGATCGAGCGCTGCGGGCCGGCCGCGCCCGCCGCCGCAAGCGCGGCGCCCGCCGCCGCAGACGTGACGCCCGCTGCAGGTGCGAGCGCGCCCGCCGCCGCAGGCGTGACGCCCGCTGCAGGTGCGAGCGCGCCCGCCCCGCGGCGGCCCGAGACCCTCTACAACGCCGGGCGCGCGTCGCTCCGCGTCGATCGGCACGCCGAGGCGGCCGCGCGCTTCGCGCTGCTCGAGAAGGAATACCCGGATCACCGGCTCGCGGACGACGCGCGCTACCTCGGCGCGCGCGCGCTGCTCGGGCTCGGGGACCAGGCGCAGTTCGTGCAGCTGCTCACCGCCATGCCCGACGATTACCCGTCGGGCGACATGGTCGCCGACGGCCTGTTCGAGCTCGCGCTCTTCGAGATGGAGCGCGGCGACTGGGCGGGCGCGGTCAGGCCGCTCGAGCGCGCGCTCGAGCGGTTCCCGCACGAACGCGCGTACCACGCCGCCGGCAGGCTCCCCTATTACCTCGGGCGCGCCCACATCGAGACGGGCTCGCCCGACAAGGGGAAGGCGCTGCTCGAGCAGGTGATCCGCGATTACCCGCTCTCTTTCTACATGGCGCTCTCCCACGCGCGGCTCGCCGACGTGGACCCGGCCGCCGCCGAGCGCGCCCTGTCCGCGGCCCTGGAGCGCGACGCGAGCGCGCCGTACACCGAGCTCAGGAGCCCGCTCTTCGCGCGGCCCGCGTTCACGCGCGCGGTCGAGCTCGCGCGCCAGGGGGAAGCGAAGCTCGCGCGGCGCGAGCTCGACCTGCTCGGCGTCGGGGGCAAGACGGCGCCGCGCGAGGTGATGTGGGCCTCGGCGTTCCTGCTCGCGCGCTCGGGCGCGCTGCCGCAGTCGTACAGCATCCTGCGCACCGCCATGGCGGCGCCAGCGGCCGTCGAGCTCGCGGGCGAGTGGGTCGATCACTACCCGGTCGGGCGCTGGCGCGGCGCCTGGGAGCTCGCCTACCCGCGCCCCTTCTCCGGCCTCGTCGCCGCGGAGACCAAGCGGAGCGGGATCCCCGAGGCCCTCGCCTACGCGATCATGCGCGAGGAGTCGGCCTTCGACCCGAGGGTGGCCTCGCCGGCCCAGGCGTTCGGGCTGATGCAGCTCATCGTGCCGACCGCGAAGCGGATGGCCAAGCCGCTCGGGCTGCCGTGGAGCGCCGAGGCGCTGAAGCGCCCCGAGGTGAACATCGCGCTCGGCTGCCGCTACCTCTCGCAGCTGCGCGGCCAGTTCTCGGACAACCCCCTGCTGGCGATCCCCGCCTACAACGCGGGGGGCGGCGCGCCGAAGCGATGGATCGCGGAGCGCCCCTCGCAGAGCTTCGACCTGTGGGTCGAGCGCATCCCGTACGAGGAGACGCGGCTCTACACGAAGCGCGTGATGACGAGCCTCGCCGTCTACGAGCTCCTCTACGCCGGCGCTCAGCCGGGCGAGGCCCTGCGGACGCCGCTGCCCGCGAGCCCGGCCGCGCGCTCGGCCGTGGCGAACGCCGCGCCCTGACACCCGCGCCGGCGGAACCGGAAGCCAAGCGCCGCCGAGGTTTCGGCGAGCTGGCCGCGCTCAAGCTTTGGTAGAGTCCGCGTGTGATCGACCCATCGAGCCCTTCCCATCAGCTCGTGGGCGCCGTGCTCAACGGGCGCTTCCGGATCCTGCGTCTCCTCGGCGAGGGGGGCATGGGCGCGGTCTACGAGGCCGAGGGCCTTCGCGGCGAGGGCAAGCGGGCGATCAAGGTGCTCCACCCCGAGTTCACGCAGGAGGAGCAGGTCCTCCACCGCTTCTTCGCCGAGGCGGAGGCGACGAGGGGCTTCGTCCACCAGAACATCGCCTCGGTCTTCGAGGCGACCCGCGCCGAGGACGGCACGCCCTACCTCGTCATGGAGCTCCTGCAGGGCGTCCCGCTCGCCGCGTACATCGACACGGGCAACCCGATCCCCCCGCAGCAGGCCGTGCCGATCATCCACGAGGTGCTCCAGGCGCTCATGGCCGCGCACAGCCACAAGGTGATCCACCGCGATCTGAAGCCGGAGAACCTGTTCCTCATCCGCGATCCGCGCGGGGGCTTCCGCGTGAAGGTGCTCGACTTCGGCATCGCGAAGGTGATGGACGCGGCCGGCGGAATGGGCCTGAAGACCCGCGCAGGCACGCTCCTCGGGACGCCCGGCTACATGAGCCCCGAGCAGATCAAGAACGCGCAGGGCGTCGACGCGCGCGCCGATCTCTGGAGCGTCGGCGTGATCTTCTACGAGATGCTCACGGCGACGCAGCCGTTCCCCGCCGAGAACGAGTTCGCGCGGCTCACCGCCGTGCTCGCCAAGGAGGTGCGCCCGATCGAGCAGGTCGCGCCCCACCTCGCGGCCTGGGGCCTCTTCTTCCAGCGCGCCCTCTGCAAGGACGTGGCCGGACGCTTCCAGACGGCCGAGGAGATGGCGCAGACGCTGGGCGCCATCGCGCACCGCACGGGCATCGCGACGCCCAGCGCGCGGCCCGACGCGCCGGCGTCGCCCGCGCTGACGCACCAGCTGCCCTCGCTGCCGCCGCCGCAGCCGCTTCAGAGCGTGACGCAGCCGCCGCAGAACGTGGCGCAGCCGCCGCAGAACGTGACGCAGCCGGTGCAGAGCGTGCCGCCGGTCGCGTCCAGGGTCCCGACGGTGCCCCCGCCGCGCATGACGGCGCCGCCCGCCCAGGCGTCCCCGTCGGTGGCGCCCACGGCGACCTTCTCGGCCAGGCCAACCCACATCAGCGCGCAGCAGCCCGCCGGCGTGCCGACGCTCACGGGCGGCCATTACGACGTGCGGGTCGTGGAGGTCCCCTTGGCCGCCGAGGGCGGGGGCTCGGAGGGCGCTGCCTGGTGGCTCGTGGGGCTCATCGGGCTCGTGTGCCTCGGGGTCGGCTTCGCGCTGGGCGTGCTGGTGAGCGGGTGAGCGCGTGAACGGAAGCGCCCGCGTCCGCGCCCTGCTCGCCGTCACCTGCGCCGCCGGCGCCCTGGGCGCGCCGCGGCCCACGCTCGGCGACCCGCCCGCGGAGCCCCCCGTGCCGGTCGTCGATCTGCACGTCGACGTGCCCTGGCAGGTCCACTTCAAGGGGCGCGACAGGCGCCTCGGCGAAGGCCACGCCCGCAGGGAGACGCTCGTCGCGGGCCACTACCTCGGCATCGTGCTGCCGATCTACCTGCCCGACCAGGCGCGCCCCGAGGGCCCGCAGATCGAGGACGCCAGCGCGGTCCTCGCGACGATCGAGGCGATCATCGCCGCGAACCCGGTGCTCCTCCCGCTCGGCGCGGCGCGGGCCGAGCCGGGGAAGATCAGCACCTTCCTCTCGATCGAGGGGGCCGGCGCGTTCGCGGCGGACATCGCGCAGATCGACCGCTTCATCGCGCGCGGCGTGCGGCTCATCAGCCCGAACCACGCGAAGAACACACGGCTCTCGTCGTCCGCGACCGGCGAGCCGGCGGCGTACGGGCTGACCGAGCTCGGCAAGCGGTTCTGCGAGCGCGTCTACGAGCAGGGCGCCCTGATCGACGTCTCGCACATCTCGGACGCCGCGTTCGCGGATCTCGTCCCGATCGCCGCGGCGCACGGCGCGCCGATCGTCGCGACGCACTCGAACGCGCGCGCGGTGGCGAACCGGCCGCGCAACCTGACGGACGAGCAGCTGCGGCTCATCGCGCGGAGCGGCGGGGTCGCGGGGCTCAACTTCCACGCCCCCTTCGTGAACGGCACGAGCGAGGCGGACGTTGACGACGTGGTCGCGCAGGTCGATCACATGGTCCGCGTGGCCGGCGTCGATCACGTCGCGATCGGCTCGGATTTCGACGGCGGCATCGTCCCGCCGAGGGGGCTCGACGACGCGTCGGCGCTGCCGGCGCTCGCCGCGCGGCTCAGGCAGCGCGGCATGTCGCGCGAGGACGTGGTGAAGATCTTCGCGCAGAACGCGCTGCGCATCCTCGGCTGGCGGCCGGCGATGGATGCGAAGAGCGCGAGCGCGGCCGGCGGCGCGCGCCCGTAGCCGAGGGCCGCGGCGCGCCGCCCGCGCGATCGTGGGAAAGGCGCGCGTGCGCAGGGAAGCCGCGACGATGTCCTGGTCGCAGCGCCCGGCGCCCGAAGCGGCGCCGAGCGCCTCGCCTGCATGGATGGCGTGGACGGCGCCGCGCCCCTCGGACTACGCTCGCGCTCCCGCCGGGAGGATCCCATGACCGATCTCGACGACCGCTGTCTCGACACGTTCCCCGAGTGGCTGCGCAGCCTCGCCTCGGACGCCACGGATCTGGCGGGCCTGCTCGCCTCGCCGGAAAGCCCGGAGGCCACGCGCCGCTCGCTCGCGGGGGGCCTCAACTACCTCTTCAAGTCGCTCGACCTCATCCCGGACGGCATCGAGGATCTCGGCTTCCTCGACGACGCCTTCGTGCTGCGCGTCGCCGCGTCCTTCGCCGCGGCGGAGAGCCCGGAGCTGCGCGACCAGGCGCCGGCCCTCGCGCGGCTCGCCCGCGACGCGGAGCTCATCGCCGAGCTGCTCGGCGGCGACTACGCCCGGCTCAAGGGCTACGTGCGCTCGCTGGAGAAGGGCGCCGCGCGCGGCCGCACCGTCGACGACATCCTGAGCGACGAGCAGGTCCGCGCCTCGTTCATGCACGAGATCACCGGCTGGGCGTCGAGCTACACCGCCCCGAGCTTCAGCCGTGACGCGAAGAATCTGATCAAGCTAAAATCATTCCTCTCCGCCAAGCTCCCGGCCTGATCGCGCGCGTCGAGGTGCCGCCGCGGCGCGCCGCGGCGCGTCCACCGCTCGCCATGGTACACCCCCGATCATCCCCCGGAGGATCGCGTCCGATGTCAGCCGCTCTCCGCCTCACCGCGCTGTTCGCCGCACTGCTCGCCGCGGGCTGCGACGCCGACCGACCCGCCTCGACGGCGCACAGCCCCGCCGCCACCTCTCCGCCTCCGCGCTCGACGGGAGCCCCGGCTGCGCCGCCGCCCGACGCGGATCGCTCCTACGCGTACCCGGCCGCCGATCGCGTGGTCGCCATCGGCGACGTCCACGGCGACCTCGCGGCGACGCGCGCGGCCCTGCGGATCGCGGGCGCCATCGACGGCGCGGATCGCTGGATCGGCGGCAAGCTCGTGCTCGTGCAGACGGGCGACGAGCTCGACCGCGGCGACGACGAGCAGGTCATCGTCGACCTCTTCGATCGCCTCGCCGTCGAGGCGCGCGCAGCCGGCGGCGCCGTGTACGCGCTGAACGGCAACCACGAGGTCATGAACGTCCAGCTCGATTTCCGCTACGTCACCGAGGGCGGCTTCAGGGACTTCGAGGACGTGCCCGGGCTCGACACGTCGGGCCCCCGCCTCGCGCCGGTGCCGCCCCCCGCGCGAGCCCGCGCCGCCGCGTTCGCCCCCGGCGGTCTCTACGCCAGGAAGCTCGCGGCGCGCGACGTGATCATCGCGGTCGGCGACACCGTCTTCGCGCACGGCGGCGTGCTCCCGGCCCACACGCGCTACGGCATCGCGCGGATCAACCGCGAGGTGCGCGCGTGGATGGAGGGGAAGAGCCCCTCCGCGCCGGCCGTGATCGCGGCCGAGGACAGCCCGGTGTGGGCGCGCCTCTACTCGAGCGAGCCGCCGCCGAGCCCGGGGTCGCCCCCCTGCGCGGCGCTGGACCAGACCCTCGCGGCGATGTCCGCGAAGCGCATGGTCGTGGGCCACACGGTCCAGAGGCACGGCGCCACGTCGGCCTGCGGCGACAAGATCTGGCGGATCGACGTCGGCATGGCGTCGCATTACGGCGGAAAACCAGCAGCGCTGGAGATTGTCGGTGACACCGTGCGTGTCTTGACGGCCGAGGCAACCAAGGCGGCCGAGACAACCAAGGCGGCCGAGGCGACCAGCGCGGCCAAACCGAAGAAATAGACGTAATTGTGAGAAAACTTCAACGCCGTCCGCAATGCGATCGCGTGTCGTCCACGTTTACGTTCACGTTGACAGCCATGTTCACGCCTCACGCCAAGAGCCGCTGGGGGAGAAGCCCCCGGGCGCGCCCCGAGCTCCATTGACGGGCGAGGCGAGAACCGGATAACGTGAATAGCAAACTGGGGTTCTTCGATCCCCAGGGGAAGGGAATCAGATGCCCGAGCGACCGCTCGCGCTGATCCACGAGGCGAATCTGAGCGACGGGGTGCCTACCCTGACGCTCGGCGAGCGGCGCCCCCCCCTTCCGGTCCCCCGTGCTGCGCCCGCGCTCCTGAGCCGGTGCCGGCAGGTCGAGCGCTGTACCGCGTGGCGCGACGCGGGGAGCGGCTGATGGACGACGACGAGCTGCTGCGCGCCCTGACGCGCATCGCACAGCGGGATCCGACGACCGATCCGCGCTGGCGCAGGCTCGCCGAAGAGACGCGCCCGGAGGACGCGCAAGACGCTCCGGGAGACGCCGCGAACACCGCGGCGCGCTCGAGCGCCGGGCGGGAGGAGCGCGAAGTCCGGCCGCCCCTCGACGACGAGACCCGCGCCCGGCTCGCCGACCAGCTCGTCGCCCAGCTCCGGGAGCCGAGCGGCGGTGCGCCCGCGCCGTCTCCGCTCGCGCGCCCAGCGGTCGATCGGAAATCGGGGATCCGCTTCCGGTGCCCCGAGGAGTGGGACTGCGACGCGGAGGAGGCGAGCGACGTCGCCGATGCAGCGCCGCTCGGCGCGGACGCCGACTCGCTCAGCGGGACGAGCGCGCCGTCCACCACGGACGCGCCGGTCTGTCGCGCGATCGACGGCGAATCGGTGCCGCCCGGGACATCGGAGCCGCCGCGCGATGCGCGCTCGAGCGCGGCGCCCGGGCAGCCTGCCCAGCGCGCGCAGGACGGCGCGGACGCCCTCGCCAGGCCGCCGCGCAAGGGCCTGTCGCACCCCGAGCTGGTCGTCGAGCGGCGGAGCGCGCGGCGGACGACTCCGGCGGCGCGGGCCCGGGCGGCCGTCGGCGTGGTCGGCTGGGTCGTGTCGGCGGCGCTCGTGTCGCTGCTGGCGCTGCGGCCCGCGCCGTTCGCGCCGGGCGCCGCCCCGCTCCCCGACTACACGCTCGCGACGACGACCCTCGGCGACGGCCCGCAGCAGGGAGCTCGCGGGCCGGGCACCCCGCGCCACGTCGGCAGGGGCGAAAGGCTCACGATCGCGCTCTCGCCCGGCACGCACGTGCCAGCGCCGGTCGCGGTAAGGGCCTTCCTGGTGCAGGGCGGGAGCGCGCGCCCGTGGCCCGTGGAGCTGGCGCTGGATGGCGTCGGTGGCGCGAGCATCTCGGGCACGCGCGAGGAGCTGTTCCGGGACGTCGCGGTGGGTCCCTGCGAGGTCGTCCTGGTGGTCGGCCACCCCGACGCGCTGCCAGGCCCGGACGACCCGCTGCCCGACGAGGACGCCATCCACCTGGCGGGCGGCCGGCTCCTGCGGCAGCGATTGTTCCTTGACTGACCGCCGGCTGCGCGCATGAGGTAGCCCGTCCTTTCCCTGGCGAGGGAGGCCCGCCTCACCCGCGGGCGCGCTCGACCCGGCGCGCGCTCGACCCGGGGCGCGCGCCGCCGTCCCTCGCCGGGAAGGGCAGAGGGCATCACGCATGAACCGACGGATGTTCAAGAGCAAGATCCACCGCGCGACCGTGACCCACGCGGATCTGCACTACGAGGGCAGCGTCACGATCGACGCCGACCTCCTGGAGGCCGCCGACATCCTGCCGTACGAGGCGGTCGACATCTGGAACGTGACGCGCGGCTCCCGGCTGACCACGTACGCGCTCGCGGGGGCGCACGGCTCGGGCGTCGTGTGCATCAACGGCGCGGCGGCGCACCTCAATCAGCCCGGCGACCTCGTGATCATCGCGACGTTCGCGGACATGGACGACGCCGAGGCGCGGCGGCACACGCCGCGCGTGCTCCGCGTCGACGGGCGCAACCGGCCGCTCGCCGAGCAGCCGCCCGAGACGCCGGGCCCGCTCGCGCCCAACTGAGCGTGCGCGGGCCAGCCGGGCGCCTCACCCGGGGCGCCGGCGCCCCAGGCCTCACCAGGCGAGGTGCGCCCGCCCGTCGAGGTACACGCGCTGCGCCTCGCCGAGGCCCGTCGACTCGCCCTCCACGACGCGCAGGATCCCCGTCGCGGGCCCGAGCGCCACATCCCGCCCCGCCTCGAAGCGCTGCGCTCGCACCAGGGCCCGGTAGGCCTTGTCCAGCAGGAGGGCCCGCTCGCGCGACGGCGCGACGAGGTACGCGAGATCGCGGTCGCCGCCGGGCGCGCCGCGCCGCACCTCGGCCTCGTCGAGCGCGCCGCCCGGGAAGAAGCGGGCGAGCATCTCCGCGTTCCCGCGGTAGTCGTCGGCCCCGCGCGCGCGGCGCAGGTAGGTCAGCACCTCCGGCTCCGCGTGGCCGGCCTGCGGCACGTCGGGCATGCCGCGCAGGTCCTGGTGCCGCCAGCCGGCCGCGCCGGGCACCTTGCGCGCCAGCGAGAAGGTGTGGTCCACCGTCACCCCGACCGCGCCGTGGCAGCCCATGCACGCCCGGTGCTCCTCCGCGGTCTGCAGCCGCAGCCGGCCCTGCTCGTCCTCGATGAACGCCTGGATCTGCCAGCCGAACGCGTTGCGCAGGCCGACCTCTGGCCCGCCCGGGTGGAACGGCGGCTGCCCCTCGTCCTTCTCCTCCGCCTCGCGCTCGTACGCGCGCGCGATCGCCCAGTCGTCCGGCTCGTCGACCTTGCGCGCGTAGCGCAGCTCCTTCATCCGCGCGGCGAGCAGCGCCGGGCGATCCGGGTCGAGGTACCGCACCGAGTGCAGGAGCTCCGCCCCGCGCGGGTAGAGCCACGCCCGCACCGGCACGCCGGCCGCCCCGCCGGCGTACCGCGCGGGCAGGCGGACCACGCGCGTCACCGCGGGCTCGAGCGCGCCGTCGCCGTCGAGATCGAAGCCGGCGAGGAGCTCGCTCACCGGCTCCACCTCCCGCCCGGCGGCCGCGTCCGCGGGCCCGGCCGCGCCCTCCCTCGGCAGGGGCGACGGCGACGCGATCGCCGCCTCGAGCAGCGCGAGGTTCAGCTTGTACACCTCGCGCGACGGCGCGCCCGAGGCGTCCTCGCGGAACGCGGCCGGCAGCCGGAGGAACACGTCGCCGGCGCTGCCGTTCGTGGGCCAGAAGCTGCCGGGGAACGGCTTGTAGCGGACCGCGCGGAAGCCGCTCCCGTCGCGCGCGAAGCCCTCCTCGTCGAGCCCGGCGCCGAGGTCGAGATCCGGCACGTAGCCCGGGTAATCCCGGCGCGCGGCGAGCGCCTCGCGCAGCGGCGCGTAGTTGTCCTCCCGGATGTACTCGAGGATCTCCGCGTCGCTCGTCCGGGCGGCGGCGGCCGAGAGGTCCTCGAGCAGGTTCGTCCAGGGGTTCTTCCGGGCCGCGTCCGAGAAGGCGTACTCGCGCTGGAGCTCGTGATCGGCGAGCGTGTTCGGGCCGATCCCGATCGTGTGGCACGTCCAGCAGCCGTTCGCGCCGCCGGCCGTGGTCGCGTAACACATCGGCGGGATCGACGCCTCGGGGTTGCCAGCGCGCCCGGCGCGCGCGGCCGCGGTGGCGAGCGGGTCGTAGCCGCCCCCGCCGCAGCGCGCGCCCGCTGCGAGGACGGCGGACACCGCCGCGAAGGCCAGGGGCGCGGACAGCAGGCGCGCGCGGCGGGCGGGCATCGGAGGGATCACTCGGGCAGGAAGGTGACCGCGATCACGCTCGACAGGGAGGCGTCGCCCTTCGGCCAGGTGCTGTAGGCGTTCTCGCCAGGGTGCTGCACCGACATGAAGATCGTGCCCATGTCGGGCGTGAACGACGGGCCTGTCGCCTCGGCGTCGCTCGGCAGCCCCACGACGCGGAACGCCTTGCCGAAGCTCGGCTGGGTCACGCCCGGCTGGCCCGCGCGGTGGGCGGGGTCGAGATCGAGGTAGTAGAAGGCGTCCGCGTGCGAGGCCACGCCGAAGTTGCCGTCGGTGCCGAACCACACGCCGCCATCGCGGTCGAGGAGCAGGTTGTCCGGGCAGGAGGCGTCGAAGTCGCCCTGCCCCTTCGAGCCGTGCCAGACCTCGAAGTACAGGAACTCGGTCGACGCGCCCGGGTTCGCGGGGTCGGACTCCTCCAGGGCGAAGATCGAGCCCACCGCGTCCGTGCGCTTCGGGGACTGGGTCGCGTGGGTCGCCGGATCGAAGACCGCGCCGCCCTGATCGAGCGCCGTCTGCCCGGTGTGGTTGGTGAACGCCACGTAGAGGCGCGGCGTGCCGCTCGGATCGCGCGGGTTCCACTCGATGTCCTCGGGCCGGTTCAGCTCCATGATCCCGACCTTGTTGCTCACCGTGAACAGCGCGCGCCAGACGTCGTAATCCGTCTGGAAGCCGCCGATCCGGTTCCAGCTCACGTCGCGCAGCGCGTCGCCGACCGTCTTGGCCGGGTCGCCGAGCGCTACCGCGTTCGGCGCGATGTCGGCGCTGTCGACGGAGAGCTCGATCCACTGCCCCGTGCCCGGGGCCGCCTCGGTCGGGGCCGCGTGGGTCGCGACCAGGGTGTTGCCTGTCGTGTTGTCGAGCCCGGCCATGTGCGCCGCGTAGAGCTTGCCCTCGTCGAGCAGCGCGCGGATCGCCGCCCGCGTCATGCCGGCCGTGTAGTTGCCGCTTCACGTACTTGTAGATGCGGCCGCCGCGGCGATCGTCGGTCCCGTAGACAACGATCGGCCGACCAGGCGCGAGCCTCCACGCGTCGTCGACGGCGAACGTCGCGGCCTCCCAGCGGGCGCGGCCCATGAAGCCGAACTTCTTGTGGCCCGTGCCCGCCTGGGTCTTGCCGTCGTACTCGCCCGCGGGCTGCCCCGGGTCGATCTCGGTGAGATAACCGTAATGGTCGCGCGGCTGCCGGCCGTTCGGATCGGAGATGCGCCCGAACTCCGCGCTGGTGCTCGCCTCGAAGACAGGGCTCACCGGCGCGCCCGGGTCGAAGCCCCGGCCGGTGAGGAACCGCTGATCGCCAGACCAGCTCGCCTCGAGATCACCGTAGTAGTCCTGCACGTTCTCCTCGGCGGTGATCACCGTGCCCCACGGCGTCTGCCCGCCGGCGCAGTCGCCCATGATGCCGGCCACGAGCCCGCCCGCGAGCGCCGCGCCGGTCGTGTCGTCGTGGCCCGGACTCGAGAGCTCGTGCCCCGCGAGGCGGCTCAGCGTCTTGCTCGTCGCGTCGTACCGGACGGCGGTCGCGCTCCGGTCGACCGACCATGCGCCCGTCGCCGGGTCCTGCACGGTCCGGAGCCAGGAGCCGCCGACCTCCTTCTTTTCCCATCGAATGTAGGTGTCGACGTCCGCCTGCGACCAGACGTTCGACTCGACATCATTGGTGAGGACGCCGAGCTTGCGCAGGTGCCGGGCCAGCGTGAGGTGCTGCCCCGTTGGCGCGGAGCTGACCGTCGGGCTCCGCCCGGAGACGTACTCGTGGTTGACCCAGAGCCACCCGGCGGTGGCGGAGCCGTTCCACTGCGGCGCGTCGCCCGCGGTGGCGGCCCACCCTTCGCCGAAGAACGCTGTGTAATCGTTGTTGGCGCCGAAGCGGGGCGCTTCCGGCGCGGTGCTGAAGGTCAGCGGATCGAGCCAGGTCACAACGATGTCGGAGCGCACGCCGGCGAGCGCCCGGATGGTGTCGGTCGCGGCCGCGCGGAGCGGGAACTGCTCGCCCTCGGGCAAGTTGCCGGTGGCGAACAGCGCGACGCGCTCTCTCACGTAGTGCGCGAGGTTCGCGGCGTTGCTCCACACCGGCGCGTCCTCGCCGGGCGCCCCGGGCTCGCCAGGCGCACCGGGCTCGCCAGGCGCACCGGGCTCGCCAGGCGCACCGGGCTCACCAGGCGCCCCGGGCTCGCCAGGCGCCCCGGGCTCGCCAGGCGCCCCGGGCTCGCCAGGCGCACCGGGCTCGCCAGGCGCCCCGGGCTCACCAGGCGCCCCCGGCGCCCCCTGCTCACCGGGCGCACCGGGCTCCCCCTGCTCACCGGGCTCCCCTGGTTGCCCCGGCTCACCGTTCGCGCCGTCCTTGCCCGGTACGCCCTGTTCGCCGGGCGCCCCGGGCGCGCCCTTCGCGCCATCCTCGCCGCAACCGCTCCCGATCGCGGCAAGACCGCCTGCGAGCACCAGAAGCAACGCCGTCCTCAGGGTCCGCCTCGTCATCATGTCCTCGTCTCCGCCGGGTAATGGCCGCAGACGATGCCTGGCGACGGTGGCGCCCCAATGCCCCTCACGCGACAAGTTGTTGTCAGAGATCCCCTGACCCTCGATCGGGCGTGTCATGAGCACCACACGACCCGGCGGCCACGCGACGGGACCACGGCGAAGATCCCTGGGAGGACCGGCGGAGCCGCCTTGCTCGCCATGACCGCGCAGGCGCCATGGCCGCGCGGCCGTCGTCGCCGCGCTACTCGTCGTCCTCGTCGGGCACGACGACGTCTTGGCCGAAGCGCGCGCGCGCCTCGAGCAGCTCCTTGTCCGAGATCCAGGTGCGCTCGCAGCCGAGGAGCGGCTCTACCTGATAGACGTCCTTGCGCTGCTCGCCGTGCCCGTCTTCGAGGACCCGGACTACCTCGTGATGGAGGCCGCAAGTGGGGCAGAGCGCTCGCATGAAGGGTCACTATAGTGCGGGCGCGCTGGGCGCAAGGCCCTCCCCTGCGCGCCGTCGACCGCGGAGCGGCGTCGGGCGGCGGGGGAGGTCAGCGCGCGCGAGAGGGGAGCGAAAGGGCGCGGGGAGCGCCGAGCGCGAGAGGAGGCGCCTCGCTCAGGCCGTGGCGCGGGCGCCCGCAGCGGCGGTCGCCTTCTCGTCCGACTTGATCCGCATCCCGTAGAAGGAGCGGTACACGAACACCATCGAGAGCACGAAGAAGATGCCCGCGAGCACGAGGCTCGTCCCGCGGTCGATCTCGATCGCCAGCTCGACCGCGAGGAGGCCGAACAGCGTCGTGAACTTGATGATCGGGTTCATCGCGACAGACGAGGTGTCCTTGAAGGGGTCGCCCACGGTGTCGCCGACGACCGTCGCCGCGTGGAGCGGCGTGCCCTTCTCCTTCAGCTCCACCTCGACGAGCTTCTTCGCGTTGTCCCAGGCGCCGCCGGCGTTCGCCATGAAGATCGCCTGATAGAGCCCGAAGAGCGCGATGCTGATGAGGTAGCCGATGAAGAAGAACGGCTCGAGGCAGGCGAACGCGAGCGTCGAGAAGAAGACGCCGAGGAAGATGTTGAACATCCCCCGCTGCGCGTACTGCGTGCAGATCTCGACCACCTTCTTGCTGTCGGTGATCGAGGCCTTCTCCACGCCCTCGAGGCGGATGTTCGCCTTGATGAACTCGACCGCGCGGTAGGCGCCGGTCGAGACCGCCTGGGTCGACGCGCCGGTGAACCAGTAGATGATCGCGCCGCCCGTCACGAGGCCGAGCAGGAACGGCGGGTGGAGCGGCGAGAGCAGGCCCATGATCTCCTTCAACCGCTCCTGGGGCGTGAGGTTCGCCGCGTTCTTCACCAGCGTGTTGCTGAGCACGACGATGATCGAGAAGATGAGCGTCGTCGCGCCGACGACCGCCGTCCCGATGAGCACCGGCTTGGCCGTCGCCTTGAAGGTGTTGCCCGCGCCGTCGTTCTCCTCGAGGTAGTGCTTCGCCTTGTCGAAGTTCGGGGTGAAGCCGAAATCCTTCTTGAGCTCGGCCTCGACGTTCGGGACGTTCTCGATGAGCGAGAGCTCGTAGACCGACTGCGCGTTGTCGGTCACCGGGCCGTAGGAGTCGACCGCGATGGTCACCGGGCCCATGCCGAGGAAGCCGAACGCCACGAGGCCGAAGGCGAAGACGCTCTCGGCGATCATGAGCTGCCCGAGGCCCTGGGCAGAGAAGTAGTACGAGATGCCCATCAGCACGACGAGGACGAGGCCCATCCAGTACGCGCTGAAGTTGCCGGCGGTCAGGCCGGACAGGACGTTCAGCGAGGCGCCGCCCTCGCGCGACGCGGTCACGACCTCGCGGACGTGGCGCGACTCGGTCGAGGTGAAGATCTTGATCATCTCCGGGATGATGGCGCCCGCCAGGGTGCCGCAGGTGATGATCGACGAGAGCTTCCACCAGAGCGTCGTGTCGCCCCCGAGGCTCGGGATCATGAACGCCGACACGGCGTAGGTGAGCGCGACCGACACGATCGAGGTCAGCCAGACGAGGCGCGTCAGGGGGGCCTCGAAGTTCATCTTGTCGGCGTCGGCGTAGGACCCCTTCGCGATCGCCTCGTTGAGGAGGTACGAGCCGATGCTCGCGAGGACCATCACGATGCGCATCACGAAGATCCAGACGAGCAGCTGGACCTGGACGGCCGTATCGGGGACGGCGAGGAGGATGAACGAGATGAGCGCGACGCCGGTGACGCCGTACGTCTCGAAGCCGTCGGCGCTCGGGCCGACCGAGTCGCCGGCGTTGTCGCCGGTGCAGTCGGCGATGACGCCCGGGTTGCGCGCGTCGTCTTCCTTGATGTTGAAGACGATCTTCATGAGGTCCGAGCCGATGTCGGCGATCTTCGTGAAGATGCCGCCCGCGATGCGGAGCGCGGAGGCGCCGAGCGACTCGCCGATGGCGAAGCCGATGAAGCACGGGCCCGCGTAGTCGCCCGGGATGAAGAGCAGGATCACCAGCATGAGCATGAGCTCGGTGCTGATGAGGACCGCGCCGATGCTCATCCCGGCCTTGAGCGGGATCGCGTACGTCGGGAACGGCTTGCCCTTGAGGCTCGCGAACGCGGCGCGCGAGTTCGCGAACGTGTTGATGCGCATGCCGAACCACGCGACGCCGCAGCTGCCGGCGATGCCGACGAGGCTGCTCAGCAGGATGACCACGACCTTCGCGGCATCCATGTGACGCAGCACGCCGAAGTAGAGAACCATGACCGCGCCGATCAGGATCTCCAGGACCAGGATGAATTTGAACTGCGTGACGAGGTACGTCTTGCAGGTCTCGTAGATGAGCTCCGAGATCTCCCGCATCGCGCGGTGGACCGGGAGCTTGTTCAGCTGCGAGTAAATGACGAGCCCGAACACGAACCCGAGCGCGCAGACGCCGATGCCGCCCATGAGGAGCGTGCGGCCGTCGATGCCACCGAAGGACTGAGTGCCTAGGTCGGGGAGGACCAGATCGGATTCACTGGCGCTGGCGAGCCCGCCGCTGAGCAGCAGGGCAAGCGCGGCGAGCCCGGCCAGCATCGGTGCGAGCCAGGCCTTGTGGGACCGGAGAACGTTCATGGACGGTGTGCCTCCATCGCAAAATCCGAGGCAGAGGACGGCGCCATCGCCGCTCGCTGCTTCGTGGTTCCGAGGGGTTGGCCGCCTGCGTAAAGGGGAAGGGGACCGGCGCGCTGCCGGAGGGGCTCTTGCTCTAACGCCGACGCTTCAGCACAGCCTCGTCCCTCGACGACCGGAGGGTGACGGAGTGCCCAGAGCTGCCAGGCATGCCTCCACCGTGACCGGACCCCCGAGGCGCGCGCTAGCTACCATGCACCCGAGACGCCGTCGAGAGGGCGCGATGCGCGCCCACGACGAGAGGGCCTGTCAGCGGCGCGATGTCAGGAGATCACGTAGGGAGATTACGTACGATGGTGAAAGAAAGAAGCGCGCCCGACCGAACGCTGTCACACGCTGTCGCGTCCGGTCGCATTCAGCTGCGCTCGGACGCTTTCAGCTGCGCTCGATCGTGTTCAGCTGTCCTCGTCCGTGTTCAGTTGCGCTCGGTCGCGTTGTTCAGCCGGCGATCCGAGCCGGAGAGTCGCTGATCCGAGCCCGAGTCCGCGCCAGGGCTGGCGTGGGACGTGAGGAGCTCCGCCACGAGGTCCCGACACTCCGGCTTGTTGCGGAGGTGGCTCAGCAGCAGGTTCGAGGCCTCGCTGAACGACTTCTCGTAGGCGAGCCCCTCGCGCGTGCGCGCCGCGACGCGCTCGCGCCCCTGCGCCAGGTCCTCCTCCAGGGCCTCGGCGTAGCGGGCGAGCTGGGCGCGGAGCTCGTCGATCTGGCGGCGCAGGTCGCGCGCGTTCGCCTCGCGCGTGTTCTTCTTGTGCTCGTAACGCCCGAGCTGCTCGCGCTTCGCCTGCGCGGTCGCGCCGGCCGCGCCCGCGCGCTCGTAGATGAGCGGATCGTGGTTGCCCTGGCGGGCCGCCCCGTCCGCCAGCTGGCGCGCGGACAGCGCGAGCTTCTCAGCGGCGGCGAGCTCGACGCGGACCTTCTCGACGTCCTCGCCGTCGGCCATCGCCTCGCGCATCACGCGCGACTCCTCGTGCGCGAGCTCCTCGACTTTGCGGCCGATCTCGGCGCGCAGCGCGCGGCCGCGGCGCTCGAGCGCCTCGAGCTTGCGGGTGAGGCTCGCGACCTCGCCCTCGAGCTTGTTGGCGCGCGCGGCGAGGTCCCAGGCCTGCGCAAGGCCGTTCTGGACCTCCTGCGGCACCTGCCCGGACGGGTAGGCGCGGGAGACCATGCGCGAGAACAGGGCCGCCCGGCTCGCCCACTCGATGACGCCGGCGCTCTGCGGCGGCGGCGGCGGCGGCGGCACCGGCACGCCGTCGCTCCCCTCGACCTCCCACGCGTGGGCCGGGAGCCCGCGCTGGAGCGCCTTCAGCTCCTCCTGGAGGTGGTGGGCGTCGCGGTAGCGCTTGCGGATGTCCTTCTCGAGCAGGCGCAGCACGATCGCCTCGCCCTGCGCGTGCGCGTCGGGGCGGATCGAGCGGGGCCGCGGCGGCGCGTGGGTCCGCTGCATCTCGAGGAGCGTGTCGCGGTCGTTCGCGCGGAAGGGGAGCTGCCCGGTCAGCATCTCGAAGAAGAGCACGCCGAGCGCGTAGAGGTCGGACTGCGCCGTCGCCTCCTCGCCGCGCGCCTGCTCGGGCGACATGTACTCGGGCGTCCCGAAGACCGCGCCCTTCGGGGCGAGGCGCGGGTCGCGCGCGATGGCGGCGAGGCCGAAGTCGAGGATCTTGACGAAATCCTTCCGGCCGCCGCGGTGGGTGAGCAGGATGTTGTCGCTCTTCAGATCGCGGTGCACGACGCCGAGGTCGTGGGCGCGCGCGAGCGCCGCGCACATCTGCTCGAGGATGTCCACCGATCGCGCGATCGGCATCGGGCCGCGCGCGAGCTCCGCCGAGAGCGGCGTGCCGACGAGGTACTCCATGACGAGATAGAGCTCGCCCTCCTCGGTCTCGCCGATGTCGTGGATATCGATGATGTGGGCGTGATCAACGCGGTTTGCGGCGCGCGCCTCGCGCAGCATCCACGCGCGGAGGTGGGTCTCTCCGCGGAGATCGGGCCGGATGAGCTTCAGGGCGACGACCCGGTCGATCAGCACGTGGCGGGCGCGATAAACGACGCCCATGCCGCCTTCGCCAAGCCGTGCCTCGAGCCGGTACCTGCCGGCCACGACCTTCCCGATCAACGGATCGGTGCTCGAAGCCTTGGGACCTGCCGGTCGCTGAATCGCGCGCTCCATGGTGCCTTCGTTTCTCCTCAGCGCTCCCCAGAAGAGCCGTTCTCGTCTCTCAGGGCCCTATTGCGCTGTGCGGTGAGTCGGATCGCTCGCTGAACGTATCCGGTTTGAAACAGCTGGTCTACGGGCCCGCGGTCGGGTTGCGATGAATATCGTGCGAGCTCCGCGTGGAGGTGGGGTGGGAGACCGGCGCCGACGGCGCGCTCGTCTCGTCAAGCCAAGCCGCGCGTAGGCCGAGCGAGCGGGCTCGCCTCGGCGGACGGCCGTTCGGGCGGGCTCGCCTCCGCGGACGGCCGCGCGGGAGGAGGGGTATCGCCTTGCGGACGGGCGCTCGCCGGGCGAGGATCGAGGGGCAGGCGACAGACGAAGCGCGCGCCGTGGACCGAGGCCGGCGCTCCGCGGCACCGGTGTCCGCCGCGGCCGCCGTCGCCGTCTTCTTCTTCCGGTTCCGGTTCCGGCTCCGGTTCTGGCTCTGGCGCGAGGGCGAGCGTGCCGCCGTGCCGCCGGACGATCTCGGTCGAGATCGACAGCCCGAGGCCGGTCCCCTGCCCTCGCGGCTTCGTTGTGAAGAACGGATCGAAGATGCGCTGGGCGAGGTCCGGCGGAACGCCCGGCCCGCTGTCCGAGATCGCGACGGCCGCCATGTCCTCGTCGACCCAGGTCTCGATGCAGATCGCCGGCTCGCCGGGCGCGCGCGGCGCCGCGCCCCCGCCGGAGGCCCCCTCCTCTGCCGGCGCGGCGGGCGCCGGCGGCGCCTCGAGCGCCTGGATGGCGTTGACGAGGAGGTTCATGAACACCTGGTTGATCTCGCCGCCCCGGCAGGTGACGGGCGGCAGCTCGCCGTAGCGCCGGATCACCTCGATGCGCGCCTGCCGGAGCCGCGGGCCGAGCAGGAGCAGCGTCTCCTCGAGCCCCGCGTGCAGATCGACCGGCAGCGGCTCGCCCGAGACGCGCGAGAAGCTCTTCAGGTTCGTGACGATGCGGACGCTGCGCTCGACCGCCCGGTGGACGAGGGTCGAGATGCCGGCGAGATCGTCGAGCGCCGCCTCGGTCTGGAGCCGCTCGCGGAGCGCCTCGAGCGCGCGGCGGCGCTCGCCCGGGAGATCGCGCTCCGCCTCGCGGTACGCGTCGAGGACGGCGCGGAGCTCCGCGGCGCGCTCCTCGATCGGCTGGGCAGCGCCGGCGATGGCGTTCAGCGGGTTATAGATCTCGTGCGCCACGCCGGCCACGAGCTCGCCGATGGAGGCGAGCCGCTCACCCTGGATGAGCGCGGCCTGCGTCCGCTTCAGCTCGGACAGGGCGCGCGTGAGCTCCGCGGTGCGCGCGGCGACGTTCTCCTCGAGGCCGGCGCGCTCGGCCTCGAGCTCGGCGATCGTGCGGGACAGCGCCTGCCGCATGCGCTCGACGCTCTCGCCGAGGCCCACGACCTCCTTCGGCCCTGACAGCCGCGGCACGACGGCGTCGAGCTCGCCGCGCGCGACCTCGTCGGCGGCGCGGGCGAGCTGTGCCATCGGCCGGGAGAGCTCGCGCGCCGCCCGCGCGACGACGCCGAGGGCGGCGAGGACGAGGAGGGACAGCGAGGCGAAGAGCGCGGTGATCGCGTTGAAGTCCTCGTCGAACGACGAGCCGGTGGCGAGCGCGCGGTAGAGGCCGATCGAGGAGAAGAGTGAGAGGAGCCCCGTGAACAAAAGGGGCAGCCCGAAGTCGCGCAGCATGCGCCGCCGGAGGGGCGTCGGGGGCGCGCCGCCGTGCTCGGGCGCGCCCGTCCAGGCGCGCAGGAGGTCCACCGCGCGGGCGACCGAGTCCTTGTGCCAGGCGCGCTGGTAGAACGAGACGCCGAAGGCGAAGAGGGCGCCGAAGCCGAGCTGCATGAGCGCGTCGGCGACGCTGGAGGTGGCGCCGACGCGCACGTAGGCCATGCCGATCGCGGTGCACCCGAGCCACAGCGCGAAGTTCAAGGAGGCGAGCACGTCGGGGAGCCGCTCGGCGCGGGCGAGGCCGCGGCCGAGCAGGGCGCGGGCGCCGGAGGGGCCGGCCGCGAGGGCCGTCAGGATCGGGCGCGTGGCGGGGCGCACGGCGAGCGTGAAGCCGAGGGTGCCCGAGAGGGCGAGCAGGGGGACGACCTCGAACCACGCCTGGAACACGACCTGGCTCTGGGTGCGGAGGAAGGCGACGCAGAAGAGCAGCATGACGTGCCCGCCGACGATGCCCGCGGTCACCGCCGACTCCGCGAGCCTCGGCCGGAGCGCCGCGGCGAGGGCGCGCGCCGAGGCGGCGTCTCCGGCGCCGCCCTCGACGGCGCCTTCGCGGAGCAGGGCGCGGTAGATCGCGCGGCGCATGCCGCCCGCCATGACGCCGAAGGCGACCGCGGTCACAAGGAGGCCGAGCCACGACGGCGGCGTCGCGCGGCCGATCCCGAGCGGGCCTGGCCAGGAGGGGGGCGCGGTCGGGGCGCCCCGGAACGCGAGCGGCAAGACCGCGAGCGGCCACGAGAGGGCGCGGATCGCCGCCGCGACGGCGAAGCCGCGGTCGCCGCGGCGGGTGAGCGCGCCCGAGAGCGCGGCCGAGGCGGCCAGGGAAGCGAGCAGGAGGATCGCCGGCCACGGCGTGGTGAGGGCGGCGGGGACGACGGCGGAGAGGAACAGGAGCGCCGAGAACAGCTCCCAGCCGGTCGCGACGAGCTCTGCGCGGACGCGCGGGGCGCGGAGCGCGGCGGGCGGGGGCGGCGGCGGCGTGGTCACGGGGCGGGCGGCATGGAAGCGCAGCGCGCGCGCCCTCGCAACGGCGCGCCCCGACGTGCGACGGCCCGCGGCGGGGCGCGCCTCCGCGCGTCAGCGGCCGGGGAGGCGCACGCCCGGGAGGACGGTGCGCCGCTCGACGACCTCCTCGAGCGCGTCGGCGTCGATCAGGAGGTGCGCCCGCAGGCTGTCCTCGATGGCCGAGAACACCTTGCCCTGGTAACGGATCTCGCGGCCGGGCCCTGCCGCGAGCCAGTAGTTGCCGCCGGGGCCGCTGCCGTCGCCGGCCGCGCTCGGGCTGGCCAGGAGCGGCTCCGCGTCGCCGGGGAACGGATCGGGCGGGGTCGCGAAGCCCGGGAACGACGGCGCGGGCGGCGCGGGTGGCGCGGGTTCGAAGCGCTCAGGGCCCGCGGAGAACGTGAGCGACGCGCCGGGCTCGAAGCTCACCGACAGGGCGCCGCCGCGAGCGGCGACCACCACGCCGGGCGTGCGCTCCTCGACGACGACCTCCTCGATGACCTTCCCGGAGACGAGCAGGAGCTTGTGGCTGCTCGTCACCTGCGAGCTCTCGGCCGTGAGCTCGCGGCGCAGCGCGATCGGGTGCGAGACGTAGAATTGCAGGTTCTTCACGTCGCTGTCGCTCAGGTCGCGCTGCACCCGGAGCTCGTGCGTGAACGGGACGAGGCGGGGGCCGCAGCCCAGGAGGAGGAGCGAAAGGAGCGCCAGGAAGAGCGGGGCGGACGCCGCGGACAGGCGCCAGCGCGCCGCGGCGTGGGTCGTGTGGACGGAGAACGGCATGGAAGCCCTCGTTGAGGAGGCCCCGGCGAAGATCGCCGCGGCGCACCTCTTCGCAACGGGGCGGCCGGGCGCAGCTTACAGCGGGCCGGCGAGCCGCTCGCCGCGAGGGCGCCCGGCGACGCCACGGCGGAGCCGCCGCCGCCTCCGGGACACGCGACGGGATGAGGCGCTCAGCCGGCTCCAGGACGAGCGGCGATGTCCGCCAGGTGCTGTTTCAGCACCTCCGCGCGGATCGGCTTGACCAGGTGCACGTCGAACCCGGCCTCCCGCGTCATGCGGCGGTCCGATTCCTGGCCGTAACCGGTCATCGCGAACAGCGATAGGCCCGTGAGGCCCGGAATGCGACGCAGCGCGCGCGCGACGTCAACTCCTGTCATGCCCGGCATGCCGATATCGAGCAGCACGACGTCCGGCTGGAGCTGCGCCGCGAGCTCGAGCGCCGAAGGGCCGTCGAACACGGCGTGCACGTCGTTACCCATGCGCTTGAGCAGCAGCGCCATGCTCTCGGCCGAGTCGCGGTTGTCGTCGACGACGAGGATGCGCAGCTTGCGCCCGGCTTTCGTCGCGGGCGCGCCCGCCGTCGGCGTCGCGAGGGGGCGCGTCAGCCGCGGCAATCGCACGATGAACTCGCTGCCGCGGCCGGGCCCCTCGCTGAGCGCCTGGACCGTCCCGCCGTGCAGCTCGACCAGCCGGCGCACGATCGTCAATCCGAGGCCCAGCCCGCCCTCGACGCGATCGAGGCCGCGATCCCCCTGCGTGAACAGATCGAACACCTGCGGCAGCAGCTCGGGCGATATCCCCACGCCGTTGTCGCGGACACGGAGGATCGCGTGCGCGTCGTCCGCCTCCACGGTGACCCGGATCGCGCCGCGCGGCGGCGTGAACTTCGCCGCGTTGTGCAGCAGGTTGCTCACCACCTGCGTGAGCCGCGCCAGGTCGCCCGAAACGATGGCGAGCGGCCCTTCGGGCAGCTGCAGCTCCAGGGTCTGCTCGCGCGCGTCGATCCAGGTCCGGGACGCTTCCGCCGCGCGCGTCACCACGTCGGCGAGATCGATCCGCTTGGACTCCAGGGCGATCTTGCCGCGCGTGATGCGGCTCACGTCGAGCAGGTCGTCGACGAGCCGCACGAGCTGACCGAGCTGCCGTTCCATCAGGCCGGCTGCCCAGACGACCTGGGCGTTGTCCTTGCCTTCGAGCTTGAGGACGCTGGTCGCGTTGGCGATCGGCGCCAGCGGATTGCGCAGCTCGTGCGCCAGCATCGCCACGAATTCCTCCATCTGGCGCGCGTTGGACTCCATCTGCTCCAGGCGCTTGCGCTCGCTCAGGTCGCGCGTGATCTTGGAGAAGCCGCGCAGCTCGCCGCTCGGGCCGTAGATGGCCGTGACGAGGACGCTCGCCCAGAACGACGACCCGTCCTTGCGCACGCGCCAGCCTTCGTCCTCGAAGCTGCCCTCGCGCCGCGCGGCGGCGAGCACCGCCTCTGGCCGGCCGCGCTCGATCGCCTCGGCCGGATAGAAGCGCGAGAAGTGCGTGCCGATCACCTCTTGCGCGGAGTATCCTTTGATCCGCTCCGCGCCGGCGTTCCACATGGTCACCCTGCCCTCGGGGTCGAGCATGAAGATGGCGTAATCCTTCACGCCTTCGACCAGCGTGCGGAAGCGCTCCTCGCTCTGCCGCAGCGACTCTTCCTGGCGCTTGCGCTCGGTCAGATCGCGCGTGATCTTGCAGAAGCCGCGCAGCTCGCCGTCGGGGCCGCGGAGGGCCGTGATGATGACGTTCGCCCAGAACATCGAGCCGTCCTTGCGCACGCGCCAGCCTTCGTCCTCGAAGCGGCCCACGCGCCGCGCTTCGGCGAGCTCTGTCTGCGGCCACTTCCGCTCGATCGCCTCGGCCGGATAGAAGCGCGAGAAGTGCGAGCCGATCACCTCTTGCGCGGAGTATCCTTTGATCTGCTCGGCGCCGGCGTTCCACGAGATCACGCGCCCCTCGGTGTCCAGCATGAAGATGGCGTAGTCCTTCACCCCTTCGACCAGCAGGCGGAATTGCAGATCGGCGCCGAGCCCCGTCGGATCCATGCGGCACAGCCTACAGCATGGTTACACGTTTGCCACGCGGCGAGGCTCTCCGTTCCCGTCCTGCTCTCCGCATCTGCGAGCCGTCATCGTGGCGGCCGGCAGCGGCGAGTGACGAGCACAGCAATGGCCCATGAGCCGGCGTCGAGAGCGCCCGCCGGCGGCCGCGCAGGGCCACCGCCGGCCGCTGGAGCGGTTCGAGAGTGTCACGACGGACTCATCGATTGTGGAGCCATCGAACGTGTCCAGTGCGATCCACCCAACCTCGAAGGCACCGGGGTTGTCTTGCCCATCAGCGCCGAGAGCGCGCGCCGCCGATCCGTTGCCGGCGCCCGGTGGCTCACGCTCGAGTTGGTGTGCGTGTCGCGGGCGAAGAGACGCCGGTGTACCCTGAGGCACCCGCGAGCATCTCCGCTGCGACCGCTCCGGAACGAGCATGATCATGCATCCCGACCCCTGGCACCTGGTCACCAGACAACCGGACTACGTCCTGGCTTCCTGGCACCGGATCTTCTGCGTCATCTGGCGCCGCGAGACGACCGAGGACGCCGCGCGCCACCTGAGGGACGCGTGCGCGGAGTTCGCGAAGAAGCACGCGCGTGGCATAGGGCTGCTCACGCTCGTCGAGAGCGGGGCGTCGTTGCCGCCGGCGCCCGCGCGCAGGGCGATCGCGGGCTTCCTCACGGAGGCGAGCGCATATATCAGGTGCTCAGCGGTCGTCTTCGAGGGCTCGGGGTTCCAGGCGGCGATGGTTCGCAGCGTCGTGACAGGGCTCACGCTCATTGCCCGTCAGCGTTATCCGCACAGGGTATGTGACATCCGGGAAGCCTGGCAGATGTTCGCAGAGCTCCTGCCCGCGGCGACGGGCGCTGCCGTGAGCGAAGCCGCGTTCCGGGCGTCGCTCGACGCGCTGCGCGAGGACCTCCGCCGGACATGAGCCGGCGCGGCGCCTACTCCCAGTACAGCGTCGCCCGCCCGATCGCGGTGAACGGCCACCCCGGCGAGTAGTGGATCCCGGTGACCGGGGCCGGCTCGTACGGCAGCCGCGACTCGCTCGCGAACTGGACCTCGCGCCACGTCGTGTCGAAGAGGTTCTGGATGTCCACGGCCACCTCGACGTTCTTCCACCGCAGCCCGGCGTTGGCGTCGACGACCGTGAACCCCTCGGCGGTGAGCGACTCGTCCTCGGTCGCGGGCCGCGCGCCGATCGCCTTGACCCGCAGCGCCGCGAACGGCGTGAACGCGCCGAGCGTCGGGCGGACGCCGACGCCCGCGGTCAGCGTCTGGGTCGGCGCGAGGGCGACCGCGCTCGCGTTGCCGGCGTTCTCGCGGAAGCGGGCGCGGGTGAAGGTCGCGTCCACGTCCGCGAAGAGCCAGCTCCGGAGCCGGTAGCGCCCGCCGATCTCGATCCCGTAGCGCCGCGTCTGCCCCGACGCCTCGGTCGCGCCCGCGTCGCCGCTCCAGACCAGCTCCGAGTCCAGGTCGAGCAGGAAAGCGGCCCCGCTCAGCGACAGCCCGCGCAAGGGCGCGACCCGCACGCCGACCTCGTAGCCCGTCGCGGGCGTGATCAGCGTCGCCGCGCCCTCCCCCAGCACCGCGCCCTGCGCGTCGTTCGAGTGGAAGCCCCGCCCGAAGTGGGCGAAGAGATCGACCCCCTCGGCGGGCGACACGATCGCCGTGAGCTTCGGGAGCAGCTGCATCTGTCCCCGGGCGCCGCTCGATCTGTTCCCCGCCGCCTCGAGGTCCTCGCCCGGATCGTCCACGTTGACGTCGATCCACTGCGCGCGCGCCCCGAGCACGAGGCGGAGCCAGCGCCGGAGCCGGGCGTCCTGCTCGACGTAAACGCCGATCTGGCTCTCGTCGACGTGGGTCCTGCTCTTCTCCTCGATCCGCTCGCGCGCCTCGTCGTGGTGGAGGGACTTGTCGATCGCGTCCGCGCGGATCTGCGCGCCGAGCGAGGTCGTGAACCTCGCCCCGCCGATCTCGTATTGCCTGCGGAACCGGAGATCGGCGCCGCCGACGGCGCGGTCGTCGTTCTGCTCGATCTGGTCGCCGCGGACCGGGTCCTCGCTGAAGAACGTGAAGTTCGAGTACAGCGTGAAGCGGTACCGGACGAGGTAGGCCAGCGCGCTCAGATCGGCGTCCCGCCACGCGGTCGAGTACGCGACGGACGCCATGTGCCGCTCGGTCGCCCCGCCCTCGGTCGGGTCCACGGCGCCGAAATGGTCGATGCACGGCTGTCCGAACGCCGACGGCGGCGGGTTCAGGCCGCCCTGCTCGCCCTCGCCGCACACGGCGCGCGCGGGGATCTGGCCGGAGCCGTGCCAGGTCGATCCGTACGACATCCAGGTCATCTGGACCTTCCCGGTGTTGCCCAGATCGTGCGTGGCCCGCAGGTACACGTTGAAGCGCTCGAGCCGCTCCGGGCTCAGGAACGGCCCGTCGTTCCGGTAGATCTCCGCCGCGGCCACCGCGCGCCACGCGTCGCCGAGATCGGGCGAGGCGATGACGAGGCCGCGCTGGATACCGTACTGCCCCAGGCTGACCTGCGCGTAGCTCTCCTCGAGCTTCTCGGCGAAGCGCAGGTTGACGGCGCCCGCCGTACCGAAGTCGCCGATGCTCGCGTAATAAGGCCCCTTATAGCCGTCGAGCCCAGTCACGAGCTCCGGGATCATGAAGTAGAGATCGGTGAAGCCGTGCCCGTGGCCGTGGCTGACCATGTTGACGGGCACGCCGTCGACGAAGAAGGCGACGTCGGTCCCGTGATCGGCGTCGAATCCGCGGAGGAAGTACTGGTTCGCCTTGCCGCCGCCCGCGTGCTGCACGGCGAAGAGCCCGGGGACCGACTCGAGGATGTCGCCCGGCCGGAGCCTCGGCCTGAGCTCGAGCTCCCGGTGTCCGACGGAGACGCGCGACGCGGCCTCGCTGCCCGGCTTCTCCGCCTGGATCGTGACCTCGATCGCGGCGTCGCCCGCGGGCGCGCCCTCGCCGGTGGGCGCTGCAGCGGCGGCCTCCGGCGGGGCAGCGGGCGCCTCGGGGGCGTCGCCCTCGGCGCGCGCGGGCCGCGCGGCGGCCAGCACCATGGATAACGCGGCGAGCAGATGCAATGGATGGCGGTGCCCGTGGCTCGTCGTGACCGTCTCGCGCAGCATTCGTGTCCTCCTTCGCCGCAATCGCGCGGAGCGGCGTCGTGCCGCTCGCGTCGAGCTCCGCGAGGACGAAATGGCTGGCCATCGCACGGTGCGCTGGACCGACCTCTCGCCCCCGCGGGCGACCGGAAGGCGACGCGGGGGGCGGTTCGGTATCCGGGACGTGGCAGAGGCAGAGCTGCACCGGCTCGGACCTCACCGCCTCCCTCGAGGCTCCCAGGTCGAACCGGCGCCGGATGTCTCCCGCCGCCGGGCGCTGGCAGGTCTTCGGGCTCGCGAGCGCTCCGGTCTGACCGGATTCCTACTGTCCACCGCTTCCCAGCCCTCGGCGGGCCAGTGCATGGGGTGGAGGTCGTTCTCGCTTACCGCTGCGGGGCAGCCCCGGAGTTTCACCGGGTTCCCTCTTCGGCCCAGGCGAACGCCCGGGCACCAGCACGGCGCGCACCCTATGGCCGTGCGCCTTCGGCTGTCAATCGCTAGCGCTCCCCTCGCCCGCTCGGCGCGCGCCGCTCCTGCGCCACGCGCGCGCCGAGCGCTCTCCATCCGAGCGCGTCGACGCGCGGCCGCCGTGCAGGCCGAACGTTCGGGCTCTAGCGAGGATGGGCTCGCTCCTCCGTGGGTCGCGTGCTACACGGCCGCCGCCGTATATGCCCCGTAACGATCTCCGCAATATCGCCATCGTCGCCCACGTCGACCACGGGAAGACGACCCTCGTCGATCACATGCTCCGCCAGTCGGGCGCCTTCCGAGAGAACGAGGTCGTGGCCGAGCGGGTCATGGACTCGAACGACCTCGAGCGGGAGCGCGGCATCACCATCCTCGCGAAGAACACGAGCATCCGGTACCGCGGGGTCAAGATCAACATCGTCGACACGCCCGGCCACTCCGACTTCGGCGGCGAGGTCGAGCGCACGCTCATGATGGCCGACGGGGCGCTCCTCCTCGTCGACGCCGCCGAAGGCCCGCTGCCGCAGACGCGCTTCGTGCTCTCGAAGTGCCTCCAGCGCGGCTTCCCGGTCATCGTGGTCATCAACAAGATCGACCGGAGCGACGCGCGCGCCCACGAGGTGCTCTCCGAGGTGTTCGACCTCTTCTGCGACCTCGAGGCGAGCGACGCGCAGATGGACTTCTCGACGCTCTACGCGATCGCGAAGTTCGGCCAGGCGAAGCGCGAGCTCGAGCACGAGGCGAAGGACCTCGAGCCGCTCTTCGAGACCATCCTCGAGCGGGTCCCCGGCCCCTCCGGCGACCCCGACGGTCCGCTCCAGGTCATCGTCTGCAACACGACCCACGACGAGTACGTGGGCCGGCTCGCGGTCGGCCGCGTGGTCCGCGGCACCGCCCGGTCCGGCGCCGACGTCGCGCTCCTCGCCGAGGGCGGCCAGTCGCGCGGCTACGTGAAGATGCTCTACGCCTACGAGGGGCTGAAGCGCGTCGCGGTCGACAGCGCCGTCGCGGGCGAGGTGATCGCGATCGCCGGGATCGACGCGGTCACGATCGGCGACACGATCGCGGATCCGGCGCACCCCGAGGCGCTGCCGCGCATCGTGGTCGAGGAGCCGACGATCAAGATGAAGATCGGCGTCAACACGTCGACCTTCGCCGGCAAGTGCAAGCAGTCGAAGTACCTGACGAGCCGTCACCTGAAGGAGCGGCTCGAGCGCGAGGCGATGAAGAACCTCGCGATCCGGGTGGAGCCGACGGACGTGCCCGACACGTTCGTGGTGCTCGGCCGCGGCGAGCTCCAGCTCGCGATCCTCGTGGAGACGATGCGGCGCGAGGGGTACGAGATGCAGCTCTCGAACCCCGAGGTGGTGACGCGCGAGATCGACGGCGAGGTGATGGAGCCGCTCGAGCTCGTGGTCGTGGACGTGCCGGACACCTACGTCGGCATCGTGACCGAGCGCCTCAGCAGCCGGCGCGGCCGGATGGTGAAGATGACGAACCCCGGCTTCGGCCGCGCCCGCCTCGAGTTCCGGGTGCCGTCGCGCGGGCTCATCGGCTTCCGCGGCGAGTTCCTGACGGCGACGCGCGGGACGGGCCTGCTCAACACGATGTTCGACGGCTGGGCGCCCTGGGGCGGCCCGATGATGCGCCGCCCGACCGGCGCCATCGTCGCCGATCGCGCCGGCGTCTCGACCCCGTACGCGCTGCACCACCTGCAGCCGCGCGGCATGTTCTTCATCGTCCCCGGCGTCGAGGTCTACGAGGGGATGATCATCGGTGAGCACAACCGGCCGAACGACACCGACGTCAACGTCATCAAGGAGAAGAAGCTGTCGAACGTGCGCAACCACGGCAAGGACGAGAACGTCCTCCTGGCCAGCCCGCGGCTGCTCACGATCGAGACGGCGATGGAGTGGATCGACGGCGACGAGCTCGTCGAGGTCACGCCCGACGCGGTGCGCGTCCGCAAGAAGGTGCTCGCGTGCAACCGCCGAGAGCGCCGCGAGGACGCGATCGAGCAGTCGCAGGCGGTGGAGTGAGCGGCGGGGGACGTGCGGGGCATGCGGGGCGTTCGACGCGCGCCCCTGCCGTGCCTGCCGCGCGCTAGGATGCCCTGATGAGAACGCCGCTGCTCTTCGCTTTCCTGGCCTCGCTCGTCGCGCTCTCGGGGGCGGGCGCTTGCGGCGGGGCGGTCGTCGTCGACGGGCTCCCCGGGAGCTCCGACGGCGCCGGGGGCGCTGGCGCGGCCGTGGGGTCGCCATCGGCGAGCTCCGGCGGGGCCTCCGTCGAGGAGCAGAGGGCCTCGTGCGATTTCTTCTGCTCGCTCTTCGACGGCGTCACGTGTCCGGAGCTCCGGTGTCCCGAGCGCTGCGCCGACCTGCTCTCCGAGCAGCGCCCCTGCAACGCGCTGACCGCTCCTTTCTTCGATTGCATGGGCGAGACCGTCATCTCCGCGGACCGGATCCCCTGCACGTTCCTCGCGCCGTCGATCGCGTCGCTCTTCGATTGCCTGAGCGGGCGCGATCCGGAGTGCAGGACCGATTTCCTGCCCCAGACGTGCGACGCGCCGTTCGACAAGCTCAGGGCGTGCCAGGGCGATCAGGGCCGGTAGCGGGGGCGCTCGTCGCCTGACGCGCGCGGCCGCGCGCCGGGGTCGAGGGCGCTCCGGAGCGGCCCGAGGGCGTCGGCGACGAACGCGACGAGCGCCTTCACGCGCGGCACCCCGCGCGTGTCGCGGTGCACCCCGAGCCACAGCTTGCGCCCTGGCGGCGGCGAGGGCGGCGAGAGCAGGCGGAGGCCGGCGGTCGCGTCGCCCAGGTAGCGGGGCAGGCAGACGAGCCCGACGCCGGCGGCCCCCATCGTCGCCTGGGGCTCGCGGCCGTTGGTGCGCGCGGCGACGCGGGCCTTCGCGGCGACGGCGCGCACCCACGACAGGTCGGCGATCGCCGGGGGCTCGTCGTTCATGGTGACGAGGGTGTGGCCCTCGCACTGCCGGCCCCAGTCCGGCGGGCCGTGCTCGGCGAGGTAGGCCTCCGAGGCATAGAGCCCGAACCCGATCCGCGCGACCTCGCGCTGGAAGACCTCGTGGTGCTCGAACGCGGCGGCGCGAAGGGCGATGTCCGCTTCCCGCCGCGGCAGGCTCAGCCAGCGCGCGTCCGCGATGAGATCGACGGAGATGGCGGGGTGGCGCGCGAGGAACGGGACGAGCAGCGGCCCGAGGACGCGCGTGGCGAGCCACTCGGACGCGGTGATACGGAGGTGGCCTCTCAGGCCCGCGTCGCGTCCGGCGGCGGCGCGCTCGGCCGCGAGCGCGTCCTGCTCCATGCGCTCGGCGTGGCCGAGCACGCTCTCGCCCGCGGCCGACAGCGCGAACCCCGACGGCGAGCGCTGGAAGAGCCTCGCCCCGAGGCGCCGCTCGAACGCCGCGACGCGCCGCCCCACGGTCGGCTGGGTGACCTTCAGGACGCGCGCGGCGGCGGAGAGGTTGCCGTGCCGCGCGACGGCGAGGAAGTAGCGCAGATCGTCCCAGTCGAGCATGGCTCCGGGGCGCGGGGCGCTGCTGCCGGAGAGCGCTCCGCGCCATGCAAAGGTGCATGGCGAGTCTACGTCGATGGCGGATCCCCGGGCAACGGCGGACCGCGCATGCTCTGCCGCGTGCGTTCCCGCACCCGCGCGTTCGCGCACCCGCGCACTCGCGCACTCGCGCACCCGCGCTCTCGCGCTCTCGCGCTCTCGCGCTCTCGCGCTCTCGCGCTCTCGCGCTCTCGCGGGTCGCGTGGTTCACGTCCGATGATCCGATGGAGGCTGGCATGTTGACGAATCGTCGTGAGTTTCTCCACCGCGTGACCGGCACGGCCGCGGCGGGCTTCCTGGGCTCGGCCCCAGCCGGGACCGCCTCCTGTGCCGCGCAGCACGGGCCGGCGCCGCCGCGGCCGGCGGCCGGGTCGAAGATCAAGGCGGTCGCCTTCGACGCCTTTCCGATCTTCGATCCGCGGCCGATCGCGGCGCTCGCGGAGGAGCTCTGTCCTGACAAGGGGGCGTCGCTGAGCGAGGCGTGGCGCACCCGGCAATTCGAGTACACGTGGCTCCGGGTCGCGTCCGGCGAGTATGCCGACTTCTGGCAGGTGACTTCGGATGCGCTGGTGTTCGCCGAGCGCGCGCTGGCGCTCGATCTCGGGGAGGAGAAGCGGGCGCGGCTCCTCGGCGCGTACCTCGATCTCCGGGCGTGGCCTGACGTGCTGCCAGCGCTCCGGGCGCTGAGGGACGCGGGGATCCGGCTCTCGTTCCTGTCGAACTTCACGCCGAGGATGCTCGGGGCCGCCATCGAGAGCTCCGGTCTGGGGGGCCTGTTCGAGCACGTGCTCAGCACGGATGGGGCGAGGACGTACAAGCCGGATCCTCGCGCGTACCGGATGGCGCTCGACGCGTTCGGCCTCACGCGCGAGGAGATCGCGTTCGTCGCGTTCGCCGGCTGGGACGCCGCGGGGGCCCGGTGGTTCGGCTATCCCACGTTCTGGGTCAACCGCCTGGGCCTGCCGGCCGAGGAGCTGGGCGTGAGCGCCGACGCGACGGGAGCGAGCCTGTCGGATCTCGTGGAGTTCGTGAAGGAGAGGGCGTGACCGGCGGGGCCATGCCGTCGACGACCGAGTCGAGGCTGGAGCGACAAACGGGTTGAAACCACGAGAAAAGCAGGAATTTCACAGGGAGGCAGGGAGGCGGGGAGCGAGAGACGGCAAGAGGGAGAAATTCATTCTTTCTTCCTCCCTGCCTCCCCGCCTCCCTGTGAAAATTCTCCGGGTTTCAACGCGATCGGTGTCCTATGGATTCCCCTGCTGCACTCGCACTCACATTTGCATGATGACTTACTTCTTGATGAGTCGGCGCAGGCAGATCTGCATGCCGGGTTACTTCCAGACGAGGCACAGCAGGCATTTTTGTATGACTCTTCACTTCCAGGAGCCGCCGCGCAGAGGCGCTCGTGCGATCCCCTGATCCCGGGGCTCCCTGGAGAGGCGGCTCCGGGAGCTGCGGAGCTTCGAGGCGCTGCGCAGGATGCGACTCCGGGTGCCGGCGGCTGGCAGTGCGGGCCCTCGCGTGACGTGGTGAAGGGAGCGCGGCGCGCGGGTCCCGTCACGGAGCCCGCTCCGCTCCCGGCGCGCCTCACGGCGGCGAGGTCACGGCGCTGCGCATGGCACCCATGGAGTCGCGGGCGAACCGCCCCTGGACCCGGCGCGCGTAGGGATAGCCGAGGCGGGCGAGGAGGTGGTTCGGCCGGGAGACGGCGAAGATGTCGTAGGCGACCTCGCCGGAATGCTCGTCGTGCTCGACGAGGAAGCGCTCCTCGCCGCGCTCTCCGTGCTCCTCGAGCGTCCCGTAGGCGAAGCCGAACCGGCGCACAGGGCCGCTCGTCTCATCGACCGTGGAAACGATCCGGCAGGCGTTGAGCCAGTGAATCCCGAGCACGCGGACGAGGATCACCACGGTGACGCCGGCCTTCAGGGGAGCGTCGGGATAGCAGAGCTCGACCCAGCCGAGCCGGAACTGCGCCCAGCGCCGCATCGCCTCGACAGCGCGGTCGAAGAGCGCCGTGCCCTCGCCGAGCACCGCGCGGTGGTGGTCGACGTTGAAGCCGGCAGGCGGCCGCGGGCGGCCATCGCCGGCGCCGGTGCAGCCGACCTCCGCGTACGAGAGCGGCCGGCCCGCCTGGCGAGCGAGGAAGGCGCGGATCGTGGCATCGGAGGGGCGGGCGCGGGAGAGCACGCGGGGCAGGATAGCCGATCACGGAGACGCCATCTCGATGGCTTTACAGTCACGACGAAGCACGAGGAGCAACTTCGCTGCTGGCCGACCTGCACGGATCCGAAAGACCTCTCGCCGAGGGATCAGCATGGACATGAGATGTGCTGGACGATCGCGAAGCGGGCTTCAGGCGCGCTTCGCAGAGCGAGGATGGCGGCGCGCGCCGCGCGCGGGCTCGCCGGCCCGCGCGGCTGGCACCTGCCAGCGAGCGCTGATACGCTCCTCGGCGACTCGTAACAGCGAGGAGGTGCATGGCCAATGGACATGCAGTTCAAATTTCACGACGCCGATGTCGAGGCGGACCAGCTGGATGCGATGCTCGAGAGCTTGATGCGCGACATCGGCACCGCAGGCGCGACCCCGCGCCGCGCCGTTGAAGGCCACCTCCCCAGGAACGCGAAGGGAGACGCCTTCACCGTCGGCGCCATCGCGCTCGCCGCGCTCCCCGCCGTGCTTCCCCAGGTGATTCAGCTCGTCAATGAGTGGGTCGTCCGCGCGCCGAGGCGCCGCATTCGCATCCGGGGGAAGAACGGCCTGGAGGTCGAGTTCACCTCGGACAAGCCGCTCGGGGAGAAGGAAGTGCTCGACCTCGCGCGCCGCATCAGCACAATCAAATGACAGCCATGGACAGAGATCCTGTGCTGGGCGGACGGGACCGCATCGCGCTCATCATCGCGAACGGGATGTACGCGGACGGCAGGTTGCGCTCGCTCCAGGCGCCCGCCCTCGACGCATCGAAGCTCGCCGACACGATGGGAAACCCGGACATCGGCGATTTTCGCGTCCAGCTCTGCGTCGATGGCAGCCAGCTCGAGGTCCGGAAGGCCATCGGCGCGCTGTTCCATCGCCGCCATCCGGAGGATCTGCTCGTCCTCTACTACTCCGGTCATGGCCTGAAGGACGACTGGGGTCACCTCCACCTCGCCACACACGACACGGAGAAAGAGCTCTTCAGCGCAACCTCGGTCGACGCGGCGTGGATCAGCCGCCAGATCGATCAGTGCCCCGCGAAGCGCATCGTCCTGATCCTCGACTGCTGCTACAGCGGCGCGTACGAGAACTCCGCCAAGAGCGAGCAGGACAGCGTCGATATCGCCGGGACGTTCATGGGAGACGGCTCGGGTCGCGTCGTGATCTCCGCCACGACGTCGGTTCAGCTGGCGTGGCAGGCTGACCAGCCCGTGGGGGTGCCCCCGCAGTCGATCTTCACGCGCCACATCGTCGAGGGCCTGTCGACCGGCACAGCCGATCTGGACCGAGACGGATACGTCGATGTCCACGAGCTCTGCGAGTACGTGCAAGCGAGCATCAAGGCCGAGGGAGGCCGGCAAACCCCGCAGATGTGGACGCAGAAGTACGAGGGGCGGCTGCGCATCGCGAAGGCCCCGCTCCGGCCCACCATCCCGGCGTCGGGCGGGAACACCTCGATCACCCACGAGCTCTTCGTGTGCAACGGGCCCCTCGCGGGTCGGCGGTTCGTGCTCCACCCTGGAGAGTTCACGGTAGGGCGAGAGCCCGACTGCTTCATCCGCCTGGATGATCCGAAGGTGTCGCGAAAGCACGCGACGATCGTCGTCGGAGCGGATGAGGTGCGCGTGGTCGACCAGGGGAGCACGCACGGGACCAAGATCGACGATCAGCGCATCACGAGCGCCTTGCTCCCGCAAAACGGCCAGATCATCGTCGGGGGCACCGTGCTCAGGCTGGTCCGCCTGGAGGCCCCAGGCACACGTCAGACAGCGGAGACGGTCGCGCACCCGCCCACCGGGCCGAGGAAGCGATCGGCCACCCTGTTCACTCCCTGAGCCCTGGCGCAGGGGGCGCCCGCGCTATGCTTCGGCTCGCCCGGCGCGCGGGGCCTCCCGGTGGGTGTGACCGCGCCCCAGGGTGAAGGGGCACCGCTCGCCCGCAGCCCGCGGGCGGCCTGACCGCCCTCCCGTCGATGCACAAGGACCTCCTCGATCTCCTCCTCGCCCTCGACCGCGTGCCGCAGGATCCGCGCTGGCACCCCGAGGGCGACGCGCTCTTCCATTCCCTGCAGGTCTTCGACCTCGCCCGCCGCGAGACCGCGGATCGCTCGCTCTGGGCCGCGGCCCTGCTCCACGACGTCGGCAAGGCGTTCGCCTGCGCCGACCACGCCGAGGAGGGGGCCGACGTGCTCGCGGAGCTCGTGTGCCCGCGGATCGTCTGGCTCGTGCGGCACCACCTCCACCTGCTGCGCGCGCCCGGCGCGACGAAGCGGCGCCTGCGGCGCACGAAGGCGCTCGCGGACCTCGCGCGGCTCCGCCGCTGGGACGTCGGCGGCCGCTCGCCCGAGGCGACCGTGCTCCGCCCCGAGGCCGCCGTGGAGCTCCTGCTCGACGGCGCAGACTGGACCCTGCTCTCGATGGGCGGCGAGCCCGCACCCTCCGATGACCTGCGAAAGGAGCCGCTCGCCTGAGCGCAAGGTCCGCCGGGAGGTCCTCTGCGACGACGTCGACCGCTGGGGCGACGATCGCCGGCTCTGGGGCGGCGAGGCCGAGCCGCCCGGGCGAGCGCGGCTCTGCGCCGCGGTGCGCGACGCGGTCGAGACCGCGCTGACGGCGAAGCAGCGGGAGGTCGTCGAGGCGTATTTCTTCGACGGCCTTTCGCAGGGCGAGATCGCGCGCCGCCTCGGCGTGGCGCAGCAGGTGGTGCAGAAGCGCCTGTTCGGGGCGCCGCGGGGCGGCCGGGTGGTCGGCGGCGCGATGCTCCGGCTGCGGCAAGCCCTCGAGCCGGCGGTCGCCGCGGCGCCGGCGCGGGCGGCGGCGGCGCAAGCGACGGAGGCGCCGGCGCGGGCGGCGGAGGCGCCGGCGCGGGCGGCGGAGGCGCCGGCGCGGGCGGCGGAGGCGCCGGCAGCGCGCGCGGCGCGGGTGGCCCGATGAGCGCCGAGCGCTTCGGCGGGCTGCGGACCCGCATCGCCGCGGAGGCCGCGCGCCTCATGTACGAGGAAGGCGTGGACCAGTACTTCACCGCCAAGCGGATGGCCGCGAAGCGGATCCTCGGCCGGGTGGAGGGGCGGCGAGCGCGCTACCGGCCCGCGGACCTGCCCTCGAACGGCGAGATCCGCGAGGCGCTGCTCCTCTTCGCCGAGCGCGCCGAGGGGAACCAGCGGACGCGCCGGCTCTTCGCGCTGCGCGTCGTGGCGCTGGAGGCCATGCGCGCGCTCGCGCCGTTCTCGCCGCGGCTCATCGGCTCGGTCTCCACCGGCCATATCCGCCGCGGCAGCGACGTCGATCTGCACGTGTTCCCGGCCGACGAGGAGGCGCTGGAGCGGCACGTGCGGGCGCTCGGCTGGACGTTCGACCGGGAGCGCGTGACGATCCAGAAGGGCGGAGAGCTCCGAGAGTACGTCCACTACCACGTGGCGGACGCGGCGCCCCTCGAGCTCACGGTGTACGCCCCGCGCGACCTGAGGGCGCGGCCCCGCAGCAGCACCGATGGGAAGCCGATCGTGCGCCTCGGCGTCGCCGCGCTCTCGGCGCTCTGCGCCCGGGATCACCCCGGCGCGTGGGAGCGTTACCTGGAGACCGGCGAGGTGGAGGGCATGGACGCGCTGCTCGAGGCGGACGAGGACGAGCCCCTCCCCGGGCCCTTCGATGGGCTGCTCCACGATACCGGCGGCGCCGGCGAGGACGGCGACGAGCCGGCCTGCGCCGAGCCCGGCGAGGAGGACGACCCGTATCAAGACTACGAGCCGCTCCCCGGCTTCGAGGACACGGCCTGAGGCCCCGCCCGCAGGCGAGGAGGGGCCGGCGCTCGTGCGCTCCCGCGCCGGCACGAAGGGAGCTCGTCGTTCGCCGAGCGCGAGGTTCGACACCGATGGATGGATAGGACGACTCGCCCGATCCGGATCTTGCGGTCGTCGCCGGACTCTGCAGCTTTCACCCGCGCTGCGAGGCCGATGAACCTCCTCGACGGGCGGAGAGGCGAACGTCGGGCGACGCGTCAGTGTCGCGGCTCGCGGCGCGGCGAGGCTTGACCCTCGCGACGCGCCGGTGCTCTCATGGCGCGGTGAAGCCCGAGGCCCCGCCCGTTCCCAGCGCGATTGCTGCGCCTTCCGGAACGGCGGCGGCGGGGGTGATGTGGCGCGCGCGGGGGCGGCTCCACCTCACGGTGATCGCCAAGGCGACCTTCGCCTTCGTCGACGGCGCACCGATGATCCCGGTCGAGCCGCAAAAAATCATCGATGCCGACATCCACCATCACAACCACCCGGGCCGCAGCGTCCGGTTGACGAGCGATCTCGCGCCCTACCTCGCGCGCATCGACGTGTTCTTCACGGGCCACGCGCACGCGCCGCCGGGCCCGCCTGCGGCGCCCTTCTCCGTGCGCCTCGCGCTCTTCGCCGGCGAGCGCCCGATCCTCGACAAGGCGCTCTCGATCGAGCCCAGCGGCGCGGAGAAGGCGATCCCGCTCGCCTACGAGCGCGCATTCGGGGGGATCGGCATGGCCGACAACCCGTTCGGCACCGATCGCCCGGCCGTCCTGGATCCCTCGCGGCGCGACCGCCCGGCGGGCTTCGCGCCGCTCGGCAGCGTGTGGCCGTCGCGCAGGCGGCTGCTCGGGCGTACGCCCCACAAGGCGCTCGAGGGGCCCATCCTCGAGATCCCCGACGATTTCGACTGGAGCTACTTCCAGGCGGCCCCCCCCGATCAGCGCGTCGAAGCCCTGGCCGGCGACGAGTGGCTCGTGCTCGCGGGGCTCCACCCGACGCTCGCAGCGCTGCGGACGCGGCTGCCCGGGGCGCGCGCCCTCGCGCGCGTCCATGGCCTCTCCGCGTTCGGCGTCACGGAGGGGCAGCCGCTCGATCTCGTGCTGGACACGCTGCACGTCGACGGCGACCGGCAATCGTGCTCGCTGGTCTGGCGGCGCAGCTTCCCGCTCGCGGAGGCAGCAGCGCTCGCGGCGGTGCGTGTCGTCGTCGGCGTCGAGGTGCCGGGCGCCCCGCCCGCATGGCTGGCTCCTGCCGAGATCGCGATAGCCGCCCAGAGCGCCGCCGCGACGTCCGATCCGGCAGGGGTGACGCTCAACGTGTCCAATCAAGACGCCGTCAGTACGTGAGCGAGGCCGTCGCCGACCCACTCCGGCGGCGCTGACGACGGGCGCGGCGCAGCACGGGCGCGGGGCGCGTTGCTCGGCCTCGCCGCCGCGGATACATTCGGTGACCCATGGACGTCACGACGCTGGTGCGGGGCGACGCCATCTCGGTGGTCGACTACCGGTGCCGCTCCGGACCTGGGGACGCGCCGTTCGCCGAGCTCCACCGCGGCTTCTCCGTCTCCTACGTGCGCAAGGGCAGCTTCGGTTACCGCGTCCGGGGGGAGGTGTTCGAGCTCGTGGCCGGGTCGCTCCTGGTCGGCCACCCCGGCGACGAGTACACGTGCTCGCACGAGCACGTCGTCGGCGACGAGTGCCTGTCGTTCCAGCTCGCGCCGGCGCTCGTCGAGGCCCTCGGCGACGGCGCCGGCGCGTTCCGGGCCGGCGGCCTGCCGCCGGTGCCCGAGCTGATGGTGCTCGGCGAGCTCGCGCAGGCGGCCGCCGAGGGCAGGAGCGACATCGGCGTCGACGAGGTGGGGGTGCTCCTCGCCGCCCGCTTCGTCGAGGTCGCCTCCGGCCGGAAGCGAAGGCCGCCGGACACCGGGGCGCGCGACCGCCGCCGCGCCGTGGAGGCGGCGCTCTGGCTGGACGAGCACGCGCACGAGCCGATCGACCTCGAGGGGGCGGCGCGGGAGGCCGGGCTCAGCCCGTTCCACTTCCTGCGGGTCTTCGGGAAGGTCGTCGGCGTGACCCCGCACCAGTACCTGGTCCGCGCCCGCCTGCGCCGCGCGGCGCGCCTCCTCGCCGACAGCGCCCGGTCGATCACCGACATCGCGCTCGACGTCGGGTTCGGCGACCTCTCCAACTTCGTCCGCACCTTCCGGCGCGCGGCTGGCGTCTCGCCCCGCGGCTTCCGGAAGGCGGCGAGGGGGGATCGCAAGATCTTCCAAGATCGCCTCGCCGCGCGCTCCTAGGATGGCCGCCGGACGCGGGCGCCCCACCTGCCCGCGAGGACCTCCATGACAGCAACGGCACACGGATTCCTCCTGTTCGACACGGCGATCGGCCGCTGCGGCATCGCGTGGGGCGAGCGCGGCGTCGCCGCCTTGCAGCTCCCCGAGGCGCGCGAGCCCGAGACGCGGTCGCGCCTGCTCCAGCGCCTCCCGGGCGCCCGGGCGGCGGCGCCGCCGCCCGAGGTGCAGCGCGCGATCGACGCGATCGTCGCGCTCCTGCGCGGCGAGGCGAGCGACCTGTCCGCCGTCGCGCTCGACATGGACCGGGTGCCGCCGTTCCACCGCCGCGTCTACGAGGTCGCGCGCACCATCCCGCCGGGCGCGACGCTGACGTACGGCGAGGTCGCGGCGCGCCTCGGGGCGGTCGGCTCGGCGCGCGCCGTGGGGCAGGCGCTCGGGCGGAACCCGTTCGCGATCATCGTCCCATGCCACCGCGTGCTCGCGGCCGGCGGCAAGGCCGGCGGCTTCTCCGCGAACGGCGGCGTCACGACGAAGCTCCGCCTCCTCGCGATCGAGGGCGGCCAGGCGCGCGGCGCTTCGAAAGCCGCGCCCGGCGGCGACCTCGGCTTCGATCCGGGCGCCGCCGTCGAGCACCTGCGCGCGTCCGACGCGGCGCTCGCGCGCGTCATCGACGCGGTCGGGCCGTTCGCCATGCGGATCGACAGGACGTCGAGCCTCTTCCTCGCGCTCGCGGAGTCGATCGTCTACCAGCAGCTCACCGGCAAGGCCGCCGCGACCATCTTCGCGCGCGTGCGCGCGCTCTTCCCGCGAGCGCACGAGGGCCCCACGCCCGCGCAGCTCCTGCGCGCCTCCGACGAGAAGCTCCGCGGCGCCGGCCTCTCGCAGGCGAAGCTCCTCGCGCTGCGCGACCTCGCGCGGAAGACGGAGGACGGCGAGCTCCCCACGCTCGCCGAGGTCCACGGCATGGAGGACGAGGCGATCATCGAGCGCCTCACGCGGGTGCGCGGCATCGGCCGGTGGACGGTGGAGATGCTCCTCATGTTCCGCCTCGGCCGCCCGGACGTGCTGCCCGTGGACGACTACGGCATCCGCAAGGGCTTCGCGCTCGCGCTCAAGCGGCCCGAGCCGCCGGCGCGCGCGGATCTCGAGAAGCGCGGCGCGCGGTGGAAGCCGTACCGCACGGTGGCGAGCTGGTACCTCTGGCGCGCGGTGGATCTGGCGCGGGGCGGCTGACGCCTCGCCCCGCGGCGGCGCTCGGGTTGCCGGCGCCTCCTCTGGCGCGGTCGCCGTCGCCCGGGCGAGCAGCCTTCGCGGCGCGGCCATCGGCCGGGCTCGCCATCGCGGCGCGCCCGCGGTCGGGCTCGCCATCGCGGCGCGGCCCTCGGTCGGGCTCGCCGTCGCCGCTGGCCGGCGTCGAGGCGGGGGACTAAGTGCTCGCCGGCCCGAGAGCGCCGCGTGGAGCGCCGCACGACGCTGGACACGGTTGCCGTCGCGGATGGCAACGAGAAGAGCACGGGAGGAGTACGTCAGTCATGCTGAAGAACCTCGAAGGGCAGCGCGTTCCGGATGTCACGTTTCGTACGCGTGTCGACGGTCAGTGGAAGGACGTGACCACCAAGGACGTGTTCGCCGGCAAGAAGGTGGTTGTGTTCGCGCTGCCCGGCGCCTTCACGCCGACCTGCTCGAGCAGCCACGTGCCGCGCTACAACGAGCTCGCGGAGGAGTTCAAGCGGCGCGGGGTGGACACGATCGCGTGTGTGTCCGTGAACGACGCGTTCGTGATGGATGAGTGGTGCAAGGCGCAGGAGGCGGACAAGATCCAGTTCCTGCCCGACGGGAACGGGGAGTTCTCCGAGAAGATGGGCATGCTCGTCGACAAGGCGAACCTCGGCTTCGGCAAGCGCTCGTGGCGCTATTCGATGCTGGTCGACGACGGCGTGATCAAGAAGATGTTCATCGAGCCCGAGGTGGAGGGGGATCCCTTCGATGTGTCGGACGCGGACACGATGCTGAAGTACCTGGATCCGTCGTCGGAGTCGCCGCACGACGTGCTGCTGTTCACGAAGCCGGGCTGTGGCTCCTGCGCCAAGGCGAAGCGGCTCCTCGACGCGCGGAAGATCCCTTACGAGGAGGTGGCGGCCTCGCCGCGCCGCCTGCGCGCGGTGAGCGGCAAGGGCACGACCCCGCAGGTCTTCATCGACGGCAAGCACATCGGCGGCGCCGACGAGCTCGAGGCCTACCTCGCGAAGGCCTGATTCACGAAGGCAGCCTGGGCGCCCCCCGGCGATGGGGGGCGACTACGCGCCGCCCTCCGGGTCCGACGGCTCGGCGCGGAAATGGGTCACCGCCGGCGCCGAGGCCGGCGACACCGAGGCCGGCGACACCGCCGGCGCCTCCACGGGGGCGACGGCCGAGCTGCGGCGCGCCGCGGCGGCGCACCTGTCGCTGTTCATGGCGAACTGCCCGATGCTGCTCCATAACCTGTCGAACTCCGCCTGATCGAAGGTCGACCGGGACTGGAACAGGTCGTATCCGCCGTATTTCGGGTCCGCTCCGTCGCCGTCCTCCGGGGCGATGAACCGATAATGGCCCATCACGTCGGCGTGGTCGGCGTCGACCAGGAAGCTGCGCTTCGTGTCGGGATAGACCATCGATACGCAGTTGACGATCCCGTCGTTCATCTCCGGATCGAGCGACTCGGTCCGGGTCGGGTCGTCGAACCGTGGCACGGAGCAGGGCGGCCCGAGGGCCTCGACCACCTTCGGCTCCTTGATGTTGGCCGTGATGCCGTGAAAGATGCCGAAGGCGCCCAGGAACGGGCCGCCGGGATCGCGCTTTGCCCGGGTGACGATCGACCGGAGCGCGATGCCCCGCTGCTCGTAGTACGCGCTCAGCTCCTCCTCGAGCTCCGCCCCGAGGAGGCTGGCTTTCCTTGTCTGCTTCGCGCTCTTGATGGAGGCCGCGAGCTCGCGCGGCCAGGCGCCGATACCGCGCGCGGACAGGCCATGCCTGGACCAGCGCTCCTCGCGCGGCGGCCGGCCTGACAGCGGCAGGGGATCGAGATCCTCGAAGGCCTCGGTGTCCTCGGCGACGTGCAGCAGCCAGCGGAGCACGTTGAAGTACTCGCCGCGCGCCTCGGCCCTGGCGAGGTCGTCGCACGGCAGCGCGTGGAAGCGCTCGATCGTGTCGAGGGCGGCGCGGACGATGCCGTCCGATTGGCCGAACACCTGCAAGAGCGTCTTCGCGCGCCGGGCCGCGGAGCTCGCGTCCTTCGGGCCAGCCAGGCGGAGCCACCAGTGGAGGGCCCCGGCCAGGCCCGTGAGGAGGGGCTGCCTCCGGTGGAGGACGTGGGCGAGGTTCGTCCCTCGGTGCGGCGTCGAGAGGAACTGGATCGAGCAGACGCTCTCGAGGATGCGCTCCACCGGGACGCCGTAGACCGACCCTTTCTGCTCGGTCTCGGCCAGGAGCAGGAGCATCAGCGTCTTGATGTCCCGCCCGCCGGTCGAGTGGCCCACGAGGTGGACGCAGTCCCGCTGGCCGCGGCCCGCGCCTCCGTAGAACACCCCCTGCCTGAACCGATCCGCGAGCCAGCGGAGCAGCGCGTGCGCGCGGGTGTCCACGCTCGCCGTGGGCAGGTTCGGGAAGCAATGCACCGAGAGCGGGCCTTGGTACGGCCCGGTATCGGTGTTTCGGAGGATCTCCGTGACACCGCTGTAATAGACGATCGAACCCAGGATATCGAAGCCCGCAAAACCCGGCACGAGCACGAGGTGGCTTCTCGGTGAACTCATGGCTTTTCCCTCCCACATGAAAGGGCCGCGCGCATCACTTCTTCCGGCGATGAGCGACAGCCCGACATTCTCTGATCGAGCGGGCGCCTCGCCGCGCGGGCGCCTCGTCCAGGGCCGGGCGAGCGCCGCGGCGCGCTCGCCGACCGGCCGCCCGCCGGCGGGGCCCGCGGCCCCCGCTCACTCGGCGGGATACATCTCGTCGATGGTCCCGCGGAAGCGCTGCTCGATCACGTTGCGCTTCATCTTGAGCGTCGGCGTCATCTCGCCGTCCTGCACCGAGAACTCGCGGCCGAGGACCGTGAACCGCTTGATCTGCTCGAAGCTGGCGAGCTCCGCGTTCAGGGCGTCGACGTGCACCTTCACCTGGCTTACCACCTCGGCGCTCGTGATCGCGGCGTCGCTGCTCAGGGCGCCCCGCTCCTTCAGCTCGGCGAGCTTGCCCTCGGTCAGCGTGATCAGCGCCGAGAGGTACTTTCGGCCGTCGCCCACCATGCACACCTGGCTGATGATCTCCGCCGCCTTGAGCCTCTCCTCGATCGGGAGCGGCGCGATCATCTTTCCGCCCGAGGTCTTGAGGATCTCCTTCTTGCGGCCCCGGATCTTGAGCTGTCCGCGGTCGTTCCACTCGCCGAGATCGCCCGTGTGCAGCCAGCCGTCCTCGAGCGCGGCCTCCGTCGCCGCCTTGTCCTTGTAATACCCCACGAACACGTGCCGGCCGCGGGTCAGGATCTCGCCGTCCTCGGCCAGCTTGAACTCGACGCCCGGCACGGGCTTGCCCACGGTGCCCGCGCTCTCGATGCCCGGCTCGGTCATGCAGATGACGCCTGTCGACTCGGTCTGGCCGAAGTCCTCGAGGATCTCGAGGCCCAGCGCGCGGAACCACGTCGAGATGTGCGGCGCGAGCGCCGCCGCGCCCGAGGCGAGCACCTCGGCCTTGCCCAGGCCGAGCGCCGCGCGCACCTTGCCCAGCACGAGCTTGTCGGCGAGCTTGAGCTGCAAGGCGTCGAGCGCGCTCGGCGCGCGCTGCGCGTACTTCGCCTGGGCCACGCGGGCGCCCACGGCGAGCGCCCACTCGGCCAGCTTCTTCTTGGCGCCCTTGCCGCCGCGCACCTTCGCCATCACGCCTTCCATCATCTTCTCCCAGAGCCGCGGCACGCAGAGCAGCAGCGTGGGCTGCACCTCGGGGAGCTCGCTCGAGACGTTCTCGAACTTCGAGCAGAAGTTGACGGTGTAGCGCTGGGTAAGGCCCGCCCCGACGCACTGCAGCTTCTCGGCGATGTGACAGAGCGGGAGGAACGAGAACATCGTGCCGCGCGCGAACGGCAGGTTCCAGTACTTCACGGCCATGTCGGCCGTGTACGCCAGGTTGTCGTGCGAGAGCATGGCCCCCTTCGGGTTGCCCGTCGTGCCCGAGGTGTAGATCAGGAACGCGCCGGCCCTGGGGTCGATCTTCGCCAGGTAGTCGGCGAACGTCTTCGCGCCCGGCTGCCCCGCGAGCGCGCGTCCCTCGGCCAGGGCCTGCTCGTACGAGATCGCCTTGGGAGAGATCGATGTGTCGCCATCGAAGACGAGGATCCAACTCACGCTGTCAGGGACGGAATACTCGCCCTTCTCTCCGGAGATCTTCTGAAAGTACTCCTTGTTTTGCACCGAGAGCAGCGTCGCCTCGGTGTGGTTCAGGATGTACTGGATGTCTTTCGCGGTGGAGTTCGGGTAGAGGCCCGCCGACTTGCCCCCGACGAGCAGCGCCGCCAGGTCGACGTGGACCCACTGCGGGCAGTTGTACGAGAGGATCGCGCCGACCTGGCTCGCGTCGAAGCCCCTGGACTCCAGGAACAGCGCGAGGTGGTGAACCCGGTCACGGTACTCGCGCGCGGTGAGCGTCTTCCACTCGCCTTGAGATTTGAAGCGCTGGGCCGGCGCGTCAGGAGATTCGTTGGCCCACTGTTCCAGACGGTGGAGGACGGTGCTCATTGCATCTCCTGCGGCTCAAGGCCTCGGGGGTCGCGGGGTGGTCAGGATGCGGGAGCCGCCGGGGCATTGTCAATCAGCGTCGAGGAGCCCCTCGAAGCGCCGGCGACGAGCCGCCGGTCGTCCTGTTCCGTGCGCCTCGCCCTCGCCTGCCGGCGCCGCCTCGAGCGCGGCGGTGAAGTGCTCCGCGGCACGCTGGAAGGCGAGGGCCTCGCGCCGAGGAAGGCCGGCGCGACGGCACGTCCCTCCTCGGGGATGAGGGAGCCGGCGGCGAGGGGGCGCACGTCGCCCGCTTCCGCGTCGCTCGGGGCTGCCGGGAGCAGCCGCGTGACGAGCTCACTCCGGTCGGCATGTGTCCGGCGGCTCGACCCGAACAGACGAGGCGCCGCGCGGGGCCGACGAGGCCGGCTCGTACCCTGCTCGTGGTGCAGGGGAGCTCCTCCTCGGTGCTCCGCCTGCCGCGCCCCCTGCGCCGGAGCGCCAGCGGCGCCGACTACCGGTTGACGGCGCTCACGACGGCCTGCCACTCCGTCGAGAACGAGCCGTCCGTGCGCTTGATGTCCGTCCCCGTGTCCCACAGCACGGGAACGATGCCGCGCGACGTCGCGGCCTCCACCACCGACCGCATCCACAGCGTCCGCGACGCCGGCTCACGGGGGTAGTTCGTGCCCAGCGTGACGCCGAACTCGCCGAGGATGATCGGGAGGCTCCGCTGCGCGCTGAACGCGCCGAGCGTGTCGAACTTGCTCTTCAGCTCCGCCTTCTCGGGCTCCGTGCCCCACGTCGTCTTGGGAGAGCCCCAGCTCTCCACCGTGTCGAGGCCGCAGAAGGTGTAGGGCGTATAGTAATGGATCGAGAGGAAGAGGCTCTTCGTGCCGGCCGGATCGGCCGGCACCTTGAAATCGCTCACGCACGTCCTGTCGATGTCCGTCACGAAGCCGGCGATGAGCAGGGCGCGGCTCGCGTTGTAGCCGCCCTGCTCGCGCACGGTGGTGACGAAGAGCTGGTTCATCTCGTTCAGAGCGGCGTAGTCCGGCGTCCCGCCGTCGTGAACGCCGTTGACCCAGTAGTTCCCCTCCTCGTTCATCCCCTCGAGGATCAGCTTGTGACCGACGTCGCTGAAGGCCGTGGCGATCTGGGTCCAGTAGGACGCGAACCTGGTCTTGACGTCGTCGGTGAGCTTGTACTTATCGGCGTTGTCCTCGTTGTAGATCCAGCCCCCGTCCCAGTGGATGTTCACGATCGAGTACATTCCGGCGGCCTCGATCCAGCCCACCACCTCCTTGACTCGGGCCATCTTGGTGGCGTCGATCGTGCCGTTGGCGGCGTAGGTGTCCCAGGCCACGGGCACACGCACCGTCTTGATGCCGTGGCTGGCCATGCCGTTGATGAACGTCCGGGTGATCAGCGGCTGGCCCCAGCCCGTCTCCCACTCGGTGGTGTTCTCCAGCGTGTTGCCGATGTTGGCCCCGATACCCATGTCGGGGACCATGGCCGCGGCGTCCACCGGCGTCGCTGATCCGCCGGTCCCGCCGGAGCCCCCGACTCCCCCCGTACCGGCACCGCCCGCGCCGGCGTCGCCCGCACCGGCACCGCCCGTCGCGGCGTCGCCGGTGCCGGTACCGGCGCCGCCCGTCGCGGCGTCGCCCGTGGTTGCGCCTCCGCCGCTGCCTCCTGTGGCTCCCCCGGAGGCCGCGCCTGCGCCCGACGTGACATCGGGATCCGTCGAGCTGCAAGCGACCAGCCAGCCGAGAATCGAGAAGAAAGCAAGTCGATACGCGTGGGTCATGGGTCCTCTGCGGGTGATGGAAAGGAGCTCGTCTCCCTCGGGTTGCGCTGCGCCCCCGCCAGCCGTCACAAATCGCACGGACGCTCCCGGACCGCGATCCGCGCCGGATCCTGGGAGCCCGAGATCGGCCTTCGCGACCAGGGGGCCGCTCGCCGTCGCCCTGCCGCCGCGCGCGGGCGGCGCGCCGCCTCAGCCCTCTAGCCCGGAGGGCTCAACCGCTGGCCCAGGCGTTGATCCGCTCCGCCCAGCCGGCAGCGTCGTCGATGGTGAGGACGAGCCGCCGATACCACTCCCCCTCGAGCTCGATGGTCAGCGGGTGCTCCTTCCGGGTCCGCACCCAGTACCAGAACTCCTTGCCGTGCGCGGTGAAGTAGGTCCCCGCTTTGATCACCCCCGGCAGGGCCGTCCCGGGCGCGCGGATCTCCTTCCATGTGGAGGGCGGCAGCGCCGCCTCCGCCCGCGCCACGTGCTCGCGGGGCACCACGATGGGCCGGAGCCTCACGGCCCAGAGCCGCTCGGCGCCCTCCAGGGTGAGCGTCAATCGATCCCCTTCGATGCGAAGCTGCACAGCGACAGTCTAGCTGTTTCGCGAGCGCCTGGCGAGCAGCTGCCGCTGCCAGATTGCCGCCATGGTGAAACGCCGCGAAGAAGAAAAAGACACGTGATGTCAGATGTGGCGCGCGTCGCGCATACTCCGCTATCGACGACGGCGAGGCGCCCGGCCCCCCCGGGTGAAAGCGGCGGCTCGCCCCTCACCAGAATGATGGGAGAAGACATCATGTTTCACGACACGAACCTGCGCTCGATGAAGATGCACCTTTGCGCGCTGCTCGCGACGACCGCGGCGCTCACGACGCTCCTCTCCGCGTGCGGCGCCCCGCCCGTGGGCGATCTCGATGGCGCCGAGGGGGAGACCCTCTCCGAGCAGGCGGATGAGCTCGCGGGGCCCGCGAGCGGCCGCCTCACCTGCGCTGTCGTCCGCTGTATGGACGGGTTTGTCTGCGAAGAACGGAAGGGGAGGGCCGCGTGCGTGCCCGCCCCGAAGCGCCCGTGCGTGACCGACGCCGACTGCAGCCTCGTCGACAATTACTGTGGAGGCTGCAACTGCAATGCCGTCCCCACGGGCACGTCCGCGCCCAAGTGCCCGGGAGACGAGGTGGCGTGTCTGGTCGCGCCGTGTTCCGGCCTCACCGCTTCCTGCCAGGCCGGAGCGTGCGTGATCGCGAACGAGCGCTGAGCGGATCCCCCACGACGGCATACCGGCCCGTCGCTCGCCCCTGCGCGGCTCGCTGTCGACCTCGCACCACGCCCCGGCGCTCTAGGATCACCCCGGATCGCGTCCGGGGATCTCCGGCCGCACGCGCACGCTCTTCCAGCGCGCGAGCTGAACGAGCCCGGCGGGCGCGCCGCGCGGCTTGCTCACGTCCGCGGCCCTGCAGACGTGGACCTCCACCTTGGCGGCGCTCCGCGCCTTCGAGTACCACGCGGCCGCCGCCGCGGCGCGCTCGACCACCTCGCGCGGGACCTCCACGCGCTCGGGGTTGCGCACGATCACGTGGCTGCCCGGCGTGCCGCCGGCCACGTGAAGCCAGAGATCGTGCGGCTCGGCGATCTCGAAAGTGAGCGCGTCGTTGTCCTCGTCGCCGCGGCCGACGAGCACCTCGAAGCCATCGATCGTGAGCGTGCGGTACGGCCGCCCCTTGCTGCCCATGCCGGCCCCCGCCGTCAGCCGGGCGCGGCGCCTGCGCCCGGCCCGACGCCCGATTGCGCGGGCCTCCCCGGCGCCCTCGCCTCGCCCGCCACCTCGGCGGCGAGCCACGCGAGCAGGTCCCGCACGACCTCCTCGCGGTTGATCTCGTTCAGCATCTCGTGGCGCCCGCCGGGGTAGAACCGCTGCGCCACCCTGCGGAGACCGGCGGCGCGGTACGCCTCGATCATCTGGGTGACGCCCTTGAGCAACCCACCGACCGGGTCGCGGGAGCCGGAGAAGACGTAGAGGGGCAGGTCCTTCGGGATGCGCGAAAGCCGCTCGGGGCGCGCGAGCGCCGCCATCGCGTCGAGCAGGTCGACCCAGAGCGAGGTCGTCGCCGGGAAGCCGCAGCGGGGATCGGCGATGTACACGTCGACCTCGGCGCGATCGCGAGAGAGCCAGTCGAAGGGCGTGCGCGTCGGCGCGAACAGCTTGTTGAAGCTGTCGAAGCTCATCGTCTGGAGGAGCTGGCTCTTGCCGCGCTCGCCCAGCCGCCGCCGCTCGGCGCGCGCCACGAGCCGGCCCGCGTCCACGAGCGCGTTCGCCTTGCCCGCGGCGCCGGAGAGCACCGCGCCGTCGATCGAGCCGCCGTGCTCGATCAGGACCTCCTGCGCGAGGGCGGCGCCCATGCTGTGGCCGAAGAGGACGATCGGCAGGCCGGGGTGCTCGCCGCGCGCGCGCGCGATGAGCTGCTCGAGATCGCGGACGACCCGCTGGAAGCCGCCCTGGCTCGCGAAGAAGCCGAGCTCGTCGCTCCCGCGCGCCGTCGCGCCGTGGCCCCGGTGGTCGTTCGCGTAGACGGCCCACCCGTCGGCGCAGAGCGCCTGCGCGAGGCGCGCGTAGCGGCCCGCGTGCTCCGACATGCCGTGCGCGACGTGGACGACGCCGCGCGCCCCGCCGTCCGGGAGCCAGCGGTACACGAAGAGCTCTCGGCCATCGTCCGCCTGAAACGTGAAGGTGTCCGCGGGCATCGCCGGCCGACCCTACCACCGCTCCGCGCGCGGCTGACCACGATTCTCGATGCTTCCGCGCCGAAAGGAGTTTTCGGTACGGTCCTCCATGGCATGAGGTTCGCACAAAGGCCGGCCATGCCCGAGCGCCGATCGTTGCCCGTGCTCTCGTTGCGCGACACCGTCCTCTTCCCTGGGATAGCGACGCCCATCACGGTCGGACGGCTGAAGACGCTCCGCGCGGTGGAGGCCGCCCTCCGGGTCGAGGGAGAAGACAAGCGCATCTTCGCGGTCGCCCAGCGCGACGCCGCCGAGGAGCCCACCGCGAGCGGCCTCTTCTCGATCGGCGTGATCGCCCGCATCACCCAGGTGCAGCGCTTCGGGTCGGGCCTTCAGCTCGTGCTCTACTGCGAGCGGCGGGCGGCCGCGCCCCGCTACACCGAGGTCGACGGCGTGATCCGCGCGCCTGTCATCGAGCTCGCCGATCTACCGCTCCGTCCAGAGGAGGACGGCGCCCTGGAGGCGCTCTCCCGCGAGGTGCGCGAGCGGGCCGTCGAGTACGGCCGCCACCGCGGCGCGCCCGAGGACGTGCTCAAGCAGTTCGTCGGCAGCATGTACGGCCCGGCCGAGCTCGTGAACCACATCGCCTTCTACCTGGACCTCCCGACCCCCGAGAAGCAGGCGCTGCTCGAGATCCTCTCGACGGAAGAGCGGATGCGCAGCCTCGCGCTGCACCTCTACCGGCAGATCGGCATCGTCGAGACCCAGGAGAAGATCAGGACGACCGTCGAGGAGGAGCTCGGCGAGCGGCAGCGGGAGATCTACCTGCGCGAGCAGCTGCGCGCGATCCAGAAGGAGCTCGGCGAGGAAGACGACGAGAACGCCGCCGCACGTCTTGAGCACAAGCTGCAGCGGGCCAACCTGCCGGCGGAGATCCTGCAGGAGGCCCGGCGCGATCTCGCGCGCTTGCGGCGCATGGGGCGGGAGACGTCGCCGGAGGCCCAGGTCCTCATGACGTGGCTCGAGTGGGTGGCGGATCTGCCCTGGAGCCAGCGGACCGACGACCACGTCGATCTCGATCGCGCGCGGGCGATCCTCGACGAGGATCACTACGGCCTGGGCGACGTGAAGGACCGGGTGCTCGAGTTCCTGGCCGTCCGGAAGCTGCGCCTGGAGCAGGCCCGGTGCGAGGGCGAGCGGAGCCGCGCGATCTCCCGCGGGCCGATCCTGCTCTTCCTCGGTCCGCCCGGGACCGGCAAGACGTCCATCGCGGAGTCGATCGCGCGGGCGCTCGGGCGCAAGTACGTCCGCGTCTCGCTGGGCGGTGCGCGCGACGAGGCGGACATCCGCGGCCACCGGCGCACGTACGTGGGCGCGATGCCCGGGCGCATCCTCCAGGGGATCAAGCGGATCGGCTCGAAGAACCCGGTGATCGTCCTCGACGAGGTCGACAAGCTCGGCGTCTCCTACCAGGGCGATCCTGGCGCGGCGCTGCTCGAGGTGCTGGATCCGGCGCAGAACGACGGCTTCGTCGACCACTACCTCGGACTGCCGTTCGACCTGTCCGAGGTGCTGTTCATCTGCACCGCGAACTTCCGCGAGACGATCCCCCCTCCGCTGTTCGACCGGATGGAGCCCGCGCTGTTCGCCGGGTACACCGAGCAGGAGAAGCACGAGATCGCCCGGAAGTACCTGCTCCCCCGGCAGCGGAAGGAGTGCGGGCTGCGCGAGGAGCAGCTGCGCGTGACGGGCGCGGCGATCGGCGGGATCATCAGCGGATACACGCGCGAGGCGGGCGTGCGGCAGCTGGAACGGACGCTCGGCGCGCTGGCGCGGAAGGCCGCGCGCCGGATCGCGGCCGGCGAGATCGAGCGGGCTGTGGTGGGCGCCGACGACGACGTGAAGGAATTGCTCGGCCGCGCGAGGATGCGCCTTGAGCGGAGGCTCCAGTACGATCAGCCGGGGGTCGCGACCGGCATGTATTACACGCAGATGGGTGGCGACATCATGCACGTCGAGGCGAGCGTGATGCCCGGCAAGGGCGATTTCGTCCTCACGGGGCAGCTGGGCGACGTCATGAAGGAGAGCGGCCGCGCGGCGCTGAGTTATGCGCGCGCGCACGCGGCGGAGCTCGGCGTGCCGTCCGATCGGCTGCAGCGGCGGGACGTTCACATCCATGTTCCGGCGGGGGCGGTACCGAAGGACGGGCCGAGCGCGGGCGTGACGATGGCGGTGGCGCTGGTGAGCGCCCTGTCGGGCCGGCCGGTCAGGAGCGACATCGCGATGACGGGGGAGATCACGCTTCGCGGGACGGTGCTGCCGATCGGGGGGATCAAGGAGAAGGTGCTGGGGGCGCACCGCGCGGGGATCTTCGAGATCCTGCTGCCGGCGGACAACGAGGCGGATCTCGACGATCTGCCGGCCGAGGTGAGGAGCTCGCTCGAGTTCTACCTGGTGAACACGCTCGACGAGGCGCTCGCGCTCTGCCTGCGGCTCCGCTCGATCCGCCTGGAGGCACCCGAGGAGATGCCGCACGCGCGGGCGTCCTGACGCGCCTCAGGTGGGCGGCGGGGAGACCGGCGCTCCGTCGCCGCCGAGCGCGCTGGCCGGCGCGCCGGCGCCGCCGAGCGCATCGGCCAGCGCGGCGGCGGCGGCGGCGGCGAAGGCGTCGAGCGTGGCGGGCTCGGTCCAGCGGGTCGCCTCGCGGGCGTCGAGCGCGTGGTGGGTCTCGACGAGGATGGAGGGCATGGAAGGGCGGCGCAGCACGAAGATGCGCTGTCCCGGGGGGCGCCGGTCGAGGAAGACGCCGGGCTGGGCGGTGTCCGGCTCGTACAGGCCGCTGTACGCGGCGCCGTCGTAGGGCAACAGGCCTGCTTCTTCCATGCGCCTCGCGAAGCCGCGCGCGAGCGCGAGCCGGAGGGCGCAGAGGGCCGGATCGCCTTCGTCCGACCACAGGACGGCGAACCCCGGCGCGGCGAGGCTGAGCGGGCACTGGCGGCCCTGACCGGGCGACCACGTCTCGATCCTGCCGCGCACGTCCGAGTGCAGGCTGACGAAGGCGTCGGCGCCCCACCGGGCGGCGTCCTCGACGCGCTCCGCGTAGGGCAACGGATGGTCGCCGGCCCTGCCCACGCGCGCCTCGAAGCGCCCGGTGGCGTTGAGCCGCTCGGCGAGGGCGCGCGCCGCGGCGAGGGTGAAGTCCTGCTCGTCGACGCAGAAGCAGGAGAGGTTGCCGGTGTTGCCGGGGGCGCCATGTCCGGCGTCGAGGTAGATGCGACGGACCCCGAAATCCGGCGGAAAGACGGCGGAGGGGGCGACGACGCGGGCCCCTGGAAAGGGCCACCCGCTCGGCGCGATCGGGAGCTTGAGGGCGCGCCGCGCCGCGATCTGGCGCGGCGCGCCCGGGGCGAGCGCCCGTGAGAGGGCGGCCGCTCCGGCGGCGCCGGCGAGACCGAGGACGAGCTTCCTGCGCGAGATCACCGCGGCTCCGCTTGCTATCAAAGGCGGAGCGCGGCGTCAGGTTCTCGGCAAGCGAGCGTGGCCTGGGTGACGAAGGAGGCGTGACGTGGCGACATCCCGAGATCGCCCGGGACGTCCGGGAGATCGTGCCCCGGCGTGCCCCGCACCTCGGCCGGCCCCCCGCTACTGGGCCGGCGTGTAGCAGACCTCGAGCTTCGGCCGGGAGGCGATGTTCGTTTGCTCGCTCGATCGGACATCGGTCCGACCGTTCACGTCGTGGAGCGCGACGCCGTGGTTCGGGGAACCATCCACCCAGGACTGGACGAGGGCCGCCACGTTGGCGGTCACGACGGCGCCCGCCTGGGCGACGGTGGTGATCGAGGCCTCGACGGCCGGGTTGTATCCGGGGAAGTTGCCGGCGTGCACGGTCGACTCCTGCCAGGGGCCGTTCACGCGGTGCAGCTCGATGGTGCTGGCGCTCGCCTTCCACGTGTGAGACAGCGAGAGGGTCGCGGATTCGACGTCGGAGCCCGCCGGGATGAACGACAGATCGAAGGCCAGCACGCCCAGCTGCACGCCCTCCGGGAACGTGTTCATGACGACATACGGGTAATCGCCGTACGGCCACGAGACGCCGGGCTGGATATGCGCGTCCTGCACGCTCCCGTAGGTGCCGCGCTGCACGACCACGCACACGGGCTCGGCGGGAGGGGGGGGCTCGCAGGCGTCGCCGATGCCGTCGGCGTCGGCGTCGGCCTGGGAGGGGTTGGCCAGCGCCGGGCAGTTGTCGCACGAGTCGAACACCCCGTCCTGATCCGTATCGGCGGCGACCACGGTGACGTTATCGAGGAGCGTCCCCTCGCCGTTCGAGGGGCCCAGATCGTTGAACTGGAGGCGCGTCGTCGTGCCGGAGGCCACGAGGGTATAGGTGTAATAGACCCATGAAGAGCTGGCGGTCGTCAGCGTGGCCACCTGCTGGCCGCCCCAGACGACGCCCAGCACGTTCTGGCTCGCGCTCGTGTTGGGGCGCGCGGCGAAGGCGAACCGCAGCTGGTAGATCGCTCCCGGGACGGTCGTGAGGTTCTGATAGATGCCGCTCGAGTTCGAGGCGTCCAGCTCGACGTGCTGCTCGCCGTGCGCCGGGTTCTGGCCGTTCGAGTGGTCATAGACCTGGATCTGACCATAGGCAGCCTGCCAGCCGGTGATCGAGCCGTTGTTGTAGATCGTCGACGTGCCGGGCCACACGTCCGGCGATTCGAAGCTGCCGTTCGTGACGATGTTGCCGGAGGGGAGCACCGAGCAGGAGACGAGCGCCGCCGCGCCCTCGCCGATGGCCTCGTCGTTGTCGTCGTGCGGCTCGGGTGCCGCCACGCAGCCGGAGATCATCAAGGCGAATGCGAGCGCAGAGGCAGAGATCGACAGATAGGCGGTTCTCATGGGAGAGCTCCTCGTTGCGGCGCCGGCATAGCGGCGCCGCGGCGTGCGGCGAGCTGCCGCATGCGGTGGACTTAGAAAATACTTCTTCCAAACCGGGCGATGCTGATACGGTGCTCCATTTGCCCGAAGGCGGAGCGCTGAAGGAGTCATTCGTCAACCAGCGCGTGCGGCACGACGGCACAATGGGACGTGCCGTTACCAGGCGCTCGCCTCCCGGATCGTGGCCGACCTCGAGCTCCCTGGCCCCCAGGAGAATCTCACCCCTCTTGGGGGATGAGGGTCGTCGCCGGCCGGGCGATCGATGGACGAAGTCGGGCGAGCGCGGTCACGAGCGATTCTTGCAGCAGTCAGCCGTAGCGCTGTCTGGTTATATCATGAAATGGGGGCGCGGATCATCGTCTTTCGCACCAGCCAGCGCCGCGACGAAAAAGGCTGTCCCCTGATCTCGTGACAAAAAGAGCCATGGTGGGCACCGCGGGCGCCGAGGGAAGAGGAGAGAGCAAAAATTCTTCATGTCTCCTCTGTCTCCTCTGTCCCCTGCGTCTCGGCGTCTCGGCGTCTCGGCGTCTCGGCGTCTCGGCGTCCCGGCGTCTGCCTTGCCTCCACGATTCAATTTCGCCACGTCACGGAACTGGGGCAAAATTGGTCACTGGGGCAAAATGGGACGGCCGGGCCCGCTCACCCCTCGCCCGCTCTCCGCTCCCGCAGCGGCAAGAGCAGCCCGAGGAAGACGACCGAGATCACGGTCCCCAGGGCAAACAGGCCTGCATAGCCGAGCCGCTGGGCGACGGCGCCCGAGAGCCACACAGCGGGCGATTTGCCGAGCACCTCCACGCTGGCCAGCAGCGTGTAGTGCGTCGCTCCGACCGACCGCCGGACACGCGACATCATGAAAGCGAACACCGCCGTCGTGAGGGCGCCGCCGAAGAGGTGCTCGGCCACGGTGACCGCGACGACGGCCTCCGCGGTGGGCGCCCCCGCCGCGGCGAGGTACCACTCGCCCGCCATCGCGACGGTGCGCAGCGCCGAGGTCACCGCGACGGCGGAGAGCAGCGGGATCCGGTGCGACAGGAGGCCTCCCGCGAGCGAGCCGGCGATCGACGCGACGAGGCCGTACGTGCCCACCCAGAGGCCGATCCGGTGCGGGGGGAAGCCGGCGTCGACGAGGAACGGCTTGAACATCATGTCGACCATCGCCTCGCCGAGCTTGTAGGTCCCGAGGAAGGCGACGACCCAGAGCGCCCCAGGCGCCCGCAGGGCGGCGAAGACCGCCGCGAGCACCTCGCGGAGCGACCGGCGCGCGTGCGCCTCGACCTCGCTCACGGGAGGCTCGCGCAGCGCGAGCGAGGCCAGCGCCGAGAGGAAGACGAGCGCGGCCATCGCCCCGAACTGACCGCCCCAGCCGATCCAGGCGCTCGCCCAGACGAGCAGCCCGCCAGCGACGAGCATGCCGACCTTGTAGCCGACCACCTGCGCGGCATTCGCCAGGCCGAGCTCGCCGCGCCCGAGCAGGTCGATCGCGAGCCCGTCAACCGCGATGTCCTGGGTGGCCGCGAGCAGGTTCATCAGGAAGACCAGCGCGAGCAGGGCGCCGAGGTGGCGCGACGGCGGGACGAACGCGGCGGCCGCGCACGTGAGCGAGAGCAGCACCCCGAGCGGCAGGATCCACGAGCGGCGCCTGCCGAGCCGCTCCCAGCCGTAGCGGTCGACGAGCGGCGCCCAGAGCGCCTTCGCCGCCCACGGGATCGCGAGCGCTCCGGCGAAGCCCACGCCGGAGAGCGAGACGCCGCTCGCCCGCAGGAAGACGGGGAGCGCCGTCGCCTGGAAGCCGAACGGGATGCCCTGTGCGAAGTACAGCGCGGCGAGGGCGGCGATCGTGCCGGCGCGCGTTCGGTCTGCCACGACCGACAATCGTAACCGAGCGGACGAGCTTCGGTCGCCGGAAACACGGACACTGGCGTACAGCTCGATCTCGATCCGATCTCGATGAGCACGCCGCAACGACTCACCCCATCTGCCGGCCGGAAGAGCCCGCGCCGATGATCGCCGACACGTTCTCTCCGCGGTCGCTCGCGCCGGCGGGCGAGGTCCGGGTGCGGTGGCTGGGCACGGCGGGGTTCGCGATCGAGCACGCCGGCGCGGTGGTGCTCATCGATCCCTACCTCACGCGCGCTTCGCTCCGCCGCTGCGTGGTCGGCCGGCTCGCCCCCGACGTGGCCGCCATCGCGCGCCACGCGCCGCGCGCCGACGCCGTCATCGCGGGGCACACCCATTTCGATCACGCGCTCGACATCCCGGAGATCGCGCTCCGCACCGGGGCCACGGTCTTCGGCTCGCGCTCCGCGGCGGCGCTCTGCCGCGCCGCCGGCGTCCCCGCGGAGCGCGTGCGCGACGTCGAGCGCGCGCCGGGCGGCGAGCCCGTGGTCGGCGAGGTCGGCCCGTTCCAGCTGCGCTTCTTCCCGAGCGCCCACGCCCGCCTGCTGCTCGGCCGGGTCCCCTTCCCCGGCGACATCTCCGATTGCGACCAGGTCCCGCTCCGGGCCGAGCGTTACCGGTGCGGCGCCGTCTTTGCGGTGGAGATCCGGGTCGCGGACCGGCGCATCGTCCATCTGGGCAGCGCGGAGCTCGTCGAGGCGGGCCTCGATTGCAGGGAGCCCGACCTGCTCCTGCTCTGCGTGGCCGGCTGGACCGCCTCGAGCGCTTTCCCCGAGCGCGTCGCGCGCGCCCTGTCGCCGCGCGCGGTGCTCTTCTCTCACTGGGACAATTTCTTTCTGCCCCTCGATCGCCCCGCCGTCGCGCTCCCCGCGATGCAGGGAGAGCGCCTGGCAGAGCGCCTCGGCCGGGCGTCGCGCGACGTGAGATTAGGTGTTCTGCCGCTGCTGGGCGAGGTGTGGATCTAGGTCGAGGAGCGTTGTTTGCTCGCCGCCCTGGGGACTTCGTACGGGGGTGGGTGGGAGCCGGGATGCCGTCTTCCCCGGCCAGCGCGCTCCGTACGAGAGGCCGCGCGGCGTCGTCTCGGCAGTCCGGCCGCCGCTTGCGGCCATGGCGGAGCTCCGGCTAGATTCGCGCGCGCATGAGCGGTCCCCGTCGCTGGCCCCCCTCGCGCGCGGAGCGCTCGTCGCGGCCGCTCGCCATCAGCCGCTTTGCTGGGCGGGCACCACAGATCAGGTGAGGATACCTTGATTTCGTTCATCGCCGCCTTCAACCTGCCGGACGCGAGCGACCGCGATCCCGGCGCGTTTCTTCGCCGCGCGGCGCGCCTCGTCGGCGAGCGGATGTCCTCCATGGGCCCGGAGCCCCGGATGACGGTGGAGGTCCTGCCAGAGGTGGGCGGCGGGTGGGCGCTCCTCACGCCGGAGACGCCGGAGCCGGGGGCGCGGCACGCCCTGCTCGATCAGGTGGTCACCGACACGCACGCCGTGCTGTTGTTCGGCGAGCTGCAGGGCGAATCCAGGGCTGCGCCCGCGAGGGCCGTCCTCCGCGCCTGGACGTCGGGCGGCGGGGACGCGGTGGCTGCGCTCGATGGCAATTTCTCCGCCATCGTCGTCGACCGCGCCGAGCGCACGGCCTCGGTGATCTCGGATCTGCTCGGCCGCCGGGCGCTGCGCACCCTGCACGCGGACGGGGTCCTCTACGTCTCTCCGCACGACGTCGCGCTCGTGGCGACCGGGGCGTGCCCTGTCGAGATCGACCACGCCTCGGCGTGCTCGATCATCACCGCGGACTGGTCCATCGGCGGGCGGCCGCTGCTCGCGCGCGTCGAGCCGGGCGATCCGGCGCGCTGGCTGCGCCTGCGGGGCGGCCGCCTGGAGCGGCTCCCCGCGCCGCTCGGGCTGTTCGAGCGCCGCATCGACGCCCGCGACGCGGCCGCCGTCCGGGAGCGGATCGACCGGATCGTCGACACCATGCGCGAGAACACGCGCTTCGCCGCGGCGGGCAGCGACACGGTCCGGGCCGATCTGACCGCGGGCATCGACAGCCGCGCGGCGTTTGCGCTGGTCGCGTCGATCGTGCCGGCGGAGCGCATCGTCGCCAAGACCACCGGCGCGACCGACAGCCTCGACGTGCGCGTGGCCAGGCGCATCGCCGCCCTCGTGGGCGTGCGCCACGAGCACCGCGAGCTGGATCTGCCCGTCCACGACGATTTCAGCCGTCACGCGGATCTCATCGCGTTTCACATGAACGGCGACTCCAGCGCCAAGCGCGCGATTGACAGGTATCCGAGCTGGGACGACCGCCCCCTGGGCTTCGAAGGGGGCGGAGGCGAGATCTTCCGTGGCTATTACTATGCTCGCCCCGGCCAGTACACGCGGGTGGCCCGCGCCGACGCGGACGACGTCACGGCCTTCTTCGTCCGGAAGTGGCGCCGCCCGACGGCGCTGAGCTTTCGCTCCCCCGATCCTCTGGCCGCCGTCCGCGAGCGCACCCGCTCCGTGGTCGAGGCGATGTTCCGGCGCTCGCCCGACCTCCACGACGTGCTCGATCAATTCTACCTCTTCGAGCGGTATGGCCGCTGGGGCGCGATCACGTCGCGCTTCGCCTGGTGGAAGACCTTCTCCCCGTACGCGAGCCCGTCCGTCGTGCGGCTGGCGTTCGGCCTGCCCTCCCCGATTGGCACGCACGCGGGCCTCCACGACGCCATCGTGCGCCGCTTCTTGCCGTCCGCGCGCGGCATCCTCGTGAACGACAACTCCCTGCTTCCGCTCCAGGGGCCCGGGCTCACGCGCCTGCTCGCGCGCGATCTGCTCTATGTCACCGGCGAGCTCTGGCGAGCGGCGAGCGCGTGGCGCGGCCGCTCGGGCAAGAAGCGCCGCTCGGCGGACGCCATGCGCGCCGACATGCTCGCGGGGCCGCTCCACGACCACGCGCGCGACGTGCTCCTCTCGCGAGACAGCATCGCCGTGGACCTGCTCGGGCACGAGCCCGTCGCCCGCCTGCTGGACGAGCACAGGGCGCGCCGGCAGCACCTGGAGACCCTGTGCAACCTCCTCGGCATCGAGCATTTTCGGCGCCTCGCCACGTCCACCGCCGCGGCCGCGTCCAGCCGCTGACACCGGGCCGCTCCAGGGCCCCTCTCAGGGGCCCGGCCGCCGGGCGGCGCTTCCCGCGCGGCCGGAGCCGTCCCCGGTCAACGCGCTGCCAGCGCCCCGCCCCTCTCACGGCCCGGCGCGCAGGAACGCCACCTTGATCCGCTTCTTCCCCCACCCGGAGAACTTCACGGTCGCGATCGGATCCGCCCCGGGATCCACGCTCTCGACCACGCCCGGCCCGAACCGCTCGTGGTACACCCGCATCCCGCGCCGCAACGCGAGCCCCTCGCCGCCCTCGGCGCCCGGGTCGACCGCCTCCCGCTCGACGTACCGCTCGCCCGGCGCCCGGTCGGGGACGTCCATGCCGCGCGCCATGGCCCCCCTCGCCGGCTCGCCCTCCCGCGAGAACCGCGCCCCTGCGAACCGCTCGTCAGCCTGCGCCCCGGGCCTCCGCTCGCGGCCCTCCCACGAGCGCTCCTGGCCGCCGAACCGGAGCCCGGGCGCCGCGTACCCGCCGCCCCCGCCGAAGCCGCCCTCGACCCGGCGCTGCGCCATCATGCTGGCAGGGGTCGCGATCGGGCGCACCGAGGCCGGCGGCAGATCCGCGAGGAAGCGGCTCGGCAAGCCGTAACGCGTCTGGCCGAAGATCGCCCGCCGCGCCGCGTGTGTGATCCAGAGCCGCTCGCGCGCCCGCGTGATCGCGACGTAGGCCAGCCGGCGCTCCTCCTCGATGTCGCCCTTGCGGTTCGGATCCTGGCTCCGGAACGGGAACAGGTCCTCCTCCATGCCGGTCAGGAACACCGCGTGGAACTCCAGCCCCTTCGCGGCGTGGATCGTCATCATCGCCACCTTGGGCACGTCCGCGAGCGCGTCGACATCCGACACCAGGCTCACCCGCTCGAGGTAGCCCGCGAGCGTCGCCTCGTCGCCCGCGGCGGTCGCCTCCTGCTCGTAGTCGACGAGCGACTGCACGAGCTCGCGCAGGTTCTGGAGCCGCGCCTCCGACTCGACGCTGTCCTCCTGCTCGAGCGCCTTGGCGTAGCCCGACCGCGCGAGCACCTCCTCCGCCAGCGCGCTCGGCGACGCGCTCTTCGCCTCGGTCATGAGCCCGTGGATCAGATCGCGGAAGCCGAGCAGGCTGCGCTTCGCCGCCGACGCGAGCGGCGGCAGCTGGCCCCCCGGCATCGCCGACGGCGGCACCCGCCCCTCCAGGAGCGGATCGATCGCCTCGAACAGCGACACGCCCAGCAGGTCCGCCGCCTGGATGAGCTTGTCGACCGTGCTCTGGCCGATCTTGCGGGCGGGCACGTTGATGATGCGGTTGAGATCCACGTCGCTCTTGGGGTTCGCGATCACGCGGAGGTACGAGAGCAGGTTCTTCACCTCCGCCCGCTCGAAGAAGCGCGTGCCCCCGATGATCTGGTACGGGATGCGCGCCTCGCGCAGCACCTCCTCGAGCACGCGCGACTGCGCGTGGATCCGGTAGAACACGGCGATCTCATTCGGCGAGACGCCCTCCGCGATGAGCTCGCGGACGCACTCGACCACCCACGCCGCCTCGTCGTGCTCGCTGTCCGCCGCCACCACGTCGATCGGCGCGCCGTCCTGGTTCGCCGTCCAGAGCTCCTTCGGCTCGCGATCCGACGCGTGGCGGATCACGCCGAGCGCGCCCCGCACGACGTGCCCGATGGAGCGGTAGTTCTGCTCGAGCTTCACCACCGTCGCGTGCGGAAAATCGCGCCGGAAGCCGCGGACGATCCGGACGTCCGCGCCGCGCCAGCGGTAGATGCTCTGGTCGTCGTCGCCGACCACGCAGAGGTTGTCGTGGCTCTTGCAGAACGCCCGGACGAGCCGGTACTGCACCTGGTTCACGTCCTGGAACTCGTCCACGAGCACGTGCCGGAAGCGCCCCCGGAGGTCCTCGCCGGCGTAGCTCGTCGGGTCCTCCGCGATGCGCAGCACGGCGAGCAGCAGGTCGTCGAAGTCCACCGCGCTCGCCGCCTTGAGGTGCCGCTCGTACGCCTCGAAGCACCGCGCGATCGCGTCGTCGAAGTAGCCCTTCCGCTCGAACTCGGCGGGCCCCCGCCCCTCCTGCTTCTCCGCGTGGATGCGCGAGAGCACCTGGCGGGGCGGATAGCGCCGATCGTCGAGGTTGAGCTCCTTGAGCACGCGGTTCATGACCGCCCGCTGATCGTCGTCGTCGTAAATGATGAAGTTCTTGTCGAGCCCGGCCGCCTCGTGGTGCCGGCGCAGCAGGCGCGCGCACACCGCGTGGAACGTGCCCACCCAGAGGTCCTTCACGATGTCGGGCCCGATGAGCCCCTCCAGCCGGCGCTTCATCTCGGTCGCCGCCTTGTTCGTGAACGTCACCGCCAGGATCCGGTAGGGCGGGACACGGTGCGTGACGATGAGGTTCGCGATCCGGTACACGATGACGCGGGTCTTGCCGCTCCCCGCGCCGGCGAAGATGAGGAGCGGCCCCGCGGCGTGGCTGGCCGCGCGCGCCTGCGGCTCGTTCAGCTCCTCGTAAGGGAGGCCAGGCTCGGGCGGCGGAGAGCGGTCGGCGTCGTGTGCGGCGAAACGATCCACACGGGGTCGCTAGCACGACCTCCGCGCGAGCGGGAGCCCACCGAGCCCCGGAGCCCCCAGCGGCGCTCTCCTGCTTTTTCCCCGGCAAATCACGCCCGCTGGCCGTAACCTCGCACGCGCGTGCGCCTCCGGCAGAGCACCGGGGAGCCGCGGCCCGGACGACCGGCACAGGAGAGACCATGCGCATCGCGCTCACGCACAACCTGAAGATCACGGGCTCCGCCGAGGAAGCCGAGTTCGACAGCCCGGAGACGATCGCCGCCATCGCCGGCGCGCTCGAGCGAGCCGGGCACGAGGTGGAGCGGATCGAGGTCAGCGGCCCGGCCTCCCGGGTCCTCGCCCGGCTCGAGGCGCTCCAGCCGGACCTCATCTTCAACACGGCCGAAGGTCACAAGGGCAAGACGCGCGAGGCGTTCTATCCGTCGCTCTTCGACGAGCTCGGCATCCCGTATACCGGCTCCGACGCCTACACGCTGAACGTCGCGCTCGACAAGTCGCTCACGAAGCGCGTCCTCGCGAGCTACGGCGTCGCCACCCCGCGCGCCCGCCTCGTCAACCGGACCACCCTGGACAGCGGCGCGCTCGACGACGTGAGCTTCCCCGTCATCGTGAAGCCGAATTTCGAGGGCTCCTCCAAGGGCATCTTCCGGGAGTGGAGCGTCTGCGAGGACGCGCACCACCTCGCCGAGGTCGTCGAGCGGCAGCTCGCGCGCTTCGAGGCGGGCCTGCTCGTCGAGCACTACATCGCCGGCATCGACGTCGCGTGCGCCTTCGTCGACGGCCTCAAGGAGGCGAACGGCGCGCGCTCGAGCGGCACCGGCATCCCCGAGGGCGTCCTCACCCCGATCGAGTTCGTGATCGATCCCCAGGTGCCGGGCAGCTACAACGTGTACGACTTCAACCTGAAGCACGCGAAGCCCGAGCAGGTCACGCGCCGGCCCGCGCAGCTGCCCGCGGCCACGATCGAGCGCATCCGGGCCATCACGGCGCGCGTCGTGCGCGCCCTGGACCTCAAGGATCACGCCCGCTGCGAGTTCCGGGTCACGCCGTCCGCCTCGCGCAGCCAGGGCCACGACGTCCACTTCCTCGAGGTCGACGGGCTGCCCACCCTCCAGCCGGGCGCCAGCGTCTTCGTCGCGGCGGCGCAGCGCGGCGTCGACTTCGACGGCGTGATCCGGGCCATCGTGAGGAGCGCCTGCAAGCGGCGGGGGCTTTTGCCGCTCCTGGAGAGCAACCAGCCGCGGCGGGCGAAGCGCACCGCGCTCCGCGTCGGCTTCACCTACAACATGAAGCGGAGCGACACGGCCGCGGCCGACAAGGCGGGCCCCGGCGCGATGCACGACCTGGAGGCCGAGTTCGACTCGCCGCGCACGATCCAGGCGATCACGAGCGCCATCGAGAGCTACGGCCACACCGTGGTCCCGCTCGAGGCGACCCCGGACCTGCCGCGCGCGCTCGCGGCTTCCGGGGTCGACGTGGTCTTCAACATCGCCGAGGGGCTCCGCGGCCGCGGCCGCGAGGCGCAGGTGCCGGCGCTCTGCGAGCTGCTCGGCATCCCGTACAGCGGCTCGGACGCGACCACGCTCTCGCTCGCCCTCGACAAGGGCCTCACGAAGCAGATCCTGCGGGCGGCCGGCATCGAGACGGCCGAGTGGCAGGTGGTCACGACCGGGCGCGAGAAGCTGAAGCCGTTCCGCTACCCGGTGATCGTGAAGCCCAACGCCGAGGGGACCTCGAAGGGGATCACCTCCGCGTCCGTCGTCAAGGACGAGGCCGCCGCGCGCGCCGCGGCGAAGCAGCTGGTCGATCGCTACCACCAACCGGCCCTCATCGAGGAGTACATCACGGGCCGCGAGTTCACCGTCGGCCTGCTCGGGGAGCGGCGGCCGAAGGTGCTGCCGCCCATGGAGGTCGTCTTCGTCGACCCGCCCGCCTACCCCGTCTACGGCTACGACGAGAAGCAATCGGACACGCCGCGCGTGCGCTTCGAGTGCCCCGCGCAGCTCACGCCGTCGGAGCTCCGCCGCGTCGAGAAGGTCGTGCGCGACACGTTCGCGGCCCTCGCGTGCCGCGACGTGGCCAGGGTCGATCTGCGCATGGCGAAGGACGGCAGGGTGTACGTCATCGAGATCAACCCGCTGCCCGGCCTGACGCCCGACTTCAGCGATCTCTGCGTGATCGCGAAGGTCGCGGGGATGGATTACCGGATGCTGATCGGCGAGATCCTTGCCGGCTGCCTCAAGCGCTACCGCGACGCCCGGGCCGCCGCGGCGCCGCGGCCCGCGTTCACCGCGGCGCCGCCTGCGGCGGGCGCGGCCGCGTTCACCGCGAGCGCGGCGGGCGCGGCCGCGTTCACCGCGAGCGCGGCGGGCGCGGCCGCGTTCACCGCGAGCGCGGCGGCCGCCGCCGCGCCCTCCGCGAGCGCGGCGGGCGCCTCGCCGGCCGCCGATCCGGGCCTTCTGGCCGCGCCCGGCCCCGCGCTCGCCGGGCCCGCGCCGCTCCCGGCGGAGCCCGCGCCCCTCTCCGACACGGTCTCCGTCGCGAGCGGCGAGGTCGCCGGTCCATGAGCGCGCCCTCGGCCGCGCTCAGGCGCCCTCGGCTGCGCGATCTCGGCGTCGCGATCGGCCGCTTTCCGACCGGTCCGGAGAACGCGATCACGGACGTCCCTGGGGTGCGGGTCCACCACGTGACCAAGATCGAGGGCGAAGGCGAGCTCGTCCCCGGCCTCGGTCCGGTGCGCACGGGCGTGACCGCGGTCGTCCCGGCCGACGGCGACGTCTTCCTCGATCGGGTGTTCACCGCGAGCTACGTGCTCAACGGCGCGGGCGAGGTGACCGGCCTCTCGCAGATCAACGAGTGGGGCCTCTGCGAGACGCCGATCCTGCTCTGCAGCACGCTCTGCGTCGGCCGCGTCCTCGACGCGACCGTCGCGTGGCTCTCGCGCAAGCACCCCAAGATCGGCAAGGACTACGACGTCGTGATCCCGGTCGTCGCCGAGTGCGACGACAGCTTCCTCAACGACGCCGTGGGGCGCCACGTGACGCAGGCCGACGTCGACGAGGCGATCGACAACGCCCGGGGTGGCCCCGTGGCCGAGGGGTGCGTCGGCGCCGGCACGGGCATGCAGACGTTCCACTTCGCGGGCGGGATCGGCACCTCGAGCCGGTCGGTCCCCGTCGGCGGGGTCGACGCCCTCGTGGGGGCGCTCGTGCTGTCGAACTTCGGTGATCGCGAGCTGCTGCGCGTCGATGGGGTCCCGGTCGGGCGGCTCATCAGCGACCGCTTCAACCACGTCCCGCGGCGGGGCCCCGCCGGCTCGATCATCGTGCTCGTCGCCACCGACGCCCCGCTCATCCACCGCCAGCTCGCGCGCCTCGCGCGGCGCGCCGCGCTCGCGATCGGCCGGACCGGCGGGTATGCGGCCAACAACTCGGGCGAGATCGTCCTCGCCTGGAGCACCGCGAACCGGGTGCCTCGCGTCCCCACCGAGCAGTGGAGCGCCCCCCGGTCGAGCCGCTCGCTCAGCGTGCACCCGCTCGCGCCGGGCCGGCACATGGCCGAGCTCGTCCTCGACACCGAGGTCGACGCGCTCTACGAGGCCACCGTCGACGTGGTGGAGGAGGCGATCCTCAACGCGATGTTCGGCGGCGTCGACATGACCGGCCACAGCGGACACCACGCGCCGGCCCTGCCGCTAGACGCCGTCGCCGAGATCCTGAAGCAGTACCGCCCCCCGCACCCCTCCGACCCGCCGCCCCTCTTCTAGCCCTTCTCTCCGACCCCGCCCCGCCGAGCGGCGGTCACCCGCACAGGAGACGGGTCCAGATCGGCGTTTTCGGCGCGGAAGCGCACTCTCGTGCGCTGAGCACCGAAAACGCCGAGATGGGCCCGTATCCGAAGCGGGTGCCCGCCGCTCATTCCGGATCACCGTGGAGGAGCCACTCGTGGGCCGCGTCCTCGTCCCAGAAGCGCCGGAGGACCTTGTCCGTGCCGCTCTCGCGCGCCACGCGGTTCAGCTGGAGCGCGACGATGTCGCTCTCGATGATCTCGGCGACGCGCATCACCCCGAGCTCCAGGCCGAACTCCTGGACGGCGCGGATCTTCTCCGCCACATCGGGGGACATCGGCCTGAACCCGCGGACATCGGCCTTGATCTTGATCCCCCGGCCCTGGAGGCCCTCGCACGCCTTCCTCAGCTCGCTGACGAAGTTCTCCATCTCCTCGAGGCGGACACGCCCCTCAAGGACGAAATCCACCATGGCGATGTTCCGGTCGACTTTGATCTCGAACACGTTGAGAGACCTCCTGCCAGTTCCCGAAGGGGCGGGATGGGGCCGCGTGATCATACCCCGGATCGCGCGAGGACGCGCCTAGGGATCGCGACGCTCACGCGGCAGCGACGCTGGCCGCCGGCCGTGGGAAGCCCGGGCTGGGGCCGCCGCCCTTCACGCCGCGCGCGGCTCGCCGACGCGCGACTTGCCCTGTCCGCGCCGCACGGCGATCGCCTGCTCGTAGATGGTCTCGTACCGCGAGAGCAGCGTGGGCCACTGCCGCTCCTTGAGGATCCACGCCCGCGCGTTCTTGCCGACCTGCTCGAGGCGCGCCGGGTCCTTGAGCGCCTCGACACACCGCCTCGTGAGATCGGCGCTGTCGCCCGCCTTGAAGACGAACCCGGTCTCGCCATAACGGACGAGCTCCCCCATGGCCGCGACGTCGCTCACCATCACGGGCCGGGCCATGGACATCGCCTCGAGCGGCTTCAGCGGCGTCGTGAGCTCGGTCGTCCGGGTCCGGACGCGGGGATACACGAGCAGGCTCGCCATCGCGTAGATGTTGAACACCTCGTCGTGCGGCACCCGCCCGGTGAAGGTCACCTTGGACTCCACCCCTCGCTCGCGGGCGAACGCCTTGAGCTCCATCTCCTGGCCGCCGGCCCCGGTGATCACGACGTGCGCGTCCGGGATCTCCCGCGCGATGTCGCCGATCGCCGCGATGAGCGTCTGGAGCCCCTCGTACGGCTGGAAGGTGCCGACGTAGCCGATGAGCTTCTTCCCGGCGAGCCCGAAGCGCTCCCAGGCGCCGGGCGGGGCCTCCCGCGGCGCGAACTTGTCCGAGTCGACGCCGTTGCCCACCACGTGGAGCGCATCCGCGCTGCGCACCCGCGGCGCGACAGCGCCCTTCAGCGCCTCGCAGATCGTCACCGTCGCGTCAGCGTACTTGTAGACGATCGTCTCGAGGCCAGCCGCGATCTTGTAAGGCGCCGAGTCCTCTTTGAATTTGCCCCGGTCGACGGAGGCGTTCTCCCAGAGATCGCGCACCTCGTAGACGAGCGGCAGCCCGAAGCGGCGCGCCGCCGCGAGCGCCGGCAGCCCGACGAGCATCGGCGAGTGCGCGTGCACGAGATCGGGCTGAAACTCCCGGATCGCGTCCTCGACGCGCGCCTCCAGCGCCCGCACGAGCTGGAGCTCCCTGACCAGCGGCAGCTTCTTGCCGGTAGGCTCGCGCGTCCGCCAGTACGAGATGCCGCCGATCTCGTCCTTCAGCGCATCCCCCGACCCCTGCTGCGCCGACGTGACCACCGCCGGCCGCATCCCGTGCTCGGCCTGGTGCTTGATGATGTAGTCGCTGCGGATCGTGTACCCCGCAATGACAGGCAGCGACGTATGAAGAACATGGAGCACGCGCACGAATCACCACCCTTCTTGATGCTGCGCCGCGCAGCCTACCCGAGGCCGCCGCGACCGTCATCAAGCTCCTCCACGCGCGTCCACGTGCGTCCACGCGCGCGCCGCGGCGTCCCCGCTGGCCGCGGGCCGGCCGAGAGCCTAGCTCTCGGCTGCCACGTTGCGGTACGCTCCGCCGCCGCATGACCCTCAAAATCGCGATCGTCGGCTGCGGCAAGATCGCCGACGGCCACATAGAAGAGATCCAGAAGATGCCGGAGCGGGCTCGGGTCGTCGCCGTATGCGACCTGGAGCTCCTGATGGCCGAGCAGATCGCGGTGCGCTACGGCATCCCGAGCCACTACGACTCGTTCGACCGGTTGCTCGACGTCGAGAAGCCCGACGTCGTCCACATCACCACCCCTCCGCAGTCGCACCTGTTCCTCGCCCGGCGCGCGATCGAGGCCGGCGCCCACGTCTACGTGGAGAAGCCGACTGCGCTGAACCTCGCGGACGTGCGGCGCCTCATCGAGCTCTGCACCGCCGCCGGGAAGAAGATGACCGTCGGCTGGGAGTACCAGTTCGATCCCCCGGCCATCGAGATGCGCAGGCTCGTCGGCGACGGCGTGATCGGCGATCCCGTCCACGTGGAGAGCTGCTTCGGCTACAACCTCGCCGGCCCCTTCGGCACGGCGCTCCTCGGCGACGGCTCGCACTGGGTCCATCGCCTCCCGGGCAAGCTGTTCCACAACAACGTCGATCACCTGCTGAACAAGATCGTCGAGTTCGTGGACGACGAGCAGCCGAAGGTCACCGCGACCGCCTACGCGCTCCGGGAGAAGCGGTTCGGCGACTCGCGCGACGACATGCTCGACGAGCTCCGCGTCACGGTGCAGGGCGCGCGCGTCAGCGCCTACGGGACCTTCTCGTCGCACGCGCGGCCGCCCGGGCACTTCCTCCGCGTCTACGGCACGAAGAACACGCTCCACGTCGACTTCACGAGCCGCACGGTCACCCTCGACGCGTCGCCGAAGCTGCCGAGCGCCATCGGGCGCGTCGTCCCGGCCTTCGATCAGGCCCTCTCGTACCTCCGCGAGGGGGGCAAGAACGTGGTGCGGTTCGCCCGCAGCGACTTCCACTTCTTCTCGGGGCTGAACCGCCTGATCGGCCTCTTCTACGACAGCATCACGCGGGGCGCGGAGCTGCCCATCTCGTACCGGGACATGATCCGGGTCGCGTGGATGATGGATGAGATCTTCCGGCAGGTCCCGCAGGAGAAGGCGCGCACATGAAAGTCCTTGTCACCGGCTCGAACGGCTTCCTCGGATCGGCCCTCGTCGACCGGCTGCTCGCCCACGGCGAGACCGACCTCCGCTGCCTCGTCCGCCCCGCGAGCAACCGCTCGCGGCTCGACGAGATCGAGAAGCGGCGGGGCGTCCCCCTCGAGATCGCGGTGGGCTCCCTCGCCACGAAGGAGGCCGCGGAGCGCGCGGTCGAGGGCGTGGACGTCGTCTACCACGTGGCCGCGGCCATGGGCGGCGCGCCCGCGGACATGTTCCTGAGCACCGTCGTCGCCTCGAAGAACCTGCTCGAGGCGCTCGTCCACACCGGCCGATCGCCGCGCGTCGTCCTGGTCAGCTCCTTCGGCGTCTACGGCGTCGCCGACCTCCCGCGGGGGTACATCGTCGACGAGAACACGCCCCTGGAGACGCGGCCCGCGCAGCGCGATCTCTACTCGCAGGCGAAGCTCCGGCAGGAGAAGCTCTTCTGGGAGTACCAGGGGCGCTACGGCTTCCCGCTGACGGTGCTCCGCCCCGGCGTCATCTACGGCCCCGGGGGCAACGCCTTCTCCAGCCGCGTCGGGATGAGCCTCTTCGGCGTGTTCCTGCACCTCGGCGGCCGCAACATCCTGCCGCTGTCGTACGTCGACAACTGCGCGGAGGCGATCGCCGTCGCCGGCCGGAGCGACGTCGCGCGGGGGCAGGTCTACAACGTCCACGACGACGACCTGCCCACGGCCGACGTCTACCTCGCCCGCTACAAGCGCGAGGTGAAGCCGATCCGCTCGCTCACGGTGCCCTACTTCGCCCTCGCCGGGATATCGAAGCTCGTCGAGCGCTACCACGCCTACTCGAAGGGGCAGCTGCCGGCCATCTTCACGCCCTACAAGAGCGCGACCTCGTGGAAGGGGAACCGGTTCGACAACACGAAGCTGAAGGCGCTCGGGTGGAAGCAGCTGGTCTCCACGGAGGAGGGCCTCCAGCGGACGTTCACGTACCTCAAGGAACGCGCGACATGACGGGCTCGCGGCCGCTCGCGTCGCTCGGGCTCGCGCTCGGCCTCGCGGGTCTCCTCGCCGGCTGCGACCGGCGGCAGACCCCGGGGCCCCCGGCGGTCCACAGCGGCGAGGGCATCCAGTCCGCCACCGCCGCCCTCGCGGTCGCGGCGCCGCGCTTCGACGGGCCGCCCGCGCCGCCGGCCACGCCGGCCAAGGGGCACCCGCGGCTCTGGGTGCGCGCGGCCGACCTGCCGAAGCTCCGGGCGCGCGCCACGCAGGCGAACCCCCTGTTCAAGGAGCTCGCCGCCGTGACGGCCGAGGCCGCGGCGGCGATGGACAAAGGCAACATCCCCTCGGAGGGCGACTGCACCCACGCCCGCATCTACTGCGAGGCGCACGCGGAGCTGTTCGCCTTCATGTCGCTCGTCTCGAGCGACGAGGCGGCCCGCAACGACCACGCCGCCCGCGCGCGCAAGATCCTTCTCTACATCGTCGATCGCGTGAACAAGGGGGATCCGCAGGATCCCTTCGTCCGCAGGTTCTCGACCGGCGACCGCGCCCGCTGGGCCGGCGAGTCGTTCGGCCTCACGGTCGACTGGATCTACGGGTACCTCTCGGCCCAGGACAAGGCGGCGATACGGCCCGTCTTTCTCCGCTGGGCGGAGGAGCAGCTGAAGTCGTCGACGACGAGCCACGATCACCCCGAGCCCGTGGGCAAGCTGAACGACCCGGCGATGCTGAAGGAGCCGAAGAAGCGCAGGTACGCCGTGAACAACTACTTCACGTCGCACATGCGCAACCTGACGCTGCTGTCGCTCGCGTTCGACGAGGCCGACGATCCGCCGGATCCGAAGCCGAGCGGCACCTACCCGCGGCTCAGGGACTACTTCGCCAACGTCACCGGGGCGTGGCTCTACATGACCGACAGCATCCTGCGGAACGACGCGCGCGGCGGCGCGCCGCCGGAGGGCTTCCAGTACGGCCCCGCGACGCTGGCCTACGTGAGCGAGACGCTGCTCGCCATCCAGACGGCCGGCGAGGCCGATCCGGCGAAGTGGGGCCCGCAGGTGCACCTCGACGGCAACCCGTTCTGGCACGAGTTCATCCCGGCCCACCTCCACAGCCTGAGCCCCGCCACGCCGGCGGGCCGGCTCGGGCCGACCCACGAGGCCGCGTGGACGGGCGACGGGGAGCGCTACGAGTACACGGATCACATCGACCCGTTCACGGCGCTCGGCCTCCACGCCGAGAACAGCGGCAACACCGAGCGCCTGAACGCGCTCCGCTGGATGGCCATCCACGCCGGCCCGGGCGGCGCCGCGGCCCTCGCGCGGCGCGCCCGCTCGCAGCTCGGCCAGGTCCACAAGCGCCACTCGATCATGTACTTCCTCCTGCTCGACCCGGCGGTCACCCCGACCGACCCGCGCCCCTCCACCCCGCTCACGCACTTCGGCCCCGGCCTCGGCCAGGTCTTCGCGAGGACGAGCTGGGGGCCCGAGGCCACGTGGCTCCAGTTCCAGCTCGGCTGGGAGCAGATCGACCACCAGCACGGCGACGGCCTGAGCTTCGGCTTCTACCGCGGCGGCGAGTGGCTCACGAAGGAGCGCGTCGGGTACGGCGCCTTCATGGGGAACTCCGAGCAGCACAACACCCTCACGGTCGAGAACGACAGGAACCGCCGCCACGACGACCCGAACCGCGGCGAGCTCTGGCGGCGCGGGTCCCAGTGGCCGCTCGTGCACACGGGCGATCCCAGGGTGCTCGCGAAGAGCTTCGCGCAGGACTACGTCTACGTCCTCGGCGACGCGACCCCGCTCTACAACTCCGAGTACGAGAACATCCGCGACGTCACGCACGTCAGCCGCTCGCTCGTGTGGCTCAAGCCGGACCACCTCGTCCTCTACGACCGCGCCGCCACGGGCAAGGAGGGGCGCTTCAAGCGCTTCTTCATGCAGACGCCGAGCGCTGCGCAGGTCGCGGGGAAGCTCGCGACGGCCACGACCGCGAAGGGGCAGAAGCTCTTCGTGACCACGGTCCTGCCGGAGAGCGCCGTCGTGGTGGCCGAGCCGTACAAGCCGACGGGCACCTGGGACACCAAGCCGGCCGAGAACGAGACCATGCTCGCGACCCTGCGGGTCGAGCCGCCGGCCCCGATGCCGAAGGAAACGCGCTTCCTGCACGTGCTCCAGGGCGCGGCCGGCAACGCGACGGCGGATCCGGTGACGCTCGTGCGCACGAAGCGCGGGACGCCGTTCGCTGGCGCGGCGGTGAAGGGCACCCTGGTCCTGTTCCCGGTCGAGCTCGGCGCTGTGTCCGAGGTGCATTTCACCTCGCTCCCTGGGGTGACGAAGCACGTCGTCACGGGGCTCTCCCCCGGCGCATCCTACGAGGTGATCAGGAAACCCGCGGGCGGCGGCGACGAGATCACGATCCGCGCCGGCTCGGCCGCCAAGGCCGACGAAGGCGGCGTCCTCACCTTCTGAGCGCCGTGTCGCAAGCGGTAAACGGTAACGGTAACGGTAACGGTAACGGTAAACGACAAACGGCGAATGCGACGATGACGCCCTCCGCGCCCGCTTGTCCTCGGCGTGGCGCGCTGCAATAATCCATTCTCCTTGCCCACGTCCTGTACGGAGATGTCATGAGCAAGAAGCGACTCGTCTCTGCTGGCGCATTCCTCGTCGCGCTGGGCGCCCTGTTCATCCCCATCGAGGGCACGGCGCCGGCCGCGACCGGCCCCATCGCGAAGGCCGGCGCGCTCGATCTGTCGGGCTTCGCGAGCACCCGGCCCGATACCCCGCTGGATCTCCTGTTCATCCATCACTCGTGCGGCGGCCAGCTCCTCACGGAGACGGGCGCCGAGAAGGAGAAGGCGTCGTGCGTCTACGAGGCGCACCCGAACGGAGGCGGGCTCAAGAAGAAGCTCACGGAGCAGGGCTACCGCGTCCACGAGGCCTCCTACGGCAGCGAGATCGGCGAGAACACCGACCTCTTCGACTGGGCGCCCAAGTTCCGCGACAAGATGGACAAGGTGCTCCGGGTCGCGCTGAACGACCAGATGCACCCGGACGGCGTGGTGAACCGGATCGTCGTCTTCAAGTCCTGTTATCCCAACAACCGCTTCGTCGGCGAGGGCTCCGCCCCCGGCAACCCGGCCGGCCCGGAGCTCACCGTCTGGAACGCGAAGGCCACGCTGACGTCCATCCTGCCCGACCTCGCGAAGCGGAAGGACACGCTGTTCGTCTACGTCACCGCCCCCGCCAACATCCTCAAACGCTCGAAGGAGCCGGCCTGGAAGTGGACCGCGAAGCGGCTCCTCGGGAAGCCCTCCGACGCCGAGATCGCGCAGCGCCAGGCGGATCTCGCCCGCTCGTTCAACAACTGGGTCAAGTCGCCCGAGGGCTGGCTCAGCGGCTATCCGGAGAAGAACGTCGTCGTCTTCGACTACTACGACGTGCTCACGAACAAGGGCGAGTCCAACTTCTCCCTGCACGGTTCGGAGGGGAACACCGACCACCATCCCTCGAGCACGGGCAACGCGAGGGCCGCGGATGAGTTCGTCCCGTTCCTGAACCAGGCCGTGCGCCGCGTGGGCCTCAGCACGTAGCGTCGAGGGCCCGGAAACCACGCCGGAGGGAGCGAGCGCAAGTCGCTTGACGCGAGCCGCGATCCTCCGGAACGTCCCCCACCACCCGAACGGCGTCTCCGCCGAGGACCCTCGACATGCTCGCGCTCCCCGGGGTCATCCTTCTCATCGTCTTCATCTACGGCAGGCCTCAGGAGTGGGACGAGCGCTTCGAGAGCCTGCCGTTTCTGTACCTCTGGCTCGCCCTCGCCTTCATGGGCATGGGCCTCGACCTCGCCATGGGCAAGGTCAGGCTGAAGGCGACCCCGCAGCTCCGGTGGGCCATCGTCGTCTATCTCTGGTGCGTGCTCACGCTGGGCTTCCGGAACCCTGGCGAGTTCTCCGAGGGGTTCGTCTCCATCAGCGTGACGTTCGTCCTCTTCTTCCTGATCGGGCACAGCCCCGAGGGCTTCAAGGGGTTCCAGAAGCTCGCCGCCACGGTGCTCATCATGGGCCTCTTCGTGGCGGGCGTCGCGATCCACCAGGGGTTCTCCTCGTTTCAGTGCCTGGCGATGACGCAGACCATCGGAGGCTCGCGCGGCGAGGCGGGCATCCCCGACGGCCGGTCCTGCGAGAAACGCTTGGACTGCCGCGAGGGGCCGGGCGCCGATCCCGAGGTCGAGTACCTGTGCGAGCGCGTCGGCCTCTTCAAGACGTCGACGATCAACGGCCGCGTGCGCTGGCGCGGCGTGCTCCAGGATCCGAACGAGCTCGCGCTCACGGCGGGCATCGTGCTGCCGTTCAGCTTCGCGATGTTCGAGCAGAAGCGCTCCTTCACGCGCGCGCTCATGGTCTTCGGCTCGCTCCTCCTCATCGCGACCGCGATCATCCTCACGCAGTCCCGGGGCGGCCAGCTCGTCTTCGCGACGGTGCTGGGCGTCTACTTCGTCAAGAAGTACGGCATCCGCGGCGCGATCTTCGGCGCGATCTGCGCGGCGCCGCTCATGCTGCTCGGCGGCCGCGGCGGCGGCGAGGCGGATGAGTCAGCGAACGAGCGCACGGAGATCCTGGGCGAGGGCCTGAACATCTACCGGATGTTCCCGCTGATGGGCGCGGGCTTCCGCCAGTTCACGGAGCACCACTGGCTCACCGCGCACAACGCGTATCTCCTCGCGCTCTCGGAGCTCGGTCCGCTCGGGATGTTCGCGTGGACGGCGATGATCTACCTCACCCTCAAGATCTCGCTGGTCGCGCTCAAGCGGTACGAGTACGGCGCCCAGTTCGCGGCGATCCGCGCCTGGTCCATGGCGATCATGGCCGGGTTCTGCGGGATGATGGTCGGGATCTTCTTCCTTTCGTTCACCTACCACTACGTGCTCTGGATCTACTTCGGCCTGGCGGGGGCGCTGTATTCCGCCATCAGGAGCGTCGATCCGAACTTCTCGATCCGGCTCGAGAAGCGCGACGTCTACCGGCTCATCCTGGCCGATCTCGCCCTGGTGCTCGTGATCGTCGTGCTCAGCAAGAGGGCCTAGCAGAGCCGCGGGGAGCGCCCCCGGTTCAGCGGAGAGAGCGCCATGGCGCCGGGGTCCGGAGGCGCGGCGCCCGCTCAGCGCCCGAGGCCGAGGACCATCACGAGCGGCGTCTTCACGATGATCGAGAGCTCCATCTGCAGGAACGTCGAGAGCTTCTCGAGCGACGCGGCGTACGCGAGATCGAAGAGCAGCTTCATCCGCATGTCGTCGGCCTCGGCCCCCTCCGCCTCCTCGAGGCCGAACGGGTTCGTCAGCGTCGCCTCGAACGCGGCGACCTCGCTCTCCGCAGGGGCGCGTCCGGTATACCCGAGCGACACCTGCGCGAGCCCCGTGATGCCCGGCTTGATGTCGCGCATCCGCTCCTCGAAGAAGGGAATGGCGAGCGCGAGGTTGACGAGCAGCTCGGGGCGCTCGGGGCGCGGCCCCACGATGCTCATGTCGCCCATGAGCACGCTCCAGAACTGCGGGATCTCGTCGAGGCGCGTCTTGCGCAGGAAGCGGCCGACCCGGGTGATGCGCGGATCGTCCTGCTGGGCGAGCACGGCCCCCGTCAACTTCTCGGCATCCACGCGCATGGAACGAAACTTGCGCATGTGAAATTCGACGAACCGCGGGTAGGCCACGCCGTCCCGCACTTCCGTGCCGATGAGCATCCCGGCACGGCGCTGCATGTAGAAGATCGGCCCGGGCGACTCGAGGTAGATAGCCGCGCCGATGAGAGGGTAGAGCGGGAGGGTCAGCGTGAGACCCACGAGCGAGCCCGCGATGTCGATCGCACGTTTCGCTACACGAACGCCAGGTGTCACTGTTTACCTTGTGGCTCCCATAGTCGAGAACGTGGTAGGGTACAAGCTCGGATGGAGGTTTGGGCGTGATCCGACTCCGCGTACCAGGTTCGTTGACCTATCGCCACCTCGCCCTCCGCGTGGTGGCGGCCGCATGCAAGATGGCCGCGCCGGGGAGGGTCGAGGGCGGGTCGCCCGGCCTCACCCAGGAGGATTTCGAGGACCAGACCGTCTCGGCGTTCGGCGAGGCGTTCAACAACATCGCGATTCACGGATACCGCGCTGGCCCGCCGGGCGACGTCGATATCGAGATCGAATCCGACGCGGACGGCATTATCATCCGCTTGATGGACACGGGATGCAGCTTCGATCCCGCGGCCATCGACAACCCTCCCATCGACGACCTCCCCGAGTCCGGGATGGGGCTCTTCATCATCAAGTCGTTCATGGATGAGGTCGACTACTGTCCCGGCAGCCCGAATGTCCTCCGTCTTGTGAAACGGAGGGAGGGCAGCTCGTGTATTGCCGGCGACGGGGGTGAAGGCAGCAACGAACAAGAGCATTCCGACGCCGATTTCGCCGGGGCGACAGGGCATCGGACGAGCAGTTTTCGAATGCGGAGCGTCTCCCGTTCGGGCGCGACCCGCGCCGCAGGGGGAATCAAAATCCAATGAGCTATACGCGGACCGATAACGGCAGTGAGACGGTCGTGCAGTTCGAGGGGACCCTCGACGCAGTGACCGCACCGGAGTTCAGGACATTGGTGGACGAGCTGGTGGCCGAGAACCGGCAGAACATCACGCTCGAGCTCTCGTCCCTCCGGCTGATCGACAGCTCGGGCGTCGGCGTCATCGTCTCGCTGTTCAAGCGGGTACGGGCCAACGGCGGCCAGGTGCGCATCGTCGGGCTGAGGGATCAGCCGCGCGCGATCTTCCGCCTGCTGCGCCTCGATCGGGTGTTCCCCACATGACGCACGGTGGCGGCGCGCGCGCCGCCACCCCGGCCCCCGGCCCGCCCGTCGACAACGGCTTCGGTGGCAGCGCCGCGCGTCAGGTGCCGCGCGGACGGCGCTGAGCGGCTGGAGTCGCCCGGACGGTGCCCTCCGTCGCCGCGGCGCTGGTTCCGCGTGCTGCGCGTGCTGGGGGCGTGTTAGGCGTGGGGTTGCGCGCGGCGGGCAAAGCCGAGTGCAACAAGCTGGCGCTCGCGCGGCGCACGTCTACCATAGGCAACCAGCCTGCCAGACCGGGGTGCGCGTTCTCCGGACCGGGCGGAGCAAGGCAACCTTCGAGGAGCGGGGACCATGGACAAGAAGATGAACCAGCAGCTCTCCGGGCCTACCCCGCCCCAGGAGGCGCTCGGGGCGATCCCCGCCGACGCGGCAGCGCGGCCTGCAGCAGGTCCGCAGCCGCCCAGCGTCAGCGCGATGATCAACCGGACGCTGGCGCACTGGTACGTGGCGGTGCTGGTGGCGATCGCGGGGCTCGGCTTCACGGTGCTCGTCGTGCAGTCGAGGAAGCCCGCGTACCGCTCCGAGACCGTGATCTTCTACCGCGAGGGCGTCAAGGCGACGTACCTCGGGCCCGACGGCCCCGACCCGCTCCGCACCCTCTCCGCGCGGCTCAAGGAGACGCTGCTCGCGCGCTCCAACCTCGAGAAGGTCGTGACGGAGTTCAACCTCTTCCCCGAGGTCCTCGAGAAGCGGGGCATGGTCGACGCGGTCGATCGGCTCCGCGCCAAGATCACCTTCAAGGCCCGCTCGCAGGACACCTTCGCGATCTCGGCCGAAGGAGAGACGCGCGAGCAGGCGCAGGAGGTGACGCAGCGGCTCGCGGACATCCTCGTCGAGGAGACGACCCGCATGCGCAGGTCGCAGGCGAAGCTGACGAACGAGTTCCTCGACGCCGAGCTGAAGCGCGCCGAGCAGGACGTCGAGAAGGCCGAGACCGAGCTCGCGGCGTTCCTCGCCGAGCACCCCGAGTTCGCCGCCGAGCAGAACACGCCCGGCGGCGCGCAGGGCGGCGCCGCCATCCGCGAGCGGGAGCGGCGCGCCACCGGGACCGACCCGACCCTCGAGGCGCTCGAGCGGCAGGTGCCCCGCCTGCGCAGCCGGCTCACCGGCAAGCCGGAGCAGCCGGCGGCGAGCGCCGCCGGGGTGCCCTCCCCCGCGCTCACCCGGCAGCGGGATCAGGCCGAGCAAGAGCTCGCCACCGCGCGGCGGGATCTGGCCGACAAGCAGTCCCGATTCACCGAGCAGCACCCCGACGTCCGGGCGGCGGTGGCCCGCGTGACCAACGCCGAGGCGGCGCTGCGGCGCGCCGAGCAGGCGCTCATCCTGCCGCCGGAGCCGGTGGTGGAGGTCCCCGCGACCGACGAGGCCGAGAAGGCGAAGATCAAGTCCCAGCTCGCCGCTCTCGAGCGGGAGATCGCGGCGCGCAGGGGCGCGAAGAAGGGCAACGCGGCCGACGCGAGCGAGGCGGCGAAGCAGATCATCAACACCGAGACCGACTGGTCGCGGCTCAGCCGCGAGAAGGCGCGCGCGCAGCAGCGCCTCTCCGACCTCGAGGGCAAGTCGTTCCGCGCGGAGATCGCGGCGAGCTCGGAGCAGGGCGGCTACTCGGCGCAGATCGAGGTGCTCGACCCGGCGTACCGGCCGAGCGCGCCGTCGAGCCCGTCGCGGCTGATCATCGCCATCGGCGGGCTGTTCCTGTCCGTTGCGGCCGGCATCGCGGCCGCCGCGGCGCGTGGCATCGTGTTCGACGATCGGGTTTACGACATGGAAGATATCGATCGAATGGCGCTCGCTCCGGTGCTCGTCGTCGTGCCGCCCGCCGCGCGCGCGCCCCGAGGGCGCCGTGGCTGAGACAGGCGGAGCTGAGCCGGGAAAGCCCCCGCCGGTCGCTTCCCTCGAGCGCGCGCTCGATCAGGTCTGCGACTTCCTGAGCCGTGCGGAGCAGACCGCGCGGGTCCGCGCCCTCGTCATCGAGGCGCGCCGGCTCCGCAACGTGGTCGGCAACTGGCGCTCGATCGCGCCGGATCCGGACGTGCGCGAGGAGATGATCGCCCGCGTCCTGCGCCTCGCGAACGACGCGGAGGACGTGGTCTCGGCGGAGCGCCCGAGCGCCAGCCAGGACGACCCGAGCGCCGCGTTCGACTCGCCGACCATCCGGCAAGATCTGCCCCCTTCGCCGGCGCAGCACCCGCAGGCGATGGGGCTGCGCCTCGGCGCCGCGCAGGCGCCGGGCGCCCACCCCGGCGCGCAGCAGCCGCTCAGGGGGCCGTCGCCCGCGACGGCGCTCTTCCTCGGGGGTCCCGCGGCGGACCACGGCGAGCACCGCGCGCATCCGGGTGCCGCGACGGTGCTCGGCATGCCCGCGCCCGCGCTGCCGCCCGGCCCCGAGCGGCAAGGCTCATCCCCCGCGATCGCGCGTGTCGTCGATCTGAGCGCGACGCTGAGCAGCCCTGGGCTCGTGTCGAGCGGCGGGAGGCCGGGCAGCTCGCCGGCGCTGCCGGTGCCGATCGAGCGGGTCATCGCCTCGCCATCGCGCGACGTGGGGGTCCGGGACGCGTCGGCGCCCCCCGGGGGAGCGCCGTCCTTCGAGCGATCGTTCAGCGGCGCGTTCCCCTCGCCTCCTTCGCTCGTCTTCGATCGCGTGGTGCCGCCCGCGACGCGCGAGGTGACGGTGCGCGAGGTGCCGCAGCCGTATCAGCCGCCTCCGCAGCAGCAGCCGCCGCCGGAGCGGCCGATCGATCGCTCGCTCACCAGCACGTTCAGCTCGCCGCCCTCCCTGATCTTCAACCGCGTGGTGTCGACCCCGGCGCACCAGGCCGTGGACGCGAAGCTGCAGTCGCTGGATCCGACGTTCGAGGAGCCGCCGTCGCTGCACATCGAGCAGCTGCGCTCCCTGCCCACCACGCCGGAGAACGCCGGGCTGCTCCCCGAGGAGTCGCTGCGCGGCCAGGGCGAGATCACCGTGCGCCCCGTGCCGATGCCGGACGCCGTGGATCCGAACATCGTGATGCTCCGCGCGCCCTACTCGCCCCAGGCCGACGCCTACCGGACGCTCCGGCGCAAGCTGCCGACGGGCTCGGGGGTCACCATCGCCGTGACGAGCGCGGGGCCCGGCGAGGGCAAGACGTCGTGCGCCATCAACCTCGCGCTCGCCCTCCGCGAGACCGTCCGCGGGAAGATCCTCCTCGTCGAGGCGAACATCCGCAAGCCCGGCATCGCGAAGGCGCTGCGGTTCGAGCCCCCGAGCTGCTTCACGGAGCAGCTCCAGCGCCACGTCAACGACCGGTTCGCGCCCTGGGTCGTCGTCGATCAGGCGGCGCCCGCCGTGACGCCCGGAGACGACGGCGGCGAGTCGTCGTCGGACAGGAACGCCGCGCCGATGGGCGGCAGGTCGCCCGACGCGAGGCTCGCCCTCCAGACGCCCGTCCACATCCTGGCCGTCGATCCGCGCACGGAGCGGCCGCCGATCTTCGACGGGGTGGCGTTCTCGACCGCGATCGAGAGCCTCAAGCGCGCGGGCTACTCGTACATCATCATCGACACGCCGCCGGTGCTCGGCAGCATGGACCTGAACGTCATCGGCGACTCGGTGGACGGCGTGGTCCTGACCTCGCTGGTCAAGAAGTCGACCCGCAAGGCGATCCGCCAGGCCATCGAGCAGCTCCGGCCGGCGCCCATCCTCGGTGTCGTCCTTCTCGACGCCTGAACGGCCGGCGCGCGGCGTTCGCCTCCTTGCGCCGAAAGGTCGGGGAGGCGTAGCCGAGCGCCGGATCCATTGTTACCTTGCAGCCCTCATGCGCTCCGGACGAGGTATTGCGGTCGCGGCCTTCGGCTGCGCGATCCTCACCCACCACGACGCCCGGGCGCAGGACGCAACCCTCCACGGCGTCTTCACCGGGTCGATCGGCGTCACCGACAACGTGACCTCCGCGGCCGAGCCCCCTGCCGGGCCCGGTCCCGAGGCCGACGGCCTCGCGACCGCGAGCCCCGGCCTGATCTTCACCTACACGACGCCGCGGACCGCCCAGACGCTCTCCTACACGTTCTCGACGAGCCTCTTCTTCCGGCACGCGGAGGCGAGCTCGTACTCGAACGTGGCCGCGTGGACCGGCCGCTTCGTCACGTCGCCGAGGACGTCGCTGACGCTCGGGGCGAGCGGGTCGCAAGGCCAGCTCAACACGTTCCAGCTCGAGCAGACGCCGGGGACCACGACGCTCCAGGGCAACGCGGGCGGGACGACGAACTTCGTGCAGGGGTCGTTCAACGAGGGGTTCTCGTTCCAGCCCTCGCCGGTCTGGTCGCTCGGGCAGGCCGCGACGTTCGCCATCTACAACCCGCTCCGGGATCGCCCGCAGCGCACGTACAGCGCGGCGAACACGCTGACGGCGCAGCGCGCCTTCCGCCACGACGCCGCGTCCCTCGCGCTCTCGGTCGGCTACACCCATTTCGACAACGTCGACACCGATCCCACGACCGCGGTCACGTATGCGTCGCGCGACCAGCTCGTCAGCACGCTCGTGGCAAGCTGGCAGCACGACCTCGGGCGCCGCTTCTCGAGCCAGCTCGACGTCGGCGGGGTCGTCGCGACGGACCTGAAGGACGGCGCTGGGTCGCTCGCGCGTCCCGCCGGGCTCGCGGCGCTGCGCTACACGCACGAGCGGGGCGAGGCGGCCGAGCTCGCGTACGCCTATTCGGCCACGCCGAACGTCTTCCTGCAGCAGATCCAGCTCTCCCATATGCTGACGCTCCGCGCCGCCGTGCCCGTCCACGCCGCCTGGCACCTGTCGGTCGAGGGCTCGGCCGGCGCGCAGCTCGCTCAGCCCCTCGAGCCGAACGCGGAGGGAGACCTCGACACGGGGCCGACCACGATCGCGGTGCTCACCGACGTCGCGCTGCTCTGGAGCCCCGTCATCGTCATCCCCGACTTCGCGCTCGCGCTCCGGTACCAGCACGGGAACCAGCGCACCGAGGGGAGGACGGTGGAGATCGAGGGGAGGACGGAGAAGCTCCCCGACACACGCGTCGTCCGGAACACGCTCCTCCTGTCCGTGTCGGGCGCGTTCCCGCGGCAGATGGCGCCAGGCTCGCGCATCTTGATGACCCAGCCCTTCGGCTCGGCAGGCCCTTCCGGCACCCCACGCCGGGAGCCGACGCCGAGCGAGCCGCTGGAGGGCGAGGCACCGGCGTCGGCCGGCGCGGGCGACGCCGCTCGCTGAGCGCGACGGGGCGCGCCGCCCAGCGGGGGCCGGAGCCCCGCCCTTGACGCGCTCAGGGGCTCCGCCGGGCGGCCGGAAGCGGCGCGCTCAGGTGCGCCGAGCGAGGAGGAAGGCCCTGTCGTCCTCGGGCAGCTGGTCGCCGCGGAACTCCTCGAGCATGTGCGTGAGCTTGTCGGCGATCGACGCGACCGGGCGGCCAGCGCTGGTGGCGCAGAGCTTGGCGAAGCCCGTGCCGAGCGCGTGCAGGCCGAGCATCTGCTTCGACGAGTTGCGCAGCTCGGTGAGCCCGTCGGTGTACATCGCGAGCACCTCGCCCGGCGCGAGCACGCTCTGGTGCGCCTCCATCGGCACCGGGCCGACCCCGAGCGCCGGGTTGACAGCCGCCTGGAGGTGCCGGAGGCCGCCCTCCGCGGTCGCCACCAGCGCCGGCGGGTGCCCTGCGTTGACGCACTCCATGCGGCCCGTCGCGGGGTCGAGGGCGACGGCCACCATCGTGACGAACGAGTGCTCCGGCAGGTACTCGCAGAGGTAGGCGTTCAGCCGGTCCATCATGCCCGTGATCCCGCGGCCGGCGTCGACCGTCGCGCGCACCATCGTGTGGACGCTCGATCCGATGAGCGCGGCCTGGAGCCCCTTGCCGCAGACGTCCGCCACGGCGAGCATGAGGCGGCCGTCCGGCATCGGGACGATGTCCACGTAGTCGCCCCCGACCCACCGGCACGGCTCGAAGCCGAGCGCCACGTCCAGCGCCTTGAACTCCAGCCGTTTCGGGACGAAGGTCCGCTGGATCTGGTGCGCCATCTCGAGCTCGCGCTCGATCGCCGCGTGCGCCTGCGCGTGGCGCCGCGCCTCCCAGGCCGACTCGGCCTGCTGATAGACCTCCGCCGCGAGCGCGATGAGCCCGAGCCACTCGACGCTGCCGAAGTCGGGCGGCAGGGTCACGTAGAGCAGGTTCATCATCTGCTCCTCGACGCGCAGCGGACAGGCCACGACCCAGAGGGCCATGACGTCGCGCGACATCGTGAGCTCGACCGTGGCGCTGTCGCTCACCAGGTTGCCGGCCAGCACCGGCTCGCGCGTGTCCTGCACCGCCGCGAGCACGCGGCGCGAGATGTACGGCGGGGCGACGGAGTCCTCGCGCCGGAGCGACTGGAACGGGCGGTGCGGCCCGGACAGGATCGTCAGCGCGCCGTTCTGCCGGAGCCGCAGCGCGAGCGCCATGCTGCCGTGGAAGTCCTCGCGGACCATCAGCTGGCAGAGCGCGTCGAACCGATCCGTCGCGTCCTCGATGCTGAGGAGCCGCCGCGACAGGTCCATCAGGGTGAACAGGTGCTTCGCCGCGATCCGCGGCGGGTCGAGCTCGCCGAGCTTGCGGATCGCGGTCGGTTTGTCCTCCTCGAAATGGAGGCCGCCCGGGTCGATCGGCACGCGAGGGGCCCGCGCCGTGAGCTGGAACTCGAGGATGTAGTCGCCGATCCCGATGCGATCGCCCGGCTTCAGCACCTTCTCGTTGATCCGCTCGTCGTTGACGAGCGTTCCGTTGGTGCTGCCGAGGTCGCGGATCCACCACCGGCCGAACGGATCGCAGAAGAGCTCCGCGTGGCGCCGGGAGACCGTGTAGTGGTCGAGCGTCAGCTGAACGCCCGGCGCCCTGCCGATGACGATGTGGGACTCCGTCAGCGGCCGTCGCGTCCCCGGGAGATCGCCGAGCCGGATCTCCAGGTGGCCCTTCCAATCCGAGCTCGACGGCGCAGGGCCCAGGCTGTCATCTGCAGGCGACATCGTTCGACCTGGCCCGACCATGGGCGGCGGCGTGGACATGGACCGTCTTCGATGGGTACCGAACCGGCGCCCTGACATCAAGGGGATGCTCGCGATTTCGCGAGCTCGGCAAGAGCTGCATCGGTTACCGTCGGTTACCGGGTTACCGGGTTACGGCGTCACGGGGTCACGAGGATACGTGGTGACGAGGATACGCGGTTACAAGGTGACGCGGCTACGAGGTCGCGAGGACACGCGGAGCCCCTCGCGGTTGCCGAGGAGTCACCCAGGAGCTCCGCCGCGGCGCCCGCGCCGTGGCGTGGGCGCCACGGCGATGCCGGCGGCGCGCCGCCCACAGCGCGGGAATTGAGCGACACGCCACGGGGCCAGCTGCGACGCGGCAAGGACGCCGCCGCTGGATGCCTGGTCACCAGGACCGCGCTGGCGTGCGACGCCTGCCCGCGCCGCTCGGGGCACCCTCGCCCTCCGTCAGGCCTTGACCACCTTGGGGTTCGCCGCGCGGTAGACGCCACGGGCGTCGACGATCAAGGCGGCGTGGTTCAGCACCAGATCGTAATCGACGATGGAATGGTCGGTGACGATCATGACCGCGTCGTGGCTCTTGAGCGTGTCCTCGTTGAGGGGGACGGACGAGAGCTCCGGCAGATGCGGCCAGGTGCGCATGCGCGGCAGCTTGGGCACGTGCGGGTCGTGGAAGCTCAGCACCGCCCCGAGCTTGCGCAGGAGCTCGATGATCTCGAACGCGGGGCTCTCGCGCGGGTCGTCGATGTCCTTCTTGTAGGCGACGCCGAGCAGCAGGACCTTCGTGCCCTTCAGCGCCTTGCCGCGCTCGTTCAGCGCGAGCTGGAGCTTGTTGACGACGTAGTGCGGCATCTCGACGTTCACCTCGCCGGCGAGCTCGATGAACTTGGTGGACACGCCGTACTCGCGCGCCTTCCACGCGAGGTAGAACGGGTCGAGCGGGATGCAGTGGCCGCCCCAGCCCGGGCCGGGGTTGAACCGCATGAAGCCGAACGGCTTGGTCGACGCGGCGTCGAGCACCTCCCAGACGTCGATGCCCATGGCGTCGTAGACGACCTTGAGCTCGTTCACGAGGGCGATGTTGATGGCCCGGAAGATGTTCTCGGTCAGCTTCGCCGCCTCGGCCGCGCGCGCCGAGGAGACGGCCACGACGCGCGCGATCGCCTGCGAGTAGAGCGCCTGCGAGAGGACCAGCGACGCGCGATCGACGCCGCCGACGACCTTCGGGATGGTCGCGGTGCTGTGATCGCGGTTGCCCGGGTCCTCGCGCTCGGGCGAGAAGGCGAGGTAGAAATCCTGCCCCATGCGCAGGCCCGATTGCTCGAGGATGCCCTTGACGAGCTCATCGGTCGTGCCGGGATACGTGGTGGACTCGAGGACGACGAGCTGCCCCTTCCGCAGCCGCTCCTTGATCTTCTGGGCGGAGCCGACGACGTAGCTCATGTCGGGCTCCCGCTGGGCCGTCAGCGGGGTCGGGACGCAGATCAGGATGGCGTCGGGCTCGCCGAGCCGCGAGAAGTCCGTCGTCGCCTCCAATCGGCCCGTCTTGGCTGCCGCCGCGATGCGCGCGGGATCGAGGTGCTTGATGTAGCCCTTCCCCTCGCTGAGCGCGGTGACCTTCGCCGGGTCCACATCGAAGCCCAGCACGCGGAAGCCCTTCTCGATGAACGTGAGCGCCAGCGGCAGGCCGACATAACCCATGCCGATGATGCCCACCTGGGCTTCGCGGGAGTTGATCTTGGCCAGGAAGCTCTCGACCGCAGGGGGATGCGTCTCTGCCATTTCCTTTTATCTCCAGTGGTGGAGGGGAGCCGCGATGCGGATCCCGACCCAGTTTCGAAGAGAGGGGCCCGACGCTACCACAGGGCCCCCAATTTCGCTCGAGTGTCGCGTGGGACCCCAACGTTCGGAGGGGAAAGGTGCTCCTCGTTGCGGTTCGCACGCTCGTTGCGCTGGCGACGCTCGTTACGTCTATTGCGCTCGTTGCGCTCGTTGCGCTCGTTGCGCGCGCTTCGCTCGTCACGCCGGTCGGTGACATTCAGGAAACGCCTTAACGACGGCGGCGGACCGCTTCGCGGGCGAGCTGGAGGAAGTCCCGTGATGCCTGCCGCGCGATGACCAGCGCGGAAGCGACGAAGGCGAGCCCGCCGACCACCACCTCGGCGCCAAGGCGGCACCCGCGGGGCAGGTCGTCGAGCGACCGCATGCCGTAGCGAACGGCGAGCACCGCGGCGACCATGGGCATGCACGCGACGAGCGGGCGGACCAGCGGGCGCAGAAGCCGCATGTACGGGACGCCATCGGCGCGCTTGACCACCCAGAGGCTCGCCAGGGCGTGCACCCCGAACGCGACGCCGACGCCGGCGCAGGCCCAGAGGACGCCGCCGATCGTCCCGAGCAGCGCGATGCCGCCGACGATCGCGGCCACCTTGAGCCACTCCAGGACCATGATCGTCCGCGTCCGGCCGTAGACCTGCATGTACGAGGACAGGACCCAGCCGATCGGGCGCGTGACGCCAAGCGCGGACAGCACGGCGAGGAGCGGGCCAGCCGGCTCCCATGCCTCGTTGAAGAACGTGTCGTTCAGGATGGTCGGGGCGACCGCGCCGAGGCCCACGGCGAGCGGGAAGATGATGAGCGCGAGCAGCGTGAGCGCGCGGACGAGCGCCGCCTTGCGCTGCTCCGGCTCGAGCTTCGCGAACGACGGGACGAGCACGTCGCCGATGCGCTCGCCGACCTGGGAGGCCGGGATGTCGGCGAGGTTCCACGCGAGGTTGTAGAGCCCGCCGACTTGCTCCCCGAACAGGCGGATCATGACGAGGTTGTCCCACTTGGAAGCCCCGAAGTTCGCCAGCGACCCGAAGTTGAGCGGGATGCCGAAGGCGAACAGCTCGCGCGCCTTCTCGCGCGACAGCGGGCTCGGCGTCAGCCACTCGGAGAGCTTCACCGCCGGGACCGTGGTCACCACGCGCACGACGGCGCGCAGGAGCGTCGCCACCACGATGGCGTTTCCCCCCCAGCCGAGCACGGCGAGGGAGACGGACGCCGCGGTGTAGGTGAGCTCGCCGGCGGCGTTCCGGAGGCTGACGCTGCGGAAGCGCATCTCGCGGATGAGCAGGCGATCGGGGACGTACCAGATCCGATCGATGAACATCGCGAGGATGAGCCCCGGCATGAACTCGAGCATCCCGGGCGCGCCGACGAGGTGCACCGCGATCGGCTCCCGGAAGAGGTACACGGCGGCGATGGCGATGAGGCCCGCCACGTGGAAATAGACGGTCGCGTTGAAGACCATCTGGCGGTCGAGGTTGGGCCTCGACGCGATGAACTGGCCGGTCCCGAGGCTCGACATGAAGTGCGCCGTCATGATCACGACGGACGCTGCCGAGACCTCGCCGTACACATCCGGCGCGATGAACCGGGTGAGCACGAGGGTGCCTATCAGGCCGAGCACGCGCGAGCCGAGCCCGGTCGCGATCGTCCAGACCGCGCCGAGGACGGCCTTTCGGGCAAGCGCGGAGGAGCCGGCCACGATCAGGGCACGAAGACGGTATCGCCGGCCTTGAGCACGAGGTCCTGCTCGGGCCGCTTGCGCGAGGCGATTTCGTCGTAGTTGATGGGGATGTGCCGGAATTTGCCCGGGCTATCCATGCGGATGAGCAGGATCTGATCCGTCGAGGCGAACTGGTTGGGACCGCCGGCGAGCGCGAGCGCCTCGGAGACGGAGACGAAGTAGTTGGAGGCGAAGATGCCGGCGCGCGAGACGTTGCCGCTGACCACGAACCGGTAGCTGTTGATCCCGGTCACGGCGACGGTGATCACGGCCGTCTCGTCCTTCACGAACTCGGAGAGCCGCTTCTTGAGCTCCTCGCGCACCTGGGTCGGGGTCCTGCCGGCCACGTAGACGTCGCCGATGAGCGGCATCGTGATGACGCCATCGGCCCGGACGAGCGCCTCGCTCGACAGGTCGGCCATGCGCCAGACGTTGATCCGGATCTGGTCCCCCACCCCGATCGTGTATTCGTGCTTACGCGGGTCGTACTCCTTCGCGTAGTTCGCGGGATTGTAGACGTACGTGGGCGCGCACCCGGCGGAGAACGCGGCGAGGGCGAGCCCTGCCGCTGCCGTCAGAAGCACTCCTCGCATGAAGGACCGTTTCGTGGGACGGGCTGTGCCTTCCATGGGCGTCTGCATTGAGGAGGATGTCAGGCGGTACGGGGTTGCGATCACGCGGTGATCACGGGGCGATCACGGGGAACGAGGTGAACTCGGCCGTACGGCGGCGCGATTCACCGAGCGGCGCCAGCATTGCAGGAAGGTCGTCCGCCGCCAAGGGGAAGTTTTCGTACCGCGGCAAGACGCGGGATCCTCGCGAGGAACCAACTTGACGGACCGATGACCTCTCTCGAAAGTCGGCTTTGATGCTGCTTCATCTGCAACGGATCGCGGTCCCCTTCGAGTACCCCGTCTACTTCACGGAGGGCGTCTTTTCGCCGAGCAACGCCGACCTGGCGGCCGCCATCGCCGCGAAGGAGCCGCGCCGGCGCCACCGCGTGCTGCCGGTGATCGACGGCGGCGTCGCGGCGGCGTGGCCGTCTCTGGCGGACGACATCGCGCGCTACGTGGGCGCGCGACCGGACCTGCTCACGCTCGCGGCCGAGCCGATCGTGGTGCCCGGCGGCGAGGCGGCGAAGAACGACGGCGCGGCGACGGCGGCGCTGCAGGCGAGGCTCGACGCGCTGGGGATGGATCGGCAGTCGTTCGTGATGATCGTCGGAGGCGGCGCGGTGCTCGACATGGTCGGCTACGCGGCGGCGACGGTGCACCGCGGCGTCCGGGTCGTGCGGATCCCGACCACGGTGCTCGCGCAGGCCGATTCCGGGGTCGGCGTGAAGAACGGCGTCAACGCGTTCGGGAAGAAGAACCTGCTCGGCACGTTCGCCCCGCCGTTCGCGGTGCTCATCGATCCGCGCTTCCTGGAGACGCTGCCCTTGCGCGACAAGGTGGCGGGGATGGCGGAGGCGGTGAAGGTCGCGCTGATCCGGGACGCGCGGCTGTTCTCGTGGCTGTCCGAGCACGCGCCCGCGCTCGCGTCGGGGTCGCTCGCGCCGCTCGCGCAGCTCGTGCGCCGCTCGGCGGAGATCCACCTCCAGCACATCGCGAGCGCGGGCGATCCGTTCGAGCTCGGGAGCGCGCGGCCGCTCGACTTCGGGCACTGGGCTGCGCACAAGCTGGAGTCGCTCACGAAGCACAGGCTCCGCCACGGCGAGGCGGTCGCGATCGGGATCGCGATCGACACGCTGTACGCCGAGCTGGCCGGCCTGTGCAGCCAGGCGACGGCGGCCGCGGTGGTCGCGGCGCTCGAGGCGCTCGGCTTCACGCTGTGGGACGACGCGCTCGCGATGACGCGCGCGTGCGAGAGGGGGGAGCGGGGCGAGCGGCTCTGCGTGCTCGATGGGCTGGACGAGTTCCGCGAGCACCTCGGCGGGGAGCTCACGGTGACGTTGCTCGAGGACGTGGGGCGCGCCCGCGAGGTGCACGCGATGGAGGAGCGGCACATCGTCGCGGCGATCGCGCGGCTGCGCGAGCGCGCCGGGAGGCGGGGCGCGCTCGCGGCGATCGGCGCGACGGGAGCGACGGGCGCGGCCAAGGGAGCGGCGGGCGCGGCCACCGGAGCGGCGGGCGCGGTCACCGGAGCGGCGGGCGCGGTCACCGGAGCGGCGCAATCATGAGGCTCGCGTGCGCGGGCGCGCCGCACCTCACGTACTGCACGAACATCCATGCGGGCGAGACGTGGTCGGAGGTGAAGCAGAGCCTCGAGACGCACCTGCTCGCGATCTGGTCGCGCGCGGCCGGCGGGGAGGAGGGGGCGCTGCGCGGAGAAGGCGACGGAAGCGGCGGAGGCGGCAGCGGGGCGGAGGGCCTCGGGCCGAGCGCGCGCCGGCGGTGCGGGGTGGGGCTGCGGCTCTCGGCGAGGGCGGCGGCGGAGCTCGCCGAGCCGGCGGAGCTCGACGCATTCCGCGATTTTCTCGAGCGGAACGGCCTCTACGTGTTCACGCTGAACGGCTTCCCCTACGGCCGGTTCCACGGCGCGCCGGTGAAGGAGCGCGTGTACCTGCCCGACTGGCTCGACGAGGAGCGGCTCGCGTACAGCGATCTCCTGGCGACGCTCCTCGCCGAGCTGCTGCCGGCGGACGAGGGCCTGATGGGCAGCGTCAGCACGGTGCCCGGCGCGTTCAGGCCGCGGGTGCGCACGCCGGGTGACGCGGCGGCGATGGCGCGGCGGCTGGTCGAGCACGCGGCGCACCTCGTCGAGATCCGCCGCCGCACGGGCAAGCACATCGCGCTGGCCCTCGAGCCGGAGCCGTGCTGCTTCCTCGAGACCACGCCCGAGGCGATCGGCTTCTTCACCGATCACGTGTTCGCGCCGGAGCGCGCGCGCGAGCTGTCGGCGCTGGCCGGGATGAGCCTGCCAGACGCCGAGGAGGCGCTCCGGAGCCACCTCGGCCTCTGCTTCGACGCGTGCCACATGGCGGTGGAGTTCGAGGACGCCCCCGCGTCGCTCGCGGCGCTCCGCGCTGCGGGCATCGGCGTCCACAAGGTGCAGCTCAGCGCCGGGCTGCGCGCCCGCGTGGCGGAGCGCGAGCCGGCGACGATGGCGAGGCTGCGCGCGTATGCGGAGGACGTCGTCTACCTGCACCAGGTGGTCGAGCGGCGTCGGGGCCCAGGCGGGGGCGAGCTCGTCCGCTACCTGGATCTGCCCGAGGCGCTGGCGGCGCTCGACGGCGGGACCGCAGCGCCGCCCGGGGCGGAGCCGGAGGAGTGGCGAGTTCACTTCCATGTGCCGATCTTCCGGGAGCTCGAGGGCGCGCTCGCGACGACGCAGCCGGAGCTGGCGGCGCTGCTGTCGCACCTGCGAGACTCGCCAGCGACGCAGCACCTCGAGGTAGAGACCTACACCTGGGATGTACTGCCGGACGACCAGCGCCGCGGCGGGCTGGTCGAGGCGGTGGCAAGGGAGCTCCGCTGGGTGGAGGAGCGAATGGTGGGTAACGGAAGCGTGGGCGCCGGCGTCGGCGAGGGCAGAGGCCTCGGCGAGGGCAGAGGCCTCGGCGCGAACCGTGGAGTCGGAGGTGGCCGCGAGGTCGGGGGTGGCCGCGAAATCGGCGCGAGCTCCGCCGGGCAAGTGGACAGCGAAATCGGCGCGAGCTCCGGTCACCGAGCGGAGAGCCGAGCGGGGGCAGGGCGATGAGCTCGCGCGCACGGGTGTACCTGCGGCTCGGCCGCGTCTCGAACCTGCCCACGGTGTGGACGAACGTGCTCTGTGGCATGGCCCTGTCGGGGTCTGCGCCACGGGCGTCCGAAGTGGCGCAGGTGGGGTTCGCGGTGTCGCTGATGTACGTGGGCGGCATGTTCCTGAACGACGCGTTCGACCGGGAGATCGACGCGCGCGAGCGGCCCGAGCGGCCGATCCCATCCGGGCTGGTGAGCGCCCGCGAGGTGTTTGCGGTCGGCTACGGCCTGCTCGGGGCGGGGGTGCTGATCGTGGGGGGCCACGCCTATGTGGCGAACCGGGGGATGGCGCCGGCCGTGGCGAGCGCGCTGCTCGCCGGGGCGATCGTGCTTTACGATGCCTGGCACAAGGGGAACCCGCTGAGCCCGGCGCTGATGGGGGTGTGCCGCGTGCTGGTCTATGTGACGGCGGCGCTCGCTGCGGGGGGACAGCTCGGGAGCGCGGTGATCGCCGGGGGGGTGGCGCTGCTGTTCTATTTGATCGGGCTGACGGCGATCGCGAAGCAGGAGAACCTGCTGGCGGTGCGCAGCCTGTGGGCGCTCGGCTTCATGGCGGTCCCGTTCCTGGCGACGCTCGGCGCGCCGCTCACGGGGATGATGGGGACGATCGCGTACGGGGCGCTCGCTGGTTGCGTGATCCACGCGGTGAGGTTGCTGCGGGGGACGCGAAAGGACCGGATCCCGCGCGCCGTGGTGACGCTCATCGCAGGGATATCGCTGCTGGATGCGGTGCTCATCGCGAGGAGCGGCGCGCCGAGCGCCGGCGGCGCGGCGGCGCTCGCCATGCTGGGATTTCCGCTGACGCTGGCAATGCAGCGGGTGGTGAGGGGGACGTGAGGACTGGCACGCGAGCCAGCGCCTCAGCTGGCATCCTCATCAAAGACTGAGAGGCAACAGCTTGAGCTGCTGGAGACACGACTCATGACGTTACGTGGCGCTCGAATTATTCCAACAGGCTTCTTTGCGCTAATCTGTGCTAGTTCCGGCTGCGCGCTCGTCCTCGGGCTCGACGACTTTGAAGACTCTCCTTCTCCAGAAGATCAGAATGAAGGCGGGAATGGCAGCGCGGACGTTTGTAGGCCGAACATCACAGAGGCATGCTACAGCGGCCCAGAAGGCACCGCAGATATCGGGCTGTGCAAATCCGGAACACGGACGTGCGACGACAGTGGGAGCACCTGGGGCGCATGCCAGAACGAAAAGCTTCCAGTTCAAGAGAGCTGCGCGATCAACGACGACGAAAATTGCGACGGATTCGACTGCACCCTGTGGGCACGAGCATTCGGCAGTGAATCAGTCGCCCACTCAGTAGCCACCGACCGACAGGGCAACATCATCGCAGTAGGCGGCTTCTCGCAGTCCATACAATTTGGCACAGAGCCGCTCACGAGCGCCGGAGACTCCGACATATTCATCGTCGCCCTTGACAAAGATGGAGACCATATATGGAGTCACAGCTTCGGAGACGCAGCGGCTCAGGAAGCGACATCCGTAAGCGTAGATGCAGAAGACAACATCTTGTTGACTGGCGTCAGTGACGGCACGATCAATTTCGGCGACAGCGACGTCGGACCGGGGCTATTTGTTGCAAAGTTCAGCAACAGCGGAGAGCACACGTGGAGCCGCAGCTTCCCAGCCAAAATCATCAACGATAGGTACTTTAACAAATTCACCAGAACCATTCGCCCCAAGATCAGCAGCACACAACACGGCGATGCGTTCATCTCAGGAACGTTCATAGGGAACATTGAGTTCGACGACGCGATCCTGACATCCGCTCCAGCGGACACGCTGGATATGTACGCTGCAAAACTCGATGGAAAGACAGGATCCACGAGCACAGCGCAAGGCGGATGGGCACGGACGTTCGGCAGTTCAGGCGATGATGCCCTGATAGACGCAACCATCGATCGAAGCGACAACATCGTTATCATCGGAAATCATCCCAGTTCGATTCGCTTTGGCGATTCGCCAGAGCTCGACGGCGCGGGGATGTTCCTAACGAAGCTCGACAGCGATGGTAGCCCGGTCTGGACACGTGACTTCGACAACGGTTACCCGTCTGCTCTAGCCGTCGACAACCTCGGCAACATTTCCGCTACCGGCAACTACGATGAGCGCATCGAATTTGACAGTAGCCACGCCCTCGGTTCACCCGATGGACATACAGCGTTCTTTGTCGTCCAATTCGACGCATCTGGAAAACATCGTTGGAGTCGCGACTTCGAAGGAACTTCCCACAACGCGATCAAAGGCATCAGTAATGACACGCTCAACAACGTCGTGCTCATCGGAGAATTCAGCGGGGAGTTGAGGGTGGACAACGAGATCATGGATCACGACGAGCTCCCATCCCCCTGGGTACTGAAGCTAGATTCGTCAGGCGAAACGCTCTGGAAAAGGTCATACCGAAGCGGAGGCCCGTCATTCGGATTTGCCGCAAAGGCAGCCCCCAGCAACGAGACCATCATCATCGGCTCATTCTACAGAACAATCGCGTTCGAGTCGGGCACGCTGCAAACAGATTACGACACCATGTTTCTGGCAAAGCTTGGAATTTAGCAGCGTGGCCACCGCGAATTGGTCATACCAATTTATGACACGAAGCAATTGACGGGGGGCATCAACAAAAGATGTGATCCATCACGATTCGACTCACATCAAGAGCAGGAACCCTTTCATCCGGCAGCAGCGAGCCACAAGTAGAGAGCGCGATCGGCCCCTGCTCCGGGCGCTCGGTCAAACGACCGTGCGATCCTTTCACCAATGCTGCATCCAGTGGGGTCACGTCCATAAGATACCGGAAACCGAGCTTTTTCTTGAGCAGCTTCCAAGCGACATGGACTGGCAGCACGCGCAGCTTAGGGTCAGAAAACAGCTCCACAGGATCGTATCCGGGCTTGCGATGGATATCGACGGTTCTGGCAAACTCCGGAGCCTTGTCGTCATCGAGCCAGTAGTAGTAGCTGAACCACCGATCCTCTCGTGAGATCGCGACAAGCTCTCCCGACCTCGCATGATCCAGTCCGGCTGAGCGCTTGGCTTCCGCATCGAGAACGACGTCTACTCCGGGAAGCCTTTCAAGGAGCGCCTTCACTTCTCGAATACGCTCCGGGCGACGCACGTAGACATGCGCCACCTGATGATCCGCCACCGCGAACGCCTCGGATGCGCCGGCGTCGAGCTTCTCGAGGCCGCGCTCAACCCTGACGCGCAGGAGCCCCTGCTCTCGGAGCACACGGTTGATGTGCACCACGCCGGACACACGCGTGATGCCGTACTCGGACAGGACGATCACCCGCGCCCCATCCTTGCGCACATGGTCGATGAGCTCCCCGCATACGGCGTCCACGGCGCGGAGATCGTCTTTGATCGCCGGGTGATCCGGCCCGAGCCGTTGCAGGTTGTAGTCGAGGTGCGGAAGGTAAACCAACGTTAACGTGGGCCGTCGCGTGTCATACACATGGCGCGCACACCGCGCAATCCACTCCGTCGACCGGATATCCGCATTCGGACCCCAGAAATTGAAGAGAGGGAACTCACCCAATCGGCAGACGAGTTCATCTCGCAACGACGCCGGTTCAGTGTAGATATCCGGCAGCTTGAGCCCGTCCGCCCAGTAGATCGGCCTCGGCGTCACCGCGTAGTCTGCCGAGCTGTACATGTTGTACCACCAGAACAGCTTCGCACAGGTGAACGTCGGATCGCGCCGACGCGCGGCTTCCCAGATCTTCTCGCCTGTCACGAGCTGGTTCGCCTGGCGCCACAGGTTCACCTCGGCGATGTCGCGGAAGTACCAGCCGTTCGCGACACAGCCGTGCCCGCTCGGGAGGAGGCCTGTGGTGAACGTCGACTGGACAGTGCACGTGACCGCCGGGAGGACGGTCTGAAGAGGGCGCATCACGCCCTCCCGTGCGAGCCGCTTCAGGTTCGGCGTGGAATCCCCGAGGAGCTCGCCGGTCAGCCCGACGACATTGAGAACGACAGTGCGGTGCATACCGGTTATTGATCAGCCCTTCACGACGGGAGCCTGCCCACGCAAGACCGAGTTCCCCTCGAACAGGGCGCGCTGGTCCACCGCTGGGGTTTCGCCGAACTCCGCAAGGTCAAGCCTGCCGCTCTGGGAAAAGAAGGCGAGCGGGTTCTTCCAGACGATCCGCTCGATCACCTCGTCCGCGATCCCATTCTGGCACATGCGCGCCGCCGTCTTCGGAACCTTGAGCGGATCGCTTATGCCCCAGTCCGCTGCGCTGTTGATCAGGATCCGTTCAGCACCATATGTTTTGACCAGCGCGACCATCCGGTCCTCGTCCATCTTGGTGCTTGGATAGATGGAGTGACCGGCCCAGCAGCCGGTGGCGAGAACGAGCGGCAACGTCTCCTCGTTGTTGTGATCGACGAGCACACGCTCCTCAGGGAACCGAAGCTCCCGCACAAGGGCGAGCGTCCGCTCCGTACCGCGCTTCTTGTCGCGGTGCGGCGTATGCACCAGAATCGGAAGCTCGTGCTCCCGCGCGAGCTCGATCTGCTGGGCGAAATACTTCTCTTCCTCCGGCGTCATGTCATCGAAGCCGATCTCCCCGACCGCGACGACGCCCTCCTTGTCGAGGTAGCGCGGCAAGAGGTCGATGACACCTTGCGCCACGCGAGGGTTGTTGGCCTCCTTCGGGTTGAGCCCCAGCGTGCAGAGGTGACGAATGCCGAACTGACTGGCCCGAAAACGCTCCCAGCCGAGCAGGGACGTAAAATAGTCCTCGAAGGTGCCGACATGGGTCCTCGGTTGACCGAGCCAGAACGCCGGCTCGAGGACGGCGACGATACCGGCCGCGGCCATCGCCTGGTAGTCGTCCGTCGTCCGCGATGTCATGTGGATATGGGGATCGAATAGCTTCAAGGGTCCCTCCGCAGCGCGCCGCTTCACTCGGGGATCCGCGTCGCGCGCTCGCGCTCATGGTCCAGGGAGAGCAAGCCTATATCGACCGGGATGCTCCGGCCAGCCGCCCTCCGTTCGCTCGCAAAATCCTCGGCCATCCTGGTGAGCTCGCTCGATCGTCGTCGGTCGAGCCCAACGATCCGGGCGAGCGCCACGCCCATGAACATGGTCTTGAGGACCATCTGGTTGAAGTTGAGATCGGGAAAACAGGCGGCCGGGTAGGAATTCTCGCAGGCGATCGCCTCGAAGATGGGCAGCTCGTTCGTACGGCACGCCTCGGCCGCGAGTGGAACGAAGTGCCCCGCCTCGATCAGGAACGGCAGCGCCCGCAGGAGCGCCTGCCGCTCCCGGCCATCTCCCTGCTCGTAGCAAGCCCTGAGCAGCGATTCCAGCTCCGGTGCGGGCAGGCGCCTCGAGATCTGCACAAGCATCGTTACCCGGCCGAGCTCATCCAGCCCCCGCCCCTCGACCGCCCGGGGGACACCGGCAGCCTCCAGAGCATGCCGCTCGTCGGCATGAAGCCCAATCGGTGCCTTGCCGAGCACGCGTACCGCCGCAGTGAACGTCGTGAGGAACCGGTCGCGATCGAACCAGGTCGACGGATCGCTCGCCCGCGCGTCAGGCGCGCCGTCAACGCGCGCTCCGGTCCCGGTCACGCGCTCGACACGCTCCAGCCAGGAGCGAGCCGCCGGCGGAATCCGGCGCGACAGAATTTCAGCCAGCAGTAGGGAAGAGTCTTGCATTGTAGTCGTACCCGCTGGTCCCGGGCTCCTGACGCAAGATGCCGACGTTACCGAGCGGTGGAAAGTTATACCAAGGGGCGCGCTGTTGGGATAGTGTCCTACGCATGATGGACCAGAAGCGTTTCCTTTTGTCTTTCATGCCCATCGCAGCCGCCCTTTTCGGCGTCGGCGTCATCCTGAATGGCTGCGGCGGCAGTGACAACGGCGCTGGCGCAGGAGGCGGGGGAGGATCCGGTCCCGGCGCAACGGGCACCGGCGGTGGCACCTCGACGGGCGCTCCCACGAGCAGCGGAACCAGCTCGGGTACCAGCGGAACCAGCTCGGGTACCAGCGGAACCAGCTCGGGTACCAGCGGAACCAGCTCGGGTACCAGCGGAACCAGCTCGGGCACCAGCTCGACGAGCGGAGCGGGAGCCGGCCCTTCGAGCGGAAGCGGCGCGGGAGGGAGCGGGACGATCGAGTGCGACGAGCCGGGCGGGACCGTACCGCCGCTCAAGCTCACCGAGGTGGTGAACGGCTTCGACCGGCCGCTCCATGTAACCAGCGAGCCTGCCGATGCGAGCCGACTCTACGTTATCGAGCAGGTCGGAAGGATTCGCCTGGTAAAGAACGGAGCGCTTCAGGAGGAGCCGTTCCTCGACATCACGGGGCTCGTCACGCCGGTCGACACGGGCTATGATGACGAGAAGGGGCTACTCGGCCTCACGTTCCATCCCGACTACGCAGAGAACGGGCGCTTCTTTGTGTATTTCAACGCACGCCGTCAGGGGGATGTGGCGACTGGACTCACTCTGATGGAATTCTCACGCTCGCCAAACAATCCGGATGTCGCCGTCGCCGAGAGCAAGCGCAGCTATTTCCGCATAACATCCGGTGTCATGGGCAACCACAACGGCGGCATGCTCGCGTTCGGCCCAGATCGCATGCTCTATATAGGCGTCGGCGACGGTGGTGGCCAAACCGACAACCCGGATCCGAACAACAATGGGCAGAACATTGAGGTAAAGCTCGGCAAGATCCTGCGCATCGACGTCGACAATCATCCGACAGCGCCAGCGGGGAACGTCACCGGTGGAGATCCGGACGTCTGGGATTACGGCCTGCGCAACCCGTGGCGATTCAGCTTCGACCGCTGCAGGGGAGATCTCTACATCGGAGATGTCGGTGGGCGATTGTTTGAGGAGATCAACGTCGAGCCGCGCGGTCAGGGCAACAAGAACTACGGATGGAGCGTCAACGAGGGGGGTACGTGCATCCAGCAAGATCAGGCGACCCCATGCAACTCGCCGACGATCACGGCGCCCATCGTGGCGTACGATCACGACAACGGCGATGGTTCCGTAACCGGCGGCTATGTCTATCGTGGGAGCAGGATCCCCGCGCTTCGTGGGAAATACCTGTTCGGCGACTACGCCTCGGACAGAGTCTGGATGCTTACATGGAAGGACGGCGTCGCCACGCCAAGAACCTCGCTCAGCCAGGACCTCGCTTCTGAGAGCACCATCCAGGGCCTGGCTTCATTCGGAGAAGACGCAGCGGGCGAGCTGTACATCGTCTCTTATGGAGGCAGCATCTTCCGGATCGATCCGGAATAGAATGCCCCGCGATCCATAGGGAGCAGCGTGGCCGTTCATCGTTGGTCCCCACCTTCCGAAGAGCAGCTTACCAGATCTGGATTCGAGCCATGCAGAATACGCTGAAACTGGCAGTGGGTTGGGTGCTCGCGCTCGGGTTGCTGAGTCACGAGGCAGCGGCTGGGATCGATGACCTCCAGGGCACGGCGCCGGGCGACATGCCACAACCGAACAATCTGGGCACCGCAGAGCGCTGCGCCGGCTGCCATCTCGCCGAATACGAGGATCGCCAGGACTATATGCCCACCGACACGTGGGCAGGTACCATGATGGCCAACGCATGGCGCGATCCTGTCTTCAAGGCTGCTTTGGCGATTGCCAACCAGGACGCGCCGGGGGTGGGGACTTTCTGCCTGCGATGTCACTCTCCCATTGGGTTCTTGAACGGGAGAGCGACGCCTCCGGATGGCTCCGGATTCGACCCTGAGGCATCGGTCGATGGCAAGATCGTCGATGGCCAAGGCGTCAGCTGCAACGTTTGCCACCGCGCGATGCCGACGCCGGGCCCCAACAATACTGCGTCGTACCTCCTCGGCAATGCTCAGCTCGTGTTCGACCATTCACCAGAGGCTGCTGACTTCATCAATACTCCTGTGATGTACGGTCCTTACGAGAACATTGAGTCCAGGTCTCACATCGGGGAGGAGGCCCCAATGCTCGCCGATTCCAGATTCTGTGGCCAATGTCACCAGGTCACGAATCCAGAGGTGATGCTGAGGGACTCGAGCGGGACACCCACCACCATCGAATTTCCCCTCGACACAACCTACGAGGAGTGGGCCGCCAGCGACTTCCGCGACGGTGGCTCGGATGAGCAGAGCTGCATCGACTGCCACATGCAGAAGAAGCCCGGGGAGTGGGCTGTCGCCGACGAGGGGCCACTCCGCACCGACCCGCGCGACCACCTCATCGTCGGCGGCAATCACTGGGGCATCCAGGCCGTCATGGCGGCCGACCCGACGCTCGCGGCGGAGCGCGCTGATTCCTTCGAGCGCGCGCTCGACGCTACGCTCAAGAGCCTCGCCTCGGCCGCCTCGGTCACCCTCGTCGACGCACCGCAGGAGGCCGCGCCAGGAGAGGAGATCGCCGTCACCGTTCGGGTCGAGAACCTCACCGGTCACAAGTTCCCGACAGGCTATGCGGAGAGCCGGCGCGCCTGGATCGCCGTGTTCCTCGTCGACGAGAACGGCGTCGAACGGGCGCTGCTCGGCGGCTACGACGCGGACACGGGCGAGATCCAGCACGAGCCGCCCACCCACGAGTACCGGGCCGTGCACGGGCGATGGGACGGCGAGGCGGGTGTGGGTGAGAAGGAGGAGCACCTCGCGCTCCACGACATGATCATCTCCGATACGCGCATCCCGCCGAAGGGCTTCGTCCCGTCGCGGACCACCCAGCCGACCCAGGAGATCGACTTCGCCGATGGGAACGGCGGTTACCGCAACTACGACGAGGCGCGCTTCACGCTCACCGTCCCGGCCGACGCCTTCGGCAGGCAGACGCTCTCGGCGCGCGTGTACTACCAGTCGATGACGAAGGAGTACATCGAGTTCCTGCAGTCCGAGAACCGCACGGACAGCACGGGAGACGACCTCCGGGCCATCTACGAGGAGACAGGCGAGGCGCCGCCCATCCTCGTCGCGGCCGATGACGCGGAAGCGCCGCTCGATCTCGGAGAGCCGCCCGCCAACGCCAGCAGCAGCAACGGCGCCGGCGGCAGCGGCACAGGCGGCAACGGCACCGGCGGCGAGAGCTCGGCCGGCGGCAGCGTCAGCCGCTCCAGCGACGACGGCGGCTGCGGCTGCCGGATGCCCGGCAACGCCCCCGACGGGTGGCTCCCCGCGGGCCTCGCCGGGCTCGCCCTCGCCGCCGCAACCAGGCGCCGGCGCACCCACCGGCGACATTGAGCCTCGCTCCACAACGAACCGCCGCAAGCGCGCGTCGTGCGGGGCGGACGATCCCCGATCCGCTCCGTCCCGCCGTTTCACCTTGAGACGGGCCCTTTTTCGCTCGCATCGCCCCCCCGGCGCCTTCATAGAGTGAGCCCACCCAGCGCCTCACGGCGAGCCTCGCCTTGCCCATCTCCCGCCTCGTCGATCCCCTGCTCGTGCTCCTCGTCGCCGCGGGCGTCGGCCTCGCGCTCTCCGGCGGCGACTGGAGCTTCCGAACACGCGGGGCGAAGATCGGGCGGGCGCTCGCGTGGAGCGCCTGGCTCGCGCTGTGGCTCCTTTCCACGCCCTGGCTCTCCAGCGCGCTCGCGCGCCGGATCAGCACCGTGCCGAGGGACCTGCACGCGGAGCTCGCGGGAAGCTCACCCGAGCGGCGGGTCCTCGTCATCCTCACCGCCGGCATCGACGCCGACGAGTTCGGCGAGCCAGCCATGGAACGGCAGTCGGCGGCAGGCCTCGAGCGCGGCCTCGCCGCCGTGCGGGTCTACCGCGAGTACGGCTTCGGCCACGTCATCGTCTCGGGGAAGGACGTCCGAGGCGCGCCCACCCAGCTCGCCAGCGCGATGGCCGATCTCCTCGTGGAGCTCGGCGTCCCCAGGAAGAAGATCATCCTGGAGACCGAGTCGCGCGATACCCGAGAGAACGCCCTCCACTCCACGCGGATCGCCCGCGGCCTGTCGGCCGACGCCGTCGTGGTCGTGACCAGCGCGCTCCACATGCCGCGCTCCCTCCGCATGTTCGAGCGCGCAGGGCTCGACGTCCTCCCCGCGCCGGTCAGGTTCCAGTCGCTGCCGCCCGAGGGGCCTGAGCGGCTGCTGCCGGAGTCGCTCTCCCTCAGGCGGTCGCAGCGCGCCGTTCACGAGCTCGTAGGTCTCTTGGAGCCGTAGCCCCGGCGCGCCCCGCGCTACCAGGTGACCTTCTGCGAGCCGCGGAGGTATCGCCAGAGGCCGACCACCGCCGCCGCGTTCAGGACCACGAACGTCCGCGCGAGCGCGCCGAGCTTGCCCGCGGCGCCCCCGAGCGCCGCGAGCAGGTAGAAGGCCACCTGCCCGCCGAACAGCGCGCGCGCCGCGTAGAGCGTCCACGAGGCGTCGCCGCTCATCTCGGCGCCCATCCACGCGACCGTCGACGTGATCAGCAGCGCGACGAGCGCCCAGGGGCACACGAGGCGGAGCAGCTTGTGCGAGAAGATCTCGAACCAGGACGGGTTCCTGAACGGGACGAGGAGCGCCGGGAGCAGCGAAAAGAGCTGATAATTGCCGGCCAGCGTGCGCACCTTGCGGCCGAACTCGCGCTCGTCGCCGAAGGCGTCGTCGTACGCGATCGCGTCGGGAGCAAACAGGATCGAGCGCCCCTCGAGGCGGAGCCGCATCGGCACCCACATGTCGTCGAGGATGACGCCCTCCGGGAGGTGGCTCATGTCGGCGCGGCGGATCGCATAGATGGGACCGGTCACGCCCACCATGCTCCTGAACCGCCCTTCCTGGAGGCGGATCCAGTTCTCGTAACGCCAGTAAGCCCCCGACCCCGCCGACCCCTTCAGCACCAGGTTGCCAGAGACGCAGCCCGCGTTCGGATCGGCCAGGAGCCGCACGAGCGCGCGCAGCGCCCCGGGCACGAGCGGCTGGCGGATGTCCGTCATCAACAGCACCTCGCCCGTCGCGACCCCGAGCATCGTGTTCACGCCGATCGGCTTGCCACGACGCGCCTCGCTGACGATCACCTTCACCCGAGGATCGCGCTCGGCCAGCTGCCGCGCCACGAGCACGGTGTCGTCCGTCGAGCCGTCCGAGAAGAGCAGGACCTCCAGCTTGTCCTTCGGATAGTCGAGCGCGAGGAGGCTCTCGACCTTCGCCGGGAGATACGACGCCGCGTTGAAGACGGGAATGCACGCCGTCACGGTGGGGACGTAGTCTGGATCCTCCTTCCGCTGCGCAGGCCAGAGGCGCGCCAGGACGCCGATAACGATCGGGTACCCGAAGTAGGTGTACACGAGCACCGCGACGGCCAGAAAGGAGGCAATGACCACGCTAAACTGTAGAGCGCCGGTCGGGGGCGGTTGTCAACCGACATGGATGGGCCGCGCCGCGACGCGGCCGTTTGCATCGCACGCGCACGTGCACGCGATCAGTTCTGCACCTTCACGCTCCGGATGATGTCCCCATCCGCGAGCGCAGCCCACGGCCCGGCGGCGACGCCGACGGCCGCGTACTGGCCGTCGAGGTGCGGCGCGCGCGCGTGCATCACGAAGAGCTGGCTCGATCCGGTGTCGCGGCCGGCGAGCGCGACGCCGACCCGCAGCGGCTCGAACGCGACCGGCGACGTCTCGCAGCGCAGCGCCGGCCTGCCGGGCGGGCCTCCGGCGCCGTCGCCGAACGGCGCGCCGAACTGGGTGACGAAGCCGGGCACCACGCGATGGACGATCTTGCCGTCGTAATAGCCGGAGCGCGCGAGATCGACGAAGCGGGTCACCGCGACCGGCGCGAGCGCAGGGTCGAGCGTCATCGTGAGCTCGCCGGCGTCCGTGTCGAAGATCAGCACCGCCGGCGCGCGCACGAGCGCGGAGGCCTCGGCCGGCACCTCGCCGACCGGCGGGGCGACGGCCGGCCGCCCCGCCGCGCCCGCGTCCCCCGGCAGACCGGCGTCACACGCGATCTTGCGGCCCCTGAGCACGCCGAGCGCCGTCCCGGCGCGCGCCCGCGTCGTGGGGTGGCTCGATCGGCAGAGCTGCTCCAGGCGAGCCTCCGCCGGCTTGAGCGCCAGCGCCCCCACCGCGTCGACGACCGCGCCGATCAGCTCCGGATCGTCGCGCGCGCCTGGGCGGTCGAGGATCGCGAGCAGCGCGGCCTCGATCGCCGGCGACGTGACCGCCGCGAGAGCGTCCTTCTCGTCGCTCCGCTTCCTGCGCTTCCGCTTCCCCGGCGCCTCCGATGCGCGCTGGGGCTGCCGCGCGATGACCTCCGCCGCGGCGGCCACGAGGCCCGGCTCCTCCGCGGCGAGCGCCTTCGCGAGCAGGTCGGGCGCGCCGGCGATCTCCTCGTGCGCGGCGATGAGCTCGATCGCGGCCTCCCGCGCGCGCAGATCGCCCGACGCGGCGTACGCGCGGAACGCGGCGAGCCGCGCGCCCGTGATGGCGTCGCGGCCGATCACCTCGACGACCGCCCGGGCGCCGATCGGGCCGCGCACCGGCGCGCCTGCGTCCGGCTTGCTCCCCGGCTCCGCCGGCGCCGTGACGTCACAGCCGAGCAGCAGCGGATCGCGGTAGTCCCCGCCCGCCAGGAGCCGGGCCGCGCCGCAGCGGAGCCACGCGACGCGGCGGAGGATCGCCGCGGGCGCGCTCGGCGGCGGCGGCAGGGCGGCGAGATCGCGGAGCGCCTTGCGCGCGGCGCCCGCGGATCCGAGCGCGTCGAGCGCGGTGAGCAGCACGCCGAAGTCCTCGCTCACGAGGCCCGTGAGCGCGATCGGGTCCGCGCTCGGGGCGAGCGCGGCGACCGCGTCGGCGAGGGCGCGCTGGCCGGGCGGGCCGAGCCGCTTGAGGGCGCGCGCGGCCTCGGCGCGCTCGCTCGCGGTGAACACCCCCTTCGCGGAGAGGACGCGCGCGAGCTCGGAGGCGGCCGCCTCCCCTGCCCGGCCGAGCGCGCGCACCGCGAAGAGCCGCGCGTCGGAGGCCTCCGCGAGCCGCGCGGTCGCGACGTCGCGGATGCGGGGGATGACCGTGAGCGGGACGTGCTCGAGGCGCCCGATCGGGTAGAGCGCCTCGGGGACCGGCGGGCTCGCCGCGCTCCCCGAGGCGAGGTTGAGCAGCGCGACGAGCGTCTCCTCGCGCAGCTTGAGCTTGATCGCGGCGAGATCGCCGAGCGCGTACGCCGCGTGGATCGCGCGCTCGCGCGGGCCGTCGAGCCACGCGACCAGCGTCGGCTCCGACGCCTCCGCGCCGCACCGCCCGATGGCGCGGGCGAGCGCGCCGCCCGCGTCGAGCGGCGGCGCCCCCGCGGCGGCGCCGCCGCTCGGCGCCGCCGCGGACGCAGCGGCGCTCGCCGCGCCCGCGGGGCTCGGGCGGGCGTCGCGAGCGAGGGCGCGCGCGACGAGCGCCGAGACCGCCTCGGCCTCGCGCTCCTTGCACGAGAACCCGAGGCCGTAGGCGGCCCACGCGACCACCTCGTCGTCCTCGTCGGCGAGCGCCCGCGTGAGCCCAGGCCACGCCGCGTCTCCGCCGATGCGCGCGAGGGCCCGCGCGGCGGCGCGCCGCACGCCGACGTCGCGGCTCTGCTGGTCCGCGGGGCTCACCTCCAGGGCGGCGCGGCGCTGCTCGGCCGCGAGGAGGGCATCGAGCCGCCCCGCCGCCCCGGCGCTGGCGGCCGGCGCCGCCGCGGAGCTCCCGGCGTCGGGCGCGGGGCCCGGCGCCGGCTGCCCGGTGCAGGCGGAGAGGAGCAGCACGAGGACGAGGAGCGGAGAGGAGCGCCTTCTCAGCATGATCACGCTTCACCCTGACGAGCGGTGTCGAGCAGCCAGGCGGCGCTCTCGCTGAGGATCCGCCTGCGGCGCATCGCGCGCGCGTCGAGCCACATCGAGATCACCTCGTGACCGCGCTGCCATGCGCGCGCAACCACCGGCTCGCCCACGCGCGACGCCGGCAACCCGCAAGCGTCGATCCCGACGTCGTGAAAGTTCTGGAGAGCCCTGGCCATGTGCCAGGAGCAGGTGACGATCGCCGCGCGCCGCGCGCCCACGCGGCGCAGGAGGGCCGCGCTGAAGATCGCGTTCTCGTGCGTCGTCAGCGACCAGAGATCCTGCAGGATCGCGTGCGCCGGCACGCCGGCGCGCCGCAGCTCGGCGGCGAGCACGCGCGCCTCGACCTGCGCGCCCCAGCGGCGCCCGCCGCTGGCGATCACCCACGGCGCGACTCCGGCGCGGTAGGCCTCCGCGGCGCGCGCCGCGCGGCGCGCGCCGGGGGCCGCCGGGCGCCCGGAGGGAAACACCCTGCAGCCGAGGACGACGATGGCGTCCGCGTGGAGCGGCATGCGACCGACCATAGCCCATCGGCCGCGGCCTTCGCGTGCCCGCTGCGCGCGATCGTCCTGCCCTCCCGCTGCCGCCCGCGGGCCGTGCCGCTCCGATGCCTGCGCCGCCCGCAGGCCGACCTGTGGCCGCCACCTGGCCCCCCGCCCCGCCGCCCGCGCCTCTGCCTCGCCACCTGGGCCCCCCGCCCCGCCGCCCGCGCCTCTGCCCCGCCACCTTGGCCCCCGCCCCGTCGCCGCGCGCTCCCGCCCCCAGCCGCAGGCCGCGCCCACCGCTGGGCCGGCAACCTATCCCCTGACTACATTGGCGCCTTGGCCCTGCTCCCCCGGCCAGGTCTCCACGTCTGCGACCTTCCTTGCTCCCGGTGCACCAGGCGGCTTGACGCTGCCCGCGCTCGGAATCTAATAGCTCTACCTTGAAACGGGCGGGGTTCAGCGAGCGAGGCAGGATGCGGATCAAGATGTGGGGGGTTCGCGGAAGCATCCCCACGCCCGGTGCAGGCACGGTCGAAGTAGGCGGCAACACGAGCTGCTACGAGATTCGTGCCGGCGAAACGCTGGTCATCCTCGATGGCGGGACGGGGCTCCGTCTCCTAGGCCAGGAGCTGGTCAAGGAGATGCCCTTCGAAGCCTGGATGTTCTTCAGTCATGTGCACTGGGATCACATCCAGGGCTTCCCGTTCTTCACGCCCGCGTTCGTGCGCGGGAACAAGATCCATCTCTACGGTGGCCTCAACGTCTCCCGGACGCTCGAGGAGACGCTGGCCGGGCAGATGGACTACCCGAGCTTCCCGGTGCACCTCACGGAGATGGGCGCGGCGATGACCTTCCGCGACCTCTACGAGGGCGAGGTGGTCACGATCGGCCCGAACGACGATGTGCGCGTGACCAACGCGCGCGGCAACCACCCGAACGGCGTGTACGCGTACCGCGTCGAGCACGAGGGCAAGGTCGTCGTGTACATCACCGACTCCGAGCACTACGCGATCGTGGATCCGAAGCTGAAGAAGCTCGCGATGGGCGCCGACGTGCTGATCTTCGACGCCATGTACACGCCCGAAGAGTACTCGGGCGAGGTCGGCGGCGGCCCGAAGACGGGCTGGGGTCACGCCACGTTCGTCGCGGGCTGCGAGCTCGCGAAGGCGGCGGGCGCCAAGCAGCTCGTCCTGCACCACCACGATCCCAACCAGACCGACGCGATGGTGCGCGAGAAGGAGATGCGCGCCCGCGAGCTCTTCCCGAACACCATCGCCGCGCGCGAAGGCACGGTCATCGAGATCTAGCGCGACGCCTCGCGAACTCGAGGCGCGCCCAAATCGCCGCCCGACAGCGCGCCGTCCCCAGCAGCACCACCGCGGCGCTCTCCCGCACGCGCCCGCACCGCATCGCCGGCGCGGGGCTCTCCCGCACAGGAGACGGGCCCAGATCGGCGTTTTCGGCGCGGAAGCGCACGAAAGGGCGCTGAGCACCGAAAACGTCGAGGTGGGCCCGTATCCGAAGCGGGAGAGCCCCGCGCCTAAGCGCTCTTCGCCATGGGCTCGCGGGTGATCTCCTCGATGCGCGCGCGCATCCGCTTCTTGGCGCGCTCCTCGATCTGCCGCACGCGCTCCTTGCTGACGCCGAAGTCGGCGCCGAGCTGCTCGAGCGTCACGGGGCTGTCCGTCAGCCAGCGCTGGTTCATGATGGAGCGCTCGCGGGGCGACAGCTCGTTCACGACCTGGAGCAGCGCGCGCGAGAGCTGCGCGCGCTCGTCGGCGTCGCAGGCCTCGTCCTCCGGCGTGTGCGCGCTCGACGCGAGCCGCTCCACCGGAGCGATGCCGTCCTCGGTGGGAGAGCGCTCCAGGCTGACGTCGCGCGCCATGAGCAGCGGCAGCAGCTCGGCCGCCCGCTCCTCCGACAGGCCGCTCAGCTCCGCGAGCACCGCCGGGTCCTTCTCGTGCGTCTTGCGGTAGATACGCAGCGCGCGCCGCTCGCTCTTCGACGACCCGAGGCGCACGATCCGGTACCCCCGCGCCACGTGCTCGCGGATCTCCGCCCGGATCCAGTAGGCCGCGTACGTCGCCAGGCGGCAGCCGCGGTCCGGATCGAAGCGCTCCGCGGCCTTCAGGAGGCCGATGTTCCCCTCCTGCACGATGTCCTCCATCGGCAGCCCCCAGCGGCGGTACTCGAGAGCGATCGTCATCACGAACGGCAGACACGCCTCGATGAGGCGCCGGCCAGCGTCCCGGTCACCAGCTCGCCAGCGGAGCGCGAGCTCCCGCTCGGCCTCCGGGCTCAGGGTGGCGTAGTTCGCGAGCTCTGTACGATAAGCCGAGAATGCCGCACGATCCCAGGTGGCGCTCATGATCTCTCCGCTCTCCACCGCGCGCGCCGATCATGGAGGGCATGCGAGCCCCTGCGGGCCGGCGGGCGGCACCGGGGCAGATGCAGGCGTGATGCCGGGATTGACCCTAGGAAATCGCCTTTTTTTGCGCTGGAATGCGCAACGTGTTCGGATCCCTCGACGGAAGCGAAAGCTTTGCGGGAAAGCGGAGGAGCACGAATGCGCAGCGCTGAGCCCAGATCCACAGCGCACGAGCGGCGAACGAGGCGGACGAGGTGCGCGCCGAGGCCCCAGGCCGCGGGCGACGGCGGCGCCCGCGCGGCGCGCGCGCTCGCTCTCCGCGCGGATGCCGCCGCGGTCGCCCCTGCCCCCGCGCGCCGCATCGTGATATCCGGGGAGCAGTGAGGACGCGCGTCGCGGGCTCCGTCGCGTGCATCGCCGCCAGCCTGGCGACGCTCGCCTTGCTCTCGCGCGAGGCGGAGATCCCCCTCGCGAGGGCGCGGCGCGGGATCGCGCGGCCCTTGCTCCACACCGTCGCGCCGGACGACGAGGAGATCGACGGCGTCGGCTGCGACCCGAACGCCCTCGACCGCGGCATCGCGGTGCCGACCGGGGCGCCGACGTCGCTCGGCTGCGAGCAGGCCCGCGCCATCGTGGCCCAGGCCCGCACCACGCTGGCCGCTCCGCCGCTCCGCGTCGATCCCGCAAAGTTTGCCGAAGCGACCTCGGACTGGCTGGATCCGCACGGGCTGTGGTCGGTCGCCCCCGACACGCCCGTGGGCGCCTCGCTGCAGCGGGAAGCCGCCGCGCTCCTGGACGAGCTGCAGGCGCCCGTGGGCAGCGGGCCGTGCGCGGCGGCGCTGCGCGTCGGGCAGGAGCTCGCCGGGTGGTCGCGCGAGCTCGAGAGGCTCTTCGATGACGGCTACCGGCGCGGCCTGGCCAGCCCGCCCGCGACCCACGCCGCGGCGTGGGAGCTGGCGTCGTCGGCGCCGTTCGAGGACGGCGAGGTGACGCGCAGCGCCCGGGACCTCGCGCGCAAGCTCGGCCGGGAGGTCGGCGGGCTGCGCGCGCATGTCGGGGAGCCGCTCGCCCGGTACGCCGACGCCGTGCGCGAGCGGGCGGCGCCCTCGATGAGCGAGGACGGCTGGGCGCGCACGGTGATCGCCGCCGCGGTGCGCGCCTATGTGCCCCAGCTGGACGCCCACGGCGCCTGGGCGCCGCTCGAGGAGGAGGTCTCCATCTACGATCTCGATCTCGAGGCGCACCCGCCGGCCCGGCTCTGGCAAGAGATGACGCGCACCGCGATCGGGGTGCGCATCGACCGCGGCGCGCTCGCGCCGCTCGAGGACGGCGACGTGGTGATCCGGATCCAGGATCTGCCGATCTCCGGCATGAGCGTCGAGCAGGCCGAGCAGCTCGCCGTGCTGTCCGACGTGCACCCCGGGACGACCGCTCGCGTGACGCTGCTGCGGCGCGGGGTCGCGGCGCCCCTCGAGCTCACCGTGGCGCCGCACCCGGTCGGACCGCAGCCGGCCGAGGCGGCGCCCTCGGAGCTGCCGCTCGATCTGGTGCGCTACGGGGACGGCAAGATCGCGGTGATCGCCATCCCCGACGTGCCCGACGACCTCGGGGATCGGGTCGCGGCGGCGCTCCTCCGCGCGCGCGCGCAGGGCGACACGCGGGGCGTGCTGCTGGACGTGCGCGCGAACGGCGGCGGCTCGACCGACGGCGCGATCGCCGCGCTCGGGCTGTTCCTGCCGGGCGTACCGCTGTTCCCGATGCGGCGCCGCGACGGCGGCGTCGAGGTGGAGCGCTCGCCCGACGTCCCGGAGGAGCGCGGGTGGAGCGGGCCGCTCGCGGTGCTCGTCGACGGCGACTCCGCGAGCGCGGCGGAGATGATCGCCGGCGCGATCGCCAGCTACCGGCGCGGCGTGATCATCGGCGATCGGACGTACGGCAAGGGGTGCGCTCAGGAATACCTCGACGACGACGCCCACGTCGGCGTGCTGCGGCTCACGACGCTCCTCTACGCGCTCCCCGACGGCGCGCCGGTGCAGAAGGTGGGCATCGTGCCGCAGGTGCAGCTGTCGCTGCCGGCAACGAGCGAGCGAGAGGCGCGCGTGGACCGGGCGCTCGGCCCGTGGCGGGGCCCCGACGTGCGCGATCTGCACCGCGTGCGCGACGTGCCCTGGCCGGCGCACGCAGGGCGGATAGGGCCCTGCCGCGACGAGACGGTCTGCCGCGCGCTGCGGTCGCTCGGCGCGGTGCGCGCGGCAGCGCGCTGACGCGCGTCAGCGCTTCCAGAACTTGCCGAGGAGGCCGCCCGCGGGCGTCGGATCGCTCGTCGTGCGGCTCCGCATCTCCTGCAGGCGGACCTCGCGGATGGCGTCGAGGTTCTTCGGGTTGAGCTCTGCCGCCAGGCGGAAATCGCCGATCGCCTTGTCGATCCTCCCCGAGCGCTTGAGGAGCATGCCGCGGTAGAAGAGCGCCCGCTCGTAGCGAGGCTCTTTCTCCAGGACGGCATCCAGCGTCTGGATCAGATCGTCGTAGTGCGCGCTCGTGGCCCCCTCCGCGAGCACGGGCGGATCGCCGCGCCGCTGCGCCTGGATCCAGACGAACAACGTCATGTACTCGGGCTGCTCCGGGTCGGCGTTGAGCGCGCGCCGCGCGCGGGCCTCGGCGCCGGCGAGGTCGTTCTTCTTGAGCAGGATCTCGGCCTTCTGGAACTCGAGCGCGGCGTCGACGGCGCGGGCGATCCGCTGCTCGTCCTCGGCGGGGGGCGGGGCCTCCTTCGGCGCGCTCTGGTACTCGGCGCGCCGCTTCGGATCGCTCAGCGTCTGGTAGGCCTCGCTGATGCGGGCGAACACGCGCGCGACGAGCGGCTTGACGTCCTGGAGCTCCGCCGGCGTCCGGTCGGGGTGCCACCGCTTGGCGAGCGCGAAATAGGCGCTCTGCACGCGCTCCGGAGGGGCGTCCTCCGCGACGCCGAGCATCTCGAAGAAGCTCTCGCCGTCGATCGACGCGGCGCGCGCCTCGATCTCCGCGCGGCGCGCGGCGAGCTCGGGGTTCGGCGCGGCGCGCGGCTGCGGCGGGAGATCGGGCGCGAGCGCCGCCGGTCCCTGCGGCTTCGCCGGCTCCGCGGCGCGCGCCGGCGGCACAGGCGACGGCGCCTCGGCGCGCCCCGCCCCTCGCGCGGCCCTGCCCTCCGGGCCGACCGCCGCCATCTTGACGGTGGGCGCCTGCTGGGGCGGCGGCGCAACGCGGGCGCCGGCGAAGGTCGGCGCAGGAGGCGGCCTCAGCGCCTTGGGATCCACGCCGCGGTAACCGCCGCCCGGATCGCCGCCGGACGCGCGCGGGTCGAAGGGCGCCACCGGGCTCGGGGTCGGCGCGCCGGTCCACGACGCCGCCTCCGGCCCCGCGGCAGGAGGTGGCGCCGTGGAGCGGCGCGGGGCGACCGGGACCCCAGCGCGCCTGCTGGACGGCGCGGCGACGTCGTCGGGCTGCCGCTGCGGTGCGCGGCCTTCGGCCTCGCCGCGCGCCGGGCGCGGACCGGGCATCGTCGAGCCCGCGGTGGGGCGCGGCGAGCGCGCCGCCGCGCCGGAGGGCTCGCGCTGGGGCGCTGGCCCCGCCTCGGCCGGGGGCGCGCCAGCGGCCCGCTCCCGGCCGGGCCCGGCGGGACCGCCGACCCCGACGGGGCGCCGGCCCGGCGCGCCGAGATCGAGGTGCCGCGTGATCGCGAGCGCATAGATCATCAGCCGCACGACGCGCTCCTGCGCGACGCCGGCGGCGAGCAGCTCGGCCAGCGTCATGCGCCGCATCCGCAGCAGATCCACGATGGCCGCCTCGTCGCGATGGAGCTGGAACCGCTTCATCTCGGCCTCGACGTGGAGCCCGAGCTGCCGGTTCTGGATCCGGTCCAGGGTCGTGTCGATCAGCGGATCGTCGGCGTGGAGCCGGACGCCCGCCATGATCACCGCGAGGGGCTCGCACCCGATGAGCTCCGGACCTCCGTACGACGACAGCAGGTTCTGGGCGTCGTAGTAGGCGTAACGCGTCGCGGGCGGGAGATCGTAGAGCGCGACGAGCTTGCGCACGAGCTGCTCGCGCAGCACGCCGAACACCGTCTCCCTGTCGAGCAGGCCCCGGGCGACGAGCAGCCGGCCGTGCAGCACCCGTCGCTTGGTGATGTCCCGGAGCGTCTCCCGCAGCGTCGCCTCGTCCAGGAGGCCGAGATCGAGGATCACCCGATCGAGCGGGGCGATGATCGTCCCGGTCCAGATCTTGGCCGGCACGCCTTCGCTGAAGAAGATGCCGTGGCGGACGCCGTCGGGGTCGATGAAGCACGTCGTGCCGGTGAGGCGCCGGTCGAGCATGTACACGAGCAGGTGGACGAGCGGCGTGCGCGCGAGCGTGCCCTCCGCGGTCGGCGGGTCGCCCGGCAACGACAGCACGGCGATCGGACCGGCCATCGCCGACGGAGGCAGATCAGACACGGGGTTGCGCTCGCGCCGCTGCGGCGGATCTCCCCAGCCGCGGGTGCGCACCGACGGCGGCCGCGCGCTCTCCTCGGGGACCTCGTCCGGATCGCTGTCTGTCTGCACCGACCACGACTCCTCTCCATGAGCGCCCGGGGCGGGCGAGGTTGGGCTCGCCACCGCGGCGGGCTCCAGATGCGGTGGATCGGGCCAGCGCGCCGTCGTGCGCCCTGACCGCAAGGGTGGAGACAGCCTGCCGGACGGCGCAGGCGGCAGATCCGCGAGCATCCTGGCGTCCGCGCCGTCGTCCGGCAGCCCCCCGAACGTGGCCTCGGGCGGCGAGGCGGGCCCGCGGGCGGCGTCGCTGGCCCGCGGCTGCGTCCTCCGGCTCGCCGGCGCGTTGGTCATCGGCAGCGTGGGCGACGAGGGCCGCGTGATCTGCTGCTGCGGCGGCATGCGCAGGTTGCCGAGCGGCGACGCCGGCGCGTTGCGGACCGGCGGCGACTCCGCCGCGAGCGCCGGCGAGCGGAGCGACACCTGCGGCGCCTCCTGGATCGCCGCGTGGGCGCGCATCGACGCGGCGGCGGGATCGTCGCTCGTCGCGACGATCCGGCGGATGTGCCGCGGCGTCTCGCCCTGGCGAGGCCGCTCGGCGAGATCGACTTCGAGCGCGCGCGGGATGGGGCCGCCGGCGGCGTCGAGGACCAGCCGGACGCGCGGCTGCGAGTACCGGGCCGGGTGCGCCGGCGTCTGCACGACGAGCGCGACCTCCCCTGTCGAGAGCTCCACGAGCGTGCCGGTCGGAAAGATGCCGAGCGCGCCCACGAGCAGCCGCAGCACCGCGCGGTCCGCCGGATCGGCCGCCTCCCGCTCGAGCTTGGCGATGGCCTCGTCGGCGGAGAGCGGCGCCTCGCCCGGGGCCGCGGTCAGGAGGTCGTTGAAGGCGCGGGCGGTCGCGAGGATCCGCGCCTGGAGCGTCGGCTGGCGGAGGCCGCGGTAGACGGGGCCGAGCGCCGGCTGGCGGCGCACCCAGTGCGCCTCATAGGCGACGACGGTGCGCATCACGCTGGGCTCGTTGACGAGGCCGAGCGCGGTCAGCACGACCGCCGTGCCCGCCGGGACGTCCGCCTCCTGCTGCTCGCTCAGCTGCGGGACGAGCCCGCCCGAGCCGCTCGTCGCGGCGCCCGTGAGGCGCGGCCGGGCGATGTCGAAGAGCAGCGCCGCCATCGAGAGCCGCTGGAGAAGGACGACGTCGCTCGTGATCTGCCGCGCCATCGCGAGGCTCAGGATCGCGGTGTTCACGGCGCGCCCGGCGTCGTCGTGGTTCTGGTTGCGCAGCGCGGTGACGCCCAGGAAGGCCGGCGTCTCGTTCGCGGAGAGGTCGACGAGGCGCTGCGTGATGCGCTTGACGCCCTGCCGCAGCGTGTACCGGCCGTGCCGCAGGTCGTCGTAGAACCGGCGGATGATCACGATCGCCGTCGCGTAGGTGCGCACGATCGCCGAGGTCTCGTCGCCCTCGCGATCGATCGCCACCTCGCGGCGGAGCACGGCCTCGTCCACGGCACGCAGGCGGACGCGCGGCGCCGGGCGGTCGGCGAGCGCCGGCTTGCTGCTGCGGAGGGCCTCGGCGAGCGCGGAGGCGAGGGCGTAGAGATCGCTCGCGCGGACGTCCTTGGCGACGCCGATCTCGGAGTAGCCGCAGCGGCCGAGGACGTCGCCGAGCTCGAGCGCGCCCTCGTAGACGGCGCGGTTCGCCTTGAGGAGCTGCCCGGAGACGAACACCGAGCCGCGGGTGAACAGGATCGAGACGTTGTGACCGGAGCGCTGGCCGAAGTCCTGGACGAGCGAGACCGTCTCCTCGACCTGCCGCACCATGGCCTGGTTGTCGATCGCGTGCAGCGTCGAGAGCTTCACCAGCCGGAAGAGGGCCTGCACCACGCTGGCGGCGAGATCGCGCGCCTGCTCGCGGCGGATGTTCTCCGACACGTTCTGGCTGATGACATCGACCTGGGGCGCCATCACGGGACCTCGCCGGCGGTCGAGATCCGCTTGCCGAGGCGCGCGGCGATGGCCTCGGCGGCGGCGCCCGCGGCGTCGCGCAGCGCCTGGCTGTTCCAGGGCCGCCGCTTCGTGGCGGCGAGCGCGGCGTCGAGCGCCTCCTGCGAGCGCGCCTCGCGGCCGAGCAGCTCCGCCGAGAGGCAGCGGGTCTGCTCCGCCGCGTCATCCGCGAGGAGGCCGTGCCGCTGGAGCAGCTCGACGGCGACCGACTCGCCGCGCGCCGGGTTGAGCGTGTAGAGCGCGCCGAGGAACTCGCGCCGCTCGTCGAGCGTGAGCTGGTGGAACGAGCTGTCCTGCACGCGGCGGACGAGCAGCGGGCCGGCCGCGCGGACCTGGTGGTGCGCCAGCGTGCGGAGCGCCGCGACGCGCACGTCGGGCGGCGCCGACTCGGCGAGCGAGAGCAGCTCGTCCCGGATCTGCTCGGGGCTCGTCGCGAGGTGCGCGATCGCCTCGCAGCGGAGCGCCGCGTTCGCGCACCCGGAGAGCCGCTTCAGCGCGCCCAGGGCGCCCTGCGTCCGCGACGCGGCGAACATCTTGAGGATCGGGCGGGCCACGTCGAGGTCCAGCGTCATGAGCGCGTCCACGACCCCCTCCTCGTGCCCGGGCAGCGTCCGCTCGACGTGGCCGAGCAGCGCGCGGCGCAGCGCCTCGTGGCCGGTGTGCCCCACGACCTCCATGGCGACGGGCAGGGTCTCGCTGCCGAGCTTGTGCAGGATGGGCGCGAGCCGCTGCGCGACCAGATCGAGGTCCACGGGGGCGGGCTGCGCCGCGCCGCCGGGGGCGGCCGTCGTGACGACGCGCGTCGCCTCGCGGAGGAGCAGCCGCATCGTGTCGGGCGGGAACATCCCCCGGGCGAGCTCCGTCGCGAGCGCGCCCCCCTGCTGCCTGGGCGCGAGCGCGTCGAGGGCCTTCTCGATGGCGTCGTGCATCCCGAAGAGCACCTCGAAGCGGCGCGCGAGGATGAGATCGCGCGCCGACGCGGCCATCGGCTCGGTCACGAGCTCGACGTCCTTGTACCGCCTGGCGTTCAGGAAGGCGTCGGCCACGACCTCGACGAAGCGCTCGCTCCAGCGATCCGGGCTCATGACCAGCTGCGTGCCGAGCGCGCGCTGCGCGACCGGGTCGAGCGCGAGCGCGCTCGCGGCGCGGCGCGCGGCCCGCAGCGCGGCGGCGTCGGTGTCGATGACCATCGCCGCCGCCTCGGCGCGGTTCGCCTTCTCCTCGGCGGCGCGCCGGGCCATGCTCTCGAGGTCGTCGGCCTCGTGCCAGAACTGCTCGCGATCGGCCGCGTCCCCCTCGACGAAGACGCTCACCACGTCGTAGCGCACGTGCTCGAGGCGGCGCTCCCACAGGGCGGCCGCGACGTCGTCCTCGGGGGCGAGGTCGCGCAGCGGATCGAGCAGCAGCACCTCGCAGAGGGCGCGCAGCTCGTCCTCCGTGATGCCAGGGAGCAGCTGGACGCGCCGGACGCCGGCCGCGAAGAGGTTGTACGGGACGAGGTCGAGCGGGTGCGACGGCTCCCACACCGTCCGCCGGCGATGCTCGAACGCGTACGGCGTCAGCGTCCAGTGGACGAGGCTCCCGTCCGCGCGCAGCGCCTCCACCATCGCCTGGAAGGTCGCGCGGAGCTTGTTGTCCGCGTCCGGGTGGGTCCAGCCGTAGTGACGCACCGCCGGGAGCAACCGCTCCATGCGGCGGAACACCTCGGTGAGCCGCGTGACCGCGGGGTCGTCCGGCTCCGCCTCGCCCGGCTCGTCGTGAGGCGCGGGCTCCTCCGCCGCCCGCATCCCGACGGCCGTCGGCGAGTCGTCCGGCGGGGGGCGCCTCGTGCTCGTCGGCGAGGAGCGGCGGGGCACGGACGCGCCGACCTCCTCGAGGACGCGCAGCACCTCCTGCCGCATCTGCGCGGCCGACTCGAAGCGGTTGCGCTTGTCCCAGGCGAGCGCCTTGTCGACGAGGCCGATGACCGAGGCGGGCAGCTCGGGCGCGATCCGCGCGAGCGACGGCGCCGGCGTCGTCGCCGCGAGGATGAACGCCTCGTTGTCCGAGCGCCCCTGGTGGAGGCGCTGCCCGCTGAGCACGGCGTACAGGGTCGCGCCGATCGAGAAGAGATCCGCCCGCCCGTCGACCCCCTCGGTCAGCCCCATCGCCTGCTCGGGCGCCATGAACGAGGGGGTCCCGAGCGCCGTGCCCGCCTTGGTCTTGTCGCCGGGCGCGCCGCGCATCCTCGCCACGCCGAAGTCGAGCAGCTTCACCACGTTGTCCTTCGTGATGAAGATGTTCGCGGGCTTCAGGTCGCGGTGGACGATGCCCTCCGCGTGGAAGCTCTCGAGCGTGAGGAGCACCTCCCCCGCGATCCAGAGCGCCTCGGCGACGGGGAGCTTCCGGCTCTTGCGCTTCCAGAGCTGCTGGACGGTCTCCCCGTCGAGCAGCTCCATCACGAGGAACGGCTCGTCCTGCTCGGTGATGTCGTCGTCGAGGATCGCGACCCGGCCGGGGTGATCGATCTTGTTGGCGACGTAGCCCTCGCGCAGGAACCGCTCGCGGATGCCGACGTCGCGCGCGAACTCGGCGTGCAGGATCTTCAGCGCGGCGCGCGAGCCGTTCCGGTGGTGGGTGGCGGCGTACACGGAGGCCATGCCGCCCACGCCGAGGAGCGAGTCGATCCGCCACTTGTTCTTGACGGTCATCCCGAGGCGGGCGCGCGCCCGCTGCTTCTCGTCCGGCGCGTCCGTGACTTCCGAGGGCGGAGGGATGACGGACTCGGGGAGGACGCCGCGTGAGGTCATTCGGCCACCGGAAGGCGGGAAATCGTATCACCTCCCCGCCCGCGCCAGGTTCCGGATTTCACGCGGGAGGGCGGCCGGCCTTACGGTCCCTCGCGCTCCCTCCGCGGGCGCCCCCGGCGACGCCGCGGGAGACCGCGCTCAGGAGGCCCCCCGCGCGGCGAAGATCGCGCGACAGCGCGCGTCGTCGAGCACGGGGCGCACGCCGCGGTTCGACGGAAAGAGCGCGTTGAGGCGCGCGGTGACCGCGGGATCGCCGGTGAAGACGTCGATCTGCCGCCCGACGACCTTGATGCCGCGATCCTCGGCGACGAAGCACCCGTCGTGTCGGCCCCCGCCCGGGAGCGGCAGCCCGACGAGCTCGGGCACGAAGAGGGACGTGCCAAGCGGAATGACGCTCGAGTCGACAGCGACCGTGCGCAGCGGCGTGATGGGGCGTCCGGTCGCGCCTCGGCCATACGGGAACCGCCGCGGATCGAGCCGCTCGAAGCAGACCTGCTGGCCGGTGCGCGGGCAGACATCGGCGCACGCGCAGCCGCGCCGCGCGAAGCTTACCGTGTCACCCGAAGCGAGCCGGCCGCTGCCCTGGACGCAGACCTGATCGTGGAACGCGCGCGGGACGCTCGCGAGCGGCGCGCAGGCAGCGTCGTAGAGGACCGCATCCTTCGGCCCTTCGCCCTCGCTCGGGAAGTCGTAGTAGGTGTTCCGGAACATCCCGGGTGCGAGCCCCTGCGCGGCCTGTGATGCCGGCGCTGGCGCCGGCGCCGCGCGCGCGGGCCGGCCGTGCTCGCGCACGAGGATCACGGGGTCACCCTGCGCGGCGGCCGCATCCGCGGCGCCGCCCAGATCGGCCTGCGCCGCGCCGGGCGCATCGCCGGGCGCGCCGTCGACAGCGCCGCCGGCGCCCCGGTCGCGATCGCCGTCGTCCGGGGAGGGCTCGTGGAGCCAGCCGCCGCCTCCGCGCGCGATCCGCGGCTCGCTCGAGCCGTCGTGGACCCAATCGGCGCCCCCCTTGGTCGCGCACCCCGCGGGGAGCGCGAGCAGGAACGCGTGGATCCCGCCGAGGACGAGCGCTCGCGCGCGTGCCGCGCCCGTCAAAAGACGCCTCCGAGCCGGGCGAGCTCGCGGATCGCCGTGGCGGCGACGTCGGCGCGCGCCCAGAACGCGGCGGGTGAGCCGGCGCTCTCCGGCGCGGCGCCGGCCGCGATCACCACGGGCGCAGTGTCGCCCGCGCCCGGCTGGCCGAGGCGGCTCGCGACGAGCCGCAGCGGCTCGACCACCAGCGCGAACGCGATGTCCGAGCCGAGCGGCGCCAGCGCGGTCTTCATGGACGGGACCTCGCCGAGGCGCTCTCCCTGGAGCGCGCCGACCACGCTGCGGAGCCCCGCGCCCGGATCGTTGCCGACCGACGCGAAGAGGCCGTCGTCGCGGACCAGGTAGAGCAGCTCGATCGACGACGGCGGAAGCGACGCTCCCTGCGCGGCGGGCCCGCCCATTCCGCCCTGCGGCCCCGCGCCCTGCGGCCCCTTGCGCGCCGGCGCCCCTCCCGCGCCAGCGGGCGCGCTCGCCGCGGCGGTCCGCTCGAACCGCACCCGCCGCACGTCGCCGTCGAGCAGCGGAAGCGCCGCCTTGCCCGCGGAGACCCGGAGCCCCTCGCGCTGCAGCGCGGCCTTGAACGGCGGGAGCTCCGCGGTCCCGAGGAGATCCTGGATGGAGGCCTCGAGCTTGGCCCGGTCGCCCACGGCGGCGCGCACGAACGCCGTGGGACCCGCGCCGTCGAAGCGGAGCCCGCCGGCGAACCAGTCGCCGCGCGCGTCCGACGCCGCGCGGATCGCGGCGCCGAGCCGCTCCCGCTCCGCGGCCGGGAGGTCGCCCTCGACGAGCCCGGCGAGGGCGTCGACGAGCCTGGGCACGCTCTCGGCGCGCGTCGCGGCCCGATCGCGGACGAGGATCCCGACGAGCGAGTCGGCGGGCAGATCGAGCAGCGGCTTCACGTCGCCGACGGCGAGATCGGCCGACGCCTTCGACGCCGGGCCGCCCCCTGCCTTCGGCGTTCCGGAGACGCGCAGGTGCGCGTTCTCGTCCAGCACCAGCGTGAGGCGCGCTCGCTCGAGATCGCCGAGCATCGCGAGCGCGCTCTCGATCATCGGACCGAGCGGCACCGCGGTGGCGCGCGGCGCGCCGTCGGGCCCGCGCGCCTTGTCCCAGGCGCTCCGAGCCGCCTTGAGCACCGGACCCTCGAGCGCGGCCCTCGGGATCTCGACCGCGAGATCCTCCTTCGGCACCTGCGCTTGCGGCATCGTCCGCGCGACGTAGGGGCCCAGGGAGATCAGGTCGCCCGGCGTCTCCGCGACGAGCAGGTAGTTGCCGAGGACGCCGAGGGCCACCGGGCTCGCGCCCTGGAGCGGCTCGAGCAGCGCGATCGCGGTCGCCGCGTCGGGCTTCGCGCGGAAGCGCGCCCCCTCGCCTCGCGTGAGCTGGTCGATGAAGCGTCCCCCGTCCTTCACGTGGAGGCCGAGCGCGGCCCGCGGGCGCGCCCCATCCGCGGCGTCCACGGCCGCGCCGAGCACCGGCACCCCGCCGTCGATCTCGGACGCGACGGTGATGGGCAAGCCGAGCAGCGACGCCGCGAGGGCGCCGGCGCTGCTCGGGAGGAGCACCGCCGAGCCGCCGACGAGGGCGCGCGCCTTGGCCCACGTGGCGTCGGGCGTCGGGAGGAACGCCTCGGCGATGAGCCCCGCCGGCGCGGGCACGGGGCTCAGGGCCGCAGCGCCGGCGTCGGACGGCGCGCCAGGCGATTTGCAGCCCAGCGCGCCCGCGCTCACGCCGAGGACGATGGCCAGGAGCGCCGCAGCGCCGCGGCGCACGGCAGAGTTCGGTCGCACGATCACGACCCGAACGGTAGCGCCTTCCCGCCGCGATCGACCACGAACCTGCAAAATCGCCGCGCGGGCGCCGGGCGACGCACGCGAGGTCCTCGTCGCCGAGCGACTCGTGCGCGAGGAGGCGACTCCCGGGCACATCGCATCGACCGAGCGAGGAACCGTCGGGCCGCGGTCGCGGATGGCGAAAGCCCCTGGCTGCAGCCGCGGGTGCACGCCCCGGCCGGACAGCGGCGCGCAGCGTGGCAGCTGCCCCCATCACCCCCGCGCTGGTCCGAGGCGGCCTCAGCGGAAAGCTGCGGAGCAGGCGCACCGCTGCGGTAAGCTCCAGTCGATGCCTCGCCCCGGCTACGACAGCGTGGTGCTCATCACCGGCTTCCCCAAGTTCATCGCGCGGAAGATGCTGCAGCACATCCTCGCGTCGGAGCCGCGCACGCTCGTTGTCGCCGTCGTGCTCGCGAAGTCGTCGGCGCAGGCCAGCGCGGAGCGCGACGCGCTCCCGGCGGCGGACCGCGAGCGCCTCGTGCTGCTCGAGGGGGACGTCGCGGCGATGGATCTCGGGCTGTCGGGCGCCGAGTTCCGGCAGCTGGCCCGCGAGGTCGACCGGATCCACCACCTCGCGCACGTCGGCCACGCCGGGGCCGACCCTCGCACCGCCCACGCCGTGAACGTCGTCGGGACGGCCGAGGTGATCGAGCTCGCCCGCGCCTGCACCTCGCTCCAGTGCCTCGTCCATCAATCGACCGCGTTCGTCGCGGGGGACCGGACGGGGATGGTGTACGAGGACGATCTCGAGGCCGGCCAGGCGTTCCGCAACCCCGTGGAGGAGACGCGGATGCGCGCGGAGGTGCTCGTGCGGCGGGCGATGCGCCACGTGCCGGCGGCGGTCGTCCGGCCGACCACGGTGGTGGGCGACGCGACGACCGGGGAGATCGACCGGCTCGACGGCCTGTACCTCCTGGTGCTGCTCATCATGGCAGCGCCGGCCGACATGGCGATCCCGATGCCCGGCCGCGGCGACGTGCCGCTCAACATCGTCCCGATCGATCACGTCGTCCGCGCGACGCACGCGATCGGCCTGAGCCGCCTCGCGCCGGGTCGCACGCTCCACGTCACCGATCCGCACCCGCTGTCTGCGCGGCGGGTCTTCGATCTCATCGCGCGGGCGAGCGGCCGCCGCGCCGCGCGCGGTCACATCCCGTCGAACCTCGCCAAGGCGCTGCTCCGTACGCCCGGGATCGAGCGCTTCGTCCGCAGCCCGCGCGCGTTCGTCGAGCAGCTGATGACCCCGGTGCGCTACGACGCCCGGAACGCGGATCTCGTGCTCTCGGCCGCGGGGATCGCGTGCCCGCCCTTCGAGTCGTACGTCGACGTGCTCGTCGGCGCCGTCCAGGAGCGCGTCCGCGAGCGGCGCGAGCGCCAGGAGATCGACATCGGCGCGGACGCCGAGCCCGACATCGAGGATCCGCTGTCGTGAGGGGCGCAGCCCGCCCCGCAGCCCGCGCGGAGATCCCGGAGCGCCGCGCGGCGTCCTGCCGCGCCCCGCGGCGGCAAGCGCCGGCGCGGCTCCCCTCCGCCGCGTCGCGGCGCGCCCTCGCGGCGCTGCTCGCGGCGCTGCTCGAGGCCGCGGCGCTCGGCTGCAGCGCGACGCGCGAGCACGTCGCGCCGCCCGCGCCCGAGGTGGGCTCCGCGCCGCCCACGCCGTCGCCCCCGCCGCGCCTCGCAGAGGCCCCCGCCCCGGAAGCAGCCGCGCCGCGCCCCGCGGAGGCCGCGCCGGCGCGCCCGCCAGAGCTGGATCTGCTGCGCCCCGAGGACGGGGCTTACGCCCACTTCTTCGCGGCGCTCCGCGCGCTCGAGCAGGGTCGCCGCCGGGATCACGTGCGCATCGCCTGGCTCGGCGACTCGCACGCCGCGGCGGACTTCTGGAGCGGCGCGGTCCGCGCCGCGCTGCAGCGGCGCTTCGGCGACGGCGGGCTCGGCTTCGTGCACCTCGGCTATGCCGCCTACCGCCACAACGGCGCGCGGCTCACGGCCGACGGCAAGTGGCGGACCCGCCCGAAGTCCCCGGGCGGCTCCACGCCGGCCGACGACGGCGTCTTCGGGCTCGGGGGCATCCTCTTCGGCGCGCAGACGGCGCCGGTGCGCGCGGAGATCTCGCTCACCTCGGCGGCGCCTTCCGCGCGGCTGTTCTGGGACGTGTGCTTCCGCCCGAGCGCGCCGACCGACGAGGTCGCGGTGACGATCGAGGGCGGCCCGAGCGAGGTGCTCCGCGCGGCAGCGGGCGAGGCACCCGGCGCGCTGCAGCACACGCGGCTGGCGAGCGTGGGCGCGGTGAAGCTCGGCGTCGCGCCGTCGGGCGGGGCCGAGCTCTGCGGGCTGGTCGTCGAGCGCGATCCGGAGGCCGGGGCCGGGGTGGTGCTCGACACGCTCGGCATCAACGGCGCCCGCCTGGGGACGCCGCTCCGGTGGAGCGAGCTCGCCTGGGCCGCCGAGCTCGCGCGGCGCTCGCCGGAGCTCGTCGTGATCGAGTACGGCACGAACGAGGCGGGCGACGTCACCACGGATCCGTCCCTCTACGCGAAGCAGCTCGCCGAGCTGCTCGCCCGCATCCGCAGGGTCGAGCCCGACGTCGACTGCCTGGTGCTCGCGCCCACGGACCGGAGGGACGCGCCAGAGCGCACGCCCGTCGTCCGAGACGTCCTGCGCGACGCCGCGCGGGAGGGCGGCTGCGCGTTCTGGGACACGTACCAGGCGATGGGCGGGAGGGGCTCGATCGAGGCCTGGTACCGCGAGCGCCCGCCGCGCGCGTCGCGCGACGGCGTCCACCTGACCTTCCGCGGCTACCAGGAGCTCGGCGTGAAGCTCTCGAGCGACATCCTGGAGCGCTATCGCCCCTGACGAGCGTCGCCGCCTGCGAGGTCGGTTCGACGCCGACGGCGGGCGGCCGGCCCGGTGGCCTTGCTCGTGCTTTCCGCTGTCGTTGCTCGATCGGCGTGAAGGCTTCTCACGCGCGATGGGCGAAGGGGGCACATGCTTCATGCCGGGGACGTTGCAGGAGGTCGCTTCCGGCTGATCCGGCAGATCGGCGCGGGTGGGATGTCGAGCGTGTGGTGGGCGCGCCATGAGCTCATCGGCCGGGACGTGGCGCTCAAGCTGTCCCCGGCGCTCCGGGACGAGCAGGTCGTCGGGCGCTTCATCCGGGAGGCGAAGATCATCGGCAAGTTCCAGCACCGGAACATCGTCGGCGTCGTCGACGCCGGCGAGCTCCAGGACGAGGGTTACCTGTTCCTGGCCCTGGAGCTCCTGCGGGGCTCGCCGTTCGCTGACCGCCTCCAGCCGAACCGGCCGCTGCCGCCCGAGGAGGTGGTGCCCGTCCTCATCGAGGTGTGCTGCGGGCTCTCGGCCGCCCACGCCGAGGGCGTCGTACACCGCGACATCAAGCCGGAGAACATCATGATGGCGACGGTCCCCGGCGAGGGGATCGTGCCGAAGATCGTCGACTTCGGCATCAGCCAGCTCACGGGCGCGGGCGACGCCATCACCATCGACGGGCAGCTGCTCGGAACGCCCTCGTACATGAGCCCGGAGCAGGCGCTCGGCAAGCGCACCATCGACGCGCGCGCCGATCTCTGGGCGGTCGGCGTCATGCTCTACGAGGCGCTCAGCGGCGCGCAGCCGTTCACGGGAGGCAACCACCACGCGGTCCTCCGGCGCATCCTCGAGACCGAGCCCGCGCCGCTGCCGAGCTCGATCCCGCCGCGCCTCCGGAAGATCGCCGGCCGGTGTCTCGAGAAGGACCCGGCGCGGCGCTACCCGGACGCGGCCTCGCTGCGCGCGGATCTCCAGGCCGCGCTCGACGATCTCGGCGCGAGCGCGCCGGCGCCGATCGTGATCCTCTCGCCGCCGGCCGCAGGCTCGCGGCCCGGGGAGGTGACGCGAGCCCGCGGCGCGCTCGCCGCGCCCCCGAGGCTCGCCGCTCGCGCCCTCGAGCGGCTCTGGACCCGGGCGCCACGGGCGCCTCGATGGCGGGAGGCGACGACGATCGGGCGCACGCAGGGCGCCGCCACGCAGGGCGCCGCCACGCAGGGCGCCGCCACGCAGGGTGCCGCCACGCAGGGCGCGGCGCGCCGCGCGAGGACGATCCTGGCGATCCGGCTCGCGGGCGCCGCGGCGCTCGCGGCGGCGCTCAGCTCGGCCGCGCTGCGGGAGCAGGCGGACGCGGGGCCCGAGAGCGCGGCGCGCGAGAGCCTCCGCCCCGTGCTGGCCACGGCCTTCGCCGACAGCGGCGCCGCCTGGCGGCGCGGCGCCAGCGCGCCCGAGGCGACGAGCAGCGACGCACCGCCACGGAACGCGGCGAGCCGCGGTGGCGCGCCGGGCTCGCCCGGGCGCTCCTCGAGGGACCCGGGCAGCGGCGACGTCTCGTCGGCCTACGGGGACAAGCCCCCGCGCTGGCAAGCGCCGCGCGGGCCATCTCGACCCCGCATCACGAGCCCCGGGTTCTGATGACCAGCGCCGCACCGATCACCGCTCCTCGCCGACGCCGCTGGCGGCGCGCCGCCGCGCTCGGGCTCGTTTGCTTGGCGCTGCTCTCGCCCTCCTGGCTGCACGCGCAAGACGACAGCACGACGCGCGCGCTGAGGCTCCAGTTCGCGCAGGGGCTGACGCTCGAGATCGCGGGGCGCTGGGCCGACGCGCTGGACAGGTTCGAGGCGATCGCCCGCCGGCGGCCGACGGCGAACGTGACGTACCACATCGGCCTCTGTCACGAGCGGCTCGGCCGGCTGCGCACGGCCGAGCGGACGTACCACAACGCGCGCGCGATCGCGGATGCGGACGCGAACGCGCGGAAGGCGTCGCAGGGGGTGCTCGCCGAGATCGACGCGCGCCTCGAGGACCTCGAGGGACGGATGCCGAGGATCGTGCTGAACCTCGCCGGCGCGACCGACGGCGTGACCCTGCTGCTCGACGGCGTGGTGACGCAGCCGTCGCGGGCAATCCGGGTCGATCCGGGCCCCCACGTCGCCGTGGCGCTCCGGCACGGGATCCCCGTCGCCGCGAGCGCCTTCTCGAGCCACGAGCGCCGAACGAGGTTCGTGACGCTGACCGTTCACCCCGGTGCGCTCCGCGTGTCCAGCGTGTCGCGCCCCTGAGCTCGCCGACCTGGACGGCCCACACCGAGCTCCCCACACCCGGGCACCTGTGTGTGAACAGAGGGGCCCGCGCCCCTCGCTCCGGACATGATCGCGCAGCGGTGGCGCGCCTTCGCGGAGCGCCCTCGCCGCGCGGCCCTGCGGCTCGTCGCGGGCGTGTGCCCTGCCTCGCGCGCAGCGCCCACATGCCGGCGAGATCTCGCGAGCACGTGGCATTTCGCCGCACGCGCGGGCGCTGGCCCGACCGTCCAGCGCCCGCTTGGATCCCATGCGAGATCCACCTGACAGGGCGCTCCGGACACGCCCAAACTCGCCGAGTCGTCGGCCGTGAACGCTGGATCCAGCTTCTGACGTCCTGATAGCATGCGAATCCCATGGCGCTCGACAGGCCGCCCGGTGCGGGCTCTGCTTCGCGACTCGGCAACTATGAGCTGCTGAGAGAGCTCTCCGGCGGTGGCATCGGCTCCACGTGGCTGGCGCGGGCGTCCTCCGACGAGGGCGAGGCGAAGCGCGCGCCGCCCGTCACGATCCTGCGCATCTACCGGCACCTCACGAAGAAGACCGAGACCGCCGACAGCATCCTCCGCGAAGCCGGGATGGCGCAGCAGGTCCGCTTCCCCAACGTGCTCTCGGTGCTCGACGCCCGCATCGCGGACGGCGAGGTCTTCATCGTCTCGGAGTACGTGGAGGGCGAGCCGCTGGGCGCGCTGGTGCCTTTGGCCGGCGCCGAGGGGCTGCCGCCGCCGGTGTCCCTCCGGATCGCGATCGACGTGCTGCGCGCGCTCGCGTCCGCGCACACGGCGCAGCCGGCGCCGCTCGTCCACGGCGAGCTGAACCCGACCCACGTCTCCGTCGGCATCGACGGCGTCACCCGGGTCGGCGGGCTCGGCGTCGCGCGGGCCATCGCCGGGCTCGCGCCCATGGGGACGAGGAACCCCGATCGGCTGGCCTATGCCGCGCCCGAGCGGGTCAAGGCGATGGCAGCGCACGCGGAGGCCCCGCTCGATCCGCGCGCGGATCTCTTCTCGATCGGCGTGGTCCTCTGGGAGCTGCTCGCGCGGCAGCGGCTGTTCTCGTCGAAGCTGGAGGCCGCGGTCATCCAGAAGGTGCAGTCGGCGCCGATCCCGCAGCTCGCGGGGCTCGCCGGGGGCGCCGTCCCGGCCGAGGTCGTCGATGTCGTCCAGACGGCGCTCGAGCGCGATCCCGCGCGCCGCTTCGCGAGCGCCTCGGCGATGCTCGCGGCGCTGGAGGCCGCGGGAGCAGGGCGGATCGCCGGGGATGAGGACGTGGCCGCGGCGGTGAGCAGGCTGGCCGGCAAGACGATCGAGCCGCGCAGGACGATGATCGCGGCGGCCATGGCGAGCCCCGCTGGCGCGGACGAGCCGCGGCCGCCGCCGCGCGCGCGGGGGATGACGCTGGTGGGCGTGGCGATCCCCGCGGCCGACGGCGCGCTCTCCCCTCGCGGCGACAGCCCGCGTCAGCCGATCACCGCGCCGTCACCGCGCGCGCGCGCGGCGACGCCCGGCGCGCCGCCGGTGGCCGCGGGCGGCGCGATCGCCGCGAGCCAGGTGCGCCCGACGAGCGGCGCGACGGCGACGAAGGACGCCGCCGCGCCGAAGAACGGCCTCGGGGCCAGGCCAGCGGCCGGCGCAGGCGCGTCGAACGGCGCGGGACCTGCGGGCACCGATGCGGCGCACGCCAGCGTCGACACCGGGTGGGGCTCGGTGGACGACGTCCCCGCCCGCGACCTGCCCGGGCCGCGGCGTCCCGCACAGACCCTTCCGCGGATCGAGCTGTCGGGCCAGGGGACGGAGGACCGCGCCGCCACCGGGGCGAGCACCGAGCACGCCGCAGCGACGGGGGCGGCCACGGCGAAGGGGCAGCCGCCCGCGCGGCCGGCCGCGCCGCGCCCGGGCGATCTGGGCGACCCCCTCGGGGCTGCGCGGGCGACGCCGACGCCGGCCGAAGGGACGGCGCCGAAGCCGCCGACGCCGGCCCTGGGAGGGCCGTCCCCGAGGCCGCCTCGCCCGCCGCCGCCGGCTCGCGCGGCGTCGCCGGCGCAGCCCGAGACGCACGGCAAGGTCGCCGCTGCAGCGCCTGCCGCCGTCGTGCCAGCGCTCGCGCCGAGCCCTCCGACGCCTCGGGTACCTGTACCGCCGCCGGCCGCTGCGACGCGCCGCACGCCCGTGGTGCCCGCCGTGGCGCCGGCGCCACGCGCGGCCGCCACGCCCGCGCCGCCGCTGGCGACGGCCACGAGCCGCGCGCCGGCGACACCGCCGGCGCCCCTCCCGCCGGCTGCGCCCGCGCCGGCCGCGTCGGCCGAGCCGTCTCAGCCGCTGCCCCCCGTCGCGCCCGCGTCGGCCACCGCGCCTGCCACCCCTGTCGCAGCGAAGACCCCGCCGCCCCCGCCGGCGGCGGCCGCGGCGCCGGGCGGGGCGCCTGCGACGCAGGAGGGCGCGCGCGGCAACGGTCCGGCATCGACCTCCAGCAGGACGGTCGCCACGCCGACCGGGATGCAGGGCCCGAACAAGCTCTGGGGTCGCGCGGCGTCGGCCGTCGACCAGCTGGGTCCGGGGAGCACCCTCGGCCGCTACGAGATCCTCATGCCGGTCGCCAAGGGCGGCATGGCGGCCGTCTGGGCCGCGCGCCTCCAGGGCACCCGCGGCTTCAGGAAGATCGTCGCCATCAAGACGATGCTGCCCGACGTCTCCGACGACCCCGATTTCGAGTCGATGTTCCTCGACGAGGCGCGGGTCGCGGCGCGGATCCGGCACCCCAACGTGGTCGAGATCCTCGACCTCGGCGAGGAGGACGACGTCCTCTACATCGTGATGGAGTGGGTCGACGGCGAGACGGCCGGCACGCTGCAGAAGGCCGCGAAGCGGCTCGGCGGCATCCCGCAGCGGATCGTGCTCCGCATCGCCTCGCAGATCTGCGCGGGGCTCCACAACGCGCACGAGCTCCGCGACGACAGCGGCGTGCTGCTCGACCTCGTCCACCGGGACATCTCGCCGGCGAACGTGCTCATCTCGACCGCCGGGTTCGTGAAGATCGTCGACTTCGGCGTGGCGAAGTCGAAGGGGCGCCTGCACGTCACGCGCGCTGGCGGCATCGTCAAGGGGAAGACGCCGTACCTCTCGCCGGAGCAGCTCGGCGGGCTCCCCATCGATCGCCGGAGCGACATCTTCTCGCTCGGCGCGCTGCTGTACGTGCTCACGACGGGGCTGCACCCCTTCCGCGCCGAGACCGAGCTCGCGACCATCGAGAACATCACCATCAAGAACCCGCTCCCCCCGCGCGAGCTGAACGGAGCGATCCACCCCGAGCTCGACAGGATCATCCTCAAGGCGCTCGAGAAGGACCCCGAGAGCCGCTTCTCGACGTGCGCGGAGATGCAGCGGGCCATCGATCAGGTCGCGTCGACGCTCGGCGAACCCACGACCGACGAGGACGTGGCGGCCTTCGTGCGGCAGGCGATCGGCGAGATCCAGTCGAAGCGCGCGCAGGAGCTCCGCGACGCGATCGCGGCCGTCGACGCAGGCGCGGCCGTGAACTCGGAGCGCCGGCCCGGGGCCCCTCTGGAGGGCCACGCTGCCCTGGCCGACGTCGGCGCGGGCTCGCGCGAGGGCGGTCCCGCCGCCGCGGCGGGGTCTCCCCTTGCGGCAGCGGCGCCGGCCGGCGCCGGCCCGTCGTCCAGCAGAGGGGCCGCATCACCGGCCGCGGAGAAGGACGACGAGCCGCCGGTCAGCCTGGAGCCGATCTCGTTCGAAGAGATCGCCGTGCCGGCGCAGCCTGCCGGTGTGCCGCCGCGGCTCATCATCGCGCCCGCCCTGCAGGCCGACGTCGCGCCCGGCGAGCCGGGCGAGCCGGTGAGCCCGCGGCCCGCCGCCCGCGAGGGCAAGCCGCTCGGCTCTTCGGCCAAGCGGATCCTCCCGGCGGCCGGCGTGCCCGCCACGAAGGTGCTCGCGGCGGCGGATCCGCCCGCGTCCCGGGCCGCGGCGCTCAGCGAACGCCTCGCGAGGCGCGGCTCGAGGAGCCTCGCCAACGACGTCGGCGAGGTCACGGCCGTCGACCGATCGTTCGAGACCGGGGAGCGGCGCAAGCGGCTCCAGCTGATCGTGGCTGGCGCGGCGATGTTCTGCGTGGCGCTCGGGGCCGTCGCGCTCGTCGTGCGCGGCGGCGACGAGCGCTCGCGTCCGGAGATCGGCAAGGCGCGCGTCGATGCGTTGCCCGCGGCAGCGCCGGCCGACACCACCGCGACCGCGGCGGAGGCCGTCCCGGCTGCGCCCGCTTCGCCGGCGGAGCCTCAGGCGGCGGAGCCGGCGTCGCCGCCCGCTCCCGAGGCCGCGGCGACGCCTCCCGAGGCGGCGCCGGCGCCCTCGCCGACGCCTCCCGAGGCGGCGCCGGCGCCTTCCCAGACGGCCAAGGCGCCCGCGGCAGCGACGGCGCAGCCCATCGCCGCGCCGCAGGCGTCGCGCCCACCGTCGACCGCGCGCCCCCGGACGACGTCCACGCCGGCGAAGCCTGCGCCCAAGCCAGCAACGTCCGGCAAACCCATCCCCAAGAAGAAGTACAACCCATCGGGTATCTGAACACCGTGCGATCTCGACCCTGGCTCCGTGCGCTGCTCTTCGGTGCGGCATCTTGCCTGTGCTTGTGCACGCTCCCCGGGCCCGCGGCCGGCGCCGACGGCGCCGCGGCGACGCCCGCGCCGGACGCGGTGGAGAAGGCGCAGAACCACTTCAAGAAGGGCGCCGCCCTCTACGAGAGCAAGCGCTACGCGCTTGCGCTGGAGCAGTTCCGGGCCTCGTACACCACCGTGCCGAGCCCGAACTCCCGCCTCTACATCGCGCGCTGCCTCGCGGATCTGGGCGATCACATCGAGGCGTACCTCGAGTTCGATCAGGTCGCGGCGGAGGCCGCGTCCCGGGCGAAGGACGAGCCGCGTTATGCCCAGACGGAGCAGACGGCGCAGCTGGAGCGCGACGAGCTCGCGCGCAAGATCGCCCTCGTCACGGTCACGGTCGCGCACCCGGACGCGGCGACCTCGCTCGCGGTGGCCGGCAAGGACGTCCCGCGCGAGCGGTGGGGCAAGCCGTTCCCGGTCAAGCCCGGCAAGACCGAGATCGTCCTGCGCACCAAGCTCACCTCGACGCCGCAGACCGTCGATCTCTCGGCGGGCGAAGCGAAGACCGTCGCGCTCGACGCCGAGCCGAGCGGCCCGACCGAGGCCGGCTCCGGCTCTCCGGCGCTCCTCGACGAGGGCCCGAGCCCACCCTTCTCGGAAGCCCCCTCGCCGCGTGCGTATCTGCGGCCTTACGCTTACGCCGCTGGCGGCGTGGGTGTGGCAGGGCTCGCGATGTTCACCGTCGCCGGGCTGATGGCGAACAGCACGTACAGCGATCTCGCCGAGACCTGCAGGGGCCCCTGCCCCGCCGATCGCCAGGACGACGTCGACGCCGGCAAGACCCAGAAGACGGTCGCGAACATCGGCGTCGTGGTCGGCGCGCTCGGGCTCGTCACGGGCACGACCCTGCTCATCCTGAGCTTCACCGGAGGCGGCGCTGGCGGCTCGCAGAGCGCCACGGCCTCGACGCAGCTGCTCGTCGGCCCCAGCTTCGCCGGTCTACGCGGCCAATTCTAACGCGCGGGGCTCACCCGCTGCGGATACGGGCCCATCTCGACGTTTTCGGTACTCGGCGTACAGGAGTACGCCTCCGTGCCGAAAACGCCGATCTGGACCCGTCTCCTGTGCGGGTGAGCCCCGCGCGGCGACGCGGACGCGCGTCGGGTGCTCCGCTCCGTATAGCTGCCAAAAAAGGAACGGGCAGGGGCGCTGCTGCGACCCTGCCCGCTTCATGTCGGATGCGCTCGCGGTTGACGCGGAGCGATCAGCGACCGCCCGGGCCGCCCTTGGCGACCTTGGCCTTCTTGTCCCCGGAGTGGCCGTGGAACGTGCGCGTCGGGGCGAACTCACCCAGCTTGTGGCCGACCATGTTCTCCGTCACGAACACGGGAACGAACTTCCTCCCGTTGTGCACGGCGAAGGTCAGGCCGACCGACTCGGGCAGGATCGTCGAGCGGCGCGACCACGTCTTGATCACCTTCTTGGCATTGGTCGCCTGGGCCGCCTGGATCTTCTCCAGCAGGTGACCGTCAATGAAGGGCCCTTTCTTGATGCTCCTCGGCATGACTAACCCTTGGTCCCGCGCCGCCGGACGATCATCCCGTCGGTGCGCTTGTTGTTCCGCGTCTTGAGGCCCTTGGAGAGCTGACCCCACGGCGAGCACGGATGGCGCCCGCCGCTCGTCCGGCCCTCACCACCGCCCATCGGATGATCGACGGGGTTCATCGTGACACCGCGGTTGTGCGGCCGGCGCCCGAGCCAGCGCGAGCGCCCCGCCTTACCGAGGCTGATGTTCGCGTGCTCGGAGTTCGACACCTGCCCGATCGTGGCGCGGCAATCGAGGTGCACCTTGCGGATCTCACCGCTCGGGAGGCGGACCTGCGCATAGTCGCCGTCCTTCGCCATGAGCTGCGCGGCCACGCCGGCCGAGCGCACGAGCTGACCGCCCTTGCCCTTCTTGACCTCGACGTTGTGGATCGAGGTGCCGGGCGGGATGAAGCGGAGCGTCAGGCTGTTGCCAGGCTTGATGTCCGCGTTCCGGCTCGCGAGCAGCGTCGCCCCCACCGCGAGGCCGTCGGGCGCCAGGATGTAGCGCTTCTCGCCGTCCACGTAGTGCAGGAGCGCGATGCGCGCCGTCCGGTTCGGGTCGTACTCGATCGTGGCGACCTTCGCCGGGACGCCGATCTTGTCGCGCCGGAAATCGATGATCCGGTAGCGCTGCTTGTGACCACCGCCGCGGAACCGCGACGTGATCCGGCCGTTGTTGTTCCGGCCGCCGGTGGACGTCTGCTGCTCCAGCAGCGACCGCTCGGGCTCGACCTTCGTGATCTCCTTGAAGTCGCTGACCGAGTAGTAACGCCGCGCCGGCGAGGTCGGCTTGAAGGATCTGATTCCCATCGCTATTCCGCCTTCTCGTCGAAGAACTGGATCTCGTCACCCTCCTTGAGGGTGACGATCGCCTTCTTCCAATTGCGCAGCTTCGCGTAGCCGCGCCCCATGCGCTTGTCCTTGCCGCGCATGATCAGCGTGTTGACGTCCACGACGCCCACCTTGAAGAGCGTCTGGATGGCGTCCTTGATCTGGATCTTGTTCGCCTCGCGGCGGACCTCAAAGATGACCTTGTTGCCTTGGTCGCGGAGCCGGCTCGACTTCTCCGTGAGGATGATTGGCCGGCGGATGATCTGCTCGGGCTGCATGTCGGACTCCCCTGACTAGCGAAGGCAACGCGCCTCGAGCGCCTTGGCGGCGTCCCTCGAGACGATGAGGTGGTCGTGCCTGAGGAGGTCGTAGACGTTGACCCCTTCCGGCGGCAGGTACTGGTGGTTCTCCAGGTTGCGGAGGCTCTTCACCAGCTTGTCGTTGCCGGCCGTGTCCACGACCAGCGACTTCCGATCCGCCTGCAGCGTCGTCAGCGTGGCAGCGATCGCCTTGGTCTTGATCTCGGAGACCTCGAGGCTGTCGAGCACGATGAGCCGGCCCTCCTTCGCGAAGAGCGAGAGCGCGCTCTTCAGGGCGCCGATCCGCACCTTGCGCGGCGGACGGTACGACCAGTCCTTCGGCTCTAGGGCGTGCGCCATGCCGCCGCCCGCGTGGTGCGGCGCGCGGATCGAGCCCTGGCGAGCGCGGCCGGTGCCCTTCTGGCGATAGAGCTTCTTCGTGGAGCCGGCGACCGCGCTCCGCTCCTTGGTGGCCTTGGTGCCCGAGCGGCGGGACGCGAGCTGCGCCTTCACGACCTCGTAGAAGAGGTGCTCCTTCACCTCGGTCCCGAAGACCTCGTCCGAGAGGTCGAGTTCGCCGACCTGCTCCCGCTTGAGGTTGTAAACGGTAACCTTCATGGTACCTGGACTCCTAGCTCTTGATCTCGACGTCGACGCCGGCCGAAAGGTCGAGCTTCATCAGCGCGTCGAGGGTTTGCTGAGTCGGCTCGATGATGTCGAGAAGCCGCTTGTGCGTCCGGATCTCGAACTGCTCGCGCGACTTCTTGTCGACGTGGGGCCCCCGCAGGACCGTGTAACGGCGGATCTCGGTGGGCAGCGGGATGGGCCCCGCGACGTGCGCCCCGGTCCGCTTCGCCGTCTCGACGATGTCGCTCGTCGACTTGTCGAGCAGCTGGTGGTCGAAGGCCTTGAGGCGAATCCGGATCTTGGTTGTATCAGCCATGGTGCTCTTCCTACGCGAGGATCTTGGTGACGACGCCGGCGCCCACCGTCTTGCCGCCCTCGCGGATGGCGAAGCGCATCTGCTCCTCCAGCGCGACCGGGGCGATGAGCTCGATCGTCATCGTGATGTTGTCGCCCGGCATCACCATCTTCACCCCCTCGGGGAGGTTCACCGTGCCGGTCACGTCCGTCGTCCGGATGTAGAACTGCGGCCGGTAGTTGGTGAAGAACGGCGTGTGGCGCCCGCCCTCCTCCTTCTTGAGGACGTACACCTCACCGGTGAACTTCGTGTGCGGCGTGATCGACCCGGGCTTCGCCAGCACCTGGCCGCGCTCGATCTCTTCCTTCTCCACGCCGCGGAGCAGACACCCGACGTTGTCGCCCGCCTGCCCCTGATCGAGCAGCTTGCGGAACATCTCGACGCCCGTCACGACCGACTTCTTCGTGTCCTTGAAGCCGATGATCTGCACCTCGTCGCCGACCTTGATCACGCCGCGCTCGATGCGGCCCGTGGCCACCGTGCCGCGGCCCTTGATCGAGAACACGTCCTCGATCGCCATCAGGAACGGCTTGTCGATGTCGCGCACCGGCTCGGGGATGTAGCTGTCCAGCGCGCTGAGCAGCTGCTGGATCGTCTCCTCCCACTTCGGGTCGCCCTGAAGCGCGGGCAGCGACGCGCCACGGACCACCGGCGCGTTGTCCCCGTCGAACTTGTACTTCGACAGGAGCTCGCGGACCTCCATCTCGACCAGGTCGAGCATCTCCGGGTCGTCCACCGCGTCGCACTTGTTGAGGAACACGACGATGTGGTTCAGGCCGACCTGCCGGGCGAGCAGCACGTGCTCGCGCGTCTGCGGCATCACGCTGTCGAGCGACGACACGACGAGGATCGCCCCGTCCATCTGCGCCGCGCCGGTGATCATGTTCTTGATGTAGTCGGCGTGCCCGGGGCAGTCGACGTGCGCGTAGTGGCGGTTCGCCGACTCGTACTCGACGTGCGCCGCCGCGATGGTCACCGTCTTGGTCTCGTCACGGACCGTCCCGCCCTTCGCGATGTCGGCGTACGAGATCGCCTTCGCCAGGTTGCGCTTCGACTGCACCTTGACGAGCGCCGCCGTGAGCGTGGTCTTGCCGTGGTCGATGTGACCGATGGTGCCCACGTTCACGTGCGGCTTCGTACGAGTGAATTTCTCCTTGGCCATGGCGTCTCTTTAACCTCGCTGCTTGGCGACGATCTCTTCCTGGATCGCTGCTGGAACCGGTGCGTAATGAGAAAACTGCATCGAATGGGTCGCGCGGCCTTGCGTCTTGGAACGGACGTCGGTCGCGTAACCGAACATGGTGGCGAGCGGGACCTCCGCGCGGATCACCCGGGTGTTCGCGCGTTGCCCCATATCGAGGATGCGGCCGCGCCGCGAGTTGAGATCTCCGATGACGTCCCCGAGGTAGTTCTCGGGCGACACGACCTCGACGGCCATCATCGGCTCGAGGAGCACGAGCCCGGCCCTCTTGGCGCCGTCCTGGAAGGCCATCGACGCGGCGACCTCGAACGCGGGCCCGGAGGAGTCGACCTCGTGGTAGCTGCCGAAGTGGAGCCGCACCTTGATGTCGACGACGGGGTAGCCGGCGAGCACGCCGCGCCCCATCGCGTCCCGGATGCCCTTCTCGATCGAAGGGATGAACTCCTTCGGGATGATGCCGCCGACGATGTCGTTCTCGAACACGAAGCCCGCGCCGCGCTCCGCCGGCTCGATGTCGATCCTCACGTGACCGAACTGGCCGTGTCCGCCCGACTGCCGGACGAAGCGCCCCTCCACGTCGGTCGCCTTCTTCGAGATGGTCTCGCGGTAGGCGACCTCGGGCTTGCCGACGTTGGCGTCGACCTTGAACTCGCGCTTCAGGCGGTCGACGATGATCTCGAGGTGGAGCTCGCCCATCCCGGCGATGATCGTCTGGCCCGTGTCCTCGTTCGTGAAGGTACGGAACGAGGGGTCCTCGTAGGCGAGCTTCTGCAGGCTGAGCCCGAGCTTGTCGAGATCGGCCTTGGTCTTCGGCTCGATGGCGATCGAGATCACGGGGTCGGGGAACTCCATCCGCTCCAGCACGATCGGGTTCTTCTCCTCGCAGAGAGTGTCCCCGGTGCGGGTGTCGCGGAGCCCCACGGCAGCGTAGATGTTGCCCGCGTAGCAGACGTCGATCTCCTCGCGCTTGTTCGCGTGCATGCGGAGGATGCGCCCGAAGCGCTCCCGCTTGCCGCGCGTCGAGTTGAGCACGCTGACGCCGCTCTTCGTCGTGCCGGAGTAGACACGGAAGAAGGTGAGGTTGCCGAACTGGTCGTTCATGACCTTGAACGCCAGCGCCGCGAACGGCTCTTCGTCGCTCGCCTTGCGCGAGACGACCTTGTCCTTCTTGTCGGGCAGCGTCCCCTCGACGGCCGGGATGTCGACCGGCGACGGCAGGTAGTTCACGACGCTGTCGAGCAGGAGCTGGACCCCCTTGTTCTTGAAGGCCGAGCCGCACAGGACCGGGACGATCTTGAAGCCGAGGGTGCCCGCGCGGATGGCCGCGTGGATCTCCTGCTCGGTGATCTGGTCGATCTCACCGGCGATGAACTTCTCCATCACCTTGTCGCTCGCGTCGGCGCACGCCTCGATGAGCTTCTCGCGGAGCTCCTTGCACCGCGGCAAGAGGTCGCCCGGGATCTCCTGCCAGTCGTAGCGCTGGCCCTTCGTCTCCTCGTCGAACACGGCGGCCCGGAGGGTCACGAGGTCGATCACGCCGCGGAACGAGTCCTCCGCGCCGAGCGGGTAGTGGATCGCCACCGGGTTCGCGCCGAGGCGCTCGCGGATGGAGTCGACGCACATGTCGAAGTCGGCGCCGACCTTGTCCATCTTGTTGATGAACGCGATGCGCGGGACGCCGTACTTGTCCGCCTGCCGCCACACCGTCTCGCTCTGCGGCTCGACGCCGTTGCCGCCGTCGAACACCGCCACCGCGCCGTCGAGCACGCGGAGGCTCCGCTCGACCTCGATGGTGAAGTCGACGTGACCGGGCGTGTCGATGATGTTGATCCGGTGAGAGACGCCCTTGTCGGGGCCCTGCTCCGGCGCCCAGAAGCAGTTCGTCGCGGCGGACGTGATGGTGATGCCGCGCTCCTGCTCCTGGACCATCCAGTCCATCGTGGCTGCGCCCTCGTGGACCTCGCCGATCTTGTAGTTGACACCCGAGTAATAAAGGATGCGCTCGGTGACCGTGGTCTTGCCCGCATCGATGTGGGCCATGATCCCGATGTTGCGCGTCCGTTCCAGGCTGTACTCGCGTGCCACTTTTCCTTCTCCGTCGTGTGATGCGTGGGGTGAGGGTTTCGGACTCAGGATGCAAAACACCCTCTCCAGCCCGGCCCGCCTCCGTTGTGGCGGGCACTTGAACCTGGAGAGGGTGTCGGGGTACAGCAGCAGCTTTTCTAGGTCCCGCGAGGGCGAGCGCTGTCGCGCTCCCTCGAGAGGACCGGCTCTGTAACCCGATCCTTATGTCAGCCGTGCCATCTCGCTCTACGCGTCTCCTCGCCTGGGGATGGGACCTGAAATGACGAACCAGCGCAGATCCGGGATCTGCGCTGGCCTCGCTGACCTACCACCGGTAGTGGGCGAACGCCTTGTTGGCCTCCGCCATCTTGTGCGTGTCGTCGCGCTTCTTGACCGCGTTGCCACGGTTCTGCGCCGCGTCGACGAGCTCGGCGGCGAGCCGCTCGCGCATCGTCTTCTCGCCGCGGCCGCGCGAGTAGGTCACGAGCCACCGCATCGCCAGCGCGACGCGACGCTCGGGGCGGACCTCGACGGGGACCTGGTAGGTCGCGCCGCCGACGCGCCGGCTCTTCACCTCGAGCTTCGGCTTCACGTTGTCGAGCGCCTTGCGGAAGACGTCGATCGGCTCCTCCTTGAAGCGGTCGCGCACGATGTCGAACGCGCCGTAGAGGATCCCCTCGGCGGTCGCCTTCTTGCCCGACTGCATCAGGGAGTTCGTGAACTTGGCGACGAGCTTGTCCTTGTACTTCGGGTCCGGAATGATCTTCCGCTTCGGGACTTCGCGACGACGGGGCATCTTCGTTCCTCTGCTCGGCTTTCGCGCGTTGAGGCCGTCAGGCCTTCGGGCGCTTCACGCCGTACTTCGAGCGCTTGCGGTTGCGGGTCGCTTTGTTGGTGGAGCTAGGCCCGGCAGCGCCGGACGCGTCGAGCGTTCCGCGGACGACGTGGTAGCGCACGCCCGGCAGGTCCTTGACACGGCCGCCGCGGATGAGGACGACCGAGTGCTCCTGCAGGTTGTGGCCTTCGCCCGGGATGTAGCTCGTCACTTCCATCTGGTTGCTCAGCCTGACGCGGCAGACCTTGCGGAGCGCCGAGTTGGGCTTCTTCGGCGTCGTGGTGTAAACACGTACGCACACGCCTCGCCGCTGCGGGCAGGACTTGAGCGCAGGAGAGGCCGTCTTGTAACGAGCGGCCTCGCGGCCTTGGCGGATGAGCTGGCTGATGGTCGGCATAGTGACGCGGATTTCCACCTGAGGGATGGGGACGCGCAGGATACCCAGGAGGCGACCCATGTCAAGCGGGACGATACCCGTTCGTGTTGGATACGCCGGCGTGCCGTTCGTTCGCGTCGATCCCGTGCGTCGCGTCGTTGCGTCCGCCGCGTCGGTCGCATCGTTCACGTCGCTGGCGTCGTTCGCGTCCGTCGCGTCCGTCGCGTCCGTCGCGTCCGTCGCGTCCGTTGCGTCCGTTGCGCGGGCCGAGGCGCGGCATCGTTCGTGTCGGGCGCGTCGGTCCCGCCGCGCCTGCAGAGGCCGTGTTCTGCGCGTCCCGGCCCCGCGCGAAGGGCTCGTGGGTCGCGGCGCGCGGCGGGGGCCGTCCGCGCGCATCTCGCTCGACGGGGCGCTCGGCGTGCGAGCGCGGCTCCCGGGACGCGCGGGTGCCTGCGCGCGCCGCACGAGTCGGACGCCGACACACGCCGCGGGCCCTTGGCGGCCCGCCTGCTGTTCGGTACGGTCGCTGCGTGACGAAGAAGCTTTCACGCGCCCAGCGTAAAGAAAGCCGGCGCAAGGCGCCGCAGAGCAGCGCTGCGTCGAGGCCCGCGTCCGGCGTGGACACGGGGGGCGCGGGGCCCTCGTCGCGCGGCGAGCAGGGCGACAGCGCGACAGCGCGAAGCCCCGCGGTAGCGCGCGTCGATCCGACGGCGAGCCGAAGCGGCGACGACCCGCGCGGCGCGCGCGCACGCGGCGCCGCCGCGCCGAGCAGCGCGGAGCCCGCGCGGGCGCGCGCGGAGCCCGCGCGGGCGCGCGACGCCGGCGATCGATCCCATCGGAGAGGCGGCGTCGAGGCGCAGCCCGCGCGAGCGCGCGGCGGAAGCGCACAGACGAAGCCAAAGCGAGATCGCACGCTCCTTGTGTTCCTGGGCCTCGTGGCGCTCGCCGCGGTGATCGTGTTCGCCGCACAGTCCCCCCGCGCCCCAGAGCGCGCCGCGCCGGAGCCCGCGAGCGCCGCTCCGGCAAAGACACACGCCGCGGAGCCGTCCACCCCGTCCCTCGCCGCGCCGACGGCGACCGACGAGCTGCCAGCTCCACCTCCCGTCGACTCGTCGCCGCCGACGATCGTCACCGCCGAACCGCCCGCGGCGGAGACGGCGCGCGCTGCAACCCCGCAGCGTGCTGCAGCCGGCGCATCGCCAGAGGGGGCGGCTGCCAGCGCTTCTCCATCAGGATCAGCCACCGGAGCAGCCGCAGCCGCCCCGCCGAAGAAGCGCACCAGCGCACCGAAGCCGCCCGCCGCCCCGCCCGTGGCGACAGCGGCGGCGACGCCGGCAGCGGGGGCGACACCGGCAGCGGGGGCGTCGACAGCGGAGGCGGCGCCTCCGCCGGAGCCGGCGCAAAAGCCTGCCGAGCTTCCACACGAGTGATCGCAACCGCCGTGATGAAAGGACGCCCGAGATGCTTCGCTTGAATGCTTCGCCCGACGCCGCTCGAACGCCGGGCCGCTCGCCGCGCTCCCGCGCGCGGGCGCTCGCGCTACCGCTCGGCGTCGCGCTGTCCAGCTTCCTCGCCGCGGCGACGGCGGGCGCGCAGCCGGCCCCGCATCCCGCTCCGCCGGCCGCCTCCGCGCTGCCCGCTGCCTCCGCGCCGCCCGCTGCCTCCGCGCCGCCGGCCGCCTCCGCGCCGCCCGCTGCTTCCGCGCCGCCCGCTGCCTCCGCGCCGCCGTACCCGGCGGTCCCCTACCCGGCGCCGCCGCAGGAGGCCCCGCGGGCTCCGCCAGGGGCCTCGCCGGGCTATCCGCCGCCTGGTCCCCCGGGCGGCTACGCTCCGTACGGCGCCTACGCTCCGCTCCCGCCGGGCTACCCGGTGACTCCGGCGGAGATCCCGCCTGCTCCGCCCCCGGTTCCCCTGCGCCGGAAGAGCCCGGGCCTCATGCTGGGCGGCATCGCGCTCACCGCCGGCGGCACGATCGCGTTCTTCACCGGGACGGGCCTGCTCGCGTCGGCGAGCAATCGATACGAGATCTACTGCGATTTCGGGGGCTTCACGGGCATCTGCGAGACGCGCTCCGACGGGCGCCGCCAGCTGGCCGGCGCGCTCGTCTCCGTGGCGGGCGGCATCATGATCGCCGTGGGCATCCCGCTCTGGGTCATCGGCGGGAAGAAGGTGCCGGTCAGCGACGCGACGCCCAAGGCGTCGGCCCAGACCACGCTCTCGCTCGGCCCCGGCTCCGCCGCGTTGCAGACGCAGTTCTGAAGGGCTCCCCTCGCCCGATCCTCGCCGCGCGCGACGTCGCGCGCGGCGAGGCCTCTACCGCTCCTGCGCGTCGTCGCTCAGGGCAGACCCTTCTTCTTCTTGGCGCCCTTGCGGTGGCGCGGCCCGCCGTCGTCCGCGCCCGCGGGCATGCGGAGGATGTGGAAGCGCCCGCCGCCGCGCGCCAGCGGATCGCTGAGCTTCACCCGCTCGCGCGCGAGCTCGATGAAGCGGTGCTGCGACCGCAGCTGGGGGGCGCCGGCGGGCTGCTGGAGCTTGTGGTAGCTGCCGTCGCTCGCGAGCTCCCAGGTCTTCGCCGTGTCGGACATCACGGTGTTCAGCATGTCCTCCACGCGCGCGCGGGTGGCGGGCTCGATGATCGGGATCATCAGCTCGACGCGGCGATGGAAGTTGCGCGGCATCCAGTCGGCGCTCGACATGTAGATCTCCTCGCTGCCGCCGTTCGCGAACCGGAACAGGCGCTTGTGCTCGAGGAAACGATCGATGATCGCGCGCACCTGGATCCGCTCCGACAGGCCCGGGATCCCCGGCCGGAGGCAGCAGATGCCGCGCACGGCGAGCTTGATGTCGACCCCGGCCTGCGACGCCGAGTAGAGCGCGTCGATGACGTCGACGTCCACGAGCGCGTTCATCTGCGCCACGATCTCCGCCTTGCGCCCGGCCCGCGCGTGGGCCTCCTCGCGCGCGATGAGGCCCAGCACCGCCTCGTGGAGGCCGAGCGGCGCCACGAGGAGGCGGTTCCACTTGGGCGGCGCGCTGTAGCCGGTCAGCAGGTTGAAGAGCGACGTCATGTCCTCGCCGATCTCCCGGTTCGCCGTGAACAGGCCGATGTCGGTGTAGAGCCGCGCGGTCTGCGGGTTGTAGTTGCCCGTCGACAGGTGCACGTAGCGGCGCAGCTTGTCCTTCTCGCGCCGCACCACGAGCAGCGCCTTCGCGTGCGTCTTCAGCCCGAGCAGGCCGTAGATCACCTGCACGCCGCTCTGCTCGAGCGTCCTCGCCCACTGGATGTTGCTCGCCTCGTCGAACCGCGCCTTCAGCTCGACGATGGCCGTCACCTGCTTGCCGCTCTCGGCCGCGCGCGCGAGCGCCTTCAGGATCGGCGAGTCGCCGCCGGTCCGGTAGAGCGTCTGCTTGATCGCGAGCACGTTCGGGTCGTCGGCGGCGCGAGAGACGAACTCCGCGACCGGATCGAACGACTCGTAGGGGTGGTGCAGGAGCACGTCCTGCTCCCGGATGACGGCGAAGATGTCCTCGACGTCCCGGAAGAGCGGCGGGACCTGCGGCGCGAACGGCTCGTCCCGGTACTCGCGGCGCTCGTCGTCCGCGACGATGCCCATGAGGTCGGCGATGTGGAGCGGCCCAGGCACCCGGTAGACGGCGTGCGACGCGTCGACCTTGAGCGCGCGGCAGAGCCGCTGGACCGAGGTGCCGGCGCCCTCGCCGAAGCCGATCTCCAGGCGCACGGCGTTGCCGCGATCGCGCCGGCGGAGCTCGGCCTGGATCGTCTCGAGCAGGTCCTCGCCTTCCTCCTCGTCGATCTCGAGGTCCCAGTTCCGGGTGACGCGGAAGGGGTACGTGCCGCGCAGCCTGCCCGAGGGGAAGAAATCCTTCACGTGGCGGGCGATCACGTCCTCGAGCAGGACGAACGCGCGCGTCGCGCCCTCCACGCGGACCCGCATCAGCCGGCTCAGCCCCGGCGGCACCTGGATGACCGCGAAGCCGGGCTCCTGCGCTTCATGCTCCCGGGAGAACATGATCCCGAGGTTGATCATCTTGTTGCGCAGGTGCGGGAACGGGTGCCCCGGGTCGATCGCGATCGGCGTGAGGATCGGGAAGATGTCCGTGCGGAACCGCTCGTCGAGCGCGCTGAGCTCGGTCGCGTCGAGCTCATCGGGCCGGACGATCACGATGCCGGCGCGCTGGAGCGCCGGGATCAGATCCGAGTGCCACAGCTGGTAGGCGTCATCGACGAGCGCGTGGACCCGCGCGCTGATCGCCACGAGCTGCTCGTGGGGCGTGAGCCCGTCCGGCGGGACCTCCGCGATCGTGCGCTGCGTCTGCGCCTGGAGGCCGGCGACGCGCACCATGAAGAACTCGTCGAGGTTGGAGAAGAAGATGCTCAGGAACTTGAGGCGCTCGAACAGCGGCACCTCGTGCGACCTGGCCTCCGCCAGCACCCGCGCGTTGAACTCGAGCCACGAGAGCTCGCGGTTCAGGTAGTGCGTCGGGTCCCCCTCGATCGGGATCGCCCCCGGCGCGGCCGATATCGACACCGGGCCGCTCGACGGGGCGGAGCTCCCCCCGGACCGCGCGCTGGAGGGGCCGCTCGGGCGCGGTGCAGGCACGGCGACCCGCGCTGAATCCACGTCGTCTTCGGAGTCGGGAGCGAGGGCGCTATCTGGGGTGGACGGCGGGTCAGCCATGATCGAAGCTCCGATTTTGCCGTACGTCTGATAGGGTTCAATGATGGAGTTTTGGCGACATCCTGGCGACCTCAGGGTGGCGTGCGACCGGGCTCGTGCAGGAGGGAGCCGCGTCGGCCTCGTCCCGACGATGGGCGCGCTCCACGCAGGCCACCTCGCCCTGATCGCGGAGGCGCGGAGGAGGACGGACTTCGTGGCCGTGACCATCTTCGTCAACCCGACCCAGTTCGGCGCGGGCGAAGACCTGGCGCGCTACCCGCGGACGCTCGAGCGAGACCTCGCCGCCTGCGCGGAGGCCGGCGCCGACGGCGTGTTCGCGCCGGACGTCGCGGCGATGTACCCGCCCGGCGAGGAGACGCGCGTGCGCGTCGGCGCGACCGCGGGCCCGCTCTGCGGCGTCCATCGGCCCGCGCACTTCGAGGGCGTCGCCACCGTGGTGACGAAGCTGCTCTCGCTCGCTGGCCCGTGCGTCGCCGTCTTCGGCCGGAAGGACTACCAGCAGCTCCAGGTCATCCGGCGGCTCGTCGCCGACCTGTTCCTCCCCGTCGAGATCGTCGGGGCCACGACGGTGCGCGAGCCGGACGGCCTCGCCATGTCGTCGCGGAACGCCTACCTCTCGCCCGAGCAGCGGAGCGCGGCGCGCGCCATCCCGCTCGCCCTCGCCGGCGCCTGCCGCGCCTTCGCCCGCGGCGAGCGGCGCGCCGCGGCGCTCCTCGAGCCCGCGCGCGCGCGCCTCGCGGCCGCCGCGACGAGCATCGATTACGTGGACCTCGCCGATCCGGAGTCCCTGGCGATCTGGAGCGACTCCGCGGCGATCGGCGAGCAGGCGCTGCTGGCGGTCGCCGTCCGCGTCGGGACGACGCGGCTCATCGACAACGTCGTGCTCGGGGAGGACGCGCCGCCCGTCGCGGAGCCGAGCGAGGAGGCGAGCTAGATGTCGAAGACGAGAGGCGAGCAAGAGAGCCCCGCGTCGCGCCCCGCGAGGGAGGCCGGCCGTGGCGTCTTCGTGGTGTTCGAGGGCATCGACGGCGCCGGCACGAGCACGCAGGCCGAGCGCTTCGCGGCGCACCTCAGGGCGGCGCGGCGCATGGTCCACGTCACCCGAGAGCCGAGCGCCGGGCCGGTGGGCGCGCTGCTCCGGCAGGTCCTGACCCACCGGATCTCGCTTCCCGGCGCCCGCCAGGCGGAGATCATGGCGCTCCTCTTCTCGGCCGATCGCCTCGATCACCTCGGCGCCGAGATCGAGCCGCTCCTCCGCGATGGATACGTCGTGATCTCGGATCGCTACGACCTGTCGAGCCTGGCCTACCAGTCCACGACGGCGGGCGAGGACGGGGCCGGCTCCGGGGCGATCGTCGAATGGATCCGTGAGCTCAACCGCCACGCCCTGAGGCCCGATGTCACGGTGGTGATCGACGTGGCGCCCGAGATCGCCGAGAAGCGCCGCCGCGGCCGCGGGGGGGCGGAGGAGCTGTTCGAGAAGACCGAGCTGCAGGCGCGGCTCGCGGAGGCATACCGCCGGGCGGAGGAGCTCGTCCCGGGGGACAGGGTCATCCATATCGACGGGAATGGCTCGGTCGACGAGGTCGCCCGGGCGATCACGGCGGCGCTCTCGGCCGTCGTGGAGCGGTGAGCCAGAGCCTCCGCTCGAACATCGGAGTCGAGCTGCCGACGGCGCGAGGTCCCTGAGCCTCCCCGCGTCCCCGCCGCGGGCTCTACGGGCAAGCCGCGTTCGCGATCTCCACATCATCGATGTTCCAGCTCGACACGGTATCGACGAAGGCTTCCCGCCCGATCTCGTAGCCGAAGCGGACGCGCAGGCTGGCGTTCTTGTAGGGCGTCAGGTCATGGACGACCTTCGTCCAGGCCGAGTCGCGGATGCCGGGGTACGCCCCCGACTCGAAGAGCACCTTCCAGCGGACGCCGTCATAGACCTCGACGCGGTTCGTCATGTGAGGCGTCTCATCGCTGTTCAGGAGACGCCAGAACGTCAGGTACACGCCGCCCGCGACATCGGCGTTGACGACCGGGCTCGTCAGGTAGAAGTACGGGTGGACCCCGAGGGGCGCGTTCCCTCCGATGACCACGCCGGCCACCCCGTTGTCCGACGTCGCCGTGTGATCGAGCGCCGGATCGGCGTGCCCGTAGGTCTGCCCGATTGACGCCTTCGCCGCGCCGATCTGCCAGGTCGGACCGAGCTCCCACCCGGCCCCGTCGCTCTCGAACGTATCCCGGAAATAGACCACCGGCGCCGCCGCGGCGGCGCCGCCCTGACAGACGCCGGCCAGGCAGGACTCCCCCACGGTGCACGAGTCGCTGTCGACGCAGACCCCGCCGTCGGGAACCGGGCGCGCCGTGCACACCCCGGCCTCGCTGCAGACGCCGCGCGTGCAACCGACGGCCTGCGAGAGGCACGACTCCCCTGGGGTGGGGATGGAAATACAGGCGCCGCTCTCGTCACAGACGCCACGATTGCACTCGTCGGTCCCAGAGAGGCAGGCGCCTCCCGGTCCGATCGGCTCAGCATAGCAATTGCCAGAGCCCGGATCACAGGCGCCATCGTTGCACCCGACGCTCAGCGCGCTGCAGTCCTTCGGGACGCCCCCCTCGCAGCGGCCGGTCTGGCAGGTCTTGCCGACCATGCAGAGATCGCCGGAGTCCGCGCACGGCGCCCCCTCGTTCCCCGGAACCGCCTCGCACGCACCGGTGGCCGGGTCGCACGCACCGACATGACAGGAGTCCGGCACGTGGAAGAAGAAGCAGTCCCGCGGCGTCCCGACGCAGGCGCCGTCCAGGCACGCCGCGTCGAGGAGACAGCGGTCTTCCGTCGCGCACGGGGCCCCGTTCTCCCTCGGCTCCACCCCGCAGCGAGGCGCGCCGCCCGCGTCGACGCACGTGACCACGTGACAGGCGTCCGGCGCGAGGCCGCAGTCCTCCTGGGCCCCGCCCTGACAGACACCCTCCTCGCACCTCTCGCCGACCGTGCAGGCGTCCCTGTCGTCACAGGGCTCCCCACCCGCGCTGGGGACGAGCTCGCAATCGCGCGTCGCCTCGTTGCAGACGGCCATGACACATTGCGAGGTCGGGACGAGCGAGCAGTCGATCCGGCACGGCGCGCCGTCCCCGCCTGCGCCTCCCCCTCCGCTCGAGACAGCCGCCCCAGCGGCGCCGCCGGCCCCCGCCGGGCCCGAGCTGCCCGCGGATGTCGCAGTCGAACAGCCGAGATCCGTCAGGGCGACAGCGGAAAGTACCCATGGAATCCACCTAGTCATGTTCGCCTCTTTCCAGCAAGCGTGACGCACCTCGTGGGAATTACGCGTCCTTCGCGGCTGCGCAAGGAAACATGATGTTCCGGCGCGCGAGCACCCGGAACGGTCGGCGCGCTCAGCGACGAGCAAAGACGCCGAGCCCAGCCGCGCGGGCGCGCGCGCGAGGCCACGAGAGCAACGAGAGCTGCGACAAGCGACGAGAGCTGCGACAAGCGACGAGAGCCGCGACAAGCGACGAAAGAAGAGAGAGCAACGACAGCACGACACGAGCGGGGCTTACAAACCGGAGAGCCCCTATCGCGCCTCGATCGAGAACTACATACACTGACGAGATCGTCTCGGAGCTCGGCCACCCCTCGATAGACAGACCACTTCGCGCGTGGAGCCCCGCGGCAGCGAGCCACGTCGCGCCCATTTTCAGAGGAGCGCAGAGATGTCCTTCCGACGTCATTTCGTGTTTGCCCCTTTCCTCGTCGCCGCCGGGATCGCGGCGCAGTCGGGCGGCTGCGCGGCCACCGAGGACGAGAAGCCCGCGACGATCCCCCCGCCGGACGGCGCCGCCAGCGGCGGCGGCTCCTTCGGCGTGAGCAGCGCGAGCGGAGACACGTCGCTCGGCGAGGGGGGAGGGCTCGGCGGCGCCGGCGAGGGCGGCCTCGGGGAGGGGTCCTCCTGCGCCCAGGCGAGCGCGGAGGCCACGCTCGTGCCGCTCGATATGCTCATCCTGCTCGACCGATCCGGCAGCATGCTCGGCTCGAAATGGGTCGGCGTCACGAACGCGCTCTCGGCGTTCGTGACCGACGCCGCCTCGGCCGGGATGAACGTGGGGCTGACCTACTTCCCGCGGAGCAGCAATGGGCAGAGCGACTGCAACCACACGAGCTACGACGAGCTCGCTGTCGCTATCGGCGAGCTGCCGGTGAACACGCCGGAGCTCACCGCCTCGATCCAGAGCACGTCGCCGGGCGGCGGGACGCCCATGCGCCCGGCGCTCCAGGGGGTGCTCACGAACGCGACCGCCTACAAGGACGCGAACCCTTCCCACAAGGTGATCGTCGTGCTCGCGACCGACGGCGATCCCTCGGGCTGCTCCGGAAACACCGTCGCGAGCACCGCGGAGATGGCGCAGAGGGCCCTCCGCTACAACGGCGTCCAGACCTACGTCGTCGCTGTGCAGGGCTCGACGCTCACCAACCTGGACCAGATCGCCGCCGCCGGCGGGACGACCCGCGCGTTCGACGTCACGGCGGACATCACGGCGTTCTCGGCGAAGATGGCCGAGATCCGCGCGTCGGCGCTCCCGTGCGAGCTCCTCATCCCCGCGCCGCCCGCAGGCGCGGTCCTCGACACGACCCGGGTCGCGGTCAGGTTCGCGCCCGAGGGCGCGAGCCCGCTGGAGGTCCCGAAGGCGGACGACGCGGCGGACTGCGGCACGGGGCCGGGGTGGTATTACGACGACGATGTGCTCCCGAAGAAGATCATCCTCTGCCCCGCGTCCTGCACGACGGTGCAACGCGAGGTGCGCGCGGAGCTCGACGTGCTCTTCGGGTGCGCGCCGACGCTGAACTGAGCCGCGCGGGCCCCGCCCCAGCCGCCCGCGCGGGGCTCACGGCCGCTTCGGCGCCGCCGTCTTCAGGGCGTCGAGCGCGGCGAGGAGCTCGGCCTCGGTGAACGGGAGCCTCGCGAGGGCCGCCTGCTCGTCGGCGAGCGCGAGCTCTATCTCGCGCTGCGCGTCGCGGGCGCGGAGGACCCACGCCGACGACTCGCCGGTGCGGTCGCCGAGGCGCACGGTGCCGGCGAGCATCTTCTGACCCTTCTCCAGGAGCACGCGGTAGCGCAGGCGCATCGCCCCCTCGAACAGCTGCCTCTCCCTCGGGGTGCCGGCGCTCCGCGGCGGCGGGACCTGCATCACGTCGCGGTGGAGCTCCTTGTAGAGCTGCCCGATGCGGTAACCCGCCATCGCCGACCAGTGGGCGTCGAGGCTGCGCATGGCCTCGGTGTAGGCGCTCTGCGCGTCGAGCAGCCCCTGGCAGCGGCGCTCGAGCGCGTCGACGAAGCTCGCCGGCACCGGGACGAAGGTGATCGCCTCGCTCCGGCGCCGCCGCACCTCGCCGAGCGCGAAGCTCACCTGCGCAAGCTCGATCGGCGGCTTGCCGGACTCGCCCAGCCGGTGCTCCTCGATGAGATCGCGCGCGAGCGCCACCTGACGCGCCGCCTCCTCCACGAGATCCTGCTCGACCAGGCCGAGCGCGAGCGCGCCGCGCGCCTCGATCGCCTCCAGCACGCTCAGATCGCCGAGGCGGAGCAGGCGCCGCGAGACCTCGACGAGCTCGGGCCACCGCTCGAGGGCGGCCGCCGCGCGCGAGAGCCGGAAGAGCGCGCCGCGCGCGACCGCGTGGTCCGGGAAGCGCTGCGCGACCTCGCGGTAGCGCTCGGCCGCGAGCGCGCGGTCGCCGAGCGCCTCGTGCGCCAGCCCGGCGTTGAACAGGCTCGGGGGCGCGACCTCGCCGCCCGGCGCGAGGCGGGCGAGCCGCTCGAACAGGGGCGCCGCCTCACGCGCCTTGTCGGCCAGGAGCAGCGCGCGCGCCCGCTCGAACTCCGCCGCGAGCTCGGCGTCCGAGTAAGGCGACACGACGACCGGCGCGAGCTCGACCGGCGCGCGCGCCGAGGCCGGCTGCGGCGATCGCGCCGGCGCCGGCACGTTGGCCTCCGAAGTGCATCCGCCCAGGACGACCGCAAGGGCCAGAAGGGCGACCGAGGTGGCGCTGGAACTCGACATTGCCGGGGAAGAATAGCCCCACGCTCGAGGTTGTTCCGCAACGTGCATGGACGGAGAGTCCGGCCCGGCCGTCCGGGACACCGGTGGATTGCTGTACGCCGTAGGGCAATCCCTGACTACAACGGCTGCTCTGTGAAATTGCAGAATGGCCTCGCCCGACAAAAAGCCTGCATGGATCCGCCATGTTGCGGTAATCTCGCATTCGTTCATCAGGCCGCTGTCTCGGCGTGTAGCTCGGTCGGCGGCGTTCTCCTCTCCAGCGACGATCGGAACGAGGGCTTCTGTTGTGGGCCCTCGAAGGCATCACGGCCCCGTTGTGGGGCCTTGGAGGTGGGCACATGAAGCATCAGATCATCTCTCCTCGCGCGGTGACTGGAATCGGCCCGGAGCAGCGGCTGAGCATGGCGGAAGCGCGTCACCGCGAGCTCGACTCACGCCTCAGGCAGCTGGGTCGACGGGCGTTCCTGACACCGGGGGAGAGAATGGAAGCTGCCCAGCTCAAGAAGCGTAAGCTCGCCGCGAAGGACGAGATCGAATCCCTGCGCCGGCGGTTGTCGTAGCGAACGACCCCTCGCCGCCCCTCGATCCTGCGCCACACACGGCGCACCCCCGCCCCTTTCCGTTCTATTCCAGACATCCCGAGCGCCCACGCAATGGGCCGCTCGCGCGCTGCGCGCGCCGCACGGATCTGCGCGCTGCTGGGACGCGCGCGCCCGATCGCCACGGCGAACGTGACGGCGGTCGGGGACACGCGCACGCAATGCGATACTCGCACCCGAGTCGATGCCCGCGAGGCGCGACGAGCGGGGACGTCAGCGCGCGGCGGTCAGAGCGTGGGCGCCGACGGCTCCGACGCCGACGGCGGCTCCTCGGGCGAGGCGGGAGCGTCGGTCTGCGGCGCGGCGCCCCCCTCCGGCAGCGCCTCGGCGCCGCCGTACACGTCGCGGTTGAGGTCCGCGAGGGTCTCGGTCAGGCGGTTCTTCTGCTCGCTGGTGATGCCGCCGGGGGCCTGCTTCTCGGTCGCCGCGGCGAGCCCGAGCCAGTGGCGCGCGTTGTCGCGGTAGCCCTTGCGCGGATCGGCGACGCCGGTGCCCTGCGGCGCGAGGTCGGCCAGGCGGTAGTCCGTCATGCCCCGGAGGTAGGCGTACTGCGCCCGCTCCGGGACCGAGAACGAGTCCTGATCGTGCTCGAGCACCCGGAACAGCGCCAGCGCCTGCTCGAACCGGTTCGCCTCGTAGTGGCTGCGGGCGCGATCGAGATCCTGCGTGTAGGTCGCGCAACCCGACGCAAGGGCGAAGGACGAGAGAAGGAGGACGCACGGGACCAGGCGGCGCATGCGCGCAGGGTATCTCCCGTATCGCCGGGCGATCAAGCACGAAGGCAGCGCACCACACACCACGGGCCACGCTGGCCGCTGACGCACGGCGCGCCGTCGCACGCCGCTCCGCGTCCAGCGGACCGCCGTCAGCGCAGGAGCGTCGCGGCGAGGACGCCGCTCACCGCGAGCAGCGCGACCGCCAGCAGAACGACCGCCCAGACGAGGCCGCGCGCGGGCGCAACAGGGCGCGCGGCCGCGGCCGCGCCCGGCCCCGTCGCCGACGACAGGGGGACGACCGGGGGCTGCGGCGCAGCGGCGACCGGCGCCTGGCCGTCGCTCGAGGGCAAGGCCACCGTGTCGGCCGTCTCCCACATCCCGGCAGGAGGGCGCACGGCCGAGGGCGGCTTGCCGTCCGGGAGGCCCGCGGAGGAGCCGCGATCCATCGAGTCGGCGACGCCCGACGCCACCATGAACGCCTCGGAGAGCTCCCGGGCCGAGGCGAAGCGCGCGTCCGGCTCGACGGCGAGCGCCTTCCGCATCCAGGCCTCGACCTCCACCGGGATGCCAGCGCCCGGCGCCGCCGCGGTCAGCGCGGGCGGGGGCGCGCCCAGGATCTTGGCGATGAGCGGCCCGAGCGCCGGGGCGGTGAATGGACGTTCCCCCGTGAGACACTCGTAGACCACGACGCCCAGGGACCACAGATCGGACCGGTGATCGACGCTCTTCAGGCCTCTCGCCTGCTCCGGGCTCATGTAGTAGGGCGTCCCGAGGAGCGCCCCCGTGCGCGTGGGATCCATGCCGGTGATGGCGAGCGCGTCTGTCACCTTCGCCACACCGAAGTCGAGGATCTTGACGATCTCCCCATCATCCTCGCGCGCGATAAAGAGGTTCTCCGGCTTGATGTCGCGATGGACGAGCCCGGCCTCGTGGGCGCGCGAGAGGGCGCGGCAGACGTGAGAGACGATCTTCGCCGTCTCCGCCGGCGTCAGGCGCCGGCGCGCGGAGAGGCGATCGCGCAGGCTCTCGCCTGCCAGACACTCCATCGCGATGTACGGTAATCCATCGTCGGTGAGGCCATGGTCGAGCACCTTGACCACATGGGCGCTGCGGATCCGCGCGGCGATCTGCGCCTCACGGTCGAAGCGCGCCCGGGCGGTCGCGTTCTTCGCGGCCTCGACGTCGATGAGCTTGATGGCCACCGGCGTGCGCAGCGACAGGTGCTCTGCCAGCCACACCGAGCCCATCCCGCCCCTGCCGAGGAGCCGGGCAAGACGGTACTTCCCGGCGATACGTTGTCCTTCCATGGCGCGGGAGCAGGGTAACGCGGGCCGCGCTCGCCGTCAGTACGGGAGTTGGTCGACGATCCCCCGCGCTTGCGTCGTCGGCGCCGACGGCGGCGGCGGTGTCGCCGATGTCGCCGGCGTCGCCGGCGTCGCCGGCGCCTTCAGCGTGGCAGCGAGCGCGCTCGGTGAGGGCCGCCTGGACGACGGCGCAGCGGACGGCGCGACGCCTGCGACCGCAGGCTCGTCCCGAGCGGGAAGCGGCGGGGCGGGCGAGCTCGACATGGATGCTGGAGGCACCGCGACCGCCGCGGGCGGCGGCTTCATCACCGCTTCTTCCGCCGAGGCGAGGACCGGAGCGGCAGGCCCTTCCGGCGGCGGGAGGCGGCGCGCAGCGAAGGCCGCCACGAAGGCCACCACGAGGAGCGCCGCGACCGCGAACGCCCTCTTCAGCGATCGCGCGCGCCCGCCGGGGGCCGCGAGGGCCGGAGGCGCCGCGACGTCTCCCGAGCTCGGAGGCGCGGCGAGCGGCGCGAGCGCGCCCACGACCTTGCCTCCCGCGAGCGCGCCCGCCGACGTGGGATCGGTGTAGCGGCCGAGGACCTCGACGAGCGGCCCCAGATCGTCGAGCCGATCCTCGCGCCGCTTTTGCAGGCAGCGGTCGAGCACCCCGGCGACGTCCGCGGGCAGGTCGGGCACCGCCGAGCGGATCGACGGCACCTCGCGCTGCAGGAACGCCGTGTACATCTCGCCGAGGTTCTCGAACTCGAGCGGCCTCCGGCCGGTGAGCGCCTCGAAGAGGATGACGCCCATCGCCCAGATGTCCGCGCGATGATCGATGTCCTTCTCGCTCATCGCCTGCTCGAACGACATGTAATGAGGCGTCCCGAGGATCGAGCCGGTGCTTGTGTTGCCTCCCTGCGTCTCCGAGCTGATGGAGGTCGGGTCGAGCACCTTGGCGATCCCGAAGTCGAGCACCTTGGGCACGCACCCGCCGGCCTGCGGCTCCGAGAGGAAGATGTTGTCCGGCTTGAGGTCGCGGTGCACGATCCCCTTCTCGTGCGCGGCGCGGAGCGCGGAGGCGACCGGCACGAGGAGGCGCGCCGCCTCGAACAGCTGCAGGGCGCCCCTGCGCTTGCGCAGCCCGGAGAGCGGCTCGCCGCGGAGCAGCTCCATGACCATCACGGGCGTGTGGTCCTCCTCGAAGACGTCGAGCACCTCGATCACGTTCGGGTGCTGGATCGCGGTCGCCGCCTTGGCCTCGCGCAGGAAGCGCCGGGTCTGCGCGGCGTCGGCGACGCCGCGGATCATCTTGAGCGCGACGTCGCGCCCTGTGCCGACGTTCCTGGCCGCGTACACCTCGCCCATCCCGCCGCGGCCGATGAGGCGCTCGATCCGGAAGCGCCCGGCGATGATCTTGCCGGCCGGGAGGGAGCCCTGGAGGTCGTCCGACACGAGCGGCAGCGTACCGTGGTTCCCGGCCGGACGCAGCGGTTCGCGGTCGCCGGCCGGCCCCGATCCGCGGCAGCGCGGTCACATCGGCCGCGCGCAGCGGAAGCCGGTGGCCGGGTTGAACGCCGACGCCCTCTCATGGCTTCGCGCCGTGGCCCGGGCCCCCAGCTTGTAACCCGACCAGGAGCTCCCGCGATAAGAGAAGCCCAGCGCCGCGCCGGGGGCCGGCTCGCGACACACCGGATCGACGAGGAGCGGCCCGCCCGACTGCCAGCAAGGCGCGGCGTAGGGAGCGAAGGTGTCGGCCACCCACTCGGACATGTTCCCGGCGAGGTTCCGGATGCCAAGGGCGGTCACGTCGCTCGGGGCGCCTCCGGCGACAGGCCCCCAGGGCACCGGCGCGTCGAGCGGGCGACAGCCGGAGTTCTCGAACACGCCCTGGTCGGCCTCCCCGCTGCCCCGGCCCCTGCCGAGGAGCGCCATCGCGCAGAGATCGCCGCCGTTGCCCCAGGGATAGGCGGTCTCGTCATCGAGGTTGCCGGCCGCGACCTCCCATTCCGCCTCGGTGGGGAGCCGCAATCCCCGCGCGGAACAGGCCTCTTCCGCGAGCGCGTGGGTGACGCAGTTGACGGGCAGCGCGTCGTTCGCGCCGTCGGACGCGCCGAGGTACGTGCAAGCGCCCAGGTCCGACCCCGGCGCATCGAGGTCCCTGGCCACCGGCTCTGACCGGATCTGCCCTGTCGCCACGAGCTCCCGGACCATGCCCACGGTCACCTCGTCCGCGTCGATGGCGAACGCCCCAAGCCGCACGAGGCGCTCGGGCTGGCTCAGCTCGTCGAGGTCGATGGTGTAACCGGGTCGCGGCGTCCCGAGAAGGAAGACCCCGCCGGGCACACACACCATCCCCGCCGGCGCCGGCCCCTGGCAGGGTACCGGGGCCGCGCTGGGCCAGGAGCCGGGCTCGGGCCGGGCCTCGACCTCGGACAGCAGCGGGAGCACCGGCTCCGGCGCGAGCGCGCCCGCCTCCGGGTCGCAGGTCGCGCGCTGCTCGGGGAGGCTCGGGACGCCGAAGCAGCGCATGGACAGATCGAGGGCCACGTGTGTCTCGCCATCGAGCGGCGGGAGCCTGGCCACGGCGTCGATCAGCGCCGGACCGCCGGGGAGGCCGTCGGGGCCCGCCTGCTCGGCCCGGTAGAGCCGCGCGCGGACCCGCACGGCGGCGCCTTCCTCCCGCGGGACCACGCCGAAGCTGACGGGCAGGCTGTCCGGCCCATCCACCCCGATGAGCCGCATGCACCCGGTGCAGATGGCGCCCTCGCCCATCACCTCGAGCAGCAGGTGATCACCGAACCTGGGCGCCGGGGCGTCCGTGGAGACGCTGACGAGCCACTGGCGAGGCTCGGGCTCGCACGCCGAGAGCAGAAACCCGGCGGCCGCGAGCGCCGCCGACAGGCCACGAGCCATCACGGCGCACCTCCCGCGTAGACGCACCGGAAGCCGTGGAGCGAGTCCAGGACATCGCCTCTCCGGAACGCGGGCCTGGTGTTCGCGGGGCCGCTGGCCCAGTCTCCACCGCGGGAGGCGTGCGCGTTGATGCCGTCATCGTCGCAGCGGGGCTCGACGAAGATCCCGGGCGCGCTCCAGCAGCCCTCTCCGTACGGAACCAGCTTGTCGGCGCACAGCTCGCTCAGGCTCCCGCCGAGATCCAGGACGCCATCCCTGGAGCTGTCGCCCAGGCCACCGCACGTCGCCGAGGGCCGATGCGAGCCGACCTCCTCCGGCCCCGGATCGCCAGGGCACAGCGTCCCGCGCCCGGCGCTCGCCGTGCAGCACGCGGGAGACGCGTCACCCCAGGGATAGATTCGCCCCTGCCCTCGACCCCGCGCGGCGTGCTCCCACTGCGCCTCCGTCGGCAGATCACCGCCGCTCGCTCTGCACGCCTCCCGGGCAAGGCGCCACGAGATGCAGTTGAGGGGATATCCATCGTTCGCTCCGTCGGCGGCGCCCAGCCAGCGGCAGTCCGCGAGCCCCGCCCTGCTCGGATCAGGCCCGACGAGGTCATCGGCCTCGGCGTGGAGGAGCCCCTCGTTCAGCAGCGCACGGAGACGGCCGACCGTGAACTCCGTCCTGTCCATGAAGAACGGGCCCACATGCACCGGCCGCGGCGGCACGACCGAGACGTAGCTCTGCTCGTCGACGCCAGCGAGCTCGGCCTGGCCGATGACGCTGAATCCGCCGGGGATGCAGATGGCATCGGCGCCCTCGGGCGCGGCGCCGCAGGGGACCTCCCGCGCGCGCGACCACGTGCCGGCGCGCGTCGCGCCCCTCTCTGCCCCTGATCCGACGAGGACCCCCTCCGATGGGGCCGCCGTCCGCCTGGAGGCATCGATGCATGTGTGCGGCGGCTTGCGCAGCGACGCGGGCACGCCCAGGCAGTCGGCCGAGAGCGTGAGTTGCACCGTCACCACGCCGGACGCGGGGAGCGCGACCTCGATCAGCCGGTCGATGGCGACCTCTGGCGGAGGATCGATGGTCGAGAACCCCCTCCCCTCGATGGAGTCCTTCCCCCGCGTCGCGACGGCGCCGCGGAACGCCCGGATGCGCAGGCGGAGCGCGGCGCTCCCCTCCTCCGGCGCGGCCACCCCGAAGGAGAACGGCCAGGACGAAGGGTCCGGCAGGACGAAGTTCGCCGTGCAGTCGACGTCATCGATGCAGCCGGGGCGCCACGCGCCGTCGAACCCGTCGATGCGCACCGTGTCGATGACCGCCTCCGGCGAGATGGAGGGGTCTGCCAGGAGCTGCGCGGCGACCGGCGCGTCGGTGTCCACGACGACGAGGAGCTGCGGTCGCTCTCGCTGGCCGCAGGCGCCGGAGAGCCCCGCCGCAGCGAGCACGACGAGGATCGAGAGCGCGCGTGTCGGTTCGACCACCTGCCGCCTTTCGCCTTTCTCGTTGCCGCCCGACAGGACCCAGGGGTAGTCTCCTCGCTATCATCGAGGAGGGGCGAGGCCAAGAGGGTTCTTTCGCTTCTTCATCCGAATCACCCGTCACCCGAATCACTCGTTACCCGAATCACCCGAACATCGCTCTGCCGCTCGCGAGGAGATTGTATGTCGTGGGTCACCCGGCCAGTGCTCGCCGCGCTCTCCGTAGCCATCGCGGCGGCGCTCTCCCCCGCGTGCGACGGAGATTCCTCCTCCGGAGATCCGGGGGCGGCGGCGAGCACGGGATCGGGCGCCGGCGGCGGCAGCGGCGGTGGCGGTGATGCCACGTACGGCGCGAGCGCGTGCGGAACGTGCGTGGAGCAGACAGCGTGCTTGTCCCAGGTGAACGCCTGCGCGGCCGACCCGGGCTGCGCCGCCTACCTCGACTGCCTCGACGCTTGTCCGCTGGGCCCGAGCGGAGACGCGGACATCGCGTGCGAGCAGGCGTGCCCGCCCGTCACCGGCTCTCTTGGCCAGAGCGCGAAGCAGGCCTTCATCGACTGCCGCCTCGCCGGCCCGGGCGCGGCGTGCGCCGGTTGCGGTCAGATCCCCGCCCCGACAGATCCGGATTTCAACCAGACGTGCTCGCCGTCGGCGGATCCGAACACCTGTTACAAGTGCGAGGACGAGCGCTGCTGCGAGACCTACCAGGCTTGCAAAGACGACCAGGATTGCCAGGACCTGGTCACGTGCGTCAAGGCGTGCGCCGAGGACCCGGATGACGCGGCATTCTCGCCCTGCGAGAGCGCGTGTTACCAGGCGCACGCCGCCGGCTACGCCGCCTACAGCCACCGGATGGCGTGTATGCAGTACTTCTGCTTCGACGACGACGCTTGCGGCAACGAGCCGCTGGACCCCTGCGTCAAGTGCCAGAACCTGCACTGCGCCGATGAGATGGCGGCTTGCCAGCACGAGATCGAGTGTGCGTTGCTGGACAACTGCAAGGTCCCGTGCGACGTCGCGGACCAGGCCTGTCTCATGGAGTGTGACGCCATGTTCCCGGACGCGGTGGCCCCCCACGAGGCCGGGCTCGATTGCGCGCTCGCCCACTGCGAGATCGCTTGCGCCGGGACGGACTGAGGAGACGGCCAGGGACGAGGGGTACGATGCGGACACGATGGATCCTGGGTGGCCTGGTCGTGGCGGCGGTCGATCTCTCGACGGCCGGGCGCGCGCGCGCCGAGGCACCGGCCCCGGAGGCGGCAGAGGCGCCGGCGGTCGATGAGCGCACCGCGCGCGGCAGGGCGGCGTTCCTGCTCGGCGTGCAGCGATCGAAGGACGCTCAATGGGGCGAGGCGCTCGCCGCCTTCGAGGAGGCGGCGGCGGCGCGGGACGCGCCCATCGTCCAGTACAACATCGGCTTCTGCGAGCGCGCCCTGGGCCGCTACGTCGCCGCGCGCCGCACCTTCCGCCGCGTGCTCGCGGCCACCGAGGGCCTGGCGGCCGCGCAGATCGACGACGCGAGGGCGTTCGTCGCCGAGCTGGATCAGCTCGTGGTCCGGGTGGCGGTCACGCTGGATCCCCCGGGCACCCCGCTGACCGTCGACGGGCGCGCGCTCCGGCCGGCGACCGACGATGGGACCCGGGTGTTCGTGACGCTCCCCGGGTCCGCCGAGCGCGCGGCGGCGCCGGTGGAGAAGACCTTCACCGTGGAGCTCGATCCCGGGGTCCACCTCTTCCGCGCGGCGCGGCCAGGGCGCCAGGATGCCTTCGTCCAGAAGACCTACAGGCCAGGGGAGAAGGCCACGCTCGATCTGCACCTCGACATCCTCCCCGCGCGCGTGGCCGTGCGCGCGGAGCCGGCGCAGGCGCTCGTGCGCGTGGACGGCCGCGAGGCCGGGCTCGCGCCCATCGACCTCGAGCGGCCGCCGGGGAAGTACAGGATCGAGGTGGTGCGAGACGGGTTCGAGACGTACGCGGCGACGCTGGATCTGCACGCGGGGCAGCGGGCGGATCTGACGGCCAAGCTGATCCCGGTGCGGCCGTCGCTGTGGACGCGGTGGTGGTTCTGGACGGGCGCGGCGGCGGTGGTGACGGGAGGCGTGGTGCTGACGTACGCGCTGACGCGGCCGGAGCCGGACTACAACGGGGGGAGCCTGAACTGGGTCGCGGAGCCGGCGGCGATCAGGTGGTGAGGGGCCGCGGCGTCGAGCCGGCAGGGCCGCGGAGCGACGAGCGTCCGGGCTGCGCGTGACGGCGCATAGGGGCGGGCCGGCAAGCCGCACGGCAGCGCGGACATGGTAGGGTCGAGGCATGATCACGCGGTTCGAGATCGACGGCTTCAAGTCGCTGCGGGATTTCATGGTCGATCTGGAGCCACTGACGGTGTTCGTCGGGCCGAACGGAGCGGGAAAGTCAAACCTGCTGGAGGCGATCGGACTGCTGGGGCGGCTCGCATCCATGCCGCTCGAGGAGGCGTTCAAGCTCGGACGGGGGCGGGTCATCGATCAGTTCAGCCGCTCGGGGGGAGAGGCGGGGAAGACGATCCGGCTCGCAGTCGAGGTGTCGCTGCGAAGCACGCCAGCGCCGTTTCAAGACGGTGAGCCACCGCTGCCGGTCCGTTATCGGTACGAGCTCGTCATCGAGCGTCGGGCGCGTCCGTCAGGCGTCGAGGAGCTCGTGGTCTCCGGAGAATGCCTTCGCGCGCTCGCCGACAAGGACGGACCGCCTCGACGAGAGATCATCCTGCGCCACGAGGACGAAGACGGACGCGAGCGGCGCGTGCTCATCGCGCCCGAATACGAGAGCTGGGCGGGACTGAACTATCGCTGTCCACGAACACACGCCGCGCTCGCGGCGCTCAAGACAGGATCTGGAACCTACCACATCAACCTCGACTTCCCGAAGGAATTGACCGCTGAACGCGCTGCCCTCTTCGAGGAGTACGCCGACTTCCGGAACACAAACTCGGAGAGGGGATGGAGGGCGGTCATCAACATCATCACCGACGAGCTCTCCCGTTTCAGCCTCCTCCAGCTCGACCCCGCGCGCCTGCGCGACTCGAGCGAGCGCACCGACTCGATCGCGCTCGCTCCCGACGCATCGAACCTCCCCACCATCCTTGCCGATCTGCCGGCACCGACGCTCGGAGAGATCCGCGCGGATCTGGTCTCACTCATCCCGGGGCTCGCCGGCTTCAATGTCGTACCCGACGACGACGACCTGCGCATCGAGTTCAAGCTCTCCGGCGGCGAGCGCCTCCCGGCTCGCCTCGCCTCTGATGGCACGCTGCGCGGCCTGGCGTTGCTCACAGCGCTCCGCGTCGAGCCTCGTCCATCCATCGTTGGTGTAGAGGAGCCTGAGAACGGCATTTACCCAGGCCGCCTGCGCACGCTGCTCTCGCTGTTACGTGAGATAACGACTCCAGGAGACGAAGCCTCTCCTGACTCAGCTCAACCCGCGACGCAGCTCCTCCTCACCAGCCACTCGCCTGTCGTCCTCGCCGCGTTCCGGGACAGACCCGAGCATCTGCGCTTCATGGACCTCGTGCGACGCGACGGCCAGCTCGTAACGCGCGCGCGCACGGTGGGGCAGCTGAACGCGCCGGGCGACGGCGCGCACGTCGTGTCGCTGCGTGAGGTCGACGCGCTCCTCCAGGCGGCAGCCAGCGAGGCTGCCGAATGAGCAGAAGGCGGCTCTACCTCCGCGCAGGACTCTATGCGGAAGGTCCGAGTGACTACGACTTTCTCTTGCCGCTCCTCGATCGATTGCTGTCCACGCTCGCCCGGTCGCTATTTCCCGGCGCCTGCGATGTCGCGGACAGCCTGGGGATCGATGCGCCGCACCCGGCCCCAGGCGAGCGCGCCGAGCGAATCGCAGCCGCCATCGCCGACCGCTGGGCAGAATGCACGCTGTTCGTCATCCATGCCGACGGCGCAGGCGATCCCAGATCTGCGCGACGGCGCTGCATCGACCCGGGAATAGCCGCCGCTCGGTGCGCGTTTCCGAACCTCGTGGCGGTCCCTTGCGTTCCAGTGCACGAGACCGAGGCATGGATGCTGGTCGATGCCGAGGTCTTCCGGCCCTGGCTCGGTAACGGAGCGCGATCAGCGCTTCCCGCCGAGCCAGAACGCGAGGACGATCCCAAGCAGACGCTGAGGCGGCTCCTGAAAGAAGGAGGAATGCGGCGAAACCCCCAGCGCCTCTTCGACTTGTTCGGCAAAGAGGTCAGCCTCGAGGCGCTGCGAGCACTGCCGGCTTTCCAGCGCTTCGAAGCGGAGCTCGCCGAAGCAATCCGCGCTGTCGCGCGCTCGCAGGGATGGCCGCGATGAGAGCCACCTAGTACTACAGCCATACTTGCGGCCCATCTGCGGCTGTAGGCGGGCGGACGGACAGGGATTTCTCGACGATTTTGATGCCTACAGCCGCACCTCGGACCAGGTACGGCTGTAGTCTAGGCTCACCCCCCGAGCCGCCTCCCGAGGAGCCGTGCGGCGAGCTTCCGCAGCCAGTCCGCCCGCCGCGCGTCGGGCGCGACGAGCCGCCCCGTGCGCGCGGCCTCCAGGATCGCCGCCGTCTCCGGCGTCGGATCGGCGCACGCCTGCAGCACCCGGAAGACCGTCGCGTCCTCGTGCGCGACGCCCGCCTCGTCCACCCACGCGTCCACCGACGCCGCGAACGCGGGATCCCCGGGGAACGGCTGCTCCTCCGTGTTGCTCGGGCCGAGCCCGTTGATGCCGCTGATCACGAGGTCCTTGCGATCCTTGTAGGTCAGCCCCGCGAGCTCCTCGGGCAGCAGCGGGCGGCCGATCCAGATGTCCTGCACGCCCATGCCGAGCGGGAATTCGAGCCGCCGCTCGAGCGGCTCCGGCGGCAGCGCGCCGGAGAAGCGCACCGGCACCACCGGGACGCCCACCGCGAGCGCCATGTCGATGAACGAGCCGCTCATCTTGCGCACCGGCGTGCGGCACTCGAGCGACCGCGTGCCCTCGACGTGCACCATCACGCCCTTGCCGGCCCCCTGCATCTCGGCCCCGAGCTCGGCGATGATGCTCCCGAGCGACGCCTTGTCCTCGCGATCGAAGTACGTGATCACCTTCGGATCGCGCGCGCCTGGGTACGCGAAGCAGTGCGCGAGCATCGTGCCGAGCCACGTCGTCCGGTGCTCGGCCTTGGCCAGCGTCACCGTCGAGACCTCCGTCAGGCCGGACACGGCGATGCCGAACAGCAGCGACTCCACGCCGACCTGGTGGTTGCCGAGGTAGAGCAGGCTCCGGCCCTTCACGGCGCGGAACGCCTCGGGATCGACGACGTGCACCCGGCGGATGAACCGCTCGATGAGCCCGAAGTACAGGTCCTCCGCCGGCCACCGGCCGATGCCCATGGCCGCGCCCCAGTAGCGGCGGACAGGCGCGATGTCGATCACGGGCGGGCCCGCGTCGCGGACCACGACCTCGGAGCCCTCGCGCGCCACGGTGAACGGCCAGCGCGTGAGCGGCTGCGCCGAGGAGACGCCGGCGAGCGACACGGTCGACGGGTGCACGCCCGCGCGCCGCGCGACGTGATCCTTCACCGCCGCCGCCTCGACGAGGTCGCCCGACGCGGCGTAGAGCTGCGCCACGGTGCCGGGCATCCAGTCCATCGTGCGCACGTCGGCGGGGCTGCAGCGCGCCTCGCCCGACGCCGCGTCGACGCGCGAGACAGCGAGGTCGACCGGCGCGCGATCGCGCAGGAACGCCCGGCGGATCCCGGGAGGCGCGCCGCCGATCGGCCCCTGCGGGAGCAGCACCTCGACCAGCCGGAGCTCCAGCCAGACGCGCTCTCCCGCCTCGACCCCGGCCTGCGCGATGGCCTGCACCCGGAACGAGACGAAGCGATCGTCACGGCCCTCGTAACGCACCTCCACGCGCACCGGCGACTCGGGCGCCGGCCCGTACAGGCGGAGCGACGGGATGCGCGACGGGAACGCGATCTGGGCGGGCGGGCACCCCGGATCCCACAGCGACAGCCGGTCGTGCGGGATGGTATGGGTCAGCGCGTCGAGCATGCCCTGGTGCAGCGTCCCAGCGGGCACCGAGCCCCTCCGGGGGTCCAGCACCGCCGATGACCCGCGCGCGCCGAGGCGGAGCGCGGTCAGGTACTGGAACGCAGGGCCGTGGAACAGCGTCCCCGCGGCGTACGGATCGTCCGCCTCCGGCGCGTCGAGCGCCGGCTCCGGCGCCGGGGCGGGCGGGTAGTCACGGGCCACCCGCACGCGGCCGGTGCACACGGGCTCGAACCGCGAGAGCGCCGGGTTCGATGCCTCGCGCCACGCGAGCAGCCGGACGTCGAGGACGTCGCCGGATCCGGTCGCCTCGGCCTTCACGCGCACCGGCCCCGGCACGGGCAGCCAGCGCTGCACCACCACGTCCTCCACGGCCACGACCACGCTCCCCGGGCGCGCCCGCAACGCGGCGCCGGCCAGCCGGTCGACCATGCTCATCCCGGGGAGCGCCGGAACCGTCCACGTGGGGCGGTGGTCCGCGACCCACCCGTCCGGGTCCAGCACCTCCTCGACGTCGTCGAGCGCCGGCGCCGGCGCGGCCTTCGCCGCGGGCTGCTCCTGCGGGCGCAGGCGCGGGCTCCCGCCCACGGCGCCCGGGAGCGAGGCGAGGCGGCGCGCGCTCGCGCGCGGGTCGAAGCCGACGTCGCGCCGCGCCCGCGGCGAGGCGCCGTCGACGATCCGCACGCCGAGCGTCGCGCCGTAGATGCGCAGGCTGTCCACCCAGAGGTAGGACTCGGCGATGACGTAGGGCCCGCGATCGTCGCGGCCGACCTCGAGGATGTCGGTGTCGACCGTCACCCGCCGGCTGGCCGGCAGCACCTGGCCCCGGTACCGCCAGGAGTGCTCGTGCCCCGTCATCACGGGCTCGAACCGCGGGTCGCGGAGGCCCGCGTGGAGGTCCTGGTGCAGCATCCAGAACTGGATCGTCTGCAGCATCGCCTCGATGCCGAGCGAGCCCGGCTGCACGGGATCGCCCAGGAAATGAGCCTTGAAGAACCACTCCGACGCGTGCACGTCCCGCCGCGCGCGGAGCCGGCCGAGCCCCTTCCGGCCGCCGGCCTGCCACAGGCCGTCGATCCGGTCGATCATCAGCAGCGACGGCCGCGCGAGCCCGAGCTTGCCGCCGCAGTACCGCGCGGGGCGCTCGCGGAGATCGACCTCGAAATCGGACGGCTCATCGAGCGCGGCGACCTCCTCGGGCCTCGGCGGGATCCCGATCTGCGTCGCGAGCGCGGCCTTCGGGAAGAAGCCGAACACCGTGTCGAGGTCGTACACCCGCGCGCCGCCGAGGCTGCACTCGACCCGGAACGACAGGATGATCATGCCGCCCGACCGGGACATGTTCGTGAGCCGCGATCGGGTGCGCAGGGCGCCGCCGGCCGGCGCCGGCAGGACCTCGGCGTGCAGCGTGCCCTTGCCGTCGAGGTTGCGGAAGTACAGCGCGCCGTCGGTCGAGAGCGCGCAGCCGGCGTAGCTCGCGAGCCAGCCGCACGTCTGGAGCGCGGCCTCGAGCACCACCGCGAACGGCATCGTGAGGCTCGCGTTCTCGTCGAAGTACCACGCGTCCTCCGGGACGTCGTACTCGACCTCGACCTCGGCGCCGGCCTTCATCGCCGCCATGGGGCGCGAGACCGACAGGACCCGGCTCATGAAGTGGTACGGCGGCCCCGGGAGCCGGGCGACGTGCTGGCCCCCGTCGAACCTGCGGTAGAGCGGGCCGAACGCGTCCGACGGCCTGCCCCAGGCGCACGAGAGCAGGCTCCGGTAATCGAACGGGAAGCCACCGGCGTCTGCAGAGGCGCCGTCCGGCGGCGGCGCGCCCGTCTCGGACCAGGGGACGCGCGCGACCGGCACCGGCTCGACGTGGCCGTCGAGCAGCTCGGGGGCGCTCGTCAGCGGCCAGTCGGGGCTGAGGCGCAGGCCCACGCGGCGGGCGTGGAACGCCTTGAGGCCGTCGACCGTGCACAGGAAGTCGGCGAACACCGTCGGGCACGGGCCGTCGTGGACCTCCTCGACGAACACCTCGTACGTGAGCACGCGGCTCGCCGGGACCACCTGGCCGCGGCAGCGGAGCAGGTACGGGATCTCCGGCACGGGCTCGAAGCGGAAGCCGTCCGCGTCCACCGTGAAGCCCATGGCCGCCATGTAGAACGCGAGCGCCTGCAGGCAGCCCTCGAACATGAGCGTCCCCGGCATGCAGGGGTCGTCCTTGAAGTGGCCCTCGAAGTACCAGCCGTCCTTCGTGATCGGCAGCGTGGCCCGGAGATAGCCGCGCTTCCACGGGCCGCCCGCCGGGTCGAACACGTCGACGCGATCGAAGAACAGCATGGGCGGGGCGCTGATCCGCGGCGTCCTGACGTGGGTGCTCAGCCGATCGAAGCCGGGGCCGAACGCCGCCGCGCCGTCGCCGGCCGCGAACGCGAGCAGGTCGGCCCGGTCGAACGCGGACTTCCCGCACGCGATCCGGGGCGGATCGAGGCGGGCGGTCGTCGCGGGCTCGGCGGTGTCCGCGTCCCAGAGCACGCCGCCGGAGCTCGCGAGCTCCTCGTCGGTGAAGAAGCCGGCCTGGCCCTTGCGCGTCTTCAGGCGCAGCTCGCCGCCGATCCGGCAGTCGTAGTGGAAGAAGAACAGGCGGACGTCGCCGTGCTTCGCGTGCCCGTCGACGTGGATGTCGTAGACGAGCGTGTCGCCCGGGCGCGGCAGGCCGCCGTAGAAGGTGAGCTCGCAGCCGAGCAGGCGGTAGACGCGCTCGCCCTTGTTCTCGAAGTCCGCGCCGAGCCAGCTGATGAGCAGCAGGTCGGCCTGGCCGCTCTCGATCATGACGCCGGCCGGCATCGCGCCGTCGTGCAGGTACCAGGAATCCCACCGCACGTCGGTCTCGGTCCACATCGTGCCGAGCTTCATCGAGCCGGGCTCGGCGTCGATCCCGGTGACCCGATCGGCGAGCAGCAGCGGCGGCATGGGCATGCGCACCTGGCGGCGATAGGCGTCCTGCCGGGCGAAGAGCGGGCCGAACACGTCGGAGATCCGCCCCGAGGCGAGGTGCTCGAGCTGCTCGCGGCTGAACCGGGGGCCGCGGGGCGCGACGGAAGGCGCCGCGGAGAGCACCGGCTGGGCGGAGGGACGCGGCGCAGGGGGCGGCGCGGCGGAGAGGCGCGGCGCCTCGACGACGCGCGGCGGTTCAACGACACGCGGCGACTCGGCGCGAGCGAGCTGCGGCGCCTCGGCGCGGGCGAGCGGCGGCGCATCGACCAGGCGCGGCGCATCGACCAGGCGCGGCCCCTCGATACGGACCGGCGCGGCGTGGGGCACCTGCGCCAAGGGGGTCTCGACCACCACCGCGGCCGCGCCCGACGACGCCTGCACGAGCGAGTCCAGCGCGCGCTGCCGCATCTGAAGGAACCGGCGGTGGACCTGGGCCTGCTGCTCCGCCCACTCCTTGTGGATCTGCGCCAGCTGCACGGTGAACGCCGCGGCGCCGGCGATCACGTCGCCCGGGATGTCCACGGCAGCGGCCGCGACGACGGCCGGTCCGACCGGCGGCGGCTCCTCTGCGAGGCTCGCGGCGACGGCCGTGACGACCGCCGGCCCGACCGGCGGCGGCTCGTCCCAGGACGGCGCCCGATCCGCGTCGGCGGCAGAGAACCCCGTGGGCCCGGGGTACAGCGGCGGCAGGTCGTCGAGAGCGGACGGCAGAGGCGGCGCAGGTTCCATGGAGTCTCCGGGGGATGAACAGGAGGCCGCGCCGGGCACGACGATCGCCGGCGGGTGGGCGGGGAGCGTCAGCGTCGGCCCCTCCGCCGATCGCGGCGGCGGGAGCGGCGCGGCGGGGCCGCCGGCCCCGATGCGGACCGACAGCGAGCCGCCGCCGAGGCCGGCGCAGCGGACCTCGGCGACCCGGATCTCGTCGGACCACGGCGCCCCGTCGGGCTTGCGGCCGTGACGGCAGGCGAGCACCGCGGCGGCCACGTGCAGCAGGCCCGAGGCCGCGTGCGCGTGGCCGAACCGCGGCGCGAGATCCGTGGACGACAGCACGAGGCCAGGGTCGGCCGGCTCGTCCACGACAACGGCCAGGACCGGGTGCCGCTCCCGGACGGCGTCGTCGAGGCGCTCGAGCACGAGCACCACGGCGGCGTCGCCGGGGGGCAGGCGGACGCCGAGCGCCTCGAGCGCAGCCGCGTGGGCGGGCTCGCACGAGAGATCCACCGCGCCGACGATCGCCGCGTCCACCGCGCCGGCGCGCAGGGCGCGGGACGCGACGCGCAGCGCCCAGGGGCCGGACAGCTCCTCGGCCGCGATCGTGAACGACGGTCCACCGACGTCGAGCTGGCTGTTCAGCCGGTTCGCCGGGATGTTGGGCATGTTCCCGACGACGCCCGCCGCCTGCAGCGCAGGGATGATCGCGTCCTGGAGCGCGCCGACGTCGACCGACGGACCGAGCCGCGCCGGCGCCGTCTCGGCGAGCCGCCAGCGCGTCATGTACCGGCACACCTCGGTGTCGGCGCCCATGCCGATCAGCACGGCGGTGCGATCGCGCGGCAGCGCGAGCCCCTCGGTGGCCTCGATCGCCGCCTCGAGCAGCAGCGTCTGCTGGGCGAGCGCCTGCTGCAGATCGCGCGGCGGAAACCGGAGCCGATCCGCGGGCAGCGCGACCGCCGCCCGGCGGGGATCCGCGCCGCGGCCCGAGAGGAGCGGCTCCGCGAAGGCCCGGACGCCGCTGAGCTCACCGACGCACAGGCCCATGGCCACCACGGCCAGGTGGCCTGCCGGCGCGGGGCGCCCGGCGTCGACAGGGCGCGAGGCCGCCGCGGCGGCCTGCGGCGCGGCGCGGGCCGCGCGGCCCCTCGGCGAGGACGGCTCGTACGCCTCCACGAGGAGGTGGGCATTGTTCCCGCCGAACCCGAACGCCGACAGGCCCGCGAGCCGCCGCCCCTCCCACGGCTCGGCGCGCTGCAGCACCCGGAAGGGGCTCGAGGCCACCGCCTCGCTCAGCGGATCGGCGTGCAGCGTCGGCGGGCGGACGCCGGCCGCCATGGCGCCGAGCAGCTTGAGGAGCCCGGCCGCGCCGGCCGTCGTGACGAGGTGACCGAGGTTCGACTTGAGCGAGCCGAGCGGGACCTCGCGGGAGCCGAACACCTCCTTGAGGGTCGCGATCTCGGTCGCGTCGCCGAGGGGCGTGCCCGTCGCGTGGCACTCGAGCAGCGACACCTCGCGGGGATCGAGGCCCGCCATGGCGTACGCGGCCCGCATCGCGCGCAGCTGGCCCTCGACGGAGGGCGCCAGGAGGCCGCGGCCGCGGCCGTCGTTCGACAGGCCGATCCCGCGGATCACGCCGAGGATCGGCCTGCCCGCGGCCTCCGCGTCCGACAGGCGCTCCAGGACAACGAACGCCGCGCCCTCCGCCGGGACCAGGCCGTCGGCCTCCGACGAGAACGGGCGGCTCTGCCCGGTGCGGCTCATGGCCGACAGCGCGCAGAACCCGATGTGCATGAAGAGGTCGTCCGAGCGGCACACCGCGCCCGCGAGCATCCGGTCGGCCTCGCGATCCTGCAGCCGCTCGCAGGCGAGCGCGATCGCGTACAGCGACGACGCGCACGCGGCGTCGAGCGCGAACGCCCCGGCCCCGAGGCCGAGCACGTCGGCCAGCAGGTGGGCGGGCAGCCCCGACATGAACCGGTTGCGCGGATCGGGGCGCGGGACGCCGGCGAGATCGCCGAGCCACGTCGACTCGACCCACGCCGACATGGCCGACGACGGGAACGAGAGGTTCCCGAGCACCGCGCCCGCGCGGTCGGACCGGCCCTCGTGGCCCGCCTCGCGCAGCGCCTCGCGGCCCGCGTGGAGCACCCACTGGAAGAGCGGGTCGAGCGCGAGCAGCGACTCGGGCGTCCCGCCCCGCCGCGGGAACGGGTCGCTCGCGAGCACGCGGCGGAAGTGCTCGTCGAACCCGGTGACGTAGCCGCCGCGGTCGCTCCACGCGCGGTCCTTCGCGTCGCGCACGTCGCGCGCGCCGCGCGCGGAAGGCCCCTCCTGCGCGAGCGCGCGCTCGCGCGAGAGGCGCCAGCGGCCGTCGGGCGCGGCGGACAGGAGGTCCCGGCCGGCGAGCACGTTGTCCCAGAGGGCCGCGGGGTGGAGCGCGCCCGGGAGGACGCACCCGCGGCCGACGATCGCGATGGGCTCGAACACGCTGGCCTCGATCACGCCTGGCCGCGCGCCGTGTCGGGGCGCAGGACGTACTGCACGTCGCGCAGCTCCGCGACGAGCGAGCCGCGGTCGTCGACGAACGCGATGTCGGCCTTCGTGCGATCGCGGGCCACGATCTGCCCGCGCACCACCGCGCGCAGCGGGCCGTCGGACGGCCCCTCCGCGAAGGTGTGCAGCGCGCCCACGGACATCGGGAGCGCCGCGCCGCCGAGCACGTGCTGCGTCCACAGCGTCGCGAGCTGCAGCCCGCCGTCGAGCGCCGCCGGATCGGTCTTCCACGGCTGGGCCACCCAGCCGGCCTCGCGGAGGCCCACGACCGTCCCCGCGATCCCGTCGCGGCTCACGCCGTCGAGCCGCCGGATCACCTGGAAGTCGCGGCCGTGGAAGAGCGTGCGGCCGTCGTACAGCTCGCCGCCGGCGGGCCACGGGCCGAGCTCCGGCGCGGCCGGGCCCTTCGGGGCCACGCGCCCTTCGGGCTGCTGCATCTGGATGGTCGCCGCGTAGTGCAGCGCCCCCTGCGGCCCGCGCAGCTCCGCCGCGAGCACCGCGCCGTGGCCGTTGCTCACCTCGCGGCAGTCGACGCGGAACACCTCGCCGCCGGACTCGTACGCCGCGAGCTTGATCCCGCGCAGGACCCGCACGTCGCGGAGCTCGGTCACGACGAGATCCGGCCGGCACGCGCGCGCGGCGCGGGCGAACCACTCGAGCGCGATCACCACAGGCACCACGGGCACGCCGTTGATGGCGTGATCGCCGAGGTAGGGGTGCGTCGCGCGGTCCGCGCGGACGGCCAGCGCGACCCGGCCGCCGTGGCCTTGGGCCGCGAGCGCCTTCGGCTCCGCGCCGAGCACGAGCTCGACCGCGCCGGGCGGGGCGCCGCCTTGCCCGCGCGCGCCGCGATCACCCGAGGCGTCGCACAGCTCGTCGAGGAGCATCTTCGCGCCCGCGGCGAGCGGGATGAGCGGCACGCCGAGCTGCGCGAAGTGGGCCTCGAGCGCCGCGTTCACCATGCCGCCTTGCCAGGGCCCCCAGCCGAGCGACTTCACCCGGCAGCCCGGGCGGCGGGCTGCCTCGGCGGCCGCGACCTTGTTCAGGACCTCGTTCGCCATCGCGTAGTCGCACTGCCCCTTGTTGCCGCCGCGCGCGGCGATCGAGCTGAAGAGGACGATCGCCTTGAGCGGGTCGCCCGCTGTCGCGCCGAGCAGGGCCCGGAGGCCGTCGACCTTCGTGCTGAACACGCGCTCGAACTGCTCGACCGTCTTCTCGGCGACGAGCTTGTCGGCGAGCACGCCGGCGCCGTGGACGATCGCCGTGACGGGGCCGAGGGCGCCGCGCACGCCGTCGAGCGCCGCGGCCACCGCCCGCGCGTCGTTCACGTCGACAGGGACGTAGAGGGCCTCGCCGCCGGCGGCGCGGATCGCGTCGAGCGTCGCGCGGACCTCGCGGTTCGCGAGGATCTTCGCGACGCTCCGGCCGATCTCGGCCGGGGTCACCCGCTGGCCCGCGGAGGTCGCCGCCTTGACGAGCGCTGCCTTGAGCGCGGCCTCGCCGTCGGCGCCGCGGCAGGCGGCCGGCTCGTCCTCGAGCGCGGTGCGGCCGAGCAGCGCGAACCGCGCGTGGCTGGCCCTGGCGAGCGCGATCAGCGTCGCCGCGGTGACGCCGCGGGCGCCGCCGCTCGCCACGACCACGTCGGACGGCCCGAGGGGGAGCGGCCCGGGCTGCGCGTCCTGCCGGACGCTGCGCGGCGTGGTGCGCCGGCCGTCCGCGCGCAGGCCGATCTCGAGCTCGACGCCGCCGGACAGGAGCTCCGAGGCGATGGCCTCCGCGAGCTCGCCGTCGGACCGGCCGGCACGCTCGAGGTCGATCGCGCGGCAGGACGCCTCGGGCCACTCCAGCGCCGCGGTCTTCACGAGGCCCGGCAGCCCGCCGACCCAGGCTCGGTCCGAGCCCGCGAGGCCGAAGTCGCCGCCGGTGTCCTGGACCGTGACGAAGAGGGCCGGCTTCGCCGCGATCGCCTGGGCAGCGAGGAACGCCTCGCGGTGGACGGCGAGCGCCGCGTCGGCCGTGGCCAGCTCGCGCAGGCCGCCGAGGAACACGGCGCCGCGCGCGCCGCGGGGCACGGCGGGGGCGTACTCGGCGGCGATCCCGCGCGCCGCGAGGGCCGCGACGAGCGCGGGGCCGATCGCGTCGTGGCCGGTGATCACGAGGGTGCCTGCGTCGAAGAGGCCGGGCATCGCGAGGCCGGCGGCGGGCGCCGGCTCCTCGACGAGCGTCCACCGGCCGAGGGGCGTGGAGGCCGGCTCCTCGGCGGGCTCCGCCGGGGCAGCGCCGGCGGTGACAGCGGCGGGACCGAGGCTCGCGCGGAGGTGGTCGACGACCTGCCCCAGCGTGCGCAGCTGCGCCAGCGCCGAAGCGTCGACCTCCGCCAGCCCCGGCGTCCGATCGCGGACCGCCGACAGGATCTCCACCCGCTTGATGCTGTCGATGCCGAGGTCGCTCTCCAGCTCCATCTGCAGCCCCAGCATCTCCGCCGGGTAGCCCGTCGTCTCCGCGACGACCGCCATCACGACGCGCTCCACCTCGGCCGCGCCGGGCGTCGCGCCGGACACGCCGGTAGGCGCCGCAACGGCAGGAGCCTTCGCGGCGGGCGCAGCGACGGCCGGGCCGGCGCTGGCGGCCGGCAGCGAGGCGCGGAGGTGGTCGACGACCTGCCCCAGCGTGCGCAGCTGCGCCAGCGCCGAGGCATCCACCTCCGACAACCCGGGCGTCCGGTCGCGGACCGCCGACAGGATCTCCACCCGCTTGATGCTGTCGATGCCGAGGTCGCTCTCCAGCTCCATCTGCAGCCCCAGCATCTCCGCCGGGTAGCCCGTCGTCTCCGCGACGACCGCCATCACGACGCGCTCCACCTCGGCCGCGCCGGGCGCCGCGACGGACGCGACGGCAGGCACCGCAGCGGTGGAGGCCTTCGGTACGGACGCGGCGGCAGCCGGACTGGCGCTGGCGGCCGGCCCGGCGGCTGGCAGCGAGGCGCGGAGGTGGTCGACGACCTGCCCCAGCGTGCGCAGCTGCGCCAGCGCCGACGCGTCGACCTCCGACAACCCGGGCGTCCGGTCGCGGACCGCCGACAGGATCTCCACCCGCTTGATGCTGTCGATGCCGAGGTCGCTCTCCAGCTCCATCTGCAGCCCCAGCATCTCCGCCGGGTAGCCCGTCGTCTCCGCGACGACCGCCATCACGACGCGCTCCACCTCGGCCGCGCCAGGCGCCGCGACGGACGCGACTGCATGCGCCGCGACGGCAGGAGCCTTCGCGGCGGGCGCGGCGACGGCCGGGCCGGCGCTGGCGGCCGGCAGCGAGGCGCGGAGGTGGTCGACGACCTGCCCCAGCGTGCGCAGCTGCGCCAGCGCCGAGGCATCCACCTCCGACAGCCCCGGCGTCCGGTCGCGGACCGCCGACAGGATCTCCACCCGCTTGATGCTGTCGATGCCGAGGTCGCTCTCCAGCTCCATCTGCAGCCCAAGCATCTCCGCCGGGTAGCCCGTCGTCTCCGCGACGACCGCCATCACCACCTGCTCCACCTCGGCCGCGCCAGGCGCCGCGCCAGAAGCGACGGCAGGCGCCGCGACGGCGGATGCCTTCGCCGCGGGCGCGGCGGTAGCCGGACTGGCGCTGGCGGCCGGCCCGGCGGCCGGCAGCGAGGCGCGGAGGTGGTCGACGACCTGCCCCAGCGTGCGCAGCTGCGCCAGCGCCGACGCGTCGACCTCCGACAGCCCGGGCGTCCGGTCACGGACCGAGGACAGGATCTCCACCCGCTTGATGCTGTCGATGCCGAGATCGCTCTCCAGCTCCATCTGCAGCCCGAGCATGGAGACGGGGTATCCCGTCTTGTCCGCGACAACGTCGAGGACCAACCGCTCGATATCGACACGCGGCGCAGCGGCGACCGCCGCCTGCGTTACCACGGCGGCCGCGGGCGCGGTGACGGCCGTGGACACTGCCACTGGCGCCGCGGCTGCGGCCTTCACAGCCGTAGCAGGCGCCGCTGTGACCGCTCTTGCTGTCACGGCGGGCGCTGCAACTGCCGCCTTCGCGGTCACGGCAGGCGCCGCCTGCGCCGGCAGCGCGACAGGCGTGGGGAGCTCCCCGCCTGCGCCGTTCAGGCCGTCCAGGGCCACGCTGCTCCTGCCCTCGGAGCGCGCGGTCGGCGCCGCTGCAGGCCGTACGGACGCCTCCGAGACAGGCCCCGCATGCACCGGAGCGAGGAGAACCGGCGCAGGCCGCACCTCGGACACCGTCGTCGGGGCGACCGGGTACGGAGCGCCGGTCGCCAGCGCGGCAAGCCCTGAGAAGGACGCCTCGGCGGCCTGGAGAAAGGCGATGTGGCTCTCGGCCATCGTGCGCTGGTACACGCTGTGGGCTTCCGCCGTGGCGCGCTGCGCCTCCTGGTACGCGGCCAGCCACGACGCGCTCACCGCCGGCCGCGACGCGCTCACCACAGCCGTCGACGCGCTCACTGCCGGCCGCGACGTGCTCACCACAGGCGCCGACGCGCTCACTGCCGGCCGCGACGTGCTCACCGCAGGCGCCGACGCGCTCACTGCCGGCCGCGACGTGCTCACCACAGGCGCCGACACGCTCGCCACCGCAGACGTCGACGCGCTCACTGCCGGCGCCGACGCGCTCACTGCCGGCCGCGACGCGCTCACTGCCGGCGCCGACGCGCTCACTGCCGGCGCCGGCGCGCTCACCACAGGCGCCGACGCGCTCACCACCGGCTGCGACGCGCTCACCACCGCCCGCGGCGCGCTCACCACCGCCCGCGCCGCCTCCGGCGCCGGCTTCTGCGCCGCCCGCGGCGGGCTCGCCGCCGGCAGCGCCTTCGCGCCCCCCTGCGGCGGGTACGGCTTCCCGTAGTTGCTGCCGTTGATCTGCAGCGCCAGCTTCGGCTTCGGCAGCGCCCGCGGATCGCTCGGCGCCGCGAAGCCTTCCCAGAGGACCCGCGCGTCCAGCGGCACCCCGGCCACGGCGAGCCGCGCCACCGCCTCGAGCAGGCTCGTCACGCCGTGCTTGCCCTTGCGGTCGAGCGCCACCGCCCGGTGCGGCCGGCCGCTCAGGATGTCGCCGACCAGGTTCGTCAGCACCGAGCCCGGCCCGACCTCGACGAACGTGCGCACGCCGTCCGCGTACATCCGCTCGATCTCCTCCACGAACCGCACCGGCTCCGCGAGCTGCCGCGCCAGCCGGTCGCGCGCCGCGTCGCCGCCGCCCGCGTACGGCTCGATCTCCGCGTTGCTGTACACGGGCGCCGCCGGCGCCTCGACCGCGATGCCCGCCAGGAACTCGCGGAGCGGCGCGCTCGCCTCCGCCACGAGCGGCGAGTGGAACGCCGCGGCCACGTCGAGGCGCCGCGCCTGGATCCCGGCGCCCTTCAGCCGCTCCTCCGCGGCCTCGATCGCCGCGACCGAGCCCGACAGCACCACCTGCTTCGGGCCGTTGTGGTTCGCGATCACCACGCCGCCGAGGCCGAGCGCCCGCACCTCGTCGATCCCCCGCGGGACCGCGATCATCGCGCCCCGCTCCGACGACGCCGCGCCCATCAGCTCCCCGCGCCGCCGCGCCACGCGCAGGAGGTCCGCCGCGGACAGCGCGCCGGCCGCGTGCAGCGCCGTGATCTCGCCGAAGCTGTGGCCCGCGAACGCCTCGGCCCGCACCCCGAGCGCCGCGAGCAGCGCGAGGTGCGCGAGGCTCGTCGCGCCGATCGCCGGCTGCGCCCACCGCGTCTCGCGGAGCCGCGCCTCCTGCGCCGCCCGGTCCTCGTCCGAGAACACCGGCCGCGGGAACACCACCTCGTGCAGCGGCGCGTCCGCGATCGCGACGCCCGCCGCCGCGTCCCAGGCCGCGCGCGCCGGGTCGAACGTCATGAGCGCGTCCGCGCCCATCCCGACGTACTGGCTCCCCTGCCCCGGGAACAGGAACGCCACCCGCCCCGGCGCCTCCCCGCTCGCGCAGTGCACGAGCGGCGCCGAGAGCGCCTGCTCCGGCCTCGCCTCGAGGTGCGCCGCGACCTGCTCGAGCTTCTTCCTGAGATCCGCCTCGTCCGTCGCGCACAGCCCGAGCCGCGCCGGCCTCGACGCGTCGAACGAGCGCACCGACTCCCGCGCCAGGAAGCGCAGGATCTCGGGCACCTCCGCCTCCTTCGCCAGCGCCCGCGCGCGATCCGCGAGCGCCGCCGGCGTGTCCGCCGACAGGAGGAAGAGCTCCGCCGGCAAGGCCCGCACCCGCCACGCCTTCGGCGCCGGGCCCGTGTACTCCTCCAGCGCCACGTGGAAGTTCGAGCCGCCGAAGCCGAACGAGCTCACCGACGCCCGCCGCGGGTGGTCCCCCGGCCGGATCCACGGCCGCGCCTGGGTGTTGAGATAGAAAGCGGTCTTTTCTATGTCGAGCTTGGGGTTCGGCTTGTCGACCTTGATGGTCGGCGGCAGCACCTTGTGGTGCAGCGCCATGATCGCCTTGAACAGGCCGGCCGCGCCGGCCGCCGCCTTGGTGTGGCCGATCTGCGACTTCACGCTGCCGAGCGCGCACCACTGGCGGTCTTCGCGCCCCGACTCGTCGAACATCGCCCGCAGGCCCTCGAACTCGGCCGCGTCGCCGGCCTTCGTCCCGGTGCCGTGCGCCTCCATCAGCTCCACGGTCTCGGGGCCGTACCCGGCGGCGGCGTACGTCCGGCGGAGCGCCTTCGCCTGCCCTTCCGGCACCGGCGCGTACACGCTCTTGCTCCGCCCGTCCGACGACGAGCCGATCCCGCGGATCACCGCGTAGACCCGGTCCCCGTCGCGCTCGGCGTCGTCGAGCCGCTTGAGCGCCACCATCGCGATGCCCTCGCCGAGCAGCGTGCCGTCGGCCTTGTCGGAGAACGGCCGGCAGTCGCCCGACTTCGACAGCGCGGGCGTCTTGCTGAAGCACATGTACATGAACGCGTCGTTCATCGTGTCGCAGCCGCCCGCGATCACGAGATCGGACTGGCCGAGCGCCAGCTCGTTGATCGCCATCGACATCGCCGACAGCGACGACGCGCACGCCGCGTCGGTCACGCAGTTCGTCCCGCCGAGGTCGAGCCGGTTCGCGATGCGCCCGGCCACCACGTTCCCGAGCAGGCCCGGAAAGCTCGACTCCTGCCACGGCACGTAGTTGCCCGCGATCTTGTCGCAGGCGCGCTTCACCTCGTCCTCCGGATACCCGAGATCCCGGAGCGCCTTCGCCCACACCGGCCGCTGGATCCGGCTCACCATCGAGGCGAGCAGCTCCTGCGCGGAGGTGACGCCGAGGATCACGCTCATCCGCTCGCGGCTCATCGACTCGAACTGCCCCTGCGCCGCGTCCTCCAGGACCCGCTTCGCCACGATCAGCGCGAGCAGCTGCGTCGTGTCCGTCGCCGGGACGATCGAGGGCGGGACCCCCCACTCGAGCGGATCGAACGGCACGTCCTTGAGAAAGGCGCCGCGCTTCGCATACGTCTTGTCCGGGGCGGACGGGTCGGGATCGTAGTAGTCCTCGACAAGCCAGTGGGTGCTCGGGACATCCGTGATGAGGTCTGTCCCGGACAGGATATCGCGCCAGAAGCCGTGCGCATCGAGCGAGCCGGGGAAGATGGCGCTGACGCCGACGACGGCGATGTGCGGGATACGCGAAGACGAAGGATGCATGAGGACCTCGGCAGGTGGTCAGGCGCTCAGGCGAGCGGGCGAGGAGTGAAGTGGAATGCGGCGCTCGGCACGGGGACGCCGTACGTCCGGAGCTGCTGCGCTCGCGTGACGACGGCCGCGCCCTCGAGCAGGTTGCGCGCGACCTGGACCGCGGTGCGGCGCGCCGGGTCCTCGAGGAACGACCCCTTGACCCAGCGGTTGAACGCGCCCATGGCCGGGCCGCACCAGATCTGGTAATCGGCGCGGCGCTTCGGGTCCCCGGCGATCGCCCACTTGCTGGACATGCCGAGATACCAGCGGAAGATCAGCGCCATCTTGTGCTTCGGCTCGCGCGCGGCGCGCTCGAGCTCGGCCGGGTCGCGCTCGGCGAAGAACCGCTCGCAGCCCGCCCACACCTCGTCGCACGACATCTGGAACAGCTCCCTCTCGATGCGCGCGCGCACGTCGCCGGGCAGCGACTCGATGGAGTCGTGGGCGACGTAGAGGTCGTAGAGCCGCTGCGCGCGGACACCGAACATCGTGCCGCGCTTGAGCACCTGGACCTGCACGCCGAGCTCGAACATGTCGGCGGCCGGCGTCATCACCACGTCCGGGAGATCGGCCTGGGCCAGCATCTTCTTGCCCTCGTCGGACAGGCCCGACTCGATGCACGACTGGTTGACCGAGCCCGTGAGCACGTACGCCGCCCCGAGCGCGAACGCGGCGGCGACCGACTCCGGCGTGGAGAGGCCGCCGGCGGCGCCGACGCGGATCGGCCGGTGATACCCGTACTTCGCCGCGAGCTCGTCGCGGACGCCGAGGATCACCGGGAACAGCGCGACGAGGGGCTGGTTGTCGGTGTGACCGCCGGAGTCCGCTTCCACGGTGATGTCCTCGGCGACCGGGAGGCTCCGCGCGAGCTCCGCCTCGTCGCGGGTGAGCCACCCGTTGCGAACGCAAGTATCGAGGATCTCGGCCGGCGCGGGCGACAGGAAGCGCGCGGCGACCTCCGGGCGCGAGATCTTCGCGAACAGGTGGTTCTTCCGGTCGACGCGGCCGTCGGGCAAGCGCTTGACGCCGCTGTAGGCGAACCGCACGACCATCGGGTTCAGGCCCATGTAGGCGGCCGCCTCGGCCCGCCGGACTCCCCTCTTCAGGTAGAGCTCCACCGTGTCGCTCTCCAGCCTGGGCTGGTTCGGAGCGTGGATGAGGTTGCAGCCCCAGGTGGGGCCGTCCGTGCCGAGCGCCGCCGAGATCTCGTCGATCGCCTGCTCGATCCGGCGCAGCCCGAGCCCGGCGGCGCCGAAGAACCCCATCATGCCTGCCTTGGCCATCGCGATCGTGAGCCGCGTGGTGTGGATGCCGTTCGCCATCGCGCCGGCCACGTACGGGAAGCGCAGGCCGTGGACCTCGACGAAGGAGCGGTCTCCGAGCCACTCCGGGTACAGGGCGGGCAGCGTTCCGAGGAGCGGGAACGTCGGGACCCCGTTGACCTGATCCTCGCGGAGGACAGCGCCGCCGCGGGACACGCCGACGCGCCCCTCCGGCGTCTCACGCACCACGTGCACCGGCTCTCGCACGCAGGAGACGGCCTCCCGCAGATCGGTCGATGTGAACGCGGGGAGCCAGGGCCCGCTGCGCCAGATGCCGATCGGCTGGAGGCCGGCGCTGCGGATGACCTGCGGATCCTCAATCATGCTGGGCTGCCTCCTAATGACAAGCACGGCCTCTATAACACCCGTCGTGAGCGGCCCGCGGTAATGGTTCGGTCACGGCGCAACGGCGGGACGGACCCGTTGACCAGGCGATGAAAGCGCTTTCCCTCGGCTCCTCTGCGCCTGACGCGCCCTCGTGACGCACCGCGCCTTTGTTTCGTGACTGTCACGCGCACCGCAGCGCGGCGCGCACCGCAGCGCGACGCTCACCGCAGCGCGGCGCTCACCGCGCGGGCGCCGGTGCAGGGCTGGTGGCGTTCAGGGCCTGTGCGACGAGGCCAGCGACGCGCAGGCCAGCGCCGCCGGGAGGGCTCGACGGGACCGACACCGGGCGCTACCACAGCGCCCGGCGGCGAGGTGAGCGGCGGATCCGACGCGCCTGCCTGCTCGGGTGTCATTTTTACACGACCGCCCGCGCTCGACCGCGGCGTCCCGGTGCTGAGCAGGTTTGATGTCGCCCGCGCTCGCCTTATGCTCCTGTGACGATACGACGATGAGACGTCTCTACCGCCTCTCTGCCAAGATCAGCAGGCTCCTCGCGGCCCGTCGCACGCGCGAAGCACGCGCGCGGACACCCCGTGTGGCGCCGCCGGACGAGGCCCCGACTGGCACCGCCGCGCAGGAATGGACGCCGGAGCCCCTCGACCATCAGCAGGCGGTGCTCAAGTACGTCATCGCCAACGTCCCCCATGCCATCTTCTGGAAAGACCGTCACGGACGGTTTCTCGGGGGAAATCAGAACTTCCTCAACGACACCAACACGAAGGAGCTGGAGAACCTCGTCGGCAAGACCGATTTCGACGTATGGGGCAGCAAGAACGCGGAGTGCTTCGTGCGCATCGACCGGGAGGTCATGGAGGGTGGCACCCCGATCCTCGACGTCGAGGAGCCGCTGCTGCGCCCGGACGGCGAGCAGCGGTTCCTGCTCACCAGCAAGGTGCCCATCCGCGACGAACGGGGCGAGGTGACGGGGATCCTCGGGATCTACGCGGACATCACCGAGCGCAAACGGATGGAGATCGAGCTCCAGAAGGCCAAGGAGGCGGCGGACGCCGCGGCCTGCGCAAAGGGAGAGTTCCTCACGGTGATGAGCCACGAGCTCCGGACGCCGCTCTCCCTCATCCTCGGACCGCTCGAGTCGCTCCTGTCGAGCCGGGACGAACCGCTCTCGCCGCGGGTGCGGGCGGACCTCGAGCTCATCCAGCGCAGCGGGCGGCGGCTCCGCCGGCTGGTCGACGATGTCCTGGATCATCAGAAGATCGAGGCCGGCAAGATGCAGATCGACTGGGAGGCCGTCGACGTCGGAGAGCTCGTCTCGGACATGGTGGAGGAGGCTCGCCCGGCGGCGGCGCGCGGCGGGCTCGATCTCTCGATTCGCGTGGATCCCGAGCTGCGGAGGGTCCCCGCCGATCGGCGCAAGCTCGAGAAGATAGCGCTCAACCTGCTGGGCAACGCGCTGAAGTTTACCCCGCCTGGCGGGCGCGTCACCGTCGACCTGCGGGCGCTCGATGGTCTGTTCGAGCTCTCGGTCGAGGACACCGGCCCTGGCATCCCGGCGGACAGGAGACACCTGCTCTTTCAACGGTTTCAGCAGATCGACGCCTCGGCGACGCGAAAGCACGAGGGGACGGGGATCGGGCTGTCGCTGGCCAAGGAGCTCACGGAGCTCATGGGCGGCGCGGTCGGCGTGGAGAGCGAGCCCGGGGTCGGCTCTCGCTTCTTCGTGCGGCTCCCGCGCGCCGCGGATTTCCTGGCAGCGCGGCGGGCGACCGCCGCGCCCGAGCCGCCGCGATCGCTCGACGGCGCGGGCACCTCCGAGCCTCCCCCGTCGTCCGTCAATCTCCGCGGCTTCGAGGTGCCCCCGGCGCCCGCCGCAGGCGCGCCCGGCGCCGGCGGCGGCGCGGAGGGGCCGCGCGTGCTCGTGGTGGAAGACAACCCGGACATGAGATCGTACCTGGCGGACATCCTGTCGGCCGGACACGAGATCGTCCTGGCGACGAACGGCCGGGAAGCGCTCGAGTCGATCGCGGCGAAGCGGCCCAATGTCATCGTCTCGGACGTGATGATGCCGGAGATGGACGGATTCGAGCTGGTCAGGCGGCTCAAGGGGGATCCCGCGCTCCGGGACATCCCTGTCCTCCTCTTGACGGCGAGGGCGAGCGGCGCGGAGGCCGTGGGGGGGCTCGACGTCGGCGCCGACGAGTACATGAGCAAGCCGTTCGACCCCCTGGAGCTCAGGGCGCGAGTCCGCGCCGCGGAGCGGCTGCACCGCGCCTATCTGGAGCTCGCGGCGAAGAACGACGAGCTCGCGGCGGCGCTGGAGCAGCTCTCGGAGGCGCAGCAGGAGCTGCTCCAGGCGGGCAAGATGGCGGCGATAGGGACGCTGGTGGCGGGGCTGTCGCACGAGATGAACAACCCGGTGTCGGCCATCCTGATGAACGCCCAGCTGCTGCTCAGGCGGCACCGGAAGGGGCACGGCCTGCCCGACGAGGCCTCGCTCCTGAAGGCGCTCGGCACCATCGAGCGGCAGGCGATCCGGTGCTCGGATCTCGTGACGGCGCTGCTCGAGTACGCGCGCGGCAAGCCGATCGGCCGGGAGCCGTGCGACGTGCGCGCGGCGCTCCGCCGCGCGGTCGACCTGTCCGCGCCGCGGGCGCGCGAGCGCAGGGTCCACCTCGAGACGGACGGCAACTCATCGGCGCTGCCCGAGGTGCTCGTCAATGCATCGCAGCTCGAGTCGGCCTTGCTCAACGTGATAGGCAATGCGCTCGACGCCAGCCCGCACGGCAGCGCCGTGGTGGTCGAGGCTCGCCCGCGGCCGCGCGGGGACATCCACGGCGTGGAGATCGATGTGCACGACCACGGCTGCGGCATCCGCGCCGAGGACCTGAGCCGCATCTTCGAGCCGTTCTTCACGACGAAGCCGCCCGGGCAAGGGACCGGGCTCGGGCTGTCGCTGACGCACCGGTTCATCGAGGAGCACCAGGGCAGCATCCGTATCGAGAGCGCGCCGGGCGAGGGCACGACGGTGCGCATGTGGCTGCCCGCGCGGCAAACGGAAGGGGCGGAGTGAGGCGAGGGAGCGCGCGCTCACGACCACGCGGGGTCAGCTCGCCGGCGAGGCGCGGAGCTCCGCGGCGAGCGCCGCGCCCAGGGCGAAGAACGCCGGCCGGGCGGGCTCCGGGCCGCCGCCCAGCCGGCGCTCGAGCCGCGCCGCATCCCAGCCGCAGGCGTCGTAGGTCTCCAGCGCGTGCCGGTCGCGCCTGGACAGCCGGGCCCTCGCGCCGTGAAGCGCCGCGGTCATGGCCGGCAGCACCGCGGAGAGCGCGCGGCCGGTCTCCCCCCAGTCGTCGAGCGACGAGGGGCTCTCCAGCACATCGACGACGAGGCCCGTGAAGAACAGGCCGACGACGGCCTCGCAGAGGCGATCCAGCGCGCCGCGCACGGCGTCGTCGCCCATCGTCCAGAGCGCCGGGTCCGGGCTGAAGTAGCCCAGGAACGCTTGCAGCATGAGCATCGGCGTCTCGGGCATCAAGAAGCGACGCTCGCCCCGCTCGCGCGACCGCCTGCGGAGCACGCGCATCATCGAGATCATGATCTCGCCGACCGCGAACCCCTGCTGCGCCTGCTCGGCGAGATCGTCGCCCATGTCCACCTCGACGCGGATCCCGGGGGCGAGCCGGGCGACGAACGAGATCCCGAGCGGGTGCACGAACAGCGTCCTCGTGGCGAGCATCTCGACGTCACGGAGGACATCTGCGGGGAGGACCGCCCCATAGGCGACGAGCGCGCGCCGGACCGCGCCGGTGATGAGCGGGTCCTCGGGGACGTCGTCGACCAGGTCGCCCAGGCTCACGATCGACTCCGCATGATCGCGGAATAGCACAGCTGGACGAGGAGCGGCGCCCGCTTCGCGCCGAACGCCCTCGATGCCGCCGGCGTCGGCGCGACATCGGATCTGTCATTTATTTGCGGCGAGCGATCTGTCATTTATTTGTGACGAGAGATCTCGTCATTTATTGATCGAAGAGGGAGGGAGGCCACGGCGCCCCGCGACCCCCCTCAAGCCGACAGCGCACCGCATCAAGCTCGCCCTCGGGCCGGAGCTCGATCTGCGGCGCGCGCCGTACGGGCGCCCCTGTGTGGTAGCTTCGGCGCATGACCAGCGCGGGCGCGACGCTGCCAGTCCCGGTCGCGACGCCGCGTCGAGCCGCGTTGCGCGCCCAGCTCGCCGAGTTCCTGCTCGTCGGGGGCGCGACGCTCGTGCTCTTCCCGCTCGCGTGGCTCGCCCGCAGGGCCGTCGGGCTCGACGCGGCGGAGCTCGCGATCGGCTTCCTGACGTTCCACGCCGCGTCCGTGATCAACGATCCTCACTTCGCGGTGACGTACCTGCTGTTCTACAAGGACGCGAGGCGCCGCGCGTTCGGCGGCGCGTTCGCCCCGGCGCAGCGGGCCCGCTACATCCTGGCCGGCCTCCTGGTCCCGGCCGCGCTGCTCGCGTGGGCGATCGGGGCGCTCTCGACCGGCTCGGCGCGGTCCATGGGCTTCATGATCCAGCTCATGTTCCTCCTGGTGGGCTGGCACTACGTGAAGCAGGGCTTCGGCGTGCTGACGGTGCTCTCGGCGCGGCGTGGGTTCCGGTTCGGTCCCCTGGAGCGCAAGGTGATCCTCGCGCACTGCTTCGCGGCCTGGGCGTACGCGTGGGCGAGCCCGGCGGATCCAGGCAGGGAGGTCGAGGAGAAAGGCGTGGTCTACACGTCGCTCGCGCACCCGCCGGCGCTCGAGCCCGTCACCGGGCTCGCGTTCGGGCTCAGCGCGCTCGCGCTGCTCTGGGTGCTCGCGCGCAGGTGGCGCATGGAGCGGCGCCTGCCGCCGCTCGCGCCGCTGGCCGGTTTCCTCATCACGATCTGGCTCTGGACGGTCTACTCGAGCCTCGACCGGCTCATGGTGTACGTGATCCCGGCGCTCCACTCCGTTCAGTATCTGTATTTCGTCTGGCTCATGAAGCGGAACGAGGCGCGCGACGCCGAGGGCCCGCCGCTGTTCGGGCGCCCTGCCGGCTTGCGCCTCGGGATCCTGGCGGCGACCGCCGTCGGCCTCGGGTGGGTCGTGTTCCGCGGCGCACCCGCGCTCTTCGACGGCGCGCACGGCGCGCTCGTGCTGAGCTCGAGCGACGGCGAAGCGATGTCCGACCTGGGCCCGACGCCGTACTTCGCGGCCGTCTTCGTGTTCGTGAACATCCACCACTATTTCATGGACAACGTGATCTGGCGCCGGGAGAACCCCGAGACATCGTATCTGCTACGACAGGACGACCGAGGCGGCGCGGCCGGCTGAGCGCGCAGGCCGGCGCGGCGGCGCCTCGATCCCCTGCCCCGGCGCTGCGACGATCGGAGCGCCGGCCGCCGCTTCACGCCCCCCTCTTCGCGACCGCCCCCGCCGCGCGCGCGGCGAGCCGGGCGGCGGCCGCCGCGGCCCCGAGCGCCGTCACGGCGACCAGGGAGACCCGCAGCCACGCGGCGGCGGCCTTCTCCGGCCGGTAATCGGGCAGGTACGGGCGGGCGGCGCGCGGCAGCACCCAGGCCTCGCTCCCGGGGCCATCGCCGCCGATCGCGTGCACCGCGCGCGCGAGGCGGGTGCCGGGGTACGAGCGGCTCTGCAGCCAGGGGATGAACCGGAAGAAAGGGACGTGGCCAGGCGCTTGCCGCTCCATCCACGCGAGCGCCCGCCCGAGCTCGGCGGCCGCCGCGGGAGCGCCGCCGTCGCCTTCGAGTCGGTGCCATTCGCCATGGCCGGGCAGGAGCCACGCGAAGCGGAGGTGGCCAGCGTCCGCCAGCGCGACCAGGCGGCGAACGGAGCGGATCTGACGCTCCCAGTCGTTCCAGCACTGGAGCCGGAACGCCATCATCTGGCCGATGCGGCGCGAGTAGGCCAGGTGGTCGCCGGTGAACAGGAAGCGGCCCCGGTACAGCAGGCACATCGAGCCCGCTGTGTGGCCGGGCTGCGAGAGCACGGCGAGCTCGGCGCCGGCGAGGTCGCTGTCGGCGAGCGGCGAGCCGTCGAGGGTCATCGGATCGAGGCGGTCGCTGAGCTGGATCTCCACCTCGGAGGTGGCCGGATTGCGCCCGGCGCCGCGCGGGTTCACGTCCGCGGCGGCGAGGACGCGGCGACACCCAGGGAAGCGGGCCGCGAACTCGGCGTGGTGCGCGGTGTGGTCACGGTGGGTGAGGAAGATCCACCGCACGCCGCCGCGCTCTTCGAGGAAACGGAAGACGGCCTCGGTCGGGCTCGGCAGGTCGACGAGCACGCCGCCGCCGGGGCGCTCGATGAAGTAGGCCGTCGCGCCCGCGTTCTCGCGCGCGGGGTGGCCGAGGGCCCAGACGTCCTCTTCGATGCGGCGCGGCCAGGCGTGGAACGGGGCGCCGACCGCGCCGGGCCGCGCGCCGGATGGCGGCGGCGATCGGAGGCGCAAGGCGTGAACGGGGCAGGCGGCGACCGCCGAGCGCGCCGCCTCGAGGTCGGCCCGGCTCCGGGGCTGGCGCAGGATGCCGGTGAAGGCCCCGTCCTCATAGGTGCCCGCGAGCACGGCGGGGCCGCGGCGCCGGACGTCGCCGTCCATGGCTCCCCAGTGCGCGGGCGCGACCTCGCCCAGGAGCTCTGGAGCGAAGTTCCTGCAAACGCCTGCACCACAGCAGGCGCGCGTGACGTGAAGTCGTCCCCAGTCTCCTTCATCGATACCGTCGCCCTGCGCGTTGTCCATGGGCGCGCAGACTACCACGCTGACCGAGAGCAGGCATGTGCGCCGACTCGCCTCAAGCGGCCGGACGCACCGAGGCGGCCCCAATGCCATGACGCCATCACCTCACCACCCGATCGTCCAAGTTGCACACCGCCGTCTCCTGCATCGACGACATTCGCGGCGGTGCAGCGCCGTCACATCGCTCTGGCGGCGGTCGAAGAAGGCAGCGCTGCGGCGCCTTCGAGCGAGCTCACGACGAGCACCCTCACCGCCCCGATGAGCGCGGCCACCGCGCGAGGCTGCCCCGGGCGGAGCTAGCCCACAACCTCATCCGTCCAGACGCGGAAGCTCCGCAACGTGTTCTCGCCGAAGGTTGTGGTGATCGCCACGTCGGCGGCATCGCGCCCGCGGGCGATCAGCACGCGCCCGATGCGAGGCACGTTGTTGCGCGCGTCGAACGTATGCCACTCGCCACCGAGATAGGCCTCGAACCAGCCGGAGAAGTCCATCGTCCCGTGGGGAGGAGGTACGCCGATGTCGCCCAGGTAGCCGGTGCAGTAACGAGCCGGAACGTTCAGGCAACGGCAGAGCGCGATCGCGAGATGCGCATAATCTCTGCAGACGCCTCTCCGATCGTTGAACACCTCCTCTGCCGTCTTGGTAGGGCTCGCAAACTCGTACCCGAAGGCGATGTGCCGATGAACGAAGTCGCAGACGGCCTGCACGCGACCCCAGCCGGTGGGCGACTGGCCGAACAGGTCCCATGCCGCCTCTGACAGGCGATCCGTCTCGCAGTACCGGCTGCCCAGCAAGAACACCAGCGTCTCCTCGGGCAGCGCATCGACGGGGTGTTGCTCGGCCGATGTCACGACGCGGTCCGGCGCGCCCGTGTCGTTCACCACCGCGTCGGCGGAGATCTTCAGCTGACCCGCCGGCGCGACGATACGGCTACACCAGTTGCCGAAGGCATCCCGGTAAGCTCGGACCGGGATCGACGGGCTGGTGAGCATGTGATCGGGCCGCACCAGATCCGATGCACGCGAGTAGTGGACGCTCAGCGTCAGGATCACCGGCGTCGGTCGTGGGAACTCGTAGAGCAGCTCGTATCCTACGCGGATCTGCATGCGTGCACCTCGATGTGGTTGCGCGGCTCCAGTCACGAGCAGGACGCAGCGAGGCCCCCTGTTCTTGCGGCGCACGAACCGCCGCGCGACGGCCGGCCGCGCCAGCTCGCCGCCGCGACGGAGCGCTCGGACGAGCTATCCCACGTCAAGCTCGATGAGCCGCACCGCGCGACGCCGCTGCGGGCCCCTGGACCCCGAGCGCGACGAATTCTTCGGCACACGCTCGAATGGCTTACTGAACCAGTCTGTACGCAGCGCCCATGTATGTCAAGAACGATCCGCCGCCGCTGACGGTCAACGTTCGGCTCGTCGTGATAAGGCGGCGTGCGACGTCGCTTGCGTGATGCCGTGATGCGCTATACCTGCAGGAGCGACGCGGCGCCTGGCAGCACAGCATTGTTTCCGGTCGATGAACTCGCCCGTCACGGACTCGCCTCCACGGACGAAATCGCGTGGCATGAAAACGCGCTCGCACGAGCGACGCGGCAACGGACCTCGCGAATCGTGACCGTGAGCTGACCGCATGTGGGCCCAACCTGGGTGTACAAGCGAGCCATGGAATTCGTCGCCATCCTGATCGCCCATTCGACGCTATCGGTCTTTTTCCAGACCTTCTTCCTGCACCGGTACGCCTCGCATCGGATGTTCACGATGTCGAAGCGCTGGGAACGGATCTTCCATCTCCTCACCTACGTCACGCAGGGCTCCTCGTACCTTGTGCCCCGGGCGTATGCGATTTTGCACCGCATGCACCACGCGTACAGCGATACCCCGAAGGACCCGCACTCGCCACGCTACTACGCGGAGCCAGTCTCCATGATGCTGTCGACCGCGAAGCGCTACGACGCCATCTGCGACGGCACGGCGGAGGTGGAGCCGCGCTTTCTAGGCGGCTACCCCGAGTGGCGCGCGCTCGACCGCATCGGCAACTCGTGGGTCAGCCGCCTCGCGTGGGGGACGGGCTACGCGCTCTTTTACATCGCCTTCGCCACGCAATGGTGGCAATTCCTGTTTGTCCCGCTCCACTGGACGATGGGCCCGCTCCACGGCGCCATCGTGAACTGGTGCGGCCACCGCTACGGTTACCGTAACTTCAACAGCGACGACGACTCGCGCAACACGATCGCCCTCGACCTCGTGACGCTCGGCGAGCTCTTCCAGAACAACCACCACAAGTACCCGCAGAGCCCGAGCTTCGCGGTGCGCTGGTTCGAGATCGACCCGGGCTACCAGGTCATCCGCTTGATCGCCTGGATGGGCATCCTCCAGATGGCCGGCAGGCGCCAGGTCGCCCGGTTGGACACCGGGACCACGGGTGCCGAGGGTTGAGCTCCCCTCCTTGAAAGAGACATCTCTCATGAGGCCCGGGGCGCCGCGCCGCGGAAAAGCATCGTGCCGGTGAAATCGGTGGGTGCTCCGCCGATAAACGTGGTGCAGCGGCCGTCCTTTCTGCTATACATTGTTTGCGCACGCGCAGCGAAGTTGCCGGCGATGCCGTCTGGGCCGTCGGTCCTGGAGCGGCAAGCACGGCCGTCAAGCGACGTTCGAGGCAGTTCATGCACAGCCCCGGGATGCACGCGCCTGGCGTGCTTTCCGCCTTCGGGAGAACGTCGAGATGATCCACGTGTTTACGCCCAGCATCACCGCCGCGCCGAGCAACGCGAGGCCGGGCGACGGCCTCGTGTCGATCTCGCCGTCGCGCGTCGAGCGGATGCCGACCGTCCTGCGCGCGCTCGGGGAAGACCTGCGATCGTGGCCTCGCTTCCTCCCGAGCGCGCTGTTCGCGCTCCGCTCCGCCGGAGGCCCGTCGCCGCTCTCGGGGCAGGACGAGGGCTTGGATGGTGGCGGAGGTCGAGGCCGACGTCAGGGAGGCGCGCGCCCTGTGCGTGGTACGGACGGGAAGGCCGCGCTCGCCGATCCCGCCGCGCCCGTGCTTCCTCGCCGCGAGCACGCGCGCTGAGCGCAGAGAGCTATAGGCCATGAAAGCGTTGTTGTCGCGGGTCGTGGACGGTGTGGAACAAAGGCTCTGCTGGCGTTTCCATGTGCATGGGAAGAGCGATGTCATGTACGAGCCGGCGAGCGGGCAGCGCGGTCCATTCGATCGCGACAGGCAGCGGCACCTCAAGGCAGGCGAGACGTTCAAGCGGCTCGACCGCTCGGGCTCTCCCCGGAGGTACGACGGGCTCTCCTGGCAGCCGACGAGCGCGCTCGCCGGCGCAGGCCCGTGATCGCCCTCTCCGCGAGAGCTCGGCCGCCGGGCAGCCCCGGAACGACGCGTCGTACGGGAACTTGCAAGGTCCATCAACGGAGCTGTTCATCACCGCCATGTCCATCCCCCAGAAGCCAGTCGCCTCCTCCCTGTTGCTCGCCACCGCTGCCCACCTCCACTTCCGCGCCACGGCGCGCGACCGAAGCGGCTCGACGCTCGGCGTGCTCATCGACCCGTCGGGCGCTCGGCAGCACCTCGTGATCGAATCGGGCGGCGCCGAGGGCACCTGGACGCTGTCCAGCGCGGTGCCCACCGGTCACGCCTCCTTCCTTCTGTACGAGAGCGCCGCCAACGTGTTGCGCGGCGGAAACCTGAGTGACGACGGGAGCATTTCCTACCAGGGAGCGTCGTACACCATCGAATCGTCGCTCGACGGGAATACCCGTACGGCGAAGGTGAGCGGCAGCGTGTGAGCGGTGCCATCGCCGGTCCACGGCGGACGCGCCGCGGCGGCGCGGTGATCTGGCCGCCTCGTAGGCGAACGAGGACGAAGGAGCGCGCGGGTCCGGCTGTCCGGCGTGGTGCTCGCCACGGGCCAGCTGCGGGTGGCGGGCGGTAGGAACCGCTTCCGCCGCGACGCATGGATGGGTCGCCACCTCGGCCGCTGAGGCCATGCGCTCAAGCGCGCTCGCCGGATGTAACCCCATAAAAGAAGAACCGGTTAAGAACCTGTCCCGGCGGGGCTCCAGGACAGGGCGCGCCGGCGGCAGCCGGCCGAACGTGCCGGCGATGCGCTCACGGTGAGCCAGCTGCACCGTGACGCGCCGCAGCATCGCGCCGCGCGGCGCTCAGGGTGAAATCGGCGCGAAGCCCGGTGCGGCGCACCTCTCCCCTGGTGAGATGGCCGTTGACACTGAACCGATTAACACGCTTTATTGTCGCTTCGTTACTGGCACCGTTCGCAGGGGAGAACCCATGAATCTTGTCCCGCTCAGTCCACGCGTTTATGCCGCATTCCTCCTGTGCTTGACGGCCGCCTGCGGGTCGTCGGACGAGGACACGCCGCCGGGAGGCGCGTCGTCGGGCACCTCGGGAGGCGCGTCGTCGGGCACCTCGGGAGGCGCGTCGTCGAGCACCTCGTCGAGCACGTCGTCAGGCACGGGAGGCGCGCCGGGAGACACGCCGGAGTTCCCGGACACGCCGAGGGGCGACCTCCTCGAGGACCTCTGGACGTCGTCTCGAGCCGGCAAGTTCCGGTTCGGTTACGAGAACGCCATCACGTGGGGGCTCTACGATCCGGGCACCAAGCAGCTCGTGTCGACCAACGACTGGTTCTCGAGCATGGCAGGCCCCGCCAGCCGCGGCGAGCGGGGCTGGTCGTCGGACGCCGGCGCCACCGTGGGAGAGAACCCCGGGTTGCTCGGCGTCTCCCTCGACGCGATGGTCTTCGATCCGGTCCCCTGGAATCGCCGCGACGTCACCGCGGACGCCGCGGCGTACATGCTGGAGCAGCCGGGCGGGATGGTGGCTTTCGACTGGCACACGCCCCCGTGCACCTACGACATCAGCACCTCGGACTTCGCGGACGCCATCGAGACGCCGCTCGCCACCATCACGGTCGACGGACAGAGCGTCCCGATTCACGCCCAGGGCGGAGGCACCCCGTTCTACGCCGAGACGTACTATTCGCGCTCCCTCGGCTCCAGCGCGGACATCCCGGAGAACCTGAAGTGCATCTGCAAGATCGCCAACGACGTGCCGATCGAGCAGGGGACCCACGCCGGGATCTCGGCGCGCGACTGGCTCGTGGCCCACGCGAAGTACGTGGCCCAGTTCTTCCGCGAGCACGGGCTCGACGGCAAGCCGATCGTCCTCCGCCCGTTCCACGAGCACACCGGCGGATGGTTCTGGTGGGGTCAGCCCTACTGGAACTGCCAGGCCCTGCTCGACGACGATCAGGCCGTCACCGGCCCCGCCGCCTACAGCGCCGCGTACCGCACGTTCGCCGAGGCCGTCCGGAGCGAGCCGGGGATGGAGAACGTGATCTTCGCGTACTCGACGGACAAGGTGCGAAAGCTGAGCGACAGCTCGGTGACGCCCGCCGAGGCGAAGGTCAGGGATCCAGAGAGCCTCTCTCGCGACATGCTCCGGGCGCGCCTGGTCGAGGAGCTCACCGGGCTGGGCGCGGCGTACGAGAGCCCGCCCCAGGAGGCGATCGAGGCGCTCGAGAACGAGGGCCAGCCGCCGTCCGCGCTGCTGGAGGAGTACTACCTCGAGGCGTACCCTGGCGACGACCTCATCGACATCCTCGGCATCGATCTCTATTACCCGTACGAGCGCGCGGCGTCCCCGGCAGATCTCGAGGACATGAAGGCGATGGCGAGCGCCGTCGCGGCGATCGGCGCGGCCAAGGGCAAGCCTCACGCGCTCACCGAGACGGGCACCTACCGGCTTCACCTCCTCCACCGGGTCAGCAAGCTCGCGGCGGGCGCGTCGCTCACGCTCTACCCGGCAGACCACGTGAGCAAGTGGCACGACACCCTGTTCGATGAGAGCCTGCGGACGGAGTTCCTGGCCAACTACGGCCTCGGCTCGGCGGGCGCCGTCGCGCTCTCTTCCGCCGAGGTGACGAGCCTGTTTCCGGACGCGGGGCGAGGCGCGCTCACCGAGGACTGGTACAACACCCACCTCCTCGATCTCGCCAAGAGCGCCGGCGTCGCTTACGCGCTGACGTGGCAGACCTACTACGACGGCAGCGACTTCGATAACAAGGCCGTCTACTACTATGTTCCGTTCCCGGGCCACCCGGAGGCGGACAACTTCCGTCGCTTCGCGGGCGATCCGGCGGTCTGCTTCGGCGCGACAGCCTGCCAGTAGCCCGGCGAGGACATCCGCTCTAGACGTGAAGGATCCGCCGAGCCCGGGGCCTCGCGGTCATGTGTCGAGGCTCAGGCGGCCCCAGGCGGCCCGGAGCCGCCGGAGCGAGGGAGCTCCGGCGGCTCTTTCACTGTCCCTGTCGCCGAGGCCGAGGGCTCCCTCCCCGGCGCGCGCTGGCCTCGACGACGGCGCTGGAGTAAGGGGAGATCGTTCAGGAGGCACCATGGGCATCTCCATCGCGTACTCGGGCAAGCTCCGCGACCCGACCGTCGTCCCCGAGCTCGTCGCGGATCTCGCCGCCAAGGCTGCGGCCGCCGGCTGGCCCAGCAAGACCATGAAGGAGCTCGTCGCCGAGCGGCGCGTGACGTGCTCGGGTCTCGAGGGGATCACGCTCTATCCCCACCGCGAATGCGAGCCTCTCCACTTCCACTTCGACGGTGAAGGCACCTTCATCAACCACACGTACCACGCGCTGCTCAGCGACTCGAAGATGGCGGACATGATGCGTCAGGCGCTGGCGGAGTCCGCGGCCATCACGCGCAACCTCACCCGCGCAGCGCAGGAGAAGGCGGGGCGCGGCGGAGGGCCGCGCGTAAGCGTAGGCGTCCCCAGCTTGCCAGAGGCGCCGGGCGTCGAGTTCTTCAAGGAGGGGAGCCGCTACAACTGGACGAAGACGCAGTTCGCCGGCCCCAAGGTCCACGTCGCCGTGTGCGCCATCCTGCGGTACGTGAAGCAGCGGTATGCGCCCGAGCTCGACGTCAAGGACGACAGCGGGTACTTCGTCGACGGGGACTACGAGAAGCTCGAGGGCCAGCTCGCCTACGTCGAGCGCCTCACCTCGCTCGCCTCGCAGGCCATCGAGGCCGCCGCAGCCGCGAGCAAGGGCCCGATGACCCTCGACGCGTTCGTGGACCGCATCAACGAGGAGCTCGCCGAGGCGAAGGACAAGCTGCACTGACGAGCGCGGCTCACCCATCAGGGGGCCCCTGCGCGAGCCCCTCGCCGAGCACATCGAGGACGGCCGCGGCGAGATCCATCGCGCCCTCGCGCGGCAGGTGGCCATCCAGGAACAGGCGCGCGAGACCGTGGACGATCGCCCGCCCCGCGACCTCGATGACGATGGGGTCGGTCGGGCGCGGCTCGCCGCGCGCTCGCGCCTCCTGGAGCATCTCGTGAAGCCGCGTGCCGCACCCGTTCGAGGCCGACGGGGGGGTGCTCGCGGTGCGGCTGTCGGGCTAGTACTACAGCCGTACTTGGTCCGAGGTGCGGCTGTAGACATCAAAATCGTCGAGAAATCCGTGCCCGTCCGCCCGTCTACAGCCGCAAATGGACCGCAAGTACGGCTGTAGTACTAGAGCGACATATGGGTTGAAACCACGAGACAAAGCAGGAATTTCACAGGGAGACGGGGAGGCGGGGAGCGAGAGACGGCAAGAGGGAGAAATTCATTTCTTCTTCCTCCCCGCCTCCTCGCCTCCCTGTGAAAATTCTCCGGGTTTCGACGTGCTCGGTGCTCTAGAAGATCGGGAGCCCGCTCCTGGTCGAGCTGGGCACGGAGCGCCGCGAGTCCCAGTGCGCGACGATGTCGCCGCCCTCGACGCGGAACAGATCGTAGAAGCCACAGGCGGCGTTGTTGCGCTTCCCTTACGACAGGGTGAAGACGAAGTTCCCATCGGCGATGACGTGGTGCACCTTGACGTAGCCGATGCCCTCGTCCGTCACGTACTCGACGAGCGCGGTGACCCGACACTGCACGTTCAGGGTCGACACGTCCGGCGTCACGCTCACCACGCCGTGCCCCTTCACATCGATCGTCTTCACGTGGCAACCTCCCCTCGCCCGGCAGGACTCGAAGCGAGGCTACAGGAGGCGAGCGGGCACGGCATGCGGAGCGGATAGGACGTCGAGAGCCCAGTCCCCGCCCCGCCCGGCGCCGAGACACCAACCCACGCGTCGGTCAGCGCCGCCTGGCCGGGCGCGTCGCCCACGCACGTTCTGGACGGGTTGCGTGCGAGCGCGTGCTCGAACGCTCACCCTCGCGTCGCTCGCTCTTTGGCGATCTCGTCGCGGCCGCCCTTCTCGACGAGCGCCGGGAACATCCTGCCGAGGCGCCAGAGGAAGCGTGCGCGCGCGGGGAGCACGATGACGGGCACGTCGTCGGCCGCCGCGTCGAGCGCCTCGCGCGCGAGCGCGTCGGCCGGGTAAGGCGGGCCGGCGAGGGCCTCGAGCAGGCGGCGCGCGTTCGGAACCCACGGGACCGCCGGCAGATCGGGGGGGTTCTCGGAGTCCAGGATCGGGGTCTCGACCGCGGCCGGGCAGAGCACGCTCACGTGGACGCCGTAGGCCGCCGCCTCGATTCGCAGGCTCGTGCTGAGGCCGACGACGGCGTGCTTGGTCATCGCGTACGGCGTGAAGAGCGGCGCTGGGCCCAGGCCGGCGAGCGAGGCCACGTTGAGGATATGGCCGCTCTTCTGGCGCACCATGATCGGGTAGCCCGCCACGATGCCGTGCAGCACGCCGCGCACGTTGACGTCGAGGACGCGGTTCCAGTGCGGGAGCGGGATCTCGTGCGCCTCGCCGGCGGCGCCGATTCCCGCGTTGTTGATGAGCAAGTCGAGGCGCCCGCCGCGGGCAGCGGTGTCCTCGATGGCCTCGCGCATGCCCGCCTCGTCGCGCACGTCGAGCGCGCGCGAGGAAGCGCCGTTGCCGGCCTCGGCCGCCACCTTCGCGGCGGCGTCGCCGTTCACGTCCGTCACCGTCACGCGCGCTCCGCGCCGCGCGAGCTCCAGGCTGAGCGCTCGACCGATGCCCGAGCCGCCGCCTGTGATGAAGGTGACCGCATCTTTCCACGTTTTTTTCATGGGCTCTCCGAGCAGGACAGGCCATACGATAACATCGCTCGTGTCAAGCTCCCGCTCGGCGCGCCGGGCGCACCTGGAAGGTGCTCCTCGCGACGCAGTCGGCCGACGCGCGGAAGCTCGGTCACGTGGCCAGTGACGACACGCCCGTACCAGCGTGCCGCCCCTCGTGGCGCCGCGCCTGCCCGACGTCTTCGTCATCAGCCGCAAGGCACCTTGGCGGCTGCATTGCCGGGTTCGGCGGCCCCGCTTGCGGTCCGCCCCAGGGCGTCAGTGCTGCGGCAGCTGCAGGAGCGCATAACTATGTACGTCGAGCCCAAAGTTCGCAGGAAATTCAGGACTCTTGCCGACTGCCAACCAAGAGGCCATGTCAGGGCACGCCCACGTCATCGCCCGCGGAGAGAAAGACGACGAGTGCCGCCTGCACCGCACCGGTGATCAACCCCGTCGCGAGCAGCGCCACAACGATCCTGGCGAGCAAGCCCGCGCGCAGAGCCGAGAGCCAAGGCCCCAGCAGCACCGCAAGCCCACCGAGGACGATCGCCAGGGCGCTCGCCTGCACCAGGCCGAACAGCGCATCGCCGGGCGTCGCGAACGCTCGGATCGACTGCCACGACGCGCACGGTGTAGCGCCGTACCCGAAGGTCGTCGCCCCCACCCCCACGGCGATCATGAGGCCCGCAGCGACGGGTGCCGTGAACGGGAGGAGCGCGTACGTTCGCCAGAGCGGGCGCTGGGCGCCGAGGCCATGGTGGGTCTCCCACGCGAGCGCGACACTGCAGGCGGACGCGGCGACTTGGGCAGCGCCAGTGCGCAGCACGGAGGCTGCCAGCAGTCCGGCGAGATGCTTCTCTGCGCCGAACGCTGCCAGCGCGTATCCGATCTGGAAGGCGAGCGCGGCGCCCCTCACCAGCGAGGCCCCGAGAAGCCACGCGACGAAAACCCTCGCAGCGCTTCGTGACAAGGGGCCCGCGGGGACGGCCTCGATCGGGGTGCGCGGCGCCTGGTAGCGGTTCTCACGCTGGTTCATCGCGCTCGACACTGGCAGAGCACGCGCGGGGCGCACAGGCGAATTGCGAGTTCATCGGCTGGCACAGGCAGAAGTCAAACCGGTGGACCAGATCCGTGCGTTCGGGCGCCTTTGGAGAACTTCCGCACCGAGGGTCACACGGTTCGGCGCTGCGCCGCAAGTGCCGAGCGCTGTCCAGCGCCGTCGGGTAGCTCTGTCCGGGAGCGGCAGCGGTTGTGATTCGGCCCTTCCGGCCTCTGCCGCCGCAAGCGAGGATTTCGCGGCGCTCGAGGTCGCGGCCCGCAAGGGGAGACCGCGCCCCTTCGTGCACGGGGAGCGGTCTCCCCTTGCGGGCCGCAGCTTCAGGGCTCGCCGGCGAGCTTCTTCACCGCGGCGAGCAACAGATCCGGCTTGAACGGCTTGATGATCCACCCCTTCGCCCCGGCCTTCCGGGCCTTCTCGATGAGCTCCGGCTGCCCCTCGGTGGTGAGCATCAGGATCGGAACCCCCGGCGCGAGCCCCTTGTCCCGCAAGCTCTGGATCATCTCGATGCCATTCATCACGGGCATGTTCACGTCCGCGATGATCATGGCCAGCTCATCCTTGTGGGCTGCGACCGCGGCGACCGCATCTCGGCCGTTGTCCGCTTCCAGCGTGCCATAACCGGCCCCCGACAGGAGAATGCCGACCTGCTGGCGGACCGTACTCGAATCCTCGACGAGAAGAATCTTCTTGGCCATGTGACGTGTCTCCTCTTGCGTGTACGGCCATCCGGCTCAGAACAGCAGCACCTCGCCCTCGGGCTGCGGATCGGGCATGTTCACCTCCTCGAGCTCCAGCGCGCCGTCGGGCGCCAGCGCGTCAAAGAGCACGACGAGCCGGTCGTTCCCCGCGGCGAACAGGAGCCGCCGGAACCCCTCGCTCTGCTCCTCCCTGGCGCGCAGGTGCTCGCCGATCGCGGCGCTCGGCGTCGAGAGCACGATGACCAGCCCGAGGTGGCGCAGGCGGTTCTTCACCCGCCCGAGCAGCTGGTTGGCGAGCTCGCTCGCCCAGTCGCACACCATGTCTTCGTCGATCTCGCGCTGCTCTCGCAGCGGGTGGCTGCGCGTGATGAGCGCCACGGGCGCGACGATGGTCAGGCTCCCGCGAAGGTGGTCGCCCGTGAAGCCGATGAAGGAGACCACCGCGTTGCCCGGCGTCGCCTCCGACGTCCCGTCGTCCAGCCGCCGGAGCTCGACGCCGTTGTCGCGAAACAGATGGACGCACGACGAAGCGAGCTCCTCGTGGATGCGGTCCCAGCTCTCCGAGTTCATTCCCCTCTCCTCGATATCTCGCTCTGCATTGTCGATGTGCTCACCGTGTCACGCGCTCCCCGACGCCATGCCCGGGCTCGATCCGCTCCGCGAAGGAGGAGGCACCAGCGAGCCCCGCCCGCTCGGAGGCGGCAGCGTGGCAGTCGTGAGCGACACCCCCGCGGCGTCGCTCGGCTCCCGGGGGAACCGGAAGCGAAAGGTCGTCCCCTGGCCGCGCTCGGTGTCGAGCTCTATCCGGCCCGCGAGCCGCCGGCACTCGTGGAGCGCGACGCCGAGCCCGACGCCGCGGCCGGAGACGTCCGTGACCTGCTCGGCCGTGCTGAAGCCCGGCGCGAACAGCGCGGCCTCGAGATCGCGCCGCGTCGCGGCCGGCAGCCCGACGGCCACGGCCTTCTCGCGCACGCGCTCCCAGTCGATGCCCGCGCCGTCGTCGCCGATCTCGATGACGATCTCGTCCGCCGTCACCCGCGAGACGAGCGTGAGCGTGCCCCTCGACGGCTTGCCCGCCGCCTCGCGCGCCTCCGGCCGCTCGATCCCGTGGTCCATCACGTTGCGCACGACGTGGCCCAGCGCCTGCCACATCCCGGCGAAGCGCGACGCGGGCAGCCGGACGCCCCCGGCGTCGATGCGGACCTCGGGCTTCGGCTTGCGGAGCTTCCGGGCCAGCGTCTCGGCCTGGTCCTTCATCCGGCTGAACCGCACCTCGGTCCGCTCTTCGCGGAGGGCCGCGATGGCCCGCTCGATCTCGGCGGGGTCGCGGCGCTGGCGCACCATGGCGAGCAGGGCATCGACCTCTTCATGGCCGACGTCGGCGCGCGAGGACTGCGCCGTCGACGCGAGCAGGACGCTCACGCGCCCCACGAACGCGAGCCACACGTCCCTCAGCGCGTCGATCTGCTCGTCGGACGGCAGCGCGCGCTCCTCGACGACGAAGCTCTCGATCTCGTGCGCCACCCTCGCCACGCTCGTCACGTCCCAGAGCCCGGCGTTTCCCTTGATCGTGTGCACGAGGCGCATCACCTCGTCCACCTCGCCGCTGGACCGCGCGCTCACCGCGTCGACGAGCTTCGTCGTGTCGTTGACGAAGCCGACGAGGCCGAGCCGGTCCTTCACGGCCCGCTCGAACACCTGGATATACTCGTGCTGCTGCTCGGCCTCGCGCACGGAGGCGATCGTGGACGTGACGTCCGTGATCACCATCAGCGCCCCGTTGAACTGGCCCTCTCCCGACAGGATCGGCTTGAAGCCGAGCGCGAGGTAGCGGCCCTCGCGGTGCAAGGTCTTCGGGAGCTGGTCGAGGACGACCTCGAGCGGGAGGAAATCGTCGCAGGCCGCCTCCCACCCCATCCTGAGGAACGCGCGGGCCCGCGGATCGTGGCCGGCGATGCGATCGGCGAAGTGCTCGTCGCGCGCCGGCACGCCGAAGAGGCGCTCGAAGGCGGCGGAGTGCACGGGCTCCATCGTGCCGTCCCGGTGGATGGTCACGAGGGCCTGATCGACGTTGTCGAGGACGAGGCGCATCTCCCGGTTGCGCTTCTCGAGCTCCGAGGTCCGCTCGGCGACCGTGGCCTCGAGGTTCTGCCGGTGGCCCTCGAGGACCTCGTCGCGCGCCTGGATGCCCGCCAGCATCTCGTTGAAGGCGTCCGTGAGCGCCCCGAACTCGTCGTCGGCGGTCTTGCGGGCGCGCGTCGTGTAGTCGCGCGTCCGCCGGACGTGGGCCGCGGCCTCGCCGAGGACCTCGAGCGATCGGGAGATCCCCCGCACGAGGACCAGCGCCAGCGCGACCGACACGAGGAGCACGAACGCCGAGACCGCGACGCCGTCGCGCACCGTCCTCCGCGTGTCCGCCACCCTGGCCGCCGCGGCGCGCCTCATCCCGGAGATCGCCTCCTCCTCGATCGCGGCGAGCCCGTCGACGCGCCCCTGCTGCGCCTCGAACCACGCGTCGTGATCGATCGCCAGCGCCTCGTCGGTCGACCCGATCGCGGCGGCGCGCAGCTCGTCGGCGCGCCGCACGCGCGGGTTGGAGCGGGCGGCGTTGTAGAGCGCCCGCGCCGGCTCCGACGCGTTGGCGATGAACTCCTCGTGATAGAGCTGCTCCTCCGTCATCAGCGTCACGAGCGTCTTGAAGGCGCCCGGCTCGAACTGCGTGGACGCGAAGGCGTGCGCGAGCAGCGCGTGCTGGCGGCTGGCGCGCTCGGCGAACTCGTGGACGGCGACGATCGACTGGATGCTGCGCAGGAGCTCGCCTTCGTCGCTCAGCTCGGAGAGGCCGGCGTTGGCCCGGATGAGGCTCACGTTGATGCCGCCGAAGACCCTCAGCACGCTGTCGAGCGACACCGTCTTCGCGTCGGCCTGGCCCCGGAACGCGCCGAGCTCGCCGACCTTGGCGCGCCCGTCCGCGAGATCGCGGGCGAGCCGGCGCGGCAGCCCGGAGAGGTCGCGCGCGGCCAGGAACGCGTCGAGCTGGGCGAGGCTCTCGTCGGTCGCCGCCCGCGCGTCCCGGAGCTGGCCGCCGGCGCGCAGGAGCTCCGCCGCGCGATTGAGCGGCGGCGTGGCGTGGCGCTCGCCCTCGACGTCGGTCGTCTCCGGAGGACGGGCCTCCAGCCCCTCGACCAGCGCGGTCCACGCCCGCTCCTTCTGGAGGGCGTGCAGCGGCTGCGCCATGATCGAGGAGAGCTGCGCGAGGTCCTCGATCGAGCCTATCCCCGCCGCCCTCGCCGCCTGCTGCCGCGCGTCGCCGACGATCATCGCCGCCAGCAGCAGGGCCCCCGCGACGGGGACGCCGGCGAGCGACCACAGCTTCAGTCGAATCGAAGCGCTACGCAATGTCGGCATGCCCCCGTCCCCCCGGCGTGGCCCGCGCGGAGCGGCGCCCGCGCGCATCTCGTGTGCTTCGTGACGAGGGGTCTCGCGCGAACGCCCGTCGCCCGGCGCGGCGCACTCAGCACGACCACCGGGCGAGCTGAACCCCGCGCGCGGCGCGGATGACACAAATGACGCAAATGACAATCAACACGCGCACATGTGGAGTCATCACCGACGTTCGCCCGCACACCATGTACGCTCCCCTGATTCACGTTCTTTCCTGTTGGGATGTCTCACCTGGCCGTGGTGCACCGGAGCGTCACGGAGCGCGTCGAGTTCCCCCCACGCCCTCGTCGCTGTGTATGCTACGCGTGAAGTTCGCGAGTCCGCAAGAGCGCGCGCGACGTCGGCCGGAGCCGCAACGAAGGCTCTGCGAGCGGGGAGAAATCAATGTTGATGGCTCGGAGTGCACTGCGGCCGACCGGAGCGCCCGCCGCGACCGCCGCGACCGGAGCGGCCGCGGAGGCGACACCCGCCGCGACCGGAGCGGCCGCCGCGGCGCCCGCCGCCGCCGGAGAAGATGCGATCGCCAGGCGGCTCGCCGCTGCAGAGAAGCGCTCGGCGGAGCTCGAGAAGCGCCTCGAGGCGATCGAGGAGGCGCAGGCCTCTCCGGAGCAGGACGACAACTCGGGCGCCCTTGGCGGCTCGGCGATTCCCTTCCCCGGCCGACTTCCCGCAGTAGAGCCAGACTGCGCGGCGCGGGCGCCGCGCATGAGCGCTCAGAACAGGATCACCTTGCCATCGAGCGGAAGCGGGGACGAGTTCGAGAACACCAGCGAGCTCTCGTCGAAGTCGCCGCCCAGCGTGACGACCACCTCGCCCTTCAACGTCCGGAAAGCATAGCAGAACTGCTGTTTGCTGCCCCGGTACCGCCGCGCCACGTCGCTCGCGCGGCGCAGCTGCGGCAGCTCGGCGTGAAGCGCGATCTGGAACCGCGCGAGGCGGCTCTTCACCTTTCCCATGAGCTGATTGACGACCTCACGCATCCAGTCGTCGACGCTGTCGAGCGCGGGCGGCAGCCCCGTCATCGCGCGAAACACGCCAGGGTGCGCCGACAAGGCCAGCAGGCCGGAGAAGCCGGGCGCAGAGAACTCGACCGTGCTCACGGGATCGCTGTGAACGAGCGCCTCGTCGCGGCTCTCCCCGATGTCCGCAGGCGCTATGGCGACACCGTAAAAGTGGAAGAGCTCCACGGTCGCGCCCTGAACGAGGACGTCGATGGTCCGCACCTTGCGCGATGAAGGAGACCTTGAAGCAGGCGACGGCTCGCTGGACGGGCCGGAACGCCCAGGCCCGGACGGCGGCCCGATGCGAGGCGGGGGGATCGAGTCGCGACGCTCGGCGCCGGGGCGGTCAGGGATGCTGTGCCCCGACCTCACGTCGGACTCACCCTCCGGTGTCGTGCTCCGCCGCCGCATGACAAACGCTCAACTTAGCTCATCTATCCCTCGAGGACCAATGCGGTCCTCGGACAGGACGCACGAGCACGCGACGGCTTTTCTAACACGCTCGACCACGCTTGGCCACACTTGAGCACGCACGTCAATGCTCGGCCATGTGAGCACACACACTTTCCCCACGTACCGGACCCCGCGCTTCGCGCTTTACACGCGTGGCCGGCAGCGCGCGAAGCGGCGGGGTCCACGAGGAGATTGACATCAGCGAAAGTTCCAGGATTCCCTGATCGCCCGATGCTGAAGCGCAGAGATTTCCTTCGAGCCACGCTCGTCACCGCCGGCGCGCTGGTCGTCCCGGCCTGCGGCGATGACCCCGAGACGATCAACCCGCTCGACGACGAACGCGAGCTCGCGGACGGCTCCGAGTACTTCCCCCAGTCGGTCGCCTCCGGCGATCCGCGCCCCGGCAGCGTCGTCCTCTGGACCCGCGTGCAGGACGGCGCGGCGGATCTCGATCTCGAGGTCGAGGTCGCGACCGACGCCGGGTTCGCGCAGCGGGTGGCGCTCGACGCCGGACAGGCGAAGGTGAAGGCGCTCGCGAGGCACGATCACTGCGTGAAGGTGAAGGTCCGCGGCCTCGCGGCGGGCACGGTCTACTACTACCGCTTCATCTACGTGAAGGGCGACACGAGCTACGCGTCTCGCGTGGGGCGCACCAAGACCGCCCCGGCCGCGGAGGCGGACGTCAAGGTCCGCTTCGCCTACGTGTCGTGCCAGGATTACGTGGGCCGGTACTACAACACCTACCTGGCGCTCGCCCAGGAGGAGCTCGATTTCTTCGTCCACCTCGGCGATTACATCTACGAGACGGACGGCGATCCGAGCTTCCAGAGCACGACCGGGCGCCGCGTCGTCTTCACCGACGTGGCCGGCAGCATCTCCCTCGGTGACGGCGACGGCGCCTACCACGCGGCGAGATCGCTCGATAACTACCGGGAGCTCTACAGGACATACCGCTCCGACGCGAACCTCCAGAAGGTCCACGAGAGCTTCCCGATGATCGCCACGTGGGACGACCACGAGTTCTCGAACGACTGCTTCGGCGCCACGGCCACCTATTTCGACGGCCGGCAGGACGAGACCGACGCGGACCGGCGCAAGGCCGCGAACCAGGCCTGGTTCGAGTACCAGCCCGTCGATTACGGCGACGACGTCGAGCTCGACCCGGACGCCTCGCTCCCGGACGAATTCCACATCTACCGCGACTTCGTGTTCGGCCGGCACGTCCACCTGGTGATGACCGATCTGCGCAGCTACCGGCCGGATCACCTCATCCCGGAGGACGCTTTCCCCGGCAGGGTCGCGCTCGATCAGCCGAAGCTCGTGGCCGAGCTCGGGGAGGTCCCCGCGGCCGCCCTGCCCTACGTGGACGTGGAGACCTACGGCGACGGCATCTATGCGCCGGTCCTCCTCGGGGCCGCGGAGACCGTGGGCTACGACCCCGCCGAGGTGACGGGGAAGATCAGCGTCGCCTTCATCAACGAGATCGTCGCCGCGGCGAACGAGGACCTGCCGGAGGACATGCAGATCCCCCTCATCGACGCCGCGGAAGAGGGCCTGGAGCGGGGCATCGCCTACGTGGATTTCGGCAAGATCAACGCGTACGGCATGATCGGCACCCGCTACTTCATGGCCAAGGACACCTTCGATATCTACGCTGCCATCCGCTACAAGGAGACGCAGGGCGCGAGCGAGGACGTGATGGGCGCCGAGCAAGAGGCCTGGTTCCTCGACACCATGGAAGGCTCGAAGGCGACCTGGAAGGTCTGGGGCAACGAGTACTGCCTCGTCCAGCTCGCCGTCGATCTCAGCCCCTATTCCCTCCCCGCCCAGTTCAAGCGCAGCTTCTACACGACCACCGACGCCTGGGACGGCTTCCGCAACAAGCGGGACGAGCTGCTCGAGAGGCTCGTCGGGCTGGGGGGCGTCGTGGCGATCACCGGCGACGTCCACGCCTTCTACGCGGGCACGCCCGGGCCGAGCGGCGATCCCACGAAGAAGATCGTCGAGCTCGTGGGCGGCGCCGTCTCCTCGGCGTCCTTCCGCGAGATCCTGACGGGCCAGGTCGCGAGCGATCCAACGCTGCGAGGGCTCCCCGGCGCCGCGGCGCTCGCCCTCAGCATCGACACGCTGCTCACATCGCCCGAGACGAAGATCAACCCGCACCTCGCCCACGCCAACAGCAACGCCCACGGCTATGTGGTGGTCGAGGCGAGCGGGCAAGAGCTCGTCGCCGACATGCGGAGCATCAAGGCCAGCGAAGCGCAGACCGACTACTCGGGGAGGGTCGGCGACCTGAAGATCAGCAGCAAGCGCTTCCGCACCCTCCCCGGGGAGAGCGAGCTCTACCTATACGACGACGGCGCCTGGAAGCGCTGGGATCCCTCGACGCAGGCGTGGGTCTGACGCCCGGCGGCCCTCGATAGACCGTTCACGGCATCAGGTGGAGCATCGCCATCATCCCCAGATCCGCGTGGTCGAGGATGTGACAGTGGAACATCCACATGCCGGCGCGGTCGTCGAACGGGATGGCGATCCGCACGGCCTTTCCAGGCACGAGGTTGACGGTATCGCGCCATGCGCGCACGGGCGGCTCGGCGCCGTCGATGTCGAGCACCTGAAAGAAGAACCCGTGCAGGTGGAACGGGTGATCGTAGTTGGTGGTGTTCGTCAGCGTCCAGATCTCGACCGTGTTCGTCTTCGCAGAGAACATGAGAGAGCCGTCCGTCTGGCCGTTGATCCCGAGCACCGCTCCGTCGGCATCGCCCTGCTCCATGAACTCCACCGCCTGTCGTTGCGCGCCCGCGGTGTCGATCGAGGCGATCTCGGCCAGACGCTCGGGAAGCGTCGGTGCGCCGCTCCCCGGAGGCTCGTCGGCCATCTCGAGGCGCATGAGGTCCTTGGGTTCAACCTCGCTCGGCAGGTGGAACCGATTCGCGTCGAGGAGCGGGATCACCACCGGCTCGCCCTCGACGGGCAGCATGTAGAGCTCCGCGCGCTCCCCCGGGGCGAGCGTCACCTCGTCCACGGATAGCGGGCTCTCCGAGAGGCCCGCGTCTCCGCCGATGAGCACGAGCGGCTGGCCCGGCACGGCGAAGCGGAAGTAGCGGCTGCGCGCGGCGTTGACCACCCGCCAGCGCTGCGGAACCCCCTCCCGCGCCGCGACCGTCGGCAGGATCTTCCCGTTGACCAGAACCGTCCCGCCCTCGCGCCCGAAGTAATCGCCGAACCATCCGCTCTCGTCGGCGGCGGTGAGCGAGCCGTCTTCCTCGACGCCGATGTCGCTCATCACGAGCAGCAGCTCGTCGCCGAGCGGCGCCTCCTCCGCGGCATCCTCGACGACGAACGCGCCGTAGAGGCCCGCACCGACCTGGGCGCTCGAACGAAGGTGCGGATGGTACCAGAACGTGCCCGCGTCCGGCACGGTGAAGGAGTACTCGAAGCCCTCGCCCGGCTCGATGGGCTTCTGCACGTGCTGCGTCCCATCCATGGCCGCCGGCACGCGCAGACCATGCCAGTGGACGGTCGTCGCCTCGGGAAGGTGATTCTCGAACTTCACCACCACGCGGTCGCCCTTCTTCGCGCGGATCGTCGGACCGGGGAGCATCCCGTTGTAGGTCCAGACCTCGGTCGTGAGCCCCGGGACCACCTCGATCGCGGCCACCCTGGCCTCGAGGTGCACCTCGACCACGTCGGGCGCGGGGTCGTGATCCTCGGCATCCGGCAGCCGCAGCGCGTCGTCCCAGCCCGCCGGCTGCCGGAGGTCCGGCGGCGCCTCTTCCGCGCCGCACCCCGTGAGCAGGGTCACGAGCGACAGGATCACCGCAATCTCTCCGGCAAAACGTGCCGAGGACACGCACCCTTTGCGCCATGCACGGGGCAAGGCGCATCCGATCCAGCGCATGCGCCGCCCTCTGCAAGGCGCGATCCCTCACGGGCGAGCCGACCTGGGTTCTGTGGGGTGACCCCGCGGGCCGTGGCGTGAGCCGCGCCGCGGGACTGCGCGGCGCGGCTACCGCCCGAACGCGCCGATCGTGAGGCTCGCGCCGTCGTTGCGCGCCCTGGCCTGCTGGTGCGGCGTGTACTGGTGCTCGACCGGCGGGAGGCCGTCGAGCGAGGCGCCGGCGCCGATGAGCGGCGCGCTCGCGGCCGGCATGAAATCGTGGTCTGCCGCCGACGCGAACGCCGGATCGACGCCGAAGATCGAGTCGTCCAGGCCGTCCACCTGCCCGATCACCTTCACCACCTCCCGGACGGGATCGAACGGCAGCCACCCGTTCGTCACCCAGTTCCCGGACAGGGTGAGGGCCCCGGCGGCCACGCCGTCGCGGTCCCCGAGGAAGGTGACCGCGCGGAGCTCGGTCGGCTCCAGGCTGCTGGCGAACACGTTGTTGCGGGCGTCGATCCGCTCGTCGTTGGTCGAGGCCTCGAACATCGCCGAGCGATCGTAGTCGTCGTAGTTGTCGTTCTTGACGAAGACGGTGTTGGAGAAGAAGTGGAGCGTGCCCTTCCTGTAGTACTCGGTCTCCCCGCTGTCCCCGCCGTAGTGGATCATGGACGGGCCGTAGCCGTTGCGCAGGAGCACGTTGCCGTAAATGAACGTCTCGTGGAACGACGGCAACGCGACCGAGTCGGTCGCCTCCTGCGCGTCGACGAGATCGATCAGGTGGGCGCCGTCCTCGATCCAGTTGTACCGGATGACGACGCCTGCCGAGCGCTCCTTGATGTTGTTGCCGTGGCCGCCGCGCGTGGGGCCGAAGCGGTTGAACTGGTAGATGACGTTCGAGGCCTCGTTGTAGACGTTGTGCTCGTTGTAGTCATCCATGCCGTTGTCGTGGATGTAGTTGGATTCGATGAGCACGTTCGTGGTCAGGATATCCCCACCGGCCGTGCCGATGAAGAGGCCATTGGCATTCTCGTGCACCTCGCAGGCGCGGATGGTCACGTGATCGCCGCGCTCCACGAAGACGCCGGCCGCGTTGCCCGCGTAGTCCACCCCCGACCCCGCCTTGTCGGTGAAGCCGTGAGGGGGCGCTGCGTTCTTGATCTCGAGCCCCTCGATCGTGATGTGGGTGGGCCCGAGCTCCCACGGGTCGTCATGCTTGTGCCCGACGATGATGAGCCCCCGCACCTGGTGGCCGTCGAAGGGGAAATCGAGCTCGGGCCGGGTGGTCGCGTCCTGACCGTCGATCACCGGCAGCTCGCCGTTCGGCCCCGGGACGCCACAGAGCCGGATGGGCTGCTCGGCCGTCCCCTGGCCCCCGAGCATGATCTTCTCGTGGTACCCCTCGGCACGCCAGAAGATGCGCACCGTGTCGCCGGCGACGAGCGATTCAAGCGGGACGTCGCCGATCGCCTCGAATTCCTTGCCAGGACCGACCTGGTAATCCTTGCCGCTTCCGACGTGGCTGCAATCGACGTGGATCGGCGGAATGTTCACGACGGGCGGAGGGAGCGGCGCCGGACCGCCGCCGCCATACGTCGTCCCGCCAAGCTCGCCGGTGCAACCGGCGGCGAGGAGCAATCCGGTCACGCAAGCTCGAACCCTCACAGAATTCTCCACGATATGGGCCATAAAAGCTCCACTGTAATTTTACAGATTGAGAGGCCTTCTCGCCTCAGTGCGGCAAGATGACACGCCGATGCACTTTGTCATGCGACCGGACATTGCTGTTGTCGCATCTTCCGCCCCCAAGGTAGCAGGATGTAACCCAGGTCCGCGCCGGATGTCGCTTTCGCGAAAGGGTCGCCGACGGGGCGTTCTTTACATCGAACTTTACATCGAACTTTACATCGAACCATCTTCCTTACATCGAACCATCGATGACAACGGCGCTCCTGTGAGAAGAAGTCGAGCCGCCAAGGACGCCAAGAAGGGATTTTTCTCGCGCCTCCGAGGGTTCCTGGGGTCCTGTCGGCGCTCTTCAATCAACGGCCCCTCGCGTCATTCGAGGCGATGACGTAGGATATGCACAGGGTGCATGAGCTCCATGCGGCCTGTGAGCTGGATCCCGCCGATGCGTTCGTCGATTCTCCACGATGGATGGAAGCCCCGGTTCGGCGATCGCTCGATGCCAATCCCCGGCGGGCGGCGAACACGCAGCGCAGCGTGGCTCGATGATTCCCGGGAGGCGGGAGGATCGAGTCGAGTGCCCTGCGATCCAGCCCGCTGTGTTCAGCGACCGCGCGAGGACCGAAGCCATGAAGCGAACGAAGCCCGACGGCGTGAAACCCCTCGACGTTCTCGATAGATTCACCGCGCCAGGGGGGCGCGCGACAGCGCTCGCCGGCGCGATTGTCCTCGCGGCGTCCCACCTGCTCTCGGGCTGCGTCGGCGACCTCGGAGGCGACCGCGGCGGGTCGCCGAGCGCGAGCGGGCTGGTCGACGTCGCTCCAGCGGGGATGCGCCGGATGACACCGGAGCAGTTCACGAGCTCGATGCGCGACCTGTTCGTCGATCCAGGGATCGATCTCGACCTCGACCCGGACGCGGGAGAGGTCGCCTCGCTGCTCGCCGTCGACAAGCTCAATGCCGCGGCGGAGGCGATCGTCGCGCGGCGCGCGTCGTGGGGGACGCCGGTGTTCCCGTGCGACACGAGCGGCGCGGACGACGAGGCGTGCGTGGACGGCTTCGTGCGGACGTTCGGGCGCCGCGCCTTCCGGCGCACGCTCGACGAGGCCGAGGTCGCGATGCTCAAGGGCCAGTACGCCCGGGCGCGGAAGGAGCAGTCGTTCGAGGACGCCCTCCTCGTCGTGCTCGAGACCATCATCCAGTCGCCCAACGTCTATTACTTCGTCGAGCTCGGCCGCGACGGGGACGGGAGCGAGCCGCTCGCCTCCGGCGTCCGTCTGCTCACGGGCTTCGAGCGGGCGTCGCGCCTGTCGTATTTCCTCTGGAACACGACGCCGGACGACGCGCTGCTCGACGCCGCGGAGTCCGGCGCGCTCGACACGGCGGAGGGCGTGCGCGCGCAGGCGGAGCGGCTCCTCTCGAACGACCGCGCCCGCGCCACGGCGAGGCGCTTCTTCGCCGATTGGCTGGAGCTCGACGGCACGAACCAACACCCCTCGCTCGAGAGCGCGCCGAAGAGCCCCGAGATCTATCCCGAGGATTCACCCGCGCTGCGCGCCGCCATGCGCGCCGAGCTCGAGGCCCTCGCGGAGCGCGTGCTCTTCGAGGGGGACGGCAGGTTCGAGACGTTGCTCACGACGACGGACGCCTACGTGAACGGGCCCCTCGCCGCGCTCTACGGGGTGGAGGGCCCCGCCGACGAGCGCACGTTCTCGTGGGTCTCCCTCCCCCGCGATCAGCGCGCGGGGATCTTCACGCGGGCGGCCTTCCTGAGCGTGTTCGGCAGCCTCGAGGTCAAATCGCCGATCCGCCGCGGCGCGTACATCTTGGAGCAGGTGCTCTGCCGCCCCCTCGGCCCGCCGCCCCCCAACGCGAGCGACGTGCCGGTCAAGGGCGGAGCCGTCGAGGAGAACGGCGAGGTGGTGCACAGGACGATCCGCCAGGACGTCGAGGCCAAGACGTCGAGCGGCGCCTGCGCGAGCTGCCACAGGATCATCAACCCGATCGGCTTCGCGTTCGAGCATTACGACGCGCTCGGGAGATGGCAGTCGCAAGAGGCGGGCGGGGACGCGCAGGCACCCTACCTGCTCGACATCGACGCACGCGGCAGCCTCCCTGCGCTCCCTCCGGACGAAGGGGGCGTGGAGGTCGACGGCGGCGTCGGGATGTCGGCGGCCCTCGCGGCGAGCCCCGCGGCGCGCGCCTGCCTCACGAAGCGCCTCTTCCAGACGGCGCTCCGGCGCGTCCCGATCGACCAGGATCTCGCGTCGATCGAGGCGGCCACGCCGACGCCCGAGAGCGGCGGCAGCGTGCGTGATCTCATCGTCTCCCTCACGACCAGCAATGCCTTCTTGCACCTGCGCCAGATCGAGGAGTGAACTCATGAGCCGCGCCGCTTTCAGCCGAAGGAATTTCCTCCGCACCGCGACCGGTCTGTGCATCGCCCTGCCGCTGCTCGAGGCGACCCATGGGGACGTCTGGGCCGCGAACGGCAGGGCCAGGCGGTTCATCGTGTTCTTCAGCCACGGCGGCACGATCACGTCTCGTCACTCCTCCGGGGAGAAGGGGGATCCCTGGAAGCCGGGCGCCTGGAGCATGCTCGACCTCTGGGCGCCCGGCGGCGAGGGGTCGGCGCTCGAGGTCCTCGGCGAAGAGATGGCGCCGCTCGAGGCCCACAAGGGCGACCTCACCCTGCTCCGCGGCGTCGACGACGCCGCCGGGATGATCCAGGGAGACTACGGCGGGCACCACGGCTGCTCCAACGCGACCGTGCTCACCTGCGCCGACACGACCTCGGGAGGCGACGACGCCAGGGCGCTCGGCCCATCGATCGATCAGGTGATCGCGCAGCGGCTGGCCGGCGAGAGCCCGGCGCCGTTCTCGTCGATCGATCTCATGGTCGACGGACACAACTACGGAGAGCCGCTGTACAACGCGGCGGGCGAGCAGGTGTCCAGCGAGAAGGACCCGACGAGCGCCTTCGATCGGCTCTTCCAGGACGTCACGGAGACCGCGTCGGGTCCGACGCCCGAGCAGCTCCGGCTCCGCGCCCACCGGAAGAGCGTCCTCGACGGCGTGAGCGAGCACCTCGCTGCCCTGAAGGGGCGCGTGAGCGCGGCCGACAGGCACCTGCTCGACGCGCACGCCGAGCACATCCGGAGCCTGGAGAAGAAGCTCGAGGGCATCTCCAACCTGGCGGCCTGCACGAAGCCGGATGTCGGCGGAGCGCCCGTGTACCAGGGATATGGATCCTACACGGGAGGGGGAATCAAGGAGGCCGCTCCCCTGCTGGTCGACGTCCTGCTGCATGCGTTCCGGTGCGGTCTCACGCAGGTGGCCACCTTCCAGGTGGCCGACGTCCTGACGAGCTGGCTGCCCCAACCCTACAGCACCGACCTCGGCCACAGCCTCGGCCACGCCGCCCTCGACGTCGGCCCGAGCGGCGCGGAGCCCGACAGGCTCGAGGACTGGCGCGCGACCATCCTCGCGAACCGCAACTGGCGCATGGAGCTCTTCGCACGCCTGCTCGACGGGCTGAAGAGCACCCCCGAGGGCGACGGCACGATGCTCGACAACAGCGTCGTGCTCTTCACGAGCGAGTTCGGGTGCGGCGGCGGGCATTCGCCCCGCGATATCCCCGTCCTGCTCGCCGGCAAGGCAGGCGGCAGGTGGCCGGGCGGCCGCCACGTCAACTACAACAAGCGCGCGAGCGCGGATCCCACCCAGTCCGAGTACGAGACCGACGTCTCGATGCACAACGTCTACACATCGATCCTGCGCGCCTTCGGCTACGAAGACGAGCACTTCGGGAACGACACGGCGTACAGGAAGGGCCCGCTCGCGGAGCTGCCGTGAGAGACGTACGAGGCGCCTTCAGCGCGCCCCGCTGCGGAAAAACGTCGCAGCAAGGCGCCAATCTCCGTTCGCACCACGACATTCTTCCGGCAAGCGCGGAACGATCCTGAAACATAACGAAGCTGACCACGGCGCGATCTGCCGCGCGATCTGCCCAGGCGTGCTCCTCGTCTTGACACGGCCCCCATGCCGCAGCGAAGAAGCGTCGTCTGCGCCAGACCGCTTCCGCCCCGGCCACCTTGAACGCTCGGCCGGACGATTCCCACCCGGTCTCGCTGCTGGACACGAGCGGGCGATACGGCGACCGCCGAGCGCGGCCGAGCCGCTGCAAGGGCGCGGTCCGGCGATGCCTCTTGGACGGCTCGAACCAGCCTGATATAGATACCACCGAGGAGCAGCGCATGCGTCCAAGCGAACGGGTTCAGGGCGGCAGCGCGGTGGCTTGGGATGCCGGCGCGCACGCTCCCGTGCTGCATGAAGGACGTGGACGTGAGGCGGCGCGCTTCTTACCGACGTACGAACTGCCGAGCACCAGGGCCAAGACACCGCGGACGAGCTCGCGTGCTTCGCGCGTGAGCCGGACGCCCACATGATCATGTCGAATCGTACGATCGCACGGAAGTACACGCTGGAACGTGAGATCGGACGCGGAGGGATGGGCGTCATCTGGGAGGCGTTCGATCAGGTGCTCCGGCGTCCGGTCGCCGTCAAGGTGATGACGCCCGAGCACCTCACCTCCGACACCGCGCGACGCCGCTTCGAGCGGGAGGCGATGGCGATCGCCCGGCTCCGGAACGAGCACATCGTCCAGGTATATGATTACGGCATCGACGAGGATTGCCCTTACATCGTGATGGAGCTCCTCGAAGGAGAGGACCTCGAGAGCAGGCTCGCCCGGGAGCAGCAGTTCTCGCCGTCGACCACGCTCGCCCTGCTCCGGCAGATCGCCATCGGCCTGGAGGCGGCGAGCTCCGCGGGGATCGTCCACCGCGATCTCAAGCCGGCAAACGTCTTCATCGCCCGGAAGGAGCCCGGCGAATGTGTGAAGCTCCTCGATTTCGGCGTGGTGTGGACGGTCTTCGAGGGGTCGGACGAAGACCAGCAGGCGGTGGCCGGCAGGACGATCGGAACGCCGGCGTACATGAGCCCCGAGCAGGTGCGCGCGGTCGTGCCGAACCATCTCAGCGATCTCTGGTCGCTCGGCGTCATCGCCTACAGGGCTCTCACAGGCCGGCTCCCCTTCACGACGAACGCGATCGGAGAGCTGTTCATCAGCATCTGCACGGATCTATCCCCGCCGCCGTCGAGCGTCGTCCCCAGCCTGCGGTCCGGCTTCGACGGCTTCTTCGAACGCGCGCTGGCGAAGGATCCGGCGCAGCGGTTCCAGTCCGCGCGCGAGTTCGTCACGGCGTTCGCGGCGGTGAGCGAGGCCAGCAGCGGTCCCACCAAGATCCTTGTCGCCGACGATGAGCCCGACGTGGCGCTCATGATGAAGCTGCACTTCCGGCAGAAAATCCGCGACGGCGTCTACCAGTTCCTCTTCGCGGACAACGGGGAGTCCGCCCTCCGCGAGCTCCGGCGCCACCCCGATATCGACGTCATCTTGACCGACATCAAGATGCCCGTGATGGATGGACTCACGTTCCTCGGGCACGTCCCGGAGGTGAACCCGTTCGCAAAGACGGTGATGATGTCCGCCTACGGCGACATGGGGAACATCCGGTCCGCGATGAACCAAGGCGCATTTGATTTCCTGCTCAAGCCGCTCCAGCGCGCCGATCTCGAGGCGACCATCGACAAGACCAAGAAACAGGCCGCGGAGCTGCGGAGGAACGCGCGCTTGGACGAGGAGAACAAGGTCCTCCGCCAGTACACGAGCGCGGCGTTGGTCGAGCGGCTCCGGGCGATAGGGCCCACGATCGCGCTCGAGAGCGAGACCCTCCTGGCCACGGTGGCGTTCATCCACATCTTCCAGTTCATCCCCGCCGCCAAGGCGATGCCGCCCGGTGAGGCCATGAGGCTGCTCAGGGCCAACTTCGAGATGATCGTCCCGGAGCTCCTGGCGAAGGGGGGCGTCGTGGACAAGTTTCTCGGCGACACGGTGATGACGGTGTTCCAGGGGCCGGATCATCTGTCGAGGGCGCTCAGCGCGTGCGTGGCCGTCCGCACGCAGGTGGCGGCGGTGGCGCACCGCGCCGGCAAGTGCTCGTCCTACATGCGGCGGATCTGCATCGGCCTCTCCACGGGGCAGGTGCTCTCCGGCAGCGTCGGCTCTCAGGCCTACGGGCGGCTCGACTACACGGTGCTCGGCGAGGCGGTCAACGCCGCCGCGCACCTCGCCAGGACGGCGCTTCCCGGGGAGATCCTCATCGATGCAGCGGTCCGCGACGCCGCGCAGGGGCTGTTCGAGTTCGAGCAGGCCGACGCGAGGAGCCTCCTGCCGGGAGGTCCGCCCGTGAACGTCTTCAACGTGGTGCGCCGCGGTCCGGCCGCCTCCCCCGCAGAGGGCGCGCCGACCGTCAGTGTGGCCACGACGACCACCTTGCGATAGGTCGAGCCTTGCCGACGCTCATCTACAATCCCGGCGGCCCTGAGGAGCAGGTCTTCCTCATTGGAGACGCCGCCATCGCCATTGGCCGCGCAGAGGATCAGGCGATTTGCATCCCGCACAGGAGCCTGTCCCGCAGCCAGGCGCGGATCGAGCCGTCCGAGGGCAGGTTCTTCATCGTCGACCTGCAGAGCAAGAACGGCACGTTCGTGAACGGCGCGCGGGTGCAGCGCAAAGAGATCCGGAGCGGCGACACGATCACGCTCGGCGATCTCGACCTGCTCTTCACGACAGACGGCGCTCCTTCGTCGGAGCCGTCGCTGCGACCGCAGGCGATCCGCCCGCTGAAACACACCATCATCGGCAAGCTCGTGCAGGCGAGCGAACCCGGCGCTCCCGGCTGCGGGCCGAGAGCGGAGGCTCGGCTGCAGATCCTGATCGAGGTCGCCAAGCTGCTCCCCGTCTCCGATGACATCGACACCCTGCTCCACAAGATCCTCGATCTGATCTTCCGGATCCTCGACGTGGACCGCGGCGCCGTCCTGCTCGTCAACGAAACGACGAAGAGGCTCGAGCGGCACGCCGTGAAGACGTCGCTGCCTTTGCCTGACGATGAGCCGATCTTCAGCCAGAACATCGTCGACTATGTGCTCCGCAAGAGCGTGGCAGCGCTCTTCGCCGATGCCGTTCTCGACCCTCGCCTCGACGCGGCGCGCTCCGTCGTCACCCAGTCGATCCGCGCTTCGATGTGCGTTCCGCTCAAGCCCAAGGACGACGTCATCGGGGTGCTCTATGTCGACAACCGCAGCGCGGCACATGTCTTCACCGAGGCGGATCTGGAGTTCCTCGTCGCGTTCGCCAGCCAGGCAGCCGTCGCCGTGAAGAACGCGTCGCTGTACCAGCGCCTCGAGCGCGAGACGGTGGAGCGCATGCAGCTCGTGCTGGACGCGAAGCTCGCGTCGCTCAGCGGCGTCGTGGCAGGCATCGCTCACGAGATCCGCAATCCGCTGAATTTCATGAACAACTTCGCTAGCATCGCCGCCGGGTTGGCCCAGGACCTGAGCGACGACCTGCATGCGCAAGGGGCGCGGCTCGACCCTGACGCGCTCGCGCAGATCGAGGAGAACCTGGTTTACCTGCGCGACAGCACGGCCCGGATCACCGAGCACGGCCGGCGGGCGGACGCGATCATCACGGGGATGCTCCAGCACACCCGCCGCCCGTCGGGTGAGCGCGCGCTGGCCGACCTGAACGCGGTGGTGGACGAGAGCGTGCGGCACGCGCGCGCCGGAGCCCAGGGCGGCGAGCTCGAGGTGCGCGTCGTCGCGGCGTACGATCCGGCGATCGGCCCGGTGGAGATGGCGGCGCTCGACATGGGGCGGGTGTTCCTCAACGTGGTCGATAACGCGCTGTATGCGATGCGGCAGAAAAAGCGCGAGCGCGGGGCTGCCTATACGCCGGAGCTGAGCGTCTCCACCGCAGACCGGGGTGAGCAGGTCGAGGTGCGTATCCGCGACAACGGGATGGGGATCCCGAAGGACGCTGCGGCGCGGCTCTTCGAGCCGTTCTTCACGACGAAGCCGCCCGGGCAAGGGACAGGGCTGGGGCTATCCTTGAGCCGCGAGATCGTGGTGCAGGGGCACCGGGGGACGATGCGGGTGGACAGCGAGGAGGGGGAGTACACGGAGTTCGTGATCACGCTGCCGAAGGAGAGCCGCGGCGCTCCGCTCTCACATGCTTGAGGCGCATCGCTTGGCCGATGCCGCCGGGCAGCTCATCCCTGCTGCGCGCCGGCTCCGAGGATCTGCTCCACGGACCTTCCGGCCTCGTACGCGCTGTGGAGCATGCTCAACCCGATCGCGGCGATATGCCGCGGCTCGAGCGGCAGCCTGTCCACAAGCTCCTTGTAGATCGCATTGTGCTCGGGCTCCAGCGCCGCGTGCCGGAGGTAGGTCCGGAACGCCGTCCTGGGCAGGCCGGTCTTCGCGACGACCGAGTCCACCATCTGGGGCGTCGGAGGCTCCGCTTCCACAACCGCGATATAGCCGAGGAGCGCGATCGGGTGATGGTGATGGATCCAGTAGTACTGAGAACCCACCATCGACGCGATCATCGGCGGAGGGAGCCGCTCGAGCACCTCGCGCACGTCGAGCCCTAGCGCCGCGAGGTCCTCCAGGATCCACTCATCATGGCGCCGCTCTCTCGGGATATGATCCGTGAAGTACTCCTGGAGACCAGCGACCACCGGATCGGCAGTGTCCATCGAGCTCAGCCGGCTGACCGCCGCCTCCATCAGCGGCACCGTCGCGCGCGCCATGCAGTGCATCCGGAACAGCATGACGGGGTAGCGCTCCACGAGCTGTGGGTGCTCCCAGAGCCTGGCGGTCGCCTCCGCGAGCCGAACACTGTAGAGCTGCCGCCGGGCTTCCAGTTGCTCGCTGATGCGCTGCATGACTCGAACGCTCCGTGCCAGCGACGCCGCTCAGAAGGAGGCCGTGCGCATGAGATCCCTGACCTGGTCCTGAGCGACGCCATCGAGCTTCTTGAACATCGAGATCAACGCACTTATCTCCTCTTGCGATAGGCTCTTGATCGTCGCCTGAACTTTGGGGTCGAGGTCGGACTCCTGAGTCACGTTGCCCGGAAACAGGCCTGCTTTATACAGCACGTCGAAGTTACTCATCATTGACCCTTGCTCAGAGGTCCAGATTCAATTCGTGTATACCCAAAGCCACTCCAAGATGTCAAGAAAACCAGGAGTCGTGGGGTCGATGCACACGACGGGTGCATCCGGCATGGTGGGCATATCGTGTCCTTGGCTCGTCGCTGCGGCGCATCATGACGCAGGGAGAGACCATGAGCAACGAGCACGCGCGTTCAGCGTCGCTGGGCGAGCCGTTGTGCTCGACCGTTCCAACAACGCCGCTCAGAAGCCACACACGTGCAACTGCGTCCGAGCCTTGCGCTGAGCGGTGCTATCGAGCCTCTTGTACGCAGAAATCAACGCGCTGATCTCATCGTTGGAGAGCACGGCGATCGTGTCCCGATCCGCGGGACCGAGGTCGGATTCCTTTGTCACGGTTGCCGGAAACATGCCCGCTTCATAGAGTGTGTCGAAGTTGCTCATCAGGCACCCAATTCAAAGAAGAACCACTGATCTTTGGGTGAACGTAACCGAGAACGGCTCGGCCTGTCAAACAAAATGAAAATACAGGAATCGCTGAGCCCGTCCGGGTATCGTCGCAGGCAATGCAGGCAACTCGCACTCCTGCCGCCACCGCTCCTCGACCTATTACGCTACGTATTACGCATCGCGGGTGAAGGACCGCCTTGCCGATGAGAGACCCCTGGTGCTTCCCACCGAGCCCTAAGCTCGACCCCCTTGTCGATCGCGTGACGACCCTGGAGGACGCCGAGCGATGCGTGCGCGCCATCGCCGCCCGGATCCCGATCACCCGTGTGTCCGATCTCTCGCCGCTCGACAGGCTCCGCCTCCCGGTCTTCGCCGCCGTCACGCCGCTCGCGCGCGATCTGACCACGCACCTCGGCAAGGGTCGCGACGCGACGTCGGCCCGCGTCAGCGCGATGATGGAGGCTGTGGAGCGCGTCTCCGCGGAATCCATCCCCGAATCGCTGACGCTGCGCGCGAGTTTCAGTGACCTCGAGGGCAGCCGCTCGCCGCTCGCCGTCGACCCTGCCCTCTTTGACCTCCCGGACGACACCCTGTACTCCGCCGATCGCGCGATCACCTGGGTCGCCGGGCGCGAGCTTCGATCGGGGATCGATATCCTCCTGGCGGCCGACCTGGCCCTGACCCCCCCGGCGGACGGCGTGCTGCGGGAGGTGGACACCAATGGGCTCGCCTCCGGCAGCACCGTCATCGAGGCTGTCGTCCACGCCTTGTGCGAGGTGATCGAACGCGACGCGCAGGCCCAGGTCGAGTTCTTCGCGCTCTTCGGCGCCCCCGAGGCCCCGCCCCCGCCGCTCGCGCAGATCGATCCGGCGACCTTGCCCGCCAGCGCTCGGGGCTGGCTCGACGCGCTGGCCGCGCATGACCTCCACATGGCCATCCACGACATCACCAGTGATATTGGGGTTGCGACGTTCTGGGCCGTCCTCACCGACGCTCGGTTTCCGACCGCCGACGGCGTTGCGACCCTGACCTTCAGCGGCGCGGGAACCGCCCCACGGGCCGAGGTCGCGCTCCTGCGCGCGATCACCGAGGCAGTCCAGTCACGCGTCGGCGTCATCCACGGCGCGCGCGACGCCTGGAACCTTCTGCCGGCAGGCAGGCGCGCCGAGAGTCGCACCATCCGCCTGCGGCAGTTGCTGCCGGTCCAATGGAAGCCGTTCTCGGCCGTACCCTCCTTCACCTCCACCGATCTCCGGGACGATCTCGGGTTCCTGCTCGCCCGCCTCGCGGGCGCGGGCATGGAGCGCGTCATCGCCGCCGACCTCACGCGGCCCGATATCGGCATCCCGGTCGTGCGCGTCCGCGTGCCCGGCCTCTCACCGTTCCTCGTCAACCGGCGGAGGGTGGGCGACCGGTGCCTGCGTCATCTGCTGTGGCCGTAGCGCCGCGACGCCGCGGCGCGCGTTACTCACGGTCTCTCCCTGTGATATGATGCGCCGCCGCAGCGACGAGCCAAGGACACGATATGCCCACGATACCGGATGCACCTGTCGTGTACATCGGCCCCTCGATCTCCCGCCGAGATGCTGAGTCGGCGCTCCCGGGGGGCGATTTTCGCCCGCCGATCGCCCGCGGGGACCTCTATGCCGCCCGGCAGCACGGCAGCGCCGTCTTCGTTATCATCGACGGGGTCTTTTCTCAGCAAGAGGCAGTGCCGCCCCGCGAGATCGTCGACGTTCTCCGGGACGGGGCGACGGTCATCGGCGCGTCGAGCATGGGGGCGTTGCGAGCGGCCGAGTGCTGGCCGCTCGGGATGCGAGGGGTGGGGGCGATCTATCGCCTGTTCCGCCGCGGCGTGCTCGGGTCTGACGATGAGGTGGCGGTGCTCATGGATCCTGACGACAGTCACCGCGCGCTGACCGTCGCGCTCATCAACGTCCGCCACGCGGTCTCGATGGCCGCCCGCGCCGGACGCCTCGACCGCGCGACTGCGGACCGGCTCACGCGAGCCGCCATCGACCTGTACTACGCGGATCGAACATGGAGCGCCGTCCTGGGGCGCGCTCTCATGTCGGATCCTGACGGACACATCGAAGCGTTTCTCGCGACCCACGATCTGAAGCGCGACGACGCCTTGCGGGCGCTCCGCGACACCGCCCGGCGGATCGCGGCGGACCCCGGCCTCCTCGCACGACCGCGCCTCGGTCCCGCTTGCTTCGCGCGAACCGAGATCCACCGCGAGCGCGCGCACGACCCCCTCGGCGGCGCCGAGCCGCGGATCATGAAACGAGCGCTGGCGCGCTGGCACCTCCTCGGCGGCCGCTACGTCGACCACCTGCTCCCGATCGTGGTCGCGCGGCACGGGGAAGAGCTGTGCCGCCGTATCGACAAGGCAGCGCCGCGCGCGACGATCCTCCTCGGCGCGCTGCGCGCGAGAGCGGCGCCATCCGGCGAGCAGGCGGAGCGCAGCACCCCGGCGCTCGTCGCGTCGGCCGCGCTCCGCATCGCATTGGTCGAGATCTGGACGGCGTTCATCGCCGCCGAGGAGGAGTTCGCTGAAGCCCTGTGGGCCGAGCTAATGATCTCCGGCGGCCTCGATGCCGAGCTCTTCCGATGGCGCGCCTTCCGCGACGCGGAGATCGACGCGCGGCGGCGCGGGCTCACCATCCGGCCGCACGATCGTCGCCTCGCCGAGACGGCGATGCTCGCCGCCCATGGCTTCGATGGCTGGCTCGACCTGCGGCAGGCAGCGGAGAAGACCGCCTACGGTTTTGCCCCCTTCGTCGAGCACCGCGACCACCTCGCCCTTTCGCTCCGGTCGCGCGAGCGGATGTTCAACCCCCGCTTGGATAGTAACCGATGAATGAGGCAGCGTCGCGAAAGCCCATGCTCGCATAAAGTGGTCTTCCGGCCTCGGTCGCGTGTAGCGCAACGCGCTTCGGCCCCTCCACCAACGCCGCTTGCTCGATCGCGTGCCGCATCACGCCCTCTCCGTAGCCCTGCCGCTGGTGGTCCGGCAGGGTCGCGACCAGGCCGACATAGTGGCACGATTCGAGGCGCACGACGGTCGCGGTGGAGACAGCTTTGCCGTCCACGATGGCGAGATCGCCGAACGCGGCGTCGGGCCACATCGACGCGTAGTTCACCGCGTCGATCCCCCACTCGCTCGGGATGCCATACGCCTCGGCGTTGACGGTCCCCACCGACCGCCTCGCGTGCTCGTCGCGGACGCGCGCGTATTTCAAGTTCGGCAGCTCCCGCTGCGGTGATACGAGCGAGTCCGCGATCATGCCGGTCATCTGCGTTGCGCGCGTCAGGCCGTGCTGCGCGAATATCTCCGGCGCACGCTCGCGGAGCTCCGGAGGCAACATGTCCGGGCTCGCGAACAGGAGCCAGCCATGCTTCAGCCCTTTGGCGCAGGCGAACGTCGCGCGGACACGGGCGACGAGATCGGCCTCGTCGTTCACCGCCGTATCGAAGAACATCAGGTTACAGATCGGCCACGCGTGGTTCATCCACGTGGCCACGACGCCAGGGGCCGGCTTGCTGACGCTGCCGTCTGGCGAATGCTCTGCCCAGAACGACCATGCGTCGATGAATAGCTGATTCGATTCGAGCACTCGGCTGTCTATCATGGCGTCGTCTCATCGCTCTCGCGGTTTCCAATGAGGGCGGTCGATCCACCCTGCCGGGCCTGCGCGGGCCCCGCTCACACGGCCCGCGCGAGCGCCTCGAACTCGGCCCTGGCGCTCTTCGCGTCTGCCGTATCCAGCCCGTCGGCGATGCCCCCCGAGAGCGCCGCCGCCAGCTCGCGCGCGTGCCCCGCTCGCCCGTGCGCTCTCCAGCAGCGACAGAGGCTGCGGAGGGCGCGCAGCTCCAGGGCGACGGAGCCCTGCGCGCGAGCGAGGTCGAAGGCCGCACGGAGGTACGCCTCCGCTTCGTCAACGCCGCCGCCTGCGCCGAGGGTCGCCTCGCCCTGGATGCGCATCAGCTCGGCGCTCCAGAGGCGCACCAGCGACCTCTCCGCGATTTCGAGCCCGCGCCGCGCAACCTGCCGCGCGTCGTCGAATCGCCCCTTTTCGAGGAGAATGTCACCGACGATGCCGAGGAACAGTGTGCGCGCCACGCCGGGGTGCCCGTCGATCGTGCAGCGGAGATCGTCGAGCGCGGCGTCGTCGAGCGCGGCGGTGCCCTTGGCCCAGGCGAGGAAGAACTCGGCCTCGACCCTCCAGTGCGGGAAGCGATGCTTGTCGCACCACGCTATCGCCTCCTCGATGTAGCAGCGCATCGACGCCCGATCGGCGGTGTAGAAGAACAGCTCGGCTCCGATGAAGATGAGCGCGCACGTCAAGGTGTGGGCGTGCCGCAGCTCGCGCGCGAGCGCGAGCGCCTCTTCGCCGCGCGCGAGCGCGTCCTCCGTCCGGCCGCGGTGCCAGAGCACGAGCGCACCGAAGCAGAGCGCGACCACCCGCAGATCGCCGCCGGTCACGGAGAGGTAGAGTCGTTCGTCAGGCGGGCACAGGGCGACGGCTCGCTCGAGCTGCGGCAGCGCGCTCCGGAAGTCGCCCAGGAAGAAGTTCTGCGAGCCCAGCTCGAACTGCGAGACGGCGAGCAGCGCCGGCTCCCCGGATGCCTCGGCAATGCGCTGGAGGAGCCCCGAAAGGCGGACCGCCTCGCGGAGGTTGCTCGTCACGTGATGGTGGAGGTGCAGGCCCACCAAGGCCCAGAACACCTCTGGGCTGTTCCCAGCACGCTCGCAGAGCGCCTGCGCGCGGGCATACGCGCGCTCGACGCCGGGATCCGTATAGCCGCGGACGGCGATGAGCGCGGCGCCGTGCGCGAGCCGCATATCGATCTCGATGCGTTCGCGCGCCGGCAAGTCGGGCAGCGATTCGAGCAGCGACAGTCCCCTGCCGAGGTGGGCGGCCGCCTCGTGGTGCGCCGAGCGCTGGTTGGCGAGGTGGCCGGCCTTGCGCCACTGGTCGACAGCGCGCTCCTCGAGGTCTCCCTCGGCGAGATGGTGCGCGAGGAGCTCCGGCCTCGCTTCGACGATCTCCGGCAGCGTCTCCTCGAGCGCCTTCGCGATCCTGGCGTGCACCTGCTGCCGCGACCGCTTCAGCATCGAGTCGTACGCCGCGTCGCGGATGAGCCCGTGCTTGAACATGTACGCGGCGCTCTTCAGCCGCCGCTTCCTGTACACGAGCTCCGCCGCCAAGAGCTTGTCCAGATCCTCCTGCGCCTCTGCCTCTCCGAGCGGGCTCACCGCCTGGAACAGCTCGAACGTGAACTCCCGCCCGATCGCCGCCGCGATCTGCGCCGTCTCCTTGGCCCGGCCGAGGCGATCGAGCCGCGCCATCAGCGAGTCGCGAAGCGTGGCGGGTATCGCCAGCTCCGAGAGCGGCTTCACCAGCGCATAGCGCTCCTCGTCCTTCACCTCGACCAGCGCGCCGGCCTCGATCATCGCCAGGACCAGCTCCTCCACGAAGAGCGGCACACCGTCGGTGCGGCCTGCGATGACATCGAGCACCTCGGCCGGGAGCGCGCGGCCGCCGACGACCTTCATGGCCATCTGCTCGACCTCCGGCCGGCCGAGGCGGCCGAGCTGGATCTGCAGCACTGCAGCCGGCGACCACGACGGCGCGAACTCCGGCCGCGCCGTGAACAGCGCGAGCACGCGGGACGAGCCCACCTCGCCGACGAGCTGGCCGAGCAGCTCGAGCGTGCTCGGGTCGGCCCAGTGCAGGTCCTCGATGAAGAGCGCGACCGGCTCCTTCTCGGCCATCTCGAAGAGCAGCGAGAGCACGGCGTTGCGCGTCAGCTCGCGCTGCTTCTGGGGCGAGGCGTCGAGCGGCGCCCACGTCCCCGGCAGCGTGAGCGACAGGAGCGACGCGAAGAGCGGCATCGCCTCGGACAGGTCGAAGCCGTGGAGCGAGAGCAGCGCCTCCAGCTTGTCCGCCCGATCCTCGGGCTTTGTCTCGCGGCGCGGATCGATCAGGCGCTCGAGCAGGCTGACGATGGGGTAGAACGCGCTGTTCGCGCTGTCCGGCGTGCAGCGGCTCTCCAGCCAGCTGTGCGCCTCCACATCGATCCGCTCTTCGAGCTCACGGGCGAGGCGCGACTTGCCGATACCCGCCTCACCGGTGATGAGGACGGCCTGGCCTCCGCCGCTGCGGACGTGGCCCCAGCGCTCCAGCAGCGTGTCCAGCTCCCGCGCTCGGCCGACGAGGGGCACATCTCGGAGCCCGCCGGACACGCTGCCCTCCCGCAGATGGAACACCTCGACCGGCGCTTCGGAGCCATCGAGCGAGCGGGAGCCGTCCTCCTCCAGCGCGAAGTGCTTGCGGAGCAGCCGCTGCGTCTCGCCGCTCACGACGATGCCGCCGGGTTCCGCCGCCGCGCTGAGCTGGGCGGCGAGGTTCGGCGTCGTCCCCACGACGTAACCGAGGCCGGCGACCTTCGGGTCGCGCAGCTCGCGCGCGATCACCAGCCCGGTGTGGATCCCGATGCGGAGATCGATGCGGATCTTGCGCTCGGTCTCCACCGCCTCCTTTCGCCGGAGCAGATCCGCCGTCATCTCACGCGCCGCCTCGGCCGCGCGCCGGGCGGCGTCCTCGCGCGCCGTCGGGTAGCCGAAATAGAACAGCACGCTGTCGCCCAGCACGCCCGCGACGTGGCCGTGGAAGCGGCGGGCGATCATCGTGCACGCCTCCTGCTGGAGGCCGAGGAGCTGATCGAGCTCCTCCGTGTCCACCTGTCCCTGCGCCGTGCTCGACGCCGCCAGGGTGCAGCACACGGCCGTGATCTGGCGCCGCTCGCCCTCCACCAGCCGCTTGGAGAGCCCACCGTCGACCAGCTGCCTGGCGAGCTCCACCGTCTCCGTCAGCATGTCCGGCGCGGCCCGCTGGAGGCGCACGGGGACGCTCCTCGATCGCAGCCCGCTCACGTCGCACTCCTCGAGCTCACGCAGGAGCCCCTCGGTGGTGACGTTGCGCGCCGCCGCGTCCTTGGCGGTCGCGCGGCGAAGGATGTCCCCGAGCGGATGGTCGAGGATGCTCGCAGGGATGGCGACGGGATCGGCGGAGAGCTGGTTGAAGATCACGTCAGCCGCCGTGTCGCCCGCGATGACGCGCTTGCCGGTCAGGCACTCGAGGAAGACCAAGCCCCAGGCATAGAGGTCGGTGCGCGGCGTCGGAGGCTGGCCGCGGAGCTGCTCGGGCGCAGCGTAGGCGGGCGTGCCCACGGACTCGTTCGTCAGCGTGAGCCGCGTCTTCTCGTCGCGGCTCGCCTCCTCCGTGAGCGCCCCGATACCGAAATCGAGCACGAGCACGTTGCGCCGGGCGCCGGTGGGAATGACCATGAGATTCGCGGGCTTGAGATCCCGGTGGATCACCCCCTGCGCGTGCGCGCAGCCGAGCGCGTCGAGGATCTGCAGCATGAAGTGCCGCGCCTCGCGTGGATCCAGCGGGCCCTCCTCGGCGAGGACCCGGGAGAGGTCCTTGCCAGGCGCGAACTGGAAGACCGAATAGACGACGTCCTCGTCCGCCTGCCCCGAGTCGATAAGGCTGACGATGTTCGGATGGTGGAGCTGCCCGCAGAGCTGCATCTCGCGCTGGAAGCGCGCGAGGCGCTTCTCGCGCGCCTGCGCCGCGCCGCTCGACCCGAGCTGCAGCACCTTGATAGCGACGCACTGGCCCGTCGCGAGCTGCCGCGCCTTGTAGACGGTGCTGAAGCCGCCCTCGCCCAGCTCGGCGAGAATCTCATAACGGTCCCCGAGCACCGCGCCGATCTTCTGTCGAGAGTCCAAGCTGCCCCTGCCTTTGCGTGGCGCGCACTACCACGCACACCACATTCTCTACCTACAAGGAATTTTGTTCGCCTCGCAACCACTTTTTATCGTAGCCTGGCCTTTCGAGGGCGCCGCCGCCTCGAGCATTCTGGACGTCCCGGTGAAGGCCGGGTTGTCCCGCCTCGGTGGCATCTTGCTCATCGCCCGCTCGGCCATGGCGGTGATGGTGAGCGACGGGTTCACGCCCAGGTTCGCGGGCACCATCGAGCCATCGACCACGTAAAGGCCGTCGTGGCCGAACACCTGGTTGCGCTGGTCGATCACCCCGCGCTCCGGGCTGTCGGCGATGGCGCAGCCGCCAAGGATGTGCGCGGTGGTCGGGACGTTCAGCACGGCCTCGTTGATGGCGTTGCGCGGGGTGCCGTCCATCAGCACGGCGAGCCGCTTGCCAACCTCGTTGGCGACGGGGATGTACGCCGGTGGCTTCGGCTGGCCGGGCGGTCTGTGGGTGGTCATGCCGCCGCGTTTCCAGACGAGCTGCATGTAGTTGTCCAGCGTCTGCATCACGAGGAGGATCGTGGAGCGCCTCGCGAACCTGAACGGCAGGAGCCCGGAGAGCAGGTCGATCGGGTGGAGCAGCCGCCGCCCCAGCCAGCGCAGCCAGCGCGGCAAGCCCGGCGCGTCGTCGGTGAGCACCGTGCCCAGCGCGCCCATCACGTCCGAGCCGGCGGGGTAACGCACCGGCTCGATGTGCGTGCGCGCGTCGGGGTAGATGCCGCTCGTGATCGCGATGCCGCGGGAGTAGTCGACCCGATCGTCGCTGGCCGTCACCCCGAGGATGACCTCGCTGTTGGTGCGCACGTAATGGCCGAGCTGCGGGGAGAGATGGGGTAACCGGCCCTCGGCCCTCGCCTTCAGCAGGAGCTTCACCGTGCCCAGCACGCCGGCGCTGAGCACCACCGCGCGCGCCCGGAGCGTGCGGCGGCGCTTCCTGAGCAGCGCGGTGGAGCGCTCCAGGGTGAGCTCGTAGCCGCCGCCCGGGAGCGCGTCGATGGCGGTGACCATCGTCTCGGGCTGGATGGTACAGCCCTTCTTCTCGGCCAGATAAAGGTAGTTGAGGTCGAGCGTGTTCTTGGCGCCGAAGCGGCAGCCCACCATGCATCCGCCGCAGTGGACGCACGTGGCGCGATCGGGCCCCTCGCCGGCGAAGAACGGGTCTGGCACGCGCTGCCCTTCCTGCTCGCCCTCCCTCGCGAAGAGGACGCCCACGCTGGCGACGTGGAACGTGTCGCCTCGGCCCATCTCGTCGGCGATCTGCCGGAGCTGCCGGTCGGCCGGCCAGAGCTTCGGGTTCGCGGTCACGCCGAGCATGCGCTTCGCGAGCTCGTAGAAGGGCATCAGCTCGTCGCGCCAGCTGGTGCCGGCCGGCCAGCCGGGGCTGGTGAAGGCCTCGGGCGGGGGCACCAGCAAGGTGTTGGCATAGACCAGCGAGCCGCCGCCCACGCCCGCGCCCGAGAGGATGAGCGTGTCCCTGAGCAGCGTCAGCCGCTGAATTCCGTGACATAGCAGCCTGGGCGCCCAGAGGAACTTCCGTACATTCCAGTTGGTCTTCGGAAAATCCTCCTTGCGCCAGCGCTTGCCGCACTCGAGCACGGTGACGCTGTAGCCCTTCTCGGTGAGGCGCAGCGCGGAGACGCTGCCGCCGAAGCCCGAACCCACGATGGCGAAGTCGACGTCGAAATCCATGCCCCCCGCTTCTCGAGGCGGAGTATGGCCTGTTCGGTCTCTCGAGCCCACCCGCAAACGCGGCTCGGCCTCGCGCCGCGCGCCGCGCGCCTCGCGCCTCGCGCCGCGCTGACGGCGCGCACGCGCTCCGCCGCCGCCGCCGCCGCCGCGAGCGAGGCGTGCCGTTCTGGAGCGGCGCACGCCCCCGCGGGGACCTCGGCGGCCGGAGGACGCTCTCGACGTCCGCGGTGCGCCCAGGTCAGCGCGGTGCTGGTCGGCTGCTCGCTGCGCAGCAGCGTCGCGCGGCGGCGCCCGGCGCAACACCTCCACCCGCGGCTTCCACCGGCGAGGCGCCGCGCTGGCTTTCGCGCCAGCACCACGACTTCCAGCGGCAGGGCAATCCGGTCGGCTATTACGCACCTGGCCAGGACCCGCTGGTCGACCGGGGGGGCGCGTGGCGGCCTGCTCCCGACGAGCGCGCGGTCGCCCGCGGCGGCGGCGCGGAGCCGGAGCGCCGCGACTCGACCGCGGCGCGCCGCGCGGCGGAAGAAGCGTCCTGCGCCCCGGGGCGGGGGGGTAGGATCGATCGGAGATGGAAAGCTTCGGCACGGATCAGGTTCATTCTCCGCCGTCGCTACACAAACTTCGAGAGGATACCTGTCTCACGCGTCATTGGCACCCGTGGTCTTGCGAGCCCTGACTGTTTCTCCCCTTTCGGGTGAGTGTCTCGCTCGAGCGAACCGTCCTCTCCGTCTCCAGCTCCCGCTCGTCGCACGTAGCGTGCGAGTTCCCCCCGCTGCGCACGCCTGCTCCCTTCGTACCGAGGGTTATGTTGTTGTCGTGATCGGGGGCTCGACCCAGCGCGGCGCCTTAGGCCGCTCGCGGGGGAGCTCTGTCCTCGACTCGACGCGCGACCACGCGTGCGGCTGCCTTCGTGGTATTCATCAGCGGAGGAGGCCCAAATGTTTCGAACAACACAATTCGTCATCGCACTTTCGATCGTACTTGTCGGCTGCGGCTCGAGCGACGTCAGCTCGGACGAGGACGCCCAGCGCGCCTATGAGGGGCTTGATGACTCGATTGACAAAGCGATCACGCTCGGTTTTCAAGGCTTCAACGCCGCCACGAGCGCGAATATCGCGCCGCAGACAGCGAATGGTGCGAAAACGGGCACGATCACCATCAGCGGGCAGGTCGATCAGGGTGCCTCGACAAACAAGACAATGAACCTCATCGAGGAGCTCAAAGATTACTCCGATGACGGCGAGATTACCTACAACACGAACGAAACGCTGCCTGTGCTCTCGATGAAGCTCAGCAAGATTCCGACCGGTACGCTCGAAGGGAGCCTCAACGGTCGCTTCACGATGGCGGGTGCTCTCGAGGGCGACGTCACCCTCTCGCTCACCTTCACGGGTGAGCTGCAGCCGTCGCCCGTCGATGAGAACGAGGTCGAGCGAAAGCCGGGGACGACGCACATCACGGGCACCGCCGCGAGCGGCGACGGTAGGTACAACGTCGACCTGACGCGGTAGGTCAGCAGCTCCGGGGCAGCTGCTCGCCCGAAAGCAGGTCGAGCGTGCGGCTCCCGCCGAGGCGGGTCTTCAACACCACCTCGCCTGCATGCGCCTCGACCAGGCGCCCGGTGCGCGCCGGCCCGGCCCCGGGCGCTCGCTCGGCGGCGCCACCGCGTCGAGGGCCGCGGCGTCACAGTCGATGGTCCGCCACCGGTCCTTCGAGAGCGCGAACGGGAGCGACGGCCGCGACATCACGGGCGCCAGCACCCGGGCGCCCCGAGCACGCTCGCGCGCGGCCAGCGCTCGGAAGCGGCCTTCAGGAAGAGGTGGTGGAGGCGGCTCGGGGCGACGAGGGCGCGCTCCTCGCCGGACTGGGCCGTCGCGTCGCTCCGGAACGAGCCGTCACGTCCGTCGGAATACGCAGGTTTCATGCTTTGCGTTCGCAGGATGTCGATCGCAAAGGTGCGCGCGAGCAACGCGGCCCATGCGAGGCGTGCGTCGATCTCCGCCCGGGGGCTCGAGGCGGCGAATGCGTGCGCGGCGCGCCGCGCCGGTTCGGCCCCTTGAGCCGGTAGGCGATGCGCCCGTCCGCCAGTTCCGAGAAGCGCTCGAGCGCGAAGGGTGGCCGAGCGCCGTAGCGAAAGAGTCGTTCCCGCCCCTCGCGGTCGTGGGCGGCAAGACGTCCGCCCATCGGACGGGCCGCTTATTTTCCGGCGGCCGGTCGTCATCGACCGGTGTTTCTGGCGGGATTTCTGAGACGCGGAACTAGCGACAGATACCCGTGACGCAGTTCTGTCCGTCGGAGCAGACGGTGCCGCACCCTCCGCAGTTGCTCTCATCGTTGCTGAGATTCACGCATCGGTTATCGCAGTACGCCAGCCCCGCATTGCACGTGCACTCGCCAGCGGTGCAGAACGAGCCACCGCCGCATATGTTGCCGCACGACCCGCAGTTGAACTGATCGAGGTTCGTGTTGACGCAAAGCGGATCGCAGTAGGTCTGCCCCGCCAGCGGGCATGTGCAGGCGCCGGCCTGGCAGGTCGAGCCCGCTTTGCACGTGGTGCCGCAAGCCCCACAGTTCATGGCGTCCGTCTGCGTATCCACGCACAAGGGGTCACAGAAAGTCTGGGTCGGGGGACACGGAGGTTCGCTGGCCCCACCCTGTCCCCCCGAGCCGTCGAGGCCACCTTGCCCCCCCGCGCCGCCGTCCCCGCTCCCGCCTTGCCCTCCGGCGCCCCCGAGCCCGCCCGCGCCGCCGGTGCCACCCGCGCCGCCGTCCCCGCTCCCGCCTTGCCCTCCGGCGCCCCCGAGCCCGCCCGCGCCGCCGGTGCCACCTGCGCCGCCGGCGCCGCTCCCGCCTTGCCCTCCGGCGCCCCCGAGCCCGCCCGTGCCCCCCTGCACGTCTCCACCACTCCCTGCGTTCCCGCCGGTAGCGCTACCCGTGCTCGTGGTGGTGGAGCCTGACGTGGCGCTCGTCTCCTCCTGGGTGCTCTCGCCGCCGCCACATCCGACCATCGGTACCGAACAGACCGCCACACCCGCCAGCCAACCCAGGATCCCCATGTTCACGCGCGCACGATGCATGTCGTCCTCCAGATGTAAGAGGTAAGTGGAGTCGTGCCAACATCACGGCTTTCTCTGGGCAGCTTCGACGACTCCCATGCACCGCTGTCGCTACCGACGGCGCGCGCGGCTCAGCTTTTTCTCATCTCGGGTCCGAAAGAGCGACAGCCTCTGTTCGGGGCAGCACGGAGAGCCCAGGACGAGCCCTTCACCCGAAGCCTCGCGTCCCCCATCACAGGTGCGCGCGCATCGCTGCAGGGCGCATGACCCTCAACACCGACCGGCCGGCCCCGTCCTTCATAGGGCGAGGAGGCGCTCAACTCCTACTCTTGCGACGCCACGACGGTGTCGGTCCACGACCAGGGTCGGCGACGCACATGCGGCGATGGGCGCTGCTCCGAGCGCAGGCTTGGCTCCCTCTCCCGATTCGGCAGCACCGTAGCGGCCACCGTGCGTGCTCCGGCGGGGATCCCCAGAGCTCGAGCACGCCTGCTGAGCAGCGCGCGGCGCTGCTCGTCAGCCATTCTCCATCTAATCCTCGTCGTCACTCTCCATCTCGGTGTTCGGCGTGGGCCGAGAGACATCGTCTTCCTGCCGCAGCCCGACTACACAACGAAGGAGCCCGCGACCGCCAGTCGCCATATCAGCGCGCTTTGCAGGAGCTCCTGGCCGCGCGAGTACAGCTCGCTCCGCCACAGGCCGCCGTGATGGACGCCTGAGCGAGGATCGCCGCGGCGACTGCTGTCCACGCGAGGATCGAGAGCATGACGTGCAGCGTAGCCGCCATCCGCCTCACGCGCGCCGTCGAGCGCGTCCAGCCGGCTCAGCCGGCGTCTTGGCCGGGATCCAGCGGCGCGCCGCCGGCCGCGCGCGGCCGCCTCCGGTAGCGCAGCCGGCTCACCGGCAGCCCGTCGGCGATCGCGTGGTGCTCGCGGGGGCTCCTCGCGCCGTAGGGGTTCTCGGCGAGGTGCGGCGAGCCGGGCGCGTCGCCCGCCGGCTCGAACGCGGGGTGCGCGCCGATCTGGTCGGCGTAGAGCGCGCCGCGCTCCTCGACGTCGGTCTGCACGAAGAGCTCGCCACCGTCCACGAGAAGGCGCGCGAGGCTGTCGAGCAGCGCCGGGCCCATCACGAGGCGCTTCGTGTGGCGCTTCTTCCACCACGGATCCGGGAAGTGCAGGAAAAACCGTGTGATCGACGCGTCGGGCCGGAGCCGTGCGAGCGCCTCGCGCGCGTCGGCGTTGAGCGCCCGCACGCGGCCGCCGAGGCCGCCCTTCCGCAGGCGCCCGTCGACGATCGCCGCCCACTTCAGGCGGATCTCCAGCCCGAGCAGCCGCGCCTCGGGGCTCGCCGCCGCGCGCTCGAACAGGAAGCCGCCGCGGCCAGGGCCGATCTCGATCTCGACGGGGCCGGCGCCCGGGATCAAGGCGTCGATGGAGACGTCGTCGCCGTCAGGGAAGCGAGGCGCGTCGGCGTAGGGGTGGTTCGGGCGCGGCTGGAAGACCATGGAGCCCCGGCGCTCTACCAAATGCCGGCCGCCCCCGCGCGGGAAATCCGCCGGCCACCCGGCGCGGGAAATCGCTGTCCCCCGGCGGCACGGTGGTATGCGTCGGGCCCCATGGCGGCACCTCCGGCCCCCTCCCGGCTGCGCGCCCTCGCCGCGCGCGCCCTCCCCTATGCGCCCGCCCTCGCCGCGAGCGGCGCGCTCGGCGCGCTCTGCATCAGGGCGATCCTTGCGCAGGCCGGGAGCCCGGCCCTGCCGCTCGACGACGCGTTCATCCACATGCAATACGCCCGGCGGCTCGCCGAGGGCGGTTTCTTCAGCTTCGTCGCAGGCGACGGCTACTCGAGCGGCGCAACCAGCCTGCTCTGGCCCGTGCTGCTCGCCCCCTTCCACGCGCTCGGCCTGCGCGATCTCTCGCTCGTCTATGCGGTCTGGGCGCTCGGGCTCGTGTTCCACGCCGCGCTCGCCGTCGAGACAGCGCGCCTCGCGCGCCCCCTCGCCGGCGCCGCGGCCGCCGCCGGCGCGGGCGCGATGTGCGCCGGGTTCGCCGCATTCGCGTGGTTCGCCTGGAGCGGGATGGAGACGGTCGCCTTCGCCTGGATCCTCACCCGCACCGCCCGCCTGGCAGCGGCGCTCTGCGAACCGGCATCGCCAGAGCCCGCCACGGACAGCGCCACGCCCGCGCTGCCGCCCGGCGCGCCCGCGCTGCCGCCCACCGCCCCGATCGCCCGCTCCCTCGCGCTCTGCGGCTTCGTCGCGCCCCTGCTCCGCCCGGAGGGCGCGCTCGCCTCCCTGCTCGCCGCGATCGCGCTCGCCCTCTCGGCGTCACGCGCTGTGCCGCAAGCGCCCCTCGCGGCGCCGCCCCTCTCCGCTCCATCCCCCTCCCGCAGCGGCGCTCTCTGGCACTCCGCGCGCTCCGCGCGCTCCGCGCGCTCCGCCGGGCGCCTGCTCGCCCTCGCGCCGCTCCTCGGTCCGCTCGTCGTCCCGGCCTTGAACCAGCTGCTCGCGGGCCACCCGACCTCATCGACGACGTCCGTCAAGTGGCTGATCGGCAACCCCAACTACGACGGACCGACGCTCAGGGCCGCGCTCCTCGACAACGTCTGGCTGCTCGTGACCGACGTGATCGACGGCGGCCAGTGGACGGCCGTCTTCCTCCCCGAGGGCTCCGCCGCCGTCATCGCCCTCGGCGCCGTCGCGCTCGCCGTGGCAGCGCACCGGAGGGGCCGCCCAGCGCACGCCGCGATCGTGGGCGCCCTCGCGCTCGGCGCGCTGCTGCCCTGCACGTACCTCAGCTTCCTCTGGAACCGCGTGCGGTACGTCTGGCCCTTCGCGCCGGCGTGGATCGTCATGGCCGCCTGCCTCGCGCGCGAGCTCGGCGACGCCGCCCAGCGGCTCCGGCCCTCGCTCCACTACGTGACGCCCCTCCTCGCCGGCGCGTTCGCCGGCGCCCTGGCCGCGCGGCTGCCGTGGGCCATCGGCGACCTCGCCAACTCCGCCCGCGCCATCGATCGGCAGCAGGTCTGGCTCGGCCGCTGGGCCGCGCGGCACCTGCCGGAGGACGCCAGGATCGGCGTCAACGACACGGGCGCGCTCGCCTACTTCAGCGGCCGCAGGACCTTCGACGTCGTGGGTCTGACCACCGAGGGCGAGGCGCGCTACTGGGTGGCCGGCGCCGGCTCCAGGTTCGAGCACTACGAGAAGCTGCCCCCGGAGCGCCGGCCGACCCACTTCATCGTCTACCCGCACTGGATGGCGTGCCCGCCGGTGCTGGGCCGCGCGCTGGTCGACGCCACCGTCGAGGATCAAGCCATCCTCGGCGGCACCACGATGATCGCCTACGAGGCGCGCTGGGACCTCCTCGGCTCAGGGGCGCTGCCGGTGCGGTCCGTGCCCGGCGAGCGGATCCTCGACGAGCTCGACGTCTCGGACCTCGAGTCCGAGGCGGCGCACGCCTATGCGCTCGATCCGCTCGCGGACCAGCGCAACCTGGCGATCGCGCTCGCCGCGCCCGAGAGCAGCGCGCCAGGGGAGCTCGACCCCACGCGCACGGAGCTCGCGGACGGCGGCCGCTACCACCGGACCGCCGATCGCTTCGTCGTCCACCTCGCGGCGCCCCCCGCCGAGGCGCGCCTCGTGCTCCGGGTGGCCTCGGACGACGGCGCCGAGCTCGCCGTCTCCGTGGCGGGCGAGGCGATCGGCACCGTCGACGTGCCGCGCGGACCGTGGGTGGAGCGGGCGCTGCCCCTCCCCGCCGCGCGCCTCTCGACGCCGGCCCCCATCGCGATCACCTTGCGCCGCGGCGCTGGATTCCACGCCTTCCATTACTGGATCACCGGGCGCTGACGCCGGCCCCGCGCGCGGCCGCTCACCGGGGAACACCACACCTTCTCACATCGACTCCCATCGAGTCACACCCCGGGAGCAACTCCCGCTCCCGAGATGCGCTCTCGAGAGTCGAGAGCGCGCCGGCTGTCCTGAACGCTCCACGTCGAGCGTTCAGGACAGCCGTTGACGCATCCGGGCATTCGTGTAACATCGGGATGTTCGCGCAATACGGCAAGTCAGCGAACACATCCGTTGCAGACTCGTGGGGGAGGCCGGGCAGCGCGCGCCCGCTGGCGCCGCCGCGTACAGCCATGGCCGGCGGTCCAGGCGTGCTCCAGGACCTCGGGCCGCCGGCTCGCCGGCTCGCCCCGATCCCGTGCGCCTTGCCCGGCGCTCGAATGTGGGGGAATCCATGCGCAAGTCGGCTTTGCTCCTCTGCTCGCTGCTCTGCCCGCTCGGGGCGGCGGGCTCCTCCTGGGCGCAGCCCCCGGGGAGCGAGGCGCTGGCCGGCGGCGATGACGGCGGTCAGGGGCAGTTCCTCTCGCTCGATCTCGAGGAGCTGCTCAACGTGAAGGTCTCGTCGACTGGCTTCTTCGAGACCGAGAGCAAGACGTCGACCGGCCAGGCGCGCCTCTACGACGCGCGCACGCTGAAGCTCTACGCCGTCCGCTCGCTCGACGACCTCTTGCAGGCCCACCAGCCCGGCGTCCTGATCGGCGAGCACGAGCGCACCTCGCGCCTCATCGGCGTGCGCGGCGTGCTCATCGACAACAACGCCAAGACGCTCGTCATGGTCGACGGCGTGAACACGAACATGCGCGCCCATTTCGGCGCCATCGGGAGCACGCTGGCCGTGCCCCTCACCGGAGACATCGAGCGGGTCGAGGTGATCCTCGGCCCCGGCGCCATCGTCCACGGCTCCGGCGCGATCAGCGGGTTCGTCAACGTCCTCAGGCCCACGGGGATCACCCGCCCCGGGCTCTGGGGCAAGGCGTCGTATGCCTCCGGCGACACGCGCACCCTGGAGGTCAGCTACGGCGGCCTGCTCAGCGAGAAGCACAACGCCGATTGCTTCCTCTACTTCGGCCACGCCGACAACGAAGGAGAGCTGCCCCAGGCGCCCCGGCCGAACACCGCGGAGCTGTATGGCAAGGCCTACGCCGGCGTCACGACGTCTCCCTTCCTGCGCCACACGCGCGTCAACGCCCTCGGCGAGCCGAGCTACAAGGGCTTCGGCCGCTTCCGCTACGGCTCCGAGCGCAGCCCCGTCAGCGTCGACCTGCGGCTCGACTACGCGCAGACGTCGATGATGGGCAACGCGCCGAACAGGGCCATGACCCGCGAGCAGCTCGCGGGCCAGTGGTCCGACAGCAACACCGGCCATGTGCGGCAGCGGACGTTCACCGTCACGCCGGAGATCCACGTCCACCTGTCCAGGCAGCACAAGGTCGAGCTGGTCCCGACCTTCTCGGCTTTCGAGACGGCCCTCGTCCCGGCCGACTGGGTCGCAGACGAGATGGCGAAGGCCTCCAATCCGGTCCCGGGCGCAGGGGTCTTGCCGGTCGGGGGCCTCGGCGAGGAGCACCGGGACATCAAGGCGGTCTACAAGACGACGGCGCTGCCGAACAGCCAGATCGCCATCGGCGCGTCGGCGAGCCACAAGCGCTTCAGCGGCCAGAGGTCCCGCTGGGGACGGCTCTACGGGACCGCCTTCGAGTCCCCGGAGAGCTTCTCGTGGACCGAGCTCGCCGCGTTCGGCGAGAGCACCGCCACCTTCCACGATCTCACCGTCTCGGCGGGCCTGCGCTTCGATCACACCGACTTTGGAGAGCTGAACCTCCGCGCGGGCCTCTCGCGCGAGCCCGAGCCGGTGAACAGCCCCTCCTACCGCGTCGCGGCCGCCTACGCGATCAGCGACACGCAGAACGTCAAGCTGTCCTACCAGAAGGGCTTCCGCTTCCCGGACGCCGCTTACTTCAACTGGCTCGAGCAATTCAACGCCGCCTTCGAGGACGAGCCCATCGCGCCGCTGCCCTCGCTCGTTCCGGAGTCCTCCCACCTCGTGGAGCTCGACTATGTCGTGGGCCTGCTCGACGAGCGCCTCGCCCTCGACGTCGCGGTCTTCTATGAGCGCTATAAGAATACCCTCGGCTGGGTGTCGTGGGATCAGGTGCGGCCCGAGGACTTCGAGCACCACGTGGCCCACAACCCCAGGCACCCGTCCGCGGGCGGCTGGTGGGGCAGCTTCTCGAACAGCACCGCCGACGTCGACGCCCTCGGCGGCGAGATCGGCGCGATCGGCGACCTCGGCGGCGGGTTCGCGGGGGACCTCTGGTACAGCGTGTCGAAGCCGTTCGGCGCCGAGAGCGACCTCAACATCCTGACCAACTGGGACGGCGAGACCTGGGCGAACTACCCCATCCACCTCGTCAAAGGCCACCTGAGCTACAGCGCCAGCCGGTTCACCGCGGGGCTCGCCGCGACCTTCCGGACTGGCATGAACAGCCACGGCTCCAGGGACGCGCCCGCCCACGACACGGACGAGCTGCCGCCCAGAGATCGGCTGGCGGCGCGATCGGCGTTCAACCTCGACGCCGCTGTGTCCTTCTCGCCGATCGAGCGCGTCTGGGTCTCCGTGTTCGGCAAGAACCTCACCTTCAACAAGGTCCCTCCACCGTCCTACGCCTCGCACCGGCTGATCATCACCACCGGTCGCCCCTACGTGGGCGCCTCGGTCGAGGCGTCTTACTGACGCCGCCGGCCTGGGCGGGAAGGCGGCCCGCGCGGGAAGGCGGCCCGCGCGGGAAGGCAACGCGCACGACAGCGACAGCAGAACCGACGTCAGAAATCTCCTGACACCGCGCAGCCCGATACGAATGCACCTCCCCGGCGTCTGCCCTTGTGATAAATCGAGGACACCTTGTCCGAAGCAATGAGCCAGGTTCACGATCTGCGCGACGACGCCCCGGACAAGGGCCTGCACGAGAGGGCCGTTGTCGATTTCCTGCTCTTCGACATGGGCGCGGTGACTTTCGCGCTGAGGGCGCGGCAGGTGGAAGAGGTGATCGCGTGGCGCGCCCCCTTGCCGCTGCCGCGCACCGACCCCCGGGTGATGGGCATCCTCCAGGACCGGGGGAGGATCATCGTGATCGTATCGCCCGTCCTCGCGGAGCCGGCGGCTACCCCGCTCCGCATCGTCGTCTGCCGCGCTGCGCGCGGCTACCTGGGATTGCCCGCCGGCAAGACGCGGTGTGTCGCCGCGGTCGAGGTGTTCGGGGAGCCCGTGCCGAACGCTGTCGTCGACACCAGCGAAGGAGCAGTGACCTTCCTCGACGTGACCCACCTGGTCGACGCTTCCGACGCTGCGCCTCGGCCCTTCGTGACGACGCGCGAAGCTCAGGGCATCTGGTCGAATCCATGAGCGTTCCGAGCTCCCGATCCCCTGCGTCCAGGGCCAGACCGCCGCTCGATTCGGCCGATGAGACGCCCCCGGCGAGCGCGGCCCCGCTGTCGCGCACGCCGGCGAGCACGCCGACAACCGCGCCGACAAACACGCCGACGACCGCGCCGGCAAACGCGCCTGTGCTCGTGATCGACGACAGCGAGATCGCCCGAGAAGAGGTGTCTCGCGTGCTGCACTCTGCCGGTTTTCAGGTGCTCGCGCTCCCCTCCCCCATCGGGGCGACGCAGGCCATCGTGCGGCACCAGGTGCGCGTCGTCGTCCTCGACGTCTTCATGCCCACCATCCGTGGGGACCGGCTGCTCACCCTGTTCCGGAAGAACCAGCGGCTCGGGCAGCTCAGCGTCATCCTGATGTCCGGGCACTCCGAGCGGGAGCTCGAACAGCTGAAGCTGGAGGTCCAGGCGGACGCGGTCCTCTCGAAGCGCCACCTCGATCGTCTGCCGGCCCTGGTCAAGCGGCTCGCCGGCAAGGAACGCTGACGTGGGGACCGCGGTCGCCTGATGCCACGCCCGTCGAGGATCCGTCCGCGATCGTACAGAGCTCGCCAGCGGAACATGGTGTCTCCGATCTCGACGATTCGAATGCTGATGGCCGCGGCCCTCCTCACGACCGTGAGCACCGAGAGCCGCTCTGCCGCCTCCGTCCCCTACGAGCTGCGGGGCGCCATCCTCCTGCGATCGATCGGCTACGAGAGCGGGTTCGCGAGCCGCGCGGGCACGGCCGTGCTCGCGATCGTCGGGGCGGAGTCGGGCGCGAGCGCGGAGGACGCGAGCGCGATGGCGGCCGTGCTCTCCAGGCTGGCCGCGAAGACGACCGTGGCCAAGCGGCCGGCATCCGTCCTGCGCGTGACGTACAGCGGAAGGGCCCAGCTGCAGGAGGCGCTGCGCGCCGCCGGCGCCGAGGTGGTCTATGTGGCGCGCGGGCTCGCCGCCGCCATCCCGGACATCCCGTCGCGCGAGGGAGCCGTCGTCCGCATCGTCGTGTGCGGCGACGGCGACGACACGAAGCGCGGCTGCGCCGTCGCCGTGGGGCTCTCGGGCGCGAAGCCCGAGCTCCTGCTGAACGTGAAGCACGCCAACGCCATCGGCCTCCGCTTCGACCCGCAGCTCCTCCGGCTCGCCCGCATCGTCGAGTGAGGCCCTCGCGGCGTCCGTCACCGGACACCGCGCATCGCCGCTCGCAGGTTCACGGCTCACGGTTCACGACTCGCGATCTCCCAACGCCCATCCAGCGCCCCTCGTTCAGCGTCCGCCATCGCCGCCCCTCACCCGCCATGCTCAACTTTCGCTCTATCCGCTGGAAGATCGCCGCCCTCGTCGCGTCGGTGGCCATCGTGCTGTCGGCGCTCGATCTGTGGCTGATCCCCGAGCACGCCGCGCGGGCGAGCGAGGCCGAGCTGCGCGAGCGCGCCGGGATCCTCGCCACCATGCTGAAGGAGCCCATCGGCGTGGCCATGGACCTCGAGCAGCCGCCGGAGACATTCCCGGACACCCTGCGCACCGCGATGACCGATCCCCTGGTGAGCTGGGTGGCGGTCTACGACGCGAGGGGGCAGCGCATCGCCGCGATCGGCGCGGCGCAGGCGCCCGAGGGCGCGCGGGGCCGGGGCGACGCCGGCGTCGTCGTCAGCGAGGCCCCGATCCGGTCGCGAAACGGCGATCGCCAGCTCGGGACGCTGGCCGTCGGGCTGCGCAGCGACCGGATCGCCGAGCGCCGCGCCGACGCGCGCAGGACCATCGCCCTGCAATCGGCGGGGATCGCGCTGCTCGGCCTGGGCCTCGCCTGGGTCATCTCGGCGCGCATGACGCGCTCGATGGCGCACATCAAGGAGGCGGCGGACCGGATCGCCCGCGGCGACGTCTCGGCCCGGCTGTCCCTCAGGATCTCGGACGACGAGCTCGGGGACATGGCCAGCGCGTTCGAGCGGATGAACACCCAGCTGCGCGAGCTCCAGGAGACGGCCGCGCGGGTCGCGGGCGGCGATTTCACGTGCAAGATCACCGGCGACGGGGAGCTGTTCGCCGCGTTCCGCTCCATGGTGACGAGCCTCCAGGAGCTCGCCTCGCGGATCGGCAACACCTCGGCGGAGGTCGCGTCGGCCGCCGCCGGCATGTTCTCGTCGGTGCGCGAGCAGGAGACGAGCGCGAGCCAGCAGAACGCGGCGCTCGAGGAGATCCGGCGGACCGTCGAGGCCCTGACCGCCAGCGCGGATCACATCGCGAAGGACGCTGCCACCGTGCACGAGATGGCGCAGCGGAGCCTCGTCAGCGTCCAGCACACGGCGGAGCAGACGCGCCTCGTCAGCTCCCACTCGGACCGCATCGGCGAGATCCTGTCCTTGATCCAGAGCATCGCCGACAAGTCGGACCTGCTCGCGCTCAACGCCGCGCTCGAGGGCACGAAGGCCGGCGAGGTGGGGCGCGGGTTCTCGCTCGTGGCCGCCGAGATGCGCCGCCTGTCCGAGCACGTCATGGACTCGGTGCGCGACATCCGCAAGCTCGTGGCGAACATGCACGCGGCCTCGCACGCGTCCGTGCTCGCGACCGAGGACGGGATCAAGCTGGCCCGCGACACGGCCGCGGCCGCCGCGCAGATCTCGGACGCGGTGGACCACCAGCGCGAGGGGACGGCGCGGGTCAAGACGGCGATCGTCAACATCGTCGGGGCGGTGAACGACACGCTGACGAGCAGCGTGGCCGCGACGCGCTCGGCCGAGTCGCTGCTCCAGCTGTCGCACGTGCTCAAGACGACGGCGAAGGCCTTCCGGGTCAAGCCGCTGGGGGCGACGGCCGGCAAGCCCGAGAGCGCGGAGGCGGATGAGGAGCCGGGCTGATCTCGTCGCCGCCTTCCACCGGACCATGCCGGACCGCGTGGCCCAGGCGACGGACCTGTGGCTCGGCTACGAGCAGGGCCAGAGCGGCAACCTGCAGGTGCTGCGCCGGCTCCTGCACACGCTGAAGGGCGAGGCGCACATGCTGGAGCTCGCCGCGTGCGGCGACCTGGCCGAGCTGGCGGAGGACGTCATCGACGCGGTGCGGGGCGGCGCGCGCCCCACGCAGCTCACCGGTGACAGCCTCCTCGGCGCGCTGGAGGGGCTAGGGCTCCTGTCGGCGAGCCCCGACGCCGGGGCCGCGCCCGAGCTCGATATCGTGAAGGAGACCCTCCGCGCCGCGCGCGCGGAGCTCGGCGGCGGCGGCCCGCCCGCCGGCGAGCTCGCGACGCCGCTCGTGCCGGCGCTCGCACCGCAGTGTGATTCCGTGCACGAGAGCGTCCTGCCGCCGCGGCTGGACCAGCCCGACGCGCCGCCCGACCCCGCCCAGCCGACCGCCCGCGCGGCCCTCGACGCCGAGGCCGTCGGGGCGCTCCTGCAGGAGCTCCAGCGGCTCCACGGCGAGCGGGAGGTCATCCAGCGGCGGCTCCGCGAGTCCCAGCGCATGCTCCGCGCGCTGCTCGTCGAGATCGACCCCCGCGGCGCGGACGTGGATCGATTCGCGGAGCGCATCGCGAAGACGCTCGGCTATGGCGCGGAGATCGAGCGCCTCCTGAGCGCCGTCCGGGCGGACTGGTCCAGCAACGAGTTCGCGGCGGGGCGCGCGCTCGGCGAGCTCGACGAGGTGGTCCGGAGGGCGTCGGTCGTGCGCACCGAGCGCCTGCTGAACCAGGTGTCGCTCGCCGCCCGGAGCGCGGCGCGCATGCTGGGCAAGGACGTCGAGGCGCGGGTCGAGGGGACGGGGCTGCTCGACGCGGCCGTGGAGCGCCGCCTCGAGCCGGCGCTCCTGCACCTCGTGCGCAACGCCATCGACCACGGGATCGAGCCGGCGGACGTCCGGGCGCGCCGCGGCAAGCCCGCGCGCGGGACGGTGGCGGTGACCGTGGTCCAGACCGACGCCGCCGTGCGGGTCGAGGTGAAGGACGACGGCGGCGGGGTCGACTTCGCCCGCCTGCGCGAGGTGCTCGCGCCGTCGGTCCCGGGCGCCGCGACCCTCGACGACGCCGAGCTCATCCCGTACCTGTTCGCGCACGGGCTCACGACGAGCCGCAGCGTCGGCGCGATCTCGGGCCGGGGCGTCGGTCTCGACATCGTGGCGCGCGAGATCGGCGCGCTGGGCGGGCAGGTACGGGTCGACTCGAAGCCCGGGCTCGGCACGACGATCGTGCTCGTGGTGCCGAAGAACCTGCACGGCGAGGAGGTGGTCCCCATCTCCAGCGGGCGCTTCCGGTGCGCGGTGCCGACGCACGCCGTGCACTCGGTCGTGCTGCTGGAGGACGAGGAGCTCCTGCGCGCCCCCGACGGGCCGCGCGTGCGCCTGACCAGCGACGCCTGCGCGGAGCTCGCGCCGCTGTACGCGCTCGGGGCGGTGCTCGGCGACGGAGGCCCGCCCGGGCCCGGGGACGCGGCGCTCGTGCTGCACCACGCCGCGGGCCTGTTCGCGGTGAGCGTGGACGGCTACGAGAACCCTCGGCTCGTCGCGCTCGTGCGCTCGGAGGAGATGCCCCTCACCTCGCCGCTCGTGCGCGGGGTGGCGCCGACGGCGGACGGCGAGGCGATGCTGCTCCTCGACGTGGAGCGGCTGTTCGCGTACGCCCGGCAGGCGCCGCGGGACGCGCCCTTCACCGCCGCCGCCGAGCAGAAGCGGGAGCCGCTCGCGCTGGTCGTGGAGGACGCGCCCGTCGCGCGGGAGCTGCTCTGCGCCATCCTGCGGTCGATGGGGCTGCGCGTGGAGGAGGCGAGCGACGGGCGGGAGGGGCTCGCGCGGGCGCGGGCGGCGCCGCCCGACCTGGTGCTGACCGACCTGGAGATGCCCTACATGAGCGGCCTGGAGATGGTGGCGGAGCTCAGGCGCTCGCCCGGGCTCGCCCGGGTGCCGGTCGTGGTGCTGACGACGGCGGCGCAGGAGCAGAGCGAGGCCGCGCTGCGCGGGCTCGGCGTGCGGGCGGTGCTGTCGAAGCAGCGGTTCGTCGAGGAGGAGCTGCGCCGGATCATCGCGGCCAGCCTGGGGGGCGCGTGACGGCGCGCACGCCCAGCGCCCGCGCGACCGTCACTTCTCCGCGGAGGCCGCCGGCAGCGCGACGGCGATCTCGACGCGCCCCGGAGGCAGCTTGGTCTCCCCGAGCGCGGCGGCCGCGGGGTCGTGCTCGGCGTACCCGACCGCCGACAGCCGGGCCCCTGCCACCGAGCACTTGTCCTGGAGCGTCTGCGTGACGGTCGCCGCCCGGACCGCGGAGAGCTCCCACGGCGTCGGATAGGCGGCCTGCAAGGGGGCCGGCACCGAGGCCGGAGGACCGCTGACCGCGCCGACGCGCAGCGGCGCCTGGCCGCCGCCGCTCGCGGACAGCGCGCCCGAGACCTGGCACAGGAGGGCTTGCCCCTGCGGGCTCACGTCGACCGTGTTGGGGAGGAACACCGCGCTCTCTGAAAGCGCGACGAACGCCTGTCCCTCCGCGACCGCGACCGCCGCGACCCCTTTCTTGACGTGCTTGTCGAGCTTCCCCGCGAGCTCCGCCTTGATCTGCCCGACCCGCTCGACGCCCGACTTCTTCGCGGCCTCGGTCTGCTGCCGCTCCGCCTCGCCCTTCTCGATCTGCGCCGTCTTCGCCTCGAGCTCCCCGCGCACCTGGCTCAGCGTCTGTTCGAGCTCTTTGGCCCTCTGGTTCGACTTCCGCTGCTCCTCCAGCAAGAGCACGTGAGCGCGGTGAAGCGGGACGTAATATGCCGCCACGAATGCGGCGGCCGCGACGAGGAGGAGCGCCGGCATCACGCGCATCCAGCGTCGGAAGCTGGACGATCCAGCGCTGTTGCCGGCCGCGATCGCCTCATCCGCGATGTTCATGACTGCCTCCATGCTCCGCCGCCATCGCCGGCGAGAATACCGGCATGGCGAGGATCCCGCCAGCGCCACGGGTCACACCTCACTCATTGCAAAAATCCGCACCGTCTCGAAAGCACGCGGCGCCTCATGTCAGTGTGTACGGTGCGCTCGCGCCGTGGCATCCTCGGGGACGCAAGGGAGGACTTTGTATGAAACCGCCGCCCCTTCCGGCCAGGCGCCCGGCGCCGCCCGTTCCGGCAACCGATGATCGCGAGAGTCTCTGGCACGTCGCGATCGCGCCTGACGACATCAAGGTGCTCACGTTGGACAAGCTCGACGATCTGTTCCGTCTCGACGTGATCGACGAGACGACGAAGATATGGCGCCCTGGCATGGCCGCCTGGCAGCCGCTCGGCGTCGTGGCGGGAATCGAGCCGACGCCCCCCGAGCCGGCGCAGGTCCAGGGTCCTCCGCCGAGCACGGCGCGCCCGGGCCCGCCTCCGCCGCCCCCGCGCGCCCCTGCGCGGCGGAACATGGACTCCGACCATCCGACGCCGGTGGCGTCGCCCATGTCGTCCACGATGCCGCTCGGCGCCCCGATGTCGCTCGGCGACACGATGCCGCTCGGGGCGCTGGACGACAGCTCACCCAATCTCGTGACGCGGACCGAGGTGCAGGCGCCGCCCGCGGCGATGCTCGCGGCGTCTCGGCCCACCTCGCCGCCGTGGATGCCGGCGGCGCGGGAGCCGGAGTTGTTCAACGAGTCGCCCTACGCGGCGCCCCGCGCGCGCGAAACGGGCCGAGCGCAGCGCCTGACGCTCGCGCTGTCGGTCGTCGCGGGGCTGGTCGTGACGCTCTACCGCAATGACGTCCTCCTCGACGCCGCGCGCTCCTCCGGGCATCAGGACGTGTATCTGAAGGTCGAGGCCGCGCTCGGCGGGCCCGGCTTCGGGACCCCGCGCTCGATCGAGAAGCTCGACGTGTCCGCAGAGCCGGCGCCGACGAAGTAACCCCACCGAGATCCAGCGCTCCTTCGAGCGCCGTCCGACACGCGACATCGCGAGCTCGGCCGAGCTGCGACGCTCGGCCGTCCTGGCACGGCGACCCGGACACGAAGACCGCCGAGGCGCAAGCGACGCCACGAGAGCGAGGAGGGCGCGCTCCTCGGCGTCCCGGCGGCTCGCCTTCGTCTCATGAGAGCACCTCCGCCGCGCCACGCGCTGTCAGCGGTGGATTGCCCCGACGCTCGCCGCAACGCGGGTCGCGCCTCGCGCTGGGCTTCGAGCCGACCGGAGCGGCCATGTCCACGCCAGGAACGACACAGTAGCTCGCTCACGCACAATGTCATCCACCGATATCGCAATTCAACGTTGTCAGTGCGAGCGAGCTCCACATTTGCTATAGTAAAGACCTTACTCTAATCGGGGAGGGCCCTACCGGATGTCTCGCAATCCCCGGTTGTATGCCGAGATCTACCCAGCGCGTACGCCACGCCGTGGCGCGGTGGGATCTGGTTAGCACCGACACTTGAACGTCCCGTGAACGAGACAGGGAGGTAGTCCTATGTCGCCCTTTATCTCACGCAACCTGGCTGTTGTTCTGGCTCGAGTTGGTTTGCTCACCACGGCTTCGTGGAGCCTCACCGGATGTGGTCAGGCGGGTCCCCCGGACGAGCCGCTCGAATCCGATGCTCAGGCCATCGTCGCCGAGGAGGCCGAGGATCCCGGCGATACCGATGAAGTGTGCCCCGGCGAGGAGCCGACCTTCACCTCGCGCGAAATCGTACGGGATCTCTCGTTTCCCATGCGGATCGTCTGGGGACCGGATGGCTACCTGTGGCTGACCGAGCGCACCGCGAAGCGGGTCGTGCGTGTGAGGCCGGAGGACGGCCTTCAGAAGACCGCGATCACCATCCCGGAGGCGTTCCAGTCGGGGGGTCAGGACGGGCTGCTGGCCCTGGCGCTGCACCCGGATCTGCTCAAGCACAAAGGGAAGGACTACGTGTACGTGTCCTTCACCTACAACGTCGCGGCAGATCCGGCCGTGGACCGCAGGACGAAGATCCGCCGCTACACGTACAACCGGGTGACCGAGACCCTCGGGAGCCCTGTCGACGTCATCACGGGCCTGCCGGGGAGCGACGATCACAACTCCGCGCGGCTCCTGTTCGGGCCCGATGGGAAGCTCTATTACACCATAGGGGATCAGGGGAACAACCAGTTCGCCAGGATGTGCAACCCGAATCGCGCGCAGGAGCTGCCCACGGCGGCCGAGGTCGCGGCGCAGGACTGGCAGAAATACGTCGGCAAGATCCTCCGCTTGAACGTCGATGGCTCGATCCCGAAGGACAACCCGAAGATCGACGGGGTCCGCAGCCATATCTACTCGTACGGCCATCGCAACGCGCAGGGCCTCACGTTCGGCCGAGGCGACAAGCTCTACGCGAACGAGCACGGGCCGAAGAGCGACGACGAGCTGAACCTCATCCAGGCCGGCAAGAACTATGGTTGGCCGTACGTCGCCGGCTACCAGGACGACCAGGCGTACACGTACGACAACTGGTCGGCCTCGAGCCCGACGCCGTGCAACGAGCTCTCCTGGAGCGACTTCGCTCCTCCCCCGTCCGTGCCGCGGCAGCTGGAGAGCGCCTTCAGCCATCCGGACTTCAAGGAGCCGCTCCTCACCTTCTACACAGTCCCCAACGACTACGTCTTCTTCGACTGGGCGTGCGGCTTCAGCCAGTACATCTGCTGGCCGACGATCGCGCCCTCCTCGCTCCACTACTACCCGGCCGGGCACGGCATCCGCGGGTGGGATCACTCTCTCCTGATGACCTCCCTCAAGAAGGGCGCCGTGTACCAGGTGAAGCTGAGCCCGAACGGGAAGACCGTGGAGGGCGAGCCCGCCGTCCTCTTCCAGACCACGAACCGGTACCGCGATCTCGCGATGAGCCCGGACCGCAAGACCTTCTACATCATCACGGACACCGCGGGGAACACGAGCGGACCGACCGGCGGCGTCACGACGGTCCTGGACAACCCGGGGGCGATCCTCGAGTTCAAGTACACGCCATCGCACTGAGCCAGCACCGGAGCCGCGGGCCTGCGTCGTACCGGCGCAGGCCCGTCAGTTCCAGAGCCGCGCGACGAGGCCGTGGGTGGGAAAGGTCTGCCGGACGCCGGACACGAGCAGCTTGCCGTCGGTCGAGAGCGTCATCGACTGCACGAAGTCCTGTTCGCCGAGGAAGAGCGCCTGAACGCCCTTGTCGCCGAACGTCGGATCGAGCGCGCCGTCGGGCTGGAAGCGCACGAGGGTGGGCTGGCTGTTCGCGCCCTGCCCCACGTTGCCGGCGACCACGATGCGGCCGTCGGGCATGAGCGCCATGTCGACCGCCTCGCCGCCCGCGAGGCCGGCGAGCGCGAAGCCGTCCTCTCCGAAGGTCGTGTCGAACAGGCCGTCGGCCTCGAGGCGCACCACGAGGAAGTCGCTCGATCCCGCCTCGGTGCTCCGGACGCCCACGAGGATGCGGCCGTCGGGCTGCACGACCACGGCCACCGGCTCCTGCTGACCGGGCCTCGCGATCGTCAGCTCTCCCAGCCCACCGACCGCGCCATTCGCCTCGATCTGCACCAGCACGATGTCCCGATCGCCGCCCTCCTCGACCCAGCCGGCCACCAGCACCGAGCCGTCCGGACGTGCCGTCAGCGCCGTACCCGCGCTCGGGCCGACGCCGAGCGGCGCGATCCACCCCACCGTGGCGAACTTGTTGTCGAGGTAGCCGTACGTCGGGTTGATCGCCGCGACGAACAGCTGCGCATCGCGCTCGCCGGTCACGAAGAGCTGCTCGGAGGCCGACAGATCCATGGCCGCCACGTGCTCGTCGCCGCCGAGATCGATCAGGCCCTTGCCCGTGTTGGCCGAGTCGATGTTGTCCTGCGTCCCGTTGTCCCGGTAGCGCAGGAAGGCGATGTCGTCCGTGGCCTCCCCGCTGGCGTAGCCGGCAAGGAAGACGGTGCCGTTGATGAGGCGCGTGATGCCGCGGATCTCCTGGTATTTCGTGCAGCTGCAGAAGCTGCTCGTCACGCGGCCGCCCGCGAACGCGGGGTCGAGCGCGCCGTCGCGGAGCAGGCGAAAGCCCTCGAGCTTCGACGCGCCGACGCCGCTGATGCTGTTGCCGGCGGTCAGGATCTGCCCCGACGCCGCCTGCCGGATGTCGTGGAGCCCTCCGCCGTCCGAGGCGAGGTTCCACGAGGTGATGCCCGCCGCGCCGAAGCTCTCGTCGAGCGTGCCGGGCTTGCCCGTGACCACGGCGCGCGCGCTGTCGGTGCGCGCCGTCCGGCCGGAGGTGGCGATGAGGTCGAGGTCGAACGTCGTGCCCAGCGTGAGCGCGCCGGAGGCGCCGACCTCCAGCCTGCCCGCGCTGCTGCCGGACGGGATGGTGATCGGATCCGCGACGAGGCCGGCGGGCGCCGCCTGCACGTCGACAACGACCGGCTCGTCGAAGCCGCCGATGCGGGTGATCGCGACGGTGACGTAATTGACGCCGTTGTAAGGGACATCGACCGAGTCCGCCAGGATCGCGAACGTGAAGTCGCCCTCGGCCTGGCCCCCCTGCCCGCCGCCTCCGTCGGCCGTCCCCCCGCCGGAACCCGAGGGGGACGAGGACGACGACGCGCCGCCGCCGGCGCCCGAGTCGAGCGACACGTCCTCGATGCCGAGGAGCGCCTCGCAGCCGAGGAGCGCCGCGGCGCCCCCCAGGAGGGCCGCGCGGGCCAGGGCGGCGGTTCTTCGATGGGTTGTGCTGTTCACGGCCCGCCAGGCTAGGTCACCCGCGGGACGACGTCGAGACGGCGGCCGCATCGCGGGCGCTCGCGCACAGGCGCTCAGGCGCTCGCGGGCGCCCGGTGGAGCTGCAGCAGGTCCATCGATGGCGCCCTGCCGGTCAGCCGGAGATCGTAGCGCTGCTGCAGCAGCCGCAGCACGTTCGGCGAGAGGAACGCCGGCAGGCGCGGCCCGAGCACGATGCCCTTCACGCCCAGGCTGAGCAGGGTCAGGAGCACCGCCACGGCCTTCTGCTCGAGCCACGAGATCACCAGCGTCAGGGGCAGCTGGTTCACCCCGCAGCCGAGCGCCTGGGCGAGCGCGCCGGCCACGCGGAGGGCGCCGTAGGCGTCGTTGCACTGCCCCATGTCGAGCAGCCGCGGCAGGCCGAGGTGGGTGCCGTGGTCCTGGTTGCGAATACGGTACTTGCCGCAACCCAGCGTGAGAATGAACGAGTCCCGGGGCGTCTGCGCGGCGTAGTCCGTGAAGTAGCTGCGCGCCGCCTCGGGGCCGTCGCAGCCGCCGATCAGGAAGAACCGGCTGATCTTCCCGGCCTTCACCGCCTCCACGATGGCGCCCGCGTGGGCGAGGATCGCCTCGTGGTGGTAGCCGACCTCGGTCTCGCGGACGAAGCGGTCGGGCAGCGGCGGGCTCGCGAGGGCCGCCTGGATGACCTCGGAGAAGTCGCCGCCGCGCACGCGCCGGCCGCCGGGCACCGCGGTGACGCCGGTGGTGAACAGGCGATCGCGGTAGGCCTCCTTCGGGGGGAGCACGCAGTTCGACGTCATCAGGATCGGCCCGGAGAACGCCAGGAACTCGGCCTTCTGGTGCTGCCACGCGGAGCCGTAATGGCCGACGAGGTTCGGGTGGCCCGCGAGCTCCGGATACGCGTGCGCCGGCAGCATCTCGCCGTGGGTGTACACCCTCACGCCCGTCCCCTCGCACTGCCGTAGCAGCTCGGCGAGGTCCGAGAGATCGTGCCCCGAGATGAGGATCCCCGGCCCCGCCACGGTGCCTTCCCGGACCATCGCCGGCTGCGGCTCGCCGAAGCGCATGCGGTGGCCCTCGTCGAGCATCCTCATCACGAGGAGGTTCACCTGGCCGCACTCCATGCAGAGCTCGAGGAGCGCCTCGGGGTCGAAGCTCACGTTGGTCAACGTGGAGAAGAGCGCCTCCTCGAGGAAGCCGTTCACCCGCTCGTCGCGCATGCCGAGCTTCCGCGCGTGGTGCGCGTAGGCGGCGACGCCCTTCACGCCGTAGATCAGGAGCTCCTGGAGCGACTGCACGTCCTCGTCCTTGCCGCAGACGCCGGCCGTGGTGCACCCGGTCCCGTGGGATGCTTGCTCGCACTGGTTGCAGAACATGGTCATGACGGACCTCGAGGGTTGTGGGCCCACGCGCGCTGCGCGGGCGCCGGCGGGAGAGCGCGCGTGGCCGCAGCAGAGCTGCGCAAGGCGCGTCCTCGGCGGCCACGAGGTCAATCAACGTTTGTGCCGGCGGCTCGCCCATGGATCCGGAGAAGCCAGAAGGGGGCAAGGCCATGCTCTCCGGCGCTGCCCCGCGCCGGCCGAGGCGCAATCATGGCGTAGGGGTGCAAACGGTGCGCGAGAGCGTCTCGGCGGCGAGGTCGTCCTGCCCACCCGACCATGCCGCCATTCCAACCCGAGCTGGCGCCTCCCTCACCCCATGATCCACGTTCACACGCGCCGTTTTACGAGATGTGAGCTGCTCCCCGCCGATGGACACGAGGCCGTTCGGGTCACCGCGCCCGAAACGGATAGCGCGGCAGCCCTGTGTGTCAGTAGAATGGAGAATCCTTGAACTCTGAATGAGGTCGCAGTGGAAAATCATGCCATGGTCAAACGAGGGCGCTTTGCCCGGTTTCACCGTTCCATCTCGCTCGCCCTGATCTCGCTGAGCATTGCCTGCGGCCAGTCACCGGCTGGCAACGGCAACGGCAACGGCAACGGCAACGGCGGAGGCAACGGCGACGGCGGCAGCAACAGCGACGGCGGCGGCAACGGCGACGGCAACGGCACCGCGGCGCCGCCCCCCTCCCTGATCGGGGAGGTGTCGTTCTCCACGCCCAGCCAGACGTTCAGGGATCAGATCCAGGTGGGGATGTCCACCCCCATCGAGGGCGCCGAGATCCGCTACACGCTGGATGGGCTGCTGCCCACCGCGTCCTCCACGTTGTACACGGGTGAGCCCGTGACCCTCACCCAAACGACGCAGGTCCGCGCGCAGGTGTTCGTGGGAGGCGCCGCGAGCGGCGCGGTGAGCACAGGCCTCTACATCGCGCGCACCTTCGACGCGACCTCCGATCTTCCCATCGTGATCATGGACGGTTACGGCATGGGCAAGCCGACCGACAAGGAGGTCTACTTCGACGCGGCGGTCATGATCTGGGAGCCGGTCAACGGCGTCGCGTCGATCGCGTCGCTGCCCACGCTGGCGATGCGCGGCGGGTACCACGTGCGCGGTCAGTCGTCGCGGAACTTCCCGCAAACACCGTACAAGCTCGAGCTGTGGGACAACGACGACAAGGACCTCGACTACCCGGTGCTGGGCATGCCCGCCGACTCGGACTGGGCGCTGATCCCTCCCTACTACGATCGCACGTTGATCCGTAATCCGTTCACCTACACCCTCGGCCGCGACATGGGCCTCCAGGCGCCACGGGTCGAGTTCGCCGAGGTCTATCTGAACTACGACGCGCGCGTCATCGGCGAGGCGGATTACCAGGGCATCTACTGGATCTCGGAGACCATCAAGAACAACAAGGTCCGCACCGATCTCAAGGAGCTCAAGGAGACGGACCGGGGACTGCCGGACATCAGCGGCGGCTACATCTTCAAGTTCGACCAGGCGGCCGCCGAGGAGCCGAAGCTCACCTGCACCGGGTCGGATCCCCTCCCGTCGTTCAGCTTCGGCGGCGGCGGTCCCCGTCCCGACGAGGGCGGCACGTGCTGGATCGATCTCGAGGTCGTGGATCCCGATCCCCTGAACGACGAGCAGGCGACCTGGCTGACGCAGTACATCCAGCAGTTCCACGACAGCATCCACCAGACGCCGATCGGCGATTACGCGTCGTACATCGACGTGCCCTCGTTCATCGATTATCTGATCATCAGCGAGCTGACGCTCAACGTGGACGCTTACGTGCGGAGCGCCTATTATTTCAAGGATCGCGATCAGAAGCTCAAGGCCGGGCCGCTGTGGGACTACAACTTCGCGCTCGGCGGGGTGGGCGCCCAGAGCGCGACGCCGCAATCGGCGAACGACACCGGCTGGCGCTTCAGCGGCACGAGGAACGTCAACAACTGGTATCAGAAGCTCACCGCGGATCCGAGCTTCATGGCCCAGGTGAAGGAGCGCTACACGGCGCTTCGCCAGACGCACCTGTCCGAGGCCGCGATCGAGGAGCGCATGAACAGGCTGAGCGCGCCGCTCTCGCAGGCCGTGGTCCGCGACTTGGCCAAGTGGCCGGTGTCGAGCATCATCGAGTCGAGCGAGGGCTTCCTCGGCGGCCCCACCGCGCCGACGTGGGAGGGGCAGCTGCAGGTCATGCGCGACTTCCTGCGGGCCCGGCTCGCCTGGATGGACGCCAACCTGCCGTGACCCGGCGCGAGCCGCCGCGCAGATCGCGCGGCCCTTCTCGACCGGGCGCGGCGAGGCGCTAGCCGCGCTGCAGCCGGCTCACGGCGAACGCGCCGTCGCCGAGGAGGGCCTGCGCGCCGAGCGCGATCATCAGGAAGGCGACGTACTCCCAGCCGCCCCCCTGGCCGGCGAACATCCAGCCGTTCGGCAGGTGCACGAGCAGCGCGCCGATCATCACCGGCAGCAGCAGGAGCGAGATCAGGCGCGTCCTGAGCCCGGCGAGGAGCGCCGCGCCGCCGAGCAGCTCGGCGAGAAACACGGGATACGCCGTCCAGCCCGGGAAGCCGCTCGCCGCGAAGAACGCGACGGTGCCCGGCAACGTGTACACGAGCGGCTTGGCGAGCGCGTGCGCCAGGAACACGGCGCCCAGCCCGAGGCGCAACATCAGCGCGGCCAGCTCGGCCGAGCGGGGAACGGAGAGGATCGTCTCGACACGGTTCATGGGTGATGCCTCCATGACCCGAGGAGTAAGCCCCGGCGCCGCGCCACGGTAGAGCGCGCCCGGGAACGAATTGTTCTCCCGGGAGAACGATCCGCCGCTACGCCCACGAGATCCCGCGGAACGCGGCCGCCAGGTGCTCGACGAGCCGCCGCACCCGCGCGGGCGGGCGCCGGCCGGCCGCGTGCACCGCGTAGATGCCCATGGGCCGGGGCGCGAACGCGTCGAGCAGCGTGACGAGCCGCCCGGCCGCGAGATCCTCGTCGACCATGAAGCGCGGCAGCACCGCGAGGCCGATCCCGGACACGGCCGCCTCGCGGAGCGCCGTCCCGTTGCTCGCCGTCAGCGGGCCGGAGACGGGGACGGAGATGCGCCCGCCGGCCCCGTAGAAGCGCCACTCGTCCTCGACGCGCAGGTGGAGGTAGCGCAGGCAGTCGTGGCGCAGGAGATCCCCCGGCTGCTCGGGCCTCCCCCGCCGCTCGAGGTAGCCCGGCGCGCCGACCACGTGCAGCGCCGTCGTGGCGAGCTGGCGCGCGACAAGGCTCGAGTCCTTGAGCTTCGTGATCCGGATGGCCAGGTCGACGCGCTCCTCCACGAGGTCGACGAGCCGGTCGTTCAGCACGAGCTCGACGTGCGCGCCCGGGCTCGCCCGGAGGAACCGCGCGAGCGGCTCCGCCAGGTACATCTGCGCGAAGCTGACCGGCGCGTTGAGCCGGATGCGGCCCCGGTCGGCGTCGGACGCGCCCCGCACCGCGGCGGCGGCCTCCTCGAGCACGCGCGCGCAGCGCGCATAGAGGTTCATGCCGGCGTCCGTGACGGTGAGCTTGCGCGTGGTGCGCACGAGCAGGCGCTCGCCGAGGCGTTCCTCGAGGCGCGCGACCCGGGTGCTCACCATCGACTTCGACACCCCGAGCTCCGCCGCGGCCGCGGTGAACGAGCGGCGCTCCACGACGCGCGCGAAGCACAGGAGGGCGGGCAGATCGTCGAAGAGCGGGTCGACCATGCGCCCACTGTGCGCGGCGGAGCGGATTGTTCGCAACAGCGAACATCCCGGGATCGGCGTCGCCCGCCACGGCCCGGCGAACGCGGCGCCGCGCGGCGGGCGGCCGGGGCCTCCTCGCGCAGCGCGACGTTCAGAGGAGACCAGGCGACAACGCCGCGACGCTCCGCTGGCCGCGTGACGCGGCGCGCGAACGCCGCACGCCTGCTCTCGACGCGCCGGCGCCGCCGGTCGTGGCGTCGCTCCGCGCGCGGGATCCCTGCACGACAGGGGCAAGCCCTGTGCCCGGGCGTGCGAACGGATGGCAACGAGACGGCGTTCGCGCGGGGCCTCCCACACCACGTCGCCGCAATCGCGCGTAGCGCTCGGATCGGCGCCCCGCTATAAGGGACAAACCACGAGAGAGGGGGTCCCATGGCCAGTTCATTCGGTTACCTGAGCACGAGCGTCGACGTCTCGTCCGTATCGTTCGACGCGATCAGCAAGTACATGCAAGTGCTCCTCCTGCGGAACATCGCGACGGGGACCTGGGTCTTCAGCAAGGGCGCGATGCAGTCCGTCAAGGGGTGTGTGCTCGCGTCCCCGTCCCTGCCGGACGACAGGGGTCAGACCGACCAGGACTATGTGCACCACTGGATCCGGGACGCGGCCATCTGCATTCCGGAGGCGCTCGACAACCCGGTCTTCATGGCGCGGACCCTCTGCGAGGATTACACGATGTTCTCGGCGCTGTGCCAGGAGAACGCCGAGCGAGCGAACAGGTTCGCGCTGGCGTGCTTCCACATCGACGGCACCGTGCGCGACAACTGGACCTCCCAGACGGACGGCCCGGCGCACCGCATCCTGTCCCTGCTCGCCATCGAGGATCGGCTCTCGCTGCAGGCGCTCGCCACGGCCAGGTCGATCATCGAGAAGGACACCCGGTACCTCCTCTCGGCCTACAAGGAGCAGACGCACAACCTCTGGGAGGAGACGGCCGGGTTCAGCTTCTATGCGCGCTCCGTGCAGCGAAAGGCGTTCCTCTCGCTGATCAGCCGCGCCGACGAGCACGGGCTCTCTCCGTACATCAACGACATGTGGGCGGCCGCAGAGTGGCTGGGCAGCCAGATGGCGACGCACCAGGGCACGTACGACGGGCAGCCGTACTACGCGTCCATCACGGGGCCGAACGGCAGGCCCGTCGAAGGCAGGGGAGCGACGCTCAACGTGGATGTCGTCATGTCGGCCGTCTACGGCTCCACGAACTGCGCGGACCCGGTGCTGCTCTCGACGGCCGCGCTGGTGCGCGAGGCGTTCGCCCAGGGCGACCGCCGGTACCGCATCAATGACGCCGATGCGGCGCTGCCTCGGAGCAGGGGGCCGATGATCGGGCGGTACCCCGAGGACACGTACGACGGCAACCTGTCGGATCACGGTCCTGACGCCGGTCACCCGTGGGCGCTCACGACGTGCAACTTCGCGGAGCTCTACTTCATGCTCGCGGCGAAGATCAAGAGCTCCCCCGGCGCCGTGCTCGTGAACGCCACGACGCAGAAGTTCTTCGCGCAGGTGGGCGTGAACGATCCCGCCGATCCGGACATCGCGGCGAAGCTGATCGACGCGGGCGACAGGATGCTCGAGGCGGTGATCTACCACTCCGATCGCCTCCAGCTGAGCGAGCAGTTCGATCGCGACAACGGGTACGAATGCAGCGTGAGCGATCTGAGCTGGAGTTACGCCACCTTCCGGAGCGCGGTCAGGGCGCGCGAGGCCGCCGTGGGGGATTTTCCGAGCCGCCACGGGTAGCCGGAGCGCGGCGCGCCCGTACGAGAGGTGCCCGGCGGCGAGGCTCGACGCAGGTCAGGTCAGCGCGTTGTCCTGACGGTTGAGCACGGCGTTGAAGACGACCGCCGGCACCCGCAGCCGCTCGTCGCCCTCGTAGAGCTGGCGCAGCTCGGCGAAGCGCGCGTCGGGCGAGCGGGTGATCGCCGCGAGCCGGTCGAACAGCGCGAGCTGGTCGTCCCGCGGCGGCTCGTCGGGTCCGATCATCGCACCCCAGTCGTCCCACGGCAGCATCTCCATGTTGTTGAGCGCGGCGATGTCGCGCAGGACGTTGCCGCTGATGAACCAGAACCCGCGCATGTCGAACATCCCGAACTTCGACGGATCGGCCTCTCCGGCGCGGCACTGCGCCCAGGCGTCGCCCGCCACCACGAAGCGGTGGCGCGGCACGTCGAGCACATCGAAGTCGGGCTTCAGCGCCGCCCGCTGAACATCGTCGATCTGCGCGTCGACGAGGACCCAGCGCTCCTCGGCGGCGTTCCAGTGCTCGCAGACCCAGTGGTCCACGAAGTCGGTGGCGTGGAAATAGCCGCCGAAGCCGCAGCGGGCGCGGGCAGGGATCCCCTTGGCGCGCAGAAAGGCCACCAGGAGCACCGTGAAATCACGGCAGGATCCGACGAGGCGCGTGTCGAGCGGCCGGGCGGCGGAGAGCGGCCGATCGTCGTGGGCGAAGAGGCGATCCAGCATCCGGTCCGTCGGGCGGAGGTGGGACTCGGCGCGGCGCTGGTCGGAGAGCTCCACGCCATAGGCCTGCGCCCAGTGCACGTGAAGCAAGAGGCCTTGCACGACGCGCACGAGCGAGGCCACGTCGCCCGGCAGCTCGTCGAACCGGGGCGCGTGCGCGCCGCCGGACGTCATCGCCGCGGGGCGCGTATAGAAATCGAGGATCTCTCGGGTGGTCGCCATCGTTCGTTCTCCTCGAGGTAGGCCGTCCAGGGGGATGGTGTCGTGTACGTGTCGTCTACCCGGAGAGGTCTAGATGAAAGCGGGATGAATCTCGAGCTCGACGGCTAGGCGCCGCTGTCGTGGTCGCCCGGTGCGGGCGCTGGACATCCCGGCGCCGCTCGGGGAACACTCCGGCATATGGGATACGAGCGGGACGACGATAGCGCTCAGCTGGCTCGCCGCCTGGAGGCGATGGAGCAGGAGATGGACTCGCTGCGGGCGGACGCACGCAGATGGCGCGCGCTGATGGCGGCGCGCTGCTTCAGCGTGTCGATCCACCACCCCGTCGGCAGGACCCACGCCGTCAATGCCGGCTGGGAAGCGCTCTGGCGGGCCCCAGCCGAGACATTCTTGCAACTGAACTACAACATGCTGGAGGACCCGCAGATCGTCGAGAACGGGATCATGCCGCACGTCGAGCGGTTCTTTCGCGGCGAGGAGGTCGCGATCCCGCCGATCAGCTACGACACCGACGCTGTCGAGGAGCTCACGGGCAAGGCGGGCGGAGCGGTGTGGGTCTGCTCCTTCGGCGTGCCGGTGCGCGACGCCGGGGACGGCTTCGAGGGCGTGCTGTTCCAGTTCGCCGTCCCGGAGGCGGCCGAGATCCAGCACAAATACGAGGCCCTGATCGAGGAGCAGCGGGCGCTCCAGGCGTCGCTGGAGGCGCGGAACCGGGAGCTCGAAGAGACCGTGCGGGTGATCGCGGCGCAGCGGGACGCGATCCAGGCGATGAGCGTCCCGGTGATCCGCGTCGCGGACGGCGTGCTCTGCCTGCCCATCGTGGGCATGATCGACGACGCGCGGGCTAGCGCGCTCCTGGAGCGCCTGCTCGAGGCGATCGCCGCGCAGCAGGCGGCGCAGGTGCTGCTCGACATCACCGGCGTGCCGGCGCTCGACGCCCGGGCCGCCGCGCAGCTCGTCGGGGCGGCGTCCGCGGCGCGGCTGCTCGGCGCGTCCTGCACGCTGGTGGGCGTCTCGCCCGCGCTGGCGCAGACGCTGGTCGAGCTCGGCATCGACCTCGGCGGCCTCGACACCGCGGCGACGCTGGCCGAGGGGCTGACCCGGGCCCTCGCCGCGCGCCGCGGGGCGGCGCAGCGGAGCGCGGCGGCCGCGGCGCAGCGGAGCGCGACGGTCGCAGCGCAGCGGAGCGCGACGGTCGCGGCGCAGCGGAGCGCGACGGTCGCGGCGCAGCGGAGCGCGACGGTCGCGGCGCGCGCGCCCGAGCGAGGCGAACGGGGAGGGGCGCATCGGCCGGCGGCGCTGCCCCGCGGAGAGGCGCATCGGCCGGCGGCGCTGCCCCGTGGAGAGGCTCCGTCCCGCAAGCGGTGAGCGCTCGTCCGGCTACGGCGCCGCGTCGTCCTTGGCGGGCGGGGCGCCGAGCCCGAGCTCCTTGAAGAGGAACGCGAACACGTCGGCTTGCTCCTCGATCTCCTCGGAGAGCGGTGTCCCGGCCCCGTGGCCCGTCGAGCCGCTCGCCCGGAGCAGGATGGGCGCCGAGCCCGACGAGGCCGCTTGCATCCGCGCCGCCATCTTCCGTGAGTGCCATGGATCCACCCGCGGGTCGTTGGCGCCGGTCAGGAACAGGGTCGCCGGATAGGCGATCCCGTCCTTGACGTGGTGATACGGCGAGTAGGCGTAAAGGGCCTTGAACTGCTCCGGGTCCTTCACCGTGCCGAACTCGGTCACGTTGAACGCCCCGTTCGGCGTGAGCTCCACCCGGAGCATGTCGTAGATACCGACGTGCGACACGACCGCCTTGACCATCTCCGGGTGCTGCGTGAGCAGCGCTCCCATCAGCAGACCGCCGTTCGAGCCGCCGCGGATGGCGAGCCGCGCCGGGCTCGTGACGCGCTGGTCGATGAGGTGCTGCGCGCACGCCGCGAAGTCGTCGAAGACGTTCTGCTTCTTCGTCAGGTTGCCGCCGCGGTGCCACGCCTCCCCGAACTCGCCGCCGCCGCGCAGGTTGGCGATCGCGACCACCCCTCCCTGGTCGAACCACAGCCGCCAGAGCGGGTTGAACCCGGGAGCCATGCTCGTCCCGTAGCCGCCGTATCCCGTGAGCAGCGCCGGCGCGGTCCCGTCGAGCGGCGCGCCCTTCCGGCGCAGGATGTTGATGGGAACCCTGGTCCCGTCCTTCGAGGTGCACGCCTCCCGGGCGACCTCCACGTCGGCATAGGAGACAGGGGCCGTCATCGCGAGCGGCGTCTTCGTCACCTTGCCGTCCCTGGCCGAGTACGCGAACCAGGCCGCCGGCTCGGTGTAGCTCACGCCGCGAAAGAGCATGTCGTCGCCTTGCGTGCGCACGACCTGCCGCACCGAGGAGACCTGCGGGATCGGCACCGTCCCGAGCGCCTTGCCCTTCAGATCGAAGACGCGGACCTGCGACGGGCCGCCGAGCAGATCGCGGACGTAGAGCCGCCCTGTCGTGGGCAAGAAGTCCTGGATCACCGCCTCGCTCTCGGGCACGACGAGCTCCGCCCTGGCGAGGTCCAGCTTGCCCGGCGAGAGGCGCAGCACCTTGCCGCGCGGCGCGTCCTTGCGCGACAGGAGGTAGAGCCGGTCGTCGGCGCCGAACACGACCCGGATGACCTTGTCGGGCAGGTCGGCGAAGCGCGTCCACTTGCCCGAAGCGTCGAGGAGATAGTGCCAGTACTCGCCTCCATCGCCGTTCTGCACGCTGGCGAGCACGAGCTTGCCGCTCTCGCTCGTCGTGAGCTCCACCTCGGCGATGCGGGGGAATTCCGTGCCGAGCGCGTACTTGTCGTCCTTGTCCGGCGTGCCGAGCTTGTGGAAGTAGATCTGCTGGAAGAAGCCCATGTCCTCTCGCGGGCGCTCCCCGGGCCGAGGGTGTCGGGTGTAGTAAAACCCCTTACCATCGCCGGTCCACGCCAGGCTGCCGCCCGCGGTGCCGCTGTTCGCGTAAGGGACGGTGTCGCCCGTCTCCTTGCCCGTCGCCACGTCGTAGACGCGCACGGTCCCGCTCTCGGTGCCGCCTTCGGACAGGGAAACAGCCACCTTCTTGCCGTCGCGCGACGGGACGAACCAGTCGATGGCCGTGTGCCCTTTCGGGTCGATGACCTCTGGATCGACGAGGGTCCGCGCGGAGGCGGGGTCGTTCACGGACCTCAGCACGACGAGGAAAGGCTGCTGCTTCGGCGGCTGGTCCTTGAGCGCGAAGATCTGCCCGCCGCCCTCGTCGAGCGCGTAGTGGTTCGCGGACGTCGCCGACAGGATCTCCTGCACGCGCGCCCGGATGGCGCCGCGCGCCGGCACGGCGTCGAGGTAGGCGCGCGAGAGCTGGTTCTGCTCGGCGACCCAGCGCTCCACCTCGGGGGAGCTCCCGTCCTCCAGCCACCGGTAGTCGTCGACGACCCGGGCGCCATGGTACTCGCTCGCCACCGGCCGCTTCGCGGTCGCCGGATAAGGAAGCCGCCCCGGTCCGGAGGGCGCTGCCGGCGCGGCGTGCGGCGGCGGGGTCGCGGCGGCCGGCGACGCGGCCGGTTTGTCCAGCGGCCTCGACGCGGGGGCGCTGCACGCCGCGAGCAGGGGCAGCGCCAGGGTGAGGGCGGGGGTAGTACGCAGTCGGTTCATGTACCCGACGCTAGCCGGCGACAGGGCGGTCACGGAAGAGGGCGAGCGCCGTCGCGATCCTGCAACCGTGCAAGCCGGCTCCTCGCAGAATCGAAACCTGCCCGATCGGCGCCCGAGACATAAGTAGGGGATTTTCCGAAGGGTGTACCTGGTACGAAGGATGCTTAGTCAGGGACCAGCTCCGCCGGCGGCCTCCGCCTAAACACCCGAGGCGCCCGGCGGCGCTGCTATTTTGTCCTCCTGATTTCGGGCGGCCGCTCTGGTCACGGCGCCTCGATGGTTGAGGCCGCGAGGCGCCGGCGTCCCTGCGTCGATGGCAGAGGCCGCCCTGGCGCCCGGGCAGCGCGCGAGGCGCGGCGCCCTTCGTGCTACCGTGCGCCGCATGTCAACTTACGCGAACGAAGGGGCGGCCGCGAACGGCGAGGTCAGCGAGGTCGACGAGAGCGTCCTGAGGGATCTCGAGTCGAGGTACGCCGAAGTGGCTTGCCCGGTGCACGGTGAGCCGCCGGCCTTCGAGCTCGCGCCCGACGGCTCCGTGATCGAGCGCTTCTGCTGTCCAGCGCTCCTCTCGATCGTCCGCGAGCTCCAGGTCGCCGCGGGCGAGCGCCCTCCGCCTCCAGCAGGTGAGGACGAAGAGGTCAGGAGCTGATCCCTGTCGCGCAACGAGGGGTGTCCATGAAAGCTGGGGGAGGACCGTTCCTGGCCAGCGCGCTTTAAGCTGCGCGCCATGCTGGACATCGATCGCCGCACCTTCATCGCCGGCGCCGCGGCCTCCGGGCTGCTCGCCTCGTTTCCCCGCCTCGCCAGGGGCGCGACTGACAAGGCCGTCGACCTCTCGCCGGTATACGACGAGATCGCCGAGCAGCGGAGTCAGTCGATCGAGCGCATCCAGCGCTGGATCCAGCAGCCGTCGATCTCGGCGCAGGACATCGGCATCGCCGAGTGCTGCGACCTGACGATGGATCTCCTGCGCGACGCCGGCTTCGGGACGGTCAAGAAGATGAAGACCGACGGGCACCCGGGCATCTTCGCGACGCTCGACGCCGGCGCGAAGCAGACCATGGGCTTCTACTTCATGTACGACGTCCAGCCGGTGGAGGAGAAGGAGTGGTCCTCGCCGCCCTTCGCCGCCAGGCTTGTCGACAAGGCGGACGTCGGCAAGGTCATCGTGGGGCGCGGCGCCGTCAACCAGAAGGGACCGCAGGGGGCGTTCCTGGCCGCGCTGCACGCGGTGCGCGCCGCCGGCCTGAAGCTGCCGGTCAACCTGGTGGTGGTCGCCGAAGGGGAAGAGGAGCTCGGCTCGCCGCATTTCTCGCAGGTGGTGCGGAACGATGACGTGATGAAGGCGCTCGCGAGATGCCAGGGGGTAATGATGCCGGCGGCGGACCAATCGCTGTCGGGCACGGTCAACCTCGTTCTGGGCGCGAAGGGCATCGTCTACGTCGAGCTGGAGGCGAGCGGCGAGGCGTGGGGGCGCGGCCCGCGCGACGGGGACATCCACTCGAGCATGAAGGTGGTCGTCGACAGCCCGGCCTGGCGGCTGGTGCAGGCGCTCGGCACGCTGGTCTCGGCGGACGGCAACGAGCCGATGATCGACGGCCTCACCGACGCCGTGCGCCCGGTCTCGAGCCAGCAGAAGAAGCTGCTCGACGACCTGTCGGCGCGCTGGGACGACGCCGACTGGAAGAAGGTGTTCGGGGTCGACAGGTGGGTGAACGACCTCGACGAGCGCGCCATGCTCGAGCGCTACGTCTCGCGCCCGTCGGTGAACATCGACGGCCTCTACGCCGGCTACATCGGAGAGGGCTCCAAGACCATCCTGCCGCACCGCGCCTTCGCCAAGATGGATATCCGCCTGGTGCCGGACATGACCGCAACGGACGTGCTCGCCAAGCTGCGCAGGCACCTCGACAGGCGTGGTTACAAGGACATCGCTATCAAGAACATGGGCAGCTACGACCCGACGGACACCGCGCTCGAGGCGCCGCCCATCCAGACCCAGCTCGCCGTCTACAAGGCCGCGGGCCTGGCCCCGGTGATCTGGCCGCGCCTCGCCGGCTCCTGGCCCGGCTATCTCTTCACGGGAAAGCCGCTCGAGCTCCCCGCCGGCCACGTCGGCCTCGGCCACGGCTCTGGCGCCCACGCCAAGGACGAATACCTCGTCGTCGAGCCCGCCGCCGGCAAGAAGTACCTCGGCCTCGACGGCGCGATCCGCTCCTTCGTCGATTTTCTGTTCGCGCTCTGAAGCTCTTCGAGCTCCTCCTAATGCTCTGACACGATTCTGTTGAACCAGTCGAACCCGAAGATTCGCTTGGCGTCGCGAACGGTGAACGTCCAGTTGATCTTGCGGCGAGTTCGGTCCGCAGCTACGTTCCATTGCCGGACGCGAGCACCGAAGGTGCGCGAGCGTTGGGATGCGGTTGCGGTCGAGGCACTCTCTGGACACGAGGCTGGCTTCGAGCTCCGCGGCGTTCAACCAGCTCGCGTGATTCGGCGTGCGGTGGAACTCGAAGCGTGAGGCAAGCGCGTGGCCCCGCTCGGCTCCGAAGGCCTTGATGAGCGAGCCAGGAGGGGTGAAGTATTGAGGTTGTCCAGCACCAGGTGAATCCGACCCGCTCGCTGGTAGGCACGGGCGATACGCTCGGTGGCAAGCGCGAAGGACGGGCGCGTCTGGTCCTCCGTCGCGCGGGTGAGATGGTGCCCGGTCTTCGGTTCCACGATGCAGAAGATGTTGGGCGGATAGGAAACCGTAGAACTTTCGCCCGTGTCAAGCTCCGCGGGGACGGCGGCTGGCGAGCCGTTTTCGGCTCATCCGACCTCTACTTGCCACGTCGCAGGGCGGGCGCGGCGTGCTCTGGGCGCAGCTGTGGCTCGACGACCGCGGTGTGCGCTCGCCATGACGGGGGCGGGTCGTGTGCCCAGCCACGCGGCGTCGAAGCCGAACGCCATCGGATGCCACGTTGGATCGCGTGCGGGTGCTGCCGTTCGGGGGCGCGAGGGGAGGTTGAGATGATCGAGGATGCGGCGCACCACGTTTGGGTCTGAGATCGCCGAAGGCACGCGCATCTTCCGTTCGCATCTCGGGTATCGCAAAGCATCGAACACGAAGGTGCGTTTCATGAGCACGGCCCACTCGACGTAGCGCGACGTTGCGAACAACTCCCCGTCGAGCGGCCGCCCCCAGTGCAAGACCGAGATGAGGGTCGGCTCAACTCGCACCGTAGGCTCAGCGTGCGCTGGCGACTTCGCTGAGAGCGCCGGCGGAGCGCACGACGACGCAGGGGCAACGCGTGGAGGAGCTTCCACAGCTCCGCGGCGATCTTGGCAGGGGTCCGGCGGTGGCAGCGACAGCACCGCCTTGGCCGGCACTGTCGGGGATGGCGGCCGAGATGGCACAGGACCGGAGCAGGCGAGAACCAGCGCCAGCAGGCCGAAAGCAAGCCAGAAGACGAGAGGACTCGTCCACGCAAAACCATGTCGACTTGTCAAGATCTTTATGCCAACCACAGCCAGTTGCCATAACATCCAAAGGTACGATCCACTGATCCGCCTACAAAATCCAACAGATCCAACGAGTTCACTCGGCTGTATATTATTGTCCACTCCACGCTGAGCCGGCGCAGGAGCAAAACTTGCCAGAACGCACCAACCCGTCCTATGATCAAGAGAGCACTTCTCTGCCGCAAGAAGCCGACGCACGAGGCAGCAGTCCGCCGCCTCGATCCTGCGTTTGCATCAAAGGAGGATTTCATGCTGGGGGTCAGGTTCCGTCGCCTTATATGTGGTATCCTCGCAGCACCCCTGCTCTTGGCGACGGCTTGCCACACCCACGGAGAGCCTGCCACGGCTCCCACATCCTACGAGCCGCCTCAGGGTGACAACAGCCTGCATTGGTGGGGCCTCGAGTCAATCAAGTACGACGCCCTGCCGACCAAGGCCTTCCTGCCAAAAATGCCCTGGCCTGGCGACTATTGGGCTACTGCCCGCGGCGGCATCGGCCACCGCTGGCAGCATTCCAACGCCAGCATGGACTACAAAGACCATCTGTATCCTCTGCTGACGCCAGGCGAGATCGCGGCTTTGAGCCCGGCGGTGATCGATAAGCTCTCGCCAGCTGAAAAGTACGATCTATGGCTTGGCCGAACGGATCTCGGGAGCGTGGCGTCAGCGACCGGCTATCAGAGAGACTTCATGCTTGCGTCGGCGCGTTACAACCGCGAAACCTTCAACCGCGACGAAATCCCGGGATGGACGGGCATCTGTAACGGGTGGTCGCTGGCCGCAATGTTCGAGCCCTACCCGAAGAAAGCCGTCAAAGTCAAAAGCCCGGCCGGCGTCGAGGTCACGTTTTATCCCGGAGATATCCAGGCGCTCGTGAGCCAAGTCTACTTCGACTACCAGCCTACCATCAACGTGGCGCGTCTTGGCGCCCTCTGCGACGAGCCTGTGCCTGCGCGCAATGCCAACGGGCGCATCATCAGCCCCGTCTGCCGGGACGTCAACCCGATGTCCTTCCACGTGGCGCTCGGGAAGTACTTAGCGGTCGGCAGGCCGTTCGTCTTCGATGTCGAGCCCCGCGCCGAGACGTGGAACCAGCCGGTCTACGGCTATGAGCTCGAGTTCAAAAACAAGCGGAAGCTCACCTCCGACTATGCACACGCCGCCCCCGGCACGGTCAGCTTGGTCGACGTGCAAGCAAAGCTGCACTACATCGTCGAAGCCGCGCCGACGACTTTCGGCTTGAGCGAGCAACAGATCAAGGGCAAGGTTAAGAGCGTCACCTATTCCTATACCCTTGAGCTCGACAACGCCGAGAAGATCGTCGGAGGCGAGTGGGCCAAACAGTCGAGCATTCCCGACTTCCTCTGGCGGCCGGACGAGCTGCCGACGGACGCGCTGCTGAAAGCAGTAAGAGCGGATTACCCACTGTCGTATACCCGGATCAAAGAGTTGGTGACGGCTTCAGCCGGTAGCAACTGAGCAACAGGGTGTCGAGGCTGGTGGCGAAGCTAGTGCCGCCCCTCAGTTTTGACGATCCGTTTCGCCCGGTTCGTGCGTCTAGGCAGTCGTGAGCGACGAACGAAAGCAGCCGAAGCCTCGGTTCAGTGAGCTCCAGCTCAGCCAGGAAGACCAGCAGGCGCTGCGCCGATGCGAGCAGAAGGGCCCGCTGGGCATGCTCGTCGCACGGCGGATCCAGGCGCTACGTTTGCTCGACAAGGGCTGGACGATCACACAGGCCGCGGAGGCCACGGGTACATACCGCCGCGAAGTGCGGCGTGTAGCCAACCGCGTCCTGGAGGGCTGCGTCGAGCACGCGCTGAGCGAGGACTCCCGGCAACGCCGCTCCACGCTTCTCGACAGTGCACAGACCGCTGCGCTCATCACGATGGTCTGCAATCCGCCGCCCGAAGGGCGGGCGCGATGGACCATTGCCCTGGTCACCGACAAAGCCGAGCGCAGAAAGATCGTTCGCTCGGTCAGCTGAGAGACCATACGAAGAACCCTCGCCAACCAAGACATCAAGCCCTGGCGGGAAAAATGTGGTACGTTCCCAAGATCCACATGCCGCTCGCCGAGCGGATGAAGGACGTGCTGGAACTGTACGCCCGGCCCCACGATCCGAGCGAACCGTTCGTAGCGCTCGATGAGCGCCCCATCGTCCTGCACGACAATGCAAGGCCCGACAGGCCGATGCGCCCAGAAAAGCCCCGGCCTATCGACTACGAGTACGTGCGTCGGGGAAGGGCAACATGTTCTGCATCGTGGAGCCAAATACCGGGCGCCATCTCACGCACGCGACGGAGGACCGGACGCGTCCATCTTTCGCGTTCGCCGCCGAGCGTATTGACCGTGCCTACCCGCGAGCGTGTCGGATTCTTCTGGTCCTGGACAACCTCAGCACCCACACCCCTGCATCGCTCATCAAGGCCTTCGGGGCCAAGCGGGGCCACGCGCTTGCCTCCCGTTTCGAGTTTCACCCTACGCCGAAGCACGCGAGCTGGCCGAACGCTGCGAAGATCGAGGCCAGCCTCGTGTCCAGGGAGTGCCTCGGCTGCAACCGCATCCCAACGCTCGCAGCGTTCCGGGCTCGCGTACGGCAGTGGAACACCGTTGCGGACCGAGCTCGCCGCAAGATCAACTGAACGTTCACCGTCCGCTACGCCGAGCGAATCTTCGGGTCCGACTGGTTCAACAGAATCGTGTCAGAGCACTAGCGCTACTCATCGAACGCCGCGCCCGCGATGACGTCGCAGAAGTGGATAGGTCGAACCCCGTCGAGCCTGCGCTCGCCGACGTCGGCCACGACCGGCGAGGCGGCCGCCGCCTCGTTTCGGCGGAGCAGCCCGCAAAGCGCGGAGGTCATCGCCTCCTTGAAGCCGAGCCGCGGGTAGCGCCCGAGCGCCTCCTCGACGAGCCGATCGGGCAGGAGCGTCCGGGGCGCGTAGCCGACGTCGATGGCAGCGCCCATCTGGCAAAGGGCGATCTCGGGGCGCTTTCGCTGGGGTATCACCACGGTGGTGTGCAGGGCGATCGCGTCCCAGACGATCTCCTGCTCGCGCGCACCGACCCCGCGCCCGGCCAGGAAAGCCCTGGCCGCGTCGGCCCCCTCGACCTCGAAGCGCGTCTCGACGGGAGCCGAGTCGGTGAGGCCCAGGTCGTGGAACACACACGCCAGATAGAGCAGCTCGCGGTCGTACGACAGGCCCCTGTGCTGGCCCAACGCGTCGCCGAAGACGTACGTGCGCGCCACATGGTTGAAGAGGAACGGGGCGCTGACCGCCCTGGCATGCTCGGTCGCCTCGGCGCAAAGGGTGCTGTCCGGAATCTCGGGTAGCTCGATCGCATTCATTGGCTCCTCCCGGGTTTGCCTGAGACTGGCTCGGGACGTCACGAAGCGCCGTCACCGCGGCGCAGCGCCCGAGCCCGCGGACGGCCCGCGGCCGCACCGCCGGCGCCCCGCCAGTGGGTACCAAACGGCGCATCTGTCCCAAAAGACAATGAAGCTGCAAATTCGGCCACGGCGGCCACACGCGCTCTGTCGCGCGCGCGGCCCGTCGGCCTGGTTCCTCGCCTTCCCCGACCCCGAGCTGCTCGTCTGAGCGGCCCCTCGCGCGCCCCTCCGGTGGGTCGCTTGAGCCAGCCGCCGCCACGCTCTATCCTGGTCGCCGGCCATGCTGCTCGGACACGACGCGCTCAGGAACCTCTGCCGGGCGCGGGACCTGCTCTCCGAGGTGCGCGAGTCGAGGTTGTCGATCGAGGACGTGGCGCGGGAGGTGGCGATCTCGCCCTATCACTTCATCCGGCAGTTCGAGGCGGTGTTCGGCGTGACCCCGCACCAGTACCGCATCCGGCGGCGCCTTGATCTGGCCAAGCAGCTCCTGGCGGCTGGGCATCACTCGGTGACCGACGTGTGCATGGAGGTCGGGTTCTCCAGCCTCGGCAGCTTCAGCGCGCTGTTCGCGCAGCGGATCGGCGTGCCGCCGTCGGCGTACCGGCGCCGCGTGCGCGCGATGGTGCAGGTGCCGGGGAGGCTCCCGTGGGAGCTCGTCCCCGGCTGTCTCACCCTGATGGGCCGGCTGCCGCCGGGCGCGTTTCGCAGTTTTCGAGAAGCATGAGCCGGGCGGCCCTGGCAGAGTCGGCCCGAACCGTCAGCTCAGCGAGGCGATCGATGAGGATCAAGCTCAACAGCATCATGGTCGAGGACCAGACACGCGCGCTCACGTTCTACACGGAGGTGCTCGGCTTCAAGAAGAAGAGCGATTTCCCGGTCGGCGAGTACCGGTGGATCACCGTGGTCTCGCCGGAGGGCCCCGACGACCTCGAGCTCGTGCTGGAGCCGAACGCCAACCCGGCGGCGAAGACGTTCCAGCAGGCGATGTTCGCGCAGGGCATCCCGCTCACAGCATTCGAGGTGTCGGACCTCAAGGCCGAGTTCGCTCGCCTCAAGGAGCACCAGGTCGCGTTCACCCAGGAGCCCACCCCGATGGGCCCGGTCATGATCGCGGTGTTCTCGGACACCTGCGGGAACCTGATCCAGCTGTATCAGCCGCTCTGATACCCCATCGCCAGGGCCATCCCCGGCCTGATAGCGTATCGCCCAGGGACGCGCGGCTCGCGAGGCACTGCGCGCGTCATCGCGGCGGCGCTGGCTCGGGCTCGGGCTCGACCTTGATGTCGCGCTCCGGCTCGGGCCGGTCTCGACGGCACGGGCCGAGGTTCTTCAGCAGCTCGACGGGCAGCGCCACGTCGACCGAGAAGCGCTGCTCCTCCGGCTTGCTCGCCCAGGGAGGGCGCCGCGCCTGCGTCTCCACCCGCGCGTGATCGAGCAGCTCGGCGAGCTCGTCATTGTCTTCGCGCTTCGCGTTGAGCCGCCCCATGGAGAGCGCGGCGCCGAACAGCTTCGACAGGTCCTCCATCTCCTGGCCGGCGGGGCCGGCGACCTCGGCGACGACGGCGACGTCCTCCGAGGCGTCGACGTGGATCTCCACCCGCTGGACGGTCTCCCGGATCCGCTCGGCGAGCTGGCCCTGCTCCGACGGCAGCATCTTCGAGAGATCGTCGGGCGAGAGCACTCCATAGACGTCGCTGTAGGCCTGGTATTCCTGCAGGATGGATCCCTGCGCGGGATCGGTCGATTCGAGCCGATCGATCGCGTCCTCGACGAGATCGGGCTCGGCGCGCGGATTCAAGATCAGGACGTCAGGCCCCCACGTCGCGACGCCCCTGCCCGTGTCCTTTTCCTCGTAAAGGATGCCTCTCTCCCCGTACGTCCGCGTGGACCATCGCTCGCGCTCGAACCTCGCGCCCTCGAACGATCCCTGGAGCACAATCAGCCCCGTGCTCGACGCGGCGATGCGCTCCACGTCCTCCAGCACGTCGATCCCGTATCGGTCCTTCAAGCGCGCGAAGCCGGCGCGCTCGTCGCCGCGCGACAGCATGCAATCGAGCCAGATCTGCATGATCGGCGACTCTTTGAGCGCCTCGATCTCGAACACCATGGCCGAGCGCTTCGGATCGGCGGGCAGGGCGGCGAGCACCGGGTCGCGCTTCCATTGCGGCGTTTCGACGCCGGGCGGCGGGGCAGACAGCGGCGGCAGCGTGCGGCGACGGCTGGCGCGCTCCACCTCTGCCGGCTTCGGATAGCGCGGAAACTCGATCTTCCGGGGCCGGACCGTGGGCTTCTCCTTGTCACCGCGCGACATCAGCCACGCGGCGAGCGCGAGCAGGACCATCGCCGCCGCGAGCCACACGCCCCGCTTCTTCATCGGTCTCATCGGGTCATCACCCCCGCAGCGGCGCCGCGGAGCTGCCGTTGTCGATCGCTCGCCGCCTCGTCCAGCATCGCCGCTCCACCCTAGAAGTCCTTCTCTTCGAACACGTGGATGCCCACCGCGAGCGCGGCCAGGCCGAAGATGAGCAGCCCTGCCACCTGGCTGGCGAGCACATCCCCCTTGATCGCCGTCGCCACCGCGATGTCCGCCGACGCGTCGGCGAGCGCCGACACCCGCGGCAGCACGAGCGTCGCCGCGCGGAAGGCCCCGCGGGCCAGGCCAGGCTCGAAGAACGAGTCGAGCTGCTCGCGGTACCCCGCGACGATGCCGAGGAGGAACAGCGCGATCCCCACCGCCGCGGACAGGGCGGCGCTCCGCACCATCACCGCGGTCGTGAGCATCGCCCCGTAGATGCCGGCGAACGTCACGCTCGCGAGGAGCGCCGCCACGATCGGGCTCGCCATCCACACGCCCGCCCTCAGCCCGAAGATGACCGTGATCCCGAGGGCGCCGTACAGCGTGCTGAGGAGCGAGAGCGCGAGCACGCCGAGGAACGTGCCGAGCAGGAGCTCGAACCGCCGCACGGGCAGCGAGAGCAGGTGCTCGATGCGCCCCGGCGCCAGCAGGCTCGGGCCGAAATCGGCGCAGGAGACGATCCCGAACGCGAGCCCCCCGTAAAACAGCAGGTACGAAAGCGCCCGGCCGACGTAGCGGAGCGCGACGTCGACCGAGCGGATCTCGCCGCGGCCGAGCTCCTTGCCGAAGAGGCGCGTCGCCGCGAGCGCGCCGTCCACCACCTCGAGCTGCAGCGCGCTCCCGATCACCACGAGCGCCATCGTGACGCCGATCCCGAGGGCGAGGAACCAGCGCCGCGACGACGCCTCGCGCAGGAGGTCTCCGGCGACGCTCAGCGCCGCCCTCACGCCACACCTCCGCGGGCGCCGCCCGCGCCCAGCGCCTCCGCCAGCACGTCCTCCAGATCGCGCAGGTCCCGCGACAGCTCGACGAGCAGGGCGCCGGCGCGCCGCGCCTCGTCGAGCGCCTCGTTGAGCGCCGCGGGGCTCTCGGCCTCCAGGCGCCACCCGCCCTCCCCGTCGATCGGTCGGAACCCGAGCGCGCCGAGCCTCGCCGCGTCGGCGCCGTCCGCGAACCGCACGCGGTACGCCGTCTCGCTGCCGCACAGCTCGACGAGCGCGCCCTCGCGCACGAGCCGCCCGCCCGCGAGGATGCCGATGCGGTCGCAGATGCGCTCGGTCTCCGACAGGAGGTGCGAGTTCAGGAACAAGGTCGCCCCCCGCGCGCGCTCTTCGCCCAGGATCCTGCGGATCTCGGCGCGGCCCAGCGGATCTACGCCGTCGGTGGGCTCGTCGAGCACGAGCAGCTCCGGCTGCCCGAGCAAGGCCGCGGCGAGCCCGAGGCGCTGCCGCATCCCCTTCGAGAACCCGCCGATCTTGCGGTCCGAGTCGACCCCGAGCCCTACCCTCTCGACCAGCGCGCGCAGCGCGCCCTCGCCCGGCGAGAGGCCCTTCATGCGGGCCACGCTCGCGAGGAACTGCCGCGGCGTGAATGCGCTGGGCAAGAAGAGCCGCTCCGGCAGGTACCCGATCCTGGCGCGCACGCCCGGGTCCTCCGGGTCGCCGCCGAGCACGCGCACGGCGCCGCTCGTGGGGCGCACCACGCCGAGCAGCGTCTTGATGAACGTCGTCTTGCCGGCGCCGTTGAGGCCGATGAGCCCGAACGCGGCGCCGCGCTGGATGGCGAGGTCGAGGCCCGCGAGCGCCGTCTGTCCGCCGCTCCGGCGGAAGAAGCCGCGGTAGACCTTCCTCACGGAGGACGCTTCGATGGCCAGCACGGCGGCGTAGTCTGGCCGGCCGACCGCCGCACGCAAGCGGAATGCCCGAGGCGAGGGAGAGCGGGGCAGGAATCCTTCAGTCAGTCGCGACGGGGCGACCAGGCGCGCGCCGAGTCGACCTCGAAACACAGGTTCAGAGCAAGACACATCGCGAGGAAGCGGGAAGCCCAGACGCTCCGGAGGCGTTCCGGCCCCATCCTCCGCCCGCGGGCAGCGTCAAGCGCCAAGGAGCACGTGGTTATGACAGACCATGTCCGACCGGGTCCACGCCTCGATCACGCCCCGTCCTCTCCAGTTCTCCACAGGGGTTCTCCACAGGACATCCCCTGGAGAACAGCTGGATTCTGTCGATTACCTTTGCCGCGCGCGCCTCCTCTCGTCATGGCCACTCGCGCGGCCAGGAGGGGCCCCGCGCCGCCGGGTGAGCCGCGCCCGGTCGCCCGCGTAAATATTCGTAATTACTACATTATTTCGACCAGCGGCGCATCCGTCCGCCCTCGACAGGTTGGGACAATGTCCGTCCGACCGATCCCTTTCCTGACGGGTCGAAGATGACTATCCATGGTAGACACCAAGGACGCGGCGCGACGGCGTGTCTCTCGTACGACGCGTGTCGATGGCGCGCCAGAATGCTTCGTTTTGCAGGAGACTTCATGGAAAAGATCTCGCTGACGTACTTTGTCGACTTCGTTCTCAAGGCCGGGACGCCCAAGCTGACCGGCGTCAGGGAGTTCAAGGAACGGAAGGACGAGCTCTACACGGACTTTTACAGGCAGGTGCGAGAGGCGATCGTCGACATGCACAGGAGCGGAAAGCCCACCAGCGTGCTCGACGGCTTCCTCGCCGCGCAGCACGACGAGCGGCGCCGCCGCATCTACCCGTCGGTGGTGAATGGATATCGCAAGTTCCTCGCCTCGGCGAAGATGACGTGGTTCGAGCCGCCGGCGTCGACGTACCGCCTGGGCGATCTCGAGATCAACGTCAATCCGGAGCTCGGGCTCGTCATCGATGGGACGCCCCACGTCATCAAGATGTATTTCCGCGGCGAGCCGCTGTCGTCCAAGCGCGTCTCGGTCGTGCTGAACCTGCTGATGAACGGCCTCGCGGAGAGCACGCCGGGCGGCGCCTTCGCCGTGCTCGACGTGCGGAACGCCAAGATTCACACGTTCAAGGTGCCGAACCCGCGTCTCAGCCTGCTGCTCCGCGGCGAGGCGGCCTCCTTCGCCACCATCTACACCGGGCTCTGATCGCGGCGGCGCCGCGCAGCGCGAGGCGCCGCCGCGCAGCGCAGCGCGAGGCGGCGCCGCGCTGCGCTGACATCACGCCACGTCAGCCGTCGATCACCTTTCCGGGGTTGAGGATGCCGCCCGGGTCGAAGGCGTGTTTGATGCGGCGGTGCAGCGCGAGCGACGCCGCGCCGAGCTGGCGGGTGAGGAGGCCGCGCTTGAGCGTGCCGACGCCGTGCTCGCCGGTGATCGTGCCGCCGAGCTCGAGCGCCTGCGCCATCACCTCGTTGAAGGCCGCGACCGCGCGCGCCTCGGCCGCGGCGTCGTTTCCATCGAACACGACCAGAGGGTGAAGGTTGCCGTCGCCCGCGTGCGCCACCGTCGCGATGGTGGTCTGCGTCGCGGCGGCGATCGCCTCGATTCGACGGAACATCTCCGGCAGCTGCGGCAGCGGCACGGCGACGTCGTCGACGAGCACCGTGCCGAGCTCCGCGAGCGCCGTGAGCGCGAGGCGGCGCGCGGTGAGCATCATCTGCCCTTCGCTCTCGTCCTCCGTGGTAGCGACCACCGTCCCGCCCGCGGCCTCGCAGGCCGCCTGCATGCAGGAGAGCTCGGCGGACCCGGGCGCGTCGCTCTGCGCGATCAGCATCGCGGCAGCGTCGGTGTCGAGGCCGAGCGGGCGGAAGCGCTCGACGGCGCGGAGGGCCGTGCGGTCCATGATCTCGAGCATCGACGCGTCGACCGACCGGACGATCGCCGCGACCGCCCGGCCCGAGGCCTCGAGCGAGGTGAACGTCGCGACCAGCGTGGTCGCCGGCGGGGGCCGCCGCCGCAGACGCAGCGTGATCTCGGTGATCAGCGCGAGGGTGCCCTCGGAGCCGACCAGGAGCCGCGTCAGATCGTAGCCTGCGACGTCCTTGCGGCTCCGGCCGCCCGTGCGGAGCACCGTCCCGTCGGCGAGGACCGCCTCGAGGCCGAGCACGTAATCGGACGTGACACCGTATTTCACGCAGCACAGGCCGCCGGCATTGGTGGCGACGTTGCCGCCGAGGGTCGAGACGGCGTAGCTCGACGGGTCGGGCGGATACCACAGCCCCCGTTCGTGCGCGGCGGCCTTGAGCTCGCCGTTGAGCACCCCCGGCTGGGCCACGGCGAGCATCGCCGCCTCGTCGATCGCGAGGATCCGGTTCATGCGCTCGAAGCTCAGCACCACGCAGCCGTCGCTGGCGGTCGCCCCGCCGGCCACCCCGGTCCCGGCGCCGCGCGGCACCAGCGCGGTGCGGTGCCGGGTCGCCCACTGCGCCAGCGCCTGCACCTGGGAGGTCGAGGCGGGCCGCGCCACCGCGATGGGCCAGCCGCCAGGCGCCCAAAGGGCCTGATCGCGGCGATAGCCCTCCAGGATGTCCCGATCCGTCACCAGGCCGTCGCCCAGGATGAGGGCGAGCTCGTCGAGCGGGCTCATGTGCCGTAGAACTCCGAGAGGTGCGCCCCGAGGAGCGTCGCGGCCGACTTCGCGTTACCGCGCTCGATCGCGCGCAGGAGCGCCCGGTGCTCCTCGACCACCCGCGGGCGGATCGCCGCGAACGAGCGCGGCCTCAGCGCCTCTTCGAGGTGGAGCCGGATGCTGTCCTTGACCGCGACCATCACGAGGGCCAGCGCCTGGTTGCCAGAGGCCGCGACCAGGGCGACGTGGAATGCGATATCGACGTCGTGGAACTCGGTGGGGGAGATCTGCTCCCGCTCCATCGCCTCGAGCGCGGCGCGCGCCTCGTCGAGGTGAGCGGAGACCGGCGCGGCCGCCGAGCGGGTCATCGCGGCGGTCTCGATCGCGACGCGCAGCTCGATGAGGTCCGGGAGCGACACATTCCGGAGCTGGACCACGTGGGTGAGCGCCTCGCAGAAGCGGTCGACGGCCGCGTCAGGGCTCGCGGCCTGCATCGGCGAGGTCCGGCCGCGCGACGCGAGCAGCCCCTGCGCCTGGAGGTGGCGGAGCGCCTCGCGGATCGTCGCGCGGCTGACCCCGAACTGCTGCGCGAGCTCGCGCTCGGGCGGGAGGCGCTCGCCCGAGGAGAGCGAGCGATTGAGAATCGCGTCGCGGATCTGGTCGGCGACGTCGACGTAGATCGCCGAACGGGACACCGTCCGGAAGCGGGGAGCGCTGGTCATGTCGTCCGTTGGTCAGACCAACGTACCGCCGGCAATCCTGGCGGTCAAGACAAAATCGGGAATCCACGACGGTCAGGTGGGGTAGCTCCGGAGGAGCGACTGCCCCCTCCTCGGGCCAGGGGAGGAAGGAGCCCAAGGACGTTTGCCGAGGGCCGGCCCTCTTGCGCGCTCCACGGATTCCGTCCTGTCGAGAGCATCGGAAGCGGAGCTCATCGTAGCCCTGGAAGATGCGCAAGCGGGCGCGGTCGCGACGCCGATCGTCAGCGCGACTGCAGCGACCGGAGACGAGGGCGGGAGGAGGACCTCCGAGCGCGCGCAGCGGAGCTATCGGCCAAGCCCATCATCGAGGGCCGCCGCGCGCCGTCTCAGAAGTCGTACTGCCTGAAATAATCGACGTTGACGTAGGTCCCGCCGCTGACGGGCTCCTTCTGGTTCAGGGCTTTCACCATCACGGTATGCACACCGGAGGGCATGTCATGCAGCGTGAACTCACAATGGTACACATTGCCCGGTTCATACAAGCTGATGGTGCTAAAATACTGTCCGTCCCAGTAGATCGCCGCCTTGCCGGCGTTCCTCATCTTGCGGTAGCCGTACGTTATCGTCGATGACCATCCGCCCGGGGTGTCGAAGGTATGAGACACCTTGTTCCCGCCGATGTTGGTGATGTGCTGTGTCCCCATATGGAGCCCGAGGCCGGGCGTCTCGGCCTTCCACGGGGACGAGTACACAACGCCAGAGCTCGTGTCATCGACGAAGGTGGACTCGGAGTCGTTCACGCTGCCGTTACACTCCGTGAAAGCCAGTGGGAGCCACGTGAGCTCCGCCCCAGCGGAGCCCTCCGCAGCCTCCGAGAGCCATCTCTCGGGCGTCGTCAGCTCGGCCAGGTCGCCCTCGAAGGCGGCTTGACCCATGCAACCCGGCGCGATCAGCAGAAGGGCTGCGAGGGCAGCCATGCGAGTACCATCTGACAACATTGCACACCTCCTTGAGGAGCGGACGTCATGGTGACGAAGAGGGTGGCCCGAAGGATCCTGCCGGCGTCAGTCCATGGCCCTTCCGGCGCCGCGCTCGGATCCTCGAACCTGGGCCTAAAGCTCGCACGTCAACTGGCACGAGCCGTAGGTGACGGTGCTGGGCCCCGCGCACATGTACATCCCCGTCCCAGGGAAGTACATCTTCGTCCAGGTCACGGTCTTTGCGCGGGACTTCCCCCCACCGCAACTCTCGCAGGTCCGCGCAGAGCAGTTCGAGTCCAAGGCCTGCGACGCCTCCGCGATGTCCTCTGCCTCCGATTCGCTGGCCATCTCGTTGACCTCCCCGCTTGCCTCGGGATCGGGGTCGGCCGCGACAGCGCAGCCTCCAACGACGATGCTGGCCAACAGGATCGTGATTGCAATGCTCTTCATGGAAACCTCTCCAGGAGGCAAGCCGAGGGCGGCTCCGACGATCCTGCGCGGTAGATCCGCGTCTCCTGGACCGAGAGCCGCCTGTCGCCAGAGGGTGCCTCATCCTCTCGCTGGCGTCGGCCGCAGCATTGCAGCCTCCGTGCCACCTTCACGGAAGACGTGGTCGGCGCCGGGGATCGAGCTCCGCGAGGCTGTCGGCAATTCGTTTCGCAGTCGACCTGCCCGAGCCGGGCAACAACCCCGTCACCGACGCAGCGATGGCGCCCGCGCACCCGTCGCGGGGCCCCGCTGAACCGTTCGAGCAACGATTGCCTACGTCAGCAAAACTTGCTTACGCCCCGCGCGCCAGGTGCGCAGGTCTTGCCGTTTCCAGGTGAGTTGCGTGGCGGGCGGCTCGGCCGAGCGCCCGCGGCGGAGGCGAACCGTCGCGGTCCGTCGGGTCGAGCTCGCGGTCCGATCGGAGATCCACGTCTCCGTGCGGTCGTTCAGCCGCCGCGTCGGCGGGGCGCGAGGTCAGAACTGCGTGAAGAAGCTCCAGATGGCCGAGCTCGCGAAGCTCGGCGTCTGGTGGTCACCGGGAAACTCGCAGCGGTGCACCGGGTATCCGTCCCGGCACCCTTGATAGGCGACGCACGAGTTGGAACCCACAGGGCTCGTCTGGGTGCTGCAGCCGTTCTTGCGCACGAAGACGTCGAGCGCCGCCCTTCCGGCCGAGATGGGGACGACGCTGTCGGACAGGCCGTGCGACATCCAGACGGCGACGGGCTGGGTGTTGGACTGGTTGCAGCCGCTGTAGAGGGCGCCGGACATCGGCGCGATGGCCCGGAAGACGTCGGGCATATCACAGCCGAGCGCGTTCGACATCATCCCCCCGAAGCTCCACCCGGTCGAGAAGACGCGGCTCGTGTCGACGCACAGGTTGGCTTTGAGGGAGTCGACCATGGCGCGGGCGAAGGCGATGTCGCGCCCGCCCGAGTTGGCCCAGCCGTTGTCGATGCCGTTCGGCGAGACGAAGATCGCGCTGCCGTTCGCCAGCGCCTTGAGCCCATAGTACCCGTTGTTCACGACGTCGTTGGCCGACCCGCCGCGCCAGTGCCAGCCGAACACCAGCCGATACGCCCTGTTGGGGTCGTAGTTCGCCGGGATGTCGAGCACGTACTGGCGCGTGGTGCCGTTGACGTTGATGGTGCGGTTACCACTGGTGAGGGAGGTGGGAATGCCGCAGCCGGCGCTGCGCGTGCCGGCGGAGCCGCCGCCACCACCACCGGAGCCGCCGCCACCACCGGCGCCGCCGGTGCCGCCGGTGCCGCCGGTGCCGCCGGTGCTGCCGGTGCTGCCGGTGCTGCCGGTGCTGCCGGTTCCCGAGCCCACGGGCGTGAGTCGGAATTGCTGATTGGTGCCGCCGTTCGACGCCCATTGAATCACGGCGGTGCCGTCCGCGGTGCCGCGGCCGTAGACGTCCAGGGACTTGCCGCTGTGGCGCGCGGTGAGGCGCACGACGCCGCTGGCGACGTCCGTGAACGACCACTGCTGGTTTGCCCCGGTCCAGCAGGAGTATTGCTGGATGGCGGCGCCGTCGCTGGTGGAGGCACCCGCGACGTCCATGCAACGGTTGCTGTTGACGTTGCGGATGCGATAGTAGCCGCCGCCTGCCGATTCCATGCGGAACTGTTGCCGTGTCGAGCCGTTGCAGCTGGCAATCTGCATGGCCGCTGCATCAGCGGTGCTGCCTCCAGCCACCTGCACGCATTTTCCACTCTGGACGCCGACGATCGTGTAGACCGCGCTCGTATCGATCGTGATGGCGCCCTCGAGCGAGCCTGCCTCCTCGATCTCGGCGTCGTACGCCTCATCGGGGCCGATGACGCACGACACGGCGACGACGCCCATCGCCACCGCAAGCAAGCTCTGCTGAAGTCCGAATCTCATCTTGTCCTCCTCGTCAACTTAAGTAAGTAAAACTGGAATCTTCTCACTGCTCAGCGCTGCCCTTGCGCAGGTCGGGGTCGCTCGCCGCTCGTTCAAGGCATCGAGCAGCTGGCGCTGCCGTACAACACAACCAGAATGTTCATGGTGCAGCCCCGGAGAGCCTGGTGCTGGGCGAGATACGTCGGGTCGCTTCCGGGGTTCCCGTCGCTGCCGGCTGCACCGGGGTCCCACCGCCGCTGAAATCGTTGCTGCAGCCACGGTCCCCACTGGCCAGGACCGCGAGCCCAGCCGCGAGCGACATGACCGCTCGCTACTTCATGACCGTCTCCTGGATGCGCATGACGGCCCATCCGGAGCGAAGCAAAAGCAAGACGACCGGTCGACACTGTGAGCGTTCACATGTCCGGTGTCAACTTGGATCGACCCGCCTGCCGCTCGGCTGGCGAGGTGCGCGCTGCTGTGAGCATTCACAATTTCACCCAGCCAGCGCGCTCGCGTGATCCTCGTGAAGGGCTTCGCCGATGGGCCTTGCATTGACGTGCACGCCGGCGCGCATGCCGACGTGGATGTGAAGGTTCATGACCATGATCGCGGCGGCGACAAGATCAAGGCCATGATCCACGACAAGCACCATGGCGGCGGCGATAAGGTCAAGCGCCGAGCTGCGTGCCGAGCCCCGGGTGGACCGGGGCTCCTGTCACCTGCGCGCCGGCGATCTCCCGCCCTCAGGGCGTGAACATGCCCGTGTACGTCTGTGCCTGGGCCAGCGTCGCTCCTCGGTACTTGAAGGGCGCCTCTCGCGTGTGCGTGCCTAGCTGCGCGGTGATCTGCACGCTGTAGTACCGCCCGCTCTCGAGCACGCCCTCTGGCACCTCGACCGTGGTCGCCGTGGTGTCGACGCTGAGCACGCTGGTGCGCTGGCTCAGCACCGCGCCGTCCGCGTCCTTGACGTCATCGTAGAGGAAGACGACGACGCGATAGCTGTCCGGCTCGCCCAGGTCCGGCGGCTCGAAGGTGATGGTCGGTGTCGCGCCGGCGCCCTCGGTCACCGTGTCCACGGGCAGGCTCACGCCGTCGATCCGCGGGTCCCGCGGCAGGCCGAGCAGCGGCTCCACCGCCGCGCCGTTCGCGTCCTCGGCGCTCCTGACGACCGAGACGAAGCCGCGCAGGCTCTCCTGGACCTCATCGACGGGATGCATCACCCGCGTGCGGAACGTCACCCTCACGTCGAGCAGCTCCATGCCTCTCTCGGCGTACGGGTTGCCGTACTGGTATGTCGCCGCCCTCGTCTCGCTGTCCGGCCAGGCGCGCTCGCCGCGGCCGCTCACGCGGCGACGAGCATCCGTTCCCCGTCGCGCCGCGCTGCCGCCCACGTCTCGTCCCAGGCGGCGTCGGCCTCCGCGCGCCGGAGCCGGCCAAACGCCTGCACCTCCTTCCGCTCGCCCTCGACCTCGGCGTCGTCCGCCGGCGGCGCCGGCGCTGGCCCCGTCAGCGCGTCGCCGACCACCTCGCGCACCTCGCGCCCGCCCTCGGCCAGGCAGTAGGCGAGCACGCGCCACCCGAGCTCGGCGTGCAGCGCCTCGTCGCGCGCGATCTCGCCGAGCGCCGCGCGCACCCCCTCGTCCCTCGCCCCCGCGAGCGACCGGCGCGCCCGGGCCGCCGCCGCTCCCTCGCCGAGACAGCCGTCGTGCCACGCCTCGAGCGCCATCCGCACGAGCGCCGCCCGCCGGTCCGCGTCGCGCGCCGCCGGAGGCGGGAGAAGCGCTGGCCCGAAGCGCCACCCCGCGAGCGCGCTCGCGATCTCGCTGCACCGCGCCGTGTGGCGCACCTCATCGCCGAGCGCGGCGAGCGCCCGCGCCACGAGCGACGCGGGCGCGCCGACCGCCGCGAGGTCCCGCGCGAGGGCGAGGAACGCCGGGATCGAGCCGCACTCGGCCCGCGCACTGTCCAGCCACGCCCCCGCGAGCGCCGCCCGGGTCGCGCGATCGAGCCGCGCCGGGCGCGACGCGGCGGGGCCCAGCCCGAGCACCGGCGGGAGCACGACGCCATCGGCCGTGCGCAGCGGCCGGCCGTCGATGGCATGGGAACGCTCTCCGAAAGGCCGATTGGCGCGGACACCCATGCCAAACATCCCCTCGGGGACGAACAGCTCGCCCGACACCGGAATGACCGCGCGCGCCGAAAAATCGACGACCACCGGCTCGAACAGGCTGGCCATCGCGCCGACGTGGAGGCCGTGCTGCGCCGGGAACTCGTCGCTGATGCGGGTGCGGTACGTCCAGCCGAGCTCACCGTCGATGCTGCAGGCGACGACCTGGTCGGAGTTGCCCGAGGTATCGCCGCCGCCGTGGCTGCCGATCGCGAAGCGGCCGGCAGAAAAATCGAGCCATGTCGCCTGCGCGAACGGACCGAATCCCATGTGACCCGAGTCGAACGCTCCGGCGAAGCTGCCCTCCATGAGGAACGTCGCGCGGAGGTCGGCGCCAAGACCGAAGGCGAGCTTCTGGCCGAAGGAGACCGACACGGAGAGCCCGACCGACATGGCAAAAGCATCGTCCTCGGCGCGCGCCTGGCCGGGCAGCGAGACGAGGGCGGCGACACCGAGGGCGGCGAGCGTGGGCGGGAGCGCGCGGGAACAAGAGGACATGGAACCTCCGTAAGCCAAAAGGGGGACCAAGGATCGAACTCGGCTCCAAATTTACCAGAGGGCGCGAACCGGCACGACCGCGATGGATGTCGGAAAGCGGCTCTGGAGGGCGCGAGCACGCGCCGCGCGCGGTCCGTTTGGAGCTCCATGTCGCCGTGCGACCAGCGGCGAGCGAGCTCGCGGCGGAGAAGGCGCCACGCGCAACGGAGCGCGACCTCCTGGGCGGAACATCCCATCCAGGAGCCCGCGAAAAAAGATTGACCCTCGATCCCGCGGCGTCACCACATATCCATCTGGGTGTTGCAAAAAGTTTGCCGAATTGAGAAATTCCCCTCGCCAGGCGGATGGGGCACCGAGCCCCCTCGGCTGGGTTGTGGGCCCCCTGGCTCTCGCCTGCTCGGCCTCGGGGGTGCGGCTGGCAGCAACGCTCTTGCTTAACACGAGAAAGGAAACGGAGACCATGACACGCACTTATCGTCACTTGATGCTGCCTCTGACCCTCGCGCTCTTCTCGCACGTGGTCGGCTGCTCCGGGTCAGACTCCGAGGCGGACGCCTCGAGCGACGGCTCGACCAGCGCCTCGTCCACCTCCGGCGGCAGCACCACCTCCTCCACCTCCGGCGGCACCACCTCGTCCACCTCCGGCGGAGGCACCACCTCGTCCACCTCGGGCGGCGACACCACCTCATCCACCTCGAGCGGCGACACCACCTCATCCACCTCGAGCGGCGACACCACCTCATCCACCTCGAGCGGCGACACCACCTCATCCACCTCGAGCGGCGGGACGACCGAGAAATTCAGCTTCTTCGTGACCAGCCTCGCCGCCATGCGGGAGCTGTCGGGCTCCCAGGACGGCTTCGGGGGTGACCTCCGCTTCGGGGAGACAGGGCCGGGTGCCGGTCTCCGCGGCGCGGACAAGATCTGCGCGACGATCGCCGAGAAGAGCCTCCCGGGCGCGGGAAGCAAGACGTGGCGCGCGTTCCTGAGCGCCACGGCAGGCGAGGACGGGAAGCAGGTCAACGCGATCGACCGGATCGGCGAGGGGCCCTGGTACGACCGGCTCGGCCGGCTGGTCGCGAACGAGAAGGCGGAGCTGCTCAACACGCGCCCCAGCGCGGCCGACGCGGCGATCAAGAACGATCTGCCGAACGAGGACGGCGTCCCCAACCACCAGCCCGACCCGGCCCAACCCGAGGTCGACAACCACGACACCCTGACGGGCTCCAACCCCCAGGGGCAGCTCCAGGGCGCCAACGCGACGTGCAAGGACTGGACGGCCAAGACGGGAGACAGGTCCGAGGGGACACCGCAGGTTGGACACTCGTGGCCAAGGGGAACCGGCGGCGGACCCGGCGGGGGCCTGAACTTTGCCCACTGGATAACGACCCACAATGCACCGGGGTGCGCGCCTGGGGTCAATCTCGTGGACGCGGGAGGCCCGGCGCCGGGCTCGAACACCGTCGGCGGCGGCGGCGGCTACGGCGGGATCTACTGCTTCGCCCTGACGCCCTGACGCGGGCAACCCGGCGCGCGCCGCCTGCGTGCGCGCGAGCGCCGCGTCGCCGCGCGTCCAGGCGACGGCGCCGGCCATCGTCTCAGGACGATTGAGGCGCGCGCGGCTCGCCGCCGCGCGCCTCCTCCGCCCCGGCAGGCTCGGTGGCCCAGGTGAAGCCCATCTCCTCTGCCGCCGGGCCGAGCGTGATGCGGATCGGCATGCCGCGCTCGCGCGCGACCTGCGTCGCGCGCGCCAGGAGCGCGGCAGCGGTATCCGGCCGATACGGGCCCGCTGCGGCGGAGCCCGCGAAGTGCACGGTCAGCATGAAGTGCGTCGCCTCCACCTCGTCCATTCCGAAGCAGTCGACGAGCAAGCGCTGCACGGCTTCCATCTTGGTCACGTCGTCGTTCCAGAACACGACCTCGACCAGCTCGCCTGCGGGGTCGCTGCGCTCCGGGGCGCGGGGCGGCTCCCGGTTCGCCCGGTCGAGGTCGCGACACGCCCTCGTGAGCAATGCGGCGGCGAAGCAGCCCTCCCCCGCCGACTGCGTCGCGACCACCAGATCGAGCGGCGACGGGCCCCCCCACGACGCCGACCTCGACCAGGCGCGATCCACGATGGCCTTCACAGCCGGCGAGAGCTCGAGCGCGGCGCTGTCCGTGGGTGCCTGGCGGGGCGCCGGGAGCTGTTGATCCAGCTCGCGCCGCAGGGACGCGGCGCTCGCGCCGGCCGAGGCGACCACCGTTGCCACCCGGCGATCGCAGAGCGCGGCGAGCACGACATGCTCCGGGAGCAAAACCGGCTGTTCGCGCCGGATGGCTTCGAGGGCCGCCGTGAGCATGACGACGGCGCTATCGCCGCGAGGACGCGCGCGTGAGCGCCGCTTCCGCCGGCGGTAGAGGATGGCGAGCACGGTCGCCAGGACGAGGAGCCAGAGCCCCACGAGGAGGATGCGCATGCGCGCTGCGCATCCTACGCCGAAAGCAGGGTTGCCTCCAGCGCGCCTCGTGGGGAGTGGGCTCCGCGATCAGTTACACGGCCCGAGGTCGGCCCACTCGGCCGGGCACCAGGAGGTCGGGTTGCTTGGCGGGCAGCTCGGGTGCGACCACCAGATCTGCTGGGTCGCCGACCAGAGGTGGCCACCGTTGGTCACCAGCGTGGAGGGCGTATACACCTGCGCCGACATCCATGCGGGCACGCTGCTGCAGTCGTTCGCGGGCACGGTCGACGTGCAGGCCTCCCAGGTCGACGGCGACGCGCTGAGGTTCTTGTTCTGGTAGACGTAGGGCGCGGCGTCGTGGAACGACCAGGTGCTCGCGCCCGACATGTTCTGCCAGGCGCCCGAGGTCGTCTTCACCTGCTGGCGAAGCATCTTGATGGGCGCCTCGCAGGAGACCTGCGGCTCGGGGTACTGCGGGCCCACGTCGGCGAAATGCTCGATGTCGTGCGCGTACATCTCGACGGTGCTGCGCGCGTCCTGGGCGAGGAACTGCCAGCCGGCGCCGTCCTTCATGTCGACATAGAGGCAGAGCTGGGCGCCGGTCACGCTCGCGACGCGCTCGGGCGTGCACCACTCGTACTTGAATATGACCTGCTGCCCGGGCTGCAGGCCGCCGAGCGAGCCGCCGCAGGTGCCCCCCGAGCCCCACTGGGTGTTGCAGCTCGAATGATTCCCTGTGACACCGTTGTCATCTCCGAAGTAGTAGACGAACCATCCATCGGGGCTGTGGTAAATGCCGGACTCTAGATTGTAGTACCACTGCCCCACCGCGGTCCAGGCCGTGGACGCGTTCAGAAGCTGGGGTACCTGCCACTCGATGAGCCAGCCGCGGGTGTCTCCGACGGTGCCCGTGTAGCTGCTCGTCAGATCGTAAGTTCCGCGCTGGCTCGCCACACCGAGGCTCTCCTCTTCGTCCGCGCCGGCACCGGCTGTGCATGCGGCGGCGCCGAGGGCTCCGAGGAGCAACAGCGCCGCGCCGATTCGCGGCAGGGCAGCGCGTGACGGACGGAGAGAACAGGGTTGCTTCGACAGATTGCTCTTCTCGATCATAAGGATTCTCCTGAGAGCGAGGTTTTCCCCCGCGACGGTGAATAGCGCGGACCGAGGCCGCCCACTGTTAAGACGTGTTAAGCCGAACGACGTGATTCAGGGGTGGGGCGCTGAGCGCGCGGGGCCGCCGGCCCCGACGTTCGCGGGCCCAGGCGTGAGCCCGAGCCCGCCCACCGCCTCCACCGCGCCTCCCACCCGCCAGGGAGCGCTCGACGCCGCTGGAACCGGCGGACACGCGGGAGGCACGAGGCGTCCGGGTCGACGAGCAATGCGATCACGAGCTCGAGCTGATCGTCGATCGCCCGACAATCGACGTGCTCGGCCTCGATCTCCCGCGACCCGATCGCCGCCCCGCCCTCGCCGAACACCCGGATCGTCGCCCGCCAGACGCCGGCCTCCTGCGAGCGCTCGATCCGCCCCTCGATGGAGACCTCGCCGCGGGTGGCGGCACGAACGCCCCGCGCCCGAGCCGCTGCTCCACGGCCTGCGCGAGCGTCCGCGCGTCGATGCACGCCTCGGCCCCTGGCATCCTCGCCCACGCGAGCGACGAGGCGCGCGGGGCCGCACCTGCGGGACGATCGAAGCTGCCCAGCGCGGCCCCGACGAGGAGCGCGAGCGCCGCGGATCTCATGCGGCAGCTTATCCAGGCGATCGCCGACGCCGTCAAGGAACGGCGCTTGGTCGCTCTCGCGAGCTGCCTCTCGCTCCGAGGAGAGCGCGCGTCGCTGCTGGGCGGCCTCAGCTACGGAGTGAGCCTCGTGCTCGGCTACCATCGTGCTCGGGCACAAGGGCGCTCGCTCCCCTCTCGGGAGAGCAGCATCCCGCGAAGGGGCCCGCCGAACGCGCCGGGATTGGTCCGGTTCTTGAACGCCACATATCGAAACGGAGCACCTGGCTGACGGCCACTCGGTGGGGGCGAGCCCGTCGTCCGGACATCCTGCTCGGAGCAGCGACAAAGGAGGGTGACAAATGGTCACGAACGACAGATTGATCATGCCGACGCGAGTCGTCAGGGACTACCTTAACAGCTCCCTTGTCTGGAGCGACTTCCTGACGCAGGGCGGCTTCGTCTCCGGCGACATCGTCGTGGCGGACCCGTTCAAGGCGGGGACCACGTGGACCCAGCGCATTATCCAGCAGATCCTCGACAACGGAGAAGAGCGGAAAGACGCTCTCTCGGACACGTCGCCCTGGCTGGACTCCAGCTTCGGCGACCACGCCACGATGCTGGCGATGCTGAAGGCGCAGCGTGAGGCCGGCGAGCGTCGTGTGCTGAAGTCGCATTTGCCCGCGGACGCCGTGCCCATCGCCGCGCAGGTCCGCTACCTCTTCGTCGGCCGGAACGGCAAGGATCTCGGGATCAGCTTCCACAACTACTTGAGTCAGTTCTCCGCCAAGACCATGGACGAGATCAACCGCATCCACGCGGAATGGTCCAACGATCCAACGCGGCTCGTCATTCCGGAGAGCGTGCAGGAGTTCTTCGACAAGTGGTTGGACACCGACGGGTACGGCTGCTGCGATCTGTTCGACGTCGTGCGATCGTGGTGGAAGCTCCGGGACGAGCCGAACGTGCTCCTCGTGCATTACCGGCGGCTCAAGGAGGATCTGCGCGGTCAGATCGTGCGCATCGCCGAGTTCATCGACGTCGATCCGACCAGGCTGCGGCTGGACGTGATCCTGGAGCACTGCTCCTTCGGCTACATGCGCGAGCGGGCCGAGCAGATGGCCCCGTTCGCCGGTACACACATGCGGGACCCCAAGGCGTTCTTCCACAAGGGGCCGGCCCGCGACTACCACGCCGAGATCACCCCCGAGCAGAGCGCGCGCTTCGATCGGCTGGCGCTCGAGAAGCTGGGAACCGACTGCGCCCACTGGCTGGAGACCGGCGAGGAGCGCCCCGGAGCGTCGGCCGGCGGGCGCCGTCAGGCTGCCTGATCGTGCCCTCGCCCCTGCGTCGCTGAAAGGAGGATCTGCGCGACCTCCGGGCGGCTGAACTCGGGAGGAGGCAGCTTCCCGGCGCGCAGCAGCTCGCGCACCTGCGTCCCCGAGAGCGTGATGCGCGTCTCCGGCCCTCCAGGCGCGGTCTTGTCGGTCGCCATCCCGCCGACGACCGTGGACCAGAAGGCCTCCTCGAATTTGAGCGGCTCGATGCCGAGCTCGCTCGGGAGGAAGTCGTCGAACGCACGCTGCGCGTCGTACGTTCCATAGAAGCGCCCGACGCCAGCGTGGTCGCGCCCGACGATGAAGTGCGAGCAGCCGTAGTTCTTGCGCACGAGCGCGTGGAAGATGGCCTCGCGCGGCCCGGCGTAGCGCATGGCGGCCGGATACAGCCCGAGGACGACCCGGTCTGCGGGGTAGTACTTCTCCAGCAAGAGCTCGTAGCAACGCATCCGCACGTCCGCCGGGATGTCGCCGGCCTTGGTCGCGCCCACGAGCGGGTGAAGCAGGAGCCCGTCCGTGATCTCGAGCGCACACTTGGTGATGTGCTCGTGCGCGCGATGGATCGGATTGCGCGTCTGGAATCCCACGACGCGCCGCCAGCCGCGCGCCTCGAAGGCCGCCCGCGTCGCCGCCGGATCCCGGGGATACTCCGGGAACTGCGGTGAGAGCGGCCGCTCGATCAACCAGACCTCGCCGCCGAGGTACACGTCGCCCGACGACCGCAGGTAGGCGACGCCCGGGTGGCCTTCGTCCGTTGCGCCATAAACGTTGCGCGCCTCGACCTCCTTGTCCGGTGTCCAGCGGTCGACGAGCTCGAGCACACCGACGACGCGCCCGTCCGGCGACGCCAGCGCCACCTCGCTGCCGAGGGAGAGACGAGCGGCGTCCTCGCCGGGGACCGCGAGCGTGATCGGGATCGACCAGACGAGGCCGCTCTCCAGCCGCCGCTCGCGGACCACGCGCAGGTAATCCCGCGACGTCATGAACCCCTTGAGCGGGGAATAGGCGCCATTGCCGATGAGCTCCAGATCGCTCGCCCCGCGCTCATCGAGCCTCACCCTGGGCAAGCCGGCCACGCGCTCGAGCAGCCGCTGTCTGGCGTCGCCGCGAACGAACTGATCGACGAGCTCCCCGCCGTGCGGGGGCGCGAGGCCCGCCCTCGCCGGCTCGGCCGGCTGCGCCATGGGACGGACATACCCGAGCTCCTCGAGCTTGGCGAGGATCCTGGCGAGGCCCTCGCGGGGCGGCTCGCGATCGGTGTGAACGATCACCTCGGGCGAACGCGGCGGCTCATACGGATCATCGACGCCGGTGAAGCCCTTGATTTCGCCCGCGCGGGCGCGCGCGTAGAGCCCCTTGATATCCCGGCGTTCGAGCACATCGAGCGGGCACTCGCAATAGACCTCGCAGAAACGCCCGATCGCGCGCCGCTGCTCGTCGCGGATCTCCCGGTAGGGGCTGATCGCCGCGGTGATCGCGCATGCGCCGGAGCGCGCCACGAGCCTGGCGACGAAGCCGATCCGGCGGATGTTGGTGTCGCGATCCTCTCGCGAGAACCCGAGCCCCTTCGAGAGGTGCGTGCGGACGACGTCTCCGTCTAGCGACTCGACATGCACGCCCCGCCTCGGCAGCTCGGCAGCCAGCATGGCGGCCAAGGTCGACTTGCCGGACCCCGACAACCCGGTAAACCACACGACGAAGCCCTCGCCCGAAGCCATTGTGCGCCTCCTTTCGACGTATCCGTACGCCGCCGCTTTGGGCACGCAGTATGCCACTCTGCATGGGCGCGCTGGCCCACTCGCGCACCCGTGCGCCCGTACACCCGTACACGACCGCCGTCTGCGGTACGCGGGTGCGGGCGGCCTCCGCGGCTCGAGCGGGCTCCGCTCGCCCCCCGGGCGCGGCGACGTGGCGCGACGCAGCGGTATGACGATGTACCTGATAGCGGCGCTCGGTCTGATCATCGGGATCGTATCGGCCATCCTCGGGGCCGGCCCGTCGATCCTCACCGTGCTGCTCTTGACAAGCGTCGCCGGGCTCGAGCTCCACCGCGCGGTCGCCACCTCGCTCGTGGCCGTCATGCTGATGAGCCTCGTCGCCGTCGTCCCGTACGCCATGGAGAACGCCGTCGTCTGGCGGTACGCTTTCACCTTCGGTCTCGCCTCGATGACGGGAGCGTACCTCTCCGGACACATCGCGGGTGTGATCCCGGAGCACATCCTTCGGGTGATCTTCTTCATGGCCACCGTGGTCGCGTCCGTCGCGATGCTCTGGGATCGCCCCCCGCCTCCGCTGGACCAAGGCAGAAAACGATCGAGCTGGCGGCCCATGGCCGTGCTCGCGGCAGGGGGGATCCTGGTCGGTTGCTTGACCGGCCTGGTCGGTCTCGGCGGCGGGTTTGCTATCGTCCCCCTGCTCGTCATGTTCACGGGGACCCCCGTGCACGCCGCGATCGGCACCTCCATCCTCGTCATCGCGATGAACACGATGGCCGGTCTCGCCGGCCATCTCCCGCACCCGCCGGTCGATTGGCCGCTCGCCGCTTCCCTCAGCATCACCGAGTGCGCTGGCAGCCTGGCCGGCGCCAGGCTCGCCAGGCACATCAGCGCGGCGGTGCGGCGTTGGGCGTTCGCTGGCCTCATGCTGGCGGTGTCGGCCGTGACGCTCGGACAAGCCATGCATGGATATCATCCCTCGCACGTGATGAACGGGCGAGGCCGCGGCTGCGCCAATCGCCGCCACGTCCCCAATCCCACGGCGGCCGACTGTGCACCATTGGGACATGTGGGCGCGCCCTAGCGATCCGCTGCGCCCGGTATCAATCATGGGGTAAGTGAGATGAAGACTGATCCGGAGCTCGACGAGGTGCTCGGTGAGCGCGGTGAGCGATCCGCGCGAGGCGTGCTCTTGCCGATATCCATCTCCATCAACCTGCTTCAGATCGCCCAGCACTGGCGCCAGATCGACTGGACCCTGTTCCGAAGGATCCTTTTGTACACGATCCCCTTCGTCGTCGACTCGATCGGACCCCCGTTCACCCGCGCGCCGCCTCCCATTCGGGGCTGCTCAGGAAGTACGTATCGTAGAGCTCCTGCACGTCGCGCAAGGTCTCGGGCGGCTCCTCGCCGCGGGCGATGCGCGTCAGCTTGCGGAAGTAGTCGAACCGCTCGACCCCTGGGGTGATGACGACCAGGAGCTCTGCGCCCTTGCCGCGCGCGGCGGCGAACGCGTGGGCGACCCGCGGAGGGACCACGAGGAGGTCGCCCTTCTCGGTCGTCACGACGTCGCTCCCCGAAAGGACCTGCACGGCGCCGTCGAGCACGTAGAACATCTCGGCCGAGCCGTCGTGACGGTGCGGCCGCGCGCCGTCCGCGTCCTTCGCGAGCGTCACGCGTACGGTGGAGAGGGCTCCGCCCGTCGCGCTGCTGTCCGCGAGGAGCTGGATCCGCGCGGCGGGAGAGCCGACGACCTCAGCGTCAGCGCCACGGACGACGACCGACCGATCGAAACAGGGCTGGATGATCGACATGCCGCCCAGTGAAGCACCCGTGAAGAGAGCGCTCACCTGGAAAAACGTACGGAGCGCTCCCGCGGCCCGTGGGAGGAGCTCGCCCCTCCGATGGCGGATGCTCGGTGGAGCTCGTGGAGGTGACGTGCTGCTCCAGCAGGCGGACGGCGCGTCCGTCACCTGGGATGAGCGCGCTTCACAGGGCCTTCGGGCGGGGAGCAGCATCGGCGCCGGAGGCCATGCACACCTTGAGGCCCTCCTGCAGGTTGCGCAGCGTGATCATTCGATCGAGATCCATGCCCACGGACACGACGGTCTGAGCCACCGCGGGCCGGATGCCGGTCACCACGACGCGGGCGCCGAGGAGCTCCACCGCGCGCACGATGCGGATCAGGTGATCGGCCGTGCTCGTGTCCACCGCCTCGACGGCGGTCAGATCCAGGATCACGCTGCGCGTCTGGCTGTCGACGATCGCGCCGAGCAGCCGCTCCATCAGCGCGGACGCGCGCTGGTTGTCGAGCCCTCCCATGACAGGGACGGTGAGCACGCCGTCCCACACCTGGATGATCGGCGCCACCATCGCGCTGAGCGCCGTCTCCTGCTGCTGGATGAGCTCCAGCTTCTCGCGCAGCGCGAGCTCGGTTTTCTCCCGCTCGGCCACCTCGTTCCTGAGCCGGGATAGCGCGACCGCGAGATCCGAGCTCGTGCCCCGATCGGCCTCGAGGAGCGCCGAAAGCCGCGCCTCGACGGTCTCGTCGGTCGGGCGGACCAGGAACTCGTCGTACGCCGCGCCCTGCGCCGCGAACACCGTCTGTTCGGCCCAGCAAGGGACCCCGAACAGGCGCTCGGTGATCCCGGCCAGCTTGCCGGCCACCATCGCGCTCCCCCAGCTGACCCCCAGCGCACGCTGATAGATCGCCTCCCAGCTGTTGACGGTGCGATACCGGACCTCACGGCGCTCGCGGTCCACCGCGACGACCTCCCACCGCCCCCATCCGGCCGGCCAGGCGATCTCGGACACCTGGCGAATGCCCTCCTCGAAGCTCGGATGCGCGCTGATGATGGCCCAGTCGCCGTCGACGCTCTGCCGTCCCCCGAGCTGGAGACACAGGTTGAATCGCTCGACCCCGACCATCGCCACCATGCCCGACATCAGCCCGGCCACCGAGCTCGGGATCCACATGCTCAGGGTAGGCGTCCCGGCCCACAAGTTGACGCCGTTCTTCATGTCCCATTCGATGTCGAATCCAGAGATTGTTATCCGAGGGGTTGTCATAGGCTCACCTTGTAGCGCGATGGAGCACGGAGCCGGGGCGCCGCATGCGCAGCGCTCCGCGCCGCCGGCGCTCTTGCCTCACCTGCGACGACACGGCAAGCCCTGGCGCTGCCACGCCGGCACGACCTGGGTCGGGTCGCGGCGAGCGGCTCACGCGGACGAGCGTAGAACGAGCGGCGTTGTCGGCGGGTGACCGAAACTTCCGTTGTCAGCTGCCGCGCAAGGTCTCCATCGACGCACGAGCGCGCGACGCTGATTCACCCCACCATGAAGTGGGCCTCGACTCTCCTGCAGGGCTCTTTTCCACCGACGCGTGCTCGCGAGGAGGTCGAGCAGGCGGCGCCTGCTCAGGTGAGCGGCAGGGCGCCCCCGGTGTTCAAGACGCCCTCGCCGAAGCTCTTGACGTCCTCGAAGCCCATGTAGTGGAAGCAGCTCACGAGCATGTCGGCGAAGGAGCGATCGCCGCGGAAATCCACGAGCCGCCCGCGCCGGAAGTAGTCGTGGGCCTTGCCCGCGAAGACGACCAGACTGTCCTCGATGCTGTGGCTGTCGCCCTGCCCGAGCTCGTTCCAGTGCACGACGAGCGTATGATCCCAGAGCGTGCCGTCGCCGTCGCTCGTGTTCTTCAAGATCTCGTAGAGCTTCGTGTTCTGCTCCCAGAGGTGCCTGTGGATCTTGCGCACCTTGGCGAACGAGTCGTCGTCGCTGTTGTGCGAGATGTCGTGGTGCCCATCGCTGAGCCCCAGGTTCGAGTAGACGCGGTTGCTGGTGTTGCCGCTCCAGTTGAAGTGCACCACGCGCGTCAGATCGCAGGCGAACGCGAGGGCGCTGATCTTGAAGAACAGCTCGCCCATGATCGCGTGGTTCTCGTCGGCGTAGGGGTTGAGCCGCTCGCCGAGCGGGGTCTTCACGCAGGTGGCCGCGCCGTTGCCGGCCTGGAGCGCGCGCTCGACGTCGCGCATCGCGTCGAGGTGCTGCTGGATCTTGGCGCGATCCTCGGCGCCGACCCGGGTGAGGAGGGAATTGCCCTCTTCGCGCACCAGATCGATGGCCGACTGCTTCTTCGCCAGGCGCCTCAGCACCTCTTGCTGCGCGCCCCCGTCGTCGGGCGTGGAGGCGAAGATCCGGGCGTAGGCCTCGTACGGATCGGTCTCCGGCGGGATCGGGTTCTGCTCGCCCGCGGGGCCCGCGTGGGAGTGCGTGTTCCAGATATCGTTCCACTTGTCCCCGACGCGGTACACGAGGTGCCGGTGCGCGATGCTCTCGTTGGCTTCCAGCACGCGACCGCCGATCGCGTAGTCGGCGCTCGGCCCCTCCACGTAACCGATGGTGCTCTCGGTGCCGCCGATGGGGAACGACCCGGAGCCGGACTTCCACGGAGCGAGCGAGCTGCCGCCCTGCTGGTGGTTGTCGGCCCGCTCGGACTCCGGCAGATCGTAGAAGTGCTTGTGCAGGTTGTTGAGAAAGAGGAGGTCCTCGCGGTACGGCTCGAGCGGGGCGAGGAACTCGCCGAGCTGAAAGCTCGTCTCACCGCGGGCGTCGAAGCGCCGATCCGTCTCGTCGCCGTTCGCCTGGAACACGAACATGATGCGGCGCGGGGACGGCGCCGTCTGGGCTCGCGCGCGGCTCGAACGCATCGCATCGAGGAACGGGAGCGCGAGCGCAACTCCGGATGCGCCACGCAGGAAGGTACGGCGGCTCAGAGGTTTCATTGTTTCTCCGGGACGATGACGGGGCGGTAGCGGAAGGCGTCGGTCTGCGTGAGCGCGACCACGAGCTCGGACAGGCTGTAACCGCTGTCCTTGAACGCGAGCGAGAGCGACGCCATCGAGCAGCGATCGGCGGCGGTCTTGTCGCGACCGTAGAAGAAGCGGAAGTTCTGCAGCACGTAGCAGGCGCGCGCCTCCTCGCTCTGCGCGAGGCGCTGGCCCAGCTCGGCGGCGTTCGCCACGGGGCCGTTGACGTCGCGCGTGCTCGAGATGGCGCTCGAGGTGTCGATCGGCCTGCCGGCCTCGTCGGTGGTGCGGGGGCGGCCCACGGCGTCGAACGACTCGAACACCACGCCGATGGGATCCATCAGCGCGTGGCACCCCGCGCAGCTCGGCTCGGTGCGGTGGAGCTCGAGGCGCTCGCGCTGCGAGAGCCCCTCTCCGAGGCCCTCGAGATCGAGCTTCACGTCGTTGGGCGGCGCGGGCACGATCTGACACAGGAGATCGGTGCGCACCTTCAGGCCGCGGCGGACGATCGAGGTGCGCGTCGCCTTGTCGCGCGTGAGCATCATGCCCTGGGTCAGCACGCCCGAGCGGCCAGGCATGTCGACCTTGATGAAATCGTCGCCGCTCACCCCGCTCACGCCGTAGTGCTGCGCGAGCGCGCCGTTCACGAAGCTGTAGTCGGCGGCGAAGAGGTCGTCGATCGAGCCGCTCGGGCTCGCGAGCAGGTCCTTCACGAACGCGCGCGTCTCCGCTCGCAGCAAGGCGGGCAGGTCGCGCGAGAGGTCCGGATACACCTCCGGATCGCGGTTCATGCTGCCCAGGATATCGGTGTCGAGCCACTGCTCGAAGTACTCGAGCAAGCGCTCGGCCTTGGGATCGGCCAGCATGCGCCGCACCTGGGCTTCGAGCTGCTCTGGCGTGCCGAGCTCGTCCGCCTCCGCCGCCCGCGTGAGCTCCTCGTCCGGCTGCGACTGCCAGACCAGGTACGAGAGCCGCGAGGCCATCTCGTACGGGGTGGGCTCGGTGACGTCCCCCGTGCTCGCCTGGCCGAGCTCGACGCGATAGAGCACGTTCGGCGACTGCAGCATGCTGAAGACGACCCACTCGATGCCGTCGTCGAAGGTGTACCCGTCCGATCCTGCGGTGAAGCGCTCCTCGTAACTCTGGACCTCGGCCTCCGTGAGCGGCCGGCGGTACGCCCTGGCGCCGAAGGTGCGGATGAAGTCGCGCGCGCACTCGATCTCGCCGATCTCCTCCGGATCGCAGGAGACGAGGCCCGAGGCGTGGGCCGCGACGGCGGCGACCTCCTCCGCGGCGTCGAGGAACTTCTGCGCGACGAGCGAGCCGACGTTCAAGAAGCTCGCGTTGTTGCGGAAGCCGAGCGACTCGGACTCGTTCGGAAATGTGGCGACCACCTTGTCGACGGCGGAGGCCACGCCCGGGACGCCGGAGAAGAGATCCTTCACCGTGTTGGCGTACTCGTAATTGCTGAGACGGCGGAGCGGCGCCGTACCGGGCTGCGGCGTCTGGCAGAACGCCGAATCCAGCACGTCTTCCGGGGGCTCTACGGTCCCAGGGTCGTCCCCGCCGGGGCCTGTGCCAGACCCCGTGGACTGGCCGGGCCCGCCGATCTGGCCGTTGCAAGCCGCGACGAACGCGAGCAAGAGCGGCGCAGCGTACCTGAGTTGTGAGCCGAAAAGCTCGAGAGGCCAGCGATGCGTGTGTTGCTCGGGGTTCACCGTGTTCTCCACGCCGCGCCCGAAGAAAGGCACGAGTTGGTGCGAGCGCCGACCACATGGGTCGGCGCCTGCACGGGTTCCCGACGCTGCGACTCAACAGCGCCGATTCGATATTATGTACCAGAACCTGTCCCGTCCGGCTCACGGCAGAGGTCGATCACGAACACTTTTGTGCCCCAACGACCCACCAACCCACCCATTTTATCTGTCGCCGTCGCGTTTTTGAACCTCGACGGTATCTGCGCGCGGCGCCTCGCCGCACGTCACTGCCGAGAGCAGATACTTCAACTACCAACGATTTCGACGGCTGGACGTGGGGACGTGGAGCCGCCGGAATCGCGCTGGAGGAGCAGGCGCCTTCCTTCCGCCATGAGGTCGTGGCGCCATCGCCGCACCAGGCACCGTTCGAATCGACAGACGCTCGACCTCATCGGTAACAGCCATTCTACGGAGTCGGTGCTGCGCTTCTCCTCCGACGAGGGTAAAGAGGCAGATCGAGGACCTGCCGGCGCGGAGGTCACCCGCGCGCGGTCGCGCCGCCGCACCCGGGCCTCGCGGCCGGGCGCGCGCCGGCGAGGTAGGCCCGCGGCGTCACCCCGAGCAGCGACCGGAACTCGGCCGTGAGGTGGGCCTGATCGTAGAAGCCCGTCTCGCTGGCGAGCCGCGCGAGGCTCGTCGTGGCGAGGCGCTCGGCGGCGCGACGGATGCGCGCGATGCGCGCGTAGCGCTTCGGCGAGATGCCGATCTCCTCGTGGAAGAGCGCGCGCAGCGTCCGCTCGGCGACGCGGAGGCGCCGGGCGAGCGCCGGGATGGAGGCGTCCGAGTCGGGCGCCAGCGCGGAGGCGTCGAGGACATCGACGGCGCGGCGCAGGAGCGCCCGGCGCGCGGGGGCGTCGGCCCTCACGCCGACCGCGCGGCAGAGGGCGTCCTCGAGCAGGCGCACCGCCGCGGCCGGGTCCCCGCCGGCGCGAGCGAGCGCATGGCGAAGCTCGCGCGCGCGTGCGCCCCAGAGGTCGTCGAGCGGGACGACGCGATCGACGAGCTCGTGCGCGGCGACGCCGAGCGCGGGCCGCGCGCCCCCGGGGTGGAACGAGAGGCGAGCATAGAGAGGCACCACGCCCGAGGGCTTGAACGTGGCGCGCTGAAGCGGCCCCACCGCGGCCACGACCGGCTCGCCGCCGGTCCAGCACGCGACGAGCGACGTGGTCCCGCTCGGCAGCCGCGTCCACCCCGCGGGCGGCGAGGGGACGGCGCTCATCACGTGGACGTCGGAGACCCAGGAACGGAGCGGCGCGCGCGGCGAGAGGTCACGGCTGTCCGAGCGGGAGGACGGGAGCAAGGGCGCAAGCACGACGGCAGTGTAGCGCGCGAAGCCTCGGCCGCCTCGGCCGTCGCGCGCCGATAATGTCGAAGGTCGTGCCGGAATCTCCAAGAGACGGCTCCGCCGAGACAGCAGGCTTCGCTCTCGAAACGGAGGTGTTCATGATCCTTGTTGCTGGTGCGACAGGCACCATCGGTCGCGCGCTGATCCCACAGCTGCTCGCCGCCCGGGCCGACGTTCGGGTGCTCACCCGCGATCCCACCCGCGCGCGTGCGCTCTGGGGGAGCGACGTCGAGGTGGCCAGCGGAGACTTCACGGATGCGCCGTCGCTCGGGCGCTCGCTCGAAGGCGTTGAACGCGTCTTCTTGCTCACGGCGCCCGGGCCGACGGTGGCCGACCACGATCGCGCGATGGCCGCGGCGGTGATGCGCTCGCGGGTCGAGCAGATCGTCAAGCTCTCGGCTTACGGCGCCGAGCAAGAGGACCTCATCGCGTCTGGCTGGCACCGGGAAGGAGAAGAAGCGGTGATCGCGACAGGGCGCCGCTTCACGCTGCTCCGGCCGGCGGGATTCCACTCGAACGTGCTCGCGTGGGCCGCGAGCGTGCGCGCCGGCGCCCCGATCGAGATCTCGACCGGCACAGGCAAGCACGCGGTCGTCGACCCGCGCGACGTCGCGGCCGTCGCCGCCCGGGCGCTCACGTCGAACGATCACGACGGGCGGGCCTATACGCTGACCGGGCCCGTCGGCCTCGACGCGCACGAGCAGATCGCGATCCTCGCCGAGGCGCTCGGGCGCCCGCTCGCCGCGGAGGACGTCACCGTCGAGCATGCGGCGGGAAAGATGCGGGCGGCCGGCGCCCCAGAAGCGTTCGTCGCGGCGGTCGTCCAGGGCCTCACGTTCCTGCGCGACGGGCGCGCGTCGGCGCCGACGGACGACGTCGCCGCCGTCCTCGGCCGCCCGCCGCGGCCGTTCGCGGCGTGGGTCCGGGATCACCTCGACGCGTTTCGCTGAGCGCCGGCGAGCCCGGAGGCGCGCCGCCGGGAGGCCTTGCATCAGGCGATCATGGGTAGAAGCCGACATCGTCGATATAGACGTCGAAATCCTCCCCTTCCGTGAACCCGAACTCGATCGCGAAGAGCCCTGTGAGATCGATGTCCTCGCCGGTTTGCTCGGCGTCCCCGCCGCCGCGCGCGAACTCCTCGAAGGGGATCACGACCGGGGCCCACTCGGTGCCGAGGCGCGCGGTGGATGACCAGTCGTCGAAGCACGGATTGGCCACGTCCTCTCCCGATTCATCGCAGAGGCCGCCCGCGGGATCCGAGGTCTTGTCCGGGATGTTGACCTTCATCGTCGTCGCCGCGCCCGCCTCGCCGAGCTTGGCCCAGAACACGATACCGCTGTACGCCGACGCGTCGTAGGCGAGCAGGCCCCCGTCGGGGCCGTTCAGCGCGAAGCCGAACCCGGCGCCCCACTCGGTGAAGCCGGATCCGAACGTGTGCATTGCCATCGTGCTCTCGCCGCGCGGCTCCGCGAGCGCCTCCGGGACGAACCCGACGGGATTCTCTTCCGAGTAGACCGGGGGAGTCTGCGTGCCCGTTCCATCATTGAAGCTGTACCAGTAGCCGACCCTGCCACCCGCCTCATCGATGGCGCTGTCGCCGTCTTCCATGTCGTCGATCAGCTCGACGTCGGTGGGGACGACCACCTCGCCCCCGCCCCCGCCCCCGCCCGCGCCGGCCTCGCCGCCCGCTCCGTCCACCAGGTGGTAGCTGTCGTCCAGCCCCACGAGCGTGGTGCATCCACCGGCTGTGAGCGTCCACGCCGCGCACATCCATGCTGCACGCCTCTTCGCCATAGCTTCCCCTACCACCACCGCGTGGGCACGGTCCACCGCGGCCCCGTCGCAGCCCCGGCATCCCGGAAAGGCTCCGACGGCCGCCGGCGTTGGACGGATCTCCCCTACGGCGCGGGACGACACTCGGGACTTGCGGAGCAGCGCCGATCCGTGAGATTTTCTGTGCGTGAGGTCACCCAGAGCGCCTGGATCGACAGACCTGGTCCGGCGGCTTCGGTTGACCAGCCGATGTTTCGTTGGGCAGAGAGGAAGAAGGAGAGATTCACAGGGAGGCGGGGAGGCGGGGAGACGAGAGATGGGGATCAGTCGTGATGGTCCCCCTCCCTCGCCTCTCCACCATGATCTGCACATATCTCTCTCCTCCCCGTCTCCCCATCTCCCTGTGTACTCTCTCTTGCTCTGTCTCCCGCCCGACAAGCCGCTGGTGCCGACCACGCTTCGCGCGGCGGCACACCGACAAGACGTTGGGTGGACGAAATGACGGTCGAAGACGTGACACGCGCCCTGGACGCCGCCCGCGAGGAGCTGTCGGCTGCAGCAGCCGCAGCGCTCTCCGCAAAACGCGGAGACGGGGGATGGACCCGTTACCAAACCGCACACGACAAGTGCATCTCGCTCGAGCGAGATCTCGCCCGCGCGACCGGGGAGGAATGCGCCGTCGAGATCCCCTGGCAGCATCCTTGGAATGTCGGCGCCCCACTCCCGCATGTTTTCTCCTCGGGCTCCAGGACTCTCGTCGTCTACAACATGCGTGAGCCTGACCCCGCGTGGGATGGCTCGTATGCGACCGTGGTCGATCCCACCAGCGCCGACCTGCGCCTGATCGCCATCGTCGAATTCGAGCGATGCCTCGCCCACAAGCTCGGCCCACCGAATGACGAGGTCCTCCACGGACATCCCCTGCACGGCCGCGGGTTGGTCGGGTACGCTGCGCACGTCGTCGAGAGGTCTCGATGGATCGCCGAGCTGATGAAGATCAACTCGGTTCACAGCCAGTACAATCCAGAGGAGTGGAAGCAGTATCGACACTACTTGCTTGCATTCCACGACGAGACGTTCGAGTGCATCGCCCGGAGTCATTCACTCAAGCAGACGATGTCGTCGTTCCCCGAAGCGCTCGATTTGTGCACCAAGCGCATCCTGGCGTGACGCCGCCGCCCACCTGGTTTCGAAGACGGCTCGACTGTCTCGTGGGGCGCGTGGTGCACCGAGCGTTGTGCGCATCCCGGCGGTCGTTGGGCGTGACGAGGCAGAGGTTGCTGCGGAATTCTATCCAGGGCGTTCGGGGTCCCGGCGGCGATCCCGCATCGGACAAAATGCGGACAACACGTATACCATGGAGTTTTGTCGATTTCTTGACCGACCATAGGCCGTTACAACCGTGAGGTGTGAGCGCTAGAATGAGCTCAGCCCCTATGCCCGTCCATGCCATCCGAATCGAAGAGCGCCTCTGGTCGAGCTCGTCGCCGCTCCGCAGGCAGGAGTGGCGCACGCTCACGACCGATATCGTCTCCGGCGAGCCGCCCTGGCCCTCGCGCGAGCCCTGCACCCTCGTCGCCGGTTGCGACGACAGAGACCTCCGCTTCGTCTTCACCGGGAGCGCCCTCTCGGCTGACACCCTCGCCCTCGCGCGGGCGGAGGTCGCGCCGCTCGTGGGCGAGTACGTGGGCCTCATCCAAAAGCTCTCCGGGGGCGACCTCTACCCCGCCCACATCGAGCCCATCGATATGGCCAAGCGCGTCCTCCACGACGCCGGCGCGAGGCGGATAGGCGCCCTCCTCCCCGACCTGAGCCCGAGCTTCGAGACGCGCCGCCGCTTCTTCTCGCTCGTCGTCTCGCTCCTCGTCGACACCACGCGGCTCGGCCCGCTCCCGGCGCATCAGCACGATCCAAGGCGCGTGCGGTAGCCGAGCGCCAGCCACAAACGACGACGAGCGCCAGCCACAAACGACGACGAGCGCCAGCCACAAACGACGACGAGCGCCAGCCACAAACGACGACGAGCGCCAGCCACAAACGACGACGAGCGCCAGCCACAAACGACGACGAGCGGCGGTCACCCGCACAGGAGACGGGCCCAGATCGGCGTTTTCGGCGCGCAGGCGTGCTCCAGCACGCCGAGCACCGAAAACGTCGAGGTGGGCCCGTATCCGCAGCGGGTGCCCGCCGGTCGGGTCAGCGGGCGCCTAGGAAGTCTAGCTTGCCGATCTCGAGCCCGTTGTGGCGCAAGATCGCGTAGGCGGTCGTCACGTGGAAGTAGAAATTGGGCAGCACGAAGTTCAGCAGGAAAACCAGGCCCTTGAATTGCAGCGGCTGATCGCGCGTCGGGATGGTGACATCGCGGTCCTCGGAGCCGTCGATCTGCTCGGGCCGCAGGCTGTTCAGGAACGCGACGGTCTTGGTGATACGGGCCTGTAGCTCGTCGAAGCTGGCCTCGTTGTCCTCGTACTTCGGCACGTCGGCGGCCGCCAGCCGCGCCCCACAGCCCTTGGCGATGTCGGTGGCGATCTGCACCTGGCGCGTGAACGAGAGCATGTCCGGGGCGAGGCGCGCGTCGAGCAGGACGCGCGGCTCGATCTTCTTCGCCTCGGCGTACGCGACGGCCTTGGTGAGGATCGCCGAGAGGTTGCCGAGCATCCTGACGAGCACCGGGACAGAGGCCTGATACATCGAGATCGTCATCTTCTCATCTCCTTGCTATCGCACGGTTCAGGCAGCGCGTTCCCCGCACGGCGCACGCGGCGCGGCGCCGACGCACCCCCAGGCGGGGACGCGAGCAGGCGCGAACATAGGGCATCCCGCTCGCCAGGCAAGCACGCCCTCTCACGCAGGGGCCGCCCGCGCCCCCCGGGCGCCCGAGCACGGCGCTCGTTCGCCGCGATCCACGGACTCCAGCGCTGAGGACACGCCCGCGGGGCGCTCCGCGTCATGACGCGCTCGTGAAGTAATGTAAAGAGCATTGACGGACGAGCTTCGATGACGGGGTGCCGCGGCGCGAGGCTCCGCGCCGCGGAGGGAGCGCGACGGTGCGCGCCATGATGGCCCTCGACGGCCGCGGGGGCGGCGCGCTATAGGGGGCGCCGATGCGACACATCCTTTTCCTCAGCTTGTTCACGGCTGCGCTGGCGACCGCATGCGGCTCCTCGACGACCGATCCGGAGCCGACCGGGAGCGGCGGGTCGTCCGCCAGCTCGACGAGCGAAAGCTCGGCGAGCGCCAGTTCGACGAGCGAAAGCTCGGCGAGCGCCAGCTCGACGACCGCGAGCTCGGCCACGGGCGCAACCTGCGCTCCTGGCGAGACCATGTCCTGCACCTGTCACGCCATCGGCGCGCCGGGCGTCGCGACGTGCCTCGCCGACGGCAGCGGCTACGGGCCGTGCATGGAGCAAGGCGGCGGCGCCTGCCGCTGTCCCCTCGGGCGCGGCGACGGCTGCTGCCCTGGCGACGGCATCTGCTGCGCGTGCGTGCAAGGCTGCGATCCGAACACGGATCCCCTGCAAGATCCCGAGACGGACGCGCTCATCGCCTGCGTCTGCGCGGCGGGCGTGTGCGCCGACGAGTGCGAGAGGGAGTGCGCCGGCCAGGGCATCGCGGCGGACTGCAGGGCGTGCGTGCAGCAGGCGGGCGCGGACGCGTGCAAGGCGGAGTACGAGGCCTGCGGCGGGACGTGAGCCCGCATCGCGCGGCGCGCGGTCAATGACGCGCAGGAGGCCGGCGCCGATTCCCCCCTTCCTGACCGGCGCCGATTCCCCCCTTCCCCGCCCCGGCCCGCCGCTACATCCTCTCGGGCTCTGCCGCGCTCGCCTCCAGCAGCGCGTCGATCCGCCGGAGCAGCTCCGCCGGGTCGATCGGCTTCGGCAGGACGCGTCCCCGGTGGGCCGAGAGGAACCGCCTGCTCACCTCGCTCGTGCCCCCTCCGGTCATGAACAGCACCCGGTCGACGAGCGCCGGCAGCTCCGCCTCGAGCCACTCGTGGAGCTCTATCCCCGTGCCCTCCTGCATCACGATATCGCAGAGCACGACATCGAAGTTTGCGTCCAGCCGGAGCGCCCGCTGGGCCTCTCTGCCCGAGCGCGCGCAAACGACCTCGTGCGACGCCTCGAGGAGCCCGCGCAGCGCGCTCAGGAGGAGGGGCTCGTCGTCCACGATGAGGATCCGGGCGCGCCGCGCCGGCCCCTCATCCCGCGCGGGCGCAGGCGGCACGCGACGAGGGGTGAGCTCGGCGCTCGCCCAGGCGGGCAGCCGGACGCGGACGCAGGTGCCGACGCCGGCCTCGCTGCTGACGCCGATGGTGCCGCCGCACGACTCCACGATGTTGCGGCAGATCGCGAGTCCGAGCCCCGTCCCCTCCCCCGCGCGCTTCGTGGTGAAGAACGGCTCGAACAGCCTGTGCATGTGCTCTTCGGGCACGCCGCAGCCGGAGTCCACGATCTCCGCGACGACCTCCCGGCCCTGATCGCGGGTCCGCACCTCGACGACGTTGTCGGCGACGCGCCCCTCCCGGATCGACTGCGCCGCGTTGATGAGCAGGTTGACGAACACCTGCGTCAGGCGCCCCTCCGCGCCGCTCACGGGCGCGACCGAGGCGAGCTCGCGCACGACCCGCGCGCGGTGCTTCATCTGGGGATGCACGATGTTGAGCGCGCTCTCGATCACCGCGTTGACGTCGGTCGGCCCGATCGCCTCGTTCGCCTCCGCGCGCGCGAACACCCCGAGATCCCCGACGATGTCCACCACCCGCGCAGCGCCGTGGCGGGCGTCCGCGAGCGGCTGGGCGAGGTGCTCGGTGGCGACCCCCTTGTCGGCGAGCCGCCGCACCTCGCGGGCGAGCAGCTCGAGGTTGGCCACCACGTACGCGAGAGGGTTGTTGATCTCGTGGGCCACGCCCGCCGCGAGCTGGCCGACGGCGGCCAGCCGCTCGCTGCGCTCGAGCCGTGACCTCAGCTCCTCGGCCCGGCGCCGCCCGGTCACGTCGCGCAGGAGCGCCATGCGCGAGGGGCGCCCCTGCCAGTCCACGTCGACCCAGCGAACGTCGATGACGACCTGCTGCCCTCCGATCTCCAGGCTCGTCTCGCCGGCGCAGAGCGCCGCCGGGCAGCCCCGCCCGGCGACGGGGCGCCCGTCGCCCAGCAGCGACTCCGCGGCGGGGTTCGCGAAGAGCACCGTCCCGGAGGGATCCAGCACGATCACCCCATCGGCGCTCCGGGCGATGAGCTGGTGCAGGTTGGCCTCGTTCTCGCGGGCCTCGGCCATCGCCCGCGCGAGCTGCGTCAGGAGCTGCTGGCGGCTGACCGCATAGCGGATGGCTCGCCACAGCGTGTCCGCGTCGAGGCCCCGCTTCACGAGGTAATCCTGCACCGACGCGCCGAGCGCGCGCTCCGCGAGGCGGACGTCGTCGTGGCCCGTCAGCACGACGATGGGCACATGGGGGTCCACCGCCCGCACCCGCTCGACCACCTCGATGCCCTCGCCATCGGGCAAGGAGAGGTCGAGGAGGACGACATCCCACCCCTCGTTCACGCGCGCGAGCCCGGCGGCGAGCGTCTCCGCGTGCGCGAGCTCGGCGCGCTGCCACGGCACGGCGTCGAGGTGGCTTTGCACGACGGAGGCCGCGATGGCGCTGTCCTCGATCAGCAGGAGGCGAAAGCAAGGCGCAGGCGGCGCCCGGCTGGGCTCAGCGGACATGGTGACCCCCTGAGAGCTAAGGAACTCCAACACTTTCCCGGAATCAAGCGCCTCGCGCCGCCGCCGCCCTCGCCGCGCCAGCGGCTCGCAGCGCGGGCGGAGCGGGGATCGCCGCGCTCCTCCGCCGCGGACGACGCAACGCACCATCCCGGCGCCGGCGGTGGTCGACTTTGCCCGAGGACGGCGAGGCGCTGGAGCGCGCCGTCAGGGCCGCCGTCGCGGCGGAGCGGCTCTGAGCCGCGGGGCCGGGCGCTCGAGCGGCGAACGAAGCCGGCGCTCGCTATCCTCGCGCGATGCTGCCCCACCCGCCGCGCGTCGTTCGGCTCGTCCTCACCGCGAGCGGCGCGCTCGTGGGCGCGCTGCCGCCCTATCCGGTCGCGACGCCGTGGTGGCAGGATGCGCACGCCGTCGTCCAGGGTGCCCGCGAGCGCTTCGGCCTCCAGGTGACGGTCCTCCGGATGCTCGCCACCGAGCTCCCGGCCCCCCAAGGCGGGGCGGTCACCTACCTCGCGGAGGCGGAGACTGACGCGCCGCCGCCCGGGGTCGAGCCCTGGCGCGGGGCGCTCGACGACCACCCGCTCCGGCAACCGTGGGCGCGGCCGGGCGGGCCTACCGACGACCTCGCGTGGGCGGACGCCGTCCTGCGCGATCGGGGCCTCGCGCGGACGGCGCCCGCCGAGCAGATGCGGTCGTGGAACCTGTCGAGCCTGTGGCGGCTCCGGGTTCGCGACGAGATTGTCTGGCTGAAGCATGTCCCTCCGTTCTTCGGCCACGAGGGGGCTGTGATCGCGCGGCTCGCGGGGGGACCTGTACCGGCGCTCCTCGGCCACGACGGCCGGCGGATCCTGATGCGGGAGATCCCGGGCGAGGACCTCTACGAGGCCGAGCTGCCGGTCCGGGAGAGGTTGGTCTCGCTGCTGGTCGGGCTGCAGCGCGACGCGAGCCGACAGGTCGGCGAGCTCCTTTCGCTGGGGCTGCCGGACTGGCGCGCGCCGGCCCTGATCCGGCTCATTGCTGACGTGATGGCTCGGACGCCCGAGCTGTCCGCCGGCGATCGGGCGACCCTCGACAGCTTCGTCGATGACCTGCCCGAGCGCTTCGCTCGCCTCGCCGAGGCTGGGCTGCCCGACACGCTGGTTCACGGCGACTTCCACGTCGGCAATGCCCGCGGCGACGCGGCATCGGCCGTCCTGCTGGACTGGGGCGACAGCGGCGTCGGGCATCCGCTGCTCGATCAGCCAGCGTTCCTCGACGGGGCCCCGCCCGGCGTGGCCGAGCCCCTCCGGAGCTCCTGGAGCCGCGCGTGGCGCGCCGCGATCCCGGGCTCCGACCCCGAGCGCGCCGCCGAGCTGCTCGCGCCCGTGGCCGCGGCCCGCCAGGCGATCATCTACCGCAAGTTCCTCGACAACATCGAGCCGTCGGAGCACCCCTACCACGCGAGAGATCCCGTGGCGTGGCTCGCGAGGACAGCCGCGGTGGTGCGCTCTCGATCCTGCTAGCTGGGTGAGCACCGCTGCCACCGAGCTCTCGGACGGTCGACGACGCGCGCCCTCCCCGCGACGCGCCTTCCTCGCGAACAGGTACAGCAGGAGGCGGCCACGGACCCGAGCGGTCAGCTCGACATGCCGAAGGCCGTCAGTGATGCGACCGCGTTCGTGTTCGCGGGCCACAAGACCACAACGGATCTGCTCGGCAACCCGATGAGGCCGTCGTTGAAGCCCCCGCGAGGTTCGAGCCCGGGCGCCCCGACGGGGGCGAGCACCTCGGGTTTGGCCGCGGTGTGCACTTCTGTCTCGGCGCGCCCCTCGCGCGGCTCCAGGGGCGCGTGGCGCTCTCCGTGCTCACGCAGCGCTTACCGGGCCTCCGCCTCGCGAGCGATCGGCCGGTGCAGCTCCGGCAAGTCACCATGTTCCGAGGCCCCGTGTCCCTCGATGTCGCCTGGGACGCCAAGGTTCAGGGGTCGAGCGCGTGAGGAACACGCGGGAACGCAGGTGATCTCGTGGCCGCGCTGCTGCCCTGTCCTGCCGCGGTGACGGAGAGGTTGAATGTGTCCCGCCAAGCCGGGAGAGGTCGCGCGGTCGGGGATTGACATCTCCGAGGCCTTCGGATCTCATCCTCGCGCATGATGCGCGAAAAATTCGGACACGTCGGAGGATCGGGCGCCATGCCCAGGATGGGTCTCATTCTGGGGCTCCTCCTCGTCGCGGCCTGCGGACAGAAGGTGCGAACGTTCGAGTCGTCGTCGAGCTCCAATGACGTGGGGAGCGGCGGAGGCGGCGGTCATGCGGGCAGCGTCGGCAGCGCGACAGGCGGCGACGGGACCGGCGGCGACGGAGCGGGTGGCGGCGGGACAGGCGGCGATGGGGCGGGCGGCGACGGAACGGGCGGCGACGGGACCGGAGGCGAAGCCCCCCCGCCCCACTGGGATACGTTCGAGCGCGTCGGTCATGACGATCTGGCCAATCAGATCTCGAATTTCCTTCCGCAGGTCGCGGTCTCGGCCAACGGCGATGCGCTGCTCGTGTTCTATGATCAGGACACCGTCTGGGCGCGCCGCTATGTCAAGAAGAGCGACAGCTGGGACCCGCTGCTGCAGGTCAACGACGCGGCCACGAGAGGCGTGAACGCCAGGGTCGCCATCGACGCCGGTGGCAACGGGGTGGTCGTCTGGTATTCGGCCTCGGTGGGCGGCGCCGTGTTCGGCAAGCGGTTCACGGCATCGCTCGGATGGCCCGCCGGGTGGGGCACGGTCGAGACGATCGCCGAGGGCACCTCGGGGGTCTCGAAACATTCGACGACGGTCGCGATGACCCCCGCCGGCCATATCGCGGTGGGGATCGACGTGAACACCGCCGACACCTCGGCGCGTGAGGGATACCTGGCCATCTACGAGGGCGGGCAGGGCTGGCAAACACCGGTGAAGGTGTCGGGGAGCACGACCAGCTGCAACGGCACGGCTGTCGGCGTCTCGACCGTGGGCACGATGCTGCGCGCGGTGGCAGCGTGGTACCAGTCGGACGACGGGCGTCTCAACGTGCTGGGCAACGTGGTTACGTACGATCTGACGACGCACAAGGGCAGCGCGGCAGGCCCGAAGCCGCTGGAGGCTGACGACACGCTCGATCATTTGAGCCCACGCGTCGTGATGGACGGCAACGGGAACGCGATGGTCGTCTTCCTCCAGCGCGACTCGACCTCGTCGGTGTCGCACGTGATCGCCAATTCCTATTCAGAGGGCGTGTGGGCCGGAGCCACCGGCGTGGATACCGCGGGCCAAAGAGCGACGGACTACGCGGTCGCGATGAACGCGGAGGGTGACGGGGGCGTGGTGTTCCGTCAATGCGGTGCCGGCTGCGCGATCTGGGCGCGGCGCTTCTCGGGGACGACGTTCCAGCCGGCCGACAAGCTCTCGGTCGACGAAGATAGTGTGAGCGGTCCCGAGATCGCCGTGGATGGGGCCGGGCGGGCGCTCGCCGTGTGGACCCAGAAAGCCGCCGCGCTCCGGTCGATCTTTGCCAGCGAGCTCTCGCCCGCGCAGGGATGGACGGAGGCCCACGCGCTGGAGGACGACAACGCCGCCGAACACTGGGAGCCGACGGTGGGCTTCGGCCCGAACGGGACCGGGATCGCCGCGTGGGTGCGCGAGACGACGATGAACGACCGCATGCGTCGATCGATCTTCGCCGATGTTTACAAATACTGAGGACGGCGCTGGGCGCCCGCTCCACGAACATCTGAGTCCAGACGTCCACGGTCCTGGTGGGCCTCACAGGCGTTAGCCAAGCTCGCTCGGTCACGCTCAGGGCACGAAGCCCGCCTCCCTCCACCATCAGTCACCAACGTGGTCGTTTACGTGGTCGTTTACGTGAACGTTTACGTGAACGTTTACGTGGTCGTGGTCGTGGTCGTTCACGACCTATCGTTGACGACCACGACCACGACGACGTTGACGTCCACGTCCACGTAAACGTCCACGTAAACGTTCGGATGTAGGAGAACGCGGCGCGAAGGTTGGTTAACGCCTATGCCTGGTGGGCCTTCAGCCGGGCTCCAAGAGCTTTTACGCGCTCATCCGCAGGCCGGCACACGCAAAGGAGCTCAGGGCGGCGGCACGTTGATCAGGCGAGCCGCGCACCGGCCACCCTGGCAGAGGCAGCCGCCGCCGCAATCCATCGTTCCGGGCCGGCACTCCTGCGTGCACATCAGGCCTCGATCACACATCGGCGCGGTCGCCTTCGCGATGCACGCAGCCGCGTGGCACGCGCACACGGGCACACAGTCTGCGTCACTCTTGCACGGATCGCTGCCCACGACGATCCGCTCGCCCATCGGGGCAGCCGCCGGCGGCGCGGCGGGCTCTTCCGCCGGCGGCGCGCTCGTGCCGGGAGGCGCGTTCGCGCCGGGAGGCGCGTTCATGCCGGAAGGCTCGTGCGCGGACGCCCTGCACCCGGCGCCGCAGAGCCCCGCGGCCAGGATGACCCCCATCGACCCATCGAGGATGTGTCTCATGCGCGTGCTCTCTCACGGATCGCCACGACATTCCACCCGGCCCGCGAGCTCATCCTCTCCCGGCGCCGCCCCGGAGCGGCGGCCGGCGGACCACGACGGCCGCCCGGCGGGCTGCCGCCCCGCCCCCCTCGGCCGCCCCGGCGACCCGGGACCCGGCCGCCCCGGCGGGTCGAAAAAATCGTCGGCCCCATGTCGAGCAGGCCCACCGTGCTCCGACATCCAGGCAAAGCGCGGTCGCGGTGACCGCGCCGCCCTCACCTCACCGCCGGGCCCGACCCCGGCCAGGAGCCCCGATCATGACCACCACGCAGAAGATCAAGACGTGCCTCTGGTTCAGCAACAACGCCGAGGAGGCGGTGCAATACTACCTGTCCATCTTCAAGGGCTCACGGATCCTCTCCGAGCTCCGCTCGGGAGACGCGGGTCCAGGGCCCAAGGGCTCGCTCGTGATGGCCGAGTTCGAGCTGAACGGCCAGCGGCTCATGGCCCTGAACGGCGCCCACCAGAAGTTCAACGAGACGTTCTCGCTCGTCGTCACCTGCGAGACCCAGGAGGAGGTCGACGAGCTCTGGAGCAAGCTCACGGCCGGCGGCGGCGCCGAGAGCCAGTGCGGGTGGCTCAAGGACAGGTTCGGCGTTTCCTGGCAGATCGTCCCGTCCGCCTTGATCCGGCTCCTCCAGCACCCGGAGCCGGCCAAGGCGGGGAGGGTCATGCAGGCGATGATGCAGATGAAGAAGATCGACATCGCCCGCATCGAGGAGGCCGCCCGATAGGCGCCCTCGCCCCGCCCACAAGAGGTCCGGCCATGGCTCGCCGGACCGGGCCCCTCACGCGAGCGCGCGGATCGCGCGCAGCACCACCTCGACGTCCGCCTCGGAGGTGAGCAGGCTCGGCGCGACGCGGACATACGAGGTCGCGTACGGCGACGTCGACGCGATGATCCTCCTCTCGCGGAGCCTCCCCACGACGGCCTCCGGCGTCATCCCCGCCACCTCGAAGCACACGATCCCCGCGGAGAGCGCGGCGTCGAGCGGCGTGTGCAGGGTGACGTGGCCCATCGCCTTGAGCCCTTCCTTGCACTGCCGGTTCAAGGCGTGGATCCGGGCCGCGACCCTGGCCTTGCCGATGCCCCGGTGGAACGCGAACGCCGCGGGCAGCGCCCACCGGTGCTCGAAGGAGTGGAACCCTCCGGGAGACATCATGTCCGCGGTCGTGGGCGGCGGCGGCCGCTGCCGGAGCCAGGCTTCGTATGCAGCCCTTCCGAAGGACGGGATGCTCGGGCGCAGCATCGGCCAGAGCTCCCGCTTGCCCCAGAGCACGCCGGTGCCCCGCGGCCCGAACATCCATTTGTGACAGCCCGCGGCGAAGAAGTCGCAGCCGAGATCGGCCATCGTGGCGTCCTCGACCCCGAAGCCGTGCACGCCGTCCACACAGCAGACGACGCGCTTCGCCGGCGCCCGGCCCTGGTTCGCCCTGGCGACGACCTCGGCGATGGCGCGCACCGGCGTCTTCACGCCCGAGCTCGAGTGCACCCACGTGATCGCCACGACCCGCGTGGCCGGGGTGAGCGCCGCCTCGATCGCCCCCGCCATCTCCGTGGCCGTCGCGGCGCTGCTCCTCCCATAGAGCGCGATCTTCCGCACCACCGCGCCGGTCCGCTCCGCGGCGAGCCGGAGCGACTCATGCGTGGAATAGTGATCGTGCTCCGTCGTGAGCACCTCGTCGCCGGCCTCGAGCGGCAGGCCGAGGTACAGCGACGCGAGCCCCATCGTGGTGCTGTCCGTGAGCGCGATCTCCTCGGCCCCGGCGCCCATGTACGCCGCGGCCGCCTCCCGCACCGGCGCCAGATCCTCGTGCGCGTGGAGCGCGTCCACCGGGTTCTCGTCGAGCTCCCGCCGCAGCCGCTCGATCGCCTCGCGGACCGGCCGCGGGTGAGAGGCGAGCAGGAAGGCCGTCATGTGGATCCACGCCGGCGACAGAGTGAACTCGTCCCGAACGCCCTGCCACGGATCGGCCGGCGCCTTCCGGCGAGCGCTCGCGGCCGTCATCGCCCCCGGACCCACACAGCCCGCGGCGCCCGTCACCAGCAGGCCTGCGAGCAGGCTCCGCCTGGGTAGCTTCGTCGTCATCTGATCCCCCTCCGTGCCGGCGCGGCGGCTGCCCGCCGGCGCCGCAGCATCGCTCGCCCGGGAGCGCCGCGCTCCCGCGAACAGAGGGGGTCGGGCCGCGCCGCCCCGGGCGAGCGGCGCCGCCGGGGCCGGCGAGATCAGGGCGCCGGGTTCGGGTAGCGGGCGTGGATCTGCTCGATCTCTCCGAGAACCTCCGCGGCGAGCACCACGCCCGCGCTCTTCACGTTCTCCTCGAGCTGCTCGAGCGTGGTCGCCCCGAGGATGGTGCTCGCCACGAACCAGCGGCTGCGCACGAAGGCGAGCGCGAGCGACGCCGGGCTCAGGCCGTGGGCGCGCGCGAGCTTGACGTAGGCCTGCACCGCCTCGTCCACGTTGGGCTTCCTGTAGCGCTGGCCGAAGGTCTCGAACCGAGCGAAGCGCGAGCCCGGCGGCGGCCCGCCCAGGTGCTTGCCCGTGAGCAGGCCGAACGCGAGCGGGCTGTAGGCGAGCAGGGGCACGTCCTCCCGGCGCGAGGCCTCCGCGAGCGCGGAGTCGAACGTGCGGTTGACGAGGCTGTAGGCGTTCTGGATCGACACCGGCCTGGGGAGCCCGAGCTGCGCCGCGACGCGGCTCCACTGCGCCACCCCCCAGGCGGTCTCGTTGCTGAGCCCGAAATACCGGACCTTGCCGTCGCGGATCACCTCCGCGAGCGCCGCGAGCTGCTCGGCGATCGGCGTGCTCGAGCGCTCGTTCGCCGGATCGTAGGCGCTCGCGCCGAACTGCGGCACGTACCGATCGGGCCAGTGGATCTGGTAGAGATCGATGTAGTCGGTCCTGAGGCGCCGCAGGCTGTCCTCGACCGCGCGCCGGACGTTGGCGCGGTTGATCGCGAGAGAGCCGCCGCGGACCCACGGGATCGGGCGGCCCGGCCCCGCGATCTTCGTCGCGACGATCACCTTGTCCCGCGGCCGCTGGCTCAGCCACTCGCCCACGTAGCTCTCCGTGCGCCCCTGCGTCTCGGCGCGGGTCGGCACCGGATACATCTCGGCCGCGTCGATGAAGTTGATGCCAGCGTCGAACGCGTAGTCGAGCTGCGCTCTGGCGTCCTCGAGCGTGTTCTGCTCGCCGAACGTCATCGTCCCAAGGCAGAGCTCCGAGACCCGGAGCTCGCTGTCACCCAGCTGTCGGTAGTGCATGGCTGTCCCGTCCGTTGGATGCCCAGTACCACGGGGCAGCGCTGATGTCCACCATAACGGACAACATTTCTTTTATAACGGACCAACACCTCTCCGCGCTCGACCGCGCCCGGAGACCTGGAGCTCGCCTCGCGCGGCGGGGGGGTCCCCCGGTCGCTGCCGACTCCCCGGTCGCTGCCGACTCGCAGAGGAGAGTCATCTCGCCGAGGAGCCGCGTCTCCGGAGACGGCCTCGCGAGGGATCAAGGCATGATTAAGCAGTAGCGAGGCCCTTCGAAGCTTCGTATGGATTGACCATCCTCGCTGACGTTGAGCGTGAAGTAGCTATAGGCGGAGCCCTCCTCGCATTGCGCTCCGTACCCTTGCGGACCAGCCGTCGTCCCGCCGATGGGATCGAGCCATTGTTCGACGCTGGGCGTCGACGATTTCCATACCTCGGGCGTCGAACAACCAAACTGGACCTGGTACACATGCTCCGCGTCGTACGTATACCTGAACGCCACGACATTCCTGGGGTAGTCGCAGAATTTGGAGACGTGCGAGCCCGTCATGCTGCCAGTCACGGGGCCGGCATCGTACCCGTCACCGGTGTGACCGTCGCTCTGAAAGTCGGCGCAATGAAGGACGAACCCGTTGAGCCACGCGTCACCCCAGACGCGGGCGCCCACGGCAACCCCCTCGCCGGGCACGCACTGTTGGACCACGACCTCGCCCCCCGTTGCGCCGCCGCCCGTGCCGCCCCCGGCGCCGCCCGCCTCGCCGCCTCCCGCTTCGCCTCCGCCGCCTCCGGCGCCGCCCGCCTCGCCGCCTCCCGCGCCAGCGCCGCCGTCGGCGCCGGCGGCGCCGCCACCGGCGTCACCGCTTCCGCCAGCTCCCCCAGCGGCCTCGCCGTTGAACTCGAGCGTTCCTACCCCCGAGACCAGCGTGCATCCCGCGGCCGCGACGAATCCTGCGACCAGAACACCCATCCTCGCAATTCGCATGCGTCGCGTATCCATCGTTCCTCCTCCCCTCAGAAGCTGCCTCGGTCTCGCCGCGGCGCGCGTCGCCACAGCGCTCCGGGCGCGGTCGCGCCGTGTCGTCGCCGGGGATCTCCGACGTGGATCACTCGGCCCCGCGGGCCGGTGGCTCCTCGAGGAGCGACGTCAATCGTTCGATCTGGATGGGCTTGACGAGGTGCGTCTCGAAGCCTGCCCCCTCGGAGCGCCGGAAATCCGCCTCCTGCCCGTAACCGGTGATCGCGATCAGGCGAACACGCTCACCCGCCGGCTGCTCGCGGAGGCGCCGCGCGAGCTCGTAGCCGTCCATCACGGGCAGCCCGATGTCGAGCAGCGCGACGTCGGGCGCGAACTCTTCCGCGATCCGGAGCGCGGACGGGCCGTCGGGGGCGACGCGCGTCGTGTACCCCATCGCGCCCAGCGACTCGGCGAGGAGCTCGACCGCATCGAGGTTGTCGTCCACGAGCAGGATGCGGCGTCGATCGGCGAGAGATGGAGTCGCCTGCGTCCCGGCCATCCAGCGCGCCGGCGCGGCCTCGGGTGAGCGCACGTCCGCCGCGGCCGGCAACTGGATGGTGAACTCGCTCCCGCGCCCGCGGCCCTCGCTGTGCGCGCTCACGCGGCCGCCGTGCATCGCGATGAGGTTGTGGACGATGGCGAGGCCCAGGCCCAGGCCGCCCTGGGATCGGTCGAGCGCCTGGCGCTCCTGCACGAAGCGCTCGAAGACGCTCGGCAGCATCTCGGGGGCGATGCCGATGCCGTTGTCGCGCACGGAGAGGGCGACCTCGCCCTCCACGCGCCCGGCCCGGACGGCGATCTCGCCGCCGCTCTCGGTGTACTTCGCGGCGTTCGTGAGCAGGTTCGAGACCACCTGGGCGAGCCTCGTGACGTCGCCCTCCACGGCGAGGCCGCTCGAGGGGACCGCGACCGTGAGGTGGTGCCGGCGCTGCTCGAGCAGCGGGCTCGCCAGCTCGACCGCCTTGGCCACGACGTCCGCGATCTCGATCCGCTGCTTCTTCAGCTCGACCTTGCCCCGCGTGATGCGGGAGACGTCGAGCAGGTCGTCGACGAGCGCCGTCAGGTGCTTGATCTGGCGCTCGATGACGAGCCGCTCGCGCTCGGCGTGCCCCCCGGCGCGGAGGCGCATCAGGTGGAGCGCCGTGACGATCGGGGCGAGCGGGTTCCGCAGCTCGTGGCCGAGCATCGCCAGGAACTCGTCCTTCGCGCGGTTCGCCCGCTCCGCGTCGCGCCGCGCGTCCTCCGCGCGGCGCAGCAGCTCCTCGCGCTCCCGCGCCGCCGCCTCGAGCTTCTTTCGCGCCCGCACGTAGTCGGTGACGTCGAGCGCGACGACCAGGATCCGGGCGACGGCAGCGCCCGGCTCGCGCATCGGGTGCAGGTTGAAGCTCCAGTACAGCTCTTCCCGCACGCCGTCCCCGCGCTCGAGGTCGAACCGGTAGTCGTGCGTGACGAACGGCTCGCCGCTCGCGAATACCCGGTGAAAGACCTCGAGGAGCGGCGAGCCGACGATCTCCGGGAAGGCTTGCGCCAGCGTGCGTCCGATCACGTCGCGATGGCCCACCATGGCCACCAGGCGTGGGTTCGCCATCTCGATGACGTGCTCGGGGCCACGGTAGACGGCGATCCCGACAGGCGCCTGCTCGAACAGCGCGAACATCTTCCCGCGCTCCCGCTCCGCGGCCCGCCGGTGCTCGCCGAGCTGGAGGTGCGTCGCGACGCGCGCGATGAGCTCGCGCGCCGAGAACGGCTTCACGAGGTAATCGTCGGCGCCGGCCGCCAGCCCCTCGACGCGAGACTCCTCGCCCGCGCGCGCCGAGAGCATGATCACCGGCACGCACCGCGTCACCGGATCGGCGCGCAGCGCCCGGAGCAAGCCAAAGCCGTCGAGGCCCGGCATCATCACGTCGGCGATGACGAGATCCGGCGGTGACCGCCGGGCGACATCGAGCGCGGCCGCGCCGTCGCTCACGGCCTCGACGGCCCACCGCGCATCGAGGATGCGCCGCACGTACATGCGCATGTCGGCGTTGTCATCGGCGAGGAGGATGCGCGCGCTCGGGTCGAGCGGCACCGAGAGGTGATCGGACTCGACACGATCGGCCGAAGCGAGCGCCAGGGCGGGCGCCTCCGCGGCGAGCTGCCACCGCAGCGCCTCCTCGACGTAGGGCGCGGCGCCGGTCGCCGTCGACGAGAGCGTCTTCTCGGCGTGGATACGCTCTGCCGGCAGGTGCGCGGACCCGCGCGGGATCGCGATCGTGAACGCCGTCCCCTCGCCCAGGCGGCTCTCCGCCCGGATGCTGCCGCCGTGCAGCCGCACCAGCTCGTGCACGAGCGCGAGCCCGATCCCGGAGCCCTCGTGCGTGCGCGCGCGTGCCCCCTGGACGCGGTGGAAGCGCTCGAAGAGGTGCGGCAGCTCGTGCTCGGGTATGCCGGTGCCCGTATCGCGCACCACGAGCTCGACCTGGTCCTCGCGCGCGCGGAGCAACAGGAGGATCTCGCCGTCGAACGTGAACTTCAGGGCGTTGGACAGCAGGTTCAGCACGATCTTCTCCCACATGTCCCGGTCGACGAAGACCGGCTCCGGGAGCTCCGGGCAGTCCACCTTGAACGCGAGCCCGGCTCGCTCGATCGCGGAGCGGAACGCGCTCGCGAGATCGACGGTGAGGCCAGCGAGGTCCGTTGGATCGTAGGACGCCTGCGCGCGGCCCATCTCGAGGCGCGAGAAGTCGAGCAGCGCGTTGACCAGCTTGAGCAGGCGCAGCGCGTTGCGATAGGCGAGCGAGAGGTGCTCGCCGCAGAGCGCGCGCTCCGGCGACGCGAGCGCGTCCTCCATGGGGCCGAGCATCAGCGTCAGCGGCGTCCGGAACTCGTGGCTCACGTTGCTGAAGAACAGCGTCTTCGCGCTGTCGATCGCGGCGAGCTCCTCGGCGCGCCTGCGCTCTTCCTCGTAGGCCCGCGCGTTCGCGATGGCGGTCACCACCTGATCGGTGATCAGCTGAAACAGCCCGCGATACGGCTCATCGAGCAGGCGATGCGGGCTGACGCCGCCGACGAGGAAGCCATACGGACGAGGTTGGCCCGGCCGCGAGAGGGGCAGGACGATCGCCTGCTCCGGCGCGCTGCCCCAGCGGCCGACGGGCAAGGCGCCGAAGCGGGCCGCGAGATCGCAAACGAGGAGCTCGCCAGAGGCGCGCGCCGCCTCCGCGAGCGGCCAGGCCGAGGCCTCGTCGCCTCGATCCTGGAGGGAGACGCGCGCCGGCTTCGCCGCTCCCTCGTATCCGTCGAGCCCGCTCGCGCCGACGAGGCGCGCGTCGCCCGGGTCGCCGTCCAGGAGGTAGAGCAGCGAGAACGGCAGGTCGGCGTCGTTCGCCGCGAAGATCTCCGCGGCTGTGCAGCACGCCTCCTCGGCAGACTTCGCCTGGGCGGAGCGCGTCGCGAGATCGCGCAGCATGTGGAGCTGGCGCGCGTCGAGCACTTGCTCCGTGGTCTCCTTCACCGTGATGAGGACGCCGACGACCGGCTCGGCGTCGCCGGGTATCGGGCTGAAGGAGAGCGTGAAGTACGTCTCCTCGACGAAGCCTCGCCTCTGCACCGGGAGCAGGAGGTGCTCGCTCCACGTCGCGGGCCCCCCGTCGAGCACGCCCTGCGCCATCGGGCCGACGACGTCCCAGACCTCGGCCCAGACCTCGGCCGCCGGGGCGCCCACCGACGCAGGGTGCTTCATGCCCAGGATGGGCCGATAGGCATCGTTGTAGATCTGCAGAAGCTCCGGCCCGACCAACATGATCATGGGAAACCGATTGCCGAGCACGAGGCCGACCACGGTCTTGAGGCTTATCGGCCATGTCGCGACAGGGCCGAGCTTCGTCTTCGCCCAGTCGATCGAGCGCATCAGGGCGCCCATCTCGCCGCCCCCGGCGAGGCAGGCCTCGGCGCTCGCGTCCAGGGCGCCACCATCGAGCGAAGGCTCGGCGACATCTGAAGATTTCTTCCATATGCCGGCTGGCCGCATGCACCGCCATGGTGGATGAAATCCACGGCTTTTGCCACCGGGACACGCGCGCGCGGCTCAGGCGCCGCCGGCCTTGAGCCGCCCCGGCGGCAATTCGAGCGAGCGCGGCGGCCTCCGGGGACGCCGCCCTCTCGCGCCGCGACGTCGCCTCACTCGCGGAGCCGCGTATCCGTGTTGTAGCCTCGCGGCGCGAGGGGCGAGAGCTTCTCCAGCCAGATCTGCTCGAGCAGCGTGAGCTCGTCCGCCACGGAGAACCCGGGCTCGTCCTTCTGCTGCACGACCTCGAGCACCTCGAACGTGAAGGCGTCGGCGCCGTGCTGCTGCCAGTCCCGCTGGAGAGCCTGGTTCTGGTGCGCGCCGATGGACAGCGCGAAACGGTGCTTGTTGAGCGGCCCATGGAGGTTCGTGCTGCTTCCGAGCAGGACCTTGCCGTTCACCGTGTTCTTGACCTGGAAGATGCCCGCCTGCTTCGGCGTCTCGAGGTACTTCCGCTTCATCTCCTTGCGCGTTTCCATCGTGCTCTCTCTCGCCTTCTTCGTCCCTGACCCGGGCGTCTTGTTCTCCGCCTCGGGTGTCGTGTCCTTCGCCTCGGGTGTCCTGGTCTGCTCCGCGATCAGCTCGTAGTGCAGGCCGTCGCGCGTCATGTATCCCTCGTCGACGAGCATGCGCCGGATCGTGCAGTGGTCGGGATACAGGGTCTGGATGATCTCGTTCACCTCCTGCTCGCGGTAGCGCCGGCCCGCCTGGAACTTGCTCAGGAACTGCTCGAGCACGATGCGCCGCTTGCGCCATTGCTTCGGCATCTGGACCAGCACGCCCCCGCGGAAGAAGGCGCGCATCACCTGGCTCCGGGCTCGCTCCGCGCGCCGCCGCGCGGCGCCATCGGCGGCGGAGGGCAGCGAGACGAGCTCCTTCAGCGTGAGGCGGAGCAGATCGTCGCGCAGCGCATAGACCAGGTAGTACTGGGTCTTCTGCTTGGTCACCAGCCCGGCCTCGTCGAGCTTCCGGAGGTGGAAGGAGACCGTGGAAGGCGCGCGCCCCAGCCGCTCGGCCAGCTCCTCGGCGCAGTGAGGCCGCTCGATCAGGGCGTTCACCACCTGGAGCCGCGAGGCGTCGGCGAGCGCCTTGAGCACGCCGATGCGCGCCTCGACGCCCAGATCGCGCGCCGGGGGATCTGCTTCGATGGTCATCAAAGTGAATCTAGGCGGCGCCGGGGCGCCGTCAATCTGTTTCGACAGGCATCGAACCGGAACGTCGCGGGATAGCCGCCGCTTAGCGCCACCGTCGAGCGCACAGCCGGGCTCGGGCGTGGACGGGATGTGGACGGGATGCGGGCGGGAGAGGACGAGCGTCGACCCCGCGGGGGCGGCGAGCGCCGCCTGGGGACGCCACGTCAGGAGATCACAGCGAGCGGTGCTGCGTGGCGGCCATCGACGGGCGCTGGCCGACGACGTCGAACCAGCGCGAAAGGCCGCTCCGGCCGCTTCGCCACGCTCGATCCGGCCAGCGGAAGTCGAGGTAGCCGAGCGCGCAGGCGACCGAGATCGCGCCGATGTCCGCGAGCTCCGTCGATAACGTCCCGGCGTCGCGCTCCAGCCTGTCGAGGCCGGCCTCGATGGCAGCCGCCTGGCGCTGCATGACGCTGCTCGATCGCTCGTCGGAGGGACGATGCTCGTCGGCGAAGAGGCGCCCGGCAGCAGCGCTGATACCGTCCGCGATGCCCTGGCGGAGCAGAGCGCTCCACCGCGCCTCTCCCGGCGCCGGATACAGCCCGCCAGCCGCGAGGTGATCCAGGTATTCGCAGACGAGCGCCGACTCGAAGAGCACCTGCCCGCCCTCCAGGACCAGCGTCGGGACCTTGGCCAGCGGGTTCAGCGATCGCAGCGCCGCGTCCGACCAGGGATTGACAAGCACAAGGTCGATCCGGTCTCCCAGCTGCAGCTCGTGGGCGGCGACCCGCACCTTGCGAGCAAAGGGGGATGTGGGAGCGTAGAAGAGCTTCATAGAGAACAGCTCCTGACCGATCTCCTCATTTGTTGATATTTTAGCAAAGAGGAATTGAACAGGGAGGCGGGGAGACGGGGAGATTGTTGGGATTTTAAGGCGGCGGCCAGCGGACGCCGAGCCCCTGGTGCGGCGAGTCGGCGCTCAAACGGACATCGTCCGCAGGAGCGGGCAGCGCGCGCCACACGTCGGGGTGCTGATTGGGCTGCTTGCCCTGGCTCTCCGCGAGCGCCTCGTAGAGCGCGCCCTGGTGGAGGACATGGGCGCCCTTGGGGTACGTCACGGCACGCTCGTCCGGGCTGAGCGTCGCGCGGTCGGTCCACCACTCCAGGCGCCGGTAGTCCTCGTCGAGGCCGCCCCCCATGAAGTCTCGGAAGCGGACCCGCTCCACCGCGACCGTCGGATTGTCCTCGGCCTGCACGCTGTCGAAGAGCCACTTGATGAACGGATAGGGCCCGTCCACCCGGTTGCCCTTCAGGATGTGCGGGTTCGGCGCGTTGCTGCCCACCGCGAAGACCTGCACCGGCTCGTCCGCGTCGGGGTACACCTCGCCATAGGTGAAGTGGAAGCCGAGGAAGACGTTGCGCTCGAAGCGTATCGTGGCGCCGGTGTCCACCGCGTGCGTGTACACCCCGCTCAGCGACGTGTCGGCGAAGTAGTTGTCCGTGAACGAGATCGTGTCCGACGGCGAGCGCGGATCGCCGTCCACGCGCGTCGGGAACAGCTCGACGAAGAGGTCGCCCGTCCCGATCACGATGTTGTGGTGGAAGCTCGAGCTGCCGTAGCGCTGGCCGAACTGCACGTTGCCATCCTGGTAATGGTCGAACGCCGACCGCCACCGGACCGCGCCCGGCCCGATGACGTTGTGGTGGATCTCGCAGTCCGAGCCGAGCTGCCCGACCTGCAGCGCCTCGGTGCCGGTGCGGAGGAACCGGTTATCGTACACCTCGAGGCGCTCGAACGCATGCTGCGGCTGCGCCTGGGTGCTGCCGAAGTAGATCCCCTCCGAGCCGACGTCGTGCACGTAGAGGTCGTGGATCTTCACGTTGCGCATCGTGGCCTTCCCGTCGTCGTCGGTCTTGGCGACGATGCCGGCGAACTCGGCGCGCGCGACCTCGAGGGTATCCAGCTCGAAATCCGACGCGCCTCCGCCGATGGCCAGCCCCGAGAGGCCCTCCTTGCTGAACGCGTCGTCGATGAAGATGCCGTACGTCCCCTGGCCATGGGCGAACGCGCCCTCGGCGTGCCCCCGGAACCCCTCGTCTCCGGTCTTCGAGACAGGATCGTGGCGGCCCGTCAAAATCCAGCCCTTTCCGCCCTTGATCACGAACACGTGGTTGGCGGCGTCGCCCCCGACCTCGACCTGTCCGCCGAGGTTCGTGATCACGAGCGGGCGCTCCGCGCTCCGCTCGGGCAGGCCGCCGAGCAGGATGCTCCGGTAGCGGCCAGCAGGAATGTAGAGCCGATCGAGCGCGCTCCAGTCGACCTCCGGGAACGACCCGGCGAGATCGGGATAGGCGATCTCGGGGAGCTTCCCCTCCCTCGGGGCCGGCTCCGGCAGCGTGAAGGTGGTCGTGGGCTGGCCGAAGCGGCCGTAGGCCGGGACGCCCGGCGTGGAGCCCCCCGCGCCAGGCGACGAACCACCGGCGGCGCCCGCGCCCGACGTGGAGCCGGAGGCGCCGCCCGCGCCCGGCGTGGCGCCTCCGGCGCCAGCGGTGGACTCCCCATCATCGCCATCGCCGCCGCACGCCGCCATCGCGACGAGCAGGATACCTATCCTCGCGCTTTGCCGCATTCGCGGGAGGATACGGCATCCGCCGGGCACACCGCGCCGAAAGCCGCGCACCGCGCGCCGGCGCGTGGGAGCTGGTGCTCAGATCCGCGTGGACATGATACCAGCTGCGCCGCTCAGCAGCGCTTCCACCTGGTCAACCTGCGCGTCCGACGGTGCGCGCGCCGTCGTGCTCTCGCCGCCTCGCCTGCCGGTAACCGAGGGGGCTCACGCCGTGGGCGCGCGCGAAGGCGCGCCCGAACGCGGGCTCGCTGTCGTAGCCGACGCGGGCGGCGACGAGCTTCACCGGGAGCGTCGTCTCGCCGAGCAGGATCGCGGCGCGCTCGAGGCGCAGCCGGCGCACGTGATGGCCGAGCGGCTCGCCGAGGAGCGCCGTCGCGCGCGCGGCGAACGCGGATCGCGAGAGCCCGGCCGCTCGCGCGAGGTCCCCGAGCTCCCACGCGCGCTCGGGCGAGGCGCGCACTTGCGCGAGCGCGGCCGCGATCGGCTCGTCCCGGAGCGCGTCCCGCCGCGGCAGCGACGCCGCGGGGTCGCGCAGCGCGCTCGCGAAGAGCGCGTGCGCCCACGCCTCGCCGACGGAGCGGCGCAGCGCCGCCGACAGGGCCGGCGGGCCGGCGAGCAGCGCGAGCGTGTCGTTGAGCCAGCGCGCGAGCCCCGGCGTCGCGCCCGCGACGTGCACCGCTGGCGGCAGCAGGGCGACCCACGGGGCGCCCGCCGCGTCGACGTGCAGATCGACGACCACGAGGCGCGTCTCCGGCGGGGCCTCCGTGGCCAGGGCGTCGTCGGCCACGGCGCGCATCCCGCGGCAGAGGGCCTCCGGGTGCGCGAGCGAGGTCGTCGGCCGATCGCGGATGGCGTGCTCCTCGGCGCGCGGCAGGAACACGAGCTCTCCCGCGCCGAGCGCGAGCCGCCGGCGCGCGACGTCGATCCACCCGCCGCCGCCGAGCGCCGCGTACACCCGGGCGGCGGCGCGCTGCGCCGGCTGCCGCTTGCCCCAGCGATCGCCGAGCGCGAAGCGCCTCACCTCGGCCTCGCGGAGCACGACGCTCCGGGCCAGCTCGTCGAACGCGGCGGACATGGCGCGATCGACTCTACACCACGCGGCGGGCCGCGCCACGCCGGCGCGCGCGCCCCGCCGCGCGAGCGGCGCCGGCCGTGGACCGTGGACGCGCGGATCGTGGAGCTGGACGCGCGGCAATCGCGGCGCCCCTACGCTGGCCTCGTCGACACGAAAGGAAAGGACATTCCATGACGCACCCCCTGCCGCATTCCCGGCCGCTCGACGCCGCGCAGGCGCTCGACGCGCTCCTCGATCTCATCGGTCGTGACATGAATCGCTGGCTCGACCTCTTCGCCGACGACGCAACCGTCGAGTTCCCGTACGCGCCGGCGCTCGGCGCGCCGGCGCGCCTCGAGGGCAAGGCGGCCATCCGGCGCCATTTCGAGGGCATCCTCCAGAGCTTCCACGGGCTCGAGCTCCGCGACGTGCGGCGGTATCCGACGACCGATCCCGACGTCGCGCTCGCCGAGGTGCACGGCTCGGCGACCATCGGGCCCGCGCGCAAACGCTACGAGCAGGACTATGTGATGATCGTGGCGACGAGGAACGGCCGAGTCGTGCGCTACCGCGAGTACTGGAATCCAGCGCCCGTCCTCGAGGCCTTCGGCGGCGAGCTCGACAAGCATCGCGAGGGGGCGTCATGAGGGCGCGCGCAGGGAGCGATCGGCCGCTCGTCCTGATCACCGGCGGGACGGGCACCACCGGGCGAGCCGTCGCCGCGCGGCTCGCGGCCGCCGGCGCGCGCGTCCGCACCGCGAGCCGGACGGCGCCCGCCGCTCGCGACGGCGTGGAGCACGCCCGCTTCGACTGGGCCGACGCCGCGACGCACGAGGGCGCGCTCCGCGGCGCCGATCGCGTGTACCTCGTGGCGCCCGCGATGGTCGAGGATCCCTCGGCGCTCATGCTGCCCTTCGTCGAGCGCGCGCTCGCGAGCGGGGCCCGCCGCCTCGTCCTGCTCAGCGCGTCGCCCGTGGCGGAGGGGAGCCCCGGGCTCGGCCTCGTCCACCGCGCGCTCCGCGAGCGCGCTCCGGAGTGGACCGTCCTCCGACCGTCGTGGTTCATGCAGAACTTCATCGACCCGCGCCACCCGCACGCGGCGGCGATCGCCGGGCGAGGCGAGCTCACGACCGCGACGGGCGGCGGCCGCATCGGCTTCGTCGATACCGACGATATCGCGGAGGTCGCCGCGCGCGCGCTCCTCGACGGCGCGCCGCACAACACATCTCACGTCATCACCGGCCCGGAGGCGCTCAGCTACGATGACGTGGCGGCCATCGTGTCGCGCATCGCCGGCCGGGCGATACGCCACGTCCGCGCCGGCGAGGAGGACGCTCGCGCGTACCTCGTCCGGGCGGGTATCCCATCGCCCTACGCCGCGTTCCTTGTGAGCCTCGATCTCGCCATCCGCGACGGGGCCGAGGACCGCGTCACCGACGTCGTTCAGCGCGTGACAGGCCGCGCGCCCCGCGCCTTCGGCGACCTCGCGCGCGCCCACGCGCACGTCTTCCGTGGGGAGCCCAGCGCGCGCCGCGGCGGCCCGGCCGCGTAGCGACGTCGAGCCGCCGAGCCCGCCGCATCGAGCCGACAAGCGAGCTCCTCGACAACCCGCCTTCACGCTCTCCTGAGTTGTGCCCGACCCCACCGCGACGACCACTCCCCTCGTCGAGCTCCCCATTCTCCTGTAACCTGAGCAGCAGCGGGCAGGCAGCGCCTTCGCGGACACCGCACCTCGGGCGCTCGTCGGGCCAGACAAGTCAAGGTCGAAGCACGACCGGGAGAGAGTGGCGATGGGGACGAAGGACCGCGTGGAAGACTGGCATGACGTCCTGGACAACGCTTCGCTGGGCGTCCATCTGGTGGACGCGAACGGCAAGATCCTGTGGGCGAACAAGCTCGAGCTGGAGCTCCTCGGTTATACGCGCGAGGAGTACATCAATCGACACGTCGCCGACTTCCACGTCGACAAGGACGTGATAGACCAGATCCTCTGCTCGCTCGCGGGCACCAGCAAGCTGGCCTCCTACCCGGCCCGCCTCCGCGCCAAGGACGGCAGCATGAAGCACGTGCTGATCAACTCGAGCGTCTTCAAGCGGGACGGCCAGTTCGTCCACTCGCGCTGCTTCACGAGCTTTATCTCGGAGACGGTCTACGAGCAGCTCAAGAGCGAGATGCTCCGGGGGCGTCGTGCCGGGTGAGCGGGCGCAGGCGATCCTACGCTACATCGAGCGGCTCAAGGAGGGAGACGCGGACGCAGCCCTCGCCGAGGGGACGGACCCTGGCGACGATCTCGGCGCGATCGCGGCGGCGCTGGGGGAGCTCGGGGATGCGCTCAGGGAGCGGGAGGAGCTCGTCCAGATCGCCCAGGCGGTCGCGGCGAGCAACCTGAGGCGGCTCGACGACCTCGCGCAGGAGCTCTCGCGCACGAGGGCCGTCAACGCGGAACAGCAGGCGACGATCCGTACGCTGTCGACGCCGATCATCCAGGTCTGGGAGGGCGTGTTGATGATGCCGGTGCTCGGAGCGGTCGATCTCTGCCGGGCGGACCAGATGATGCAGGGGCTCCTCGGCGCGGTGTCGAACACCCATTGCAGGGTGGTGATCATCGATCTGACCGGCGTCGACTCCATCGACGCCTCGCTCGGGAACATCCTTCTGTCGCTGGTCCGCGCGGTGGAGCTCCTCGGGGCGAAAGGGATCATCGTGGGCATCCGGCCCGACGTGGCGCGCGGCCTCCTCGTGGACGGCGTGGACATGTCGCGGGTATCCACCTTCGCGCGGCTCCGCGACGCGCTCGTCCTGTGCATGAAGCAGGCGCCGCGGCGCGCGGGCCAGCTCAACTGACGCGCGGGGCGACGCGCCGGGCGACGCCGGACGCGCGTCACCCGTGCCAGAGCTCCTTCACCCCGTCGGCCATGAACTGCACGGCGATGGCGGCCAGGATGAGGCCCATGACGCGCTCGAGCACGGCCATTCCGGACGCCTTGAGCGCCCGCTGCACGAGCCCCGCGCCGCGCAGCACGAAATAGGAGGCCATGAAGGTGATGGCGACGCCGGCGAGCACCAGCCCCATGGCCACGGGGTCGTTGCCCTCGCGCGCCATCAGCACCATCACCGTGGCGAGGGCGCCCGGCCCGGCGAGGAGCGGCATGGCCAGGGGCACGAGCGCCACGTCCTCCTTCGCGATGCCCTCCTGCTCCTCGGACGGGGTGGTGCGCGTCGCCGAGGAGCGGGCGCGCAGCATGTCGAGCGCCGTGACGAGCAAGAGCAGCCCGCCCGCGACGCGGAACGCGGCCAGCGAGACGCCGAAGACCTTGAAGACGACGCCGCCGAAGAGGGCGAAGAACAGCATGAGCCCGCCGGCGACGGCGCACGCCCGCCGCGCCGTGCGCCGCACCTTCTCCGGCGGATCGCCCGCGGTCATCGTCAGGAACAGCGGCACGATGCCGAGCGGATCCACGACGAAGAAGATCGCCGACAGCGAGACGAGGAAGACCGAGACGTAATGGGCCATGCTCATCGGATGCGTCGCGGCCCCCGCGGGCCAGGCCCATCTCCCACATCCCGGGCGGCCGCGCCAGAACTGCCAATAGCGAGGGATCTGTCCGCGTCCTCTCCTGATCTCCGCGCTGCTCAGTCGAGCGGCACAGGTGAGGACGCCGAGGCGACCAGGTAATCGCGCGCGAAGGCCCCGCGCTCCCGCGCGAGGGCGAGCGGGACAGGCCGGTAGAGCAGCGTGGCGGTGACGTTCGCGGTCGCCGAGCAGCCCGCGGGGATCGCGAAGCCGTGCGACGTCACCGCCACGCTCCCCGGCGCGATGCGGTTGTCGCTGGCGATGTCGACGGCGCGGTGCTGCGGCGCGTGCCGCGCGCCCGCCGGATCGACGAGCACCTTGGCGAAGGTATAGCCCGCGGCGCCGGCGAACGCGGCCGCGGGCTGGCCGTCCGCGGGGGCCGCGGCGAGGGGCGCGCCGAGGTAGACGAGATCCCCGTCCTGCGCGGCGATCGCGCCGCTCAGCGTGATCGCGCCGCCGCCCGCGGCGACCACCCGCGCCTCGCCGACCGGCGCGCGGACCTCGAGACCCTTGTCCGCGGCGTCGAGCGACGGGTCCGCGAAGCGGCCGATGCCGATGTAATCGTCGTAGACGCCTGTCGGGCGGACGATCCGCACCACGTCGCCCGCCCTCGCGCGCGCCGCGCCCTCGTCCCAGGCGAGCTGGGCGCCCGTCAGGGCCGCGCCCTGGCCCACGCGCGCCTCCGCGAGCGCGCCGCCGGTGTCGTTGACCGTCATGCCGCGCGACGGCGAAAGGGGCGCGCCGCACGCCTCCGCCGCGACGAGGAGCACGAGCGCGCGCATCGGCTCCCCGGTCGGGACGGCGTGGCCCGCCGCGCCGCCGGCCAGGGAGACCGTGACCGCGAGCTCGCCCGGCGCCGCCGAGGCGTCGATGCGGACGTCGACCGCGCCCCGGATGAGCCGCGGCGACCCCTCCAGCGGGCCGCGGAAAATATGGGAGCGGACCGTCCCCGCCGGGCGGACGAAGCCGAGCGAGACGCTCGCGTTCGCCTCGTTCGTCACGTCGAGGCTGCTCTTCAGCGAGAGGACCCCCGGCATGTGGCAGGCCTGGCATTGCGTGGCCGGGCGGTTCCAGGAGCTCGCGGCCCACTCGGAGAACGTCTGATGGATCGGGAGCCCGTCAGGCCAGCGGACCGGATCGAGCGCCGCGCCCGGCAGGAGCGCCGCCTGCTTCTGCTCGTGGCAGCCGCCGCAGAGCTCCGAGGCCGAGAACTTCGGCTGGTAGCTGCCGCCCATGAACCTGTTCGGCACGTCCGGCCGCGGGCCGAACATCACCTCAAGGAGCCTCGACGAGGGATCGGGGGAGCTCGTCTCCTGCGGGCGCTGGACGATCAGGGCGCCGGCGACCCCGGGCGGCTTGCTCAGATCGACGTCGCGGATCTTGTGGCAAGCGTCGCAGTGGTCGCCCTTCTCGAACGCGATGCCGGTGGCCTCGAGGAGGTCTCGCCCGCCCGCGGGGCCGTCGATCCCCGCGGCGTGGCAGTCGGCGCACGCGCCGAACGCCACCGGGCGCACGGCCTCGGGCAGCGCGGGATCGTCGCACGAGGGCTGCGCTCCCCCGCCGCAGGACGGGTTGAGATCCGGCAGCACGCCGCTCCCGAGATAACACCGCATCGCGGCGCCGCCCTCGCTCCCCGGGACGCGTCCGGCCTTCCACCGCCCGCCCGCGGCGCCACACGAGGCCTCGTCCGTGTGGGCCATCGAGACCCCGGCGTAGATGGCCTGGAGGAGCGGGCTCCTGGCCGACCGCGCGTGCCCCGACTCGAGGAACTGGGCCACGAGCGTCGTGTGGCAGTGATCGCAGAACCGCGTCGAGTTGTGCGGGTCGCCGTCGCCCGGATCGCCGTAGGTGTAGCCGAGCGCGTTGTCCGGCGGCGACGCGCGGCGAAGTGCGATCTCCACCGGCCCGTCGGGGACGACCTCGAATTCAATGCCGTCCGTCCGGTATCCGATCTTCGCCGCGACCACGGTCGGCTGGCCCGGGATGTCCCGCGTGATCTCGATGGAGAACGCGCCGTCCGGGCCGGTCACGAGGGCCGGCTCCCCGCCGGCCTGCATCACGATGGCGCCCTCGAGCGGCGCCGCGCCGTCGGTGACGACGCCGGCCACCGTGAACGCGTGCGGCAGCTCCCCCGGGGCGCCGCCGAAGCCCGTCACTGCGCTCCCATACGTGGTCGTCGTCACCGGGTGCGCGCCGGCGCCCTGGCCGCCGCCGCCTTGGCCGTCCGGCGCGGGCGGCTCCCCTGCGCACGCGCCGCCCGACAAGCAGGCGGCGAGCGCCGCTGAAAGCGTGGGTGTTCGCAGCCGGGTCAGGGTTCGCGCCGCCGTTCGCATCGCGGAGGATGGCCACGCTAAACACGGCTCGACCGCTTGTCGACGGAGAGAGGCTACCGCGACAGCCTGAGCTCCGAGGGCGGGGGCTCCGGCGCTCCGGCCTTCGAGGGCCGCGGGACCGTTCGCAGCGGCGGCGAGGGCAGCGGAACGATCTCCCACGATACCCGCCCCCGCGACGTCGGGAGCAGCGGCGTCGAGGGCGGCGACAGCGGGATCGGCGACAGCGGGGTCGGCAACGGCAGCTCGTCCAGCTCGGCCGTGCTGAGCTGCTGCGTGCTGCCGTCCCCGGACAGCGTTGTCTCCGTCGCGGCCGCGTAGGCCTCGGCTTGCTCGAGGACCCGCACGAAGTTCCCGCCCAGCAAGCGGAGGATGTCCGCATCCGAGTACCCGCGACGGATGAGCTCCAGCGTGATGTTCGGGGCCCCGGCGCTGCCTGCGAGCCCCTCCTTGAGCGCCTCGCTCCCCTCGAAGACGGAGCCGAGGGCGACATGCTCGATCCCCGCGACCTTCACCACGTGGTCGATATGGTCGATGATCCGCCACAGCGGCGGCGTCTTCTCCCCGTCCTGGGTCCTGAGCTTCTCGATCTCCTCGCGGAGCGCCTTCGTGTCGCCCGGGAGCTTCTCGCCGAGCTCCTTGAGGTGCGCCCCGTACTTCTGCGCGAAGCGCGCCGACTGCTCGGCATACGCCTCGTCCAGGAAGAGCGCCCAGGAGTTCACCATGACGAGGCCGCCGTTCTCCGCGATCGCGCGCAGCATGTAATCGTCGAGGTTGCGGCGGCGGTGGCCGGCGGCGGGCATCGTGGACGAGGTGATGATCGGCGCCTTGGCCACCTTCATGACGCCCTGGAACGTGCTGTCCGATCCATGCGAGACGTCGACAAGCATGCCGATCCGTTGCATCTCGCGGACCACGGCCTCACCGAAGGGGGAGAGGCCGCGGTCGCGGACGTACCCGGCATCGAGCGCGCCTCCCGCGGAGCCTGCCCAGTCGTTCGTGGTCATGTGCGTGAGCGCCATGGTGCGGACGCCGAGGCGGTAGAACGAGCGCAGCGCAGGCAGGGAGTTCTCGATGGCGTGCCCGCCCTCGATGCCCATGATCACGGCGATCCTGCCGTCGCGCTCGGCGCGGCGCATGTCCTTCGCGTTGCGCACGAGCACCAGCGCCTCACGGTGGCGCTCGACCTGCCGGTGGGTCGCTTCGATGAGATCGAGCGCGCGGCGCGCGGCGCTGCCGCCGAGCCGCGAGGACGAAGGCGGCGCGGACGGGCCGACGTGGATCGGGAAGAACGCGCCGGTGACGCCCGCCGCCTTGATCCTGGCGACCTCCGCGGCCATCAGCCCGTCGTCCGAGCTCACCTGAGCGAACGAGCCGCCGAGGAGCAGCGAGGGCACGCCGCTGTGGCCATCCACGAGGATCGCCTTGGCTTGCAGCCGCGCGGCCCGCTGCTCCGGCGCCTCGATCCCCGGTGGGATCGCCGTCAGATCGGGCGCCGACGTGTACCAGGGCCCGACGTCGGCGGCGGACGGCGCGAAGTCATCGGGCGCCGCCGCGGGCGCGGGGGAACGAACGCAGGCCGCGAGCGACGCGGCGGCGAGCAGCGCGAGCATTGGCGAAATGCGCATGACCGGATCGTACCATGCGAGCTCGGCGGGAAAGCCAGCCATGAAGGCGGCAGGATCGTGCGCCGGAGCGGCGAGGCAGCGCCGCCGCTGGGGACCGACATATCGGTCCTGGTGGTGGCCCCTAGGCCTTGATGACCCCCATTGTGAGCCACCGGTGGAGCAAAGCTGGTGCCGCCGGCGCACGCCGCGGAGCCGCGGTCGGCCAGAGCGACCAACGGGTTGAAACCACAGAAAAGAGCAGGGTCTCGAACCGCCGAGGCGCCAGGGACGCCAAGAAAGTGTTCTGTTCTTGGCGTCCCTGGCGCCTCGGCGGCTCATTTCTCGCTCGATCAACGTGCTCGGCGCTCTAGACTCGAACGAAAGACCCGATGTCGCTCCGACAGCGCGATTACATCCTCCGCATGATCGAGCAGCTGGCCGAGGCCATCGGCCGGATCGCCGGGCTCCGGCGCGCCGGCCAGCTCGACGAGGCGGAGCTGCTCGTCCGCACCACCGCCGACGGGCTCTTCGGCCCGATGCGGGACATGCTCGACCGGCTCGACGCCGCGGGCGCGGCCACGCTGCTCGGCGACCACGAGAAGATCGGCGCGTACGCGGCGCTCTGCGCGGAGCAGGCCGAGATCCTCGAGCTCCGGGGCCGGGCCGCGCAGGCGCTCGCGGAGCGCAGGCGCGCGCTCGAGCTCTACCTCGAGGCGGTGAGCCGCGCGCCCGAGGGCAGCCCCCGCGCGCAGGAGGCCGCGCGCGCGCTCCTCGGCCGGCTGGACGCCGCGCGCCTGCCGGAGCGGTACCGCGCCGTCGCCGCGAAGCTCGGCTGATCGGGGCAGCGGGGCTCGCCTGCCGCGCGCGCTGCGCCCCGCGCCAGATGCCGGGTTGCAACGGCGCCGGTGCGCGACCATGACATGAGGAGCCCCTGTGGAGACGACCCCCTCGTCCGCCAGCTTCGCCGCGCTCGGCATCGCACCTGCCCTCCTCGGCGTGCTCGCCGAGCTCGGTTACGAGGAGCCCACGCCGATCCAGCGCGAGGCGATCCCGCACCTGCTGACCGGGCGCGACCTGCTGGGACAGGCCGCCACCGGGACCGGGAAGACGGCCGCGTTCGCGCTGCCGCTGCTCCAGCGCCTCGAGATCGGCGGCGAGCCGCCCCGCCTCCCCGAGGCGCTCGTGCTCGTGCCGACCCGCGAGCTGGCGATGCAGGTGGCCGAAGCGATGCACCGCTACGGCCGCCGGCTCGGCGTGCAGGTGCTGTCCGTGTACGGCGGCCAGCCCTTCGGGCAGCAGCTGCGCGCGCTCCGCCGCGGGGTCCACGTCGTCGTGGCCACGCCGGGCCGGACGCTCGACCACATCGGGCGCGGCACGCTCGCGCTCGACGGCATCCGCACCGTCGTGCTCGACGAGGCCGACGAGATGCTCGACATGGGCTTCGCCGAGGCGCTGGAGGAGATCCTCTCGGCCACGCCGGGCGCGCGGCAGACCGTGCTCTTCTCCGCGACCCTGCCCCCGCGGATCGCCGCGATCGCCGGCCGGCACCTGCGCGAGCCGGTGCGGGTCAAGATCGCGGGCGAGAAGGCGGCCCCGGGCGAGCTCCCCCGCGTCCGCCAGACGGCGTACATCGTGCCGCGGGCGCACAAGTCCGCAGCGCTGACCCGGGTGCTCGACATGGAGGACCCGTCGTCGGCCATCCTCTTCTGCCGCACCCGCAACGAGGTCGACGAGCTGACCGAGGCGCTGCGCGCCCGCGGCTACGAGGCCCAGGCGCTCCACGGCGGGTTCTCGCAGGAGCACCGCGATCGCGTGATGGCCCGCTTCCGCGCCGGCACGGCCGAGCTGCTCGTCGCCACCGACGTCGCGGCGCGGGGGCTCGACATCGAGCATGTCTCGCACGTCATCAACTACGACGTCCCCTGCGCCCCCGAGGTGTACGTCCACCGCATCGGCCGGACGGGGCGCGCCGGCCGCGAGGGCGCGGCGATCACGCTGGTCGAGCCGCGCGAGCACTACCTGATCCGCAACGTCGAGCGGCTCACCGGGCAGCGCATCGAGGCCGCCACCCTCCCGACCGTGGCCGACCTGCGCGCGCGGCGCCTGGAGCTGACGCGCGCCTCGCTGCGGGAGGCGCTCATCGAGGGCGGCGCCGAGCGGTTCCGGGTCGTTGTCGAGGGGCTCGCGGACGAGTTCGACGTGATGGACATCGCGGCGGCGGCGGTGAAGCTCGCCCACGACGCGACGGAGGGGGACCGGGAGGAGGAAGAGGCGGAGATCCCGTCGTTCCGGCCGCCTCCGCGCGGGCCGGAGCGCGCCCGCGACGACCGCGCGCCGCGCGGCCCCGCGGGGGCGCGCGGGCGCCCGGGCGAGGCGCAGGCGCGGCCGCGGCGGGAGACGCGAGAGGCGCGGGAGACCGACGGCAACGTCGCCCGGCTGTACGTCAGCGCGGGGCGCAACGCGGGCATCCGGCCGGCCGATCTGGTCGGCGCCATCGCGAACGAGGCGTCGCTGAGCTCCCGCGACATCGGCGCCATCGAGATCGCCGACGGCTTCTCCACGGTGGAGGTCCCGGCCGACGCGGCGGACGCCGTCATCGAGGCGCTGCGCGCCACACGGCTGAAGGGCCGCAAGGTCCAGGTCCGCCGGGACGACGCGGGGTCCCGCGAGGCGCGAGGCGGGGCGGCCGAGGCCCGCGGCGGGGCGGCCGAGGCCCGCGGCGGGGCGGCCGAGGCCCGCGGCGGGGCGGCCGAGGCCCGGGGCAAGGCGGCGGGTATGGCGCCCCCGCGGCGGCGTCCACGGACCTAGCTCTACTGCGGGCGGGCGGATCGGCCTCTGCGCGCGCGGCGGCGGGCGCTTCGCGGGGTTCGCGGTGCAGAGGCTCGATGTGGGGTGCGCCCACTTCCGGAGCAGCCGGTACGCGGACTTCCCCGCACACATCGCCAGCTGGGACGGGACGCTGCCGGCGTCCCGCTGGGCGTGGCTGGGGCCCCGGCCACGACGGTGGCCGCGCTCCTCGCCCAGGACGCGCGCGATCGCCGACGCGATGGCGGCAGGCGCGGACGCCGAGGCGCGCGACGCCCTGTTCCGCCGCTGGACCACGGCACTCTCGGTGCCGCTCCGCGAGCAGCCGTCCCGGCCCGCGCTCACGCGGCGAGGAGGACGGTGCGGTGGCCCCGCGCTTGGCGCGGGCGGAGGCGAGCTTGCGGAGGTTGCTCGAGCTCCTTGCCGCCGATGCACCGGACGAGCGGCTGCTCAACGCGGAGGCGGCGAGGGAGCTCGGCGACTGCGAGCCTGCGGAGGAGCTCTTGCGCGGCGACTTCCCCGAGGAGCACGCTGCGGTCGCGGGGCGGATCCGGGAGCTTACGGCGCGGCGCGAGACAAATGTCGTGCGGGGCGTGTAATCCGGTCGGCGTCCGGCCATGCCGCGGATGGGGAATGTGGCGGGCTCGCACCGGCGCGAGACGACGGCGCCGCGGGCCCAGGTGGAGGTCGACCCGACAGCGACGTTCCTCCAGCAGGCGAAGTGGAACGCCCCACCGCGACCGTCGCGACGCATCCCGGTCGCCCGCGGCTCCCTCAGCGCCTTGTACTGAACCCAAGTGGAAACAGATCGATCCCGAGGCCGATCGTGAGCTCGACCGCGGCGGTCTTTGAGACGTCGTCTCCTGGGCAAACGGCGCGCCCAACTCCGATCTGGGGCAAGATGAACAGGACGCCTCGTGGGACTGCCAGGCGAGGCCCGGCCGCGAGCTTCAGGTATGCGTTCGGCTCGCCCTGCCCAGGCGTGCGCGTGGATGGCAGCGTCCGGGCCTCCATGGAGAGATTCAGCAGGAGTCCCATGGACCAGCGGTGTGTTTCAATCCAGGGCAACTCGGCGCTGACCCGTCCGCCAGCGCCCACACGAGAATGCTGGACACCATGATCTGGGAGATAGGTCATGAACGCTTCGGCGCGCGGAATGATGTGAGCGGGCTCAGGCCTGAATTTGAAGAGCGTCAGTCCAACCGCGATCAAACCACTTCCGCAGTCTTCCTCGATGCACGCGCCATAGCCGATCGATGGCTCCCCGAGGAAGCGAAACGTGGCCGGGCTCGACTCGCCCCGTGCCGTGAACGGGGCCGAGAGCGCGACCAGGGTCGTCGCGGCGGCGACGGCGATTCGGCGGGACGTCATGGCATAGTCTCCTCGGGCGGCGCGTCCACTCGTATGCCCGCCGGATGACGAAGGTGATGGCAGGTCGGGGGCTCCTCCTTCCTGCTGACGACGATGCTGGTCGACCGCCAGATCGACTGGTCCTTCCCGGTCTCGAGGGAGACGGAAGAGAGCTCGCCGAGCGCGGTGGCGACGCATGTCGCGCGGTCGCAGAGCGTCTCGGCGTGCTCGAGCGCCACATGTGCCGCTCCCACGGCACGGAAGATCGAGAGGATCTCGTTGGCGAGCTCCGATAGCGCATCCGTCTTTGCTTTCTGACTGGTCGGCGTTGCGATACGGGCTAGGTAACGGGCTTCGGTCCGGGCGTCCCGCAGGAAGGCCATGAGCCAGTTCTCGTGGCCGAGCGGCGTAGCTCCTGTTGAATACGAGCTAATTTTGAACTTGCCCGCAACCGCCGAACTGTTGCCATTCTCGAATACCGCGTCCATGTCGTCATGGCGACCGCAGTCTCGCGCATCATTCATGGCACTATCCGTTATAATGCCTACGAGCGCATCTATGAGCGTGGCGTTGCCTGCGCGGAGCGTCGCGGCAAGGTCAAACTTGCTCTTGCCCTTGTCCTTGGTCTTGCATGCGCTCCGAACCTCCTTGGACTGCGCCTGGAGCGCGTATTTGATGAAGTCGGAAGCGTTGTTGACGGTCTCTGCCGAGGCTCTCCCGACGAACTGTATGTAAGTGTCCTTCGACGAGCCGGCCAGCACCTGGCCCAACCGCTGCGCCGCCGTCGCGATCCCCGCGCGTGCTCGGTTCATGCTGGCAATGGCGTCTTTGCAGTTGTTCACGAGCTTTGAAGAGCTCGCGGGCTCCGCCGTGGCGAACTGGAGCGCGCACAGATCGAATGCAGGCGAGATGACGGCGGCGCCGTAGCCCGCTGGGCGGCAATAGACGGGCGACAGCGGCTGGCGTGCGTCGGCGCGAGCCTGATCCATGTCACGACTGTCGGAGACGACCGCGCAGAGCTCCTCCACCTCGGCCCGCTGGTCCATCTTCGCGTTGCTCGCGCATAGCTCCCACGCCACCTGCCGGATGGCATCTTCGACCGAGCTCATCCCACTGGGGGCCGGCGGACGCGAGTCCTCTCGCAGGGTGGAGCAGGGCATCGGCAGGAGCGTCACGCGATGCCCGACCGCTGCGGACGCTGCGTCCATCTGGTCTCGACAGACCACATTGTAAATGCCCGGCTCGTCCGCCCACCGTGTCGCAAGGACGAACTCCTGGGCAAGGAAGAACTGCGAAAACGGCTGACCTTCATAGCGGCGCAGAAGATCACGCTCTCGCTCCTCGACGAGGAGCAGGGTCGCGCCTAGCAGAGGTGGAACGTCGCGCAGCCGGGGCATGGTGTGCTCGCCGAACTGATAAGGCCGGATCACGCGCGCGAGCGCGCTCTCGGCGACCTGGACACGCGCCTTCCACGTCGCGCGTGCGAGCGCCTCGATCGCTCGGGCGAGGCGCTCCGGCTCCCGCGGATCCGCATCTTTGGGCCCACCGTGCTTGGCGTTCCTCTCGGTGGTGTGGACTGGACCCTTTGCGTCGGGCCAGAAGAGGGGCGCTGGCTCTCGCCGAAAGCCCTCGTCGCTCGCGTTGGTCGGGTCGTCCACCGCAAGAGCCTTGGCACAGGGCAGCTCGGCCGCTGCGCCGATGAGCCCCTCATAGACGCGTGCCAGGATGGGCGACGGCGGGAAGTCCTTCGCACTGCCGACAGCGGCCTTGCAAAGCCGAGCGCCGAGCGAGCCCGGCGACAGCCCCGCCTGAGCGAGCCCCACCTTGGCCTCCTTCCCGACGGCGCACACCGCCTGTTCCACGACACCCGACGTGAGCCCCAGCGAGACCAGCTGCGACGCGGCGCCGTACGTCTCCTCGTCGAGCTTGTCTATGGCTCGATCGACACGTGCCACCGCGCGCTCGAGCGACAGCAACAGCCGGTCGGCCACCCGATCCGCCTCGGCATCGAGGAGCGTCCTGCCGATCGCCTCGACGGCGCTCTTGCCATCCGTGATCGTCCCGATTCGCTCGATCGCGGAGAGGCCGTCGCGCACGAGCCCGCCCAGCGCGGTCAGCTCGCGGACGGCGAAGTTGGTTTGCTCGAGGAGGTCCGCCACCTCGGGGGCGACGACCGTCCCAACGCGGCTCGGCGATCCAGGGAGCGCGGAGGTCACCTGCACCCGGAGCGGGATGGGGGAGGTGTCGGCGCTGTCGGCACTCTCCCGGAGGTGATTGATATCGAGCAGCAGCGCACGGGATACGCGGGTCAGGGCGTCGAGATCGGCCTGGAGGGATGTCGAGGTCGTCTCTAGATTGCTCTTCTGGGCCGCAGCCCAGCCCACGAGATTGCTTACGCCGCGGATATCGCAGCTTTCGCGGGTGCCGGTCTTCGTGCGCCGAAGGTCGCGCTCGGCGCACGCGTTGAGATCGTGGATGATATCAACACGAGCCGCTTTACTAAAGAGCTGGTCGCGCAGCGACTGAAACTGTCTCTCGGCTTCACTCCAGTGCGCCCTGAGCCTCACGACGACTTCGATCGAGCGCGTAGTATCGTTGAGCACCACCGGATCGCCGCCGCGCGAAGGGATCTCGCGCGCGAGGCGCTGCACCTCGCGCAGCTGACGCTCGACATCTTGGAGCGGATCGAAGTCTCCGGCCTTTCCGGTCAACGTGGTGATGACCCGCTCGACGGCCATGCGGTCGGCGCCGAGGAACGGGCGGGAGCGTGTCCACGAGGCGGACTCGACCTGGCCAATGTCCTGACATAGGTCGAACATGCGGCGCGCGCGCGCGACCTCCTCGCGAATGTCGGCGTGCAAGTTGGCGAGGCCGGGGACGCAGCCGAATGCCAGGCTGGCGGCCGCTGCCGCGAGGCCGCGGAAGGCGCAGCGCCCGATGCGACTCATGGGCAGACGCCGTCCTTCCGCCAGTGGACGATCATACCCTGGCCGGCTTTGCTGCATCCCGCAGGCCCTCCCAAGCAGATCCAGGTGGAGTTTGCGGCGTTCATACCGAGATCGCGAATGCAATCGTTGTTGAGCTCGACGAAAATAGCCTGCTCGTTATGGGAAACTCGCTGGGGCGGCTGGGAACAGGATGGAGGCGGGGTGCCATTACCCGAGCTTCCCGTAGGGCTCGCCGGCGCACCTGACGCGACCGGCGCACCTGACGCGACCGGCGCACCTGATGACGCCGGCGCACCTGCAGTGGGGGCCGAGCTCGCAGATGGCGGAACCAGGCGACAGATGAGCGGCGGCCCGCAGGAGATGTCGAATGGCTGGTTAGGCGGTGCCTCGAACGCGATGTACGTTCCGCCGGGCCCGACACAAGCGTGAGCGAACGCGCTGGAGTTCCGGCTCCCGGTACCAGGCTCGATCCAGGACATCGTGGGCGTCGGGCGTGGCGCCCCGGAGGAGGGCGTCGTTGAACGCTCCACGACGATTGGGCGATATCTTTTTTCGTCGGCGTATCGATCACACTTGCCGGTGCACAGGACGGCATCGTCCTGAACGTCTTCCTCGTGCGCGATGTGGATCTCCACGTGTTCCAGCTCAGCGCCGCCATCTTTATATTTTGATGCGCATGTCAATGGATTCGCCGGCCCTTGCAACGGGTCTCGCTTGCCGCCTTTGTAGACGCACACCATGGTGGTTGCGGGGTTGCTCTTCGAACTCTTCACCCCGTAGAGATGGATGTCGCCGTCGGTGCCATTTTCTGCGTCAATATCGACCGTCACGGTTTCGCCGATAGCGAGTACCAGGAAGGGTCGACCGTCCACCGGTTGATTTTGCGGGCGGATCGCAAGCTCGGGTGCGCTCGCGCCACAGGCAGCAAAGAACGCCAGGCCTGGGAGAAGGAAGCCGAGTCCCCCAAGTGCGATCGAGCGTCCCAGCCTCGGCGCCGAGCCTCTCCGTGACAGAGGAACAGATCGTTGTGCCATGGGCATCAGGCCCCCAAAGCCTGCGTCATTGATGATTCCACATCGGCTCCGGATGATGAGCGTAGCATGGATTACAAGATTTTACGGCATTCAGTTCACAGTTCGCAATGTTTCGTTTTTGTTTCGCGCGTGCAACACCATCTCACACCCGCTCGATGCGGAGGCTCCGGCGGAGCGGCGCGGGTTGCACCGCCGCCTGCGCGACGCCTGCGGGCTCCAGTGCCAGACGGGAGGGAGCTAGCGCGATCACCTCGCACGGCTCGACGCGAATTTTGATGTCACCCCGAACGTGTCGAGCTCTGCGCATCGCCCCCTCCTGTCGGTGCACCCCCAGGGTTGGTATGCGGGGATCGCACAGCCAGCGATGCCCCGCGCGCTCCCTTCGGTCGATGCGCTGCTTGCGGCCGCGATCCATGGCTTCTGTGCTGTCCAACAGGATCTCGCATGCCCAGCCGTTCGGGAAGCGAACGACGTGCACCTCGCGCCTTCGAGGGGCGCCGCAATCGCAGTCCGCGCCTCGCCTGACAGATGGGAGGGGGTCTGCGATTCCCGTGGGCGAGGCTCGCGAGGACCGATATTGAGCGCGCCCATCATCCTGGTGCTGTGACTGAGCCAGCGAGGGCGAGGGAGATCCTCCCGCAACTTGGGCTCCCGTAGAAGTTCCAGAATGCCGAGCGATGGTAGGGGCAGGTCGAGCGGCCGACCGATCGCTTCGTGAACAACCCGGGCCCCCTCGTGATCCCCGACGGCGACGGCGCGGCTCAGGACGCTGGCGAGCGAGGCGACCACCGCGGCCCGAGGCGACGGATCTACCGTCGCGACTTCTCTGAGCCCAGGGCTCGCCGGTTGAGCCCGGGTTGGGGCAATGCCTTCCGCACGGGTGCGGAACGCCGTGCACTATCTTTACATCATTACGTACGCCGACAAGAGCACGGCACAGGGCGTGCTCGACCAGTTCTTCCGCGAGGGGGCCGCTCCCGTCTTCACCGGCGACGGCGCGTGGGAGGTCTGCGCGACGGGCGAGGACTACGACCTCGGCTCGCACGGGCCGACGCTGGAGACCATCAACGAGTATATCGCGCGCTGCAACAGCGGTGATCTCGACCCGCAGACGACCAGCGCCGGCTGGGCGACGACCGAGGCATCTGCGCACGGCCATGTCGCATTCGGAGAACCGAACGACACGGAACGCTCGATCCCGGAGCCCGGCAATGAGTTTTCCGTCGTCTGTGACATCGACAAGGAGGCTCGGTGGATGTGGTACGAGTGGAACCCGGACCGCAGCGCCGGCAGCCCCTTCCTTGTGGCCCGACGGTAGCGGCGGCGGCAACGTCACCAAGGACTTCCTGATCTTCCGCCTAGGCGCCGAGTTCATCCCCGAGGTCCCGCGCTAGGCGCGGCGCGGTTGCTCCTGACGCGCGGCGCGAATGCCAGCTGAGCGCGTCAGCTCCGAGTGTCCCTACCGCTCATTTCCGTGTCCCTGGCAGCGAGCGTGCAGCACCGGCGCGTCTCGCTGTCAGGCGCCGGCAGCCAGCCCCCCGGCGCGCCCAGCTCAGTCGGCGGTGGTCTTCCGCCGCTGGAACTGGGCGAACAGCGCGGCGCGGACGTCGTCGTGCAGCGGCTCGCCCGGGAGCCCCTGGAGCGCGTCGATCGTCAGATCCATCTGCTTCAGGTAGGTGCGGCACCTGTCGCACCACGCGAGGTGCCGCGCGCAGCCCTCCTCCTGCTCGGAGGACAGCTTTCCCTCGCTCCTGTCGGTGATCATCTCGGTCAGCTGACAGCACGTGACGATCATGTGCGCTCACCCCCTCGTCATGTAGCGCTCGAGCGCGGCCCTGAGCCTCGATCGGCCACGGTGCAAGAGGACCCGCTGGTTGGCCTCGCTGATACCCAGGATCTCGCAGACCTCGTCGGACGGACACCCCTCCACGTCGCGCAGGAGGACCACGGCGCGCTGTCCAGGCACGAGCGTCTCGAGCTCTCGCTGGAGGACGACGCCTATCTCCTTGCGCAGCAAGAGCACCTCCGGGCTCTGCTCCGTCCACGGAACAGGCGGAGCCACCCAGTCGCCGATGCTGTCGAATCGGGCCGGATCGACCGCCGGCTCGCCGCCGAGATCTCCGTCCTCCAGCCAGGAGACAGGGACCATGCGCTTCTCCCGGGCGCCCCACGTCCTGGCGCGGTTCGTCAGGATCCTGAACACCCATGTCTTCAGCGCGGAGCGCCCCTCGAAGCGCACGAGCCCATCGAAGACCGCCGCCCAGGTCTCCTGGACGACCTCTTGCGCGCCCGCGGGGCCGGCGACCGCCCGGGCGAGCCGGAGCATGGGTGTGTGGAGCTGGGTCACGAGCTGTTCGAAGGCCTGCTCGTCCCCCGCGAGCAGCCGGCGGACGAGCGCGATGTCGTCCGCCGGTGCCGCGCAACCGGGCGCAGCCGCGCCGCCCGGCTCGCTCGCCGCGAGGAGCGGGCCTACCTCGGCCGATGCGTGCTGCGCCGTTGCGGCCTGTGTGCCGTCGGCGGCGGCCGAGGGGTCGTGGGACACGCGGAGCACGGTATCACGCCGCCGAGCCCCGCATCAATCGACGCGGATCCGGGGCGGCGCGCCGCGCGGACGACGGCGGCCGGCGCCCCGGTCAGAGCGACAGCAGCGCGTCCGCGACCTCCTTCGGCTTCGTCATGAAGGGGGCGTGGCCCGCGTCGATCGAGATGACCCGCTCGCAGGGCAAGGCCGTGTACTGCTGCTTCTGCTCTGCAGGGCTGATGGCGAGATCCTTGAGCGCCTCGATGTAGACCCGGGGGACCCTCCCCCACCGCTCCTCCGTGACATGGATCGGCTCGTCGAACGGCTTCGCGGGCTCCTCGCGCAGGTGGCTCTCGAGCCGCGCGACGTCGTCCGGAGAGCAATCCTGGCAGAAGGCGTTCGCGGCCCACCCCTCCTTGAAGGTCAGCGTCGTGCCGTCCTCCGAAGCGGCCGCGTACGCCTTGATCGCGGCCCCTTCGTCGTCGGCCCACTCCTGGCTCAGCGACTGGCCATCTTTGAGCAGGAACGCGGTCAGGTAGACGAGCGTCTTCACCTTGTCGGGCCGCTGCTCGGCGGCCTGGCTCACCACGGTGCCGCCCATGCTGTGGCCGACGAGGATCACGGGGCGCGAGGCGCTGTCGATGGCCTCCGCCACGGCGTCGGTATAGGCCTCCAGGCCGGCGTCCGCGAGGGGCGTCTGGTCATCGCCGTGAGCGGGGAGATCGAGGGCGATCACCTCGTTGCCGCCGGCCTCGAGGAGCGGCACCACCTTGTCCCATGCCCATGCGCCCACGAAGGCGCCGTGGACGAGGACATACGTGTTCTTGTCCGGGCCCTGGGCCCCGCCGCCCGTGCCCCCGTCCGTGTCGCTGCCGCCGCAGCCGGGCAGCGCGGACGACATGAGCGCAGCGGCCGAGATCATGGTGCCAGACCGCAGGACCTTGCGAAGCAGACCGTTCATGGATGTCTCCTCATCGTCGCGAGGCTCTCCTCGAGCGCGACGTCATCGGTATTTCGACGTGCGATGGATGCGCGCGCCCCTGCGCCCGGACGTGTCCCCGGCGCCGCGACGGCTATCCCGCTACCTGCACAGTCTCGGAGGGGGCCCGAACGTTACAGCCTGTTCAAGGAATCGTCCGGAGGGGGCCGGGGCCGCGTCCCGCCGGCGGGACGGCGCCGGGCGCGGAGGCCGCCGGCGCGCCCGGCGGACCTGGTGGCGATGGGCGTTCTGGGCTAGACGCGTCGCCATGCCATCGGAGAGCGCCATGCCTGGCGGAGACGATCTCGTCGCGCGCGACCGCCGCTGCGTGATGCACCCTTACGCCGCGCCCATCTCGAGCGCGCCGCTCTTCGCGGTCGAGCGCGCGGAGGGCGTTCGCCTCACCCTGACCGACGGCCGCGAGCTCATCGACGGCATGTCGTCGTGGTGGGCCGCCATCCACGGCTACGCGCACCCGGCGCTGACGGCGGCGATCAGCGCCCAGCTCGGGCGGATGAGCCACGTGATGTTCGGGGGGCTCACCCACGCGCCCGCGGTCGAGCTGTGCGAGGCGCTGGTGGCGCTCACGCCCGAGCCGCTGACGCGCGTCTTCCTCGCCGACTCCGGATCCGTGTCGGTCGAGGTGGCCATCAAGCTCGCTCTCCAGTTCTTCATTGCGCGGGGGCAGCCCGAGAAGCGCCGCCTGATCAGCGCGCTCGCCGGCTACCACGGCGACACGTTCGGCGCGATGGCGGCCACCGATCCCGTCAATGGCATGCACCACCTCTTCCGCGGCGCGCTCGCGCAGCACCTGTTCGCGGAAGCGCCCGGGCCGGCGTTCGACGCGCCCTGGTCGCCGGACGCCCTGAGCAGCATGGCCGCGCTGCTCGAGCGGCACGCGCACGAGGTCGCCGCCGTGATCCTCGAGCCGATCGCGCAGAACGCCGGCGGGATGCGCTTTTACCACCCGCAGTACCTGCGCGAGCTGCGCGCGCTCTGCGACCGCCACGGCGTGCTGCTCATCTTCGACGAGATCGCGACCAACTTCGGCCGCACCGGGGAGCTGTTCGCGTGCCACCACGCGGGCGTCGCGCCGGACATCATGTGCCTCGGCAAAGCCCTTACCGGCGGCACGATGACCCTGGCCGCCGCGCTCTGCACGGAGCAAGTGGCCGCGACGATCGCCGGCAACGAGCCGCGCGTGTTCATGCACGGCCCGACCTACATGGGCAATCCGCTCGCCTGCAGCGCCGCGCTGGCCAGCGTCCGGCTCCTGCTCGCCTCGCCGTGGCGCGCGCGCGTCTCGGCCATCGAGGCGCAGCTCCGCCGCGAGCTCGCCCCGTGCCGCGCGATCGACGCGGTGGCCGACGTGCGCGTGCTCGGCGCCATCGGCGTGGTCGAGCTCAAGCAGCCCGTCGACACGGCGCGCGTGCAACCGGCGTTCGTGGAGCGCGGCGTCTGGTTACGGCCTTTCGGGAAGCTGGTCTATACCATGCCGCCTTACGTCATCGAGCCAGGCGAACTATCGCGTATCAGCGAGGCGATCGTGGGCGTGGTGTCGGGGCTCTGAGTCGCGGGACGGGTCGGCTCCAAGGCGCCCTGGTACACGATCACGGATTCCCTGCCGCAGTTCGAGGAATGGTGGCCCGAGATGCAGGCGCCGGTCGTCTCGCGCCCCGTGGCCCCGCCGAAAGAGGGCGTCACCCAGGGGAGCTGCCTGTGCGGCAGCGTGGCCTTCGAGTTCGACGGCACGCCCCTCCGCATGGTGAGCTGCCACTGCAAGCGCTGTCGCCTCGGGCGCAGCGCCGCGCACGCGACCAACGTCTTCGTCGCCCTGGACAGCTTCCGCTGGATCCACGGTGACGCGCAGATCGCGAGCTACAAGGTGCCCGACGCGCGGTTCTTCACCGTCGCGTTCTGCAAGCGCTGCGGCGGCGCGGCCCCGCGCCAGTCACCCGAGCGCGGCTTCGCCGTGGTGCCCGCGGGTACGCTCGACACCGATCCCGGCATCCGCCCCGCGGCCCACATCTTCGTCGACTCCAAGGCGAGCTGGTTCCCGATCACCGACGACCTGCCGCGGTTCGCCGAGTACCCACCCCAGGCCTGACGCCGCGATCAGACGATCTGCCACGGCACGGTCACCGTACGGGCTGTCCTGGAACGCCCCCGTGCACACGCGCGGTCGCTCAGGTACCCGGGCGCCGCCCGGCCCGGAGCGCGTCTCGCCGAGTGAGCAGCCACGCGTGCGCCTCGCCCTCCGTGTCGAAGAACTGCTGAGGGTAGGGCTGTCCTGTGAGCATATGCACGCCCTTCGCGAGGAGCGCCATGATCACGCGCATGGAAAAGCTCGCTCCGATGATCGCGACCGCATCGACGCGCGCTCCCCGCATTTCTTCCGTCACCGCCTTGCGCGCCTGCGCCGAGACAGGTCCCATGTGACGCGCGTCGGCGAGCACCAGGACGTCACGGCCGCTCTCCGACACGCGCTGGATCGCGCCGAGGACAGCGCGCGCTCGGTCTTCCGTGACCTCGCCATGGACCTCCACCCGCAGGATGCCGTCGGGCTCGTCACGAACATCGGGGCTCGCGTCCTTGGGGCCGAGATCGCTCATGCCAACCATACTAGCGCCTCGGCCGCGCGGCGGGGTGCGTACTCTCACCGCCCGCCGGGCTCGACTGGATGTCCGAGGCGAGCCCGACCGCCGCGAGCGCGCGGATGAACAGGAAGGCGAGGTCGTGCTGCCCCGGCGCCATCGCTTGCCGGGCGGCGCGCGGGAAGGCGTGGTGGTTGTTGTGCCACCCCTCGCCGAAGGTCAGGACCGCCACCCAGCCCACGTTGCGGCTCCCGTCGCGGGTATCGAACGCGCGGCTGCCGAAGCGGGCCGCGTGGCAGACGGAGTTCACCAGGTAGGTCGCGTGCATCCAGCACACGAACGGCAGGAAGAACACGAAGGGCACCGCGGCCCAGCCGAGGGCGAGACCCGCGAGCAGCACCGCCGCGACCTGCGGGGCGAAGCGCCAGCGGAGCAGCCACCGGTAGTAGGGATCGCCGACCAGATCGCGGCAGTATTTCTCCGGATCGCGGGGGTCGGTCGAGCCATCATCGAGGATCCACCCGACATGGGCGTACCAGAAGCCGCGGCGCGGCGAGTGGACGTCGCCTTCGCGATCGGTGTGCGCGTGGTGGCGCCGGTGGGTCGCCACCCACTCGATGGGGCTGCCCTGGCCGCTGATCATCGCCACCGACACGAGCGCGTATTCGACCCATTTCGGGCAGCGGAAGGCGCGGTGCGAGAGCAGCCGGTGCAGGCCGACCACGGTGGAGAGCTGGAGCGCCGCGTAGAGCGCGGCGGCGAGGGCGATGAAGCTCGCCCGGATCGGCAGGAACAGCCCGAGGACGGCGGCGGCGTGCACCAGGACGAAGTAGGCGATCGCGATGAAGCGTATGCGGCCCTTCATGGTGGATCTCCCATGGCCTCACGCGGCCGCGCTGGAGCGGCCCGCCCGGCGGGGCCGGATCCGCGCGAGGCCGCGCGGATCGGCTCTGCAGGACGACGCCTCAATGCGCTGCGGCTCGAGGCCGAGCTCCCGCATCTTCTCCGCGTCCCAGGCCTCGATCGGATCGCGCCCGGCGATGTAGCTGCGTGATCGATTGGCGAGCGGCGCGCGCAGGCTCATCACCTCGGGCGCCGACATGACGACGCACGCCTTGTAACGGGGCAGATCGCTCGTCATCAGCCGATTCCACACGTGGCGGCCCACGTTGTGGAGGCTCCCCAGCGCGCGGCTCAGGCGTTGGAAATGGTCGATCACCTCGGAGGGGTGCAGCCGGGGCGGGCGGTGGCAGAGGGTGTATCCATCGAGATCCCGGCTGATCACCCCGGGAAGGAGCCGGCCCTCGGCCGCCACCTGCGCGAAGAAGGGCGTCTCCGGGTACGGGCAGACGATGCCCAGGAAGGTCGGGCAGTGATCGCCGAGGTCGTGGAGGTACTCGGGCACCCGCTCGAGGTAGTCGTTGGTGTCCCCGTCCGCGCCCACGAGGAGCCCGAAGGAGAGGACAATCCCGCTCGCGAAGGCCCGCTGGATGACCTCCCGGACCTCGCTCAGCTTGTTCTGGCCCTTGTTCATCGAGCTGATCGACTCGGGGTTCAGCGACTCCAGCCCTGTGTAGACGTAGCGGCACCCCGCCCGCCCCATGAGGCGGACCAGCTCCGGGTCGCGCAGCACGTTGAACGTGAGCGCGCAGCCCCAGATCTTCTTGAGGGGCATCAGCGCCTCACAGAGCTCGCGCAGGTAGCGGGGCGAGCCCCCCAGGTTGTTGTCGAGGAAGCTGAACGCATTGTTGGTCACCCCCGGGATGCGCTGATTGAAGATCATCCGATCGCGGATGTCCCGGATCACGTGATCGATGGGGCGATAGCGATACTGTTCGTGCCCGGTCAAAACGCAGAAGTTGCAGGAGAAGGGGCACCCGCGCGACGCCTCGATGCCCGGCAGTCGGACGAGGTTGTTCCGGTAATCGACAAGGTCATAGCGGTAGGTGGGGATCTGCTCCGGGGGCACCGGCGGGAGCGCGTAGACGGGCTGGAGCTCGCCCCGCTGGAAGTCGGCGATCAGGGCCGGGAGGTTGGCCTCCGGGTCCTCCGCGACCACGGCGTCGAAGTACTGCAGCGCGTCCGCGCGGAAATGGCTCGCGTGCCTCCCGCCGGCCACCGTGGTCATGCCTTGCCGCCGGAACAGCGTGGAGAGGACCTTGGTGTGCTCGTAATAAGCGTGCAGGTACGAGAAGAACACCAGGTCCCAGTGACGGTCGAGCGGAATGTCCGTTTCCTTCTCGTTGTAGAGCTCGATCTCGGCGTCGGGCGGGCACAGGGCCGCGAGCAGCTCGGGCACGGACGATTGCATGATCGAGCGCTCCTTGCGGAGCAGTCGGCTCGGGTGCGTATAAGTCGAGATGATCGCGATGCGCATCGAGGACACTCCTGGTTCAGTTCAGGACGTATCACACCCTCGAGGCAAGCAGGACGGAGACAGACGATGGGGCGAGCTGGAGCACAACGAACGCGCCATGGGGTGGGCAGGGGTCAGCTCAGCGAGCACTCCACGCGACACGAGGACACACGCGCCACCTCGGCCGGGTCACGCCACCCCCGTCGGGTCACGCCAACCTCGACGAACGCGACGGCGAACCGCAGGAGGACGTGTCGTCTCTGTTGCGATTCTCCGACAAACTTATCCTCGAATCGAAACACCTCCTCGCGCAGCATCCCGGGCTCCCGGGGTCGGCCGGACTGGCCAGTTGCGATTTCATGGAGACGTGACATTCACAATGCGCGTTCCAGCGTAGCGTGAAAGTGGCCGCCGCTGTCTGCTTCGGCCATTCCTTGCAATCGCCTTCGAAGGCCAACAGGTGTCATCGTGCTAAAGTTACCCTTGTTCCCGCGCGCCCTCTCGCGCGCGGGGTATTCTCTCCTTCGGCGTGACCGCGTTCGATGGACGGCGGCCATGGCGCTCGCGACCGCCTGGGGCTGCGGCGGCTCGCCGGAGCCCGGTGAGCTCGGGACCGCCGAGCTCGCCGCCACCCTCCCGAGCGGGCGCGTGGTCATCAGCCAGGTGTACGGCGGCGGGGGCAACGCTGGGGCCGTCTACACGCACGACTTCGTCGAGCTGTTCAATCGGTCGAACGAGCCGGTGTCGCTCGCGGGGTGGTCCATCCAGTACGCGAGCGCCAGCGGCACGGGCGCCCTCGGGGCCACGACGACGCAGCTCACGGAGCTGCCCGCGATCACCCTGCAGCCCGGCCAGTACTTCCTCGTGCAGGAGGCCGGGGGCTCGGGCAGCGGCGCGCCGCTCCCTGCCGCCGACCTCGTCGATGCGACCCCCATCAACATGAGCGGCTCGGCCGGCAAGGTCGCCCTCGTCCGGCAGGCCACGGGCCTCGGCTGCAACGGCGGCACCGCGCCCTGCTCGGCGGCCCAGGAGGCGCTGATCGAGGATCTGGTCGGCTTCGGCGGGGCGAGCTACTTCGAGGGCGCCGCGCCGGCGCCGGCGACCGCCAACGCGACGGCGTCGCTCCGGCAGGGCGCTGGCTGCCAGGACACGGGCAGCAACGTCGACGACCTCTCGACCGGGACGCCTACCCCCCGCAACACCTCGACCGCCGCGCTCGAATGCGGCGGCGACACCCCGCCGGCGGTGACCTCGACGGTGCCCGGCAACGGCGCGACGGGCGCCGACCCGACCGCGAGCCTGAGCGTGACGTTCAGCGAGGCGGTGGCCGTCGCGGATGCCTTCGAGCTCTCCTGCGGAGGCAGCGCGCGCCCGTTCGTGGCCAGCGGCGGCCCCCTCGCCTTCACGCTCACGCCGGCCGAGCCGCTCCCCCCGAGCGCCGCGTGCCTCCTCGTCGTCCGGGCGAGCGGCGTGCAGGAGCAGGACCCGGGGAGCAACGGGACGATCGACCCCTTGCCCGCCGACGTGTCGGTCTCGTTCACCACGGCGCAGGCGGCGCAGGCGCTCGCGATCCACGACATCCAGGGGCGCGCGCACCTCTCGCCGCGCTCGGGCGCGGTCGTGAAGACGACGGGCCTCGTGGCGACCCTGCGCAGCAACGGCTTCACCGTGGAGTCGCCTGCGCCGGACGGCGATCCGGCCACCTCCGAGGGGCTGCTCGTCTTCACCGGCGCCGCGCCGTCGGTGAGGGTCGGCGACCTCGTCGAGCTCACCGGCGAGGTCACGGAGTACCGCGCCGGCTGCGCGGACCCGTGCACGCCCTCCCGCGGCAGCGCGTACAACAACCTGACGGTCACCGAGCTCGCCCGCCCGCAGATCACCGTCCTCTCGAGCGGCCACGCGCTGCCGGCCCCGGTCTCGATCGGCTTCGCCCCCGGCGCGCGCCGCCCCCCGGCGCAGATCATCGAGGACGACGCCAGCGGCAGCGTCGAGGCCGCGAACGGCTTCGACCCCGAGTCCGACGGCATCGATTTCTGGGAGAGCCTCGAGGGCATGCGGGTGAGCATCAACGCCCCGGCCGTCGTGGGCCCCACCCGCGAGTTCCCGAGCTCCGGGACCGCGGAGATCGCGCTGGTCCCGGGCGACCGCGACGCGGCCACGGGCGACGCGGCCGGCCTGCGCAGCGCGCGCGGGGCCGTCGTCGTCAGCCCCGGCGACTTCAACCCGGAGCGGATCCTGCTCCAGGTCCCCCTGCGGCCCACGACGCCGGCGCTGGACGTGGGCGCCACGTTCGCCGGGCCCATCGTGGGCACGGTCGACTACAACTTCGCCAACTACAAGCTCCTGCCGATCGACGAGGCGCTCCCCGCGGCGACCTCGACGCTCTCGCGCGAGGTCACGTCGCTCGGACCGCGGACCGCCGACGACCTCGACGTGGCCGCGTTCAATGTCGAGAACCTCGATCCGGGCGATCCGCAGGAGAAATTCGATCGCCTCGCGCGGATCCTCGTCGAGAACCTCGGCAGCCCCGATCTCGTCGCGCTCGAAGAGGTCCAGGACAACAGCGGCCCGACCAACAATGGAGTGGTGGACGCGTCGACCACGTTCGCGCGGCTCATCGCCGCGATCGCGGCCGTGCCGGGCGGGCCCAGCACCTATCAATTCCGCAGCATCGATCCGACCGACGGCACGGACGGCGGGGAGCCCGGCGGCAACATCCGCGTGGGCTTCCTGTTCCGGACCGACCGCGGGCTCGAGTTCGTCGATCGCCCGGGCGCCGGCGCCCTGACGCCGAACGAGGTGCTCGGCGGCGCGGGCGGCGTGTCGCTGCGCTACAGCCCCGGCCGCATCGACCCGGGCAATCCGGCCTTCGCCAGCAGCCGCAAGCCGCTGGCAGGCGAGTTCCGCTGGAACGGCCAGCCGCTGTTCGTGGTGGCCAACCACTGGAACTCCAAGGGCGGCGACGAGCCGCTCTACGGCCGCTTCCAGCCCCCGACCCTCTCGAGCGAGGTCCAGCGGCGGCAGCAGGCCACCGTGGTGGCCGGCTTCGTGCGGCAGATCCTCGACAGCGATCCTTCCGCCAACGTGGTGGTCCTTGGCGACCTGAACGACTTCCAGTTCTCGGCGCCGCTCGGGATCCTCAAGGACGCCGGGCTGACGACGCTCATCGAGACGCTCCCGCCCGAGGAGCGCTACACGTACGTGTTCGACGGCAATGGCCAGTCGCTCGACCACGTGCTGGTCAGCGCCAACCTGGCCGGGCCGAAGCTCGTGGGCTTCGACGTCGTCCATGTCAATGCGGAGTTCGCCGACCAAGCCAGCGACCATGACCCCGGCGTCGCGCGCTTCCGCGTCGCGCCCGCGCCGGACCTGGATGGCGACGGCGTGCCCGACGCGAGCGACAACTGCCCGGCCGAGCCCAACGCCGCTCAGGGCGACTCGGACGGCGACGGCCTCGGCAACGCCTGCGACCTCGAGTGCGTCAGCCTGCGGCGCGGCGCGTTCGGCGCCGTGCAGGACTCGTTCGTCGAGGGCCCCACGACGGGCTGGGCGTACGGCGCGTATCCCTACCTCATCACCAGCGCGAGCGCGGTCCAGCCGGCGACGGCGGTCCTCGCCTACGATCTGTCGTTCATCCCGGAGGGCTCCAGCGTGACCTCGGCGACGCTGTCGCTGTCCTATGCCTGGAAGCCCGCGGGCAGCGTCGTGACCGTGCACCGCGTGAACGGCGCCTGGGAGGAATCGACGCTCCATGGGGGCGGGTTCAGCGGAACCAACCCCGCGGTCGAGGCCTCCCTCACCACGCTGGCGCAGACCGACGCGTTCGTCACCGCCGATCTGACGTCCCTCGTGCAGGGCTGGGTCGATGGCGCGCAGCCGAACCACGGTGTCGCGCTGGTCGACGCGAACAACAGGACCGACTTCCGCGCGAGCGAGTACCCCGACGCCGCGCGCAGGCCCAAGCTCGACGTCTGCTATCACGCGGCCGAGTGATCCGCCGGATCGACAGCGCGCGCCGCGATCGACGCCCACGCGCCCACCGTCGGCGCGACGCGCGCGTCCACGGCCGGGTCCGGCGGATCGAAGCCGGGCGATCCAGCGAAGGCGGCGCGCGCGGGACATTCCCACGCTGAACTGGAGCGCTTCAGGCTGGCGCCCTCGCCTCGGGCCAGCGCGTCACTTCGCGCCGGCGCGCCGCAGCACCTCGGCGCGCTCGGCGTCGGTCGGCTCGCGCTGGCAGTCCTTCCCGGCGCTCTGCAGGACATCGAGCTGCCGGACGAGATCCTGGGGATCCACGCTCAGGCATCCTTCCTCGAACTCGGAGCACTCGGCGACCGAGAGCGCGGTCCCCGCGACATAGCGGCAATCGGGATCCCCGGGGGGGTATCTCAGGAAGGTGGAGGCGTTCGTGAGGAGACACGCCGCGTCCGACGGCGTGTTCGCCTTCTTGCAGCGGGAGGCGGCGATGCGCGCCATCCGGTCCAGCTCGGCCGCCGGATACATGGGGACCCGGGGGCGGGCCGGCTCGGCGCTCGCGGCGCCGGCGGCCCGCGGGCCCGCGGCGGGCTGCGGCGCTCCGGAGCACGCGCTCGCGAGGAGCGCGCACGCGCCGGCGAGGACGAGCAAGGACCCCCCAGTCATCATCACGCGAGACGTACCATATCGGCCTCATCACCCGCAATCGAGCCGCCCCGGACCGGAGGCTCGCTGGCCCGACGTGGATCGGGTCGCCGCCCTTGCGGCGGCGGCGAGCGAGGAGGCAAGCTCCTCCTCGATGCTCCCGGTCAGCGTGATCGACGGCCGCTTCGAGGTGAACGCGCTGGCCGGCGCCGGAGGGATGGGGACGGTCTACCGGGCCCGCGACCGGGCGAGCGGCGCGACCGTGGCGCTCAAGCTGCTGCGCGAGGCCGACGCGCACTCGGCGGCGCGCTTCGTCCACGAGGCGCACGTGCTCTCGGGCCTCGAGCACCCGCACATCGTGCGCTACGTGACCCACGGGACGACGCCGTCGGGCCAGCCGTACCTCGTGATGGAGTGGCTCGCGGGGGAGACGCTCTCGGAGCGCCTTCTGCGCGGAGCGCTACGCCTCGAGGAGGCGCTCGCCGTCGTGCGCGCCGCGGCCGGAGCGCTCGGGACGGCGCACGCGCGCGGGATCGTCCACCGCGACGTCAAGCCGAGCAACCTGTTCCTCGTGGATGGCTCGATCGAGCGCGTGAAGGTGCTCGATTTCGGGATCGCGCGCCTGCACGCGGCGGCGACGCGGCTGACGCAGACGGGCAACGTGCTCGGCACGCCCGGGTACATGGCGCCGGAGCAGGCGCGGGGGGACCACGCGCGGCTCGACGCGCGCGCCGACGTCTTCTCGCTCGGCTGCGTGCTGTTCGAGTGCCTGACCGGGCTGCCGGCGTTCCACGGGCAGCACGTGATGGCGCTGCTCGCCAAGCTGCTGATGGAGGAGCCGCCGCGCCTGCGGGAGCTGCGGCCCGAGATGCCCGCGGAGCTCGATCACCTGGTGGCGCGGATGCTGGCCAAGGAGCCGGCCGCGCGGCCGGGCGAGGGCGCCGCCGTGGCGCAGCTCCTCGACGGGCTCAGGGACGCGAGCGGCGGCGCGACCCCGGCGGATCGGAGCGTCGCGCCGATCACCGGGGACGAGAAGCGGCTGATCTCGATCGTGGCGATCCAGCCGGTCCGCGAGCGGCCGAGCCCCTTGCAGGAGACCGTGCCGCTCAGCGCGGTGTCCCTCGACGCGCTCGCGCAGGTGCGGTGCGTCGCGGCCCCGCTGGGCGCGCGGGTGGAGCAGCTCTGCGACGGGACGGTGGTGGCGACGGTGACCGGCGCGGGCAGCGCGACCGACGTGGCTTCGCTCGCGGCCCGCTGCGCGCTGCGGATCCACGCGACCCTGCCGACGGGCGCGTGGAACGTCGCGCTGGTGACGGGCCGGGCCGAGGACACGGGGCGCATACCGCTCGGCGAGGTGCTGGAGCGGGCGGCCTCGCTGTTCGAGGCGCCCTCGCGGCCCGGCCGCGCGGACGGGCGCGAGGAGCGCCACGAGGGCGTCCAGATCGACGCGATCACGATGGCGTTGCTCGACATGCGCTTCGACGTGCTGGAGCAAGGGGGAGCGCTCTGGCTGCTGGCGGAGCGCGAGGTCGGCGAGGCGGCGCGCAAGCTGCTCGGCAGGCCGAGCCCCTACGTGGGCCGCGACCGCGAGCTGCGCGGCCTCCTCCAGACCGTCGAGGGGAGCTTCGAGGATCGGCAGGCCGCGGTGGCGCTGGTGACGGCGGCGGCGGGGATGGGCAAGTCGCGCCTGCGCCACGAGCTCCTGGAGCTGCTGAAGCGGCGCTACCCCGCGCTGGACCTCGGCGTGAGCCGCGGCGACTCCATCGGCGCGGGCTCGGCGTTCGCGATGCTGGCCGGGGCGCTGCGCAACGCGCTCGGGATCGCGGCGGGCGAGGCCGCCCCGGCGGGCCGCGAGAAGCTCGAGCGAGCCGCGTGCCGCCTCCTCGCCGAGGCCGATCGCTCACGGGTGGCGGCGTTCCTCGGAGAGCTGATCGGCGCGCCGTTCCCGGACGATGACCGGCCGCTCCTGCGAGCGGCGCGTCAGAGCCCGGCGCTCATGGCGGAGCGCGTCGAGCAGGCGTACATCGATCACGCCCGCGCGGTGACGGACGCGCAGCCCATGCTGGTGGTGCTGGAGGATCTGCACTGGGGGGACGCGCCTTCGGTGCGGATCTTCGATCGGGCGCTGCGCGAGCTCTGCGATCGGCCGTTCGTGGTCATCGCCTTCGCGCGGCCCGAGGTCCACGACCTCTTCCCCCGGCTCTGGATGGAGCGGGGGCGCTCGGAGATCCAGCTGCGCCCGCTGCCCGCCCGGGCCGCCGAGCACCTCGTCCGGAGCGCGCTCGGCGAGGCGATCGAGGCGCAGACCGTCGCCGCCATCGTGGCGCAGGCCGACGGGAACGCGTTCTACCTCGAGGAGCTGATCCGGGCGGTCGCCGAGGGGCGGGCCGGCGCGTTGCCGGAGACCGTGCTCGGGATGGTGGAGGCGCGGCTCGCGACGCTGGGATCGGAGGAGCGGCGGCTGCTCCGGGCCGCGAGCGTCTTCGGCGAGGTGTGCTGGACCGAGGGCGTGCGTGCGCTCTCGGGCGCCCCGACGCCCGGCGCGCGGGAGGAGGAGGCCTGGGCCGAGCTCTTCGAGCGCGAGATCCTCGAGCGCCGCCCGACGCCGTGCTTCGCGGGCCAGGAGACGATCGCGTTCCGTCACGCGCTCGTGCGGGAGGGCGCCTATGCGATGCTCACCGATCGCGACAGGCGCCTCGGGCACAGGCTCGCGGGGGAATGGCTCCTCCAGGCGGGCGAGCAGGATCCGATGGTGCTGGCCGAGCATTTCGAGCGCGGCGGGGAGACGGCGCGGGCGGCGGAGTTCTACCTGCAGGCGGCCGTTAAGGCGCGGCTCGCGGCCGATGTGCCGGCGGTGCTCGCGCGCGCCCGGCGGGGTATCGCCTGCGAGCCCGCGGGGGAGGTGCTGGCCGAGCTCCATATCCTGCTGTCGGAGCTGCGGTTCCACCTCGACGACCTGGCGCAGTCCTGCGCGCACGCGCTCGCCGCGCTGGAGAGCTTGTCGCCAGGCAGCGAGCTCCACGGGAGGGCCCTGGCGATCGCGCTCCTCGGCGCGGTCTACGCGGGTGACCGGCAGGCCGCCCGCGACCTGCTCCAGCGCGCGCCCCCCGCGGATCTCCCCGTCGATCCCCGGCGGGTGCTGGTCACCTGGACCCCCATCACCTTCCACGCCGTGCTCTGGGAGGGGATGCCCGACCTGGCCCGGCGCTACCTGCACAGGATCGAGCAGGACGCCGCGCCGATCGCGGGGGATGATCACATCGCCTGGGCCGCGATCGACATGGTCCGGGCGTGGTGGTGCGCCCACGCCGAGCGAGATGCATGGGGAGCGCTCCAGCGGTGCCGCACCGCGAAGGAGCACATCGAGGCCCTCGGCGATCGCTTCCACGTCATGATGGTGTGGCTGTATGCGGCCCAGAACGAGCTGAGGCTCGGCGCTTTCGAGCTCGCCGAGCAGGCCTTCGACGCGCTGCTCGCGGTGGAGCACGCGCCGGCCTACGTCGCGCTGACGGCGCTCTCGTTCCGGATCATGGGGCTGCTGGAGCAGCGGCGGGTCACGGAAGCGCAGGAGCAGGCCGGCACGATGCTCCGCAGAGCCTCGGCCTCCATCGGGTCCTCTTACACGACGCAGGCGCGCCTGCTCCTCTCGGAATGCCGCCTCGAGCGAGGGGATCTCGCCGGGGCGGAGGAGGAGGTGCGCGCCGTCGGGGATGCCGCCAGGCTGGTGCCCTGCTTTCAGTCCGTGCGCCTCTCGCTGCTCGCCGAGATCCGGCTCCGGCAGGGGCGGGCGGCGGAGGCCGCCGCGCTGGCCCGCGAGGCGTTCGCCCTGGAGCGGTCGACCGCGTGTCTCTTCGTGCTCCGGCAGGAGGTGGTCCCCGCGCTGCTGGCCGAGGCGCTCCACGAGAGCGGCGAGGTCGAGGCGGCCCGTGAGGTCCTCCGCGAGGCGCGCGGCGAGCTACTCGCCCGCGCCGACAAGATCGCGGATCCCGCCTACCGGCGGAGTTTTCTGGAGGACATCGACGCGCACGTACGCACGCTGGCGCTCGCGCGCGCGTGGCTCGAGACGTGAGCAGACGGGGGCGGCGCGACGAGGTAGAACCAGGCGGAGTGAACAGGGAGAGAACCGTGGCCGCCGCGAAGTCCACCCGGAACGATGTACAGGGCGCCCTGGAGCTCGCGGTGTTCGCCGGGGGCCGCGTGACGCGGCACCCGCTGCCTGCCGAGGGCCGGGTGTCGCTCGGCCGGTCGCCGGAGAACGACGTCCCGATCGACGACAGCTCCGTCTCGCGCCGGCACGCGATCATCCACCTCGGCCCGCCCATCGCGATCGAGGACCTCGGGAGCGCGAACGGGACCCGCCTCCGCCGCGAGCGCAGCGCCGGGCCGACGACCAAGCTCCTGGAGCTCCAGCCCGAGCAGGGCAAGACGATGGAGCTCTCGGTCGGGGACGCGGTGAACCTCGGCTCGACGCTGATCGTGATCCTGCCGCGCGAGGGCGCCGCGAGCGCAACGCCGGGCCAGGGGCAGGGCCAGCCCATCGTGCTCGACCCGGCCATGGAGCGGCTCTACGCGCTGGCCGAGCGCGTGGCCGGCGCGCCGATCACCGTGCTCTTGCTGGGCGAGACGGGCGCCGGCAAGGAGGTGCTGGCCGAGCACATCCACCGGCGCTCGCCGCGCGCGCAGGGGCCGTTCGTGCGGCTCAACTGCGCGGCGCTCTCGGAGTCGCTCCTCGAGAGCGAGCTGTTCGGCCACGAGCGGGGCGCGTTCACGAGCGCGGTCCAGGCGAAGCCGGGCCTCCTGGAGACGGCCGAGAAGGGCACGGTGCTGCTCGACGAGGTGGGCGAGCTGCCGCCCAGCATCCAGGTGAAGCTGCTGCGCGTGCTCGAGGAGCGGAAGGTGATGCGCGTCGGGGGGCTGAGCCCGCGGCCCATCGACGTGCGCTTCGTCTCGGCGACGAACCGCGATCTGGCCGCCGAGGTGAAGCGGGGCGCTTTCCGGGAGGATCTGTTCTTCCGGCTGAACGGCATCGCGCTGACGATCCCGCCGCTCCGGGCGCGGATCGCCGAGATCGCGCCGCTCGCTCGGGCGCTCGCCGATCGGACCGCGGGCGCGCTCGGGCGCCCGGCGCCGGCGTTCGCCCCCGAGACGCTTGCCGCCCTGGAGGCGCACCGCTGGCCCGGCAACATCCGCGAGCTGCGCAACGTCATCGAGCGCGCGGTCGTGCTCTCCGGCGGGGACACGCTGCTCCCGGAGCACCTCCTGCTCGACGCCGCCGCGGCGCTGCCGCCCGCGCCCGCCGAAGCGCGCCCCGCGGCGGCGCCCGCCGAGGCGCGCTCCGCGGCGGGGCCCGCCGAGGCCGCCGCGCCCGCCGGCACCGTCCCCCCGGCCGAGGGCGCGGGCGGCCTTCGGAGCGAGCTCGACGCGTTCGAGCGGCGGCGGATCGTCGACGCGCTGGAGCAGTGCGCGGGGAACCAGACGCAGGCCGCGGCGCTCCTCGGCATGCCCCGCCGCACCTTCGTGGCCCGGCTGAGCGCCTACGGCATCCCGCGGCCGCGCAAGGGCAAGGCCACGCGCTGACGCGCGCCGGCGGCGCAGGGCCTCACTTCGCGCCGAGGAGCTTCAGCAGCTCTGCCCGCTCGGAGTCGGTCGGCTCGCGATTGCAGTCCTTGCCGGCGGTTTGCAGGGCCGCGAGCTGGTGGTCGAGATCCTTCGCGTCCACGCTCTGGCAGCCCTCCTCGAAATCGGAGCACTCGGCGACGGACAGCGCGGTCCCCGACACGTAACGGCAATCCGGGTCCTCGGGCCGGTATTTGAGGAATGGTGTGGCCTCGGTGAGGAGACACGCCGAGTCCGAGGACGCATTCGCCTTCTTGCAACGCGCGGACGCGACGCGAGCCACCCTGCGCAGCTCTTCCAAGGGATAGCGGCGGCTCCGGGGACCGGCAGGGCCCGCCGCGGCGGTGTCGCCGGCCGGGGCCGCCGGCTGAGCGACGGACGCTACCGGGGCACCGCCCCCCAGGCTCGCCGGCGTCGAGGGCGCGGGCGGCGAAGAGGAGGCGCACCCACAGGCGAGAAACGCGGCAACTGTGATGAGATGAGTTCCCCCAACCTTCATGGGCGACATATATCACACCTTACCTCTCCCCTTCAATGCAGAGCTCACCCTCCGAGCGCCGATCCCGCGCATCGAGCATCAATAAAAATTTACAGCAACAGCACCCCATCGGAAGAGGTGAGGTGAGGTCCACGCTCGGGAAGGCTGTCGAGGGTCCGCCGCGCGGCGCTCGCGCAAGCGCCGCTCGCGCAGGTCTTGCTCAAGTCGAGCGAGGGTGACCCGACGTGCCGCGCCGGAGCGCGAGGGCTCGTCGGATCCCGCACGGATCCTCGTTTCCTCGCGGTGGCACGACGCCTGCTGAAAGGCCAATCGCCGCGCGCAGCGCCGCTATCTCGGCAGGAGAGCGCGCAGGCACACCTCGAAGGGAGCTCTATCATGATGCGTGCGCTGTTCGCTTCGTTGTCCTTCTCGTTGCTCGCTGGTTGCGCCGTTACGCCCGCTGGAGAGCCGGCCGCAGAGGATCTCGCCCCGCCGGACGCGGTCGAGCAGTCGGCGGCCAGCGACGCTGTCGCCTTCTCCTCGGCGGTGACGTTTCATTCGGAGACGCCGTTCTACGTCCCGCCGCGCGTCGGCGGTGATGCCGATTTCGGCGGTCACGGGCCGCGCACCTACCTGGAAGTGGAGCTCCACGTCTTCAATGGCAACGAGGTCTGGGCGTCCGTCCATATCGACGCCATCGAGACGAAGAGCGACTGGACGCGCGCCGAGGGGACCGGCTGGTTCCACCTCTACACGGCGCCCCGCGAGATCACCGGGATCCTCGGCCCCACGTACTTCGAGCACGAGTACCTCGACACGAACCACGCCCACGACCTCTTCTCGTTCTCGACCGGCAGCCTGGTCTCGCTGCTCGACTATGTCGGCGACACGAAGGGCAACGAGGCGGGGACCAGGACCGGCGTCCAGGTCTTCTTCCAGCCCATCACCGTGGGTCTCCTGTGAACCCACGGCGCGAGCGCGCGCCCGGCGAGGTCCGCCCCTCCGGATGTCGCGCTCGCGCCGGACAAACCGGTTAACATTCCGAGGTTCCACACACGAGACGAGGAGTTCATCAAGCCATGAGCACTGGATCAAGCACGGGCGAGCTGGGTGTCACGCGGGGAGACCTCTTGCCCAAACGGACGGATGAGCCGGACAAAACGCAGATCCCCATCGACTCGAAGCTCCGCTTCATCGAGACGAGCACCGGGACCCCGCTCCTCCACCTGGCCGTGTCGGGATTGACGCCCCCCAGCGGATTCACGGCGAAGACCGAGTACTGGTCGAGGCTCGCCGCCTTCAAGTCGAGGGCGATCACCCTGGTCTCGTTCGGGTTCACGAACCACCCGGGATCGCCGGATTACCCCAAGGAGTTCCGGGACTGGCTCGTCGGGGGCAGCGTCCTCTCGACGGACCAGGAGGCGTCGGGGCAGCAGTGGACTCAGGGCATCTACCAGCCGACCTCTCCGGCCAGCGCGCTCTACTGGGCCGTCGATCCGGACGGGCCGATCGGGCGCCGGATCGGCCTCCTTGTGGAGCTCGGCAGCGCCGGCGAGCTGCGCAACGCGATCTGGTACAAGATGGATCGGCCCCAGAACGGCCTCATCTTCCAGAACACCCCGAGCAAGGTGAACTTCACGCAGGTGTTCGTGGGGGATACGCCGTCGAACGATCCGCGCCACATCGACCCTCAGAGCGCCTGGTACTACTACCATGGCGTGATGAGGCCCGCGTGAGCCGCCAGCGCGCTTGAAGCCTCGCCCGGGGGCGCCGCCCCAGGCGCGCCCGGGCAGGCCTCCAGCGCAGGGCGGCCGAGCGCTGAGCCGCTCACCCCGGCGCCGAACGCTGAGCCGCTCACCCCGGCGCCGAACGCTGAGCCGCTCACCCCGGCGCCGAACGCTGAGCCGCTCACCCCGGCGCCGGGCGCGCCAGCCGGAACCCGATCCCCCCGAAGCGATCCCCGGGCTTGCCCGCGAAGCGCCCCGCCGCCCGGCAGAGGTTCGGCGACGTCGACCACGCGCCGCCCCGCGCCGCGCGGAAATCCGCGTCGCCGTCGTCCGCCGGATCGAGCAGCACGACCCCCGCTTCGGTCCGGGGCCCCTCGCGCTTCCACGCGTTGATGCACCAGTCGCGCACGTTGCCGGCCGCGCCGCGCAGGCCATAAGGGCTCTCGTCCTGCGGGAAGTCGTCGACGGGCCGCCGGCCGGCGACGCCCTCGTGGCTGCCCAGCATGCAACCCCAGGTCGGCTCCAGGAAATCACCCCAGGGCATGCACCGGCCGTCGACGCCCCGCGCCGCCTTCTCCCATTCGAGCTCGTTCAGGAGGCGCCACGGCGCGCCCGTCACGGCGGCGTACCACGCCGCGTAACGCATCGCCGCCCGCCAGTGGACGAACGCGACGGGCATCCTCGGCTCCTCCTGGACGTCGGTCTGGATGCACCCGAGCCGGAAGCGGCCGTCGTCTGCCCGCTCGAACCGGAGCGAGTCCGGGCTCGATCCCGAGGCGGCGCGGCCGAGCGAGAGGCGCGGGCAGCACTCGAGGGCCTCGGCTTCCCGCCCGCTCGCGACGAGCGCGTTGAGGAAGGCGAGGTACTCGGCGTTGGTGACCGGGTGCCTCCGGACGATGAAGCCGTCACACCAGAGCCGCGTCCGCGGGAGGCTGTCCCCCGCGTCCGGATCGCCGCCGGCGAGGAACCAGCCGGCCGGCACGTAGAGGTCGTCCTCGCCGAGCTCGCCGAGGCGAAGGAGGCGCACCGGCTGGGCCCCTTCCCCGCCTGGCCGGACGCCGTCCCAGCGCCGCCCGCGCTCGATGAGCACGGGATACCACGCGTCATGGTACCCCGGCGCGCGCAGCGTGAGGAGGTAGCTGCCGCGCGGGAGCGCCACCTCGAGCAGGGGCGTGGGCCCGAGCTCGCGCGCGAGCTCGGGCACGAGCCTCCGGTCGCGCTCGACGTAGCGGTGGAGGGAGACCCGCGCCCCCGCGGGCACGGTCGCCAGCGTGAGCGCCCCGTCGCCGGCGAGCAGCACCGCGTGGCGCCCGCGGTCGTGCTGCCGGAGGAGCGCCTCGGCGCGCGCCGCGCCCCGCGGATCCCGCGCCTCCTCGGCCTGGGCGAGCTCCTCGGCGTAGTGATCGGCCAGCGCCTCGTGCGCCTCGCGGAGATCCGGCGCCTCGTTCAGCGCCGAGCGGAGGACCTGCATCCACTCGACCTGGCCGAGCGACGCCTCCCGCTCCAGGCGCTCCGCCTCGTCCTCGAGCCGCCACCCGCGCGCCTTCCGCTCGGCCGGATCGAACGAGCTCAGGCCGTCGAGGATCGCCCGCGCCTCGTCGCGCAGCGCCCGGGCGCGCGCCCGCGTCGCCTCGATCTCCGGCCGGATCGCGCGGGCATGGTCCACGATCGCGAGCGCGCGCTCGCGCCGCCGCGCGCCGTCGAGCCAGCTCCGGACGTCGGCGGCGAGCGCGCCCGCGTCCGGGGTGCGAGCCTCCGGGGCGAGCGCCATCGCGCGGGCGCAGATCGCCGCGAGCTCCGCGGGCACCTCGTGGGGGGCGCTCGCCTCGACCGGCCTGAGCCCGCCGGTGAGGAGCGCGCCCCAGATCGCCGCGGGCTGGCCGCCGTAAGGGTGGCGCCCGGCGAGGATCTCGTAGAGCACGACGCCGAGCGCGTAGACGTCGCTCGCCGCGCCGAGGCGATCGCCCTCGCCTCGCGCCTGCTCCGGGGCCATGTAGAGCAGCGTGCCCAGCACCTCGCCGGGCTGCGTGAGCGGGGCCGCCTCGATCACGTCCGCCGCGCCCGCGGCCCCGGGCGACCCGCGCAGCGGCGCGGAGGGCCGCGCGAGGCCCCAGTCCATCACCAGGACCTCGCCGAACTCGCCGATCATCACGTTGGCGGGCTTGAGGTCGCGGTGCATCACGCCGCGGCTGTGCGCGTACGCCACGGCCTCGCAGACGCGGAGGAACGTGTCGACCGCCCGCCGCAGCGCGGCGGGCGAGAGGCTCCCGCCGCCGGCCGCGTACGCCTCGGCGATCACCTCGCCGAGCGTGCGCCCGCGCACCTCCTTCATCGTGAACCACAGCCGCCCGTCGGCGAGCTCGCCGCACTCGTGCACGGGAACGATCCCGGGGTGCTGGAGCGCCGCGGTCAGGCGCGCCTCGGCGAGGAAGCGGGCGCGATCGGGCGTCGCGTCGCGCGTCTCGGACGACTGGATCTTCATCGCGAGCACGCGCCCCAGGATGCGATCGCGCACGCGGCGCACCTCGCCCATGCCCCCGCGCCCGATGCAGCCGAGATCCTCGTAGCGCTCCTCCGCGGACAGGCGCTCGGGGGCCGTGACGGAGATGGGCGGCAGCTCGGGGGCGGTGGCGCACGGGGTCTCGCGCAGCCTGAACGTGACGTCCGACGCCGCGCCGGCCGGCGGCGCGCTTCCAGACTCGCCCGAGGCGGGCGCGCCGCATGCGGGCTGCGTCAGCGCCATCTGCTCGCGCTCGCTGAGGCTCATGCGTCGTCCACTCCGCGGATCGCGCCGGGGCGCTGCTCCCCAAGGCCAAGGTCAGCGCCGACTCTATCGTCCGGGCGCGCTGGGCTCAACCCGACAGGGGCTGTCGGGCCCAGACGCGCGCCGTCCTCGGCGTCTCGTCGTCCAGGCGGCGCCATTCCCGGTCTCATCCCGCCGCGCGAGCAGGTGTGGACGTTCAGCCCCGATTCGCGGCCACGCCTTCTCCCCTACGACGGGGCGCATGGACAGCGACGTGACCCGCATGCTCGGCGAGATCGCCGCGGGGCGGCGCGAGGCCGCCGGCGAACTCCTGCCGGTCGTCTACGGCGAGCTGCGCAAGCTCGCGGCCGCGCAGCTCTCGCGCCTCCGTCCGGGCGAGACGCTCCAGCCGACGGCGCTCGTGCACGAGGCCTACCTGAGGCTCGTCGGCGCGGCCGACCCGGGGTGGAACGGGCGCGGCCATTTCTTCGGCGCCGCAGCGCAGGCGATGCGCGAGCTGATCGTCGACCACGTGCGGCGCAGGAGCGCGGCGAAGCGCGGGAGCGGGCGCCGGCCAGCGGAGCTCGACGCGGCGTTCGACGTGGCCTCCGGTGATCTCGGCCTCGAGGACGTGCTCGCGGTCGACGCCGCGCTGAAGCGCCTCGAGGGCGCGCACCCGCGCAAGGCGCAGGTCGTGGTGATGCGCTACTTCGGCGGCCTGTCCGAGGAGGAGAGCGCCGAGGCGCTCGGCGTCACGGCGCGCACGGTGGAGCGCGACTGGCGCTTCGCCCGCGCCTTCCTCCACGAGGCGCTGGAGCAGAAGGACGGGTGAACGGCGGCGCCCCGGATCCGGCGCGTGTCGCCTCGCTCTTCGACGAGGTGGTCGACCTCGAGCCGGCCGAGAGGGCGCGCGCGCTCGAGGCCGCGTGCGCCGGCGAGCCCGCGCTGCGGGCCGCGGTCGAGCGGCTCGTGTACGCGGCCGCGCTCACGCAGCGGATCGAGGTCGGCCGTCACGTCGGCGCCGACGTGCGCATCACCGGCCGCTGGTCGCTCATGCCGGTGCCGGGGACGCCGATCGTGGAGGCGCGCCTCGACGGCGCGACCGTCGAGCGGCACGGCGCGCCCGAGGTGTCGCGCGAGGCGCTCCGCCAGCCGGTGCTCCTGGTGCACGACGAGGCGGGGCGGCTCGTGGGCCTGCGCTTCGCCAGGGAGGCGCCCGCCGGCGCGCGGGCGCTGCTCACCGGGCTCGCCTCGCTTGCGCAGTACACGGCGGGCGCGGGCGAGGCGTGGGAGATCGACGAGGTGGACGCCGCCGGCACCTTCCACGCGAGCTACCGGCGCGAGGGCCGGAGCGTGCGGCGGTCGAAGCGAGGTTATGCCGCGCTCCACGCCGGCGGCTCGACGCGCATGACGGTCGAGGGCGAGGGGCGCATGGTCGTCGGTGGAGACGGGCTCGTGGAGGCGCTCGACGCGCGGGAGGCGACCCGCACCGAAATCGGCGAAGGGATGGCCCGGATCACGGGTGCGCTCGGGGCGGCGCTGCGCCTCGTCGATCGCGGGCCGGCGCGCGCGGCCGACGTCGAGGCGGCAGAGCGGCGCATCGCGACCTACGGGCCCGCCTCGATGGTGATCCGCGACGACGACGAGGCGGCGCAGCGGCGCGCGGACGAGCGGCGCGCGGCGGGCGCGAAGCTCGGCGATCTGCGCGGCGCCTTCGTCGAGAGCAAGGGCGAGCCCGACACGGACGCGCGCGGCCGGCGGCGCGCGGCGCTGCTAGCGCGATCGGCCGCCGTGCTCCGCCTCGATCCGGCGCAGTCGCTCGAGGCGGGCAAGCAGCTCGCGCGGCCGGAGGTGAAGGACACCGACGCAGATTTCCTCGCGGCCGCGCTCGGGGCGGCGGGCACCGAGGAGGCCACGGCCGCGCTCGCCGACGTGCTCGCCGCCCCGGGCGCGACCAGCGACGCACAGCGGCACGCGGCCGTGAGCCTGGCGCAGTCCTCCTTCGCCGACGCGCACACGATCGACGCGCTGCGCACCGCGGCCTCGTCCGGCGATCCCCTGGTGCGCGAGGCCGCCACGCTGGCGCTCGGCGCCCAGGCGCGCACGCTGCAGCAAGCCGGGGATCAGGGCGCCGACCTCCCCGATCCGGTGCCCGATCTTCTCGCAGCGTACGCGGCGGCGGCCGGCGACGCCGCCGCGCGCCGCCTCGCCCTTGAAGCCCTCGGCAACAGCGGTGATGGCCGCGCGCTCGACGTCATCCGCGCTGAGCTGGGCTCGCCCGAGCTCGCGCCCACGGCGGCCTACGCGCTGCGCTTCATGCCCGCGCCGGTCGCCGACGATCTCCTGGTCGGGCTCGTCGCCTCACCCGATCCCTCGCTGCGCCGCGCGACCTGGGCAGCCGTCTACTACCGCGACGCCGCGCTCTGGGCGCCCCGCCTGAAGGCCGCGCTCGCCATGGAAACGGATCCTCAGGTGAGCGCGGCCATCGAGGCCGCGCTCGGCCGCCCCCGCAGCCGAGCCGCGAGGGGGCGATATCGAGCGCGCCGCGCCATCGCGTGATCCGCTACCGCCATGCGCGCCTGCGCGCTCGCTTCGGTGGTGAACCGGCGACCATTCCGGCCCGAACGGCGGCGCGACGCGCGGGCGGAGGACCCGATTTTCGTCGCCCGTTGAGTCTATCCTCTCGCAAGCGATCGTTCTTCGCAAGACTGGTTCTTCGCAAACATGGATCCACCTTGTCCGCCCCGCCGCGCCGACCCGGACCCGGGCGCGGCGGCACCCTGGAGGACTCCATGAGCGACGTCACCATCCTCTTCGGAAGACCCCATGTCCCTCAGTTCGCCGAGGATCGCTTCGAGATCGACGTGCTGGCCGCCGAGGAGCTCGGCATCGAGTCTTACGCGATCCCGCTCGACCCCGTCGTGAATGGCGAGCCGGAGCGCGCATTGCGCCGGCTGCCGAGTCCCCGGTACCGGACATGGCTCTACCGAGGGTGGATGTTGAGCGAAGATGAATATACAGGCCTGTACGAGGCCATGCAGGACCGCGGCGAGGAGCTCGTCGTCGATCCGGAGAGCTTCGCCGAGGCGATGTACATGCCCAATTACGTCCCGCTGCTCGGCGACAAGACCGCGCCCACGCGGTGGACCGAAGGCGAAGACATCCGGGAAGCGTGGGAGGCGGCCCTGGAGCTCGGGCCGCCGCCGTGGGTGGTCAAGGACCACGTGAAATCGGTCAAGGAGCTCTGGCATCGTGCGTGTTTCGTGCCCGAGGGCGCCACGTACGACGATTTCGCCGAGGTGTGCGAGAAGATCCTGGAGCTCCGCGGAGACCGCTTCGAGCGCGGGTTCGTCGTGAGAAAGTACCTCGACCTCGCGACGCTGCCCGGCTGGGCGCCCGGCCAGCGCCGCGTGACCGACGAGCACCGCCTCGTGTTCTGGGAGGGGCGGCTGGTGGCGCACGCGCCGTATTACGACGTGGACTCGACGCTCGAGCATCCGGGGCAGTTCGCTCATCTCGGCCAGGTCATCGGCTCCCCCTTCTTCACGGCCGACGTGGCCCGACTCGAGCGCGGCGGGTACACGGTGATCGAGATCAACGACGGCGGCTGTTCGGTCTTCCCCGAGCAGATGGATCCGCGCGACTTCTACGGGGCGGTGCTGGGCTGAGCTGCCGGGCGATTAGCTGCGCAGCGCGGCCGTGGCCTGGGGCCGAAGCGCGGCGGGGCGCGGGCGCTTGGCCACCTCGGCCTTCCTCGGCACGGACGGCCTCGCGTCGGCTCTCCAGGGCTGGAACCGCTCGTCCTTCCACATCACGAGGCCGCCCGACAGGGGCGCCTCGGGACCCGCATCGTCCTCGGATCGCAGCCAGACGAGCGGGCGTGCCTCGAAGACGGGCTGTGTGCACGCGATGTCCTCGAACGCCGCGGACCAGGAGCCGGTGTTTCCGAAGAACACCCCGCCTTCCCAGCTCCCCTCCGGGTTGTGGGTGTGCCCGAAGATCACGGCCTTGGCGCCGTGCGCCCTGGCCACGGACCGCGCCGCCTGGTTCACGCCCTGCCAGACCGCGTCGAGCGTGGGCTTCGGCACGGCGCACTCGTACGCGACGAGGAGCGTCGGCGCGAGCAACGCCGCCGCCGCGAGCCCCCCCGGCATCCAGCACAGGCACGCGAGCGCCGCGAGGATCCCGACCGCCGCGAGCCCGAGGCGATCCAGCCAGAGCTCGCGCGCCACACGGCCGAGGCAGTCCTCGGCCGGCCGCGCGAACAGCCGCGCATGCTTGACCACCGCCGGGAAAGGCGCGCCCGTCTCGCGGGTGGCCGCGGCGAGGTCCGCGCGCCGGAGCGCCCGGCGGCTCGGGTCGCGCCGGCGCACGAGCTCGATCATCGTGCGCAGCGCGCCCACGCCGAAGGCGAGCACGAGGGAGCGGCCAGAGAACAGGTAGTACCGCGTCCAGTGAGAGAGGTAGCCGAAGCCGGAGAGCATGAACGACGAGTCGACGTGCGGGTTGAAGTACCCCATGCGCGACACGAGCAGGCGGCTCACGAGCGAGCCCATCGTCGGCTGGATCTCCCCCCGATTCCGGCCGAACGGCGCCATCGGGTAACGATAACAGCAGTACGAGTCGTACTGATTGCCGTGCTCGACGATGACGCCGTCGTGCGTGCGGTGGAACCAGGCGCGGAAGGCCACCCGCGCCGCGAGCGCCGCGCGGAGCTCCTCGGTCGATCCCGCCGGAAGGCCGCCGTCCCGGGTGGCGAGCTCGTGCATGGCCGCGTCCACGACGCTCCGCTGCACCGCCTCGCGCACCTCGGGCAGCGTGAGCTGGATGTCGTGGTTGCCCGCCACGAAGACCACGGTGTGCCCGTCCGCGACGATCCGTCCGACGGCCGCGACGAACACCGGGTGATCGCGCAGGATGGCCTCCATCGCCGGCACGGCGTGCTCGGCGGTGCGCGGCAGGTCGTGGACCACGCTCTCGTTGCCGATCACCCGAGGCGCATCCAGGTCGAAGATGTCGCCGTTCAGGACCAGCGTCAGCTCGTCGCGCTCCGCGCCGAGCTCCCCGGAGCCGCCCGCCCCCTTCCGGACCTCTCCCCGGAGCGCGTCGAGCATCGCCGCGATCTCCCCGTCCGGGGAGTACGGCGCCTGCCGATAGCGCATCCAGAGACCGTCGGTCGGCTCGAGCTCACATAGATGGATGTCTGAGATAGCCACCGTGTGATGCATCGGCGGGAAAACTGACATGAGCACGTCTCCACGCCAGCCACAGGACCGTCAAGACTTGGTGTCACCGGGCGTGGAGAGCGCCCTGCTGCAGTGCGCCCGGAGCGTGATCCAACGCGCGATCACGCTCAGCACACCTGTTCGCCACGGTGCATCCCCTTGAATGTCGCGCGCCCGCCACGAGCGGACTCGGAACGATCGAGCACGAGGCGCATTGAGATCTCGGCTCCTGGATTCTCACCAAGAGAGCGACTGACCGAGCGACACCCCTCTGGTTGGGGCTCAGTCGCGCCGGAACACATGATGTTGTGGTCCCTCATGACGCGGCGAAGCCCTGGCGAGGTCGACGAGCGGCCCCATCTTTCCTGGGCGGTCGCCGGCGCGATGCTCCGTCCGGGGGCGCGCGAGCCCTGGGGGCGCCGGCCTCTGGTACGATGCACACTGGCGGAGCGAGGTGGACGCAAACCATACTGGCAGGACGGACTGTTGAGCCCGTGTGGTGTTCCGCGGGGGGAGCTCCGCGACAGGGAGGTGACCATGTCGACCCATTTCATCGACGGCAGCTGGGTGACCGGCGCGGGCGAGCCGTTCGCGAGCCGGAACCCCGTGACGCAGGCGGTCGTCTTCGAGGGGCGCGCCGCGAGCGAGGAGCAGGTCGACGCGGCCGTGACGGCGGCGCGCGGCGCGTTCGCTGCGTGGCGCGATCGCGGCCTGGAGGAGCGGGCGGCGCTGGTGAAGCGGTTCGCCGGCCTCCTGGGCGAGCACAAGGCCCGGCTCGCGGACGTGATCGGGCTGGAGACGGGCAAGCCGCGCTGGGAGGCGCTCACCGAGGTCCAGACGATGATCGGCAAGATCGACGTGTCGCTGATGGCCTGGCGCGAGCGGACGGGCGAGCGTCAGGCCGAGGCGGGCGACGCGACGGCCGTTGTGCGCCACCGGCCGCACGGCGTGGTCGCTGTGCTCGGGCCCTACAACTTCCCGGGCCACCTGCCGAACGGCCACATCGTCCCGGCCCTGATCGCGGGCAATTGCGTGGTGTTCAAGCCCTCGGAGCTCACGCCGAGGGTCGCGGAGGAGACCGCGCGGCTCTGGGAGAAGGCGGGGATCCCGGCCGGGGTGCTCAACCTGGTCCAGGGGGGGAGGCGCACCGGCGTCGCGCTCGCCGGTCACCCGGGCATCGACGGCCTCTTCTTTACAGGCAGCTCCGGCACGGGCAACGCGCTGCACCGGCAGCTGGCGGGCCAACCGGAGAAGATCCTCGCCCTGGAGATGGGCGGCAACAACCCGCTCATCGTCCAGGACGTCGCGAACACCGAGGCGGCGATCCACCATATCCTTCAGTCGTCCTTCATCTCGGCGGGCCAGCGGTGTACGTGCGCGCGGCGGCTGCTGGTGCCGGCGACGCCGGAGGGCGACGCGCTGTTGGGGCGCCTGGTCGACGCGGCGTCCCGGCTCAAGGTGGGCAGGTACGACGACGCGGAGCAGCCGTTCATGGGCGCGGTGATCTCGCTCGCGGCGGCGGATCGGCTGCTCGCGGCGCAGGCGCGGCTGGTCTCGCTCGGCGGCGAGGTGCTGCTGGAGATGCGCCGGCTCGAGGAGGGAACCGCGCTGCTCTCGCCCGGCATCCTCGATGTGTCGGCGATCAAGGAGCTCCCGGACGAGGAGCATTTCGGGCCGCTCGTGCAGGTGCAGCGCTACGGGAGCTTCGATGAGGCGCTCTCGCTGGCCAACCGCACGCGTTATGGGCTCGCGGCCGGGTTGATCTCGGATCGCAGGGAGCTCTACGAGCGGTTCTGGCGGGAATCCCGGGCGGGGATCGTCAACTGGAACAAACCGCTGACGGGGGCGTCGAGCGCCGCGCCGTTCGGTGGGGTCGGGAGCAGCGGGAACCACCGGCCAAGCGCGTATTACGCGGCGGACTACTGCGCATATCCGGTCGCGGGGCTGGAGGCGGCGGCGGTGGCGCTGCCTGGGCAGCTGGCGCCGGGGATGCGGCTCAACAGCTAGAACCAGGACGCAACGGCCGCCGGGGAGAGGGGAGGGGGCGCGCGGGGGCGAGGGGGACCCTTCCCGCGGACTCGCGCCTTGTGGTGGCTATGGCCAGCTGTACGGGACAGGGAGATCTGGGGGCGACAAGCTGCGGTGCGGGCCAGCGCTCGGATCCGCGGGGCCCTTCCCCCTCGCCCCCGCGCGCCCCCCTCCCCTCTCCCCGGCGGCTCCCCGGCGGAACAGGCGGGTTGGAGAGGGGTCAGGAGGCGGAGCTCTGCGGGCCTAGCTCTATCGGGAGGGCGGTGACGCCGCGCATGCCGGGGTTCATGCGCCAGGTCAGCGGCCCAGGGGAGAGCTCGGCGTCGGGGAAACGGCGCAGGAACGTGGAGATGGCAGCCTGGGCCTCCACCCGGGCGAGCGCGGAGCCGGCACAGTAATGGACGCCTAGGCCGAGCGAGATGTGGCGGATGTCAGTGCGGCGAAAATCGAGCTTGTCGGGGTCGGGGAACTGCGCGGGATCGCGGTTCGCCGCGCCGAGCACCAGGAAGGCGCGATCACCCTTCGGGATCCGCACGCCGTCGAGCTCGATGTCGTCGAGCGCGACACGGCTCATCCACTGCACCGGAGAGTCGTACCGGAGCAGCTCCTCCACCGCCGGGCCGATCAGCGACGGGGTAGCGCGCAGCGCTTCGCGCTCGGAACGGTGGAGAAGGAGCGCGAGCAGGCCATTGCCGATGAGGTTCTTCGTCGTCTCGTGGCCGCCGAAGAGGAGCATGCAACACGTCGAGAGCAGCTCCTGCTCGCCGAGGATCATGCCCTGCTCCTCCGCGAGGATGAGCTGGCTGAGCAGGTCGTTGCCAGGGCTCTGCCGCCGGGCCGCGATCACGCCGCGGAAATAGTCCTCCAGCTCGGCCACGGCGCTCAGCGCGCCCCCCGCGATCTCCAGCGTCGGCCGGCCCGCGCCAAGGAAGCCGCTGAGCGCGTTGGACCAGCCCTTCAGCCGGTGCCGGTCCTCGGCGGGTACACCGAGCACCTCGCCGATCACGAGCAACGGCAAGAGATCGCCGAGATCGCGGAGGACATCCATCCGGCCCGCCGGGGCGACCGCGTCGAGCAGCTCGTTGACCAGCGTCTCCACCCGGGAGCGCAACCCCTCGACGAGCCGCGGCACGAACGCCTTGTTGATCAGCGAGCGGATGCGCGTGTGCTCCGGCGGATCGAGCAGCAGGGCCCACGACGCCAGGTTGCGGCGCAACGGCTCCAGCCGCTGCCGCACCTCGTCAGGCAGCTTCGTCACGAAGGCGCTGGAGCGCTTCGCCGACAGGCGCGGGTCACGAAAGCCCGCCGCGACCTGATCGTAGCGGGTGATGAGCCAGCCGTTGTAAGCCGCGCTGAAGTACACGGGCGCTTCCTGGCGCAACCTGGCGTACACGGGGTACGGGTTCGCGAGGGTCTCCGGCGACTGGAGGCGAAACGGATCGAGATCGGCGTCCGCCGCTGGATTGGCCGCGGGCGGTGCGTCGGGCTTCGGTGCGTCGGGCGAGTTCATCGGGCCAGGGTACGACGGTCGCGCCCGCTTGGGAACCGGCGCGACCCACGCCCCCGCAGGCCGGCCTCCCCGCCAGCTCCCGGGCGCGCGGCCGCCCTTAGCTACAGCAGCTTCCGCCCACCTCTGCCCCATGCCGAGCCGCAGCAGAGCGGCGGTCACCCGCACAGGAGACGGGCCCAGATCGGCGTTTTCGGCGCGGAAGCGCACTCCGGTGCGCTGAGCACCGAAAACGCCGAGGTGGGCCCGTATCCGAAGCGGGTGACCGTCGCTCTAGGCCCAGAGCTTGATTCCGCCGAGCAGGCCAGCGACGTTGTCCACCACGACGACGTTCTCGGGCAGCCGCGAGGTATCGAGCAGGCGCGCGTTGCCGCCGCCGAGGTAGAGCTTGCGGTAATTGAAGATCGGCTCGACCTGCTCGATCATCTTGCGCACGCGCTTGTTCCAGCGCTTCGGGCCGATGCGCTTGCACTCGGCGTCGAACACGCGGTCCTCGTACTTCAGGTCCCTCTTTCCGTACGGATGGTGCCCGAGCTCGAGGTTCGGCACGTAGCGGCCGTCGATGTACAGCGCGCAGCCGAGCCCCGTGCCGAAGGTGAGCACCATCTCGAGCCCCTTGCCCTCGATGACGGCGAGCCCCTGGATGCCCGCGTCGTTGGCGACGCGGACAGGCTTGCCGAGGCGGCGCTCGACGGCCTCGCCGAGCGGGTAGCCCTTCCACTTCTCGTTGTCGAGGTGCGGCGCCGTCTTGGTCACGTTCTCCATCACCACCCCGGGGAAGCCGATCGAGACGCGATCGAACTCCCCCTGCGCCCGGGCGATCTCCTCGATGAGGTCGAGGATGGGGTCCGGCGAGGCCGGCTGGGGCGTCGGCACGCGCACGGGATCCGTCATCGGAGTCCCCTGCTCGTCGAGGATGGTGGCCTTGATCCCCGTTCCGCCGATATCGATACAAAGCGTGCGCATGGATCCCTCTGTCTCCCCCCGGAGCTCTTCCTCCGGGGCCGCCGCGGATGCGCCCACGCGCCCGCGTTCGCGGCGGACATAATCTAGAGCTCTGGCTGCGCGTCAACTGGCGCCGCGACGGCGCACGCCTGAGCGGGCGACCACGCCCCCTGCGCCCGCCCTCCCGCGCACACTCCGCCCGGCGCCGACCAGCGCGCACCCCGCCCCTCGGTGCCCCGGCCACCGCGCCGCCCGCCCCCGGGCGACGCTCAAGGCGAGCCGCACGCGTCGCACGCGACGCTCGGCGGCGGCGCACCGTTTGCGAGCCCGTCGAGCCATTGCACGAGGCGCGCTCCGCGCGACTCGAGGGTGTAAAATTCCGGCCGCCAGAGGATGCAGTGCGCTGTGCCGGCGGCAAGGAACGACCTGAAGTTCGGCGTCGACGCCTCGATTTCGGCGATCTCTGCCCTCATGGCGTCTGACCACGCCTGGGCGTCGCCGCCGCCCATCACGTTGAAGAAGAAGATCTGGTCCTCATCGTAGGCGGTGTTGTACTGCGACAGGCGCATGTCGGGATAATGGGCGCCGATCTTCTCGTAGAGCACCGACAGCCGCGCCAGCTCGGCCGGGTCGAGGCCAGGTATCCATGTGGGATAAGCGCCCTCGGGCTTCCAGGAAGGAAGGCTGTCCCTGAAGAACGTCTCCGTGATGATCCCTGCCCCGCTGTCGGCGAACTCGATGACCGACGCGCTCTTGTAGTGCTCTCGCAGGTGCGCGGACCAGAGGATGGCGCCGTATGCGCCCGCGCTGCAGCCCGTCACGAAGATCTTCTCTGGCGCGGGGACGTTCTCGTAGATCCAGCCGAGCGCCGCGCGGACGTTGACGGCGCCCTTGTGCTGGATGGTGACGGCCTGGCTCCCCTCCCCATACGTGGCCACGTTGTCGCCCCAGTGGACGTCCCCGGTGCAATAGGGGATGTACACATGGTGCCAGTCCTTGAAGGGGTTGTCCGGGTTCTCATGATCGTAGATCCCGGTCGTCAGGGCGTCCTCGCCGACCGTCTCCTGGAAGAGCGCTCCCGCGAACGAGCACGTGGTTGCGTCCCAGCACGCGCCGCCGCCGCGGAACTCGACGATGAGCCGATTGACGGTGCCCGGACGGACGAAGTACTTGAAAGGATCACCGCGCGAGCACGTCGTCTCGCCGCCCGGCTCGATGGAGCTCCAGCCGGACGGCAGGCTCAGGATGCCGCCCCGCGGCTCGCTGCTCGGATCTTCGTGCTCGGCGGACGTACCGCCACAGCCGAGGACGGCGAGCGGACAGAGCAGGAGTTGAACCGGAAGGGGCGGAACGATCTTGAATCGCATGGAGGGCAGAGAATACCACTCTTATGACGCGCACGCGCGGGCATCACCCGCCGGTGACGGCCCGCTCGGCGCCCGCTCGGCGGTGCCGTCGCCTCATGGCACAGGGGCGTGCTCCGCCCACAGCTGCGCGGCGGCCTCGCCGACCGCGCGGCGGATCGACCCCTCGTCCAGGCGGGCGCGGTCGCGCGGCGCGAGCGCGGCGCAGATGCCGAGCGCGACGAGGTAGAGGGCGCCGATGAGGCCGACCCAGCGCAGGCCGGACGCACCCAGGCGTGAGATGATCTCGATGGGCACGATCTGCGCGCGGATCTGGACGGCCCCGATCACGATCACGGCGCGGTCTCCCTCCTGGAGCTCGATGTCGGCCGGGCCCGTCAAGAGGCGCGCGAGCCCGTCCGCGCCGTGGAGGCGCGCCCGCGTCCGCCGCGGGACGTGCAGCACGTAGCGTGCGCCGATCACCTCCGCGATGACCGGGGCCGCTCTATCGAGCTCCCCCGACGGCACGCGCACGATGGACGCGGGCGTGTCTCCGATGTGCGCGCGCCCCTCCGCGAGCACATGGCGGACGCCGAGCACGTCTTTGCCTCGGACGGCGACGAGCTCCAGCGCGCGCCGCGCAGAGGCGCTCGCCGCGGGCGGCCGCGACCTCCGGTCGCTGATGGGTTCGGCCGCCGATGCCTCATTAGGCCCTTTCGCCATACTCTCCAGCCCCCTTCGTCGGCCACCGGCGGTGCTCGACTCGACATGTCACCTGAAGACCTTGCCCCCGGCGGCGCCGCCCCGCGCGCTTCCGCATCACTCCCCTTCCCTGGCTCCTGGCATGGAGCGTTCCGTGGCCGAGCGCGCAGGGACGTGGCGGACCGACGGCCCGCGCCGGCGCGTGAGGCCCCGGAGGACGCGCCCTGCCACCGCGCGCCGAGGCGCGACGGGGGACGCCCGCCCCCGAGGCAGCTCCGCCGCTCCGAGCCGCTCCGAGAGGGGCGCGCGACGCGGCGCGCCGTGCCCGGAGCTCCGCCCCTATTTCGTGGCGCCCTCCCGGCGCTGGTGTAGATCGCCGCCCGTGAGGAAGCGCCCCCTCGGCAAGACGACCCTTCAGGTCTCGGAGCTCGCCCTAGGCACCTGGGGACTCTCCGGCGACGGCTACGGTCCCGTCGCCGACGTCGAGATCGATCGCGTCATCGATCGCGCGCTCGCGGTCGGCATCGACCTCTTCGACACCGCCGACGTCTACGGCCGCGGCGAGATGGAGCGCTGCCTCGGCAGGCGGCTCCAGGGCGCCGGCACGACGTTCGTCGTCACCAAGATCGGCACCGTTCGCGACGGCGATCCCCCGACGAAGCGGTTCGACCCGGACCACCTCCGCACCGCGTTCGAGCGGTCGCAGGAGCGCCTCGCCCGCGAGGTGGTCGACGTCGTCCTGCTCCACAACCCCACCGTGGCCGCGATGCAATCGAAGGAGGCCCTCGCCTTCCTGAAGGACCTCAAGCAGGCCGGGAAGATCCGCGCCTACGGCGTGAGCGCCGGCTCCGCGGACGTCGCCCGCTCCGCGCTGCGCGACGAGGTCGACGTCATCGAGATCGCCTACAACGCCTTCTTCCCGGGCGACCTCCACGACGTCGCCGGCGACGTCTCCGAGTCCGGCGCGGGCGTCCTCGCCCGATCGGTGCTCGCGCACGGGCTGCTCGCCGGCCAGTGGAGCCCCGAGCGCGAGTTCTACCTCGACGATCACCGCTACCAGCGGTGGACCCGCGACGAGCTCAAGACCCGCATCCGCCAGCTCGACGCGCTCAGGCCGCTGGTCACGGGCGCCGTCACCTCGCTCCGCTCGGCGGCCCTGCGCTTCGTCCTCGCGAACCGCGTCGTCTCGTCCGCCGTGCTCGGCCCCCGCTCGGTCGCCCAGCTCGACCAGCTCGTCCGCGAGGCCGGCATGCCGCCCTACCTCCAGGACACGGCGCTCACGGAGCTCTCCGCGCGCCTCAAGCAGGCCGGGATCGAGGTGTGAGCACGATGGACCAGAACGACAGGGAGCTCGACGAGATCGTCCGCATCGCGCGCGCCGCGGCGGCGATCGTGATGGACGTGTACGCGACGCCGTTCGCCGTCGAGATGAAGGGCCCCGGCGACCCGGTGACCCGCGCCGACCGCGAGGCGAACGCGCTCATCTGCAGCGCGCTCGAGGCCGCGTTCCCCGGCGAGGCGATCCTCGCCGAGGAGAGCGTCCCGACCGGCGACGAGCTCGCCTCGCGCCTGGGGAAGGAGCGGGTGTTCTTCGTCGACCCGCTCGACGGCACGCGGGAGTTCGCGGACAGGAACGGCGAGTTCGCCGTGATGATCGGGCTCGCGGTCCGCGGCCGCGCGGCGCTGGGCGTCGTGGTGATGCCCACGACGGGCGAGGCGCTGGCCGGCCGCGCCGGCGGCGCCGCCTTCCTCGAGGCGAGGGATGGCAGCCGGAGGCCGCTCCGGGTCTCGGCGGTGAGCGCTCCGGCCGACGCGACGCTCATCGTCTCGCGCTCGCACCGGCCGAAGGAGATCGAGCCGCTCCTCGCGCGGCTCGGCATCTCGAAGGTCGTCCCCTGCGGCTCGGTCGGCGTGAAGATCGCCCGGATCGCGACCGGCGAGGTCGACCTCTACGTGCACGGCGGCGGCGGCGCCAAGCTCTGGGACAGCTGCGCGCCCGAGGCCGTGCTCCTCGGGGCGGGCGGCAGCTTCACCGACCTCTCGGGCGCGCCCATCGACTACAACGGCCCCGGGCTCAAGCTCGGCCGCGGCATCATCGCCTCGAACGGCGCCCTCCAGGCCGCCGTCGTCGCCGCGGCGAGGTCGGAGCTCGGCTGAGGCGCGATGCGGGGGCAGGCCGAGATCGTCATCATCGGCGCGGGGATCATGGGCCTCGCGATCGCGTACAACCTCGCGCGGCACCACGGCGTCACCGACATCGTCGTCGTCGACCGGAGCTACCTCTGCGGCGGCGCCAGCGGGCGCAACGGCGGCGGGGTCCGGGCGCAGTTCTCGAGCGAGGGCAACATCCGGCTCATGCAGGAGAGCATCCGCATCTGCCGGGATTTCGCCCGCGAGATGAAGATCAACATCTGGTTCCGGCAGGGCGGCTACCTCTTCCTCGTGCGCAGCGAGGCGAGCCGCCGGACGCTCGAGAAGAGCGTCGCCGTGCAGAACGCGTGCGGCCTCGGGACGCGGATGCTCACCGCCAACGAGGCGCGCGCGATCGTGCCGCAGCTCTCGACCGACGGCGTCGTGGCGGCGAGCTACAACCCCGACGACGGCGTCGTGTTCCCCTGGCCTTTCGTCTGGGGCTACGCCGAGCGCGCGCAGAAGCTCGGCGTCGACATCGCCACCTTCACGAACGTCCTCGGCTTCCGCACGCAGGGCGCGCGGATCGACGCCGTGGTCACCGATCGCGGCGAGATCCGGACGCACCGGGTCGTCAACGCCGCCGGCGCGTGGAGCCCCGAGATCGCGCGCATGCTCGGCGTGGAGCTGCCCAACCACCCGCACCGCCACGAGATCTGCTCGACCGAGCCGCTCAAGCCCTGGCTCGGCCCGCTCGTCGCGGATCTCTCGAACGGCCTCTACTTTTCCCAGTCGATGCGCGGCGAGATCGTGGGCGGCATCTCCAACGAGGACGTCCCCGACGGCCTCGACATGGGGTCGAGCCACAAGTTCCTCGCCCTGTACGCGCGGGCGCTCGTCGCCGCGTGCCCCCTCCTCGGCAGCGTCAAGGTGCTGCGGCAGTGGGCCGGCTGCTACGATCTCACCCCGGATCAGAACCCGATCGTGGGCGGGGTCGACGAGATCGAGCACTTCTACCAGGCCTCCGGGTTCATGGGGCACGGCTTCATGATCGCGCCCGTCATGGGCAAGCTCCTCGCGCAGCACATCGCCGAGGGCGCCTCCCTCCCCCTGTTCGATCGCTGGAACCTGCGGCGCTTCAGGGAGGGCCGGCTCCTCAGCGAGGCGATGATCATCGGCTGAGCGCTCGCCCCGGCGGCGCGGCGGCGGCGGCCCTTCAACGCGGCGCACGCGCCACACATGCCGCACGCGCCACACATGCCGCGCGCCCCGCGCTCCCCCGCCGCGTCGCGCTTCGCCTATACTCGCGCCCCTTCGCCATGGGTCACCTCGTCCTCGTCACCGGCTCCTCGAGCGGCATCGGCCTCGCGACCGCGGTCGCGTGCGCGGCCGCGGGCCACCGGGTCATCGCCACGATGCGCCGCCCCGAGAAGGCCGGCGCGCTCCTCGCCGCCGCCGGCGCGCGGGGCGTCACGCTCGAGATCGAGCAGCTCGACGTCGCCGCGGCGAGCGCGCCCGACAGGGTCCGGGAAATCCTTGAGAAGCACGGCCCCGCCTACGCCCTCGTCAACAACGCCGGCATCGCGGTGGGCGGCGCCTTCGAGGAGCAGGCGGACGGCGACGTCCGGGCGCAGTTCGAGACCAACGTCTTCGGGCTGATGGCCGTGACGCGCGCTGTGCTCCCGGCGATGCGCGGCGCAGGGCGCGGCCGCATCGTCAACGTCTCGAGCATCTCCGGGCTCGTCGGCCTCCCCGGCGTGAGCGCCTACGCGGCGACGAAGCACGCCGTCGAGGGCTTCAGCGAGGCGCTGCGCTGGGAGGTCGCCCCGTTCGGCGTCCACGTCTGCCTCGTCGAGCCCGGCACCTTCAAGACCGAAATTTTCTACGAAAACCAGCGACGCGGCGCCCACGTCTCGCTCGACGGCCCTTACGGCGCGATGACCAGGGCGATCGAGCAGATCGTCCTGAAGGACGCCGCCAAGGCGCCGCCGCCCGCCCCGGTCGCGGCGGCGATCCTCCGCCTCATCGACGACGCATCGCCGCCTTTCAGGACCCTCGTCGGCCGGGACGCACGGGCGCTCGTCGCGCTGCGCCGTGTCATCCCCGACCGGCTCTTCGCCACGGGGATCCGCCGGCTCGTCTCGGTGCCGCGCTCGCGTTGACACGTTCTCTGGCGGCGAATAGCGTCGGCTTCGCCGTTTCCATGGCGGAGCGGCGCCACGTCGTGGCCGAAGGGGGGCCGCGCCCCCTGCCGCGCGCTGTTTTTGTCCACTTTCGTCCCCTCAGGCTAACGAAGGCTAGCCGCTGACCGCCTCTCCTGAAGCGCGCCGTGCGACGGCGAGGTCAGGCCGGCAGCATCACCGAGGTCCCGGAGGAAACACCATGTCCCGCTCAGCACGCAGCATCCTGCCGCTCCTTCGCTCGCTCCTCCTGGGGGCCGCCACCGCGTCGTCGATGGCGCTCTCCGCAGGGCTCATCGTCGGATGCAGCGACGAGAACGACCCCGAGACGCACGTCAAGCGGCTCGACGACCCGGCCACGCTCACCGCCTCCGTCAACCGGCTCGTCCAGTTCTTCGAAGACGCGATGACGCGTGACAACAAGGACCGGACCGGCCCGACCGTGAAGCCGCTCCTCGACAAGATCATCGAGCCGATGACGCAGAAGTGCGTGGCCGGCGATCTCGACGAGCGCACGAACTCGAAGCTCATCAAGTTCATCTCCGACACGAGGGACCCGCGCGGCGAGGCCTGCCTCATCAAGGCGCTCAAGGACTACAAGCCCGAGTCCACCGAGGAGGACGTCCGCTGGGCCGTGCGCGGCCTCGGCGCGATGAAGTCGGAGAAGGCCGCCGAGCCGCTCATGGCCGTCTTCTCGAAGCTCCAGCACGGCAAGCCCAAGGGCTCGACGATCTCGCGCGACGTGCACGACGCGATGGTCGACATCAACAGCAAGTCCTGGGAAGACGGGCTCATCACGATGATCGGGCGCCCGATCAACGACCCGAAGGACGTCGGCACGATGCGGAACGAGCTGTTCTGGCAGATCACCGCCGCGGAGCTGCTCGGGTGGCAGCGCAGCGAGAAGGCGGTCGTGCCGCTGCTCAAGGTCGTGCTGTCGCCGGTCAAGGCGGACGCGGCCACGACGGCCATCCTCGCGCTCACGAAGATCGGCAAGCCCGCGATCCAGCCGACGATCGCGCTGCTCCAGGGCGACCAGAAGGAGCTCGTCGAGTACTCGAAGGTCGAGAACCTGAAGGGCGCCGGCGACAAGGCGAGCGCGGAGCAGAAGAAGGCCGCGGAGACCGCCCACGTCGCGGCGGCCGCGCTCGTCCTTGCGACGATCGGCCGGCAGGAGTCGTCGCAGCCGCTGCTCGCCGCGCTCGAGAAGGCCGAGGACGTGCCGCGCGCCATCATCGCGCGCGAGCTGACCAAGGTGCCGAGGACGCCGGAGACGCTCGCGGCCTTCCAGGCGGCCTACGAGAAGACGCCCGCGGGGCTCGAGATGCCGCCGGCCGGCGTCAACGCGCGGGTGATGCTCGCCGAGGCGGCGAGCAACTTCTTCGACGCGAGCCTCGTGCCGTGGCTCGTGAAGACCGGCCTCGAGGCGCGCGGCGAGGAGGACGACGTCGCGCAGATCCGCGACGTCTCGCTGCAGACGGCGCTCAAGCTGATGAAGCCCGACCAGATCGCCGACGTCGACCGGCTCGCGGGCACCCGCACGAGCGGCGGCGGCACGGTCGGCAAGTCGATGGAGAAGGAGATCAAGATCGCGAAGGACCTGCTCGCGGCCTGCGGCACCAAGCTCGAGTGTTACGTCGGCAAGCTCGGCGAGCCGGCGTCGCAGGCGAAGGAGACGCAGTTCCAGGGGATCAAGTCCGCCTACATGGCGGGCGTGCTCGGCACCCCGGAGGTCCGGCAGCAGATCATCGACGCGATGCCGAAGGTCTCGAACGCGGCCGTCCGCTTCGTCTCGGTCTCGGTCATCGACGCCCTCTCGCCGAAGGGCGACGCCGAGGTCGCGACCAAGCTGCAGAAGATCGTCGACGAGGGCGAGGCCTCGAAGGATCCCGAGAAGATCGCCGGCAACGCGCCCTTCAAGACGGTCATCTACCGCCTCACCGCCCGCTCGCAGTGACCGCCGCAACCCCATGCGCCCCGTCCGCGGTCGGGGCGCACGGGGCGCACGGCGTGCATGAAGCACGCAGGCGGGCACATCACCTGGATCCAGATTTTCCTTGATTGGCGCCACCCGGGCGCGATGCTTGCCCGAAGCGCGCGCGACGCTCGCGCAAAGCTCGCGCGGAGCTTCACCGACGCGCCTGGCTCCTGATTTTTCCTGGCGTCTCCGCCGTCTTGACGGTTTACTCCGGCCCTTGTCACGGGGTCTTCCCGGCTGAAGAACGAACCATGATCGTGCTCGAGGTAACCCAGGGTCTCGCTGCCGGGCGCACCTTCGAGCTCCAGGGCGAGCTGATCACGCTCGGGCGCTCGTCGGACAACCGCGTCGTCCTCGACGATCGCCACGTCTCCGGGGCGCACGCGCGCATCGTGAGCGGCGCCGACGGGGTGATCCTCGAGGATCTGCGCTCGACGAACGGCACGAGCGTGACGCGGCGGGGCGAGCGGCTGGAGCTCGGCGCGGGGCGCAGCGCGCTCGCCCTCCAGACGGGGGACGTCATCGAGCTCGGCTCCGGGGACGCGGTCACCCGGATGGTGGTGAAGATCCCGGAGGAGGCCGACGACGCGCGGGTCGTCTCGATCCGCCGCCTCGACGAGATCGAGCCCGCCGAGGCGAAGATCGAGCGCGACCCGAGCGCGCTGTCGGCGATGTACGCGGCGCAGAAGCGCATCGGCGCGGCGAACGATCTCGACGAGGTGCTCGCCGAGATCGCCGACGCGGTGCTCGCGCTGGTGCCGAGCTCGACGCACGTCACGGTGGTGCTGCGCGACGACGACCAGGAGCCGGGCGCGGCGCCGGCGGCGTTCGTGCCGGTGCTGACGCGGGTCCGGTCCGCGTCGGGCAAAGGAGGGCCGCCTGCAGGGCCGGTCCCGATCACGCGCAGCGTGTACCGGAAGGTGATCAAGGAGCGGGCGGCCGTGCTCGCCGCCGACGCGCCGATCGAGGTCGGGCAGTCCGAGTCGCTGATGGGCGCCTCGATCCGCAGCACGCTCGCCGTCCCGCTCTGGAAGGGCGAGGAGATCATCGGCGTGCTCCAGGCCGACAACCGGAGCGTGCCCGGGATGCTGAACGCCGGCGACCTGGAGACGCTCCTCGTGCTGGCCGCCAACGCCTCGCTCGCGGTGGCGAACGCCCGGCTCATCAAGCGGCTCGTGCTCGCGGAGGAGCGGCTCCAGAAGGAGAACAGCTTCCTCAAGGGGCGCGAGGAGCGCCGCCGGGGCGGCGGCGGGGGCGCGGTCGACATCATCGGCAACAGCGACGCGATGCGCAAGGTGATCGGGCAGCTCGACAAGGTGGTCGACACGCGCGTCACGGTGCTGATCGAGGGCGAGACGGGCACGGGCAAGGAGCTCATCGCCGCCGCCGTCCACTACCGCTCCCGCCGCCGCGACAAGCTGTTCGTCGCGCAGAACTGCGCGGCGCTGGCCGAGAGCCTGCTGGAGAGCGAGCTCTTCGGGCACAAGAAGGGGTCGTTCACGGGCGCCACCGAGGAGAAGAAGGGGCTGTTCGAGATCGCCGACGGGGGCACGCTCTTCCTCGACGAGATCACCGAGACGCCGCTGTCGCTGCAATCGAAGCTCCTCCGGGCGCTCCAGGAGGGCGAGATCCGCCCCGTGGGCGCGACGAGCCCGAAGCACGTCAACGTGCGCATCGTCGCGGCGACGAACCGGAACCTCGAGGACGAGGTGGCCAAGGGGCGGTTCCGCGAGGACCTCTACTACCGCCTCAAGGTCTTCCCGATCCGCCTGCCGCCGCTGCGAGAGCGGCGCGACGACATCTCGCTGCTCGCGGCGCACTTCCTGGAGCGCTACGCGGACGAGATCGGCAAGCCGTGCGGCGGGTTCAGCCAGCAGGCGATGGAGCTCATGGTCGCGTACGACTGGCCGGGCAACGTGCGGGAGCTCCAGAACGAGGTGCAGCGGATCGTCATCCAGTTGGAGCCGGGGGCGTTCGGGACGCCGGAGCTGCTCTCGCCGAGGATCCGGCAGGTCGAGGGGCTCGTCGCGCGGGCGGGGACGCCGAAGGGGTCGCTCAAGGAGATGATGGACGCGGTCGAGAAGTTCTTCCTCCTGGAAGCGCTGCGCGGGCACAACAACAACAAGACCAACGCGGCCAAGTCGCTCGGGATCACGCGCGAGGGGCTGCACAAGAAGCTCCGGCAATACGGGATCTGACGGGATACGGGACACGCGACACGGGACGGCGGGGGAGGGCTTTCCAGGACGCGGGGGAGCCCTCGGGAGGGGGTGTCGCGCGCGGGGCCGGCGGGGGGCCCTTCCCACGAACTCGCGCCTTGTGGTGGCTATGGCCAGCTGAACGGGTGAGGGAAAACCAGGAGCGAGTGGCTTCGATGCGGGCCGGCGCTCGGGTTCGTGGGGCCCTTCCCCCGCCGGCCCCGCGCGCGACACCCCCTCCCGAGGGCTCTTCCAAGGGATGGGAAAGAGCGGTTTCGAAGGTGCGCGCGGGCGGGGATGCGGGGATTTGCTGGGGGTGTCTACGCGAGGTGGCGGGGACGCTGGGGGCGGGCCGCGGGGGCGGGAAGGCAGCTCTGCTTATCGCTTCGGATTGGCGCGCATCTGCTTCGAGATCTGCTTCCAGCGCCGCTTCTCCTCGATCCTCACGCGCACGTCCTGCTGCCCGGCGAGGTGGCGTCGCTCGGCACCCAGCTTGAGGTAGGCACCGAGGCGCTCGGGATCGAGATCGCCGTCCTTGATGGCACGGAGCACCGCGCAACCAGGCTCGCCGTCATGCGCGCAGTCCCGGAAGCGGCAGGCCGCAGCGTGGGCCTCGACGTCGTCGAAGCCGGCCGGAGCGCTGCCGCCCGCGGACCAGACGCCGAGCTCCCGTATGCCCGGCGTGTCGATGAGGAGGCCACCGCCAGGGATCAGGAACAGCTCCCGGTGAGCCGTCGTGTGGCGGCCACGCTCGTCCGACGCCCGGATCGCCCCCTCGAGCTGGACCTCCGCGCCGAGCAGGCGATTGCTGAGCGCGGACTTCCCCACGCCAGACGAGCCGACGAGGGCAATGGTCTCCCCTGCCCCGATCTCGGCGCGGAGCGCGTCGAGGCCGGCGCCGGAGAGCGCGCTGACGAGCGCGATCGGCGCGGCAGGGGCGACGTCCCGCGCCGCGTCGATGTACCGCGCCGGATCCGGGCAGACATCGGCCTTGTTCAGCACGAGGACCGGGCGAGCGCCGCTGTCGAGGACGGCGTCGATGTAGCGCTCGAGGCGGCGCAGGTTGAAGTCGGCGTTCAGCGACGTGACGATGAACACCTTGTCGATGTTGGCCGCGAGCACCTGGGCCTCCACCGTGGGCCCAGCGGCCTTGCGGCGCAGGCACGTGCTCCGCGCGAACGTGTGCACGATGTACGAAGGCCCGGCGCCGTCGCCAGGCCTGAGCCCCACCCAGTCACCGACCGTGGGGAGCGCCGCGCGATCCGCGGCCTCATGCGCGAGGCGACCGCTGACCACCGCGAGGCGCGGGCCATCCGCGGTCTGAACGTGATGCCTGGACGCGGAGGCGAGGACGACGCGCGCAGGCTGCACGGCATCCTTGAGACAAGCGAGCTGGCTCGCGAAGAAGGGAGTCCATCCGAGCCCGACCAGATCGGGCCGCATTTCGTGCTGCAAAGACGGATCAACGAGAGAATCGAGGTGAGTTTGCATGACGGACGAGCGCTCCATGGCGTTCGGCCGCGCCCGAGCTTCGGCGCGCGGCGATCGACGGACAGGGCGCGGCGGCGCACAAGCGCGCACGCGCCGGCCATTCCACGCGCGGGGCCGCCGCGGAGCGGAGCTCGTCGATCGATCAGGACGTCACGCCAGAAGGCACGCCCGGCCAGGGCAGATCCCTGGGAGGGGCACGCGCTCAGGGCACACACGCACCCCTCAGGGCACGCGGGCGACGTCGCGGAGACGTGGAGACGAGCTCAGCCGGCCGCGGCGGAAACGACGGCGGCGGCGCAATGGGTGTGCAATGTGTTGGCACTCATGACCTGACCTCCGCGTTCGGCTCACGTCACCACGACGCGACAGCACCTAGAATCCTATGGCCCCGCGCCGACGTCAAGCGCTCTCGGCTCGGCCCGGCCGTATGGACAACGAGCACAGCCAACGAGCACAGCGCGCGCGTACGGAGCGCGCTTCATGCAACGAGCGCGCGGAGCCCGCTCTTGGGGTGCAACGAGCACGCGGAGCCCGCTCTTGGGGTGCAACGAACGCGCGGAGCCCGCTCTTGGGGTGCAACGAGCGCGCGGCGAGGCGCGGCGCATGCGGCGAAGCGGGGACGAGCGTGGGCCGGACGGAGGCGCGCGGGACGTGGGGCGCCCTCGTTCCAGGTGAACGACAGTGGGTCGACAATTTCCGCTCGGCCGATGGTCGCCAATGGTTGCCGATAGTTGGAAGACCGACGAAGCCGGACGAAGCCGTAGCCGGACGAGAGCGCGCCTTCCCGGCGAGGCCACCCCGCCCTCCGGCCCTGACGGCCGCGGAGGTTGCGAGGAGCGCCTCGCCGCACTAGGGTCCTCCGCTCCATGCCCACACACTTCGAGCTCGTCTCCGAATTCAAGCCGTGCGGTGACCAACCTCGCGCGCTCCAGGAGATCTGCTCCGCGTTCGAGCAGGGCGAGGCCTTCCAGGTCCTCCTCGGCGTCACGGGCAGCGGCAAGACGTTCACCGCCGCCAAGGTGATCGAAAAGCTGCAAAAGCCGACCCTCATCATGGCGCCGAACAAGACGCTGGCGGCCCAGCTCTACGGCGAGATGCGGGAGCTCTTCCCCAACAACGCCGTCCACTACTTCGTCAGCTACTACGACTACTACCAGCCCGAAGCCTACGTCCCGACGAGCGACACCTACATCGAGAAGGACGCGATCATCAACGACGCGATCGACCGCATGCGCCACGCGGCGACGCACGCGCTGCTCTCGCGGCCGGACGTGATCATCGTCGCCTCCGTGAGCTGCATCTACGGCATCGGCTCGGCCGAGAGCTACCACGGGCTCCTGATCAAGCTCGAGCGCGGCACCGAGATCCGCCGCGACGAGCTCCTGCGGCGGCTCGTCGACATCCAGTACACGCGGAACGACGTCGATTTCCACCGCGGGACGTTCCGCGTCCGCGGCGATGTCGTCGAGATCTTCCCGGCCTACGAGGAGGCGCTCGCGATCCGGGTCGAGTTCTTCGGCGACGAGATCGAGGCCATCAAGGAGGTCGACCCGGTCCGCGGCAAGGTGGTGGGCCAGCTCGATCGCTACGCGGTGTTCCCCGGCTCCCACTACGTCACCGAGCAACAGCAGCTCAGGCTCGCGATCCAGGCGATCCGCGAGGAGCTGCGCGAGCGCATCGACTTCTACGACAGGGCCGTGCGCTTCCTCGAGAAGCAGCGTATCGAGCAGCGCACGATGTACGATCTCGAGATGCTGGAGCAGATGGGGTTCTGCAACGGCATCGAGAACTACTCGCGCCACCTCTCGGGCCGGAAGGCCGGCGAGCCCCCGCCGACGCTGATCGACTATTTCCCGAAGGACTTCCTCCTCATCATCGACGAGTCGCACCAGACCGTCCCGCAGGTCGGGGCGATGTTCCGGGGCGACCGGGCGCGGAAGGAGACGCTCGTCGAGTACGGGTTCCGGCTCCCCAGCGCGCTCGACAACCGGCCGCTCAAGTTCGAGGAGTTCGAGCAACACTACGCGCAGGTCCTCTTCGTGAGCGCGACGCCCGGCGACTACGAGCTGCAGAAGTCGGCCGGCTCGGTCGTGGAGCAGATCATCCGGCCGACCGGGCTCATCGATCCGCAGATCCACATCCGCCCCGTGTCCGGCCAGGTCGACGACCTGCTCGCGCGCATCCGGGAGCGGGTCGGCCGCGGCGATCGCGTGCTCGTCACGACGCTGACCAAGCGGATGGCCGAGGATCTGACCGAGTACTACACGGAGCTCGGCATCCGGGTCCGCTACCTCCACTCGGACGTCGACACGCTCCAGCGCGTGGAGATCCTCCGCGATCTCCGGCGCGGCGAGTTCGACGTGCTGATCGGCATCAACCTGCTGCGCGAGGGGCTCGATCTGCCCGAGGTATCGCTGGTCGCCATCCTCGACGCCGACAAGGAGGGCTTCCTCCGGAGCCCGCGCTCGCTCATCCAGACGATCGGCCGCGCCGCACGCAACGTGCACGGCGAGGTCGTGATGTACGCCGATCGCATCACCGAGGCGATGAAGCGCGCGATGGACGAGACGAACCGGCGGCGCGCGATCCAGGAGGCGTACAACAAGGAGCACGGCATCACGCCGGCCACGGTGAAGAAGGCGATCCTCGACCTGTCGCCCACCTCGGGCACGCGCGACTACTACGCCGTCCCGAAGGGCCCGGCGAAGCCCGCGGCCGAGGCGGCGCGCGCCGCGGTGGACCTGGTCGACCAGATCGACGCGCTCCGGCAGGAGATGTTCGCGGCGGCGGAGAACCTCGAGTTCGAGAAGGCGGCGCGGCTGCGCGATCAGCTCCGGCAGCTCAAGGCACAGCAGGGGGACGGGGACGCCGGCGCGGCGCGCGAGGCGGCCGAGGAGAAGCCGGCGCGGGCTGGGCGGCCGGCGAGCCGGCGCGGTCCGGGCGGCAAGGGGGGCGGACGGGCGGCGGCGGGCGGTAAAGGAGGCGGACGGGCGGCCGCCGGGCGAGGGGGCGGGCGCTACCGATAGCTACGGAGCCCGCGGGGGAGGAGGCTGCGCGCGCGGGGGGTGGTGGGCCCTCCCACGAACTCGGGCCTTTTGGGGGGCTGTTGCCAGCTGGACGGGTGGGGAGAGACCGCACGGGTGTGGCTGCGCTGCGGGCCGGCCCTCGGGTTCGTGGGGCCCGCCCACCACCCCCCGCGCGCGCAGCCTCCTCCCCCGCGGGCTCTTTGTGGGGGATGGGGGGATGGGGGGATGGGAAGGCTGCAGGCGCGCAGGCGCGGTGAGCCATGCGGAGCAGGAGTCGCCGGGGCGTGGGGCGCGAAGGGGGGGAGCGGTGGTTTGGCAAACGCTCTTTCGGTGAAGCATCGTTTTGCTTCGTGCAGCGAGCTATCGGCGTCGACCCTGCCGCGCGGCGCTGTTAAGGGGGCCCCGGCATGACAGTCTCGTCCGATCCGATACTCGTCACCGTCACCGGCAGGGACCACCCGGGCATCACCGCTCGGCTCACGGGCATCCTCAGCGATATCGGCGCCACACTGCTCGACATCGAACAGGTGGTGGTGCACGGAAACCTGAACCTCGCGCTCCTCGCGCTCTTCCCCGAGACACGCAGCGGACTCAAGGAGCTGCTGTTCGCCGCGAAAGAGCTCGGCGTGACGCTCGACTTCAAGCCGCTCGACGGAGGCGCGCCGCGGCGCGCGCCCGGGAGCCGCTACGTCGTGACAGCCATCGGGCGCGAGCTCGGCGCGAAGCCGCTGCACGACGTGGCCTCCACACTCGCAGCCCACGGCGCGAACATCGAGAAGATCGCGCGGCTGTCGGTCGAACGCCTCTCGTCGGTGGAGATCCAGGTGCTGCTCCAGCGCGAAGAGGAGGCCGACGCCCTCAAGCAGGCCCTCCTCGCCCTCGCGACGCAGAACAGCTTCGATCTCGCGCTGCAACGGGAGGGCCTCTTCCGCCGGAGCAAGCGGCTCGTCGTGATGGACATGGACTCGACGCTCATCCGGATCGAGGTGATCGACGAGCTGGCGCGCGCGAAGGGCGTCGCGGAGCAGGTGGCGAAGATCACCGAGCGCGCGATGCAAGGGGAGATGGATTATGACGAGTCGCTCCGCCAGCGGCTCTCGCTGCTCCGCGGCCTCGACGTCGGCGTGCTGCGGAAGCTCGCCGCAGAGCTCCCCATCACCGAGGGCGCAGAGACGCTCATCCGGGTGCTGAAGCGGCTCGGCTACCGGACCGCGGTGATCTCCGGCGGCTTCTCGATCGCAGCGGAGGCGCTGAAAGCGCGGCTCGGGATCGACTACGCCTACTCGAACGCGCTCGAGGTCGTGAACGGACAGCTGACCGGCCGGGTCACAGGGCCGATCGTCAACGCGCAACGCAAAGCCGAGCTGCTCGAGACCATCGCCCAGGCAGAAGGCGTGTTGCTCGATCAGACCATCGCCGTGGGCGACGGCGCCAACGACCTCCTGATGCTGCAAAGGGCCGGCCTCGGCGTCGCGTTTCGCGCAAAGCCCAAGCTGCGAGAGGCCGCCGACACGTCCCTCTCCGCAAGCGGCCTCGACGCCATCCTCTTCCTGCTCGGCATCACCGAACGCGAGCTCCTCGAGGTGGCGTGAGCCGCGCGACACGGCCCGTCCGCCCAGCAGCGGAGTCCCACGGGACACAGCGCCGCGCTTGACACCGGCGCGCCGACCGGGCCCCCGCGGCCGTCCGGCGCGGCGCCTTGCCCGCCTCGCCTGGCCGGGCGACGGTGTGGGAGGGGCTGCGCTGGGCTCGTCGCTCGCTCGCGGCGCTCGGCCCTGCGCGGCGTTCGGCTCGCCAGCGGGCCGTCGTGCTATCCACCGGGGCCATGCGGCGGAGCGGGTTCACACGGCAGGCGCGCTCCGTCGCCTGGAGCGGAGGTGATGCGTGAAGCGTCCGACGATCACGGACATCGCGTGGCGGGCGGGGGTATCCAAAGGAGCGGTGTCGTATGCGCTGAACGGCAGGCCCGGCGTGTCGGAGCCGACGCGCGAGCGGATCCTGGCCATCGCGGCGGAGCTGGGCTGGCAGCCGAGCAACGCGGCGCGGGCGCTCTCCGACGGCCGCGCCGGCGCCGTCGGCCTGGTCATCGATCGGCCCGCGCACATGCTCGGCATCGAGCCGTTCTTCATGCAGCTCATCTCCGGCATCGAGGCGGAGCTGTCCGAGAAGGCCGAGGCGCTGCTGCTCAAGGTCACGGAGGATCGCGTGGCCGAGGTGGAGACCTACCGCCGCTGGTGGGCCGAGCGGCGGGTCGACGGGGTGATCCTCGTCGACCTCTGCGACGACGATCCGCGCGTGAAGCTGATCGAGGAGCTGAAGCTGCCGGCGGTGGTGATCGGCGGGCCGGCGGGCAAGGGGCAGCTGCCCGCCGTGTGGAGCGACGACGCGAGCGCCATGCGGGCCGTCGTCGACTACCTGGCCGCGCTGGGTCACCGGTCGATCGCGCGGGTCGCCGGCCCGGCCGAGTTCGTGCACACCGCGGTCCGGACCAAGGCGTTCACCGCAGCCGCGCGCCAGCGGCGCCTGGATCGGGTCCAGACCGTCCACGCCGACTACACGGGCGAGGCAGGCGGCCAGGCCACCCGGCGGCTCCTGGCCGAGGCCTCGCCGCCGACGGCCATCGTCTTCGACAACGACGTGATGGCCGTGGCCGCGCTCGCGGTCGCCCACGAGATGCGCGTCCCCGTGCCGGAGCGCCTCTCGATCGTGGCCTGGGACGACTCGGCGCTGTGCCAGCTCGTCCACCCCGCCCTGACCGCGGTGCGCCGCAACATCGCCGAGCACGGCTCCCGCGCCGCCGCGCTGCTCCTCCGCCTCGTCGCCGGAGAGCCGGTCACCGACGACGAGTGCAGCGCGCCGACGCTCGCGACGCGGGGCAGCACCGCCCCGCCCCCCCGCGCATGAGCCGGCCCGGCCCGAGCGAGGGCGCGGCCCCCCCACGGGCGCATAGACTTAACCGATTAAGTAACGTAAGCTGAACCGATTAAGTCACCTGCCCGCCGCTCGCGCCTCGAGCGCGCTGCCCGCGCCGCGAGCAGGGGACGGACGGTGTTCGAGAGCGCCGCTCTGCATGACCAGGACGTGATGACTATGCACCGCAATTTCGCCAAAGTCTCAGTTCGTCAACGGGCGGTCGCCTGGCTGGGGGCCAATTTCTGGTCGCGGCGCGGCGGCCCGCTCATGTGGCAGAGCTATGATCCGTCCGTGGTCCGGGAGGAGCTCCGGGTGCTCGCCGATCACGGCCTGACCATGACCCGATCGTTCTTTTACTGGCCGCACTTCATGCCGGAGCCGGACCGGATCGACGAGGATTGCGTCGCGCGTTATGCCGATTTCCTCGAGGCGCACGTCGAGGCGGGCCTCACGACGATCCCGACCCTCCTCGTCGGCCACATGTCCGGCGAGAACTGGGACCCGGCATGGCGGCGCGGGCGGGACCTCTACGGCGACGTGTGGATGGTGGCCCGGCAGGCCTGGTTCGCCGAGCAGATGGCGCGGCGCTTCGCGGGGCACCGGGCGGTGACGGGCTGGCTCGTCTCCAACGAGATGCCGATCTACGGCGAGCGCGAGCGCTCGATCCGCGAGAACGTCACGAGCTGGGCGAGCCTGGTCGTGCAGGCGCTGCGGGCCGGCGGGGCGAGCCAGCCGATCTCGATCGGCGATGGCGCGTGGGGCATCGAGGTCACGGGGAACGACAATGGGTTCTCCGTCCGCGATCTCGGCGCGCTCGTCGACTTCCTCGGCCCGCACGTGTACCGGATGGAGAACGACCTGGCGCGCCAGCACTACGGCGCGGCGTTCGTCTGCGAGCTCACGGGCTTCCTCGGAAAGCCCGTCGTGCTGGAGGAGTTCGGCGTCTCGTCGGCCTTCGCGTCCGACGAGAACGCCGCGCACTACTACCGGCAGGTCCTCCACAACACGCTGCTGGCCGGCGCCACCGGGTGGATCGGCTGGAACAACACCGATTTCGATCTCATCCACCAGGATCCCTACAGGCACCACCCCTTCGAGCTCCACTTCGGGCTCACGACCGTCGATGGCCGCCCCAAGCCGCAGCTCGAGGAGATGGCCCGCTTCGCCAAGGTGCTCTCCGACATCGACGTCCTCGGCTGTGAGCGCGAGCCGGCCGACGCGGCGCTGATCGTCCCGTCGTACCTGGAAGGCGCGTTCCCGTTCACGGAGGCCGAGGACCGCAGCTACCTGTTCACGATGCTGCGGCAGGCCTACATCGCGGCGAAGGAGGCGGACCTGCCGGTCGGGCTGACGCGAGAGCGGGACGGGATCGCCGAGGACTGCCGGCTTTACCTGCTGCCGTCGGCCAAGCAGCTGACCGCGCCCACATGGCACCTCCTGGAGCGGCTTTCGTCCGCCGGCGCGGTCGTCTACGCGTCGTACTGCCACGGCACGCACGGGTCGCAGCGCGGTCCGTGGTACGCGCACCTCAACGCGATGTTCGGCGTCGAGCACCAGCTGCGCTACGGGATGATCGATCCTATCGAGGACGATCGCGCGAAGCTCACCTTCGAATGCCAGTTCGGCACGATCGCGGCGGGCACGACGCTCACGTTCCCGGTCTCCGGCACCGAGCACAGCCGCGCTTACCTCCCCGTGCGCCCGAGGGGCGCGGAGGTCGTCGCGGTCGACCAGCGCGGCCGGCCGGCGCTGCTGCGGCGCAAGATCGGGAGCGGCAGCGTCGTGCTCTGCACCTATCCGATCGAGCACTTCGCCGCGGCGACCCCGCGGATCAACCCGGAGCCGACCTACAAGATCTACGACGCGCTCGCCGAGCTCGCCGGCGTGAAGCGGCCGGTGACGGTGGACGACCCGCGCGTCGCGGCGGACACGCTGCGCCACCGCGATGGCCGCCGCTTCGTGTTCCTTGTCAGCCAGGCGGATCAGCCGCTCTCGGTGAAGCCCGCCGCGGCCTCGGGGCACCTGACCGAGCTGGGCGGCAAGTCCCCGATCCACGCCGTGGAGCTCGCGCCGTACGACGTGCGGATCCTCGAGCTGCGGCCAGGGCCGCGGTAAGCGCAGGCGTAGCTCCCCAGGGTGTCGGTGCGCGATTCCCCTCCACGCGCACTCGCACATACCACCACCGCATTCGCCAGCTTCAGCCCTGTCCCCCACCGCCCCCGGAAGCGTCGGCGTCGTGGCGATCGCGCGCTTCCATCTTCGCCTTCTCGTCCGGTTCCGGTTCCGTCGTGCTCGGCGCCGAGGACCGGAGCAGGAGCAGCCCGGCCAGCGAGACGACCATGCCCGCCAACGTCACGCTCCAGGGCAGGAGATCTCCTTCGAGGAGGCCTTGCGCCCATGACGGCTTGAAATAGAGGAGCGACACCGCGAGCCCGTTGTTCAGGGCGTGAAGCAGCGCTCCGGGCAAAACGGAGCCGGTGCGGTGGCGCGCGTAGCCGAGCGCCAGCCCGAGCGAGAACGTCGGCAAGAGCCGGTACACCGACCCGTGCGCGAGCCCGAAGAGGAGCGCCGATACGCCGATCGCCACTGCGGGCCCGGCGCGGCGCAGGCCTGCGTAGACGAGGCCGCGGAACAGGAGCTCCTCGCAGACGGCCGGCGTGACGGCGACGAGCAGCAGGACGACCGGGTACGGCTGTCCGCCGAGCAGCACGAGCTCGCCCAGCTCACGGGCGAAGGGCTCAGGCGCGGGGAACCACCGGAGGACGGTGCCGCCGATCGCGGCCCACGCCGCGACCCCGAGGAGCAGCGCCCCGGCGAGGCCCCGGACCGAGGCCGGCCTGAGGCCGAGCGTCGCCCGCGGCGAGTAGCCGAAGCCGGCGACCAGCGCGAGGGTCGGGACCAGGAAGAAGCCGACCTGCGAGACCGCGAGCTGGACCGCCACGCTGGTGCGGGCGATGAGCAGGCTGCCATAGAAGAAGAGCACCTGGACGCCCGCGAACGCCGCCAGAGAGAAGCCCGCCGAGGGCGCCCCGCCGGCCCGGCGCCCCAGGCCGAGCACGGCGCGCGCCGGCTCGTGCCCCCCGAGGAGCACGCTCTCGCGCTCGAAGACGCGCGCCGCGAAGAGGAGCGCGAGGCAGGCATAGAGCGCCGAGGAGACGAGCGCCGTGAAGAGGAGATCGGCCGGCGCCTCTCCGACGAACAGCGCCTTGATCAGCACCGCGATGTTGAGGACCGGGGCGTAGGCCGTCCACGGGTTGAGCTCGACCACCGGCAGGGCCGTGATGCCGGCGAGCAGCGAGAGCGGCAGGTACGCCGGCATGAGCGCGTTCTGACCGTCCTTGAAGTCCTTCGCGAACACGGCGAGCGCGAGGAACAGCGCCGAGAACAGGAGCGTGACCGGCACGAGGAGCACGAACGTCAGCGCGAAGGTGCCAGGGCCGACGACCATCGCGTCGGGCAGCAACCGGCTCACCGTGAGCGACATGCTCACCACGTTGCCGAGCGCCGTGAGCAGCGAGATGACCCACACGGCCAGGAACTTCCCCGAGATGATCTCGATGGGCCGCACGGGCGCGCACAGCAGCGTCTGCATCGTGCCGCGCTCCTTCTCGCCCGCCGTCAGATCGATCGCCGGGAGGAAGCTGCCGAGGAGCGACATCAAGATCAGCAGCATCGGCATCATCGCGCCGAGGATCTGGCCGACCTTGCGGCTGTCCGCCGCGACGTCGCGCGGCACGACGTCGAACGCGCGCGAGAACCCCTCGGGCAGGCCGCGCTCCGCCTCTCGATCCGCGACGATGGCCCGGCGGGCGCGCTGCAGCGCGCCCTCGAGGCGCGCCTCCGCCGTGGCCGAGTCGGCGCGGACCGAGTCGAAGTAGATCGCGACGGCGCCCTTCCCGCCGCGCCCGAGCTCGGCCCCCATCGAGGGCCACGGCACGAGCACCGCGTCGACCTTGCGCTCGCTCACCGCGGCGCGCGCCGCGGCGAGCACGGGGTTCTCCGGCTCGATCCACCTCGGCGGCTCGGCCTCGCCCTCGAGGGGCGCCGCCTCGCCGTCGTCCGGCGCGGGCTCTGGCCCCGCCGGCGGCGCGAGCGCCCCGGAGAGGAGCCCCTCGCGCACGTCGGGGGGCGCGCCGGCCCACGGCGCGAGCTCGATCTTGCCCGCCGCGGAGAGCCTCGCCTGCAGGCCGCCCGCGAGCTCTCCCCAGACCGCGATCCTGGACGGGCGCGCCTCGCGCGCGGCCGCCTCGACGCCGACGAGCTTGCTCATCGCGAGCGCGAAGAGCGGATAGAGGAGGAGCGGGACCACGACGAGGCGCACGAGCGTGCGCCGATCCCGGAGCGACTCGACGAGCTCCTTGCGGAGGATCGTCCAGACGATGGCGAGCCTCACGGCGCGTCAGCCCCCTGGCGCGCGCGCGCCGGCGCGCTCGGGCGTGTCGCGCGCCGCGCTCGGGCGGCTCCGCTCCACGTGGTGGAGGAAGGCGTCGGTCAGGTTCGTGGTGCCGGACCGGCCGAGGAGCTCGGGCAGGGCACCGGCGTCGACGACGCGCCCCTCGTGCATGAGGGCGATGCGGTCGCAGAGGTACTCGGCCTCGCTCATGATGTGCGTCGAGAAGAGGATCGCCCTGCCCGCGGCGCGCTCCCGCCGGATCGACGCGACGATGAAGCGGCCGCTGAGGATGTCGAGCGCGGTCGTCGGCTCGTCGAGGATGAGCACCTCCGGCTCATGGAGGAACGCGCGCGCGATGTTGGCGCGCTGCTTCTGCCCCGTGGAGAGCGTGCCGCACGGCCGCGAGGCAAACGCGTCCATCTCCAGGTCGGCCACGAGCGCGTCGATCCGGCGCGAGAGCGCCGCCTCTTCCATGCCGTACAGCCGACCGAAGTAGCGGAGCACCTCGCGGGGCGTGAGCCGCTGGTAGAGCTGCGTGTCCCCGGAGAGAAAGCCGAGGCGCTGCTTCGCCTCGAGCGGCCTCGCGGCCAGGTTGACGCCGCCGACCAGGATCTGCCCCTGGTCCGGGGACAGGATGCCGGCGAGCATCCGCAAGGTCGTCGTCTTGCCCGCGCCGTTCGGCCCGAGCAGCCCGACGACCTCCCCGGCGTGCACGGCGAGATCGACCCCGTCCACGGCCGTGACGCCGCCGTACCGCTTCACCAGACGCTCGGCGTGCAGGGCGGGGCGCATGGAAGCGTCTCCTAGTTCGGCCCGCGGCGCGGCGCAAAGCGCCCGTCGCACGGACCCGCACGCAGCGCGTGCCGCGGCGCGCCGCCCCCCTGCTCGCGCCGCCCGGTCGCCTCCGTCCAGGCGGCGTCGCGGCGCCGCCCCCTCGACGTCCGCCGCGGGCCCCCTAGACTACGCTGACGTCCATGCCAACGAGCCCGTCGATGCCCTATCGCGACCGTACGACGCCCGAGCCGGTCCAGTGCCCCTGCGGCCACGGTCGCGATCATTACATGGTGAGCGCCGAGGCGGAGTACCGCGTCCTCGGGTACATCCAGCTCGCGTTCGGGATCTCGGCCCGGCCGACGAAGGTGAAGTACAGGTGCCGGCGCTGCGACACGGTCTTCGCGACGACGAAGGATCCCGCAGTCCTCGACAAGCATTACTGACGCCGAGGCCTCCAGCGCGCCCAGGCACCTCCCGCTGCCGTGGCCGCCTCGCTCGGCGCGCCCTGTGGCATACTCGTCGCCGATGCGGCAACGGCTCTTCGCGATATCGCTCGTGATGCTCGGCGCGGCGGCCCTCCCGGCCGGCTTCCTGGCAGTCGCCTGCTCACCGGCGGAGCGCTCGTTCGGCGACAGCGGCGGCGGCGGGACCGGCGGTGCATCGCCGGCCGGCAGCGGCGGCGCATCGCCGGCCGGCAGCGGCGGCGCATCGCCGGCCGGCAGCGGCGGCGCATCGCCGGCCGGCAGCGGGACCGGCGGCGGCGTGAGCGCCGGCGAAGGCGGGGGAGGAGGAACGGGCGCGGCTGGCGGAGGGGACACGCAACCATTGCCCCCGGAGGTCGTCGCCACGGGCCTTGACGACCCGTACTCGATCGCGGTCGACGACCAGAGCGTCTTCATCCTCTCCACGTCCACGCTGCTGCGTTGCCCCCTGGCAGGCTGCCCGGCTCCGGTGGTCCTCGCCGATGGGCTCGGGCCTCCCGCGAACGCCGTCATCGCCACGCCGTACCTCATCGGGGTGGATCCGAATTTCGTTCACTGGCTGAGCTCCCCCAACGATGGAGGGTCGCGCCGCTACTACCGATGCCCGGCGGCCGGCTGCGTCTTCAAAACGCCGGTGGAAGTGTGGGAGTCCGTCGCGAGCAACCTGAATCAGATCCAGGTGAGCGATGACGGCGTGGCGCGGATCTCGGACAAGTTCGATGTCCTCGAGTGCGACAACGGCCAATGCGAGCGGATCCGCTGCGTGAGCGCGGACGGGATCCGTTCGTTCGTCATGGATGGGACGACCGTCTACTGGGCCCATCCCACCGATCCCGGAGGCGTCTATTTCTGCGATCCCGGCAATGCCGACGGCGCGATCCAGCTCCACGCCGAGCACGGCGTCGTCATGGCGATCCACGACGGGATTCATTACGTGATGAACGCGGCCAAGAGCACCATTTTCGCGTGCAAGAAGACCGGGTGCGGCGGCAGCCCGACGACCTTCGTCGAGGGCGAGCCGTCATTGACCAGCATGGCTGTCGGCCCCACAGGCGTGTACTGGACCGCTCTCGGCACGGGCATGAGCGCAGACGGCGTCGTCAAGATGTGTCCGCTGGACGGCTGCGGCGGCGGCCCCCGGGTCATCGCCTCGAACCAGGCGCGGCCGACGAGCGTCCGCCTCCGCAACGGCTTCGTCTACTGGTCCAACCGCGGGCTGTCCGGGAGCCCGATGTCGGGTGAGATCGTGCGCGCTGGCCTCTGACGCACGGCCGGGATCGCGGCGCGGGCGCCTCCGCTCGCGGCGGCGAGCAGAGCGCTCGACCTGCCGCCGGCCCGACCTCCGTGGCCGGCGGCCCGCGGCCCCCTCGCGCCGCCAGCAAGAACCCCTCGCCACTCGCCGCATTTCAGGACACCCTGCGCGCTCGCCATGCGCGCCTCTCGCAGCTCGCTCCCCGCTCTCCCAGCGCACCTGCCGCGCGGGGGCCGACCGGCCTCCGCGACCGCCCGCCGCCGGAGCGCGCCATGAAAGGGCGCGTCCTCATCGTCGCCGGCTCCGACTCGGGCGGCGGCGCAGGAATCCAGGCCGATCTCAAGGCGGTCACCGCGCTCGACGCGTTCGGCGCGACGGCGATCACCGCGCTCACCGCCCAGAACACCCGCGGCGTCGACGCCGTGTTCCCGGTGCCACCCGACTTCATCGGTCGCCAGATGGAGGTCGTGCTCGACGACATCGGCGCGGACGCCATCAAGACCGGGATGCTCCACTCGGCCGAGGTCATCGACGAGGTCGCGCGCGTCTACGAGCGCCTCGGCCGCGGCGCGCCGCTCGTGGTGGACCCGGTGATGGTCGCCAAGGGCGGCGCCCGGCTGCTGAAGTCCGACGCGGAGGGCGCCCTGCGCGCCCGGCTCCTGCCGCTCGCGACGCTGCTCACGCCGAACATCCCCGAGGCCGAAGCGCTGACCGGCGTGGTCATCGACAGCGTGGACGCGATGCGCAGCGCCGCAGCGCGGCTGCTCGCCATGGGTCCGCGCGCCGTGCTGCTGAAGGGGGGCCACCTCCCGGGCGCGACGGTCGTCGACGTCCTCCGGACCGCGCCCGGGCCCGGCGCCTCCGGGCTGCCGGAGGGCGAGCAGCTGTTCGAGGACGCGCACATCGAGACGCGCGCGACCCACGGCACGGGCTGCACGCTCGCCTCGGCCATCGCCGCGGGTCTCGCCCAGGGCCTCGCCCTCGTCCCGGCGATCGGGCGCGCGCGGCGCTACCTCCGCGAGGCGATGCGCTCCGCGCCGGGGCTCGGCCAGGGCCACGGGCCGCTGAACCACGCCCACACGGCGCGGCCGTTCCCCTGAACAGCGCGGCGCGCCGCGCGCGTCTGTGGACGGCCGCGACGACCACGGCGGCCCCGCGCCGCGGGCCCCGCACGGCGGCCCGGCGGCTCTGCGAAGGAGCGGCGGGGCGGCCCGGTGCGGCGCCGAACGGGCCGCGTGCAGCGCTTGTGCAACGACTCGTTGCGCCCGGCGCTCGAATGGACGACCCTGCGCGCAGTCCGTATCGGCGTCCCGGCGCGTCTCCTTCGGCGCCGTCGCGGAGCTCTTCCTCACCCTTCGTGCGCCCGTGGCCGTGACCAAAGATCCCCTCCCTCCCATCGACGTCGGAACGGTCATCAACGACCGCTACGAGGTCCTGAAGAGCATCGGCAAAGGCGGCATGGGCGAGGTGTTCTTGGCCTTCGACCGCCTGACCCAGCAACAGGTGGCGCTCAAGGTGGTGCCCGAGGCCTCCGCCATGCCCGGCGACGACGAGGCGCTGCGGCAGGAGGTGATCCTCGCGCAGAAGGCCCGCCACCCGAACGTCTGCCGCGTGCACGACCTCGCCCCGAGCCCGTGGGGGCCCATCCTCGTGATGGAGTACATCCCCGGGCAGACGCTCCACAACCACATCCGCAAGCGCAAGACGTCGGGCGGGTTCAGCGCCGACGAGTTCCGAAAGATCTCGACCGACGTCTGCGCGGGGCTCGCCGCGATCCACCAGCAGGGGCTCGTGCACGGCGATCTGAAGCCCGGCAACGTGATGGTCGCCGACGATCGGGCGGTCATCCTCGACTTCGGCTTCGCGAAGGAGCGCGCCCGCGCCGCCGTGCGCAAGCCGGGGGCGCCTCCGGACGGCGGCACGCCGCACTACATGTCGCCGGAGCGGCTGCGCAGCGGCGGCGCGAGCCCGGAGGACGACGTCTACGCGGCGGCGCTGACGCTCTGGGAGATGTGGACCTGCCGCGTCCCCGAGCCCGGCTACAAGCCGCGGCTCAAGACGATGAAGCAGCAGATCACGTTCGACGTGCCCGCCGCGCTGACGAACGACGAGATCAGGCAGATCTTCCGCGCGCTGAACCCGGATCCGCAGATGCGCCCGCAGGCGCGGCACATGCGGTTCTTCAACCCGACGCAGACCGCGACCGCGCCGATCCAGCTGCCGCGCGAGCGCATCGATCCCGGCCCCGCGCCTGGGCGGGCCATCAAGACGCAGTTCACGCCGGGCGCGCAGTCGCTGCTCATCACGTACGCCACGAACGCGCCCGACAGCGTCGCCACGCTGTTCCCGCTGCAGAAGCCGGTGCTCTCCATCGGCCGCCGCAGCGATCAGGACCTCGTCCTCGCCGAGGCGACCGTCTCCGGATCCCACGCGCTCCTCCGCTGGCAGACGGGCTCCTGGCTGGTCGAGGATCTCAACAGCACGAACGGCACGTACGCGGACTTCCCCTTCGAGCGCAAAGCGCAGGTCTCGCTGCTCCATGGGGCCGAGGTGCAGCTCGGCGAGTGCCGTCTCATGGTGGTCACGTTCGGGCCCGACTCGCCGCACCACGACAAGGCGAAGCGTTACCTCGCCCGGCGCGACGGCCTCACGGGGCTGCTCGTGCGCGAGCACCTGATGAAGGCGATCGACGAGGATGGCTTCTTCGCCGAGTGGGGCGAGGTGCCGATGCAGATCGCGCGCTTCGAGCTCCGCGGCCAGAACGGCCTCGTGAGCTTGCGACCGACGATCCTCGAGATGCTCGCGCTGCGCAAGGCCGCGCTTCAGGTCGTCGATTTGACCCAGACGCTGCTGCTCAGCCTGACGCCGGCCGCGGCCGGGCGCACCGGCCCGCTCACGTTCGTCGTCTCCATCGTGGGTCCCAACCTGGACGAGGCCCAGCACGTGGTCGAGCAGGTCGTCGCGCAGGTGCAGGGCACGCTCCCCGAGACGCTCGAGCTGACCGCCACGCTCGTGAAGTGCGAGCCTGGCCGCCCCGCGCGCACGCTGATCGACTGAGGCAGACCGCCGGATCGTCGCTCGACCGTCGCTCGATCACCGGACGGTGGATCGAGCGCGTGTTCCGTCACGAAGACACCGAGCCCGTCACCAGGCGCACCGCGCCGGCAGCACGCCGCGCAGCGCCTGCACCTGCGAGCGCTCCTGCGCAACAGGGCTGCCCCAGGTCGGAGCAGCAAGCGGTACTGGACGGCGAACGGCTACTGGACGGCGAGCGGATGCTGGGCCGTGAGCGGCTGCTGGGGCCCGCTGCAGGCCTCGCCCGGAGCGGCGACGCGATCGAGCACCACCTCGCCGGCCGACTTCCGGACGTCGATCTCACCCTGCCAGATGAGCTCCGCGCTGCCCTGAGCGTCGACGACGTCGCGCAGCAGCCGCACGTAGATCTTGCGCTGGGCGACCTCGGGGATCGCCACCGCGAAGTCGAACGCGCAGACCGAATCACACCTCGGGTTCGCCGCGTCGGGCTCGTCCCGCTCGGTGATCTCGTAGATGCTGTCGATCCTGTCGACGTGCATCGCGCGCTGGCCGCAACAGTTCAGCAGGAGCCGGCTGTTCGCGATCTTCAGGGCGCCGCTCGACGGCTCGTAGCGCCAGCGCAGGACCTCGGCCCCGCAGTAGCTCTCCTCCCCCTCGGAGGCGAGCCGCCGCTCCGGCTCCACGAACCCGCCGGCCTCGCTCACGAGCCCCACGTGCGCGGGCTCCGCCTCCAGGCACGCGCTCAGAGCAAGCAGCGACCCCACCGTTGCAAGCGCTCCACAGACCCCCAGGTACTTCATGCCCCGATTTCCTTGACTGTCCGCGACACGGTTAAAATTCGACCAAAAGGCAAAGAACCAGGGCCTCTAGAAACGCGCTTCACGTATCCGCTACTTGCGCCTAGGGATTCAGCTGCAAGCCAACGTACACAACGTGCGCACATGCGCCGCACCCCGGAGCAGCTGTACGCATATTCGAGTGTGATTTACGGGTTTCTGGAAACCTTGTCCAGGCGAAAGTGGCAGAGTTAGCCCGATTCTCTGACCATGAACGTCATGGTCAACCAAGCTCCTCCACCATCCCCCATCATCCCACCTCATGACGCGCTGCCATACGCTGCCGTGCGCGGAGGGACATTCACGAGCTTCCCCTGCCGACCGCGGACGCGAGGTGCAGCGGAGCGATCCAGGGGCGTGTGCTCAGCCCCTCATCGCGTCATCGCGCGGCGACCGTCTTGGTGCGCTGGCGCGGGGAGCCCTTCGCCTGGCAGCCGGCTTCGGCGGGGGTTTCGTCGAGGACGACCGCCCCGGCGGAGACTTCCAGATCGAGGGAGCCGCTCCAGATCACGGCCGGGCCGCCCTGCTGATCGACGACGTCGCGCAGCAGCTTCACGTAGACCTCGCCCCGCGGGACGTCGCGCACGCCGACGGACAGATCGAAGGCGCACTGCTCGCTGCAGCGACCTCCGGCGCCGTCCGGCGCGTCCCGCTCGGTGACCTCGAAGAGGCTGTCGATCCTCTCGACGTGGATCGCGCGCCTCCCGCAGCAGTCGAGCATCAAACGGGCATCGGCGAGGCGGAGCGTCGCCGCCGGCTCATCGTACTGCCAGCGCAGCACCTCGGCGCTGCAGTAGCCCCCGTCCTCTGCCGCGGCGAGCCGATGCTCCGGGTTCCTGAACCCCCCCTGCTCGCTGATCCTCGCCTCCTGAACCGCCGCCACCTGGCTGCAGCCACCGGCACAGAAGGCCCAGACGATCGCGATGGCGGTCCAGATACGGCTCGACACCATGCACTTCTCCATTTCCTCTTGGCTGGCTGGCCAGGGCGGTTCGTCCCAGTTTCGCTGCAATTTTCCAGCCAACTCTCCCCCTGAGCAGTCCGGAGGCTAACCGCGACCGACGCGGTGGGCCAAGGAAGCGGGGGCTGCCAGCGCGGTCTCCCTTCACCTTCGCTCGCAGCAACGGCGCGGGAGGGCGCGCAGGAACTACCCACGTCAGACGTGCCGGGACGTAAAAAGTTGTCGGAGAGAGAACGCCTGGCTCAGCCACGATGCGGGCGGCCCTCGATTCGGACACACGCCGGATGTCCGGGCCGTGCCCCGCGGCTCGCCCGCGTCAGTTCTTCGCTTCGACGGCCTTGCCGGGCGGAAGAGGATCCCAGCGCAGCGAGTCCCCGAGGAGGTTCGAGATGCGCTTCGGGCGCTGCCCGTCGACGCGCATGACGTAGAGCCCCGGCCCCTCGCCGGAGGTGCGCGTGGAGAAGAACGCCACGAGCCGCCCGTCGGGGCTGCAGGCCGGGTACCCGTTCCTGCCCTGATTCTGGGTCAGCCGCACGAGGCCTCCGCCCGTCTCCCCCGAGGCGACGAGGTCGGTGTTCTTTCCCACGCCGACGGCATAGACGGCCTTCACGCCGTCGGGGTGGTTGCAGAACGTGGGCGCCGAGGCGAAGAGCCCGTCCGGAGAGATCGCCTTATCGCCGACGTAGATGCGCTGTCCGTACCTGCCCTCGCCGGAGAAGGCGAGCTTGCCGGTCGGCGTGAACACCGGGTGGAGCGCCATCCCCACCTCGGACGCCGGCTTGATGCTCTGGAGATCGGGCCCGGAGAACAGCTTGATCGTCGACCCCACCCCGATGCTGAGGGCGACCTGGGCGCGATCCTTCGAGAACGCGATCCCGTAGACCGAGCCCTTCACGGGCAGCGGGAGCGGGCCGCCGGCGGGCGTGAAGACCTTGTACTCGTCGCCCTTCACGCTCGCCGCGTAGTGGAGCTGCTCGTTCTTCCCGAACGCAGGGGCGATGGCGGTCTGGTCGGGCGGCGAGACGGCCCTGGCGTCATGGCCGTCGGCGTCGATCGTGAAGACACGCCGCAGCGAGCCCGAGCCCGAGGCGAACGTCATGTGGCTGGCGAAGCCGCCGTTCTGGCCGGTGAGCGCGCCGATCAGCTGGTCGGCCACCCGGTGCGACTCGAAGCGCACGTCGCGGAGGGGCACGATGAACTTCTTGTCGAACACCGGGGCCTGCCCGCGGTTCACCAGGAACGCCTGGCCGACGAGCTCGACCTTGTCAGCGGCGACCTTCTTGCCGCTCACGCTCACGACCGCCTCGACCCCCTTCGCGGACCACGCCTTCACGTCCACCGGGCTGTCGGAGAGGTACAGGCCGTCGGGCGCGGCGCTGTCGGGCAGCACCTCGAACTCGCCGCACAGCTCGAGGTCGCGCCGGACCACGCTGTGGATCGTCACGTCCTCGGGGTCCGAGACGAGCGACGGCAGGACGCCGATCTTCGGGAGCGGGCGCGTCGCGCCGGCCACGACGGTGATGTGGCCGAGCAGCTCGTCCGGGTTGGGCGGCGCCGCCGAGGAGGGCGGCGCCTGCGCAGGAGCAGGGGGAGCAGCGAGCGCGGCGGCGGCGAGCGCCAGGGCGCCGAGGGCGGTTCGAGCTAGTCGCATGTGGTCTCTCTACAGACGAACGTGACGCTGACCTGCTTCTGCCCGAGGTTGGGATAATTCTCGGGCGGCGGCGGCAGCGCCTGCCCCTTCGCCGCCTCGAGGGTCGCCTGCGCGGCCGCGTCGAAGGCGGGATTCCCGCTCGGCGTCAGCGTGTAGCTCACCATCTGCCCGTCGGACAGGACGATGACCGCGCGCGGCTTGTGCTTCGTGAGCTCCTCCGGCGGGAGCCCCGAGCCGTTCACGCGGAACCTGCTCGAGAACCACCCCGCGATGCGGGCCAGGTACAGATCCACCGCGCGCGCCTTGAGGGGATCGGTCTCGGTCCCCTCCTTCACGCCGTCCTCGTGGCCCTCCTGGTCGACATTGGCGGCCGGGGCGGCGTCGGTCTTCGGATCGAGCTCGGTGTCGACCTGCTTCGCGATCTCGGCGTCGGGCGGCGGCGGCGCGGTGCCCGCGTCGGCGATCTTGACATCCGGGGGCGGGATGTCCGCCTCGGTCTTGCCCGCGCTCGGCGATACGAACGCCTTCTGCTCGACGCGCGGCTTGGGCGCCTGGCGCACCCACCGGTCGGGCAGCTTCATCTTGTCGCGCGTGCCGCCCAGCTTGAGCAGCGGCGTGTCCATGTCGAGCACCGGCACGACCTTCACCGGGACGCTCGGCCCCTTGTCGATCTCGGGCGCCGCAGCGGGCACGGTGAGGTCGGCCAGGCTGACCGCGACGGCGGCCCCCGCCTGCACGGCCATCGCCACCGCGACGGCGAGCGCGATGTCCCGCGGGCGGAAGTCGCTCGCCGGCCGGCGCTGCCCCGGCGGCGTCCTCGGTCCGGGCGCGCGCGCCGCAGCCGTGCTCACGGCGCCGCACCTCCGCGCCGCGGCGCGGCTCCCCCGGGTCGCGGCGCCGTTCCCCCGGGCGGCGGCGGCGCGCCCTCCGGCTCGATCTCCGGCTGGACGAGGAGGTTCAGCCCCTCGACCCCGGCGGCCCGGGCGGCGGCGACGACCCGCGCCACGGCGCCGTAACGGGCGTCCTTGTCGGCGCGGATGTAGAGCTCCTTCTCCTTCTGCACGCGCCCGTTCGAGGCGAGCACGCCCTCGATGTCGGCGGTCGCGTCGTCCTCGCCGAAGAGGATCTTCTCTTCCTTCGTGACGGTCACGACGAGCTTCGTGTCCTTCGTCGGCGCCTCCTCGGCGGAGACGTTGGGCAGCTCGACCCGGAGCCCGGCCGTGAGCAGCGGGGCCGTGACCATGAACACAACGAGGAGCACGAGCATCACGTCCACGAGCGGCGTGACGTTGATGTCGCTGAAACCGCCGCCGCCGCGCCGCCTGCGCCCTCCACCGACCGACATGCCCATGATCGGCCCCGCCCCTCAGCCCTTCGGCATCACCGGCGTGGGCCGGTCGCTCGACCGCTGGAGCGCGAGCGGGATGGACTCCTGCATCCCCCGCGCGGAGAGCGACGCGATCTCCACCCAGCCCTCGCTCGCGGCCTCGAGCGCGGCGAGCAGGTCGTCGACGCGCTTGTTGATCCCGTTGTACGCGATGACCGCCGGGATCGCGGCGAACAGCCCGATCGCGGTCGCGATGAGCGCCTCGCCGATGGCCGGGGCGACGACGGGCAGCGACGCGCTCTTCTGCTGACCGATGCGGAGGAACGCGTCCATGATCCCGTAGACCGTGCCGAACAGGCCGATGAACGGCGACGCCGCCGCGATCGACGAGAGCGTCGGCATGAGCGCGCTCGCCCGCTGCGTCTCGGTCACGATCGCCCGCTTCGCGATCGAGTCGAGGAGCCGGCTCGTCCCGACGCGGCGGCTGAGCTCCATCACGACGCGGGCGCCGGGCGCGTCCGCGTGCCGCTGCGCGAGCGCGAACAGCTGATCGGGCGAGTGGGCGTGCGCCGACTCCTGCTCGAACCGCGCCTGCAGAGAGGCGAGCCGCGCGAGCTGGAGGACCTTGAGGACGGCGATCACCCAGACGAGGATCGCCGCGAAGATCAGCAGCCAGACGACCAGGAAGACGGGACCGGAGGCGTGGAGGACCAGGGAGACGGGATCGAGCTTGATCGGGACCGTCATCGCCGGCTCGGGGGCGCTTTGCAGGAAGGCCATTTCGATCTCTTCGGGTCAGGGAGTCGGCTCGTCAGGGTTCCGCGCGCGCGGCCCCGTTCAGTGGAGTTTGCGGCCGCGGCCCCCTCTCTCGCCTGGAAGCGCGGCCGTGGCCCTCTTCAAGTTCGCCCGGCGCCGCACGCGGCGCGGCGCTCAGTCCGCGAGCAGGATGTCGACCTTCCGGTCGCGCGCCCAGCCCTCTTCGTCCGTGCCGGTCGCCTCGAACTCGCCCTTCGACGAGGTCGCGATGCGGCCCTGGTCGAGGCCCTTCTTGCCGAGGTACTCCGCGACGCTGCCGGCGCGCTTCTGGCCGAGGCCCAGGTTGTACTCCGTCTCCCCGCGGGGGTCGGCGTGGCCGATGAGCTTCATCCCCTTGCCCTTGAGCGGACCCGAGACGAAGCAGCGCGCGAGCGCGTCGAGCGCGCCCGCCGCTTCGCCCTCGATCGACGTCGAGTCGAACGCGAAGCGGGCGGTCGGTAGATCGCCGCAAGCCTTGAGGATCTTGTCGTCGATGCGGATCGAGCCGCTCGTCGGCTTCTCGGTGTCCTGCTTCGGGGCAGGCGGGGCGGCGGTCTTCGCCACCGGAGGGGGCGCGACGTCGCTGGCGACATTCGCCGGCGGCTGCGGATCGGAGCCGCAGCCGGCCGCGAAAGCGGCAAGGGGCGCCGAGACCACGAGGATCAACGCAGGCAGTTTTGTCATGGGCATGCCGTTACCACGCCGGGAGGCGCGTTGCAGCATTTTGAGCGCCCGCCGGCGAGCCGGCGCGCCTGGATGACAGGCATTCCGTTAAAGGGCCGCGATGCATCGCCCCAAAGGGCCGCGATGCATCGCCCGATCCAGGCGCGGGAATATTTGGGGCACCAACGGATTGGCCCGCCCCGGGCCCTCGGCTCCGCGCTCCGCTATTCCTCGCTTGTGTCGGCCTGGCGCTGCGTGTCCGCAGCGGCGGGGGCCGGGGGGTCGGCGACGGCTGCAGCCATCGCGTCGGTGAGCGACATCGGCGCCTGAGGCCGCGACACCTCCTCGGACGCGAGCGAAGGCGGCGGCTGACGCTCAGCCCGGGCGCGGGCGCCCGAAGCGGCGGGCGGGCGCACCCCGGAGGCCTCGCGCGCGCCCGCCTCCGGCGCGGCGCGCGGCCGCGGCGCCGTGACGGGCTCGGCGGCGCTGGCCTCATCCTCGTCGGCCGCGGGCGCGCGCGCGTCGAGCCCGCGCAGCGCCGTCCTCCGGGGGCCGGGCGCCTCGACCGGCACGCGCACCTCGCGCGCGATCTCCCCGGCCCGGGACACGCCGCGCTGCGCTGCAGGCGGCGCGACGTCATCCCCCGGCGCGCGCGACATCCGGCCGACGATCAGCGTGAGCCCGACAGCGATCACCAGGGCGCCGGCCACGGTCGCCGCCGCGAGGATGCGCACGCGGGCTCGTGATCGCGCCCGGGAGGGCACCGTGACGGGCACGAGCGCGTCGTGGACGCGCATCACATCGCTCACGCTCGGCGCATCGACCCCGACCGGCGCCATGCCCGCGAACGCGCTCGAGGCGGTCGCCGCGGTCGACTCCGCGCCCCGGATCGCCTGTGGGGTCGTCGGGCCCACCGCCGCCGGAGCGACCGGGCCGCTGCCCGGCGCGACCGAGCCCGCCGCCGACGCGCTCGACGTCGTCGTCGCGGCGGGAAGCGTCGCGAGGAACGACTTCAGCGCGAGCGACCGGAGATCCATGATCGTCGGGTCATCGTCGCTCCGCGGCACCGAGGGCGCGCTCGATCGCCGGAGCGGCGGCGGAGGCCGGCTCGATCGCCGGCCGGCGCCTCCCGCCGGGGGCGCTGCAGCACCCCTCCCGTGCGCACGGAGCATCGCACCGCCGCAGACGCTGCATTCGAGCGCAGCCCCGCCGCGCGCGTCGCTCGACACCGTGGTGACGATTCCGCAGATTTCGCAGGTAACGTCCATGAGCCCCCCGCAGGCCTCGCGACACGACAGCGGCGAGCGCCCGCTACGCCAAACTGTGATTCAAATTACATCTTGAGTATGGCGCGCGAGGGGCGGCCATGCATGCGGTCTCCGCGCTGCATTTCCGAGAATCGAGCGCGTGGCGGCGTTGCCGTGCCATCCCGGACGGCCGACATCGGACGAGAGCCGTCCTGGACCGAAGGTTTCCCGGGTGGGCGCTTGCGATGCCGGCCTTCGGGCCGCTGTGGTAAGAGCCGCGCTTCGATGTGGTCGGGAGCGGACCACCGGTCCGCTCGACGTGATCGCGGCTCCCTGCCGGGGGTCACGCGGGGGTCACGCTGACATGGGTCTGGGGGCCGCGACCGGCCTCCGAAACGCCCGGAGGAGTTCGAGAATGGGTCTCAGCGAAACGCTGCTCGATGCGAACAAGAAATCCAAGGTCGTCGCCGACTGTTGCACGCTGGTCGACGAGGAGGTGGCTTCGAAGAGCGGACTCTCCGGCCTGGCGGTCAAGGCCGGCTACGCGGCCGTGAAGGGCATCAAGCCCGGCTTCATCCAGCAGGTGGTCGAGAAGCTCCTGCCCGAGTTCGCCAAGAAGCTCGACCCCATCTGGACCGAGGCCGCGAGCAGCGGCAACCCGAGCTCCTTCTTCACGTCGAACCGCTCGCGGATCGCCGACGCGCTCCTCAGCATCACCGACGAGAAGGCGAAGTCGTCGTCGAGCGGCGTGGTGCGCGGCACCTACGAGAAGCTGCGCGGCTCAGCGAAGAAGAACGTCGAGGAGGCGGTTCCGCGCCTCGCCCAGCTGATCCAGAAGCACACGGCCTGAGCGGCTCGGCGCAGCAGGCCCGCTTCGCGCCGGCCTGCAGCGCGGCGCCCCCGCGGCCGCGTGCGCGGCGGAGGGCGCCCCTGCAATCGGCGCTCAGCCAGGCTCGCCGAAGCTGCGCGCGAAGAGGTCGCGGATCGCGTCGCGGCCGGCGTCGTTGAGATCCTGCGTGCCGATGCCGGCGAAGTTCTCGCAGGTGATGCTCGGCTGCCGCGCCATCTCCCAGGCCGAGCCGCTCCAGCGGAACCAGCCGCGCTTCTCCTGATCGTAGACGAACAGCTGCTTCTTCCAGAGGCGCGCGAGCTCCGCGCCCCAGCCGGTGCCGCCGCGCACGGTGCCGTCCTCCTGGAGCGTCCCCACGACGAAGACCTGGCTGGCCGCGTTGATCTGGTGCCAGATCGTCTGGAGGATGTTGCGCACGAGCGGGATCTCGCTCAGCACGCGGCCGAGGCGCCGCGACACGTAGACGAGGCTGAAGTCGCCCTTGCGCAGCTCGTCGTCCCCCAGCACGACCACGCCGCGCTGGCGCTCGAGGAGCCGGTGGCCCTCGAAGCTGTAGTTCAGCTCCTGCACCCCGTACCGCTCGGCGCACGCCCCGAACTCGGCCTCGGCCCCCTTGGCGCCGCCCGAGTGCACGCGGAAGGTCCGCGGGTCCTTCGGCCGCTCCGAGGGGGGCCGCACGTCCTCGTCGATGACGCGCATCGAGTGGGGATCGAGCCGCAGGTGGAGATCGGCGAGATCCTTGTTGCCGTGGTCCTTCAGCAGCCGCAGGCGAACCACGTCGCGCTCCGGCTGCAGGTAGACGACCACGCTGAGGTGGCGCTCGACCCGCTGGAGCGCGGCAGGCAGCTTGCCGGGAGGGCCCGCCTCGTCGATCTGGGCCGCGACCCAGACCTCGGCGGAGCGCTCCTTCGCGAGCCGCCCGAGCGCCTCCATCGCCTGCTCCGACGCGACCGCCACGTCGAAGCCGTCGACGATGATCACGTCGGGCTCGAAGTGGGCGACGCCGCGCGCGAACGCCACCGTCTCGAGCATCTTCTCGACCCACAGGCGCGCCGCCTCTTCGGGCGCGTCGGCCGACGCCTTCACGTGGCCGAGGTGCGAGTAGATCTGCCGGTGCCGCTCGACCTCGAGCCGGACGGCCTCCGGCTCCTCGAGCCGCATCGACTGCGCGAGATCGTGGAAGATCTCGTCGTAGTACGCGCGGACGTGATCGACCGCGTTCTCGTGCGAGATGTGGAGGACCCGGCGATCCCGCAGCAGATCGTCGAGCGCGATCTGCACGAGCAACGCCGTCTTGCCCACGCCGGGCCGGGAGACGATGACGCCGACGTTGCCGCGACCCAGCCCGCCGTGCATCGACCCCTCGAAGACCCGCATGGGGCTCCGCTCGTTTACCTCTTTGCGGTACATGCCGACCCCCTCACTTGGCCTTCTTCGCCTGCTCTTCCCGGTACTTCTTGATGAGCTCCTCACCAAGCGCCGCCGGAAGAGGAGCATAGCGCGAGAACTCCATCGTGAACTCGGCTTTGCCCTGGGTGGCGGAGCGGAGGACCGTCGAGAAGCCGAACATGTCGGAGAGCGGCACCTCGGCCTCGACGCGGCAGAAGCCGTCTGCCTCGGTCGAACCGACGATGATGCCGCGCCGCTGCATGAGGATGCCGACGATGCCGCCCTGGTACTCGCTCGGCCCCTCGCAGGCGACCTTCATCAGCGGCTCCAGGATCTGCGGGCCGGCCTTGGGGTACGTCTCGCGCCAGGCGCCGCGCGCGGCCTCCTGGAAGGCGATGTCGGACGAGTCGACCGCGTGGGCCGCGCCGTCGTTCAGCGTGACCGACACGCCCGTGACGGGCGCGCCGATGAGCTGCCCCTTGGCGAGCATCGACACGAAGCCCTTCTCGACCGCCGGGATGAACTCGCGCGGGATCGCGCCGCCGACGACCTGATCGTCGAACCGGAACGGCGCCTCCGTCCACGGCTCGATGAAGCCGCCGACCTTGCCGTACTGACCGGAGCCGCCGGTCTGCTTCTTGTGCGTGTAGTTGAAGTCGACGCGGCGCGTGATCGTCTCGCGGTACGCGACGCGCGGCGGGCTCGTGACCACCTCGGCCGCGTACTCGCGCTTCATGCGCTCGATGTAGACGTCCAGGTGGAGCTCGCCCATGCCCTGGATGATCGTCTCGCCGCTCTCCGGATCCGCCCCGACGCGGAAGGTCGGGTCCTCCTTGGTGAAGCGGCGCAGCGCCTTCGACATGTTCGCCTGGGCCTTGTTGTCCTTGGGCGTCACGGTGAGCGAGATGACGGGGTCGGGCACGTGCATCGACGTCATCGCGACGCTCAGGGTCCCGTCCGTGAAGGTGTCGCCGGAGTTGCAGTCGATGCCGAACATCGCGACGATGTCGCCCGCGCCCGCGGAGTCGATGTCCTCCATCTCGTCCGCGTGCATGCGGACGAGCCGGCCGACCTTGTGGCGCTTGCCCGTGCGGGTGTTCGTGATCTCGCCGCCGCGGGTCAGGTTGCCCTGGTAGACCCGCAGGTACGTGAGCTGGCCGAAGCGGCCGTCCTCGAGCTTGAACGCGAGCATCACGAGCGGCTTGTCCGAGTCGCTCGACAGGACGACCTCGGCCTCGTCCTTGTCGAGATCCACGGCCTTGTTCGTGATGTCGGCGGGCGTCGGCAGGTAGCGGGTCACGCCGTCGAGCAGGACCTGCACCGCCTTGTTCTTGTAGGCCGACCCCATCATCACCGGGACGATCTGGAGCTTCACGGTCGCCTCGCGGATCGCCTTCTGGAGGAGTTCCTCGGTGACGCGCTCCTCGAGGATCGCCTCCGTGAGCTCGTCGGAGTACATCGAGAGCGCGTCGAGCATCTCCTCGCGCGCCGTCTTCACCTCGTCGGCCATCTCGGCCGGGATGTCGCCGACGACGATCTTCTCGCCGTTCGCCCCCTCGAACCGGTAGGACTTCATCGCGATGAGGTCGACGACCCCCTCGAACTTGTCCTCGAGGCCGATCGGCAGCTGCAGCAGGACCGGGTTCAGGTTGAGCTTCTCGCGCAGCTGCGCGCGGACCCGCAGCGGGTTCGCGCCGGCGCGGTCGCACTTGTTCACGAACGCGATGCGCGGGACGCCGTAGCGGCGCATCTGGCGGTCGACCGTGAGCGACTGGCTCTGCACGCCGGCGACGGCGCAGAGGACCAGGATCGCGCCGTCGAGCACGCGCATCGCGCGCTCGACCTCGATCGTGAAGTCCACGTGGCCGGGCGTGTCGATCACGTTGATCTGGTGCCCGTTCCAGAAGCAGTGCGTGGCCGCGGACTGGATGGTGATCCCGCGCTCGCGCTCGAGATCCATCGAGTCCATCTTCGCGCCGACGCCGTCCTTGCCCTTGACGTCGTGGATGGCGTGGATCCGCTTGGTGTAGAAGAGGATGCGCTCGGTCAGCGTTGTCTTGCCCGAATCGATGTGGGCGCTGATCCCGATGTTGCGCAGCTTGGACAGTTCGCTGATCACAGAAGGCTCCCCGCCGCGCACCCGTGAGGGCGTGCCCGTGGAGGGCGTGCGGCACGCATCGAACGTCAGCCGGGCGGCGCACTCTTGCGATCGCCCAGTCAGAAATTCGGCGCGGCTCTTAATTCGGCCCCATGGCCAGCGCCAGGGGGAAAATGATCGCGCGTGAACATTTCACGCTACTTGGCTTGAATCCTGGAAAGCCCGACCGTCTCGTCCCACTCGGATCCGTAGCCGTCGTAGTGGATGCGGTAGCGCTCTTGCCCCACGATGCCGGTGACGACCGCCGGGTACATCTGCCCGTGCCACTCGACGCGGACCCTGTCGCCGATCTTGTAGACGTTCGTCTGCGACGCCTGCAGCCCCTTGCTCCGGACCTTCGGCGGCGGCGGAGGGTGGACGACGTTGCCCTCGACGAGGCCGCGGATCCGGTCACGAGGTACAACTTCATCCCAGATGTCGTCGTACCCCTGGTAGTGGATCTTGAACTTCGTCGGACCCAGGACCTCGATGACCTCGGCCGGGTAGACGTTCCCTTCCCACGCCACGAGGACGTGATCGCCGATGGCGTATTGGCGCTTGCACCCCCCCAGCACCAGTGCGAGGGCCAGGAGGAGGGCCGCGGCGTGAGCGCGCGCTGCGGGCATACTTCCCGCCCGCCTTACCGTCCTCGCCGGCGCCCCGCAAGAGGCTTCGCTCAGGGACGCGCGCGGGTCGGCGCTGGACGGCGCGACGGCGCCGGGCCACGCCTTGCCGTGCCGGGTCGTCCTGCCGCAGGCCGCGCCATGCCGTGGTGAGCCGTCCTGTCGCGCGCCCCGCCACGCCCGCCGCGCCCCATCCCGACGCCTCCCAGAGCGCTGCACCGGGGCACGAACCCGTGTAGAGAACGCTCATGACCCGAGATGTTCGTCCTGGTACGGGGACCCTCTCCCGCCCGTGCCCGTGCGGCTCGGGGCGCTCGTACCGCGAGTGCTGCGCCCCCTGCCATCTGGGCGATCGCGAGGCGCCCGACGCCGTGGCGCTGATGCGCTCGCGGTACGCCGCGTTCGCGGTCGGAGACACCGCCTACCTCTGGCGGACGCTGCACATGGGCCACATCGACCGCGGGCGCGACAGGGACCAGGTGCTCCGCGAGCTGAAGGTGACGATCCACCACCACCGGTACCGGGGCCTCCAGATCCTCGACAGCCTGCAGAGCGGCGACTCCGCGTCGGTGCTTTTCCTCGCCAAGATCTTCGAGGCGGGCGTCGATCGATCGTTCGTCGAGCTGTCCGATTTCCTCCACGACGGCGAGGGCTGGCGCTACCTCCACGGCGTCGCCATCCCGCGCGCCCGCATCAGCATCCCGCCCGACGAGCTGACGATCGCCCGGTTCTCGTCCTTCGCCAGCTGACCGACCCTCGCCGGCCGAGCGGGCGGCCGATGCGCCTCAGCCGGCCGGCGTGCCCGACGCGCGGGCCTCGTGCCAGCCCATCGCCTCGACCACGGCGCGGTTCTTGTCCATCCACACCGCGATGCGCTCGCGCGTCGTCCGGTAGGCGTACTCGAGGATGGCGCGCCGCGCGCGCAGGTTGGCGGGGTTGTGGAGGAACAGCAGCGCGTCGTTCTGCGCGGGCTCGAGCACGAGGACCTGCATCTTGCCCTCGGCGAGCGCGCGCCCCACCGCCTGGTGGAGCCGCGCGTGCGCGCCGATCCGCATCGCCTGGTTGAAGATCCAGAGCATGCCCTTGTCGCGCACGCTCTCGCGCACCCCGTGCCCTGTCGGGACGGGGCGGTGCGCGGTGGAAACGGGCACGAGCGGGCTCACGACGATCGTGAGCTCCACGCCGGCGGCCTGCGCGAGATCGAGGTGCGCCACGTGGCCCAGCCCGCCGTCGAGGTAGTGGCGGTGCTCGACGCGCACCGGCGAGAAGAACAGCGGGAGCGCGAGCGACGCCGCGCAGGCGAGCGACACCGGGACGTGGTCGAACCCCTCGGCGCCGAAGACGACGCGCTCGCCCGAGTCGAGGTCGTGCGCCGGGATGCGCAGCGTCCGCGGCATCGCGCGGAACGAGTTCGGGATGCCGCGCCGCAGGAAGAACTCGCCGAGGAACCGCTCGTAACGATCGAGCTGGAAGAGCCCCGCGGGGAGCGAGTCGTTGAAGCGATCGAGCTGCTCGAACAGGTACTGCTGCGCCGGCGCGTTCGGGGTCGCGTCGCCCCGGGTCGTGAGCCGGACGATCGCGTGGCGGAGCGCGACCAGGCTGGTGCTGAGCGCGCGCCGCCACTCGCCGACGTCGAGGTGGAGGAGGTGGCTGCGCTCCAGCGGGAAGAAGTTGTCGACCGGATCGAGCAGGGCGCGGTAGAGCCGCTCGATCGGGATGCCGCCCGCCAGGGCCGCGGCGACCGCGGCGCCGCTGCCGTGCCCGAGGTAGAGCGAGAAGCTCTGGTTGTCGATCCCCTCGACGCCATCCTCGAGCGCCGCGAGCGCGCCGATCTGGTAGAGCGCGCCCGTCAGGCCGCCCCCCGGCAAGCAGAGGCTGACGCGCGCTCGCCTCGCCCCGGCGCGCGGGGCAGCGCGGCCCTCGCCGCTCGCGTCCACGGTCCCGGAGGAGCGGCCCTCGCCGTCCCCCGCTGCGATCTGCGCGGATCGGCTCGCGCCGCCGCCTTGGCTCCCGAACGCCGGCATCATGAGAGGTCCTTTTCCCTCGCGCGGGCCGCCCCCTCGGCGCGACGGCCGAGGACGCAGGCGAGCGCGGTCAACACGAGCGCGGAGGCGGAGCTCACCGCCACGAGCCACACCGGGCTCGCCGCGGCGTCGGGCAGCGCGGCGCCGGCGGCCGAGGGCGCGCCGTCGGCGGCCCCCGCGCCCGCCGCGGAGAGGAGCGAGAAGCACTGGATGGCGTTGTAGGTGCCGTGGAGGAGGATGGACGGCAAGAGCGAGCCGCTCGCGACGCGGAGGACGCCGAGCGCCGCGCCGAAGATCCCGATCGGCAGGAACTTCTGCCACCCGACGTGGGCCACCGCGAAGAGCGCGGCCGTGATCGCGATCACGAGCGGCGCGCGGTGCGTCCAGCGCAGCGGGCGGACGAGCGCTCCCCGGAAGAAGACCTCCTCCAGCGCGGGGCCGAGCACGATGAAGATGAGGCCGAGCGCGGCCCGCTCGGGCGCGCTCGCGTCGACGAAGACCCGGACGAGCTCGGCGTCGTCGATCCCCGACGGCCAGCGCGCCTCGATCGCCGTGTAGAGCGCGGCGATGGGCCCCTCGAGCGCGAAGCCGAGCGCGATCGCGAGCGGATAGAACGCCACGTGCGTCCCGCGCACGCCGAGGAACTGCCGGATCGACGCGCGCGGCGCGTGCACCTGGAGCACGCCGAAGAGCCCGAGCAGGTACGCCGCGGCCTGGCACGCGAAGCTGCCGATGACGTCGAGCTTCGGCGCCGCCCGGAACGAGCCCGCGCCGTCGAGCGCCGGCTCCATCCGGAAGGAGGAGATCAGGCCGAGCAGGAACAGGAACAGCGCGGTGACGCCCACGGTCCAGCCGATGGCCCCGGGGATCGACATCGGTCGCTCCTCGCCGCCTCGCCGGGCGAGCGGACCGGGCCCTCCGCCGCTCGGCGGAGGGCCGGGGGTGCCGTGCAGATCGCTCATCGACCTCGCAGATAAGGCAGGACGCCCCGCTTCACGACCGTGTCCGTGCCGAGGCGATCGCTCGTCTCCGGGTAGTCGATCGTCGTGTGCAGCCCCCGGCTCTCGTGCCGGGCGGAGGCGCAGCCGACGATGAGCTCGGCCACGGTGGCGATGTTGCGCAGCTCGAGCAGATCCCGGGTGACCAGGTGCTTCCAGTAGTACTCGCGGATCTCCTCCTGGAGCAGGGAGATCCGCCGGGCGGCGCGCCGGAGGCGGGCGTCGGAGCGGACGATGCCGACGTAGTTCCACATGGTGCGGCGCAGCTCGTCCCAGTTGTGGGCGACGACGACCTCCTCGTCGCTGGCGACCGCGTTGCCGGCCTGCCACTCGGGCACATCGGGGAACGGGCTCTGCCGGAGCTCGGTGATCTGGGTGCCGAGGCGCGCGGCCGCGCGCTGGCCGAAGACGAGCCCCTCGAGCAGCGAGTTCGAGGCGAGCCGGTTCGCGCCGTGGAGCCCCGTGCACGTGCACTCGCCGATCGCCCAGAGCCCGGGGATCGTCGTCCTGCCGTAGAGGTCGGTGGTGATCCCGCCGCACATGTAGTGGGCGGCCGGCACGACGGGGATCGGCTGCGCGGTGATGTCGATGCCGTAGCGGAGGCACTGCGCGTGGATGGTCGGGAAGTGCTCGCGGACGAAGCTCGCGGGCCGGTGGGTGATGTCGAGCAGCACGTAGTCCGAGCCGGTCCGCTTCATCTCGAAGTCGATGGCCCGCGCCACGATGTCGCGCGGCGCGAGATCCTTGCGTGGATCGTGGCTGGCCATGAAGGCCTTCCCGTCCGGCAGCCGGAGGATGGCGCCCTCGCCGCGCAGCGCCTCGCTCACGAGGAAGCTCTTCGCCTCCGGGTGGAACAGGCACGTCGGGTGGAACTGGTAGAACTCCATGTTCGCGATCTCGGCGCCTGCCCGGTAGGCCATGGCGACGCCGTCGCCCGTCGCGACGTCGGGGTTCGTCGTGTAGAGGTAGACCTTGCCTGCGCCGCCGGTGGCGAGCACGGTCGCCCGCGCGAGGTAGGTCTCGACGACGTGCGGCTTCGAGGCTGGCCGGTGCCTGGGCGCCGGCCGCTCCGAGTCGCGCTGCCGCGGCCCGTTCAGCGCGGCGTCGGTCTCGTCGAGCACGTAGGCGCCGGCGCAGATGTCCGGCCCCCCGAAGCGGGAGAGCGGGATGAGGTCGATCGCCGTGTGGTGCTCGGCGAAGCGGATGTTCGGGTTCTGCCGGGCCTGCTCGAGGAGCGCGCGCTCGATCTCGAGGCCGGTCGCGTCGGCGGCGTGCACGATCCGCCGCGCGGAGTGCCCGCCCTCGCGCCCGAGGCGCACCTGGCCGTTCTCGTGATCGAACTGGGCGCCCCGCGCGATGAGCTCGCGCACCCGCTCGGGCCCCTCCCGCGCGCAGATCTCGACGACCACCTCGTGACAGAGGCCCGCCCCCGCCTCGAGCGTGTCGGCGATGTGCGCCTCGGGGGAGTCGTCCGGGGCGAAGACCGCGGCGATGCCGCCCTGGGCGTACTTGGTATTGGATTCGTCGCGCGCGCGCTTGGTGACGATGATCACCTCGCCGTGCTCGGCCGCCTCGAGCGCGAAGGTCAGCCCAGCCACACCGCTACCGATGACGAGGAAATCGGTCGTTATCGCCACGGCCAGGAGGGTAGCAGGAGCGGGGCGCACGGAGGTAGGCCGTGGTGCGCTTCCTGCGTGCGATGGCGCTGCGGCCGGGCGTTCGGGCGGGAGGCCGGCGTGGCCGGGGAGAGCCGAGCGCCGGCATGAGCCAGCGCGAGGCGTGGGCGCGCGCACGGGCTGATCGCGCTCATGGCTGAGCGCCTCGGCCGTTGTCGACGCGCGCCGGGGCGCACGTCGCGCGCGCGGGCTCGCAGCGCGAGCTCATGAGCGCAGTCCATCCATCAGAAGGCGCGACTCGCGAAGGTGCGACTCGCGCAGCAACTCGCGAGACGCAGCGAAGATGCCCGAGATGCGGTGTTCTTGCACAACACGACAGGTTCCCGGACAGCCCATCAGAGCCAGCGTCCCCCACACCCTCTGGTCGACTCGCTCGATCCGGCCCCTTCGTGAAGGGGCCTCTCGCTCAAGCGTCCTCGCTCCTGCGGTGCACCGAGGGCACGAGCATCAGCTTGGGGCGACGCCTGCTTCGCGCTTTGGGACCACCTACCGGGCGTTGGTTCTTCGCCCACACGAGGCTCTGCGACGCGGGCAGTCTGGGCCCTGACGGCGGCGCGAGCTCCTCCGCCGCCGCTTCGCGAGCTTCCCGCTCTGCGATGCAGTGCACGCAATACTTCTCGGGATCCCAGTCGATGTCCTCGAGACCCAGCCTCCGTACCCACATCCGCTCCCACTCCCCCATCTTGCTCAAGCTGGGGCGCTTACCAGAGGGAGGAGGGTCGTCTCCGCGGGACCTTCGGTGCTTCGGCATGGGGCTCCTTGAATTCGGGCGGCGCCCATTCTGCCGGCAACGAATGAGCTCGCCAAGGGGTTTCTTCGAATCAGGATTGCCGTTTTGCCGAGTTACGTTCCGCCGTCAGAAATTGCCACGAAATCATACCGCCTCTCATTTTTTCTGAAGCGCTCACCGCGATCAGCAGTCCAGCGGGCTCTGCTCGCCGCTCCCCCTCCCCGGGCAGTCCGCCGCAGCCGCGGGGTTCGCCGCTGCCTCCGCTCGCTCCGGCGCCGGCCTGGCTCCCGGGAGGATCGGCGCCCCCCCTTCGCGCCGTCACCTTCGCCCACAAGAATGCTGCCCACCCCGGCCCGTGCTCGGCCCTCCGGGCCTGCGCGCGCTCCGGCGCTGCTGCACCGCTCCTCCTGACGAGTTCAACCCACAGACCCCGCAACACGTGCCAGGACGCACATTGCCTGCTCGGGCTCGCCGTTCTCATGAGCGCAGTCCATCAGCAGGCTCGCCGCCAGCCGCAGCTCACGGTGCGCTGCGAGGATGCCGGCGATGCGCTGCTCGGACACCGAGCCCCAGAGGCCCCCCGAGCACGCGAGGAAGATGTCGCCCGGCTCCGTGTCCTCGACCTGGGCCGTCATCTCCACCGCCGCGTCGCAGCCGAGCGCGCGAGTGGCCGCGCTGGCGTGTTGCCCCAGCACGGCTGGGGCATCCGGCGAGGAGGATCTGTCCAACGCCCCACCGTCGAGCGCCGCATCCTCACGCGTTCGCGCCTCCAGCTTCCCCCCACGGAACCGGTAGATGTGCATATCGCCAGCGTAGGCGATATACGCCGTCCCGGGCGCGAGCAGCACACCGGCGAAGGTCACCTGCACGCCGCTCGGCCCCGGCCCCGGACGTTCATCCTCGGAGCGACCTGTTCGGCGCGGGCTCATCATGAGCCGCACTTCGTCCCGGCACAGCGACGCAATCATCTCACCAGCACCAAGGTCGTCCACGCTGGCTGCGTCGACAGCGGGATACACCATCTCGATCGCCGTGCGGGAGACGACCTCTCCGCCAGGCCGGCCCGTGACCAGGAAGAGCCCCAGGCAAGGCAACTCCCCAGAGCGCTCCTCGTTGCTCGCACGGCGCCTCGACACGAGGGCCTCCGCCCCTGCCTCGATGGCGATCGTCGGACGCACCATCCTCCACCTCGCACGCCCGTCGCAAGGACGAGCCGAGTCAGCGCGCACCATGCTCGTGGTGCGCCGGTCTCCAGTTCTGTCGCCCAGCGCGCCGCGCCGCCGCCGTGCGCCCTCTCGGCGTGCTCAGGCCATCAGCGGCTGCTCGCTCGATCTGGGAGCTCGCGACGGCACCTTTCGCTCAGGCGCTCAAAAATCATCGCGCACGAGACGCGCCAGTCGCACCATCTTCAGCAGCAGCCGCCTGCAGCGGCCCTTGCTCCGCCTGCTTCGCCTACCCGCCCTCGGTGGAATCTTCTCCCGCCCAGGGCTCAGCCGCAGCTTCGGTCGGCTCCCCGACCGTGCGGCAAGCTCCTCCATCACCGCTTCCCAGGCCGCTCGCTTCGCGATGCAGTGCTCGCAGTGCAGCTCGGGGTCCCACTCCACATCCTCGAGACCCAGCCTGCGCACCCACATCCGCTCCCACTCCCCCATCCCGCTCGGGCTGGGGCTGGGGCGTCTCCCGGAGGGAGGGACGTCGTTTCCATTGGAATTCCGGCGCATCGGCAGGGCGCTCCTTGGATCGAGCGGCGCGCATACTGCCGGCCACGAACGGGCTCGCCAAGCGTTTTCGTCCAGAAATCGATATCTTTCGACTACTTACGCGCAGCCAGGCCGGATCGTCACAAAATCGTACGGTCGTCCTCACTTTCTCCACCGCTCGCCGGTGGAAGCAGTCCAGCGGGCGCGGCTTGCCGCTGTACCCGTCGCCTGCGGGGGATCCGTCGCCTCCTCGATGGCGCGTCGCGCGATCGTCGGGATCGCCTCCGCCACACTTCGTGGTGGCAGGCGGTACCGTCGACGAAGCCGCCCGCCGCTTCGTCGCTCACTTACGGAAACTCCTGCTCCGCCGCCGCCGTGCCTTCCGCGCCCGCGTTCTCCGACACGTTGTTGCTGCCACCGGGCCCCCCAGCGCCTGGCGTGCCGGGTTGCAGCATCGTCTGCCCTTCCTGCTTCACCGCCTCGCCTCGGTACGCGATCGCGAACGACGGCCCGCCGAGGCCTCCTCCGCCGGGGCCGCCGTTACCTCCCTGGCCTCCCTTCCCTCCATCGCACGCAGCCTTCGACCCGCTCACGCCCACGCCGCCAACTCCGCCGAGACCACCGAGCCCGCCAGGCTGAAGGTCGCCCCCCGCGCCTCCCTTGCCTCCGTTGCCCGCCTTCAGCATGCAGTCCTTCAGCGTCACCTTCCCCTCAACGCTCGCCAGCGCGATGCTCGCTCCTCCCGCTCCGCCGCCTTCGCCGGGTAGCCCGCCGCAACCACCGGGGCCCCCGCTGCCTCCGCTCGCTCCTGCTCCCGGCATGGCCCCCGAGCAGATCGCCGCGCCGCCCTTGGCACCACCGCCTCCGCCCCCACCTTGCCCGGGCGTGCCCGCTTTGCCGGAGCCGCCGCTCACGCCCGTGTAGCCGGATGAACTCAGCGAGCCGAGACCACTCGCAGCCTTGCCGAAATCACCCGGCGTACCGTCGGCGCCGCCATCGCCCGTTCCGTTCGGTTCAGGACCACCGCAACTCCAAGCCCCTGCCGATGGTTCTCCGACACCTGCCGCCCCAAATGGCCCACTCTGACCTATCTGGCCGGCATCGCCGTTGTTTACCCTGCCAGCGCCGCCCCCTCCGCCGATCGACAACGCTCCGCCACACGCATTTTCGATCTGGGCTCCTCCCGGTAGCATGGTATCGGGTGCTCCTGAGGTGTCCAGATCAGTGCATGCATCGGTCCCCGCGTTCCCAGGCGATGCCTGGGCCGGCACTTCGCTCGGTGCATCCTCTCCCTCCGCACCATCCGCTCCGTTCCCCGCGACCAGCTCGCACCGCGCCAGCTCCGCCGTCGCTCCGTCCACCAGCACCGCGATCGACGACGTGCCTGGTACCTGCGCATCCGCTGCATGCACAGACACGTCCTCGATCCTCGCCGGGCTCTCGCCCCGCGTCACCTTCAGCGCGATTCGCTCTTCCCCCTCTTCCCCGGGCGCCACGACCGTCTTCGCCGTCTCGCCGATCCAGACCCAGCCGTTCGCGCAGTCGAGCCCGCCGAACACCGCCGTGCCCGCGGGGATCTCCGCCGCTTTTACGAATGTCTCTGCGCACGCGTACACCGCGCCTCCCTTGTCCGCTGCCCGCTCGATCGCTGCGCTCAGCGTCTTCACGGGCTCGGCCTTCGTCCCGTCACCCGCGTCGTCGCCGCTCGCCGACACGAACACGCCGCACGTATCGCTCACGGAGGACGTCGACTCGCTCGGAATGCACCCTTCGGGCGTGCCACCGGCATCACCGCCCGGGAAGTGACCGCACGTGAGCAGGAACTCGCAGTCGTCGTCGAGCCCCGTCGATAGATAGTCGCAGCCGCTCGCAATCACCGATGCGGCGCTCCAGCTCATCCACCACGTCAGCCGCCTGTTCTTCATTCAGCTCACCCTCGCTCCACTCACCACGATCCCACGACGAAGACACCGCCCCCGCCTGCGTATCTCTGCGGCAACACGCGCAGCGCGCGACCCGTCGAAGCGGCGCGTTGAGGCCACAGCGCATACGTGGCTGCGGCGATCGCCAGCGCCCCCGACACCGCATAGCCGACCACGGACACCGTGCCGAAACGAGCCGCGCGTCCCGCCTCACGCTCCACGTCGCGGCATCTGTCGATCAAGTCACTCGGCGGCTCGATGCACCGTGCATGCACCTGCCGGATCTCCGCTCGATGTCCATCCGCGTCGCGCCGCGCATTTCTCGACGCCACCGTCATCCCGATCCCCACGCCGAGCCACACCGCGCTCGCCGCCCCCAGCGTGATCACCGGCACCCAGTTCCTCTTCGGCGGCGGTGGCCGCTCCACCGGCATTGCAGGCGGATGCTCCACCACCGGCGCAGCGGCCGTCACGCCCGTATCCCCCTCCGCCGTCGCCCCCGCCGCCTGTGCCTCGCCCTTCGCGAGCACCATGGCCGGCTCCATGTCCCTGGCCTCTCCTTTCCTCGAAGCCGTGACAGTCGACGAGCCGCACTCCTGGCCCCACGCAACGCGCGTTGGTGTGCAGCACAGCACGAGGGTCACAAGAAGGCTGCCCACCCCCGGCCCGTGCTCGGCCCTCCGGGCCTGCGCGCGGTCCGCCCCTCCCATGTCCCGCGCTCCGCGCGGGACGGGAGGGGCCCCCTGTACCACGGTGACGCTCGCTCCGGCGCTGCGGCTCCGCCATCGGGCCGCGCCTCGAAGCTCTCCCGCTGCGCAAAAACGACCTGCTGCCGGGCTCCCTTCAGCGACCGTCGGATAACATCCGCTCTCGCGGCCCGACGCAGAAGAAGTCAGCAGATCAACGGTACCTCCGCCCGCGCCTTGGGCAGTCCACTCGGTGGTGGTGAAGTTGTCAGCGCCGGGGAGCCCACCGTGCCGCGTCTCCGCGACAAAAGAGTCCCTATCACCCCGGCACGGGGTGCGTCCAATCATTTCTTGTCTCTCCTTCAGCTCAGCTGCTTGCGGCGCACAGCGCTGGTCCGCCACGCCTCCGCATTGCGTTCAGCTATGAAGACTTCTCACTCATCCTCACCGCGCTGCTCACTTCACTCGCCACAGCTCGCATTGCCCATGAAGCTCCAATATTCTCCGCCCATGCTCGCCTCGTCGACATTTCCCCACCCAGCACCGAGTCTCCGCCCTCGCCCGCTGTGCCCCCATGAAGTTCACCAAGGGCTTTCTTCCGAAACCGAAGCTTTTTCACCCAATTACGCGCAGCCGTGCGGGATTGTCGCGGAATCGTACTGTCGTCTTCACTTTCTCCACCGCTCGCCGGTAGCAGCGATCTACGAGGCTCTGCCCACCGCCGCGCACGTTATCCGCGGGCACACCTCTCCCCTTCGATGGCGCTTCGCGCGATCGTCAGTTCCTCCTTCCGCCGCGCTTCTCGGGCCCGTAGGCGGCGCCATCGACGACGCCGCCCGCTACCTCATCGCTCGCTCACGGAAACTCCTGCTCCGCCGCTGTCGTGCCTTCCGCGCCTGCGTTCTCCGACACGTTGTTGCTTCCGCCAGGTCCCCCGGCGCCGGGCGTGCCGGGTTGCAGCATAGTCTGCCCTTCTTGCTTCACAGGTTCGCCTCGGTACGCGATCGCGAACGACGGCCCACCGAGGCCTCCTCCGCCGGGGCCGCCGGGACCGCCTTGACCTCCCTTCCCCCCATCGCACGCATTTTTCGAGATGCCGACCCCCGTGCCGCCGACTCCACCGAGCCCGCCGGATCCGCCCGGCTGAAGGTCACCGCCGGGGCCTCCCTTGCCCCCCTCGCCCGCCTTCAGCGTGCAGTCCTTCAGCGTCACCTTCCCCTCCACGCTCGCCAGCGCGATGCTCGCTCCGCCGGCGCCGCCGCCTTGGCCGGGTAGCCCGCCGCAACCGCCAGGGCCGCCGCTGCCGCCGCTCGCCCCAGCTCCCGGCATGGCGCCGGGGCAGATCGCCGCCCCACCCTTCGCGCCGCCGCCTCCGCCTCCGCCTTGACCTGGCTTGCCCGCTCCACCGGCTCTGCCGCTCACGCCCGCGTAGCCCGACGAGCTCAGCGTGCCGAGACCAGTTGCGGCGAGACCGGCGTCGCCCGCGGCGCCGTTGTCACCGCCCTGACCAGTGCCACCGGCAGCACAACTCCAGTCGCCTGCCGCCGGCTCTCCGGAGCCTGCTGCGCCAAGGGCGCCTGATGCACCGATGTCGCCGCCAGTGCCATTGGTTACATTGCCATCACCGCCACCACCGCCAATCGACAGCTCCCCGCCGCACTCGTTGACCACCTGGGCGCCCCCGGACAGCGTCGTGTCTGGCCCCGGCGTGCCATCGAGATCGCTGCACGCGTTCGTTCCGGTATTCCCGGGCGACGCCTGCGCCGGGACCTCGCTCGGTGCATCTTCTCCCTCCGCACCATCCGCTCCGTTCCCCGCGACCAGCTCGCACCGCGCCAGCTCCGCCGTCGCTCCGTCCACCAGCACCGCGATCGACGACGTGCCTGGTACCTGCGCATCCGCTGCATGCACAGACACGTCCTCGATCCTCGCCGGGCTCTCGCCCCGCGTCACCTTCAGCGCAATTCGCTCTTCCCCCTCTTCCCCGGGCGCCACGACCGTCTTCGCCGTCTCGCCGATCCAGACCCAGCCGTTCGCGCAGTCGAGCCCGCCGAAGATCGCCATGCCCGCGGGCACCTCAGCCGCCTCTTTAAACTCCTCCGCGCACGCGTACACCGCGCTCCCCTGCTCCGCCGCCCGCGCGATCGCCTCGCTCAGCGTCTTCACAGGGTCCGCCTTTGTCCCGGCGCCCTCGTCGTTGCCGCTCGCCGACACGAACACGCCACACGCGTCCCCTACCGCCTCCGTCGTCTCGCTCGGCACGCAGCTCGCTGGTGTCCCGCCGCCGCTGCCAGCTTGAACGAAGTAGTCGCACGTCACCATCCGCTGGCAGTTCCCTGTCACATCGAGCCACAGCGCATCACAGCCGCTGGCCATGATGGCGATCGCCGCAGTCGCCCATACCCGCTGCTTCGCTTGGATTCTCATCTTCTTCTCTCTGCAGCTCGTCACCAGACGCCAAGCAGGGTGACCCCTGCGCTTTGAGCCCCTACTTCAGGCAGTACGCGCAATGGCGCCGCCACGCGCGCCTTGGGCCGCGGCCACAGGGCATAAGTCACCGCGGCGACGGCAAGCACGCCTGACGCTGCAAACGCGACTCGTGCCCCATTGCCGAACGTTTCCTCGCGCGAACCTGCGTCATACAGCTCCGTGCAACGATCCACGAACGCGCTCGGCGGTCGCTTGCACTGCCCGCCTGCGTCGATGATCGCACTTCCCTGCGCGTCGACATCATCGCTCGCAGCATTCGACGCCACCGTCATCCCGATCCCCACGCCGAGCCCCACCACGCTCGCCGCCCCCAGCGCGATCACCGGCACCCAATTCTTCTTCGGCGGCGGCTCTACCGGCGCCGCCGGCTGCCCCATCAGCAGCGCACCCGCCGTCGCCCCCGCCGCGCTCGTGCCCCCGTCTGGCGTCGTCCCCGCCGACGCCCGCGGCGCGGCCTTCACCGGCGTTATCGCCAGCTTCACCTCCGCCGTCCCTCCCTTCGCCACACCCACCGTCTGGCTCGCCGGCTCGTAGTCCAGATGCGTCGCCTCCACCCGGTGCTCGCCGGGGTCGACGAACACCTCCCCTTCCAGCGGCGCCCGCCCCACGCTCTTGCCGTCCACCAGCACTTCCGCTCCCGCTACGGTGACCGACACCTTGAGCGCACCCACCTGTGCTCGCGACTCCGCGAGCCACTGCTCCGCTCTCGGCTTCAGCTTCGCCACCGCCTTCAGCAGCGGCCAGTTCCTCAGCGCAAACGAAAGGTACTGCGCTGCTTCACGGTGTTTCTGCAGCTTGTATTCCGTGTTCCCGAGGTTGTACGCCACGTCGAACGTCGGGTTCAGCTCCCAGGCCACGAGCAGCGCCGCCTCGGCTTCTTGGTACTTGCCCTCCAAATAGAGGGACTTCGCTTTGTCGACGAGCGCTTCGGCGCGCTTCGCCGCGTCGGCGGCGCTAGCAGGCGCCGTCCCTGGCGCGGCCGACGGCGCGGCTGGCTGTGCGGCAGCGATAGCGGGGTCGGCGATCAAGGTCGCAACGGTCAGCACTACAGCAAGCGATCGGCTGGTCATCATCATGGCTCCACGCGGTCTCACTCCATCCATCCTTCGTCTTGTGGCCGCTCCGTAGGCGCAGGCGCGACCGGCGCCTGCGGAACGTGCGGCGCCGCACGCGTCGGCCGCGCGGGCACAGGCGACACCGGCGCTGGCGGCGCCGGCGGCGCTGGCGGTTGGCTCGCCGTCGCGGTGTCGTCGAGGCTTGGCTCGACCGCCTCCGGCGGTCCCGGCACCTCTGGCGCCAGCAGCTCCGACGCCGCCGGCGGCGCCTGCGTGCTCGGCGCAGGCGCCGCGCTCGGCGGCGGCACCGGCCCCGGCTCTTTCGACGGCTCCTCTCGCCCCAGGATCCTCGCCAGCACGAACGGGCCGCTCACCGCGATCACCGCGAGCACCACCATCAGCCACGTCGGCATCCACTGCCGGCGCTTTCCCGTCGACTCCGTGGCGGCCGGCGCCTTCGGCACCGCGACCGGCGGCGGCGTCACCGGCAGCAACGACGATGGCAGCAGCGCCTTGTCGATCGGCGGCAGCGCTCGGTCCGCCCACTGGCTCTGCACCGGCATGCCCTGCTGCTGCATCGGCATGCCCTGCTGCTGCATCGGCATGCCCTGCTGCTGCATCGGCACGCGCTGCTGCTGCATCGGCGCGCCCTGCGGCGCCGCCGCGCCCCCGAACACCGGCACTCGCTGCGTCACCATCGCGCCGCCCGCATGCACCGGCGTGCCCTGCTGCACCGGCACTCGCTGCGTCATCGTCGCGCCGTGGTGCGCCGCCGCCACCCCGTGCTGCACCGCCGCGCCGTGCGGATGCGCCGCCGTCACCTGCGGTCCTGCCGGCTGCTGCGCCGTCGCCGGAAACGGCGGCGGCACAGCTTGCGCTGGCACCGCTTGCGCCGGAAACGGCGGCGGCACCGCTTGCACCGGCAGCGGCGGAGGCCCCGTTCGCTCCTTGGCCAGCGCAGGCACCACCGGGAACTGGAACAGCGGCTGCCCCGTCGCCTTCTGCTGCTGCATCTCCGTCAGCGCGCGGTCCAGCTCCGGATTGTTCTGCGCCTGCCGCAGCTTCCGCTCCGCAACCTCAGGATCCGCCTCGCGCCGGATGCTCTCGAGGTCCGGCAGGTACTGCCGGATGTCGTCGCTGTCCTTGTTGCTGCCCATCGAAGACCTCTCTCCTCAGCGACCACACACTAGAACGGCCTGCACCCCGCCGTGGCGCACGGCCCGGCTGGCTTCGCGCCCTGTTGCTTCGCAGGCGCCGCCGGCTTCGCTGGCGCCGCCTTCTTCCGCTCCTCGATCACCCTCAGAAACGACGGCTTCTGACGCTTCGGCATCGGGTAGAACTCCTCGTCGTCCTCCGTCTCCGCCGCTGCCTTAACAAGCGCTGCCTTCGCCGGCTCTGCCTTCGCCGCCCCTGCCGCTGCCTTCGCCGCCTCCGCTTGCTCCTTGGAAGCAGGCGCCTCGACCTCCGCTGCCGCCCCTGTCTTCTCCACGGCTCCGGCCTCCACCGCCGCCTCGGCCGTACTCGCCGCCGCGCTACCCGTCGCCTCCGGCACGGGCACCGCCGCGTTCTTCTCGGGCGGCGGCGCTGCAGCCGCCGCGCTCTCGGCCGGCGCCGCTGCCGCTGCCGCCGTCGCGCTCTCCGCCGCCGCCGCCGATGCCGCCGGCTCTCCTGTCACCAGCGCCGGCGCCGTGTCGCGCGCCGAGCGCAGCCCCAGCACCGCACCCACGCCTCCCAGCGTCAGCGCCAGCGCCACCACCGGCGCCAGCACGTACGCTCTCGGCGCCCGCCTCGGCTGCGTCAGCAGCGCCGCCGGCGTCGTCGGCGTCGGCGTCTCTTTCCTCAACGCCTCCACCGGTCCCGCGCTCGGCACCGCTGGCCGCGCCGCGCTCGGCGGCGCCGTTCCCGGACGCGACACCTCCGTCGCCAGGAGCTGCGGCGTCACGTACGGCAGCTCCACCTCCTGCGGCGGCTGCGGTGCCACTCGTCGTGCCTCCCTCAATGGCACCGCGTGCTGCGTCTCCATCACCGGCAACGGCGGCGGTCCACCATACCCCTGCGCCCCCACGTGCGACGCCGGCCCGCCGTACGACGGCGGCATCGGCGGCGGCGGTCCCCCATACGCCTGCGGCATCGGCGCCGGCCCACCCTGCGCCTGCGGCATCTGCGCCCGCCCACCGTGCGACTGCGGCATCGGTACCGGCCCCGCATTCGCCTGCGGCATCGGCGGCGGTCCCGCATACGCCTGCGGCATCGACGCCGGCCCGCCCTGCGCCTGCGGCATCGGCGGCGGTCCCGCATACGCCTGCGGCATCGGCACCGGCCCTCCGTGCGTCTGCGGCATCGGCGGCGGTCCCGCATACGCCTGCGGCAACGACGGCGGTCCACCGTGCGACTGCGGCATCGGCACCGGCCCCGCGTAACTCCCCGCCCTCACCTCCGCCGGCGGCTGCGGCATCGCCGCCGCCCCCGCTCGCTGCGCCATCCGCTCCGCCCACGTCCCCCCGAGCTTCGCCGTCGACTCTAGCGGCTTCAGCGCCGGCAGCGGCTCCGTATGCCCCACCCCCCGCCCCCGCGGCACCCTCGACGCCGGCGCGAACGGCAGCGCGCTCGCCGGCGCCACGAACTGCTCCAGCGGCGCCGTCTCCCCGTGCACCACCCGCCGCGCCCGCTTCTCGCCCTCCTGCCGCGCCTCCTCCGTCTCCTCCTCCCCCGCCCGGCCCGCCGCGCCCTTCTCGTCCTCCACCGGCGCGCTGTCCTCCAGCGCCACACCCGCGAACGCAGCCTGCCGCTCCGCCTCCATCCGCTCCCGCGCCAGCCGCTGCGCCAGCACGTGCCCCGCAGGCACCGTCTCTCTCAACAGCCCCCGCAGGTCCCGCGCCACGTCGTCGAACCTCGGATACCGCTCCTCTCGGTCGATCGCGATGCACCGCGCCACCACCGGCCACACGAACTCAGGGCAATCCGGCACGATCTCGTGCACGGGCTCAGGCGCAGCAACAAGGTGCCCTGTCAGCGTCTCCTCCGCCGTCGCTGGCTCGCTGTCGTCCAGGAACAGGTGCTTCCCCGTCAGCACCTCATAAAAAATCGCCCCGAACGCGTAGATGTCCGTGCGCCCATCCGGCCTCGCCCGCTCCACGCGCTCCGCCTTCCTCGAGCTCGTGTACAGCAGCTTCACCTGCTCCGGAGAGATGTACCTCACCGTCCCCACGTCCGGCAGATCATCGGTGTTCATCCCCCCGTCCGCGAACTTCGCTATCCCGAAGTCCAAGAGCCACACGTGCCCTTTCGCGTCCGCCTTCGTCCCCACCATGATGTTCTCGGGCTTCAGGTCGCGGTGCCATATCCCCTTCGAGTGCACGAACGTCATCGCGTCCGCCACCTGCAGCATCACGTGCATCGCGCTCAGGAAGTCCAGCCGGTACGCCTTGTTCAACAGCTTCCTCAGCGTCCTGCCCTCGAGGTAATCCATCACGATGTACGCCACGTGTTCCGGCGACACACCCGCCTTCCTCATCCGCACGATGTTCGGGTGCTTCAGCTTCGGATAGAACTTGCACTCCTGCCGGAACCGCCTCGCGAAGTCCTCTCTCTTCAGGTGCCGTGGCAGCATGCACTTGATCGCCACCACGTCTTCCGAGTAGTCCTCCACCGCCTTGTACACTTCCCCCATCCCACCCGCGTCGATCACCTCCGTGATCCGGTAGTCCAGGAACACGTCCCCGGCCTTCAGCGCCTCCCGCGCCATCACCACACCCCCATCCCGCGAAGCACCAGCGCCGCGATCGCCGAGAACACCGCGGTGCTCGCGAGCGTCAGCCCCGCGAACAGCCACGCGTCCACCGGCGCCTCCCCCGCCTCGACCGCCCCGCCCGCCACGCCCCCGCCGGCCCTCACCCCGCTCGTGCCCTCCCCCACCGCCTCGAACCACGCCCTGCTCTGCGGCCCCCACCCTGCCTCCGCCTCCGGCGCCCGCCCCGCTCTCCAGCTCCCTCCCCCCTCCACCAGCTGCCCCGCGATGCGCCCGAGCTCCGCCGCGAACGCCTCCGCGCTCTGGAACCGCTCCTCCGGCCGCTTCGCCAGCGCCTTCAGCACCGCCCGGTCCAGCTCCGCCGGGATCGGCTGCGCCGCGTACCGGGACGGGAGCGCCGGCGCTTCGAGCACGTGCGCGCGCAGCACCCCCAGCGCGTCCTCGACATGGGCAAACGGACCGTGCCCCACGACCAGCGTATACATCAGCAGCCCGACCGCATACACATCCGCCCGCGCGTCCACAGGCTGGCACTGCGCCTGCTCCGGCGAGGCCGTCCGCGGCGTCCCCACGAGCAGCCCGGCCTCGGTCGGATACGCCGGCCCGTCCACCGCGGGCGGCGCCCCCGGCGCCGCGCCGGCCAGGGCGCCGTCGAGCACCTTTGCGACGCCGAAGTCGAGCACCTTCGCGACCCGCGTGTCGCCCGGCGCCGCCGCCCCGGGCGCGCACAGGAACACGTTGTCGAGCTTCACGTCACGGTGGATCACCCCCACCCGGTGCGCCGCCGCGAGCCCCGCCAGCACCTGCCGCACCAGATCGATCGCCTCGGCCACCGGCAGCGGACCGCGCCGCTGGAGCTCCTCCCCGAGCGTCCACCCTTCGAGCCGCTCCATCACGAAGTACGGGCGCCCCGACGGCGTCTGCCCCAGATCGAGCACCGCCACCACGTGCGGCGACGAGACCGCCGCCAGCGCCCGCGCCTCCACCTGCAGCCGGTCCGCGAACCGCGGATCGTGCGCCAGCGCGCGGCGGACCAGCTTCACGACGACCCGCTTCCGGAGCGCGCGGTGCTCCGCCTCGACGACCTCCCCCATGCCCCCGCGCCCGAGCCCCCGGAGCGCACGGTAAGGGGTCCCTTCCAGCACATCCCCTGCGGCGCCGGAGGGCCCTGAGCTGTCTGACGTGCGGCGTGCCACCACCGGCGAGGTCTCCTGAGATGGAAATCACGACGAGGGGGCCCGTTCAGACAAAGAAAATGCACGGGCGATGTCGATTCCTGAAAAACGACGTCGATTCGAGGTGTTACCCCCACCGAGGCCCGGCTCGCCGCTCGCCCCGGTGCACGGTCCAGGCTCGCCGCCCGCCGCGACCTCCCGGGGCGCGACAAATCGATCCCGGCGTGTCGCTTTCCTTGTCTGAACCGGCCACCCCGCAGTGATTTAGGAGAAGGAACGGGCGCCGCACGCACGCGGGCCCCCTGCGCGAGGTCCCATGACGCACGACGCATCCGACCAGCACGACGACCTGGAGCCGCCCGGCGACGCCGATCCCATCGTGGAGGCCTGTCTCGCCGACGCGCTCGGCCCGTACCTCGGGGTGCTCTCCCCCGAGGAGCTCGAGGATTACCGCAGGTTCCTCACGGTCTTCATCACGACCCACCCGGCGGCGGCGCCGCTCCACGCTCGCTTGCGGGCGAAGGGCTACGTCCCGGCCGGGAGCGGCGCGATGGCCCGCGAGGGCGGAGGCGCGAGCGAGGAGGCGGCGGCGCCCGACGACGGGACCTCCGGCGGGCGGCATTGATCAGGGACCGGCGTCCTCCTCCTTCATCTCACCCTCCGCGGGAGCGCATCATGGCGGCGCTCCCCCTCGCTCGCCGCGTCGCCAGGGCGACCGCGCGGATCTACGGCGTGCGGACGCGCCAGGGCATCGAGGACTGCGAGCAGACGGCCTACCAGGCCCTCCTGGAAGCCGGGCTCGGGTTCGATGAAACACGCGGCGTCCCCCTCGGCATCTATGCCTGGAAGCGGGTCGCCGGCGCCGTGATGCGGCAGCTGACCCGCGACGTGCCGATCCGGCGCGCCGGCGCCGCCGCCGCGCTCGACGCGGCCGAGTCGGTGCGCGACACCGGCGATCCGTTCAGCGACGACGACGACGACGCGTCGGGCCAGCTCATGGGCCATTGCCGGACGCTCGTCTTCGCCCGCTTCGTGGGGGACGCGGGCGAGCGGCGCAGGGCGCACCCGGAAGACGCGCTCGCGCGCACGCGCGCCTTCGAGGCGCTCGCCGGGGCGCTCCGCGGCCTCGACGAACGGGAGGCGCGCCTCATCGAGCTGCGGTACTGGCAGGAGCTCTCGTGGGCCCAGGTCGCCGCGGCGCTCGGCGTCCACGAGAAGTACGCGACCCGCATGGACGAACAGCTGCGGAAACGCCTCCGGGGCGATCTGCAGGCGAGCCACGTCGAAGAGCCGCCGCCGAGCGAGCGGACATGAACGGACCTCCGCGCCGGACCACCCGAGCTTCCGGCGCGAAAGGCAATTACAGGCGATAACACCGAGCTCCCCCTCTCGAGTCGAAATAAGCTCCAATTGAGCCGTAATCGAGCCGCGGCGCCCCTCCCGGACGCGCCCTGGACCGACTCGAAATCTCGCGCCGCGCAAAAGAGCATTTACAATTCCCATCCTGCCTGAGAGCGTGACGAATGGTGCATTCCCCGGCGCATCGCCGGAGGACAACCAAGGAGGCACCATGGCCCTCAAAGACCTCTCTCCTCGTCAAATGGTCCAGATCACCGGCGCATGGCTCGACCCGGAGCGCGAAAGGCCGCGCCTCGTCTCGCTGAAGCGGTGTGCCCCGCTCATCGACGATATCGAGGAGGCGCACGAAGGCGTCTTGAAGTCGCACCGGCGGCAGAAGAAGGCGGACGACCAGATCTCCGAGATCCAGCGGAAGCTGGTCGCGACCGATCAGATCCATGATCGCAAGGCCCGCGGCGCCCATGCGGTGCTCACCGGCTTCGCCGATCTGGCCGACGATCCCGAGGACGCGGCGATCTACCTCGAGATCCGCGATCAGCTCTTCGCGGATGGGCTCAGGTTCATCGGGGCGAGCTACAGCGATGAGGCGGGCGAGGTGAAGCTCGCGCGCGACCGGCTGACGCCGGAGTCCAAGGCGGCGCTCAGGGCGCTGCCGACGCCGGGGGGCAACCTGCTCAAGGCGGTGCAGGCGTGGTTCGCCGCGGGCGACGAGCTCGGCAAGCTCGACGCGCAGCGGATCCACCTTTCGGCGGAGGACCGGCCGGGAGCGGCCGAGTCGCCCGGCGGGCAGCTCCGGGCGCGCAACCGCTGGATCAAGGTGGTGCGCAGCGTCCTCCAGATGCTGGAGCTCGAGGGGGCGGATGAGGAGACGGCGCGCCGGCTGCTCGCGCCGCTCCAGCGGGAGACGGCCAAGGCCGAGCGCCGGCGCTCGGGCGGCAAGGAGGAGATCGACGTGGAAGGCGGCGCGCCGCCCGACGCCAACGAGCCAGCGATCGACGAGGGAGCCCCGGCGACCGGCATGGATTGACGGGGCCACCCCTCCGCCGGGCCCTACGGGCTCACTCGATCCGTCAAACAGCCCCCTCCGCCGGGCCCTACCGGCTCACTCGATCCGTCACCAACCCCCTCCGCCGGGCCCTACGGGCTCACTCGATCCGTCACCAACCCCCTCCGCCGGGCCCTACCGGCTCACTCGATCCGTTAAACAGCCCCCTCCGCCGGGCCCTACGGGCTCACTCGATCCGTCACCAACCCCCTCCGCCGGGCCCTCCGGGCTCACTCGATCCGTCACCAACCCCCTCCGCCGGGCCCTCCGGGCTCACTCGATCCGTCACCAACCCCCTCCGCCGGGCCCTCCGGGCTCACTCGATCCGTCACCAACCCCCTCCGCCGGGCCCTCCGGGCTCACTCGATCCGTCACCAACCCCCTCCGCCACCTCCTCACAACGGATCACCTCTGTCTCCCCGCGCGCCGCGAGACCCCTCACAATGGGCCCGCGCCCTTCGAATAGGCCGTCGCGTCTGCTTGACGCACCACGTCGGCGCTGCCATGACCGGCTCCCTCCGCCTCGGGCGTGCTGTTTCAGCCGCGCGCGCCGGGTCCACGCATGGGGCCGCCGGCCCGGCTGCCGCAGGCGTGGCGCGTCCTTGCCGAGGCGGACTACGCTCTGCGTTACCACACAGCAACAGGAGCCACCGAGCCGTGAAGATCCTCGTTCCGCTCAAGCGCGTCGCCGATCCGGATAACGCGAACAAGGTGAAGATCCCCGCTTCCGGGGACAAAATCGAGACGACCGGGCTCGAGTGGAAGCCGAACCCGTTCGATGAGTACGCGCTCGAAGCGGCGCTCCGCCTGACCGAGGACGGCAAGGCGCCGAAGACGCGGGCGGGCGAGGTCGTCGTCGTCACCTTCGGACCGAAGGAGACCGAGCAGACCCTCCGCGCCGCGCTCGCCACCGGCGCCGACAAGGCCCTCCGGGTCGACGTCACCGACGACAAGCTCGACGGCGACCTCGTGGCCCGCGCGCTCAAGACGCTCGTCGAGCGCGAGAAGCCCGACGTCGTGCTCATGGGCAAGCAGGCCGTCGACGGCGACTCCAACCAGGTCGGCCAGATCCTCGCCGAGCTGCTCGACTGGCCGCTCGCCACGTTCGCCGCGACCATCAAGGAAGAGAAGGGCGCGCTCCTCGTCGGCCGCGAGGTCGACGGCGGCGTCTCCACCCTCCGCGTGCGCCTGCCGGCCGTCGTCACCGTCGACCTGCGCATCGTCGCGCCGACCAGCGTCTACTCCCAGAAGACGGCGCCCGCGTTCAAGTACAACGACGGCGTCCGCTTCGCGGCGCTCCCCGCGATCATGGCCGCCAAGAAGAAGCCCCTCACCGAGGTGAAGCTCGCCGACCTCGCCGCGGACCAGGCGCTCAAGGTCCAGTACACCGCGTTCCAGCCGCCCCCCGCGCGCAAGGCCGGCATCAAGGTGAAGGACGTCAGCGAGCTCGTCTCGCGCCTCAAGAACGAGGCGAAGGTCCTCTGACGGGGCGCAGCGAGACGAGACGGGACAAGAGGTCGATGACATCGAGGGTGCCGCCGACGCGGACCCCGACCCGCAGCGGCGGGTCGTGCAGGAGGGATCATGGCTGACGTTCTCGTGGTGGCCGAGGCCGCCGATGGAAAGCTGAAGAAGACGACCCACTCCGCGGTCACGTTCGCGAGGCAGGCGGCGGCGGCGCTCGGCGGGACGTACTCGATCCTCGTGATCGGCGACGCCCTCGGCGACGCGGCCGCCGAGGCCGCGACGCTCGGCGCGGCCAAGGTGCTCGTCGCCCAGGCGAGCTCGCTGAAGGACTACGTCGCCGAGCGGTACGTGCCGACCGTCGCGGCGGCCGCCAAGGGCGCCGCCGTCGTCGTGGGCACCGCGAGCGCCTACGGCAAGGACCTGCTCCCGCGCGTCGCGGCGCGGCTCTCGGCAGGGTTCGCGAGCGACATCTCCGAGCTGCTCCCCGAGGGGGGCAAGCTCAAGTACAAGCGCCCCATGTACGCCGGCAACGCGTACGGCATCTGCACCGTCTCGACGCCCGTCCAGGTCGTGAGCGTCCGCCAGAGCGCGTTCGCCGCCGCCGAGCCGACCGGGTCGACGTCGCCGATCGAGCAGGTCGCGGTCGTCCCGCCGAGCGCGGCGGCCGAGCGCGTCGAGTTCGTCTCCTTCGACCAGGTGAAGAGCGAGCGCCCCGAGCTCACCGAGGCCAAGGTCGTCGTCTCCGGCGGCCGCGCCCTGAAGGAGCGCTTCAACGAGGTCCTCGACCCGCTCGCCGACGTCCTCGGCGCCGCCGTCGGCGCCAGCCGCGCCGCGTGCGACGCCGGCTACGCCGCGAGCGACCTCCAGGTCGGCCAGACGGGCAAGGTCGTCGCCCCCTCGCTCTACATCGCCGTCGGCATCTCGGGCGCCATCCAGCACCTCGCCGGGATGAAGGGCTCGAAGGTCATCGTCGCCATCAACAAGGACGCCGACGCGCCCATCTTCCAGGTCGCCGACTACGGCCTGGTCGCCGATCTCTTCGCGACCGTGCCCGAGCTCGTGAAGCAGATCCAGGCAGCCCGCAGCTGATCCTCGCGCGACCGGCCCCGCCGGGGTGCACCTCGTCCGCCCTCCAGGGATGCGGGCGTACCCCGGCTCACCGGATGAGTCCGTCCAGCGAGGAGTTCACGTCCACGGGCGCGATTTCCGTGTCAGGTCGCGCACGTAGCATCTTGTTCGCGTCCTGCGGCCGTGGGATCCCTTGAGCTCTATGCCCGAACGCCCGGACATGCCGATCGTCGCGGCGCTCGCGCAGGCGCGGGCATTGCTGTACGACGCGGCCAGGACCACGGAGCAGCGGCGGCTCATCGGCCCCACGGTCATGGAGATCGACCGTGCGATCGTGAGCCTCGATCCGACCGCGAGCGCCTCTTTCGAGCTCACGCCGCTCGCGGCGTCGGTGCCGCCGGTCGACACGGAGATCGAGGCGCTGCGCCGCGAGGTCGAGCGGCTGCGCGTGATCACCCAGCACGAGCGCGGGCTCCTCGACGCGCTCCTCAGCGAGAGCCCGCACGGCATCATCGTCTCCGACATCCAGGGCAAGCTGATCCTCCAGAACCGCGCCTCCGAGCGGATCTGGGCCGGCAGCTCCACCGCCGAGAACGTCGAGGGCTGGGGGCGCTACCGCGCGTTCCACCCCGACGGGCGGCCGTTCGAGGGCGGCGACTGGTCGATGGCGCGGTGCCTGTCGCGCAGGGAGACCGTGCCCGCGGAGGAGATCCACTTCCAGCGCTTCGACGGCACCCACGGGATGCTGCTCGGCAGCTGCGCGCCGCTCTTCTCGCCGGAGGGCGAGATGCTCGGCGCGGTGTCCATCTTCGCCGACATCACCCAGTTCAAGCAGCTCGAGGCGGACCTCCGGGTCAGCAAGACCAAGTTCTCGACCACGCTGAAGAGCATCGGCGACGCGGTGATCTCGACCGACGGCACCGGGCGGATCGACTTCATGAACGCGGTGGCCGAGACGCTGACCGGCTGGACGCTCGACGAGGCGAAGGACCGCCGCCTGTCCGATGTCTTCCGGATCATCTCCGAGCAGACGCGCCACGACCTCGACAACCCCGTCACCGAGGTGCTGCGCCACGGCGGCATCATCGGGCTCGACGACACCACGCTGCTGCTGCGCAAGGACGGCTCGGAGCTCGCGATCGACTCGAACGGCGCGCCGATCCGGAGCGAGGAGGGCGAGCTCGTCGGGCTCGTGCTGGTCTTCCGCGACGTGACCGAGAAGCGGCTCGCCGACAAGCGGCGCTACTTCATCGGCGAGGCGAGCCGGCAGCTCGCGCTGTCGGGCCTCGACTACGAGAGCACGCTGGCCAACGTCGCCCGCCTCGCGGTGCCGCACATCGCCGACGCCACGGTGGTGGACATCGTCGAGCCGGACGGCTCGCTGGGCCGGCTCGCGGCCGTGCACGCGAGCGACACGAAGAAGGCGCTGGGGCGGGATCTCCCGGCCCGCTACCCGACGGATCCCGAGGTGCCGCGCGCGGTGCACGCGGTGCTCCGGTGCGGCGAGTCGCTCCTGCTCCCCGAGGTCGAGGGCATGGCGTGGCAGCGCGCCGCGTCGCTGAAGCCCGGCAACGAGTGCTGGTCCGGTGCGCACGACCCGGCGTACCTCGCGCTGCTCCGGGAGCTCGGCGTCCGCTCGGCGATGATCGTGCCGCTGCGCGCCCGGGACCGGACGCGCGGGGCGATCACGCTGCTCTCGACCGAGCCGAGCCGGCGCTACACCGTCGAGGATCTCGCGCTCGCCGAGGAGCTCTGCAACTTCGCCGCGCTCGCGCTCGACAACGCCCAGCTCTACCGCGAGTCGCAGCAGGTCAACCGCGCCAAGGACGAGTTCCTCGCGACGCTCTCGCACGAGCTCAGGACCCCGCTCACCGCGATCCTCGGCTGGGCGCGCATGCTGCGGCAGGGCTCGCTGAAGCCGGACACGCACGTCCGCGCGCTGGAGGCGATCGAGCGCAACGGCACGCTCCAGGCGCAGCTCGTCGAGGACCTCCTCGACGCCTCCCGCATCATCACCGGCAAGCTGCGGCTCGACGTGATGCTGGTCGACCTGCCGCCGATCATCAACGCCGCCATCGACGCGGTCCGCCACGGCGCGGACGCGAAGGGGATCGAGCTGCTCGTGCAGCTCGACCCGAACGCGGGGCCGATCTCGGGCGACCAGACGCGGCTGCAGCAGGTGGTGTGGAACCTCCTGTCGAACGCGATCAAGTTCACCCCGCGAGGCGGCAAGGTCTCGATCCAGCTCGGCAGGGCCGAGGGCCTGGCCCGCATCCAGGTGAGCGACACGGGCCAGGGCATCGTGCCGGAGTTCCTGCCGTACGTGTTCGACCGCTTCCGCCAGGCCGACAGCACGAGCACGCGGCCGCACAGCGGGCTCGGGCTCGGCCTTGCGATCGCCCGCCATCTCATCGAGCTCCACGGCGGCACCGTGAAGGCGGAGAGCGCCGGGGACGGCAAGGGCGCGACGTTCACGGTGGACATCCCGCTCGCGCCCCGGGGCGCCATCGCGGCGCTCCGGAGGGCCGACGGGCTGGTCCCGCTGTCCAACGAGCTGGAGCCGACGCTCCAGGGCGTCCGGGTGCTGATGGTCGACGACGAGCCGGACGCGCGGGAGCTCGTGACCACGGTGCTGGAGCGCAAGGGGGCGAGCATCACCGCGGTCGCGACGGTCGACGAGGCGCTGTCCGCGATCGAGCGCGAGAAGCCCGACGTGATCCTGAGCGATCTCGGGATGCCCGGAGAGGACGGTTACAGCCTGATCCGGCGCCTGCGCGCGCAGAGCCCCGAGCAGGGGGGGCGAATCCCCGCGGCGGCGCTGACCGCGTACGCGAGCGCACAGGACCGGACCCGCGCGCTGCTGGCGGGGTTCCAGTCGCACGTGCCCAAGCCGATCGAGGCGTCGGAGCTGGCGGCCGTGATCGCCAACCTGGCGGGCCGCACGGGCTAGGACCGCAGCCGATCGTGCCTACCCTAACGTGCACGTGCACGCGCACGCGCACGACCACGAGCACGAGCACGACCACGACCACGACCACGACCACGTGGACGTGCGCGTGCGCGTGCGCGTGCGCGTGCGCGTGCGCGTGCGCGTGCGCGTGCGCGTGCGCGTGCGCGTGCGCGTGCGCGTGCGCGTGCGCGTGATCGTGATCGTGGACGTAAACGACCAGCCATAAACGTAAGCGCCCACGGCCAGGAAGGCCCCCGCTCCCCGTCTTCCCGCCGGCACGCCCAAACGACGAAAGGCGGCCATCAGGCCGCCCTTCGTGAAACCCCAGATGAACTGAGTCGGGGCGAGAGGATTTGAACCTCCGACTCCTCGGTCCCGAACCGAGTGCGCTACCAGGCTGCGCTACGCCCCGTTCGCTGCCCCAAGAGCAACGCCCGCTGAACAGCGGGCGCGCAACATCGCCAAGAGCGAGCCGCTTGTCAAGACGAAATGCTCAGGGCTCCACCGCCGCACCGCGGGCTCTCAGCTCTTCCCCGAGAACGCCCGCGCACCACATGAGCGGCAGATGACAGAAAGCGGCAAGAATTCGCTCACTTCGAGGTCACCCCGGCGCCCCGGACGTTTCACGAAGCCAAGAATCGTGGGAGCGCAAGAAAAATGTCCCGTCCTAACTTGCTCAGGCCGTGTTAAAGTGTCACTGGAATCCCGATGTTGCCGAAAGGAAGCAGAGAGCGAGGCGTCTGGTGCGCCGGTGAGGGCCTCGCCCCCTGCTCGCGCAACTTGAGCAGGGGACCGCACGGGCGGCCCCTTCCAGAACGGACCAGGGCGACCGGCCGGCTCCGGCGGTCGTGACGTGAGAGGAGGAACAGGTGGCAATTGAGCTTCCCGCTGTACGCATTCTGATCGTCGACGACGACCGCGCGATCTGTGACTACATGCAGACGCTTCTCGAGCGCGACGGGTACCAGGTCAAGACGCTGGGCGACCCCACGACCGTGGAGGAAGAGGTGCGCACGGGCGGCTACCACCTCATCATCCTCGACCTGATGATGCCGAAGCTCGACGGCATCGAGGTGCTCAAGCGCATCCGCAAGGTCGACAACGACATCGCCGTCGTCATCTTCACCGGCTTCCCCAACCTCGAGAGCGCCGTCGCGTCCATGAAGCTCGACGCGGTCGACTACATCAAGAAGCCGTTCAACGTGGACGAGTTCCGCGAGGTGCTCGCCCGCGTCATGCGCAAGAAGGGCCTCGCGCGCACGCCCGAGGAGCAGCTCCACCGCGTCATCGGCGACACGATCAGGAACCTCCGCAAGGACAAGGACCTCACGCTGAAGCAGATGGCGCGCCGCACGGGGCTCAGCGTGTCGCTGCTGTCGCAGATCGAGCGCGCCGAGTCGTCGGCGTCGATCTCGTCGCTCTACAAGATCGCGGTCGCGCTCGAGTCGCGCATCCAGGACCTCTTCGGCCACTACTGATCCGCTCGCCGATCGGCGACGCCTGGCCCGCCGCGCGCGCGGCGTGGACGCGCGCGCGCCCGGACGATCGCCGGCTCAGCGCCGCGCGCCGCGCTCGATCGCCGCGTCGAGCTCGTCGAGCGCGAGGCCGGCGATCGCCTCGACCCGCGCGCCCGACGTGTCGAAGACGATCACGTACGGCAGCTTCGAGACCTGCTTCAGGTACCGCCGGGCGAGCGGGCTGTCCCAGTCGACGATGTCGAGCTTGCGGTACGCGACGTCCTTGCGGGCCTCGAGCACCGTGACCATGTGCGCGTCCAGCTTGCGGCAGGGCATGCACCAGGCCGCCACGAAGTCGATGACCGTGACCTTGCCCGGGACGATCTGGGCGCCGAGGTCGGGGATGTCCGCGCCGCCGTCCTCGATCGTCCGGGCGTCCGCGCCCTCGGGGAACGTCGCCCAGCCGAGGTACTGCCCGTGGCCGGCGCCGAGCACCGCCTCGAACCCCTCGTCGGCGGCGAGCCGCTTCACGGTCCCCGCGACGTCGAACGACCGCGACGCGGTGACGGAGATCTCGGCGCGGCGCCTGTCGAAGGCGGCCGAGTAGACGCCCGGGCGCTCGCGGAGATCCGCGACGAGCTCGGCGCCGCACGCCTCGCAGTCGATCTTCCGCAGCGAGACGACCGTGGTGCTCGCGCCCTCCGGGACGGGCTGCACGCCGCCGCAGGCAGCCGCCAAGCTGCCAAAGGCGACCAGCCAGCCGCCGCGGGCAGCCAGCCAGCCGCTGAAGGCAGTCAAACCGAGGGCCGAAGAGAGGGCTTTCGCGCTTCGCACCGCGTCCTTCGAGGTACCTTGCCCGCCTTCTCCGCGCGGCGCAACGTCGTGTAGGCTGGGCCGCGATGAGCTCCGTCGTGACCCGTACCCTGCCGGCCGATCACGTCACGCCGGTCCGCGCCTACGCCGCGCTCCGCGCCCAGTCGCCGGGCCGATCGTCGTTCATGCTCGAGTCCGCCCTGCCCGGCGAGCGCTGGGGCCGCTACGCGATCCTCGGCTACAGGGCGCGCGCCGAGACCCTCCTCCCGAGCGGGTTCGACCCGTTCGCGACGCTCGCGGACGGGCTCGCGCAAGCCTCGGCGGCGGACACGCGGAGTGCGCCGGATGCACAGGGCACGGCGCGCGACCTGGCGGCCCGCGTCTGTCAGGCCTGGGTCGGTTTCCTCGCCTACGATGCGGTGCACCTGCTCCTCGGCGTCGAGCCGTGGCCCGACGAGGCCTACCTCGGACGGGTCATGAAGGACGCGACCGTCGTCGTGTTCGACAGCGTGGCGCAGACCATGACGATCGCCGGCCAGTCGCAAGGCGCCGTGAGCCGATGCGCCTGGGAGCTGTCGCACGGGCCGGAGCAGATGAGCCTCCCCGCGCTCGATCCGCACGCCCTGCCGGAGCACGTCGAGACGCCGGTGGCCGACGAGGACTTCGCCGCGAAGGTGGCCGCCGCGCACGAGCGCGTCGCGGCCGGCGAGGCGAAGGAGGTCGTGCTCGCCCGCAGGTTCCGGGCCCCGCTGCGCGGCGCGGATCCGTTCGACGTGTACCGGGCGCTGCGGGTGCTCGCGCCGTCGACCCACCTCTACTTCCTCGACTTCGCGGAGTCGCCGTTCGCTCCGGGGCTCACCGTGGCAGGCGCGTCGGGCGAGACGCTCGTCCGCGTCGAGCGCGATCCATCGGCGGGGCCGAGCGCAGGCGACGCGTCGCCCGTCGAGGCGCTGCGCGCCGCCTTCGCGCGCGGCAGCGCGGTCGGCGCGCCGGCGGCGCACGCGAGCGGCGTCAGCCGCCGCCTCGAGGTCGGCCCGCGCCAGATCTACGGCGGCTCGGTCGGGTACTTCGGGCCGGAGGGCGCGGAGATGGCGCACACGCTCGGCGCCGTCTGGGTCGAGTCGGGCTACTTCGAGACGATGACCGGCGCGCGCATCGGGAACGGGAGCGACCCGCGCGCGGCGTCGGAACGGACGCGCGGCGACGCGCGCGCGGCGCTGTCGGCGATCCGCGCGGCGCAGGAGGCGCGCAAGGCGAGCGACGCGGCCGCGGAGAAGAGGGCCGCCGCCGAGAAGGCCGCCGCCGACGACGACGCGGTCCGGAGCGCGTAGCGCGCAGCGCTCAGTCGTGCAGCAGGCTCTGGCGCGCGCGCGCGCCCGTGGTGGCCGCCCCCGTGGCGGTGCCTGGCCGCGTGGGGCGCGACGAAGCGGCGACCTGGGGCGCGGTCGCCGCCGCGCGGGCGCCGCGCTGAGGAGGCTCGGGAGGCGGCGGCCGAGCCGGCGGCGAGGCGATCGCCTCGAGCGCGGCGGCGCGCGCCGCCCGGGCCTTGCCGGCGGCGAGCACCGCCGTGAGCACGGCCGCCCTGGCGCCGGTCGCGGCCATCACAGGCCTCGGGCGCTCGGGCCGCGTGAGCGTGACGAACGTCGCGACGCCCATCAGCGCGACGAGGCCGACGGGAAGGAGCCAGCCCAGCCGCGCGGGCGACGCGAGCCCGCGCAGCACGTTGGCGCTCTCCGCGCCGAGCAGCGTGTCCGGCGGCGTCGTGCGGCTCGCGGTCGGCGGCTCGGAGCCGGCCTCCGGCCGCACGGCGCCGGCCTCCGGCCGCACGACGGCGCGAGGGGCCGCCGCGCTCCCCTGCGCGAACGCCGCGACCGGCGCCCGCGCCGAGGCGCCCCCTGAAGCGCGCGCCGACAGGGGCGGCCGCTGGAGGCCAGAGGAGGGCGGCGGCGCGTGCTCCGCGATGCGAGCGAACGACGACACCATCTCCTCCACCGAGCGGAAGCGCCGGGCCCGGTCGCGCGCGAACGCCTTCTCGAAGAAGCCGTCCAGCGCGGCAGGCAGCCTCGGCGCGAGCCGCGTCGCGATGGGCACCGGCGCGAGCAGGATCTTCGAGGCGACGACGCTGGCGATGTCGCCGGGGAACGGGAGGTGGCCGGTCACCGCGCGAAACAGGATCGCGGCCAGCGACCAGAGATCGGTCTGCGCGTCGAGGGTCCGCTCCGCGCGGATCTGTTCCGGGCTGAGGTAGTGGAGCGCGCCCGCGCTGATCTCCGCCGCGATCTCGCCGACGAGCCGGGGCGCGACCGCCCTCGGGAGGCCGAAGTCGAGCACCTTCACGACCTCCTCGTCGCCCTCCAGCGCGAGGAAGAGGCTCTCCGGCCGGAGGCCCTGGTGCAGGAGACCCGCGGCGTGGGCGGCCTGCAGGGCGTCGCCGGCCTGCGCCGCGACGCGCGCGGCCTCGTCCAGCGAGAGCCGGCCGCGCCGGACGAGGCGCGCCGCGAGATCCTCGCCGGAGAGCAGGTCCATCGCCAGGTAGACCACGCCGTCCTCGGTGCCATGATCGCGCACGCTCACGACGTGCCGCGACGAGAGCTCGGCGGCGGCGCGGACCCAGCGGTCGAGCCAGAGGATCTCCCCCGTGGCGCCGGCGTCGGGGTCGAAGAGCTTCAGGGCGACGCGAACGCCCAGCCGGAGCTCGCGCGCGACCCAGACCGAGCCGCGGTCGCGCGCGATCCGCACGAACGGACGCGCGAGCTGCCTCTCCAGCAGATACTTCCCCCCAACGATGGTGCCCGGTGAGATATCCATGGGTTACCTGAGCCTCCTCCCCCACCGTAAAGTTGCACATACGCCATGCGGCGCAATTTGGCGTTGCGGGTCGCTGCACGGTTTGCTTGTGCGACCGCCTCGACCGTGCAGGCGGCGGGAGCGTTCGCACCGCACGCCGCGCGCGGGAAGGGGCGAGTCGCAGCGCGGAGCACATGGGGCCCGTCCCGGTTGGGGCGGACCTAGGGCGCTGAGGGCTGCGGGTCGGGCGACAACCGGAGCGGTACGACGAAGCGCAGGTCGCCGCCCTCCGGCGCCGGGAACGTGAGCGCTCGCGCGCGCCGGAGCACGCAGCGGGTGAGCCGTTCGTCCGGGAAGCGCGACTCGGCCTCGAAGGCCTCGTCGACGGCGCCGCTGTCGGTCACGTGGAAGCGGATCGCGAGGCGGCCCCAGAGCGCCGGCGCGCCCGCGAGGGCCTCTTCGTAGCAGCTCCGCCACACGGGCAGGGCCTCGGCCAGGGCGGCGGAGATCGCGTCCGGCTGGAGCTCGCCCGGGCCGGGAGCGAGGACGGACGGCGGAGGCTCGACCGGCTCGTCGCCCGGATAGACCTGCAGCGTGGCCACGATCGTCGAGCCGGCCTTGGCCCCGGGAAGCGGGAGCGAGCGGGCGCGCGCGGCGAGGCACGAGACGACGTCCGGCGCGGAGAGCGTGGACGAGGTGGCGCGCGCCCCGGTGACCTTGCCGGCGCGGCTCACCGTGAGCCGCACCGTGGTCTTGCCGTGCAGCGTCGGGTCCCGGTACGCGCGCAGGCGGTAGCACGAGTAGACGTGGATCCAGAGGTGCCGCCGGGCGATGCGCTGCACCTCGCTCGCCTTGAGCGGACCCTTCACGTGGTCGATGTCCACGATGATCCTCGGCAGCGGGTGCCCCTCGGCCGGAGGCGGCGGCGCGGGAGGATCCCCCCTGCCCCCGGCGTTCCAGCGATCCCGCTCCGCCGCCTCGGCCCGGCCGCGAGGCACGAGGTGGCGGCCGAGCTTGTAGGGCGGATCGATCGCGATCGAGGGCCCCTGCGAGGCGGCGCGCGCGTCGCCCTCGGCGGCCGCCGGGGACGGGTCCCCGGGGGAAGCGCCCGGCGCGGCAGGAGAGGCCGCCGGAGGCGCGGCCGGGGCGCGCGGCTCCGTGGAGGAGGCGGCGGCCGCCAGGGCGTCCACCCGCCGGGGCGGACGCCCCGGCTGGGCGGCGGCCGGCGCGGAGAGGCCGGCGGCGCGCGGGGCCGGGCGCAGCGGCGCCGGCGAGGCGCACGCGGCGAGCGCGATGGCCACGGCGAGGAGCGGACCGTACGCGCGGCCCGCGCCGCGCCGGAAGGCCGCGCTCAGAACCGGAGATCGCCGCGCGGCGCCTCCACCTTGCCGTCGAGCGCGTCGATCGCCTTCGCGACCTCGGGGTCGTCGACGGTGGGGACGTGCACCACGAACTTCACGTAGAGATCCCCGGGCTCCTTCGCCTTGCGGGCGATGCCCTTGCCGCGCAGCCGCATCACCTGGCCGGTCTGGGTGCGCGCCGGGATCTTGAGCGTCACCTCGCCGTCGGGCGTGGGGATGCGGATCTTCTCACCACGGTAGGCCTCGCTCAGGGTGACGGGGACGTCGAGGTGGAGGTCGTCGCCCTCGCGCTTGAAGAACGGGTGCGGCGTGACGTGGATGTTGAGCAGCAGATCGCCGGGCTCGCCGCCGCCTATGCCCGGCGCGCCCTGGCCGCGGATGCGCAGGCGGCTGCCCTCGGCGGCCCCGGGCGGGACGCGCACCGTGACCGGCTCGGGATCACCCTCGCGCTGGAGCTGGAGCGTCGTGCCGCGCACCGCCGACACGAAATCGATGGTGAGGTTCTGCTCGATGTCGCCGCCGCGGCCGCGCGCCGGCTGCGGGCGGCGGCCCGCGCCGGCGCGGCCACGGCCAAAGAGGTCGCCGAGGATGTCGCTGAGGTCGCCGCCGGCGGGGGCGTTGCCGAAGATCTCCTGGACGTCGAAGCCGCCGGGGCCGCGGCCCCCGCCGCCGGCCCGCGCGTTCGCGTAGCGGCGGTAGGCGCGGGCGCGCTCGGGATCGAAGTTCTGCGAGAGGCTCTCCTCGCCGAACTCGTCGTAGAGCGCGCGCTTCGTCTTGTCGCTCAGCACCTCGTGAGCCTGGTTGATCTCCTTGAACCTCTGCTCGTTGGCCTTCCCCGGGCTCTTGTCCGGGTGGTACTTCATCGCGAGCTTGCGGAACGCCTTCTTGATGCTGTCCTCGTCCGCGTCGCGCGAGACGCCGAGCACGGAGTAGAGATCACGAGCCATGGTCGTCCGTCATCGTTCTGGTCCGCGGGAAGTGCGAGGCGCGCGGACCGCTGCGGGCCTTCATCGGGCCGAAACCTAGATCTGCCGTCGGTCCTCGTCCACTGGGGGCCGCCGCCTGCGCGAGCGCCAGCGGTGGAACGCGCAGGGCGCGGCGCGCCTCAGGCGCTCACCCGGAATGTCGTACCGGTGGGAGAGTCGGCAACCTCGATGCCGTCGCGCTCGAGCTCCTTCCGGAGGGCGTCGCCCCGCGCGAAGTCCTTCGCGGCGCGCGCCGCGGCGCGCTCGGCGAGCTTCGCCTCGATCGCCTGCCGGGTCGTGCCGAGGAGCCCGAGGCGCTGCTCCTGCGTGCGGGCCTGGTAGACCGGAGACGGCGTCTGCAGCAGGCCGAGGACGTCGAGCGAGGACCGCAGGGCCGCGTGGAGGCGGCGCGCGAGCGGCGGGGCGGCGCGGGCGACGTCCTGGTCCTTCCCCCGCCGCTGCGCGGCGTCGGCGAGCTCGTTGGCGGCCTTGGCGACCTCGGCGATGATCGAGAGCACGACGGGGGTGTTGAGGTCGTCGTCGAGCGCGGCGGCGGCGCGGCCCGGCGCGCCGTCCGCGAGCGCGGCGAGCGCCGCGAACCCCTTCGGGAGCCGCGCCGGCAGCTCCGGCTCGGCGCCCTCGCCGGCGGCGGGCGGGCCGGCGAGCGCGGACAGTCGATCGAGCGTCGCATACAGGTAGTCGACGCGGCGCTCGGCCTCGACCACGCCGGGGAACACGACCCGGCCGTCGTCGCGCTTGTGGGTGTCGAACTCGAGCGGGCCCCGGTAGTGGACCGTGAGCAGGAAGTAGCGGAGCGCCTCCGGGTCGTTGCGCGCGTAGACATCGCGGAGCTTGACGAAGTTGCCGAGCGACTTCGCCATCTTCTCCTTGTCGACGTTGACGAAGCCGTTGTGGATCCAGATCGAGGCGAGCGGCGCGCCGTCCGGATGGGCGGCCTCGCTCTGGGCGATCTCGTTCTCGTGATGGGGAAAGACGAGATCCATGCCGCCGCAGTGGACGTCGAAGCCGGCCCCGAGGTAGCGGCCCGCCATGGCAGAGCACTCGATGTGCCACCCGGGCCGCCCCTTGCCCCACGGGCTGTCCCAGCCCCACCCGCCGGGGGCGACCCCCTTCCAGAGCGCGAAGTCGAGCGGATCGCGCTTGTCCTCGCACGGACCGACGCGCGCGCCGACCCGCAGCTCGTCGAGGTTGCGCTTCGAGAGCTTGCCGTAGGAGGGGAAGCTGCGGACCGAGTAATAAACGTCGCGAACGTCGGGCGCGTCTCCGGGCCGCTCGACGACATAGGCCGCGCCTCGCTCGATCAGCCGCTCGACGAGGGCGATGACCTCCGGGATGTGCTCCGAGACCTTCGGCTCGACGTCGGGCGCCAGACAGCCGAGGGCGGCGACGTCCTCCTGGTACAGGCGAGCCATCCGCGCCGACAGGTCCATGGGGGGCTCGCCGGACTCGGCCGACCGCTGCAGGATCTTGTCGTCGACGTCCGTGACGTTTCGAACGTAGACGACGCGGAGGCCGCGCGCCCTCAGGTGGCGGACGAGGATATCCGGGGCGAGCGCGGCGCGGCCGTGCCCCACGTGCGCGACGTCGTAGGTCGTCGGGCCGCAGCAGTACATGCGGACCTCGCCAGGCCGCCGTGGGGCGAGCGGGGCGAGCTTCTGGGTCAGCGTGTCGTGGAGGCGCAGGGCGGACATCGGCCGGGGGTCTATCAAGGCAGGCGGATGCTGTCACGGGCCCGCGTGCTTAAGGTGATCGCGATGCTGCCCCTCCGTGACCAACTGCCCACCCGAAAGACGCCGATCGTCAACTACCTGCTGATCGCGCTCAACATCCTCGGCTTCTTCTGGATGCGGTCGCTGATCACGGCCGGGTTCCCGCCCGACCGGCTGCTCTCGGCGTGGGGCCTCGTCCCCGAGCACCTCCTGGAAGCGCCGACCGACGCGTGGTGGACGGTCTTCAGCAGCATGTTCCTGCACGATCCGACGGGGTGGGCCCACCTCGGCGGGAACATGCTGTTCCTCTGGATCTTCGGCGACAACGTCGAGGACGCGCTGGGCAGCGCCCGCTACGCGGCGTTCTATGTGCTGTCCGGGATCGCCGCCGCGGGCGCGCAGATCGTCATCGATCCCGGCTCGGCGATCCCGATGGTGGGCGCCTCGGGCGCGATCTCGGGCGTGCTGGCCGCGTACGCGTCGCTCTACCCGCGATCGCCGATCACGGTGCTGAACCCGATCTTCCTCCTGTGGTTCATCTTCGGGCTGTTCCTGGAGTTCCCGGCGTGGCTGGTCATCCTCGCGTACTTCGTGGTGAACCTGCTGAACGGGCTCGGCTCCATCGGCGGCGTGAGCGGCGGCGGCGTGGCGTTCTTCGCGCACCTCGGGGGGTTCGTCGCCGGGCTCTTCCTCGTCCGCATCTTCATGACAGGGCGCGCCCGGCGCGAGCACGAGCGCTGGCAGCACTTTCGCCCGTCCCCCCGGCGCCCCGCTGCGCGCCGGGCCGCGCCATGGGACGCGCCGCGGCGGCGAGACTCCTGGTAGCGGCGAGGCGCGGCCAGGAGCGACCCGAGGTGCGGCGTTCCGTACGCGGCGCGCGGCGAAAAAGCCGGTGAGATCCGAAGCATCTCGCCGGAACGGCCAGGCTGCTCGCGGTTCGCCCAGGATGCAAAAGCGTGATAGCGTCGGCCCGCAGCGATGCGACGACCCCTTCGAAGGCGCCTCACCGCCGCGGGTTCTGCGGGCGAGGCAGCGGACCCCCGAGCCTGGCTGATCGCCGTCGCGATCGCGCTCGCCGCCTGCGGAGGTCCGTCGTTCGACGGAACGGTCTACCGCGGCACGGACGTGGCGTTCCGCGTGCCCCCGGCGCCGGCGAGCTGGAAGCGGCTCGATGTGTCGGACGCGGCGGTGGCGTACCGCGACGACGCGAACGGGGCGACCATCGCCCTCAACGGGCGCTGCCGGAACGAGGAGGACATCCCGCTCGTCTCGCTGACCAACCACCTCTTCCTGCACTTCACCGAGCGCGAGGTGCTGAAGCAGGAGGTCGTGCCGTTCGACGGCCGCGAGGCGATGCACACCGTCATGTCGGCGAAGCTCGACGGGGTGCCGAAGGTCTTCGACATCTGGGTGCTCAAGAAGAACGGCTGCGTGTACGACATGCTCCTCATCGCCGATCCCGCTCGCTACGCCGGAAGCGAGCCGGCGTTCACGCGGATGGTCCGCGGATTCTCGACCCTGCGCACCGATGACCGATGACGACTGATCGCAAACGGCCCGTGGCGGCGCCGCCGCCCGCCTCGAACGGCCCGCCGGCCGCCTCCTCCGGCGGGGGCTCCACCAGCGTGCCCCCGCAGAGCCTGCAGCCGACAAGCGTGCCCCCGCAGAGCCTGGCGCCGAACAGCCTGCCCCCTCCACCGCTCCCCCCGCTCCTCGCCCGGATCAACGAGAACGCGGTCGGGTTCGTCGAGCACCTCGGGCAGTTCGGGCGGATGACCTGGGGAGCGCTCAGGTCGATGGTCGAGCGGCCGCTCGAGATCCGCTCGACCCTCTATCAGATGGAGGCGCTCGGCGTCCGCTCGGCCGCCATCGCGTCGGTGACGGCGCTCTTCGTCGGGATGGTCATGGCGGTGCAGTTCGCCATCGGCCTGCAGAAGTTCGGCGGCATGGAGTACACGGGCCGCATCATCGGCCTGTCGTTCTCGCGCGAGCTGGCGCCGACGCTCACGGCGGTGATCGTCGGCGGCCGCATCGGCGCCGGCATCGCGGCCGAGGTCGGGTCGATGGCCGTCACCGAGCAGATCGACGCGATCCGCGCCCTCGGCGCCAGCCCGCTGAAGAAGCTCGTCTTGCCGCGGCTGCTCGCGAGCATCGTGGTGATGCCCGTGCTCGGCGCGTTCGCGCTCGTGCTGGGCTTCGGCGGGGCGATGCTGGTCTGCGCGACCGAGTTCGGCATCCCCGCCGGCTTCTTCCTCCGGACGGCGCTCGGCTCCGTCACGTTCATGGATTACTTCAGCGGGATGTACAAGACGCCCTTCTTCGGGGCGATCATCGCGCTCGTCGGGTGCCACTTCGGGCTGATCACGCGGGGCGGAACGGAGGGCGTCGGCCACGCGACCACGCGCACGGTGGTGGTGACGTCGATCACCATCCTGATCGCCGACTTCTTCCTGACCAAGATGTCCATCCTGCTCTTCCCGACCCGGTGAGCAGGGGCGGTCCGGGAGGCGCCCAGATGCCGCCGCCGACGTCGCAGCGACCGCTGGCCGGGCTCCTGCCGGTGCTGCTGTCCGGAGTGCTGTTCGGGGTGCCGTTCGGGGTGCCGTTCGGGGTGATCGCGTGCCAGGGGGACGCCGGGAGGGAGGGCGGGGTCGCGGAGGCGAGCGACGGCGGCGCCGCGCTCCCGGAGGGCGCGCCGGCGCCGCGGCGGCCGACGCGGCACTACCACCTCCGCCGGACTGACGACGGGTGCGAGATCTTCTGGATCGACGGGGATCTCGTCTCCGCCTCCCAGGCGGTCGTATGCCCGGCCGACCTCGAGGTGGGCGAGCGCCTCCGCCTGACCGGCAAGACATGCCTCCGCGAGTCGGCGCAGACCCCCGCGCGCGCCGTGCCCGTCGTCTGCCCGCTGCCGCTCATGAACATGGAGAAGGCGGACAGGGCGCCGCCCGACGCCGGGGCGCCGCCCGACGCCGGCAAGCGAGACGGCGGGTAAGCGACGGGCAAGCGACGGGCAAGACGCGGGGCCATCGAGGGCACAAGCGCGCAGCCGACCACGTCCCTGGAGCATCGTAGTCCGGGGGGTAGCGTCATGCGGCACGCGGATACCGTCGTGATCGGATCGGGCGCCGGCGGGCTCACCGCGGCGCTCGCGCTGGCGCGCGCGGGACAGAAGGTGCTCGTCGTCGAGCAGCACTACCTGCCCGGCGGGTGGACGCACAGCTTCTCGCTGAACGGGTACCTGTTCAGCCCGGGAGTCCATTACATCGGCGGGCTCGGCCCGGGAGGCGCCGTGCGACGGCTCTACGAGGGGCTCGGGCTCTCGGGAGATCTCGAGTTCTGCGAGCTCAACCCGGACGGGCTCGATCACCTGATCATCGGCGACGAGCGGCTCGACGTGCCCAAGGGCCTCGATCGGCTCATCGCCCGGCTCACGGCGCGGTTCCCGCACGAGGCCGCGGGGATAGCGCGGTACTTCCGTGTGCTGCGCGGGGTCAACGACGATCTCGGGCGGCTCGAGGCGATGCTCGAGTTCCCGAGGGTGCTGCTCGCGCCGTTCAAGGCGCCGAGCCTCGTGCGCTGGGGCCTCCGCACCCAGGAGGATCTGCTGGACGCGACGATCCGCGATCCCCTGCTGCGCGCGTTCCTGTCGGCGCAGGGGGGCGATCACGGGCTGTCGCCGTCGCGCGTGGCGCTGCCGGTCCACGCGGGCATCGTCTGCCATTACATGGACGGCGGCTACTACCCGCGCGGGGGCGCGAAGCGCATCCCGCTCGCGATGATCAGGGCCCTTCGCCGGCTCGGCGGGCAGGTGCGGACGCGCGCGCGGGTGAAGCGCATCCTCGTCGAGCGAGGGAGAGCGGCCGGCGTCGAGCTGGAAGGGGGAGAGGTCCTGCGCGCGGCGAGCGTCGTCTCGAACGCGGACCCGGCGATCACCTATGGAGAGCTGCTGCCGCCCGAGCTGACCGCCCGCGAGCGCCGCAAGGTCCAGCGGATGGAGTACTCGGTCAGCCTGCTCAGCGTGTTCTGCGCGGTGGACATGGACCTCCGGTCGATGGGTTACGACTCAGGCAACTACTGGTGGTACCGCGGGCGGGACGTGGGGCGCCTCTACGAGCGCATGGAGCACCAGCTGCCGTGCGGGGCGGTGGACGGGCTGTTCCTGACCATCACGACGCTGAAGGACCCGGGCCACCCGACCCGGGGCGACCACCACACGATCGAGATGTTCACGTTCGTGCCCCACGGCCCCTTCACGCGCTGGGAGAAGACCCGCACGGGCGAGCGAGGGGCGGAGTACGACGCGTTCAAGGAGTCGATCGGAGATCAGATGATCGCGGCGGCGGAGAACGTCATCCCCGGGATCTCGCGCGCGCTCGTGTTCCGCTCGGTGGCGACGCCGCTGACCAACGACTTCTACTGCGCCACGCACCGCGGCGCCGCCTACGGCACCGCCAAGACGAGGTGGCAGCTCGGCCCGCTGTCGTTCTCCATCGGGACGAGGATCCCGGGGCTGTACCAGTGCGGGGCGAGCACGCTGAGCCACGGGGTGGCAGGCGCCGCGATGTCGGGCCTGATGGCCGCGCAGCGGATCACGGGCGCGGCGCGCGCGGAGGATCTGCTCGGGCCGGCCGACGGCTCGCTGCGGACCTACCCCGCCGATCGACCGGAAGAGTGGCTGCACGAGCGGAGGAAGGCGAGCGCGGCGGCGCAGGCGGACACGGGCGACGAGGTGCCCGAGTGGACGTGAGCCGCGCTTGAGCCGCGCTGCCGCCCTATCGAGCGCTAACCGGCCGGCGTCCTGGACCGGAACGTGATCTGCACGAGCGGCATCACGTCGGGATCGTCCTGCGTCTCCCGCTCGAACTGGAGCACGTCGTAATAGCCGCACCGCGACCTACCGGGGTAATCGCGGCAGACCTCGGGCCGGGCCTCGTAGATGGTGCAGCCGCGGGTCGTGAGATCGAGGAAGCGGCAGACCCTGCCGAGCACCGGATCCGACTGCCGCCGGAGGATGCGCTCGTCGTTGTAGCGCTTCGTGAAGCGCTCCTCGGCGGCCTCGAGCGTGAGGCCGAAATGGCGGGCGAGCCGCCGCAGGTCGCGCGGCGTGACCTCGACCCGCTCGTAGATGGAGCAGCAGTAGGCCGGGCACTTCGAGCAATCGTAAGAGACGCGGGGCTTGGCCTTGAGGGTCGTCGTCATGGATCGTGGGGGGGGACGTGCCTTCACTCGTTGAAGCCGAGCTGCTCCCGCGCCTCGGTCAGGCCGTCGCTCACGGCGAAGACGATGAGGTCGCGCGCCTCCGCGTTGCGCCCGATCCAGGTGACGCGGTCCTTGCCCGCGGCGGGAGGCGCGTTCGTGTTGCCGCCGGACCAGGCGATGCCCGTGAGGACGACGTTGATGTCGCCCACGGCGAGGAACGCGGCCCGGTTCCCCCAGCCGTTGATCGCGGTGTTCAACGTCGAGGCGCGGTTGCCGATCGAGCCGATGACGTCGGCGGCGAGCACGCTGATCTTCGGATCCACGCCGCCCGCCATCACCCGCTCGATGCGGCCGTGGTACTCGCGCAGGCGCCCGGCGTCCGCGCCCTGCGGCGACCACGTCGGGACGAACGCCTTCAGGTAAGCCGCGAGCAGCGGCCAGAGATCGATCGGCGCCGTCCGCGAGAAGGCCGAGGCGTTGGTCTGGAGGATCTTGACGGCGCGGTGGATGAGGGCGACCCGGACGTCCTCGCGCGGCGAGGTGACGAGCGCCTGGCCGAGGACGATCTTGGGCGGGCTCGTGGACGCCGGCACGCAGACGGCGCCGAGCGCGCCCGTCATGTAGACCTGCAGGCCGGGCAGGCCGTACGCCGCGCCGATGCCGCGCGCCAGATCGGTGATCTCGGCGTGCTGGGGCGGCAGCGGCGTCGCGCGGATCGAGTCGAGATCGAACGGCACCGCCGCGTCGAGCAGCGGGCCCGTCTTGAGCAGGAGCTCCCGGAACGCCGGGGTCATGAGCTCCGGCGCGAGGTGGGCGTCGAGGCGGGCCGCGCCGGCGGCGTTGCCCGCGCCGCCCATCGCGGCGTCGCGGCCGTCGAGCGCGTCGACCGTCGCGCGCGCGATCCTCGCGGCGCCGGCGCGGCCGCGGAGCTCCGCGACCGTCGCGACCGTCGAGAAGAGGTAGGGCTCGAAGCGGCCGGTGTTGAGCGCGCGGCGCGCGTCGGCGAGGGCGCGATCGAGCAGGGTGGTCGCCGCGGAGGCCTGCTCGGTGCGCTGGTAGTAGCGGGCCAGCGCGCCGAGGGCGAAGTCGTCCTTCGGCCACGTCTTGCGGGCCGTGAGCAGCGTGGCCTCGGCCTTCTTCGCGTCCCCCATCGCCTCGTAGATCTCGGCGAGCTCCGCGGTGCGGCGGCACTTCTGCTCGGGCGCCTCCGCGGCGTTGATGAGGAGGTTCTGCTGCTCGAGCGCGCGGGCGCCGTCGCCGGCGCGCTTGTAGAGCGAGACGAGGCGCTCGCGCGCGCTCACGTCGCCCGGCGAGCGCTTCAGGATCTCCTGGTACGCGAGCTCGGCGCGCTCCGCGTTCGGGAGGTGCTCGTCGTAGAGCTCGCCGAGGCGGAGGTAGATCTCGACCTGCTTCGCGGGCTCGGGCACGAGGCGCGCGAGGCGGATCCACGCCTGCTCGGCGCCGGCCCAGTCGCCCTCGCCGGCGCAGACGTCGGCGAACGCGGACAGGGCCTCGACGTGATCGGGGTTCGCGTCGAGCGCGGCGGCGAGCGCGCGCTTCGCGGCCGCCGCGTCGCCGACGTCGGCGAGCGCCCGGCCGCGCAAGACCTCCATCTCGACCCGCTCCGCGGGATCGGTCACCGCCTCGAGGCGGCGCTCGAGGAGCGCGGCGAGCTCGGCGCGCGCCCCCTCGGCGATGTAGATGGCCCTGAGCCGCGAGAAGACGTCGGCGTACGACGGATCGACCGTGGCGACCGCCTCGAGGACGTCGCGCGCCCGCGCGACGTTCTGGACCTTGTCCTGCCAGAGCACGGCCGCGGCGTAGAGCGAGTGCGCGCGCCCCTCGGGGCCGACGCTCGCGCCCGCGGCGGACTCGAGCGCCGCGGCGGCGGCCGCCGGGTCGCCGCCGCGATCGAGCGCGTCGGCGAGATCGAGGTGCGCGACGAGGTAGTGCGGGACGAGCGTGATCGCGTGCCGGAAGAAGGCGACGGCGTCCTCGATCGAGCCCGCGAGCAGGGCGTCCCTGGCGGCGCGCACCGAGAGGGCCGCGGCCTCGGACGGGCGATCGGTGCGCTCGATGAGCTGGCGATCCGCCTCGATCGCGAGGGCGTGATCCGCCTTCGCGCGGGCCTGGGCGGCCATCTGGCGCAGCGCCCAGATGCCGCGGGGCTCGTTCCTGTACGCGATCTGGACCGGCTCGAGCGCCTCCTCCCACGGGAGCACGCGCAGGCGCAGCCGCGCCGACAGGAGCGCGTGGGCGATCGCCTCTGGGCCGTCGAGGACACGCGCGATCTCCAGGGCGATCGGCTCGAGCTCCTCGTCGCGGCCCTCGCCGATGAGGTAGGAGGCGACCCGGCGGAGCGTCGGGAGGTGGTGCGGCGTCTCCTCCAGGATCGAGCGGCGCCAGAGCAGGGCGCTGCCGGCGTCCTTGCGCCCGTGCTCGTCGAGCTCCGCGAGGCGCTCGTAGATGTCGAGGCGCTCCGCCGCGTCCGCCGCCTCGCGGGCGCGCGGGATCAGGGCGTCGACGAGCTCTCCTGTGCCGTGGCCCGCGACGGCCGCGCGGTAGAGGGCGATCGGCGCGAGCGCGTTGTCCCCGGCGGCGATCGCCTGGCGGGCGCACGCGGCGGCCTGCGCGAGATCGCCGGCGCGCTCGTGGTCGAGGGCGGCCTCGAGCGCGAGGCGAGCGGCCTCGATGCCCACGGCGGCGCGGTCGTCACCCGAGCGGCCGGCGTCGCCGTCGCCGCCTGCGTCGAGGGCGCGCAGGAGCTCGGCCGCGCGCTCGGCGCGCCAGGAGGCGCGGTCGGCGGGCGGCTCCGGCGCGAGCCGCTCGAAGAGCTCGCGCAGGCCGATGTCCTGGGGGCGCGAGCGGTGCGCCGTCTCGAGGAGCGACGCCGCGGCCGCGGGGTCGGCCTCGGCGACGAGGAGCGCCTCGCGGACGAGATCGTGAGCCCGCTCGAGGGGGTCGGCCGCGCCCTCGCGGCGGGTCCTGAGCCACTCGAGGAGGCCGTCGCGGTCCACCCGGGCGCGCGCGCTCCGCTCGCCGAGGTGGAGCGCGACGGGGAGCTTCGGATCGATCTGGGCGGCGCGCGAGAGCAGGCGCTCGCCCTCCTCGTTGTCGCCGCCGTCGAGCAGGCGGATCGCGGCCTCGGTGACGAGCACCGCGGCCCGCGGCCCCTCGTCGAGCGTGAGCGCGTGCTCCGCGAGGATGCGGGCCGCGCCGACGCCGCTCTCCTGCGCGGCGCGGGCGCGCGCGGCGCCCTCGTGCTGCGGGTCCGCGGCGCGGGCGCGATCGAGATCGCTCATCGCCGCGCGCTGATCGCCCGCGATCTCCGCGAGGACGGCGGCGGCGAGCGCGCTGTCGCGCTCGGACGCGACCTCGCGCAGCGACGCCACGGCCCTGGCGACGCGGGCGCCGCGATCGCCGTCGAGATCGAGCTCGAGCGCGAGCGCCCGGAAGAGCGGGCTCTCCGGCGCGGTGTCGCCGTACGTGACCACCGCGCGGGAGAAGGCGTCGCTCGCGTCGACGCCGCCCTCGGCGGGGACGGCCTCGCGCGAGAGCGCGCGGCCGAGGGCCGCGGCGGCCCGGGCCCTCGGGCCGCCGAGGGGGCGCACGCCCCTCGACGCGGGCGCGCCGTCCACGGCGGAGGCCACCGCGGCGTCGCTCAGGGCGGCGCTCGCCGCGGCGCAGAGCGGCGCGAACTCGGGCTCGTCGGCGAGGGCGTCGAGCCACGGGTCGATCTCGCCCGCGGCGCCGCCGGCGAGCGCCGAGAGGACGATGCGATCGGCCGGCGAGAAGGCGCCGCCGGCGTCGTCGTCGTCGAGCGTCGCGTCGCGCACGGCGGCGGCGTCGCCGAGCTCGATCGCCTGCGCCGCGAGGGCGCGGCGCGCCTGGCCGCCGTGCGAGCCGGCGGCGACGCTGCGGAGCGCGCCGAGCGACGCCGGGCGGGTCTCCTTGCGCGCGGCGCTCAGCGCGGCGGTGAGCCACGCGACGCCGGGCGCGAGCGAGGTGCCGCGCAGGGGATCGAGGGTCGCGAGGCCCTCGGCGAGGTCGCCGGCGCCGAGCAGGGCGCGGGCGCGGAGCAGCGCCTCGTACGGCGTGGCGGGGGCGGCGCGGCCGCGCGCCGGCCGCGGGGCGCCGCGGTGCGCTGCGACCTGAGCGCTCGCGGCGGCGAGCGGCGCGAGCTCGGGCGCCTCGGGGAGGCGGAACTTCGCGAGCACGGCGGAGGCCGCCGCGTCCGAGTCCGGCGCGGCGAGCGCCTCGCAGAAGCGTTGGACGTGCGCGCGGGGGTCGGCGGGGTGCATCCGCGCCGCGAGCTCGAAGCGTTTGTGGGCGCCCTCGGGATCCGCGAGCGGGATGCGGCAGAGCTCCGCGCCGAGCACGAGGTTGTGGCAGCGCGCGGCCGGCGTGCCGAGGACGCGGGTCTCGCTCTCCAGCGCCTCGAGCGCGGCGGGCAGATCTGCCTCGCGCATCAGGAGGCCGCGGAGCTGGCGGTGCGCGAAGATCAGGCTCGGGGCGAGATCGCGCGCCTCGGCGGCGATGGCGCGGGCGGTGGCGTCCTCCCCGGCCATCACGTAGAGCTCGGCGACGGGGAGCAGCGCGCGCGCCCGGGCCGCGGGGTCCTCGATGAGCTCGGCCTCGGAGCGGAGCCACGCGGCGCGCGCCGCCCACACGTCGCGCTGCTGCGACTGGACGAGGATCGCGCTCGCGTCCTGCTCGCCGTCGAACACCGAGGCGGGCGGCGGGATCGACGGCAGCGGCGGGAGGCTCTCGGGCGCGCGGGAAGGCGGCGACGACGACGGGCCGGCCGGAGGCGCCGACGGGACGCGTGCTGACGAAGACGGGCGCGGCGGCGACGACGACGCGCGCGGCGGTGAAGACGGCACGAACGACGACGACGGCACGAACGACGACGGCCGGACGTGGGACGCCGCGAACGGGCGCGGCGGCGACGGCGCGCGCGGCGACGGCGAAGGCGACGACGAGCGCGGCGATGAAGGCGGGCGCGGCGGCGCGAAGGCGACGCCGCTGTCGGGTCTCCGGGTCGCGACGCGCGTCTGCGCGAGATCGTCCTCGAGCTCTTCATCGGTCGGCTCGGCCGGCCCGCTGATCAGGCTGGACTCGTCCACGAGCTCGCCGGGATCGCTGTCGGCGGCGGGCTGATCCCAGCGGCTGGTGGAGGCGGACGACTGGCCGGTGTACGGCCGGGTCGTGGGCCCGGGCTCGTCGAGGGCGTTCGTCTCCTCGTCGTCGATGCCGTGCGTCTCCTCGTCGTCGAAGGCGTGCGCCTCCGCGAACCGGCCGCTGCTGGCGCCGCTGGGCGGCGCGAACTCGAACGGGGAGTCGCCGCCGTCGGGGATGGGCGTCGCGCGGTCGCCCGGCTCGGCGGTGTCCTCCTCGAACACGGGCTCCCGGCGCACCGACGGCGGCGGCAGCGGGGGCGGCGGGGCGGCGGGCGGCGGGCGCGGCGCCGTGAACCGCGCGGACGGGGCCGGCGGCGGGATCTTCGGCGTGCGATCACCGAGCGCGCCGGGCGTGAGGTCCGCGCCGAGCGACGCCTTCACGTCGCCCGGCCTGCTGCCCGAGCGGGGCGGGGCGCCGGGGCGGGGCAGCGACGGGGGGCGCGGCGGCGGGATGGGCGCCGGGGGCCGGCGCGTCCCGTGCAACGCCGGCGCCGAGGTCACGACCCCGTCGTCGGCGTCATCGGCGCGCTGATCCTCGAACAGCATGTCGAGCAGCGCGTCGCTCTCTCCGGCGCTCTGCGCGGGCCTCGCGGGCACGGGCACGGGCTCGCGGGAGAACAGCTGCTTCAGGCCGCCTTCGCCGGAGCGCTCGCCCTCCTCGGCGCCGCGGATCGACTGGATGAGCTCTTCGGGGATCTTCGCGAGGAGCGTGGCCTCCTCGACGTCGCCCTCCGAGACCGCCGCGCCGTACATCGCCGGCGGGGGGACCGTGATCTTCTCCTGCGACGGCGCGCCCTCGTCGCCGCCGCCGCCAGAGGAGCTCTTGGATTGCGGATTCTTGCTCACCGGACCCCCATGCCGAGCTTCTTCCGGAGCTCGAGGTAGCTCTGCGAGAGGACGAACGCGACCAGCTGGCGCGCCCGCTCGCTCTCGGCGACGACACCGCCGAGCTGCTCGCGCGGGGTATTGAGGATGTCCGAGAGGACCAGCGACACGTCGCCTGCTGCGATGACGGCCATGCGGTCGATGCTCCTGCGCGCGGCCTGCGCCCAGCGGAGCGGGTCCTGCTGGCTCGAGACGATGCGCTGGCAGACGTCGGCGATGGCCTTGCGGGTCGCGCGCGACATCTCCTTGTGGATGGCGCGCGAGACCTCGCCGAAGACGGCGTAGGGCGGCTGCGGGACCGTGAAGCCCGCCTCGATGCACGCGGCCGCGACGAGCGAGGCGACGGTGCTGTCGTCCCGCGTCCTGAGCGACGAGATGCCCCGGCGCAGCGCGAACGCCTCGCGCGCGATCGCCGAGCGCGAGGCGGCGTCGAGCGGCGTCGTGATCTCGGAGCCGAGCACGAGCGCCGGCAGCTGGCCGTAGACGCCGGTCGCGCCGCGAGGGCTGGGGCCGCCGACGTAGAGCTCGAAGTCCGTCTCGAAGCTGAGCGCGCCCATCCACTCGGCGACCGCCACGCGCAGCGGGTGGCCGCCGCGCGAGTCGATGCGGTCCTTCTTGCCGACGCCGAGCGACACGAGCGAGGGGCCGAGCGCCATGCAGATGGTCTCGGCCATCTTCGCGAACAGCTCGCCGACGGGCCCGGTGTCGAGCGGATCGGCGATGTCGGCCATGGCCTTGGCGTCGAGGGCGATCTGCGGCCGCGCCGGGACGCGGGCGTCGATCTTCCTGAGCTCCGCGGAGATGCCGTCGTCGATGCGGACGAGCGAGACGAGCGCGCCGAGCGTGGCCTGCCGGAGCGCCGCGTCCTGCCCCGCGCCGGCGATCTTCGCGAGGAGCGCGACCCGGTCCGCGTCGAGCGGCTCGACCGCGAGCGCCTGGATCAGCGTCGCCTTGGCGCGGCCGAGCACGCGGGTGCGGAATGCGGGCTCGAAGTCCGTCGTGAGGACGAGATCGATCGCCTCGCCGTCGTCCGGCGCCTCTTCGAGGAGCTTCGCGACGGCCCGCTCGGCGCGGCGCGGCGCGCCGAGCTGATCCCGGTAGATGGCCATCGCGAGGCGCGCCGCCTCGATCCGCCCCTCGGGGGTGTCGCGCTCGACCATGAGCTCCTCGAGCAGGCGCGTCGCCTCGTCCCAGGAGCCGACCCGGGCGGCGACCCGGACGAGGCGCTCGCGGACGACGAGCGTCGACAGCCCGGCCCGGTGCAGGCCGATCAGCACCTCGAGCGCCCTGTCGTGCTCGCCGAGCTTCTCGTAGGCGTCGACGGCCGTGATCCCCGACATGAGGCGCTGCTCCCCCGGCGCCTTCGCGACGCGCGAGAGCTCGGCGTAGAAGGCGGCCGCCTGGCCGAGGTCGCCCTGCGCCTTCGAGATGTCGGCCGAGAGCGCCAGCGCGCCGATGTGGTCCGGCTCGAGCAGCGTCACGTTCTCGAGCGCGGCGAGCGCGTCGTCGAGCTTGCCCTTCTTGCGGAGCACGCGCGCGCGCTCCCAGAACAGCTTGCAGAGCTCGAGGTCGTTGTCCGCCACGCCGAGCCGCTTCTCGATGATGTCGAGCAGCCGATCGTCCTCGTTGCGCGCGCGGACCCGGCGGAACAGCCGGTCGAAGGCGACGCCGCGCCGCGGGTCGCGCGCGAACGCGCGATCGAAGGCGATCTCCGCGTCCTCGTGGGCCTCGGTGTGCTGGAGGAGCAGGAGCCCGGCGCTCTCCCAGAACCCCGCGCCGCGCGCGTCGTCCCTGCAGAGCGCCCCGAGCTGCGCCGAGGCCAGCGCCGTCGACACGGGGTCGCGGAGCGCCTCGGACGTCGCGCGGACGCCCTCCCAGGCGGCGACGTCGTCGGGCCGCCGCTCGACGACCGCGCGGAACGCGGCGAGCGCGCGCTCGTGATCCCCGGCCGCGAAGTCCGACCAGCCCGCGAGGCCGAGCGCGGTGAGCTGCGCCTCCTCGCCGAGCGCGTCGCCGAGCCCGTGCAGCGCCGCGGCGCGGCGCCGCGGATCGCAGCCGGGGAGCGCGAGCTCGAGGTTGGCGAGCTGCGCGGGCGCGTGCTCGCCCGTGAGGAACGGGCGCGGCAGGTTCGGCTGATCGAGCGCGCCGACGATCGCGGCCGAGGCCTCCATCGCGGCGCGGGCCTCGCCCTCCATGTGCCGCGCGAGCGCGCTGCGCGCGGCGACCTCCGCCTCGCGGTCCTCGGCCCCGAGCGCGGCGCCGAGCCACTCGAGCTCGGCGTGCGGGCTCGGGTCGGCCGCGGCCCACGCCGCCGCGCGCGCCGCGGTGCGCGCGCGATCGTGGTCCAGGGTCCGCGCGAGGCGGAAGCGCTCGGCGTGCGCGATCGTCGCGGCGCCGTCGCCGCGCTCCTCGATGTAGTCGAGCGCGCGCTCGACGGCGCTGCGCTGCTCGAGGGCCGGCTGCCAGAGGAGGCGCCCGAGCGCGGCGGCCAGGGCGAGGTCGTCGCTCGCCTGCGACTCCAGCGCCTCGAGCGTCGCGAGCGCCTCGTCGGCGTCGCCGCCCTCGGCCGCGCCGACCTCGAGGCCGAACCGCGACAGCGCGAGCGCCGCCGGGTCCTCGCCCGCCTCGCCGGCGACCTCGAGGGCGCGGCGCCGGCTCTCCAGGTCGCCCGCCTCGTGGCCGCGGAGGGCCCAGGTGAGCGCCGTCGCGCCGGCGCGCGGCGCCTTGCCGCGCGCCGCCTCGAGCTCCTCGACGGCGCGCCCGCGCTCGCCGGCGCGCCAGAGCAGGATCGCCGCCTCGATGTGCAGCGCCGCCGAGAGATCGGCGTCGTCGATCGCCGCGGCGCAGGCCGAGAGCGTCGCGGCCGCGGCGGTGGGGCTCCCGGCGCGCCGGTGGAGCTCGGCCAGGAACACCGCGATGACCTCGTCGTCCGCGGATCGCTCGAAGAGCGCGCGGAGCCGGCTCCGGGCGCGATCCAGATCGCCGCCGCGCGCGCTGCGCAGGGCGGCGACGAGCCACAGCCCGCGCGCGGTCTCCTCGCCCTCGACCTCGGCGAGCGCCTCGATGACCGTCGGCGAGCGCCGCGGGCCGGGGGCGCCGGGCTCGTCGCCGCGCTCGCGCCGGCTGCGGACGAGATCGACCGCGAAGGCGCCGAGCGCCCGCCCGAGCCACGCGTTCGGCGTGGCGCCGTCGTCGGCGCCGGCATTCGCGAGCTCGGCGAAGGCGCCCTCGGCGCCGTTCGCGTCCCCCCGGAGGAGGCGGCTCCGGCCGATCTCGAACCACAGGCTCGCCTTCTCGGCCGGGTCGACGCCCGTCGAGAGCAGCCGCTTCGTCGACTCCTCGTACCAGGCCGCGTCGCCGCGGAGGGCCGCGAACGAGCGGCCGAAGCGCGCGAGCACGCCCGGGTGGACGCCGGCCATGCCGGCCTGCGACAGGGCCGCCTTCGCCGCGCCCACGTCGTCCGTCCGCACCGCCCAGACGTAGGCCGCGAGGAGCAGCGCGCGCCCCCGCGCGTCCTCGCTGGCGTACGAGGCCGCCGTCGCCTCGAGCGAAACCGCGAACGCGGACGGGTCCTGACCGTCTCCGAGGAGATCGATCTCCAGCGCGCGGGCCGGGATGCACTGCGGGTCGGCCGCGAGCGCGCTCCGGAGCGCCGCGAGCGCGGCCTCGCGATCGCTCGCGAGCGCCGCCGCCTCGGCGACGCGGAGCCACAGGGCCGCGGCGCCGGGCCCGCTCGCGCCGCGCGCGATCTCCTGCTTGGCCAGGCTGGCGGCGGCCTCGGCCTCGCCGGCGGACTCGAGCGCGGCGATGCGCGCCCGGCCGAGCAGCGTCGACTGGGGCAGCCGCTCCGCGGCCCGCTCGAGGAGCGACGCGAAGCCGCCCGTCCCGGCCCGCTGCGTCAGCTCGGCGGCGCGGAGCCACGCGTCGGCCGCGTGCTCCGGCTTGCGCAGGGTCCGCGGGACGCCGTTGGCGTCGCCGCTCGCCTCGTCGTCGAGCGCGTCGGCGATGAGCTCCGCCTGCCCCTCGAGGGCGCGCGCGAGCGCGCCGAGGTCCTCCTCGCGCCGGGCGATGACCTCGAGCGCGAGCTGTGACCTGAAGCGCGCCCGCCCCTCCAGCGCGGCGGCCGCGTCGAGCAGCTCGTAGGCGCGCTCCACGTTCTCGGTCGCCGCCGCGAGGTCGGCGAGCTCGATGAAGAGCAGCCCCTTCCACGTCGCGTCCGTCGCGAGCTCCGCGCGGGCCTCCAGCGCGCGCATCCGGCCGGCGATGTCCCCTTCCTTGGCCGCGATGAGCTCGAGCTCGAGCCAGGGAGTCGCGTCCTCCGGGTTGCTGAGCGCCGCCTCTTCGAGCGCCTCCTTGGCCGCCGCGAGGTTCTGCTCGTGGTCCTGGAGGTACGCCGCGCGCTCCCAGAACGAGCGCGCCCGCTCCTCGGGCGTGGCCGCGGCGCGCGTGAGCGCGTCGAGCAGCTTGCCGAGGTTCTTGATCGACTTGCGCCGCGTGAGGATGCGGACCAGCGCCTCGAGCGGCTCGCGGAACTGGGGATCCGCGTTGAACGCGGCGAGGTAGTCGCGCGCCGCCGTGGGCTCCTCGCCGAGCGCCTCCTCGAGCGCGCCGAGCTCGTGCAGCAAGAGCGCCTGGAGCTGCCGCTCCGGTTGCTCGCCTTGCTCCGCGCGGAGCCGCGCGATCAGGGCCGTCATGCTCTCCGCCTGCCCCTCGGGTGCCTGAACCGTCATCTCGCTCGCGACGCCTCCGAACGGGGTCTCATCTGTGCGCACCGCATGACGATGGCGGAGAGTAGCGAACCGAACCTGACGGAGTAAAGCGCGCCGGGCAGGGAAGCGGGCTCGAACAGCGTCGGGCACGCGGTTGAGCACCCAGGCGAGCGCCAGACCGCGCTCGCGGGCGGCGTGACGCGCGCGAGAGGGTGGAGGTCGCTCGCTCGCGAGGAGCGGTTGAGAAGGAGGGGGCGCGCGTCGACCGGGGGGGCGCCTGGCCCGGCTGCCGGGCTAGGCCCTGCCCAGCACGGCGTCGAGCTTGTCGTTGACCTTCGACTCGACCATGCCCTTCATCGCCTTCAGCAGGAACGGGAGATCGATCGCCACATGGACCGCGGACGCCTCGACGCGAACGAGGCCCTTCGTCCCCTTCGCGGCGCCGCCCGGCGCCTCGAACCGGATGACGTCGCCATCCCATCGCCACTGGATGCCGAGCTTGTCTTCCATGCCCCGCGCAAGCTCTTCCGCGCGCGTCCTGGCCTCGTCCTTGGTGAGCGCGTGCTGCCGACGGATGTCGATCGTCGCCATACGGTATCTCCACTCGTTCGCGTCCACGGCGACGCGCCGCGCGCGGTACGCTCTACTTACTCGATCCGACGCGCGATCCAAAAGCCGCGCGGCGTGTCGACCGGGCCGCTCACGCCCCCCTTGGAGAGGCTGAACAGCTCGTACTCCGGCGCGGGCTCGAGCACGCCGCGCGGGATGTAGCCGAGGTCGTCGGTCGACCCCTTGTCGCCCTTCTCGATGGCGGCCTTGAAGTCCGTCTTGGCCACCTCGGCGAGCTCCCTGGCGAGCGCCAGCGCGGCGTCCTTGGAGCGCGCGGTCGGCGCCGCGCCCTGCGCGCCGCGGTACTGGACGAGCACGACGCCGAAGCGCACCTTCTTCGGCGCCTCGGCCGGCAGCGAGGGCGGCGCCTCTCCCGAGAGGAGCGTGACGCCCGCGTCGGATCGCCCCGCTGGCTCGGGGCCGCGCTCCTGGACGATGCCCTCGGCGCCGGCGTCGCTCCCCGCGTCGGCGTCGCCGTCGCCGGCCGCGGCCGTCGCAGGCGAGGCGGCGGCGTCGGCGGCGTCGGGGCCCGCGTCGGCGGGCGCGCTGGCCGCGCCGCGCCCCTTCGAGCCGCCGTGCGTGATCACGAACGCCAGCGCGCCCGTGAAGAAGAGCGTGTAGATGACCGCCGTCGAGCGCTGCATGAGCGGCAGCGCGTTAGCACAGGTGGAGGACGCTTGGCGAGGCCGCGATGGCGACACGCGCCGCCTGCCAGACGGCGTCGCCGCTCCGTCGCTGTCCCCGCCCGTCCCGCCCGCCCCCGCGTCCCTCCGTCCCCGGCCGCCGCGCGCCTGCGCGCTGTCCGCTTCCTGCTTCCGGACCACGCACGCGACATGCCCGAGGAAGTCGCCGATTTGAGGGCGCCCGGCACAAGAGGCGATCCTAAGGACCGCAACCCCTGCTAGTAAGGAGAGCGGATGTCGGGGCATCCCGGCCTTTCGCAGGCCGAACGAGCGTGGGGCGCCTGCGAAGGCGCAGCGCCGGCATCGGGTCGGGAAGCATGATCAAGGTCGAGTGCGACGGGTGCAAATCGCCGTACCAGGTCGACGAGAAGCGTGTCCCCCCTGCGGGGCTCAGGATGCGCTGTCCGAAGTGCGGTACGAGCCTGCTGGTGACCAAGGGGGGCGCAAGCGCAGCGCCCGCGCCGACGCCTGTGCCCACCCCCCCGCCGCGGGCCGGGGCGGGGGGCCTTCAGCTCTCGGAGCGGAGCGCCCCGGCGGCGACCGAGGACGCCGATCTGCCCATGGCGGCTCCGGAGGACATCGCATTCCCCGCGGTCGCGCCTCCCCGACGCCCCGGGCCGGCGCCGGCGCCGGTACCGACGCCGCCGCGCCGCGCGGCGCCCGCGGTGCCTGCGCCGCCCGCGCCGCCTCCTGAGCCGCCGGGTCCGGAGGTCTTCGGCGAGATCGGCTTGCCGGACGTCCCCGATCGCCCCGCCCCGTCCGATCGGCGAAACGCCAAGACCGTGCCGCAGCGGCGCGGCTTCGGAGAGATCGATCTCATGGTCGAGCTCCCGAGCCCGACGGACGCCGAGGTGCAGGGGCTCAACCCGGACGATCTGCCGGTCGTCTACGGCAATGCGCCCGGGGCGCCGGTGGCGCTCCCGGCGCGATCGCGCGCGGAGTCCCGCACCGCCCCGGCGACGCCGACCGCGTTCGCCGGTACCGACCTGCCGGCGCGGGTCGAGCCGCTGCCTCCGAGCAGCCGGCGCACCCTCGGGTTCGGCGAGCGAGAGTCGGCGCCGGGCGCCCCCTCGGGGCCTGGTGCGCGGGACGCGGGGCTCGGCGCGCGAAACGCCGGGGCCACCACGCAGCCGCTCGGCCGCGGGCGCACCCGCGGTGCCGGGGACGCGCCCCCGCGCGTGGCCCCGGAGTACGATTTCGGAGACCTGGACGACGACGCGCCCCCGGCTCCTCCGGCGCGTTCCAGCAGCGGATCCATGTCGTTCGGCTTCGGTGAGCTCGAGCTGCCTCTCGAGGGCGACGGCGACGCCGAGCTGCCCGCGACATCCGCGGGCGACCTGCCCATCGTCGCCGGCGATCTGCCGAGCTCGGCCCCGGCCGTCATCGGCATGCCCGCCCCGTTCTCGAACACGGGCCTGCCCACGCCGGCTTCCGCGCCGCTCCCCTCGCCTGCGCGCGCCGGGCTCCCGGCCGCGGCCCAGGCGGGCTTCCCTGCCCCGACCGCCGCGGGCTTCCCCACCAAGACCACCGGCCCCGCCCTCCCCTCGAAGGCCACCGGCTCCGCCCTCCCCTCGAAAGCCGCCGGCTCCGCCCTCCCCTCGAAGGCCACCGGTGCCGGCTCACCCGCAGGACCGGGGACCATCGTCGGCGCCGAGCTCTTCGACGAGGCCCCGCCGGACTACGACGACTCGCGCGTGGGCGCCGCGTTCCAGGCGCCCGGGCCGCGCCCCCTCCCGCCGCAGGCGGCGCCGGAGCCGCCCAGCAGCGGCGCCATGCCGCCCGTCGACTTCGGCGCCATGCCGCCCGTCGACTTCGGCGCCGTGCCCCCCGCCGACTTCCTCGCCGCGCCGCCCGCCGACGCCCGCGCCGCGTCCACCACCGGCTTCGGCGCCGCGCCCACCGCCGACGCCCGCGCCGCGTCCACCACCGGCTTCGGCGCCGCGCCGCCCGCCGACGCCCGCGCCGCGTCCACCACCGGCTTCGGCGCCGCGCCCACCGCCGGCTTCGGCGTCGCCGATTTCGGCGACGAGATCGCCCTCGGCGAGAGCGTCACGCAGCTCGCCCCCGGCGCCGCGCCCACCCCTTACGATCCGTCCGACCGCTCCGCGAACTTCACGCAATCGCCCGCGGACGCCGACGATCGGGGCATCGAGCTCAGCGAGCCGCACCCCAGCGTCGGGGACGAGGTCGACCTGACCGGCGCGGGCACCGAGATCGGCGACCTGAGCGCCGGTCCCGGGGCGCAGGCCGAGAAGCCCGCGGCGACAACAGAAGCACCGCCGCAAAAGTCGAAGATCAAGCGCTACGTCGTGGCGGCGCTCGCGGTCGCCGCCGTCAGCGGCGGCGCGCTCGCGCTCGTTCCGGACGTCGGCGCCTTCGGCGTGAACCTCATCAGCGACCGGCTCAACGCCTTCGCGCACGAGGGGGCGCTCGCCGAGCTCCGCCATCGGACCCAGGCGGCCTTCGCCAAGGACACCGCGTCGGCCGCCAACGGAGCGCTGAACGACGCGAACGCCACGCGGGCCGATGCGCCGCGCCACCGGGCGACCATGGCCTACGCCGCGTACATCGCCTTCGCGCGGAGCATCCGCTTCGGGCACCGGACCGTCGACGACGCCTTCGGCAAGGAGATGCTCACGCTCGCGAGCTCCCATCCGAGCGACCTGCTCTCCCTGGCCGTCGCGGCGCAGGCCGCGGCCAGCGGCGAGCTCCCGCGCGCGCGACAGGCCGCGCAGGCGCTCGCCGCGCAGCTCAAGGACGACATCGACCTCGCCGTCCTCGCGGCCGAGATCGAGCTCGCCGCGAGGGACGCCCCCAAGGCGATCGCGGCGTGGCAGCACGCGAGCGGCCTCCAGAAGAGCGCCCGCACGCTCTACGGCCTGGCCCGGGCGCAGATCCTCGCCGGGGACACCGCGGGCGCCGAGGCGAGCGCCCGCGGCGCGCTCGAGGCCTCGCCCGACCACGTCGGGGCCCGCACCCTGATCGCGTCGTTGCTCTGGCAGACCCCGGGCCGAGAGCAGGAGGCGCTCGATCTGCTCGGCAAGGTCACCGGCGAGGGCCCGACCCGGGCCGCCGCGAGCGACCCCGAGATCGTCGACGCGTACACGCTGCTCGGCACCATCCACCTCGCGAGGTCGCGCATGAGCGCGGCGGAGCAGGCCTTCGCCGCCGCGGTGAAGCTCGACCCGCAGGCGGTGCGCGCCCTGATCGGCAACGGCGAGGTCCTCTACCGGTCGGGCCGCTACTCCGAGGCGCAGGCGCGCTTCGAGGCCGCGGCCCGCGCCGACGCCCGGAGCCTCGCCGCGCAGCTCGGCAAGGCGAAGACGTGGCTGGCGCAGGAGCGCATGAAGGAGGCGAAGGACCTCCTGAAGGAGCTGCAGAAGACCCACGCGGCGGCCCCGCAGGTCGCTTACTGGCTCGGGCGCACCGAGCTCGCGCTCGGCAACAAGAAGGACGCGGAGCAGGCGTACCTCGACGCCGTGAAGTCGACCGAGAACCTCCCGGAGGTCGTCGACGCGTACGTGGCGCTGGCGTCGCTCCTGTCCAGCATGGGCCGCAACGAGGCGGCGGCGGAGAAGCTGTCGGAGGCGACGGCGAAGTTCCCGGACCTGCCCGCGCTGCACAAGGCCAAGGCGGAGGTCGCGCTCCAGACCGGGCGGTACGACGAGGCCCGGCAGGAGCTCGAGCTCGCGCTCGCGAAGGAGGACGACCTCGGCAGCCAGTTCAAGCTGGGCGTGGCGTACCGTCGCCTGCGCCGGTTCGAGGACGCCGCGAAGGTCTTCGACAAGGTCACGGCGGCCGACAAGGACTACCCGGGCCTCGCGCTCGAGCGCGGGCTCCTGTTCGAGGAGACCGGCCAGAGCGAGCGCGCGCTGGAGATGTACGCCGACGCGCTCCGCAAGGCGCCGAACGACATCGACCTGAAGCTGCGCGTCGGCTCGACCCAGGTCATGGCGGGGCACGCGAGCCAGGCGGAGCCCATCCTGCGCGAGGTGCTCAAGGACCGCGCGAACTCCGCCGAGGCGAACCACTTCCTCGGCCGCGCGCTCCTCGTGCGCGGCACGAACATGGCCGAGGCGCTGCGCTTCCTGGAGCGCGCCGCGGAGCTCGATCCGAACCGCGCCGAGTACCACCTCTACGTCGGCTGGGGCGCCAACGAGACGGCCCAGACCGCGCGCGCGGAGATGGCGCTGAGGCGCGCGCTGGAGCTCGACGCGGAGCTCGGCGACGCGTACTGGCAGCGCGGCGTGCTGCTGCAGAAGCAGGGGGCGAGCCGGGACGCGCTGGCGGATCTGAAGATCGCGCTGGAGAAGCGGCCGTCCCGCTACGAGGCCTACGCCACGATGGCGCTCTGCTACCAGGATCAGGGCAACTGGGCGGCCGCGGAGGAGGCGTGGCGCAAGGCGATCGCGGCCAACGACAAGGTCCCCGAGTGGCACTACCGCCTCGGCAAGATCTACGCGTCGCGCGGCAACCGGGCCGGAACCGCGAGCGAGATGGAGCAGGCGGTCGCCCTGGGCGAGGCGCCGGACCGCTCGACCCCGCCGTGGCTGTTCGACGCGCACTTCCTCCTCGCCGAGGCGCTCCGCGCGACGAACAACCGCGAGAAGTCCATCCACCATTACCAGCGCTTCCTGGAGACGGCGCCGACCGACAACGCCTACCGGCGCGACGCGGAGCAGGCGCTGGAGAGCCTGGGGGCGGGAAAGGGACGCTGAGGCGGAGCGAGCGCTCGGCGCTCGGCTATCCTGGCGGATGACCCCCTCCGTCAACACCCGCCTCGCGGTGCGCGCCGACATGCCCGAGGTCGCGCGCTTCGCCGCGCAGCTCGTCCGCATGCACCACGCCCTCGATCCGCACCGCTTCATGTGCCTGGAGCCGATCGAGCCGGGCTACGAGCGGTGGCTCACGGGCGAGCTCGCCAACCCCGACGCCGCGATCGTCGTCGCCGAGCGAACCGGCGCCGAGCCGGCGCTGGTCGGCTACGCCTACGGCCGCCGGGAGCCGCGCGACTGGAACAGCCTCCTCGACACCTGCGGCGCCCTCCACGACATCTATGTCGCCGAGCCCGCGCGCCGGCTGGGCGCGGGCGCGATCCTCCTCGAGGCCGTCATCGCGCGCCTCCGGGCCCTGGGCGCGCCGCGCATCGTGCTCCACACCGCGACGCAGAACGCCGCCGCGCAGCGCCTGTTCGAGCGGTTCGGCTTCCGTCGCACGATGGTCGAGATGACGCTCGGGCTCGAGTGACCGCGGCGTCCGCTCCGCCATCGGCGCGCCCGTCGCTCCTCGATCCGAACATCCGAGTCCGATATCGCTCCCGGCGCGCCGGCCGAGGGCGATGGACTCATGAGCTTCAGCCTCCCCGGCGCGATCCCGCGAGCTCCGCGGCCGTCTGCGCCCACACCATCGTGTCGCGCGGCTGGCCCGCGGGCGTCAGGGTGTTTGCTTCGAGCGTCGTCACATGCCGGTACCCGAGCCGCCGGGGCACGGCGGCGCTCGCGGTGTTCCGCGGATCACAGCGGATCTCGACGCGGCTCACGCCGAGCTCCTCGAGCGCGACCCGGGTCAAGCCTGCCACCGCCTCGGTCGCGTAACCGCAGCGCGTCGCCGTCTCCCGGAGCCAGTAGCCGATCTCGAGCGCGCCCGGGCCGATCCGCGGGTGGAGCCCCGTACCCCCGAGCACGGCGCGCTCGTCGCGCGTGAAGATGCCATAATGAAAGTCGCGTCCTTCCGTGAAGTCGTCCCGGAACTTCTCGAGGAGCGCGGTGGTCGCCTCCATGGAGGAAGGCTCGTGCGCGGCCCACGGCATCCAGGGCCGCAGGTGAGCAAGGCTCGTGTCGATCGCCTCCCTGATCAGAGGCGCATCCTCGGGCCGCCACGCTCGCAGCGTCAGCCGAGCGGTCAGGATGCGGTCCGGCGGGCGTTCACCTGCCATCGCGTCGCTCCATGCCTGTCGCCGTCATGCGCTTGACGACGACAACGCTGTCTTGCCCAGGCCATCGGACCACGCGACGGTCACGTCTCGAACCCTGCGAGCCATGGAGTGCTCCGGCGTCGAGGCGAGCAGGCGTCATGGCACGCAGCTTACAACGAAGACAGCCCTCGCACATCCGGTCAATCCCGGCCTTCGCGGCGATCATCGCCGTTGCACGCCGGTCCACACACCTCTTGCCGAGCACATCGACGCTTCCACGGAGCGCCTTGACATGTCCGTCATAACAGACTAATGTCCGCCATAGAAGAGTAAGGCGGAAAACATCAGCGCGCCCTCCCGGCACACCGGGAGGAGATCCACGTCCACGCCCCTGCGTGGACGACGGATGACCGCTCGAGCAGAGGTGCCATTGGCTGAGGTGGCGCGGGCTGCGAACCATGACACGAGGAGGAAGGATGAAGATCTGAGCACGCCTCATCCCGACGGACGCGACGTCCCCCGGGTGCTCGACAGGGGTCGACCCTCGATCAGCAGAGGCCTTCCCACGCCCACGCCGGATTCACTGCTGCTTTAGCAGCACATCACCAGCAATCCCTGCTCCCGTCGCAGCAAGCGCGCGGCCAGCGCGAACGATTGTGATCCGTTCCTGCAATAGAGTGCAATAGAGCCCTGGCACGCTCCCTGCTCCCTGCCACGACGACGGCCCGTGAGCGGAGCGCCCCTTCTGCCTGAGAGCAGGAGAGCTCTTCGCGTGGCGCACGCCATCAAGGAGAACAGGATGACGAAGCTGCGACTCTACAGCGCGAAGGCGTGCCCCTTCGCCCACCGCACCCGGCTCGTTTTGCAGGAGAAGGCGATCGACTTCGAGCTGACCGAGGTCGATCTGCAGAACAAGCCGCGGGCGTTCGTCGACGCCTCGCTCTATGGAAAGGTCCCGGCGATCGAGCACGAGGGCCACCGCATCTGGGAGTCGGCGATCATCAACGAGTACCTCGAGGAGGTCTTCCCCGAGCCCCGGCTCCTGCCCAGGGAGCCGGGCAGGCGCGCGCTGGCGAGGATCTGGATCGATTACGCGAACACGCGCCTCGTGCCGGCGTTCACCCAGCTGCTCAGGGCCGAGACGCGAGACCAGGAGGCGGCGGGGCGCAAGGCGCTCGGCGACGTGCTCGCGTTCATCGAGCGGGAGGCGCTGGCGAGGTCGTCGGGCCAGGGGCCCTACTGGCTCGGCGCCGAGGTCAGCCTCGTCGATGTCTCCTTCTATCCCTGGTTCGAGCGGCTGCCGGCCGTCGGCCGCCTCCGCGACTTCTCCATCCCCGCGGAGCTCACGCGGCTCCGGGCGTGGATCGAGGCCGTGCAGGCGCGCCCCGCGGTCCGAGCCATCCAGAATCCGGTCGAGTTCTACGTGGAGCGCTTCGCGAAGTTCGTGAAGCCGGCGGCGACGACGGCCGCCTGAGCGGCGCCGAGGGACAAGGGACATCATGTTGAAACTCTGGGGTCACAAGAATTCTTCGAACGTGCAGAAGGTCCTCTGGGCGCTCGACGAGCTCAGGCTCGATTTCGAGCGCATCGACGCCGGCGGACCGTTCGGTCGCGTCAAGGACGCCGACTATCTCACCCTCAACCCGAACGGGCTGGTCCCGACGCTCGAGGACGGCCCGCTGGTGCTCTGGGAGTCGCACGCGATCGTGCGTTATCTGTTCTCGCGCTACGGGTCGCCGCCGCTCCAGCCGAGCGATCTCGCCGACAGGGCGCGCGCCGACGCCTGGACCGACTGGCAGTTCGGCACCCTGTGGCCCCCGATCCGGACGCTCCTCGTGCAGCTCGTGCGCACGCCCGAAGAGCGCCGCGATCAGGGCGCGATCGAGGCCGCGCGCAAGTCGGCGCTCGCCGCGCTCGGGATCCTCGACAGGCAGCTGTCACGGCACCCGTGGGCCGCGGGAGAGTACTTCACGTTCGCCGATATCCCCCTCGGGGTCGCGGCGCAGCGGTGGTACAACCTGAAGACCGAGCGGCCCGCGCTGGAGCACGTCGACGCGTGGTACGGCCGCATCAAGCGCCGGCCTGGATTCGAGCGCTGGGTGGATCTGCCCCTGGGATGAGAGCGGGGCGCGTCGTCGTGCGCTACGGGCTCATCCGCAGCGTGAAGCTCGCTGCGGCGTACTCTCGCTCGGTCGCCCGCTCCGCCCTCTCGTGATCCACCTCGCCGCTCGCGGGCGGCCCCTCAGAACATCGGCAGCTCGGTGTCCAGCCCGAGGAGCACACGGCCCTGGACCTCGCGCGTGTGCGGGGCGACGAGGGCGTGCTGCGTGACGGCGTGAACGTCGCGGAAGCTGCGTTGAAGAGGGCTCTCCGCGTAGAGCGCCGTGGCGCCGCCCGCCGTGAAGGCCAGATCGACGGCGCGCGCCGCGCCGAGGGCGGCGTTCGTCGCGGCGAGCCGGACGCGCGCCCGCTCCCGCAGCGAGATCGACCTGCCAGAGACCGCGGCGTCCCAGACGGCGCCGACGGCCTCGAAGAGGTAGGCCCTGGCCGCGCCCAGCGTGGCCTCGGCCTCGGCCACGGCGAGCGCCGTCGAGGGCCGCGTCGCGAGCGACGTCGTCATGCCGCTCGGCCGCTTGGTCGCCGCGAGCCGGACCAGCTCATCGATGGCCGCGCGCGCCATCCCGAGCGCGGTCGTCGCGACCGCGCTCGCGAGGAAGCCGAAGAGCGGGAACACGAAGAGAGGCCCTGGATGGGTCGGAGACGTCATCGGGAGTCGGATGCACCGGCTGCTCGGCACGAAGGCGTCCACGACCGCGAAATCGTGGCTCCCGGTGCCGGCGAGGCCGGAGACGCTCCACGTATCCAGGATCTCGCACTCCGAGGCGCGGAACATCGGCACGACGGCCTCGGGGACGCCCCCGGGCAGCATGCGCGGGGCCATCCCGTCGAAGACAACCGCGGTGCCGCCCAGCCAGTCGCAATGATGACAGGCGCTCGCCATCGCCCACCTCCCGGCGACCCGATATCCTCCCTCGACCTCGACGGCGCGCCCGCTCGGCGCGAAGACGCCGGCGGTCACGACATCCGGGCTCGCATGCATCTCTTTGCCCCCCTCCGCCGGGATGTACGCCTCGAACGCGCCGGTCGTGCCGCAGATCATGGCGCACCACCCTGCCGCGCCGTCGGCGCGCGAGAGCTCCTCGATGACCTGCAGCGCCGTGAGGGGGTCGGCCTCGAGCCCGCCCAGCACGCGCGGGCGACACATGCGGAAGATGCCCGACTCCCGGAGCGCCCTCGCGACCGGATCGGGCAAACGGCGCTCGCGCTCTCCCCGCGGGGCGTGCTCCTGGACGAGCGGGACGAGGCTGCGCGCCGCGTCGAGGAGCGAGGCGGAGGCGGCAGAGGACATCGTTGTCATGGTGCTCGACTCACCCCTTCCCTGGCGGCTGCGCATAACGCGCTTCTTCAGCGTAGTACTCGGGGAACCCGACGATCTCCTGGAGCGCCGCGAAGCTCGTCCGCGGGTCGGGGTGCCGGCCGGCGCGCAGGGCCGCGAGCGCCTCGCGCATGGCGGCGGCGGCGACCGAGAGCAGGGTGAGCGGATAGGCCGCGATCTTGTAGCCGATCGCCCCGAGCTCGGCCGGCGGCAGCACCGGTGTCCTGCCGTGATCCACCATGTTGGCCATGGTCGGCACACGCACCTCGCGGCAGAACGTTCGCATCTCCTCCACGCTCTCGGGCGCCTCCAGAAACACGATGTCTGCCCCGAGATCGGCGAACGCCCGCGCGCGGGCCAGCGCCTCGTCGAAGCCGTGCGTCTGGCGGGCGTCGGTGCGGGCCATGATGAGCACGCCGGCGCCCTCGTCGCGCGCGTCCACGGCGGCCTGGACGCGGGTGAACGCCTCGTCGCGGGGCACGACCTGCTTGCCGCGCGTGTGGCCGCAGCGCTTCGGGGCGACCTGGTCCTCGATCATCACGCAGGCCAGCCCGGCCTGCGCATAACCGCGCACCGTGCGCTTCACGTTCATCGCGTTGCCGTAGCCCGTGTCGCCGTCGCCGAGCACCGGAATCGAGACGGCGCCGCAGATCGCCCGCGCCTGATCGACCATCTCACCATACGAGATGAGCCCGGTGTCGGGCGCGCCGAGGCGCGCGGCGGAGACCGCGAAGCCGCTCATGAACGAGAGCGAGAAGCCGGCCTGCTCGATCAGCCGCGCCGACAGCGCGTCGAAGCAGCACGGCATGACGAGGAGGCCGGGCGAGGCGAGCAGATCACGGAGCTTCTGAGCGGGGGACACGGCGGGGACGATACCGCGATCGGCCGCGCGTGAGGCAAGCGCGAAGGGCCGCGCGCCGCCGCGCGCCCGGCCAGCGCCCGCACACGCACGAGGGGGGAGGGACGGGGGCGCGCGCCGGCGTGCGTTCCTGTTGCGGGCACCCGGCGGCCGCGGGCAGGATGGGCCCCTCGATGATTCCGCACAGGAGAGGGGCATGAGCACGGTTTCGGTGAAGGAGATCGCGATCGACGGCCGCCCTGCCAGCGTCCACGTGGGCGGGCAGGGCGAGCCGCTGCTGCTGGTGCACGGCGCCTGGGGCGGGGCGTCGATGCACTGGGCGCCTGTCTGGGAGCGATTGGCGGAGCGCTTCCAGGTGATCGCGCCCGATCTGCCCGGCATCGGGCGCACGGACGCCCCGGGGCTCGGCGCTCTGGACGCCTATGCGCGCTGGCTGGAGCGGCTCCTGGACGAGCTGGCGGTCTCCAGCGCGTGGTGCGTCGGCAACTCCTTCGGCGTCTCGGTCGTATCGAGCTTCGCTACCCTGTTCGCGGCCCGCTGCCGGGGGCTCGTGTTCGTCAACGGCGTTCCCATCCCCCCGCTGCCGCGCCTCGTCGGCTGGCTCGGAGCGCGGCCGCTGCCCCGCCGGATGCTGCGCGCGTTGATGCGGAAGCAGACCTATAACCCGCGGGTCCTGAGCCGCGCCTACGCCGATCCCGGCCGCGCCCCGGCTGCCCTGCGGGAGGTCCTGGAGAGCGCCAATCCACCTCAGCTGGAGGCGGTGCTCGACGCGGCCATCCAGGGAGGTTCCAGGGCCCCGCTCAGCCTGAATCCCCTCCTCGTCTGGGGCGAGGCGGACCAGCTCCTCGGCAACAGCGCGGACGACGCGAAGAAGCTCCACGCTTCGCTGCCGGGATCGCAGCTCACCTTCATCCCGGCGACAGGGCACATGCCGCAGGTGGAGAACCCCGAGGCGTTCGTCGACGCGGTGTCGCGGTTCATCGAGGCGCGCGCGACCGCCGCCCGTCCGCGCGGCTTCGGCGGCCAGGCCAGCCCGGGCGCGTGAGCGCCTGAGGCGCACGGCGCATCGCCCTCAGGGCATCGTGGTGACCCGTTCGCGCTTTCCGAGCTGGACCGCGGCATAGAGCAGATAGAGCCCAGCGAGCCCGACGAGCACGTAGATGATGCGGCTGAGCGCGCTGAGCCTGCCGAAGATCGCGGCGACCACGTCGAACTCGAACAGCCCAACGAACCCCCAGTTGACGGCGCCGATCACGACGAGCGTGATCGCCGCCCACGTTAGCCCTGAGATCCCACGGTTGACCTGCTCCATGACCCCGGCAGAAGCACGCGCCGCGCCGCGCGATGCGTGCACCGCGCGCCCGCCGCGGCCCGACCGCGCGTCGCGCTGAAGCCGCCGGCTCGCCTCGCCGTGCTGACGCCGCCGGCTCGCCGCGCCCGTCAGGCCGCGGCGCTCACGCCGGCGTGACGTCGAGCAGGGAGGGCAGGATCGCGCCGGAGCCGCCGGTGAACACGACGTCGCAGAGGCCGGAGATCGCGCTCGGCTCGACGTTGACCTCGGCGATGAGGGCGCCGTGGCGCTTGGCCATGGGGACGAAGCCGGCGGCGGGATACACAACGGCCGACGTACCGACGACCAGCAGGAGATCGCAGCCCTCGACGCCGGCGGCCGCCGCGGCGAGATCGCTCTCCTGGAGGGCCTCGCCGAACCAGACCACGTGCGGGCGAAGGACGCCGCCGCAGCCGCAGCGCGGCAGCTCCGCCGCCGTGAAGCGGCGGGCGGGGGCCTCCGGATCGGGGGAGCCGCTGCCCGCGAAGGCGGGGGTGATGGGCACGTCGCGGTTCTCGGTCACGCTCCCGCACGAGAGACAGCGCACCTGCCACAGCGAGCCGTGGAGGCGCACCGGGCTCCGGGAGCCCGCCTTCTCGTGCAGGCCGTCGATGTTCTGGGTGATCAGGGTGAAGGCCCTGCCGGCCTCCCGCCACCGCGCCTCCAGCTGCGCCAGCGCGTGATGACCCGGGTTCGGGGCGCAGCCGAGGGCGCGCTCCCGGCGGTGGTTGTAGAACTCCCAGACGAGGCCCGGATCGCGCCGCCACGCCTCGGGCGAGGCGAGGCTCGTCGCCTCGTAACGCCGCCACAGCCCCCCGGCGCCGCGGAACGTGGGGATACCCGACTCCGCCGAGACGCCTGCGCCGGTCAGGACGGCGATCTTCCTGGCGCGGCACAGGGTGGACTGGAAGCGCTCGCGGCTCGTTTCGCTCATCAGGGACTCCCGAGGATAGATCGAGAGGGAGGCGGGCGGAGGACCCGACCCGAGCTCGCGTCGATTTCGGGTGTAAGCCGGCCGAGACGACCGCGTTTCCCTGGCACTCGGACGCGCCGAGCCCCGTCACGGCGGGCCCCGGCCGCGAGAGCCCCTTCGTCGGCTCGCCGGACGACCGGCGACACGCGGCGTTCACGCAGCGACAGCGGCGAAGGGTCCGTCTCGCCCGTGGAAAACGCGCTGTGGGGCAGCCGCGCGTGCGGCCCCCACAAGGACCTGTGTGTGGCGATCGGCGATGGCCGACCCACGAGAACGTACAGCAGGGATCCGCCCTCGCGATCCCCTTCAAGGAGGACACCTCAATGCGCACCCGGCCCCTCGATCTCGTCGCCCCCGCCCTCGTCACCGCGCTGCTCATCGGCTGCGGTGGATCCACGCCTGCCCCCACGGCGGCGACCGCACCGGCCGCGCCGACCGAGGCCGCCGCCGGGCAGGCCATGCAGCCGGAGTTCGACGCGCCGCAAGACGAGGGCGGCGCGTCCACCGCCAAGCGCGAGGAGGCCGCGGCGATCGACGCGGTCGACCGTGACGCCGCGCCCGCGGAGGCCGCGCCGCCGCCGGCCCCGCCCGTGGCGGCCGCCCCTGTGACGCCCACGCCCGGGCCCGCGCAGCCCCGGGCGACCAAGGCGGGCGCCGCGCGCGGGGCGGACGCGCGCATCCAGGTGACGGGCGGCGCGCCCGCGCCCAAGAGGGCGCCCGCCCCGGCGGCGACCGCCGTGGCGCGCCCCGCGCCCCCGCCCCCGGCCGTCGCCGTCACCGCGCCCGAGCCCCAGGGCAGCGAGACGTACCGGGACTACGGCGTCAACCCGGTCGAGGACCCCGCGAAGGACCGGCTCTCGACGTTCGCGATCGACGTGGACACGGCCTCTTACGCCATCGCGCGCCGCAAGATCATGGATGGCGCGCTGCCCCCGGTTCAGGCCGTGCGCGCCGAGGAGTTCCTCAACTACTTCGATTACGGCTACGCGTCGCCCGCGACAGGCCCGTTCGCCGTGCACCTCGCGGCCGCGCCCTCGCCGTTCACGTCGGGCCACCACCTCGTGCGCGTGGCGGTCCAGGGCAAGCGCGTGCCAGTCAAGGAGCGGACCCCGGTGCACCTCGTGTACCTCGTCGACACCAGCGGTTCGATGCAGTCGCCCGACAAGATCGAGCTCGCGAAGAAGAGCCTGAAGATGCTCACCGACACCCTCAAGCCGGGGGACACCGTCGCGCTCTGCACCTATGCGGGCAGCGTGCGAGAGGTGCTCGCGCCGACCGGCATCGAGAGCAAGGGGAAGATCCTCGCGGCCCTCGCCGACCTCACCGCGGGCGGCTCCACCGCCATGTCGAGCGGCATCGATCTCGCGTACAGCCTGGCCGAGCGGACGCTCGTGAAGGGACACGTCAACCGCGTCATCGTGCTCTCCGACGGAGACGCGAACGTCGGCCCGACCTCCCACGACGAGATCCTGAAGACCATCAAGCGCGCGAGGGACAAGGGGATCACGCTGTCCACCGTCGGCTTCGGCCAGGGCAACTACAAGGATCTCATGATGGAGCAGCTCGCCAACCAGGGCGACGGCAACTACGCCTATATCGACAGCGAGGCGCAGGCGCGGCGGGTCTTCTCCGAGCAGGTCGGCGGGATGCTCCAGGTCATCGCCCGCGACGTGAAGATCCAGGTCGAGTTCGACCCGAGCTTCGTCAAGAGCTACCGGCTCATCGGCTACGAGAACCGCGACGTGGCCGACCGGGACTTCCGGAACGACAAGGTGGACGCCGGCGAGATCGGCGCAGGGCACAGCGTGACGGCCATCTACGACGTCGAGCTCAAGGCCCCCGCGCCGAAGGGCGAGGGCGCGGCGCCGATCGTCGTGCGCCTCCGCCACAAGGCGCCGCTCGGCTCGAACACGGCCGAGGAGACGCTGGTCAAGATGGCCCCGGGCGCCATCGCCCCCACCTTCGACGCGGCGCCGGCCGACTTCCGGTTCGCGTCCGCGGTGGCAGGGTTCGCGGAGGTCCTGCGCCACAGCCCGCACGCGCGCTCCTGGAGGCTCGCCGACATCGCGAAGATCGCGAGGGCCGCCGCGTCCAGCAAGGGCGATCAGCAGGAGTTCATCGGCATCATCCGCCGCGCCGGCGCGCTCGCCAATGGCAAGACGGACGCCGTGGCCGTGAACGCCGACTGACGCGCGCGCCGCCTCGTTCGTGGTATGCGGCGGTGATGGGATTGCTCGCGATCTGCGGCTCGATCACCGCCGATCTCATCGGCTACGGCCCGCGGCTGCCGCGCCCCGGCGAGTCGGTGCTGGGCCGGCGCTTCCTCGTCGCGCCGGGCGGCAAGGGCGCGAACCAGGCGGTCGCGGCGGCGCGCTCCGGGGCGCGCGTGCGGCTCGCTGGCGCGCGCGGCGACGACGCCCACGGCGAGCTCTGCGCGGCCGCGCTGGCCGCCGACGGGGTGGAGCTCTCCGCCGTGGCGGTCCACCGCGGCGCGACGACGGGCGTGGCCCTGATCTGCGTCGACGAGGCCGGAGAGAACCAGATCCTCGCGATCCCCGGCGCCAACGCGCTCGTGACGCCGCCCTCGCCGTGCGGGGCCTCGGTCTGGCTCTGCCAGGGCGAGATCCCGGCCGCGGCGATCGACGGCGTGCTCGCGGCAGCGCGGGCCGACGGCGCGCTGTCGATCTGCAATCCGTCGCCCGTCAACGCCATCGATCCCGAGCTCGTCGGCCGGTTCGATCTCGCCGTGGTCAACGAGCTCGAGCACGAGGCGCTGCGCGGTCACCTGCCGGAGCGCGTGGTGCTCACGCGCGGCGCGCGCGGCGCGGTGCTGCTGCCGTCGGGCGAGGAGCTCCCCGCCCTGCCGGCCCGCGCCGTCGACACGACGGGCGCCGGGGACGCCCTCACGGGCGTGCTCGCCGGCGGGCTCGCCTCCGGGATGGCGATCGAGGCCACACTCCGGTTCGCGATCGCGGCGGCGGGCATCTCGGTCGAGCGCGAGGGGTGTCAGACATCGTATCCGACGCGCGCCGAGGTGGAGCGCCGCCTCCAGCGCTCCACGGTGCCGTGACGGCCTCTCCTCCCGGCGTCACAGGGCACCTCGCCCATCACGCCCCCTCGCGGTGAGCGCCGCGCCTCCGGGACATGACGCTGCACCTCGCCTGCGAGGGCGGCTATCCTGGCGGCATGACGAACTTTCGCGGGCCTGCGATGGCAGCGCTCGTCAGCCTCTCGGCCTGCAGCGTCCAGGAGCGCAACTTCGCGGGCGCGGGTGGGGCGGGCGGCGGTGATGGCGCCGGGACGACCGAACATTCCAGCGCGAGCGCCGGCACGAGCGCGAGCGCCGGCACGGGCGCGAGCGCCGGCACGGGCGCGAGCGCCGGCACGAGCGCGAGCACCGGCACGAGCGCGAGCGCCGGCACGAGCGCGAGCACCGGCACGAGCGCGAGCGCCGGCACGAGCGCGTCGACCGGCTGCACGCAGGTCGAGGATTGCTTCAATGGCGGCGACGACGACTGCGACGACGCCGTCGACTGCGCGGACTCGGACTGCGCGGAGGGCGCGGTCTGCCTGACGGCACCCACGAACTTCGAGCCCGGCGTCGTCGTGGACGCGACCGAGCCGTGCCCTGACGGGTTCACCGCGAAGGAGACGCTCCTCTTCCGCGGCCTCTCCGGCAGCGGCTGCGAGGGCTGCGGCTGCACGCCGAACCCCACCGACTGCGCGGCGGATCTCTACCTCTACGCCGACGAGTCGCAGTGCGAGGCCGACGAGGCCGGGACGCGCGGCACGCTCGCGAAGCGGGTCGGGTTCACGTGCGACGCGAAGCCGATCAACAACGGGTTCATCGACTGGGGCGGCGTGCGCGCGGGCCTCTTCGACGTGATCCAGAGCTGCACCGCGACCGGCACGGCGATCCCCGCGCCGGCGACGTGGAAGGAGTCCAGGAAGTTCTGCCACGCGAGCGCCGGCGCGGGCTGCGGCGCCGGCGAGGCCTGCGTCCCGAGGCAGGCCTCGCCCGCGACGCAATGCGCGCTCGTGTCCGGCAGCGCCACCTGCAGCGGCTATGCGCGGCGCGAGAGCGACTGGTTCCGGGGGTACAACGACACCCGGACGTGCTCGTCGTGCGCGTGCACCGCGAGCGGCGGCGACTGCAACTACGTGCGCGTCGAGCTCGGCAACGACTACAGCTGCTTCGATCACGCCCAGATCTCGCAGGGCGGGCGGTACTGCGGGTACGCCTACTCGCCCCCGGCCCACCTCGTCGGCACGCCGACCAGCTCCACCTGCACCGCGCGCACGAACCTCAGCGGCTCGCTGGATCCCACGGGGCAGTCGACGCTCTGCTGCGTCGAGTAGCGGATGCTCGTGCCGCGCGCTCGCAGGCAGGTCCTCGCCGCGCTCTCGGCCGCCGCAGCCGCCGGCGCGCTCGCGGTGGCCGGCTGCGCCGAGCCCGCCGCGGTCCGCGCCGCGCCGGCCTCGCCGCGCAGCGCGGCGTCGACAGGCGCCGGCGCTGGCGACGCGTCCTCACCCGCGGGCCTCCCGGCGGCGGGCGCGGGCCCGGCGGCGCCGGCGGCGGGCCCCGAGCGCCGGGCCAGCCTCCAGTACCACCTCGACGATCGCGCGTTCCCCTCGCCGCTCATCGACGCCGTCGTGGCGGGCCATCCGGCCGTGCTGATCGTCGACACCGGCGCCTCCCACCACGTCCTCGCCCGCTGGCTCGCCGACGAGCTCGCGCTGCCCCTCTCGACCGCGGGCGACGTCGCCGTCGACAACGCGGGCAGGCCCCTCGCGGTGTCCCGCCTCGAGAACGCGAGCCTCGCGCTCTCCGGGTGGGGCCGGGTCGAGGTCTCCGCGCTGCTCGTCGTCCGCATGCCCGACGTCCTGCAGCGCATCGGCATCGGCGGCATCGTCGCGCCTCAGGAGCTGGCGGGGCCGGGCCGCGCCGTCGTGCTCGACCTGCGCGAGGGCCGGATGACCGAAGCTCCGCGCGACGAGGCCGCGCGCGCGCTCCGGGCGCGGTTCGGCGAGGCCGCCATCGTGGAGCTCGCCCGCTGCGGCGGCCCGAACCAGGGCAGCGAGCTCACCGCCAGGGTGAGCGTCGAGGGGATCGACGTCACGCTGAAGATCGACTCGGGGGCGTCGCAGAGCTCGCTCTTCGCCGCCTCCCCCGCGGGGAAGCGGCTGTCGCGCCGGGCGACCGGCGCCAGGAGCGCCTACGCCGCCTCAGGCAGGCACACCGTTCCCGTCCTTTCGGGCGCTCGCCTCCGGATGGCGGGGTTCGACGCCGCCGCGGAGCTCGATCTTCTGCCCGGCGAGCGGCGGGCGACCTGTCCGTCGGACGGATTTGCCGGCATGGATGTGCTCCGCACCTGTGTGCTGGTGCTCGCCGAGGACGGCGGCGTCGCGGCCTGCGCCCCGCGGTGACCCGGTGAAGGACCGCGCGACGAGCGTTCGGCGCGAGCGCGGCGCGTGATCGACGAGGCGCCCCGCGGCAACCGCGGCGCGGTCGACGAGGCGCCCCGCGGCGCGATCGGCGCCGAGCCAGCGGGCGGACCGCCATGCCTCAGCGGAGGCGCGATGCGTCGTGGTAGAAGGGGCGCACGCGTGGACGCCTCTGTCGCCGCGGCGGGGGAGAGATCCGTTCCTCCGCGAGCCCGGGGCGCCCGCGGCGCTCGGGAGGCATCATGACGACAGGTTTCGAGTTCTTGACCCAGGACGACGAGCGGCTGCTGCTGGAGAAGTCGAGCTGCGTCACCTACCGACCGGGCGAACAGATCCTCGAGGAGGGCTCGCGAAGGCAGGGCATCTTCATCGTGCGCAGCGGCCTTGTCGGGGTCGAGGTCGCCCACCTCGGGCGCGGCGTGGCCCTCCGCCAGCTCGGCCCCGGCGCCATCTTCGGCGAGATGTCGTTCCTCGAGAGCGCCGCCGCGAGCGCCTCCGTCGTCGCCCGCGAGGAGTGCACGCTCGACGTCATCGAGGGCCCGTATGTGCACTCGCTCCTCGCCTCCGTCCCCGGGCTCGCGGCGCGCTTCTACCAGTCGCTCGCGATCATGCTCGCCCAGCGCCTCCGCGAGAACACCGCGATGCTCCCGCCGCTCCTCGTCGAGGACGTGCCGCAGGTCAACCGCTTTCACGCCGCGAGGACGGGCCAGGCCGGCACCAACAACATCCCTCCGAAGCTCATCGACACGGTCGAACAGTTCAAGTTCGAGATGATGATCGCCGACAGGATGGTGAAGGAGGCCAAGCAGCCCGAGGCGGAGATCCAGGAGAAGGTGAGCGCCGCGTGCCAGACGATCGTGTCCGCGCTGCGCGAGCACATCGAGCGCGAGCGCCACCTCGAGAAGGGCATCGGCGCCTATGTCTTCCGCGAGACGTTCTCGCTCTTCATGCTGAGCCGCACCGTCGACCGGTGCTACACGAAGCCGCGCGGCTACGCGGGCGACTTCTACACCATCGAGATGATGTACAACGACGAGCCCGCGGGCGACGGCCGCCTCGGCCGCTTCATCGACCAGTGGGGGCTCGCCATCGACGCCTGCCGCGCCGTCAAGAACCGGAGAGGCGTGCTGAGCCGCGCGATCCGGGACGCCTGCAGCGGGCACGCGTCCGGCCCCGTCCACATCACCAGCCTCGCGAGCGGCCCCGCCCGGGAGCTGTTCGACCTCTTCGCGGAGGGGGGCGAGCTGCCCGACATCAAGGCGACGTGCATCGATATCGACAACCAGGCCCTCGCCTACGCGGCCGGCATCGCCGACCAGCTCGGCGTCATGGACCGCTTCAGCTTCGCGCAGGACAACGTGGTTCGGCTGGCCCACGGCCGCGGCAGGACGGTGCTCAAGCCCCAGCACATGATCTACAGCATCGGGCTCACGGACTATCTCCGCGACGATCTGGTCGTGAGCCTCCTCAATTGCATGCACGACAAGCTCCTGCCCGGGGGCGTCGCGGTCGTGGGCAATTTCGGGGTGAACAACCCGAGCAAGGCGTTCATGGACCACGTCCTCGAGTGGGAGCTGATCCACCGCAGCACCGAGGACCTCAAGACCCTGTTCGCCCGGTCGAAGTTCGGGAGCACCCCCGTCGAGGTGGTCGCGGAAGAGGCGCAGGTGAACCTGTTCGCCTTCTGCACCAAGTGGTGACTACCGGAGCCAGCGCACTTCGTATTCACACGTGGGGTGTCCCTCGAAACGGCACTTCGTGTGGAGGCTCTGGCCCCCTCGCGCGCCCGAGAGCCGGAGCGCGTTCTCCTGCCACGCCGGCACCGCGTCTCTGCAGATCTGGCGCCCCGGGTCGGACTGCGGGTCGACGCCCAGGTAAAGTATCAGCCGGAAGAACCGCTCTCCCTCGGCGAGGGGCGCGAGCCGGCCGCCGTTGAAGTACATGCCCCACATCACGCCGGCCTGCCGCATGACGAGCGCGGGCGTGCCGAGCTTGAGCAGCACCTTGTGCGCGAGCGTCAGGTCCTGCTCGGCCACGTAGGCCGCGAGATCGCGGATGACGCCGGACCGGTTGGGCCACCGCGAGATCTCGTCCGCGATCGCGTTCCAGACCGAGATGGGATACCAGCTGTGCGCCGCGAGATCGGGCGCCGTGAAGACCGCCCGCGCGGCGGCGGGCAGCTTGGCGTCGAGGGCGGACATGGCCTGGCTCCCCCACCGCGTCTGCAGGTAGGTCCTCGTGTGCATGAGCGCCGACCCCCGGATCTTCATCGCCAAAGCCGCCCGTCCAGGATAGATGCACCCGGGCGGTGGGGGCCAGCGTGGCGCGCTGCGGGCCGCCGCGCACGCGCGCGCACACGCCGACGATCGCGCGCGAAGGCGCCGTGAGCCCGCCTCCCGCGGCGCACGAGCGCGCTCACTGCAGGCGCTCGGCGGTCGGAGCCGGCGGCGGGGCGCCGCCCGAGCCCTTCGCCCGTCGCGCCTGCGCGGACGCGTCGAGCACGGCGCGCACCGCCTTCGCGAGCTGCGTCGGCGTGTACGGCTTGGCGAGGAAGTGGGCGACCCCGTCGAGCAGATCGGTCTGGAGGAGGGCGTCCTCCGTGTAGCCCGAGGCGTAGAGCACGGGCAGCGGGGCGCGCGCGCGGGCGAGCATCGCCGAGAGCGCGGGGCCGCGCGCGTCCGGCAGGACCACGTCGCTCACGAGCAGGTGGATCGGGCCTGGGTAGGCGGCCGCGAGCGCGATCGCCTCCTTGCCGCTCCGCGCCGCGAGGACCGAGTAGCCGAAGGAGCGCAGCGCGGCGACGCAGAGCTCGCGCACCTGCGCCTCGTCCTCCACGACGAGCACGGTCTCCACGCCCCCGACGGCGGCCGCGGTCGCCCTCGCAGGCTGCTCGCTGGGCACGCCGCGCACGCGCGGGAAGCAGATCGTGAAGCGCGTGCCCTGGCCGGGGGCGCTGGCGAACCCGATGTGGCCGCCGTGCTGCTTCACGATGCCGTGGCACGTCGCGAGCCCGAGGCCCGACCCCTTGCCCGGCTCCTTGGTCGTGAAGAACGGCTCGAACACGTACTTCTGGACGGCGTCGTCGATGCCCTGCCCGGTGTCCGTGACCGTGAGCTCCACGTAGTCGCCGGGCTCGATCTCTGGCCCCCACCCCCCGTCGCCCGCGCCGAGCGCCCTGTTCGCCGTCTCGATCACCAGGCGGCCCCCGCCGGGCATCGCGTCGCGCGCGTTCACGGCCAGGTTCATGAGCAGCTGCTCGAACTGCCCCCGATCGATGTGGATGGGCCAGATCTGGCTCCCCGGCAGCACGACGAGCTCCACGTCCTCGCCCACGAGCGGGCGGAGGAGCGGCTCGACCCCCAAGATCAGCGCGTTCGGGTCGACCACGGTCGGCTGGATCAGCTGCTTGCGCGCGAAGGCGAGCAGCTGCCGCGTGAGCGCCGCGGCCCGCTCCGCGGCGGTGCCGATCTGCGTGAGGTGCTCGGCGACGGGCGACGCCGCCGGCACCTTGCGCACCGCGAGCTCCCTGTGCCCGAAGATCGCGGTGAGCATGTTGTTGAAGTCGTGCGCGACCCCGCCGGCGAGGCGCCCGATCGCCTCGAGCTTCTGGCTGTGCAGGAGCTGCTCCTCGAGGCGCCGGCGCTCGGTGATGTCGAGGCTCGTGCCGACCAGCCCGGTGATCGTCCCGGCGTCGTCCGTGACCAGCTGCGCCGCCATCTGCACGTGGCGCAGCTCCCCGCTGGACGGGCGCACGACGCGGCACTCGACGGGGCTCGCGATGCCGAGCGGCGACGCGGTCTCCGCGCCGCCGAAGACCCGGTGGCGATCCTCGGGGTGGATGAGGCCCGCGAAGAGCTCGAACGTCGGGCGCACCGAGGGATCGACGCCGAGGATGTGGTAGAGCTCCTCGGACCAGCGGATCGTCCGCGACGCGATGTCGTAGGACCAGCTGCCCACGTGGGCGATGCGCTGCGCCTCCTTCAGCATGCGCTCGCTGCGGCGGAGCTCCTGCTCGGCGCGGCGGCGCTCGGTGAGGTCGACGACCGCGCCGAAGAAGCGCGACGGCGGCCCCGCCCCCTCGACGAGGGGCAGGCTGCTCAGCAGGCATTCCCGCACCGTTCCATCCCGGTGGCGCACGCGGAACGCGATCGCGCCCGACCCCTCTCCTGTCTCGTTCGCCAGCAGCAGGCCGGCGCGCAGCCGCTCCCGGTCGTCGGGGTGGACGGCCTCGAGGAAGGTCTCCGTCGAGGGCGTATCCGTCTCGGGATCGCGGCCCAGGATCCGGAAGAGCTGCCGCGACCAGATGATGCTGCTCTGGCCGAGCTCCCAGAGCCAGTTGCCCATCTGCGCCGCCTGCTCGCCCTCGTCGAGCAGCCGCCGCGCCTGCTCGACGAGGGCGGAGCCCCTCGCGCTGCCCGGGTCTCTGGCCGGCGCGTCCGGGCCTCGCGCGGCGGCGCTCCGACCTGACGCGCGGGCGTGGGCCAGCTCCCGCTCCAGCTCGGCGACGCGCGCGCGGAGCGCGTCCAGCTCACGGCTCCCAGCGGTGCTCATGGCCGTCCCGTTCCTCGCTGGGGCAGAGCGGTGCTCATGGCCGCCCATTGTATGCCGCAGGCGGCCCGCCGGGGACTCCTCATTCTGCGGCCCCCCGCCGCACGCGCGCCCTGAACAGCGAGCACGTCGATCGAGCGTGAAATGAGCCGCCAAGGCGCCGACGACGCCAAGCACAGAACAAGTCCTTGGCGCCCTCGGCGCGCTTGGCGGCTCGAATTTCGGCTCTTTTCTGGCGGTTTTGACCCGTTTGTCGCGCTAGCTCCGCCGGCGCAGGAGCAGCGTTCGCGTGATCTCCACGACCTTTTCCTTCACCCTGCCCTCGGCCTTGCCGAGCTCGGGCGTGAACAGGTCGGCGCCTTGCTCGATCAGGGCGCGCGGCGGCGTGTTCTTCACGCCGACGATCCGGAAGGTGACGCTCCCGGCGCCGCTCTTGGCCTCTTCCCTGGCGATCACCTTCGACGCGGCGAACAGCGTGTCGCCCGCGAGCACGCCGCTCGGGTGCGCCCCCTCGTCGAGGCCGAGGTCCCAGACGCCGCACCCCGCCGTGTCGCGGCTCGAGAGCGCGAGCACCCAGGACAGCACGAGCCCCCCGTGGACGACCCGCGTCTTCGCGAAGGAGCTCGACCTGGAGTACTGCTCGTCCACGTGCAGCGGGTGGGAGTTGCGCAGGAGGGTCGCGAGCTGCATGTGCTCGCTGTCCCCGATGGTCCTGCCGACCTCGTGGGTGATCACGTCGCCGACCTCGAAGTCGTCCCACGCGCAGGCGAAGCCGCCCTGGCGCGCCGGCGGCGGCAGGGGGCCGTCGAGCTCCTCCGGGAGGCGCGCCGGCTGCGCGTCCGGCTGCGCGACCGCGTGCGGCGCGTCCGCGGGGCGCTCCGCGACGCGGCCAGGGGGCACGAGCGCCTTGCGCTCGAACGAGCAGACGAGCAGCCCGTCCTGGTTCACCACCTGGGTCCTGACGTGCACGACGCCCTTGTCCCCCGTCGAGACCGGCTTCTTGCCGATGACCAGCGAGCTCGCGCGCAGCGTGTCCCCCGGGTAGCAGGCCGCCGGGAACCGGACGTCGGTGTACGCGAGGTGCGCGATCGCCTGCTCGCTCACGTCGTGCACGCTGAAGGAGATCCCGAGGTTGAGGAGCAAGAGCGGGCTCACCGGCCTGTCCCTGAGCCCCACCGACCGGGCCGCAACGCGGCTGGCGTAGGTCGGGATCGCGTCCTGGAACGAGGCCGCGAAGAGCGCGAGCATCCCCTCGTCCACGGTGACGTCCCAGGGGTGGGCATACACCGCGCCGACCGTGAAATCGTCGAGCTTGCGGCCGTAGCGAGGAGAGCGGACGCGGACCATCGGTCCGCGCGATCATGGCACAGGCGCGCTCGGCTGACGACGGGGCGCGCGTCGCGGCCCTGCGCACATGCCCGCTCGCCGGCTCGCGTCGCCGGCCGCCCGCTCGCGACCGCCGCAGTCGCTCGCGCCTTAGAGCGGTTCTCGCCCGCCCCTGGCACACGCGACTCAGAGCGGCGGTCTCCCGCACAGGAGACGGGTCCAGATCGGTGTTTTCGGCGCGGAAGCGCACTCCGGTGCGCTGAGCACCGAAAACGCCGAGATGGGCCCGTATCCGAAGCGGGTGACCGCCGCTCTAGGGCAGCGGCCCTTCGAGCAGGGCGCGCGCGATGCCCTGCGCGAGCACCTCGTGCGGGCCCAGCTGGAAGAAGAGGCTGCGGGCGTCGAGCAGGAGCCTCGCCGCGGTCGAGCTCTCCGCGTAGCCGCTCGCCCCGTGGATCTGCATGCAGGCGTCGGCCGCGTCCCAGGCCACGCGGCTGGAGAAGAGCTTCGCCATCGCCGACGTGAGCTCGCACGGCTGCCCCGTGTCCGCCACGTGCGCCGCGGCGCGCGTGAGCTGCCGCGCGGCGGCGACGCGCGCGATGAGCCCTCCGAGCCGGTGCGCCACGCGCGGGAAGGAGATGAGCTGCGACCCGAACTGCACGCGCGTCTTCGCCCGCTCGAGCGCGAGCTCCAGCGCGGCCTGCGCCACGCCCACGCCGCACGCGGCCGCGTAGGTGCGGCCGGTCACGAGCGCCCGCTGGATCTGGGCGATCCCCTCGCCCTCGCGCTCGCCGAGCAGGGCCTCGCGGCCGATCTGGAGCCCCTCGATCCGGAGCTCGTAGTGCCCCATGCCGCGCTGCCCGAGCGCCCGCAGCTCGGTCCCGGCGATCCCGGCGTCCGGGAAGTCGGCGCCCGGCGCGCCGCGCCGCTTCGCGATGACGAAGAGGCTCGGCCCGAGCGGCAGCTGCCCCTGTCCTCCTGGCGTCGTGGTCCTCGCGAGGGTGAGCACCAGGTCGGCGCGGGACGCGCCGGTGACCCACGCCTTCTTTCCGATGAGGAGGTAGCTGCCGTCGGCCTGGCGCTCGGCGCGCGTGACGACGCGCGCGAGGTCCGACCCGTACGCCGGCTCCGCGAACGCGAGGGCGCAGCGCGCCTCGCCGTTCGCGATGCGCGCTAGCCAGGTCCGGCGCTGCAGGTCCGTGCCGGATCGGGCGAGCAGGTCCGACGCGATGGAGGCCGTCATGGTGAGCACGCCGAAGCCGAGCGAGCCGCGCGCGAGCTCCTCGATGGCGGTCGCCATGGCGGCCACGCCGAGCCCGTCGCCCCCGTGCTCGGGTGCGGTGGCGAGCCGGAACACCCCGAACTGCCCCATGCGGCGGACGATCGACTCGGGGATGAGCCCGTTGCGGCGGTGGATCTCGGGGGCGAGCGGCTCGACGAGGCGCTCGACGAAGTCGCGCATGTTGTGCCGGATCCAGCCGATGCGCTCGTCCTCCGCGCCGGCGCTGGCGGGGAGGCCCTGCTCGGCGGCCGCGCGCGCGATCGAGGCGACGGCGACGCCGGAGCCCGCGTCACGCGCCCACGCCGCGACCGCCGGGTGGCCGATCGCCTTGGCGACCTCGTCGTCGCGGAGCTCGAGGTCGCCGAGCGGCGCGATCTCCCCGCCGCCCAGATCGACGCCGCCGCGCAGCGACAGGAGCAGCGCCCCTGCGTGCGCCTCGGCGACGGCCCTGGCCTCCCCGCCCGCCTCGCAGGCCCAGCTCGCGAGCGAGCGGCAGGCCTCGATCTCCGCGTAGAGGTGGGCGAGCGCGTGGGCGGCGACCTGGTGTCGATCGAGCAGCATCCGCGACACGTGCAGCGGCACGGCGGCGCCCGCCCGGACGAAGCTCGCGCTCCTCGGCGCACCCCGGAGGGCGGTGCCCACCGCGCTCCCGACGTCCACCACGCGGTCGCGGAGGCGCCCGCGCGCGACGCGCGCCAGCTGCTCGGCGGAGGTGATCGCCTCGCGCATCCCCCCGGGACTGTCGGCCTCGAGCTTTCGAGAAACGATCGTGGCGTGTTGCTCCCGAATCGCCCTCATCCCCCAATCCCCCCGCTCGCGGCCCATGACCCACGCCACGCTTCACCGGACGCAGGACACAGCGCCTTTACACCGCGCCACAACCACGCTCCCCGCGGCAGACGCGGAAAGGCCCGCCGAGGATGCCACCCCAAACCGCGTTCGTCGAGCCTGGGCGCAGCCCCACTATCGCGAGGCGACAGCGCATTAAGGCCCTCCCTGAATCTGCTCCACGTCGGTTCACGTCGGCTTCACGTCGGCTTCACGCCGGTTCACGTCGGTTCACGTCGCCTTCACGTCGGTTCATGTCGATTCACGTCGGTTCACGTCAGCTTCACGCGTTCCGTCCCGCGACGCGCAAACAACCCAGCTCCACTCCAGATCATCAGTCTCAGACGTCCCGAGTCCCCCCGGCGGCCGCCCCTCTCGGACGTACGTCAGGCCGCCCGAGCCGTTACATGGAGCTCACGGTCGGAAGCGCCGCCGAAGGCCCCCTGCAGACCCGAAGGAGCCTGTCCCCCAGCTCGACCGCCCACGACCGCACGTCGTCCGCTCGTGGGCACTGCGGCACCGCCTCGACCGCGTCCTGGATGAGCCGCTGCAGCAGCCGGGTCGTGCCGGAGAGCCCGAGCTCCAGCGCCGTGTTCGGGCGCCCGAGCGCCCCGTCGCGCCCCGCCGGCTTGCCCATGTCCTCCGGCCTCCCGACCAGATCGAGCACGTCGTCCGCGACCTGGTACGCCTCGCCGATGCGCTGCCCGAGATCGCCCCAGGCGGCCCCGTCCTGGCCTGCGGAGAGCGCGCCGAGGGTCGCCGCCGCCTCGAAGAGCGCGCCTGTCTTCGCGCGCCGGTAGGCCGACAGCGGGACCTTCGCCTCCGACTCCCACGCCTGCCCGGCGATGATCCCCTGCGGCATCCCGACGCCGCCCCCGAGCACCTCGAAGAACCGGACCGCCCTGCGCGCGTCGGTCACGCCGCTCGCCATCGCGTGGAAGGCGCCGCGCGCGAGCGCCTCGAAGGCGAGCACGATGAGCTGATCGCCGGCGAGCACCGCGATCGGCTCGCCGAAGGCCCGGTGGACGGACGGCCGGCCGCGCCGGATCGGCGCGTCGTCGAAGCAGGGGAGGTCGTCGTGGACCAGCGACGCGCAGTGGATGAGCTCCACCGCCGCCGCCGCCGCGTCGGCGGCCTCCGGCGCGGGATCGCCGTACGCCGAAGCGACGGCCAGGCAGAGCCGCGGCCGGATGCGGGCGCCTCCAGGGAACACGGCGTGCTGCGTCGCGGCCAGGAGCCCGGGCGGCGACGCGGGCGAGGAGAGCGGCTCGATGGCGGCGAGGAGGACGCGCTCGATCCGGCGATCGAAATCCATGGGGAGCGAGTCTTGGCGAGCCTCAGGGGCTTGTCAATAGTTTGAACATTAGTTAAACAAAGTATAGACAAACTACCTCCGACGCGTACACTCCGACCATGGCGGACAGGAGAGATCGCGTCGTGGTGATCGGCGGGGGTGTCGGCGGTCTGACCTCGGCCGCGCTCCTGGCTTCGAGCGGGCTCGACGTGGTGCTACTCGAGCGGGCGCCGCGCGTCGGCGGAAAGATACGCGAGGCGGTCCTCGGGGACCGCCGCGTCGACGTCGGCCCGACGGTGCTCACGATGCGGTGGGTCTTCGACGAGATCTTCGCGTCGCTCGGGCTCCGCTTCGGGGACCACGTGCCGCTCCGCCGGGCCGAGACGCTCGCGCGCCACGCCTGGCCGGACGGCTCGACGCTCGACCTCTTCGCGGACGTCGAGCGCACCGCGGACGCGATCGGCGCGCTCGCGGGGGCGCGGGAGGCGGACGGGTACCGCCGGTTCTGCCGGTACGCGCGCGAGATCTTCGACGTGGTGGAGGCGCCGTTCCTGCGCGCGGAGCGGCCCACGCTCAAGACGATCCTGAGCACGGCGGGCAACCTGGGCCTCGGCGGGATGAGGAAGATCGACGGGCACCGCACCCTCCACCGCGCGCTCGGCGACTTCTTCACGGACGCGCGCCTCCTGCAGCTGTTCGGGCGCTATGCGACCTACTGCGGCTCGTCGCCGTACCTCGCGCCTGCGACGCTGAGCGTCATCGCGCACGTGGAGCGCGAGGGCCTCTGGCTCCCCGAGGGCGGCATGAGCCGCGTCGCCGAGGCGCTCGCCGCGGCGGCGGCCCGCGCCGGGGCGACGCTGCGCTGCGGCGCGCACGTCGCCGCCATCGAGGAGGGCCGCGGCCGCGCGACGGGCGTCGTGCTCGAGGGCGGCGAGCGCATCGAGGCCGACGCCATCGTGCTGAACGCCGACCCGGCGGCGCTGCGGGCGGGCCTGTTCGGCGAGCGCGCCGCCCGCAAGGCGCCGGGGAGCGAGCCGCGGTCGCTCTCGGCCGTCACCTGGGCGCTCGTCGCCGCGGTGAGCGGCTTCCCCCTCCTCCGGCACAACGTCTTCTTCTCCCGCGACTACGAGGCCGAGTTCCGCGCGCTGTTCGACCGCGCCGAGTTCCCGCGCGACGCCACGGTCTACGTGTGCGCCGAGGACCGCGGCGACGCGCCGGCGCACGAGCCCGGCGGGCCCGAGGCCGGGGCGCGCCCGGGCGCCGAGGGCGGCGGAGAGCGGCTGTTCTTCATCCTCAATGCCCCTGCGACCGGTGATAAACACACCCCCTCATCGACGGAGATCCACGAATGGGAGCAGCGCGTGTTCCAGCAACTGCAGCGGTTCGGCCTCTCGCTGAAGAGCACGGGCGTCTCCCCGGTGGCGACGACGCCGGCGGACTTCGAGCGGATGTTCCCGGCGACGGGAGGCGCGCTGTACGGGCCGGTGTCCCACGGGTGGAACTCGACCTTCGCGCGCCCGGCCTCGCGCTCGAAGCTCCCGGGCCTGTACTTCGCCGGCGGGAGCGCGCACCCGGGGGCGGGCGTGCCGATGGCGGCGCTGAGCGGCCAGCTCGCGGCGCGGAGCGTGATGGAGGACCTCGCTTCGACCTCGAGATCCCGAGCGGCGGGTACGCCTGGTGGTACCTGGACGCGGTGAGCGACGACGGGCAGAGCGCGATCACGATCATCGCGATGCTCGGGAGCGTCTTCTCGCCGTACTACGCCAAGGCGCGATCGCGCGGCGCCGCGGACCCGCTCATGCACTGCGCGATGAACGTCGCGCTGTACGGCGCGCGGGCCGATCGCTGGGCGCTGACCGAGCGGCCGCGAGGCGCGGTCTCCCGGTCGCGGCGGTCGCTCGCCATCGGACCGAGCCTGATGGAGTGGTCCGGGGGTGAGCTCCGCGTCTCCTTCGACGAGATCACGGCGCCTCTGCCCTCCCGGCTCTCGGGGACGGTGCGCCTCCGCCCGTCCGCGCCCGGGCCCGCGGCGGACGGCGCGCACGACAGCGTCGCCCTGGACGGGCGGGGGCTCCACCGCTGGACGCCCATCGCGCCCATCGCGCGGGCCGAGGTCGAGCTGGCGCACCCCTCGCTGCGCTTCTCCGGCAGCGCCTACCTCGACACGAACGCCGGCGACGAGCCGCTCGACCACGCCTTCGAGCGCTGGACCTGGTCTCGCGCGCTCGGATCCGACGGGATCGCCCTCACCTACGATGTCCGGCGCCGCGACGGCACGCGCATGCTCCTCTCGCCCGCGTTCGACGCGGCGGGCGGCGCGCGCGAGCTCCCGCCGCTCGCCCCGCGGCCGCTCGGCGACACGCGCTGGGGCATGGCGCGGGAGATCGCCGCCGACCCGGGGTCCGCGCCGCGGCTCCTCCGCACCCTCGAGGACACGCCGTTTTACGCGCGCTCCCTCGCGGCCGCGACGTTCGGCGGCAAGCCGGCGACGGTCGTCCACGAGGCCCTCTCGCTCGACCGCTTCGCCAGCCCCTGGGTGCAGCTCCTCTTGCCGTTCCGCATGAGGAGGGCGCGATGACGCTCGCGATCTGGATCGGCACGGCGCTCGCCGCCTTCGCGATCATGGAGGTGTGGGCCGCGCTCCTTCACGGCAAGGTCTGGCACCACGCGCTCTGGCGCATCCACCGCTCCCACCACACGAAGCGGCGCGGCGCCTTCGAGCAGAACGACGCGCTCGCGTTCCTCCACGCCCCGATCGCCGCCGGGCTCATCATCTACGGCTGCGACGGCGCGCCGGGGCCGCTGCGCGAGGCCGCGTTCGGCTTCGGCCTCGGCATGACCGCCTTCGGCCTCGCCTACGTCCTGGTCCACGACGGGCTCGTCCACGGGCGGCTCCCTGTCTCGGGCCTCGCGCGCGTCCCGTACCTCGCGCGCGTCCGCGACGCGCACCGCGTGCACCACGGCACCGGCGGCCCGCCGTACGGCCTGTTCCTCGGCCCCCTCGTCCTCGCGCGGCGCGCCGCCGCGGGCGACCGCGCCCAGCGCGCCACGCAGCGGGCGCGGTAGAGCTTCAGCGGGCGCGGTAGGGCTTAGCGGGCGCGGTAGAGCTCCCGCGCGAGCCCGGCCCCCCAGCGGCCGATGGCCCGGAGCGGCAGCGCGCTCACGACCTCGCGGTACACCTCGGGCCGCCGCGCCGCCGTCTCCCGCAAGAACCTCACGAAATCGGCCGGCTGCATCTCGTCGCGCAGCAGCGCCGCGTACGCGTCGTTGCCCATCGCGTGGAGCACGGCGAAGGCCGTGTCGAGGAGCGCGTTCATCTCCCCTGCCCTCGCCCCGCCGGCGGGCTTCGCCATCAGGGCCGCGAGCGCGCCGGTGCCCGAGTGCACCGGCGCGTCGCGCGCCGTGGCCCGCGCGCCCGGCTCCCGGACCGCCCGCGCCAGATCGGCGGCCGTCGCCGCGAGCTCGCGCACGTTCGCGCCGAAGCCGCAGAACGTCAGCGGCGAGTGCCGCGCCGCCGCGTCCCCCACGAGCCGCACCCGGCGCCCCGGCGCGCGCGGCGCGGCCGACAGCCGCGACCAGCCGGGGATGAAGCCGAACGTCGGGCGGACGAGGCGCGCGTCGCCCTCCTTGTAGCGCGAGAGGAGCCGGAAGAACCGCGCGTAGAGCGACAGGAGCGCGCCGGGCCCGACGTCCCCGGAGCGCGCGTAGTAGAAGAGGTAGACCGTCGTCTCGCCCGGCCGCCCCGGAAACGCCTCCCAGAGGTGCTGCCTGCCCTCCTCGACGTCCTCCGTGGTGGCGAGGATCTCGCCGACGTCCGGCCGGATCCGCCGCTCCCCGTCGCCCTCCGAGAGCCCCGTGAGCACGCCGCCGACGGTCGGGCAGAGGAGATCCGCGGTCGCGTAGGGGCTCGCCGCGCCGCGCGCGTCGACGAGGAGCCGCGCGGACAGCGCGCGCGGCGCGGCGCCCGGCTGCGCCTCGGGCACGGCGAGCGCGACCGCGTCCGGCCCCTCCGCGTGCCCGAGGAGCGCGTGCCCGTCGAGCAGCGTCACCCCCAGCGCCTCGGCCCGGGCCCGCGCCGCGGCGAGCAGCCCCGCCGCGTCGATGGCGTGGTCGAGCACGCCGCGCACCGGGTACGTCCCGCCGCCGTGCCAGCGGCAGAGCCCCTCGACGTAGCGGGCGATGACGAGCCGCTCGATCTCGTCCCTCGTAAAGAGCCCCGACGCCGACAGCGCGGCCACCTCGGCCGTCCCGGCGTTCCACTCCCGGTGCGCGGCGCCGATCCGCGCCCGGTCGAGCACCGCGACGCGCAGCCCGGCCGACGCGAGCAGCGGCGCGAGCAGGAGCGACAGCCCGCCGCCCGCGACGACCACATCGTAATCGGCGGTTGCGCCCCGATCCGGCGGCCGCGGCGAGGGTCCCGGTCGAGGCGCCGGAGCGGCCCGCACCGCATCGAGGTGCTCGAGGCGCGCGAGCAACGCCTCGCCGCCCGCCTCGCGCACGCGCCCCCGCGCCGCGTCGATCTCCCGCGCGGCTGAGCCCGGCGCGCCGCCCGCGCTCATCGCGCTCTCACCAGAGCGCTCATCGCGCCGCCTCCAGAGCGCGTGTCGCGCCGCTCGCGCCGCCGCTCATCGCGCCGCCTCCAGGAGGAAGCGGACCTCGTCGAGCGGCGGCGCCGCGCCGTGCGCGCGGGCCTCCGCGGGCGCGACGGACCTGCGGAGCAGCGCCCGCAGCACGAGCCACGCCTTGCGGCCCGGCGACACCACGGCGCGCGTCGACACCGAGTCGAAGCCGCGGCGCGCGATGACCCGCCCGATGTCGGCGTAGATGAGCCGCGCCGCCTGGATCGCGGGGCGGCAGTCGCGCGGCAGCATCGGGATGCCGGCGCCCGCGCGGAGATAGAGCGCCTCCGCCTCGGCGAGCAGCCGCGCCACGAGCCGCCCCAGCCGGTCGTCGAACACCGGCCGCGCGAGCCACCCGTCCGGCGCGATCCCGGCCTCCCGCATCCAGGCGAGCGGCAGGTAGATCCGCCCGCGCCGCGCGTCCTCGCCCACGTCGCGCGCGATGTTCGTGAGCTGCATGGCGACGCCCAGGTCGCACGCCCGCGCGAGCGCGTCGGGCCCCCGCGCCCCCATGAGCGTCGACATCGTCGCGCCCACGGTGCCCGCGACGCGCGCCGCGTAGGCGTTCAGGTCCGAGAGCGTCTCGTAGCGGCGCCCCTCCGCGTCCCACGCGAACCCCTCGAGCAGCGCCTCGATGAACGCGCGCGGCAGCCCGTGCTCCGCCATCACGTGGGCGAGCGCGCGATCGACCGGGCTGTCGTCCGGCCTGCCCTCCGCGGCGCGCGCGAGCCGCTCCCGCAGCGCCGCGACAGCGGCCGCGGCCGCGGCCGGCGGCGCGTGCTCCCCGAGCTCGTCGACCGCGTCGTCGGCGACCCTGCAGAACGCGTAGAACGCCGCCGCCGGCTCCCTCACCCGCGCGGGCAGGAGGAGCGCCGCCGCGGCGAAGCTCTTCGACCCCTTGCGCAGGAGGTCCCTGCACGCGGCGAAGTCCGCCGCCGACGCCTCAGGCGAGCTTCGATGCATCCGGGACCACCCGATCCAGCACGCGGGCCGACGAGAGCACCCCGGGCAGACCGGCGCCCGGGTGCGTGCCTGCCCCGACGAGGTAGAGGCGCTCGACGTCCTCGCTCGCGTTGTGGGGCCGGAAGAAGGCGCTCTGCGCGAGCACCGGCTCCGGCCCGAACGCCGCGCCCCGGAACGACAGCAGCCGGTCCTGGAAGTCCTGCGGCGTGAGGAGCCGCGAGCTCGCCAGCGCGCCCTCGAGCCCCGGCAGGAGCGTCGCCTCGAGCAGCGCCGCGATGGAGCGCCGGTACCGCTCCTGGACCCTTGGCCAGTCGGTGCCGCTGAGCAGGTTCGGCACCGGGGACAGCACGTAGAACGCGTCGCAGCCCGGCGGGGCGAGCGCCGGATCGGTCGCGGTCGGGCGGTGCAGGTACAGGCTGAAGTCGTCGGCGAGCACGTGCTTCTCGAAGATGTCCTCGAGCAGCGGCCTGTACCGCGGGCCGAGGAGGATCGTGTGGTGAGCGACGTCCGGGTACTGCCGGCGCGTGCCGAAGTACCACACGAAGAGGCTCATCGAGTAGCGCTGCCGCTCGATGCGCCGGTCGGTCCAGCGCTTCCGCGCCTCGGGGGGCACGAGGTGCCGGTAGGTCCACGCCGAGTCCGCGTTCGAGACGACGATGTCGGCGGCGAGCCGCTCCCCCGACGCGAGCTCCACGCCCCGGGCGCGGCCGCCCTCCACGGAGATGCGCCGCACCTCGGCGCCGCACCGCACCGAGCCGCCGAGCCCCTCGATGAGCGACACGAGCCCCTTCACCAGGGCGCCCGTGCCGCCGATCGGGAAGTGGACGCCCCAGTTGCGCTCGAGGAACGCGATCAGGCTGTAGATCGAGGTCGTCGAGAACGGGTTCCCGCCCACGAGCAGCGGATGGAAGCTCAGCACCTGGCGCAGGCGGTCGTCCTTCACGTGCTTCGCGACGAGGCCGTACACCGTGCGATAGCTCTCGAGCCGCACCATGTCCGGCACGATGCGCGCCATGTCCATCCACGACCCGAACGGCACGTGCGCGAGCTCCTCGAACCCGACGCGGAAGATCGCCTCGCTCCGCCGGACGAAGCGCTCGTACCCCTCGACGTCCCCGGGCGAGAGGCGCGCGACCTCGGCGCGCATCGCGGCGGCGTCGCCCGTGTAGTCGAACGTCGCGCCGTCGTGGAACCGGATCCGGTAGAACGGCGCCACGGGCCGCATGTCGATGTCGTCGGCCATCTTCCGGCCGCAGAGCTGCCAGAGCTCTTCCAGGAGGAACGGCGCCGTGATGACGGTAGGCCCCGCGTCGAAGGTGAACCCGTCCTGGCGGTGGACGTACGCGCGCCCGCCCGGCTGGTCGAGCTTCTCGACGACCGTGACGTCGTAGCCCCGCACCCCGAGCCGCACGGCCGCCGCGAGGCCCCCGAAGCCGCTGCCGATCACGACGGCGCGCGGCGCGCGCGCTCCACGGAGGACGCCGGACGCGCGCGCCGCTCGCGGGGGAGCGGCCACCTCGTCGCCCGGCGAGGCGTCAGGCCTCGCCGGATGCGCCGGATCCTGCGCCGAAGCGCTGGTGTTTTGCATGACGCGCAGTATAATGTTTGTCCTAGCCTTTGACAAAGGCGAATGACTGAGGCGAATGACTGAGGCGAATGACGTCGGCAGGAGGGGGTCTTTCTGGGCCTCGCTGCCCGCCGTTCCGATGCATCCCGGTGCGCCGGGCCGGCGCGGACGGCCGCGGCTCGGCGGGTCCTAGCAAGGTTTATCCAGTTGAGCCGCTACAGAATCCATGTCGTCTCGGAGATGTGTGGCGTGTCCTCGGCGACGCTGCGCGCGTGGGAGCGCCGTTATGGCGTGCCGTCGCCCGCGCGCACGGCGTCGGCGTATCGCCTGTACAGCGACGACGATGTGGCGGTGATCAAGAAGATGCGCGACCACGTGAACGGCGGGATCGCCGCGGCCGAGGCGGCGCGCATGGTGCTCGAGGCCGCGGGGCCGCGGGCGCCGGTGGGCATGAGCGGCGGCGACGCGTTCGCCGGGGCGAGCGAGCGCATCGTCGACGCCGCGGTCCGGTTCGATCCCGACGGCCTCGAGGCCGAGGTGAACCGGGCCCTCTCGCTCGGCCCGGCGGTGACGATCTTCGAGCGCGCGCTCGGCCCGGCGCTCGAGCGCATCGGCGATCTCTGGCACGCGGGGAAGATCACGGTCGCACAGGAGCACCTCGCCTCGCAGGTCCTCGGCGCGACGCTGCTGCACCTCCTTCGGCTCGCGCAGCCTGGCGAGAGCGGGCGGCGCGTGCTGCTCGCGGCCTTCGCCGACGAGGATCACGTGCTCGGGCTGTTCGGCATCGGCCTGCGCTTCTGCTCGTGGGGCTTCCGCTCCGTCGTGCTCGGCGCGAGGACGCCGCCCGCCGCGATCGCGCGGGCGGTCGAGGCGCTCGCGCCGGACCTCGTCGCGCTGACGGTCGCGATCCCGCCGCTCCCGCCGTCGGCGCGCGAGCTCATCGACGCCTACGCGGACGCGTGCCGGGGCGTGCCGTGGATCGTGGGCGGCGCGGGCGCCGGGGCGCTCCGGCCCTTCATCGAGGCGCGCGGCGGCCTCGTGGCGGCCGCGGAGGCGGCGGAGATCCGCGCGCAGGTCGAGTCCGCGCTGCACGCGCGGCGGCGCCGCAAGGACGGGCGCTGAGCGCGCGCCCCGCCGGCCGGGGCGTTCGTTGCGGTCAGCCCTCGACTTCCTTGCGGAGCAGCTCGAGGACCCTGCTCTGCGACTCCGGCTTGAGGGCGCCCTCGGCCGCGAAGAGCACGTGGCCGTTCTTGCCGACCACGACGACGTTGCTGACGCCGCGGCGGAGCTTGTAGGCCGTGCGGAAGGAGCCGTCCCAGTCGCAATAGATGGTCCCGCCGACCTTCTTCGACTCCTCCCGGATGGCGTCCTTCACGAAGCCTCTCGCCGGCCAGAAGTCGTACGAGCTGACGTCGGCGATCGCGGCGACGGCGATGCCTCGCCGGTAGCGGTCGCCCTTCGTGAGCTTCGCCAGCGCGTCCTTGAGCGCCTGGTTCTGGGTCTTCGAGTCCTTGTCCTCGTAGACGATGAGGATCGGCTTGCCTTGAAGCGCCTTGAGCTGGAGCGCGCGGCCGTCCGCGTCCTCGATGCGGGCGTTCGGCGCCCGGTCCCCCTCCGAGGGCAGCGCCAGCGCGGCGCCCGAGATCAGCGCCAGGGACAGCGCCGCCGCAGAGGAGACCGAGCGGAGGCGGGCGGCGAGGACGCCGCGGGGGCGGGAGGCGGGCGGGCAGGGCTGCATGTCCGGGTTTCTAGCGCTTTCCGGGATGCGCTCCCAGGGCTGTTCGAGGTGTTCGAGGCGGCTGCTCCGGCGGGCGCCGGCGTGGCTGGCTCTACCGGGCGCCGGCGTGGCTGGCTCTACCGGGCGCCGGCGTGGCTCAGCCCGCGGGGCGGTAGCCGCCGGGAGCCGCATGGATCGGCTCCGGAGAGCCGGAGAGGTCGCGCTCGCCCGCCTTTCCTTTCGGTCGGACGAGTCCGGTTGCCATCGCCACTCCCGCCGATCTGCCTCGGGGGGACGACGGCGCGCCGTGCTCTTGACACCCCACGTGCCGTGCAAAGATTGGGCGGTGCGAAGAGACCGGCTCTCGGAGCCAAGGTCCCGTAACGCTACAACAAATCGGCCGTCGCGAGCAGGTTGACGGCGCCGCGGGCGGAGCCCCGGCGCGCGCCGCGCGCGGCGGTCATGGAGGATTGACCATGCTGCACCGAACCACGGATTTCGATCGCGCGTTTGCCATGATGGATGAGCTTCGCCGGCGCCTCGATTGGGTGTTCGAGGAGGCGGACGCGCCCCGCGCGTCGCTCCGCGGTGACTTCGACCAGACGTCCCGGTACGTGGGTGGTCCGCGCGTCTACCTGTTCGACACGGGGAGCGCCCTTGTCGTCAAGGCCGATGTTCCGGGTCTGACGGAGAAGGATGTCCAGATCTCGCTGAATCAGGACGTCCTGACGGTGAGCGGCGAGCGCAAGTCGGATACGCCGGAGGGCTACCTCGTCCACCGCAAGGAGCGGGGCGCGGTGCGCTTCAGCCGGAGCTTCACGCTGCCGAGCAAGGTCGATCCGGAGAAGACGACCGCCGTGCTGAAGAACGGCGTGCTGACGCTCACGCTGAACAAGGCCGCCGAGGCGCAGCCGCGTCAGATCGCGGTGACGGCCCGCTGAGGGAGCCGGTAGCTGAAGAACGAAGAAGAGGAACGAAGAAGAGGAGAGCGACGATCTGCGACGAGCGGATCTGGCGTGTCCCGAGGAAGGAGCGATGAACATGAGCACCGATCGCAGCTTGACCCACCGTGCCGAGAGCAACCCCGAGAAGATCCAGCAGCGCCCCGCCGTGGCGCCGGCGGTCGACATCTACGAGAGCGCCGAGGAGCTCCTGGTCGTGGCCGATCTCCCGGGCGTGACGCAGGATCGCCTGGCGGTCCGCGTGGAGAAGGGGGAGCTCACGTTCGAGGGCCGGCGGACCGAGGCGGCCGAGCGGGAGCAGGGCGTCGAAGGCCTGCCGGACTTCCGCCGCAGCTTCGTGGTCCCGCAGGGCATCGATTCCGAGAAGATCTCCGCGGATCTGCGGGCGGGCGTCCTGCGGATCCACCTGCCGAAGAGCGCGTCGCTCAAGCCGCGTCAGATCCCGATCAGCGCGAGCTGAGGCGGTGTGCCAGGTATCGAGGCACCGTGTCGCCGATCACCGACGGCCCCCTCCGGGGCGGCGCCGGGGCGGCGCGCGGTGCCTTTCGCGCCTACGAAGTCGAGACGAGGGGGCGCTGACGTGTAGCGTGCGCAGCTTGGAGTCACCACATCACCGAGGACCGGCGTGTAACGTGGCGCGATATCTTCATGCTGCATCGCTGTGCGCGCAGGCTCAAGGATCTGGTGGTGGATCAATAGCCTTTGACCGTCAGTGTCCAGGTGGCCTCGCTCCCGCACGCGGTACCCTCGACGTGTCGGACCTCGATGGCGAACCAGAGGTGATCGTCGGGACCGGCGCGATCGTTCCAAGTGGTCGTGAACGATTCAGGTGTGCCTTGCCCTCTCACGCCGGACGCGAAGCAGTCCGGGGCATCGACTTCAAGTTCTCCCGGATATACTATCAGATCGAAGTTCATCCCCGGCGGAGAGGTGAGCGTGGCCTTGAAGACCTCGGAGCCAGGAACGTTGAACTTGTCGACGACGTAGACCTTGAACCACTTCGACGTTGTCCCCCTCTCCGTCAGCGTTACCGAGTCGCCGCCGTCATCGCCCGAGATCTCGCCGAGATCCTCTGCTCCAGTGCACGTGTTCGGCGCCGCATAGTCGCACTCGACCACCGCTCCCCCACCACCGCCGTCGCCCCCACCGCCTTCGTTGCTCTCGCCCTCGCCCTCAACGCCGCCGGCCCCGGTGGAGCCGACGCTCACGCTCGAGCTAGAGCTCGAACTCACGGACAGGTCTTCCCCTCCGGCGCCGCCATCACCGCCGAGTCCGCCTCCGCCGGCCTGCTCCTCGTAATAGCCGGGCAACAGATCGTCGGTGCCGTTGGCGCACGCGGCGAGGGTGAGAAGGACCGCAGGAACGACAAGCAGCCGGCCGGGCGTGTGCATTGCACGCATTCTATCTGCTCTCGCGACAGCGGTCCAAGGAAGCCACGAGGCAACGTGAGATACCGTAGCGTCGTTCATCACCGCCGGAAACGGCGACAACCGTTCAAGTTGTTTTCATTACTACGAACCTGAATTTCCGCGAACATCGATGAGGACTCGGCCCGAAACGACGGGCGGGAACGTCCACGATACACATCTGGAACTCGATGCCTCGCGTGTCGTCGTAGAACGAGAATGAAACCGCGCCGCCTGGCCCGCCCCGATGACCCCTCCACACGAGCGCGGCCCGGGCCGGGCCAGGGGCACCGCGCCGCACCACGCCGCCGCGCTCCCGCTCCCGCCCGCCACGGCCACGGGCCCGCGCCGTCCCGGCTGGTGTCGGCGCGCTTCCGCGACGTCCCGCATTTCGGTAGTCTCGGCGCCGCTGAAGCCCGCCCTCGACGCCTTGCTCTCACTGCGCGCGAAGACGCTGCTGGCGATCGCCGCCACGCTGCTCGGGCTCAGCTTTGCCTTGTACGGCGTGTCCTCGAGGGCGCTCCTCGCCAACTCGATGGCCGCCGAGGCGCAGGACACCCGCCGTACCGTGCAGGTGGCGCTCAACCTCTTCCGCCAGGCCAGCAGCGACTTCAACGCGCGCTGGACCGACTGGAGCCAGTGGGATGACGCCTACGCGTTCGTACAGGACGGCAATCAAGAGTTCGTCCGCTCGAACCTCGTCGCCCAGCTCTTCGACATCGCCCGGATCGATCTCGCGGTCTTCGCCGGCGCAGACGGAACCCCCGTGTACAGCACCGGCTACGACCACGCCACGAAGAGCTGGGCCCCCCTGCCGCGCGGCATCGCCGAGCGGCTCCGCGTCGGCGATCTCCTCTTCGGGCGGGACGCGCCCAGCAGCGCCGTCCGAGGCGGCATCGTCCTCCTCCCGGACGGGCCGATGCTCCTCTGCTCCCAGCCGAGCGTCGGCAGCTCAGGCCGCGGACCGGTCGCCGGCACCGTCACGTTCGGGCGCTTCTTGACCGACGCCGAGATCAAGCGCCTCACCGAGCCCGCCGGCCTCTCGCTCGCCGTGCACCGCCTCGACGATCCCCAGCTGCCCGACGACTTCCGCGAGGCGCGCGCCGCCCTGTCCGACCGCGACCCGATCCTCGTCCACCCGCTCGGCGGCGACAGGATCGCCGGATACACCGTCCTCAACGACATCGACGGCAAGCCGGCGCTGCTCGTGCGCGTGGACAACGACCGGGCCATCCTCAGGATGGGCCATGACACACTGCGTTATCTCGTGCTCGTGACCGTGGTCGTGGGCCTGGTCTTCGGCGGCGTCACGCTGCTGCTCCTGGAGAAGCTGGTGCTGTACCGGCTCGCCCGCCTCAGCCGGGAGGTCACGGAGATCGGCGGCGTCGGCGACCTCTCGGCGCGGGTCGCGATGCCGGGCACCGACGAGCTTTCGCGCCTCACCGGCTCGATCAACGGCATGCTCTCGGCCCTGGAGGCGAACGCGCGGCGGCAGAGCCAGCAGAAGGCGGCGCTCGAGCAGGCCAAGGCGGCGGCCGAGCAAGCTCACGAGCGCTCGGACCGGCTCCTCCTCAACATCCTGCCGAGGACGATCGCCGATCAGCTGAAGGAGCAGGAGCAGCTCATCGCCGAGCACTTCGAGGAGGTGACCGTCCTCTTCGCGGACATCGCGGGCTTCACCCCGCTCGCCGCGCGGCTCCCCCCGGCGGAGCTCGTCGGCCTGCTCAACCGGATGTTCTCCTCGTTCGATCAGCTCGCCGAGCAGCACGGCCTGGAGAAGATCAAGACCATAGGAGACGCCTATATGGTCGTCGGCGGGCTGCCGGCGCAGCGCCCCGATCACGCGAGGGCCATCGCGCGGATGGCGATCGCCATGACGCACACCGTGCGCCAGTTCGTCGGCGACGACGGCGAGCCGTTCCAGCTCAGGATCGGCATCAACACCGGGCCTGTCATCGCCGGCGTGATCGGCAAGAAGAAGTTCAGCTACGATCTCTGGGGCGACGCGGTCAACGTGGCGAGCCGCATGGAATCGAGCGGAGAGCCCGGCCGGATCCAGGTGAGCGAGGCGAGCTATTCCCTGCTCGCGCGAGATTTCCTCCTCGAGGAGCGGGGCCTCGTGGCGATCAAGGGCAAGGGCGCGATGAAGACCTATTGGCTCATCGGCGAGAACACACCGCAGTAGCGCGGCGCGCCGGCGCTCGTCCGCGCTCGTTACCCCGCGCGTTACCCCGCGATTGACAGGCCCCCGAGCGATTGACGGGGCCCCCGGCCGATTGACAAGGCCAGGCGGGCGTGCAATGGCTGCCCGCCCGATGTCAGACCAGGAGCGACGCGCCCTCATGGACAAGCAGGCCCCGAACGAGACGACGCTTCCCGTCACCGTCCGCGAACCGGGCCCCGGAGAGGACCGCGACGAGCTCGTGCGCCTCCTCTTCGGCGACGCCGCGGCGTCGGCCAGGCGGCCCGAGGAGTACGAGGCGCGCTATCCCCGGCGCGCGCTGCCCAAAGGCGCGATGGTCACCCGCTACGCGCCGAGCCCGACCGGGTTCATGCACATTGGCGGCATCTTCGTGTCGCTCATCAACAAGCGGCTGTCGCTCCAGAGCGAGGGCGTCTTCTACCTCCGCCTCGAGGACACCGACGTGAAGCGCGCCATCCCCGGCGCGCTCGACACCATCGTCGACTCCCTCGCGCGCTTCGATCTCTCCCCTCAGGAGGGCGTGCTCCGCGCGCCGGCGAAGGACGGAGACCCGTCGTCGCGAGGCGAGTTCGTGCAGCAGGGCAGCTACGGCCCCTATATCCAGACCGAGCGGGTCGAGATCTACCGGGATTACGCGATCGATCTCATCCGCCGCGGCTTCGCCTACCCCTGCTTCTGCACGGTCGAGGAGCTCGACGCCATCCGGCAGGAGCAGATGGCCCTCACGGTGAAGCCCGGGGTCCACGGCCGGTGGGCGAAGTGGCGCGACGCGCCGCTCGCCCGGGTGAAGGAGGCGCTCGCGGGCGGCACCCCGTTCGTGCTCCGGCTGCGCGCCCCGGACGACGTCTCCGGCCGCGTCGAGTGGAAGGACGGCGTGAAGGGCGTCATCTCGATGCCCGTCAACGATCTCGACACCATCCTCCTCAAGTCGGACGGCATCCCGACGTACCACTTCGCCCACGCGATCGACGATCACCTGATGCGCACGACGCACGTGATCCGAGGCGACGAGTGGATCTCGTCGATGCCGCTCCACCTGCAGCTCTTCCGCACGCTCGGCTTCAGGCCGGTCGAGTACGCCCACGTCCCGCCGATCCAGAAGCTCGATCGCGTGGAGGAGGTCGACCCGGAGACGGGCGAGACGAAGGTCTCGGACGCGCGGCGCAAGCTGAGCAAGCGCAAGGACCCCGAGGCGAACATCGCCTATTACCGGGAGATCGGCGTCCCCGAGACAGGCACCATCGAGTACCTCCTCAACATCGCCAACTCCGCGTTCGAGGACTGGCGCAAGGCGAACCCCGACAAGCCCTACTCCGCCTTCCCCCTCAAGCTCAACAAGCTCGCCCCCGGCGGCGCGCTGAGCGACATGGTGAAGCTGAAGAGCGTGAGCCAGGCGGTCGTGAGCCGGATGAGCGCCGAGGACGTCTATGCCCAGGGCCTCGACTGGGCCAGGGAGCACGACAAGGAGCTCGCCGCGCTGATGGAGCGAGATCCGGAGTACACGAAGCGCGCGCTCGGCATCGAGCGCGGCGGCAAGAAGTCGAACAAGCGCATCACCACGTGGCCCGACCTGCGGCCCCAGCTCTTCTTCTTCTACGACGAGCTCTACGACCGCGTCGACGCGCTCGATTTCCCCGAGAACGTCCCGGAGGGCGATCGCCAGCCGCTGCTCCGGCAGATGCTCGACACGTTCGACCCGGCCGACTCGAAGGAGGCGTGGTTCGAGAAGATCCGGCAGATCGCGGTGGCCTCGGGCTACGCAGGCGAGGTGAAGCAGTACAAGGCCTCTCCCGAGTCGTGGAAGGGCCATGTCGGCGACGTCTCGATGCTCCTCCGGGTCGCGGTCTGCGGGACGAGGAACAGCCCTGATCTGACCGAGGTCATGGCGGTGCTGGGCGAGCCGCGCGTGCGGGCGCGCATCGCGCGCTTCCTCTGAGGCGCGGCGTGACGGGCCCGCGGGCCGCGCGACGAGGGCGCGGCCGGCAGCGGCAGGAGGAAGAGCGATGAGCGAGGTGTGCCGGTTCGCCCCGTCGACCACCGGGCCCGCCCACCTCGGCACGCTCGCCGCGGCGCTGCTCTGCTGGCTGGACGCGCGGTCGCGGGGCGCGCGGCTGGTCCTCCGGCTGGAGGACCTCGATCCCGACCGCTGCCGGCCCGAGTTCGCGCGCGCGATCGAGGAGGATCTCGCGTGGCTCGGGCTCGATTTCGACGAGCGCGTCGAGCAGCACGCGCGGAGGGCGCACCACGAGGCGGCGATGGACCGGCTCGAGGCGCTCGGCGCGCTGTACCCCTGCTCCGCGACGCGCGAGGAGGTGCGCGCGATCGGCCGGCGCGCCCCGGACGGCGGCTTCGCCTACGACAACCGCGCGCGCGGCCGCGCGCTGCCGCCCGGCGGGTGGCGCGCGAGCGTGGAGCCGATCCGGGCGCGGCTGCCGGACGGCGTGTTCCGGCCCCTGGACGAGGGCGGGCTCGACCTGTCGCAGGAGCCCGCGCTCGCGATGGGCGATCCCGTGGTTCGCCGGCGCGACGGCGCCTTCTCCTACCAGCTGGCGGTGGTGGTCGACGACGGCGCGGCGGGCGTCACGCGCGTCGTCCGGGGGCGCGACATCGCGCCGAGCACCGCGACGCAGGCGGCGCTCCAGGCGCTGCTCGGGCTGCCAGCCCCGGTCTACCGGCACCACCTGCTCCTCTTGGAGGAGCGCGGCGGCAAGCTGGCGAAGACGCACGGCGCGGCGCGCGGGGCGGCGCTCGCCCGGAGCGCGCCCGCGCTCACCGGCGCGCTCGCCTGCTGCGTCGGCCTGCGGGATCGCCCCGATCCCTGCACGCCGGCGGAGCTGCTCCGCGAGTTCGACTGGTCGCGCGTCGCGACCGCGGACCGCGTCGTGAGCCTCCGCGACGGCTCGCTCACGCTGACGGCGAGCGGGCCCTGAGCGGCGCGTGGATCAGGCGGGCAGCGGCGAGGCGGCGCGCCCCAGCATCGGGAGCCACGTGAGGATCGCGTTCGGCCGCGGGAAATCGTCGTCGTCGTCGTCGTCGCGCCGGCCCTCACGCCCGCGGCGGGAGCGGCTGCCAAACAGCGTCCAGGCGCGCCACGCCTGCTCGGCGAGGTCGCGCGCCCGTCCCGACGAGGTGTCATGTCCAGGGAGCATCATGTGTGGCTGCCGCTTACCACAGGTTCAGGTCGGCGCGCCAGTGTTCCAGGCTGAGGCCACGCGAACGTGACCGTCCCGATGACCGGCCGTGGTCCCCGGACCGTCCCAGCTCTCCCTCACAGTGCCCGGGATGCAACCCCTCCACGGCGCACAGGACGCAGCGACCTGGCGCTCGACTCCCGGCTCGTCACCGCGGCACCGCAGCCTGGCGACCCTCGCAGGAATGCGCCATGAACGCCGCCCGGACTCGTTCATGGCCACCGCCCCCGCCGCCCTGAAGCCGTCGTCGCCCTTCGCCGCCTTCACGTCGCGGGATTTTTGCGTTTACGCGGCGGCCCGCCTCCTGGCCACGGTGGCCTACCAGATGCAATCGGTCGCCGTGGGGTATCAGATCTACGACCTCACGCGAGATCCGCTCGCGCTCGGTTATGTGGGGCTCGCCCAGTTCCTCCCTGTCGCGGGGCTGTCCCTCGCGTCCGGGCATGCGGCGGATCGCTTCGATCGGCGGCGGATCCTCGTCCTTTGCTACCTCACCTCGGCGCTCGCGGCGCTCGCGCTCTTCTTCCTCGCGCGCTCGCCGAGCCCGAACCTGCCTGCCATCTACGGCGTCCTCGTGCTCCTCGGCACGGTGCGCGCCTTCCAGGGGCCGGCCGGCTCGGCGCTCCTGCCGACGCTCGTGCCGACGGAGCACTTCCAGAACGCGGTGACGTGGCAATCGACGCTCTGGCAGGTCGGCGCCATCGGCGGGCCGAGCCTGGGCGGGCTGCTCTACGCGCTCTGGAAGGCGCCTGCGCCCGTGTACCTGAGCGCGAGCCTCGCGCTCGCCGCGGCGTGCGCCGGGCCCCTGGCCGTGCGGGCGCCCGCCGGCCGCCTGGAGAGGAAGCCGCCGTCGCTCGCCACGGCGCTCGCCGGGCTGCGCTACGTCTACCGGAAGAAGGTCCTCCTCGCGTCGATCTCGCTCGACTTCGTGGCCGTCTTCCTGGGCGGCGCGGTCGCGCTGCTGCCCATCTACGCGACCGACGTGCTCGGGGTCGGCCCGCAGGGGTTCGGCTTCCTGCGCGCCGCGCCGGCCGTCGGGGCCGGGCTCATGGCCGTGGTCCTCGCCTTCCGGCCCATCACGCGGCGCGCCGGGCCGAGGATGCTCCTCTGCGTCGGGCTCTTCGGCCTCGCCGCGGTGGTGTTCGGCCTGTCGCGGAGCTTCCCCCTCTCGCTCGTCGCGCTCACCGTGATGGGCGCCGCCGACATGGTGAGCGTCGTCGTGCGGATGACCCTGGAGCAGCTCGCCACGCCGCCCGAGATGCGCGGCCGCGTGAGCGCGGTCAACATGGTGTTCGTCGGCGCCTCGAACGAGCTCGGAGAGCTCGAGTCGGGCACCCTCGCGAGGCTCATCGGGACCGTGCCCACCGTGGTGTTCGGCGGCCTCGGGACGATCGCGGTCGTGCTGCTCTGGGCATGGCTGTTCCCCGAGCTGCGCGCGGTCGATCGGCTCGAAGACACGCGCGCGACCTCCGAGGAAGACGCCGCCGAGAAGGCCTGACGCGCGCCTCGCGTCGAGCGCGCGCAGCACATCATCGCTCCCGGCCCGGTGAGCGCCAGTCGCTCTCTCGAGGACTGGAGAGGGCCACTCCATGCGTGAGCCCCGCGGCGAGAGCGCGAGACAACTCGGCGCGAATTTGACCGCGAGCACACCCGCAATCTCGCGAGGCCGAGCGCAGAAAACGCAGCAAACGCAACAGACGCAACAAACGTAACTGAACACAACCGAACACAAATCCAGTGCGACCCGGTGCGAAAGCGATTGCGCACCACGTACGACGCACCGCTTCCCAGATCATTCGCAATTTGACGAGGACGTTATAATGCACACTGAGCGGCACGCGATCATACAACGCACGACGACAATCCCAGCCAGGCTGTCCGAATTGCTTGACACAGAGGTAGCCCATGACCTTACATGTCTTATGGATACGATAATCGCGTGGGCTGTTGGTATCATGATGACATGGGCCCCGCCTGGGAAGAGCTTCATCAAGGACGCGATCGAGACGCCCGAGGAAGGCCGCGCGCGTTACCACGAGATCGCGCGCGCGGCGGCGAAGGTCGCCTATGATCCCGCATTGAAGCCGCTCTTCGGCGGCCCGCGCGGCCGAGCCGAGACGATGGCGCTGCTCTTGTCGATCGCGTATTTCGAGAGCGGTTACCGTCGCGACGTGGACCTCGGGCTCGGGAAGCTCGCGCGCGGCTCGGGGCTCGACTCCTGTCTGCTCCAGGTCCGCGTCGGCGCCGGCAAGACCCGGGAGGGGTGGTCGCACGAGGATCTCGTCGGGGATCGAGAGAAATGCTTTCGCGCGGGACTCGCGCTGATCAAGGGATCGTTCGGGGCGTGCCGCAAGCAGGAGCCGCGCGATCGGCTCAGCGCATACACGCGCGGCAGGTGCGTCGACAACGACAAGCATTCGAGGGCGCGCATTGGACGCGCGCTGAACGTGCCGCGCGCGCCGATGACGGACGCGGCGGTGCTCGCCGCAATGCCCGGGCGCGCCCCCCTCCCCGCCGCGCCGCCGAGCGCGCCGTCCTCGACCGGAGCGGCCACGACGGTCGCACCAGCCGGAACCGCCGGAAACGACAGCTAAGGCGGCGAGGAATGGGGGGGATTGGCCAGCGCGCGAGCGCGTTGCGATCGCCCCGCGCACGACCGCTCCGGCCACGCCTGACGACCCGCTGGAGGCGCGCTCAGCCCCGGATCAGGTTCGTGGCCGCCTCGGCGGTGAGATAGCTCTTGCTCTTCATTCCCAGGCGGATCGACGACAGGCTCACGTCCATCTCGCCCTGGAGCGCGGCGATCGTCAGCGCGTTGTGGCAGTAGATGTTGATGAGCTTCGGGCTACCGCCGCTCCTCGCGTGCAGCAGCTGCTGCGACGCGAGATCCAGCTGGAGCCCCCGCCTGCTCCCTCCGACCGAGCACATCCTGAAATCGATGTATTCGCTCATCTCCTGCTGGGTCATGCCGGGCAGGAGGAGCGACTGAGCGCCTGAGTAGAGCTCGCGCGGCACGCCGTTCGAGGCCAGGGTCGCGGGGAGATCGGGGGCGCCCACCAGGATCATCGAGAGCCTGCCCGCCGGGGCGCAGCGCAGGATGTCATGGAGCTCCATCAGGAGATCGTGATCCTCCGGATCGACGCCGTCGACGACCAGCACCGCGATCGCGTCCGACCCGGCGCGGAGGAGGGCTTGCCCGAGGAACGCGTCGACGAGGAACTGCTGGCTCAGCGTCGGTGTGATGGCCGTCGCCCCCACCTGCCTGCACAGCGACACGAGCGGCCGCGTCCCGAAGAGCAGCTGCGGCTCGACCGAGAAGACATGGATCCTCGGGACCTTGTTCTTGATCATCTCACAGACGAAGGTCCGGCCGCTCCCCGGCTCGCCCACGAGGATCGCCGGGCGCTGCCCGGCGACGATCTGCGACGCCAGCGTCCTCAGGATCCACGCATAAGGGCCCGCGTCCCAGAAGAAGCTCGGCTGCCGGATGTCGCTGAACGGATAGCCGGTCAGCCCGAAATGATCACGGTAGCTGTACTGGCCGGTGAAGTGCCCGACGGCGGTCGAGCTGCTCACCAGGATCGTGCCCGTCGGCGTCGCGAGCGGGCCTCTCGGCGGCACCGGGAGCTGGCTTATCCTCGTATCGCCGAGATCCACGGGCGCGCCGAGCAGCGCGCTCTTCGGCTCCGACATCTCTCGCGGCCTGACGCTGCTGCGCCGGAGCATCAGCATGTCCTCGAGGAACGCCACGATGTGCCCGGCCGACGGCCGCTCCTGCGGCCTCTTCGCCATGCAGCGGCGCAGGAGCTCCGCGAGGAGCGGGTCGATGTCCGGCATCGCCAGCTTCGGATCCGGGACGGGCGCGTGGCAGTGCGCCTGGAAGCAGCCAGCGAGATCCCGCGCCGAGAAGGGCGTCCTGCCCACGAGCAGATGGTAGAACGTGCAGCCGAGGCTGTAGATGTCCGACGGAGGCGCGATGTCCTGCCCGGTCCATTGCTCCGGGCTCATGTAGAACGGCGTGCCCTCCAGCGTGCGGGCGGAGCTGCTCCCGAGCGGACCGCTCTCCGGATGGGACGCCAGGCCGAAGTCGGCGATCTTGAGCGTCCCAGACGCATTGAGGAGGAGGTTGGCGGGCTTGACGTCGCGGTGGGAGATGCCGTACGACGCCGCGAGCTCGAGCGCCGCCGCGGCCTCGCGCATCTTCTCGATCCCGAACTGCTCCGGCAGGCGGCCGCCGTGCTGCTTGGCCGCCTGCGCCATGGTGAGGCCGTGGACGTACTCCATGGCGATGTAGCGGACGTCCTCGTCCTCGCCGACCTGGAAGATCTGCACCACGTTCGGGTGGAGGAGGCGCGCCGCCGCGCGCGCCTCGCGCAGGAAGCGGTCGCGCCGCTCGGGATCGGTGTCCGCGCTCCCCTTCGCGATCAGCTTCACCGCGACGTCGCGCTGGAGCACGCTGTCCCTGGCCAGGTACACGGCACCCATCGCGCCGATGCCGAGCAGCTGGATCAGCTGGAAGGGTCCCAGCCACTGTCCCGCCAGATGGGTCAGCGTACTCGCAGGCTCCGCGATCATCGGACTCTCATTCCCATCTTGCCATCAAACCCGTGCGCTCGCCGGGCGAATGCGTCGGCTTCCAGTCGGCTTCCAGTCCAGACCCGCTCACGACCCGCAGGAGGAGCTCACAGCTGCCCCGCGCCGGGCCCCGCGTCGCTCCGCGCCCGACCCCGCCCCAGGATGTGTCCCATCGTGAACGCGGAGAGGACGAGGACCGTGACGATGATCGGCACGGCGTAGGTCGCGAGGGACGCGATGTTGGGCGCGGCGCCCGCGCCGGCCGCGCCCACGCCGGCCGCAGCCTTGTCGGCGCCGCCCACCGTCATCAGGATGGCCGTGGCCATCGAGGCGGCGATCGAGAGCAGGGCGATCGCGAGCCCCGCGGCGAGGCCGCTCGGGCCAGTCGGCTCCAGCACGACGGGCGCCGCGGCCGCCGGCGGCGCCATCCCGGGCGAGGCGACCGGGACCGTCACCAGCGGACCGTCCAGCTTGACGTGGACGTTGACGACCATGTCCTGGCCCGCCCACGGGATGACGAGCCCCTGCGGGCTCGCGCTCGCGACGGCAGGGGGCGCTGCGGAGGCCGGGCGCGCCGCCGCCCGGGAGTCTTCGTGGTGGATACCGCTGGTCATCATGGCCTCATGGGCAGGGTTGGTCTGGTAGTGCAGCGTGTCGGCGTCCTCGTCGAGCGGGCCCGGGCGCCGCTTCGCCGGCATCACCTCCGTGACGCTCGACGGCGCCGGCGCGCGCTGCTCCGAGAGGGGCGGCCGCTGCGCGGGCGCCCGCTCCCGCGCGGGCGCGGCGTCGGCCTTGCGACCGCCCCCGCTCGCGACGTGATCTGCGGCCGCCTTCTTCATGACGTCCGCGATCACGCCGTAGACCTCGGTCCATGCCGACTCGACGTCGCGCGTGAAGCCGTCGCCCAGCCCCTCGCGCAGCGTCCAGAGCAGCGCCTCGCCCACCACGTCGTAATGCCGATCGACGACCATGTAGCCGTGGTGCCGCACGCCGAGCGCCTGGAGCACCGGCACGAGCCTGCCCAGGTTGTTCAGCCCGTCGACGGCCACGGCGAGCGTCTGCATGAGCTTCTTCTTCTGCTCGGCCATGTCGTTCTTGAACAGCGGCCGCACCGACGGATCGAGCTCGAAGAGGCGGTCGTAGAAGAGCGCGGCCGCGGCGTCCGAGATGGGCATCACCTTCGCCCACGATCGCTGCACGAGCTCGATGGTGCGCAGGCTGATCGGGGCGCCCACGGGCGCCGCGGCGGGCGCGGGCGCGGGCGGCGGCGGATCGCCCTGCCAGGGCGGCACGACCCCGACGAGCGTCCGCGAGGCCTTGGTCGACGAGGGCGGCGGCACCGACTTCGGCATCTGCACCGACGGCTCCGCGGGCGCCACGCGCTGCGCCGGTTGCTGGGAGCCGATCCGCGGGGCCTCCCTGCCGGCCGGCGCCGGCGAGGGGTGCGCCTGCGCGCCGCCCACGGCCGCGTGGGCCGCGGCGGCCTTCTTCATGACGTCCGAGACCACGCCGTAGACCTCTTTCCACGCGGACTCGACGTCGGCCGAGAAGGAGTCGCCGAGCCCCTCGCGCAGCGTCCAGAGCAGCGCCTCGCCCACCACGTCGTAATGCCGATCGACGACCATATAGCCCTGGTGCCGGACGCCGAGGGCCTGGAGCACCGGCACGAGCTTGGGCAGGTTGTTCAGCCCATCGACGGCCACGGAGAGCGTCTGCATGAGCTTCTTCTTCTGCTCGGCGATATCGTTCTTGAACAGCGGCCGCACCGACGGCTCGAGCGTGAACAGCCGCTCATAGAACAGCGCCGCCGCGGCGTCCGAGATGGGCATCACCTTCGCCCAGGACCACTGCACGAGCTCGATGGTGCGCTGGCTCAGGAGCTCCGGCGGCTGCGCGCTGCGCGCCTTGTTGAGGAACTCGGGCGCGCCGTAGGCCCCCGGCCCTCGCTGGGTGGCAGGCCCCGTGGAGGGCAACGCACGCGCCGCGGGCGCGGGCGCGCTGGCGCTGCGTTGCGGCTTGGCAGCATCCCCCGGCGTCGCGGCGCCGCGCGTGTTGGTCGAGGGTGCGAAGGGATCGTTCGGTTTGGCCATCGTGGTTGTCCGCTGGAGGTTACCGGGAATGCGCCGGTGAGGTGCGCGCCGCGGCGCGCGTGTTCAGAGCACAGGAGCCGCCTCTACCGCCATCCTACATCATGGGACCGGCGCCTGCCTACGGCGCGGCGAGAGGGCCGCGCCGCCGGCGCGAGGCGCCCGTGGAAGCGCGCGCCATGTCCACCAACGCCCGACCAAGGCGCAACGAACGCACGACGAACGCGCTCAGATCGCGGCGACCTCGCCGGGGGCGCGGCGGCGCGGCGAGCGGACCGAGGCCGCGGATGTGGCGCTGGCGAACCGCACCTGTACCGGCCCCGTAGCGCTGCGCACTTCCCGAGCGACACCGCCGACGGACAGGGCATCGGAGCGGCGGCGCGCCGGAGCCGCAGAGAGCGATGGAGTTCGCGCCATCGACGCTCGATGTCCCAGAAGGGGTGAGCGTCTTATCGCCCTTGCGCTCGATCCGCTCCGTGCCGCCGCGCTCCGATGGAACGAGCGGGACCCGGGGCGCGCGAGGCCGCCGGGACGACCAGGACCTCTCCCGAGAGGCACACACGAAGCGAGCAGGCAAAGCGCGCGACGAGCGGCGTTCGCCTGAAGGGGCCGGGCGGCGGGATCGCTCAGACCGCCTGTACGGTCTCCCGCTCGGCGTCGGCGGACAGACCCTGAAAACGAAAAACGCGAGGTGGCCTTTCCGGCCAATCCTCGCGTCCTCTTGCTACTTGTTGCTACTTGGGTCGTGGTTGCGCGGGCGGGATTTGAACCCACGACCTTCGGGTTATGAGCCCGACGAGCTACCAGGCTGCTCCACCGCGCGAGAGGGAATCTACTCACGGCCTCGCTCCGGTCAAGGATTCTCTCACGGCCCGGTGTCGATTGTGTCCACTCCCCTTGCCGATGCCTTCCGATGCCTTCCGAAGCCTTGGTCGACGAGCGCGGCGGCACAGCTCGGCTGCGCTCGAGCGGTCCCTTCGTCCCCCTGCCCCTCAGCCCAGCCAGTCCGGCACGAGGGGCGACGGCGCCGCCGTCGAGATCACCCAGAGCTGGTGCGCCGCGCGCGTCGCCCCGATGTGGAGCAGGTGCCGCGACTCGTCGTCCGCCGGGTAGGTCGACGCATTCACGTCGACCAGCACCACGTAGTCGTACTCGAGGCCCTTCACCTGCCGGACCTCGGTCACCTCGACGCCGGGGCGGAACGCGAACTCGTACGCGCGCACGCGCCGGAGGTTCGGGATCTCCGCCATCCTGAGGGCGTCGTAGTAGACGTCCGCCTGCTCGGGGTGGCGCGCCAGGATCGCCAGCGTCGCGCGGGGCTCGCGCGCGAACAGCGGGCGGATCGCGTCGGCCAGGAACGCGACGGCCGCGCCGGCGCTCGGGAAATGGTGGTGCTCGACCGGCGCCCCGCTGCGCGGGGCGAGGGGCGGCGTCGGATCCGCCAGCGGGCCCAGCACCGCGCGGGCGAACGCGAGCACCTCGCGCGTCGAGCGGTACGCGATGCGCAGCGGCTCGACGTCGACCCGCGACAGGCCGAGGTCGTCGAGCGTCGCCCGCCAGTCGCGGAAGCCGGAGTCCATGAAGAGCCGCTGGGCCGTGTCGCCCGCCAGCGTCACGCTGCGCGGCTCGGCCACGACGCCGAGCAGCACCGCGAGGTCGATCGGCGCGAGATCCTGCGCCTCGTCCACGAAGAGGTGCTCGTAGACGAGCACGTTCTTCCCCTTGCGGAGCTCGCCCCGGAGCAGCTGGTACGCCCGCAGGAGGAGCGCGTCGTCCTCGGGGTCGAGCACCGCGCGGTCGTCGCTCGAGACCTCGCGCCCGTCCCCGCCCCGGTCGTCGTCGTCGTCCGCGGGCTCGTCGGCCATCGCCGCCTTGCGCTCGGCGCGGTCGCCGGGGTCGAGGTCGAGCACGGCGGGGCAGCGGTCCGCGCACCAGCGCCACGCGCGCTTCACCTGCTCCGGGCCGAACTCGGGGTCGCCCGCCGCCTCGAAGGCGGCCATCACCCGGTCGAGATCGGTGAGCACGTCCGCCCAGAACGCGAGGGTGCCGCGCGAGTCGCGCCGCGCCCGCGCGTCGTCCTTGAGCTCCGCCGCGCGCTGCTCGAGGAGGTGGAGCATCGCCGGGTGGGTCTTGTAGCGGGTCACGACCGAGGGCGTGTTCTCCTCGATCGGCGCCTCGAGCCACGGGAACGCGCGCTTCCGGGCCGCGCGCGCCCACTCGGAGAACGTCTCGACCGCGATGCCGCCCAGGCCGAGCGCGGGGAGCGCCTCGCTGATGTACGCGCGGAGCGCGGGGCTGCCGACGATGACGAGCATCTTGTCGGCGGTGAAGCGGCGGCCCCCGTTGTAGGAGAGGAAGGCGAGCCGGTGGACGCCGATCGTCGTCTTGCCGCTGCCGGCGCCGCCCTGGATGACCACGATGCCGGCGTCCGGCTTCGAGATGAGCTCGAACTGCCGCGGGTCGAGGAGCGCCGCGATCTCCGGGAGGTGCCGGTCCTCGCGGGCGTGGAACGCCGCCCCCGTCCCGAGCCCGCCGCGCGCGCCGCCCGCCGCCGCGCGCGCGATGTCGCGCATGTCCTCGGGGCGCACCGCGCTGCCCTGCCCGCCGGAGAGCTCGGTCGCCCGCGTCGCGATCTCGCGGAAGGCGCCCGAGGGCCCGCGCACGAGCGTCCCCTGCGGCGCCGAGATGCGATAGAGCTCGCCGTCGTCGATGGTCACGGTGCGCCGCACGAGCACGGTGCCCTCGACGTCGCGCTCGCCGAAGGTCTCCTCGTACTCCGCGCCCTCCTCGTAGCGGTAGTAGATCTGGCTGACCGGGGCGTGGCGCCAGTCGACGATCCGCACGCCCGCGCTCGCGTCGACGAGCGTCGTGCGCCCGATGAGGACGTCGCGCTCGGGGCGGCCCTTCTCCCGGAGGCGCAGGTGGCCGAAGTAAGGCGACTTCGGATCGACGGGCTCGACGACGTTCTCGTTCCGCCGCGCGGCGATCCCCTGCAGGCGCTCCATCTGCTGCACCAGCGCCGGCACGTCCTCCAGCCGCGCCGCCGCGATCTGATCGCGCAGCGAGAGGAGCTGCTCCTCGTAGTTCTCGGCGGGCGGCGGGCGCGACGGCTTGGTCGCGGCGGCGGCGAGGTGCGCGGTGACGCGGGCGAGCAGCGCCTCCTCCTCGCGGACGATCGCCGCGCCGCGCTCGCTCAGCCCGGCGCCGGGCGCGCCGTCCGCAAGCGTAGGAGACGCGGGTGGCGCGGGCGGCGCGGGCCGGGCGGACGTCGTGAGGGTGGCCGAGGACGGCGCGGTGGACTGCTCTCGGGTGGGCGTGGGGCTCGTAGAACGATTCGCGGTCACGGGGATGCCGATGCGATGGTGGATGAGGTGACAGGCTGAGCCGGAGCGTCAGCACGCCAGACATCCGTCGCGGCCCGTTGACGCAGGAGGGTCGGACCTATTGACCGATCCGGCACAGCTCCGCAACCGCCGCGTGGGGCCCCCCACGCTATCCGCGTTTCGGCGCGTTTTCACGGGCCGGCGCGCGCCTCGACGGAGCGGTTCGCGCCTCGGCGTGCGCCTCGACGGGCCGGCGCGCGCCACGCGAGCGCCCTCGGTGCGTGACGTGCCCCGCGTCCGAGGGCGGATCCGCCGCGGGCGGTGGCGTTCTGGATTGAGGTCACGTGGGCGGACGCCGTACAAGGCAGCGATGCAAAACTGCGCGACCCGGTCCGACCGGCTCCTCGAGCTGATCCTCTTCTCGCTGCGCGATCGCGGGGCGCTCTGCGCGCTGGTCCTCGCCGCCTACCGGGTCGAGCTGACCAGCCTGCTCGACCGCGTCTCCTCGGGATCCATCGGGGACGACGACGATCGGGAGGTCGCGCCGCACGCCCGGGGGGATCGCGCTTCCGGATCCCCGGCGCGCGCCCGCGCCGAGGGGCGCCGTGCGGAGGCCCGGATCAGCGAGGAGGACGCGTTCCTCATCTACGATCTCGCCGGGTGCATCGCCGAGGCGGCGGGCGCGGCTCGCCTCCCGGTCGTCCGCCGCGACGCGCTCGCCCTCCGGGAGAAGGCGGCCGAGGTGCACGCCGGCGGCGAGCGCGCTGAGCGGGACATGTTCGCGGCCGGGCTCAGGGTGATCGACCGGATCCTCGACGCGGCCCGCGCGCAGCCCTCGCCGAGGAGCGAGCCCGCGAGCAAGGACCTGAACTGAGCGGAACCGGGCGGGACCGCGCGGGAGCGTGCACGGCGGGCGCTCCATCGATGGCCTGCTCCCTGCACAGGGTGCCGCCGCGGGGCGCTCCGCCTCGGTCCCTGGGGCGGGCTCGCGTCCCGGCGGGTCGCGCTCGCGCCGAAGGACAGCATGAGCATCCCCTGCGCCGGCTCCCTCTCCGCGCCGCGAACGCTGCGAAGCCCGCTGTGGCGCGCGGCCTCGAGCGCGCCGATGCGCGTCTCCTTCGCCGGGGGTGGCAGCGACCTGCCCGGCATCGCCCGACAGGACGGCGGGCGCGTCGTGGGCACCGCGATCGATCTGCGCGCGCGTGTGATCGTGGAGCCGTTCGATCGAGGCTGGGTGCGGCTCGAGCTCGCCTCGCGCGGCGAGGGACGGGCGGAGCCGCGCCCGACCGAGGGCGCCGGCGGCGCCGGAGGGGCGCGGGTCCTCCTGCGGCGCCGCGCGGATCCTCCGCGCGACGATCTCGCGTTCCGCCTGATCGAGGCGACGCTCTCCGCGGCGGGCGTGGGCGACGGGGTCGCCCTGCGGGTCGAGAGCGAGACGTCGCCCGGGGCCGGCCTGGGCGGCAGCGCGTCGGTGGCGGTGGCGGCGCTGTTCGCGCTGCGCGCCTCGCTCGGAGAGGCCGTGGCGCCGGAGGATCTGGCGCGCGAGGCGGTCGCGATCGAGCGCGAGCGCCTGTGCAACGCGTGCGGCGCGCAGGATCAGGTGTTCGCGGCGTTCGGGGGGCTGCTCGATCTCGCCTTCGACGCCGGCGGCTGCTCGGGGGTGCGGCCGCTCGCGATCGGCTGCCCGGACCTCGTGCCCGCGCTCTCGGCGGGGCTGCTGCTCGTGGACACGGAGGTGCGGCGCGTGTCGGGCGAGGTGCTGGATCGGATGGACGCCGGCTCGGCGTGCGACGCGAAGGGCGAGCTCGTGGCGGCGGCCGGCGAGGTCGCGCGCGGCTTCGAGCTCGGCTCGCTCTCGCTGGTGCTCTCGGGCATGCGCCGGGGCGCGGCCGCGAAGGTGCGCCTCTCGAGGGCGGCGAGCGCGCTCGCGCTCTCGCTGGAGCGGCGGCTCGACGGCCTCGGGGTCGAGGTCCTCCGGGTGTGCGGCGCAGGCGGCGGCGGGCACATCCTCGTGTGGGCGCCCGCCGAGCGCCACGCGCGCATCCTCGAGGCGCTCGGCCCGTGCCTCGTGCGGCGACCCGCGCTCGGCGCCCCCGGCGTGCGGCTCGACGGGGGCTGACGCGGGCCGCGCGGCGCCAGAATACCGCTCACGTTGATCGAGCGAGAAGTGAACCGCCAAGGCGCCAAGGACGCCAAGAGAATCACAAAAATCTTGGCGTCTTATGGCGCCTTGGCGGTTCGAATTCTGCTCTCTTCTGGCGGTTTCAACCCGTTTGTTCCTCTAGGCGCTCGTCCTGAGGCGGGCCTTGCGCGCGCCGCGCTCGAGCGCGAGCGCGATCAGGCGCTCGATCAACTCGCGCGCGGGGATGCCGCTCGCCTCCCAGAGCTTCGGGTACATCGAGATCGCCGTGAAGCCGGGGATGGTGTTGATCTCGTTCACGTAGAGCGCGCGATCGGGCGAGAGGAACAGGTCGACGCGGGCCATCCCCGACGCCTCCAGCGCGCGGAACGCGCGGAGCGCGACCAGCTGCACGGCGTTCGCCTCGGCCGGGGAGAGATCGGCCGGGATCCGGATCGTGGCCCCGTCGGCGTCGATGTACTTCGCGGCGTAGGAGTAGAAGCCGTCGGCGTGCCCGACCACGATCTCGCCGGGCACGGAGGCGATGGGGTCGTCGTCGCCGAGCACGGAGCACTCGATCTCGCGCACGCCCTCGATGCCCTGCTCGCAGACGATCTTCAGGTCGAACTCGAAGGCGTGCTCGACGGCCGCCTCGATCTCGGAGCGCGCCTTGACGCGCCGGACCCCGACGGACGACCCGAGGTTCGCGGGCTTGACGAAGATCGGCCCGAACCCGGCGCTGCCGGGGGCGGAGAGGGCGGCGATCTGGTCGATGCACGCGCCGCGATCGCGGTCCCACGCGGCCCGGCGGAGGGTGACGTGGGGGACGATCGGGATCTCCGCCTCGCGGAGCAGGCGCTTCATCACGTCCTTGTCCATCCCCACGGCGGAGCCGAGCACGCCGGAGCCGACGTACGGGACGCCGGCGAGCTCGAGGAGGCCCTGGACGCAGCCGTCCTCCCCGGTGGGCCCGTGCAGGACGGGGAAGACGACGTCGATCGGGGCGCGGGCGCCGCCCGGCACGGTCAGCGTGGCCTCGCCGGCGGGCCCGGGGTGGGCGTCGAGGGCGATCTCCGGCATCGCCTCGTTCAGCCGGGCGAGGCGGGGGTCGCGCGCCGCGCCGAGGAGCAGCGCCTCTTCCTGGAGCAGCCAGCGGCCGGACTTGTCGATGCCGATGAGCACCGGCTCGAAGCGGTCGCGGTCGAGCGCCTCGACGACGAAGCGGGCGGACAGGAGGGAGATCTCGTGCTCGGCCGAGCGGCCGCCGAAGAGGACGGCGACGCGCACCTTGGCGGGGTTCCGCATGGCGGCACCCTAGCCGCGATCGCGCGCGGGGGTGAAGAAGCCGGCGACTCGAGCGACGCGAGCGACGCGAAGAATGACGGCTACTCGGAGAGGACGCGGAACGACGTGCGGACCGTCGCCATCGCCACGCGTGCGACGTGGCCGTCGGCGAGCTCGACGTCGACGGCGGTGAGCTGGCCCTGGCGCTCGATCAGCCTGGCCACGCTCACCCTGGAGCCCCGGGCGACCTCGGCGCGGGCGACCTTGACGTCCGCGAGCGCCTCCAGCCGAGCGCCGACGGCGATGCCGTTCGCCACCTTTGCCGGCGTCTCCTCGCTCGCGCCCGCCGCTCCGGCGGGGACGACCACGGCCAGCGCCACGACGACCGCAACGATGAGGCCGCCCGTCGTGCTCCTTCGACTGCAGGTGAGCATCGGGCCCGATTCTACGCGGAAGGAGAGCGATGTCACCTGCGTTGTCACCGGATCGGCGGTCCGTCCGGGGAGCCCTCCGCGACGACATCGAGCGCGCCTGTCGGCACGGAACGCAGAGGTGCATCGTCCACCTGGGGCTGCCCACCCGGGCGGGAGCACCGCGCGCTCTGGACGCGCCCGCCCCGGCGAGCTCCGCGACGCGACATCGAGCTCGGTAAAAAGGGTCCCAATCTGCGGACCTCGCTCGTGTCCGAACAAGGCGAGGAGGCATGATGAAGCCGCGATCGCTTATTTCAGTCACAGCCGCGCTGCTGTTTCTCGGCGTCTCGATCCCCGAGGCCGTTGCGGAGGACAAGACACCGACCAAGCAAGAGAATTACAGCTATACGTTCACCGACGATCTTCTGGATGCCTCGAACAGCTCCGCGACCGGCGCCATGCTCCAGGTCCGACAGCCCGGGCGCCGCGACAGGCTGCTCCGGCCGAGACTTCACTTCGTCCCGGAGATGCTCAAGTCGGTCGAAACGATGTGATGGGGAGCGCCGCCTGCTCGACGGAGCAGGAGCCGACGAGGAAAGAATCACGCATCGGTCGATCCGCCCAGCCCACGCGACGGAACGGGCACCGCGCCGAAGCTAGGCTCCTGTCGATTTCCGGCGCCGCTCGCGCGCCTCGCCGAGCTTGAGCACGATCTCGTGCATCCTGCGTTGCTCACTCTCCACCATCTGCTCGAGCTCGCGCTGAAACCATACGCCGAGCGTGCTCTCGATCGGGCGCGGGAGCCCCAGATCGCCCGGCTCATCGGTCATCCAGAGGAGCTGCAGCCCGGAGGCCTCCAGCTGGTTGCGCGCGTACTGCATCGCGAGCTGGATCGCCTGCACACCGTCGATCCCGTACACGCACTTGCTGCATCCGTCGTCCAGGCCCTCGAAGACGACGGGACACGCCCAGTCCACCCCAGGAGGGCTCACCTCGAACGGCCGTCCAATCTTCAAGATGATCTCTCGCCCAGGCTGACCTTCCACGCTGTAGCGACGCTCCGCGATCGGCGAATCCTTCTCATCCATGCGATGAGGCTAGTACGAGAACTCGACCGTGCAATACACGAGCCAGCCAAGGGAGCTGGCATGCACATTTTCCCAGCACCGGCGGCGCATGTTCCGTGGCTGCGCTCGGCAGAACTCCTCCCTGGCTTCGCACGAAGCGAGCGCGAGCGCCTTGCCCTGGCGACAGCGATCACCGCAGGCACGGATCGCGATGGACCGGGGCGATGACGGACGGGAGGATCGCCTCCTTTGCACCAGGAGCGCGGCATCCGCCTGCACGCGAGGGCTCGGCGGGGGAGCGGCACGGAGCCGTGAGATTCTGAGCCGACAATGCGGAGCTCAAGCTGCACCCACACCCAGGAAGATTGAGCTCAGAAGCGCTTGCGCTGCGTCCCGGTGTCCGTCGAGCGACGGTGAACCCGGGCGCCGCGCGGCTTAGACGAGCCCCCTGCTCATCGTCGCTCAGGAGATGCAGCACATGCCAGCTGGCAGCGCATCGTCACAGGCCATGCTACCGAGCTCGTAGAGTCTGTGCGCTCGCGGCCTCTCCTGGGGCCGCATCAGCGCGCTCCCCTGCCCTCGTCGAGGCTACGCGTCTCCGGAGCTCGGCAGCTCGGCCGTGGTCGGCGTGCGGATCCGCCTCGCGGCGGCCGCGGCGGCGACGTTCTTCCGCATGAAGTCGACGACCGGCGCGAGCACGTCCATGACCTTCCGGTCGGTCTGCGCGTGCGTCTTGGCGATGCGGTAGGCGGCATAGAGCGACTCGCGGAACTTGACGGCGGTATAGAGCGTCGAGTCGCCGAGCTCGCCGCCCACCGAGGAGAGGCTCGCCGCGACGTCGCTGAAGAGCAGGTGCTTCTCGATCCGCTCGCGGAGCAGCGCCGTCTCGAAGCGGTTCGGGTCCATGCCTTCGTCCTGATCGGCCAGCGACTCGAACAGGGCCGGCTTCATGTCGACCACGTCGAGCACCTTGTGCAGCATCGCGTGTTCGCCGTCACGCAGCCTAGGCGCGGTCTTCCGCTGCTCCTTGGTGAGCGTCACGAGGCCGGGGAAGAGCTCGTCGAGCTTCTCGACGAACTCGGTGGCGAGGGCCTTCGCCTTCCGGGCCCGCACTCGAAACTCGTCGAGCGGCATGTCTTCCCACGTGGTCCAAGTCGAATCCTTCTTTCGCGGTGCCATGGGTTCCTCCGTCGGATGATGGGGACAAGCAGACGGGCTTAGCCGCCAGCGGCAAGGTTCGCAAGCCGGGGGACCTGGGGAGCACGATCTCGGCAAAGGCACGGTGTGCGGGCGCGAGACTTTCCCTGGAGCGCGAGCGGGGCCTGCGAGGCGCTCGGCTTGGTCACCCCCCACACGCGCCCGGCTCCGACACGCGCGCAGCAGGACCCGCCCGCGATGCGCCCACCCTCGTGGACCCAGGATCGTAGTCATCACAAGCGAGCCAGCCGTCCATCTTCGAGCAGCACCCAGGGAGCTGAGGTCGAGTACGCCTCGACCCCAGCCAGGGGCAAACCAGGTGCATCCGCGAGGACATCGATGCCTTCGCGGAGCTTCATACCACGTTCGGTAAGCCGATACACTCGCGAGAGCATCGGGTGCGAGTCGGATGGCTCTGGCCCTGGCGCACGTTCCACAGCCGCGCCAGCGTCGTGGTCTGCCCAATGCTCTAGCCGGCGTGGCAGGAACAGGTCGCCCGTGCAGGAGAGCGTCCGCCACAAGTCCATTCCAGCCCGCAGGTCGCGCCCAACCACGGCGAGAGGAGTCTGCCACTCCGCAGACAGGATGGTCAGGAGCAGCTCGTCGAATCGACTGAGGCGCAGCGCTCCTTCCGCAGTCCTTCTCGGGAAAAAGGACGAGAGGAGCTCCCACAAGGGCGCGAGTTCTGGAAACCCTTCGACGCCACGTGCGCAATTCTGCGCGAACGGCCTCGGATCTGCTGCCGTGTACTGGCTCCAGAGGCGGACGGCACGCCGGTAGCGTCCGGGCGGCCAGGGACGCGCTTCACCGAGCCGCTCCAGGATCGTCCCCAGCGCGGAGGCGGAGCACCACGTCGGCACGGCAGAGTCGTTGTTGTCCAGCCCTAGGAATGGAGGATCCAGTTCGACGACGACGATGTCCTTGCGGGGGATGGCACGCGTGCGCAGCCTGCTGCAGACTCTCCAGAGCGCCACGCGCTCGCGCAGATTGGTGGACGAAACCCATACGAAAACCACAGGACCTATCTTGCGATCAGCACCGATAGGGTCGTCAAAATCACCCCACCACGCCTGACGCGCAAGAACATGCTCGGACGCACCCACGCGAGACGGCCCAACAAGAACACAGTCGGAGTCGACGACAACGTTGGCGGCACCCAGCGGCGCGATGCGATCCGCCACGCGAGACTCGAAAACCACATGTGTTGCGCTAGCGATATCCACAGCGAAGACACTCACTAGATTCGTACGGCTCGCCGCGAAGGCAATAGTCAAGACAGTCGCGACAGAACGTATGACCGCTTGTCGTTATGCGCGTGCAAGGCCGTCCTTTGGCCTGGCAAGCTTCAAAGTATTCGCTGCACCTGGTGACCGGGGCGCACCCTGCCATCTGCTCAGAGGTACCGCTGCCCACGTCGTCACCGTTTCGGTATGCGTCTCCTGTAGCCGCTGACGGGAGGATGATACTGCCACCTGCGCCGTCCGTTCCCTGGCCCCTGAGATAGCACTCACCCATGTCGAAGTTGCACGCCGTGAGACCGGAAACGAGAACAGCGGCCGCCTTCGTTTTCGACATGCGTCGCATGCCCCCACCCTCCAGGTCATTCCGGATACACGCGCGGAGATGCGGGCGCAACGGTGATTCGCATCACTGCTCATGTCCTTGCGCTACCGTTCATCAGGCCCCCCGCTCCGCGGCCGAGCCCGAGCAGAGCGCAGCGGGTTGCGATTCGTCGCGGACGAACTCAGCACGGGCGCGGAGCTCGATGCGTACGTCGGCGAACTCGGCGCGGTCATGGCCCACATGCTCGACGAAGGCCTCTACACGGGATGCATGAAGCGCGAGTTCGTCAAACTCCTGCTCGGGCTGGATATCGGACTGCGCTATTCGGTCGCAGAAGAGTGTCACGAACGTGCGCACGGTCGCCGCGTCGCCCGCGAACCGCTCGATCGCTGCCACGAGCTGGTCGATGGCCACCAAGAACGGCTCGATGGCCGCCACGAACCGCTCGATCGCTGCCAAGAACGGCTCGATGGCCGCCACGAACCGCCCGATGGCTGCCACGAACCGCTCGATCGCTGCCACGAGCCGCTCGATGGTCGCCGTGAGCCGTTCCCCTGCCCCGTCTCACCTCGACCCCTCCGGGCGCCGCTCCCGCACGACCGCTGCCAAGCGCCGTGCGCGTGGAGCAGTCCTGGTAGGGGCCACCGTGCGCATCGCAGGGATGCGAACGCCAGGGCGACGGTGTCCGCCCGCGTGGGGGTGGCAGGCCAGTCGACAGCGGCGGGATGTCAGGCGGGCTCCGCGATGCGCTACCCGACGGGTCGAACAGGCGTGAGATGCGCATTGATTCGTATTGCACGCCTTGTCGATCCATGATGAAAGCATCCCAAGGACAGCATCATGATGGGCGCTCATCCCCCTGCCGAGAACGCCCCCCACGCATCGTTCGACCCCCGCGTCTGGCAGCTCTGGGGAAAAGCCGACCCCTCCCGCGCCCGCGAGGGAAGCCCGGATTGGCACCCTCTCCTGTGCCACGTGCTCGACGTTGTCGCGTGCGCCGAGCGCCTGCTGCTCCAGGTGCGTCCCGAGCGGCTCGACGCGATGGCCGCAGCCCTCGCCCTGCCGCGCCGCTTCGTCTGCACGACGTGGATCGAGCCCGGAGAGCTCGCGTTGTCGCCCGAGGACACGCCGCAGACCTCGCTGGTCGCGCGGCGCCCCGAGCTGCGGACTCCCGCCCTCTGACTTGCAAAGGAGCCTCCGATGTACCTGTCCCGAGCCTTGCTGAACCCCATTTCGCGCGCCGTGCGCGCTGATATCGCCGATATCGAGGGTCTCCACCGCACGATCATGCGCGCGTTCCCCGACGGCGCCGGGCCCCATCCGCGCCGGGCGCACGGCGTCCTTTTTCGCGTGGACGAGGCGGTCCTGCGCGGCCGGTTCGTCCTCCTGGTTCAGAGCGCGACGCGACCGGACTTCACGCGGCTGCCCGAGGACTACTTCCTCGATATCCAGGAGGATCTGGGCTTAACCGAGCCGAGCCCCATCGAGAACCCGGCGATCCGGGAAGTCGGCAGCGAGCGGGCGCGTATCAGAGCGGGGGATTTCTTCCGCTTCAGCCTGCGCGCCAGTCCGACGCGCCGAATCGACACGAAGAGCGGCGACGACGGCAAGCGCCGCAATGGCAGGCGCGTGGAGCTGCGCGACGACGCATCGCGGCTCGACTGGCTGCGGCGCAAGGCGATGGCCGGCGGCTTCGAGCTCTGCGGCGCGGAGGACGGCGCCGGGGTGGGCGGCGTGTCGGCGGTCGAGGAGCCGAAGCTCACCGGTCGCGGGTCGGGCGCAAGCGAGCAGCGACAGCAGCTCACGCTGGCACCGGTGCTGTTCGAGGGGCGGTTGCGGGTGACCGACGCGGATCGGTTTCGTGAAGCGCTCGCGGCGGGTGTCGGACCGGCGAAGGCGTACGGGTTCGGGCTGCTGTCGATCGCGCCAGAGCAGGGCTGAGCGGCGTCCGGCGGCAAGCCGGCGGGCGACTGGCAGGTACGGCGCAGCGAGCGCGCCAAAAAAACGTCGCCCCGGCGCTCTCGGTGCTGATGCTCGGTCCCGGGGTGTCGATACGATGCCCTCGGTAGCAGGATTGGGTCGCCCCCGCGCACGCGGGGGGTGAACTGAGCAGCGCGATCAAGATGGCGGCCTCCGGGCACCATGAAGAGCCTCGACGATGGTGGATCGCGTCGAAATCACGTTTGTCTACGCGCGAGCTCAGGGTACGCTCCTTCCATGCGGCCGCGGCCGGCGGATGGACGCAGCGAGCGCCCGTCCCAGAGGCAACAGAGCTCGGCTCGGACTATTGCCCCGCTGACGAAACCAAGGTCCTCACCTCGCGCGCTCCCTTTGATGAAGTAGATTTCGAGAAGATCGAGCGCGGCAATTATGGACATGCGAAAACGCAGAACGCCCTCGCCGACTTCCTTCGACGCCACGACATCCAGCCACGTTCGCCGTCCGTGAGCGAACCGGAGTACGACCTCGCCTGGGAAGCGGGTACCACGATCTTCGTGGCTGAGGTCAAAAGCATCACGGATGCGAACGAGGAACGGCAGCTCAGGCTCGGGCTCGGTCAAGTGCTTTGGTACGCTCATCTGCTCAGGGCCGGAGGGAGGACAATTGAACCTGTCCTCGTCGCAGAGCGGGAGCCGCAGGATCCGAGGTGGCTCGAGATGTGTGAGGCCGTCGGGGTCCGGCTCGTGTGGCCGGATGTGTTCGCAAGTGCACAGCTCGAGGATGCGTTCAACACGGCCCGCCAGGTGATGGCTCCCCGGCTCCGTAACGCACCTACGGCACCCAGCTTCCGACGCCACGGAGCGACACCAGCGCGCCGACCGGCGGCGATCTGTACGCGACCCCCACGCCGTCCACCGAGAAATCGTTGCGCCGGAGCGGCACCAGCGCGGCGGCGCCGACCTCGAAGCCGAGCGGACCTGCCAGGCTCGCCAGCGACAGCTCGATCGGCACCGCCAGCCACGTCTTCTCGACGGCGTCGTTCCGCGTGAAGCCGCTCGCCGCCGCCTTCAGCCGGCCAGCGTGAACGCCGGAGCACACGTCGAAGCGCAGCACCCCAGCACCCGCGGCCGCGAAGCAGGCGCGCACGGCGCCGCCGAGCATCGTCTCGCGGAGCTCGCCCGGCCCGAGCTCCAGCGTCTGCGGGACGAGCCAGAGCGCGCCGATCGCCGCTCGAAATCGCGTACCGCCGATGCCGAGCTCCGCGGAGAGCGCGGGCGCGAAGGGACGCACCACGCCGAACAGGCCGGCAGCGCCCACCGCCATCGTGAGCCGCGTGGCGCCACGTCCGGACGTCGACGCCTCGCGCTCGCCGCCGCCGGCGCCCGCTGGCGCGGGCCGCGCGACCAGCGGCCGCTCCGCCGAAACGCTGGGCGAAGGCGCAGGCGCTGGAGGCGCGGGCGGCGGCGTGTCGCGCGCCTCGGCCTCGGAAGCTTGCGCCGACGGCTCCCGCGCGTCGGAGTCGAGCAGCAGCGCGAGCGTCACCGCGGTCGCCTGCTCGAGCCCGGCGCAGCTGCGGCTGCGATCGCGCAGCTCGCGCGCGCCGCTCCCGCTGCGGATGGACGCGCGGAAGCCGTCGGTATCCCGGGTGAACTCGACGACGTAGGAGCCGCTCGCACCCGTCTCCGGCCGGCCGCGCAGCTGCTCGACGCGCTCGATGAGGCGCGCCGCGTCCGGGCAGATCTCGGCGCCAGCGCCGCGCGTCACGCTCAGGAACGGCTCGGTCTGCGCCGTGGCGGTCCCCGAAGCCGCCAGCATCGCACCAAAAACCACGGGAAAAGCGCGACGCCTCCGCATCGGGACGACGCGAGGGTAGCCGCCGCGCGGAGCACGCGCATTTATTTGTGATCGTCTCGGCCCGGCGTCCCCACTAGGGGACCGAGTGGTATCGTCCCTGCACAATTCCGCGCTCGATCTTGCGGCGTCGGCTCGTCTCGTTCGCTGACAGGTCACCGGGACGTCACGGCATGAGCATACCGGACCCCGAGTTTCGAGCCCTCTACGACGCGCACTTCAACTTCGTCTGGTGCTCGCTCAGGCGCCTCGGGGTGCGCGAGGCGGACGTGCTCGACCTGGCGCAGAAGGTGTTCTTGACCGCGCATTTCAAGCTCCCCGAGTTCGAGGGTCGATCGCTCCTCACGACATGGCTCTTCGGCATCTGCCAGCGTGTCGCGAGCGACTACCGGCGCTCCGCGCGGTTCCGGCGCGAGGTCACGACGGACGCCGCGGAGATGGACCTCTACGGCGGCGCGTCCGAGGAGCTCGCGCTGAGCGCCGAGTCGCGGCAGCGCGCGCAGGCGGCGGAGGCCATCTTGAACAAGCTGCCGGAGCCGCAGCGCCTCGTGTTCGTCCTCTTCGAGCTCGAGGAGAAGTCGGGACAGGAGATCGCGGACCTGCTGGGCATTTCCGTGGGCACCGTGCGCTCGCGCCTCCGCCTGGCGCGCGAGACCTTCTCCCGCGAGGTCAAGCGCCTCGCGCTTGCACAGGACACGAGCCGAAAGGAGGCCGTGTGATGGGGGATCCTGAACGGCTGCTGAGCGTCAAGAGCGGGGCGGACCCGCTCGAGCGGGAGCTCCTGGGGAGCGTGCGCCACGTGGGTCCGCCCGAGGGCGCGAAGGAGCGCGCATGGCGCGGCATCGCGGGCCAGCTGGCGGCGGGGACGGCCGCCGGCGCCGCGGCCGGCTCGAGCGCCGCCGCTGCCACGAAGGCTGGCGCCGGTTCGCTGTTGTCGCCGGCGCTCTCGGCCAAGGCAGCGGCGGTGCTCGTGGGCGGCGGCCTGGTGCTCGGCGGAGGGTACTGGGCCCTCTCCTCCCCGGACGAGCCGCCTGCGCCGCCCAGCGCGGCGGCCCCGGAGCGCGCGCCCGCGGAGGCGCCGCAGGCCCCTGTGGCACCTCTGGAGGAGCCCAAGGCGCTTCCGGAGCCGCCGCGCGATGGCCCCACCGCGGCAGAGCCGCCCCGGAGGCCGAGCGGACCGAAGCCGACGGAGACCGATCTTCTGCGCGCGGAGAGCGCGCTGCTCACGGAAGCGCGCGCCAAGCTGCGCTCTGGAGACGTGGCGGGAGCCACGGCGCTCCTCGAGCGCCTGCGTGCGCAGTTCCCGAACGGCGTGCTCCGGCAGGAGCGCGAGGTGCTCGCCATCGACGTGCTGGCCGCGCGCGGCAACGCGCAGGAGGCGAAGCGGCGCGCTCAGGCCTTCGTCAAGCAGTATCCCAAGAGCCCCCACAGCGCGAAGCTCGGGCGGTTCCTGGATCAGCCGTGAGGCGCTGCTCGGCCGCTCGCATCATGGCGTTCGGCTGCCTTGCGGCCTCCGGGTGTGATGCGGAGATCACCTCGGTCGGAGCCTGGGCGCCCGTCGTGTCCGGATCGTCTTCTATCGAGGCGGAGCTCGGAGAGCTGAGCGACGGCTTCACCGTCGGTGAAGACAGCCGCGCTTCCGGGGGCCGCTTCATCGCGCCCCCTGCCGGGATGCCCTCGGACGAGGCGCCGGGGCTCGAGCGGGCTCGCTACCGCTTCGAGGCGCCGAGCGGGGCAGAATACGTGATCTGGGGGCGGATCCACGCTCCGGGCGCCCTCAACAACCGCTTCTGGTTCCAGGTGGACGGCGGCCCCTGGTACCTCTGGCGCATCAGCGTCGGTGACATCTGGTTCTGGGACGATCTCCACGACAACACGCGTTATGGCGAGCCGCTCCGCTTCCCCCTCTCGGCCGGAGCGCACGAGCTCGTCCTCGCGAACGCCGTCGAGGGCGTCCAGCTGGATCGGCTGTACTTCACGCCGGACGGCGACGAGCCTCCGGGCAACGACACGCCCTGCGATCCGCCGCATTCGATCGAGGTCGAAGGGGAATGCCTCCCGAGCTGCGGCGCCTTGAAGGGAACAGCGTGCGGCGACGTCCCGTGCGCCGGGCGCGAATTGCTCGAAGCCTACGATTGCGCGGTGTGCTGCAGCATCGAAGGACCGTGAGCCGGCGGCGCTCCCGCCATCGGGTCGGAGCGCGGCGACCGTAGACCCACCTCTTCGTACCCATCGAAACGTCTCCACGCTTCGACGACGAAAAAGGTGATCGCGCCCGAGCGGGTCTCCCACCGAGCCCGAGTAGCCAGCAGCCTCGAGCGGAGCCCTGAATGACACCATCATCGATTGAACAATTGAAGTCCCACGGAAGCGCGGGCCTGCTCGCCGCGGCGCTCGCGCTGTCGGCGTGCATCGGCAACCTGGGCAGCGAAGACGGCACATCGCCGGAGGAGGGCACGAACGGCGCGAGCGGCAGCTCGAGCAGCGGAGGCTCGGGCTCGGGGTCGGCGGGCCCCGGCAAGCCATTGACGTGCGACGCGAGCACCATCGATCCTGGGCCTTCGCCGATGCGGCTGCTCTCGCGGGAGCAGTACCTGAACACCGTGCGCGACCTCATCGGCGACGTGCCCGGCCTCGATGCGGCGCTCGGCCCCGCGATCGAGGCGTCGGCGTTCGGCCTCTTGCAGCCGGACGTGACGCAGGTCGAGCTCGAGCACTTCCAGGCCGCGGCGGACGTCATCGCCGCGGCCGTCGCCGGCAATCCGGCGGCCCTCGACAGGATCGCGCCTTGCGAGGCCGGAGCCGAGCCGAGCGAGTGCGCGCGCCAGCTGGTCGTGGGCTTCGGCGCCCGGGCCTACCGCGCGCCGATCACGGACGCGGCGGACATCGAGCGACACCTGCAGCTCTTCGACGCCGGCGCGGAGACGAGCTACGAGCACGGGGTCGAGCTCCTGCTCCGCGGCATGCTGCAGTCGCCGCGCTTCCTGTACCGCGTCGAGATCGGCACCTCGGAGAAGGTGAGCGATCGCGCCGTGAAGCTCTCTCCCTACGAGGTGGCCGCTCGCCTCTCCTACATGCTGTGGGGCACCCTGCCGGACGCCAGGCTCAACGAGGCCATCGACGACGGCAGCCTGACCACGAAGGAGGGTGTCGCGGCGCAGCTCGACTGGATGCTCGAGGACGAGCGCGGCGCGAGGCTGGTCCATCGCTTCCTCGGCAGCTGGACGCACCTGAACGGCCTGAACAGCGTGGTGAAGGACGCGGACGCCTTCCCCGAGTGGCAGTCGCGGTCGTTCCGCGAGTCGCTGCGCGGGCAGGCCGACGCCTTCTTCGACCACGTGCTCGACGACGAGGGAGGCAAGCTGAGCGCGCTCCTCACCTCGACGACGGTCTTCTACAACAAGGATCTCGGCCGCTACTACGGCGTCACCGGCGACGACTCCTTCCAGGCGCTGAAGCGCACGGACGGCGCCACCTCGGGCATCCTGACGCTCCCGGCGCTGCTCGCCGTCCAGGCGAAGCCCGCAGAGAGCTCGCCGATCTACCGAGGGAAGTTCGTGCGCGAGGCGCTGCTCTGCCAGCAGCTGCCCGCCCCGCCGGCCAACATCCCCAAGCCGCCCGAGGTCGACCCGAGCAGCTCGACCCGAGAGCGGCTGTCGCAGCACGAGGTGGACCCGAGCTGCGTCGGCTGCCACCAGCTGCTCGATCCGATCGGCTTCGGCTTCGAGCACTACGACGCGCTCGGCCGCTACCGCGAGCTCGACGGCGGCGAGCCGGTCGACGCGAGCGGCAAGATCATCGCCACCCGCGACATGAACGGCGATTTCGAGGGCGTGGCGGAGCTCGGCGAGCGGCTCGCGGGCAGCGCCGAGGTGGAAGAGTGCGTTGCGCGCCAGTGGTTCCGCTTCGCCATCGCCCGCTTCGAGCAGGACATGGATGGTTGCTCGATGGAGAGCTTGCTCGCGACCTTCAAGGCTGCTGGCCAGGATCTGAACGCGCTTCCCCGCGCCGTCGTGGAGACGGACGCCTTCCTTTACCGCCGCGCGCTGGACGCGCACACGAAGGAGATGCCATGAACCGAAGAGGCCCTATCGACCTCCGCACCCAGATCAGCCGCCGCAAGCTGCTGGGCGGGCTCGGCGCCCTGACCGTCGCGCTCACGAGCCCCGTCTGGCGGAGCGCCACGGTGTTTGGTCAGGACGCGAAGCAGCCGGGCGCCAGGCGCTTCATCGGCATCTTCTCGGCGAACGGCACGGTGCCGTCGGCGTTCTTCCCGCCGGGAGACGCGCACGAGGCGCCGCTCTCGCTCGGACCTATCCTGGCGCCGCTCGAGGAGCACAAGCAGAGGATGCTTGTGCTCAAGGGCGTGCACATGAATTCGACGGTCGAGGACGAGCTCGGCGTCCCGAGCGAGAACAAGCCCGGCGGCCCGCACATGAAGGGCCCCGGCGCGATGCTCACGGGCGGCTCGCTGCTCGCCGGCAGCTTCACGGGCGCGGGCGGCCCCGCCGGCTGGGCGGATCGCATCTCCGTCGACCAGCACATCGCGCGTCGCATCGGCGAGAGAAGCCAGTTCCCGTCGCTCGAGTTCGGCGTGCGCATCGAGGGGCAGGAGCCGCTCCGCGTGATCTCGTACCGCGGTCCGAACCAGCCGAACACCGCCGTCGACGATCCATTCCAGATGTACTCGCGCATCTTCGCCAACGCGGATCTCTCCGAAACGGAGCTGCAGCGGCTGATCGCCGAGCGCCAGAGCGTGCTGGACTTCCTCAAGGACGATATCGGCCGCCTGAAGGCGCGCGTCAGCTCCGAGGACAAGGCGCGGCTCGAGGCGCACCTCGGCGGCATCCGCAACATCGAGCAGCGGCTGCAGAGCTCGGCGGTGTCGTGCACGCCGCTCACGATGCCGGAGAAGTTCGACACGCGAGCGATGGAGAACTATCCGAAGGTCGGCCGGCTGCAGACCGACCTGATGCTGCTCGCGCACATCTGCGGCATGACCCGCGTCTCCACGTTCATGTGGGCCAACGCCGATAGCTGGCAGTACTATCCCTGGATCGGGGTGAACGAGGAGCACCACGAGCTCTCCCACGCCGGCGACAACGATGCGGTCGCGAACGAGAAGCTCGTGAAGATCAACGTCTGGCACAGCGAGCAGGTGAAATACGTGCTGGATCAGCTGGCGCTCGCGAAGGAAGTGGACGGCAGCTCGGTGCTGGACAACACCCTGCTGCTCTGGGGCAACGAGCTCGGCGCCGGCAACACGCACACGTACAAGGATATCCCCTGGGTGCTCGCGGGCGGCGCGGGCGGCTACTTCAAGATGGGCCGCACCATGAAGTACGCCGATCTGCCGCACAACAACCTGCTCGTGTCGGTGTGCAACGCCATGGGCCTCGACGACGTGACCACCTTCGGCATTCCCGGCGTGTGCACCGGGCCGCTGCCGGGCCTCCTGGCCTGAGCCCCCTCTTCGCCTCGCATCCCTGGGTGGCCCGCGCGCACCGCGCGCGCCGCGCGCCGCGCAGGACGCCGGACGGACAGGCGCCCGGCGCCAGGATCCGGGTTGCCCCGGGCGGCTTCGGCCACTACGCTCCGACACATTTGGCTTGTGAGGAACCGTGGTCCCTGCGCCAGCTCAGTCCGCGTTCTCTGATTTCGTCCTGCTCCTTCTCTCCGCGGCGCCCAAGCTCGGGCTCCCGATCGACGCGGTCCTGCGCGACGCCGCGCTCCCGCCGGAGGCGCTCCGCCAGCGCGGGTTGCCGATCTCCCTGAGCGCGGCGCGGCAGATATGGTCCTCCGCCGAGAAGATGAGCGGCAATCCGCTGCTCGGGCTGCACGCCGCGCAGGGGCTCGAGGTCGGCTCGCTCGACCTCCTCGACTACCTGACACGGAGCAGCAGCAGCTTTGGAACAGCGCTGGAACGCGTCATCCGCTTCGCTCCGCTGGTCGCCAGCGGGGGCGTCCTGAGCCTCGAGGTGACCGGTCGCCGCGCGCATTTCCGCCACCTCTCGCCGGACGGCGTGCCCGCCGTCGCGGATCTCATCGTCAGCTTGATGGTGCTCCGGACGCGGGCGTTCTCGGGCGAGCACATCCGCCCGCTGGCGGTGCGCTTCCGGCACCGCCGCGAGCGCGTCGCAGGCGAGTACGAGCGCGTCTTCGACGCGCGGGTCGAGTTCGATGCCCCCTATGACGAGCTGGTCTTCGATCGGGACCTCCTGGAGCTGCCCTTCCATTCCGCCGAGCCGCGCCTCTGTGAGATCCTCGAGGACTGCGCGGCGGCGCGCCTTCAGGCGCTCGGCAAGCCCAGCGGGGCGCCGGCGGCCGTCGCCCGCGTCCCGTCGAGCTTCGTCGAGGATGTCCGGCAGGCCCTCCAGACCTGCATCGCCCAGGGCAACCCGAACATCGATCGCATCGCGGAGCACCTCGGCGTGAGCTCGCGGACGCTCCAGCGGCTGCTGCGAGAGCAGGGCACGTCCCACCGCGCCCTGTTGATGCAAGCGCGAACCGAGCTGGCGGATCGCTACCTGGCCTCGTCCAACCCCACGAGGCGCGCGCTCGCGGCCGGGCTCGGCTACGCGAGCGCGCGCTCGGTGTCCCGCGCGCTGCGCCGCCGGTGAGCCGAGCTCACCGGCGGTCCCGACGGACAGGTACGCCACGCGCGCGCGGTCCATGCCGACTCAGCCGCACATCGCGCCGAGACCGCCCTGCAGCATCACGGATACCATTGAATCTGAAGCTGCCTGTTGCTCGTCGTGCTCACCTGGTAGACGACGTCGTTCGCGGTGCCCGGGAACGGGATCGTGGTCGTCGCGGACCAGCTGTTCGCCGGGGCGCTCTGGGGCGCCCCGCCGTTGGCCGACACGCTGACGCCGTTCAGCGGGACGCCGTCCGCCGGGCTCATCTGCAGCGTCAGGGTCGCCGGCGTCCAGCCGGTCGGGAGGCTCGCCCGATCGATCTGGAAGCAGGACGTCCCGTTGACCGACGCGATGATCGCCGAGCTCATCGGCCCGAGGCTCTGGCAGGGGGGCGCGGGGTTCTTGTAGAACCCGAACGTGTGCTGCCGCGTGAACATCGGCACGGTGGCGCTGCCGGCGTGGTCCGCGAACACCGTGATGTCGTGGCTCCCCGTCTCGGCGAACTGGCCGACCTTGAGCGAGTAGACGCCGTCGTTGGCCGTCGTGTCGCCGTGCGCCGCAGCGCCGTCGTCATGGAACGACAGGGGCGTGACCGCGCCGCTCGGGCCGGTCATCTCCGCGCTGACCGTGGCGCCCAGCACCGGGCTGCCCAGGTGGCTCACCTCGGCCTCCACGATGAGCGGCGCCGCCCCGACGTTCAGCGTGCTCGGCGTGACCCGGAGCGAGATCGTGTCGGCCAGGGTCGATACCGCGGAGTAGACGTAGATGGGCTGATCCGAGGTGTTGACCGCGCAGAACTGCCAGAACCCCTCCTCGTACGCCTCCGTCAGGTTCAGGGAGAAGCGCTTGAAGTTCTCCGCCGAGAAGAAGGTCAGGTCGGAGCCAGACGCGGCGAAGTTCGCCTCGGTGATCTTGGACGTCTGGTCCCACGGGGGAAGCAAGTAGACCTCCGGCGCGGCCGCCCCGACGAAGATCATCGTGAAATCCACGATCTGCGCCGCCGAGACCAGCGTGTCCGCGCACGCGAACGAGAGCGGCGACTGCGGCGACGGAGGCGGGATTTGCGTCAGCCCCTGGTCGATCATGCCGCCGTCGCGGCAATCGTTCGCCATGCGGTTGAACGCGCCGATCAGCTCGAGCTGGTCGATCGCGGTGTCGCTGTCGGCGCGCAGGTAGAGCCCGGGTGAAAACCCGTAGTTCGCCGCGATGTCGCTCATCATGGCCTCGTCCGCTCCGGACCCGAGCGCGATCGAGTGGACCTCGTCCACGCGGCTGTAATAGTCCGTATAGAAGTCGCTCGGGGCAGGCGGCGTGTTGTGCTGCCCGTCGGACAGCAGGATGACGCACTCGCGTGCGCTCTTGGTCGGGCTCTCGGCGATCAGCATGTCGAGCGCCTCCTCCAGGCCGGCCCCGATCGAGGTCGACCCGTTCGCGACGAGCGCGTCGACCGCCGTGTCCAGGCCGGACGCCGGCAGCGCCGTCAAGGGGTACGTGATCGACGAGGTGTCGGAGTAGCTCGCCACGCCGAGCAGCTCCGTGAACGACTGCGATGCTGGCACATTGCTCGACACCAGCGTGTTCCAGTAGATCTTGGCCGCCTTCTTCGCGAGCGCGAGGCGGTCGCCGTACATGCTGCCGGACCGGTCGATGATCACCACATGGTTGGTGTCCAGCGGGGCGACCTGGGCCAGCGCCGCGGACATCCCCGCCGCGCTCGCGACGAGACCGCCGGCGACGCTTGCGAACATTCTGAATGACCTTCTCATCATCTCCAATCCTTCTTGAGCATCGTTCAAAACCAAATGTCTACAGCGGTTTCCGCCCACCTCTGCTCCACGCAGAGCAGAGCGGCGGTCTCCCGCACAGGAGACGGGTCCAGATCGGCGTTTTCGGCGCGGAAGCGCACTCCAGTGCGCTGAGCACCGAAAACGCCGAGGTGGACCCGTATCCGAAGCGGGTGTTCAGGGCCTCCGGAACACCACCTCGAGCTTGGGGAGCCGCGCGGCGTTCGCGGTGTCGCTCGACATGAACGAGACCTCCCGGTAGTTCCCCACCTCGCTCTCGAGGCGCATCAGGAAGCCGTGGTTGCTCGCGGGCGCGCTCAGCATGTCCTGCACGAGCTCGGTCACGTCCACGCCCTCGTAGTCCTGGCCGAGCGACGTGCTCGGCGGCAGGAGCACCTGGTGGAGCGACGTGGTCGTGGGCTGGTTGGCCCAGGTCACTGTGTTCTCCTGCCACGCCGAGGTGACGCGCTGGAGCAGGAAGGCGTTGGAGCCGCCATACGTCGAGTGCCCCGGGAGCAGGCCGTTCCAGGTGCCCTGGCCGTAGAGGCGCGCGTCGGGATCGGCGTAGAGGGTGAGGCGCGCCCGCTCGATCGTGGAGCCCGCCGGGATCTCCGACAGATCGAAGCGGAACAGGCTCCGGTTCACGTAACTCGTATTGCTGGAGGTCCACACCCCCGCGGTCATGTTCGGGGAGCTCCCGTTGTTGGCCCCGACGCTCGCGCTCAGGTTGGTGATCGTCGCATCGATACCGTCGCTGCCGGGCTGGAGCGTCAGCCGCTCCGGCTCGTTCTCGCAGCGGCCGCCGACGACGAACACGCCGCTCACCGCGTCGCACTGCGCCTCGTAGGCCGGCGTGTGACAGGCGCCGTCGGGCTCCGTGCACGAGCCGATGGGCTCGACCCCGCAGGCGTCGACCTGCGCGCAGCTGTAGCCGCTCAGGAAGTAGCCGCCGGCCTCGCGGCAGCTCGCGCTGGAGCTGATGCCGCCCGTGCCGAGGTCGGTGCAGCCCTGGGACCGGCAGCACGCGCCCGTCGTCTCGAGGAGGCAGCTCGACGAGCAGCCGTCGCCGTTCTGCGCGTTGCCGTCGTCGCACTGCTCGGACGCCTGCTGCACGCCGTCGCCGCAGCAGCGCTCGACGGTCACGCCCGCGTTCTGCACGACGGAGCACTGGATGACGTCGTCCTCGGGGCCCTGGCACGTCCCGCTCACGCACGTCTGCCCCGGTCCCGTCGTGCAATCCGCGTCGTCGAGGCACGAGCAAGGCACGGTGTCCTCGGAGTGTTCGTCGAAGCAGGCCTCGACCTCGGCGAGCCACGCCTCGGCCAGGGCGCTCGGATACACCAGGTTGGACGCCTCGAGCCCGTTGCTCGTGTCGTAGAGCAGCGCGGTCAGATCGAACGTGGGCGTCGGGGTGTTGACGACGGCGCCGCTGAAGGCGCCCACCCGCAGCTGGTTGGCGACGGCGGAGCCCTGCGCGTCGAGGCAGCCCCAGTGCTTGAGCAGGTTGATGTGCGCTTCCTGGCACGGGAAGCTGAGGTTGCCGCGCAGGCCGCTCACCAGCCCGACGTACGTGCAGGTGCCGGTCACAAACCTCTCGGCGAGCGCGTCCTTGTCCTGCAGCCAGTCCATCATGGGCCGACCTTCGATGCAGAGGTTCTCCATCGTGGACACCCGCTCTCCCAGGTTGAAGCCGAAATTGAGGACCTCCTGCACGCCGCCCGTGACGTCCTCCGTGGTGGGGGCCATCGGGTCCTCCGCGTGGAGCCCCAGCTCGTCCTTGCACCACGCGAGGAAGTCGGCGGTCTCCGAGGGGGCCGTGAGGGAGCGGGTCACCTCTGTCGGCTGGTAGTTCGTCACCTGGCCGAGCGACGTGCTGTCCCACTGGTACGTCGCCTCGAGCCCGGGCTGGAACTTGGCCTTCGCGACCGAGCCGATATCCCAGGATCGGCGCCAGTCCCAGAGCGTGAACTTCCTCGGCTTCTTGAAGAGCTTGACCTCGAGGCCGATGTGAATGCCGGCGTTGAGCGCGGCGATGAGCTCGAGCTCGCTCATGCCGTAGGTGGCGATCGCGTGGGCGGGCGCATGGGGGTTCTTGAGCCCCCAGATCACCTGCTCGGCGTACTGGGCGCCGGCCTGCGGCGCGCACACGCCGTCGGGCGTGCAGACCTGACCGTAGCCGCAGACGGTGTCCGCGGTGGCAGCGTCGTAGTTGCAGCGGCGGGTGCACGCGCCGTCGACGCACGTGCGGCCTGGCTCGCTCGCGCAGGTCGGGTTCGGGTCCGCGCTGCACAGGCACGTGACCGGCGTACCGCCGACCGTGCACAGCTTCTTCACGGGGTCGCACGTCTCGCCGCTCGCGCAGTCGGCGTTGGACGCGCAGCCGCACGCGGACTGGAAGCCCGAGTGGAGCGGGTGGCAGCCGGGGCCCCTCCACTCGACGACATCGCTCCTGGTCTCGGTCACGCAACGGTACGCGCCGAAGTTGCCGGGGCACTCGGCCTCGGTGACGTCGTAGGTGACGGCTCCGGGGATCGCCGCGTCGCAGTTGCTCCCGATCTTGCGGACCGTCGACGGCAGCGAGTCGCTCACGTAGATGTCGCCGGAGGGCAGCACGGCCAGGCCGCCGGGCAGCTCGAGGACGGCGGACGTGGCCAGGCCGTCTTGCCACACGGTGCCAGGCCCGCCGGCGACCGTGACCGTGGCGCCGAGCGCCGGATCGAAGCGCCGGACGCGACCGGGCTTGTTGCCCTCGCCGATGAACACGCTGCCAGAGCCGTCGATCGCGAGCGCCTGCGGCGAGGTGAGCCGAGCGGCCGTGCCAACGCCGTCCGCGGAGCCCGCGGTGCCGTTGCCTGCCACGGTGGTGACCATCGAGGTCGCGATCTCGTACCGGCGCAGCGAGTTATTGAACGCGTCGGCGATATAGAGGTTGCCGCGCCCGTCGGCGACGATGCCGGACGGCTCCGCGAACCGCGCTGTCGTCCCCACGCCGTCGACGTTCCCGGACGAGGAGGCCAGGCCGGCGACCGCGATGTTCGCGCCCGTCGCGAGGTCGATCCAGACCAGCGTGCGGTCCCCGCTGTTGGTGACGTACAGGTGGCTTCCGACCACGGCCACGTCGCGCGGCGTGCCGACCACGGTGCGGTCGGCGATCGTCGTGACCTGGCCGCTGCTCAGCGTGAGCTTGCGGATCGTGCGGCTGCCGCGATCGGCGATGTAGAGGGCGCCGTCGTGGAGCGTGATGCCCGAGATGGTGTTGAACCGCGCGGCGGTGCCCACGCCGTCGGTGGTGCCCGAGACGGTCGACCCCGCGATCGTCGTCACCGCGCCGCTCGTCAGGTCGATGCGGCGCACGGCGGTCCGGTCCGCGACGTAGAGCATGCGCGTCGACGCGTCATAGGCCATGTCGCCGGGCTGGATGAAGCGGGCCTGCGCGTAGCTGCCGTTCGTGAGGGCGCGCGCCCCGGCCAGGCCGAAGGGCGACGACGCCACGGGGAGGCAGCAGACGCCGTGCTTCTGGCAGCCCGAGATGTCGCGGAGATCGTCGCTGCGCACGTCGGTCACGCAGGTGCCGTCGCTGTCGCACTCGTCACAGGTCTTGTTCGCGTTCCACTTGGCGGTGAAGCCTGCCTGGAAGGCGGTCTTGAGCAGCTTGGCCTGCTTCTCCTTCATGAAGGTGGCGAGCAGCTCGTACGAGAGCTTGCCTGAATCGCACCACTCCTCGGTGATCCCCGTCCAGTCGTCGATGCAGGCGCGGCCGCCGGTGGCGAAGGTGAGGCAGCAGGAGTTGTTGGTGTCGAGCGGGGAGCAGCCGAGGTTCAGCTCGGACTCCTCGACGAGGCGGTTCGAGCAGTACGTCTGATCTTTGTAGTTGAAGACGGGCTTGCACTCGAGGGACTCGTCAGGGTTGCTGTTCACGAGCGCCTGCTCGAGCGAGGTGTTGAGGTCGACCACGCCGCCGGAGCCGCTCGGCTTGAGATCCACCGAGAAGCCGATGCTCGCCTCCACGCCGACCTTCAGCCGCTTGCCGAGCGGCACGCCGAGGAAGAGCTTCGCGCCCACCTCCGGGCGCACCGAGACCACCGTCCCCGCCTCGCCCGTCACGTCCGGCGCCTGGAACGCGTGCATGTCGCGATCGAAATCGACGTTCTCGATCTTGTGGTTCGTGTGTTTGTTGAGCGCCTCCTGCAGGCGCTTGCGCATGAAATAGGCCTCGTCGTACCACTTGACCCCGGCGCCGAGCCGGAAGTACGGGATGAGGAACGCGCCGGGGACCGGGGGGAGCGGGATCTTCGTCAGATCCTTCTCGATCGGCTTCATCTGCATATCCAGGTTGAGCGCCGCGGCCATGACGGCGGCGGAGCGCCCCTCCAGCTTCTCGGCCGGCTTCGCCGCGCTCCTGGGCCAGGTGGCCGGGCTCGGAGCGCCGCTCGGCGTGTAGTCCGCCGTGTAAGAGAAGGGCATGTATGTCCCGACGAGGAACTCCTGCGGGGACACCCGGCCGTCGTGGTCGGTGTCGAGCGATTCGACCTGATCCCCGTCCGCGAGGTAGAAGAGCCCTTTTCGCTTCGCTGCGGAGAGGCTGAGGCCGCCGCCGCCGAAGTGGCCGAGTTCGTCGTCGCCGAAGGGGGCCTCGCGGTTGAACCACTTGTACCCGTCGAGCTGCATGTTGAACTCCGTCCCCGGGAGGATGCTCAGCGTCTCGTCGAACACCGTCACGGCGAAGCCGCCGGTGCGCATCTGGGCACGATGCTTCTTGCTCAGGTTACGCGACTCGTAGCGGGCGCCGATGCCCCACTTGCCGTTGCCGCTCTCGACCATCGTGGCGTACGCGCCATGGCCGGCCCAGGGGATGCACATGTGCAGATCGGGCCGCTGCTTGGAGTAGCCGCCGAGGTGGTAGCCCTCGGTGTAGAGGTCGATATAACACTGGATCTTCGCGAGCAGCTCCGTCGCGTTCTCGAGGTCGCCGCCGAGCTGCTCCAGGAAGTCGGCGAAGCGCCCGTCGGCTATCTCGCCGGCCATCTTGTCGAGCCACTTGACGATCTTGCGGGCCCATTTCGCCTTGCCCTCCTGGGTCTGCTGGACGTCGTTGGAGAGCCAGACGAGCACGCCCATGCTGCAGGTGTTCGTCGGCGTCGTGGCCGGATCGCAGAAGTCGGAGCACTCCTCGTAGGTCGTCTGGCCCTTCTGGATGACGTCCGTGCACCCGGCGTCCACGCGCTGGGTGCAGATGCACCTGCCTTTGCCGGCGTCCTCGACGGTCTCCGTGTCGGAGGCGTTGATGGCCTCGGCCGTCTTGTTGACGATCGACGAGAGGATCTGCATCGACTGCAGGACATGGAAGTTCGTCGTGATGTTCTGGAGATCGGCGCCCTTCGGGTTCGGATTCTCCGGCATCTTGCCGAGCAGGTTCGGGTCGCACGCCTTGGGCTTGAACTCGAAGCCTGAGCCTCCGCCGCCGGCCCCGCTCGCGCTGCTGGCGCTGCTCGACGCGCTGCTGGAGCTGGCGCTGCTCGACGCGCTGCTGGAGTTGGCGCTGCTCGACGCGCTCGCGGCGCCCGAGCCGGTCTCGAACTCCTCGAAGACGGCGTCCGGCCGATCGGGCTGCTGAGACCACCTCGGCCAGCTCGGTGCGCCGCTCTGGCAGCCCACGTCGTCCGCGGAGCAGAGCGCTTGCTGCACGCTTCCGATGGGCTCGCTCGGCTCGCTCGGCTCGTCGGCGCCGCCCGCGCAGGCCGATGCGACGATGCCCAGGCACAGGAGGAGCGGGAGGCGCCCCGCGCGCCTGGGATCCGCGAGGGCGTCTCGTGAGTGGATGAGCTGACGTATCAGCATGGACCTGAGAGCTGTCATTGAATCAACCCCGACGGCCTGATCGGCCGAGATGAGCGGACGTGACGCGGTCGGCCGCCGTGCCCGCTCGCGGAGCGGCTCGCGGTCTCCCATCGTTGCGTGGATTAGCTGCCTCTGGGCCGGCGGCGAAGGCGACAAACCGCGCCAGGCGCTGACAAAACCCGCCACGCGCCGCGCGGGCCCGGTTCACCGCTTGAAAATGCGGTGGGAGCTACCCCAGCTAACCAGGCGTCCCCAGCGCCTGGAACCCCCACGACCGAACCCCCGGACCGCGACATCCATGACCTGCCCCGACGATTGCCTCACGCGCGCTCTATCGACTCGACCCGGCCCGGCGCCCCGAGCGCGCCGCCGGCGCTGGCCGCGCCCCTTCGCGACCGCGGCCCTGGCCGCCCTCGCGCTCGCGACGTCCGCGTGCGACCCGGGAACGCCCTCGCCTCCCGGCGAACAGGGCGCGCCGGGCGATCTCGCGCGCTCTGCGTCGCTCGGCCTCCCCGCGAGCGCCGCGACGGAAGCCGGCGCCGCCGCGGCGCTCCCGGTCCCCGCCCCGGCGGCGCTCGGCGGAGCGCCGGTGAGCGGGTTCGCCGACCTGCACTTCCACATGATGTCGGAGGAGGCGTTCGGGGGTGGATGGCTCCACGGCAAGCACGACGGCGCCGGCGCGCTGGACGATTGCGACGGTGGCAGTCCAGGGAGCGATCACGCGCGCGTTCGACAGGGCCTCAGCGGGCTCCTGGACCACTGCCCTCAGTCGGCGATGCTCGATCTGGCCAGCGGCGGCGCGCTGTCAGCGCTGCTCGGCCTGGGCGGCGGCATCGGCGGCTCGGAGGTGATCGGCCAGACGGAGGGGACGAGCGGCGACACAGGGCTCCACCTCGGGCGAAGGCGCTTCTCCGAGGGGTGGCCGCGCTGGGACACCATCGCTCACCAGCAAGGTCACGTGAGCTGGCTGCGCGCGGCCCACGATCGCGGGCTGAGCCTCATCGTCATGTCGGCGGTGAGCTACGACTGGCTCTGCTCGATCCTGCCGGAGCAGAACCGGCAGCGGGCGTGCGACGAGATGGTGGACGTCGATCTCCAGATCCAGATGACCCACGCGCTGGCCGCGCGAAACGCCGGCTGGATGGAGGTCGCGCTCTCGCCGGCGCACGCCCGGCAGATCATCGGCGCGGGCAAGCTGGCGGTGGTGCTGTCCATCGAGGCCAGCCACCTGTTCGGCCGAGACGTCGACGCGGCGAAGATGCGCGCGCAGCTCGCCAAATACCACGCCCTCGGGGTCCGGACGCTCCAGCCGGTGCACCAGGTCGACAACGCCTTTGGCGGGGCGGCGCTGCACAACCCGATCTTCCAGCTCGCGCAGTACACCGAGAACTGCTTCATCGACACCGACTGCGGCGCCACCCTCGCGGGGATCACGCTGGGCATGGATGTCGACGCGAGCTGCCGCAACGTGCGCGGGCTGACGCCCCTCGGCGAAGCGCTCGTCGGTGAGATGATGGACCGGGGGATGCTGCTCGACGTCGCGCACCTCTCGGAGCGCGGCGTGGATCGGGTGTTCGAGCTGGCGCGGGCGCGCGACTATTATCCGATCTACATCTCCCACGGTCACTTCCGGGAGATCATGGCCAGGGCGGTGGCGGAAAAGGAGAAGTCCACGCCGGCGCGGGTGATCCGGATGCTCCGGCAGACCGGCGGCATCTTCGGCCTGCGCACCGCGCACGACGAGACCCGGCAGTACAGCCGCAGCGCCGTCGAGAACAGCTGTCAGGGCTCGTCGCGCTCCTTCGCGCAGGCTTACGACTACGGGCGGCTCGGCCTGAAGGTCCCCATGGCCTTCGGGGCAGATCTCAACGGCTTCATCCAGCAGACCCGGCCGCGCTTCGGCGAGGACGGCGCCTGCTCGGCGGCGTTCCAGGCAGAGGCCGATTGCCAGGCCTGGGAGCAGCGCGAGCAGGGGCCCGGCCCCCTGGGGACGGAGTTCGACGAGAAGGGCCTGGCCCACGAGGGGATGCTGCCCGACCTCCTGGCCGACCTGGATCGCCTGGGCGTGGACACGACCGGCCTGAGATCCTCGACAGAGTCCTTCCTTCGCATGTGGGAGCGCGCCCAGGGGCCGCGGGCCGGGATGGCCGATCCCGCCACCGATCTCGACGAGAGCGGCATCGCGCCCTTCGCGCCCGCGGAGGAGCGGGAATCTGCCTATCCCACGAAGTGCGGCGCGGCCTACTGCCCTGGATTTCAGGTGCTGGGCGGGAGCTGCCGGTTCGATGAGGAGTGCGAGAGCGGCCAGTGCACGGCCGTCGCCTGCAACGCGATCCCGGGCCGCTGCGTCTGCAACGACGACGCCGACTGCGGCGGCGGCCTCCGCTGCGCGGTCAAGACGCCTGGAGTCGGCGGCGACAACGCCTGCGAGCCGAAGAAGGCCGAGCATCAGCTGTGTACGCGCGACAGCGAGTGCGCCTCCGGCCGCTGTGGCGGGCTGATCGCCGGCGCGGGCTTCTGTTACACGCCCGGCTCGAAGACCATCGGCCAGGGGTGCCGTGTGAACGAGGAGTGCCCCAGCAACCGCTGCGGCGATCTCACCCAGACGTGCCTCTGCCGCTCCGACGCGCACTGCGCGGCGGGCCAGTTCTGCGGGTGGGGCACCAACGAGGGCGAGTGCGTGGACAAGCGCGGCCGGGGATCGGCGTGCACGAAGGACAACCAGTGCGCGTCCGGGAACTGCAGGTTCCTCTTCTGTCGCTGACGCGTCACGCGACAATGCCTCTCCGTCGCTGAGGCGCCGGTTCCGCGGGAGAAAACCGTACGCGGCCCCGGAAGAGACCCGACATTCGCGCCGAAGCTGGAAGTCGCGGACGGATCCCGTCCAGCCGGAGCAAGCGCACGGCACCCGGCCCGGCCTGGACAACCCTCCTCGCGCACTGCCGCCTTACCATTCATCACCGTTTTGTATTGCCACATTCCGGGTTCAGCCTATATTCCACACCAATCAATTTTCCTACCATCCGCCGCGCATCGCCCTCGGCGTGCTGCGGCGCTTGCGCTTCTCAAGCCCAGGACGCTCGTCCATCATCGCTTTGCTGCATCGGCCAGGGAGCGGAGCGCCGCTCCGCCGATCGGAGAAGCCAGCTCACGCCTCGAGAGGCCAGGCAGCGCAGCCACGCTGGACGAGCAGCGCGCGTCGACACTGTTCCATTCGTTCGAGGGGGGATACATGGATGTTCGTGACATTTACGGCGCGGGAGGCCACGACCAGGGCCGGGCGGGGCTTCCATGGAAGCTCGCCATCGCGCATGTGGTGAGCAGCTTGAAGGCCGGCGACGCCGAGCGGGTGGTCGTCGATCTGGCGGCACTCCAGCGCGCTGCGGGCCACGACGTGACCGTGATCGCCATCGCCGATGAGCCGGACGGCCCGTATGCGGAGCACCTGCGGCGGCGCGGCGTCGAGGTGCAGCTCCTGCCGAAGCGCCGCGGCTTTGACGTGAGCATGACCGCCCGGCTCGTCGCGCTCTTCAGGGCGAGAGGGTCCTCGCTCGTCCATGCGCACAACCAGCTGCCGCTCGTCTACGCGGCGCCCGCCGGCTGGCTCCACCGCGTCCCGGTCATCCACACGAAGCACGGCGCCTCGGAGGACCTGCAAGGCCGGCGATGGCTGCGCAGCGCCGCCGCCGCGTTCGTCGACGCCCACGTCGCGGTCTCGCGGCCGACCGCCGAGACCCTGGTCAGCCAGGGACAGGTCAGCGCCGAGAAGCTGCACGTCATCGCCAGCGGCGTCGACCTGTCGCGGTTCGCGCCCGATCCGGTGGCCCGGGCCCGTGTCCGGGCCGAGCTCGGCATCTCGCAGCAGGCCTGGGTGCTCGGGAGCGTGGCGCGCCTCTCTGCCGTGAACAATAACGCATTGCTCCTGCGCGCGGCCGCGCAGGCGCTGCCGGAGGGCGGGCGGCTGCTCCTCGTCGGAGATGGCCCGGAGCGCGCGCGGCTCATCGCGCTCGCACACGAGCTCGGCCTGTCCGGGCGCGCGCTGTTCGTCGGCAGGCGGCACTGCATGCCCCAGATGCTCGCCGCGCTCGACGCGTTCGCCGTCTCCTCCATCTCCGAGGGCCTACCGCTCGCCGTCCTCGAGGCGATGGCGGCCGGGCTCCCCGTCGTCGCGACCGCCGTGGGCGGCGTGCCCACTGCCCTCACCGACGGATACACGGGCTTCCTCGTGCCTTCCGGGGACGCCGAGGCGCTCGCGGCCAGGCTGACGGAGCTCCGCGACGACCCCGCGCGGGCCGCGCGCATGGGGCGGTACGGCCGGAAGGTCACGCTCCAGCGCTACTCCGCTGCCCGCATGGTCGAGCGTTACATGGACCTCTACACGCTGCTGCTCGTGCGGCGGCTGCACCGCGGCATGCCCGCCGTCCGGCCGAGCGACCTGCTCGCCTATGCGCGGAGCTCGTCCTTCGTGCAGCGCGCGCTCGGCGTCAGCGAGGCCGCCGAGGCGCCGGGCGGCGGCTGGGACGCGCCGCGCACCGACGCGGCGGCCAGCGCGCGGCCGCGCTCGCCGATCGCGCTGTCGATCTGAGCGAGCGCTGCGGCGCAGATCGAGCCCGCCTCGGCCCTGCGCGCGCGGAAGCCGGCAGGCGCGGTCCGCGGGGACACGCCTACGACAGCACAAGGTGCTCGAGGAGGATCTTGAACCCGAGTCCGATGAGCACGACCCCCCCCGCGAGGTCGAGACGCTTGCCGAGCAACGCCCCGAACCGCCGTCCCGCGAAGAGCCCCGCTGCGCTGAGCAGCGCCGTGACGACGCCGATCGTCACGACGGAGATCGCGAACGGGGCGTTCAGCATCGGCAGCGTGATGCCCACGGCGAGGGCGTCGATGCTCGTGGCGATCGCCAGCACGAACATCGCGCTCAACGCGAAGGGATCGGCCGTGGTCTCGCCCTCACCGCCGTCGTCGCCGCCGTCGCCGCGGGCTTCCCAGAGCATCTTTCCGCCGATGAACGCGAGCAGCACGAACGCGATCCAGTGATCCCACGCTTGCACGCGCGGACCGATCCGCGCTCCGAGCAGCCAGCCGATGACGGGCATCAGGGCCTGAGCGCCGCCGAAGAACCCCGCGACGAGCAGGACATGGCGCGCCCGAATCGCAGGGACAGACAGCCCTCGTGCCGCCGCGACAGCGGTCGCGTCCATCGCGAGCCCGAGCGCGAGGAGCAAGATCGCGCTGAAATTCACGAGCCCCTCCGCGCGTCGCCGGCAGACAGCGGGTGAACCTCGACCGTGACGTGCTGGAGGCTCGCGATCGGGACGAGCGCGTCACGGTACGCGGAAGGCGCCAGGGGGCTCGGCACCGCGACCGAGACGATGCAGGCGCGCGCGCCGGGACCGATGTCCCACAGGTGGAGATCGACGACGCTCGCTCCTGCGAAGGTAGACTCGATGCGATCGCGGATGCGCTGAGCAAGGGACTCGGAAGGGACGACGTCGAGCAGCTGCCTGGCCGCCTGCCGGCAGAGTCCGTAGCTCCACTTGGCGATGACGAGCCCGCCGACGATGCCCATCGCGGCGTCGAGGAACGTCCAGCCAAAGGTGCGCCCGCCGAGGAGGGCGAGTATCGCGAGCACGCTGGTCAGCGCGTCCGCGAGGACGTGGAAGTACGCCGCGCGCAAGTTGTGGTCGTGCCCGTGGTGGTGGCCATGGGCGTGCTCGTCGTCGTGATCGTCATGGCCATGGTCGTGGTGATCGTGCTCGGGGTGGTCGTCGTGCGCCTCGTGATGGTGATCGCCGGCGTGGAGGAGCCGCACGCTGACGAGGTTGACCGCGAGACCAACGACGGCGACGGGGAGCGCCTCGGAAAAGGCGATCGACTCGGGGTGGAGGAAGCGGCGCAGCGACTCGACGACCATGAGGAGCGCGATGAGCGCGAGCACGACCGCGCTCGTGTACCCGGCGAGGGCGTGCACCTTGCCCGTGCCGAAGGAGAACGCGCTCGACCCGGACTGCTTGCGCGCGAACCAGTACGCGAAGGCCGCCATGCCGAGCGCGCCCGCATGCGTGGCCATGTGCCAGCCGTCGGCCGTGAGCGCGAGCGAGTTCGTCGCATAGCCGACCACGAGCTCCGCCACCATCATGGCGAAGGTCAGCGCAACGACCCACCGGGTCCTGGCTTCGTGCGAGGACGCGGCGGCGCCGTGGTCGTGGGCGTGTCGAAGCTGGGCGAGCCGATCGGATCCCGTGGAGTCGCTCATCGTTGCTTCCTTCACTTCACATAGGCGCGGACGATCTGAACCAGCTCCTCCGCGGCCTCCCGCTGGGGTGCCGTTGCACGCTCCCCGTCGATGACGTGCGTACGGATGTGACCTTCGATGAGCTCGCCCACGAGCCCGTTCAGCGCGCCACGCGCCGAGGTCACCGTCTGCAGGACCTCCGAGCAAGCCGCTTCGCCCTCGAGGGCCCGCTCGACCGCCTCGAGCTGCCCGCGGATCCGCCGGACGCGCGCGATGAGCTTCTTCTTGTTCTCGACCGTGTGCACGCATATAGCATAGGGGGGTATACTATATGAGTCAAGCGCCGCGCGCTGGCTCCTGGCGCTCGCGGTCGGCAAGGAGGCGCGTCACCTCGACGTTGAAGGCGTAGCGGACGAAGCGGGTGGACGGCGCGAGCCCCCGGTCGATGCCGAGCTCCGACTCGCCGAGGGTGAACGCGCCCACATTTGAACGGCGTAATCGCTTCAGGGCGCCTGTCGAAGCAAGGACTCGCGGATGGTCGTCACACAACCCCGAGCTCGGCGAAGCGGACGTGTACTTCAACGTCCACTGGAAACGGACCTTCCTCGGCCCCTTCACGCGCTGGCTTCGCCAGAAGATCCAGGACGCATTCCGATCAGGGGCCTCAAATTTCCAAAAATAATCGTCATAATTCCCGCCGTTCTCGCGCTCATGGCACCTCGACATCCCGGAGCTGGAGGGATACAGGCGGCCGAGGCATGCAGGTCTCGACGACGTCCCTCACGTCGATCTCCGCGAGCGATGTGAGCTGGCTGCTCGCCACGGAAGCGGGCAGCCGGCTGCTCTCCGGCGCGGATCTCTTCACCTTGGCGTTCGCGCTCTCGGGCCGGTCGCACAAGGAGCCGCTGACGCTCGACGAGGCGCATGACCTGCTCCTCGCGCACGGCCTTCCACAGGCGCTCGCGGGCAGCGCGCTCATCGAGCGGATGCGCGAATCGACGAGCGCGGATCCGGCGTTCCTCGTCTACAACGCGAGCACGTTCTGCATCGATCGCAACGTCGGTATCCCGCGCCGGCTGGGCCAGCTGGTCTTTCGTCACGACGTCCAGCGACTCCTCCTGGCTCACCGCGCGGAGAGGCCGCCGCCCCCGGAGCGCTCTGTCACCCGCGCTCGGTCCCGCTCACCCGCGCGGGCCCGGCGGACCGAAGCGCCCGCCGCGGCGCCACGAAGTCAATCCACCGCCCCGACCCCGGAGCGCCCGCCGCGCGCCAGCGCTGCCGGCCCGCGCGCAACGCCCGCCGCGTCCCGGCCGTCCGCCGCCTCCCGGCCGTCCGCCGCGTCCCGGCCGCCCGCCGCCTCCGGCGTGGCGGAGCCGGCGCCCCCGCCCGAGTCGGCTCCTCTGCCGGCTCCGCCGCCCAGGAAGCCGGCGCCGCTCCTGATGTCCGGCCTCGACCGGTCCGAACTGCTCCAGCGGCTCGCGGGCCCGCCCTCCTCGCTCGCGGCGGTGAGCCACGCGCTGCGCGCTCACCTGCTCGCCTCGGCCGAGCAGTTCGAGGAGCTGCTCGCGCTCGCCGCGCTCACGGGCGTCGAGCCGCACCGCTACCAGATCGAGACCGCGCGCCGCGTCCTCCGTGTGTTCCGCGGTCGCGCGCTGCTCGCGGACGAGGTCGGTCTCGGCAAGACGGTCGAGGCGCTGACGATCCTGCGCGAGTACCAGCTCCGCGGGATGGTCCGGCGGGCGCTCGTCCTCGTCCCTCCTGCGCTCGTCGGCCAGTGGACGGGCGAGCTCGCGGAGAAGGCCGGGATCGCCGCGCGCACGACCGACGACGCCGCGCGCACGGCGGACCCCGAGGCCTTCTGGCAAGAGGAGGGCGTGGTCGTCGCGTCGCTCGCCCTCGCGAGGAGCGCGAAGCACGCGCCGCTCGTCCAGGCCGCCTCGTGGGACCTCGTGATCGTCGACGAGGCCCATCACGTCAAGAGCCGCACGACCGCCGGCTTCAAGCTGGTCGACGGCCTGCACAGCCGGTTCCTCCTGATGCTCACGGCGACGCCGATCGAGACCGATCTCGAGGAGCTCTACAACCTCGTGACCCTGCTCAAGCCCGGGCAGTTCGCGACCCCGGCGGCCTTCCGCGCGCAGTTCGTCGACCCGAAGGACCCGCTGTCGCCGAAGAACCGGGAGCGGCTGCGCGCCCTGCTCGCCGAGGTAATGGTGCGCAACACCCGCGCCGACAGCGGCCTCGCGCTGCCGCCCCGCTATGTGAGCACGGCGCTGGTCGATCCGCTCCCGGAGGAGCGCGAGCTCTACGAGCGCGTCCTCGCCCTCGTGCGCGCGCACGGGGCCGACGCCGGCTCCCGGATGCTGGCCTCGACGCTCCTGCTCGGCGCCGGCTCGAGCCCCGCCGCGGTGCGCGGGAGCCTCGAGCGCATGAGCGCGAGCGAGCGGCGCGTCCCCGGGCTGCGCGCCGCGCTCGCCGCGCTGGCGAAGCTCGCGGCCTCGGTCCGCGCGTCCCGGAAGGGCGGCGCCCTCGTCGATCTCGTGCGCGCTCACGACGAGCAAGTCCTCGTCTTCACCCGGTTCCGCGACACGCTTTCGACCATCGAGGCCGTGCTCCGCGAGGCCGGCGTCGAGCCCGTGGCGTTCCACGGCGGCCTCTCCGCCGCGGACAAGCGCGCGGCGCTCTCGGCGTTCCGCGACGGCCGCGCGCGCGTGCTCGTCTCCACCGACGCCGGCGGCGAGGGGCACAACCTCCATCACTGCCATGTCCTCGTGAACTTCGATCTTCCCTACAACCCCATGCTCATCGAGCAGCGGATCGGGCGGCTGCACCGGATGGGCCAGCGAGAGGAGGTGCGCGTCTACAACCTCTGCGCGCGGGGCACCGCCGAGGAGCGTGTCCTCGATCTGCTCGACCGCCGCCTGCACCTGTTCGAGCTGGTCGTGGGCGAGATGGATATGGTCCTTGGCAACATGGCAGACGAGCGCGACCTGGAGGAGCGGATCGTCTCTCTTTACGCTACGTCGCGCTCGGAGGAGGAGATCGCGAGCGGCTTCGACACCATCGCCGAGGAGCTCGCCGCGGCGCGCGGGCGTTACGAGCAGGTGAAGCGCCTCGACGCGAAGCTCTTTGGAAAGGACTACGAGGCGTGACCGCGGCGCTGGGGATGCTCTCGCCCACGGAGGGCGCGCTGCCCTCTCCGCTCGATTTCGTCGTCGAGGCGCTCGCGGAGGCCGGAGCGCTCGCGGAGCGTGAGGACGCGCGGGCGGTGGCGCTCCTGCCGGCGCGGCTCGCGGCCGAGCTCGAGGTCCGGGAGGAGTGCGCCCTCGCGCTCTACCCCGATCGGGACGGGGACGTCGCGTGTGGCCTCGGCTCCACGCTGCTCGAGCGGCTCATCGCGAGGGCGCGCGGGCGGCCGGTGTCCACCTCGGTGCGGCTCGCCGCGGATCCGCCGAGGCCTGCCCACGTGCGGGCCGCTGCGGACCGCTTCGTGCTGCGCAACGGGCTCTGCGAGCCCGGGCAGGTCTCCACGGGCGCGGCGGTCTACGTCGCGGCCATCGTCGCTTATGGCGTCGAGGCCGACGACCGGCGCGAGGGGCTCGTTCGGGTCGTGGTGAACGCACACGACGGCGGCGAGCCGGACGCCGCGGTGGGCGCGCACCTGGATCTGGCCTGGCCGAGCGCCCTCGTGCAGCCGAGCGCCGCTTCCCTCTCGACGGACGATCGCGCGGCGGACTGGATCGCGCTCCGCGCCGAGCGGGCGGTGCGGGCCGCGGTGCAGCCGCTGCTCGGCGAGGTCGAGCTCAGGCACGCGCGGGATCACGATCGTATCGTGTCGTATTTCGCGGACCTGATCGCCGAGGCCCGGGCGCCGCGGCGGCGCGCGGATCCGAAGGCCGTCGAGGCCAAGGTCGCGCACCTCATCGCCGAGCGGAACGCGAAGCTCGAGGCCTTGCCCGCGCGGTTCGCGGCGAAGGTGACGTGCTCGGTCGCCGCGCTGGTGAGCGCCGAGGTCCCGGTGGCGCTCGTCAACATGCGTCTCCGGCGGCGCAAGGAGTCGCGGGACATCGTCTTGCGGCTCCCGGCGGGCGCCTCGAGCCTGGACAGGCTCACGTGCGAGGCGTGCGGCGCCGCGACGGCGCGGCCGGCGGCGTGCGACGATCGGATGCACCTGCTCTGCGAGGCGTGCGCGCCGAACGCGCAGGGCAGGATCGCGTGCCCGGCGTGCGCGAAGCGGCGCTGAGGGCCTGTTCTTATCCAACGGGCGCCAGGGCGGTGAGCACGGCCACGTGATCGCCGGCGTTCGCCGTTGACCGCCGGCACCCACGCCGATCTGGGCTGCGCTCGCCTCCGCGGCGTAGACGTTGCGCCCGCCAAAAAGTCGAAGGCTCGACGGCTGCCACCCTCGAGCCTTCTGGGGCCGTCTTGCCGGAGGCCGCCACCTTCATGACGATCCGCTGTACGTCGCTGCACTGGAATACGCGTCTCGTTCCCGTTCTCGTGATCAATCTCTCACGGAGAGCACAACATCGTCATGTGCGCATGGTGGGCTCAGCCCATATCCGTCAGATCATTCGGCCCCACTCCACCGAAGAGCCAGCAATCCGGCTTCTTTTACCTATGCGCGACGCGCACCGGGACCTTGAGCTCCCGGATGCGCCGCGAGAGGGATTTCCGCGAGACCTCGAGGCGCTCCACCATGGCGTCGATGTCCCCGCCGCAGTCTCGGTAGGCGTGCGCGATCTCGGCGTGCGTGAGGTCGGCCGCTCGGCGCACGCGGGTGCAGCGGTTGAGGAGCTCATAGAGCGAGCTCCTGGCGAGGCGCAGCCGGTAGGCCGCGGCCTTGAGGTCCCAGCGGCATGCGCGCAGCGTGGCCACGAGCTCGTCCTCGGTCACGTCCTTCGGGCTGCGCCGTACCCGGTCGGGCTGTGCCGGTATTGTCAGGCGCGGTGTCGCTCCAGCCCGCTGTGCCCCGGCGCCGCGCCCGAGCAGCTCGTCGAGGTGCGGACCAGCGCGCAGCTCGAGCGCCCCGCGGCTGCTCACGACGAGCTGGCGCACGACGTTGCGCAGCTGCCGGACGTTGCCGGGCCAGTCGTACCGCGCGAGCTGCGCGATGAGCGAAGCCGGCACGAAGCCGCGACCGTCCGGCCCGGAAGCGCGCCAGGCGTCGGGTTGGCCGACCCGCATGAGCTCGTCGCGGAGGAAGTGCACGAACAGGCAACCGATGTCCTCCCGCCGCGCGCGCAACGGCGGCAGCGAGATCTCGAAGCCCGCCAGTCGATGCAAGAGCGGCGCACGAAATGCGCCCGAGGCGATGCGCGCCTGAAGATTCGCGTCCGTCGCGCTGAGCACGCGCACGTGGGGCCGCTCGACCGTCCGGCTCCCGACTGCCTGGATCTCGCCCGTCTCCAGCGCACGCAGGAGCATCACCTGCACGTCCGGCGGCGTATCGCCGATCTCGTCGAGGAACAGCGTGCCGTTCCGCGCCTCGCCGAAATACCCGCGCCGGTCTTCCACCGCGCCCGTGAACGCGCCCTTCTTGATCCCAAACAGCTCCGCGCTCGCCAGCGACGGCGACAGGCTGGCCATGTTCACCGCCAAGAACGGCTCCGCCCGCCGCGCGCTCAACCGATGAATCGCCTGCGCGACCAGCTCCTTGCCCGTCCCGGTCTCCCCCAGGATCAGCACCGGCATGTCGCCCTTGGCGATCGCGCGGATCTCCCGCCGCACGCGGTCCAGCGCCGCGCATTGCCCGACCAGCCCAAGGTCGTCGCCGCCGTCGCCCGCCGGCCCCCGCCCAGAGAGCGGCGGTGCCTGGGTGTCGACCGACAGCCCAAGGTTGTCACCACCGTCGCCCGCCGGTGGCGCTACCATCGCGATGTGGAGCGTAAGCACCACGCGCTCCGACAGCTCCAGCACCACACCCCGCGCGATCTCCGCCGGCGAAAGCTCTCGCTCGCCCTCGAGCACCTCGCCGTCCACGACGAGGTGCGTCGTGCTCTCCCCCATGCAAAGGCTGATCCCACCGCCCCCCGCGTAGCGCAGCCGAAGAGGCGTCCGGCTCACGTGCCTGTCCTTGAGCGCGCTGGGCGCCCGGCCCGGCATCGCGAACACTGGCTCCATCCGCGAGAGCTGCGCCTCGTGCGCCGTGGCCATCTCGAGCAGCAACGCCCGCTCGCCGACGCGCTCGAGGTTCGGATGTCCCAGGATCGTCAGCGCTGGGACGAGCACAGGACCGAGCCCCCTCCGGGAGGGATCGGCAGGTTCGAGGGTCGAGTCCGAGAGCATGGGAACCCTGTCATCGCCCCCTATCGCTCCGCGGCGCCGCGCTGTCCATCGAACAATGCACCTCCCTCCGAGCCCGTACCTCGACCCCACGGACATCGCCCGAGGCCCTCCGCCCTGGCATCGCGATTGCTTCAACGTATACCGCCACCGCCACCGCCGCGCTGGATCCGCGATGCATCAGCGAGCACGCACCTCGCGGCGCCGAGCAGATCGGTCTGCATATGAGGAGGAGGGAGCGACATCATGAGCGACAACCCGTGGAATGACCGTGACCCCGTGAACGACGACGAGCCGATGACGATCACCATAGGCCTCAGTTGCCTCCAACCCGACGAGCGCGTGAAGAAGAGGCGAACGCTCGTCGAGGCGATCGCGGCGAAGCCGCTCGCGCGTCACGAGGAGCTCGTCGACGAGCTGCACGGCGCCAACGACCAAGTCTTCACGACGGTTCGGCAGTTCGCTGAGCAGCACGACCTGAAGGTCGTGCGGGAGCGGCGTGTACCCGGCGAGGTGGTTCTGACCGGCACCGCACGACAGCTTCGACGGCACATGGGCGTCGACTTCAAGCGGGTCGATGGCGAGGGTCGCCGCATCGTCGTTCCAGTGGCGCTGGACAACGCGCGAATGCCGGAGGCGCTCGCGAACTACGTGACCGCGGTCATGTGCGACGAGGAGGGTCCATCCGACGGCTTGATCAGCGCGTTCCTGTTCGATGAAGTTGCGCGCGCGCGCGGCTCGACCCATCACGAGCCCAAGCCCGCCTCGCGCCCCGACGGCAAACCTTTCACCGTGCTGGACCTGGCGGCGCTTTACAATTTCCCACCGAACCTCGACGGCTCCGGCGTGAAGGTGGGGTTCATCTTGCCCGAGGGGGGCCTGCCGGAGGACGTGCTCGGTACGTACTTCGACGCCCTGAGCTTGAAGCGACCGAGCATTCAGCTCACCGAGCTGGGTCTAGCAAAGAATTCACCAGCTCCTCTGGAGGAGATCAGGGAGATCGTTCTTGCCTTCGGGCTCGGCCTCGGCGGACCGCCGCTGCACGGAAAGGAGGGCACCGAACGGACTTCGGCTGCTCCCGTCCGCGCCGACAGGACATCAGATCCGAGCAAGCGGAATTTGTTCACCATGGAGATCCTGCTCGATCTCGCGATCTGCGGCTCCGTGGCGAACGGCGCTGAAATGCGCGTGTACAGAACGCTCGCCAACCGCGTAGGGTTGCGCGATGCCGTCATCCGAGCAGCCGACGATGGCGTCTCCATTCTCGTCATCACGTGGGGCGCCGCGGAGCGTGACGGGTGGGAGAACTGGGGCGTGCCACAAGGGCAAGTTCCGGGGTTGAACCATGCGCTCGACTACGCCATCGCCAAGAAGGGTGTGACCGTACTCTGCGCCTCCGGCGACGGAGGCTCGACGCCCAGCAGGTTCGTGCACGATCGCCTCGAACCGACCTTCCCCGCGAGCCACGACTTGGTTGTCACGTGCGGCGGCACCGCGATCAATGGATGGACCGCGAGTGGATTCCAGGACGAAGTGGTCTGGAATGAGCTCGTCCTGGGACGACAGATGGCGAGCTGCGGTGGATTCAGCCGATTCGTCGAGCAGCCGCCATGGCAGCGCGGGCTCGCCGAGATCGCCGGGGTCGCCGAGGCCGCCGGCATCGCCGAGCCGGGGCGAGGTGTGCCCGACATCGCGGCGAACGCGGCGTTCGCCTCCGGCGTATGGCTGTGGTTGGGCTCCGCCAACGCACTCTCGTTCGGCACCAGCGCCGCGGCCCCGCTGCTCGCAGGGCTAATGGCGCGTATCTATCAAGGATTGACTTCGAAGCACGGGATCTCCGGGATCCCCGGCCTCGGTGCATTGCTCTACGATCCCGCGGTGCGAAAGGCCATGCGACCGATCCTCAAAGGCAATAACATCCGTCGCAACGGCGTCAATCGATATGATGCGGGGCCAGGCTGGAACGCATGCACCGGGTTGGGCCGGCCGTCAGGCATCGATCTGCAGGCCGCGATCGAGGCGTTTATCACGCGGCCCTAGCGTAGGCGCGGACGAGTCCGCGGTGCCCGCTCGGTCCGCGCGTGCGGCGAGCGAGAGAAACCGCTCAGTCGCCTCGATCGGTCCGCGGACCGCGCCCTGTCCACTGCACGTACAAGAGCTCTAGCGCGAGGGCGCGCCGCAGGGCGTTCACGTCCTCGAAGCCGACCCGATGCGCGTACGCCGCCAAGTCGTCGGGCACGGGCTGCCCGAGCTGCTCCTCGAAGTACCAGCGAAGCAGCTCCTGCTCCGGCAGGACCGCCTCGGCGAGAGCAGCGCTCGATGCGCCGTGCGCCGCAAGGAGCCGCTGCTTGTCGGACGCGCGGGCTGCGAAGGATTGATATGTACCGGTCCCAGCGAGGCGCAGCTCCTCGGCGAGCGCCTCGTCAGGCACGGGAGCGCCGGCGGAGTCGGTCGCGGTCGCGTCCGCCGAGCGGCGCTCGGCGGCGCGACGCGCGTGCTCCCAGGCATTCGTATGCTGAAAGCGGTAGCGCACCGCCTTCGGCTTCACCGCGCCCGCGAACCGGGCGCTCATCTGCTCCAGCATCGCGATCGCGTCCAGGCGCTTCTGGTCGACGCGCCCGCGCGGCAGGAACGCGCGCAGCGCTTCGAGCGTCTCTCGCGGCAACCCTTCCGCGCGGCCCGCTTCGAGCAGCAGCGGCCACGTCCGCTCGGCGTAGAACAGCCGCTTCGCGATGCGCTCCAGCGCGTCGCGCGTCCCCTCGTCGACGGCTCCAGCTGCCGCCGCCGCGCGGAGCGTGCTTCGAACGTTCACCATCGCCTCGGAGCATGCCTTGTATCCGTCGTCCGGAGGACGGTGTGCCACCGCGACCTCGTCGTCGTCCTCGAGCTCGCCCCGCGCGAAGGCCTCGTAAATCGCGCCGACCCCCTCCATCCCGAACGCGGCCAGCTCCGCGGCCCGCAGAGCGCCCATGCTCGCGCTTCCGAGCACGTGGATCCCCTGCGACATGGCCCAGAGGACCTCCTTGTGCCAGACGGCCGGCACCCGCTCGAAGTACCCGTCGATGATCCCGATCGCGACGGGCCGATCGAGCGTCGCAGAATAGACGTCGCCCTGCGCAGCGGGCGGCAGGTACGTCGCATCGAGGTACGCGCGGGCCTCGCTGGGAGCGAGCGTCGGCCCCGTGAACACGTAGATCTTCATCGTTTGCCCTCCCGTGCGGTCCAGCGTGCGCGCGCGCGCGCTCCGGGGACGTAGCCAGGCAGCCCGCCGATCGTCTCCAGCCCCGGGATGACGACACGCACCACCGGAATTCCGATCTCCGCCTTCGTGAGATCGACCACGGCGACCTGCTCGATGCCGGCGGTGCGCAGTTGCTCGAGCTCCCAGCGGATGTCCTCCTCGAAGGTCGTGATCTCGCGCGTGGGCACGTCTTGAAAACGCCGGCCCGGCGCTCCATCACGCATATCTTGCAGGACCCGGCGATGCAGCTCGGGGTCCAGCCGCCGCTCGTAGTCGGCGCGACTCATATCGTCGCGCGACCCGCTGATCATCGTCATGCGGCTCTGGACGGCCTCGGTCAGCGCGCGCGACAGCGCCACCTCGCGCGCGGGGTGGCAGCCCATCCCCGCCGCTGGGTAGAGCGAGCTCAGGCCGCCCGGCGAGCGCTCCGCGATCATGCAGCGGAACGCCGCGATGTCGATGTCCGAGCGGATGTCCCACGCCGCCACGTCGAGCCCCGCGCGCTCGCAGCGGTCCAGCAGCGTTCTGCAGCCCGCGTCGTCCACCGTGGCGAGGTCGAGCCGCGTGGCGCGGCGCGAGCCCCCGTCCAGCAGGCTCCAGAGCGTCCCCGCGTCGCGCTCCACCGCCTCGCAGATGCCGTGGCTGACGGCCTCGAGCGGATGATTGCCCGAGGCGAGGCCGGTAGAGCTCGTCAGAAACGCGCCGCTGCCCGTGGGGAGCGGCAGCGTGTAGTTCGTGTGCACGAGCTCGAAGGGGACCCAGAGCGGCTCGCTGCGCATCCAGTCGAGCGCCTCGATCCAGAGCAGCGGGGCGCTCGGGTGGAACGTGCTGAAGGCGCGCTGCGGTAGGAGCCTGACGTCCGCCAACCGATGCGTGAAGCGCAGCTCCTCGAGGGAGCCGAGCTTCAGCGGGGAGGTGATGCGCTCGGCGTGGTAAAGCTCCGTGGCCTCCATGATCCCGGAGGCCTTGGCTGCGGCGAGATCGACGCCTTTGCCCTGGGAAACCGAGAGCGAGCGCGCGTTTGGGCGGCAGACCATCACGACGGGGATTCCGAGGATGTCCAGCCCCGTAACGTTGGCGACGCGCGTAATCCCGAGCGCGGGCAGCAGGGGACGCAGCCGCTCGACCGTCTCAGCGGGCGGCACAAGGCGATGGGTCCCGTCCCGGAACTGCTTGAATGCGAAGGCAGCTTGGCCCGCTGCCGCGGGCTGCTGCGCCACGGGCTCGCTCATGGCTTGCGCCTGGCTCTGCGCTCGGTCTGCGCCGGCGGCTCCCTGATCATCGCCAGGTTGAGCAAGTAGCAAGCGAAGAACGGATCGAGCACATCGACCGGCAGGTTCGCCAGCGTGACCCCGTTGCGGAGCATGTTCTGCTCAACCCAATCCTTCGCATCTCCTGCAAGCGTCTGCGTGGCCGACCATTCCTCCCTGAGGAGCTGGTGAATCTGGCCGTCGTCGCCTGCGATCAGGATGGTTTGATCGCTATCCGACGATATACTGCGCCTGCCAGTTCCCATGATCGCGCGCGCGATCTCGGGCGTGAGCTCGATCGGCGTGGATCGCGTGTTGGCCGTGTTCGGCGCGGCCGCCGCCGGAGGCGCGGGAGGTTCCGCGGCGCCGGGCGCGTCGTGGCGGAAAGCGACGAACGCGTCGACCTCCTCGCGCTCGATGCACGCCTCATAGGCTTGGATCAGGGGTTCGTCGGGAGCCGCCCTATTCAGCTGCTCGAGCGTCTCGCGGCTGGGTACAGCCCACACATTGACGATCTTGTCCGGGCTCGAAGCCGCTTGAAAGCTGGCCGCGAGCTTCACGCCAAACTTCTCGCCAAGCAGCGTCCGCATCTCTTCCGTGAGACGACGGAACTCCTCCAGACGACCCGGTTTGACCTGAATGACGGCGTGCAGGTAGCAGGGGGCATTTCGATCGTTGTTCGTCATTGGTTCTCTCCTCGCGCTTCCCTATGCATCCGGCGTACCGTGCCGGCGCTTAGCAATAAGCGAGCCCGCGAGCGACCGAGCACGATCGTTCGAGGTGCGCCCGCGCATCGTCCTCCCGGGCCGCAGCGACCGCCTCCTGGAGGGGAAGCGCGACCGCGTCGGGGAGGCGCTGTTGCTTCGGATCGAGCGCCGCGCGTGCGTGGGCCACGGCATCGTCGATCCTGCCGTCGGCGGTCGCGATCGCGATGAGGGGCAGGAGCGCCATCCACTGGAACGGGTAGTCGTAGGCGAGGGATCGCCACGTCTCGAGCGCCGTCTGCAGGCGCGACTCTGCGCTCGCCCGATCGCCCTCGCAGAACACCACCCAGCCGAAGTTCGCGCGCGCCGCGCCGACATAATCGATCATCTTGCCCTCGGTCGCGACCGACAGGGTCTGCACGGCCAGCGCGCGGGTCCGGGCGATCGCGCGGCGCCTTCGGTGCGTCATCATCAGGTAGGCGAGGCATCGCGATTGCAGGGTCACGTCGCCCAACCGCTCGGCGTCGCGCAGCGCCGCGTCGAGCTCCGCCTCCGCCTCCGAGAGATCGCCGTGGAAGAGCAGCGTGAAGCCGAGCGCGAAGCGCGCCCCGGCGATCTCGTTCGGGTCGCCCGTCTCCTCGCTGGCCGCCATGGACGCGCGCGCGTAGCGCGCGGTCTCGTCTGAGGCGACGTAGCGATCGCGCCGCAGATCCATGTGCATGACCGCCTGGAAGAACTGCATGCGCTGCCGCGGCGTGCCGCGCCGCTCCACGTGCGGGCGCACCTGCTCGACCAGCGCGGCGAGCGCGTCGACCTGCGCCAGCCAGTAGTGGACCCACGTCCGATCCATCTGCACGTGCACCCACGCGTGCCACCACGCGTCCGCGGCCTCGCCGCCGCCCTCCGGCGGCGCCGCCCCGAGCGCCGCCTCGGCGAGCGCGTAGCACCGCAGCGCCTCCTCGTGGCGGTGGTGCGTCTCCCAGGTCTTGCCGATCTTGCGGTGCAGCCGCGCGCGCGCGAGGCCGTCTCCCTCTGGCGTCCGCGCGAGCGCCTGGGTGTACCCCGCCCGCGCCTCCTCCTGGCGGCCCGTGATCGCGAGCACGTCGCCGAGGCCCTCATGCACGCGCTCTTCGGGATCGAGCGGCACCCCCGCGCCTGCGGCCCCCAAGGCGCGCGCCGCCTGCGCCTCCGTGAGGGCGCTCCGGTAGGACGCGATCGCCTCGCCGTTCGCATGCACCTCGCGGGCCCGATCGCCGGCGCACGCGAAGTGGACGCTCGCCCTGTCGTGCACCTCGGCCCTCGCGAAGTGGTGCGCGAGCTGTGCGTGGAGCTCCGGCGCGCCGGGCGACCGCGCCTCGATCGCGGCCGCGGCTCGGCCGTGCAGCGCGCGGCGCTGCTCCTCCAGGATGCGCTCGTACCCGATCTCCCGGATCTTGTCGTGCACGAAGCGCAGCCGCCCGGGCGAGTGCTCCTCGATCACCTGCCGCACCCGCAGCGTCTCCAGCGCATCGAGCAGCGCCGTGTCCTCCAGCCCCGACGCCGCCGCGAGCAGCTCGCCATCGAACTCCCGCCCCAGCACCGACGCCCACTCCGCCAGCCTCCGCGCCGGCCCCCCGAGCGCCGACAGCCTGCGATCGATGAGGTCCGCGAGCACCGTGGGCAGCGGCAACGACGCGGGCGGCCCGTGATCCCCCTCGGCACGCTCGTGCACCCGCCACCGCCCTGTCCGATCGCGCGTCACCAGCCGTTCGCCGATCGCCGCCCGCAGGTACTCGGCCACGAAGAACGGGTTCCCTTCGGCGCTGCCGGCGACGAGCTCCACCAGATCGCGCGGCGGATCGGCCAGCGCGAGCATGCCCGAGACCATCTCTCCTACGCTCGCGTCGCTCAGACGGCCGAGCTCGAGGTGCTGCGCCCAGGGCGCGCGCACGATCGGCGCCAGGTCGGCCGAGATCTCCTCCAGCCGGTAAGTCCCCAGGATCAGCAGCTTTCGATCGGCCAAACCCTTGCTGGCGAGATGCTCCAGAAACGCGAGCGACAGCTCGTCGGCCCATTGGAGGTCGTCGATGACGATGAGCAGGCACCGGCGCTCGGCGAGCGCATAGATCGCGCGCGCCAGCGTGTCGAACACGCGCTGGCGCGCCTGCTCCGGCGGGAGCGGCGGCGGGTCCGGTAGCCGCGCCACCCAGGGGATGTCCAGGATCGAAGGCTCGTAGAGCGCGAGCACCTTCGCGCCGTCCCCGAGCAACGACGCGCACTCCACGTCGCCGTGCTCGCGGCAGCGGTCCGCGATGGCGAGCATCGAAGGGCGGAAGGGGTGCAGCGGCGCGCCGCCGAGCGCGCCATCGCCACCGGACTCAGCGACGCACTCGCTCATGATCACCCCAAACCCCCGCTTGCTCGCGAGCGCGGCGGCCTCCATGGCGAGGCGGGTCTTGCCGATTCCGCTCTCGCCGCCAAGGAATAGGCAGGATCCGTCGCCCTTGAAGGCGCTCGCGAGCACCCCCTCGATGCGCCGCAGGGCTTCGTTGCGCCCGGAAAACGTGGGCCGATAGATGTAGAGCTCGGCCTTGGGCAGGTCCGGTGCGGTCCAGTCCTCGGCCCCGAGCTCACCGAGCATCGCGGCGAGGTCGTCGGCGTGCCCCAACCGATCCTGCGGCTTCTTCTCGAGGAGCCGCAGCAAGAGCTCCTCGAGCTGCGCGGGGATGCCGTCGACGAGGAGCGAGGGCGGCCGGGGCGGTTGATAGAGGTGCTGCTGGAACAAGAGGACCGGCTGAGCGCCCTGGAAGGGCGGGCCGCCGGTGATGCATTGGTAGAGAATGCACCCGAGCGCATAGAGATCTGCCCGCGCGTCTACGGGCTCGCCGAGGATCTGCTCGGGCGCCATGTACCGGGGGGTGCCGGCGAACTCGGCCTGCTCCAGCGTCTCGCGCCCGCGCGCGCCGCCGAAGTGGGTGGAGATGCCGAAGTCCACCAGCACCGGCGTGCTGTCCGCGCGAACGAACACGTTCGCGGGCTTCAGATCGCGGTGCACGAGCCCGCTGCCGTGAAGGAACGACAGCGGCCGGCAGAGCTTCCGCATCAAGGAGAGCATCGTCAGCAGCGGCGGCGTCCCCCTTCGCTTCCACGTCACCGTCCCTCCGTCCGAGAGCGTCCCCGCGCTTCGCGGAATGGTCCGCTCCGAATCCACCGTCGGCGCGCGCTGGCTCTCCACCCCCTCCCAGAGCTCGACGATGTGGTCCTGAAGCGTTCGACCTTGGAGCAGCTCCATCGCGTACCACGGCAGCCCGCCCGCGACGCCCTGGCCCAGGATCCTCACGATGCCCGGGTGCCGGACGCGCGTCAGCGCGTGGATCTCCCGCCGGATGCTGCCCAGCGACGTCTCGACGGGCACGAAGACCGTCTTGACCGCGGCTGCCGCGCCCGTCTGCTCGTGCTCGCCGTGGTAGACCACCCCCATCCCACCGCGCCCCAGGATCCCGCGGATCCGATACGGTCCAATGGCGGTGGGGAGGGGGGCGTCTCCTAATTCAGCCGTTGCCACGGGGCGCCATGCTACCGCGTCCCACCAACGTGTGTCATGCTCAAAACAAATTCATCCAACTGAAATCCAGGCGTGCCATTCTTCTCTCGCGCGCGCGAGGGTTGTGACGAAACCGTCGCCCGTTCCCCGCGTCCAATGCACCCTGGGCGCCGCCGTTCGCCGCGACCCACGCGCCCGTCGGCCCCGTCGGAGCGCGCGCGAGCGAGAACATTCCGGCCATCAAGGCTTCACAAACGGTGAAAACGCCGGTGTCGCGCCGGCAGCCCGGCGCTTCTTCTCTACCCGCGGGCGCCGATCTGTCGGCCGGCATGCCGGGCGATCTGTCAGCCGGCAGATCGCCCGATCTGTCGGCGGCATGCCGGGCGATCTGTCGGCCGGCAGATCGCCCGATCTGTCGGCGGCATGCCGGGCGATCTGCCGGCCGGCAGATCCGCGGCGACCACCGCTCTGGCGTCGGCCGACATATCGAAATGGCTCGGCGTGTCGCCCGACGAATCGAATTTGCGCCCATCGATGATGTCTTCACGGCGCGCGAGCTCGGTTGGAGCGCAGTCCCACGAGCGTGGTTGCTTGATCGGCTCCGCTCGCGTTGGCACACGGGTTGCCATGGCGATAAGGCGCCTGCCACGACGACGGAAGTCCGGCAGGACGAGACGAAATGCCCTCGACCGTGAGGCTTGCCATGCCCGGACCCAACGATGTCTCTCAATCGGACCCTAACTCGAATGCTGCATTGTGCTCGACGTGGGAAGACGATCCCGGCGCCCCCGATACGCGCGGCGTGCTCGTGAGCGTCCCCTTCCCCCTGATCGAGGATCAGCCGCTGCCCACGAAGATCGTCATGAACCCTGCGCCTGCACGGGATCGTTTCCCGGAGGGCACGCCCGGATTTCGTTTCTGGGGAGCCGCCGCTGCGCTCCGTCGCTGCTCCGACTTCTGGGGAGCCATCCTCCCTCAGAACGCGACGTGGAATCCGAGCGTCGGTCCCACCCTCGACGTCATCCTCGATGCTGGGATCGATCTGAATGCCTTTTACGATCGGCAGGCGCTCACCTTCTTTCACGGAACGGTGCTCGGCTCGACCGTGTTCTCCGGCGAGAGCCCGGACATCGTCAGCCACGAGTACGGTCACGCGGTGCTCGACAGCATTGGGGCCGGGCTCTGGAATGCCATGTCCATCGAGGTTGACGCGTTCCACGAGTCGTTCGGCGACATGAGCGCGATCCTCGTCAACTTGCAGCTCCCCTCGATGCGCGCGGCGGTGCTCGCGGAGACCGAAGGTCACCTCAATCGATCTTCACGCCTCTCGCGCCTGGCTGAGCAGCTCGGCTGGGCCATTCGACAGTTCAGCGCCAGCGCCGTCGAGCACGACTGTCTCCGCAACGCCGCCAATTCGTTCTTTTACCAGTCCGCGGACGAGCTGCCGACGTCCGGTCCTGCCACGATGCTCACGTCGGAGCCGCACTCGTTCTCGCGCGTCTTTACGGCCGCGTTCCTCGACGCGCTCGCCGGGATGTTCGCCAGCCGGCCGGGACAGAAGGAAGAGGACCTCCTGGAGGTGAGCCGGGACATGGCGTCCCTGCTCGTCGAAGCCGTCCGGAGCTCGCCGATCGTTCCCAGCTACATGAGCCAGGTGGGCGCACACCTGCTCCGCGCGGCGATGAAGAAGGACCAAGGGTATGCCGAAGCGATCAAGGTCGGGCTCGTCCGCCACGGCCTGCTCTCCATCCCGGGCGCCGTGACCGTCGCGACGGCTCACGCGCCGGTCGGCGTGGCCGCTGGGCTGGGCGGGCAGCCTGTGCCCCACGATCTCGACGTGTCGGGCTACGGCCTCAAGGTGCCCACGATCCGCGTGCAGGCGCCGTCCGCGCAGCGGCGCTTCAGCGTCGCTGGGGCTTCGAAGTCGGTCGGCGACGTCGCAGTCGCCTCGCCCGAGGACGCGGCGCGGGCGTTCTTCGAGGACCTCCTGCGGCGCGGCCGTCTCGATCCAAAGGGCTTCGCAGATCCTGCCCTCACGGTCTTCGATCGTTCGTCGTTCAAGACCCACGAGCTCGTCGATGAGCAGGGCACGGTGACCTTGTATCGGCGCCGCATCGATTGCATCCCGCGCCGCCCGCAACCCGCCCAGCTCTGATAACGACGCTCGCGATCTGCGGCGAGCCACCTTCTGGAGTCTAGGAGCACGCGCCATGGATATCCACACCATCCTCCCGCCAAGCGTCCTCCTGCTGGATTTGGGGGGCACCCTCGAGTACGGCGGAGTCGTGCTCCCGGACGCCGCAAGAGCGCTCGATGTGGTCTCTGGTTTTGGAACGAGCTCTGGGCAACGGCTCCCCGTGGCGCTCGTCTCCAATTTCACGATGCCAGCCCTGGGCTCCGGGCCCGTCGAGATCGAGCGACTCTTCCACGAATACGTCGACATGCTGAGCCATCTCGGGTTGGCCTCGTACTTTCAGCCTCCCGAGCAGCGGATCACGCTGTCGACGCAGGCCGGCGTGCGCAAGCCGCATCGCGCCGTCTTCGAGCTCGCCCTGGAGCGCCTCGGCGTGGCGCCTCGGCTTGACGCGTGCATCTTCGTCACCGAGAGCGCTGAGCACGTCGGCGCGTGCCGCGCTCTCGGGATGCACGCGCTCCGATTCGGTCCTGACGGCGATTTCGACGTGTGGTCCGCAGGCCCGCTCATCCTTGCGCGCGCCCTCGGGATCCGCGACGCCGAGGCGCTGCGGCCCGCGCTCGATCTGCGGCTCGAACGCAGGTTCGGGCGGCGGCTCCTTCGCGTCGAATCCATCGCGGACGCGAGCGACGGCGGCGCGCGCATCTCCGCGATGGTCGGCGACGCCCTGGATACCCCGACGCCCGTCGCCGCCGACATCACGCTCGCCCGGTCCGGCGACATCGCAGCGCTCGCGGTCGACGGATCCCCGGTGGATGCGCGCGCGGACGCGGACCTGTACAGACGTGTTCTCGAGGATAATGCCATGATTGCACCGGCGGGTGCCGAGCTGCCCCCGGGCGCCACGCATACGCTGGAGCCTGCCCCCGCCGGTGACATGGCCCTGCGCCGCCGCCGGTACTCCATTCTGTGATCACCGGCCGTCCGAGCCTGGACAAGCCACTCTGCGATACGAGGGTCTTATGGGACGTGAGATTGTACGCAACGACGTTATGCGAGCTCGCTCGGCAGCCAAGCGGGCGGGCGGCGAGCCTCCTCCGACGGACACCTTCACGCAGCGGCTCGTCAAGCTGATCCCGAGCGAGGTCATCGGCACGTTCCTCGTGATCGACGGCCTCCTCCAGGCCGGAGCGGATCAGGTGCCGCTCGTGCCAGTTTTCTGGCTGCTCTTCTCGCTTTTCCTGGTGGGGACGCCGCTTTACCTGTGGCGGATCGAGCAGGTCACAAGCCCATTGCAGCTCACGCTGTCCATGTTCTCGTTCGTCGTGTGGGTGTTCGCGACTGGGGGCGTGATTCGTCAGGTCATCCCCGCGTTCACGCCCGTCATGGGGGGGCTGCTGCTCGCTGCATACACGTTCGTGGCTACGGTCCTGCTTGGACCGAAGAAGGCATCGCCGGAGGGGGTGCCTTCGCCGGGGGGCTGAAACAGCACATCCCGGCTCGCGTCGGCTCGCGTCGGCTCGCGTCGGCTCGCGTCGGCTCGCGTCGGATGCAAAAGCCGCGCTGTAGAATGCAATCGAGTCGTCGGACGGCGGCTGGAGCAGCGCAGGCTCGCCACCGCGCCGTTCGGACGGAACAGCCTCGTGCTCGCTTGAGAGATCGTGCTCCCCGAAGGAGGTTGCCTTGACGATGATCGCTCTACCCAGGTATCGAATCCCACTCGCTGCGTTCATTGCGCTGACCAGCGCTGATCATCTTGCCGGTGGCGTCGCGACGGCGCAGGCGGCCGACGCAAAGACCATCGAGTTCAAGAGAGACTCGACGTTGAACACCTGGGCGCTGGCGCCTGCGCCCGGGTTGCCGTTGTCGCAAGCCGTCGAGCTCCAGATCAAGGTGCCGGCCGTGTGCAAAAACGTGAAAGCAACGCTGAAGACCGCCTCGTCCGAGACGGCGATCCAACCGGCGCACATCAGCGTCGACGCGCTCAACGGAGCGGTGGAGTTGACGCTGGCGGCAACCTGTGACGGCCAGAAGGTCGGGCCGACGGTCTACATGTTCGCGCAGCCGACGCCTCCGCCTCCCCCTCCGCCGAAGAACGAGGAAAACTGCGATCCCGACCGCGTGGGGCTGTCAGGACCGCTCCGGGTATGCCCGCAGCGCACGAAGCTGCTGGAGAGCAAGCGAAACACCGTGACGCTGCGAAGCGCCCTGCCTGGCGGCATCGACGAGCAGGCTGCGCAGATGGCCGCCGAGCTGCTGCAGATCCTGGCGGAGATCGCGGTGGATCGAGCCCGGGCGAAGGGCTTCGAGATTATCCGCAAACGCATCGACGACACGCTTTGCCGCATCGACGAGCAGGGCATGCTCATCGATCCCAAGGCTCCGCGGCCCAAGAAGATCCTCTTGCGGAAGTCCTGCGCGCTGCTCGACACCGTCCGGCTCAACGATATCGCGACGCAAAGCCAGGCGCTCCAGGCGGCGCTGGTCTCGGATCTGCTCACCTTTGTCGCGGAGGCGCCGTTCAAGTTCCTCATCGCCGCGGGGAACCGGTCCGAGGCGCTCACGACACTGGCGGTGCTCGTCGAGATGATCACGACGTCGCTCGAGATCCACTTTCATGGCGGCCACATCCAGGCGACGCTCCCCAACCCCAAGCTGGTCATCGATCAGGCGATCGAGATGACCTGGTCGTTCGGCAAGCTGGACGAGCTCACGTTCAAGATCGCGGTTCAGGCGGCGCGGCGCTGCCTGGCGCAGACCGCCGACGTCTGCGATCTGTCCGTGGATATCGAGACGCTCTTAAGCAAAGATTATAAGGAGCAGCTCGAGAGCCTCAAACCCCGCTCGAGTGAGCTCGCCCGTTTGCGCACGCGGGCCGCAGCCTTGGCCCAGATTGTCCTGGACGCGGTGAGCCCCGCGAGCGCCGGCGTCAGCCCGCGCGACCGCTGGCGCCTGACGCTGGAGGTCGTCGGCTGGCTCGCCCAAGCCGTCGTGGACAAGGAATTCCACGACAAGCCCCGCGAGCAGCACGAACGGGCGCGCGCGATCGTCGAGGACGTACAGCGCCTCTTGCTCGCGATCGTGGACGAGGATCTCCCGACGGCGCTCTCGAAAGGCGCGGCTCTCGTGTCGAACGTGCGCACCGAGAGCGGCGACGATGTGGACCAGTTCAAGGTGATGATCCGCGTCGTCGCGACGATCGGCGCGTTCGCCGCCACCTACAGCGGCGGCGGCGCCCCCGACAAGCAGCTGCACGACGTGCGCAAGAAGCTCATCGAGGATCTCGTCGATCAGATGACGGACAGGCGCGGGCGCGATAAGGACACCATCGTATCCGTCGGCGTCAACGCCTCTTTCCTAGCGACCGGCGTCGAGGCGGTGCGCGACGCGAAGGGCCACCTCGGCAGCACCCGATACATGACACCGCAGCTCGCGCTCCCGCTCGGCGTCGCTGTAGACGGGGGCTGGTTCGAGAGCTTCGGGTGGCACCTGATGGCCTATCCTATCGACATTGGCCAGTTCGCCTCGTACTCCACGAGCGAGGGGATCAACACGCCGCGCTGGGACACCATGCTGGTCGCCGGGTTCCAAGCTGGGCTCACGCTCGGTCATCAAACGCCGGCGGTCTTCGCGCTCGACGTCCGCTATGCGCCGACGCTCTTCGCTCAGACCTCGAAGACGCTCCTCGGGGACAGGCCAGGCGGCGCGCTCCGCGTCGGCCTCAGCGTCGGTTACTATGTGCCCTTCTTCGACTTTAATTGATGGAGGATATCGTGCACTATCGCGCGACAACATTGCTCCACGTCATCTGTCTCGCCGGTTGCGGCGCCGCGGGCGGGACGCGCGGAGCCTCGCCCGAGGCGCCCGCGCAGCTGGGCGCTCCCGCGGAGGGTCGCCTGCAGGACACCGAGAAATCGGGACGAACGCTGGCATTCCGCGCTCAGGCGCCGGAGGGCGAGGACATCGACCTCGAGCGCGATCCGCTGGGCGCCGATGCGTTAGAGCTCGTCCCGCTCTCCGAGATCAAGGAAAGACCGTTCGGCCTGATCGAGGCCAGGGCGGCGATGGTCCGGCACTCGCAAGGCAGGCGAGGCATCGACATCAGCACGAAGATCGTCGGTGGTGAGCGGCAGTGCGAGTGGACCGCTGTCGGAGCCATCCTGCGGAATCGCCAGGTGCACTGCTCCGGTACGTTGATCAGCCGGCATGCGGTGCTCACCGCCGCGCACTGTCTCGACACCGACGACGCGAAGCAGTTCACGTTCTCGCTCGACTGCAAGATCACGAGCGACACCCGCCCAAAGCTCGTGCGCGACGTGTGGGCGAACAAGCGATTCCCGTCGGACCGGCCGCTCCGTGTGGAGGACGCCACGAACGATGTGGGCATCCTTTGCCTGTCCGAGCATCCGGGCGTGGCCCCGATGGCCATCCCGAGCAGCGTCCTCCCGGAGTCGACGTACAGGCGGAGCAGCCTGGCGTTCGTGGGTTATGGCCTGTTCGATCCGTCGGACCGCGGGTCCCACGGAGTCCGCCGCAGAGCGGATATGGAGGTCGGCGAGATCAAGGAGGCTTGGTTCTCCTACGGGGACGTGGAGCACAACACCTGCAACATCGATTCTGGGGGCCCCGCGTTCGCCGGTGCCCTGCTCGTCGGCGTCACCTCGCTCGGCGACCGGAGCTGCAGGACGACGGGCGTGGATGCCCGTGTGGACCAGAATTTCGATTTCATCGCCGACAAGGTGAGCGCGTGCGAGCGCGGGCGTTGAGCGCCGGTCTTGACGTAGACAGCTTACAAGCATCGTCGTGGCTACAGATGATGAAGCTCCCATGGTCTATTGTGCGCGTCGGCGTTCCCATGCGCTCACGCACCGAGGGGGGACCGACGCGTGGGCCGCAAATGGCTCGTCCCCGCGGTGCGAGCCGCAAATGGCCCTTCCCCCACGGCGCGAGGGGAGCCGCACCGCGCGGATGCCGACGTGAACCCGCTCGCGGAGACACGTGAGCGTTTCGCCGTCTTATCTCTCCTCCGAGTCCCTAGCCTAGGGCTAGCTCGGTTTGTCGCATTCGGGTGCCCTCACGCCCAAGGCGTGGCGATGCCCGCCATTGTCAACATCAAGCCCCAGAGGAATTATGTCCACCCGCTACCTGATCCTCCGCGCGAACGCCAACATCGAGAAATCGGTCGATCTTTCGAGCCCTGCCGCCTGGCATCGCAGCCGCGGCGGTGCGACGCAACTCTCTATTGCCATTGAGAGCGGACGGGAGCACGACGCCGGATCACTTCGCGCCGATCCGAAGAACGCCGCTGTGCTCGACGCCGACGCGGTGTTTTCCCTCGTCCGGCCGAAGGCGCAAGCCTCCCTCCAGGCAACCGCGCTCGACGGCGCGCTGAAGACGAGTGGCGCGCTGAAGATGCCGCAGGGGCTGATCGCCGTCGGCGCCCACGCGACGAACTTCACGGGGCAAGGCGTCCGCGTCGCGGTGCTCGACACCGGCATCGACAGGACGCACCCCGCGTTCGCGGGCAAGGACATCACCTCGCGCGACTTCACTGGCGAGGGTTCGTCCCCCGAGGACGTGTCCGATCATGACGGCCACGGCACGCACTGCGCCGGCACGATCTGCGGCGCCTCCGTGGATGGAATCCGTGTGGGCGTGGCGCCCGGCGTGACGAAGATCGCTGTCGGCAAAGTCCTCGGCACGAACGGCGGCTCGCTCGAGATGCTGCTGAAGGGCATGCTGTGGGCGGTCTTCGAACAGAAGGCCGACGTGGTCTCGATGTCGCTCGGCTACGACTTGCCAGGCAACGTCCAGCGTCTCATCGACCGGGGCATGGATGCGCGGCGCGCCAGCTATGCGGCGATGCAGCTGCAGAACGACATCATCAAGGGCGTGTCAAAGCTGCGCAGGTTCCTCGAGTCCCAGGCGAAGAATGTCGTCTTCGTGGCGGCGACCGGAAACGAGAGTGATCGCGCCGCCGGCGTCGTGCTCGGCGCCGGCCTCCCGGCATCGGAGTTGTTCGGCGTCGGCGCGGTCGGCCCGACAGACGCGACCGGAGACAAGTGGAAGATCGCCGATTTCTCGAACGGACGCGCGCTCGTTGTCGCGCCCGGCGTCGACGTCGTGTCGGCAGCGGTCGACGGCGGCTGGGCGACGATGAGCGGCACGAGCATGGCAACGCCGCACGTCGCCGGCGTCGCGGCGCTGTGGGTCCATAAGCTTCGAGAGGCGGGCATGTTGAACATTCCCGGCACCGTGGAGGCGGAGCTGCGCAAGAGCACCACGAGGGCCCCGCTCGTCGACAACGACCTCGACGCGATCGGCACCGGGCTGATCCAGGCACCCGCGAACTAACTAGTTTTGCAGCAATATTTTGACAGTGCCGCGCGGAGCCTGTGCCGTATGGCTCGGGTTCTCGTCGAGCAGCAAGGCAATGGGGCGCCCGCGGTACCTGCGGTACACCTCGCGGAGGGAGGCGCCGAAGTCCGGCGCCCTCTGCTGCGCTGTGGTCTATGCCAAGCCGCCCTTCGCTGGGCCCGAGCAGGTCTTTGCGTACCTCGGTCGCTATACCCACCGTGGACCTCCGTCGGCGCCGCGCTCGGTCTCAGCACGTCCGCGCCCAAATGTCGTGGCGTCGGGATACCCCACGTGTGCGAGCCCCGCCGAGCCTGCCCTCTCTTGCCTTCTCGGGCAGGATCTCCGTAGGCCTGGCGACCGCCTCGCCCGGCCGCGAACCGGCCCGGTCCAACCCGACGTTTGCGGGACTGCGGGCAAGGCCCGAAGTGAGACATGCCGGGTGGTGTTTCATGCGCAAGCTCCCCCGCCCCCGTCTTGGCGGATGGCCAGCGCCCCCCGCGCGCTGCCGCGCACACCCCCACCCCGGCGCGTGCCCCCCGGATCCCCCGTCAGTCCTCCCGGGACCAAGGCATCAGCCCGGTCGCCAGGCACTTCACCGCCGCCGCCAGCTCGATCGGCTCGATCGGCTTGGGCACGTGCATCTGGTAGCCGGCCGCGAGCGCCCGCACCCGGTCCTCGGTCCGCGCGTACGGCGTCAGCGCCAGCGCCGGCGTGCGCCCCACCTTGCGCGGCAGCAGATCCCGCACCCGCCGGATCAGCGAGTAGCCGTCCTCCCCCGGCATCCCGATGTCGACCACGAGCAGCGCCGGCTCCGACGTCTCCAGCAGCTTCAGCGCCTCGTTGCTCGACGTCGCCGTGCTGACCTCGGCCCCGCAGCGCCGCAGCACCGCCGAGAGCATCGCCAGCGTGTCGGGATCGTCGTCCGCGATGAGCACCCGCACCCCGGTGAGCCGCGGGAACGGGTTGCGCGGGTCCGGCGCGATGCCCGCGTTCGTGAGCGCCGTCGCGGTCGCGCCCGTCGAGAGCGGCAGCTGCACCGTGCACGTCGTCCCGCGCCCGGGGCCGGCGCTCGTCACGCGCACCATGCCGCCGTGCAGCCCGACGATGTGCCGCACGATCGACAGGCCCAGCCCGAGCCCCCCGTGCCGGCGCGCGCCGCTGTTGTCCTCCTGCCGGAAGCGCTCGAAGACGTGCGGGAGCGAGTCCGCCGAGATGCCCTCGCCGTCGTCGATCACCTTGATCTCGGCGAAGCGCTCGTCCTGCGAGAGCTGCACCTGCACCAGCCCCCCGGGGCGCGCGAACTTCACCGCGTTCGAGAGCAGGTGCCACACGACCTGCTGCAGCCGCGCAGGGTCGCCCTCGACGAACACGCCCTCCGGATCGAGCCTCGTCTCGATGGCCACGCCCTTGCCCGCGGCCGACGGGAGGATCGACTCGACCGCCGTCTGCACCGGCAGCGTCAGCTCCACCGCGAGCCGCTCGATCTTCAGCGTGCCCGTCACGACCTGCGACGCGTCGAGCAGCTCGTCGATCAGCGTCACCTGGTGCTCGGCGTTGCGCTCGACCGCCGACAGCGCCCGCGTCTCCGCGACCCGATCGAGCGAGCCCGCCTGCATCATCCTCGCCCAGCCGAGGATCGCGTTGAGCGGCGTCCGCAGCTCGTGCGACACCGTCCCGAGGAACTCGTCCTTCAGCCGGTTCGCGTCCTGCACCTCGCGGTACAGGCGCGCGTTGTCGAGCGCGAGCGCGGCCCGGTGCGCCACCTCCTCCGCGAAGGCGACGTCGGACCGCTCGAAGAACCGGCCCGACTCCGACGACACGAGCGAGATCGCGCCGAGGATCCGCCCGCGCGCCCGGAGCGCCACCACGAGGTACGAGAGCGGCGCGAGCGTCCGGTTGGCCGTGGCCTCCTCGCTCGTCATCGCCTCGTGCAGCAGCACGTCCCCGCGGACGTCCGCGTAGAGCTCCGAGCGGCCCGTGCGCAGCACGCGCGCCACCGGGCCCGGCTCGCCGTCGACCCGGCTCGGGTGGAAGTACCGGAGCAGCGGCTCCTTCAGCGGGCTCACGTGCGCGGCCGCGACGTGGCGCAGGCCGAGGCCGTCGTCGATGTCGACAAGGCAGAAATCGGCGAGCACCGGCAGGACGAGCCGCGCGAGCGACTGGAGCGTGGCCGTGAAGTCCAGCGACGCGGCCAGCGCCGTGCTGAGCTCGGCCAGGAACGCGAACCGCCGCGCCGCCTCCTCGGCCTCGGCCCGCGCCGCCTGCACCCGGATCAGCCGGGCGCGCTCCTCCTCGGCCCGCTTGCGATCGGTGATGTCGCGGTGGATGCCGACGAGGAACAGCGGGCGACCCTCCTGGTCGTGGACCGCGTACGCCGTGATCTCGATCGGCACCTCGGAGCCGTCGCGCCGCACGCACGGGACCTCGCCGACGAAGGTGCGCGCGTCCTCGATCTGCTGGAGGATCCGGGCCGTGCTCTCCTCGCGGACGTCCTCGCGGTGGAGGAGCGCCATGCTCTTGCCGACGATCTCCTCGGACAGGTAGCCGAAGATCGACTCGGCCTCGCCCATCCAGTACCGGATGTTGCCCTCGACGTCCGTGACGAGGATGGCCTCGGGCATCTGCTTCAGCACCTCGTGCGAGAGGTGCATGGCCTCCTCCGTCTGCAGCGCGGAGAGGCGCGCCCGCTCGAGCGCCTGCGCGCTCTGCTGGACCAGCGCGAGCATGAACGCCCGGTCGTCCTCGGTGAACGACTGCGGCGCCGAGAAGCCGAACCCCACGGCGCCGAGCACGCGCCCCTCGAGGAAGAGCGGGATCGCGGCGTACGCGCGCTCGCCCGTCGCGATGCAGCACGACGCGAAGCCCGGCTCGAACTCGCCGAAGCGCCCCTCCGAGTCGAGGAAGATCGGCTGCCGCTCCCGGACCGCGCGCGCGAGCGGCAGCTCCGCGCCGAGATCGAAGCTCTTGAAGCGCGCGATCTGCGCCTCGAGGTAGCCCGTCGAGCGCACCGTCTCGAGCTCGCCGCCGAGCCCGGCGCGCAGCGCCACCACGCCGGTCATCGCCCCGGCGGCCGCGACGACGTCGCTCGCGAGCACGCGGAGCACCGCGGGCGGCGTGATCGCGTCGGACAGCGCGGCCGTCACGGCGAAGAGCCACGCGGCCCGGTCCGCGCTCCGCTCCGCGGCGTGGCGCGCCTCCTCCGCCTTCCGGTAGAGGTAGGCGTTGTCGAGCGCCAGCGCCACGCGGTGCGCGAGCTCTGCCGCGAGCACGAGATCATCCGCGGAGTAGATGCGGTTCGACTCCGAGACGCCGAACGACAGCACGCCGAGCTTGCGGCCGCGCGCGATGAGCGGCACCGCCATCGCCGACCGCGTGCCGAGCTGCTCCAGCGCGGCGGCGCGCTCGGCGGCCTCGTCGCTCTTGTCGCGATCGAGCTCGTGCAAGAGCTCGGACTCGCCGCTGTGCAGCACCTTGGCGATGCCGAGGCGCTCCTCGGCGTCGGGCGAGATCGCGCGCAGGAGCCCCTCGCGCTCGGGGTTCACGTGCTTCGCGGCGACGCGGCAGAACCGCCGCCGCGTCGCGCCCGCCTGGCCCGCGCGATCGGAGCCCGCCGGGTCGGAGTCCGCGGCGGCGCGATGGCGCCGGGCCGCGTAGATGCCCGCCACGGGCGCCGGGTCGATCCCGTCCGGCCCGGCCACGAACGTGGGACCGCCGTCCGACGACGGCGGCGGCGGCGGCACGGAGCCGACGAGGCCCATCGCGTCCGCGGCGCCACGCTCGATGAGATCGACCGTGCACCAGTCCGCCAGGTAGGGCACCGACAGACGCGCGAGCCGCTCTAGGATCGTATGAGGGTCAAGCGATCCGGTGAGCTGCTCGCTCGCGTCCGCCAGGAACATCAGCTCATTATGGATCGCCCCTCCGCGGGGCGGCTTCAGGACCTGCCATGCCATGGCGGTCTCGCTAGGGTTGCCTTCACGCTCCATGGGGTCGCCGGCGGCCCGCATCGTAGCGAGGGCCGATCGCAGAAGCCAGCGGCGCAGGCGAGAGCGCGGCGCCTAACCGTCTGCGGCGAGCCGCGCGCGGGCGCGGTGGACGAGCGCCTGGACGGCGCGGTGCGATTGGTCGCGCACCTCGCCGACGTCCTGGCCTACCGTGGCGATGGGCGCCCCGACCTCGAGCGCCACCGGAATACGTCGCGCACGGCTCACCCGGGCCATGTGTGCCGTGAACGATTCGTCGACGTAGGAGGACTCGGCGCCGCCGTACACGAGCCCCACAGGGACGATCTCCGCGCCGACGCGGCATGCCGCGGTGAAGCCGCCCGCGCGGAACGGCCGCACCTCATCTCCGGAGAACGTGGTCCCTTCAGGGTAGACCATCACACCACGGCCGCTCTTGAGCGCGGAGGACATCGCCTGGACGACCGCAGAGCCGCTGCGCTTGCTGGAACGGTCCACGAAGAGCGTTCCGACGCGGCGCGCCGCCATGCCGATGACCGGCCATCCAGCGAGGTCGGCCCGGCTCACGACCGTGGCCTCGAAGAAGGCGAGCGTGATCATGATGTCGAGCGCGGAGCGGTGGTTCATCACGAACAGCCGGCCGAGCCCAGCGGCGTCACGCCCAGGGCAGTACCCGGCGCCCACCGGATCGGCCGCGCCCGCGGCGCGCCCTGCCGCGAGCTCATCACGGACGAGGCCGCCCGCACGCGCGTCGAGTCCGTAGAGCTTCAGGAGCGCGCGCCCATAGCGGCGCATCCATGTGTGGAGGACCACTTCGCGGTCGGCCGCGGGCGAGATCGCGGTGTCGACCTCGAGCAGGCCGTACATGCCGAAGGTGAGGCCGACGAAGCCGGCCGTGCGGAGAGGGAAGCGGAGGGCGTCGAGGGGACGAGCGCTGACCATGCGTCGGATGTCCTGCCCGCTCGGGGCGATCGTGGGACCAGGGCTTCAGCGAGGCGGAGGCGCCGGGCGCGCCCCGGCTCGCGCGGCGAGAGCGCCTGCCGGCGGCACCCTATTTCACGCTTGCGGCCGGAGAAAGCCCCGTCACCCGCCCGTGGCGGGAGCTCCGTCGAGCAGCCGCTTCAGCACGTCGTTCACGACGGCCGGGTTCGCGCTGCCCCCCGTCTTCTTCATGATCTGGCCGACGAAGAAGCCGAACAGCGCGGCCTTGCCGGCGCGGTACGCCGCCGCCTGCTTCTCGTTGGCGGCGATGACCGACGCGGCGACCGCCTCGATCGCGGCCGCGTCGCTCATCACGGCCATGCCCTTGTCGCGGACGATGTCGCCGGGCGCCCGGTCCGTGCCGGCCATCTCCGTGTACACCTCCTTGGCCTGCTTGCCGCTGATCGCGCCCTCGTCCACGAGGCGGAGCAGCGCGGCCACCTGGCCGGGGGCGACCGGGAACGTCGCGGAGAGCCCCGTCGTCCGGGTGTCGCGCAGCACCTCGCCCTGGACGAAGTTCGCGACCTTCACGGCGTCGCCGTGGAGGCGCGCGGCCTCCTCGAAGAACGCCGCGATCTGCGGGTGGCCTGTCAGGACCGACGCCGCGTACGGGGTGAGGCCGAGCGACTCGGTGAAGCGGCGCCGCTTGTCGACGGGCGGCTCCGGGAGCGCGCCGCGCACGTCGGCGAGGAACGCCTCGTCCACGACGAGCGGCGGCAGATCCGGCTCGGGGAAGTAGCGATAGCCGGACTCGTTCTCCTTGTCGCGGAGGAGGTACGTCTCCTTCTTCTCGGCGTTGTACCCGCGGGTCTGCTGCCGGACGCGGCCGCCCTGCTCGATGAGCGCGATCTGCCGCCGGATCTCGAGGTCGATCGCCTCGGCGACGAAGCGGAACGAGTTGATGTTCTTGAGCTCCGTCCGCGTGCCGAGCTTCGTCTCCCCGACCTTGCGGACGGAGACGTTGGCGTCGCAGCGGAAGCTGCCCTGCTCGAGGTTGCCGTCGTTCACGCCGATGAACATCAGGATCTCGCGCAGCCGCTTCAGGTACTCGGCCGCCTCCGCGCCCGAGCGGAGGTCGGGCTCACCGACGATCTCGATGAGCGGCGTGCCGGCGCGGTTGAGATCGACGACCGACAGGCCGCCGATGCCGTGGACGTTCTTGCCGGCGTCCTCCTCCATGTGGACGCGCGTGATCCCCGCGCGCGTCTTGCCCGCCTCGGTCTCGATCTCGAGCTGGCCGCGCAGCGCGAGCGGCCGATCGAACTGGCTGATCTGGAAGCCCTTCGGCAGGTCCGGATAGAAGTAGTTCTTCCTCGCGAAGACGCTGCTCTCCTGGACGGCGCAGCCGAGCGCGAGCGCGGCGCTCACCGCCATCCGGACCGCCTCGCGGTTCAGGACCGGGAGCGCCCCCGGGAGGCCGAGGCAGACCGGGCACGTGTGCGTGTTCGGCGGGTCGCCGAAGCTGGTCGCGCAGCCGCAGAACGCCTTGGTCCGGGTGAGGAGCTGCGCGTGGACCTCGAGCCCGATGACCGCCTCGAAGGAGCCGTACGTCGTCGCCATGACCCGGCCTTCTAGCAGAACCTCGGCCGGACGAGAGGCGAGATGCCCGGGCTACGCCGCCCGGGGACAGGCGGGAACAGCGCAAGGGCTCGCGGAGGCCGGAGCGCGCCGGCTCCGCCGCGCAGAAGGAAGATAGAGAGGGGGGTCGAGAGCGCGCCGGCTCCACCGCCCGGCAGACAGCGGCCTGCCGGGGGATGAGCGGCTCAGTGATCCGCGTGGTCGCGCGTCAGGCCAGGGTGCGTCGGGTCGCCCGGCTCGTGGCGCTTGTTCGCGGTCAGCCGCGAGCCCGAGCGATCGGAGAGGCTCATGAGGAGATCGCGCCGGTAGATGAACTGCTCGCGCGAGTCGTAGGGCACCGCGTGGAGGCCGGTGTCCATCCGGATGGCGTCGACGGGGCACGCCTCGACGCAGAAGCCGCAGAAGACGCAGCGGAGCTCGTCGATGACGAAGCTGCTCGGGTACCGCTCGTAGCCTTTCCGCCGATCGCCGTCGGGGTACTCGGCCGGCTCGATCGCGATGCACTGCGCCGGGCACGCCGTCGAGCAGCAGAGGCACGCGACGCAGCGGGGCGAGTTGTCCTCGCGCAGCGTGAGCCGGTGGATGCCCCGGAAGCGCTCCGGGTAGGGGCGCTTCTCCTCGGGGTAGCTGATCGTCGTGACGCCCGGCTCGAGCGCGTGCAGCACCGGGTCGGGCTTCTGGCCGAGCACCATCTCCTTCGTGTTCTTGAAGAAGTGCTTCATCGTGATCCCCAGGCCCTTGACCATCTCGGGGATGTAGGCCTGGACATCGGCGCTCCGGGTCGGGCGCGGGATCGGCTTGCCGGCGACCGGCCTGCCGGCCGGCTTCGTCCACGTGGTGCTGGGGGTAGCTCTCGCCATGAGATCCTCCTCTACGCCTGCTGCGGCGACGCCTTGGTGCCCCCCGCCGCGGCCGCGAACCGGGACGAGGTGGAGTTGACGGTGCGCTGGCGCTCGACCGGCTCGAGCAGGCCGGCGATCAGCGCCACGACCGCCGCGAACCCGCCCAGGGCGACGACCGCGTGGGTGACGTCCGCCGCGACCTGGAGACCGCCGACGAGCCCCGCCGGCGCCGAGTCGACGGCCAGCACGACGACGCCCGTGACCATCATGTTGACGATCGTGAGCGGCAGGAGCTTCGTCCACCCGAGCCGCATCACCTGGTCGTAACGGAAGCGCGGCAGCGTCCAGCGGAAGAAGACCTGCACCCACGCCATGAGGATCGTCTTGCCGAAGAACGCCAGCACGTAGGTCAGGCTCACGGCGAAGTGGGTCATCTTGTACTGGAAGAGCGTCGCGTCGCCGAAGGCGATGTTGATGCCGTCGCGGTCCAGGAACGGCAGGTGGTAGCCGCCGAAGAAGAGCGTGACGAGGAGCGCGCTCGACGTGATGAGCTCCACGTACTCGCCCGTCATGAACATGCCGAACTTCATCCCGGAGTACTCGACGAAGTAACCGGCGACGATCTCGCTCTCGCCCTCGGGCTGATCGAACGGGATGCGCTTCGTCTCGGCCGCGAGGGCCGCGAGGAACAGGATGAACGCGAGCGGCTGGACGAAGATCCCCCACGTGTGCTCGGCCTGCCACTGCACCATGTCGCCGAGCCGGACGCTGCCGTAGATGATGAAGAGCCCGACGATGCTGAGGCCCATCGCGACCTCGTAGCTGACCATCTGGCTCGCGGCGCGCAGGCCGCCGAGCAGCGAGAACTTGTTGTCGCTCGCCCAGCCGGCGAGCGCGGCGCCGATGATGCCGGTGCCCGCCATCGCGAAGATGTAGAGGATGCCGACGTTGAGGTCCGCGACTTGGAGGTTCACGACGTGGCCGCTGCACGTGAACGCCTGATCGACCGTCCGCTTGAGCAGCGGGAGGTCCCCGAAGCCGAAGACCCCGTCGCCGTTGTCCTCGAAGCAGAGCTTGTCGCCGAACGGGATGACCGCGAACGTCACGAGCGCCGGGAACATCGCGAGCAGCGGCGCGAGCGAGTGGAGGAGCCGGTCGGCGTTCTTCGGGATGAAGTCCTCCTTCCAGATCATCTTGATCGCGTCGGCCGCGGCGTGGAGCGTGCCGAGCAGCCGCAGCGGGATCTTGCCCTCGGGCACGCGCAGCGCCGCGTAGGCGCCCGTGACGAGCAGCAGCGCGCCGAGCAGCACACACGCGATCCGCGCGACGATGGGCGCCGCCGAGAGCGGGACCGCCTGCGTCAGGAAGAAGACCGCCACGTGGGCCATGACGCCCCCGTAGAAGATGTTGCGGGGCTCGACGCGGGCGAGCGCCTCTTCCGCCGGGTTGATCGGGCCGCCGCTGCGGGCCGACGCGCAGAACACGATCAGCCCGAGCCAGGCCACGGCCACCGCGAACTGCGCGGCGGCCACCATCGTCTCGGCCGCGGCCGGCGCGGACGCCGGGCGCGTCGCCGTGAACACGGAGAGCGCCGCGAGCAGCGCCGGCGGGAAGAACACGATGCCCCGCACGACCAGGGACGGCAGGTAGACGACCGCCCGGTTCGGGCCGACGCGGTCCTGCACCATCGCGCCCTGGCGCCGGTCGGCCCAGGTGGCGATCGCCGCCATGTTCAGCAGGAACAGGACGACGATGAGGATCTTGACGATCGCAAGAACGAGCTCGACGCTGGTCATGCCGTGGCCTCCGTCTTCTTCGGCTCGACCCGCGCGCCGTCGGCGGCGGGCGCCGGCGCGGCGTGCGCAGAGGGCGCCGCGGTGGGAGCGGCTGCCCCGGCTGCTCCACCAAGCGCCGCGCCGGGCGGCATCGCGCGGCGGAGCTCGGCCAGGGTCTTCCACCCGGTCTCGTACCCGAGCGCGCGCCCGAGCCGGCCGATGAGCTCCCAGGCCGGGCGCGCGTCGCCGTGCGGGAGCAGCGCCCGCTCGCTCCGCTGCGCCAGGCCCTTGCCGTTCACGTACGTCCCCTCGGCCTCGGCCCAGGAGCACGCCGGCAGCGCGACGCGCGCGGCCTTCGCGAGCGGCCCCTCGTGGGCGGCGATCGTCACCACCCCCTTCAGCCGCGAGAACGCTCGCTGCGCCTCGCCCGCGTCGACCTCGAGGTCCGACCCGAGGGCGACCACGTACGCGTACTGCCCGGACGCGATCCCCTGGATCAGCTCCGCGACCGGGCGCGGCGGGGTCGCCGCCGCGATCTGCACGGCGCCGCGGGTGTTCGGGTTCTTGTCCTCGCTGATGAGGATGTCGTCGCCCTGGCCGAGCGGCTTGCCCGACACGAAGAAGTCGGTCGCGCCGAGGTACGTCGTGGCGAGGTGGTAGAGCGCGAAGTTGTCCTCGTTCGAGTGCTGCGCCGACAGGACGATCGCGACCTTCGCCGGGTCGTCGCCGTGGCCGGCAAGCTGCTCCTTGGCCGCGGCGAGCGCGTCGTCGACGCTCGCGTCGTCGTTGCCGACGAGCGCCGTGAGCAGCCGCCCCTCGACCGCGTGCCGGTACGAGAGCATGCCCTCGTCGCACATCCAGTACGTGTTGACCGCCATGTTCTCGCGGGGGCGGTGCCGGTACGGCGTGTTGTTGCGCGGATCGTAGTCGAGGTAGGCGTTGCAGCCCGTCGCGCAGCCCTGGCAGACGGTCCGGGCGCTGCGGAGGAACCAGACGCGCGCCTTGAACCGGAAGTCGCGCGACGTGAGCGCGCCGACCGGGCAGACGTGCTCGGTCATGAGCGTGTAGTTGTGGTCGAGCTCGCGCCCCGGCGAGACCGTGATCTCCCCGAGGTTGCCGCGCTCGCGGACGGAGAGCACCGGATCCCGGGCGAGCTCGTTGCAGACGCGGATGCACCGCGTGCAGACGATGCAGCGCTCGGCGTCGTACACGATGGTCGGGCCGAACGTGACCGCCTTCGGCTTGTGCACGGGCTCCTGCCGCATCCGCTTGCCCTTGCGCTGGTGCTCCAGCCAGTAGTCCTGGAGGCGGCACTCGCCGGCCTGGTCGCAGATCGGGCAGTCGACCGGGTGGTTCAGCAGGAGGAGCTCCTGCACCGCCGAGCGCGCCTCGGACACGTGGTCGCTGTTGTCTGACAGCACCTCCATGCCGTTCGCGCAGGCCATCTGGCAGGCCGGCTGGAGCTTCGGCTTCGCCGCCGGCACGTAGTCCTGCTTCGCCGCGTCCCAGCGGAGGATGTCGAGGCTCATCGCCGGCCGCCCCGGCGGCGGCAGCACCTCGACCAGGCACATCCGGCAGTTGGCGGCGACGCTGAGGCCCGGGTGCCAGCAGTAATGGGGGATGTCGATCCCGGCGCGGTGCGCCGCGCGGATGATCGTGTCACCGCTCTCGAAGGGGATCTCCCTTCCGTCGATCTTGATCGTAGGCATCGTGCTCTCGATTCCCGGCGGGGCCGCGGAGGGCCCTTGCTTTCCTAAGTCGATGACGGGAGCGCTCCTCGCGCCGTCGCTAGTGGTCGCACTCCCCGCCGATCATGTTGAGGGAGCCGAAGGTCGGCACGACGTCGGGGATCATCAGCCCGGTGATGAGCTGGGAGAGCCCCTGCGTCGTGGCGAAGCACGGCGGACGGATGCGCACGCGGTACGGCGTGCCGCTGCCGTCGGACACCAGGTAGAAGCCGAGCTCGCCGTTGCCGGCCTCGGTGTACGAGTAGCACTCGCCCGCGGGGACCTTGATGCCCTCCATGACGATCTTGAAGTGCTGGATGGTCGCCTCGATGGTCGTGTAGACCTCCTCCTTCGGCGGCAGCACGATGCGCGGATCGTCGATGTTGATGGGCCCCTCGTCGGGCATCTGCTCGAGCGCCTGCTCGATGATCCTCCCCGCCTGGCGGATCTCCTCCTGGCGGCACATGAACCGGTCGTAGTTGTCGCCCCGCGTGCCGACCGGCACGTCGAACTCGAAGCGGTCGTAGACCATGTACGGGTTCGCCCGGCGCACGTCGTAGGGCACGCCGGTCGCCCTGAGCACGACGCCGGTCCAGCCGAGCGCGAGCGCGTCCTCCTGAGAGATCTGCCCGACGCCGTCGAGGCGATCGAGGAAGATGCGGTTCTTGAGGATGAGCTTCTCGGCGTCGTTCACGAGGGCGAGCACGCGCGCGAGGCCCACGCGGACCATCGCCTTGAAGTCGGCCGTGGGCGGCCGCGCCATGCCGCCGACGCGGCCGAAGCTGTGCGTCAGGCGCGCCCCCGTCTCCTCCTCGAAGATCTCCCAGAAGATCTCGCGCGCGCGGCACAGGTAGAGGAACGGCGTGAACGCGCCGAGCTCCATGCTCATGGCGCCGCTGCAGATCATGTGATCGCAGATGCGCGCCAGCTCGCCGAGGATCACGCGGTAGTACTGGCAGCGCTCGGGGACCGTGACGCCGAGCATCTTCTCGACCGCCAGCGCGAAGCCGACGTTGTTGAGCATCGGCGAGACGTAGTTGAGCCGGTCGACGTACGGGAAGACCTGCGACCACGTGCCGCGTTCGCACATCTTCTCGAAGCCGCGGTGCAGGTAGCCGATCTGCACGTCGGCCTTGTTGATCGTCTCACCGGACAGCTCGAGCACGATGCGCACCGTGCCGTGCATCGCCGGGTGGGACGGCCCCATGTTGAGGAGCATCGGCTCGCTCGGTAGGTCGAGCTCGGCCTCGTCCAGCTCGCGATCCAGGGGTTCCATGGGTCAGCTCCGCTCCTCCAGCGCGCCCGCGCGCTTGCCGTTGCTCACGGCCTCGTCTCCGTCGATCGACGCCCCAGGGCCGCGCAGCGCGAAGTCGTGCGACTGGCGGCCGAAGCTCATGCCCTCGTCGGGGCCGAACGGCGGCAGCTTGCCGGTGTTCGGCACGTCCCGGAACGGGATGAGCGGCTGGATGCGGTTGGCCGGGTAGTCCTTGCGCAGGGGGTGCCCCTCGAACTCCGGGTACATCAGGATGCGCCGGAGATCCGGGTGCCCCTTGAAGACGATGCCGAGCAGGTCGTAGCACTCGCGCTCGAACCAGTTCGCGCCCTTCCACACCGGGACGATCGAGTCGATCTCGGCGCCGTTGCCCTCCTCGTCGCCGACGCGGGCCTTGATCCGGATGCGGTGGTTGCGCTCGAGCGACCGCAGGTGGCAGACCACCTCGAAGCGGGGCACGTCGCCGCGCCAGAGGTAGTCGACCGCGGTCAGGTCGACGAACATGTTCATCAGGGTCCGCGGGTCGTTGCGGAGGAACAGGGCGGCGTCGCGCCACACGGCGGGATCGAGCACCGCCGTGTCGTCGCCGAACTGCGAGTGCGTCTCCAGCACGGCGCCCGGGAACTGCGCCGTGAGGAGCTCTAGGACCTTCTTGCTCATGGCAGGCTCCGCTCCTTGCGCTGGAGGGTGACGAGGTGCTCCGTCGTCTGCGCCGGGTCCTCGCGCGGCTTGACGATCGCCGGCGTGCGATCGCCGCGCGCGATCTTGTCCTGGAGCAGCATGAGGCCGTCGAGCACCGCCTCGGGGCGCGGCGGACAGCCGGGCACGTAGACGTCGCAGGGGATGACCTTGTCGATGCCGGCGACGGTCGTGTAGTTGTCGTAGAAGCCGCCGCACGAGGCGCACGTGCCGAAGGCGAGCACCCACTTCGGGTCCGCCATCTGCTCGTAGATGCGCTTGAGCGCGGGTGCCTGGCGCTGGCTGATGGTCCCCACCACCCAGAGCAGGTCGGCCTGGCGCGGCGAGAAGCGCGGCACCTCGGCGCCGAACCGCGCCATGTCGAAGCGCGGGCTCGCCATCGCCATGTACTCCATGCCGCAGCAGGCCGTCACGAACGGGTACTGGAACAGCGAGTACTTCTTCGCCCAGTTCAGCAGCGCGTCCACGCGCGTGGTCGCGAAGCCGTGCTCGGAGCCCTCCATCACCCGCGTCGAGGGCCCACCGGCCTTCACTTCTCCCATTCCAGAGCTCCCTTCTTCCACACGTACACGAGCGCCACGACGAGCAGCGCGACGAACGAGCTCATCGTCGCGAGGCCCGTCCACCCGAGGTTCCGGAACTGGACCGACCACGGGTAGATGAGCACCGCCTCGATGTCGAACACGACAAAGAGGATCGCCGTCAGGTAGAACTTCACGCTCGGCTTGACGAACCGCCCGCCCGTCGAGTCGCTGCCGCACTCGTACGGGATCATCTTCTCGGGCGTCGGGTTCCTCGGGCCGAGCAGCGACGTCAGCGTGAACATCGCGAGCGCGATGATCGCGGCGACGAGAAACAGCAGGAACAGGGGGATGTAGGTGGCCATCGAGAGAGCACTCCTACGTGTCGACCCCTGGAGGGGTCGACCATCTCGCCGAGGCGCGCGGCGTCTCGGGGCGAGACCTCGGGGCCCACGGCCCCGAACCATGCAGTCCAAAAAGGTGAGAGCGACGCGGCGATGCTGCCTGGAGCAGCAAAAATCCGAGCGATCCCGGCTTAATCCGCGCCGGATCTAGTCGGCCGCCGCGGGGGTGTCAATGGAGGCGGTCGGCGGTCGGTCAACCAACCAACGCGCGGGCCGCGATCCTAGGAGCGGTTCGCGGCCAGGACCAGCCCTCGCCACGCGGTGAGCGCCGTCCCCAGGCTGGCCTCGATCTCCCGGATCTCCTCCACCATGTCGGCGTCCGCCACGCCCACGCTCCGCGCCTCGCGGACGCAGGCGAGGGCGGCGACGAACTTCTTGCGCTGCACGAACGCCCGCGCGAGCAGCGGCCAGATCTGCTTCGGCGGGGCGCCGAGGTTGGCGGCGCGCCGGAGGGGGCCGATGGCCTCGCCGGCCCGGCCGTCTTCGAGCATGGCCTCGCCCAGCCGGCGGAAGATGTCGCCGGCCGCGGCCCCGTCGTGCGCGTACTGGACGGCGAGGCGCATGACCTCCTCGCCCTGGTGCTCCTCGCCGAGCTTGACGCACGCGGTGCCGAGGAGGCCGAGTCCCTTGGCGATCAGGCTGCGGGCGTCCGGCGTGAGCATCTGCCCCTCGGGCGTGCGCAGGAAGATCGCGAGCGGGGCCGGCCAGGTGCCGAGCAGCTGGATCACCTTCGGGAAGTCGCCGCGCTGCGAGGCGACCTCGGCCTCGGCGACCTTCGTGAGATCGATGGCGGAGCGCGCGCCGGCCGACGCACGCTCGAGCTCGTCGCGCACGTGCGAGCGGATGCGGGCGCGGAACTCGTTGAGCTCGTGGGTCTCCTCGATGCCGTCGCGCAGGAGCAGGAGGCGCGAGGTCTTCCCCTCGACGGCGAGCTTGCGGAGGCTGTAGCCGTAGAGCGGGGCGAGCAGCAGGTAGCGGACGCCGATGTGGAGCTGGATGCCCTCGAGGTCGGTGTCCCGCTCGGGCGCGGGCGGCGTCGTGTCCTCCGTGAGGAGGGCGCCGACGAGGCGGTGGCGGAAGTCCGCGAGCGTGAGCCGCTGGACGTCGCCGTCGATGTCCTCCTCGCCCGGCGGCGCGATAACGAAGTCGACCAGGGTGTTGTCCGGGTTGCGGCGGTCGACGGTGAGCGCCGTGATGCGGGCGCCCGTAATCATCGAGAAGGCAAAGAACGCCTCGCCCACGATCTCGCAGAGCGCCTGGAAGCTGCCGATGCCGTCGCCTATGCGCTCGAACCAGCCGTCGGTCCGAACGGCATCGAGGGAGAACACGCGTTCCTTTGGCATGGTTCGACCCGGATCACAGGGGCGCGTCCCGGACGACGGGCGCAAGTCCCAAGGGGGCCGAGACTCGCACGGGCGGGCGCCGCTCTCAAGAAAACTCCTAGGGCGTGCGCGTCGACACGTCGCCCGCGTCGCTCACCGACGAGAGCGCTGGCCGCCTTCCATGGCTCCCGATCGTTCCATGCCGCTCCACCTGCCCCCACGCGCGTCGATCCGCGCCTCCCCTCCCCGGCCCGTGCCCCCCGGCCGGGGCCGCCGCGGCGGCCGACCCGCCACAGCGGCCGTGCCCCGGAGGGTCGAGCCGCCGCGCTCCCCGCCCGGGGCCCCGCTGGCCGACGGGTCGCCGAGCGGGGCGCGCCCTGCTCAAGGGACAGCGGCGATGTTGAGGGTGAGATTGCCGGAAGCGGCGCGTCGGCTGTCGCCGATGATCGTGATCACCTGCCCTTCGGTGAGGGTCACGGTCACGCTCGAGCTGGCCATGACCGCGTTGTCGTTGCACGCGAGCTCGGGGCCGGAGCAGCTGTCGCCGTCGTGCACGTGAAGGACGGTGTCGAAGTTCGACGACAGCGTGTCGATGACGTAGGTCCCGTCCGCCGGCGCGGTGAAGCGATAGACCCTGTCGTTGCCGCTCGATGGGACGCAGCTCGGTGTGGCCGAGTTCGGCTGGAACAGGGTGGAGCCCATCGCCGTCTGCGGGACCGTCGAGCCGAGGTCGATGGGGTTCCCGCAGATGCCGTCCCCCTGGAACAGGCTGATGTTGAGCTCGAACTCGCCCGTGGCCTCAGGGTTGGCGCCATCGACCACGACGACGGTCTCCTGCCCCGCGGCGAGCGGCACCACGAGCCGCGACTGGACGACCACGGCGTTGTCGTTGCAGCCGAGCACCGCGCCGCCGCACGTGCCGGCGTGCACGTGGACGACCGTGTCGAAGCTCGATCCGAACGTATCGAAGACGTACAATCCGTCGGCCGGCGCCGTGAAGCCGTACGCCCTGTCTTCGCCGCCGGGCACGCCGCACGGCGCGCTCACGTAGTCGCCCGCGCCGACGGTGTTCCCCTCCACGGTCTGCGGGACGACCGACTCCAGCGCCTTCTCCGGGCACGGGGGGCTCGGGGTGCCGCTCACGTTGAGCGTGTACGCGCCGTGCTTCCCGGACGCGCCGTCCACGACCACATACGCCGTCTGCCCCTGCGCGAGGGGCGTGGACACCTGCGATTGGTACGCCAAGCCCTCCGCGTCGTCGCTGCACCCGAGCAAGGCGCCCGTGCAGCTGCCGTCGTGAACGTGGAGCACCGTGTCCAAGGTCGAGCCGATCGTATCGAATGTGTACCGGCCGGCGATGGGCGCCGTGAAGCTGTAGCTGACCTCGGGGGAATTGCCCTTGGCGCAGTCCGCCGGGGGCTGGAGTACGCCGTCGAGGCCTGACGTGCGGCCCGTGACCGTCTGCGGGTAGGTGGAGCCGAGATCCACCATGGGGCACATGGGCGGAGCCCACGCGGCGACGTTCAGCGTATAGGGCCCACGCGCGCCCTCGAAGCCGTCGATCACCGCCACGACCTTCTGGCCGGCGCGGAGCTCCACCGTGGCGCGCGACTGCGACCCTTCTCCTGCGTCGTCGGAGCAGGTGAGCACGTCGCCATCACACCCGCCGTCGTGCAGCTCCAGGATCGTGTTGAACCCGGAGCCGAAGGTATCGAATACATACTTCCCGGCCGCCGGCGCCGTGAAGCTGTAGCTCGCGTCGGGGCTGTCTGCGACTCCGCAACTCGGCCTGATCGCGTCGCCGAAGTGCTCGGTGTTGCCGGTGACGGTCGCCGGGAGCGGAGCGTCTATCACCCACCCAGGGCACCTCGGCGGATCGGCCTTCGCCATGTTGAGCGTGAAATCGCCCTCCCCTCCGTCGAAGCCGGTCACCACGATGAGGACCTGCTGGCCCGCCTCGAGGACCGCGCGGACCCTCGATTCGGCGACCCCGGGGGCAATGTCATCGTTGCAAGCGAGCTGAGCGCAGGTGGTCGCTCCCAGCACCCCGATGGCCGTATCGAAGGTGGACCCGACGGTGTCCAGCGTGTACGTCCCCGCCACGGACGGCGTGAAGCGGTAGACCCGCTCCGACGAGCCGGCGGCCAGGCACGCGAGATCGTAGTTCGTCTCACCGCTGATGGTGGTCCCCGTGATCGTCTGCGGGAACGTGTCGCTGAGCTCATCATACGTCCCGAGGACGCAGGTGCAGGCGCCTGCCTGGCATACCGCCCCTCGCTCGCACGCCACGCCGCAAGCGCCGCAGTGGAGCTGGCTCGTCTGCAGATCGGCGCACGCGCCATCACACGTCGCGAGGCCGGCGGGGCAGGTGCAGACGCCGGCGACGCACGACTGGGCAGGCGCGCAGCTGGAATCACACTCGCCGCAGTTGCGCCTGTCGCTCAGCACATCCACGCAGGCGCCGTCGCAGTCCGTGAGGTCGCCCGCGCATGCGCAGGAGCCGTCCGCGCAGACGTGCCCCTCCGCGCACTCGACGTCGCAATCGCCGCAGTTCCACCGGTCGGCCTCGAGGTTCACGCATTGGCCTGAGCAGTCGGTCTCGCCTTCTCCGCACTCCTCCCCGCCCCCGACGCCGGCCCCGATACCGCCGCCGTCCTCGCCGCCGCCGCCCCCGCCGCAGCGGCCCTTCACGCAGAGCTGCCCCTCTTCGCAGGCCTCGCCGCACGCGCCGCAGTGCTCGGCGCTCGCCTGGAGATCGACGCACTCTCCATTGCACCACGACAGCCCATCAGGGCACTCGCTCGACGCGCCGGGGCTCTCCGCGCAGGACGCCGCGAGGACGACCCCCGCGGCCAGGAGCAGCGCGGCGGACGACAGGGCGGGCCTGGGGCGCAATCCGGATCTGTTCATGGCCATCCTTGGGGGTGCGTGGCCGCTCGAGGCGAGCGGAGAACGAGCCGCGCGGAGAACGAGGCGCGCGCCAGGATACGCCTGCGGCCGACGCATCCGCAACCGGCGGGGGTGCTCGGCTGGCGGCGCGCAGGTCGAGCCGCGGCCCGGACCGCGCTCGCCGCGCCGCGCCGCGGAGACGCGCCCTCGCGGGCTCGACGCGACAGACGCCGTCGCCAGGGCACAGCCAGCGCGGACTCAGAGCTTGGCGATGTTCAGCGTGAAGTCGCCGGACGCTCCATTGTACCCGTCGACGACCACGGTGATGGTCTGGTTGGGGGCGAGCTCGATCTGCACCTTCGACGCTTGTGAGCTGGTGAGATCGTCGTTGCATTGCAGCTCGATGCCGGTGCAGCCACGCGTGTGGACGTGAAGGACGGTGTTGAACGACGAACCGATCGTATCGATGACATAGGTGCCGCGGATCGGGGCGGTGTAGGTGAACACCGCCTCCGGAGCGGACGCGTACACCGCGGGCACGCATTTCGGCCTCACCACGTCGGGCTGGCCACGCGTGGTGCCGGTCGTGGTGATCGACAGCGGCGATCCGAGGTGGATCGCCGTCGCGCAGGTCCCCGGGCCGGTGAACCGGTCCACATGGAGCACGTAGTCGCCGGAGCTCGTGCCGAGGCCGTCGACGACGACGAGGACGCTTTGATCGGCGGCCAGGCCGAGGGCGACCCGCGACTGCTGACCGTCCGTGTTGTCGTTGCACCCGAGCGACGTCCCCTTGCAGCTCTCCTTCAAGATCTGGAGTATCGTGTCGAAGCTCGAACCGAACGTATCGAAGACGTAGAGCCCGTCCTCCGGCGCGGTGAAGCGGTAGATCGTGTCTGGAGCATTCGACGAGGAGCCGCAGGCCGGGCGGACGGACTCGGGCTGCTCCGCGGTGCTCCCTGTCACGAGCTGCGGGACGACGGAGCCGAGATCGATCGCCGTCGAGCAGGTGCCGCCGCCGGAGAACGGCGCAATGGTGAGCGTGAAATCGCCCGACGCGCCCGCGGCGCTGCCGTCCACGAGGAGGACGACCGTCTGCCCCTCGGTGAGCTCCAGCGTCAGCCGCGACTGCCCGCTTCCCGGCGCGTCGTCGTTGCACGCGAGCTCGGCCCCGGAGCAGCTGCCGTCGAGGACAGAGAGCGCCGTGTCGAGGCTCGATCCGAACGTATCGACGATGTAGGTGCCGGCCGCGGGCGCGGTGAAGCGGTAGGTCACCTCGCCGGCGCCGCTGCCGCAGCTCGGGCGCAGGACGTCGGCCGCATCCGCGGTGGTCCCCGTCACTGTCTGAGGCACCGTCGAGCCGAGATCGATCAGCGGGCACGGGAGGACGAAGGTCTGGCTCACGTTGAGCTGGAAGGGGCCGGAGGCGACTGGAGCGTAGCCGTCCACGACGACGGAGATGGTCTCTCCCTCGCGGAGCATCACCTTCACCTGCGATTGCCGGCCAGAGGTGTCGTCGTTGCACGCGACGCTCTCACCGCTGCATGTCCCCTCGTGGACGTGCAGGACGGTGTCGAAGGAGGAGCCGAAGGTATCGAAGGTGTAGAGCGCGGTCGCCGGCGCGGTGAAGGCATAGGTGGCCTCGGGGCCGCTGTCGCTGGTGCAAGGCGACGGGACGGCGCTCACGCGATCCGGGATAGCCGTGGTGCCCGTCACCGTCTGCGGAAACGTGGCGTCGAGCGTGAGCTCCGGACAGGGAGGCGGCACGTACTCGGAGACGTTGAGCGTGAATGGCCCGGATCCGCCGTCGACGCCGTCGACGACCGCGACGACCGTCTGGCCCTCGGCGAGGTTCGCGACGAGGCGCGACGTCTTGGCTCCCATGGCATTGTCGTCGTCGTTGTCGTTGCAAGAGATCACCGTCCCGGAGCAGGACCCCCTGCGCAGCTCGAGGACGGTATCGAACGTGGATCCGGACGTGTCGAAGACGTACCGGCCGGCGCGCGGCGCGGTGAAGCGATAGCTCGCGTCGGAGGTGTCGATTGAACCGCAATGCGTCGAGACGGCGTCGCCGAGCCCCCAGGTGTTCCCGGTGATGCTCAGCGGGAGCCCCGTCGCGAGGGTGTCGAGCGGGCACGCCGGCGGCGCCATCCGGTCGAGGTGAAGGGCGAAGTCGCCTTGCGCGCCGTCGTAGCCCGAGACGACGAGGAGGACGCTCTGCCCTTCCTCGAGGGCCACCGAGGCGCTGCCCGTCACGGCTCCCCCGCGATCGTCGTTGCACGCGAGCTCCTCGCAGGCGTCGAAATCCAGGACGCCGATGGCGGTGTCGTAGCTCGACCCGGCGGTGTCGAACTTGTACCTGCCGGCCTCCTCCGCCGTGAACCTGTAGACGAACTGGGTCGAGCCGACTCCCATGCAGGCGAGCGGGAAATAGGTCTCCGCGCCGACCGTGGTGCCCGTCAGGAGCCGAGGGACCGTCGAGCCGACGTCCTCGTAGTCGCCGGCGGCGCAGGCGCACGCGCCCTCCCGGCAGAACAGCCCCGGGGCGCACGCCGCGCCGCACGCGCCGCAATGCGCCGGGTCGACGGCCAGATCGACGCACCTGCCGCTGCAGATCGCGAAGCCCTCGTCGCAGACGCACGCCCCCTCCACGCACGTCTCGTGGAGGGGGCAGCGGGCCTCGCAGGCCCCGCAATGCAGCGGATCGCTCTTCACGTCCACGCAGCCGCCGCCGCACGCGGTGAAGCCGGAGGCGCAGCGGCAGGCGCCGCGCTCGCACCGCTGTTCGGCCGGGCATTCCTGGCCGCAGCGCCCGCAATGGGCGGCGTCGGTGGCGAGGTCGACGCAGCCGCCGCTGCACGCGACGAGGCCGGAGGCGCACGGCTCGCCGCCCGCCTCGCCCCCGCCCCCGCCTCCGCCCCCGCCGACGCACACGCCCGCCTCGCACCGCGCCCCGCTCGCGCAGACGCCCTCGCAGCCGCCGCAGTGATCCGGATCGGCCTGCGTGTCGAAGCACGCTCCCCCGCACGGCGTGAGGCCGTCATCACACGGCGCGACGGCCGAGTCCTCCGCGCAGGACGCGGCGAGGGCGACGAGCGCCGCGACCGTCAGCCAGAGCGCCATCGACGACGGCTCGAATCTGGCGCGCAATCCGGGGTGACTCATGAACATCCTTCGGCGGACAGGCCGGCCACCGCGTGGCTCCGAGAGATCCGGCGCCGAGGATACGCCTCTTCGCTTTCGCTCTGCAATCGTCGATCACCGCACGTCCACGCGCGCGCGATCGACCTCCACGGGCGTCAGGCGGCCGGGAGATCCGGCATCGGAGCGGCCTCGTCGGATGTCGGCTGACGCGCCTGGATGGCCTCCAGCGCCACAGCGCCCGTCTCGGGCCCCGGCGCGTCTTCGGCCTGCAGATCGGGGCCGAGGAAACGAGCGATGGGCTCGAAGAGCTCGACGCCGGTATAGGCGCCGACGGCCAGATCGCCGTGACCGTAATCTTCCCGCGCTCCGAAGTCGCGCCCGAGCACGAGAAAGCGCTTCGGCGTCTCCGGGCGATCGCGCCCCCATGCGTCGAACGCCGCGCGCACCGCCGAGGCGGGGGCTATCCTGTCGGCGCTGCCCGCGATGAACAGGGCCGGAGCCGCGACCGAGGCGAGGCCGTCCAGGACCCTCTCGCCGTCCACGCGGATCTCCCCGTCGCCCGCCATCCACGCGGCGAAGTCGGCGTTCAGCGCTGCAGGGATGTCTTCGATGCAGTTGACGAGCGCGAGCCGCGTGACGCCGGGAGGCACGTTGCGCGGGTTGGCCACGGCGTGATGGATCGGCGTCGGCAGCCACTCCGACGCGAACGCGACGCTGCGTGCCATGAGGCGGAGCGGGACGCCCGGCAGCAGCCGGCCCGGCAGGAAGCGCATGAGGCGCACCGGCGTGGTGAGCCGGCCAGGCGAGCCGACGATGACGACGCGGCGGACCCGATCGCCGGAGACGCTCCGGCCAAGCGCCGCATAGAGGAGCATGCCCCCCATGGAGAAGCCGACATAATCCAGCGAACGGGCGCCGGTGCGCTCCAGGATCGCCTCGATGGCGCAGGGGAGGTCGTACCGGACCATGGCGGAGAACCGGACGCTGCGGCGCTCGGCGCGGGTGAGGAGGCGGCCGCTGCGCAGCGTCAGCAACCACACGTCGCGTCCGAGCGTGGCGAGGTGGCGAGCGAGCGAGTAATCGGGGTGGATGTCCTGGTTCCTGTGGTTCGCGGCGAGCCCGTGGACCAGCAGGATCGGCGGCAGGTCCGGCTGCGCCTCCGCGCCGTCCGGGCGCGGGACGCGGCGGATCTCGATCGGCGCGCCATCCTCGGTCCGCAGGACCTCCTCCACGCTGTACTCGAGCGGCAGCGTCAGCCGCTTGACCCAGTAAAGGAGGTGCGCCCACAGCCCGATCGCCGCCAGCACCGCGAGCGCCAGCGCCACCAGGAGCGTTGCCCCGAATGTCCAGACCATACGGTCAATCTACCTGCTGGCGCTGCTTCCGCATGCAGGCAACCTCGACATTCCTGTCCACCAGGAAGGACGGAACACAGGCCAGTCGCTCGTCGAGGCCGCAACCCAGCTCGCTCGTCTGGATGATCATGAATCCATGGGAACAGCACGTTTCACGATCGTCTCCCGCAGCGCGTGAAAAAGTCACACAGCGTTCGGAAGCCACTCCACCCCATCGCGCCGGACAGCGCGCGGGGCGACGGCCCCTGGCGGAAACGCACGTTGGCAACGGCTCGTTTTCCCTGGGATTCGCGTCTCGCGAGGACATGACCATGTGCCCAGGCCTACCGCGGCGCGAGATCGAGAGCTCCAGCACAGGCGTGCACAAAGGTTCCAGATCTACCAACCCGGAACGTGGCATGCGGATCGCAACACACGAGGGCGACGAGAGAGCTGGCAAGGGTCCCGTAAGCACCCGGGAAAGGGGGCACGGCAAGAAGAACGCCGCAGCAGAGCTCGGGGGGGCTCGGTTGCGGCGCTCTTCTTGCCGTGCCGTCTGCCGGACGGCCGCGCTCATGCGCTTACCGGAGACAAAATGAAAAAAGCGCCTCGCGGACCTGGGGGGGGAAGGTCTCCGCGACGGCGCTCGCGTGTCATTTTGCAGGCTCTGTGCCTGCCCCACGCAGGATAGATTTTCAAATACTTACACCAAAAGCAGCCAGCCATCATTGCACGATTGCAAATCACAGTTGCAATCTGATTCAAATTCGAAGGCCTTCACGTTCTCGATCTGATCGAGGTCGTAGCCGTTCCAGACGGAAATTTGCCGTGCGGGCGTGTTCACTCGTCCCAGTGGCGGCAGACCGGCTTCACGCCGCACCCCTGGCAGCGGACCGGATCGCGCCGCGACGGGCATTGCTGGAGCATGCCGAGGTGGCAGAGGGCGAAGTCGTACTTGACCGGGTCGGCTGGATCGAAGCCGCGGAGGGCCGCGGTGATCTCCTCTGCCGTCTTCCAGGTGGCGCCCCTGCGATCGGTGAGCCCGATGTTGTAGCCGAGCTTCTCGATGTGCGTGTCGACCGGGATGAGGAGGGCCGACGGGGGCACCGGCCACAGGCCGAGGTCCACGCCGTCCGCGGGGCGGATCATCCACCGCAACAGGAGCATGAGCCGCTTGGCGGCGCTGCCCTTCTCGGGATCGGGGAGGATGTGCGCGGCTCCGCGATCGTCCGGACGCCGGTCGAGGCCGCCGGCGCGTCGGATCGACCGCACCCAGGCCCCGAGGGCCTGGCGCAGGTCGCCGGTGCGCGAGAGCTCGGCCGCAAAGGCGGCGCCGAGCGAGCCCGAGGCCCGCTGCACCCGCCGAGCGCCGACGATCAGCCCGACGAGGTCGCGATCGCGGTAGATCCGGTGCCGGAAGCCGCGCAGCCGCGCCGAGACGGCCCGGGCGTCGTCGGCGGTGAGGGCGATCTCCGGCCCGAGGCGATCGAGCGCCTCGCCGATCTTGGCGTGCAGCGCCTTCACGTTGCCGAAGGCGAGCGACGCGGCGATGAGCGCCACGAGCTCCTGATCGGCCGGGTCCGTGTAGCGATGGACGAAGGAGACCGGGTCTCGCGCGCGGCGCTCCTCGACGGCGCACCGCGCGCGCACCCCGTCGAGCGCCGCCTTGACCACCGCGCCCCGCGCGGCCTCCCCCGCGGCGCCCCGCGCGGCGTCCCTCCGCCGGGGAGCCGCCTTGACCGCGGCTTCCGTCGGCCGGGGCGCCGCCTTGCGCGCGGCGTCCGTCCGCTGCCGGGGCGCCGCCTTGATCGCGGCGTCGCCCGGCCGGGGCGCCGCCTCGCCGCTCCCGCGCGCCCTCACGGCGACCCCGCGTCCGGCGCCGGATCGACCACGACCGGCTCGGCGTTCGCGGCGCGCTCTTGCGCCTCCCCGTCGTGCTCCAGCGCGGGGAGCGACACGACGAACGCGCTGCCGCGCCCGTCGTCGGTGAGCGGGCTCTCGACCCGCACGGCGCCGCCATGGCTCTCGGCGATGTGCTTCACGAGCGCGAGCCCGATCCCGCTGCCGCGCACCTGCCGCTCGCTCGCCCGCCGCCCGCGCGCGAAGCGCTCGAAGATGTGCTTCTGCTCGTCGGGATCGATGCCCGGCCCGCGGTCGCTCACCCGGATGGTGACCTGCCTCGCCTGGCGCGTCAGCGCGGCGAGGCGCCCGCCGCCCCCGCCCTCGGCCTCCACCGCGACGGCCACGCGGCCGCCGTCCTTCGCGTACTTGAGCGCGTTGTCGAGCAGGTTCACGAGGGCGAGCTCGAGCGCGCGCGCGTCGATGAGCGCCTCGGGCAGCCCCTCGGCGATCGTCAGCTCGACGGTCATCTCCTCGCGCTCGGCGCGGTAGCGGTACATGTCGACGGCGCGCGTCGCCACCTCGGCGACGCTCCCGCGCGCGAACTCGTAGGCGGCCTTGCCCCGCTCGACGCGGGCGAAATCGAGGACGTTCTCGATGAGCGCGGTGAGCCGCTCGCTCTCGCTCACGATGATCTGCAGGTACTGGCGGCGCTTCTCGTCGTTGGGGACGCGGCCGCCGAGGAGGAGCTCGCCGAACATGCGGACCAGCGAGAGCGGCGTCTTGAGCTCGTGGGACACGTTCGCGACGAAGTCGCTCTTCAGCGCCGCGAGCCGCCGCTCGTTCACGGAGGCGAGCACCACGATCGCGAGCCCGGCGAGCGCCACCAGGGCCGAGAAGCCGACCATCAGGATCTCGATCAGGCGCTGCCGCTCGACCTTCTCGCCGAGCTCCTCGGCCGTGGTGAGCGCCATCTGGAGGCGCCAGTTGTAGAGCGTGGTCGGGAAGGGGCGCCCGACGGTGAACTCGCCGCCGATGATGGGCGGGCCGAACACGATGCGGCCCTCCTCGTCGATGACGTTCATCCGGCTCTTCTCGCGATCGAGGTCGCGGAAGAGCCGGGGCATCACCTCGTGGACTAGGCGCGGCACCTCGTGCCACGCGATGATGAGGCACTTGCGCCCCATGTGCTCGCGCTGCCAGTAGCTCACGAGCAGGCTCTGCTGATCGATGACGTGGTGGAGGTGGCGCAGCTCGGTCGTGTCGCCGGTGAAGTTCATCTGCGGCAGGAGGCGGGCGAGCAGGAGCTTGCGGAAGGCGTCGTCCTCCCGCCCGGACGCGCCGCGCGAGGCGAACGCGAGCACGTCGTGCGCCTCGTTGTCCATGTCGAGGACCAGGATGGCGCGCACGGTCGGCGTCTCGCGGGCCGCCGTGGGGAGCCACCGCCGCGCGATGACCGAGAGGTTCGCCACGTCGACGTGCGCGGCGACGACGTTGTCCTGGGCGATGATCAGCTTGTCGAGCCGGTCGACGCGCTCGTCGGCGAGGGTGAGCGTCGCGTCGAAGACGGTCTGCTGCCGCGCCTTCTCGATCTGCAGCGTCGTGCGCAGGGCGATCCCGCCGAGCACGAGCACCGCGACGACGATGGCGGGGACGAGGGCGAAGTACGGGACGCGATGGCGCTTCCCAGCGGAGGGGAGGAGGTCCATCGCTCGGCTCCGCTAGCGGGCGGCCTTCTTCGCCCCCGCGGTCACGAGGCCGGGCTCGAGGACCACGTCGCGCGCCCCGACGAACTCGGCGAACTGCTGGCCGATGTAGGTGAGCGCGTTGCCGTCGCTCTCGGAGAACGGCTTGCCGTCGAGCGGGTTTCCGATCTCGAGGAGGCCCAGGTAGCGGCCCGCGAGCTCGACGGGCGCGCAGATGACGCTCCGGAGCTCGACGCCGATCGCCTTCCACCGCTCGTCCATGACGCGCTCGTCCTTGGCCGCGTCGGGCACGACGACGGCGCGCCTCGACCGCATCGCGGCCAGCGGGAGCGGCGCCCGCTCGGACAGCCTGGCGAGGAGCGCGCTCTTGCCGCCGTACTGCCGGACGACCACGAACTCGCGCCGGTTGATGTCGAACAGCGACACGAGGCCGAGGGCGCACGGGATCTTGTCGAGCGTGAGCGCGAGGATGAAGTCGGCGCCCGCGAGGGTGTCCTGGAGGAAGTGCAGGTCGCTGCACGCCTCGAACAGCTCGGCGATGAGGTCGTCGCCGGAGAGGCGCCCGTTCTTCGGAGGGAAGGAGGAGCGCCGCCGCGGCGGCGCCGGCGTGGGGGCAGCGACCTCGGGCGGCTCCGGGACGAGCTGGAGGCGTGGCGGCGCCCCCTGCTGGTCGGCCGGCACGGCGAGCAGCACCACGTCGGCCGGCGGCGTGAGGGCTGGCCGCGGCAGGTCCGCAGAATACGCGGCGGCCGGCGGTGGCACGTGCGCCGGCGGCGCGGCATCTGCCGGCGGCGCGGCGTCTGCCGGCGGCGCGGCAGCCGGTGGCGCGGCAGCCGGTGGCGCGGCGTCCGCAGGCGGCGCGGCAGCCGGCGGCGTCACGTCCGCAGGCGGTGCGACAGCCGGCGGCGCTACGTCCGCAGGCGGCGCGGCAGCCGGCGGCGCTACGTCCGCAGGCGGCGCGGCGGCCGGCGGCGCTACGTCCGCAGGCGGCGCGGCGGCCGGCGGCGCCGCAACCGGCGGCACGGCAACCGGCGGCGCCACGTCCGCAGGCGGCATGGCCGGCGGCGGTGCGGTGCCGCCGGTGCGCGGGCGGAACTGGATCTCGGGTTCGGCCGAGCGCCAGTCTTTCCAGGCGAGGGTCGCGAGCGGACTGCGCTGAGGCCGGCCGTCGAAGACGTGATCGAACACGGCGATATGGATGAACTTGCCCGGTCGCGCGTCGTCGATGCGCTGCCGTGCGCGCTCGAGCCGATCGATCAGCAGCGCGCTGACGAGATCGCGCGGGGTGCCGGTCGCGACCGCATAGACGAGCTCTCGGTACGTGAGCGGCGAGCGCTCGGACGGGTTCTCCTCGCGCTGCGAGATGAGCTGATACGGCGGCAGCTCCGCGGGCGCTCGCTCCGGCTCGGCGCCTCGCTCCTGCGGCGCGTCCCGCCCCGGCGCGGCCTCCCCGCCTTTCGCCGGTTGCGCCTGGGCGCCCGCTGGCTCCGAGACGAGGAGCGCGGTCCCCATCGAGATGAACGGGACCGTGGGCGCGATCGGGCGCTTCCTTGCGACACTCCCCGCAGGCTCGGCCGGCTTTGGAGAAGCCGCCCCGGCCGGGGAGGCGCCCGCCGGCGTGTCGGTCCCGTCCGTCAGCGCCGCGTCGTCCGGGGCTCGCTGCACCACGTACCGCACGCGCGTCGCCGGATCGATCGCTCGGTAGCCGCTCTCCAGCAGATCCACCGAGAAATTGTTGAGCGGGCCCCCATCGCCGCGGAGCGCCCGGGCCTTCTGCAGCGCGGGCTGCCACTGCGGGGCCTCGACGCACACCTTCCTGCTCGGCGGAGCGTTCTGGCCTAACGACGAGATCTCGACGAACCAACGCATCGTTTGCGGTTCCAATCCGCGCTGGCGCTGACTGGGTGGCGCGCTCTGGCGCGAAGATCGTTCTACTCGACGCGCGCGAGGGGGGTCAACGCGCAGGCCGCGCGGAGAGCGCGCGGAGGTCGCGCGGACGCCTTTGGAGGATGGCGCGAAATCTTCTCAACCGGGACCGCCAAGAAGAATCGGGCCTGTCCTGAAATCACGCCGCCCGCGCCGCGAGTCGCCGCGGACGAACCCGTTCGTCCACTGAACGGCCGCCGGGTATCCCCGCGGGGCAGGAGGTCACCCGCTGTCGAGCCGCGCGCGCCATGGAGCGCGCGGTGAATGGGGACACCCCGCGTCCTTCGTCTCCAGGCGATCCGCCGCCCTGCGCGCAAGCGGGATACCGGGCTACATCCGATCCGGCCCGGGGACGATCCGTGATCCTCGACTCTGCATATCGACCCGCGCGCAGCTCGACCCGTGCGGGGGGTCCGCGCACGCTCGCTATCCCGTCTGGCCGACCGCCGCAGGGGGCTGGGCCGGCGGCGGGGGCTGGGCCGGCGGCGGGGGCTGAGCCGGCGGCGGCTGCGCAGCGCCGGGCTGGGCCGGCGCCGATGGCGCTGCCCCTGGCTGGGCCGGCGCCGGTGGCGCTGCCCCTGGCTGGGCCGGCGCCGGTGGCGCTGCCCCTGGCTGGGCCGGCGCCGGCTGCGCTGCACCCGGCTGGGCCGCGGGCTTGCTCGCGCCGTGAAGCGACTCCTTCGTGGGGGGAACGTGCGGGCCGAGCGCCCTGTCGACGAGGCGCTTGAAATGTCTGGTCGACTGCGCGCCGCCGAGAAAGTAGTCGTTGATGGCAAAAGACGGCGTGCCGGTGATGTGCAGGCGCTCGGCGAGCTTCCGGTCCGCCTCGACCGCCGCGCGGTGCGCTCCCGAGTCGAGCGCGGCGCCAAACTTCGCCACGTCGAGGCCGATCGCGGCCGCGTGGCGCTCGAGCGCCTCGCGGCCCAGCCCATTCTCGGACTGGTCCTGCCACAGGCGCTGCGCCATCGCCCAGAAGCCGGCCTCGCCCTTCTGCCGGAACGCCTCGATCGACGCCTCGGCGGCGAGGGGCGCCCGCGAGTGGGAGGGGAGCGGCAGGTGCCTGAAGACGACGCGGACCTTGCCCGGATAGGCGGCGATGATCCCGTCGATCGTGGCCTGGACGCGCATGCAGAACGGGCACTCAAAGTCGGCGAACATCTGGATCGTCACCTTCGCGCCAGGCTTCGCGCCCTTGCCGGGGTTGTCCCTGGTCGGCGCGGGGGCGAGGATCCGCTCGGGCGGGTCGCCGGCCCTCGCGTCCTTCTGAAGCGCGTCGTAGACCTTCGCGGCCGGCGTGCCCGCGGCCACGAGCTTCGCGGCGCGCGCGATCTGCTCGTCGATGAGGGCCTCGAACTTCTCGGCCGGCTGGGCGCCGGCGAGACGCCTGCCGTTGATGAAGAAATGGGGCGTCCCCCTCGCCTGGAGATCGTCGGCGAGGCGCTGATCGCGCTCGATGCGCGCCGCGTGGCGCCGCGCGGCGATGGCCCTCTGCGCGCGGGCCACGTCGAGGCCCAGGGACTTCGCGTGCGCCGCGAGGTCCGCGTCCTCGAGGGGCCCGGTCTTCAAGAGCTCGTACGCCTTCCAGAACGCCGCGTCGCCCTTCTGCGCCTTGGCCTCCAGCGCCAGCTCCGCGGCGGGCTCGGCCCGACGGTGGAAGGGGAGCGGGTTGTGCTTGAAGACGACGCGCAGCTGAGCGCCGTACTTCTTTTCGAGGCCGTCGACGGTCGGGGCGACCTTGCGACAGAACGGACACTCGAAGTCCGAGAACATGACCAGCGTGACCGGAGCGCCCGGGTTGCCCCGGATCGGCGATCCGTCGACAGGCACCTTCCACACGGTCGTGTCCTCGGGGGCCGGCGGCGAGGGCGGCTTCGGGGCCGGCGCGGGCGCCTTGTTCTGCTCGGACAGCGCCGCGTAGACGCGCTCCTCGGGGACGCCGGATCGCCGGAGATCCTCGGCCGCCCGGAGCTGCTCGTCGACGAGGGTCCGGAACTTGTCGACAGGCCACGCCCCGCTGACGAACACCCCGTTGACGAAGGTCGCCGGGGTCCCGTGGATGCCCACGCTCTGGCCGGCCTCGAGGTCCCGGTCGATCTTCGGCGCGTGCCGCTGCCCGTCGAAGGACGCGCGGAACGCCGCTCGATCGACGCCTGCCTCGGTGGCCCACGCCTCGAACGACGCCGGCGTGAGCGCGCGCTGGTTGGCGAAGGCGAGCCGATGGAACTTCCAGAACGCCTCGGCCCCGCCGAGCCGGAACACCGTCTCGGCCGCCAGGTGCGCCGGGCGCGCGTTCTTGTGGAACGCGAGCGGGAAGTGCCTCCAGACGATGCGCAGCCGATCGGGGCCGTAGGCCTGCTTCAGCTGCTCCAGCGTCGCCATGTGCCGGGAGGTGAAGGGGCACTCGAAGTCGCCCCACACCACGAGGGTGACCGGCGCGAGCGGCTCGCCCCACCACGGCTCCGCGCGGGTGACGGGCACGGCGGTGCCCGGCTCCGGCTCCGGCTCGGCCGCTACAGCAACGGTCGGCGAGGGAGCCGGGAGGACCACCGTCTTCGGCCGCTCGACCGCCGACGGGGTCACTGCGCCCGACGCGCAGGCAGCGAGAAAGCACCAGAGGAACAGCAGCAAGAACAGACGGGAAAACGGCGGTAGCGCAGGCATGAGCCCCCTCGGATGTCGCGGTCCGTGGACGGGATCCTACACGGACGGCCAGAGCTCAGGTCGCCCGGGCCGCGGCGCGCCACCGCTGCAGACGGGCACACGGCGGGAGGCCCGGCGAGCACAGACGGCAAGCGCCTGCCAAGGAACACCCGCAGATCCGTCCGCCAGCCATCCGACCAGCGAGGCAACAGAGAAAAAAAAGAGCGCCCGCTCGACGGCGGGGGGGAGACCGTCACGGGCGCTCTGCACTGCTCCCTGAGCAGGATGCGGGCCAGGAGCTTTCCCTTCGGAGTTCGGGGACTTTCGCTAGTAAAACGACTTTCCTATTTCAATCCTGAAGCAGCCGCTTGCAAACGTGCTGGGCAGAGCTGGCCGCCTCAGCCTCCGCGGCGGGCTCCTCGGGTCAGGCTGCGTGAAAGTCGTGTAAAAGAGCCGCGTGTCACCGTCCAGCGCCGACCCTGGTCCCTCCTCGCCGCCCGGAAGCGCAGCGCCCCCGAGCAGCGCCTCCTCCGACGGAACGGACGGAACCGAGACCGCGACCTCCCGGGGCGCCGGCCCGGCGGCGCCACCCGGCTGGCTCGATCGCCTGGTCGCGGCCTGGCCGCGCGTCGATCCGGTCCTGTTCGCCGCCTACGCCGGCGTATGCGTCCTCTACGCCGCCGTCGCGTTCTACAGCGCGATGCACCAGCAGACGGGCGGCATGTGGTCGGCGCCGCTCGACGATGTCTTCATCCACTTCGATTACGCCCGCGCCACCGCGCGCGGGTACCCGTTCGAGTGGTCCGAGGGCAACGGCTTCTCGAGCGGGAACACGAGCCTGAGCTACCCGTTCGTCCTCGCCCTCGGCTATCTCGTCGGCTTCCGCGGCGTCCTGCTGATGCAGTGGGCGGCGATCGTCGCGTGCACCTCGATGCTCGGCTTCCTGCTCGTCGGCGCGCGGCTCCTCGAGCCCGTCGGGCGCTGGGCGAAGTACCTGCTGCCGCCCGTGGCGCTCTCCATCGGAGCGCTCGACTGGTCGCTGTTCAGCGGGATGGAGAACGCCTTCCACCTCGGCGTCTGGGCGCTCGCCACCCTCGCCGCGCTCTCGGTCGCCCGAGCGGCCGACGCGACGCTCGCAACGCGGACGGCCGATGACGCGCGCGCCGAGGCGCCGCCGAAGCGCATCGCCCACCTCGGCTGGGCCGCCGGCCTCGCCGGCGCGCTCCTTTACGCCACCCGGCCGGAGTCGGTCGTCTGCGTGGCGGCGCTGAGCGTGTACGCGGCCATCGCCGTGAAGCGGGCCCACGGCGCGCGCGCGGCGATCGCGACCCTGCTCCGGACGTCGGTGCCCGGCGCGCTCGCGTGCCTCGCCCAGGCGGTCGCCAACCGCGTGTTCACCGGCGAATGGGCGGCGAGCGGCGCGATCGCCAAGCTGGCGCTGAACAACCCGTACATGACGTCCTCCGAGAAGTGGGACACCTACGAGTTCCTCGCGACGTACGTCGTCGCCCGCAACACCAACCACCACTTCTCGGACGCCCTCCCCTGGGGCTGGCTCGTGCCCGCCCTCGCGCTCATCCCCCTCGCCTCGCGCAGGACCCGCGGGGCCGCGGCGCTGCTCTGGGTCCAGGTCGTCGGGTGGCTCGCGCTCGTGGCCCTGAACGGTCAGGTCCGCTGGCAGAACGAGCGCTACACCATGCCCGCGGTCGCCTGGCTGCTGGTGCTCACGGCGATGGGGCTCGCGCTGCTCGTGGCGCGCGCCGCGTGGGCCAACGGCGGCGAGCGCCGCCAGGAGCGGCCAGAGAGCGCCCCGGCCGGGATCAGAGCGCGGCTCGGGGCCCTCGGCGCAATCGCGGCCGCGGCCCGCGGCGGCGCCCTTTCGCGCGGCCTCTGGTGCGCGCGCGTCGCGCTCGCCCTCGCCGTGGCCGCGCTCTTCTGGGCCCACCAGCTGCCCAGGATGCGCGACCAGATCTGGTTCTTCGGCCGCGCCAGCCGCAACATCCGCGATCAGCACCTCGTCGCCGGCAAGCTCCTCGCCCAGCTCGACGTCCGCCGCGTCCTCGTCGGGGACGCGGGCGCGCTCCTCTACGCGTCGGACCGGCCCGGCCTCGACATCATCGGGCTCGGCGGCTACCACGATCTCCCGTTCGCGCGCGCGGGCGTCCACGGCCTGGGCGCCTCGCTGGAGCTCATCGAGCGCATCCCCGCCGACGACCGCCCCGACACGCTGGCCATCTACCCGGGCTGGTGGGGCGACCTCCCGGCCATCTTCGGCAGGCGGATCGCCGCGATCCCCGTCGTCGGCAACGTGATCTGCGGCGGCGCGGAGAAGGTCATCTACCAGGCCGACTGGAGCCCGCTCGCGCACGGCGCGGCGCCCGCGTCGATGCGCGAGGACGAGCGGATCGTCGACGAGCTCGACGTCGCCGATCTCGTGAGCGAGCGGGAGCACGGCTACGCCTTTCCGCGGCCACAGGCAGGCTTCGTCGGCTTCAGCGTCCTGCCGGATCCGCGCGGCTCAGGGCAGGATCGCTTCGACGCGGGGCGCGTCATCCCGGGCGGCAGGAGCGAGGTGGCCCGCCTTCACGCCCCCCGCGAGGGCCAGGGCAGGCTCGTGGTCCGCACCGCCGCGCCCCGCGCCGCCACGATCCGCGCGACGGCGGATGGCCGGGAGATCGGCCACCTCGCGCTCAAGAGGGGCGACGGCTGGACCGAGGCCTCGCTCGACCTCCCCGAGGGCCTGCCCGAGACGTTCACGCTCACGCTCACGCCGGTCGACGGGGAGTGGGTCGATCACCACGTCTGGATCCTCGATCGCCCCGCGCGCGGCGCCGGCGCGCGCCCGCTCGCCGGACAGTGACGTGCGCGCCGGCCTGCCCCGCGACGCCGCGCAATGGATCGCGCTCGCGCTCGCCCTCGCCGCGCTGCTCGCCGGCGCCTGGCTCCTCCGCCGCTCGCCCGCCGCCGCGCGGGCCGGCCCCGCGCCTCCACGCCCCGGCGCCGCGCGCTCGGGCCGCGACCCCGCGCCCCGCTCCGGCGCGGCCCTGGGCGCCGCGATCGCCGCGGCCCTCTCGGTCGTCGCGGCGCTGCTCTCGGCCGCGTACGTCGCGGTCTACCTGCGGGGCGGCCCCCGCATCATCGACGCGACCAGCTACTGGCTCGAGGCGCGCGCGATGGCGGCCGGCTACCTCGCGTGGCCGCTCGATGAGCCCGCGGCCTCCGTGCTCGGTCGCTTCCTCGTCCGCAGCGACGCGATGGCCGGGCGCGGCGCGGCCGAGGTCGCGGTCCTCTTCCCCCCGGGCTACCCCGCCCTGCTCGCGCTCGGCTTCCTCGCGGGCGCGCCGCTCGCGGTCGGCCCGGCGCTCGCCGCGGCGCTCGCGATCGCCACCTACGACCTGGCCGCGCGGTTCGCGCCGGAGGGCGCGGCCCCGTCCGGGAGCGCCGCGCCGATCCGCTTCGTTCCGCTCGTCGCCGCGCTCTTCTCGGCGCTCTGCGCCGCGCTCCGCTACCACACGGCCGACACGATGTCGCACGGGCTCGCGGCCCTCTGCTTCACCGTCGCGCTCGCGTCGGCGCGGCGCGCGCTCGACGAGGCCCGCGCCGCCGCATCGACGGGCGCCGCGACGGGGCCCCTCGGTCCGGCGGTCCGCGCCGCCGGGCTCGCCGGGCTCGCCGCCGGCTGGCTCGCGGCGACGCGCCCGCCGAGCGCGCTCGCCCTCGCCGCGACGCTGCCCTTCGTGATCCTGCCGGCGATCGCGCCGGGGAGCGCGGCGGCCGGCCCGCGCGAGGGCGCTCCGCCGCCGCGCCCCTCGCCGCGGCTCGCGCGGCTCGCCGCGGCGATGGCGATCGGCGCCCTCCCCGGCCTCGCGCTGCTCGCGGCCCACCAGCGCGCCGCGACGGGCGCCTTCGCCTCGTCGCAGGCCGCGTACTACGCGGTCTCGGACGGCCCGCCCGGCTGCTTCCGCTACGGCTTCGGCACCGGCGTCGGCTGCCTCGGCGAGCACGGCGACTTCGTCCGTCACAACCTCGCGGAAGGATACGGCTTTCTTGCGGCTGCCGGCACGACGCTGCGCCGCCTGAAGCTCCACCTCGTCGACGCGCTCAACGCCGAGCCGCTCGCGCTGCTCGTGCTCGCCGGCGCCGTGATCGCCTGGCGGCGGCCGCGCTCACGCGCCCTCGCGATCGCCCCGCTCCTCCAGATCGCCGCTTATGCCCCCTTCTATTTCGACGGCAACTACCCGGGAGGCGGCGCGCGCTTCTTCGCCGACGTGCTGCCGGTGGAGCACGTCCTCGCCGCCATGGCCGCCCTCGCGCTCGCCGAGCGCGCGGCGACGGCGGCGCGCACGGAGCGCGGCCCCGCGCGCCGGCGTGGCGCGCTCCTCCCGGCAGCGCTCCTCCCGGCAGCGCTCCTCGCGGCGGCGCTCCCGCTCGCCGGCTTCGCCTTCCGCGCGGGCTTCGAGCACGCCGCGCTCCGCGATCGCGAGGGCGGCCTGCCCATGTTCGACCCCGCCGCCGTCGCGCGCGCGGGCGTCTCGCGCGGCCTCGTGTTCGTCGACACCGATCACGGCTTCAACCTCGGCTTCGATCCCGCGCCGGAGGACGTCGCGGTGCTGCGCTACCGGGGCGACGCGATCGACCGCATGGCGTGGGAGGCCCGCGGTCGCCCCCCCGCGTACCGCTACGGCTTCGCGATCCCGGACGGAGGCGGCCTCGCCTCGGTCTCGATCACGCCGCTCGTCTTCGACGCCGTGCTGCCCGGCGAGGCCCGCATCGAGGGCGAGTCGCTGTGGCCACCCCGCGACCAGCGCGGCGCCTTCGCGCTGCCCGAGCACGCCGGCGGCACGTGCGCGTCAGGCGGGCGCCTGCTCGCGGTGCACGCGGCGGGGCGCGGCGAGGCCGTCGTCCGGGTCGGCCTGCCCGCCCCCTGGCTCCGCGGCGCCCGGATCAGCCCGCGCGTGGCGCTCTCGGGCGACGGCGCCGGCGAGGTGCGTCTCCTCGTCGACGGCGCCCTGCTCCACGTCTGGCGGGTCGAGCCTGCCGCGCCGAGCACCCCCGGCGCGCCGCTCGCCTGCGCCGAGCTCCCGCCGCACCCGATCCCGGAGGATGCCGTCGGAATCGAGCTCGCCCTCGCCCGCGAGAACGCGGCGGCGAGCGGGGAGACAGGGCAGGGAGGAACGGGAGGGACCGAAGCCCTCTTCGCGCTCGACGCGCTCTCCGTTGTGGGCGGGAATTCGGTTGACCGCTAGTCCCGTAACATGCGAGCTTTTCATAGGATTCTGTTGTCGTGCGGCTCCTGGAGCGGCGCATCCCCTGGAGCTCTGCGATGGAAAGCGGCAAGTCGAGCGCCGGCGGCGGTCCGCTCGGGTGGGGGAGGTGGACCATGACGAAAAGCGAGCTCATCGACGCGATCGCGGGACGGGGGGAGCTCACCAAGGCTCGAGCGGAGCTCGTGGTGAACTGCGTCTTCGACGCCATGACGCAGGCGCTCCAGCGCAACGAAGGCATCGAGATCCGCGGGTTCGGCAGCTTCACGGTCAGGCCGTACAAGCCCTACAGCGGCAGGAACCCGCGCACGGGCCAGCCGGTGCCCGTGCCCGCCAAGCGCCTTCCGTTCTTCAAGGTCGGCAAGGAGCTCAAGGAGCTCGTCAACGCGAGCCGCGCGTACGCGATCTCGGGTGACGACGACGACGAGGACGAGGACGACGAGGAGAGCGACGACGAATGAGGCGGCGCGCGGCGCGTCCGTGACGTGACGCGCCCCACGGCGTCGGCGTGACGACGTCGCTCGCGGCGCCCTGGTCGCTCCCTGCGCCCTCTCCGCGCGCGCCGAGGCGCGTCGCCCCTCTGGCGGGCGGTTCCGCCGCGCGGTAGAAGCGGGCCCCCATGGTCCCCGCCGAACGTCAGCTCCAGATCCTCTGCAAGGGTGTCGTCGACCTCCACGTCCGGGCCGAGCTCGAGGAGCGGATCCGCGAGGGCAAGCCGCTGCGCGTGAAGGCCGGCTTCGACCCGACCCGGCCCGATCTCCACCTCGGCCACACGGTGGTGATGCAGAAGATGCGGGAGTTCCAGGAGCTCGGGCACCACGTGGTCTTCGTGGTCGGCGACTTCACGGCGATGGTCGGCGATCCGACCGGCAAGAACGAGCTGCGCCCGCGGCTCTCGCGCGAGGAGGTCGTCGCCGCGGCGGAGACCTACCAGGCGCAGGCGTTCAAGGTCCTCGACAAGAACAGGACCGAGGTCCGCTACAACTCCGAGTGGCTGAACAAGCTCGATCCGACGCAGATGATCGAGCTCTGCGCGAAGTACACCGTCGCCCGCATGCTGGAGCGCGACGACTTCAAGAAGCGCTACGAGGAGGCGCGGCCCATCTACGTGCACGAGTTCATGTACCCGCTCCTCCAGGCCTACGACTCGGTCGAGCTCGAGGCCGACATCGAGCTCGGCGGCACCGATCAGCTCTTCAACCTGCTCGTGGCGCGCGACCTGATGCCCCGCTACGGCAAGCGCGCCCAGATGGTGATGACGATGCCGCTCCTCGAGGGCACGAACGCGCGCGTCGAGGACGGGAAGGTCGTCGGCGCCAAGATGTCGAAGAGCGCGGACAACTACGTCGGCATCACCGAGCCGCCGTTCGACATGCTGCAGAAGCTGATGCTCGTCGATGACGGCGTGATCTGGCGGTACATGGAGCTCCTGTCGTCGCGCCCGCCCGAGGAGATCGCCGCCCTGCGGGAGGCGGTCCTCCGCGGCGAGCAGGGCGTCATCGGGGTGAAGGAGCTCTTCGCGCAGGAGATCGTCACCCGCTTCCACTCGGCGGAGGACGCGCGCGCGGCCCTCGAGCGGCGCCGCAGCGTCGCGGCCGGCGGCCTGCCGGAGAACATCGAGGAGCTCCAGGTGGCGAGCGACCGCGACACGATCCCGATCGGCAACGCGCTGGCGCTGGCGGGGCTCGCCGAGTCGACCTCCGCGGCGCGGCGCCTCGTGAAGGGCGGCGCGGTGCACCTCGAGGGCGAGGTGGTCAAGGACGAGCAGCTCAAGCTCGAGCGTGGGAAGCGCTACCTGGTCCGCGTCGGCTCGAAGAACCGCCGCTTCGCCTACCTCGTCGTTGGCTGACGCGCCCGGGCGAGCGCCTCGCCGGCGCGCCGTGCTCGGCGGCGTCCTGGGCTGCGCCCTCGGCCTCGCGCTGCCCTCGTGCGGCGGCGCGCCGCGGCCGCCCGCCCGGCCGAGCCCGCCGCTGCCGCCGCTCGCCACGGCGGACCTGACGCGCCTCCTGCCGCAGGCGGGGCTCAGGTGGCTGATCCTCGTCCGGCCCCGCGAGGTCGCGGCGGTGCCGTGGCTCATCCCGTCGATCGCGGTCGTGGCGCCCGAGGAGAACCTGGCCCGGCACGCCCGCGCGACCGGCGTCGACCTGCGGCAGGTGCGCGAGGCCGCGATCGCGTCGTACGCGGGCGCGGGGCCGGCGGGCGACGCCACGCTCTACGTGGCGCGCCACAGCGGCGATCCGCGCGCCATCGAGCGCCTCTTCCGGCGGCGGCTCACGGGCAAGGAGCGGCGCGCGCTCGATCGCCCGGACGTCGTGCGCGTGACGGGCGACATCGGCACGAGACCGCACGCGCTGGTGCTGCTCGGCGAGGACGTGGCCTGCGTGCAGGACGGCGGCAGCCCGCTGCGCGGGCCGGCGCGCGTCGCGTCGCTGTACGCGCTCGGGCGCCTCAAGCGCTCGCCCGCGGCGCTCTCGGGCGGCCCGCTGCGCGCGCTCGAGGCCCGCCTCGGCCCGGCGCCCGTGCGCGCGTTCGCGCCGGGGCCGTTCGACGGGGAGCTCGCCCGCGGCGCGCGGGGGCTGCTCGCGGCGGCGACCGCCGTGGGCGCGGCCGCGAGGCCGAGCGCCCGCGAGGGGATCGCGCTCGCGATCGCGGTGGCGGGCGACTTCTCGGCGAGCGGGGAGGCCGCCTCGGAGGAGCTGCTCGCGGCCTGGAACGAGCTGGCGGGCGGCTCGTTCGGCCACCTGCTCGGGCTGGACGCGCCGGTCGAGCCGCCGCTCGCCACCCACGCGCCGGACGCGGTGGCCGTCGCGGTCGAGCTGAACCCCCGGGCGCTCGCCCGGGGGCTCGCGGCGGCGACGGGCGAGCGGCTCGCCGAGATGCTGCGGTAGGCGCGGCGGCGCCTCACCGGTAAATTGGGTGCCGTCAGCGCCATGCCCACCACGACCAGCGGCTTCTTCCTGCAATGCGCCTCCCGCGGCACGCTCGAGCTCGTCTTGCCCGCCGCCGACACGCCGTTCGGCGTCGAGCACCACCGCCGCGAGGAGACCTCCGGGCCGTGGCGTCACGTGGCGACGTTCGCCAGCGGCCTCGGCCCGGTCGAGGCGGTGTCGCTCATCCAGAGCAACTTCGGCGATCCAGGCCACCTCGAGGCGGTGGCGCGCACCGGGGATCGGTTGGCCGCGTTCTGGTGCGCGCCCTCGAGCGAGCCGTCGTGGAGCGAGCCGCGCTTCTTCGCGGAGGGCGCGGCCGGCGACCCCGCGCTGATCCAGGGCGGCTTCGGGGGCAAAGGCAACTTCGAGCTCGTGGTGCCCCACGCACGCGGCGGGATCGCGCACTACCACCGCGACAACGACACCGCGGAGCTCGGCTGGCGCGGCCCGGTGATCTTCGGCGAGGGGCTCGGTCGATTCGAGGCGGTCGCGATGATCCAGCGCGTGGCCCGCGCGCCGCACGGACCCGACGCGCCCGGCGACCTCGAGGTCGTCGCGCGCGTCGGTGATCGCCTGGTGATGTTCCGGCGCTCTCCCGGGTCCGGGGCTGCGTGGCACGGCCCGGAGGAGGTGGTCTCCGGGGTCCGCGGGACACCGGCGCTCTTCCGGAGCACGATCGGCGGACCTGGGACGCTCGAGCTGTTCTCGCCGCTCGCGCGCGTGGGGCTCGCGCGGTGGAGCCGTGACGAAGGCGCCCGCGGGGCGCGCTTCCGCGGTCCGACGGTGTTCGCCACCGATCTGGGCCGGTGCGAGGCGGTATCGGTGATCGAGAGCTGGCCGCTCGGGCGAATCGAGCTCGCCGTGCGCGCCGAGGGGCGGATCGTCCACGCGACGCGCGACGGCGCGCTCTGGTCGCAGCGCGCGATCGTCGGCAACGCGTCGCCTTCCTCGGCAGATGTCCCCTCTCCGGCGACGCTCCCTCCGCCTGCCACAACGACGAATCGCCCGCCTGCGGCGACGACCTCTCGCCCCCCCGCCGCCACGACGAATCGCCCGCCTGCAGCGACGACCTCTCGCCCGCCGGCGGCGACGACCTCTCGCCCGCCCCCCTCCACGAGCTCGCCTCCGCCTGCGCCGCTCCCCACCGGCGCTTCGCCGCGGCTGCGCGCCGGGCCGCACCGGGCGGGGTTCCGGCGCATCGGCGCGCTCTCGCTGTCGGCGGACGCCTGCTACCCCGACACGTGGCCGTTCCAGGGCGCGATTTACCGGTGCCCCGCGCGGAGCGCCGCGCTGCTCTACTACCCCGCGTCCGCGGACGGCGAGGAGGCGCCGCTCTCGCCGGGAGGCCCGTTCCCGGTCATCGCGATCGCCCACGAGCGGCGCCTCGCCACGAGCGCGGCCACCGCCGGGTCGCCCGCGGGTCTTGCCCAGGACTACCGCCAGCTCGCCGGCGTGATGGCGCACCTCGCTCGCTGGGGCTTCGTCGTCGTCGCGCCCGATCTCTCGTGGCTCACGCCCGACGACGCGCCGCTGCGCCGCGCCGCGGTGCTGCGGGACGCGCTCACGCACCTCCGCGCCGGCTCCCGGGGCCCGCTCCTCGCCGACTTCGCTCGGGTGGGCCTGCTCGGCCACGGGCTCGGCGCGCAGGCGGCGCTCGCGCTCGCGCTCGACGCCGCTTGCCCGTTCGATGTCCGCGCCCTCACGCTCCTCGCGCCGGCGGGCGCCCCCGAGCGCGCGCTGTCCATCGACGCGCTCGCGCCTCGGCCGGTGCTCGTCGTCCGCGGCGCCGCGGATCCCATCGCCGCCGCGGTCCCGGCGGCGCTCTACGACCGCGCGCGCGCTCCGAAGCACCTCGTGACCGTGCCCGGCGCGAACCACTTCGGCTACACGACGTCGCTCGGCCTCGCCGAGCCGCTCGACGGTCACGCCGGGCTCTCGCGGCGCGAGCAGCAGGCGATCGCGATGGGCTACCTCGCCGCGTTCTTCAATGGCTACCTCCGGGACGCGCGCGGCGACCTCGACGCGCTCTCGGGCAAGGCGTCGCTCGAGGGGCTCGAAGCACGCGAGATCCCGGTCAGCGCCGAGGTGCCTGACGGAGCGGCTGGCTCCTAGGCGCAGCCGGCGGGCCGCGGCCGGACGCGCGATCGACGCGATGCTACTTTCAGCCGTGTGTACCAGCTCGGCGGCCTCGTCGTCACGCTCGTCAACGGCCTCCTCGGCCTGATCCTCTGGCGGCGGCTCCGCGCGGCGTTCCCTCGGCACGGGGCGCTGATCAGCGGCCTCTGCGCTGCGGGCCTGCTGCTGGCCGCGCTCCCGGCGCTGCTCATGGCCGCGGCGAGCTTCTCGGGGCTGCGCGCGCTCCAGCGCCACGCGCCGGAGCCGCTGGCGCTGATCGCCATGGGCGCGCAGGTGGGCCTGCTCCTCTACGGGGTGCTCCTCGGGCTCGCCACGCTCGCGAGCGCGGCCGTCCGGGCGCTCCGCCGGCTCCAGCCGCCCCGGAACGCCCGGCCTGCGGCCGATGCCCAGCCTGCGACGAACGCGCAGGCCAGCGCCGGCGCTCAGGCCGATCCAGCCGCTCAGGCCATCCGCGCGCCTGCGGAGGTCGAAGCCCGGCCGGAGGCCGTCGATGAGCGCCGCCGCCGTCTCGTCGTCGGCGCGACATGGGCGCTGCCCGCGGCGGCGGTCGCGGTGTCGATGGGCGGCGTGCTCGCGTCGCGACAGCGTCCGGCCATCGTGAGGCTCGCGCTGCCGGTGCGCCGCGAGCTGACGAGCCTGCACGGCGTCACCATCGCGCAGCTCAGCGACGTGCACGTCGGCAGCTTCATGGACGCGGAGCGGCTCGACGAGCTCCGCGACGCCATGAACGCGATCCGCGCGGACATCCATGTCGTCACCGGCGATCTGCTCGATCACCACGTCTCGCAGCTCGAGCTGTCCGCGCGGCTGCTCCGGGGCCTGCGCCCCGCCCGGGGGCAGCTCTTCTTCTGCATGGGCAACCACGAGTACATCGCCGCCCGGTCGGCCAGCGTGGGGACGATCGTGAAGGGCCTCGAGGAAGCGGGCGCCCAGGTGCTCGTCGACGAGGCGCGGGAGGTCCGCCTCGGCGGCGATCGCCTGTGGATGGGCGCCATCGACTACCCGAGCCGTGCGCGCCCAGGAGAGCCCGCCCGACGCCCGACGCGCGACGGGCTCGATCGAGCGCTCGGCCAGATGCGGGACGACGGCGCGCCGCGCGTCCTCCTCAGCCACCACCCGGGCACGTTCCGAGCCGCGCGCGAGCTGCCGTTCGATCTGATGCTGTCCGGTCACACGCACGGCGGGCAGATCTCGCTCGGCCGGATCGGCGATTACGCGCTCACGCCGATGTTGCCCGCCGGGCTCTACCACAACGGGCACTACGAGCACCGGGGCCGTCGCCTCCACGTCAACGCCGGCGCCGGGGGCTGGCTGCCGGTCCGCATCAACTGTCCACCGGAGATCACGCTCGTCGAGCTCGTGCCCGCGTGACGTCCCAGGAAGGGTCCCGCTCGCTGCACTTGCGGAGCTCTCGCCGTGGACGCGCTCCGTCTCCCGGGTGAAACTGCGGGACATGGCACAAGCCGCGGTCCGCACCGGCCTTTCGCCGCAGGAGTACCTGGACTTCGAGCGTTCGTCGCCGCTTCGCCACGAATACGCGGACGGTGAGCTCTTCGCCATGGCGGGCGGCACGCTGGAGCACAGCGCGATCGGCGCGAACATCCTCGGTGAGCTGCGGAACGCGCTCCGCGGTCGGGGATGCCGGGTGCTCACCTCCGACATGCGCATCAAGATCGCCGCCACACGCCGCTACGTGTACCCCGATGGCGCCGTCGTTTGCGCGCGTCCCGAGTTCGAAGACGAGCAGCGCGATACGCTCCTGAACCCACGCGTCATCGTCGAGGTGCTCTCCGACTCCAGCGAGGCCTATGATCGCGGGGACAAGTTCGCCCAGTACCGGACGCTACCGTCGCTCGAGGAGTACGTGCTCGCGTCGCAGAAGGCGCCGCGAATCGAGGTGTTCACGCGGCAGCCAGACGGCAGCTGGCTACTCCGGATCCACGGCCCGGGCGAGCACGCAGAGCTGTCGTCCCTCGACGGGGCGCTCGACGTCGACCGGGTGTACCAGGACGTCTTCGAACGGGATGCGATGGGAGAAGCGCCGCAGGACGCGCCCTGAAGCGCTGACGACGAGCGGCGTCTCCCGCGCCCGGCCGCCCTCGGCTACAGCGTCACCTCGAACGGCGCGCGCGCGAGCTCTTCGCCCGTCTCCGACCGCACGACCGCCGTCCACTCCCCCGCCTTCCGCGCGCCGCGCGTGAACGCCCACGTCCGCCACCGCGGCGACGGCCCGACCCCGAGCGTCACGTTCCCGACCGGCTCCCCGCCGCCCGGCGGGACGAACGCCACCGTCACCTCGCCCTCCACGTCGCTCCGGTTCTCGACCTCCAGGTACGCATAGAGCCGCGGGGTCTCCGGCGCGTGGAACGTCGTCCCCGGCGCCACCGGCTCGCGGTCCTTCACCCCCTCCGCGATCACCAGCCGCTTCACCTTCAGCTCCGCCGCCCCCCTCCCCTTCTCCTTGGCCTCACGGCTCCCCTTGCTCCCCTTGTCCGCCACGACGTTCGCGTCCGGCGCGGGCGCCGTCACCGGCGCGGCCGGCAGGCTTGCGGGCGCCGCCGCCGTGACGGCTGCAGGCTCGGGGCACTGCGTCGCCGCGGGGCTCGCGGCAGCGGCCGGCGCCGGAGGCCGCGCGTCGTGACGCTCGCCGCAGCCGGCGAGCGAGACCGTGCAAAGCGCCAGAAACGTCATCCGTCGAGCCATCTTCATTGCCATCGAAGCACTCCTCCGTGATCCGGGGCGTCCCGGCCTCGCCACCGGATATGGCAAGGCGTGGACCGCTTCTGGCTCATTGAAATCACTGAAGATTTTGGCTGACCTGTGGTCGCTCGGCCGCGCCCCGTGTGTCCATCGAGACGGCCGACCCGCGCCGCCGCGATCGACGCGAGCCCCCGGCCTCCTCGAGTCGACGCGCGGACGAGGTACCGACCGCGAGCGCTCGCTCACGTCGAGAGATCACCCGCCCGGCTTCCCTCCAGAAGCGGGGTCAATCCCGTCCGCCCGCATCCGCTCGGCGCTCGCCGGCCCGGCCACGGTGCCCGCCGGGTGCACGTACCACCCGGCCGGATCCGCCTTGTCCGGATCGTCGCGGACCTTGAGGACGGTGAACATGCCCCCCATGTCGATGTACGAGAACGGCCCGGCCCCGCCGCGCATCGGCAAGCTGTTCGCGGGGATCGGCATGGGCATCTCGCCCATGCCGCCCATCCCCGTGGTCCCCATCGTCATGTAGCCGGGCATCACGCGGCGCATCCGCCGATCGAGCGCGCGGGTCTCGGCGCCGACCATGTTCGGCAGGCCATGGCCCATCTGCATCATCGTGTGATGGGTCATGTGGCAGTGCACAGCCCAGTCGCCCGGCTCCTCGGGGACGAACTCGATGACCCGCGTGCTGCCGACCGGGACCAGGACCGTCGTCTCCGGGTACTGGGCCGACTCGGGGACGAACCCGCCGTCCGTCGCCGTGACCTGGAACGACAGGCCGTGCAGGTGGATCGGGTGGTGATCCATCGGGCCGAGGTTCCCGAGGCGCACGCGCACGCGCTCGCCGCGGCCGACGACGAGCGGCGCCGTCGCGGGGAACGCCTTGCCGTTGAACGTGAGGACGTTGAAGTCGCTCATCGCGTTCGGGTCGGGCCGGCGCGCCCCCGCGTTGATCTTCCACTCGTGCGTCATCAGCACGAAATCCCGGTCCACACGCGGCCCCCTGGGCCTCCTCGGGTGCACGACGAACATCCCCACCGCGCCCAGCGCGATCTGGGTCATCTCGTCGAAATGCGAGTGGTACATGTACGTCCCCGGATACCGCACGACGAACTCGTAAACATACGTCTCGCCGGGCTCGATCGGGCGCTGGGTGAGCCCGGCGACTCCATCCATGCCGTTCGGCAGCACGAGGCCGTGCCAGTGGACCGTGGTGGCCTCCGGCAGGGAGTTCGTCACGTAGATGCGCAGGCGATCGCCCTCGACCGCCTCGATGGTCGGGCCGGGCGTGCTCCCGTTGTAGCCCCACACCTCGCTCTTCAGGCCGGGGGCGATCTCGTGCTCGAGGGGGCCGGCGACGAGGTGGCCGACCTTCACGCCGTCCACCACGCGCAGCGGGAGCGTGCTGCCGTTCGGCGTCACCACGGCGGGCTGCCCCCCGGGCGCCGCGGTCCGGCGAGGCGGGGGCGCAGCGGCGCCCCCGGCGGGCGGCGCGCCAGGGCGCTGCTGCGCATGGGCGAGCCCTTGCGTGAGGATGGCGGCGCCGGCGGCCAGACCGCCCGCGTGGATGAAAGCACGTCGGTCCATGTCAATGCCCTCCTTCGCCGGTGGCCGAGGCCCTCGGCATCGCCGCGGGAGCTCCGGCCCCCGCGGCCTCGACGCGGCGCCCTGCCAGGAGCGCGTCGAACGCAGCCTTCGCCGTCCAGTGCTCGCGCAGCGCCTCGACCGCCGCGAGCTCGGCGTCGAGCTGCTCTCGGCGCGCCGAGAGCAGCTGGAAGACCCCGACCTGCATCGCGTTGTACTGGAGCAACGTCTGCTCCAGCACCCGCTTGCGCGCCGGGAGGATCACGCGCTCGTAGTGCCGCGCGCGCGCGTGCGCGAACGAGAGCCGGCTCTGCGCCTCGCGGACCGCCGAGCGGACGTCGACGGCGCGGCCGTGGTAGCGCTCGAGCAGGCCGTCGAACTCCGCCGCCTGCGCGGCCTCGGCGCCCTGCCGCCGATCGAAGATCGGGAGCGAGAGGCGGACCCCGGCGCCGAGGACCCACGGGTGCTCGTGCGCCTCGCCGCTCGCGCCGAGCTCCCGCTCCCCGTGCACGCCGATCGCCACGTCCGGCACCCAGCCCTCGGCGCGCAACGCCCCGGCGCGCCCCGCCGCCGCCTCGAGCCGGCTGCGCAGCTCCGCGAGCTCGAGGCTCGCCCGCAAGGCCAGCGACTCCGCGCGCGGCGGCGTCGCGAGCGCCTCGGGCGCCGCGGGGACCGCGCCGGCGATCGTCCAGGAGGTCGCCGCGCCGGAGAGGCCGAGCAGCCGGGTGAGCCGCTCGCGCTGCGAGAGGAGCTCCAGCTCCATCTGCGCGGCCGTGACGCGCGCCTCCTCGTAACCCGCCTCCTGCGTCGCCACGTCGAGCTCCGGGACGTTGCCCGCCTCGAAGAGCGCGCGGGCGGCGTCGCGGGCCGCGGCGAACGCGTCGAGCGCGCGGTTCGCGATGCCGAGGCGCTGCTCCGCCGCCTGCGCGGCGTAGAACGCGGCGCGCACCTGGTAGCCGAGATCGACGACCGCGCCCGCGGCGCGGTAGCGCGCGGCCTCGTGCTCCGACCGCGCCGCCCTCGCGTGGAGCGGCGCAAGGAGCGCCGACGTGAGGTCGATCTCGACCTCGAGCTCGAGGTGCGCGTGCTCGACCCCCTCCTGCAGCGGCGTGACCCCGATCGCGATCTCCGGGTTCGGCAGCTTGCCCGCCTGCTCGAGGTTGCCCCGCGCGACGCCGACCTCCTTCAGCACGGCGCGCAGCTCGCGGTTGTTGAGCAGCGCGATCCGCACCGCGGCGTCCGCAGTGAGCGGCTGCCGCGGCGCCTGGCCGAGGGCGCGCGCGCCGTCGGCCGGCGCCGGATCGACCTCCTCGGACGCCGCGCTCGGCGGGAGCTCCACGCGGGACAGCTCGCGGATCCGCGCCATGTCGGCGGTCGACGACGGGGCGGCGCAGCCGGCCGCGGCCGCCGAGGAGAGCGCGAGGCCCGCCACGAGCGGCAGGAGGCGCGAGGCGAGCGCGCGCGATCGAAGGTGTTCAGTGCGCATGGACGGGCTCCTCGGGCGTGGCAGCCGCCGGGCCGCCCTCCGGCGGCCTCGCCGGCGCCGGGCCGTGATGATGGTGGTGGTGGTGCTGGTGAGGGTCGGCGCCGGCGCCCGCGGCCCCCGCCGGCTCGAGCCCGACCCAGCCCGCGGCGGGCTCGCCGGGCAGCGGAGGCTCCTCCGAGAGGGCGACGCCGATCCGCGGCGAGGGAGCCTCCGCGGCCTGCGGTGAGGCGGCAGAGGACGCGGGGAAGCTCGCGGGAAGGCTGCGCGGCGCGCAGCCGGCGAGCGCAGCGACGAGCATCAGCAGGGCGTTCAGGCCGGCGAGGTGAGGTGATTTCATGGAAGCCGCTCCAGCGTGGCGAGTGCGATCACGTGCGGGGCCCGAGGCGACCGCGCCCCGCAGCGGCTTCATGCCGCATTTGAGCTCGATCGCTCCAGAGCTCAGCGCAGGAAGTTGGATCGCGAGCAGCGTCGTCCCGGGTTGCATGCATGGCCGACGCGCGCGGCCCGGCGGTATTACACATCGCCGCCCCGGGCCGCGCGCGGTCAGGCGTGGATGTACACGAGCGTCCCGCCCTTGTCGTTGAACGCGGCGTGCCAGCCCTCGGGGACCGGGGGATCGGTCCACGCGAACAGCCACGCCGCGTCGGCGGGCGCGAGGTTCACGCAGCCGCTGCTCCGCACCTTGCCGAACGCGTCGTGCCAGTAGACGCCGTGCAGCGCGTAGCTGTTGTGGAAGTACTGGACATAGGGCACGTCCCGCAGGTCGACGGACGACTCGCTGAGCTCGTCGCCGTCCATCGTCGCCGTGACGTGCTTCTCGCGGATGAAGAACGTGCCCTGCACGGTGGCGCTGGTGGTCGCGGGATCGCCGAGCTCGCCGCGGCCCGTCGAGACGAGGGTCGCGAAGACGGGGCGCTCGCCCTCGTAGGCGACGAGCGTCTGGAGCTCGATGGAGATGTCGATCCACTTCCTTCCGCGCGCCGCGTGCCCCCAGAAGTCGCGGCCCAGCCGCGCGACCCGCAGCGCGGACGCGGGGATCCACACGCCCGCGTCGGTCTCAACATAGGCGCCGGCGGCGGCCGTCTTGCCGGTGAGCACCCAGCCGGAGCGGTGCGCCGCCCAGCCGTCCGGCCTGAGCTCGCCCGAGGCGTCCGGCTTCAGCGTGCGCACCCCGTGGTGCATGACGAACGCGGGGGTCCCCTCGCCCTTCACCTCCACGCCGCGCATCGCGGTGGGAGCGACGGCCGAGGTGCGATCGATCGGGATGAGGTCGAGCTCGGTCGTCAGGCCGAAGCGCCGCCCGGTCCACGCGAAGGTGGAGATCAGGCCGAAGGCCGAGTCCGCCCGCGCGCGCCCGCGGTGCGCCGGGAAGCGGACCTTCTCGGCGGCGCCGAGCGGCTTGGGCAGGTCGCGGCGGCTCGCGAAGAAGGGCGTGAGCGGCTCCGGCTCGCCCAGGAGCGCCTCGTCGCGGCGGGACCACGCGGGGGTGCCCTGGGCGCGCGAGCGCCCCTCGACGCGCCGCTGCTCGGCCTCGCTGGGCAGGTGGACATAGAGGTGCGGCGGCGGCTTCCGCGACACGACGTAGCGGTACGGATACGGCTCGCCCCGGCGCGGGCCGGCCGGCGTCGCGGCGACGATCTCGTGATCCAGGTCGAGCGAGGCGCCCTTGCCGACGCACACGAAGCCGCGGGGATGGATGGCGTACCACCCGCCGGCGCACCCCGCGTCGCCCGACGGCGCCGCGGCGCGCTCGACGAGCGCGCCGGCCCGGAGGTAACCGAGCTTGAGCGCGCCGCGCTCGGGCGCGGCGTACACGAACGTGCGCATGGCGATGCTCGCGAGCTTGTCGCCGCGCCCGGGCCGCAGCGCCTCCCTGGACGCCGCGGGCGCGGCCTCGCCATCCGCGCCGCCGTCCAGCGGCTCCACGGCGCCCGCGGCGGCGAGCGCCGGCTCAGCTACCGCCGGCTGCGCCGCGGCCGAGCGCCCCGGTGGCTCCTCGCCCGGGCCGCAGGCCGCCACGAGCGCCGACGCGGCGAGCGCCGACGCGCGCCGCAGCCGATCCAGACCACCGCGGCGGCGCGCGCGCGCATCCGGGAAAGAGCAAGCCATGACGAGCAACGGGCCTCGTCTAGCTCAGAGGCCGCCCGCCGACCAGACCGCCCGCGCGGCGCGGCGCCTCGACCCACCGAGCAGCCACGGCAGTTCGACGCACGCGCTCCCCCTCGCGTCGCCGAGCGGCGTTTACCAGCGCGGGTCGCCGTCGATCAGCCAATCCAGCGCCCTTCGGGTCTCCTCGGCGACAGGCCCGTCGTACCGGTGCCCGGCCTCCTTGCTGCGCGCCACGCGAGTCAGCACCCCCGCCTTCTCCAGGCGCGCGGCGGCCGCGGCGGCGGCGCCGCCGCACCCGGCCTGCGCGCAGACGAAGAGGACCCGCTGCCCGCCGCCGTCCGCGAACGCCTTGGCCGTCGCCGGGGTCCACTTGTCGTGTCCGCCCTCGACCAGCACGAGGCGCGGGAAGAGCGCCGCCCGGCGCGCCGCGATCGCAGAGCCCATGATCGCGCCCAGCGAGAAGCCTGTATAGAGCACCGCGCCAGGATCCACGTGCTCGGGAAAGCGCGCCCGCAGCGCCGCGAGCCCCGCCTCGATCTCCTGCTCCAGGCGGGCGTTGCTCTCGTACGTGAAGCGGACGTCGCTCGCCGACGGCGAATCGGGCCGCGCGACACCCCTCGGGCACAGGACGAAGACGCCGTCTCCCGCGATGTCGCGCCATACCTGGCACTGCCACTCGGGCCGATCGTAGTTGCCGTGCGACGCGATGAGCACGGGACGCCGCGCGGTGGCGCCGATCGGCACCGACACCACGGCGCTCGGAAACCCCTCGACAGGCAGCTCCACGAACGGCGCGTCCGCGCGGAGCGGCGCAGCCTCCGCAGCAGCGGCGGCCGCGTCCGCGCGGAGCGGCGCAGCCTCCGCAGCAGCGGCGGCCGCGTCCCCGGCGGCGGCCGCCGGTGTCGCGCCGCCGTCCGCGGCCCGCGCTGCCTCTTCCCGCGCCGGGGCGGGCGCGACGCTGGGCGGCGCGGGCGCCGGACCGGCGGAGCGGCCTGGGCGGTCACAGCCGAGCGCCGCCGCCGCAAGGAGCGGCAGCGACACGAGCGAGAGGAAGAGGAACGCGACGGGGGGCGCCATCCGACCCAGAGGATGACGCTTTCCTACGGGAGCGCCTCCGCGAGCTTGTCCGCGAGCGGAGCGCCCCAGCCGGTCGGATAGTCCCAGCCGGGCCCCGCGCTGAACCCCTCGGGGGTCTTGCCCTCGGTGATGTCGCGGAACGCGGCCTGCACGCCCGCATCGGTGTAAAGCGCCCGGTTCAGCCACCCGGCGACGGGCTTGCCCTGCGCGATCCGGTGGCTGTTCACCGACGCCATCAGGCCGGCGAACACCGGCGCCGCGAACGAGGTGCCGCCGCGCTGATCCCACTCGCCCAGGAAGTAGAGCCAGTACGGGAATTTCGACGACGCGCTCAGCGCGACGTCGGAGACCGCGCGCGTGCCCTGCGCGTCCGTCACGACGCTCTCCTGCCACCACGGCGTATCGAAGGCGCGCGATCGGCCCGAGCCGGAGCCGCTCCACGCCACCTCGCGCGCGACCTCGCCGCCGTCGCCGAGCTCGAGCACCGTCCCGCCGACGCACGTCACATACGGGCTCGACGACGGCACGTCGGGCCTGCTCGAGTCGCCGCTCGCGACGACGATCGTCATCCCGAGCGCCGCGCCCATGCGCGCCGCCTCGTTGTATTGCTCGCGGATCGGCTGCGCCTCCGTCTCCTCGCGGTGCGCGAACGACGTCGAGAGCACCGACACCTCGCCGGCAGCGATCGCCTCGTTCCACGCATAGAGGATGGAGTGGGTGCGCGCGTCCGGCCCCTGGTACGCGATGAGCTCCGCCATGGGCGCCATCACGCCCGACCATTGCATGTCCAGCGTGCTCTCGATGTAACGCGTGGAGATCGGATCCGCGGTGACCACTTTCTCGGGGTTATTGCGCGAGACGCCGAACGATCGCCAGAACGACTGGAGATCCAGGGTCTTGAACGTCGCCCCGACAACGACGCCGAGCTTCACGCCCTGCCCGCTGTGGCCGGCGGTGTGGAGCGCTTCGACCCCATAGACCCGCGCGATCTGCGCGGGCGTGTACCCCAGCTCCACCTCCTGCGGCGGCTCCTCCTCGATCGAGCCCCCCTCGCCCGGGAGCGGATCGGTGTCCGCGGGGATCTCGACCGAGATGACGCCCGACGCGAGGTCGATGATCCGCTGCGGCGGCCTGAGCGGATCGAGCGCGCCGAACGTGCGGAGCGGCTTGCCGCCGGCCGCGGGGTTCTCGCGCTCGAAGTCGCGGAGCTCGGTGTCAAACGCGGTATTGAACTGCTCGACGGTGCCCGCGAACTCGAGCAGGAGCCGGTTCTTGGACCGCCGCCGGATCTCCATCCCCTGCTGGACGAGCCAGTCTTCGACGGCCGCGATGTCGCTCTCGGACGGGGCGTGGCGCTCCATCCAGGTCTCGACCGACATGTACTTCCGGAACGTGTCCGGCTTCCCGGGATCGTACATGTCCTCGATCGCGCTCTCGAGCCCGGGGACGTCCCGGGTCGGGAACCCCATCAGCGCGCGGAAGCGGTCCTCCTCCGGCGCCGCGCCGAAGTCCATGTAGATCCCCGCGAGCGGCCGGGGGAGGCCGCTCGGGAGCACGGGTCCGTCTTTTCCGCACGCTGTGCCCCCGAGGGCGAGCAGCGCAGCGCACCAAACCGAGAGCGAACGCATCAACGAGGCCCTGCGAGCGAGGGGGGAAAGAGTCCGTCAGGCGCGCCTCAGCACCACACGTGCTCGATGAGGTAGCAGGTGTAGGTCCCCGGCTTCCATGTCTCGGGGCGCCCGCCGGTCGTGTTGTCGGTACACACCTCGCAGTAGGCGTGGATGCAGTCGGGGTCGGTGCTCTGCGGCTTCGCCCCGGGGCCCGAGGGGGGCTCCTCGGTGTAGAAGAACCCGTCGGTCCTCAGCTGGTCGAGCTCGCTCTCCGACAGCTTCCCGAACGCGGCCTCGTTCGAGGAGATGCTGAACCGATCGTCCGACGCCTCGGTCAGGACGGGCGCCGGGTAGTCGCCGTAGTCCGCCTGCTCGATGGCGGCCATCTGCTCCGAGAGCAAGACCTCCTTGCCGTTGCCGGTGGAGAGCTTGATGCGCGCGTAGTCGATGGCCCCCCCCGAGTAATCGAGGGCGTAGACCGTGTCTCGGCTCATGTCGAGGCTCAGGAACTCGCTCGTCTCGAGGGCCTTCGAGACCTCCGCCTGGGTGATCCGCTCGTGCGCCACCGCGTCATCGACGGGAGCCTCCTCCGACGCGACGCATCCGGCAAACCCGGCCGCTGCGATGACGCCGAGCGCAACACTGAGAGCGAGCGATTTGGAAGAACGGATGGACTGTCGAATCATGATGGCGTTCCTTTCTTATGGGCTCACTGACGGCGCTCGCCTGGCCTCGCGCGGGCCAGCGGGAGCTCCCCCATGTCGGTCCTGCGTCGGTCCTGCAAACGATGGCTTGCTTGTCGGACGCCACGACTCCGGCGAGTCGAGTGGAATGAGGGGAAGATGAATTCATTTCAACGGTGCCGCAGGCCCCCCATACCTGGCAAGTAATTTCCCGGGGCGAAAGAGAATTCCATCGTTCTTTCTACCGCACAGTGGTCGGGACGGTGCACCGTGCGGGGCCTCGCTTACCCCGAGCTGCGGACGGGCCATGACCCGACTCAGGGGTTGCCGTGGAAGCCGGCCGCGGACATACCGGAGCCTACATGGAGGACGTGGCCAGATCGCCGCTCGGTTCAGCTGCTGTGTCCGCCGAGGCTGCCATCGTGGTCCTCGACGGCCCGCTCGGGACCGAGCTCGCCGCGCGCGGGGTCGAGACGCCGGCGCCGCTCTGGAGCGCCGCGGCCCTGCTCGATGCGCGCGGCCGCGACGTGGTCCGCGCGATCCATCGGGATTACGCGCGCGCGGGCGCGACGGTGCACACGGCGAACACGTTCCGCACCAGGCGGAGGCAGGCGGGCGCCGCCTGGGCCGAGCTGGCGTCGCGGGCGGTCTCGCTGGCACGCGAGGCCGTGCGCGGCGAGGGCCCACGGCACCGGGTCGCCGGCAGCATCGCGCCGCTCGAGGATTGCTACCGGCCCGACCTGAGCCCTGCCGACGCGCGGCAGGAGCACCGCGAGCTCGCGCGGGCGCTCGCGAGCGCGGGCGTCGACCTCCTCCTCTGCGAGACGTTCCCGCACGTCGGCGAGGCGCTCGTGGCGCTGGAGGAGGCGGTCGCCACGGGCGTCGAAGCATGGGTGTCGTTCACGGCGGGTCCGGGGTCGGATCTGCTCTCGCCCGAGGACGTCGGGCGCGCCGCGCGGGAGGCGGCCGCCCGCGGCGCGAGTGCCGTGCTCGTCAACTGCACCCCGGCGACTCGCACGCTCGCGCACATCGAGCGGCTCGCGGCGTGCGGCGTCCCGTTCGGGGCCTACGCCAACGCGGGCGCGGAGGCCGAGGGGCTCGGCTGGGGCGTTGGCGTCGACCAGCGCGGCTCGGCGGCCGCGCGTTATGCGGAGCTCGCGCGCCGCTGGCTCGAGGCGGGCGCAACGATCGTGGGCGGGTGCTGCGGGACGGGGCCCGGGCACATCGCGGCGCTGCGCGCGCTCGTCGACGGGGCGAGGCCCGCGCGCGAGCCGGCGGGGTCGCCGCGCTGAGGCGACGCGCCCGATCGCCGGTTGCTCCCCACGGGGCGACGTGCCACCGATGGTCCGACGCGCCGGGCGGCGCCAGCGCGAAGCGGCGCGGCGCCCGGCAGACACGATCCATCGCCTGAGACAGCACGCCGTCGCGTTCGGCGACGAACCACGGACACGGAGCGCAAGATGATCGATCTCTATTACTGGCCCACCCCGAACGGCTGGAAGATCAGCATAATGCTCGAGGAGACGAGCCTCCCCTACAAGCTCGTCCCGGTCAACATCGGGCGGGGCGAGCAGTTCAAGCCGGAGTTCCTCGCGATCAGCCCCAACAACCGGATGCCCGCCATCGTCGATCACGACCCTCCGGGCGGCGGGGCGCCGATCTCCGTGTTCGAGTCGGGCGCGATCCTGCTTTACCTCGCGGAGAAGACGGGCAAGTTCATCCCCTCGGACGTCCGCGGTCGTTACGAGGTGACCCAGTGGCTCATGTGGCAGATGGGCGGCCTCGGCCCGATGAGCGGCCAGGCGGGCCATTTCAATCACTATGCGCCGGAGAAGATCCCCTATGCGATCGAGCGCTATACCAACGAGGTACGCCGGCTCTATGGCGTGATGGACAAGCGGCTCGCGGACCGGCCTTTCCTGGCTGGCGAGTACTCGATCGCCGACATGGCGAGCTATCCCTGGGCGGCGGCGCACGAGCGGTTCGGGGTGTCGGCCGACGAGCTCCCGAACTTCAAGCGGTGGCTCGATGCGGTGCGCGCGAGGCCCGCCGTCGAGCGCGGGCTCGCGGTCGGAAATGAGCTGCGGAACCCGAGCCAGCCGATGGACGACGAGGCGAAGAAGTGGCTGTTCGGGAAGAAGCCCGAGGCGTGAGCCACCCGTCCCGCACGCGCGGGGGCCGCGCCCCCCGCGATCGCGCGGCGGTGCGCCCTGGGCGCGCGGCGCCTCGCTGACGGACTGCGACCGGGGCGGACAACCAAGCGCCAACGCGCCGTCCAGCGCGCCACCCGCGACGCACCCCAGAGCGTCCTGAGCAGGGCGGGGCCACCAGCGCAGCGCGCCCTGCCGTCAGGGCTTCACCGGGCGCGCCGGGCCGCTGGTGCGCCCTGGCTGGACCCGACACGTCCTTTCGCCGGAGAAAAGGGGAACGAGCGCGCCTCGACGATCCGCTCAGCCCGGATCGCGCGGGCCCCGCTGCGGGGCGCCGATCGCCCGAGCGCGCTGCATTGACGCCCTCGCGGACGTCAAGCACGCCGGGAGCGGAAACGTCTGCACAGCTCCGCCAGGCACACACTCTGCTCTGCGGTGAGCCGAGATGTCTGGGCCTGGTGGGCCCTCGCGGACATCGGGGGGAAACGATCATGTCGATGCATAGCAAGATGCTGGTGCCTGCATTTCTTTTCGCTGCTCTGGCCGCCGGTTGTGCGGTGAATACGGACGACGCGGACCTCGATCAAAGCGATCTCGGTGACGACGAGATCGGGGCCGTCGATCAAGCGTTGGAGGAGGAGCGAGGCGGATACCTGGGGATGGGTGCGGCGCAGCTCGCGCCCGGACAGGCCCAGATCGGCCCGAGCAAGGGCGGGATGTTCCCCGGCAAGGGCGCGCTCGGACCGAGCAAGGGCGGGATGTTCCCCGGCAAGGGCGCGCTCGGACCGAGCAAGGGCGGGATGTTCCCCGGCAAGGGCGCGCTCGGACCGAGCAAGGGCGAGGTGTTCCCTGGCAAGGGCGCGCTCGTGCCGAGCCAGGCCGGGATGTTCCCCAGCAAGGGCGCGCTCGGTCCCAGCAAGGGCGAGGTGTTCCCTGGCAAGGGCGCGCTCGTGCCGAGCCAGGCCGGGATGTTCCCCGGGCAGGCGCAGGTGCCGTCCAAGGCCGGGTTCGGCGGTTATGCCGGCCAGCACTCCAGCCAGGGGATCCAGGGCTATGCTGGTCAGCAGGCCGGCCTCGGCCAGGCCGCCATCTCCCAGTCGGGCGCTTATGGCCAGTCGGCCGTCCTCGGGCAGCTCGCGCCCGGCCAGCAAGGCCAGATCACCGCGCCTGGCCAGCAGGGCCGGCCGTAACGCCTCGCGCGCGCATCGGGCTCCCAGGAGAGCGCGCCCGGCCGCGCGCGCCTCCCCCGCGCTCGATCGCCCAGATTGCCCCGACTGGCCCACGGCCCGGGCCGGTCGGGGCATTGTCTGGAGATCTAAAACACGACGGTGCGGCGACCTTCGACGATGACTCGCCGCTCCAGGTGCGCGCGGACGGCGCGAGAGAGGACGAGCCGCTCCACGTCACGCCCCATCCGGGTCATCTCCTCGGGGCCCATCTGGTGATTCACGCGCGCCACGTCCTGCTCGATGATCGGCCCCTGATCCAGGTCCCGCGTCGCATAGTGCGCCGTCGCGCCGATGAGCTTCACGCCGCGCGCGTGCGCCTGGTGGTAAGGCTTCGCGCCCTGGAACGCGGGCAGGAACCCATGGTGGATGTTGATGACGGGCGGCGCCTCATCGAGCATCTGCTCGGAGAGGATTTGCATGTACCGCGCCAGGACGACGAGATCGACATGGTGCCTCTTCAGCAGGTGAAGCACCTGACGCTCCTGCTCGCGCTTCGTCTCCGGGGTGATCGGGATGCAGAAGAAAGGGATTCGAAAGCTCTCGGCCACCGCCTCGAGCGTGGGGTGGTTGGAGATCACGAGCGGGATCTCGCAGCGAAGCTCGCCCGCGCGCTGCCGGAGCACCAGATCGTAGAGGCACGCAGGATCCCTGGTGACGAGGATCGCCATCTTCGGGACGTGATCGCTGTAGTCCACCGACCATCGCGCCGAGAGCGACGCGGCGAGCTCGCGAAAGGCGGCCTCGATCGCGCCGCGGGTGGCCGAGCCGCCCAGGGCGGCGACGGCGGCCGGCGAGGCGAGGCCGGACAGATCGACGACGAGACGCATGAAGAAGCGCGGGCCCTCGTCCATGAACGCATCGGTGTGATTGCTCGCGTCGATGATGTTCAGGCCGATGTCGTAGAAGAACCCCGCGAGTCGCGCGACGAGACCGGGCTGGTCGGGAGCGGCGATGAGGAAGGTTGCGTGAACGGGACCCATCATACGGGTCATGTAGCTCGCCCCGAGGCGGAGGCGCAAGCGCGAGGGCCGGGAGGGACCGCGGGCGGGCGGCGGCCTGTCTGCCAGGCTGCCTGGCCGGGCGTGCTAGCGCCCCTCGCCGCTCTCGGAGGACGGCGGCCCAGACGGATCATCCACGAGCCTCGGCGCCAGGGTGGAGAGCTCCGCCCAGGGGATGCGCACGGTCCGCTCGACGTCGCGCAGGTGCGCGCTGTCGTTGTAATAGATGAGGTGCCAGGCCTCGGCCCGACCCCAGCGCCGCCTTCGCTGCCAGTGGGTGAGCGAGGTGTGGCGGGTGGCGAAGTGCGCGCTCGGGAAGGCGAGCGCGTTCATCCTGAAGAAGTGGAGGAACGCGACGTCGATGAAGCCGCCGTGGGTGACGACGACGATCGTCCGCCCCTCGTGCTCACGGGTGACGCGATCGAGGGCGACGGAGACCCGCAGCATGAACTGAGCCCAGCTCTCTCCACCGGGACTCGCCGGCCGGTACGGCTCGCGCTCGAAATCGATCGCGTAGCGCACCATCGCCTCGCCGACCGGCATCCCGTCCGCCTCGCCGGGGCGGAGCTCCTGGACCTCGTCGTCGAGCGTGACGGGCAGCCCCAGGGCGGGAGCGACGATCTCGGCCGTCTGCTGCGCCCGGCGATAGGTGCTGGCGATCAGGACGTCGGCGGGGATCTCGCGCGTCGCGGCCAGGCGATCGCGCAGGCGCTCCGCCTGGAGGACGCCGAGCTGCGTCAGCCCGGTGTCCCCGCGCATCCCGCCCACGATATGGTTCACGTTGACCAGCGCTTCTCCATGCCGGATGAGATAGAGGTTCGTCACGATCTGAGCCTCCGAGGCGCGCGACCTTGTGGGGGGGAGGGCCGCGCGGGGCGGTCCGCGCTCGCTAGGAAGAGCAAGGCCCCCCTCGAATGTCAAGGGTTTGTACCGCCGCCGCGCGGGCGCTCAGGGACAGCCGTGGAAGAGCGCGAAGATGGCCGCGCTCTCGGAGCAGACCTGCTCGTCGCGCAGGGCGCTGCAGAAGTCGTCCTCCGTCAGGAAGGTCTTCTTTCCGGTGCTGCCCTCGATGCAGGAGATCGAATAGACGAACCGCGAGGCGCCCTCCCCGGGCAAGCCTGGGATCTCCAGCTCGGAGCCTTCGCCCACCTGCGAGCCGCTGCCACCCGCGTCCTCCGGCGGATCGACGCCGAGCAACGGGAGCACCAAGATGGGAAAAATGCTGAAGAGACCGGCCACGAAATTCGGGATCATGGGTTTACCTCCAACGCCGATAGAAAGGCATCCTCGTACGAGGTAGCCATTGCAGCTGTCGAATCCAACATGCATTCGACAGGCCAGCTCCGGTCATGTCCGCCCATTGCACAGCGCGCGCGAGCGCGGGGCGAGCCCGCGCGCGCCATCGATCGAATGCGCGGGCCGCCTGCCCCGTCCGGGTCGGAGGGGCGCGCGGGCCGCCGCCTGGGCGCGGCGGGCCGGACCGGCCCGCCCGGGCGGCGGCGCGCTGCGCCGCCCTTGCCAGCTCGCTCGGACATGGCCTACAAGGCGGGCCCTCTGAAGGAGACCCTCATGCACCGTCGCAGCTTCATCGCGGCCGCGCTGCTCGGCTTCGCGGCCCTCGCCGGGTGCGGGCCGCGCTGGCGCGTCGTGACCCAGGCGAGCCCCGACACGTTCGTCGGCCAGCGGTATTTCGCCCTGATGCCCATCGACTACGTGGGCCTCTTCATCCTCGACCAGCGCGAGGACCAGTACCTGGCCGGCAAGGACGCGGACGATCACCAGCGCTTCGTGGCGGACAAGGAGTCCATCAACGAGGAGTTCACGAAGGCCCTGGTCGCCGCCGCCCAGGAAGAGGGCATCGAGGTCGCGCCGTCCGACGGCCACACGTCGGCGCCGTTCGTGATCAAGCCCTATGTCGGCTACATGAATCCAGGCTTCTACGCGGTCGTCTCCTCGGCCCCGAGCCAGATCCGGCTGACGCTCCGGCTGACGACGCCGGACGGCCGGGTGCTCGATGAGGTCCAGTTCTCGAGCCGCACGGCGTCGCCCATCCCGAACACGAACCTGAGCTCCGCGGACGCGGACAAGCTGAAGCCCGGCGGCCGCTGGCGCGAGGACGCGCGCGTGATCGGCGCGTATGTGGCGCGCTACCTGGCGTCCCGCGTCAGCCCCTAGGTCCCCGCCGCCCGGGCGCTCCCCGGCCGCGCGCTCCCGGGAAGCCCCCCGGAAGGGCGCGGGGGGCGCTCGCCCGCTTCACAGCAGCACCCCGCGGAGCAGGAGCTCGGCCACGCTGAAGTAGATCACGAGGCCAGAGACGTCGACGAGGGTCGCGACGAACGGGGCCGAGGCGCTCGCCGGGTCGAAGCCGAGCGCCCGGAGCACGAACGGCAGGAGCGCCCCCGCCATCGTGCCCCAGGTCACGACGCCGACCAGGCTGATCGCGACCGCCAGGGCGAGGAGCGTGTAGTGCGGGCCATAGGCCCCGAAGAGCTTCTCCCAGGCGATGACGCGCGCGAAGCCGATGGTGCCGAGGATCCCGCCGAGCGCGAGGCCCGACGCGAGCTCCCGGCGGCTGACGCGCCAGAAGTCGGCGAGCCGGATCTCGCCGAGCGCCATCGCCCGGATGACCAGCGTCGTCGCCTGAGAGCCGGAGTTGCCCCCGCTCGAGATGATGAGCGGCACGAAGAGGGCGAGCACGACGGCGCGGGCGATCTCGTGCTCGTAGTACCCCATCGCCGTGGCGGTGAGGAGCTCGCCCACGAACAGCGCGGACAGCCAGCCCGCGCGCTTGCCGAGCATCCTGGAGATGGGGGTCCGGAGGTAGGGCGCGTCGAGCGCCTGCATGCCGCCGAGCTTCTGGATGTCCTCGGTCGCCTCCTCTTCCACGACGTCCACGATGTCGTCCGCGGTGACGATCCCCTTCATCCGACCCTCGCTGTCGACGACGGGTATCGCCACGAGATCGTGCTCCGCGAAGGTCCGCGCCACCGCCTCCTGGTCGGCGTCCTCGTTGACCGACACGACGTCGGTCTTCATCACATCGCTGACGCGCCGATCGCCGGGGGCGATCATGAGCTGCCTGAGCGACACCACGCCGCGCAGCCGCTGCTCGGCGTCGAGCACATAACCGTAGTAGATGGTCTCGAGGTGATCCCTGGCCTGCCGCTTGAGATAGCTGATCGCCTGGTCGACCGTCGCCTCCGGCCGCACGCGCGCGAACCACGGGCTCATGAGCCCGCCGGCCTCGTCCTCGGCGTACGCGAGGAGCGCGATCACCTCGCGCCGCGTCGGCTCGTCCAGCAAGGAGAGGAGCTCCGCCTGGTCGGCCGGCGACACCTCGAGGAGGAGGTCCGCCACGTCGTCGGGCGCGAGCAGGCGGATCCACAGCCTGCGTTCGCCCTTCGTCAGGCCCGCGAGGAGCGCGGCCTGGTCGGCCGTGGGGAGACCCTCGAAGAAATCCTCCGCCTCCTCGCGCCGCAGGCGGCGATAGGCCTGCACCCGCTCCTCGTTCTGCAGGGCCGACCAGGACAGCGTCAGATCAGCCGCCGTGAGCGCCTCGGCCGCGTTGAAGGGCGGGCGTTCCATCATCGCCTCACCTCGTCGAGCGCCTGGCCCGCCCCGTCGGCGTCGCCCGGCAGAAGATGCTCATTCGTGAGGGCCCAGCGGCAGGCTCGACCCTGGAACCACGATTAGCAACGGGCGGGCCACGGCCGCCCCTCCCCGAGAGCCCCGGCACGCACAGCGCCGCGGCCCCCCGCCTGTGCACCGCCCGCCTGCGCTCAGGCGCGCGCGGGCGGGGCGAGCGGATCGACCCCGAAGCGGCGCAGGAGGCGGCAGAGCGGGACGAGCGGCAGCCCCACGATGGCCGCCTCGTCGGCGTGGCGCACGTCGTCGAACAGCCACGGCCCGTGCTTCTCGAAGAGGTATCCTCCCGCGCTGCCGATCGGCCGATCCAGCTCGACATAGCGGCGGATCTGCGCGCGGCCGAGCGGGCGGACGCGGAGCTCCACCGTGACGATCTCGGCCAGCGTCCGCGGCTCGCCGGCCGCGAGCGGCACCCCCGGCGGCGCGTGCACCGCGACGGCGGCGTGGAGCGCGTGGACGCGCCCCGAGAGCCGCCCGAGCTGGTCTGCCGCCTCGTCGAGCGAGGCCGGCTTGCGGAGGAGCTCCCCATCGAGCTCGAGCGCCTGATCGGCGCCGATGATGAGGGCGCCTTCCCGCGCGGGCGCGAGGCTCAGCGCCTTCCCTTCCGCGAAGAGGCGGGCGCACGCGAGGGGCGACATCCCCTCGGGCGCGATCTCCTCGAACGCCGGCGCGACGGCCTCGTACGCGAGCCCGAGGCGATCGAGGAGCGCCCTCCGGAAGGGCGACGTGGAGGCGAGGACAACCGGAAACATGGTCGGCTCCATGACACGGAACGACGCGCGCGCCGAGGGGAACCGCCCGCCTCGCCCCTCGCGCTCCTCCAGCCCCTCGCGCTCCTCCCGCTCCTCCCGCGCTTCACCCGCGCTACCCCGCTCTTCACGCTCTTCGCGGCGTTCGCACCGATTTGCTTCTATTTACCAAAATTTATCGAGAAATGGCAGACGGCGCGGACTCTAAGCAATGGTGAAAGCCGCTGGGCACGCGGGAATAACGGCAGGAATTCCCGCCGTCAGGTGTCGCCTGAATTACCCATCATGCATTTCATTAAAAAGCAGCTTGCACTCGGACTCTACAGCACGCGACAGTACGCCAATGCAGCAACTCAACACAAGGCACCTCGTCACACTCTCTCTCGTCGCGCCGGGCATCGGGCTCTCCGTGCTGCTCGCCGCCTCGCCGGCGAGCGCAGCGACGTACGAGGTGGGGCGGGGCAAGCCTTATGCGAGCCTCGCGGAGGTCGCCCCTCGCCTCGCTGCCGGGGACGTGGTTCTGGTCGAGGGCGACGCGACCTATCCGGGGGATCTGTTCTTCAAGAAGTCGGGCACCGAGGCGCAGAAGATCACGATCCGCGGCGTTCGCGTGAACGGCCGCCGCCCTGTCCTATCCGGGGGGACGAACACCGTGGTCTTCGCTGGCAATCACTATACCTTCGAAGGCTTCGATATCACCGGCGGCTCGGGCCGCTGCGTGTTCAACAAGGCGCATGACATCACGATCCGCGACTCGGTGGTGCACGATTGCGCCGGGCACGGCATCCTCGGCGCCGACTCCGAGTCGGGCTCCCTCACGCTGGAGTACGTCGAGGTCTATGCCTGCGGCTCGGGCGACACCAGGCACCCCATCTACATCGCGACCGACGAGGAGACGCGCCTCGGCTCGGTGTTCCGCATGCGGCACTGCTATGTGCACGACGGCAACGGCGGCAACAGCGTGAAGAGCCGCGCGGAGCGGAACGAGATCTATTACAACTGGATCGAGGGCGCGAAATACCACGAGCTCGAGCTGATCGGGCCGGACGGCCAGGACGAGGGGCTCGCGCGCGAGGACTCCGATGTCGTCGGCAATGTCATCGTCAAGACCGGCCAGCACTTCGCCGTGCGCGTCGGGGGCGACGGCACGGGGCAGACGTGGGGTCGCTTCCGATTCGTCAACAACACCTTCCTGCTCGCCCCCGGGTCGCGGCCGGCCATCAGGATGTTCGACGGGATCGAGAGCGTCGAGATGAGCAACAACGTGTTCTATCGGCGCGGCGGCGGCGGCGTGGAGGTCTACGTCGACAGGAGCGCGACCTGGAAGAACGGAACGGCGTCGATCTCGGGCGCGAACAACTGGGTGCCCACCGGCTCCTCGGCCATCCCCGCGGCGTGGAGAGGCACGGTGCAAGGCGCCGACCCCGGCTTCACCAACGTCAGCTCGCTGGACCTCCGCCCGGTGTCGAACAGCCCGCTCGTCAACGCCGGCTCCAGCGCGACGTCGACTGCAGGGTACCCGTTCCCGAAGCCGCTCACCGTGCCGCAGTTCTCGCCCAGGAAGGGCGCGCGCGCGGCCAACGGACCGCTGCAGCGGCCGGTCGCTGGCACGATCGACATCGGAGCCTACGAGTCCGGCTCCGGCCTCGCGGCGCTCGCCATGAGGACCGCGGACACCGATCGGGACCTCGACGACAGCGACGGCAGAGCCGCAGAGGAGGGGTGGAACGTCGACGGCGATGCCGCCCCGAGCGACGGCGAGGCGGACGCCAGCGGCACCGACGACGGCGATGCCAGCGACGCCGACGCGGAGAGCGACGCGTCCGCCGGCGACTGCGCCGCGGACGGCGACGACGCTGCAGCGCGCGCCGCTGCGTGCTCCGAGGCCGCGCAGGACAGCGCGGACGCTCCGCACGGCGCCCACGTCAGCTCGTGCAGCGTCGGCGGGGCGCTCGCGGGCGGCCCGGTCGCCGGCTCGGGGGCGTTCGTCGCCGGGGCGGCGGCGCTCCTCGGCGCCGCCCTCCGGCGGCGCGGCCGCCGCGCCAGGGCGTGAGCCGCAGCGCGAGCCCTCAGGCGACGAGCGCGCGCAGCAAGCGACGCGCGGACGCCGGGTCGGGCAGCTGAAACGCCGCGGAGCTCTCCCCGCCGCCCACGTGGATCGTGAGCGCGGTCGGGGGGAGCGCCGCGAACAGATCCTCGTCGGTCCTGTCGTCGCCGAGCGCGATCACCACCGCGTCGGGCCCCATCGTGGCGAGCACCCGCGGCACGATCACCCCCTTGTTGACCCCGCGGAGCCGCACCTCCAGCACCTTCCGGCCCGCGATGAGCTCGAGATCGTGCTCGCGCAGCGCCTCGCCGAGCTCCAGGGGCACCTCGCGGGCCGTCTGGCTGGCGAGCTCCGGGTCGGCGGCCCGGTAGTGCCACGCGATCGAGACCATCTTCTCCTCGATGAAGCTGCCCGCCGTGCGGTCGACGAAGCCCTGGAGGACGTCGCGGACCCTCGGCTTCCAGTCGAGCGCGGCCTCGCGGAGCGCGACCCAGGGCTCGCCGGGCGCGGCGCGCGAGAAGAACCCGTGCTCCGCGTGGAGGCTGATGGGCAGCTCGCCCAGCCACCGCTCGAGGTCCTCGCGCGGCCGGCCGCTCACCACGTGCACCTGCGTCCGCGGGCGCGCCGCGAGCTCGCGCAGCTCGGTGACGAGCGCCTCGCCCGGCTGAGCGAGCTCGGGCATGGCCTCGAGGGGGACCAGCGTGCCGTCGTAGTCGAGCATCACGATCAGCGACGGCGCGCTGCGCGCGCTCGCGATCGTGCTCCCCTGGGGCGCGCCCTCCGGCCGCCGGGCGGCCCCCACCGCGGGCGGGACGCCGCCCGCGCGCTCGAGATCGTTCAGGAAGCGGTGCGACCAGCGGTGCGCGTCGTGCGTCACGACGCGGCGCCGGAGCGCCTGCATCCGGACGCGCTGCTCGGACGGCGACATGACGAGCGCCCGCTGGATCGTCGACGCCACCGCGTCGATGTCGTGCGGGTTCACCAGGAGCGCCTCGATCAGCTCGGCGGCCGCGCCCGCGAACTCGCTCAGCACGAGCGCGCCGGTGTCGTCGATCCGCGAGGCCACGTACTCCTTGCAGACGAGGTTCATCCCGTCGCGCAGCGGCGTCACCATCATCACGTCGGCCGCGAGGTAGAGCGCGACGACCCCGGCCATGGGCATCGACCGGTGCAGGAAGTGGATCGGGACATCGTCGAGCGTCCCGTAGCTGCCGTTGATGCGGCCGACGAGCTCGTTCACGACGCGCCGGAACTCGGCGTAGGCGTCGACGTTCTCGCGCGTCGGCACCGCGAGCTGGATGAACCGGACCTTGCTCCGGAGCTCGGGCTCGCGCTCCAGGAAGCGCTCGATGGCGAGCATGCGCCGCGGGATGCCCTTCGTGTAGTCGAGCCGATCGACGCCGAGCACGATCTTCCGGCCCCGGGCGCTCTCGCGGATGCGCCGCGCCTCGGCGCGGACCTCCTCGTCCCGCGCGAGCCGCACGAACTCGTCGACGTCGATGCTGACCGGATAGGCGCCGAGCCGCACCCGCCGCCCCTCGTACGCGAGCGTCTCCAGGTCGGGATCGAGCCCGAGCACGCGCGCGGCGGAGTAGACGAAGTGGTACCGATAGGCCGTCGTGTGAAACCCGACGACGTCGGCGCCGAGCATGCCGCGCAGCACCTGCTCCCGCCAGGGCAGGATCCGGAAGACCTCGGCCGCGGGGAAAGGGATGTGCAGGAAGAAGCCGATGCGCGCGTCGGGGATGCGCCGCCGCAGCATCGCCGGCACCAGCGTGAGCTGGTAGTCGTGGATCCACACCCTGTCGCCCGGCCTGTACCGGGCGACGATGGCCTCGGCGAAGCGCTCGTTCACCTCGCGGTAGCTCTCCCAGTTGTGCCGGGCGTCGAGGTGCAGCTTCTCGACGAGGTAGTGGAACAGCGGCCACAGGACGCCGTTCGAGAAGCCGTCGTAGTAACGGCTCACCTCGGCCGAGGTGAGGTGCACCGGGACAGCGCCGAGCTGCTCGAGCCGATCCTCGACGTCTCGGCGCTGCTCCTCGGTGAGGCGCGCGAGGTCGCCCGGCCATCCGAGCCAGAGGCCGCCGTGGCGCTCGTGGGGGCCCCGGAGCGCGGTCACGAGGCCGCCCGCCGAGGGGACGACGGAGACGTCCCCCTGATCGGCGTGGACGGTCACCGGGAGGCGGTTCGAGACGATGAGCAGGCGGGACATGCGCGGCCAGGAAGCTAGCGCATGGCCCCTGCACCACGCCCTTGAGGCGCGGTGAAATCAGGGGCTAGCCGATGGTGCTTGTCGGGCGCGCCCTGATCGCTAGCGGTCGATCCGGATCGACGGCGCCGTGTTCTCCGGAGGGGTGGGCTTCGACGTGGCCGTGGGCGCCGCGGGGCGGACGGGTCGGCCCCAGTTTCGCCTGCCGCCCGAGCTCGTGTTCGACGGCGCGTCCTCGGTCTTCGCAGGCGCGGCCACCTGCGCGAGCCGCGCGACGGTCTGCACGGACATCTCCGACGGCCCCTGCACGATGGAGTAGGGCTGGAAGCCTTCCTTCTGCAGGGTCAGCCGGCGAGGCGACGCGCGCACCTCGTCGTTCGCGATCGAGAGCTGGAGCGGCGTCTGCCCGAGCGACTTCCCGTCCTCCAGGACGTCGGCGCCCGGCGGGATCGACTCGATGATCAGCATGAACGAGGGCGCGCCCTTGTGATCGCTGGGCGTGCCGGTCGCCGCGGGCGCGGTCGTGGGCGCGGTCGCGACCTCGGGCGCGGCCTCGGTCTGCGCGGGCTTGCGGGTCAGCGCGAACGCGCCCGCCGCCACGACGACCGCGCCGATGGCGGCGAGGATCACCCCCTTGCGCCCGCCGCCGGAGGGGGCCTCCTGCGCGCCGGTCGCGCCCTTGGACGCGCCCGCCGCGGTCGCGGCGGCGCCCGGGCCCGAGCCGACGCCGGAGGTGCGCCCGCTCGGATCGTCATCGCTCGACGGCGCCGGGAGCGTCACCGCGTCCTTGAGCGCTTGCACCGTGGACGAACGCGACGAGATCTGCACGCCGGGCAGCGACTCGAACGAGGTGATCTGCGTGCCGCCGAACGCGGTCGTCACGCCCATGCCGCGGGCGCACTCGCCGAGGCCCTGGATGAGGGCGTCCATCGTCGCGGGCCGGCCGTCCGGATCCTTCGCGAGACAGCGCATCACGAGCGCCTCGAGCGGCTCCGGGATGTCGACGTCCGGGTTCCGCTCCTTCATGCGCGGCACCGGCTGCTGGAGGTGCGCCATCAGGATCTGGATCGACTTCTCGGACTCGAACGGGACCTTCCCGCAGAGCATCTGGTAGAGGATGACGCCGAGCGAGTAGATGTCGGTCCTGAGATCGACCTTGCCGTGCGAGATCTGCTCGGGCGACATGAAGCGGGGCGAGCCCAGGAAGGCGCCCTGCTGCGTGAGCTCCTCCGAGTCGTCGCCGAGCTGCTTCACGAGGCCGAAGTCGAGGATCTTGACCGCCTCCTCCGCGTCCTCGTTGGAGACGAGCATGACGTTCGACGGCTTGAGGTCGCGGTGGACGACGCCGTGCTTGTGCGCCTCGCGCAGCCCGCGCGCGATCTGCCGCGCGATGCGCATCGCCTCGGGCGGCGGTAGGCGCCCCTGCCGGCGCACGCGCCGGAAGAGCGTCTCGCCCTCGAGGAACTCCATCGCCATGAAGAACCGGTCCTGATCGTCGGCCTCGATGCGGCCGTAGTCGAAGACGGTGACGATGTTCGGGTGCTGGAGGCGCGCGAGGATGCTCGCCTCGAGGAAGAAGCGCTTGTGGAAGTTCGGGTCGAGCTGCCGCGAGGCCTGGTTCGGGATCAAGACCTTGATCGCCACCGGGCGCCCGAGCGGGATCTGCTCGCCGCGATAGATCGTGCCCATGCCGCCGGTCGCGAGCTGGGAAAGGATCTTGAACTTTCCGTTGAGCACCTTCCCGAGCAACGGATCGATCGGCTCGCTGCGCGCTACTTCATCGACGACGTTTTCGTTGGCACCACTCATATGAACTCCGTCGCCTTCCCCGTGCGGGCGCGGGCGAGCCCTCCCCTCGGTGACGATGCCTCGCGATGCGTGAGCCTGGACCTCATGATCGTGGGGAGCGTCGGCGCGTGGGGCCGTCGGGGCAGTCTAAACGGAAGAAATGTCCTTGGCGACCTTTCCTCGATCGCCTCCACGATCGCCCCGTTCGTGAGGCAGGGGCCCCCGCCCGAGAGGCCGATCGTGAGGCCGTCCGGGAGGCGCTGCACCACGCGCCGTGCGCCATAGCCCCGATCGACGGGAACCGCCAGTTGCTGGCATCGAGCGTCTGCATCGCACCTTCGCGCCACGAGATCCTGCGAGCAGAGTACACTGCTCCGCGCCCGCGCGATGCTCTTCCGATCATCCTTGTCGGGCGCCGCCGCCGGACGCCGGCCCGTGCGCGCCGGACGTCCCTGCCGGCCCTCTCGCCCTCCCGGGTGGGGACGAGGTAGTAGAGGAGGATGCGACCGGATCGCGCCGTGCTGCGCTGGTGGAGGGGGAGAGAGTACCGGCGCCTACTCGACGTGGCCGCCTCCGAGCTCGCCGGCTCACGCCACGCCGACGCGGAGGCGACATGCGCGCGGGCGCTCCGGATCGCCGAGGAGATCTACGGTGACGGGGACGCCGAGCTGACGGCGCCGCTGTACGCGCTGAGCTCGGCGCGGCTCGCGCAGGGACGGCTGGACGAGGCGCGCGCGAGCTCCGCGAGGGCGATCGCCATCGCCGAGGCGGCGGCGAGCACCGATCCGCCGCTGCCGAGGCTGCTCGAGCAGCTGGCCGCCATCCTCGAGCGGCAGGGCGAGCTCGGGGACGTCGAGGCGCTGTTCCGCCGGATGCTCGCGGGCTACGAGCGGATGCGCGACCCCGACCCCATCGAGCTGTCGGCGCTGCTGAACCGGCTCGGCCTGCTGCTCGGCAGGCGGGGGGCCCGCGCCGAGGCGGCGCCGCTCTTCCGGCGGGCGATCGCGCTGCGGGAGGGGGCGCTCGGCGCCCGTCACGCGCTCGTCGCGGAGGCGCTCTACAACGCCGCCACGTTCCTGGAGCTGGAAGAGGACCTCCCGACCGCCGAGCGGGAGGTGATGCTCCGGAGGGCGCTCGAGATCGCCGAGGCGGGGGCGGACGTGGACAGGGGCCTCCTCGCGTCGATCCTGCACAACCTGGCGGCCGCCCGGGAGGCGCTCGGGGACCAGGCCGAGGCGGCGGCGCTGTACGAGCGCGCGCTCTCCGCGCGGGAGGCGCTGGTCGGGGCCGCCCACCCGTCGCTCCGGCCGACGCTGGTCCGGCTCGCGCAGGTCCACCACGCCGCGGGGCGGCCGTCCACGGCGCTGCCGCTGTACGAGCGGGCGCTCGCGCTCGCCGAGGCGGAGCTCGGGGCGGATCACCCGGTGGCCACGGCGATCGGGGCCTGGATGGCCGAGGCGCGGAGCCGGAGCTGACCCCGCCGCTCCCGTCGATCAGCGCTCGGACGACGGATCGCCGCCTTCGCGCCAGCGCTCGACGAGCTCCGGGAGGACGGTCGAGGCCATCTGGAGCAGGTGCGCCATGTGGTGTTCGGGCGTGTTGCCCCGGAACCCGCGGACATGGAGCTCGCCAACGCTCGCCTCGGTGGTCGGGATCATCTGCTTCTCGAGCTTCTTCGAGACGGCGCCCTCGGCCGCGCGCAGCCGCAGGTGCGGGGGCGCGTCCGACGCGGGCGACCGCTCGACGTGGCGCCCCGCCGCGGCGTCGAGCAGGTAGCTGGCCGTGGCGGTGGAGCTGGCGTACGCGATCGGGTCGATCTCCGAGTGCGTGATGGTGAACAGCAGCTTCTCCGAGGCGGCGAGCTGCGCGGCGCGCGCGAACGAGGCGAGCTGCAGCGGGTTGAGCCCGCTCGGCTGCTCCGGGACGAAGCCGCAGTGGATGCCGTCGGTGACGAGGATCGCGTCGAGGGTCTCGGTGCCGCGGCGGAGCTCCAGGATCTTGGCGACCGCGCCGTAGCCCGCGCTCCACGAGGAGAGGGCGACCCGGCGGAGCCGCGGGGTCGGCAGCCCGCGCTGCGCGAGCGCCCGGTCGATGTCCGCGAGCAGGCTCTCGTAGACGCCCGGCGTCGCGTAGAAGTCCTCGTACGCGCCCGAGCCGATGCCGAGGTTGATGACGGCGACCGCGGCGTTCAGCCCGGCGACCTCGGCGCTCTCGCGGACGAGCTGGGTGTTGCCGTGGAAGTGCAGCAGGAGATCGTAGCTCGACCCCGTGGGCCTGAACGTGTCGGGCGTGAAGAGCACGCCGCCGCGGATCGACGCGTACCCGTCGTGCTTGATCGCGGGCGGCGGCGTCGCCGGCGCGGGCGGCGGCGCCGGCGGCTGCAAGCGCGCGAGCCCCTCCGGCGCGACGTCCGCGCTCGCCCCGGCGTCCTCGCGCGAGGAGCGCAGCGCGAGCAGCGACGCGCGGTTGACGGGGGTCATGGCGCGGAAGGCCTCGGCGGAGGCGATCGGCATCCGCGCGGCGATCCCGCGCGCGGCGGCGGCGACGACGACGATCACGGTGGCCGCGGCCAGGACGAACGCCCCGAGGGCGCGCCACACGCGCGCGCGGCGCTCGCCCGGCGAGGGCGTGGACCAGGAGCCGTACGGCCCGGCCCCGGCAATGGGGAAGGGCGGCGGCGTCCCCTGCGATGTTGGCAGGGCGAAGCCGGGCGGGGCGAAACCGGGAAGGAACGGCTGCTCCTCCGGCGCGGGGGCCATGCCGAGGGGGGGCAGCTCGAGGGGAAGGCCGCGATCCGGGCAGCCCTGGATCACGGTGACGGGCGGCGGCGTGGGCGTCGGCGATAGGTCCGCAGGCGACCCGTCAGCGCGCACGTTTCCCTTCATTTCGAAACCCCTCCCTTACAACGGGGATGTAGCGCCCAGCCCTGGCTCGCGAGGCGCTGCGTCTGTTCCGTGAGCGCGCCGCATGGCGGCAGCGCGCTGCGTTTCTGCTCCTGCCGTGAGCCCGGAAGGCGTCGCGGCAGGCGGAGCATCGACCAGTACGGTCTCGAGCTCAAGCGACAACCGTTCCGTACGCGCATATTTAAGCGTGGCCGTAATACCCCGCCCCCTGCTGGAACAGGCGCGGGTGAGCCTGTCGGGCCGCAAAGCGAGGGAGCGGGTGGGGTGTGCCCGGGGCTGCGCAGGTGCGCGCGAGCGGGGACGTGAGCACGCCGGCGACGAAACGCGCACTTGCGCCCCTGTCCGGCACCCACCAAGGTGCTCGGCGCTTGCTCTCCCGCGAGGTCCGCTTCCTGCTCGCAGCGACGCTGCTCCATGCCGCCATCCCGCTGCTCGCGCGGATCGCGGGCGCCCCGGGGCCGGCGCTCGAGGCCCGCTCGAGCGGCGCGCGCCGCGAGGTGGAGATCGAGATAGAGCCCGTCGCGCCGCGCGGGCCGGAGCAGGACGAGGCGCGCACGCCTCCGCCGCGCACGCCGGACGAGGCACGGCCGCGCGAGGCGGAGCCGGTCCTCGGCCGGACGGCGCGCCGCGAGCGGTGGCCGCTCGATCCACCAGCGCCGCCGGCGCCGACGGAGGCGCCGGTCGAGCCGCGCGAGGGTCCCGCGGCGCCTCCGGCCCCGGCGCCATCGAGCGAGTACGACGGGCCGCCGACCGCCGAGGCGCCGCGCGGGGTCGCCGGCCTCGGGGGGGCGCCGGTGTGGCAGCTGCCCGGCGTTCTGCCGGATCGCGCGCCGCCGGCGCCGGCGCCGACCGCGCCGGCCGCGCCGCGCGAGGTCTCGGCGGACAGGGCCGGCGAGCTGCTGCGCGAGGCGATGCGCGATCGGGACAAGACGCTGGGGCTGGATCTGCCGGCCGCCGGCACGGTCGCGTCCGTGGTGGCGGACGCGGTGCGCGGCGCCGAGACGCCCGCGACGGCGCGCGCGGTGTTCGAGGTGCACCTGAGCGGCGCCGGCGCGGTGCTCGGGGTGCGCGCGCTGTCGTCGACGGCCGGAGCGGCGGCGCTCTGGGCGCGGGTGGCGCGCGAGGCGGCGGCGCAGCTCGCCGGGCGCGTGCTCGCGATGACCGCCGCGTTCGCCAAGGGGGCGAAGGTCTACGTCACGGTGAGCTCGTCGGTGCAGATGCCGAGCGGCGCCACGTCGGGCGGGATCCACCACGAGGGCGCGGGCTTCGGGTTCGACGTCGCCGACATCGGGGCCCGGCCCCGCCGCCTTGTCCAGTCGAGCTTTCGCGTCGAGGCGATCGACTGAGGCGATCGCAGAGGCGGAGGCGCGCGACGCGCGCGGGCCCGGGCGATCAGCCGCCCCTGCGCGCCGTCCAGCGCCGGTAACGCGCGGCGCTCGCGGCGAGGCCGATCCAGAGCAGCCCGAGCAGGCTCAGCGCCGCCGGGACGCCGGTGAGCCAGACGAGCGCTGGCAGCGGCGGGCGCGTCGGACAGGGGCGGCGCGTGTCGAAGCGGCAGGCGTGATGCCGATCGAGCTCCTCCGCGGCGGCGCGGACCTCGGCGACGTCGTCTGGCAGGCCCCGCAGGGCCGCGGAGGCCATCATGTATGCCGCGGAGGCGGCGCGATCGTACGCCGGGTCGGCCGGCACGCGGTCGCGCACGAGCTCGCTCAGCCGGGCGGCGCGCTGCGCCGGCGCCTGCTCGGCCAGCGCTCCGGCGAGGTGCCGCGCGAGCGCCTCGTCGAGCTGCAAGGCGCAGGCGACGGCGCGATCTTCCCCGGGCGTGAGGTAGACCGTCTCGCCCGACGCCGTCTGGCGCGGCTCCGTGCCGGACACCGCGACCGGCTTGCGCAGCGCGACCCGCGCCCCGCGGACGCAGCTCGGGACCCTCGGGAGGGCGCGCAGGTGCACCGCGGCGTGGCGCTGGTACGCGACGCCGGCGATCGCGCCGAGCGAGAGCGCCAGCGCGAGGAGCGCGGCGACCCGGCGCGCGCCGGCGCGCTCTCCGGCGCTGGCGCGCGCTTTTGGCGCGGCGCGCTCTCCGGCGCTGGCGCGCGCTTTTGGCGCGGCGCGCTCCTCGCCGGTCTCCGGCGCGGGAGCCGGCTCGCCGGAGGGCTCTCGGGACGACATGGCCGGCGGTATGGACAGCCGCGACGACGCTGTCAATGCGCCGTCACGAGGGGGGCCCCGCGCCGGCGAGGCGCGCCACCTGCGCCCACGCGCGGGCCGCCTCCTCGTGCCCGGTCGCGGCCGCGAGCTGCGCCAGGAACTGCGCGCACGCCTGCTCGCCGTGGGGATCCTCGGCCTCGCGGGCGCGCGCGAGGGCGCTCAGCGCCTCGAGGAGCGCGCCCTCCGTGCGGCCCGCGGCGGCCAGCGCGACGCCGTACGCGAGCAGCGCCCGGGCCCGCTGCGAAGGCGACGCGTCGGCCTCCGCGGCGATCCGGAAGCGCCGGAGCGCCTCCTCCTTCGCGCCGCGCCCGAGCGAGATCAGGCCGGTCATGCGCTCCGCCAGATCGAGGTGCTCGCCGGTGCGGCGGAGCTCGCCCACGAGCCGCTCGAGCGTGCGGAGGTCGCCCTGGACGAGCGCCTGCTTGGCCAGCTCGGCGAGGCGGACCGCGATGTCGTTCATCGACAGGACGGGCGACTCCGTGGTCTTCGCGAGCAGATCTTCGGTGGCATCGCCGCACGGAAGGCCGACGTCCGGGGAGGTCGCGTCGGGAAAATCCTTGGGCTCGTCGTCCGGCTGCGCCGCGGGCGCGCCGGGGCGGGAGCGCTCGCCGACCGGCGCCGGCGCCGAGCGCTGCGGCTCCGGCGCGTCGCCGACCACCTCGATGGGCGTGCGGTGGGTGGGCGGCTGGCTCGACGAGCTGTCCGGCGCCCCGTCCCGGTGATCGCTCGCGGTCTCCTGCTCGTCGGCGAACGCGAGCAGCTCCGCGGCCGAGCCCTCGAGCAGCGCGTCGCCGGCCGCGCGCCCGGCGCGCCCGGCGAGATCGGCCGCGGAGCGCCGATCCCCGGCCTTCGCGGCGTGCCACGCGGCGTCGGCGAGGCCGAGCACGCTGGCGTGATCCTCGACGACCCGCGCCGCGGCCAGGTGCCACGCGGCGCGCTCGCCCGGCGGGACGCCCGCGAGCAGGGCGTCGCGCAGCGTGCGCGAGGAGAGCCGCAGCCAGCCAGGCTCCGGCCGGAAGACCCAGCCGGCGCCGAGCAGCGCCGCCTGGACCGCGGCGACCTTCGGGGCGCCGGTGCCGCCGCACAGCGCGTCGATCGCCGCGTCCGACGCGTCCCCGCCGAGGGTCGCGAGCGCGGTGAGCACCGTGCGCTGGCCGATCGCGAGCAGGCGCAGGCGGCCCTCGATCGAGCGGAGCGCGGGGGGCGCGGCGAGCTCGGCGCCGGTCATCGTGCGCGGGGGCCTGCCCCGCCCGGCGCTGCGCCGGCGCGGCCCGACGCTCCTGCCGATCCAGCGCAGCGCGCCGCTCTCCAGCGCCTCGCAGAGGAGCTCGCGCACGGCCAGCGGGAACGCGGGCGCGCGCGCGGCCCAGCGGCGCGCGCCCGCCTCGTCGATGCAGCCGTCGAGGAGGCGGCGGACGAGATCCTGCGCGCCCTGCGCGGAGAGCGGCCCCAGCGTGACCGTCGCGGCGGGGGTGAGCGCGGTGAGCGGCGCGGGGAGCGGATCCGAGCGCCCGAGCCGGGCGACGGCGCGCGGGCCGCCGCCCGGCGAGAGGGCGAGGGCGATCGCGTCGAGGCTCGCGGCGTCGACCTCGGAGGCGTCGTCGACGGCGAGCAGGCCGACGCGGACGTCGGACGGGGCGAGCCACACGGCGAGCACCTCGGCGGCGATCCTCGGCTCGACGCCCTCGCCAGCGAGGAGCCGGGCGAGCGCGGGCTTCAGCCGATCCGGGAGCGCCGGCGCGCGGGCGCGGCTCTTCTCGGCGCGGAGCGCCGCGCGCGCGAGGGCGCGCCGGAGCGCGCCGAACGGCTCGCGCGAGGCCCCGATCGGCGCGACGAAGAGGCTCCGCGACGGCGCGAGCAGCCTCTCCAGATCGAGGAGCAGCCGCGTGCCGCCCGCGCCGGGCTCGGCCCGGACGATCGCGAGGGAGCCGGGGGGCACGGCGAGCTCGGCGAGCTCGGCCTCGCGGCCGATGAGCGGCGGCTTGCACAGGCGCGCCACGCTCTCGGCGACCTGCCTGCGCAGCGGCTGCTGCGCGTCGAGGCGGACGCCGCGCACCCGGCGCGCGCCGTCGATGCCGCGGTGGGCGCCGAGGGTCATGAGCTCGCCCGAGATCACGGCGGGGAGCGCGGGATCGAGGAGCACGTCGCCGGGGAGCGCGACGCGGGCGAGCATGACGGCGACGAGCAGCGGCTGCCCCCAGGAGAGCGCGGTGAAGCGCCCCGCCTCGCCGACGTAGGTCATCTCGCCCTGCGCGATGCCGACCGCGAAGCGCGCGTCGGGGTGCACCGCCGCGTCCTCCGCGGCGAGCGCGGCGAGCAGCACGGCCTCCTCGACGTCGTCGGGGGTGAACTCGAACGAGAAGGTCTGCGCGCTCCAGGCGCACAGGGTGGCGCCGAGCGCCTCGGCGCGCTTCTTCAGCGCGAGCGCCCGCGCGAGGTAGCTCTCCTCGCCGCGCGCGGCGCTGCCCGCGGCGCGCGCGGCGCCCTTCTGGCGCGACGGCGGCGCGGGCGCCCGCGGCGCGCCGCGGCGGCCGGGCCACGGCGCGACCGCGTCCGTGCTGTCTGGCTGCGAGAGGGCCGCAGTACCTCGAAAGGACACGACGATGCGCTCCGGCATTGCGGCGAGTGTAGCGGGGCGCGGAGGGCGCGTGGGCGGTTCTCGGCGCGCGCCGCGGTACGATGGATCCCCGATGCGACCGCCTCCCCCGCGCGCCGTGAGGCCGGGATCTCGCCCGGCGCGCGCAGCCGCGCTCGCCGCGCTCGCCGCCGCGGCGCGCGCCGTCGCGCTCGCTGCCGTGCCGCGCGCCGTCGCGCTCGCCGCCATGGCGCTCCCCTCCCCTGCGGCCGCGAACGGCGTCTTTCCCTCGGCGGACCAGCTCGTGTTCGACCCGGCGGATCCAGCGCGCGCCGTCGCCCGGATGACGTACGGCCTGCTGGCCACGCGAGACGGGGGCGCGAGCTGGCGCTGGATCTGCGAGGGCGCGGTCGGGTACGACGACACGGCCGGCCAGTCCCCGCCCATCGCGGCGGCGGCGAGCGGCCGGGTGCTCGCCGCGCTGGCCGACGGGATCGCGGTCGGCGCCGAGGGCGGCTGCGCCTGGGCGCGCGCCGCCGAGCTCGAGGGGCGGGAGGTGATCGATCTCTCGGTCCGGCAGGGCGATCCGTCGCACGTCGTCGCGGTGGCCGCGGGGACCAGGCACGGCCTCTGGGCGTCGCGCGACGGCGGCGCGAGCTGGACCAGCGCGGGGACGCCGCTCCCGGCGGGCTTTGTGGCCCGGACGGTCGACGTCGCGCCGTCGGATCCGCGGCGGGTCTACGTGAGCGGCCTCTCGAGCGAGGGCGGCTCCGTCAAGGGGGTGCTCGCGCGCTCGGCCGACGGCGGGGAGACGTGGCAGACCGCGGCGGTGCCGGGGAGCACGACGTCGCGCGAGCCGTACATCGCGGGGGTCGATCCGCTCGACGCCGACGTGCTGTACGTGCGGATCGCGAGCGCGCCGGGGCGCCTGTTCGTCTCGACGGACGGCGGTGCGGCGTTCGCGCCCGTGTTCACGACCGAGGGCTTCGTGCGCGCGTTCGCGATCTCGCCCGACGGCGCGACGGTGGCGGTGGGCAGCGACGTCGACGGCGTCTTCCGCGCGCCCTCGTCGACGCTGGCCTTCGAGCGCGTCTCGAGCGTCGCGCCGCGCTGCTTCGCCTGGACGGATTCGGGCCTCTACGCGTGCGCGAGCGAGTTCCTGGACGGCTTCACGATCGGCCGCTCGCTCGACGGCGGCGCGACGTTCGAGCCGCTGCTCCAGCAGGGGTGCATCCGTGGTCCTCTGGAGTGCGCGGCGAGCACCGCGGTCGGAGCGGTCTGCCCGACCGACTGGCCGAGGATCGCGCTGATAACGGGCCACCGGGACTGCACGCCGGACGCCGGTTCACCCGCGGCCGGCAGCGGCGCGAGCGCCAGCGCGACGGGCGCGACGGGCGCGGCGGGCGCGACGGGCGCAACCGGCGCCGGCGCCGCGGCGACGAGCGGCGGGGGCCAGGCGAGCGCCGCGGGTGCGGGCGGAGCGCCCGACGGACCAGGCGGCGGGGCGCCGCCTTCTGGCGGGGCGCGGCCGAGCGAAGCGGGCTGCGGCTGCCGTACCGGCGGCGCGGAGGAGGGCCGGGCCGGCGCCGTTGCCACCGCGTGCCTGGCGGCGGCCGCGGCGGCGCGGCGGAGGTCGCGACGCGCTGGCGTCATCGCATGAGGGGTACTTGGCTGAGCCAGGATCAAAACGGACGGCCTGGATGAGCCGCTCCGACAGCGCATGTGTCATGGAGATAGGACGACCCGCTGCGCGGCCGTCCCGACGTCGCCGTTCGGGTCCTCCAGGGTGACCTGGATGTCGAGCGCTTGCCCCCGGACGGTCTCGACCGGGAGCCCCCGGTCCACCTGGAAGCGCACGCCGTCGATCTCGCAGCCGCCCTCCGCGGCCCTGTGCAGCGTGATCTGCGCGGTGAAGGGAAGGAGCTCGAACTCCAGCTCGGGGAAGTACCCCTCCACGGTCAGGCGCGAGCCCATCTGGCGAAGGCCCGTCACGCGCAGCGCGAGCCACACGTGGTGCCCCCCTTGAGGGCCCGCCTCGATCGGCACGACCTCGCCATGCTCCAGCGAGGCGAACGCGTCTTGCCCCAGCCCGATCACGACCGCGGGGTCGCCAGAGGACGGCGTCTTGCACGCGTCGCTCGCTGACGCGATCCACTGCGGGTCGTAGTCGTCGAGCGCGGAGGGGGCGATGAAGGGGTCGACGCACGCCCCCGCCGCGCAGGTCGCGCTCGCCGCGCACGAGGTCGCGCAGCACGCCTCGTCGAGCGAGACGGGCAGGAGCACGCTCCGCCCGCCAGCCGCGCGGGTCGCGGCCTTCCGCGTCAGGACGGGAGAGGCCTCGCCGTCGCGGAACGCCGCGATGGACAGCTCGACCTCCGCGCCGTCCCGCGCTGGCCCCACCTCGAGCTCCGCCGGGAGCGACAGCTGTCCCCTCCGGTACGAAAGCTCCTCGGTGCGCGTGACGACTCCATCCACCTTCGTGGTCCGCTCGACGCGCTCGATATCGAAGCCGACCGCCAGCTCCGTCGTGAGGCCGACCACCACGAGCCCATCGGCCGCGTCGCTCCCACAGCCTGCGGAGCACAGGAGGAGCAGCGAGAGCAGCGTCCCGGGGATCGGCCGCACGCTCATCTGAAGTCGATCAGCTCGACGTGTGGGATGAACGCTTGCGGCGCCGCGCGAGCCAGCCCGCCACGGCCGCGAGCGCGGCGAACGGCGCGGCGAGGGAGGCCTTGCTCGCAGGCCTGAAGGCGCACATGCCGGCGGCGAGGTTCCCGTCGATGCCGTCTGGACCGATGGTGACCTCCGCCTCGACCTCCACGCTGACGCCCTGCGCGAGCAGCGCGTTCACGCACGCGGGGATCTGCGATCCGGAGATGATGTACTTCCCATTGCAGAAGAGCGCGCCGTCGCCGCTGCAGGAAGCATCGCAGTTCGCGCGGAACTCGTGCTCGCAGTCCTCGAATTCCTCGTTCTGACATGTGGTCTGGCAGTCCATGTTCGCGCCGGCCGTGCACGAGCCCCCGCAGCACTCGATACAGTGCTGGTAGCAGTCGCCGTCCACCGTCACGCACTGGGCGTCGCACTCGCTGTCGCAGTTCGCGTCCCACGTGGCGGCGCACTGGGCGGCATCGGCGGCGCCGGAGCACTCGACGTCCCGCGTGGTGGTGCACTCGGCGAAGCAGTTGTGGGAGCAGGTGATCGCGACGCCGCGGTCGCATTCCCCCGAGCACTGCTCGGTGCAGCTGTCCGTGCAGGTCGCCTCCGCCGAGAGGGTGCACTCCGTCTTGCAGACCGGCACGAGCTTCGTGGCACATGCGGTCTTGTAGATCCCGAGCTCGCTGCAGCCCGTGGTGCACTCGCCCGTGACGCGCACTTCGCAGTTCGACAGGCCCTCGAAGCGAATGTTGCCGCATTCGGGGACACCCGCGCTCGCCGGCAGAGCGGCCGTGAGGCAGACGGTGATGCTCGCCAAGCCGAACCACATGGATCTTCGCATAGGTGCACTCTCCTCCTCGACGGCCGCGAAAATTCGATCCTACACAAGGCGTTCGCCGCGAGGAAGCGACATCGCCGCGGCGCACGTTTGCGGCGCACGGGACGCGTTGTTGTGTACGCGTACACGCGTACACGCATGCACGCGGAGCGCATGTGGAGACGTGGAGACGTCGAGACGCGTGTTGAGGGGGATCGACGTGAATGCGGGTCACGGGCGCGGCGCGCTGGTGTCACCCGGCGCGCGTCGCCGTCACCTGGCGCGCGCTGGCGGCCTGGCGCGGGGTCAATCTGCGGGCCAGGGGTTCGGCGGATCCGCCGGCGTGTAGGGCTGCACGTTCGCCTCCGCCGCGATGAGGTTCTCGATGAACAGATCGACGTAGCGCAGGTCGTCCTCGACGTCGGGGTCCGGATGATCCGCGAGCCACGCCTCGACGTTCGGCCGCAGCGCCTCGAGCGTGCGCCGCGCGGTGCGGGGGTCGGCGTCCGCGGCGAGCTGGGCGGCGAGCTTGAAGCCGGCGAAGAGGTTCAACATCACGAAGCCCTTCTCGACCGTGTCGCCGGAGAAATAGCCGGCCTCGGGCGGCGCGTCGGGCGCGCTCGGCGCCTCGATGTCGACCTCCTGCGCGTGCGCCTCGCCCGTCAGCGGGTGCCGCCACGACAGCGCGAGGCTGCCCACGGCGCGCGGGTCCTCGACGCCTCGCTGGTCGGGCTTCGGCACGAGCTCGAGCAGGATGGCGCCTCCGCCGCCGCGCCGGCCGGAGCCGACGGGCTCCGCGGCGCTCGTCCTGCCGGCGAGGAAGAGGCTCGGGATGTGCACGGCGCCGCCGCGCTCGCCGCCCTGCCAGCCGTTCGTGCCGTACGCGCCGCGCACGACGTAACCGTCGCCCACGGCGACGTCGAGCTCCACGTCGAGCGCCAGGGGCACGAGGAACGTCTTCACCTCCTCGGCGAAGACCTCCTCCACCGCCTTCGGGTCCTCGAGGAAGTAGAAGTTGCCCGCGCCGACCTCGCTGATCCCGCGCATCGCGTCGACGTCGAACTCGGCCCCGACGCCGATGGCCGTGAGGCCGATCCCCTTCTCCGCGTACCCAGCCGCGAGCGACACGAGCCGCTGAGGCGAGGTGAGCCCGGCCGTGGCCACGCCGTCGGACAGGAAGATCACGCGGTTCTGCCAGGCGGGATCGAGGTGCTGCTCGGCGAGCGCATACGCGGTGAAGAGCCCCTCGTACAGGTTGGTCGACCCCCGCGCGGTCAGGCCCTCGAACGCCTCCGTGAGCGCCTCCCTGTCCGAGCCCTCCGCCTGCTCGAGGACGACCTCGGCCGCGTCCGAGTAGCGGACGAGCGAGATCCGGTCGGTCGGCTGGAGGGCGTCGATCATCTCGACGAGCCCCGCCCTGACGTAGGCGATCGGGTCGCCTTCCATCGAGCCGCTCGTGTCGACGGCGATGACGAGGTGCAGCGGCGGCCGCTCGAGCGCGCCGAGGTCCACGGGCGAGTTCATCCCGATCTGGATGAGCGTGCAGGGCGAGCCGCTGATCATGTTGCCCATGATCCCGAGCAGCCCGTGCATGCACACGTCCTCGCCGCACGTCGCGGACGGGTAATCGAGCTTGTGCTCGGCGAAGAAGCCGACGTCGTCGAGCGTGTCCGGCCCGGGGATCTCGCCGTCCTCGAGGATCTGCCGGAACAGGCCGAAGTCCTGCGCGCCGCCCTGGGAGACGCCCACGCTGCCCGGGGGATCCGTGGGTGCGGCGAAGCTGCCCCGCGCGTCACCGGAATCGGCGCAGCCGGCCGCGCCGAGCGCGGCGGCGGCGCCGAGCGCGAGGACATCATGGATTCGGAGCTTCATGGCGTGACCTCCTACGGCGCCGCGGCGGCGGCGACCAAGACCGACTCGAGCAGGCGGGGTTGATCGATGGGAACGGTGAAGCACTCCGCGTCGCGCACGGGCATGTCGTCGGCGCGCACGAGGAAGAGCGCGCCGGCGCCCTCGGCGAGCTCCGCGCTCTCGCCCGGCCGCAGCGAGACGACCCCGGAGACGCCCTCGCCGAGGAGCGACGCCTCGAGCGGCGCGACGAGGCTTCCGCACGCGTCGTGGAACGCGCCGCAGCCCGGGAGCGGCGAGAGATCGGCCGAGAAATCGGCGGCCGGTTGCCGGCCGACCATCGACCAGCGGGCGAGCACGTTGCCTCGCAGCGCGAGCACGGCGTGCGTCGCGCTCTCGACGTGGATGCCGCGCGCGAACGCGAGCTGGTCCCGCGGGAGCTCCGGGTACCTGCCGCCGTCGATCGCGACGGAGCTCACGCGGAGGACGTCGCCTTCGCTGAACGGGATCGCCTCGGCAGGAGCGCAGAGGAAGAAGGTGTCGCCGCGCTCGAGCGTGAGGGCATGACAGCCGTCCGGAGAGGACGTCACGCCGGTGAGGACCCCTGCCCCGGGGACGGGCAAGGTCCAGTCGAGCCCGCTCCCCGCGGCGTACGCGCCGCACGCGCTCACGGGCGACGGCGTCTCGAGGGGCGGCGCCGGGAAGACCGCCGGGTGCTCGGCGAGCTCGAGCCTGGCCCCGGCGCGCTGCAGCGCGATCATCCGATCCGGCTGCGGGTTCTCCGTCGACGTGACCAGCAGCTGCTCCGGAAATTCCGCCGCGGACCACGCGAGGAGCGTGAGCGGCAGCCCGTCGGCGTCGATCAGATAAGCGTCGCACCCGGCGTTGCCCAGCGGGAGCGCGCGGCCGGGCGCGATGAGCCAGGTCTCGGCGTTCGCGAACAGATCGCGCGAGAGGGCGCTCGTCGGGTCGTCGAGCACGACGCCGCAGTCGACCCGCACCGACTCCCGGAGGCGCCGCACGCGGATGAGCAGCTCGCTCCCGGTCGTGTTGCCGATCACGAGCGACGCGAGCTCCTGCGGCTGCGGCGGCGCGCACCCCTCGGCCTCGCCGCACGGAGGCGGATCGTAGCTCGTGGCCACGCAGGACAGGCTGCCCGCCATCAGCGCCAGGCGGTGGGCGACCGGGCGCGCGGGCGCCGGCCGCGCCATCGCCTCGCCGAGCACGCGGTACGAGGCGAGGAGGACCGGCAGCGCGATGAGGTCCGTCGGGTCGACGGTGATCCGCCACGGGAGCGGCGTGAGCGCCATGAGCCCCTCGACCGCGCGGGCGGCCTCCGGAGCGAGCTTGATGGCCGAGAAGACGACGCCGATGGCGACGTGCGCGCCGAGGAATCCCCGGCGCGAGGTCACGCGGAGCAGCGAGGCGAGGACCGCGGGCGCGACCAGGAGCCCCGCGAAGTCGCTGAGCTTCCCGGTCAACCACCCAGGGAGCACATAAGAGCCCTTGAGGGCGTGATCGTTGAGGACGAGGAGCGCCAGGGCTCCTAACCATAAGGGGTGAAGGAGCGTTCGAATTGAGCGCAGATCTCGAGCCATCGGGAGCTCTCCTTCCGTGCGATCAGAGGCCATCGCGGGTGGCCGAGCCAGCGAGCGGGGCGCTCGCCGAGGTCCGGCCCCAAGCAAGCGCCATACCTTGAACAAACAAACATCAATTCAACCAATTACAAAGCAACGCGGCCGCGCGCCCCCTGACGCCGGTGTCAGGCAGCAGGGGCGCGCAGCCAGGGTCCGCGTGCCCGCGGCGCCCGAGCGCGTGGCCGCTCCCGAGCGCCGGATGTAGAGAAAATTTGAACAGGGAGGCGGAGAGACAGGGCGTTTGGTGGGATTTTACTCCACGCCTCCACGCCTCCCTGTGAATTTCCCGAAAAATTCGAGGGGATGCTTCAGGGCCTGAGGACGACCTTGACGCAGTCGTCGAGCTTCTTGTTGAAGATCTCGTAGCCGTGCGGGGCGCGCGAGAGCGGCAGGCGGTGGGTGATGATGTCGTCCGCCCGGAGGTGGCCGTCCTCGATGTGCTTGAGGATCCGGTCGACGTAGTTGTGCGCCAGCGCCTGGCCGGCGCGGAGCCTCAGGCCCTTGTCGAAGAGCTGGCCCAGCGGGAAGTTGTCATAGGGCACGCCGTAGACCCCCACGACCGGCACGACCCCGCCCCGGCGCACGGCGCTCATGGCGAGCCGGAGGGCCGATATCGTCCCGACCTGGCCGTGAAGGGCGCTGGAGGCCTTCTCGAGGAGGCCGCGGTGCGCCTCCATCCCGACCGCGTCGACGCACACGTCCGCGCCGCGCCCGCCCGTCATCGCGCGGATCGCCTCGACGGCGTCGACCTTGTCGACGTTGACGGTCTCGGCCTTGGCGACCTCGCGGGCCGTCGTCAGGCGGTACTCTTCCCGATCGACGCCGATGACGCGCGCCGCGCCGCGGAGCCACGCGCACTTCATGGTCGCCAGGCCGACAGGCCCGCATCCGAACACGGCGACCGTCTCTCCCCCCTTGAGCTCGGCCCACTCGATCGCCGTCCACCCGGTGGGGAGGATGTCGGTCGCGAAGAGGACCTGCTCGTCGGTGAGGCGCTCAGGCACCCTCCGTGGACCGAAGTCGGCGTAAGGGACGCGCACGTACTCGGCCTGACCGCCGTTGTACCCGCCGTAGATGTCCGTGTACCCGAAGAGGGCGCCGCCCTTGCCCTCGAGCGTGCCGCCCTCGGGGCCGTAGTGCTTCGGATTGGAGCTCTCGCAATGCACGGGGAGCTCCGCCTGGCAGAAGAAGCAACGCCCGCACGCGATGGGGAACGGGACGACGACCCTGTCGCCCTTCCGCAGCTTCGTGACCTGCGGGCCGATCTCCTCGACGAAGCCCATGAACTCATGGCCGAGCACCATGGGCTTCACCTGGGGGAAGAAGCCGTTGTAGATGTGCAGATCCGAGCCGCAGATCGCGGTCGCGGTGACGCGCACGATGACGTCGGTGGGCTCTTCGATCCGGGGATCCGGGACGTCCTCGACGCGGACGTCCGAAGGTTTGTGGAAAACCAGGGCCTTCACGGTGCCTCCTTTCGGGTGACACATCGGTACGGGGCGCTCGGCGGCTCCACCGGCCGAGCTGGCGCACGGACAGCTGAACCACAGCGCTGGCTCGCATAAAGCGAGCCACGGAGCAGCGGCGCGCCCGCAGGCGGGGGCCCGTCGGCCACGGCGAGCGTGAACGGGGTGCTCTGCCCCACCGTGGCGGTCTGTCTCGACGCCGCGGAGCGACCGCGGCGACCACGGACCGGGCGCAGCCGGCTCCGCTGCCGAGCGCGGGCCGCCGCTCGCTCCTCCGCGACCCCGCCGACCCTGCTGGCACCCCCGCCCGCGCCGATGTCTACTGCTCTCCGATGCTGCCCTCGTCCTCCGAGCCGCTCCTCGGCGCGAGCTTCGTCCGCGAGCTCGAGGTGCTCCAGCGCCGGCTCGAGATCCGCGCCCGCTCCGGCGGCGCCGGCGAGCACCTCGCGCGGCGCCGCGGCGGCTCGGCCGAGTTCAAGGAGCACCGGGCGTACGCGCCCGGCGACGACATGCGGCGGATCGACTGGGCCGCGTACGCCCGCACCGGGGAGCCGGTGCTCAAGCTGTTCCGCGCCGAGGAGGACGTCATCGCCCGCATCGTGTGCGACGCGTCGGCGTCCCTCGACTTCGGGGAGCCCACGAAGCTCGACGCGGCCCGCCGGCTCGCCGCCGCGATCGGCTACATGTCGCTCGCGCGCTCCGAGCGCGCGCAGCTCTTCGTGGCGGGCGACGGCATCGCCCGCGAGCACGCGCCGGTGCGCGGGCGCGCGGGGCTCGCCGCGCTGCTCCGCGCCCTCGACGGCGTGAGGGCCTCCGGCGGGACGCACCTCGCGCGCGCCATCGACGCCGTCGTGCGGCAGAGCGCGCGGCCGGGCCTCCTCTGCGTCGTCTCCGACTTCTTCGACCCCGGCCCGGTCACCGCCGCGCTCGGGCGCGCGGCGCAGGCCGGCCACGACGTCGCGGCCCTCCAGGTCGTCGCCGCCGACGAGCTCGATCCGAGCTTCGAGGGCGACCTGACGCTCGAGGACGCCGAGACCGGCGCGCTCGTCGACGTGACGCTGGACGCCGCGGCCCTCGCCGCGTACGCGGCCCGCTTCGCCGGCCTGTGCGAGGCGCTGCGCGCGTTCGCACGCCGCCACGGGGCGACATACGTGCGAGCGCGGAGCGACGAGCCGCTCGAGGGCGCCGTCCGCCGCTTCGTCTCGAGGAGCGTCGACTGACGTGGCCGCCCCGCTCGCACAGGCCTCCGCGGGCGCCCCGCTCGCGCTGCTCTCGCCCGGCGGCCTGTGGCTGCTCGCGCTGCTCGGCCCGCTCGTCCTGCTCTACATCCTCAAGATCAAGCGGAGCCGCCGGCGCGTCCCCTCGACGTGGCTCTGGGCCGCCGCGCAGCGCGATCTCATGGCGCGCGCGCCGTTCAGGAAGCTCATCGCCCAGCTGCCGCTCGTCCTGCAGGCGCTCGCGCTCGCCCTCCTCGCCCTCGCCCTCGCCCGCCCCGCCTCGCGCGGGCGCGAGCTCACCGGCGATCACGTGGCGATCGTCCTCGACACGAGCGCCTCGATGTCCGCGGCCGCTCGCGGGCCGGCCGGCGAGGCGACGACGCGCGTCGAGCTCGCGAAGCAGCTCGCCAGGGACCTCCTCTCCGGCCTCGCCCCGGGCAGCGACGCGCTGATCATCGAGGCGGGGCGCGACGCGCGCCTCGTCGCGGCGCTCGATCGCGATCTCGTCCGGCTCAAGGCGGCCATCGACCCCATCGCGGCGCGCGACGTCGAGGGCGACCTCGAGGCCGCGGTGGCGCTCGGGATCGACAGGCTCCGCCAGCTCGGCGGCGCCCGCCGGGTCGTCGCGATCACCGACGGCAACCTCGCCCGCCCCGCCTCGCTGCGCGGCGCGTCGCTGCCGGTGGAGGTCATCACGGTGGGCGATGCGGTCGACAACGCCGCCATCGTCCGCGTCGACGTGCGCTCCGGGAGCGCGGTGGTAGGCGCGAGCGGCGCGGGCGGCGAGCGATCGGAGCAGCGCGAGGAGGTGCAGGCCTTCCTCGTTGTCGCGAACTTCGGGGCGCAGCCGCGCGACGTGTACGTGACGATGCGGCAGGACAACGCGTCGGACGTGCTCGGCTCGCGGCGCGTGCTGGTCAAGCCGAGCGAGCGCCTCCCGGTCGTGCTCACGTTCCGCCCGTCGCCCGGCGACTACCGCAAGGGGCTCGTCTTCGAGCTCTCGCCGCGCGACGCGATGCCGCTCGACGACGTCGCTTACGGGCGCGTGCCGGCCGGCGACAAGCTCCCGGTGTTCCTCGCGTCGGCCGGCAAGGGCCAGGGCGGCGACGCCCAGGGCGCGCAGCCGGGGGAGCCCTCCGGCGGCTCCGTCTGGATCGAGCGGGCGCTCGCGTCCGATCCGATGACCTCGGTGACCTCGGGCGCGCTCGCGGACCTGCTCGGGAAGCCCAGCCTCGATCCCGACACGTTCGTGGTGATCGACGGCGCGTGCCCGCCCGATCCTCCGGGGGGCGATCTGCTGATCGTGAACCCGCCGCCCGGGCGCTGCGCCGGCACGCTCGTCGGGCCGACGCTCGAGCGCCCCACGCTCACGTCGTGGGACACGGCGGATCCGCGGCTGCGCTTCCTCACGCTGGACGGCGTGAACCTCCGCGTGGCCTCGTCCCTCAAGCCGGAGGCGGCGACGCAGGAGCTGATCCGCGCCCAGGAGGGCACGATCGCGACCGACATCTCCACCGCCTCACGGACCGGCACGCTGCTCGGCTTCGACGTGGGCGAGAGCGACTGGCCGCTCAAGGCGTCGTTCGTGCTCTTCGTGCGCAACCTGCTCGAGCAGGCGCGAGCCCACCGCGCCCACGGCATCACCGGCCCCGCGCGCACCGGCGAGCCGCTGCGCGTGAGCGTCCCCGCGACCGCGCGGGACCTCCAGGCCATCGGCCCCGCGGGCGAGCGGCTCGAGGTCGCGCAGCGCGCCGGCGTCGCTGTGATCGCGGAGACGCCCCGCGCCGGCTTCTACCGCCTCGCCTGGCAGGGACCGCAGGCCGGGTCCGTCGTCGTGCCGGCGAACCTCACGAGCGTCGCCGAGAGCGACCTCACGCCGAGGCCGCTCCTCGCGGAGGGAGGCGGCGAGGTCGCCGTCTCCAGCGCGGCGGGACAGCCGGACGCCCACGTCGAGTGGACGTGGCTATTGGCGCTCGCGGCGCTCGGCTTCGTGCTCTTCGACGTCTGGTATTTCACGCGCGTGCCGAGGCCGCTGCGAGGCCACGACAGCCCTGCCGCCTAGCGCTGCGGCGGGTCAGGGGAAAGACCGCCAGGGCGCCAAGGCCGCGCCGCGAGGAGCCAGAGGCCCTACCCGGCCATCTCGGCGGATAGGGTCTTCGTCTCGATATCGACCCACAGCTGGAAACTCCCGGCCTCCAGCTCCTTCGCGTAGAAGATCTTCGGGTAGAGCCGACCGTTGAGCCTCATTCCTCGTTTGCAGCTCGCCACGATCGCCGCCCTGGTCGCGGCGAACAACGGGGCCACGTTGGTCTTCTTCGCCACCTGGCGGATCGTGACCTGCTCGAGATCTTGGCCGCGCTGGCGCGCGCCGGCGAACTCGAGCAAATTTGCGGCCTCACGGTCGAAAAAGCCCCAGTCCTGCTCGCCGGCGGGCGCCCTCCGCGACGCCAGGTACACCAGCTGATAGCCGCCGCTCAGATACTCGTGAGCCGCGAGAGGGCTCGCTTCGACGACGGAGAGCGCCGCGCCGCCGTGCGCGCCCTCGAAGCGCTGGAGCACGAGGTGCGCTCTGTGAGAACGAGCGACGTCGGTGATCGTCTCGAAGAGCACGACCGTCGGAATGAACGCCTCTATCGTGGCCATGCGGCGCCTCCAGGGGTGAACGCGTCGTCGATCTCCGAGATCTACATGATACACCACCGCTGGCAACGAACCACACTCTGCCCTGGGCAACCACCCACACGGCGATCCCGCGAGGCTCCCCCTCGGCCGGACTCTCGTGTCCCCGGCTCTCAAGGTTCCTGGTAATCTCGATGAGCTTGGCTCCTGTCCTTTTCTGCTTCTGCCGGCGGGCGTCGCCCGCGAGCACATCCCCCGGAGGACTCATGGTCACCCAGCGTCGCCCGTGCCGTTCCGGTCGCGGGTTCCCCACCAGACCTCGACACACGCCCCCTTTGCCAGGGGCCGCGCGTACCGGCCTGGGTGCGGGGCCCCTCGGCAGCGCGGCGATGCTCCTCGCGCTGCTCGCGACGGCCTGCGCCGGGGGCGAGCTCGGGGGTGGCGCGAGCGGCGGCGGCGCCGGCACGGGCAGCACGGGCGGCACGCGCAACCCGATCTGCGAGGTGGGCACGAGCGCCGGCGAGGTGCAGGCGCCCGAGCACCGGATGGTCCTGCCCGGGCAGACGAGCTGGTACGCGTCGCCGGTGGTGATGGACCTCGACGGCGACGGTCGGAACGAGCTCATCGCCGCTTACTATGCGCTCTTCGTCTTCGACTCGAACGGGAAGGAGATCGATCGCGCCGAGGCCGGGGAGGACCGGGTCTACGCGCCGCACGTGGTCGCCGACCTCGAGGGCGACGGCGCGTTCGACATCGTTTATGGCAACGGTCATCAGGTCTTCGCCTTCGAATGGAACAACGGGCTCGCGCTGAAGGCCGGGTGGCCGGCAGACACCACCACGGCCGGCAACGCCCCCGAGGTGCGCGGGCTCGCCGCGGCGGATCTCGACGGCGACGGCACCATCGAGGTGGTGGCGACGACGACGCAGACCGCGACGACCGAGGACGGCGGCGCGCAGGTCTTCGTCTTCGGCGCGGATGGGTCGCTCTATCGACCCGCGTCCGCGGGCGCCGCCTTCGCGGCCTGGCCTCGGTACAACAACCAGAGCGGCCCGGGGAACGACGCCGATCGCAACGGCATGGGCCACTCCGGGTTCGGGTGTTATGGGCTCAACGTCGGCATCGGCGACATCGACGACGACCCGGAGCTCGAGATCCTGGCCACCTACGACAACCACCACATCCAGGCGTTCAACCACGACGGCGTGGCGATCGACGCCGCGCCGTATTTCAAGAATCGCGACGAGGCGTTCGCCGACCAGCCGCTGACCTGGGGCCAGTTCATCCGCTGGGCGGACCCGAAGGTGGAGGGCGACCATCTTCATCTCCATACCGGGACATGGCCGCACCCGAGCTCCGCCGAGTGGCTTCAGTGGACCGCGTCGCCGCCGAACGTGGTCGATCTCGACGGGGACGGGCGGAACGAGGTCGTCGGGGTACCGAACGTCGAGATGCACGAGCCTTACGAGACGCAGGCGTATGCGGTGATGGTGCTCGAGGGCGCGCACGGCGACGGCAGCCGATCGGCGATGCGCAAGCCCGGGTGGGAGACGCTCCCGCGCGGCGAGAGGCCGCTCGAAATCGACGGTTATTACCCGCCGAGCGGCGTGCCCTCGCCGACGACGGTGAACATCCAGGGGGACGCGCGGCCCGAGATCATCGTCCCGATGAACGACGGCTATCTCTATGCGTTCGGCCCCGACGCGTCGCTCCTGTGGCGATACAACTACATGCACGGCAAATCGATCATGTTCGCGACCGAGGCCACCGTGGCCGACCTGAACCAGGACGGATCACCGGAGGTCCTGCTGGCGACCTACGGCGCTCCCGACGTGCTCGACTCCGGCAACCTCGTGATCCTCGGCGCGAACGGCGCGGTCCTGCACGACGTGCCCCTGCCGAACCCCGGCAGCAACGGCAACGGCAATGGCGCGCCCGCCGCGCCGGCGGTGGGTGATCTCGATGGAGACGGCCAGCTCGAGGTCTTCGTGCAGACCTTCGAGCACGGGATGGATGTCTTCACGATCCCGGGCTCGGCGGCCAATTGCATGCTCTGGCCCACCTCGCGAGGTGGCCCGCTGCGCACGGGCCAGCCCTCGCGGTGACCCGCGCCCTCCTGACCTGCCGCAGGCGGGATCCATGGCCCGATCGGCTCGACCACGAGACGAGCGCAGTCCGCCTCGGTGAGCTGGCGCCTCAGGGCGCGTCGCCCTCGTCCTCGTCGAGCCCTTCCCACCATTCGGCCAGGTCGATCTCTACGTCCTCGAACGGCGCCGCGCGCACCTTCTCGTCTCGCCCGTGCAGCCCCAGCTCGACCCACCGCCCGTTCTCGAGCTGGCTGACCAGCAACGTCCGCCGGACGGGATCCACGTACCAGAGGTGAGGGACGCCGATCTCGGCGTAGAAGCGGCGCTTCACGAGGTTGTCGTAGCCCGCCGTGCGCGGCGAGAGGATCTCGCAGCACCAGTCGGGAACGAGGGAGATGGGTGCCGCGGGCATGCGCGCGCGGCGCCAGCCCGCGACGTCGGGCGATATCTCCGGCGCGCGCTCGATCTGGATGCCCGGCTCGGAGAGGATCCACCACCCTCCCGGACCGCCCCTGCCCCGCTGGTAGGGGTTCTTGAGGTCGGCCGTGATCAGGTCCTCGATGTTCGCGTGAACGAAGCGGGGACGCGGAAAGGCGTACAGCGTGCCGTCGATGATCTCGCCCCGCCAGCCGGGCGGCAGCTCGTCGAGATCGGCGAGCGTGGCGAACCGGACGAGCTTCTCGGCGAGGTTCATGCGCGACCTGTCGCCAGCGTACACCGCCGCCACTCCCGCCGCTCGACCCGCGTTGCGCTCGCCGCCACCAGGCGAACGCCGACCGCATCAGGGGGCTCTCTCAAGGGCAGGCCGTCTGTTCGCCGTGAGGCCGGCCCCGGTGCACCCGGTGCACCCGGCGGCGCGACGACCACCGGCGGCTCGGCCGGCTCCGCTCCTCCACCCACCAGGATGCGCGCGGCGTCGCGCCATCGCCCGCAGGCACACAGGGCTCCTCGCAAGGAAGCCACTCCCCCGCGAGCGACACGCCGCGCGCGTCCTCCCGGACGCCCCGCGCCCTCAGCCACGCGGCGAGCGCCTCGCCGAGCTCGCGCATGCTCGACCAGCGCGACGACGGCTCCTTCCGCAGCCCGCGCTCCACGATCGCCCAGAGATCCGCGTCGAGGCCGCGCGTGTCGACGAGCGACGGCACCGCGTCCTGCAGCACCGCCCGCAGGCCGTCCAGCGCGTTCCTTGACGAGAACGGGGGCCGGCCCGACAGGAGCTCGTACAGCATCGCGCAGAGCGACCAGATATCGGCGCGGCGATCGATGTCAGGGACGGCGAGCACCTGCTCCGGCGGCATGTAGTCCGGGGTTCCGAAGACCTCGAAGCTCGCCGACGCCTGGCTCGCCTCGCGCTCGGAGACGATCTTCGCGACGCCGAAATCGACGATCTTCGGCTGGAGCCGGCCGCCGCCGCGGCGCACCAGCATCACGTTGTCCGGCTTGAGGTCGCGGTGGACGACCCCCTTCTCGTGCACCGCGTGCATCGCGCCCGCGACCGGGAGGAGCAGCGCGATCGCCCGCTCCGGCGCCATCGCCGCCTCGCGCGAGAGCGCGCTCCGCAGCGACTCGCCCTCGATGAGCTCCATCACCAGGTAGGGGTCCCCCGCCGCGGTCTCGCCGAGGTCGAAGATCCGGACGACCTCCGCGTGGTTCAGCCGGCCCGCGGCGCGCGCCTCGCGGACGAAGTACTCCGCGAGCTCCGGCGAACGGAGCTCGGGCCGCATCAGCTTGATCGCGACCTCCGACCCGAGCGCCACGTGCGTCGCGATCCAGACCGTGCCCATCGCCCCCTCGCCGATCCTGCGGACCAGGCGGTACTTGCCCGCGATGAGATCCCCGTCCTGGTGGTGCACGCCGCGCGCGGGCTCGCCCAGGCCCTCATCGAGATCCCATGTGCCGCCGTCCGTGCCGCTCCAGGTGTCCGTGGTCTCGATGCGCGACATGATGTCTCCTGCCCCGGCTGCGCGGCCTCGCCGCACCCATGGCCGCTCGTAACGGCTCCAAAGCAGACGGCGTGCCATCCCTGACAAACATGGAAAGCTGCTCCATGGAAAGGTGCTCCGATGCGCCGGAGCGCCCCATGAAACCCGCTCGACACCGACAGAGACGCCCCACGGCGCCGCCGATGGGGCACTCGGCCACACCCGCCGAAGCGGCGTCCCCGGGCCCGCGCAAAGATGATTTACTGCGGCTCCCCCGCATGCGGACCGAACGGAGGCCTCCCTGATCCCGGCGGCCGCGCTGCGCGCCCTCCCCTACGCCGCCACGCTCGCCGGCGCGCTCGTCTTCGCGGCGCTGCTGCGCTTCGCCCTCCGGCGCGGCGCGCTCCGCCGCCCGCTCCTGCTCGGCTGGATGGTGGCAGGCGCGCTGCCGGCGCTCTACGTGGGCCTCGTCTGGTGCGGCCTGCTCCCGGACGCCTATCTCCGGCTCGCGCGGCCCTGGGGCGCGCTGCTCGCGCTGGGCGCCACGTCGTTCATCGCGCTCCGGTACCTCGCGCTCGCGCTCGCCTCGGCGCACGCCCGCCGGCAGGGGGCGTGGCGCTCGCGGCTCGGCGACTCCCTCGCCCCCTTCGCCGCGTTCGCCGCGGCCATGGCCGTGGCCGGGCCAGAGCTTGGCCGGCCACTCGACCGGCTCACCGTCCTTGTCGCAATCGATCGCAGCCGCTCGATCGACCTCGTGCCGAGCGCCGACCGGCGCGTCGCGCAGGAGCTCTCCGTCGCCGAGCTCGGCATGCGCGAGGACGATCGGATCGCCACCATCGCGTTCGCCGCGGGCGCGGCGACCGAGGATCCGCCGCGCCCGCGCTCGCAGCTCGCGGCCCCGCAGCGGGTCGCGCTCGGTCGAGACGGGACGGACCTCGCCGCCGGCATCCGGCGCGCGCTCGCCGAGGTGCCGCCGGACTCCGCGGCGCGCGTCGTGCTGCTCAGCGACGGCGTCGCGACCCGCGGCGACACGATGGCCGCGGCCGCCGCCGCCGTCGCCGCCGGCCTCCCTGTCGACGTGATCCCGCTGGAGCAGCGGCTCGTCCCCGACGTCCGCGTGGTCGCCCTCCGCGCGCCCGCGCGGGCCGACGAGGGCGAGGCGCTCGATCTGCGGCTCGTCACGTCGTCTCCGTCGCCGGCCGAGGTCGAGATCCGCCTCCGCCGCGACGGCGAGCTCATCGCCCGCACCGAGGCCTCGATCGCCGCGGGGGAAGACGTGCTGCGCATCCGGGAGAAGGCGCCGGGGCCCGGGCTGCACCGCTACGACGTCGAGATCACCGCGAAGGATCCGAGGCTCGACGAGGCCGCCGAGGACAACGCGGCGAGCGCGTTCCTGCGCGTCCGCGGGGCCGCGGCGGCCCTCGTGCTGGAGGGCGACGCCGGGCAGGGCGCGTTCATCGCGCGGGCGCTCGCGGACGGCGCGTTCCGCGTGGACGAGGGCGGCCTGAGCCGCGTCCCCGCCGATCTCGGGGAGCTCGCCGGCTATGACGTCGTGGTGCTCAGCGACATCCGCGCGTCGGATCTGTCGCCGGGCCAGATCGACGCGCTCGCGAGCTACGTCCGCGATCTCGGCGGCGGGCTCCTCCTGATGGGCGGCGACCGGAGCATGGGGCCGGGCGGCTACGCGAGGACGCCGCTCGAGGAGATCTCGCCCGTCGCGTTCGACCTGAAGCAGGAGCGGCGGCGGGCGAGCCTGGCCGAGGTGATCGGCATCGACATCTCCGGGTCGATGGCGGCGACCGCCGGCGCCCACACGAAGCTCGAGCTCGCCAACGAGGCCGCGGCCCGGTCCGCCTCGCTGCTCGGCGCCGGCGATCGGCTCGGCGTCGCGCACGTCGACACGGCGGTGCGGTGGAGCGTGCCGCTCGGGCCGGTCGCGGACGGCGCCGCGATCGAGAAGGCGATCCGCGCCGTGGGCCCGGGCGGCGGCGGCATCTACGTCGACATCACCCTCGAGGCGGCCTACCAGGCGCTCGACCGGGACACCTCGAGCCTGAAGCACGTGCTGCTCTTCGCCGACGGGTCGGACGCGGAGAACATGGGGCCGTGCCGCGCGATGGTGGAGGCGGCGATGCGCCGCGGGACGACGACGAGCGTCGTGGCGCTGGGCCAGGGCAGCGACGTGCCGGAGCTCGAGGCGCTGTCGCGCATCGGCGGCGGCCGCTTCTACCTCGTCGAGGACGCCACGCGGCTGCCCGCGGTGTTCACGCAGGAGACCATCATGGCGGCGAAGAGCGCGATCGTGGAGGAGCCGTTCCACGTCGCGCTGGGCGCGCCGTCGTCGATCACCGCCGGCGTGCCGTTCGGCGAGGCGCCCCCGCTCGGGGGCTACGTGGTGACGGTCCCGAAGAGCCGGTCCACGGTGCTGCTGTCCGGGCCGGAGGGCGATCCGGTGCTCGCCGTGTGGTCGGCGGGGCTCGGCCGGGCCGCCGCGTTCACGAGCGATCTCAAGGGCCGCTGGGGCGCCGCGTGGACGCGCTGGCCCGGCGCGGCGCGGATGATCGCGCAGGCCGCGCGCGACGTGACGCGCAAGGAGGAGGATCCGCGCGTGCGCCTGGAAGCGGACGCGTCGGGCGGCGAGCTGTCGGTGCGGGCGAGCGTGATCGGCGACGACGGGCGTGCGCAGTCGTTCCGCCGGCTTGTCGTGCACGTCGCCGGGCCCGACGGCTTCTCGCGAGAGCTCCCGCTCGAGGCGACGGGCGCGGGCGCGTACACGGCGAAGCTGCCGCTGTCGCGGCCGGGGACCTACGTGGCTGTTGCCCGGGACGAACTCACGGGGGAGGCGGTCGGGACGACGGGGGCGGCGATGACCGCCGGCGAGGAGCTGCGCCCGACGGGCAGCGATCTGTCGCTGCTCGGGCGGATCGCGGAGTTCACCGGGGGCAAGCGGCGCGACACGCTCGCGGGCATCTTCGAGGATCGGGCCTCGAAGCGCTTCGCGTACCGGGACGCGACGCCGAGCCTGGTGTTCTTCGCCGCGCTCGCGCTGCTGCTCGCGGTGGCGGCGCGGCGGCTGGCGCTGCCGGAGGCGGTGATCGCGTGGATCGCGCGGGCGGGAGAGCGGCTGCGGGCGAGGCGGTGGGATCGAGGGGAGGAGGCGGAGGCAGCGCGCGCGGGGAGGACGGTGGGGGCGCTGCTGTCGGCGAGGGAGAGGGGGCGGGCGGGGAGAGAGGGGGCGCAGGTGAGGCCGGCGGCGCGGAGTGATGGGCGGCGCGAGAGGGGAGAGGGCGGTGAGCGCGGCGAGCGCGGCGAGCGCGCGCCGGCGGGGACGGTGCCAGGGAGGACAGCGCTGCCGGCGTGGACGCCGACCGAGAGAACAGCGCCGTCGGCGTCCACGCCGGGGCCTCAACCTGGGTCGGCGGCGGGGCCTCAACCCGCGTCCTCAGGGGGAGCGCGCGCAACCGGCGCGGGCGGCGCGGCGCCGGAGGGACGGCCGCTCACGGCGGCAGAGAAGATCCTGGCGCGACGTCGTGGGCGGTTGTGACACGGCAGAGCGCGACCGTGCCGCGCACGGCTCGGTGCTAGCACTATGGTTGCAGAAGCGGCCGCTCGTGAGGATGTCACCGGGCGGCCAGCCAGAACGCTCCCTCAACTTTCTGCGGAAATCGCGGTCTAGAACAGGGCGCCCGGCCAGTTCCCCGCGATGATGGAAGGATAGCCGTCGTCGACCACGAAGGTGCCGTCGTCGATGTCGATTCGGTCGTAAGCGTTGCCTTTGAAGAAGTACGCCTTGCCGTCGCCGTTGTTGAGCGCCGAATCGATGTTCGCGCCGAACAGGCCCGGCCAGTGGGCCGAGATCGGCTTCGGATAGCCCGCGTCGACCTGATCGCTGGCCTTGTCGTAGCGCAGGTAGTCGCTGCCGCGAAAGAAGTAGACCTTGCCGTTGTCCCAGTCGACCGCGGCGTCGACGCTGGTCCAGCTCGACGGCCAGTTGCGCCAGTTGCCGGCGATCGACCTCGGGTAGCCGGCGAGCACCGACTTGCTGGCGATGTCAATCCTCACGTACTGGCTATCCCGGAAGAAGTACGCGGTGGAGCTATTCCAGCGGATCGCGGCGTCGATGCCGCCGGACCAGCTCGACGGCCAGTTGCCCCAGTTGCTGGCGATGTTGCGCGGATAATGGTCATCCATCTTTAGGTCGTCGGCGTCGACCCGGCTATACAACGCGCCGCGGAAGAAATAGAACTTGTCCTCGCCCAGATTGACCGCGGCGATGCGCATGCTGGCGGCGTTCGGGTGGCCGTAGTAGGCCTGGAGACCCCGGATGTCGCCGCTACTGAGCACGCCGCCGTTGGCCCAGCTGGGATTGCAGTAATTCATGACCGACTCATCGTCGAACGGGCCGACGAGAGTGTCGCCGTCGTGGCCCTGCGGCTCGTCGGTGCAGCTCGCCGGCTGGTCGGGTCGGTTCTGCTCGTGCGACCAGCCGAGGGCGTGACCGAACTCGTGGACGGCGATGGTCTTGACGCAGAACTCGCGCCGCGATGGGTCGGAGCACGCTGTGCCCCAGTGGTTGAACGTGAAGTTCAATGACATCCCGTCCTCTTCGCCGTCGAGATCGCGCCCGAGGTCAATGGTGTGCGGCTCGTCCTCGGTGTCCTCGATGCGAATCCGGATGCCGTCGGCATCGGAGGCGCACTTGCCCCAGCCGGTGAAGATCAGCTTCGAGTGCTCTTGCCAAGTCGCGGTGATGGCGTCCCGCACCCAGCCGCGCCCGGTGGCATTTCCGCCGGTGGCATTTTCGAAGCAAACGGGGATCTTGAGCCGCTTCCAGATCGTGGTGCTGTCGGCGTAGAGCGGGTCGGTCTCGCTCGCGACAGACGAGAGCTCGTCCTCCGACGGCGTGATCGTGCAACCGGCCCAGATGATCGAGGCTCCGATCCCGCAGATAAAATACAATGCTCGCATGTCTTCTCCAGTCGCCGGCCTTTCCCGGCTGACGACGCTCAAGCAGCCGACGTGCCGCTGGCAAACCTGCGAGAGCTGGAGTGCCCTGCCTGGGCAGGCGTCGTCTTGGAGCCATGCTGGCGGAGGCCGGGGACAAATCGGGGAGGTGGAGGCAGGCGCCTCCAGCGGAGGGACCAGCCTCCAGCCCATCCCACCGCGTTCGGCCGGACGCCGAGCTGGGTGAGCCGGCGTCTGTCAAAAGGACGGGTGCACGTCTGGCGCCAGGGATCTTGGCCCCAAACGCTCGCGATCCCGAGCTGAAGGGGAACGAGGATCCTCTACTCGCAGTCGACGAACACGACGTCGTAGGCGATGGTCGCCGAGATTCCCGAGACGCTTACGGAATAGGTTTTGCCGGCTTCAGGGTCCCAACCTGAGGGATCCCCTTGTTCGTAACGGAGCCGGGAATCCATCGCCCGGCGGATGGTTGATGCGGCATGATGCCACCCGTGACCATTGCCGATTCGCTTTCGACCCAGAAGCCCGACCGCGACAAGCTCGGCCTGGAGCACACCCGGGAGTTCGCGGACCGCGTTTTCGGCGCCGACTTGCACGCCTTGCGCGTGCTGTCGCTGGCAAACGGCGTCGCCGGGGTCCTGAACGCCGCCGTCCTGTCGATCCACGCCATCGGGCAGGCCTACGCGAACGTGGCGAAGATCACCGCCAAGAGCGGCGTCAAGCAGGTCGACCGCCTGTTGGGTAACGACGCCCTGTCGCTCGACATCGTGCTGGCGCGCTGGGTCCGGTTCGTCGTGGGAGAGAACGCGTCGATTCTCATCGCCCTCGACTGGACCGACTTCGACAAGGACGACCACACAACGCTCTGCGCCTACATGGTGACGACCCACGGTCGGGCGATGCCGCTGGCTTGGAAGACGGTGAAGAAGTCGGCGCTGAAGGATCAGCGCACTGGACATGAACTGGAGATGGTCGAGCGGCTGCACACCTGGCTGCCCGAGAACGTGAACATCACGCTCCTGGCCGACCGGGCGTTCGGCTACCAGGAGCTCTATGCGCTCTTGGAAGCGTTCGGCTGGGACTTCGTCATCCGGTTCCGAGGCTGCATCCTCGTCGAATCGGCCGAGGGCGCGGTGCGTGCCGCCGAGGATTGGGTGCCGTCGAACGGCCGGCCGAAGTCGTTGGTCGGCGCGCGAGTGACGGACAAGCGTGCCGCCGTGGGCGCCGTGGTGCTCGGCTCGATCGAACTCTGAAGGTCAACACGGTCAAGAAGCGAACGCACTCGCTCTATCGCCAGGGGCTGTACTGGTACCACTGCATCCCCACGATGCGGGAGGAGTGGCTTCGCCGCCTGGTGGATGCCTTTGACCGCATCGTCCGCGAGCATGCGTTCTTCAGCCATTTCTTCGAGGTCAAATGAGGGGATGCCTCAGGGGGCCAAGTCCACCGGCTTCGTCGACGGGCGTCTGCATCGAGGGGATAGGTGCGCGGTCCCAGGGACCGCACCTGCCGCACAACACTATGAAATCGCACGAACTTTTGTCGTCGCCAAGGATCTACACCCAAAGCGCGTCGTGGCGAGGATCGGAACTCCCGCCACGCGTTGTCTCACTTGGAGCTGCCCAACGCCCCAGAACCCGTTGAAGGGCTCGGGGGCCGCGCAGGGGCCCTCGTGAGCGAGTAGCCTCGACTTGAACCGTGTTCCAGGTGAACCACGGGATCTCGCTCGGGCGCCTGAACCCGAGCTGCCTGCGCCACGCGAAGCCCACGGGCGTGGTTGACGTCGCTGACCGGCCGTGCGACTTTCGCGAGTGTCGCGCAGGCCCCGCCTCGTGAGCTCTCGTCGGGGGCTCGACCCGCTCGTGAAGGCGGAGGGCGAGCGCGCGCTGAGCGTCGGCGTGAAGGCGCTGCGGAGCGTCCTCGGGGCCGCGGAGGCTGCCGGGATCGACGGGAGCTCGCTCGCCCGAGCGCACGGGCTCGCGCCGGAGGAGCTGCGCAACCCCGACTTCCGGCTCTCCTATCGCCGGTGGATCGCGCTCTGGGACGATGTCGTCGAGAGGGCCGGCGATCCGGGCGTCGGGCTCCGCGCCGCGGAGGCGCTCTCGATTGGCCACTGGGATGTGATGGACTACGTCGTCGCGTCGAGCGACACGGTGGGAGACGCCTTCCAGAGGTTCTCGCGGCACTTCGCCGTCATCAGCACGGCCGTGCGCCATGTCCTTCACGTCGATCGCACGGAGGCCCGGCTCGTCCGGGAGCACGTCCCCGGCGCGGCCCCGCACCGGGTCGCGACCGAGTTCGGCTTCGCGAACATCGTCCTTCGCTTCCGCGCGCTCGCCGCCACGCCGTTGTCGCCTTCCTCGATCCAGTTCCGTCACCCGCGCTGCGCCGAGCTCGAGGCGTACACCCGGATCTTCGCTTGCCCGGTTCGATTTCGAGCGCCCGGCGACGCGATCGTCCTCCCGCGCGCGGCGCTCGCGACGCCGATGAGAGGGGCCGCCCCCGAGCTCTGTGCCGTCCTCGAGCGCCACGCCGCCCTCCTCGTGCAGAAGCTCCCGCCCGCCCAGGCGAGCCTCGTTGAGCGCGCGCGGCACGCGCTCGCCCTCGAGCTGCACGGCGGTGCTCCCAAGCTGGCGACGGTGGCGAAGCGGCTCGGGCTGAGCGCGCGCACGCTGCAACGACGCCTCTCGGAGGACGGCTTTCCCTTCCGAGCGCTCGTCGAGAAGACCCGCGAAGAGCTCGCGCTGCGCTACCTGGAGGATCCCGCCCTCGGGCTCGCGGAGATCGGCTCGCTGGTGGGGTTCTCCGATGTGAGTGCGTTCTACAAGGCCTTCCGGCGGTGGACGGGGAGCACGCCGGGCCAGCTCCGCGAGCGCTCCATGGCGTAGCGCGTAGCCGAGGGCGCCGCCGGACAATCGATTGGCGTGGCGGCACAATGCCGGGGGCGGCCCGGGCTCGTACGCTCCGGTCATGCGCTCGTTCGCCCGCCGCTGTTGTCTGACGTGCGTCGTGCTCGCCTCGGGCTGTCTGGATCCGGACGCGCCTGGAAACCTCGTCCCGAGGACGGTCGCGGAGGACGACACGCTGCCTCGCTTCACCCTCCGCGACGGCGCCCTCATTCACCTTCGCACGCAAGGGGACCCGAAGAACCCCACCCTCATCACGCTGCACGGCGGCCCCGGCGGCGACATGCGCGGCATGCTCGGCCTCGGCGCGCTCGCCGAGCGGTACTTCGTCGTCCACTGGGATCAGCGAGGCACCGGCCTCTCGGAGCGCGTCCCTTCATCGGACTTCACCGTCGAGACGTACGCGGCGGATCTCCACGAGCTCGTCCAGCGCTTCTCCCCCGACGCGCCGGTCACGCTGTTCGGGCATTCGTGGGGCGCCATGTACGCGGCCCTCTATATCCAGAGGCACCCCGACCGCGTCGGAGAGGCCGTCCTCAGCGAGCCGGGCTTCCTGAACGCGGCGATCGCGAACGAGACCGAGCTCTTCACGTTCGGCCTCACCGCCGAGGGGCTGAACGATCTCGGTTGGTCGGAGTGGGCCATGAGCCCCGACGGAGACGCGCGCGCAGACTTCCTCCTCTCCCTGGGACAGGGCTGGTCGCAGCCAGGGTATTACGAAGACCCGGACGATCCCGACAACTTCAAGGCCTTCCGCCTGGGCGCGCGCGCGATGCGGGACCTGCAGAGCTCGGCGAAGACGGACGGAGCGTGGGACTTCGATTTCTCTTCCGGCCTCGACCGCTTCTGCAAGCCGGTGACCCTGATCGGAACGACGATCAACACCGTCATCGGGTTCGAGCAACAGGAGAGCCGCCACGCCCCTCTTTTTTGCGACGTCGAGCTCGTCCGCATCGAAGGCGAGGACCACGGCTGGGTGAACAAGCACCCCGATCGTGTCATGGAGGTCCTGCGCGCCCATCTCGGCGCCTACGAGGGGGCGAGATGAGGGCCGTCGCCCTCGCCGCGGCGATCGCCGCGACGGCGGTCTCCGCGGTCGCGTCGGCCGCGCCCATCAGCGGGTATCAAGGGGAGCAAGAGAACGCGACGCACGTCACTCTCGGATGGAACTCCGCGCCCGCTCTGGAGCTCGCCTACGGGCGGGCGATCCCGGTGGAACGGCTCGTGCGCCGCCTCGACCTCGAGATCGGGCTGACGCTGCCGGTCTTCCTCGTGCCGGCGCTCGACTCCTTCCGCCTGGAGCCGGCGGCGCGCGCGACGCTCTTGCAGCACGGCGGCTGGGGGCTCGCCGGGCGCCTGGGGCTGCCGGCGCAGACGGGCGACAACCAGGCGTTTCGGTTCGTGAGCGTGGGCGCGCACCCCGGGCTCGCGGGCGGGTATTTCCAGCGCGGCTGGTTCATCGCGCTGGAGGTGGAGTACACGGCGATCCTGAGCACGTACATCGCGGCGAGCGATCGCGCGCGCGCGACCTACGAGGGCACTCGCGACGGCTTCTATGCGCCCACGGGGGGCTACCTCGACGCGAGCCTCGCGTTCGGGTTGTCGATCGGCCCGGGCGTCGAGCTCGGGCTGCGCGCGGGCTATCGCTCCACCCACGGCCTCGAGCCGCCCCCGCTCGTCCCGTTCCGCGCCGAAGTGGGCGTGTCCTACGCGTTCGGAGCGTCGGCGGCGGCGCCGCCCCGAGAGATCACGCGGTAGCGTGGCGCACGGGCGGCCCTCCCCCGCTCGCCTGTGACATGGATTCTCGGCCATCGCGAGGCGGACGCGACGTCGAGGGAGACCGTGTGCTTGCGGCGCCACCCAGGCGGCGGCCGCGCTCACGCAGCGAGGACGTCGGAGCAACGTTAGGGGGCGTCCGAGGAGAACGCGTGCGCGATCCGCTCCGCTGGGACGCCGCCGCGGACTAGCGCCTTGCGGACGTGCTCGTGCAGGTGAGCTCTGGCCCGCATTTCGCGGCGAAGGCTATCGCGCGCCTCGGCCAGGTCGACTGCCAGCAACTCCCGGCGCCGTGCCAGCGCCTCCCGGCGACTCCCCATCAGCCCCGGGATGCTTGCCAGCACCCGCTGGTACGGCTCACCGGACATGCTGGTACGGCTCCTCGAACCTGCTGGTACGGCTCCCCGGACATGCTGGTACGGCTCCTCGGACTTGCTGGTACGGCTCTCCGAATCTGCTGGTACGCCTCCTCGGATCCGCTGGTACGCTTCCTCGGACATGCTGGTACGGCTAATCGGGCTTGCTGGTACGGCTTTCCGGATCTGCTGGTACGTCTCCTCGGATCTGCTGGCACGATTCCCGGCCGTCTCGGCGGCGCTGGTCGAGCTCTCCGGCCCGCTGGCCGCGCTCCACGGTCTGCTGGGTTCGCGCCCCGGCCTGCTGGGATGCGCCCCGGGCGCGCCGGCGCAGCCCCCGGCGTTGAGAACGTGCTCTCCGGACGGCTGCGTCCGTCTGTGTCGCCCCGGGCTCAACCGCGGTGTTACGCTCGCCCGCTCGCCACCTTCACTGGAGGTAGGTTATGGGAATCGAACTCTCACAAGAACAACACGCAGTCCTGAAGGAAACCCGCGCGGTCGCGACCCCCGCGGAGTTCCAGGCCATCCTCGATACCGCGCGGCCCGAGATGGACCGCATCGTCCGCGAGGTCATGGAGCCGAGCCAACCCGTCTCGACCACCCTCACGGAGCTCCGGGACCTCTATCTGGCCGTCGTCCAGCACCAGGCGCAGCTCGCGAGCAAGGCCTATGGCCCCGAGCGTCGCGCGCTGCTCCGCGGCGCCATCCAGCTCCTCGACACGGCGAACCTCTGGTTCGGCGAGGGCAAGCGCACCGGCGCCTATCAGGTGCGGCCCATCGACCAGGTGATCAAGGCGAGCCGGCCCTGGCGCGCGCGCCTCAAGGCGTTCGCCGACCAGGCGTTCGCGTTCGAGCCGGACGTCGCCGAGCAGTTCGCCGACGTGAACACGAGCGGCACGCTGACCGAGGAGACAAGCGATCTCGCCATGCTGCTCCGGCTCGCCCAGCAGCACCAGGCCCGCCTTGCGCCCGTCGGCCTCACCGAAGACTTCCTGCGCGAAGGCAGCGCGCTGCTCGACGAGGTGAGCGGCCGCGATCTGCTCGGCATCCTCGGGTTGCGCAACCGGGAAGAGGCGTTGGTGCTCCGCAACTCCATCGTGACCTATGCCACGCTGCTCGGGAACGAGGCGCGCGCCGCCGGCATCAACGCCTGCTGGGACATGCCCGAGGTCAAGCGCCGCTTCAGCGCCACCTCGTTCCGCAACGCCCTGCGGCGGCTCCGCCCGAAGCGCCGCGGCAGCGCCGCCGCGCCCGACGAGCCGGCGCCGCCCGAGCCGGCGCCGGTCGAGCCGGCAGGCGCGCCGGTCTGACGCCGCGCCGGATCGAGAACGCGGCGCGCTGGCGCTGCGGACCCGCCGCAACCCCTCCGTCATTCCGGCAGGAGCGCCTCGCGCAGCCGGTCGCGCGTCGCGCTCCGCCAGGGCCGGGCTCTCCTCCGGGAAGACCAGGTTGACCTGCTCCGCGCCCCTCGCCAGACACCGCACGAAGTCGGCGAGCCACGCCAGGTTCTCCATGGTTCAATCCTCCGGCGGATGCCAACCAGCGATGACCCAGCCTCGCCTGGCTTCCACGAGCTCGACGCGGTTCAGGCGAACCGCAGCGATCGTAGCTCGGCCAGTCGGCGTCTTGCCGATGATCAGAGATCCCTCCGTGCTTCAGCAGAAATGATCCGGCCAGACCTGCTGTCGGGGGTTGAAGAGACGCACGACTTCACCGGTAGGCGGGTCGGGAGCAGCGATTCGATTCCCCTTGTGGTCGTTGCACATCGAGCATGCGAGCCAGAGGTTTTCCCTTGTAGTAGGTCCGCCCAGCGACTCGGGTACAATGTGATCGATCTCCATCGGCGTACCGATGATGCGCGCCGAGGTCAGGCAGTAGCCGCAGCGATGGCGCGCCTCACTGGCGACCTGCTCACGCAGCGCCCTCCCGACGTAGCTACGGCTCATGTCCTTGGTGAAGCACCGAGACGTCATGACCTCGCTGCTTGAGCAAAGCGGCAGATCGGGAACGAACCAGCATGATCCGCGTGTACTCCTTCATGAGCGTCGCGAGCGCCTCGACGTCCGAAGCGGAGAGCCCGTCGCTCTGGCGCTTGAGGTGCAACGCCTCGAGGTCCGCGGCCTTCTCCGGGGCGAGGCCCTGCCTGGCGGCCCGCCATAGCTCCTCATCACCCAGCAAGTGCAGCGCGGCGATGGCGTCCGCCATGTCGGCCGGCAGCTCGTCGGGCTCGTCAGGGAGGGACGTTATCACCGCGTCGACGAGCTCGGCCTCGACGGTTCGCTGCGTCTTCTGCGCGCGGCGAGCCAGGCGCTCGTACAGCGGCTCGGGCAGGTTTACCGTAACGGCTCGAACGGCCATATCCTAGTTTACGACGGGCCGTCGCGGCAAGCAAGCTCGGCGCCGTAAGGCACCGACGCGCAGCCGATCGGTCTCCTCTGCTGTGCCACGCTCAGCGCAATCGTCTGCCTAACGTCTCGCGTTCAGCCACGGGCCGGGCTGGCGAGCGAAGCGAGCCTGCCCGGTCCGTCGGTCTGCAATGCGGAGTTAGACCGGGGGCGTCAAGACAGCCCAAATGCTCACATCACGGCTGATGCACTTATTGAACGCATCGAGTACCAATTCATGGCCGCTGGAACTGAACGCGCAGACGCATTCGACCAAACTGAAAGCCACAGAAGTCAAAGAGCGTCACCCCGGCACAGATATCATCCGTGGTCGTTCAAACCAACAGGCGGTCGCACAACGATGTATCCTCGGTACCCTGGATGTCCTCGCCGTTCGCCGACGTGAACACGAGCGGCACACTCACCGAGGAGACAAGCGATCTCGCCATGTTGCTCCGGCTCGCCCAGCAGCACCAGGCCCGCCTTGCGCTCGTCGGCCTCACCGAGGACTTCCTGCGCGAAGGCAGCGCGCTGCTCGACGAGGTGAGCGGCCGCGACCTGCTCGGCATCCTCGGGTTGCGCAACCGGGAAGAGGCGATGGTGCTCCGCAACTCCATCGTGACGTACGCCACGCTGCTCGGGAACGAGGCGCGCGCCGCCGGAGTCAACGCCTGCTGGGACATGCCCGAGGTCAAGCGCCGCTTCAGCGCCACCTCGTTCCGCAGCGCCCTGCGGCGGCTCCGCCCGAAGCGCCGCGGCAGCGCCGCCGCGCCCGACGAGCGGGCGCCGCCCGAGCCTGCGCCGGTCGAGCCGACAGGCGCGCCGGTCTGACGCCGCGCCGGCTCGAGAACACGGCGCGCTGGCGCTGCGGACCCGCCGCAACGCCTCCGTCATTCCGGCAGGAGCGCCTGACCCAACCGGTCGCGCTCCGCCGGGGCCGGGCTCACCTCCGGGAAGACCAGGTTGACCTGTTCGCGCCCCGCGCGAGGCATCGCACGAAGTCGGCGAGCCGCGGCAGGTCCTCATCGACGCGCGCTGGCCGTTTCGGGAGCGCCTGCGAGGGGGGCTGCGGCGCGGGTCTTCGGCCTGGGCGCGGCGCGGGCGGGAGCGGCGGGGAGACCCGGCCTGCGCCGAGGGCGCGCGCCGCGAGCGAGCTCCGTGGAAGCGGCGCGCCGCGGCGCGAGGGCTCGCGACTCCGCGCGACGGCGGGCGGCCGGCGAGCCACGCGCGCCGCGCCGCGGCGGCCTCCCTGTGCGGCCGCCGCGCTCGGATCACGAGGCGCCCAGTCGCCCGTGGCGGGCGCGGGCCGAACGACGCCTTGGCAATCAGCGGCGAGGTGCGGGCGTCGTCGCCTTCGCCTCGTCCGCTGCGTTGCCTTGTTGGGCGGCCTCCGGGCCACCGCTACGCGGAACGATCGAAACGTGGTCCGTGGCGCTGCCTGCTTCAAGGCGTCGAAACGCCTTGAACAGCTCGTGAACGTCATAACCACATTCCTTCGCAATTTCGTCGCGAATTGCGCGGACTTCATCGACGATGGCATCGCGAATCATTTCTCCTCCTGTGGCGGCAGCTCGTCTGGCGTGCAGATGATGGGCGGTCGAAACCCACTGTGTCTACACACGGACTCTATGCGTGGCCGCATCGTAGCATTCGCAATATGCGTGCAGTTCCATGTCAGCAGAAAATCGAGGCCATGAACGGCGGCTATGGCCACGTGCGCGGCGTCGACGATTGCCTTTGCGGGCATGGCTGCCTGCTTGATGAGGGCCGCGGCAAGCATCTCCGCTTCCTCGGCTCCTGAGAGGACAGCGATCCCCGCGGCTGCCCCGAGCCGCCGAGCAGCTGCCGCGGGGTCGCCCCGGCGCGCTTCGGTCAGCACCGGGTCGGAGAGGAACAGCTCGAACTCGTCTCGCCGCGCCCACCAGCCGATCGTGACCTGCTGGCGGGCGGCCTGGATGACATCTCTGCTTGGCAGCGCGGTCAGATAGCTCAAGATTGACGTTTCGACATAGACGCGCGGTTTCACGGGCAGCTCCTAGCGAAGGCGCGCTCCCGCCGACGCACCTGGAGCATACCAGGCCCAGGCACGCGCGCCCAGGTCGTCCCGCGCAAGTCCTCGTATTGATCGGAAAAGTCGGGAGGATCAGGGCGGTTCGGAGAGTGGGCGGCCTGCTGGTCGTCGAGACGGGCCCATCCGGGCTCGAGCGCGCATCCTCGATCGTAGAGACGGGCCCGTCCGCGCGAGCCCTCCAGGGGCAGACGCCTGAGAGGCTGTACTCCGCTGGAGCCATAACTGCCTCGGCTCACGCCTGCCCGCCCAACGTACCAGGTTTCAGTTGCGCCGGCCGAGCGAACGCGAGGGCGACGTCTGCTGCAAACCGGAGTTGGGCAGCCGGCTCTCCGTACGCGGCAAGTCGCAAGAGGGCGCGTATGTCCGCGCCCTGGAGACAATGGCACGCTGCACGTCGAGCCTACCAGGCTGGATTGCGCACGAGGAGGCTCTCGAGAAAACTCCGCCCATCCTCCAGAGTGACCGGAAGCGTTGTCGTATGAGGGGGAATCCAACGATGCTCGGATCGTCCGTTCTGTCGGACATCGTTCAGACTGCGGCCGGATAGCCATTCGCGCACGGTGAAGTTGTAGTATTTCTCTCGAGTTCGCTGTCTTGCGCCGGGAGGTCCAGGGCCAAGCGGGTCGGTTTCAAACGCGAGGAACCAAACAATGACGTGTGGGGTCACGTGATCTTGTCGGGGTGTGGCGTCCGGACGCCAGAGATGGCCATGAAGGTTCCTCCTAATATGCTCATGCAGACCGTCTTGAAATTTTCCGCTCTTGAGCGTGCAGAAATCGGGCGGACAGACCACGGCTCCGTCAGGTGGGTGCTGGTGCCGATTCTTGTTCCTGATTGGGTGGGTCTCACCGCGGTTACTGTACAGATATAGGTAGAGCCCCTGCCGCAGCGAGTCTGCGGGTACCCCAGTCTCGGCTACAAGCCGATTCTCTGTGGCACCGTGGTAGGCGTGCGCGTCCTCCACCCAGGTGAGGCGCTGGATCGGCCGGGTAAAGTCGTGGATAGTTCGCCCTGGCATAGTGTCTCACTAGTGCATTATTCCCCCAAGGAGGGGGCGCTGGGTTGCCGTGCATGGCGCAGGGCCGCATGCCCCGCCGGGACACTTCTGCACGGTCCTGCCACGTTGTCCGGCCCCAGGGGCTCGTCGAGGCGGGATTCATATTGGCGGGTAGTCGTCGCACTGGTCTGCCCAACGTGCGCATGAGCCGCGAGTCCCGGCCGTCAGATCCATGCGCGAGTTAGACTGGAAGCGTGCCACGTATCGCATATTTCCCGGCAGCGCTCGCTACACGAGCTTCTCACGCTCCAAGACCAAGCGAATCTCTTCGAACTTGCTCGCGATATCGCCAGGAGGGAACCGGATCTGACCGAGTCCGGTGATGTTCGAGAATTCCTCACAACCCTGTTCGAGCAGAACGATTGCACGTTTGAAACCAAGGCGACCCTGAAAGAGCCCGACCTCGTGAATGACATTTGCGCGCGCATGCTTGGTCTTGTCCGCTTGCTCGTCTTCCGCAGTCATGACGATGAATGCAAAGCACGCTTCGTCTAGCATCGTCTCCAAGCGCTCCTTGGCGGAGACGCCTGCGGTGGCCTCACGATTGAACTCGTCCCACGTGAGACCGAGTCGATCTTGGAGGAAGTCCTTCAGGTCTTTCCACACGCGGGATCGTCCATGACCGATAAAAATCTTGCCGTCCGTCTTTGCCACAGTTTTGCCTTTCATCTTTCGGGTCTTCTCAAGGTACTTCGCGATATAACGCGCGTGTTTCGCCAGTTCCTGCGCGCTGTTTCGGTAAGAGAGCTGTGAGGTCAGCCAAAGGCCGACCTTGACATGTGGTGGCGCCTGGATGCCTCCCGATGTTGCGCGAGCGTCTCGAGACATGAACTGTTTCCCTGACACAAGAGCCTGAAAGAACTCCATCTCCGTGTGATACGGCTTGAGGGACGACACCTTGCCGCGCACTTTCTTGATCGCCTCGTCAGGCTTGGTGCTAAGGAGCGCGTCGATGGTTGGAAGCAGCTCATCGCGGCATTCGGTGAAAACCTCGCCAACCGCCTCGGCAGTTCGTTCGATCACGCTGGTGTCGTCAACCTGAGCCCGTCTCTTGATCTCTTCCAGAAGAGGTTCGTACTCGTAGATGACCCACGGCCCACCTTGGGTCTGATTGCTGTACGCGCCTTCGCTGCCCCACTCGGTGTCGAAGTAGTCACGAGCCGTCTTTGGTCGCAGGTCTTCGATATATATGTTTGCATGATATCCCAGCCATCCGCCCGAGGCCGCTCGGCCAACGCTGTCGGCCGCGGTGCGCAGACGGGCGCACATCGACGCGATCGGCTCGGCGTCAAGTGTGTTCGCCGCACGCTCGCAGCGTCGAGCTAATCGCACCAGGTCATCGAGAATATCATCCATGCTACTGCTCCGACTTTATCGTCGCGTTGAAAGGCGGATTGCGTCGTAGGGGGCGCCCGCCTGATCTCAGTCTAACGTATCCTCGCTCACCCGCGGGGCGGGTTGCCGCGCGGAGCGCGGCTGCCCGCCTCGTCGGGTGCAGCGGGTTGTTGGGCCGCGTCGGTCGAAAGATCAGACGTCGGTACGATTTGCCAGTCATTCGCGAGCAGGTCTTCGACCAGAAGCATGACTGGAAGTTCTTCATGACACGGGCTTCCGGCAACGAGGCGAACAGCGCCCACCATGATCGTCACATACTGAGGCAAAAGTACTGCCAGCGATTCCAGTCTCGCCATTTCGAAGGCGTCTACGGACGCAGTGGAGTTGGCGTCGTGCGCGAACTCGTGCCGCAAATCGAGGATCTTCGAGAGGTCTTGCCACCAGTCGGGGAATGCGGACAGCGGAAAGCCGCGACCCATCGCCGATCTGGCAGGGACCGCGTATTCTAATTGCGAGTGCTCGACGGCGAACCGGAACCCCTTCGGCGAAAACAGGGGGTCGAGAGCGCTCGCGATAGATCCGGCGCTCTGCAACGTAAACGCCTCAGCGACGAAGTCGTGGCGATTGACTCCATGAGCTGCCAAATCACGCTCCACAGGCACGCGAATGTGCTCCCCCTGAACGATCTGGTTGTAGACTTCTGGATTGTTTTCGAGGATGTATCGAAAGATGTCGCGAAAGAAGGTTTCAAGGTGGCCGGCAAGTGCGATCACGTATTGCCGCGTGCCAATCTGAAGCGAGCTCTTGTCATCCGAATGACGGCCGAGCACTTGATGCATATGGTGTACGACGGGATGCAGCCGCGACAGGTACTTCGAACCAACCTCGCGGATATCTCCGCGCGTTTGAACCTTCGATCTAACGTGCTCAAGTTTCGGACTTCGCGCCATTGGGTCTCCAGCATTGATGCCGTTCGGCAGGGTCGGCCGCGCCTTCATGTTCCAGCAGCAGCGCCCCTACAGCTGCCATGCCAACGATTTCTGCGCCTAAAGAGGCGAACGGTCGTGCTTTCTATCCTCTTGGATAGGTCTGCTAGACGCCAGGACCTCCAGCAGGGTGGGGTTGGTGTCCCAGCCTCAACGTGCCGCGGCCCAACGTCGCAATTAGCTGTGATGCATGACATATCTACGCATTTTCACATATAGGCCGCGAACCGTGGCACCCTATCTCCATATTCCCGAGGATAAGTCGCGGCCCATCATGGCCTATCTCCGCAATCCCGCGGATAGGCCGCGACCTTCCGCAGCCTATCCGCGGGATTGCGGAGATAGACCGCCGCTGCGTATCTACGTATTCCCGATGCTGGGTCTCGGACGGCGACGGTGTGTCGTCGCGCAAGATTCACGCCGACGGCTGGGTACCCATCCGCTTCCACAGCGGCAAGCCCCCACGGCAGATGGGCGCGGAAGAGGTCACAGCCTTCCTTGACGAGCTTGCGGTCGCACGCCGCACCGCGGCATCCACGCAGAACCAAGCGCTGTGCGCGCTCCTCTTCCTTTACAAGCGGGTTCTCGACCTGCAGATACCCCGGCTCGAAGCGCTCGAACGCGCACGCCGGCCGGAGCACCTCCCCTCGGTCCTCTCGCGACAGGAGACCCTCACCTTGCTCGAAGACTTCGTCCCGCCATTTCGGCTCATCGGCGAGCTCCTCTACGGAAACGGCCTCCGGCTCCTCGAAGCGCTTTCGATTCGCATCAAAGACGTCGACCTCGATCGACGACCAATATCGGCAGTGCAAAGGGCCGTGCACGATGCCGGACGCGCCGCGGAGCTCGCCAAGCGCGCGACATGCCGACCCCTCCGCCACAGCTTCGCGTCCCACCTGATCGAGGCGGGCATCGACATCCGGACGATCCAGACGCTGCTTGGCCACAAAGATGGGCGGACCACGAGGATCGACATCCACATCGTTGACCGTGGCCCTCTCGGCGTCATCAGCCCCCTTCGCCGCTGACCGCCACGTCGGCGGGGAGCGCCTTGAGCTCCGACCCCACCCCGTCGTGCCGGCCCCACTCATCGTGGAAACGTAGCGTAGCTGACGCCTGCCCCGCCTTGTCAAGGAGACCAGCGCGTGTTCGTGCGGGCTTCACACCGGACGACTGGAGCTCGGCCGAAGCGTCCACGCCGCGCGCTCGCGATGGGCATCCCCCTCGCCGATCCCGTCATCGTCACGCCCACCGGGGCAGTTCCGTGCCGAAGCAGGCGGGCGGCTCAGGCTCTGGGCGTCGGCGTGCCATGGGCGATGCCGCGCGCCACGCACGTAACGTGGGCGCCGCCTCGTTCCGCAGCGGCCTCGAAGCGCTTGCCCAACGTTCGGGATCACTACGCGCGGGGTCGCGCCTTGCGTGGCCGGCCCCGCTTGACCGGCGGAAGCTCCCGCTGGCGGAACAGCACCCCAGGACGGACGCCCAGCACGTCGGCCAGCCTCACAAGGATAGCCACCCCGACATTCGTCTGGGCGTGCTCGACCTTCTGCAGGAAGCGGAGGGCTATCTCGGCCGCGTCCGCGAGCTCTTGCTGCGTCATGCCGCGCTTCTCGCGGATGCGGCGGACGTTGGCCCCAATGGAGCGAAGCACCTCGTCCAGCCGCGCATCAGGCATGGCGAAGGAGTCGGCTCTCGTCCGATCTGGAATAGCGCCTCATATGGCATATTTGGATTGCTGGGTTCCTCGGCAGCACGTAGGCTCCCCACAAGCAAGTGCTGCCCGCGACGGCGCCAACCGTCCGGGCAGCGTGGCCGAACCCCGCAGCAACGAGGTCCGACATGGAAACGGTACGTCCACGCCCCGAACAGGGCCAAGAGATCGATCCGCCCTCACGCCGCCGCCTGCGCTCCACAGCGCGCGGCCAGCTCGCCCGCCCGCCCAAGCCCCATCGAGAATCGCCGCACCCCGCTGTCTACCTCGACGCCTCCGCACTCCTCGCGCAGCGCCCGTTCATCCGCAGCGCGCTACGCGCCCGCGGCGTCCGCGCCGCGGATCTCGACGACGTCACGCAGGAGACCGTGCTCGGCGCCTTTTGCAGCATGCGCGCCGGGCGCTTCCGGCCGTCCCCCGATCAGCCGCCGGGCGACGCGTTGCGCGCCTGGCTGGCCGCGGTCGCCCTGCGGCAGGCGTCGCACCACCGCGACAAGGCGTACCGCCGGCACGAGGTGCCCGCGGTCGATCCCGATCGGCTCGCTCCCCTCGCAGCTCCCTCGCCGGAGGAGCGCATCGTCGCGCGCGGGCTGCTCCGCGCCTTTCACCGTCTCCGCGCGGAGCTTCGCGAGGTCCTGGCGCTCACCGCCGCCGGCCTGACGACGCGCGAGATCGCGGCGGCGCTCGCGATCCCGAGGCCGACGGTGGCCACGCGGCTCCGCCTCGCTCGCCGCCTCTTCGCCCGCTCGCTCACCCGCGCTCGGAGGTGGCCCCGATGAGCGGCGCACCCATCGACGCCCCCGCCGAGACGGCGGCCGAGATCCCGACCGCGACCGAGGCCGGCCTGATCGAGATGGTGCTCGGCATCCCGGCCGTGGGGCCGCGCGTCCTCGGCACGGCCGCGCTCCCGTCTCTCGGTCGCCTCTCTCCGGCGGCCATCGCCGAGCGAACCCAGATCGCGCTGCTCGACGCGACCCGGCTCGCCGCGGCCTTCGAGCTCGGCCGCCGCGCCCACGCCGCGCGGGCTCGCCGAGGTGCGCTCCTCACCGACGCCGCGCGCGTGGCGCGGTACTTCGGGCCGAGGCTCGCGCACCTCGTCCACGAGGAGCTCTGGATCGCGGCGCTCGACAGCCACGGCCGCGTGCGCGAGACGCGCATGCTCGCCCGCGGCGTCGACGACGCCGTCCACGCGGGCCGCTCGACCATCCTGCGCACGGCGCTGGACATGGCGGCCGTCGGCTTCGTCCTGGCCCACAACCACCCGAGCGGCGATCCGACGCCGACCGCGGAGGACCACGCGATGACCGAGGAGCTGCGCGATCTCTCCTACGCGCTGAATGTCCCGCTCCGGGCCCACGTCATCGTCACGCCGAGCGGGCGGTACCACCCCGTCCTGGAGTAGCCGTCGCGGAGCCATCTCCGCGACCACGTAGAACCGTGGCGAGCTCCTGGGATCTGCACCGCGGGGTTCGTCGTGAACTGGGGGCTCATTCGTGGCGCGGTCACGGCGGGGCACTGCGTCAGCGCGGCGGGAAAATTCGTCTTTTCCGGCCCTGAGTTCTGGGGTGAAGCCGGCCACTTCCCCGCGAACACGACGGCGTGGGACATGGTGTACATCGGTCCCTCGTTCCCGCCGGAGACATACTCCGCGCAAATTCACACAGACCCGTGCTGCCCAGTCACCCGACCGGTCACGACCAAGGTGGCCCCCGCGAACGGGCAGGCCGTGTGGTTCAGCGGCAGGAACTATCTGGCCAAGTGCAGCGTCGAGATCTTCACTATGCAGTCCACCTGGGTCATCGACGGGCGTGCCCGCTCGAACGTGTGGTTCGGCCGCCGGACGGGCGTCAACATCGCGGCTCCCACTGACTCCGGCGCGCCGATCTACATCCCCGTCGGCTCCGGGAACGCTGCGATCGTCGGGATGCACATCGCCGGGTTCGTGGTGGCCCCCTTCGACCAGACCTGGTTTCATTCGGTCGGCGACATCGAATCTCAGCTAGGAGTCACCGTTGCGTTTTGATTGGAGCCTCGCCGCGGCCCGACCGCTCGCCGCTTCCCTCCTCCTCGTGGCCGGGTGCAACGCTCGTACACCGGGGAGCGGCGGCGATGCAGCGACCACCGGCGCGAAACCACAGGGAGCCCCGGCCTCCACGTCGGCCGCGCCGTCGTCCTCGAGGCCGGAGGCCGCCCCGGCGGCAAGTCGATCGAACGATGTCCCTCCCGCCGTTGATCGAGCGGCCTTCAGCCCGGTCACCCTCGAGACGATCCAGCGCGCGCAGCACGAGATCACCGGGGACCACGCGGTCGGCGTGAACCTGCAGCCCTACTGCGAGCCGGAGGCTCAGGCGCCCGGCAGCACGAGCCCGGCCGGCGAGATGGCATGGCCGGCGCTCCGCGTGACCGACTACCAGCCGCTGCACGATCTGCTCTCGAAACACCCGTCGTTCATCGGGGTGGTGCCCGAGCGGAAGCGGCGGTCGATCGTCGTCGTCTTCGAGCCGGACTTCCAGGATTGGGCATCGATTCAGGCCCAGATCCCGGTTCCAAGGCGCGTCCCGGTCGAGCTGCGTCCCGGCTGTCACACGCGGAAGCAGAGGGAGCTCGCGCAGCAAGCGCTCGAGGCGCTCAGGAAGGAGCCGGCGGTCGGCTCGGCGTTGCACGCATGGGCGCCCGATGCCTCCATCGCCGGCCTCCGTGTCTTCGTGCTGCCGGGAGACACGGCGACGGCGGCGCTCGTCGCCGAGCGGCTCGGCTCGATCGCGAACGTCTGGTTCAGCAGGCCCTTCGGGAACCACTGAGCTCCCGCTGCTCGACCGGGGCGCGGCCCGCCGTCATCGTCACGCTCAGCGGGCGCTACGCCGCCGTCCTGACGTAGCCGTCGCGGAGCCATCTCCGCGACCACGTACAACCGTGGCGAGCTACGCCGGGTGCCCGGGCAGGAGCCCGATGCGCTGCCGCACCTGCGCGATGCCGACGCCCACGCCCCCTGCGGCGAGCGCGAGGGGCCAGGGCTTCCCGGTCGTCTGCCGGATGAAGGCGCGCACCCGCCCGACGTCCTCGAGGACCGCCGTCAGCCGCGCCGGATCGTTGAAGTTGTTCACGAAGGCGTTGGCGAGCGCCTGCTGCCCGCTCGTGTTGTCCGCCCGCCCGTCGCTGCCGTATTGCGCCATGAGGAGGTGGGCCATCGGGGGCGACACCCCGGCGAGCAGGATGTTGTTGAACCGGTCGGTGGGCCCGCCGTGCCGCGCGTAGAAGCGATCGAAGGTGCGCGTCATCCAGTCTGCATCGAAGGGGCGCTCGCCGTGCTGCACGATGCACTCGACCAGGTTGCGCGCCATCTTGTTGCCGTTGTTGGCCCCCTGGCCGCCGATCGGATCGATCGACATCGCCGTGTCGCCCAGCGGCGTCACGATCCGGCCGGAGGGCAGCCGTCCGACGGGCTTGCGCACCGCGGGGACGACCCGCCCGTTCTGCCATCCGTGTTGGTCCGACAGCTCGGCTCCCTTGAACCACTCGTAGTCCCAGGGGATGAGCTCCTTCATCAGCCCCTTGGCGATCGCGACGATCTCCTCTCCTGACCTCGCGCCCTGGAACCTGTCCAGCGGCCCTCCGGGCACCGCCTCGAAGAGACAGTTCCAGCTCGGTCCCACGTCCTTGTGGTGGTAGGGCACCCAGAACGCCTCCCCGATGCCCGCGAACAGGTTGAACTTGACCGGGAGCATGGGGATGCCGTCGAACCCGAGCTTCGGGCCGGTCACGCACATCATGACGACGTTGCGCTGCGCCTCCGAATGGACGTTGCGCGCGGCATCGCGCTCGAACAGGTTGCACAGATCGCCCCGTCCAGCGGCGACGACGGTGAGGTCGTTCTCGGCGGCGATCGCGTCGAGCCGCGCGATCGTGACGGGCTCGATCGCGATCTTGCCGCCCCGCCGCTCGAGCTCGAGCATCCACCGGTGGCTCTGGAGCCGGAGATCGATCGCGAAGAAGGGCCGCTCCAGGCGGCCCGCGAGCGTCAGCAGGCGGTTGCCCGGGGCGGCGCACGCGGTCACCTGGGCGCCCTGGCCCTTGGGGGCGGCGTCCTCCCAGAAGGCCAGGCCGAGCTCGCGCTCGAACGCGAGCGCCACGTCGAACCGCGCCGCGATGCCGGTCGGCTTCGACTCGTTGAGCCACTGCTCGGGCGTGCGATCCGAGTAGAGCGTCACCTCGTAGCCGGCCTTCACCAGGGCGTGCGCCGCGAGCAGGCCGGCCTGTCCAGACCCCACGATAGCTATCTTCCGCATGAGGAACCCCCCGGGTTGGGTTGGTCTGCGCTCGCCCCACGGACGACGCGCGCCGAGCCATCCGAGTCGGTTCGCCGTCAGGGCACAGCAGGCGTCGCGAGCAAGGAAAGCCCAGTCAAGAGAGACCGTATCACCCGAGCCAGCCCCGCAGGAAGCGCCCACCCCCGCGCGCTCGCAACCTTCGTCGCCGCGCATCGTTCCCCGTTCCCTCCGCCCCCCCGCGCTCTCCTTCCGCGTTCCGCGTTTCCCGCCGGAGAGAGCCCTCGGGGGGAGGGGGCGTCGTGCGGGGGGGCGAGGGGGAGGGCCCCACGAACCCGAGCGCCGGCCCGCATCGCAGCGACGCCTCACAGACTCGCCACCTCCGTACAGCCGGCCATTGCCACCAAAAGGCGCGAGTTCGTGGGAGGGCCCCCCTCGCCCCCCCGCGCGACGCCCCCTCCCCCCGAGGGCTCCCCTGCAGTCAGTCCATGGAGCGCCCCCGCCATCGAGCCCGCCCGCCGGTTGCGAGGCGCAGCCGCTTGGAGTAGCGTCCGCGCCGCCGCGGGGCCGGGCGATCCAGTTCGCCCAGCTCCAGCGGACGAGCCGGGCGGTCTGGTGCGCGCCCCGGCTCGCGCGGCTCCCTCCCGCGCACAGGAGACGAGAATGGCCCGAGGCTCGACAACGACGCGCAGCGAATCGGACGCTGCCGAATCGCTCATCGGACGGGGCGCCCGCATCCGCGGGCGCGTCCACGGCGACGGCTCGCTCCGGGTCGAGGGGAGCGTCGAGGGGAACATCCAGCTGGCTGGCGACCTCGAGATCGAGGATGGAGCGACGGTCACCGGGGACGTCGAGGCGAGCTCGCTCGTCGTCTCCGGCCAGCTCACGGGGGACGTGGTGTCGCGCGGCCCCGTCACGATCCGGGCGACCGCGCAGTACGCCGGAAACGTGGGCGGCAGCGAGGTGATCCTCGAGGAAGGCGCGGCGTTCGCCGGCCGCATCGAGGCGGAGTTCGACCTCCCGGCCGAGCTCTCGGAGCGGACGACCGGCGGTCGCGGGCAGGCCCCCCGGCGCGAACCGGCAGGGCGGTAGCGCGCGTTGACGGACGAAGAATCGCGCCGCGAGGGCGCGGCGAGGAGCACGAACGTGGCGGGTACGATCATCGGAAACGGGCTCACGATCGAGGGCGAGATCACCTCCGACGAGGAGGTGATCGTCGCCGGGACGGTGCGCGGAAAGCTCACCGTCGAGGGGCCTCTCACCATCGACGCAGGGGCGCTGATCGAAGCGGACATCGGGGCGGCGTCGCTCCAGGTGGGCGGCAACGTGACCGGCAACGTCACGGCGGCCGATCGCGTCGATCTCCTCGCCGGCGGTCGCCTCGTCGGCGACGTGAAGGCGTCGCGGCTGACCATCGCGGACGGAGCCTCGTTCAAGGGCAACGTCGACATGGACGTGTAGCCGATGGCCGCCCAGTCCTCGATCGGGCCGACGACGGCCATCCGCGGCAACGTGCAGGGCGACGGGGATCTCGAGATCCTCGGCCGCGTCGAGGGGAGCGTCGTCATGACCGGCGACGTGACCATCGGCGAGGGCGCGCTCATCCAGAGCGACGTCCGCGGGCGGCGCGTCGTCGTCCGCGGCGCCGTCGCCGGGAACATCTCCGGCGACGAGGCCGTGATCCTCGAGCCCGGCGCGCGCGTCGTCGGCGACCTCGGCGCGCCGCAGATCGGCATCCACGCGGGCGCCCTTGTGCGCGGCAACGTCACCACGGGCGCGCCGCTCGCCGTGGCCGCCGCCCCCGCCCCGGCGCGGGCCGCCGCCGCTGCACCTGCGCCGCGCGCCGCGGCCGCGCGGCCTGCGCGTCCGCCGGCGGAGCAGCGCGCGCCTGCGCCGCCCGCCCGGCCTGCGCCGCGCGCCGCGCCTGCCCCCGCGCGCCCCGTGCCGGCGGCGCGCCCCGCCCCGGTCGTCGAGGCGAGGCCCGCGCCCGCCCCTGCGCCGGAGCCGCGCCTCGCGGCCGCTCACGACGACGAGGAGGCCGATCTGTCGGGCTCGACCGCCGGCGAGGGTGACGAGGCCGAGGCGGCCGAGAGCGCCGGCGGGCCGCCGCCGCCCGTGGTCCCCGCGCTCAGGAAGGGGGCCGCGAAGGCCTCGCTGCGCAAGCGGGGCGGCCGGTGAGCGCCGCCGGCGCCTCGGAGCGGGAGCGGCTCGTCGCGCTGCTGCGCGAGCGCTCGTTCGAGCAGAAGCGCGTCGTCCTCGCGTCCGGCCGGGAGAGCGACTTCTTCATCGACTGCAAGCAGTCGGTGCTGACCGCCGAGGGCCACGCCCTCGTCGGCTCGCTCATGTTCGAGGCGCTCGGCGCGCTCCCGCGGTGCGAGGCCGTCGCCGGCGTCGAGCTCGGGGGCTGCCCCCTCGCGAGCGCCGTGTCGCTCACGAGCTTCCTGCGCGGCCGCCCCCTCCCCGCGCTCTACGTGCGCAAGGAGGTCAAGGACCACGGCTCGCGGCGCCTCGTCGAGGGCGATCGCGGCCTCGTGCCCGGGATGCCCGTCGCGATCCTCGAGGACGTGATCACGACGGGCGGCTCGACGCTGAAGGCGGTCGAGAAGCTCCGCACCGCGGGCGCCTCCGTGGTCGGCGTGATCGCCCTGGTCGACCGCCTCGAGGGCGGCGCGGAGGCGATCCGCGCCGCGGGGCTGCCGGTCGTCGCGATCTGCACCCGCCGCGACTTCATCCCCGACAACCCTCCCGGCTGAGGTTGCGCGACGCGCGGGCTCGGCCGAGGCGACGGCGCGCTGCCCGCCGCCTCGGCTGCGCGCTGCCCGCCGCCTCGGCTGCGCGCTGCTCCGCCGCCTCGGCTGCGCGCTACTCCGCCGCCTTCGCCTGCTGCTCGCCGAGGAGCGGGTAGCCGAGCGCCTCGCGCTGCGCGACGTACGTCTCGGCGACCGCCCGCGCGAGCGCGCGGACCCGGCCGATGAAGCGCTGCCGCTCGGTGACGCTGATCGCGCCCCGCGCGTCGAGGACGTTGAAGCGGTGGGCCGCCTTCACGACGAAATCGTAGGCCGGGAGCACCAGCGCCTTCTTCGGATCGATCGCCGCCCCCTTCGCCGCCGGATCCGCGCCCCGGTACAGGAGCCGCTTCACCTCGGCCTCGCAGACGTCGAACGCCGCGAAGTGCTCGGCGATGTCGGCCTCCTCGAAGTTGTAGGTCGACCACTCCCACTCGGCGCGCTGGTAGATGTCCCCGTAGCGCACGATCTTCCCGCCGCGGTCCGAGTAGACGACGTCGTAGATGCTGTCCTTGTCCTGCAGGTACATCGCGATCCGCTCGAGCCCGTAGGTGAGCTCGCCGGACACGGGGCGGCAGTCGATCCCGCCGATCTGCTGGAAGTAGGTGAACTGCGAGATCTCGAGCCCGTCGATCCACACCTGCCAGCCGAGCCCCCACGCCCCGAGCGTCGGCGACTCCCAGTCGTCCTCGAGGAACCGGACGTCGTGATCGAGCGGGTTCGTGCCGATCGCCCGCAGCGACTCCAGGTAGAGGTCCTGGATGTCGATCGGGCTCGGCTTGAGGATCACCTGGAACTGGTGAAACTGCTGCATACGGTTCGGGTTCTCCCCGTAACGACCGTCCGCGGGCCGCCGGGAAGGCTCGACGAAGGCCACATTCCAGGGCTCGGGGCCGAGCGCGCGCAGGAACGTCGCCGGGTTGAAGGTGCCGGCGCCGACCTCCGAGTTGTACGGCTGCACGATGAGGCAGCCGCGATCGGCCCAGAACTTCTGCAGGGTGAGAATGAGGTCTTGGAAGGTCATGGGAGGGCCGGTTCTTAGCCTGGATCGCCCGCGCAGGCGACGCCCCGCGTAGCGTCGCCCGCACGGTCCGTCCGGCGCGCAGCCTCCGGGCCCGCGCGCCGGACGCCGCACCGCCGCCATCCACCGCCGCCCGCGGCCCACCCCGTCGAGGACGGCCCGCCTCGATCCGCCCATGCCCCTCGGGGGGTCCGCAGACTGCTTGCGGTTGACCGGCGAGCGGCGTAGGTTCCGCGCAATTATATGGGAGCCCATGGTTCCTCGACGGCGCGCCGGAAGAGCCCCGCGCGGCAGGCCCCCGGCGGGCCCGACGCGCAGCGGGTCATGGATGCGATCCGCGCGATCGTGCAGCGCCTGCGCGTCTCGTCGCGCGCGTGCGAGCGGCAGCTCGGCCTGAGCAGCGCGCAGCTGTTCGTGCTGCAGCAGCTCGATCAGGCCGCCGCGTCCTCGATCGCCGAGCTCGCGCAGCGCACGCTGACGCACCAGAGCTCGGTGTCGGTCGTGGTGACGCGCCTGGCCGAGCGAGGGCTGGTCACCCGGCGCGCCTCGCCCGAGGACGCGCGCCGGACCGAGATCTCGCTCACCGCGGCCGGCCGCGCGCTGCTCCGCCGCGCGCCCCGCACCGCGCAGGCCGAGCTCGTCACCGCCGTCGACCGCCTGCCCGCCGACGAGCGCGGCGCGCTCGCGCAGAGCCTCGCCACCCTCGCCGGGGCGCTCGGCGCCGGCGACGAGGCCCCCCCGCTGTTCTTCGAGGGCGAGGAGACCCCCGCCAGAGCCGAACCCGAAGCGACAGACCGCGAGGAGAGCTGAATTGTCCAGATCGAACGCCCCCCCTCCAACAGTCACCGAGAGCATCCCGGTCGCCCCCTCGATGGGCCCGACCCTCGAGGACCTCCGCGTCCCCGCGCCCAGCGCCGCCGTCGACCGGCGGGTCGTCCTCGTCAGCGGCCTCGCGATCGCGCTCGGCGGCGTGGCCTTCCTCGCGGCGGAGCTGCTCACCACGCTCATCGCCGTCATCACGAACCTCGCGTTCTTCGGCCGGCTTTCCGCCGCCCCCGCGTCGCCTGCCGATCACCAGCTGGGCCTCCTCGTTCTCGTGGTGCCGATCGTCGGCGCGCTCATCGTCGGCGTGATGGCGCGCTACGGTTCCCAGGCGATCCGCGGCCACGGCATCCCGGAGGCGATGGAGCAGGTGCTGTTCAACGAGAGCCGCATCCCGCCGCGGATGACGCTGCTCAAGCCGCTCTCCGCGGCGATCGCCATCGGCACCGGCGGGCCGTTCGGCGCGGAGGGCCCCATCATCGCGACGGGCGGCGCGTTCGGCTCGCTGGTCGGGCAGCTGCTCCGGATCACCGCGGACGAGCGCAAGACGCTGCTCGCCGCGGGCGCGGCGGCGGGCATGTCGGCGACCTTCGGCAGCCCCGTGGCGGCCGTGCTGCTCGCGATCGAGCTCCTCCTCTTCGAGTACCGCCCGCGCTCCGTGATCCCCGTCGCCCTCGCCGCGACCACGGCGACCGCGGCGCGCCTCTGCGCAGGCCACACCGCGCCCGCGTTCGAGATGCCCGCCGTGGCGCCGTCGACAGGCCCCGCGCTCGCCTTCTACATCGTGCTCGGCGCGGCGCTCGGCCTCGCGGCGATGGGCGCGACCCGCGCGATCTACGCGATCGAGGAGGCGTTCGAGCGCCTGCCCCTCCACTGGATGTGGTGGCCGGCCATCGGCGCCGTCGCGATCGGCGTCGTTGGCTACTTCGCGCCGAGGACGCTCGGGGTCGGGTACAGCAACATCGACGACATCCTGAGCGGCCGCCTGGCGCTCGCCGCCCTCGTGTCGCTCGCGCTGCTGAAGTTCATCTCCTGGTCGATCGCGCTCGGCAGCGGCACCTCGGGCGGGACGCTCGCGCCGCTCTTCACCGTCGGCGGCGCGCTCGGCGCGATCCTCGGCCTGGCCGCGAGCGCGCTCCTCCCCGAGCTCGGCGTGGACGCGCGCGTCGCCGGGCTCGTCGGGATGGCGGCGATCTTCGCGGGCGCGTCCCGGGCGCTCCTCGCGTCCGTCGTCTTCGCGTTCGAGACGACCCGGCAGCCGATGGGGCTGCTGCCGCTGCTCGGCGGCTGCAGCGCGGCCTTCCTCGTCTCCAGCCTGCTGATGCGGCACTCCATCATGACGGAGAAGATCGCCCGCCGCGGCGCGCGTGTGCCGGGCGAGTACGCGGCCGATCACCTGGCGCAGATCACCGCCGGCGAGGCCGCCTCGCGCCCCGCCGTGACGCTCGCCGCCGACGATACGGTCGAGGCGGCCCGCGCGTTTCTGCTGTCACAGGGGAAGGGCTCCCGCCACCAGGGCTTCCCGGTCGTGGACGCCCATGGGGAGCTCATCGGCGTGGTCACCCAGCGCGACGTGCTCGACGAGCAGGCGAGCACCATCCCGATCCGCCACCTGATCCGGCGGCCACCCGCCGTGGTGTTCGAGGACAGCTCCCTGCGCGAAGCCGCCGATCACATGGTCACCGAGGGGGTAGGCAGGCTCCCCGTCGTGTCCCGGCAGGCTCCCCGCAAGGTGCTCGGCATCCTGACGCGCAGCGACCTGCTCGACGCGCACCGGAGCCGGATCGACGCCAGCAAGCGCCGCGAGCAGGCCCTCGCCGCCGCGAAGCGACGCGGAGCGCCGGCCGTCCCGGGCCGCGCCGCCGCCGCCGAGCGGGGCTAGTCCACGAAGTAATCGCGATCGCCCGCCAGACCCTGCTCGAGCGCGGCCATTCCCTTGGCGACGTCGAGCTTCACGCCCTCTCGCTGGAAGCTCATGCCCATCGCGTAGAGCGTCTTGAACAGGTTGTGCGAGCGGCACTGCTCGCCCATCTGGCCCACACGCACGATGTTGAGGCCGAAGGCGCCCGAGATCTCGACGCGGAAGGCCTTGGTCATGTACTCGCGGATCCGCGCGCTATCGACGCCGGACGGCAGCTTGATGGCGAGCACGCTGTTGAGGCGCACGTCCTTCGACGCGAACAGCTCGAGCCCCATGGCCTCGAGGCCCGCCTGCATGGCCAGAGAGCTCATCTCGTGGCGACGGAACCGCCGCTCGAGTGTCTCCTCGCAGACCAGGCGCAGCGCCTCGTGCAGCGCGAGCACACCGGGCACCGGCGCCGTGTAGTGGTACTGCTGGTAACCCCAGAACCGCTGCGCGCGCGTCGCGTCGTAGCACCAGTGCGGGCGCGGCAGCGGGCGCTCCTCGACGACCTTCCACGCGTCCTGCGAGAACGCGCAGGCCGAGACGCCCGGGATCGACGACAGCGCCTTCTGCCCGCCGACGATGCCGACGTCGATGCCCCACTCGTCCATGTGCACCGGCATGGCCGTGAGCGTGACCACCGCGTCGACGATCGTGAGGGCGCCCTGCGTCTTCGCGAGCTTGCAGATCTCCGGCATCTCGACCATGCGGACGCCGCAGGACGTCTCGCCGTGCGCCATCGTGACCACGTCGTAGCGCTGCTTCTTCAGCGCCTCCCGCACGTCCGCGAGCGACACGGGCCGCCCGGGCGGCCCCTCGAGGAAGGTGACGTCGGCGCCCACGCCGAGCGCCATCTCGCCGAGGCGCCCGCTGAACGTCCCCACCTTCAGGCAAAGGACCTTGCGCCCTGGCCAGCACAGGTTCGCCACGGCCATCTCCATCGCCGCGGACGCGGGCCCGGCGATGCCGAGGATCTTGTCGCTGCGCGTCTGGAACGCATAGGCCGCCATGTACTTCACGTTCTGGATGACGCGGTCCATGGTGGGGCCGAGGTGATTGATGATGACCCCGTTCGCCTGGGCCACCGCCTGCGGGATGGGCACCGGACCGGCGCCCATGAGCAGCAGCGGCTCGGACGGCAGGATCGCGGCGAGGGGCGTGATCGGCGGGGGCAGGATCGAGAACGACATGGCCAGGACCTTGGGCAAAAGCGCGGAGCCCGCTAGCAAGCCCAAAGCGTCCTGCGGCGTCAAGCGTTACCCGGCGAGCGGGCGCGACGCCGGCGGAAACGCGGCGCCGGCGCCGGACTGAGCGCGACAGGCCGCGGAAGGCCGTGCTGGTCGTACGACCCTGGGGGATGGGCCGTGCGACGAGCAGGGCCCCTCCGGCCTGCCGAGCGGGAGGGGAGCGCGCCGCGCCGTCTGAGCCGAGATCGCGCTCACGGACCGCGGCGCCTCCTCCGCGCCTCCTGCCCTCGGCCGAGGTGCTCCCGAACGTTACAGATCGGGGCGGCGGATCGAGAGCTCCTTCATGCAGCGCCGTGGGCCGGTATCGGGCGTGGCGCCTCAAGAGAGGATCGCTCCGCCCGCTCATACCGCCGTACGGCGCCGCGCGATCGCCTGATAGCCGGCGGTCAGCAGGATGGCGCCGATGAGCGACATGAAGAAGCCGGCCGGCTCACCCTCACGGTACATGAACAACATGCGGCCGAGCAGCCCGCCGATGAAGGAGCCGACAACGCCGATGATCATCGAGACGACCCACCCGCCGGGCTCACGTCCAGGGACGATGAGGCGCGCCAGAGCACCGACGACGAGGCCAAACAGGAGAAAGAGAATGAACGACATGGTGAACCTCCCAGACAAGGAGCGAAGCGCTCCTCGTTGCTATGCAGGCTGTTCAGCAAACGCCGCGCCATGCCCTGGAGTCCCGGCTCTCCACAGACGCCCAGCCGAGCTGAACGCCGCGGACAGAGCGCTCGCATCGCCGCGATCACCGCGAAATCCGACCGCAGCGCGGTGCGCCTCCAGGAGAGCGGGGACCGTCCGGTCGGATCGTGGGACTGCTTGCTTGGCCGCCGCGTGGCGTATTGCCTCAGACGAGCCGAGAGACGGAGCGCGGGCGAGGTAGCCTGCCCCAATCCCCCTTCCGCGTCCTCGAAAAGACCGTTTGCCATGCGATGGCGCACCGGTTGCTACATCCGGAGCATTGCCAATGCGAGGTCGACGGCGGCGGCGCGCCGCAGAGAGGCTCTGCGGAAGCCACGCCACGAGGAGGAAACAATGAGCAACACAAGCGATCGCAATGAAGGGGCCGCCGAAGAGCTGGGCGGCAAGATCAAGAAGGGCCTCGGCCAGCTGCTCGGCGACGAGCAGATGGAAGCGGAGGGCCGCGCCAAGGAGCTCCGGGGAAAGGCACAGAAGGAGGAGGCCAAGGCGGAGGAGCGCGCGAAGGGCACGCTCGAGGAGGCCGCCGGCGCGATCAAGAACCGAGTCGGCAAGCTGGTCGACGACGAGCAGATGGCCGCCGAAGGGAAGGCCAAGGAGCTCAAGGGAGAGAACCGGCAGAAGGCCAATCAGTAACCAGCGAGAGGGCGCGCCCTGGCGCCGCCCGCCGGAGGTCCGGCGGGCCGCATCCGGCGCCGCCCTGCCCGATCACCGCTCACCAGACGCGCGCGCGCGGCCGTCTCCGGCGCTGGCCCGCGGGCCCGGCGTCACGCCTCCGTGGCCGAGACGCCGTGCCGCTGGAGGAGCTCGCGCAGGTGGCTGCGGTCCATCCGCGCCGCGCGGGCCGCGCGCGAGAGATTGCCGCCGTTCGCGCGCACGAGCGCCGTGAGGAAGGTGCGCTCCCAGCGCGCCACGGCGCGCTCCTTCGCCTCGCGGAACGACAGGCTGAGCTCGTCGTCCCGGGGCGCCGGGAGCGCCGGAGCGCCGCTGTCCGCCCCCTCGGAGCCCATCACGGCCTCGCGGAACAGCGCGGGATCGATCATCAGCACCGCGCGCTCCACGGCGCCGCGGAGCTCGCGGACGTTGCCCGGCCAGTCCTGGCGCATGAACGCCTCCAGCAGCTCGCCCGGGGGACTCTGGTCCTGCCCCTGCGCGAGTTGCCGGTAGAAATGCGCGGTGAGCAGCGCGATGTCGTCGGGGCGCTCGCGCAGCGCGGGGACGCGGAGGCGGACGATGTTGAGCCGGTAGTAGAGATCCGACCGGAAGTTTCCGCGGTTCACCTCCTGGCGGAGATCGCGGTTGGTCGTCGCGATGACCCGGATATCGAGCTTGGTCGGCTCGATCGTGCCGATGCGCCGGATCTGCCGCTCCTCGAGCACGCGCAGGAGCTTCGGCTGCATGTCGAGCGGGAGCTCGCCCATCTCGTCGAGCAGCACGGTGCCGCCCCGCGCCGCCTCGAAGGCGCCGGCGCGCGCCGCCTGCGCGCCCGTGAACGCCCCCTTCGCGTGCCCGAAGAGCTCGGCCTCGATGAGCGTCGGCGGGATGGATCCGCAGTCGATCACGACGAACGGCCCCCCGGCGCGCGGGCTGCTCTCGTGGATCGCCTCGGCGAGCAGGCCCTTGCCCGTGCCCGTCTCCCCCTCGATCAGCACCGTCGAGTCCGACGCGGCGATCCGCGGCAGCGCCCCGAAGATGCGGCGCATCGCGGCGCTCTGCCCGAGCACCCGGCCGTACCGCTCCTCGTCGCCGAGCGGCTCGCGGATCTCCTCGGCCAGCGGCTCGAAGCGGAGCGTGGACTGCCCGACCCCGAGCAAGGCGCCCGGCAGGAGATAGGCCGCCTCGACGCGGAAGCCGGAGAGGGTCGTGCCGTTCTTGCTGCCGAGATCGCGGAGAAAGAACCCCCGCGGGGTGACCGAGATCACGCAATGGTGCCGCGACACGGCCCGGTCGGTGAGGATGAGCTGGTTGCCGGGCGCCGTGCCGATCACGAACTCCGTCGCGTCCGACGTCTGGGACGCCCCGGCGTCCGGGCCGGCGGTCACCTGCACGCGGAAGCGGCTGAACGCGATCTCCTTGGAGCGGACCTTGAGGAGCGCCGTCTCGGCGCTCGGGTGAATCTTCGGCTCGGACGCCATTTCGCCAGTCTACCACAGGGAGCGCGGCGCGAGATCGCCCGCCGGTCCGCTCGCCCCGGCGCGCGAAGCGGCGCCGCGTGGCGTTGACGTCAGCGCGTCAGCGCGCCAGCGCCGCGCCCCGGCTCGCGCAGGAGAGCTCTGGCTCGCCACCGTCAGGGCCTTTGAACCCGTGACGATAACGTGTCGGACAGGGGCGATATGGCACCATCGTAAACACAGTTTTATTTGTCGTTCCTTCCGGAAGGACAGCAAGGATGACCGGCGGCCGGGCCCAGCCGCCACGGCCGTCACGGCTGGCGCGCGCTCTCGCCAGCGCCTCGGCGAGCCTGCCTCTCGCGTGCTCCCCTTGTCGCTGCGGCGCGCGGCGGCTAAGAGGTCTCCCCATGATGCGAGGCGCGCGCAGCGATATCACGAAGGCCGTCGGCGACACGCCGATCGTCAAGCTGAACCGGGTCACCGAGGGGCTCGAGAGCGACATCTATGTGAAGTGCGAGTACCTGAACCCGGGCGGCAGCCACAAGGATCGGGTCGCGCTGAACATGATCCGCGACGCCGAGGCGAACGGGCTCAAGCCGGGCGGGACGATCGTCGAGGCGACCAGCGGCAACACGGGCGCCGCGCTCGCCATGGTCGCGGCCATCCGGGGATACAAGTGCGTCTTCGTCATGCCGGACAAGATGTCGCAGGAGAAGATCGCGACGCTGCGCGCCTATGGCGCCCGCGTCGTGGTCTGTCCCACCGCCGTCGAGCCCGACGACCCGCGCAGCTACTACCAGGTGGCCAAGCGCATCGCCGACGAGACGCCGAACTGCTTCTACGCGAACCAGTACCACAACCCGTCGAACCCCGAGGCCCACGTCAGGTCCACCGGCCCCGAGATCTGGGCGCAGTGCGGCGACGAGCTCGACGTCTTCGTCGCCGGCATGGGGACAGGGGGCACCCTGAGCGGCATTGGCAAGTTCCTCAAGGAGAGGAAGCCGGAGATCAAGATGGTCGGCGTCGACCCGGTCGGCTCGCTCTATTACGATTACGTGAAGACCCAGCGGATCACGAAGCCGTTTGCCTACAAGGTCGAGGGGATCGGCGAGGATTTCTTCCCGAGCACGATGAACCTCAAGATCATCGACGACATCATCCGGGTCGACGACAAGGAGTGCTTCCTCATGACGCGGGACCTCGTGCGGCTCGAGGGCCTCTTCGTGGGCGGCTCCGGGGGCGCGGCGGTGGCCGGCGCGATCAAGTATGCGCGGCAGAGCGGGAAGAAGGAGAACATCCTCGTCCTTTTGCCCGACGGCGCGTCCAAGTACATCTCGAAGATCTTCAATGACGACTGGATGCGAGAGAACGGCTTCCTCGAGGAGGACAAGGGCCTCGGGACGGTGCGCGACCTGCTCGCCGTCAAGCCCAGCGGGGCGGTGGTCACCGCCGACGCGAACGCCCGGGTCCGCGAGGTCATCGACATGATGAAATCGCACGGGATAAGCCAGCTCCCGGTGACCCAGGACGGCAAGCTGCGCGGGATGGTCCACGAGATCGACCTGCTCCGGCACCTCGTGACGGGGAGCGGCACGCTCGACTCGAGCATCGGCGGGCTCGTCGAGAGCGACTATGCGACCGTGACGCCCGCGACGAAGGTCGAGCTCCTGAAGGGCGTCCTGAGCGACGCGAAGATCGCGCTCGTCGTCGACAAGGAGACGGTGCTCGGCGTCGTGTCCAAGATCGACCTCATCGACTATCTTGCCCGCAAGGCGACGCCGGCCATCGGCTGAGCGCCGAAGCTCCGGCTGGAAAGGGACGATTGCGGTGACCTACGATCTCGACACGGTGCGGCGCGCGCTGCACGACCATATCGCGAAGGAGATCCTGCTGCGCAAGGCGCCGCTCGCCCTGGACGAGGATCTGTTCGCCGGCGGGTCCGGCTTCGACTCGATGTCGCTGACGCGGGTGCTCGTGTTCATCGAGCAGCGCTTCGGCGTGAAGATCCCGGACGAGGAGGTGGACCTCGACGCGGTGTCGACCGTGGACAGCATGGCGCGCTTCGTCGCCGGCCGCATCGCGGCCGCGCAGGGCTAGCGGGGAGCGCGTGGCCGGCACGTTCCGCCTGCGCGCCGAGGACCTGGCCGCGCGCGGCGACGCCGTCGCGCTCGCGTCGCGCGGCGCCGCGGTGACCTACGCCGAGCTCGCGGCGCGCGCGGCGGCCGTGGGCGCGGCGCTCGGCGGGGCGGGCGTGCGCCCGGGCGACCGGGTGGCGCTGCTCTCGCTGGGCCGGGCGCACGACGAGCCGGTGGCGCTGGCCGGGGTGCTCACGGCCGGCGCCGTGGCGGTCCCCCTCGACGCGACCGCGCCGCCGGCGCGGCTCGGGCGGATCGCGCGGGCCCGGGGGTGCCGGGCGCTCGTGCTCGACGCCGCGGCCGCGGGCCTCGCGGACGGCATGGACGCCGAGCTCGGCGGCGGCTTGCCGCGCGTGGAGCTCGACGCCGAGGGGCGCGCGCTGCGCGGGGCGGCGCGCGCCGACGCGGGCGGCGACGGCGGCGTCTGCGACGACCGCGCGCAGGACGTCGCGTGCATCCTGCACACCTCGGGCAGCACGGGCGAGCCGAAGCCGGTCCCCATCACGTGGGCCGGGCTCGACGCGTTCACGGCCTTCTGCATCGACCTCGTCGGGCTCACGCCGGCGGATCGGGTCCTCCGTGTGGCCGAGCTCGTCTTCGATCTCGCCTGGTTCGACCACCTCGCGACGTTCCGCGCGGGCGCGACGCTCGCCACGATGTCGCGGCGCGACCTCGCCTCGGGCCGCGCGCTCCGCGACGCGGTGAGCGCGCTCGCGCCGACGGTCATCTACGGCGTGCCCTCGATGTTCATGAAGCTCGTCGCGGCGCTCCCCGCGGCGGACGCGGGCGCGCCGGCGCCGGCTTTCGCGCTCTCGCCCCCCGTGCGCACCATCCTCTTCGCCGGCGAGGTCTTCCCGCCGCGCGAGCTCGCGGCGCTCGCGGCGCGGGTGCCCGGCGCGGCGCTTTACAACCTGTACGGCCCGACCGAGACGAACGTCTGCACGTTCCACCGGGTCGACCGCGCGGCGCTCGACGGGGCGAGCGAGGTCCCGATCGGCGTCGCGTGCCCCTACGCCGCCTGCGCGCTGCTCGCGCTGGACGCGGACGACGAGAGCGGCCGGGTCATCGAGGGCCCCGGGACGGGCGAGCTCGTGGTCTCGGGGCCGACGACCGTGGACGGCGGCCCGTACCGGACCCGCGACCGGGTGGAGCGCAAGGCCGACGGGCTCTTCTACTTCCGCGGCCGCATCGACCGGATGGTGAAGATCCGGGGCTACCGGGTCGAGCCGGGCGAGGTCGAGGCCGCGCTGGCGTCGCACCCCGCGGTGCGCCAGGCCGCGGTGATCGCCGTGGAGGACGCGCGGCTCGGCAAGACGCTGCGCGGCTTCGTCGCCCTCGCAGGGGACGCGGACGACCGCTCGCTCAGGCTGTACCTTGCGGAGCGGCTGCCCCCGTACATGGTCCCTGAGAAGATCGTCGCGATGGACGAGCTGCCGCGGACCTCGACGGGGAAGATCGATTACCGCGCGCTCCCCGGGTGAGCAAACATCACTGCTTCTCTCTCAGGCTCATGCGATCGAGGTACTTCCGGTTCGGAACAGGGAGATTGTCATCCGCCGCCGGCTCTGAATGACGACGGCGCGCAGGCCGCTCGAACGGAGCCCGCGGCCGCGCGCCGGCTCACGCCTGCTCCCGCTTCGCCGACCTGTGGGAGCCAGGCACGGCCCGGGTGGCGAGCACCACGCGGTTCCAGGCGTTGATCGTCACCACGGCCCAGGTGAGATCCATGATCTCCCGCTCCGAGAAGTGCTGGCGTACGGCGTCATAGACGCGATCGGGCACGTGCTCTGCCGCGACGAGCGTCACCGCCTCGACCCACTCGAGGGCGGCCCGCTCGCGCTCGCTGTAACAGGGCGCTTCGCGCCACGCGCTCAGCATGTAGAGCCGCCGCTCGTCCTCACCTGCGGCCCGCGCTTCCTTCCAGTGCAGATCGATGCAGTAAGCGCAGCCGTTGATCTGCGAGGCGCGGAGAAACACGAGGGAGATCAGCGTCTTCTCCAGCCCGCAGCGCTTGACGTAGGAGCTCAGCCCGAGCATCGCTTGATACGCCTCGGGGGCGACGCTCTCGTAATTCATGCGTGACTGCATGGGTCCATCCTCCGTGGTTTCGCTTCGCCCGCGCGCCGGCCACCCCGCGCGCGGGCACCTAGCACGACCGCGGGAGGTCGCCCTGAGTAGCGAACCGCCAAGGTGCCGAGGCCGCCAAGAAACCAGGGAAATAAGAGGGAATGCCGGGACGGCCCTCCCCCTCTTCTCTTGGCGGCCTCGGCGCCTTGGCGGTTTTTCTGCTGATCCGGGGCAACTTCCCGCAGTAGAGCTAGGACGCACTTTCTAGGCAGCGCGCCGGGCGAGCGCGAGATCCACTTCGTCCCGATCGGCTGGATCCACGTGCGGGGCGCTCAGCGCTGGCGCAGCGCGGCCTTCAGCCGCCGGACGCCCTCGGCGATCTCGTCCTCGGGCAAAGCCGCGTAGCCGAGCAGCAGGGCTCCCCGTCCGGCGGAGCGCGCGCGAAGCTCGGACAGCGCGACGCACCGCACGCCGCTCGCCGCCGCGCGCTCGGCCGCAGCGCCGTCCGCGCGCCCGGTAGGCAGCCAGCCGAGGAGGTGCATGCCGGCGGGCGCCGGGGCGACCTCGAGCAGCCCCGACAGCTCTCGCTCCGCCGCCGCGACCAGCGCGGCCTGGCGCCGCTCGTACAGCACGCGCATGCGGCGCACGTGGCGCGCGAAGTGGCCCTCGATCATAAAATCGGCCAGGACCGCCTGCTCCAGCGAGGGCGACGACACATCGGCCAGCGCCTTGGCCGCGACGAACGCGTCGACCAGCCCCTCCGGCACCACGAGGTAGCCGAGCCGCAGCGACGGCGAGAGCACCTTGCTGAATGTCCCCGCGTAGATCACCCGCGCGCCCGGCGACAGGCCCTGAAGGGCGGCGAGCGGCCGGCCCGCGTAGCGGAACTCGCTGTCGTAGTCGTCCTCGAAAACCCAGCCGCTCGACGACCTCGCCCAGTCGAGGAGCGCGCGTCGGCGCTCGAGGCTCATCGTCACGCCCAGCGGGAACTGGTGCGCCGGCGTCACGACGGCGAGCCGCGCCGAGCGCGATCGCCGGACGGCCGTCGCCACGTCGAGCCCCTCCCTGTCCACCGGGACCGGCACCGGCGTCGCCCCGGCCGCGATCAGGGCGCTGCGCGCCGCGGTGTAGCCCGGATCCTCGACCCAGACCGGATCGCCGGGATCGAGCAGCACCTCGGCAGCGAGCGAGATCGCCTGCTGGGCGCCGCTGACCACGATGACCTCGTCCGGCGTGCACCGCACGCCCCTCGCGGTGACGAGGTAGTCGGTGATCGCCCGGCGCAGCGGCGCGTACCCCTGCGGCTCGCAGCGCGTCAGGAGCGCCTGCCACGAGCGGTCCCAGCGCCGGCTCATCAGCCGGCCCCAGGCGGCGGCGGGGAAGGCGTCGAACGCGGGCACGCCCACCTGGAACGCCCAGCCCGAAGGACCGCGCGGCGCGGTGGCGCGCAGGAACGGCGACGCCGCACCCGCCACGAGCGCGCCGCGCCGCGAGAGGGAAGCGCCATCCAGCGAGGGCGCTGGCTGCGGCTCCGAGCTCGGCCGGGCGAGCAGGACGCGCTCCGGCGGCGCGTCGGCGACGTACGTCCCGGAGCCGATCCGGCCGCGCAGGTACCCCTCCGAGAGGAGCTGCGCGTACGCGCCGAGCACCGTGTTGCGCGACAGGCTGAGGTGCGCCGCGAGCGCCCGGGTCGACGGCAGCTTGCTCCCGGACCGCAGCCGCCCGGCGACGATCGCCCCGCGCACCGCCTCGTAAACCTGCCGGTGGAGCGGGGCGTTCGACGCCGGATCGAGCACCACAGCCGCCACCGCGCCCGCGGGCGGAGAGGTCCGCCGCGGCCGCTTTGCCGAGGTCTTCCGCGTCAACGACACGCTCTCCGACGCCTCGGAGGAGGGTCGGGGGAGGGCTCGCCGGGCGGCCCGCGCCGCCCGCCCCTCCCGCCGGGGCGCGTCAGTGCGCCCCGATCTTCGCGCCCGCGCTCGCGCGGGCCGACGCCGACGCCTTGAAGCTCGGCTTGGGGATCGAGATCTTCGGCGCCTTGATCTGCACGTTCACGCTCGGCGGCGTCACGCGGACGCTCGGCGCCTTGACGTGCACGTTGGCCTTCGCGTTGGCCCTCGCAGCGGCGCCGGCCCCCGCGTGGACGTGGACCTTCGGGTCGATGTCGGCCTTCGCCTTCAGGTCGGCCTGCGCGAGGGCATGGACGTGCGCGTCCCAGTCCGTCTTCACGCGCACCTTCACCCGCGGGGCGCGCGCGTGGACGGCGAACGCCGCCCCGGCCCGGTAGCCGCACAGGGCCACGGCCGAGCGACCCGCGTTCCGCACCGCGATGGTCAGCTTCAGCGGATCGGCGGCGAGCGCGAGCTTGCCGGTCAGGTACGCCCCCGCCGCCACCCCCGCCGCCGCGGTCGCGGCCACGTCCGCGGTCGCGACCGCCGGAGCGAGGACGACCACCTGCGGCGCCTCGGCCACCACGCCGAGCGTGATCTTGCGCTCGCCGATGTCGATGGGCTTCAGATCGGCGTCGAGCACGTAGACGCGGACCTCGCCGGTCACCTCGTCGACCAGGAGCTCGAGGCGGTCGTCGCCCACGATCTCGATGCGCCCGCCGTGCGGGCCGAGCTTGCCCTCCGGCAGCCCGAGCTCCGCCGACGCCTTGGCGTTGGCGAAGAGCTCGGCGGTGCCGCCGGCGGGCACGTGCAGCGTCCCGTTCCACGGCTTGCCTGCGACGTTGAGCGTGTAGCCGATCTCGGTCAGATCCGCCTCCAGCTTGGGGCCGGCGGCGACCAGGAGGCCGGTCTTCGCGTCGAGCGTGAGCGGCACGGTCTTCTCTCCGGAAGCGTCCTTCCACACCAGCGTGCCGCTGACGTCCTCGCGGATCGGCTTGCCGTCCGGGCCCGTGACCGCGGCCTTGACGTTCCCGTCGGCAGCGACATTGAAGGCGGCCTTGCCGCTCTCGTGCTCCTCGACGTAGGCGCCTTCGCCGATCGCCGACTCGGCGGTGGCGGTCACCTCGACCGTCGCGTTCGCCTCAGCCGGCTGCTCGCCCTTGCCGCAAGCAGCCGCGGCGGCGATCAGCAGCAGGGCGAGCACTCCGGAAACCTTGGTGATCTTCATGAAATCCTCCTCTGTGCCAGCGAACCCTCGGCGCGAGCCGCGACTTCGCCTGAGCCGAGACGCCGAGGGTTGAACCTCCCCGGGCGCGCCGGCTGCGGAGCCCATCATACGCCGAGATGCCCTGAAAGGCGCGGACGAGCACGAATATCGGTAGGAATCAAAAGATCCAGGGAAACAGAGGTAGGACAATGGCACTCACGGCCGCCAAGCGGCCGTGTCGTGCCTACCGGCGATTCGTTCAGGCAGCGAGCCGTGCGTCCACGTCGAGCGCGATGATCGATGATCGATCGCCGATGATCGGTGGCCGATGATCGGTGGCCGCCCGCGCCCCGGCGCCGTGTTCAGGGGCTCTCGGCGCCCTGATCTCCGCCCATGTCCAGGATCTGCGGGCACTTGCGCGCCACCGCATCACACTCCGGAGGAGCCGTCTCGAGCGAGCTCAGCGCCGAGTCGCACGTGAGCGCCCGGACCCGCTGCGTCTGGGCGAGCAAGCAGACCTCGTACTCGGCCACCGTGGCGGAGCAGCCGGCGCGGTGCTCGGTCGGAGGCATGCAATCCGCCGCGTGGTCGTCCTGCTCCGCGGCCGCCTCGTCGGCCGTGGAGAGGCACTCGTCCTTCACCGTGCCGCACGGCTGCCCGACGGCGGGAGACGCGACGAGGCCCAGGTACTCACAGGCATCTTCCTTGGAGAGCTTCACCCTCGCCGCGAGCGAATCGCAGGCGGATTGGACGTCATCGGCCGTCAGATCCCTGAGCTGCTTGGAGCTCACGGCGCTGTCCGTCGGGGCGGAATCTGCACCTTCGCCGCCGCACGCAGCGAGGGACAGGACGGTCAACAAGGCCCCGAGATGAGTCGAATGCTTCATTCGTGGTTCCCTTTCTAAGTGCGGCCGCCAGCGCGGGCCGCGAGCGCACCGGGAGCAAACCGTGTACCGCGAGCTCAGCTGTGCACGATGGGATCGCACGGCACGGTCGAAGCTCGATGAAACGGGACAACGACATCGGAGATGTCGAATCCACCAAGCGGGGAAAGCAGGCGATCCCCGGCGGTCCGCGCGCCGCGAGGGAACCGAGACGTCCCCGCCCGAGCGCCGCGCGAGCCACGCTCCGCCGCCTCATGTGTAGTCGCCTGTCGGTGCGGCAGCCCCGCCGCGCGGCGTTCGTGCGATGAGCTGGCCTCCACACAGACCTGTTGTACGGTCGGCCGCGCCGTGACATCATCGCGCGCCGTCGGGTGGATGTACTCAGCTCCAGCGTGGATGTCGGGAAACCGCTTTTGACCTACCACCTGGGGCGAATCCAGGCCCGGGCCAAGGGTGCGTCGGTCCCTCGATGATCACGACGCCGAGCTCGGGACAGGCCAGGCACCCCCCGGATGTCCCGGTGTCCATCGGGCCGTGGCGGGTGCTCGCGCCGCTCGGCCGCGGCGGGATGGGGGTCGTCTACCGCGCGCAGCACAGCGTCACGGGCGCGCTCGCGGCGCTGAAGACCGTCAGCGTGGGCGACGAGAGCCTCGTCTCCAGCATCCGCCGCGAGATCCACGCGCTCCGCGGCGTCGAGCACCCGGGCGTCGTGCGGGTGCTCGACGAGGGGGTCCAGGGCGGGCTCCCGTGGTACGCGATGGAGCTCATCGAGGGGCGCACGCTCCGCGATCACAACCAGGAGCGCTGGCGCGCCCGCGGGAGCGTGAGCAGCGAGCCGACCGTGAGCGTCTCCACGGCCATGAACGCGCAGGCCAGCACCGCGACGGCGGAGATCGCGCCCGCGTCGATCATCCCGCGCTCGTACCAGCCCTTCGCGCCGCGCCCGTTCCACCGCGCGGCGGGCGGCGCGCTCCGCCAGGCGCTGACGCTCCTTCGCGCGATCTGCCGGCCGCTCGCGTACGTCCACGGCCGGGGCCTCGTCCACCGCGATCTCAAGCCGGACAACGTGTTCATCCGCCCGGACGGCACGCCGGTGCTCTTCGACTTCGGCCTCGCTTTCCAGTTCGAGGGGCACACCGGGCGCGACGTGCTCCAGGCGGGCGGCAGGCTGATGGGCAGCCCCGACTACATGTCCCCCGAGCAGATCCGCGGCGACCTCGTCGACGCGCGCGCGGACCTCTACGCGCTCGGCTGCATGATCTACGAGGCCGTGACCGGGGGCGTCCCGTTCCTCGGCGACTCGAGCTCCGTCGTGCTGTCCATGCACCTCTACGCCGAGCCGCTCCCGGCCTCCGAGCTCGTCGCCGACGTGCCTCCCGCGCTCGACGCCCTCATCGCGCGGCTCCTGAAGAAGCGCCCCGAGGACCGGCTCGGCTACGCCGACGAGGTCGCGACCGCCCTCGCCGAGCTCGGCGCGGCCGACACGCCGCCGCGCGACTGGAGCGGCGCGGCGCGCGTGCGCGTGCGCGTGCCGAATGCGCAGCCGTACCTGTACCGGCCGCGCCTCGCCGGGCGCGAGGAGGCGCTGCAGCAGATCACCGCGGCGCTCGAGCGCGCCCACGAGCGGCGCCAGGGCAGCCTCGTCGTCGTCGGCGGCGAGAGCGGCGTGGGCAAGACGCGCCTCGCCGTCGAGGCGGCGCACCAGGCAGCGCTCAACCGCATGGCCGTGGTCACGGGCGCGTGCGCGGCCGTGTCCGCCGAGATCGAGCGCGAGGGCGCGGTCAAGGCCGCGCCGCTGCACCCGTTCCGCCCGCTGCTGCTCGCGGTGGCCGACCGGTGCAACGAGCTCGGCCCCGCGGGCTACGACGCGCTGCTCGGTCCGCGCGGCCGGGTCCTCGCGCCGCACGAGCCGTCGCTCGCCCAGCTCCACGGCCACGATCGCTACCCCGAGCCGCCCGAGCTGCCGCCGGACGCGGCCCGCTACCGGCTGCGGACCGCGCTCGCCGACACGCTCGCCGCCTTCGCCGCGACGCGGCCCGTCCTGCTCGTGCTCGACGACCTCCAGTGGGCCGACGAGAACTCGCGCGCCGTCCTCGAGCACCTCGACGCCGACTACTTCGCGGCCCACCCCGTCGTCCTCCTGTGCGCGTACCGGACCGAGGAGACGTCGCCCGCGCTCTCCTCGCTCCTCGGGGCCCCCTGGGCCTCGCGGCTCGAGCTCGGGCGGCTCGACCGCGGCTCGGTCGGGCGGATGGTGCGCGACATGCTCGCCCTGGACGAGCCGCCGGAGGCGTTCGTGCAGTACCTCTTCGAGCAGTCGGAGGGGAACCCGTTCTTCATCGCCGAGTACCTCCGGGCCGCGATCCAGGAGCGGGTGATCTACCGGGACGAGGCCTACGCGTGGCGGATCCGCGCGGGCGCCGAGGGCGCCGCCGCGGAGCGGCTCGCCCGCGCCGCGCGCGGGAGCCAGCCGCCCGCACCGCTGCCGCTGCCGGGCTCGCTGCGCGAGCTCGTGGCGCGCCGCCTGTCGGGGCTGAGCCGGGAGGCGCTCGCGCTCGCGCGGCTCGCCTCGGTGCTGGGCCGCGAGCTCGAGGAGCGCCTGCTGCTCGGCGCCGCGGGCCTCGCCGAGGTCGACGCCATGGACGCGCTCGCGGAGCTCGCCCGCCGCCACGTGCTCGAGGAGACGGAGCCGGGGCGGCTCGGCTTCGTGCACGACAAGCTGCGGGAGATCGCCTACGCGGGCATCCCCGAGCAAGAGCGGCGGGCCCTGCACGCCGCCGCCGCGCGCGCAATCGAGCAGCGCCACCGCGACGCGCCGGGCCTCGCGCTGTCGTACCCGCTCCTCGCCCACCACTATGGAATCGCGGGCGCCGTCCAGGAGACGCTGGAGTACCTCGACAAGGCGGGCGCCCAGGCCCTCGCGACGGGCGCCTCCGGCGACGCGGTGGATTTTTACAAGAGGGCACTCGACCTCGACGGCGCGCACCCGCCGGAGGAGCGCGCGCCGCCGATCCGGCGCGCGCGCTGGGAGCGGCGGCTCGGCCAGGCCCACTACAACCTCGGCGATCTGCTCGGCGCGGAGCGGCACTGCGCGGCGGCGCTGGAGCTGCTCTCCCGGGACGAGGCCGCGTGGCTCCGCGCGAGGGAGCGCGCGGCGAGCGGCCGCGCGGGCCTCGGGGAGCGGCTGCGCCCGGCGATGGCCTCGCTGAAGCAGCTCGGCCTGCAGCTCGCGCACGTCGCTGGCCTGCCGGCCCCGGTCGCGCGCGACGCGGCCGAGCGCGAGCGCCTCGCCGAGGCGTCGCTCGCGGCGGAGAAGCTGTCGGAGACCTACCTGTTCCGCAACGAGCCGACGCTCGCCTTCCTGGCCGCGCTGGCGGCGACCAACGCCGCGGCGCGGCTCGGCCCGTCGCTCGCGCTCGCGCGCGGGTACGCGACCCTGAGCGTCGCGTTCGGGTACGTCCCGTGGAAGGCCGTCGTCGACGCGTACGCCGCGCGCGCGACGGCGGTCGCCGCGGCGCTCGACGATCCGCAAGGCGTCGCGTTCGTCTCGTGCCTGCGCGGGCTGACGGCGCTCGGCGAGGGCCGGTGCCGCGACGCGCGGGCGCTGCTCACCCAGGCCGAGCGGCTGGCCGAGGCGCTGCACGACCGCCGCCGCAAGGAGGAGTGCATCACGCTGCTCGCCGGCGCGGCGTACTCCGAGGGCCGCTGGAGGGAGGCGCTCGACCTGTACGGCGCGCTGGTGATCGCGTCGCGCGAGAGCGACAACGCGCAGGGCCACATCTGGGCGGAGAGCGGCCGCGCGCAGTGCCGGCTGCTGCTCGGCGACGGCGAGGGCGCGATCGCCATCTTCGACGCCCTGTCGGCCGAGGTGCAGCGGCTCGGCGACCGCACGCAGCAGATCACGCACGGCCAGGTCGCGCTGGGGCACCTGCTCCGCGGCGCGCGGGGCGAGGCCCGCGCGGCCGCCGAGCGGACGCTCCCCATGCTCCGCGAGGGACAGCCGGCGGGCTACCACTGCCTGTACGGGTATGCCGCGACGTGCGAGGTGCTGCTCGCGCTGCTCGAGGACGCCCCTGGCTCGGCGGAGCGGCGCGAGCTCTCCCACCTCGCTGCGGAGGCGTGCCGCGCGCTCGGCCGGTACGCGCGCATCTTCCCCCTCGGCCGCTCGACCTCGCTCCGCCTGCGCGGCCTCGCCGCGTGGCTCGCCGGCGGCCGCGCGCGCGCGAGGCGGCTCTGGGCCGCGGCGATCGACGACGCCCTGCAGCGCGGCTTGCCCGTCGAGGAGGCGCGCGCCCGCTTCGAGCTCGCGCGGCACCTCCCGCGCCGCGATCCGGAGCGCGAGCGCCAGATCGCGCGCGCCGCCGCGGTCTTCTCCGCGCTCGATCTCCAGTACTGGCGCGACCGGGTCGCCCGGCTACGCGAGCGCTAGGGCCTCGCGTCCCGGACGAAGAACACAAAAAAGAGCGCCCATTCGACGGCGGGGGGGAGGCCGTCACGGGCGCTCTGCCCTTCCGCTTTGGCATTCAGCAGGACACGGGCCAGGGCCCGACCTTGCTCGACCCATGGAGTCGACCTTAAGGACGCTCCTGACGTCTTTCGAACCTGAGATTCTCGATTGCAGGTCTGAACACGATGAACGCGCGGGGACGCGGCTCGATCTCCTCTGTCTGGAGCGGACGCCGCTCGGGCGCGCCGGGCGCGGATGACCGCTTTGGATCGTGCTCACAACCACAGATCGGGGCCGTTCACCGCAGCACGCACGGCGCGATGACAACCGCTGAATCGCCCCTCTCACGAGCGCGTCTAGCATCGCGTCCGATCGCGAGTCGGAGCGTTCCCGCCGCGCCGCTCACCGAGACAGACCGAGCAGCGGAGAGAGAGGCTCGCCCCCGGCGCTCACCCGCCCTCACGTGGGGCGCAGAGGTTATCCGCCAGGAACTCCGGAATAATCCATGTGCCTAGAACACGTGTTCTACCGCCGAGACGGAGCGAGAGAGGGCCGAGCCGTCAGGCCCTCACTGACGTTATCCGTTGGACAATGTACCGACCCAGGGTATACACCGACGATCATTGACGGCGTGTTCCCAACACACCGGCAAAACACACAGGGAATCCATGCATTATCTCCGGCGCCCGTGCCCTGGACGACGAATTTCCGCGTCGACTGGGGGACAATAAGGCCTCATAAAGGAAGGCGAACGGGCGTCACCGCGCATCTCTCGGAGGATCGGAAAGTTCTACACGGTAGAGAGCCACCATCCATCACCGACGCAGGCGCCCCAAGCAAACAGGGTGAGCCACGTCCATAATCGCCAGTGACCGCGCGCGAAGCCAGGGCGACACACCGGCGACAAGCACGTTCAACGTGCGGCACTCGACATCGTGAAACCTACTCAACACATCTCCTCTCGACCGCCCTACCTGCCCGCTGCCGCACCGGCATCGGAGCGGACTCCCTACCAGCCGATCTCGGCGATCGTCGGCTCATCGCACTATCGCGCCCTGTCGGACGACGCGTTGAAGGACGAGGACAACGCCGCGTGGGTGCTCGGCCTCGCGCCCGACGTGAAGCGGGCGTGGCTCGATCGCATCCGCTGGATCCGGATCGTCGATCGCCTCGCCGAGAACGAGCGCATCGAGCCCCACGCGCGGCGATTCAGCCGCTTCATGGTGGCGTGGAGGCGCGTCCGTTCCTGCGGCTTCGTCGATCCGTGCTGCCCCTTCGCGCGCGAGCTCTCGGCCATCCACGCGCTGTGGCTCCGCCGCCCCGCGCTCGATCGTCCCGACCTGGACGAGATGCAACCGCGCTCGCTCGCCGCCTGGGACGCCTACTTGCTCGCCCTCGCCGACTACCACGCGCCCAGCCTGCTCATCCGCACCCTGAAGGAGCACGACACGATGCTGGTGCGGCTGTCAGGCCATATCTTTCAGCTGGTTCCGTTCCTGACGAAGGAGCACTGGGACGCTGCCGGGGAGTTCGGCCGGCTCGATCAGTTCTTCAACAACCTGAGGGACATGCAGGAGGACGCCGATCGCGGCATCTGCTACCTGCCCGAGGAGGAGCTCGCGCGCCATGGGGTCGCGCGCGCTCAGGTGATCTCCGGACGGTGCGTCGACACGCCCGGATACCAGGCCCTGATGCGGTACTGGCTCGATGAGGTCATGCCAGCGCTCTACGCGCGGGCGGCGCCGTTCATCGAGGCGCGCGGCCTCCACCCCTCGCTCCAGATCATGAGGGAGTGGAGCCTGCGCCGTTATGCCCGCATCACACGGGTGTTCCGCGCGACCGGCTTCGATCACCGCCGGTTCCCCGCGCGGTACTGGGCCGAGGTGCGGCGCGACCTCGCCGAGCGGCGGCAGCTCCTCCGCGCTCACCCCGTGTAACGCCTCACCGTCGAGAGGAGCGCGTCCGGCTCGAACGGCTTGCCGAGCCACGCGTCCGCGCCGACCTCGGCCGCCCGCCGGTGCGCGTCCGCCGCGGCGGTGAGCACGACGATGGGCGCCTGGCGCCCGTGCCGGACCTCGAGCTCGCGCGCGAACTCCGGGCCGTTCATCACCGGCATCTTCATGTCGAGCAGGATGAGATCCGGCAGGTCGTGCTCCAGCTTGGCCAGCGCCTCGCGACCGTTGCACGCGATCTTGACCCGGTAGCCGTCCTCCTGGAGCACGAGGGAGACGAGCGCCACGAGATCCGCGTCGTCCTCCACGAGGAGCACCGTCTTTGCGTGTCTGTCGCTCATCGTCGATCGGCCGCGGGGGCCTCGCTGCTGAGTGGAAGGGTGAAATAAAACGTGCTGCCGCTGTCCTCCTCGCTCTCGAACCAGATACGGCCGCCGTGGCGCGTGATCATGTCTTTCGCAAGGAACAGCCCTATCCCCATGCCGCCGTAGTCGTGTCGGGTGTCCGTGTGCGCGCGGAAGAAGCGCTCGAAGATCCGCTCCTGCCTGTGGGCGGGGATGCCGACGCCCTGGTCGCGCACGGACACGACCGCCTCGAAGCGCGGCGCCGCGCCGTGCCGCTGCGAGAAGAGCGCGGCGTCGCAGGAGGACGGCGGCGACGACGCCGGCGCGCGCTCGGCGACGGCGACGCGCACGTCGACGTCGCCGCCGTCGGGCGAGTACTTCACCGCGTTGTCGAGGAGGCTCGCGAGCACCTGGCGCAGCCGCTCCGGATCGGCGCGCACGACGGGCGGCCGCTCGGCGTCGAGCGACAGCCGCACCCGGTGACGGCTCGCCGACTTCGCGACGCGATCGACCGACTCCTGCACGAGCTCCTTCAGATCGACGTCCTCCTCGGAGACCTGGAGCACGTCGAGCGTGACCTGCGAGATGGCCAGGAGGTCGTCGACGATGCGGTTGATCCTGTCCGCGCCCCGGTCGATGGCCTCCAGCATCTTGCGGCGCGGCGCCGGCAGATCGTTCGAGTTGCGCAGGAGCGCGAGCGCGTATCCCTTCATGATCGCGACCGGCGTCTTGAGCTCGTGCGCGCCGACCCGGATGAACTGATCCTTGACGAGATCGAGCTCCATGAGCTCCGTCACGTCGCGGGCGACCGCGACCGCGCCGAGGACCGCCCCGCCCTCGCTGCGGATCGGCGCCGCGCTGGTCCGCAGGAAGACGTCGCGGCCCGCGCGGCCGTCCGCGAGCACCTGCTCTTCCTGCACGATGGTCTCGCCGGCGAGCGCCCGCACCATGGGCAGCTCGTCGCGCGTGAAGGCGCGGCCGTCGCTGTGGCGCATCCGGCCGAGGTCCATCACCTCCTCGACCATCCGGCCGGCCTGCTCCGAGCGGCCCGAGAGGCCGAGCAGCCTGAGCCCCGAGGCGTTGATCATCGTCAGCCGGCCCTGGCGGTCGCACGCGAACACCCCCTCGACGAGGTTGTCCAGCACGGCCCCGAGCTGCGCCGCGCGCTGCGCCGCGTCCTGCAGCAGGCGCTCGCGCTCCGCCAGGTATCTCCGCGTGCGCCGGGACGACTCCTCCAGGCGATCGACCATCGCGTTGACGCCGCCCGCCAGCGCGCCGATCTCGTCCTTGAAATAGACCGGGATCCGCTCCAGCCGGTCGACCTCGCCGCGCTGGACGATCTTCTGGATGACCGCGGCGACCTGCTGGAGCGGGCCCGCGAGGGCGCCGGCGAGGAAGCCCGCGCAGACGGGCGCCCAGGTGACCGCGACCATCGAGAAGATCGCCAGGGTGAGCTTCAGGCCGGGCTTGGCCGGCCCCGCCGTCTCGCCGAGCACCATCGCCGCCATCCAGCTCGTCGGCGCGATGGCGAGGCAGGCGCCGAGGATCACGAGGCGGACGGCGAGCGAGTAGCCCTTGCCGGGCATGGAGAGGCCGCGCTCGCGCGCGATGAGCGAGATCACGCCGGCGGCGGGGGCGAGCAGGCGGCCGAGGATGCTGTAGGCGAGCGGCAGCGCGGCCGCGAACAGGGCCAGCGCGAACAGGGCCAGCGCGACGCCGCGCTGGACGCCGAGCGGGCTCTGGTCCGGCGCGATGAGGTAGAGCGCCATCGTGACCGGCAGGTACAGGAGCCCCCACGACACGGCCCAGACCGTCGCGAACGCGAGCGGGGTGTCGTAGGCGGCGTTCGCCGCGGCGAGGACGACCTCCTCCGGGGGCGCCGCGCCGCCGCTGCTCGTGTCCTCGACGCCCGCGCCGCTCTGGAGGCGATGGGCCACGGCGTACTGCCGCAGGCGCTCGATCGGGCGCAGCATGTGGACGAGCAGCGCGATGAGCCCCCCCGTCTTGACGAGGTACATGAGCCCGATCAGCCCGAGTAGCCGCGCCTGGACCGCCGAGTCCACGACGCCGAGGAGGCGCAGGTGAGCGACCGGGACAAGCAGGCTGTACGGCAGCTCGATGCCGAATGCATAGGCCACGACCCGGGGCGTGAACGACAGAGTCCGCGACCTCCCCGGATTCCAGATTCTAGCCCAGGCGGCTCGGCTGATGGCCACGTCCGTCACCCCCCTTGTTGAAGCATGGCTGCGGGGTTCGCGCCTCTCGGGCCCCTCCGCGCCAAGTTGATGAGTCAGGTCGCCAGGCAGCTTTGCTATGAGACCAACGAGCGAGTTGTCGACCGTTTTGCGCAGCGGTTCGTGTCGATTCGATCGACTCCCACTCACATGTTCCGTCCGCGCGCGGGCGTTCTGCGATTTTCCTGATCAGCTCAGGGACTGCCTTATGGCGTTCCTGGCGATCAGGAAAAGGATGGTGAGCACGTGGCGCGCGCGCAGGCCGCTCGCCTCACCGCGGTAGACGGGGCGCACGCTGACCTCGCAGACGCGGAGCCGGCGAGCCGCGAGGGCGGCGAGCAAGTCGTTCGGATAGCCGTAGCGGGGCCAGAGGCCGTCGAGGTCGAGCGCGTCGATCGCGCGGGCCGAGATGGCGGTGTACCCGCACTGGCTGTCGGAGAGGGCGTCGAGCCCCGCCGCACGGCGGGTGAGCGCGGCGAGCGCCGCCGTCGCGGCGAGCCGCTGGAGAGGCATGACGCGCCACACGTCGGGGTGGCGCAGCCGATCGCCCTTCACGTAATCGGCTTCGCCCGAGGCGATCGGGGCGACGACGCGCGGGAGATCGCGCGGATCCATCTGCCCGTCGCCGGCCATGACCGCGACGGCCGAGGCGCCGAGGGCGCGAGCGCGCCGGTAGCCAGCGACGATCGCCGCGCCGACGCCGCGGCACTCCGGGTGGACGAGCACCTCGAGGCGCTCGTCCCCGAGCGCGCGCGCCATCTCGGCCGTGCCGTCTCGACTGGCGTCGTCCACGACGATCACGTGGTCGACAAAGGCGGGGACCGACCCCGCCGCCTCGGAGATCCATCGCGCCTCGTCCCGCGCGGGGATGACCACTGCGACGCGCGCACCGTGGAGCACGCGGATTCCTAGCGGAGCGAGCGGCCTCCGGCAACGCGATCGACGCCGCGACGACGCGCCCGGCGCCGCGCCGCGAGCGGTGCGCGCCGGACGTATTACCTGCCAGCGCTCTTGCGGAGCTCGGCGTAGGAGCCGCCGGGCGTGGCCGTCTCGACGGGCAGCCCGGCCGGCCCCCACCCCGGCTCGGTGATCGCGCCGAACGCGTCGCGCGGCCCCTCGAAGCCGGCGCGTTGCTCGATGACGGCCGTGTAGCCGGCCGACACCATGGCCTCGGCCGCGCGCATCGAGCGCTGTCCGGACTTGCAGCCCACGATGATCTTCGCGTCCCTGGGATAGAGGGCGCGGACCACATCGAGGAAGTCGGGGTTCTGCTTCATGCCGCCGGCGCCGGCGTGCATGAGCGGCACGTTGTGCGCGCCGCTCGGGTGCCCGGCCGCATATTCGGGCTCGCTCCGGACGTCGAGGTAGAGATACCCCTCCTCGTCGATGAGCTTCTTGGCCTGCTGGGGGGATACACGCTTGATGTCCACCATGGGGCGCAGTCTACCCCCGGCGCGGCGCGCTCGTCAGAACGTATGAATGAAGAGCCCGCTGCGGAGCTTCGGCTCGAACCACGTGCTCTTCGGCGGCATGAGCAGCCCTGCGTCGCTCACCGCGAAGAGCTCGTCGATCTGCGTGGGATAGAGGTGGATCGCCATCGTGAACGCGCCCGAGTCGACGCGCCGCTCGAGCTCGGCGACGCCGCGGATGCCGCCGACGAAATCGACGTGCTTGTCCCGGCGGGGGTCGCTGACGCCGAAGATCGGGCCGAGGATCTGATCCTGGCAGATGGAGCAGTCGAGCGAGGCCACCGGGTCTTTGGCGTCGAACGACCCCGGGCGGACCCTGGCGGTGTACCAGCGGCCGCCGAGGTAGAGCCCGAAGGTCCGCGGCTCGGCCGGGGTGGCGGCCGCGCCGTCGCTCGCCGGCGCGAGGTCGAGCCGCTCGCCGAGGGCCGCGAGCAGCGCCTCCGCGCTGCGGCCGGCGAGGTCCCGCACGACGCGGTTGTACGGCATGATGTTCATCTGGTCGTGCGGGAAGACCACGGCCAGGAAGACGTCGTGCTCGCCGCCGTCGCCGCGCAGCTTCCTGTGGACGCGCGCCGCCGCCGCGCTGCGGTGGTGGCCATCGGCGACGTAGAGCGTCGGGACCGCCTGGAAGCGCTCCTCGAGGTCGGCGGTCGCCGCGCGGCCGAGGACCCAGAGCTTGTGCTCGACGCCGTCGGCGGTCGTGAAATCGTAGATGGGCGGCGACTGCAAGGCCTCCGCGACCGCGCGGTCGATGCCCGCGTCGGCGCGGTACGTGAGGAACACCGGCTCGTCGTGGGCGCCGAGCTCCTCGATGTGGCGGGTGCGGTCGTCCTCCTTGTCGGGGCGCGTCTTCTCGTGCTTCTTGATGACGTCCTGCTCGTACTCGGCGACCGCGGCGCAGCCGACGACGCCGATCTGCCGGTGATCACCCATCCTCTGGGCGTAGAGGTAGAGGTGCGGCTCCGGGTCCTGCGCGAGCTCGCCGCGCGCGATGAGATCGGCGAGGTTCTGCGCGCCGCGGGCGTAGACGGCGTCGTCGTGCTCGTCCGTCCCCTCGGGCAGGTCGATCTCGGGGCGGGAGACGCGGAGGAAGCTGTGCAGGCCTCCCGCCGCGAGGACGCGCGCCTCGGCGGTGGAGATGACGTCGTACGGCGGGCTCGCGACGCGAGCCGCCTGGGCCTGGGGGGGTCGGTAAGCGCGGAAAGGTCGGACGGTAGCCACGGGGAGCGACTAGCCCAGCCGCCTGGGCGCGTCGAGGCGGCTCGCGCGGCGGGAGCCGCGGCAGGCGGGGCGGCAGACCGCGCGCCGAGGCGCGCAGCCCATGCACGGGGCGAGGCACACCATGGAAACGCCGCGCGGGTGCGGTCTTTTCTGTCAGCCGCTGCCCGGCGAGCGTAAGACTTGGGCGTGATCACCTCGGTGAGGATCGAGAATCTGCGCGGCATCCGCGCGGGATCCATCGAACAGATGACGCCCCTCGTCGTGCTGGTCGGACCGAACAGCTCGGGGAAGAGCACCGTCCTGGATGCATTGCTCATCGGGGCAGGGCAGAAGCCTGCGTCGAACGCGGGTTACGCCGTACGGCGCAGGGCCGGCCTGCGGCACGGCGCGCGCTGGCTGCTCTGGCGGGGCACACAGGAGAACCACGCGACCATCGTGGTACAAACAGCGGCGCGAAGAGCCTATGGTCGTACGATCGTGTGGTCGGAGCAGGCTCTGGGCGAGAGCCTGCGTCGGCAGCTCTCAGAGAAGGGCGCCGAACACCCCTTCAGCACCATCGAGGTCAGCGCCAAGCCGGACTCTTCCCTCATTTCCTGGGACTTGCCGCCCTTGAAGCACGAGCCTACCTCCTGGGATCACGCGCGCGGGATCGCTTTAGTCGCGGCTGACAACACGTACGTCTCCATGGAGTCGCGGGACGAGCAGTCCCCCCTCGACGTCTGGATGGTCGACACGCGGTTCGGGCACGCCCTGTCCGAGCTGTACTCGCGCATCGCGGAGCGCGGCCGCAGGCAGGCCGTTCGGGATCTCGTCGCGGCGATCGTCCCCGGGCTCGACGTCATCGAGATCCTGACGGAGCACAACGACCCTAGGCTCCACCTCACCTTCGCCGATTCGAGCGTGCCGGTCGCGCTCGCGGGAGATGGCGTCCAGGCGCTCGTCCGCTTGAGCCTCGAGCTCGCGGCGCGCCCAGGTGGAACCGTGCTCCTCGAGGAGCCCGAGGCCCACCAGCACCCCGCTGCAATCTGGGCCAGCGCGCAGGGCATCGTGGAGGGTGTCCGGCGTGGGCTCCAGATCATCCTCTCCACGCACAGCCTGGAGCTGCTCGACGCCCTGTTGAGCACGCTGAAGGACGACGAGCTCGGCCTGCTCTCGCTCTATCGGCTCAAGCTCGCCGGCGGCGAGCTGAGGCATAGCCGGCTCGAAGGGGGCGAGGTGCGCCTCTCGCGCGAGGCGATCGGAGACGACCTGCGATGAGCGCTTCCGTCGAGTCGGTCGTCCTCTGCGAGGGCTACCACGACCGGGCGTTCTGGGCCGGCTGGCTCGTGGAGCGCCTCGGTTGGACGGACGCGCGCCCGCGCCGCGAGAACGGGACCTACGACATCGCCCGGGATCCGTTCGGCAAGCCTGTGACCCGTGGGGATTTCGCCTACCGCACGCCTCTCGGTCGTTTTCTGCGCGTCCGTCCATGCCACGGCGACAGCCAAGTGCTCGCTGTCATGAAGACCCGGCTCCGCGAGCGGACGACGAACGGCCTCCGGCGGCTCGCCGTCAACCTCGACGTCGACACCGACGCGGCGGAGACGAACGGCGCGCCGCAGCGCGAGGCGGCGCTCAGGGACGCTGTCGAGCGCATCGTCGCGCAGGAGGACCCGCGCTGGTCGCGCACCCCGGACGGCGACCTGTGCCTCGACGGCGGAGCGACGCTCGTCTCGTTGGTCCTCTGGTCGGCGAGCGATCCCCCAACCCCGGAGCTGCCGCCGCAGCAGACCCTAGAACGCCTCGTCTGCGCTGCCCTGCGTGCCGCCTACCCCGATCGCGCCGCGGCCGTCGGTGTGTGGCTCGCGTCCCGCCGCGACCCACCTCCGGCGACCCCGAAGGAGCACGCCTGGTCTCACATGGCCGGCTGGTACGCCGCCCACAACTGCGACGACTTCTTTCAGGCAGTGTGGCGAACGCCGGCCGTCGCCGCTGAGCTCGAAGCCCGCCTCCGCGCATCGGGAGCCCTGCGGGCCGCCGCGGCGCTGGATAGCTGATCCCCCTTTTTCGCGCCGATCTGCCAGGGTTTCCGCTCCGCTTGCGGCGTGCTCGCGCGCCGGCGCGGAGCCCCGGCGACGGCGGCGCTCATGGCCGCACGCGGCGCGTGCTAGGAGGGGACTCGCGCCGCGAGCCGCTCGCATCCGCTCGCCGCCGCACCACCCCGCCCGCGCACGACCGCGCGCCGCACGAAGAGGAACCTTGTCCAGCTCCGGTGAGTCCTACCCTCCGCCGCGCTATTCGACCCTCCCTCCCGGCTCGGCGGACGACGATCTCCCCCTGCCAGGCGAGATCACCTCGTTCTCCAGCTCGCGATCCCGCCGCGTGATCGCCGTGGGGGGCGGCCGCGGGGGCGTCGGCAAGGCGACGCTCGCGGTCAACCTGGGGGTGTACTTCGCGCAGCTCGGGCGCGACGTGATCATCATCGACACCGACGCTTACAGCCCGGGGCTGCACGCCGCGCTGGGGATCGAGGCGCCGCCGCTCGTCACGCGCGAGGACATCGAGGAGGGCAAGGCCGAGCCGATCGCGACCACCGTGCCCGGGCTCCGGCTCGTCCCGACCGCGTACGACCCGATGACGGCCACGCCGCACCGGCCGAGCCGCGCCGCCTACTGGATGAAGATGATCCAGGAGCACGACGTCGACTACGTGATCGTCAGCCTCGGCGCGGCGACCGGCTCCTCGACGCTCGACCTCTTCCTGCACGCCGACGTCGGCATCTGCGCCACCACGCCCGAGCCGCTCGCGGTCGAGCACTCCTACCGCTTCTGCCGCGCGCTCTACCAGCGCACCTTGCGCCGGGCGCTCATGAAGGAGCGCTTCAAGATCCGGCTCGTGGAGAAGGTGGCGGCGTCGCTCCCGGCGCTCGCGACGCCGCGCGACTTCATCATGGAGGTGAAGCGGTTCGACGAGGGGGTCGCGTCGCTCGCGGCCGCGCAGCTGCCGCGGGTGAAGCCGCACCTCGTGGTCAGCCAGACCCGGCACCGCTCGGACCTGGAGCTCGGCCCCGCGATGAGCGCCGTCTCGGAGCGCTTCCTCGGCATCTCCCTCGACTACCTCGGACACATCGAGCACGACGACGCGGTGTGGCTGACCGCGCGCCGGCGCCAGCCGCTCCTCATCGACAGCCCGACGTCGAAGAGCGCGCGCAACCTCGAGCGCGTGGCCCGGCGCATCCTCGCGCTGCTCGCCGCGCGCGACTCCCGCCCGGCCGAGGCGCACGCCCGCGCCCTCGCCGCCGCCTCGAAGAGCGCCGCGCCGCCGACGCTCTACGAGGCGCTCGGCCTCGCGCGGACGGCCGCGGACGACGAGATCCGGCGCGCCTACAAGCGCCAGCGCGACACCTACCGGGAGGGGAGCCTGCCCGTGGTCAGCGTGCTGAGCCCCGCGGTGCTCCAGAAGGAGCAGGCGCGCATCGAGGAGGCGCACGACACCCTCCTCGATCCGGTGCGCCGCCGCGCGTACGATCTCTCGACCTACCCGGACGATCCGCGCACGCAGCTCGGCCCGGTGCGCGCCGAGAACGCCGCCGCCGCGGCCGAGCTGGCCATGCTCCAGGCCGAGCTCGCGCGCGAGATCAACGCCGAGACGCAGTTCAGCGGCGCGCTGCTCCGCAAGGTGCGCGAGTCGCAGGGGGTCGAGCTCACCGACATCTCGCAGCGGACCAAGATCTCGCTGGCGCACCTCCAGGCGATCGAGAACGAGGCGATAGGCGACCTGCCCGCGACCGTCTACGTACAGGGATTCGTTCAGGAAATTGCCAAGTACCTGCGGCTCGATCCGGCGCAGGTGGCGAAGACCTACATGCGTCGCCTGCGCGAGATCTCCGCGGGCTCGCGCGCCAAGCCGCATGGCTGAGGCGTCGCGCGGAAGCGACGGGGCGGCGCGGATCGGAGGCGGGCGCGGCGGGCGCGGCACGTGCGGCACGTGCGGCATGTCAGAGCGCGCCGGCGGGGATCTCGCGTTCTCGGCGCTCGCGTTCGCGCTCGCGCTGCTGCCGCGGCTCTACGTGGCGATCGCGTGGGCGCGCGAGCCCGTGTGGGACGGCCATTACTACGATTTCGGCGCGCGCCGCATCGCCGCCGGGCTCGGCTACTCGGACGATCTCATCGTCGGGGGCCAGGCGGTATGGCACCCGTGGTGCCATTATCCTGTCGGCTACAGCGGGTTCCTCGCCCTCGTCTACCGGCTGTTCGGCGCCGGGCCGCACGCGGCGACCGTCGCGAACGCGGTGACCGGCGCGCTGCTCGTCGTCGTGGTCCACCGCCTCGCCCGGTACGCGACAACGCCGGCGCGCGCCCGCGTGGCGGCGCTCCTCGCGGCGCTCTCGCCGGGTCTCATCGTCTATGCGGCGCTCGTCATGACGGAGCCGCTCGCGGCGCTCGGCCTGGTGACGGCGCCCTGGCTGCTCGCGCGCGACGCCGCGCGCGGTCGCCCGGCCCGCGGCGCGGTCCTCGCGGGCGTGGCGCTCGGGCTCTCGGCGCTGGTACGGCCGCAGAGCCTGCTCTGCGCGCCGGCGCTCGCGCTGCTGGCCATGCGCGCCCCGGAGGCGTCCGCGTCTGGAGGACCGGCGGCGACGGCGTCTGGAGGGGCGGCCGCGTGGAAACGCGGCGCGCTCGCGGCGGCGCTCGCGGCCGCGACGGCCCTCGCGGTGGTGGCGCCGTGGACGATCCGCAACTGCCGCGTGATGGACGGCTGCGCGCTCGTCTCGACGAACGGCGGCTGGAACCTCGCCATCGGCGCGTTCCCGCGCGCAACGGGCCGCTTCGAGACGCTGCGCGCGGGCGACGGCTGCCCGATCGCGCGCGGCCAGGTGGCGCAGGACCGCTGCTGGATGGCCGCGGGGCTTCGGTGGATCAAGGATGATCCAGGTCGCTGGCTGGCCCTGATCCCGAGGAAGCTGGGCTTCACCTTCGATCACGAGTCGTTCCCGATCGGCTATCTCGGCGAGGCGAACCCTGCGGCGTGGCCCGAGGAGCGGCGCGCGACCGGGCGCCGCGTGCTCACGGCGTCGCACCTCGGCCTGCTGTCCGCCGCGGCGCTCGGGGTCGTGGCGATGCCCCGGCGGAGGCCGCGGCGCGAGCTCGTCGCGCAGCTCCTCGCGCTCGCGGCGGTGCTCGGGCTCGTCGCGTGGGGCGTGCTCGGCGACGGGCACGCGTTCTGGCCGCTCGCGGTGGCGATCCCGCTGATCGCCGCGCTGCCGCTGCCAGGCCGACCCGCGAACGGGGGTGTCGTCGGCTATCTCGCGTTCGCGGTCGCGTCGGTGGCGCTGACGCACGCCGTGTTCTTCGGCGAGGACCGGTATCACATGGTCGTGACGCCGGCGCTGTGCATCCTCGCCGCGTGCGCGCTGCGGCGAAGAGAAGCGGCGCGGGCGGAAGCGCGGGAGGATTGAGGGAGTAAAGTCCCACCAATCTCCCCGTCTCCCTGCCAAATCTCCTGCTAAGCATGCCAATTGCACACGGCACTTGCCGCACTGCCAACGCTGCCCGGAGCGCCGTTCGCAAACTGTTTGTCGAACGTCTGCACACGGCGCTCAGCACATTCCGACCGCGCGCGATCATTGCTCTCGGCGCTGACTGCGTTACCGAAAGCAGGGCCGCACTGCGACCCATCGGTGCTCCGGATAACGTGAGCTTCTCGCCACATGTCCCGGCCTTCGGAAAGAGCACGCGCAGATACCAGTGGCCGATTGAATGTTACCGATACGTCACGCCTGAAGGAATGTCCCTCGTGTGCCGCTCGGCGCCCTTCACAAATTGGCAGCTTCCGAGCCGAGCCGGAATCTGAGAGATTGGGAAGTGCATTCGCGCTGACGCATGACGCGGCCCGACCCGGCATTGCAGCCGATGCAGCTCGTCGCCGGTTTGCGCCCGGCGCCATGGTTCGCGGCTGAACACCATGGCCTTGTACCGCGCCGATGTCGTCGTCTTGCTCCTCGATGCGGACAAGCCGGTCCGGGTCATCATCGTCGAGGTGCAGCTCAGGAAAGACGACGACAAGCCGTTCAGCTGGCCCGCCTACCTGACCGTCTCGCGAGACCAGCACCGCTGCCAGGCGGGCCTGCTCGTCGTCGCGCCCGACCCCCTCGTCGCGGACTGGTGCGCACAGCCGATCGAGATCGGCGTGCCCGGCTTCATCCTGCGCCCGCCCGTGCTCCGTCGCGACAGCGTTCCGGTCGTGACGGACCCAGCGGAAGCGGTCCGTCGACCGGAGCTGGGGGTCCTCTCCGCGATGGCCCATGGCGAGACGGAGCAAGGCGCGACGATCGCAGGCGCTGTGCTGCCCGCGATCCAGGGGCTCGATGACGAACGCGCCCGGTTCTACTACGATCTCCTGTACAATTCCCTGAACGACGCGGCTCGCCGGGCGCTGGAGGCGATGATGAAGGGCTACGAGTACCAGAGCGATTTCGCGAAGAAGTACGTCGCGCAGGGCCGTGACGAAGGACGCATCGAGGGGCGCATCGAGGAAGCGGTGCGCGCCCTGTTGAGCGTGCTCCGGACTCGCGGCATCGCCGTGCCCGAGGCGGCACGCGAGCGCATCCTCGCCCAGAAGGACCCGGAACGCCTCGAGCGCTGGATCGAGAAGGCTGTCACCGCGGCCGCACTCACCGAGGTGCTCGACGAGCCGAGCTGAGGACGAACGGGCTCCGGACGCGTCGCCGCAGTCACAGGCGCGCTAGCCGCCGCCGGCCTGCGCGTCCTTGCCGGTCGCCTTCTCCGCCTCGCCCGGTGTCTCTTGCTCCGCCACAACGAGGATCTCGACCCTCCGGTTCCTCGCCCGCCCTGCCTCCGTGTCGTTCGGCCCGACCGGGCTGAACTCGCCATAGCCGACCGTCGACAGGCCCCGCGGCGACATCCCGCGCTCGACGAGCCGCTTGACCACCGCCGTTGCCCTCGCCGCCGAGAGATCCCAGCTCGACGAAAACCTCGCGCTCTTCATCGCCTTCCGGTCGTTGTCCGTGTGCGCGGCGACCTGAAAGCGAAAGGCCGGCATCGTCCGGAGCACGCCGGCGATGTCGTCCAGCGCCGCCCGCCCTCCCGGCGTGAGCTCGGCCCTCGCGCCGTTGAACAGCGCGTCGCTCGGCACCTCGATCACGAGCTGCCCGGCGCGGAGCCCGACACGGACCTTCCCCGCGAAGGCCGCGCCCTTCAGCCGGTCCACGGCGTCGCGGATCCCGGCCGCGCGCGCCTCGGCCGCCGCCTGCTTCCGGCGCAGATCGTCGAGCTTGGCCCGCGTCTCCGCGAGCTCCGCCGACAGGCTGCCCCGCTCGCCGGCGAGCTGCCCCACGCTCTGCCCGGCGCTCCGGAGCCGCGCCGACAGCTCCTCGTTCATGGCGATGAGCTCGTCGAGCCGCCGCGCGAGCCCCGCCTCGGCCGTCGTCGCCTCGGACAGCCTGAGATCGCGCGCCCGGAGGTCGTCCGAAAGGCGCGCCAGCTCCTCCTCGATGGCGGCGACCTGCGCGGACCGCTGCGCGGCCTCGGCACGCGCGCTCTGGGCCTCGGCGCGGGCGCTCTGGGCCTCGGCCCGCGCCTTGTCACCCGCGTCGCGCTCTCTCTGGATCTCCGCGCGCGCCTCATCGTACAGCCCCTGCCGGACGAGGCAGCCCGGCGTCGCCAGCCCGAGCAGGCCGGCCGTGAGGAGCCGCGCCGCCGCAGGCGAGCGCCGCGAGAGCCACGTCGGGATCCTGCCGGACGTCGTCGTGTCTTTCATGCGTCGCGGGCACTCTGGCACGAAATCACGGGCGCGACGAAATCGTGGCAAACGTTCCCCGCGCGCCGCCGCGCGAGCGGTCGCGAGCCGTCCCACGGCGCGCGATCCCCTGGTACCCTCGGCGGCGTGATGCCTCGGCGAGCTTGGTTTTCCGTGGGCGCCCTCGCGGCGACGACGCTGGTCGGCAGCGCCGCGGCGGCGTTCCCGCACGTCGTCCGCGAGGGCGAGACGCTCGCGCAGATCGCGGAGCGCACCTACGGGCGCGTGCAGATGGAGCAGGTGCTCGTCGCCGCCAACGCGCTCGACGCGGGCGCCGGCGTGCCGATCATGCCCGGCCTGCGGCTGGAGGTGCCCGCGCTGGGCCACCACCGCGTCACCGCGGGCGAGACCTGGGCGATCCTCGCGGAGCGGCTGCTCGGCACCGCCGACCGGAGCGACGTCCTCGCGATTTCGAACGACACGTGGCCCTGGCTCGAGCCGACCGACGGGCAGGAGATCATCGTGCCGTACAACCTGCGGTACGTCGTCGGCCAGCACGACACCTTGCTCACCATCGCCTATCGCTTCCTGGGCAAGCGGGACCACGCGTGGATGCTCGACAAGTACAACCACCTCAAGCAGCGCCCGCTGCGCCGCGGCATGGTGATCCTCGTCCCGCTCACGGATCTGCCGCTCACGGCCCAGGGCAAGGCCGAGGCCGCGAGCTCCGGCGCGCTGGTGCGCTCCGAGGGGGCCGGCCGCGCGCGCGACGCCCAGCGCCGGGTCGACGCCGAGCTGCCGCAGCTCGCCGGCGACGTGCGGAGCGGCCGCTACATCGACGCCGTGGCGCGGGCGAGCCGCCTGCTCGGCTACGGCGATCTCGCCCGGGTGCAGATCGCCACGCTGCAGCGGCACCTGCTCGAGGCCTACGTCGCGCTCGACGCCACCGGGCTCGCCGAGACCGCGTGCGCCGCGTGGCGCGAGGCCGACCCCGCCGCGCGACTCGATCCCATCGAGCTCAGCCCGAAGATCGTGCGCGCCTGCACCTCGTCGACGGAGCTGCACCTCAGGGCGCCTTCGCCCGACCCCGCGCCGCCGATCCCCGCGGACGCGGGCGATGGGCGGTGACCTCGCAGCAGCCCGCGCCCGATCGCCTGCCCGCCGGGCACGGCGTCGCGTCGCGGTACACCGTCGAGTCCGTCATCGGCGAGGGGGCCTCCGGCGTCGTCTACCGCGCCACCCGCGACGAGGACGGCCAGCGCGTCGCGCTGAAGGTGATCCACAGGCACCTCTCGGGCACGCCCCAGATCTTCAGGCGCTATCACCGGGAAGCCGCCATCCTGGAGCGCGTCGAGGGCCCTCACGTCGTCCGGATGCTCGACTTCGTCGAGGAGGGCGGGCTCCTCGTGATCGCGCTGGAGCACATCGACGGCAGCTCGCTCGAGGAGCTCCTGCGGGACCACGCGCCGATCGAGATCGACGTGGCGATCGAGATCGCCCTGCAGATCTGCGCCGCGCTGGAGACAGCGCACGCGGCGGGCGTGGTGCACCGCGATCTCAAGCCGGCCAACGTGCTCATCGAGCGTCCGGACGGGCGCGCGGGCGCCGCGCCGTCTCCCTTCGCCGGCCGCGTCCGCGTTGTCGATTTCGGGCTCGCGAAGGTGGTGCACGGCGAACAGCAGACGACCGGGCTCACCGAGAAGGACATGATCTTCGGGACGCCGGAGTACATGGCGCCGGAGCAGGTGCGCGGGGAGGACGTCGATCCGCGCAGCGACATCTACGCGCTCGGCTGCATCCTCTACGAGATGGCGGTCGGCGCCGTGCCGTTCAGCAAGCGGACGCCCATCGCCGTGATGACGGCGCAGATCGCCGAGCAGCCCCTGCCGCCGCGCGCCAGCGAGCGCTCCGGGCTCATCTCGGCCGGCCTGGAGGCGGTCATCCTGAGGGCCCTCGCCAAGAGCCCTTCCGAGCGGCACCCGAGCGCCAGGGCATTCGCCGACGCCCTGCGCGCCTGCCGAGAAGAACGGCGCGTCGTGCACCACACCCCCGCGAGCCTCGCGGACGCCGTCTCGATCACCGATCTCGCGCTCGAGCGGACCGGCCTGGATTACGCCGCGCCCCTCCAGGACGGTGCTTCCGCCTCGGGCGTCGGCCATGTTGACCACGTCGGTGATCCGGTCACGCGTCCGGAGAGCGCGGTGGCGAGCACGGTGAGGAGAGCGCTGCCCGAAAGCGCGGCCGCGGCGGTCCGCGAGACGCCCGCTGGCCCTGCGCCGCCGGCGGGCGGCACATCGCGTGAGCTCATCCTCTGGACCGTGGTGGCCATTCTCTGCGCGGCCGCCGGCATCGTGGTCGGCACGCTGTTCGGGGCGCGCTAGGGCGCGCTGGAACGCAGCTGAAACGCAGCTGGGACGTGCCTGGCGCGCCGCCATCGGGGGGCTGCGGCTATGGCGTGGAGCGCGAGGATCGTGGTAATCGTTCTCATGCGTTCCTTGCTGTCCGGCGGCGCTGCCCTCGCGGCACTCCGCTCTGCTCGGCCCCGGCGGCGGCGCGCTCTCCCCTGCGTCGCCGCCGCGCTCGCCCTCCTCGCCCCCGCGGCCGCTTCGGCCTACGACTCGCTCGCCGTGCCGTGCGCGGACGACCCGCTCCAGTGCGCGCGGGGACCGCTCACGTTCCAGCGCAAAGTCGCCATCCCGCTCGGGCTCGACTTCGATACAGGCTGGGTCCCGCCGGGCTCACCGCTGCAAGTCAGCCTCGGGGCCGCGGTCTACGCCAGCACCCAGGTCTCGTTGAGCGGAGCGCTCGAGGCGTCCTGGCCAGAGGCGCTCGCGCTCAAGGCACCAGGCGCCCCGGATGGAGGCGCGTTCAGCTGCGATGTCGGACTCGACGTCAGCGCACAGGGACACATCAGCATTTCCGTCCTGGGCCAGGACTTCGACTGGACGGGCGATATTCCCTATGTGCCCCAGGTCGATTTCCAGGTGCACGCCGGAGAGCAGTTCGACGCCTGGGGCTGGGAGCCGGGCATCACGCTGGAGAGATCCACAGCGCTGCAGCGCGTTGCGTCCGTATCGCTCGGCGACCTCATCGGCGGCTCGATCCCCGGAATCGACGGGAGGTTCGAGCTCGACATCGCGATGGACGTCGCGGCCCGCTACACGACCCATCGCGTGGCCATCGAGACGCTCGATCAGGCGACGGTGAGCGGAGGCGACATCACCTCCGAAGCCGGAGCCTCCTCCGTGGACTACCTGGGAGGCCCGTCGGTCGAGCTCAACGTTCGTCCGGAGGGCTCGGTACGGTACGACGGCACGCTCCACCTGGTCCCCGCGTTCAGCGTCAGCCTGCTCGGCCGCTCATGGTCGATCCCGCTCGCCGACATCCCGCTCGCCTTCCCGTACACCGAGCACGAATGGGTCTTCGAGAGCGAGCGCGTCCATGTGCCGCTCCCGGACCTCGCGCTGGACAAGCAGGAGATCGATTTCGGCGCCGTGGAGGTGGGGCAGGCCAACGTGGAGCTCGTCCGGCTGTCGAATGCGGGGGAGGCGCTGCTCGACGCCGTCGTGACGACCGACGACGCGGAGAGCTTCGAGCTCGCGGACGCGGCGCTCGGGATCGACCCGGAAACGGAGGTCGACTTCGCGATCCGCTTCGCGCCCAAGGCCAGCGGCGAATTCGCGGCGACCGTCCTCGTCGAGTCCAACGACCCCGACCGGCCCGTGCAGAGGATCGCGGTGCGAGGGATCGGCGTCGGCGAGCCGGAGGCCCCGGCAGGCGGCGGCGAGCTCGCGGAGGAGGACGGCGGCTGCGCCTGCCGCTCGGCCGGGGGCGCGCCGCGCGGGAGCGCCGGCGGCCGGGCGTGGGCGGCCGCCGGCCTGTCGCTCGCCGCGCTCGCGGGCGGCCTCAGGCGCCGGCGGCGCGCGGCCTGAGGCTCACGCCGCGCTCGGCGGGCCCACGGCGATCTTCCGCCGCGTCGACACGGCCGCGATCTCCTCCAGCTCCTCGCCGCGCAGCGTCTCCTTGAGCACGAGCGCCTCCGCGACCGCCTCGAGGCCCTCGCGGCGATCGACGAGCAGCTGCTTGGCCTTCAGGTACATCTCGCCGAGCCGCTCCCTCACCTCCTCGTCGACCTCGCGGGCGGTCGCCTCGCTGCACGTGCGCTCCTCCTGGAGCACGCCGAGCATCGGCGCGCCGACGGTGCGCGCGAGCGCGGCCAGCCCGAGGCGCCGGCTCATCCCGAGGCGGGTCACCATCTCGCGGACGAGCGCCGTGGCGCGCCCGAGATCGTCGTGCGCGCCGCTCGACACCTGCCCCAGCGCGAGCTCCTCCGCCGCCCTGCCGCCGAGCATCACCGTGACGCGCGACTCGATCTCCTGCTCGGTGACCAGCTGTCGCTCGTCGCGGGGCACCTGGATCGTGACGCCGAGAGCGCCGATCGTGCGGGCCACGATGGACACCCGCTCCACCGGATCGGCGGCCGGCAGCGCGAGCGCGACGAGGGCGTGCCCGGCCTCGTGGTAAGCCACGCGCCGCCGCTCCTCCGCGGTCATGATCTGCCCGCGGCGCCGGAGCCCGAGCTGCGAGCGATCGAGCGCCTCGTCGAAATCGGCCTGTCCGATCTCCCTTGCGCCGCGCCGCGCCCCGGCCAGCGCGGCCTCGTTGACGATCTTCGCGAGATCGGCGCCGACCATGCCCGGCGTGCGGCGCGCCACGAGCCCGAGATCGACGCCGCTCGCGAGCGGCACCCGCCGCGCGTGGACGGCAAGGATCGCCTCGCGGCCCCGCAGATCGGGCCGATCCACGATGACCTGGCGATCGAAGCGCCCGGGCCGCAGGAGGGCCGGATCGAGCACCTCGGGGCGGTTGGTGGCGGCCATCAGGATCACGGTGGTGCGCGCGTCGAAGCCGTCGAGCTCGGCGAGGAGCTGGTGGAGCGTCTGCTCTCGCTCGTCGTGGGTCGCGAGGGCGCCGAGGCCGCCCCGGGTCCTGCCCACCGCGTCGATCTCGTCGATGAACACGATGCTGGGCGCGCTCTTGCGCGCCTCCTCGAAGAGCTCGCGGACCCGCGCGGCCCCGAGCCCCACGAACATCTCGACGAACTCGCTCGCGTTCAGGGAGAAGAACGGCACGTTCGCCTCGCCCGCCACCGCGCGCGCGAGCAGCGTCTTGCCGGTGCCCGGCGGCCCGATGAGCAGGAGGCCGCGCGGGATCCGCCCGCCCAGCGAGCGGTACCTCGAGGGCTCCTTGAGGAAGTCGACCACCTCGACGAGCTCGTCCTTGGCCTCGTCGACGCCGGCCACGTCCGAGAAGCGCACCGGATCCTGCCTGGATCGATCGTAGATCTTCGCCTTGCTGCGCAGGAACCCGAGCGGCCCGCCAGCCCCCTGCCCCGCCCGCCGCAGCATCATGAAGAACGCCGCGTTGATGAGGACGAGCGGCAACATCCAGATCGCCACCTGCATCCACACCGACGTCTGGGGGCTCTTCGCCTCGATGCGGACCTGCTTGTCGAGCAGCGCCCTCACGAGCGGCTCGTCCTCGACGCCGGGCAGCCGCGTCACGCGGACGCGCTCCTCCGGTCGTTGCGGGCTCTCGCGGCGGACCAGCTCGATCTCGTCGGGCTTCACGATCGCCGCGGAGATCTCCCCGCGCCGCACCTCGGCGACCGCCTCGTCGTACGGCACGAGCGGGCGCCCTCGTGACCTGACGATCCCGGAAAGGACCAGGATCCCGACCGCGATCAGCAGGTACCCGAGCCACGCGCGCGACGCCGGCCTCTTCTCGTCAGCCATTCCACGGAGCTGATGCGCGGCGGGCGTCGCCTCGGCAAGCCCTCGCCCCCGGAAGAACGGGAAAGCCCACGAGAAAGCCGCGCGAGGGAGGGAGCCCAGGAGCGTCCCCGAGCGCGGCTCGGCGCGCCGCCGGCGCACGGCCGCCGCGCGTCCACCGACAGCGCCGACGCACGGCTGCCGCGCGTCCCCCCGCAGCGCCGACGCGCCGCTGCCCCGAGGTGATCGCCCGGTGGATCCAGGCTAAGAAGCGACACCGTGCCGCTCGCCTCCGACCGCGCCTCGCTCGCCGCGTTCCCCATCGACTGGGGCGGGCTCGCCCCGCTCCGCCTCAAGTCGCGCGCCGTCGCCGAGGGCGTCTACGCCGGCATGCACCGGAGCGTCCGCAAGGGCGCGGGCGTCGAGTTCGGCGGCCAGCGGCCCTATGTGCCCGGCGACGATCTCCGCTTCTTCGATCGCCGCGCCCTGCTCCGCCACGATCGCCTCATGGTGCGCGAGTTCGAGACCGAGACCGATCGCGCCCTGTGGCTGTGCGTCGACGCGACCGCCTCGATGTCCTACCGCGGCCGGCGCGCGCCCGGCGCCAAGCTGGCCTACGCGGCGCTCATCGCCGCGGCCATGGCCCGCGTCGCGCTCGCCACCGGCGACCCGGTGGGGCTCGCCTGGCTCGGCGGCGCCGGCACCCACGGCCTGCCCGCGATGGCGGGGCGCGAGGCGTTCGAGCGCATCGTCGGCGCCCTCGAGGCCACCTCCGCCGCCCAGGACTGGAGCAGCGACGGCGGCGCCGTCGAGCGCGCGCTCGCGCCCATCGCGAAGAAGGCCCGCCGCGGCGCCGTCGTCCTCCTCATCTCGGATCTCATCGATCTTGCTCATGAATCCGGCGCGGCCCCGTCGGGCGCCGATCGCGCGCTCTCGGCGTTCACGTCGCTGAGCACCGGCGGCCGCACGCTGATCGCGCTCCAGGTCCTCGATCCCAGCGAGGCGACGCTCGACTTCGAGGGCAACGTGCGCCTGCGCGCCCTGGAGGGCGGCGCGGTCGTGGAGGCCGACGCGGGCGCGGTCCGCGCGCAGTACCAGGCGCGCCTCGCCGCCCTGGCCGAAACCTGGTCGCGGGCGCTCGCGTCGCGCGGCGGCCGTCTGCTCCGCGCGACGAGCGCCGATCCTCCGACCGACGTCGTCCGCGCGCTCGTGCAGGCGATCGCCGAGGTGCGCCGATGAGCTTCGTCACGCTCGGCGCGCTGCTGGTCGCGCTGCTCGTCGGCGCGCCGGTCGCCGCGCACCTCCTGCGCCGTCGCCGCGCCGAGGAGCGGCCGTTCCCGCCGGCGCGCCTGGTCCCGCCCACGCCGCCGACGGCGCGGCGCCGGAGCCTCCTCGAGGACCGCGCCCTCTTCGCCACCCGGGCCGTCTCGGTGATCGCGCTCGCGGTGCTCGGCGCGACGCCGCTCCTGCGCTGCTCGCACCTGTCGCTCAGCCGCAGGGCCGGCGCGTCGGTCGCGCTCGCCATCGTCGTCGACGACTCGCTCAGCATGCGGGCGCGCCCGGACGGCGCCGAGGGCGCCGCGCGCGACGGGCGGTCGAGCCAGGCGCCCTCGCGGTTCGAGCGCGCGCTCACGGCCGCGCGCGAGCTCGCCGGCGGCCTCGCTCCCGGCGACGCCGCGGCGCTCGTCCTCGCGGGCGCCCCGGCCCGCGTCGCCCTCGCGTCGACCACGAACCTCGCCGCCGTCGGCGAGGCGCTCGCCGCGGTGACGCCGTCGGATCGCGCCACCGACATCGACGGCGCCCTCGCGCTCGCCCGCGATCTGCTCCGCGGGCTGCCTCAGAGCGACAAACGCATCGTGCTCCTCAGCGACCTCGCGGACGGCACGCCCGGCGCCCCGCCCATCTCGGGCACCCCCGACATCGCCACGTGGGTGCCGCTCCAGGAGCTCGAGGCGACGGGCCAGGATTGCGGGATCGTGCGCGCCGATCGATCCGGCCAGAAGGCGCGCGTCCGCGTCGTCTGCACCGCCGCGTCGACCGCGGCGCGCGGGCCCGACGTCGCCGTCGCGCAGCGAGACGGCGGCGCGGACGCGCCGCCCGCCGCGGGCTCGGCCGCCACAGGCGCCTCCGCCGCGGCGGGGCGATCCCTCGAGGTGCGCGCCGGCGACGCCGTGCTCGGCAAGGTCGCGCTCGATCCGGCCCTGCGCGCCGAGGATCTCTCGATCGACCTCCCGGCCGGGGCGCCCGAGATCCTGATCGCCGCGCTCACCGGCGGCGACGCGATCGCCGAGGACGACCGCGCCCCGATCATCTCCGCCGGCGGCCCGCTCTCGATCGCGGTCGTGGTCGACCCCGCGACCACGCACGTCGAGACGGGCGGCCCGCCGCCGCTCGAGCAGGCCCTCTCGGCGCTCGACCTGGACGCGCAGATCAGGCCGCTGCCCTCGGTCCCGGAGCACGCGGACGAGCTGGCCGCGCACGCGGGGCTCATCGTCGACGACGCGCCCGGCTTCACGCCGGAGGTGCGCCGCTCGCTCGCCGCGTGGGTCGAGCGCGGCGGCGTCGCGCTGCTGACGCTCGGCCAGCGCGCGGCCGCGGCGCCGCTCGGCGCCGGGTTCGAGCCGCTGGTCCCGGGCGTCGTCCGCTGGTCGGCCTCCCCGGTGCCCGGCGTGGATCCGGCGACGGCGGGCTGGCTCGGCCCGTCCGCGCCCGGCCTCGCCGACGTCGCCCCGCGCGGCCGGGCGACGCTGGGCGCGGAGGCCTCGGAGGGCGCCGAGGTGCTCGCCCGGTGGGCGGACGGCGCCCCGTTCCTCGTGCGCCGCCCGCTCGGGCGCGGCGTCGTGCTGTTCATGACGCTGCCCCTCGGCACGGAGGAGAGCGACGTCGCGCTGCGGCCCGCGTTCCTGTCGTTGCTCGACGGCTTCGTCGGCGCCGCGCGCGCCCGCGGCGGCGCGCGGCGCCTCGCCGCGGGCGAGCTGTGGACGTTCGACGGCTACCACGACGTCAAGGTCGAGCGCGTGCGGGTCGACCGCGACGGGGCCTCGCAGGGCTCGCGGTCGCGCGAGGCGCTCCCCGTCGCCGAGGTCGAGCGGCGCCTGCGCGTGTCCCCGCCGCTCGCCGGCCTCTACGAGCTCACCCTGGACGGCGAGCGCTCGACGCGCGTCGTGTCGGTCCCGGAGCGCGAGATCGACCTCCGCCCGAGGCGCGTCGCCGAGAGCGCCCGCGCGGCGGAGCTGGGCGGCATGGCCGCATCCATCGACGGGTCGCCCTACGTCGCGCTCCTGCTGCTCCTGTTGCTCGCGGTCGAGCTCTTGCTGCGCGCCATCGGAGGGCGGCAGGAGCCGGCGGAGGGCCAGGCGAGCTGAGGCCGGCCCCCTCCGGCGCGCTTGCCCGCGCGGAGCGCGCGCCTGCCAGCGCGGGGCAGCCGGCGTCGCGTCGAGTCAACCGACCGCAGCGCGCCGCGCCGCGCTGCCGCGCTCAGTGCGTCTGCCAGTGCGGGGGGATCTCGTCCGCCGGCGCGAACTCGGGCTTGGCCGGCGCCGCGGGCACGGTGGCGGCCCGGCGAGGCCCGTTCGGCTTGAAGCTGTGCTCCGCAGCGGGGAACGTGCGCGACTGCACCTCGTCCACGTAGGCGCGCGTCGCCTCCACGATCTGATCGCCGACCTCGGCGAAGCGCTTCGCGAACTTCGGCGTCAGCTCGCGGAACATCCCGAGCAGGTCGTAACAGACGAGCACCTGCCCGTCGCAGCCGGCCCCGGCGCCGATCCCGATCGTCGGGACGGAGACCGCGGCCGTCACCTCCTGCGCGAGATCCGGCGGGATGGCCTCGAGCACGATCGCGTAGGCGCCCGCCTCGTCGAGGACGCGCGCGTCGGCGATGAGGCGCTCGGCCGCCTCGTCGCCCTTGCCCTGCACCTTGAAGCCGCCCATCGCGTGCACCGACTGCGGCGTGAGCCCGAGGTGACCCATCACCGGGATGCCCGCCGCGACGATCCGGCGCACGTGCTCGGCGATCTCCTCGCCCCCCTCGAGCTTGATGCTCTCGAAGCTGCCCTCCTTCATCATGCGCCCGGCGTTCTCGAGCGCGTGCATCGGAGAGAGCTGGAAGCTCATGAACGGCATGTCGCCCACGACGTGGGCCCGCCGCGCGCCGCGCGCCACCGCGCGCCCGTGGTAACAGATCTCCTCGACCGTCACGGGGAGCGTCGTCGTGTGCCCCTGCACGACCATCCCCAGCGAGTCGCCGACGAGCAGCAGATCGGCGCCGCCCTCGTCGAGCAGCCGCGCCATCGTGAAGTCGTACGCCGTCACCATCGCGATCGGCGAGACCCCTTTGCGGGAGCGGATCTCGGGGACCGTGACCTTCGTCGAGCGCTGCGCTGGCCTGCGTGCGCTGCCGCCACCGTTGCCTTGCGGACCGTACATGTGCCTCCGGGTCGCGGCCGCACTCGCGGTCCACGCCTCGGGACAAGCTAGGGCGGCGCCCGCTGCGGGGCAAGCCGCGGCGCGCCGCGGTCGCGGGCTGGTCAGCCGCAATCTTGAGCGTTCTCGCCTGGTTGCCGGCCGGTCGCCGCCCGGCAGACGCGTGCGGCCAGGACGCCGCGCGGCGGCGCAATCACGGGAGCGGCCGGATCAACCGTGGCGGGGGCCGGCGCCGCGGACGGGGTGCGCCGCCCCCGTCGTTCGCGAGCCGCCCGGAGGCGCGGGCCTCGGGTTGGTCAGCGCGGTGAGGACGTGATCGCGCCACGCGCCATCGATGAACAGGTAATCGCGCGCGTACCCCTCGACCGCGAAGCCGAGGCGCCGGAGCAGCCGGCCGCTGCGCTCGTTGTGCGGCAGGTAGTTCGCCATCACCCGGTGGAAGCCGAGCGTGTCGAACATGTACGCGATCGCCGCCTCGATCGCCTCGAACATCAGGCCCGAGCCCACGGCGCGCTGGTCGAGCGAGTAGCCGAGGGTCGCGGCCTGGAAGGCGCCGCGGACGAACTGCGTGAAGTTGCAGACCCCGATCACCTCGCCGCCGGGGGCGCCGCGCCACTGCAGCGCGAGCCGGAGCGCGCGATCCGCGGCGAAGTCCTCGTGGTCGCGGAGGAGGCGCTCGCGCCAGAACGCCTCGGTGTAGAAGCCCTCGGGGCGCGGCGGATCCCACCGCGCCAGGTGGTCGCGGTTGCGCTCGAAATAGGCGAGGTAGCGGCCAGCGAGCTCGACGGGAGCGATGAAGAGGCGCAGCCGCGGGGTCTCGATGCAGACGGGGCTCTTCAAGGGGCCTCCAGCGCGACGCGCCTAGGACAAGGTCCCCTCGTCGAGGCGTCGCATCCCTTCGAGGAGCAGCGCCTCGGGTGACGCGGTGATGCTGCGGGTGCTGGGCGAGAAGCTCGGGTCGAGGCGGAAGTCGCCCTCCCGGAGCGTGAGCATCCGGTAGAACGCGTCCTCGCCCTGCGCGCCGGCCCAGAGCGCATGCACGACCTGCCCATCGGCGAAGTGGATCTCGCCGGCCATGGAGTTCGCCTGGATCTTGAGCGCGCACGTCTTCCGGCCGTGCCAGAGGATCTGGATCATGTCCGGCAGGCCCATCTCGGCGAGCGAGCCGGACACGCCGCGGGGGACGGTGGTCGTGGAGCGCCGCTCGATGAGCTGGCGGAGCTTGGCGGCCATGACGTCGGTCGACGCCGGCTTCGAGACGAAGTCGTCGACGCCGAGATCGAAGGCGCGCTGGGCGGTCTGCCGGTCCGTCTTCGCGGTGAGGATGACCCACGTCTTGTCGCGGCCGAAGCCGAGCTTCAGCGCGTCGGAGCGGAGCGCGAGGCCGGCGTCGGGCTCCTCGAGATCGATCTCGCTGACGACCACCTCGATGTCCTTCGTCTCCAGCTCGCGGCGCGCCTGCGCCACGTTGCGCGCGATCGAGACCTCGAAGCCCTGCTCGAGCAGGCGCAGCTCGAGCACCGTCGTCTCCTCGGGATCCGGGTCGACGATGAGCGCCTGGTGCCGATCGGAGAGCAGCTTCGCGCGCATGTCGTCGCCCGTCATGACCTGGCGGAAGAGATCGACGATGTTCGGATCGAAGATGGTGGCGCGGTACTGGGCGAGCACGTCGCAGGCCTCCGGCGGGCGGAGCGCCTTGCGGTACGGGTTGCGCGGGTTCTGCGTGAGATCGGCGTAGGTGTCCGCGACCGCGAGGATGCGCGCGCCGAGCGGGATCTCCTTGCCGGACAGGCCGTCGGGGAAGCCGCTGCCGTCGTAGCGCTCGTACATCATGCTGATCGCCGAGACGACCTCCTGCGGCAGCCCCACCGACTCCATGAGGTGCGCCGGAAGATCGACGCTCTTCGTCGCGGCGAGCCGGTGCCCCTCGTACTCGGCGACGTTGAGCGCGGTGAGGTGGTACGGGCCGTTCTTGCCGAGGTCGTGCAGGTAGGCCGAGGCCACGTAGCTCGCGACCGTCGTCGGCGGCAGGCCGATGCGCTCGCAGAGCTTGCGCACGATGCGGGCGACCGTGGAGGAGTGGCCTCGGAGGTCCTGCCGCGCGTTCTCGAGCAGGCTCACGAGGACGTTGAGCGTCTCGACATACGCGTGGGTCGTCGTCGGGTGCGGCGGCGGCGGAGGCGGCGCCACCGCGACCGGCGCGGAGATCGGCGCGGGAGCGACGTGCTGCTGGGGGGGCGGTGATGGGGGCACCGGCGTGGGCGGGGGCCCGGCCGGGGCGACTCGGGGCGGCGCGGAGGGCGCCCGCATCACCGCGGGCACCTGCGGCGCCGTGACGAGCGCCGCGGGCACCGGCGCCGCCTGCGCGGGCGCCGCGTGCGCCGGCTGCACGTGCATCGCCTGCGGGTGCATCGGCGCCGCCTGCGCGGGCGCCGCGTGCGCCGGCAGCCCGTGCATCGTCTGCCCGTGCATCGTCTGCCCGTGCATCGTCTGCCCGTGCATCGTCTGCCCGTGCGCCGGCTGCGGGACCACCGCCGGCACGTGCGTCATCGACGCGCGCTCGTGCGTGATCGACGCGCGCTCGTGCGTCATCGACGCGCGCTCGAAGGGGTTATTGCTGTTGGTGTAGAGGATCTCGTCGAACGAGTTGACCGGGCGCAGCAGCGAGCTGAACGCGGTCGTGTCGCCCCGGTAGTGGTACGCGATGGCCGCGCGGACCGCCGCCGGCCGGGCGACGATGGCGCGTACGTCCCGCACGCCCGCGGCGAGCCGGATCTCGTGCAGCGCGACGTCGTTGTCGGGATCCGCCGTGGCGACCGAGAGCGTCGTGTTCCGATCGTCGAGCAGCACCGGGAAGACGCCGTGCAACGTCGCGGTGATCGCCGAGACCTTGGCGAGCACGCGGGGCTCGATGATCGCCTTCGAGAGCTTCTCGGTCGAGACGAAGCGGGTGTTGTGGACGGTCGCGATGAACTTCAGGAGCTCGGCCTCGTTGACGATGTCGAGCTCGATGATGGCGTCCTCGATACGCCCGCGCGTACGCATCGCGTACTCCACCGCACGACGGTGATCGTCCGGGGTGATGCGCCCCTCGAGGACGAGGCGATCGGCAATCCGCTGGTTCAATCCTTGAACGGAAGCCATCGAAACCCTGATTCTACCCAGAAATTGGAGGTGGCGCGCCCAAGAACCCTCGCGGAACGGGAGCACGCGGGGAGAGCTGGCCAGCCGCTCGCGGCGTATGCAGCCATGGGGTGCGCTCGAGGAATGAGAGCAGAGCTCGGCGCGGCGCGCGAGCCCCGTGAGCATTCCAGCCGACGCCGGTTGGCTGGCGATGCCCGCTCGACCCGATACGCTGCGACGTGGAAGTGAAGACTGGCTCCGGGTAGGCGCGCGCGCCACGTCCGGCGCGGCTCGCCAGGCTGGTCAGCCTGGGGCGAAGGGCAAAACGACTCTCGAGCGCCGCGAGCGCGCTTCGGGAGATGGGCGGCGCGCCCGGGGTCGGGGTTGGATCCCGCCCTGGGCGCGCCGGCAGGCCGGCTACTCCTCGTTCACGGCCGTGAGCGTCTCCTCGGGACGCGGCCGGGGGGCGACGTACGGCGCTTGCGCCACCGGCTCGCCCTCGACCACGACCTGGAGGCGCTTGTAGGCGGGCAGCCCCGTCCCGGCCGGGATCAGGCGGCCCATGATGACGTTCTCCTTGAGACCGCGGAGATCGTCCGTCTTGCCGTTGATCGCGGCCTCGGTGAGCACCTTGGTCGTCTCCTGGAACGACGAGGCACTGATGAACGACTCGGTCGACAGGCTGGCCTTGGTGATGCCGAGGAGGAGCGCCTCGGCGATGGCGGGCTTGCCGCCGCGCTCGAGCACGGTCTCGTTCTCCTTCTCGAAGATGTGCTTCTCGACCTGCTCGTCCACCAGGAAGTTCGTATCGCCGACCTCGCGCACCCGGACCCGCCGGAGCATCTGCCGGACGATGACCTCGATGTGCTTGTCGTTGATGCCGACGCCCTGGAGCCGGTAGACCTGCTGGATCTCGTTCACGAGCCAGGCCGACAGCTCCTTCTCGCCCTTCACCCGGAGGATGTCGTGCGGGTTCGGCGGGCCGTCCTGGAGGGGGTCGCCCGCGCGCACCCGGTCACCCGGCTGCACCTGGATGTGCTTGCCCTTCGGGATCAGGTACTCGCGCGCCTGATCGCCGAGCGCGTGCCCGTCCGGCGAGTACGGCGTGATGATGACCTTCCGCTTGCCCTTCGTGTCCTTGCCGAACGTGACCTCGCCGTCGATCTCGCTGATGATCGCGTGATCCTTCGGCTTTCGGGCCTCGAACAGCTCGGCGACGCGGGGCAGACCGCCGGTGATGTCCTGCACCTTCGTCGTGTCGCGCGGGATCTTGGCGATGACCTCGCCGGCCTCGATGAGATCCCCCTCCTGCGCGACGATGTGGGCGCCGACAGGGAGCAGGTAGCGCGCCTCGAGCTCGCTGTTCGGGAGCTTCAGCGTCTTGCCCGACTCCGGGTCCTTCAGCGAGATGCGCGGGCGGACGTCGGCCGCCTTCGACTCGATGACGACCTTTCGCGAGAGGCCCGTCACCTCGTCGAGGCGATCCTGCACGCTGACGCCCTCGATGAGGTCGCCGAACTTCACCACGCCGGAGACCTCGGTGAGGATCGGCGTCGCGAACTGGTCCCACTCGGCGAGCAGCTCGCCGGGCTTGGTCCGCTCGCCGTCGGCCTTCTTGAGGATCGCGCCGTAGACGAGGCGGTTGTGCTCGCGCTCGCGCCCCGTCTCGTCGACGACCACGATCTCGCCGTGGCGGTTCATGACCACCATGGTGCCGTCCTTCTTCTTCTGGACGACCGCGCGGCGGAGGCGGACGGTGCCCTCGGTGCGGGCCTCGAGGTAGCTCGCCTCGATCTTGCCGCGCGCCGCGGTGCCGCCGATGTGGAAGGTGCGCATCGTGAGCTGCGTGCCCGGCTCGCCGATCGACTGGGCGGCGATGATGCCCACCGCCTCGCCGATGTTGACCCGGTAGCCGCGCGCGAGGTCGCGCCCGTAGCACAGCGCGCAGACGCCGCGGCGGAGCTGGCACGTGAGCACCGAGCGGATGACGACCTCCTCGATGCCGGCGTCCTCGATGGACCGCACCGCCTGCTCGTCGAGCTCGGTGTTCGCCGTGATGAGCACCTCGCCGGTGAGCGGGTCGACGACGTCCTCCAGCGCGACGCGGCCGAGGATGCGGTCGCCGAGCGGCTGGATGACCTCGCCAGCCTCCTCGAGCTTCGCCACGCGGATGCCGTCGAGCGTGCCGCAGTCGAACTCGGAGATGACCGCGTCCTGCGCCACGTCGACGAGCCGCCGGGTGAGGTACCCCGAGTTCGCCGTCTTGAGCGCCGTGTCGGCGAGCCCCTTCCGGGCGCCGTGCGTCGAGATGAAGTACTGGAGCACGCTGAGACCCTCGCGGAAGTTCGCGGTGATCGGCGTCTCGATGATCTCGCCGGACGGCTTGGCCATCAGGCCGCGCATCGCGGCCAGCTGCCGGATCTGCTGCGTGGAGCCGCGCGCGCCGGAGTCGGCCATGATGTAGATCGGGTTGAAGCTCGGCTCGATCGACTCCTTGCCCGTCTCGTGGTCGACGACCGTCTCCTTGCCGATGCCGGCCATCATCTCGGTCGTGACCTGGTCGGCGATGCTCGCCCAGATATCGACGATCTTGTTGTACCGCTCGCCGTCGGTGATGAGCCCCTCCTGGTACTGCTCGACGACGCGCTCGACCTCCTTCTGCGCCTCCCCGAGGAGGACCTTCTTGGCCGGCGGGATCACCATGTGATCCATGCAGATCGAGATACCCGCCCGCATCGCGTGGTCGAAGCCGAGCGTGCGGAGCCGGTCCGCGAGGAGGACGGTCTCCTTGTTGCGGTGGATGCGGTAGCAGACGTCGATGAGCGCCGAGAGCGCCTTCTTGTCGAGGGTCTTGTTCGCGTACTCGAACGCGACCCCCTTCGGGAGGACCTCGGAGATGATGACGCGGCCCACCGTCGTCTCGACGATGCGGCGCTTCACGTGGCCGAACTCGTCGAGCTGCGGGTTGCCGTCGTCGTCGATGATCGGGACGCGGACGCGGATGCCGGCGTGCAGCGCGACCTCGCCGTTGTCGTACGCCATCCGCACCTCCTCGAGGGAGGCGTAGATGCCGCGCAGGTAACCCTGCGCCACGCCGTCCTCGCCGAAGGCGAGGGTGTCCGCGCGGTACGACCCCTTCTCGAACTTGCGCTCGCGGGTCGCGTAGTAGAGCCCGAGCACGATGTCCTGCGTCGGGTTGATGATCGGCTTGCCGCTCGCGGGCGAGAGGATGTTGTTCGTGCTCATCATGAGCACGCGCGCCTCCATCTGCGCCTCGACCGACAGCGGCACGTGGACCGCCATCTGGTCGCCGTCGAAGTCGGCGTTGAACGCCGCGCAGACCAGCGGGTGCAGCTGGATCGCCTTGCCCTCGATGAGGACGGGCTCGAACGCCTGGATACCGAGGCGGTGGAGCGTCGGGGCGCGGTTCAGGAGCACCGGGTGCTCGCTGATGACCTCCTCGAGGATGTCCCAGACCTCCGGGCGCTCCTTCTCCACCATCTTCTTGGCGCTCTTGATGGTGTTGACGTAGCCGCGCTCTTCCAGCTTGTTGTAGATGAACGGCTTGAAGAGCTCGAGCGCCATCTTCTTGGGCAGGCCGCACTGGTGCAGGCGCAGCGTCGGGCCCACGACGATGACGGAGCGGCCCGAGTAGTCGACGCGCTTGCCGAGCAGGTTCTGGCGGAACCGGCCCTGCTTGCCCTTCAGCATGTCGGAGAGCGACTTGAGCGGGCGCTTGTTCGGGCCGGTGATCGTCTTGCCGCGGCGGCCGTTGTCGAACAGCGCGTCGACCGCCTCCTGCAGCATCCGGCGCTCGTTCCGGATGATGATCTCCGGCGCGTTCAGCTCGAGGAGCCGCTTCAGGCGGTTGTTGCGGTTGATGACGCGGCGGTAGAGGTCGTTGAGATCGCTGGTCGCGAAGCGGCCGCCGTCCAGGGGGACGAGCGGGCGCAGATCCGGCGGGAGCACCGGGATCACGGTCAGCATCATCCACTCGGGCCGGTTGCCGCTCTCGCGGAACGCCTCGACGACCTTGAGCCGCTTCGCGAGCTTCTTCCGCTTGGCCTCGCTGGTCGCGGCGCGCATCTCCGTCCTGAGCAGCTCCGCCAGGCCGTGGACGTCGACCTGCTTGAGCATCTCGAGGATCGCCTCGCCGCCCATGCCGGCGCTGAACTTGTCGTCACCGTACTCGTCGAGGAGCTGCAGATACCGCTCCTCGCTCAGGAGATCGCCCCGCATGAGGCCAGTCTCCTTGGGATCGATGACGATGTACGCCTCGCAATAAAGCACCTTCTCCAGGTCCTTGAGCGTGATGTCGAGCATGTTGCCGATGCGCGACGGCAGGCTCTTCAGGAACCAGATGTGGGCGACCGGCGTGGCCAGCGAGATGTGCCCGAGCCGCTCGCGCCGGACCTTCGACTGGATGACCTCGACGCCGCACTTCTCGCACACAATGCCACGGTGCTTCATGCGCTTGTACTTGCCGCAGTTGCACTCGTAGTCCTTCACAGGCCCGAAGATCTTGGCGCAGAACAGACCATCGCGCTCCGGCTTGAACGTCCGGTAGTTGATGGTCTCCGGCTTCTTCACCTCGCCGTGCGACCACTCGCGGATCTTCTCCGGGCTCGCGAGCGAGATGCGGATGGCGCTGAACGACAGCGGGTCCTTGGGCTTCTCGAAGAAGCTGAAGATGTCACGCATGGAGACCTCCGGAGACCGAAACGAAACCGATGAACCTGTCCGCGCCCACTGCTTGAGCGCTCGGGAGCGCGCCGCCCGCGCGGCGCGCCTCCCCTGCCGTCACCGCGAAGGCGCGCGGCGCTCGTGACGTGACGAACTGCATCACTCCTCTTCCTCCGCGGCCGACGCCTCCACCCCTGCGCTCGTCTCGACCAGCTCGACGTTGAGGCACAGCGACTGGAGCTCCTTGATGAGCACGTTGAAGCTCTCCGGCAGCCCCGCCTCCAGGGTGTAGTCCCCCTTCACGATGGCCTCGTACATCCGGGTGCGGCCCATCACGTCGTCGCTCTTCACGGTGAGGAACTCCTGCAGCGCGTAGGCCGCGCCGTAGGCCTCCATCGCCCAGACCTCCATCTCGCCGAGCCGCTGCCCGCCGAACTGCGCCTTGCCACCGAGGGGCTGCTGCGTGACGAGCGAGTAGGGCCCGATCGAGCGCGCGTGGATCTTGTCGTCGACCAGGTGGTGGAGCTTCAGCATGTACATGATGCCCACCGTGACGTTCTGATCGAACGCGTCGCCCGTGCGCCCGTCGAAGAGGATCGCCTGGCCCGAGGTCGGGAGACCCGCGAGATCGAGGGCGCCCTTGATGTCCGACTCGTGCGCGCCGTCGAACACCGGCGATCCCATGAACACGCCCTCATCGACCGTCTTGACGAAGCGCTTGACGTCGCCGTCGTCGAGGTTGTCGAAGAAGCCGTTCATCGTCTCGTCGCCCGCGTAGATGGCCTTCAGGTGCTCCTTGATCTCGGCGCTCGCCCGCTGCTGCTCGATCATCCGCTGCAGCTGGTTGCCGAGCTCGAACGCGCCCCACCCGAGGTGGATCTCGAGGATCTGACCGACGTTCATGCGGCTCGGCACGCCGAGCGGGTTCAGCACGAGGTCGACCGGCCTGCCGTCCTGCAGATACGGCATGTCCTCCTCGGGGAGGATGCGGCTGATGACACCCTTGTTGCCGTGGCGGCCCGCCATCTTGTCGCCGACCTGGAGCTTGCGCTTGATGGCGATATAGACCTTCACCATCTTGATGACGCCCGGCGGCAGCTCGTCGCCCTTGGAGAGGCGATCGATCTTGTCGCGGAAGTGCTCCTCGCGCGTGCGGACGAGCTCCTCGAGGTCGCGCAGGATCTGCTGGACCCGCTCGGCGTCGTCCACGGGGATCTCCCCCCAGTACTTGCGGGGGATCTCGGCGAGCGAGGGCTCGTCGATGATGGCGCCCTTCTGGAAGAGCACCTTGCCCTTGTCGTCGACGAGCTTGCCTGTCGCCTCCTTGCCGAGGAGGAGCTCGCGGATGCGGCGGAAGAACGAGTCGCGGAGGATCTTGATCTCCTCGTCGCGCGTCCGCTCGATCCTGGCCCGCTCCTGATCCTCGATGTCCCGCGCGCGGTCGTCCTTCTCGGTCCCCTTGCGCGAGAACACGCGGGCGTTGATGACGATCCCGCCGACGCCGGGCGGCACCTTGAGCGAGCTGTCGCGGACGTCGCCGGCCTTCTCGCCGAAGATCGCCCGGAGCAGCTTCTCCTCGGGCGAGAGCTGGGTCTCGCCCTTCGGCGTGATCTTGCCGACAAGGATGTCGCCCGGCCGCACCTCGGCCCCGATGCGCACGATGCCGGAGTCGTCGAGGTCCTTGAGCGCCTCCTCGCCGACGTTCGGGATGTCGCGGGTGATCTCCTCCTTGCCGAGCTTCGTGTCGCGGGCGACGCACTCGAACTCCTCGATGTGGATCGAGGTGAACACGTCGTCCTTGGCGATGCGCTCCGAGACCAGGATCGAGTCCTCGAAGTTGTAGCCCTGCCACGGCATGAACGCGACGAGCACGTTCTGGCCGAGCGCGAGCTCGCCCATGTCCGTCGACGGGCCGTCGGCGAGCACGTCGCCCTTCTTCACCACCTCGCCCGTCCTGACGACCGGCTTCTGCGTGTAGCAGGTCGACTGGTTCGAGCGCTGGAACTTCATGAGGTGGTAGATATCGGGCACCTCGGCGCCCTCGCCCTCGGCGCGGACGACGATGCGCGTCGCGTCGACGCTCTCGACGACCCCGGGGCGCCGCGCGATGACGCAGACGCCGGAGTCCCGGGCGAGCCGCTCCTCCATGCCGGTGCCGACGAGGGGCGCGTGCGACTGGACGAGGGGCACGGCCTGACGCTGCATGTTGGCGCCCATGAGCGCGCGGTTCGCGTCGTCGTGCTCGAGGAAGGGCACGAGCGCGGCGGCGACCGACACCATCTGGTTCGGCGCGACGTCCATCAGCTCGACCATCTCGGGCGTGACGATCTTGAACTCGCCGTTGTAGCGGGCCGAGACCAGCGACTCCTTGAAGCGACCGCCCTCGTCGAGGTTCACGGTCGCCTGCGCGATGTACTTGCCCTCCTCTTCGAGCGCGGAGAGCCAGATCACGTCCTCCGTCACCCGGCCGTTCTCGACCTTCCGGTACGGCGTCTCGACGAACCCGAACTCGTTCACGCGGGCGAACGTCGACAGCGAGGCGATGAGGCCGATGTTCGGACCTTCCGGCGTCTCGATGGGGCAGATACGGCCGTAGTGGGTCGCGTGGACGTCGCGCACCTCGAACCCGGCGCGCTCGCGGGTCAGGCCGCCCGGGCCGAGCGCCGAGAGGCGGCGCTTGTGGGTGACCTCCGAGAGCGGGTTGGTCTGGTCCATGAACTGCGAGAGCTGGGAGCTCCCGAAGTACTCCTTCACGACCGCGCTGACCGGCTTCGCGTTGATCAGATCGTGGGGCATGAGCGTGTCGATCTCCTGCGACATGCTCATGCGCTCCTTGATCGCGCGCTCCATGCGGACGAGGCCGATGCGGTACTGGTTCTCCATCAGCTCGCCGACCGCGCGCACGCGGCGGTTGCCGAGGTGGTCGATGTCGTCGACCGAGCCGCGCCCGTTCTTGAGCTCGATCAGGTGACGCACGGTCTCCAGGATGTCCTGCGGCGTGAGCACCGTGAGGTCGAGCCCCGGCCGCTCGTCCTCGGGGACATCCCGGTAGAACTTGTAGTTCAGCTTCAGCCGGCCGACCTTCGACAGGTCATAACGCTCGGCGTTGAAGAACAGGTTGTGGAACAGGGTCTTGGCGGTCTCGAGCGTCGGCGGATCGCCCGGCCGCAGCCGCCGGTAGATCTCCAGGATCGAGTCCTCCATCGTCTTCACCTTGTCGGTGAGCAGCGTGTCGCGGAGGTACGAGCCGACGTTCAGGCCGTCGATGAAGAGGATGCGGAACTGCTCGATGTTCGCGTCGCGCAGCCGCTCGAGCTTCGCCTCGGTGAGCTCCTCGTTGACCTCGACCACGACCTCGCCGGTCTCCGGGTCGACGATGTCGTGCGCCGCGACCTTCCCGACGAGCTCCTCCGGCTCGAGGCTGAGCCGCTCGAGCTTCGCCTCCTTCATCTTCCGGATGGCGGCGCGGGTGAACTTGGTGTTCTTCTTGACGATGACGTCGTTGCCGATCTTGATGTCGCGCGTCGTCCGCTGGCCGGCCAGGAGATCGTACTCGATGCTCTTCGCGTACTTGCCACCCTTCTCGAGGTACACCGTCTCGGTCGAGTAGAAGTAGTTCAGCAGGTCCTGCGTCGAGTACCCGAGCGCGCGCAGCAGCACCGTCGCGTGCATCTTCCGCCGGCGATCGATGCGAACATAGATGATGTCCTTCGGGTCGAACTCGAAGTCGAGCCACGAGCCGCGGTACGGGATGACGCGCGCGGAGTAGAGCAGCTTGCCGCTCGAGTGCGTCTTGCCCTTGTCGTGATCGAAGAAGACGCCGGGGCTCCGGTGCAGCTGGCTGACGACGACGCGCTCGGTGCCGTTGATGATGAACGTGCCCGTCTCGGTCATCAGCGGGAGCTCGCCGAAGTAGACCTCCTGCTCCTTGATGTCGCGCACGATCCGCTCCCCGCCGTCGCGGGTGTCGTAGATCATCAGCTGGTTCGTGACCTTGATCGGCGCCGAGTAGGTCATGCCGCGCTGGCGGCACTCATCGACGTCGTACTTCGGCGGCTCGAGGTTGTACGAGACGAAGACGAGCTCGCTCGTGCCGTTGAAGTCTTTGATCGGGAAGACCGAGCGGAACACCGCCTGCAGCCCGACCTCCTCCCGCTCGTTCGGCGGAACGCTCATCTGGAGGAATTTGTCGTAGCTCGACTTCTGGATGTCGATCAGGTTGGGGACGTCGATGATGCGACGAACGCGACCCAGGTTCTTACGGACGCGGAAGTTGGATTGGACGACCGACGGCATCGATTTCCTCCGGCTCACACGAGCAGTGCGGGGCGGGCGCACGGCTCGAACCGAGCAACGAACACGAAGCTACGCACGAATGGCGAGCGAGCGTCCCCAGGGAATGAGGACCCAAAACATCTTGGTTGTGGGGGCAGAGCGGACCGCGTGGCGACCCATTGAGCTCCGACGTTGGCCGAGGACCCGCACCCGCGGTCCTCTTCAGGATTGACCGAGGACCCGTACTCGCGGCCCTCTTCAGCGTTGCGCGAGGGCCCGCAAACGCGGTCCCGTTCATCAGACAAAAGCGGGACGTGCGGCAGGGACGACCGCCCCTGCCGCCGTCCGCCGGCGGATCCCGATTTCCCTTGCAGGGAGCGGTGATCGTTACTTGAGCTCGACGGTAGCACCTGCCTCGACGAGCTTCTTCTTCATCTCCTCCGCGTCCGCCTTGGAAACCTGCTCCTTGACGGTCTTCGGCGCGGCCTCGACCAGGTCCTTCGCCTCCTTCAGGCCCAGACCGGTGATCTCGCGGATCGCCTTGATGACGCCGATCTTGTTGCTGCCAGCGTTCGCGAGGACGACGTCGAACTCGGTCTGCTCCGGGGCCTTCTCGGCCGGAGCGGCGGCCGCGGGGCCGGCCGCGACGGCGACGGCCGCGGGGGCAGCCTTGACGCCCCACTTGTTCTCGAGGTCCTTGATGAGCTCGGCGATCTGGATGACAGGGAGGTTGGAGAGGTAATCGACGACCTGCTCGCGCGTGATCTCAGCCATTGCAAGACTCCTTCAAACTCTTCTGCGCGCCCCGGGGAGGGGGCCATGTAAACCAAAACCAGACGGGCGCAAGGCCCAATTGATACGAAAGCACCCTCTCAGGCCTGCTTGCCCGCTTCCTCTTCCTTCGCCTTCAGGAGATAGGCGAAATTCTGGAGAGGCGCGTTGAGCTGCTGCACGAACTGCTGGAGCGGCGCCTGCAGCGTCGCGAGCAGCGTGGCACGAAGCTCATCCTTGCCGGGCATCGTCGCGAGTTGCGTCTCGACGGCGTCCCCCGAGAGGATCTGCCCCTCGATGAGCCCCGCCTTGATCTGCAGCTTCTGGTTGTCCTTGCGGAACGCCTTGACGACCTTGGCTGCTGCGCTCGGATCCTCGTAGCTCCAGGCCACGCCGGTCATGCCGGTCAGGCTCTTCGAGAGGGTCTTCGCCCAGGGGTGCTCCTTGATGGCGTGGCGGACGAGCGTGTTCTTCACGACCCGATACTCCACGCCGGACTTCCGGAACTCATCGCGAAGCTTGGTGACCGCCTCGACGTTCATCCCCTTGAAGTCCAGGAAGACCGCGGAAGACATCCGCTCGAACTTCTGCCGGACGGAGCCGATCAGCACTTCCTTCTGGGACCGTTCCATGGGCTACGCCTCCTCCGTCTTGCCGATGAAGTGGACCGGGTCGATACGAACCCCGGGGCCCATCGTCGAAGACATCGTGATGCTCCGGAGGTAGATGCCCTTGGCCGTCGCCGGCTTGGCCCGGACGAGCGCCTGGATCAGCGCGTCCGCGTTCACGTGGAGCGCGTTCTCCGCGAAGGAGACCTTGCCGATCCGCGCGTGCACGATGCCCGCCTTCTCGACACGGTACTCCACCTTGCCGGCCTTCGCCTCCGAGACGGCCGTCTTCACGTCGAACGTCACGGTCCCGACCTTCGGGTTCGGCATCAGGCCGCGCGGACCGAGGATACGGCCGAGCTTGCCCACCAGACCCATCATGTCGGGCGTGGCGATCACGCGATCGAAGTCCATGAAGCCTTCCTGGACCTTGTTCACGAGATCCGCCTCGCCGACGAAGTCGGCGCCGGCCGCCTCGGCCTCCTTGGCCTTCTCGCCCTTGGCGAAGACCAGGACCCGGAGCGACTGCCCCGTCCCATGCGGGAGCACGACGGCGCCACGGACCATCTGGTCCGCGTGCCGCGGGTTGACACCCAGCCGGACCGCGAGGTCCACCGTCTCGTCGAACTTGGCGGGCGCCGCTTGCTTCACGAGCGCGCACGCCTCCTGCAATGTGTACTTTCGAGCGCGGTCGACGACTGCCCGCGCTGCGACTTTTTTCTTGGCGACTTTCGGCACATGCCCTCCTTCTTAACGGCTCTCGCCTCCCACGGTGCGCCTCAAACTACCGTGGTAAGTCTTGCTTCTGGCCCGCTGGGCGCCGCTCTCGGGGCGCCCGGCGCGGCGGGGCGCATCCCCGACGGCGGGGATCGCCACGACCACCTCAGTCGACGACGTCGATGCCCATCGAGCGCGCCGTGCCCGCCATGCTGCGCATCGCGGACTCGAGGTTCGTCGTGTTCATGTCCTGCATCTTGAGCTGGGCAAGCTCCTTCAGCTGCTTCTGCGTGACCTTGCCCACCTTGACCTTGTTGGGCTCCTTGGAGCCCGCGCCCGGCTTCTTCTTCGTCTCGAGCCCCGCCGCCTTCTTGAGGAGCACGGAGGCCGGCGGCGTCTTCATGATGAACGTGAACGAGCGGTCCGAGTAGACCGTGATCACCACCGGGATGATCAGGTCCCCCTGCGCCGCCGTCCGCGAGTTGAAGTCCTTGCAGAACGCCATGATGTTGACGCCGTGCTGGCCGAGCGCAGGACCGACGGGGGGCGACGGGTTGGCCTTGCCCGCCGGAAGCTGCAGCTTCACGTACCCTGTGACTTTCTTCGCCATGATGAATCTCGCACCCTATCGAACCGCCGCCCGACGGGCGGTCTACTATTCAGAGAAACAGCGGAGCACCGCGGAGGCGCGGTGCTCGCCCGCAGGTTTGCAGCCGTCCGTTCCTGGCTAGCGCTTCTCCACGGCTGAGAAGTCGAGCTCAACGCTGGTGGGTCGGCCGAAGATGCTGACCTTCACCTTGAGCTTCTGCTTGTCCATCTTCACGTCATCGACCGTGCCGGTGAAGTTCGCGAAGGCGCCGTCGAGGACCCGCACCTCCTCACCCACCTCGAACGTGAGCCGCGGCTTCGGCTTGACCGCCCCTTCGACGATCCCCCGCCGGAGATTGTCGATCTGAACGATCGGGACCTCCTGCGGCGTCTGATTGCCGATGAAGCCGGTCACCTTGGGCGTGTCCTTGACCAGGTGCCAGACCTGCTCGTTCATCTCCATCTCCACGAAGATGTAGCCGGGCAGACTGAGCTTCTGACGAACGCGGGTCTTACCGCCGGGACGGTTCTCCGTGACCGTCTCGCTCGGGATGAGGATCTCGCCGAACCGATCTTCCAGGCTGTACTGCTTCACGCGCTGCTGGAGCGCGTCGCGCACCTTCGCCTCGTATCCCGAGTAGGTATGGATGACGTACCACTTCTTGGCCATGGCGCTTGATTCCCTCAGGGTCTCCCTGCTTCAGCTTCCATCGCCGTAAACGATGTTGGTCACGAATGCCCAGAAGCGGTCGAGCAGCGCCAGGTAGAGGGTCGCCACGGTGGTCGTCGCGATGACGACGAACGTCGCATTCGTCACCTCTTTCTTGGTCGGCCACTTCACCTTCGCCAGCTCGGCGGCGACGTCGTCGCTCCAGGCGCGGAGCTCGGGGTTGCGGAACGCGCGCAACACGACGACCAGCGCGACGACGCCGCCGACGACCATGCCGTACGTCGTCTTGTCGTCGTCACCCACCGCGGAGAGCGCCGGCAGCGCCCGGCTGAACCAGTCCTTGTTGGCGAGGGTCGCCCAGACGCCATGGACGACCTTGCCGAGCAGGTAGGCGAGCAGCATCCCCGCGGCGAAGAAGCCGGCGAGCACATAGCGCTCCGAGCCGAGCTGAGCGGCCGCGACCTCCTCGTCCTCGGCCTCATCGGCGTCGTTCGATTCATCGGCACGCGGCGCCTCGGCGTCCTTCGCGTCAGCAGCCCCCGTCCCCTCGCTCCGCGTCACGAGAGACGAGTCCTCGGCAGGCGAGCTCGGTCCGGATTCTTCCGGCTCCTCGTCCTCCGCGACCTTCGTCGGCGGCTTGTCTTTTTGACCCTTCGCCATAACAACACCAAACGCGCCGACCCGCGGCAGACAAAGGCCTGCTCGGTGAGGATCCAGGGGCGGCCCTGAGGCGCCCACATCCCCCGGCAGGGGCAGAGAGGCTCGAACTCCCGACCTGCGGATTTGGAATCCGCTGCTCTACCAACTGAGCTATACCCCTAGAATCGCTGCGCCTTCCTGAGCACGCGTTCACTTCGTCTCGTCGTGAACCGTGTGCTTCTTGCACTGCTTGCAGAACTTCTTGAGCGACACCACCTGGTCCGGCGCCTTCGTGGTCTTGTAGTTCCGCGACTTGCACTCGCGGCAGGCCAGTGAGACGGCGATGCGCGCCGCACGCCACCCACCGGCCTGCTCGCCCACGTCGGCCTCCTACGCGAGGATCTTGGTGACGACGCCGGCGCCCACCGTCTTGCCGCCCTCGCGGATGGCGAAGCGCATCTGCTCCTCCAGCGCGACCGGGGCGATGAGCTCGATCGTCATCGTGATGTTGTCGCCCGGCATCACCATCTTCACCCCCTCGGGGAGGTTCACCGTGCCGGTCACGTCCGTCGTCCGGATGTAGAACTGCGGCCGGTAGTTGGTGAAGAACGGCGTGTGGCGCCCGCCCTCCTCCTTCTTGAGGACGTACACCTCACCGGTGAACTTCGTGTGCGGCGTGATCGACCCGGGCTTCGCCAGCACCTGGCCGCGCTCGATCTCTTCCTTCTCCACGCCGCGGAGCAGACACCCGACGTTGTCGCCCGCCTGCCCCTGATCGAGCAGCTTGCGGAACATCTCGACGCCCGTCACGACCGACTTCTTCGTGTCCTTGAAGCCGATGATCTGCACCTCGTCGCCGACCTTGATCACGCCGCGCTCGATGCGGCCCGTGGCCACCGTGCCGCGGCCCTTGATCGAGAACACGTCCTCGATCGCCATCAGGAACGGCTTGTCGATGTCGCGCACCGGCTCGGGGATGTAGCTGTCCAGCGCGCTGAGCAGCTGCTGGATCGTCTCCTCCCACTTCGGGTCGCCCTGAAGCGCGGGCAGCGACGCGCCACGGACCACCGGCGCGTTGTCCCCGTCGAACTTGTACTTCGACAGGAGCTCGCGGACCTCCATCTCGACCAGGTCGAGCATCTCCGGGTCGTCCACCGCGTCGCACTTGTTGAGGAACACGACGATGTGGTTCAGGCCGACCTGCCGGGCGAGCAGCACGTGCTCGCGCGTCTGCGGCATCACGCTGTCGAGCGACGACACGACGAGGATCGCCCCGTCCATCTGCGCCGCGCCGGTGATCATGTTCTTGATGTAGTCGGCGTGCCCGGGGCAGTCGACGTGCGCGTAGTGGCGGTTCGCCGACTCGTACTCGACGTGCGCCGCCGCGATGGTCACCGTCTTGGTCTCGTCACGGACCGTCCCGCCCTTCGCGATGTCGGCGTACGAGATCGCCTTCGCCAGGTTGCGCTTCGACTGCACCTTGACGAGCGCCGCCGTGAGCGTGGTCTTGCCGTGGTCGATGTGGCCGATGGTGCCCACGTTCACGTGCGGCTTCGTACGAGTGAATTTCTCCTTGGCCATCGAGATGTCTCCTGCCGAAATGAAGTTCGCGACTGCGTTGCGCTGTCCTCGCTGGAGCCCACCATCGGGATTGAACCGACGACCTCGTCCTTACCAAGGACGTGCTCTGCCAACTGAGCTAGGTGGGCAAACGACCGACCACGGAGCGGGCGACCGGGTTCGAACCGGCGACGTTCAGCTTGGAAGGCTGACGCTCTACCAACTGAGCTACACCCGCGGGCTTCCGTCGGGGGAGACCCCGGCGGATCTGGTTCCTGGTCGGACCGCCTTCGGAGCGAGACGTCGCTCCGGTGGAGGGTGATGGATTCGAACCATCGTAGGCATTGCCGGCAGATTTACAGTCTGCTCCCTTTGGCCGCTCGGGCAACCCTCCAGATTTTCTCTATTTATTCGATTTTACCGGCTTTGTCTCTGCCCTGACCTCCCGAACCACCGACCTGTTGCCGTGCATCGCCTTGCATCGGAGCTGACGAGGGGACTTGAACCCCTAACCCCCTGCTTACAAGGCAGGTGCTCTACCGATTGAGCTACGCCAGCGGCATCCACCCGCTGCCCGTCCCCGGGCTCCGGGAAACGTGCGTGCTGACCTAGCGAAATGTCCCAAGACCGATCACTTCTGTGCGAGCAATCAACTCCCGGCCCTGCTGGACCGCCTGCCTGCACGGTTCGGAGTGTCCCGACCGGGCTGGACCGCAGCGAGGTGAAGCTGTTGGTGCCGCTCACGTCGCTCCGAAGGTAGACGAGTCCCGCGAAGGGAGGAGGCTCTTAGCCCCCTGCAAGAGACGTGTCAAGCGGTGTGCATCGTTTTCGTCCGTTTCGCTGGAATCGGCTGCGAGAGCGCGGTCTGGCCGCGCGGTCGAGCTGGGCGCTCCAGAGCACCGGCGTCCTCCGACGGCGCCGATCTCGCTCGAGCGCTCCCGGTTTTCAAGTGCGGACGTCGAGCAGCACGCTCTCGCGGCGCGCGGAGCGCGGCGGCGAGGCGCTCACGCAGCTGCTCGCCCGGACCGCGTGCTCGCGCCGAACGCCGCGCGCAGCGACGGCGCGCCTCGGGCGAGCAGCTGCGTGAGCGCGAACGCAAGCGAACGTGAAACGTGAACGATGGGGGGGCGACGACGAGGACGACGAGGACGACGAGGACGACGAGGGCGCGCGCCGGCGGCGCCTCGGGCGAGCGAGAGGTCCCTTGCGCTCCGCTCGCGGCTGCTGCGATCCTGCCCGGCGCACGCTCGCCCGGGCGCGCCGCGGAGCGGCCCGAGGCGACGATCGCGTTCCGTCATGCTTCGGGGGTAGAGGTTCGATCGCATGGAATGTCCCGCTTGCCATCAGCCAAACATCGATGGGGCGCGCTTCTGCGCCACGTGCGGCGCGCTCCTCCCTGTCGCGCCGGTGGAAGCGGACCCGCTCATCGGCTCCATCGTCGGCGGCCGGTTCCGCATCATCGGCGTGCTCGGCGAGGGCGGGATGGGCCGCGTCTACGACGGCGAGCAGCCGATGGGCACGTCGGTGCGGAAGGTCGCCATCAAGACGCTCCTCTCGCAGCACGCGAAGGATCCGCAGGTGGTCGCGCGCTTCATGCGGGAGTGCGGCACGGTCAGCGAGCTCGAGCACCCGAACACCATCAAGGTCTACGACTTCGGGCAGACGAACACCGGGGAGCTCTACATCGCGATGGAGCTCCTCAACGGGCAGTCGCTGGAGACGGCGCTCGAGCGGGGCGGCGCGCTCTCTCCCGAGCGCGTCGATCGCATCATCGCGCAGACGTGCGGGTCGCTCCAGGAGGCCCATGAGAAGGGGATCGTCCACCGCGACCTGAAGCCCGCCAACATCTTCTTGACCAAGCGCGCCGGCGAGGAGGACTACGTCAAGGTCCTCGACTTCGGCATCGCGAAGCGCGACGAGCGCAGCGCCAAGGCCGAGCAGAAGCTGACCCAGCAGGGGACGGTGCTCGGCACCCCACCGTACATGAGCCCGGAGCAGTTCACGGGGACCGAGCTCGACGCGCGGAGCGACATCTACTCGCTCGGCGTGCTGACCTACGAGATGCTCACCGGGCGCCTGCCGTTCGACGCCGACACGCCGTGGGCATGGGCGACGCAGCACATGACGGCGCAGCCGTTCCCGTTCGAGGCGGTGCCGATGGGCGCCGCGGCCCCGCCGAAGATGAAGGCGGCCGTCATGAGGGCCCTCAGTAAGAGGCGCGAGGACCGGCAGCAGTCGGCGCGGGAGTTCTACGAGGATCTCACGATCGGCGCGGGCGCCCGCCTCTCGGTGCTCGCGGCGGCACCGCGCACCCTCGTCGGGAGCGACGCGCCGACCAGCGGGACGGCGCTGATGCCGTCGCGCTCGGGCCAGACGCAGCTCGGGGAGCCGCTGTTCGTCGCGGGGCCGCCCACGGGATCGGGGCCGGTGAGGACCGTCGTCAACCATCAGGCCCATCAGGCCCATCAGGCCGCGACGGTCATGGATCAGGCTGTCGTGCCGGCGCACCCGGCCGTGCCCACGGGCAGCGGCCAGGTGTTCCCCGCGCCGCCGCCGGCGCCGCAGAAGAGCAAGGCAGCTCCGATCCTCGCCGCGGTCGCGGCCGTCGCGGTGCTCGGCGTCGTGGGCATCGTCATGATGACGAAGGGGAGCGGCGGGAGCACGACGGAGGAGAGCACGTCGACCGCGATCCCGCTGCCCACGGGCGCGCCGTCGGTCACCGTGGCGTCGGATCCCGTGGGCACACCCACGAGCACGCCCACGACGACCCCGGAGCCTCCCCCGCCCGAGCCCACCGGCCCGGACAAGGCGCCGCCGGACACCCCGAAGAACACGTCGACTCCGACGACCCCGACCGCGACCACCGGGCCCAAGGCCCCGCCGCCCGGCAACGAGAAGGCGGAGCAGGAGTGCAGGGCCGCGATCAACCTGGCGAACGGCGGCAACACGGATCTCGCGGTGAAGCGCTTCGCGTCCTGCGATGGCCCCAAGAAGGCCGAGGCGAGGGCCGCCATCAGCGCGAGCGCCAAGCGGGCGGTCGCGTCCAAGGGGTGCGCGGCGAAGTCCCACGCCTTGGCCGCCGCGCGGATCGGGGCGGGTGAGGCGATGTCCCAGCTGCCAGCACAATGTCGATGAAGAGAGGTGGGCCGGATCGGGCACAACGCTCAGCGGGTCCGGGCTGTTCCAGGCTTGCCTTGACGCCCGATTTTGACCGGTGCTAGATCCTGCCCGACAGTTCTGAAAGTTCAGTGCACGCCGCGCCCTGGCTTTGTTTGGTCGGCGCTTGACTTTGGAACACGGGGGAGAAGGTCGCTCACGGGAAATGGGCAGTAAGATTCGTTTGGCCGCGCCTCGAATGAGCTGGCGCGACATATGTCGATCCAAAGAGTTCGCTGGGCGATGGATCGCCCTTGACAATGTCAAATACGTTCAAGGCTGTTCCCAGCCGGCCGAAGCCGACGTTGTGGACGCCGACGATGACCTGGCCGACTTATGCGCGAGGATGCGCGAGGCCGACCGCACGGCGTGTGCGATCCTCTTCGTCGAGGACGACGCCGGAGTACCTGCGCGGGTCCAGCGACTGCCGCAGCTTTGGCGCCGCGTCGCGCACCACTGATCCGCCGGAACATCCTCACCCACCCAGTCCGGCCGTCTGACGAGGCGAGCGCCCTCGGGAGCGTCTCCGCCAGAGCGGGGTGCAGGTTCGTGGGATACGGGCTCAGCCGCTAGGCAGGCGCGTGAGGCGTACGAAAGTACGCCGCAGCGAGCCGAGCGACGCGGCTGAGCTCGTAGCGCACGAAGATGCGCCCGCTCTGACCGAGCGTGGCTCGGAGCGCTCACGCTCCTGCCGTTCGCCGCGCCGAACGTCGGTCGCGCGTCGGTCCCCGCCTCGGGACGTCGCGTCCGCCCTGCCGCCAGCCGATCTTCGGCTACTTGAGGATCGGCTTCAGCAGGGTCTTGCCGTCCTTGACGACGACATCGTAGTCGACGGACTTGGCCGGGTTCGTCGCCCGCAGCTTCGCTGCCTGCGCGCGGAGGCTCTCGGCCAGGCGCTCGTAGGTGACGCCGGCCGTCGACTCACGCGCGGCGCGCTTCGTCTCGACGTACTTCGCGTAGATCTGACGCAGCCGCTGCTCCGGGAGCTCGTCGTCGCGCGCAGCAGATCGCTGCGGGGGCGCCGGTCGCGCGCGCACCGCGGCGTCGAGGCCGGCGCGCGCGGCCTCCGGGGGGCGCGACGGCGTCCGCGGCGCCGTCTGCCGAGCGCCGCTCGCCGCGCCGGTCTCCGCGGCAGGCGGCGCGGTGGAGCGGCGGCGCCGGGCCGACGGCGGGCGCTCCGAGTGGACGCGCTCCTGCCGCCTCGCTCCGGTGCCCTTCGCGTCGCCCGCCGCGGCGGCGGCAGCGACCGCTGGGGCTTCGGCCGGAGCGCCAGGAGAAGGTTTGGCGGGGCTCGGGGGCGGCGGTCGCTTCGGAGCAGGCGGCGGCTCGGACGCGACGTCCGTCAACGCCTCTGGAGGCCCGGCCTTCGCCGCGTCGCCGGTCTTTGTGCGCTGAGCGCGCATCTCCGCCGCGAGCTCGGCGAGCCGCTGACGGCTGTTCGCGCCCGCCGCAGGCTGGGCCTTGTCGACGGCAGGGCGCGCCGGCGACTTCGCGCCTGCTGGCGAGGCCTCGGCCGGCTTCGCCTCTGCCGCCTTGCTCTCCGCCGGCTTCTGCTGGGGCCTGGTCAGGCCGAGCCCCCGGGGCAGCCCTCCCAGCGGCGCGGGCTTCACGGCCACGGCCGCCTGCGGCATGGCAGGCGGCGCGAGCGCAGGGCGCACCGGCGCGCTGGCGGGCGCCGCGCTCGACGCCTCCGGCGCGGTCAGCGGCGCGAGCGCAGGGCGCACCGGCGCGCTGGCGGGCGCCGCGCTCGACGCCTCCGGCGCGGTCAGCGGCGCGACCGCGGCGCGAGGCGCGGCCTCCTCGGCGGCCAGCGCGGCCAGCGATCGCTTTCCCAAGAGCGACGCGGCGGGCAAGGGCGGGGGCGCCAGCGTGACCGCCTCGTCGTCGACGTCGATCTCCTCGTGATCGCCGCTGCCATCGGCGCGGTGGACCGGCTCGCGCGCCGTCTCCTGCTGCTCGGCGAGCTCCGCGTAGCGCTCTGCCCGCTTGCGGCCGACGATCGTGAGCGCTTCCTTCGCGCCGACCCGCTTCGCTGCGCGGATGACGTCGCGGCGGTACGTGCCGTTCTCGATCTCGCGCGAGATGCGGCCCCAGTACTGCTGGAACGTGTTGTAGCGCTGGATCAGCATCTGGAACTTGAACCGGAGCCCGGTGTTCCTGATCTGCTCCCGCCGCATCACCCAGATGCGACGCTCGACGTCCTTGCGCGGGATGAGCGGCTCCAGCCGTTCGATCCCCATGAAATACTGCTCGTAGAGCGCGCGCAGCCGCTCGATGCGCGTCTCCAGCTCCTCGAGCTCCCGCTCGACCTCACCCGATTCCATCGCGGCTAGAGGGGCGTGATGCGCAGGTTGTCGAAGCAGACCGGCGCATCCCATGCGTTGAAGCCCATGTGCTCGTGCCCTGGACCGGAGAGCGGAGCAGGGTCGCTGAGCTCCAGGTACTCGACGTCGTTCACCGACCAGGAGAGGGTCCTGCCGTCACGACGCTCTATCCGGAAGCGATACGGTTGCCCCGGCGCGACCGGCCGCGCGCGGTCGTCGTCGCTGTCCGGATCCACGTCGATCTCCAGCCGTTCGGCGCTGTGCTCGTCGAGGCGCGCGAGCACGTGCTTCGTGTTCTTCCATCCTCCGAGGATCACGAGGTAGCTCGTCGCGTTCGTGTAGCTCGCCGCCGTCGCCCCGCTCCGACCGTCTCCCCAGAGCTCGGCCTTGAGATCGCCGTCCGGGGCCTCGGCGATGGCGTCGAACTCGATCCGGGCGTTCTCCGGCAGCGGCCGCTTCAACCACACGCCGCGGTTCCTCGCGGCGCGCGCGCAGAGCCGCCCGTCGTCGATGGCCCACTTGGAGCTCAAGGCGTTCCAGTCGGGGCCGAGCGCGGGCCGGTTGAAGTCGTCCTCGAACACACCCGTACCCTGCGCTCCCGGAGCGGCGCCCGCGCTCGGCGAGGAGACCGACGACGCGACCGTCCCGGCTGGCCGCGCGCTCGCGTCCCCCGTGGCCGGCCCTTCGGGAACACACGCCGCGCTCACGAGCAGCCCAGGCACTGCGAAGACCCCGACGGTGGCACGGCCAGAGAGCACGGAATCGATGCTAGCAGCGGCGCGCGCGGACTTCGAGAGCCGCTTCGCGGGCGCCGTCGACAGGAGGGGGAGAACCTCGCGCTGCGCTGACGGCCCGGGCACATCGAGATCGCCCGGCGCGGTCGGAGCAGCGCCAGCGAACGCCTTGGCTCGCTGCGTCATGCGCGAGAGACGATGCTTGATGGTCCCCAAGCCCAGGCGTAAGGAGAGGCGCCATGCATCCCATCCTGTTCCGCGTCCCGCTGCCCGCCTGGACCGTGCCCCTGCTCTGGGTCTTCCTGATCGCTGCGGGCATCGCTTTCGCGGGCGCGATCGGGCTGCTCCTCGCAAAGAACAAACCAGGCGCGACGGCCGCGGGCATCGCGGGCGTCGCGCTCGCGGCGATCGCCTCCCAGGTCAAGGAGCAGACCTACACCCTGGGTCCGCTGCCCATCTACAGCTACGGCGTCATGCTCGGGCTCTCGCTCGTGGTCGGCTGGTACCTGACGCTCGGGCTCGCGGAGCGCGACGGCCTGCCGAAGGAGACGATGGCCAACTGCTACGTCGTCACCGCCCTCGCCGCGGTCGTCGGGTCGCGCGTGCTCTACATCCTCACGAACCTCGACGAGTTCGACTCGTTCGGCGCGATGTTCGACATCCGCCGCGGCGGGCTGGTGGCGTACGGCGGCTTCCTCGGCGGCTTCCTGGGCTCGTACCTGTTCCTGCGCTCCCATCGCATCCCGCTGCTCCCCTGGGCCGACGTCGCCGTCCCGAGCCTCGCCTCGGGCCTGATGATCACGCGCATCGGGTGTTACCTCTTCGGCTGCGACTTCGGCCGGCCGCTCGGCGAGACGGCGCCCGCCTGGCTGAAGAAGCTCGGCACGTTCCCGCGCTGGGCCGAGGGCACGCTGGACCACGGCAGCGGGTCCCCGGCGTGGGTGCAGCACGTCAAGGAGCGCGGGCTGGATCCGAGCTCGGAGGCGTCGCTCGCCGTGCATCCGACGCAGATCTACGAGGCGCTCGTCGGCGCAGGGCTGCTCGCGCTCCTGCTCCTCGCGCGCCGCCGGCAGAAGTTCCGGGGCGAGATCTTCCTCATCTTCACGTTCTCCTACGGCGTCTGCCGCTACCTGCTCGAGCTCCTCCGCGACGACGCGGAGCGCGGCTCGATCCCGCCGTCGCTCCCGGAGCACGTGTTGCTCCCGGCCGGCCTCGTGATCTTCGCCGTGGGATACACGATCGGGTTCTCCCACCTCCTCCGCGACAACATGGTGCGCAAGGTGACGCAGGTGCTCTCCTTCGTCCCCGCGGTCGCCCTGTACCTGGCCCTCAGGCCCGAGACGTTCGCCGCCTCCGCGACCCTCCAGTACTCGACCTCCCAGGCCGTCGCGCTGGCGACCGGGCTCGCCGCGTCGATCGCGTTCGCGGTCTATCACAAGGCCGCCCTGGACCACCCGGAGCAGGCGATGGCGCTCAGCCTCCCGGACAGCCCCGCCGCGGCCGCCGACAGGCAAGCAGATGGCGACGACGACGAGGACGAGGACGACGAGGACGACGCGCCGAGAAAGAAGCGGAGCGCGCCGCCGAAGGCCGGCGACGCGCCGCCGCGGGCCACGCGCGGCAGCGCAAAGGACGAAGGCCGGGCGACGGCCCGCGAAACCGGCGCCGCCGAGGCGCCCGACACCACCGGAGAGGCATAGACCGTGAAGATCGCATTCGGAGAGGGCAAGCTCGTACCGGCCGTCGTGCAGGATCGGCTGACCGGGCAGGTCCGGATGCTCGCGTACATGACGCGGGAGTCGCTCGCCAGGACGCTCGAGACGGGGCGCGCCACCTTCTTCAGCCGATCGCGCGGCGAGCTCTGGGAGAAGGGGGCGACGAGCGGCAACACGCTCGCGGTGACGAGCGTCCACGCCGACTGCGATGGGGACGCGCTCCTGATCCTCGCGGAGCCCCGCGGCCCGACGTGCCACACCGGGAGCGCGAGCTGCTTCTTCCGGCAGGTCGATGCCCGCGGCGACGGGGAGCCCGAGGCCGCCGACGAGGGGCAGGACGCGTCCGCGCTGCTCGAGTCGCTCGAGCGCGAGCTCGAGGCGCGCAAGGCGTCGTCGGCGACGAAGAGCTACACCCGGAAGCTGCTCGACGGAGGCGCGCCGCTCATCGGCGCAAAGCTCCGCGAGGAGGCCGGCGAGCTGGCCCAGGCGATCGCCGGGGAGAGCGACGAGCGCGTCGCGTCCGAAGCGGCGGACGTCATCTACCACCTGCTGGTCGGCCTCGCGTCGCGCGGCGTCCCGCTGCGCGCGGTGCTCTCGGCGCTCGCGTCACGCATGGGCACGAGCGGCCTCGTCGAGAAGGCGTCGCGGGCACAGAAGGACAGCCCGGGGAAGCCGTGATCCGCCGCGCGCCGCCGCCTCGATGCGGCGGCGGCTCACGCTTCGCGATCCGCCGCGCAGCGCTGCCGGCGGCGCTGCGCTGTCAGCAACCGCAGAGCCCGTTGTAGACGGACGAAGCCCTGTCACCGCAACCGGGTTGCCGCTCAGGATCACCCCGAGGGCGGCGGCGCCCGCGAGAGCGAGGCGGCAGACGGCGAGGCTTCGCCGCCGCAGCTGCGCGCCGGCCCCCGCCCGCCGTGAGGGCGGCGGATGGGCTATTCTGGATGGATGAGCCCGTTCCGTGAGCCGCCCGGCATCGAGCTCGGCCCGCTGGAGGTCGGCCTCGGGCGCGCGGCGCGGCGGGCGATGGTGGGCCTCATCCCGAGCGGAGGACGGCTCATCGCGCCGGACGGCTACGCGCGGGCCCTCCGCGGCGAAGGCGGCTCCTGGCGCGGCCGCTCGCACACCGCGGGCGCGCTGGGCTCCCTGGGGCTCTTGCTGGCGTCGGCCTGCGCCTTCGTCGCGGCGACCGGCGGCTGGAAGCTGCACGGCCTCGAGGCCACGGCGGTGACGGTCGCGCTGGTGATCGCGGGCGGGGTCTCGCTGGCCGCGGTGCTGCGCGCCATCGATGCGCCGCGCGAACGGCTCACCGTGCACGGCGCGGTCGTCGGCAGGGCGGCGAGGCGCGCGCTCCGCAGGGCAGGGCGCCTCGCGCGCCACGCGGAGCGCGCGCCGGACAGGTTCGGCCCTCGCCGCGTCACCGCGCTGCGCAAGACGTTATCCATGCTCGCGGATCCGCTCATCGCGGACTGGATCCCCGCGGACGTGCGCGGCCGCGCCGAGCTCCTCCTCGCCCGCGCCATCGCCGCGAGCGTCGGCGCGCGCTGGGCGCGCGAGGCCAGCGTCCGTACCGAGGTCCGGGCGCTGCTGCTCGCCGCGGCCGATCACCTGATCGAGCCGACGCCGGCCCGGCTGGACCTGCTCGTGCTGGCAGAGCACACCGAGCCCGCCCCGACGCCGCCCGGTGCACGTTGGCCACAGCGCGTGACCGCTGCGGCGCAGCTTCGCTGCAGGGCGCCGTCGCCCCCTGTCCCCTCCGACGCCGTCGCCGAGGACGCCGCGGCGGGGGTCGATCTCGACGCGACCGATTCCTCCGGCGAGGCGATCGATCGTGCTAGGGTGCGCTGCTGAAGGGCGCGTCGCCGACGCCTCGGGAGGCGTCGGCGGCGTTGCAGGAACCCCGTGAATCCACCTCGATTCCGGAGCTCTTCACGCTCCCGGGCCATCCCCCTGCCCCCTGCGCTCGGCCGCGCCCACCTCGCGCTCTGGTGCGCGTTGCTCCTGGGGACGTGCCCGAGGCGCGCGCTCGGGCAAGGCGCGGTGGCCGCCGCCGACGCAGACGCGACGGCGCAGGAGCGAGCGCCGCGCGCCGCTGCGCCCCCCCACGCGGCCGCGCTGTCGCCCGGCGCGGCGCTCCAGGAGAGGCATCGCGTCCGGTACACCCTCGACGGCATCGAGATCCGAGGCAACGTGCGGACCGCCGCGCGCGTGATCCTCCGCTACGTCAGGTTCCGCGCGGGGGACGTGCTCGACGTCGAGGATCCGGAGATCGAGCTCACGCGCTACCGCCTCCTCGGGACCGGGTTCTTCGCCTCGGTCGGGTTCTCGCTCCGCAAAGGGGTCGAGCGCGGGAGCGCGACGCTCGTGATCGACGTCGTCGAGCGCAACACGTTCGTCGTGCAGGACCTCTGGCTCGGCATCGCGGCCGACGAGGACACCGCGGGCAACGCGAAGCCGCTCTCCGCGTTCACTGGCGTGCAGGTCGCCGAGACCAACCTCGCCGGCACGGGGATCACGCTCGGCGCCGGCGTCGGGCTCGCGGCCGACCAGCTCGCGCTGAGGACCCGCTTCGTCGACCCCGCGTTCGTGGGGACCCGCTGGTCGGCCGCGGTGACGGTGCTCTACAACGACGCCCGTGACTTCTTCGGCAACCGGGACGTCGTCTTCGAGTCCCCGTTGCTCGAGCAGCGCGAGGTCACGGGCTACGCCGTCGTCGCCTACAAGCGGTTCGGCGCGACGCTCGGCACAGGTCACGACGTCTCCTCCTCCTCGCGGCTGTCGCTCGACTACCACCTGGAGCAGATCGACGCGACCGTGCCCACGGTCGCCTCGCACATGCGCGGCGACAGCCGCGAGCCCATCGAATTCGACATCCTGGGCGGCAAGACGGTGCTCTCGTCGCTGCACGCCGCGATCGATCACGACACGCGCGACGCGCCCTTCCTTGCGACGCAGGGCACGCTCGCGTCGGTCTCGGTCACGGTGGGCGTACCGCCGTTCGGCAGCGACTACGGCTACCAGAAGTTCGAGTTCGGCGCGCAGCGCTGGTTCCGCCTGCCGCTGCGGCACGTGCTCCGCGTCGAGGCGTTCGCCGGCGCGATAGCCGGGGACGCGCCGTTCTTCGAGAAATTCTACGTCGGCGATCTCACCGACCTCCTTCCGGATCGGCTGCTCGACCTCGCGCCCGATCGGAGGCAACCGCCGAACTTCCTCAGCACGGACATCATCGAGGTCCGGTACGGAGACTTCGCCGCGAAGCTGGAGGCGGAGTACCGGATCCCGGTCTACGCCGGCCGCGGCTCCATCTACGGCGTCGATCTCTTCGGCGCCGCGGGCCTGTACGGCCTCGCGACGCGCCGCGAGTTCACCGATGCGCCGACCGGATACAAGGGCTTCGCCCGCGTGCCCGTGGACGTCACCTACAACCTCGGTCTGCGGGTCGACACGGCGGTCGGCGGGGTGACGCTCGCGTTCTCGAACCTGCTCGGGCTGATCCCGGCGCGGCGCGGTGCGCGGAAATGATCTGCTCGATCTGCTCCAATGCATCCAATGCATCCAATGCACATCGCGGACCGGAGCGCGCGACGCGCGCGGGCGGTGGCCGCCGTGCCTGGCACCTCCGAGAGGCGCGGCGAGCGCTCGTGGCGCTCGGCCGCGGAGCGGCGCGCTGGCTCGGGATCGCGCTGCTCGCGACGCTCGCCCTCCGAGCGAGCTGGTCGCTGGCCCAGGAGGGGCCGGGGCCCAGGGAGATCGCGGACGCGGACGCGGAGCAGGCGCTCGGCGCGCCGGCCGCGCTGCCCACCCGGGTGGCGAGCTTGACGCTCGACAAGACGATCGTGCAGCTGACCGTGGGCTTCCGCGACGTCGTCGACGGCGAGATCTCGAAGAAGCTGCTCAGCGGGCTCCCCACCGTCATCACGATGCGCGGCTACCTCTTTCACGAGAGCGGAGGCAACCCTGTCGCGCTCGCCGCCAAGAGCTGCCGGATCGTCTACGACCTCTGGGATGAGGTGTTCCGGATCCAGCTGATCCAGGCCGGAGGTCAGTCGAGCACGGTCGCGATCAACGTCGAGGGCGTGCTCCGCAACTGCGCCGAGGCCCGGCGGCTGCCGCTCGTGGAGCGGTCGCTCATCCGCGACGGCAGCCGCTATTTCGTCGCCGTGCTGGTCGAGGTGAACCCCATGAGCGCCGAGATGCTCGATCGCATCAAGCGGTGGGTGACCCGGCCGCCCGGCTCGACGGCGATCGGGCCGGGCGACTCGCTGTTCGGCTCCTTCGTCGGCCTGTTCGTGACGCGCATCGGCAACGCCGACCGGAGGCTCGCCTTCCGCACGCAGCCCTTTTTGCCGCCGGTGCCACCGCCCAGCCCGCCTCCCCCTCCCCAGAGGTCTCCCGGCCGCTGAGCCACGCGCGCGGCGGCCTCGCTCGACGTCACGCCCCTCGCCCACCGGGCGGCGCGTCGGTCTACACTCATCGCGGACGCTCTGTTCGTGTCGGTTCCACCCCATGCGCCTTTTTCCCATCGCGCTCGATCTCAACGGCCAGCGGGCGCTCGTCATCGGCGCGGACGGCGACGCGCCGTACACGGTGGAGCGCCTCCTCTCGGCGGGCGCTCGCGTCTCCGTCGTCGCGCCAGGGCAGGTCGACGGGTCCATCGAGCAAGCCAGCCGGGAGGGGCGGCTCGATCTGCACCGGCGAGCATTCCTCGAGGGCGACCTCGCCGGGGCCGCCATCGTGTTCCTCGTGCCGGGCGACGAGGCGCTCTCGCGGCGCCTCCACGGAGAGCTCGCGGGCGCCGGGCGCCTCGTCTGCACGCTGGATCGCCCGGAGGTGTCGAACTTCGTCAATCCTTCGGTGGTCTCTGCCTCCGGGCTGACGATGAGCTTCAGCAGCCATGGCGTCAGCCCTGGAACGATACGGCGCATCCGGGAGGACCTCGGCGCCCTCTTCTCGGATCCTCGCTTCGCCCGCTACATCGAGGCGCTGCGCAGGCTCCGCGAGAGCCTCCCTCGGGGCCCCGAGCGGGCCGCGCGCATGCGCCGGGCGACCCTGGGCTTCGGGCTGGAGGCGAGGCTTCGGTTCCCTGCATGGCTGGAGCGAGGCGGCGAGCCTTGATGACCGAAGAGGCCGCGCCAGAGCGGCGGGGGCGCCGCGGGGGGCGCGAGCCTCGGCGCGGGCTCGGCGCGGGCCTCGGCTAGAGCGCGCGCGCCCCCGGATGAACGCGAAACCCCTTGTGTAGAGCGGCCTTCAAGGCTTAAGTGGGCGCCCACGCGACACTATCTGCGGAGGAGGGCTTACGGTATGCGTTCACGATCGGGCCGGCTGACGATGTTGACCTCGGCGGCGATGGTCTCTGGGCTCCTGACGATGACGAGCGTCAGTCCGGCATCTGCGCAGACGGATGCCAAGCCGGCAGCGCCCCCGGCAGGTAAGCCGGCCGCCGCGGCCGCCCCTGCGGCGGCTCCTGCGAAGCCAGCCGCACTTGCGGCGCAAGCGCCCACCCCCGCTGCGACGCCGCCCGCGGCCGGCGCGACACCTCCCCCGGCCGGCGCGACGCCGCCCGCGACCGGGACGCCCGCCGCGGCTCCCGCGAAGGCCGGTGAGCCCACGACGAAGGTGACCACCACCAAGCCGAAGAAGGCGCTGACCGAGAAGCAGAAGAAGGACGAGGCGAAGAAGCTCTACAAGGAGGCCGAGGCCAGGTTCGACAAGGGCGAGTACGCCGTCGCGGCCGACCTGTACCGCCAGGCGGACGAGCACGTGCCCGGCGCCGCACCGAAGTACAAGCTCGCCCTCGCGCTCGACAAGCAGGGCCTCGTCACCGAGGCCGTCGCGGCCTGGCAGGCGTTCCTCGATTCGAAGCCGGACGCCGAGAAGTTCAAGGAGAAGATCGCCGAGGGTCAGGCGCGCGTCGAGGCCCTGAAGAAGACGCCGGCGAAGGTGAAGGTCGCGACCGTCCCGGAGGCGCCGCCTGGCCTCAAGGTCGCGGTCGACGGCGTGGCCCAGACCGGCAAGGAGCTCTCGGTCCCGCCCGGCAAGCACACCCTCACCGTCTCCGCCGAGGGGTTCGCCGACGCGAGCCAGGAGCTCGAGGTCACCTTCGCCGAGGCGCGCGAGGTCAACGTCACGCTGACGCCGCAGGCGCCGGCGCCGGTCGCTGCGACGCCGGCCCAGCCCCCCACCCCGCCGCCGCCCGCCGACGTGCCGCCCGCGCAGCCGCCGCCGCCGGCGGCGCCGATCGAGCCGCGCTCTCCGGTGCCGGCCTACGTCACCCTCGGGCTCGCCGGCGCCGGTGTGGTGGTCGGGACGATCTTCGGCATCCAGGCGCTCGGCGCGAAGAGCGACTTCGATGACGCCCCGACGACCAAGACCGCGGACAAGGTCGATCGCTTCGCGCTCATCGCGGACATGTCCTTCGCGGTGGCGCTCACGTTCGGCGTCACCGGCGCGGTCCTGCTCCTCAGCGACGACTCGGCCCAGGCGAAGGCCGCAGCGTCGAACGCCACGAAGAAGGCGTTCGTCACTCCGTTCGTCAGCCCGACAGGCGGCGGCGCCGCCGCGCGGTTTACCTTCTAAGGGGACTACCATGTGGAAGAAACAGCACCTTCTCGCGATGGCGCTCTGCGCTGGCGCGCTCTCGACTCTCGGGATGGGCTGCGAGCTCATCGCCTCGGTCGATCGCTCGCGCATCCCGGGGGACGAGGACGTCCCCAGCGACGGATGTTCTGACGGCACGAAGAACAACGAAGAGACCGATGTCGACTGCGGCGGTTCCATCTGCCCGAAGTGCGACGCCGCCAAGGCGTGCACCGCAGCCACCGACTGCGCGAGCGGCTTCTGCGCCGACGACGTCTGCTGCGACGAGGCCTGCGACGCGGAGTGCGACGCCTGCACCGCCGCGCTCAAGGCGTCGGGCGACGACGGCGAGTGCGGCCCCTCGAAGGCCGAGACCGAGTGCGGCGAGCCGACGTGCTCCGAGGGCGTCGAGACGAGCCGCGGCACCTGCGACGGGGAGAGCGTGGAGTGCGGGCCCGGCGAGGAGAAAGCGTGCGAGGAGTTCGCGTGCAATGAGGCGGCCAGCGCCTGCCTCACCGAGTGCATGGAGGACGCGCATTGCTCGAAGTGCCACGAGTGCGCAGACGGCGCCTGCGTGCTGGCCGCGGCCGGTACGGAGGACCTGGGCTGCGACGAGGGCCAGGCGTGCGACGCCGCGGGCGAGTGCAAGCCCGCGAACGGGGTCGAGTGCACGGAAGCGAGCGAGTGCGCCACCGGGCTCTGCGTCGACGGCGTCTGCTGCGACACCGCCTGCGACACGGCGTGCATGGCCTGCAATGTGAAGGACCTGGCGGGCACGTGCTCGAACATCCCGCTCGGCGGCGAGGACGCGGCGGACTGCAGCGGCATCAACGCGTGTGATGGCAAGGGCGCTTGCAAGCTGGTGGGTGGCGAGGAGTGCACCACCAACGAGCAGTGCGCGAGCGGCAAGTGCCTCCCCAGCCCCCTCTTCAGGTGCGAGGAGATCCCGGAGACGCCTTGAGCTCTCTCCGGCTCCCGCCGGGCTCCCCAGGGAGCCCGGCGGAGCTCACGCCTCGAACGTCCCTCTCACACGCGCGCTGATCTCTCCTGCCCCGGAGCTCGAAGGCGGGCCCAGCACCGTCATCGACTCGGCTTCTCCCTCGAACAGTCCGCCGTCCCCGAGCTCGTCCTCCGCGGCTTCCGCCTCGTAGGCGGGCACCATCGCGGCCTCTTCCCAGCGGCTCTTGAGCCGCTCCGCGAGCTTCGCGAGCAGCTCCCGCGTCGTCTCCCGGTCCGTGGCGGACAGGACCACCGCATCCGGGTGCCCGAGGAGCAGCCGCCGCCCCTCCGCCGGGGCGATCAGGTCCGCCTTGTTGAACACCACGATGCGGGGGATGCCGATGAGATCGAGCTCGGTCAGCAGCGCCTCGGTCGTCTCGATGTGCTGGTCGCGCGCGGGATCGCTCGCGTCCACGACGTGGAGCAGGAGGTCGGCGTCGGCGGCCTCCTCGAACGTCGCCCGGAAGGCCGCGAACAGGTCCTTCGGCAGCTCCCGGATGAAGCCGACGGTGTCGGTGATCACCACCTCCCGCTCCTCGGGGAAGCGCAGCCGCCTCGAGCGGGTGTCGAGGGTCGCGAACAGCTTGTTCTCGGCGAGCACGTCGGCGCCGGTCAGCGTGTTCAGCAGCGTGCTCTTGCCGGCGTTCGTGTACCCGACGATCGAGACCACCGGCACGCCGAGCCGGGCGCGGCGGCGGCGGCGCTGCTCGCGCTGGCGGGAGAGCCGCTTCAGCTGCGCCTCCAGGAAGCTGACGCGCTCCTTCGCGCGGCGGCGCCCGATCTCGAGCTTCGTCTCGCCCGGACCGCGCCCGCCGATGCCGCCCGTCAGGCGGGACAGGGAGTCGTCCTTCTGCCCGAGGCGAGGGAGCGTGTACTTCAGCTGGGCCAGCTCGACCTGGAGCTTGCCGTCCGACGACTCGGCCCGCTGGGCGAAGATGTCGAGGATGAGCTGCGTCCGGTCGAGCACCTTGAGATCCGTGTGCTTCGCGATCGCCGAGGCCTGGGAGGGGGTCAGATCCCGGTCGAAGACCAGCGTCTCCGCGTCGAGCTCCGAGGCGCGCAGCACGACCTCGTCCAGCTTGCCCTTGCCGAGCACGAGCCGCGGGTCGAGCCGATCGCGCAGCTGGAGGACCGTGTCCGCGACGTCGACGCCCGCGGTGCCGGCGAGCTCGGTCAGCTCGCGCAGGCTCTCCTCGGCCCGGGCGAGCGCGCCCGCCTTGGATTTCTCGGCGACGTGGACGAGGATCGCGCGGCCGTCCTTCGCCGCGACCGACCGCGTGCGCGACCGCTTCGTGAACTCGTCCTCGAGCGCCTGGATGAGCGCGCCGAAATCGACGTCGGCGCGGCCGATCGCGACGGGGCCCACGGTCCGATACGGAAGCGCCGCCTCCCCGCGGCTGCCGCCGCGCCCCTCGGCCTCGTCCACGGTCACCGTGACCGCTTCCTTCCCGTGGACCGGCACGTTGTACGCGTACTGGAGGGTCCGCGGCTCGCCCTGCGGGGTGAGCTGCACGGCCGCGACCAGGTCGAGCCGGAGACGGACGAGATCCACGAGATCGTCCCGGGTGAGCGGCTCGTTGAAGAGGTGCGTGTGGACGAGCCGCAGCGCCCTGAAGCGGCCCTGCGCGGCGCGGAGGCGCCCGATGTCCGGCAGCATCAGCCGGGTCGCGTCGCCGACGATGACGTAGTCGATCTCGCCCGAGCGGTGCACCAGCGCGCCGACCTGGCGCCCCGTCTCATGCGACGCCTCGGCGAGCGCCTTGATGAGCTCGGGCGTGGCGATGCTGGCGAGCGGGACCTTGCGGCGGTAGATGCGCTCGAGGGTTTTGGTGGCCTGGGGGCTGAGTCCGGTGGTGTTTCCGTAGAGGGTGGGCATTCGGTAATCGAAGGGGGATGTTGCTCCCGCTCACTCGATTTCATAACGCACGCGGGGCCGGTCCGCGACCACGGGCACCGCGGATCTTCGTACGGAGCGCGCATTTTCTCATCGCTCGTCCCCCTTCCGTCGCCTCCCCGTCCCTCCTCGCCTCCCGCTCGGCGCGCTCCTCCAGGTTCCTGTGGAGGCCGCGCGCGAGACGAGGCTACCCTGCGCCGCGATGGCCATCCTGACCCCCCTCTCGCTCGCGGATGCCCGCCGCATCGGCGCGCTCTACGGCCTGGAGATCGCCGACGTGCGCGGCCTGCTCGCCGGGAGCGTCAACTCCAACTTCGCGTTGACGCTCGCCGACGGCCGCGGACAGGTGTTCCTGCGGGTCTACGAGGAGCAGCAGCTCGGCGCGGCGTCACGCGAAGCGCGCATGCTCGAGCACCTCGCGGCCGGGGGCGTCGCCACCCCGCAGCCGCTCCGGCGCCGCGACGCGGCGCCGTCCGATACGGACGCCGCGTCGGACGGCGCCGCGTTCGTCGCGGAGCACGCTGGAAAGCCGGTCGCGCTGTTCCCGTGGGTCGGGGGAGCGTCGCTCTGCCAGGCGCGCGTCACGCCGGACGCGACCCGCCGCGTCGGCGCGGCCCTGGCGCGGGTGCACCTCGTCGGCGCCTCGTTCGAGGGGGCGAACGCCAGCCGGTTCGACCTCGACGGCCTCGACCAGCGGCTCCGGGGGCTCCGTTCCCCTGCGGGCGCGAGGTCGACGGCGCCCGCCCCGGCCCTCCCGCCCGACGTGGCCGCCGCCGTCGACGAGCTCACCGGCCGGCTCGAACGGATCCGCGCCGCGGCGCCGCGGACACCCGGCCCCCAGACGCTGATCCATGGCGACCTCTTCCGCGACAACGTGCTCTGGGAGGCCGGCGAGATCTCCGCGCTGCTCGATTTCGAGAGCGCCTCGCGCGGGAGCGCCGCGTTCGACCTCGCCGTCACGATGCTCGCGTGGTGCTTCGGCGACGATCTCGACCCGGATCTCGTCTCCGCGCTCGCCGCCGGCTACACGGCGGTGCGGCCGCTCTCAACCGAGGAGCGCGACCGTTTGTTCCACGAGAGCGTGATCGCGGCGCTGAGGTTCTCCATCACGCGCATCACCGATTTCGAGCTCCGCCCGAAGGGCAGCGGTGTCTACAAGGACTTCCGGCGCTTCCTTGCGCGGCAGCGGACGCTCGAGCGCCTCGGCCCGGAGGGGCTCCTCGCGCTGCTCGGCGTCTGATCCGCGTCGACTCGCGCCCGGTCCACATCGGGCCCGCGCATGACGTCTTCCGCTGTCCGATCAGCGTGTGCTTGCCGTTTGCTTGCCGTCTGCTTGGCGCCTTCGCCGTCTTCACCGTCTTCACCGTCTGATACAGGTCCGATTCAGATGTGAGCGGAGGTCGTCTGTGATTTTGCGTTAACTTCGCTGCGCCTGGCGCTGGCGGCGTTGCGCGGTCCCGGCCAGGCCGTTACCTTCGCCGAATGGCACAGGTCGGAACGCTCGATTTCAAGGGCTTCATCGAGAGACGGAAGGGCCAGCGCGCGGGCGGCGGGGACGGCGCGGGCAACGCGTATGCCTACGTGTCCGACAAGAACACGCGGCTCGCCTTCGAGAAGATGCGTCCGGTCGAGCTCGCCGTGACCGCCGCGGTCAGGCTGTTCAAGACGGTCGGCAAGAACGAGCTGCTCGGCCACGCCGTCAAGGTCGGCCCCGCGCAGTTCCCGCGCGTCCACAACCTCGCGGTCCACTGCGCCGAGACGCTCGGGATCGCGACCCCGACGATCTACATCGTCAACAGCCCCACCCTCAACGCGGCCACCTACGGGACGAACGACGATTCGTTCATCATGGTGCACTCGGCGCTGGTCGATCATTTCACCGACGACGAGCTGCTCAGCGTCATCGGCCATGAGTGCGGCCACATCCACAACAGCCACGTGGTCTACCTGACCGCCATGCACTACCTGACGCGGATGGCGTCGGTCTTCGTGAAGTGGATCGTCGGCCCGGCGATGCTCGCGCTCTCCGGCTGGTCGCGCCGGGCCGAGGTCACCTGCGACCGCGCCGGCCTGCTCTGCGCGAAGAGCCTCGACGTCTCGACGCGCGCGCTCACCAAGCTCGCGCTCGGCTCGACCAAGCTGTACGAGGAGCTCAACCTCGAGGCGTTCATCGCCCAGCACGAGGAGGGCAAGGGCGGCGTCGGCAGGTTCGCCGAGTTCACGGCCAGCCACCCGTGGCTGCCGAAGCGCGTCCTCGCGCTCCGGGCCTTCGCCGAGAGCGAGCTCTACAAGCGCCACGCCGGGCTCGGCGCGGGCGGCCTCTCCATGGAGGAGGTCGACGAGAAGGTGCACGAAGTCATCAAGATCTGGGGCTGAGGAGCTCCCGCTCCTGGCAAGGCGCAAGGCCGAGGTAGACGCACATGCTCGAATCCTTCCACAGCCGCAAAGACGACGTGACCGGGGCGCTCAGGGATCTCGTGACGTTCGCCGAGTCCCTCGGCGCCAAGAGCGTCGCCGCGCGCATCACGAACGATCTCGTGAAGAAGCTCGACGCCGATCGGTTCCACCTCGTCGTCGTCGGCGAGTTCAACCACGGCAAGACGACGTTCGTGAACGCGCTGCTCGGCGCCTCGATCCTCCCCGTCGGCGTGACGCCCACGACGGCGGTGATCCACCACCTCGAGTACGCGGCCGATCCGCGCGCCGAGGTGGTCTACGCGTCGGGCGAGCGCACCGGCCTGCCGTTCGAGGACGTGCGGGCCTTCACCGTCGGCGGCGAGCGCTCGTCGAGCGCCGGCGAGGTGAAATTCCTCGAGGTGGGGTACCCGGCCGAGCTCCTGCGCGAGCGCGTCGTCCTCGTCGACACCCCCGGGGTGAACGACCTCTCGCTCCAGCGGGCGGACATCACCTACAGCTACATCCCGCGGTCGGACGCCGTGCTGTTCCTCATCGACGCCGGCCAGCCGCTCAAGGAGAGCGAGCGGGTCTTCCTCCAGGAGAAGCTGCTCGGGCAGTCGCGCGACAAGATCCTGTTCGTCGTGACGAAGCGCGATATCTGGAGCCAGGACGAGGAGGTCGAGGCGCTCGCCTACATCCGGAGCGAGCTCGGGAAGCTCGTGAAATCGCCCGTGGTCTTCCCGATCTCGAGCGAGCGGGCGCTGGAGGGTGATCGGCCCGGCAGCGGGATGCCGGAGCTGCTCGATCACCTGACGCGGTTCCTCGCCGAGGAGCGCGGGCGCATCCTGCTCGACAACGCCCTCGGCGAGGGCATCGAGTCCGCGCGCCTGCTCGGCAAGGGCGTGGACGCGCGGCGGCGGGCGACCGCGATGTCGCGCGACGAGCTCAGCCGCCGCATCGAGATGATCGAGAAGGATCTGGCCGGCCAGTCGCGCACCATCGAGGAGCGGCGCGCCGGCATCCGCGAGGAGGTGAGCGCCATCCGGGCGTGGGTGCACCGCGACCTCGATCGCTTCGTCGACGACGTGCTCCGGCAGCTCCCGGCGATCATCGACGAGGCCCACACCGACGAGATCAAGGTCTACCTCGGGGCGTTCCTGGAGCGCACGTTCGCCGAGTGGGCGCAGGCCGAGACGAAGGAGATCGCCACGGCGCTCGAGGCGCTCGCCGAGAAGACGATCGCGCTCGTGCGCGAGGACGCGCACGACGTGGCGAAGCGGGTCAGCGAGGCGCTCGGCGGCGACGTGAAGACGCCGAACGTCGAGGTCGACACGTTCGGCTACGACGTCGGCGTCTTCGCGCTCTTCACCATCGGCCTCGGCGTGATGTTCACGAACGCCCTGCTCGGCGGGATCCTGGCGCTCGCGGCGCCCGTCCTGGCCGTGTACGTGAAGGAGAAGGTCGAGGCCGAGACCCGCAAGAAGGCGAAGGAGATGGCGCCGATCGCGCTGCGCGAGGCCGCCACCCGGATCGGGCCGAAGCTCGACGAGATGATCCAGGAGTTCGCGAGCCGGCTCGACGCGTGGGTGGTCACGGCCGGCCAGGAGCTGCACCGGGAGGTCATCGAGGTCCTCAAGGCGGCGCGCGAGGAGCGGGTCCAGGCCGAGCCGAGCAGCGAGAGCCAGCTCAAGGCGTGCGACGCCCAGGCCGAGGCGCTCCAGGCGCTGACGTCGCGCCTGGAGGGGCTGCGGAGCGCGCTCTGGACCGTCGAGAACGGCGAGAGCAGGCCGATCCCCCCGCCCGTGTCCAGCGTGCCCAACGCGCCGGGCGGCTCGGCCTGAACTCGGCTTCAGCGAGCGCACGCCTCCTGACAAGGGAGGAGACCCGGCCCAGCCCGGCCTCCTCCGCCATGCGCCGTGGCCATATCCAATCGTCGGGCGCTCATGCGAGAATGCGGCCGTGCAGCTCGACTTCGCAGCCCGTGAAGTGACGATCAAGCTCGTCTATTACGGCCCGGCGCTCAGCGGCAAGACGACGAACCTCGTCTCGCTGCACGGCCTCGCCGGGTCAGACGCTCGCGGACGGCTGATGACGCTCGAGACGCAGGACGATCGCACGCTGTTCTTCGATCTCCTGCCGCTCACCTTCCGCGCGAAGGACGGCGACGTCTCGCTCCGCATCAAGCTGTTCACCGTGCCCGGCCAGCCGATGCACGCCGCCACGCGGCGGCTCGTGCTCCAGGGCGCGGACGGGGTCGCGCTGATCGCCGACTCGCAGATCTCCGAGACGCAGCGCAACGCCGAGGCGTTCTTCGACCTCCGCCAGAACCTGCGGGAGAACGGCCTCGATCTCGCGAGGATGCCGCTGGTCATCCAGTTCAACAAGCGCGACCTGCCCGACATCCGGAGCGACGAGGAGCTGGCGCGGCTCGCCGCGCGGGGCAAGGAGCCGGTGTACAAGGCCGTCGCGACCCGCGGGGTGGGCACGGTGGAGACGCTCATGGGTCTGCTCCACCTCACGTGGGAGACGCTCGATCAGACGCATCAGCTCTCGAAGCGGCTGTCGATCAGCGGCGAGGAGCTCCTGAACAGCGCGGCGCGCCAGCTCGGGGTGACGAGCTCGGTGAATGACCTCCTGGCGAGACGAATGGGCGGCAGCCTCGAGAAGAGCTCCCGGATCGTTCCATGAGGCCCGACGCCCACAAGGGGACGCCGGCGGATTTCGGTCTCGACGACGAGGATCTCCTCAGCATGCCGGGCTCCGCGCCGATGCCGTCGGCGCGCGTCGCGGACGGGCCCAGCTCCTCGAAGCGCGACGGCGCGTCCAGCGCGCCCGAGCCCTCGACGCTGCCTCCCCCCGCGGCGGCGCCGGTGGTCGACCTGGTCGGCATCGGCCCCCTCTCGCTCGAGGATCTCGTGGATCGCCAGGCCCTCGGGGAGATGGCGGCGTCATTCCACAAGCTGTTCGGCTTGCCGATCCGGATCCAGTCGATCAACGGCGCCACGCTCGCGGAGTCGGGCACGCTCGCGCCGCTCCCGCCGCTCGGCGGCCTGACCGGCGAGCAGGAAGGCCGGCGGGCGAGCGTGGCGCCGGCGGATCGGGCGGCAAGACAAGGCGCGCCGGCCGGCAGCGAGGTCGCGGATCCCTGCTTCGAGGGCGCGCTCTACCAGGTGTTCCCGATCGAGTACGACGGGCGTGCGATCGGCCGGTCGATCCTGGGCCCCTACCTCCCCGACGGCCTCGACGATACCCCTGCCGCGCCGACCGAGGCGGCGTCCCAGCTCGATCTCGCGCCTGCGGCGGAGGGGCGGCTGCGGATGCCGCGGCTCCGGCCGGAGCGGCTCGGCGCGATCGTGGACCACCTCCGCTCGGTCCTCGATCTGATCCTGTTCAGCGGGCACAAATCGCTCCTCACCTCGACGATGCACGTCGCGTCGATCCGCGAGAGCTTCCGTGAGCTGTCGCAGAAGAACGCGGAGCTGGAGCAGGCGTACGAGCGGCTGAAGGAGCTCGACCGGCTCAAGTCGAACTTCCTGGCCACGGTGTCGCACGAGCTCCGGACCCCGCTCACGTCGATCATGGGCTACAGCGAGATGCTCGCCGAGGGCATCGGCGGGCCTCTGACCGATGAGCAGCGCGAGTTCATCGATACGATCCGGTCGAAGAGCGAGCAGCTGCTCGGGCTCATCATGAGCCTCCTGGACCTCTCGAAGCTGGAGAGCGGCACGTTGATCGTGCATCGCACCGAGGTGGCCGTCGGCCCGGTGCTCGTCGAGGCGGCGTCGACCATCGCCCCGGCTGCCTCGAAGAAGGGCGTCGAGCTCCGGATCCAGGCCGAGGACGATCTCCCGCCGGTGCTGGGGGACGGCGACCGGCTGCGCCAGGTGTTCATCAACCTCGTCGAGAACGCGGTGAAGTTCACCGAGGCGGGGGGCGAGGTGCTGCTCGTCGCGCGCGCCGTGAGCGAGGACATGGACGACCTCCCCGGGCTGGTGCTCGTCGCGCCTCTCCAGCAGGCGGTCGAGATCCGCGTCGTGGACACGGGCATCGGCATCCCTGCGGGCGAGCGGCTGAAGGTATTCGACCCGTTCTACCAGATCGATCAGAGCTCGACCCGGGAGCACGGCGGCACGGGGCTTGGTCTCTCGATCGTCAAGCGCCTGGTCGAGGCGCACAGCGGCACGGTCCGCATCGAGCCGAACGACCCGCGCGGCACCGTGTTCGTGGTCAAGCTGCCCACGGTCGCCGGCTCACCGGCGAACAGCGTCCTGCCGCCCATTTTCCAATGAGCGGGCGCTCCGAGTGGAAGCGCATCGACATGCTGCGCGCCGTGCTCGGGGGCGCGGCGGGCGCTCATGTTCTGTGCGGCATCGGCGATGACGCCGCGATCCTCGCGCCCGCGGCCCCGCGGGGCGGCGCTCTCCCGGGCGCCCCGGAGCCGCTCGTCTGGACGATCGACAGCGCCGTCGAGGGCGTCCATTTCCGGCGCGATCTCCTGGGATTCGAGGATCTCGGCTACCGCGCGACGATGGCCGCGGCGAGCGATCTCGCGGCGATGGGGGCGCGCCCTGTCGGCCTGCTGGCCGCGCTGGTGCTTCCTCCGAGCGTGAGCGACGACGAGCTCGGCGCGCTGGCGGGGGGTCAGCGCGCCGCGTGCGACGAGATCGGCACGGCGGTCATCGGCGGGAATCTCTCGCGGGGCGGCGAGATCTCGATCACCACGACGGCGCTCGGCGTCGCGGCGCTGCCGCTCAGGCGCGACGGCGCGCGGCCCGGCGACGCGCTCGCGCTGGCCGGTCCGGTCGGCCTCGCCGCGGCCGGTCTTGCGCTGCTCGATCGCGGCGTCGCGCCGGCCGGCGCCGCGGCCGAGCAGGCGATCCGCGCGTTCCGCCGCCCGGTGGCGCGCATCGACGCGGGCCTCCGCGCGGCGGCGCGCGCCCGCGCGGCGATCGACGTCTCCGACGGCCTCGTCGCGGACGTGGCGCACCTCGCGCGCGCGAGCGGCGTGCGCGCGCTGCTCGATCCCGCGGCGCTCGTGAGCGCCGACCTCCGCGACGCCGCCGCGCAGCTCGGCCTGGACGCGCTGGATCTGGCGCTTTACGGCGGCGAGGACTACGCGGTCGTGGTCGCGGGCCCCGACGTCGGGGAGCTCACCGGCTTCGTGGCGATCGGCCGCTGCGTGCCGCGCGAGGAGGGCGCGAGCGACGTGGCGCTGGTCGGACCGGACGGGCAGCTCACGAGCCTCGTGGCGCGGGGGTACGACCACTTCGCGTGACGCCGCTTGCCGCGCGCGCGCAAAGTGATACTTTTGTGATACATGAACGCGCCCGCCATCAAGCCGGTGACCGAGATCAAGCGTCACGCGACGGAGATCATCGCGCAGCTTCAGGCGGATCACGTGCCGGTGCTGATCACGGAGCATGGGCGCTCGGCGGCGGTCCTCCTCGACATCGAGAGCTACCAGGGCTTGCTCCGGCGGCTCGAGATCCTGGAGGGCATCGCGCGCGGCGAGCGAGCGCTCTCGGAGGGGCGCGTCGCCTCGCATGACGAAGCGAAGGCGCGGCTCGGCCGATGGCTCGACGAGCCGCGCTGATCTGGGCGGCGCCGGCGCTCGATGACCTGGACGAGATCGTCAGCTGGATCGCCCGAGAGAACCGGAGGGCAGCCGCGGAGCTCACCCGTCGCGCGCTGGCTGGCGTGGAGCGCCTGCGCGATCACCCCGAGTCGGGGAGATGGGTGCCGGAGATCCCGAGCAAGCGCTACCGCGAGGTGATCGTCCCGCCGTGTCGGATCATCTACCGGCGGGAGGGCGCGAAGGTGCTCATCGTCCATGTGCTCCGCTCGGAGCGGCTGCTCCGGGCCGACCGGCTGTTCTGATTTCTTGCGACGATCGCGCCTGGCGCTGCTCCGCCTGTTCCATCGGCGGCGCTCGCGCTCGCGCCTGGCGTTCTCCCAACCGCCTCCGCGGCGCTCGCGCTCGCGCCTGGCGTTCTCCCAACCGCCTCCGCGGCGCTCGCGCTCGCGCCTGGCGTTCTCCCAACCGCCTCCGCGGCGCTCGTGCTCGCGCCTGGCGTTCTCCCAACCGCCTCCGCGGCGCTCGCGCTCGCGCCTGGCGTTCTCCCAACCGCGTCCGCGGCGCTCGTGCTCGCGCCGGCGTTCTCCCAACCGCGTCCGCGGCGCTCGTGCTCGCGCCTGGCGTTCTCCCAACCGCGTCCGCGGCGCTCGCGAGCGCTCCTGGCGTTCTCCCGGCCGCGTCCGCGGCGCCCGCGATCGCGCCTCGGGTTCTCCCTGCCGCCTCCGCGGCGCTCGTGCTCGCGCCCGGCGCCGCGACGACGGCGACGGCGCTCACCCGCCGAGCGGCGCGGTTTCCTCGGGTGCCACCGGGGCCTCGCCGCCCGGCTCCGCCGGCGGCGCGTCGGCCTCGATCTGGCCGGGACGCCGCGAGGACGGGCGCACCCGCGCGGCCAGCTCCGGGTGACCGGCGAGCCGGAACAGCCCCACGAGGAACGTCGCGGCGCGGCTGAACCGCTCGTCGTACGCCGCGATCGCGGCCGTCTTGGCGAGCAGCGTCGCCTCGGCCTCGCGCGTCTCGCGGGCCACATCCTTCAGGTGGCCGCGGAGCGCGCCGCGCAGGCCCTCGATCCGGAGCACCGTCTCCTCGGCGTCCCAGCGGATCCCCTTGCGGCGCGGCTTTGGCAGGTCCCTGGCGCCGAGCGCGCGCGCCACCTCGCCGGCGAAGCGCTCCAGCTGCGCCGGGTCGCGCGGCGTCGCGTCCGTGAAGCCGAGGCGCGCCAGCGCCGCGGCGCCGTACAGGCCGGTGAGCCACTCGCGGAGCTCGGTCAGCTCGGTGTACAGCGCGGCGGCGGCCTCGTCGCGGGCCTCCCGCGGGGCCGCGTCGTCGGCGAGCTCCGCCTGGTGCGCCTCGTCGGCCGCCACCATGCGATCGCGCGCCTCGGCGAGGGCGCGCGCGACGATGTGCGTGAAGAGCGAGACGTCCGGCATCTTCTCTCCCTTGCGCAGGTGCGGAGAGAGCAGCGCCTCGAGCTCCGCGGCGATCCGGCCGGCGTGGGTCTCGCCGGACGCGACGACGGAGTTGGCGCTCTTCTGACGATCGGTGACCAGCTTCGAGGGCATGACAGCTCCTTCCCGTGGGGGTCGACGCGCGACGGCGGGCGCCGTCGCGGCGCGGGCGAACGCCGCGCAACCGCGCAAGGTACAGGGTCCGGCCTCGCGCCCTCCATGGCCGGGCAGGCTTCCGGCGCTCGCGATCGCCGGATCGGGGGTGGGGCGCCGCAACCCGGGACGACACGTCGCCCGGCTCGCCCGGCTCAGTTGCACTCGGCGGGCGGCGTGGTCCCGGCGAGGCTTGCTCGGATCTGGGTGAGCGCCTTGGCGCGCGGGGTTTTCCCGCTCTTCACGAGCTTCTCGATCCCGGCGCAGAGGTGCGATGCCGTCGCCGCCTTCGACTTGGCTTCCGGCGACTTGCCCGACTTGGTGGCGACGGCGTGGAGCGCCGTGCAGCACGCCTGGATGGAGGCGCCTCCCCCCCGTGACGTCGTCGCCCCCGTCGCCCCCTCGACGGCCGCCACCCCTGCGTCGGCTGCCGCCGCAGCCCCGGCGGAGGCCGCCCCCGCGGGCTCCTGCGTCGCCGCGGGCTCCTGCGTCGCCGCGGGCTCCTGCGTCGCCGCCGCCGTCGGTGTCGTCGCCGGCACCGGATCGGCTGCCACGGGCGCGACCGTCGGCGTAGGCGCGGGGATCGTCTCCGGCTCTGCTTCTTCTTTCCGGCAGGAGCTCGACAGGATGCTGCAGGCAACAACGACGGAGGCGATGAACAAACGCGACCGGGCCATGCCTCGTCTTCTACAGAGCTTCTCCGAGCGCATCCATACGGCTGCCCGAGTACAAGCCTGTACGGCCCCACCCGTTGCCGTTGCGCTCCCGCGCCCGCGCCCGCCTCCCTCCAACCGCTCCGCGATCGCTCCCACCCTCCCCTTCCCCCCCCGAGTCGGCGGGGGTGGGGGTGACGAGGGAGGGGCCGGCGGGGGAGGGCCCCACGAATCCGAGCGCCGGCCCGCATCGCAGCGACCCCGCTCAGACCCGCCCCTCCCGTTCACGGGGCAATAGCCACCAAAAGGCGCGAGTTCGTGGGAGGGCCCCCCGCCGGCCCCTCCCTCGTCACCCCCACCCCCGCCCGTAGCAGCTCAGCTGCATCCCATGCTGTTGCCGCAGTTGAGGCACTTGTAGCAGGCCCCGTTCCTCACGGTGATGTGCCCGCAGCCGTCGCAGACCGGCGCGTCGCCCATCATGTCCTCGAGCTGCGCGTCGAGCGCGCTCGCCGTCCGTCCCCCGCTCTCGACCAGCGCCGCCGCGGCCGGCGCGCTTTGCGAGAACGACGCCGCGCCGCTCTCCTGCGCCCGCGACTCGACCGGGTCCTCCATGGCCGAGGTGACCGGCTGGACGTGCGCGAGATCGTAGCGGTTCAGGTACTCGACCCCGAGCACGCGGAAGAGGTAGTCCACGATCGACGTCGACATCTTCACGTAGTCGTGCCCCTCGACGATGCCCTGCGGCTCGAAGCGGGTGAAGGTGTACTGCTCGACGAAGGTCTCGAGCGGCACGCCGTACTGGAGCCCGATCGACACCGCCATCGCGAAGCAGTTCATCATCGAGCGGAACGCGGCGCCCTCCTTGTGGAGGTCGATGAAGATCTCGCCGAGCGTCCCGTCGTCGTACTCGCCGGTGCGGACGTAGATCTTGTGCCCGCCGACGCGCGCCTCCTGCGTGAAGCCCTTGCGCTTCCTGGGCAGGCGGAACCGCTCGGGCGCCGCCGCCGAGGGCGAGCGCGGGCGCGCCAGCGCGGTCGTTGCCTGGACGATGGGCGCGGGGACCTCGGCCTTGTCGGCCTTGCCCTTGCTCTCCTTGCTGTCGCTCGAGGTCGACGAGAGCGGCTGCGACGCCTTGCAGCCGTCGCGGTAGAGCGCGACCGCCTTGAGCCCGAGGCGCCACCCCTCCTCGTAGATCCGCTGCACCTCCTCGACCGTCGCGTCGTTCGGCAGGTTCACGGTCTTCGAGATGGCGCCGGACAGGAACGGCTGCGCCGCCGCCATCATGCGGACGTGCGCCATCGGCGCGAGGTACCGCCGGCCCTTCTTGCCGCAGCGGTTGGCGCAGTCGAACACCGCGTAGTGCTCCTCGCGCAGGTGCGGCGCCCCCTCCACCGTCATGCGGCCGATGATCGTCTCGTTCGCCTCCTCGATCTCCGCGGCCGAGAAGCCGAGGTGCTGGAGCAGCGAGAAGCCGAAGCGCGCCCGCGACTCCTTGGAGACGCCGAGCCTGTCATAGGCCTCCTCGCCGAGGATCCAGGGGCCGAAGGCGAGATCCAGATCGAAGACGCCGGGGATCGCGGCCTCGACCTTCGCGAGGTCGTCGCTCGTGAGCCCCCGCGCCTTGAGCGACGCCCGGTTCACGTGCGGCGCCGCCAGGAGCGTGTTCGTGCCGGAGACGTAGGCGACGATCTCCTGCACCTCGGCCTCGGGGTAGCCGAGCCGCCGGAGCGCCTCGGGCACGGACTGGTTCACGATCTTGAAGTAGCCGCCGCCGGCGAGCTTCTTGAACTTCACGAGCGAGAAGTCGGGCTCGATGCCCGTCGTGTCGCAGTCCATCAGGAGGCCGATGGTGCCGGTCGGGGCGAGCACCGTCGCCTGGGCGTTGCGGTAGCCGTGCTCCTGCCCGATCCGGACCGCCTCGTCCCAGTCGGCGCACGCGGCCCGCCAGAGCGACTCCGGGCAGCGGTCGCGGTCGATCGCGTAGGCGGCGTCCCGGTGCATGCCCATCACCCGGAGCATCGGCTCGCGGTTCCTGGCGAAGCCGGCGAACGGCCCCTTCGCGGCGGCCATCTCCGCCGAGACCCGGTAGGCGTGGCCGCAGAGGATCGCGGTGAGCGCGCCCGCGACCGAGCGGCCCTGATCGGAGTCGTACGGGATGCCCTGCAGCATGAGCAGGGTGCCGAGGTTGGCGTAGCCGAGCCCGAGCGGGCGGTAGTCGTGCGAGTTCTTCGCGATGCCGCGGGTCGGGTACGCCGAGAAGTCGACGAGGATCTCCTGCGCGACGAAGAACACCCGCACCGCGTGGCGGTAGCCCTCGATGTCGAACGAGCCGTCCTCGCGGAGGAACTTGGTGAGGTTCAGGCTCGCCAGGTTGCAGGCCGAGTCGTCGAGGAACATGTACTCCGAGCACGGGTTCGAGGCGTTGATGCGCGCCGTGTTCGGGCAGGTGTGCCAGCGGTTGATGGTCGTGTCGTACTGCACGCCCGGATCGGCGCAGCCCCACGCCGCCTCGGCGATCTGGCGCCAGAGATCCTTGGCGCTCAGCGTGTCGACGACCTCGCCGGTCGTCCGGGAGCGCGTCTCCCACGCCGCGCCCGTCGCCGCCGCGCGCATGAACTCGTCGCTCACGCGCACGGAGTTGTTCGAGTTCTGCCCGCTCACCGTGTGGTACGCCTCGCCGTTGAAGTCGGAGGGGTACCCCGCGCCGATGAGCGCCATCGCCTTCTTCTCCTCGCGGACCTTCCACTGGATGAAGTCGACGATCTCCGGGTGGTCCATGTCGAGGCAGACCATCTTCGCGGCGCGCCGCGTCGTGCCGCCGCTCTTGGTCGCGCCGGCGGCGCGGTCGAACACCTCGAGGAAGCTCATGAGCCCCGAGCTCGTCCCGCCGCCCGAGAGCTTCTCCTGCTTCCCGCGGATCGCGCTGAAGTTCGTCCCCGTCCCGGACCCGTACTTGAACAGCCGGGCCTCGCTCTTCACGAGGTCGTAGATGCTCATCAGGTCGTCCTGGACCGCCTGGATGAAGCACGCGGAGCACTGCGGCCGCTCGTAGGCGTTCCGGGTCTCGACGATGTCGTCGACCGCGCCCGCCCCGTTCGTTCGAGGCGCCGACGCCTTCCCGTTGGCGCTCCCGTTCCCCGCGTCGGCCGAGGCCTCGTTCCAGGCGTAGTTGCCGCCCGACCCCTCGATGCCATACCGGTGGTAGAGCCCGCAGTTGAACCAGACGGGCGAGTTGAACGCGCCGTACTGGTGCACGAGCAGGTAGGCGAGCTCCGCCTCGAAGGTGTCCGCGTCCTTCGCCGAGGCGAAGTAGCCACCGAAGTGCTCACCCGCCTCGCGGATGGTGCGCGCCAGCCGGTGGACGACCTGGCGGACGCTCGTCTCGCCGAGCTCCTTCTTGCCGTGGATCCCCGCCTTGCGGAAGTACTTGGAGACGACGATGTCGGTCGCTAGTTGCGACCAGCCGGCGGGGATCTCGGCCCCTTCCATCTTGAAGACGACCGAGCCGTCGGGGTTGGTGATGACGCTCGATCGGCGCTCCCAGGTGACCTCATCGAGCGGATCCGCGGCCCGGTGCGTGAACCGCCGGTCGAACCCGAGCCCGCGGGGGCGCGAGGCCCCTTTCTTCGCGCCCTTCTTCGAGGCTGCGCCGTCGACCTGCGCCTTGGCGGCCCCTCCGGTCACCGGACGAGCCCCCCCCTCTTCCTTCGTCCGTGCCGCCATCTTGCCGTTCCCGGCGGGGAGCTTACCGCCGTCACCCACAACTGCCGACTGGGCCATTTCCAAGTCCTCCTGTGAACCACCGCACCTGGCGGTGACCCGGGTCCTACCGAAAGCACAAAGAGTTCCCTGGAGAACGACGAGGCCTCATCGCCTCGATCTCCACAGGTCTCGTCGCTTCTCCCCTACTACCTGCTCAAACGTTCCGTCTTCAGACCAGTGAGCATAGTTTCAGGTGCCATGCCTGAAAGGCGTGCGCCGACATGCGGGAGCGCCTGACCGCTTGCTATCCAAACTCGCGAACGGTCCGTGCGTCAAGGAGAACCGCTACATGTTGGGATCTCCCTTCGGACAGGGCCCACATATAGGGCCTCTCTGTCCGGTGCGGGATTCCTAGCGATCCGTGATCAGTTCTGAACAGGTGCTACCCACCGGGCGCACAGATTACGCACAGGTTCTCCCGCGAGAAAATCCACCTCTTCCCGGGAATGCACCCAACCAACCACCAGCTCTTCCATGGGGCGCGTGCGGGGCGAGCGCTGGGGCCCCGCCCGGCCGTCGCCAGCTAGTCCAGGTCGTCGGCCTCCGCGCAATACGCGAGCACCCGCTCCCCCTCGCAGTGGATGGCGAGCGCCACCTCCTGGGCGATCCCGCGGAGCCCGACGAGCTCGAGCAGCGTGGGCACCGGCGCCGGCAGCAGCGGTGGAGGTGGGACGTACCGCGACGCGCGCACGATGGCCGGCTCGATGGCGGCCGCCTTGGGCCCGATCATCTGGCGCAGCTCGTGGAGCGCCCGCTCGAACCCGCCGAGCATGTCAACGAGGCCGCGCGCCTGCGCGTCGGCGCCGCTGTAGACGCGCCCCTGCGCGAGCGGCTCGATCTCCTCGACCGGACGGCGGCGGCCGCGGGCGACGACGCGGAGGAACGCCGCATAGATCGCGTCGAGCTCGCGCTCCACCACCGCCCGCTCCCCCTCGTCGAGCTTGCGCGACGGCGAGAACAGGTCGGCCCGCGCGCCGCGCTTCACGACGTCGGTCGAGACGCCGAGGCGCTCGAGCAGCGGACCGAGCGCGAAGCGCGCCGAGACCACGCCGATGCTCCCCGTGATCGTCTGCGGCTGCGCGACGATCGCGTGCGCGGCCGCCGCCACGTAGTAGCCGCCGCTCGCCGCCACGTTCGACAGGCACGCGACGACGGGCTTCACCTCCGCGAGGCGGGTGACCTCGTGGTGGATCCTGTCGGACGCGAGCGCGGAGCCGCCCGGCGAGTCGACGTGGAGGATGACCCCCTGGACGCGCGGGTTCTGCCGCGCCGCGCGCAGGCTCGCGACGAGGCGCTCCTCGCTGGCCAGGGAGGCGCCCCGGAAGCGGGCGCGGCTGACGATCGCGCCGTGCACCTCGATGACGCCGAGGATGGGCCGAGGCCACACCGGCGTCATCGAGAGGGCACGCCGCGCGCCCAGGTAGCGGCCCGCCGCCACGAGGCGGCTCTTCGAATGCCGCGCGGCGGCATGAGCTCCTCCGCCTCCTCCAGCCGATGCGCGGTCCGCGTTCTCCGCGCCGGTCTCGGCGCGGCGCGGCGCCGCGGTCGCGCAGGGGAGCGACCCCGCCGCGAGCATGTGCTCGAGCTCGTCCTCGTACGCGACCGCGTCGACGATGCCTCGCGCGACGGCCTGCTCCGCGCCGAAGGGGGCCTCGTCGATCCACCGCGCGGCCGTCTCGCGATCGACGCGGCGCCCCTGGGCGAGCGCCGCGGTCAGGTCCCCGAGGCGCCCGTCGAGCAGGGCGCCCACCTGCTCGCGCTGCGCGGCGCTCATCGTGTCCCGCACGAGCACCTCGCCGGCGTTCTTGTACATCCCCTTCGCGAACACCTCGGGCTCGACGCCGACCTGCTCCAGCGCGCGGCGCACGTAGCGGCCCTCCACCGCGAACCCGAGCGGCGACACCATCGTCTCGGGCCCGACGACGATGGCCCGCGCGGCCGAGGCGAGCAGGAGCGTCGTGGTGTCGGCGCCCATCGGCAGGTAGGCGACGATGTCCTTGCCCCCCGCCCGGATCTCGAGGAGCGCGTCCCGCAGCGAGGCCGCCACCGCCGGCCCCGCGTGCACCGACCGCATCCGGAGGAGCAGCCCCGCCGGGCGCGGATCCCTCATCAGGTGCTTGCCGAGCTCGCGGACGCGCTCCACCGAGAGCGGAGCCCTCTTCCTCCGGCGCCACGGGAGCGCGAGGCGGACCCGGGGGGGCTGCAGGTCGACCACGCGGCCATCGATTTCGAGGACGACATACCCGCCCCGGGGTGCAGCAAACGCCCAGCGGAGCGCGCTGACGGGGAGCAGCAGCAGGCGGAGGAGATTGACGAGCAGGGCAGCGATCACCGGAGGCTCCTCGGAATCAGGGGACAGGCGACGGAAAGGCGGCTCGGCGTCCGCCGGCGGTCACGATGGGTGGGGGAGACAGGGTGTGCAGGAACCGGTCCGCGCGGCACGAGATCCGGTGGTGAGATCGGCGTTCGCCTGGCCCCGGCGCTGGAACTGGAAAGAGAGAGCGTGACGCAAGGGGCCACCCTGTGGCTACACTGTCGCTCCAAGTTTCGAAGGGGACGGCGAGCCGATGTGGGTTACGTCTTGAAGAAGTCGTCCTCTCTCTTTCAGACCAGCTCAGCAAGCCGCGGGCCGTAGGCCCCCGGCGCCCTGGGTGGCAGCCCCCCTCACCGAACGTGCATCCCGAGCAGAGCGCCCCCGCCCCGAGCCAGCTCCCCCTGCCACCGCCGTCCACCCTGCGGCTCGTGCCCCTCGGAGGGCTCGGCGAGGTGGGGATGAACTGCCTCGCGCTCCAGCAGGCCGATGGGCTGCTGCTCATCGACTGCGGGGTCACGTTCCCGAGCACGGATCTCGGCGTCGACGTGTATCACCCGCGCTTCGATCACGTGCTCGCGCTCCGTGATCAGGTGCGCGGCATCGTGCTGACGCACGGCCACGAGGATCACATCGGCGGGCTGCCGTTCCTCCTGCGCCACCTCGACGTCCCCGTCTGGGGCCCGCCGCACGCGCTGGAGCTCGTGCGCTACCGGCTCGCGGAGCACGCGCTCGAGGACAAGGTGCGCCTGCTGCCCACGCAAGTCGGGCGCGAGGTCGCGATCGGCGGCTTCGTCGTGGAGCCGCTCCGGGTAACGCACTCGATCGTCGACGCGACGGCGCTCGCGATCCACACGGCCGCGGGGCTCGTCGTCCATACCGGGGACTTCAAGCTGGACCCGACGCCGCTCGACGGCGAGCCGACCGACGAGGCCCGCTTCCGCGCGCTCGGCGACGCCGGCGTCCGGCTGCTCCTGTCCGACAGCACCAACGTGGACTCGCCCGGCGAGGCGGGGAGCGAGCGCGCCGTCGCCCACGCGCTGGCGGAGCTCGTCGAGACCGCGCCGGCGCGCGTCGTGGTCGGCGTCTTCGCCTCGAACGTCCAGCGCCTCCTCGCCCTCGGTCAGGCCGCGATCCGCGCGCGCCGCAAGATCTGCCTGCTCGGCCGCAGCGTGCAGACGCACGTGCGGGCCGCGCAGACCGTGGGGAGGCTCCCGTGGCCGAGCGACCTGCTCGTCCCGCCCGAGGTCGCCTCCTCGATGCCGCGCGAGCGGCTCCTCGTCATCGCGAGCGGCACGCAGGCCGAGCGGGCCTCCACGCTGACGCGGTTCGCCTCGGGGACGCACCCGCTCCTGCGCCTCGAAGAGGGGGATCGGGTCGTGCTCTCGAGCCGCGTCATCCCGGGCAACGACCGCCCGGTCGTCGACATGATGGCCGGGCTGCTCCGCCTCGGCGTCGAGCTCGTGACGTGGTCGACGGATCGCCGCGTCCACGCGAGCGGGCACGCGCACCGGACGGAGCAGGCGCGCATGATCGACCTCACCCAGCCGCGCGGCTTCCTCCCCGTGCACGGCGCGCTGCACCACCTGACGCGGCACGCGGAGCTCGCGCGGGAGCGCGGCGTGGCCGAGGTGCTCGTCGCCGAGAACGGCCACGTCGTCGAGATCGGCAAGACGCAGCCGCTCGGCCGGAGCGGCCGGGCCGTCACCGGCCGGGTGGCGACGGCGGGCGGCGAGGAGCTCGGGGAGGAGGTCCTCCGGGAGCGAGCGAACCTCGGTCGCTCCGGGGTGGCCTTCGTGTCGCTGGTCGTCGATGTGCACGGCGCCCTCGCGGCGCCGCCGCAGGTCCTCGCCCGCGGGGTCACCGGGGAGCTCGAGGGCGGCGCGCTGAGGGCCGCGGCGCGCGCGGTCGCGCAGGCGGTGAACGACTGCGAGCCGCGCGCGCGGCGCCGCGACAACGACATCATCGAGATCGCCCGGCTCGCGGCGCGCCGGACGCTCGAGGCGAAGCTCGGGAGGCGCCCGCTGGTGACGGTGGCGCTCACGCGCCTGTGACGCCGCTCGAGGGGAGCCCCCCGCCCTCGGGCGACGGTGGAGCCGGCGACGGCGACGGCGACGGCGCGAGGCTCTCCGCGCGAGATTTCCTGGGTCCAGCGCTGCTCTCCCACATCGAGCGCGTCCGCGCCGATGCGCGGCGCGTCGTCGCCGCGAGCGAGCAGGGCGAGAGCGCGGAGCCGGACGCGGAGGCGGTGCACGACTTCCGGGTCTCGCTCCGCCGGCTCCGGACGCTGCTCAAGCCGGCGCGACGCATCTACGGCAGGAGGCGGCTCCGCCCCGTGGCCGAAGGGCTCCGTGAGTTCGCGCGGGCGACCGGCGCGCTACGGGACGAGGAGGTGCTGCGCGAGACGCTCACCGCGCTCGAGCTGGACGAGGCGGCCCGGGCGGCCGTCGCGGGATGGGTCGCGCAGCGCGCGCGCCGCGAGCGCGAGGCGAGGGCCCACATCGTCGAGCTGCTCCGGCACGATCGCCCGGGCGACGCGGGCGCGGCGCAGGCCGACGCGCCGACCGCGGGCGACGCGGGCGCGACGCAGGCCGACGCGCCGGCCGCGGGCGAGCGGCTCCGGCTGGAGCCTCACCTCGCGCGCCTCGAGCGGCGCATCTCGCGCCGGAAAGCGAGGAAGCGCGGCGCCGAGGCGCTCGCGAGGCGGGCGATCGGTGATGCCCTGGACGACGTGCGCGCGCTCGCCGCGAGCGACCCGGGCGACGGCGCGGCCATGCACGCGCTCCGGATCCGCTTCAAACGGCTGCGCTACTCCGCGGAGACGTTCTCGCCGCTCTTCGGAGAGCGCGCCGAGCGCGCCGCGAAATCCGCGTCACGGATGCAGCGCCGCCTCGGCCAGCTGCACGACGCCGACGAGGCGCTCGCGCAGATGAGGAGCGCGGAGGAGCTTGCGCCCGACGCGCGCGCCGCCGTCATCGAGGCGCTCGTCGCAGAGCGGGCGCGGCTCGCTCACAAGGCGACCGAGGAGCTCGCGCGGGAGCTCGAGACGCTCACATCGCTCTGGTCGGACGATCCCCGCGCGCTCCCGGGTGGATGACGCAGCGCACGGGGCGCGGTGCAGCAAGGAGCGCCGCAGCAGGCGCGCTTCGGACGGGGCGAATGGTCACCGGGATTGCCGGCCGCGGAGCTCGCCGTGCGGGCGGGCGCTTCGTGGTACCGTCGGTCGGGCTCCTTCGAACCGAGGCGAAGCCCGCCGATCCCGGAGGTCGTGTTGCGCCGCTCTGCGTTCCAAAGCGTCACCGCGCTCGTCGCTCTCCTCGCGGCGAGCGCCTGCACCCAGGACTTCGACCAGTTCGAGCCCGATCTCTTCCCGGGGCCTTCCGGGAGCGGCTCCGGCGGGGCCAGCAGCTCCGGCGGAGCTGGAGGAGGCCAGACGGCGGCCGGGAGCACCACGAGCAGCAGCAGCAGCGGCGGCGCCGACGGCGGCGAGCGGTGCAGCAACGGCGAGGATGACGACGGCGATGGCGCCGTCGACTGCGCCGACGGCGACTGCGGAGGGTTCGCCTGCGTCGCGGTGCCCGAGGACTGGCAAGGGCCCGGCCTCCTGTACCAGGGCCCCGAGGCCGCGGACGTCGCCTGCCCCGAGGGCTTCTCCGAGCGGGTGGACGTGGGCGGCCGCGATCCCCTCGACACGCCCGCGACCTGCAGCCCGTGCGCGTGCGGCGCGCCGGCCGTGGAGTGCGCGATGCCCGCGGTCACGGTGTACACGCGTGGCGCGTGTGGCGGGGGGAGCGCGACGCTGCAGGTGCAGACCGAGAACTGCATCAACATCGGCGGCGACGTCGAGGTCGGCAGCTACAGCGGCGAAGCGCCCGACGTGGATTCGGCGACGTGCGCTCCGTCGGGCGGCGAGGCGACGTTGCCGCCGCCGCGCTTCGGTATCGAGGGGCTCGTGTGCGCCCCCGGGTCGGACGCCGGCGGATGTGAGGCCGGCGAGGCCTGCGCCCCACGAGAGATCGATGCGCCGTTCGAGCAGGGCGTCTGCGTCTGGCGCGACGGCGAGCGGAGCTGCCCCGAGGGGTTCGGCGAACGCCACGTGTTCGCGAGCTCGATGGCCGACAACCGCGGCTGCACGCGGTGCACGTGCAACACGGACGGCGTGCGCTGCGCGGCGACGGTGACGCTCTTCGGGCAGAGCCGCTGCCGGGGGCCCGGTGAGACCGTGCCGTTCAACGGGGCCTGCATCGACGACCCGCCCCCCGCCTCGGTGTCGATCGAGGTGACCGGAAGCGGCAGCTGCCAGCCGCGCGGCGGCGACCCCAGCGGCGAGGTCGAGGAGGGCGGCGACAAGATCACGGTCTGCTGCGCCCGCTGAACGAGCGAGGCACCGCGATGGCCGCGCGGCGCTGAACGGCGCCGCGCGGCGCGCAGCGCGCCTACTGCCGGAAGATCTCGACGCGCTCGAGGACGACGTCCTGGTTGGGCCGATCGCGCGTGGTCGCCACGTTGGCGATGCGGTTCACGATGTCCTGCCCGCTCACGACCTTGCCGAACACCGTGTGGCGGTTGTCGAGGTGCGGCGTCGGCCCGTCGGTGATGAACCACTGCGCGCCGTTCGTGTTCTTGCCGGCGTTGGCCATGGAGAGCACGCCGGCGCCCTCGTGCCTCAGCGAGGGGTTGAACTCGTCGGCAAACTTGTACCCGGGGCCGCCCGTGCCCCAGAGCTGCGCCTTGTCCGGGTAGCGCGAGAGCGGGTCGCCGCACTGGATCATGAACCCCGAGATCACGCGGTGAAAGCGGACGCCGTCGTAACAGGGAGTCCCCTGCATCCCCTGGCCGGTCTTCGGATCGGTCCAGTTGATGGTGCCCGTGGCGAGGCCGACGAAGTTCTTGACCGTGTTGGGGGCGCCCTCCTCCTCGAGCCGGACCGTGATGTCACCGAGCGAGGTCTTGAGCCGAGCGTGGAGCTTGCCGGTGCCGGGCACGTTGATCGGGGGGAATTCCATCAGGCCTTCTCCTTTTCTTGGCCGCCGAGGCGGCGCCGTCAGTTCTTGGCCGCCGAGGCGGCGGCGTCAGCCGAGGGAGGTGAGCCGCGGGCCCCCCTTCCTGCGTCCTGCTGCGGCGGTCTTATCTCATCTCGCGCCGCGGACGAGCGGCGAAATGACCTCACGCGCGCTCGAAGAGCGTCGCGATGCCCTGGCCGACCCCGATGCACAGCGAGGCGACCCCGACCTTGGCGCCGCGCGCGCGCATCGCATGCACGAGGGTGCACGCGATGCGCGCGCCCGAGCAGCCGATCGGGTGCCCGAGCGCGATCGCTCCGCCACGGACGTTGACGCGCGCCGGATCGAGCTCGAGCGCGCGCGAGCACGCGAGCGCCTGCGCCGCGAACGCCTCGTTGAGCTCGAAGAGGTCCACGTTGGGGACGCGCAGCCCGGTCCGCTGGAGGAGCTTCTTCACCGCCGGGATCGGCCCCTCCCCCATGAGGTTGGGATCCACCCCGGCGGTCGCCGTCGCGATCACCCGCGCGCGCGGCGTCGCGCCGGCGGCCTGCACGGCGTCGCCCGAGGCGAGCAGGAGGGCCGCGGCGCCGTCGTTGAGGGGCGACGAGTTGCCCGCCGTGACGGTCCCGCCCTCGCGGAAGGCGGGCTTGAGCTTCGACAGCGCCTCGAGCGAGGCGTCGGCGCGCACGCCCTCGTCGCGCTCGAACAGGACGGGCTCGCCCTTCTTCTGGGGGACGAGCACGGGGACCACCTCGGCGGCGAAGCCCCCCGACTCCCAGGCGAGCGTGGCGCGCTCGTGGGAGAGGAGCGCGAACCGATCCTGGTCGTCGCGGCTGATGCCGTGCTTCTTGGCCACGTTCTCGGCCGTCTCCCCCATCGACTGGAGCTCGAACCGCGCGGCCATCCGCGCGTTCGGATAGCGCCAGCCGAGGGTCGTATCGTAGACGGTCGGCGCGCTCCGCTCGAAGCGCTCGGCCTGCTTGGACATCGTGAACGGCGCGCGCGTCATGCTCTCGACGCCCCCCGCGATCGCGCAGTCGGCCTCTCCGGTGGCGATCATCCGCGCGGCGTCGGCCACCGCCTCGAGCCCCGAGCCGCAGAGGCGATTCACCGTCACGCCCGGGACCTCGTAAGGGAGGCCGGCGAGCAGCGCGGCCATGCGCGCGACGTTGCGGTTGTCCTCTCCGGCCTGGTTCGTCGCGCCGAGGACGACCTGATCGAGGCGCGGCGCAAGCGACGGATTGCGACGCACGAGCGCGTCGAGGACGTGCGCCGCGAGGTCGTCGGGGCGGACCGTCGCCAGGGCGCCGGCGTAACGGGCGATCGGGGTCCGGACGGCGTCGACGACGAAGACAGGGCGCAGGGCAGCAGCCATGACGAGAGCGTAGCGTCGCCTGGTCAGCGCGCAGCGGGAGATCGCGCGCGCCCTGGAATCTCCGCGCGGTTCGACGCGCGCCGCTCCGGCGTCGATGTCGCGTGTGTCCGCCCGGTCACGAAAGGGGTGAGCACAGCGGCCGCTCGAAAGGCCCGCGCGGACGCCGACCGATCGGCCCGATCCGCCCTGCACAGGGTGAAGAGGCGGCGCGCAGCGGCTCAGTAGCTATCGCTGGATCCGCCCCCGCCGGAGCGACCGCCGCCACCGCCACCGAACCCGCCGCCGCCGCTGCGGCCGCCGCCGCCGCCTCGGAAGAGGATCGCCTGGAGGACGAGCCACAGGAACCAGCGGAAGGAGGGCGAAATCAGCGCGAGCACGAGCGCCGCCACGATGGCGACGACCGTCACGCCGACCTTGATCGGCGAGACCGGAGCGGGCGCCGGCCGGGCGTCGCGCGCCGGACGGCGTTCCTCCTCGGGTGTCCCGGCGACGAGCGTCCTGGCGATCTCTGCCGTTCCCTGGTCGATGGCGTCGCGGAATCGATCCTGCCTGAGCAGCGGGTTGATGGTCTGCCGGATGATGTCGTTCGACTGGAGATCCGTGAGCGCTCCCCCCACGCCCTTGCCCGTCTCGATCCGGACGCGCCGCTCGTTCGGGGCGATCACGAGGAGAACGCCGTTGTCGGCCCCGCGCTGGCCGAGCTGCCAGGTGTTGAAGGCCTCGTAGGCGACGTCCTCGATCGTCTCGCCTTCGAGGGATCCGACCACGAAGGCGACGATCTCGAACCCTGTCTCGCGGCGGATGCGATCGAGCTTCGCGTCGAGAGCGCGGATGTCGGGCGGATCGAGCCGCCCGGCGGTGTCGACGACGTGCCCCGTGAGCGCCGGCGGCGTGAAGTCGGCCCGGGCGGGCCGCGCGACGAGCGCGCAGACCAGCGCGAACGCGGCCGCGACGGCGCTGGCCACGGCGCGCAGCCGCGCCCTGCTCGCGCCGATCCGGCGCATCGCCGCGCCCCTCATCAGAACGAGACCTTCGGCGCCGACTGGACCTCGGGAGAGGCGGTGAAATAGACGCGCGGCTTGAACGGCTGGCCCGTCGCCTTGTTCACCACCTGGCCCCGGATCTTCAGGAGCTCCGCGTTGTACTCGCGCGCCGCCTGGTTGTACTCCTCGCGCGCCCGGAGGATCCGGTTCTCGATCCCCTCCAGCTGGACCTGGAGGCTGTGGAAGCCCTGGTTCGCCTTGAGATCAGGGTATTGCTCCTGCACCATGAGGAGCCGCGAGAGCGAGCCGCTGAGCTGCTCCTGCGCCTTCTGGAAGGCCTGCACCTTCTCCGGATCCGTCAGATCGTCGGCGTTGAGCTGGACGCTTGTCGCGCGGGCGCGCGCCTCGGCGACGCTCGCCAGCGTCTGCTCCTCGTGCTTGGCCGACCCCTTCACGACCGCCACCAGGTTCGGGACCAGGTCGTAGCGCCGCTGGAGATTCGCCTCGAGATCGGACCATTTCTGGGCCGCGATCTGATCCTTCTCGACCAGCACGTCGTAGCGCTGGCAGCCGACGACGGACGCCATGACGGCGAGCACCGCCACGAACAGGGAGGCCACCGCGAGGCGCTTCCGAAATGTCGATTTGTGAACAATCCGCATGACTGGCTCCAGGGTCGCTTGCATTGCCCGTCGGGGTTGCGTCGCGAGGCGCCTTGCAAAACCCGGCCCCATGGCGCTCGCGGCGGGCTGGCGTGCTGCGGCGCGCCCGCGGCGTGATACCCTCTCCCTGTCGTGCCCTCGGTCGGCGCGCTCCATGCGCCGCGCAGGAGAGCCTCAGGGGAAGCCACACGCGTGGCACGCCGCCACAGGCGCCCAAGACGATGAGCCACCGCCCGCGCATCGCAGCCCATTCGCTCAGCCCCGCAGCTTATGCGCCGTACGGCGACATCCTCATGGCCTCGCCGCACGGCGAGCCCGGCAGGCCTGCCAACCAGGGGACGGCGCGGCGCTTCGATCACCTCGCCGCGATCGAGAACCTCCGCCCCGGGCACGCCTCGCTGAACGTCTCGGTGTTCCGCTGCGCCCCGCGCTCGAGCTTCCCGCTCCCGATCGCCCTGCTCGAGAAGCACCCCGGCTCGACCCAGGCGTTCGTGCCGATGAGCGCGCGGCGCTACCTCGTCGTCGTGGCCCTCGGCGGCGACAGGCCCGAGCTCACGACGCTCGGCGCCTTCATCGCCCACGGCGCCCAGGGCATCACCTATCGCCCCGGCGTGTGGCACCACCCCATGATCGCGCTCGACGCCGAGGCCGACTTCGTCTGCCTGGCCTGGGAGGACGGCTCTCCCGGCGACTGCGCCGTGGTCGAGTACGCGGAGGGCGAGCGGATCGCGGTCGCGATCGACCTGCTATAGAGGCGCCCCCCGCCATGCGCCGCTCGACCCCCAATTGCTCGTTCGTCGCGCAGGAGCAGCGAAGGCTGCTCGCCGCGCTCGACTCCCTCGACGTCGCCGACGTCGCCCGCATCCTCGAGGAGTTCGTCACGAACGAGCGCAGGGCCCGGCTGCGCGGCGTCATCGCGGCGCGCCTCGACGCCGTCACCGTGGCCATGGATGCGCCGCACGATCCCCACAACGGGGCCGCCGTGCTCCGCTCGTGCGACGCGTTCGGCTTGCAGCGGCTGCACATCATCGAGCGGGCCGAGCAGTTCCTGGTCTCGAACACGGTCTCGCGCGGCTCCGAGCGCTGGGTCGACGTGCGCACGCACGCGTCCACCGAGGCCGCGGTCGCCGAGCTCCGCGCCTCGGGGCACGAGCTCGTGGCGACCCACCCGGAGGGTGAGCTCACCCCGCGCGACCTCTCGAGCATCCCCCGCCTCGCGCTGGTGCTCGGCAACGAGCGCGACGGCATCCGCCCCGACCTGGCCGCCGCCTGCGCCCGCGCCGTGCGCGTCCCCATGCGCGGCTTCGCGGAGAGCCTCAACGTGAGCGTCACCGCGGCGATCCTGCTCGAGCACGCGACGAACGGCCGTCCCGGCGACCTGCCGGAGCCCTACCAGATCACGCTCTACGCGCGCGCGCTCGTGCTCACCGTCCCGCACGCGGCGGAGATCCTGGCCGCGCGGGGCATGCGCCTGCCCCTGCCCCTCGGAGGAACGCCGCCCCCTCCCCCGAAGCCGCGCGGCCCCAAGCCGCGGAAGCCGCCCGCGCCGCCCGTGCTCGAGACGCGCAGCGCCGGCGCCCCGCGGGAGCCTGAAGGCGGATAACATGCAGCCCCCCATGCGAAGCCCCGGTCCCCCGCGGCGCGAGCCGCGCGCCCGTCGCGCCGCGCCGCGCCCGCCGGCGCCTCACGGCCTCCGCGCGCGCCTCGCCAGCGCGGCGCGTGTCGCGACCGCCCTCGCCCTGCTCCTCGCCGGCTGCATCGAGGTGCCGCCGCCCCCGCCCAGGCCGCCCCTCCAGCCGAAGGACATCAAGGTCCCCGAGGGCGTCGGGCTCGAGATCGCCTGCACACCGACGGGGGTCGAGCTCTGCTTCGACGCCCGCGACAACAACTGCAACGGCGTGATCGACGAGGGCTGCGGGCTCCACACCGGGATCCTCCAGTTCACGATCGCGTGGGAGGAGCCCGAGGCCGACGTCGATCTCAACGTCTACGACCCGGCGGGAGAGCTCGCGCGCGTCGGGGAGCCGACGGCGAGCGGCCTCATGAAGGACCGCGACTGCCCGCGCGTGAGCGGCGAATGCCAGGAGCAGAACGTCGAGAACGTCTTCCTCACCGAGGGCGAGCCGGCGCGGGGCCGCTACCGCGTCGTCGTGCGGCTCGACAAGCTGAACGACGCGACGGCCCCCATCCGCGTCCGCCTGAGCGCGCGGGTCGGCCAGCGCTCGTACAGCATGGCGCTCGATCTGTCTCCCTCCGCCGCGACCGAAGAGAAGAGCGTCGAGTTCACGCTCTGAGCCGCTCGCGCGGCGCGCGCCGCCCGCGCCCCCGACGCGCCGCCCGCGCCCCCGACGCGGGAGGAGCCCCCAGCGCGCACCGACGTATCCGCCCTTGCAAGAACAGAAATCCGGCGAAGGAGCCCCGCGCGTTCCCGCGCCGCCGCGCGGTTGACGTCCGGCAGCCGCCCACCTTAAAAGATGTGGCCATTTTACACCTGGAGACGCCCCGCGAATGAATCCCACGTGGATGCTCACATTGCTCGTCGGCCTCTTCGCCGCCTTTGCGTGGAGCGCCAACCGGCGTTGGCAGCTCCTCAAGGTCGGGCGCGGGGAAGACCGGCTCGACCGGATCGCCGAGCGCCTCAAAGGCACCTGGGAGTACGCCTTCCGGCAGCGGAAGATGGGTTACTACCCGCTCGCCGGGCTGGCGCATAAGCTCATCTTCTTCGGATTCCTGGTTCTCCTGCTCCGGACGCTGATCCTGTGGGGACGCGGCTTCGACCCGTCGTTCGATCTGTGGATCCTGGGGCACGAGCCGGTGCGGCTTCCGGGCATCGGCGCGGTGCCGCTCGGCGGAATCTACGAGTTCGTGAAGGACGTCATGGCCACGCTGGTCGTGATGGGCGCGCTCGTGTTCATCTACTACCGGGCGATCAAGCGCGAGCGGCGCATGACCCTGTCCGGCGAGGGGCTCCTCATCCTCGGCATCATCGTCACGATGATGGTGAGCGACATGCTCTATGACGGCGCCTCGCTGGTGCTCCACCACCGCTGGTCCACGGCGGCGTGCGGCCCCGCGGACGCGGCGCTCTGCGAGCGCGTCGCCACCGTGACGGCCCCGTTCGCGGGCGTCCCCGCGGACCCGGCGGCGCTCCGCTGGCAGCTGTTCCCGGCCCCGGCGGGCTCGCTGTTCGCCGTCCTCCTGAGCGGCGCCGGCCCGGGGACGCTCGTCGTGCTCGCGCACATCGGGTTCTGGACGCACGTCACGCTGGTGCTCGTGTTCCTGAACCTGCTCCCGCACTCGAAGCACTTCCACATCATCACGTCGATCCCGAACGTCTTCACGCGCGACATCGGGGCGCGCGGCCGGCTGCCGCTCGTCGCGGGCAGCGCCGAGGCGATCGGCGAGATGGTCATGAAGGCGGCCGAGGAGCCCGAGAAGGCCGCCCCGGTCGGCGTCGCGCGCATCGAGGATTTCACCTGGAAGGCGATCCTCGACTTCTACACGTGCACCGAGTGCGGCCGCTGCAGCGACAACTGCCCGGCCCACAAGACGGGCAAGATCCTGAGCCCCAAGCAGCTCACCCTGGACCTGCGCGATCACCTGTACGGCCGAGAGGGGGAGTTCATCAACAGGCCGGGCGGCGCGCGAGGCGAGCCGCGCGCCGGCGACGGCCACGCGGCGCAGGCGAACGGGACCGACGGGGCGGCGGCGCAGGACGGGCAGGCGGCGGAGACGCAGGAGCACGGGGAGCAGGCGGCCCCGGAGAACCCGGTCCCGGTCCCCGAGGTCGCGTACAAGCCGGTCGACCTCGTGGCGAACGTCGTCCATCCGGACGTGCTCTGGGCCTGCACGACGTGCCGGGCCTGCGAGGAGCAGTGCCCGGTGATGATCAGCTACGTCGACAAGATCGTCTCCATGCGCCGCCACCTGGTCCTCGTGAAGGGCGAGTTCCCGGCGGAGCTCGGGAATCCGTTCAACGCGATGGAGGTCAACGGCAACCCCTGGAACCTCGCGCGCATCGACCGCGCCAACTGGGCCGAGGGGCTCGAGATCCCGACCATGGCCGAGAAGCCGCAGGCCCCCGTGCTCTACTGGGTCGGCTGCGCGGCGAGCTACGACGACCGCGCGAAGAAGATCGCCCGCGCGACCGCCAGGCTCCTGAAGGCCGCCGGCGTCGATTTCGCCATCCTCGGCCAGGAGGAGACCTGCACCGGCGATCCGGCGCGCCGCGCGGGCAACGAGTACCTCTTCGCGATGCTCGCCGAGCAGAACGCGGCGACCCTGAACGGCTACAAGGAGCAGGGCGGCGTCCGGAAGATCGTCACGACCTGCCCCCACTGCTTCAACACGCTCGCGAACGAGTACCCCGACTTCGGCGCGAAGTTCGAGGTCGTGCACCACACCGACTTCCTGCTCGGCCTGGTCGCCGAGAAGAAGCTCGTCCCCAGCAAGCCGGTCGAGGGGAAGGTGGTCTTCCACGACTCCTGCTACCTCGGCCGCTACAACGACGTGTACGAGCAGCCGCGCGACATCCTGAAGCGCATCCCCGGGCTGCAGCTCGTCGAGGCCGAGGGGTGGAACCGGCAGAAGGGGCTCTGCTGCGGCGCCGGCGGCGCGCAGATGTGGATGGAGGAGCAGAACAAGGACCGCGTGAACGTCAAGCGGACACTGCAGCTGCTCCAGACGGAGGCGAAGACCATCGCGACCGCCTGCCCGTTCTGCCAGACGATGATCACCGACGGCCTCAAGGATCAGTCCAAGGAGGAGTCGATCCGCCAGCTCGACGTGGTCGAGCTGCTCGAAGAGAGCTGCGCTCTCGACCGCTCGGCCGGCAGCCGCTCGGCCGCCGCCCAGGACGCCGCCGAGACGGCCGCGTCCGCCAGCGCCTGATCCGCCAGATTCCGTTGTTGTTGCACGCCGAAGCGGTACGTCATGCAGGCCATGACGCGCCGCTCCAGCGTGTTCGCCTACATCTGCGCCCTGGAGCAGGCCTGATGGTGTTCAGGCACAGCCTTCTCGTGCGTCCCGTCTCGGCCTGAGCTAGATTCGGCCCTGCCGCCGGAGGTGGATGTGATTGAAGGCGCTTTGAAGGGGACCGCGAACCTGGACCCCTGCCCTACGCCGGAGGGGACCGCAAGTGCGGATTACCGGCTCACGGGGACACTGGCCCAACCGATTTGCGTCTCGGTCGACGCGATCGCCGACAACGCGCTGCGCGCGCGTCAAGCAGCCTCAGGCGCAACCGAGCACCGCTGCGACGTGTGCGACAGGGCCATCGCGGGGGAGCCCCACGGGCGCGGCCTCTACGTGTGGTCGCGCGGCGACGAGCTCCGGTTCGAGGAGCCTGCCCTCTGCTGCCTCTGCTCGGTCGCCATCGGGATGACCGCGCTGTCCGCCTGGAACGTCGAAGAAGAAGAGGGCTGATCGCCCGCGGCCTGCCCGAAGCGCGGGCCGCGCCGCCCCCCCCGGCGCCCGCCGGACGGATCACCACACGTCAGAACGCCTCGCCGATCGCCAGGTTCACGGCGATGGGCAGCACATCGAACAGCTTGCCCGGGGGCCGCTCGTCCTCGGGCCAGCCTGCGGCTTCTGTCTCGTCGCAGACGCCGAGCACCTGCATGCAGGGAATGCGGTAGCCGACGTCGAAGCGCAGCGGTCCGACCGGCGTGACGTAGCGCAGCCCGAAGCCCGCCGAGAGGTGCAGGCGCTGCGCTCCCGAGCGGAACAGCCGGTGCTCCCGGGTGACATCGCCGGCGTCGGCGAAGATCACCGTACCGAAGCTCTCGCCGAGCGGTATCCGCAGCTCCAGGCTCGTCTCCCACAGCAGACGGCCTCCGATGGGGACCAGCGGGGCCTCCTCGTCGGCGCTGCCGCCGGCCGTCGGGCTCGGCACGCGGGCGTGCGGGCCGACCTCGTTGTACCCGTATCCGCGGTTGCTGGTCGCGCCTCCGCTGAAGAACCCGCGGAACTGCATCAGCTGAAGGTCGGCCCCCACGTCTCTCCGGCAACGGTCCCTGTCCATGCCCGCGAGGGCGTCGCACTGGGCAGGATCCACGGAGGCATCGCCGTAGCGGCCCGTGAACAGCCACCCGGTCATCAAGCGGAAACCCAGCGTCCATCTCCTCGAAACAGGGAGGTAGGCACGAAACTCGGGCTGAAGGCGGATGTCGCGCGCGGAGTGAAACCGCTTGTCCCGCTCGTCCTGCGCCTTCTCGCCGACCAGGGCCTCCGCGATCGCGGTGTCGAACCCCAGATAGCCGGCCAGCTGCGTGTCCAGCGCGATGTAATAGCCGTGATGGGGGGTGACCCTGTCGGGCTTCCCCGCCTGGTTCAGGCGGCGGTCATAGGAGACCTGAGCCTGGAGGTAAGGGATGAAGAGGGTCCCGAACCCGGAGGGCAGCCGCGCCGAATTGTAGGTGAACGGGCTGTTCAGCTGGACGTTGTAGAGGAGGGCCGCGTTCAGGTCCGATTTCAGGAAGGGCCGCTCGATTCCGATGGAACCGACGTACTCGCGGTAGCCGACGATCGCGTGCTCCGGTGCCCCCTGGGCAGCATCTGGTGCAGCTCCTGACTCCCCCTCGCCGGCGCCCCCCTTGTCCGGCTTGGTGCAGAACTCACCTGTCTGGGGGCAGTAGAGCTTGAACGAGCCGCGCAGCACCGCGGCCGTGCGCCGCTCGATCGCCCCGGGCTGGCGGAGCTCGGACCGGAGCTGGATCTCCGGCAAGAGGCGGAACGTGTCCCCGAGCTCCTTGCCGAGCAGGTTCGAGAACTCTACCGGATAGAAGACGAGCCCCGGCCGGGCCTCGATGCTGAAGCGGCGCAGCCCCCCGAGGAAGTTGCGATCTTCCCATCCGGCGACGAGGTGCGCCTCGACGCGCGAGCCGACCTCGGCGCCTCCGCCGAGCTTCACGGCGCGCAGCGCGGACGGCTGCACGGAGAAGGTCACGGGGACGACCGGGCTCCTGGGCTGTCCGGGCGGCGCGAGCTCGGGCTTCACGGCGACGGCGCCGAACACGCCGAAATCGGCGAGCGCCTGCTCTGCGTCCGCCAGATCCGCGGTCGAGAAGCGCTCGCCCTCCTCGATGCCGATCGCCGTCCTGACGGGCCCCTCGGGCAGCTCGCCGAGCCCCTCCAGCTTGACCTTGCCGAACCTGCACTCGGGGCCGAGCTCGATCGTGTAGCGGATCCGCGCCTCGTTCTTCACGAGGTCGACGTCCACGTGCCCCTCCACGTTCGCGTAGGCGAAGCCGCGATCCGTGAGGACCCGGAGCAGGTTCTTCTTGAGCTCCTCGTACCGAGCCTCGTCCAGGCGCTCGCCGACCTTGAGCTCGTCCTTCGCCTCGGTCACCGGCCGGCCGATGTCCCTGCCCTTCTCCAGGGTCCAGTCCCGCCACGCGAGATCCACCGACGCGATCTTCACCGGCGCGCCCTCGGAGACGACGATGCGCACCCGCACGCGCCCCTCCTTGCCGGGGCCGCCGAAGCGCTGCACCCGCGCCGCCCGCACCCGCGCCCCGTAGAACCCGCGCGCGCGGTAGTACCGCTCGATGCGGGCGAGGTCCCGCTCGAGGACGAACCGATCGAAGCGCTCGTACTCGACCGTGAGCGCGTCCCAGACGCTCAGGATCGGCACGGGCTCGAGCGCGCCGCCGAGGAGGCGCGAGCTCTCGGCCGTCGCGATCCGCGCGGCGAGCTCGTCGCCGCTGATCACGTCGTCGCCCTCGAACGAGACGTCCTCGATGGCGCACCCGCTGAGGTCGGGACGCGTACACGCCGGCGGTTGACGCGAAGCGGCACAGGCGGAGGCCCCGAGCACGGCGAACATCACGAGCGCTGCGGCGGCGGGACGAGGCATCGGGACCTGGACAACTGAGAGCGAACTTTCGGCTGTGCCGGCCGAAGCGCAATCGCCCCGAGGTGCGCGATGGCGAGGATTCAACGTTACGCCTGTGTTTTCGATATGCTGCGTCCGCTTCGGCCGCCGGGGGCCCCGCTCCAGTCTGGGCGGCCTTCGGAGAGCGGCGCGAGCGAGGGAGAGCCTACGAGATGGCAGAGCCGACGCAAAAGGAACCTGGTGCCGGTGGGTACCTCGGACATGGATTGGCGCACGAACCTGGGCCTCACGGGGTGCCCGCGAGCGCCGGCGCGCCGTCCGCGGGCCCGGCCCCCGAGGAGCGGCGTGGCGCCCTGAAGGCGCTCGTGGCGATCGGCGGTCTGGCCTGCGCCGGCGCGATCGCCGTACCGGCGGCGAGCTTCATCGCGGCTCCCGCCGCAGGCAGCGCCGGCGCCGCGGGCGGGCGCGAGCGCTGGGTCCGGGTCGGGCGCCTCGCGGACCTCCCGCCGGGCGAGCCGCGGCGGCTCAAGGTGATCGGCGAGGAGCGCGACGCCTTCACGGTCGCGAAGGACCAGATGCTCGGCGCGATCTGGGTCATCCGGGAGGGCGAGAAGATCCGCGCGATGAGCGCCACGTGCCCCCACCTCGGCTGCGGGATCGAGCTCAACGACGACAAGAAGAGCTTCAACTGTCCGTGCCACGCGTCGCGCTTCGGCCTGTCGGGTGCGCCTGAGACGGGGCCGTCCCCGCGCCCCATGGATCCGCTCGCGACGCGGGTCGTCGATGGCTGGCTCGAGGTGGACTTCCGGCGCTACCGTGACGGGGTCGCCGAGCTCCAGGAGATCGCAGGATGAGCCTCGGCGACTGGCTGAACGAGCGCATAGGGCACCGCGAGCCGCTGCGCCGGTTCCTCGACGCGCCGATCCCCGGCGGCGCGCGCATCGGTTACGTGTGGGGAGGCGCGCTCGCGCTGCTGCTGCTCGTCGAGGTCGTCACGGGCGCGCTGCTCATGTCGGCGTACGCCCCGAGCGCGACCACGGCGTGGGCGAGCGTCGCGCACATCAATTTCACCCTGCGCGCCGGGTGGCTCATCCGAGGCCTCCACTACTTCGGAGCGCAGGCGCTCGTCATCCTGGTCGCGATCCACGTGGCGCGGATCGCGCTCCACGGGGCGTACCGCGCGCCGCGCGAGATCGGCTGGTTTTTGACCCTCGGCCTGCTCGGCGTGATCCTCGGCTTCACCTTCACGGGCAACCCGCTCCCGTGGGACCAGGACGGCTACTGGGGCGCGCGCGTCGAGACGGGCATCATGGGCTCGGTCCCGGTGGTCGGGCCGTTCACGCAGCAGCTCGTCATCGGCGGGAGCTCGCTCGGCCACCTGACGCTGACGCGGCTCTACGGCCTGCACGTCTTCGTGCTGCCGGCGGTCATGGCGTTGCTGCTCGCCGCGAGCTTCGCGCAGTTCCGCAGGCACGGCTTCGGCACGCCGCACAACGCCGACCTCGGCAAGTCGGATCGGTTCTACCCGAAGCAGCTCGGCCTGATCCTGCTGGCCGTGGCGCTCGTGCTGGTCGTCGTGTTCGATCTCGCGGCCATGGAGCACGGCGCCCCGCTCGAGGCGCCGGCGGATCCCGTCAGCGACTACAACGCCCGCCCCGCCTGGTACTTCCGCCCGCTCTTCGAGCTGCGCAAGTACTTCCCCGGCTCGCTGGAGCTCATCGCGACCGTCGGCCTGCCGGGGGTGGTCGGGCTGTACCTTGCGCTGCTGCCGTTCATCGACAGGAAGCCCGGCCCGCTCCGGGCGCGGCTGCCGGCGCTCGCGCCGCTGTTCTTGATCGGCCTCGGGGCCGTCGGCCTGCTGGGGACGTCGTTCGTGAAGGACGCGAAGGACGAGGGCTTCCAGCGCTCGGAGGCGCAGAGCGCCGCGCGGACCGCGCGCGCGGTGGCGCTGTTCAAGCAAGGCGTCCCGCCCGAGGGGGCGCTCGCGATGCTCCGGAACGACCCGGAGACGCGCGGCGAGGACCTCTACAAGAAGGAGTGCGCGAGCTGCCACCGGCTCAACGATCTCGGGCCGCCCAAGGACAAGCAGACGGCGCCGGACCTCACCGGGTTCGGGACGAAGGCCTGGGCGCTCGAGGTGCTGAGGGATCCCGACGCCGACCACCTCTTCGGCAAGACCGCGTTCAAGGAGATGATGCCGTCGGCGGTGAAGCCGCCCGCGGATCCCGAGGCGGCGAAGGTGTTCACGCCGATGAGCGAGGCCGACCAGGAGACGATCGCCGCGTTCCTCGAGGGGCAGGCGCGCGGGGAGCCCGGCGCCGGGACGCCCGGAGAGAAGATGGTCCGGCAGCGGTGCACGAGCTGCCACCGGCTCGACGGCAAGACCGACGACGAGGAGTCGGCCGCCCCCGAGCTCCGCGGCTGGGCCTCGATCGCGTGGATCGAGGCGCAGATCACGAACCCCGGCAGCGGCAAGGCCTACCCGCCGGCCGCGATGGCGAAGGACCTGGAAGGCCACATGCCGGCGTTCGAGGAGAAGCTCTCCGCGAACGACCGGAAGGTCCTCGCCGCCTGGGTGTACCGCCGCGGCCGCGGTGAGCCCGGGACGACGGTCGCCGCCAAGGCGCCCGACAAGAAGCCCTGAGCGAGCCGCCCGCCGGCGCTCGCTGCCCCGCCCTTTCCTCCTCTCGATCCCCTTCTCGATGAGCGCCGCCGCGGCGCGCGCGCGGCTCGTGGACGCTCGCGCGGCTCGTTGGACGCGCGCCGATCCGTTCGGGTCAAGGCGCGCGCTGTGACAGGCGCTCGCGCGGGCGCTCCGGCGCGACGGGCCGGCACGCGCGGTGCTGCGCGTCCCGGGAGGGAGGGTCGGTGGCGACATTGTGCACGGTCGCCTCCACGCCGGCGTGCGCGCGGCGCTCGCCTCGATCGCAGGCAGCGGTCGTGCCCCAGAAAGAGCAGGACCCGTGGACCTGGATGCGGCTGTGAAGCACCACTTCCTGTGGATCGCGGGCACGATGATCGCGTCCGCCGCCTACTTTCAGGCGTCGGGGGTGTCTCACCTGATCGGGAGGACGATCATCCCGGACAGAGCCACGAGGCTCTCTTCCTTGCCCCCTGCGTCCCGCCGCGCGCTGCGCGACGGCCTCCACGCGACGAGCGCTGAAGCGATCCTCCAGCGCAACCCGTTCGACTCGGCGACGGGGCCGCTCCTCCCGCCCCCGGGCGGCGCGCCCGAGGAGCGCGCGCCCGCGGCGCACGGCGATCCGTGGAGCGATCCGACCTGCGACGCCGGACGCGTGGTGCTCATCGCGGCGTCGCAGGACGCCGCGTGGTCGTTCGCGGCCATCGAGGGCCCCGACGGGCAGACGCAGCTCCGCCGGCTCGGCGGCGACGCGGCGGGAGGCACGCTCACGCGCATCGCGTGGGACCGCGTCTGGATCACCGCGGGCGGCGCCCGCTGCCAGATGCAGCTCGGGAAGGCCGGGAAGAGCGCGCGCGAGGAGGCGCCCGCGCCGCAGCCCCGGCCTGAGGCGAGGCCGGTCGGGAGCGACAACAACCTGAACTCGATCCCGCCGGAGATCGCCGCCCGCATCCGGCGGGTGAGCGCCACGGAGTTCAACGTCGACCGCGCGGCGGTCGATCAGATCCTCGAGCAGCAGGCGCTCCTCATGCGCTCCGCCCGGGTGACCCCGGAGCGACGAGGAGACCAGGTCGTCGGGCTGAAGCTCAGGATCAGGCGAGGCTCGCTGCTGGAGACGCTCGGGCTGGAGAGCGGAGACACCCTGAGGTCGATCAACGGCTTCGACGTCACGGATCCCCAGAAGGCGCTGGAGGCCTACGCGCGGCTCCGGACCGCGAACCGCCTGTCCGTCGCGATCGAGCGCGGCGGGCAGCTGATGACGGTCGACTTCAACATCCGCTGAGGACCCGGGCCGGGCGCGCGCGGAGCTCAGCCGAAGGCGTCGACGGCCACCCTGGCCGCCTGGCCCGAGAGCGACGGCGGCGCGACCGCCTCCCACCACGCCGCCGCGTGCTGCTCGGTCCAGTCGGCGTCCATGCGGAGCGCGGCGAGCCGCTCGGACAGCTCGCGCGCCGACTGCGGCCGCCGCGCGGGGTCCTTCTCGAGGCAGTCGAGCACGATGCGGTCGAGCGCGGGCGGGATCGCGCGCGCCGCGCGCTTCGAAGGCGCGACGGGCGCCTCCGTCGCGTGGAGCAACATCGTCTTCATCGCCGTCTCGGCGTCGAACACGAGGGCGCCGGTGAGCAGCCAGTAGGCGACGCACCCGAGCGCGTAGATGTCGGTCCGGCCGTCGATCGGGCGGTCGCCCAGCACCACCTCCGGGGCCATGAACGCGGGCGTGCCGGTGATCGCGTTGTCCGCCGTCAGCTTGGAGGGATCCGCGTCTTTCCTGCGCTGGGCCACCAGCCCGAAGTCGAGCACCTTCAAGAAGTCGAGGTCTGCGCCGTAGCGGCACAGGAAGAGGTTGGCGGGCTTGATGTCGCGGTGCACGAAGAAGGCCTTGTGCGCCTCGTGGAGCGAGTGGCAGACCTGCCGGAGCAGGTGGACCACGCGCGCGGGCGGCTGCGGGCCGTCCAGCTTGACGAGGGTCTCGAGGTCCATGCCGTCGAGCAATTCCATCACGTAGTAGAACGACCCGTCGCGGGCGACGCCGAAGTCGAAGATCCCGATCGTGTGCGGCGATCGGAGCGCGGCGGTCGCCTGCGCCTCGCGCTCGAACCGCGCCTTCGCGTTGCCGTTGCTCGATGGCTCGCCCTGGAACGCCTCGGGTCGGATCAGCTTCACGGCCGCGGGGCGGGCGAGCATCCGGTGCTTCGCCCGCCACACCTCGCCCATGCCGCCGCCGCCGAGCCGCTCGACGAGCCGGTAGCTGCCGAGCTCCCGCGCCGCGTCGAGCTTGCGCCCGAGCCCGAAGACGACGCGCGACACGAGGACGGAGAGCGCGAGCGCGATGACGCTCGGGAAGAAGCGGCGGAGCATCGCCTCGTGCGAGGGCGGCTCCATGAAGCCCGAGCGGACGAGCACCCAGAGGCAGGCCGGATCGGTGAGGATCGCCAGCGTCGAGGTGAACAGCGTGCGCACGCTCGGGGCGGGGACGATGATGGGAAACATGAGCACCCAGACGGCCACCGGCGGCCACCCCGGCAACACCGGCCCCTCCGGCCACGGCTGCGCGTTGGAGATGACCGAGAGCAGCGCGGCGCCCAGGATCTTGTAGGCGAACGAGAGATCGACGATCCGCGGCGGCGACAGGAGCCCCTTCCGCGCGATGACGAAGAGCGCGGCCGAGACCAGCATGAACGGCAGGAAGACCGCGACGCGGATCGGGTACGGGCCGAGCTCGAGGCCCGGGAAGATCTCCGACACGAGGAAGCCGAGGGAGCCCGCCACGATCGTGCAGAGCGCCATCCACGCGACGCGCCTCGTCGCCTCCTGCTCGAGGTCCGGGGGGAGGCGCGGCGACAGCCACTCCCAGCGCGGCCTCGCGCAGGTCTTGCTGGCGTCGGGGCCGAGGAAGACGGTCTCGCTCATGGAGTCGCGCGCGCAGCCCACGGCCGCGTCGGTCTGCTCTAGGGGAGGAGGAAGGCGGCGGGAATAGAAGAGTCGCGCGCGCGGCGCGCGCCTCTCGGCACGCGCACGGCCGGGCGTCTTCGCGTGCGGGCGGACTCGGCCAGCCCGCGCGGGGAGCGTTACTTGATGAAGACCTGCGCGGCCGCGATCCCCGCGCCCTTCGTCGCCTTGAGGATCACCTTGCCCGGACCGCCGATCGGCAGGGGGTTCTTCCAGCAGCCGGAGGCCTTGCCGCCGAGCGTCGCCGCGGCGCCGGTGGTGCTGTCCTGCGCGAGCACGACGGGCGGCAGCGCGGGCGCGGGCTGCGAGACGAGCTGGATGTCGAGCTCCTGGACCCCGAGGCCGATGCCGACGACCGTGTAGCACTTGCCGGGCGAGATGTTGATCTGCTGCTCGAGCGCCTGGCCCTCCTGGAACTGCCCCGCGAACGGCCCGCCGTCCGGCTTCATCCCCGGGGCCTCCGTCGTGCCCATCCCCTGCAGGATCGGCGTCGCGGCCACCGCGGCGACCGGCGGGATCGGCGTGGCGGCGGAGCCCGCGGGCGCGGCGGTGGTGGTGGGCGTGGGCACCGCCGTCGCCGGCGTGGTCGGCACGGCGGAGGCGCACCACTGGCCCGGAGGGCACGGGTTGTTCGGGTCGATCGTCGGCTCGGGGGTCGACGAGCACGCGAGCGCTCCGAGCGCGGCGAGGGAGAGCGGGAGTACGTGGAAGACACGCATCATGAGAATGCTCCTTCGATGGGCATGAGCTCGCCCGATCGCAGAACGAGTGCCAGCGCTTCTTACACCGGCTGCGGTTCGACGTGTGGGCCGAGCTCACGAAGCAGCGATCTCGACAGCGCGCGGGGTGCAACCGGACGCAAGCCGAACGCAGCCGCGCCGCTTTGCGCCCCGCGCGTGGCGTGCTACCGAAGTCGGGCCCGCGTGGTCTTGCAATCCCGAGTAGCTAAACTATACACGTGATCCGCGTCATCTGCGTGGGGACGGCAGTGCGCGCCCAGTGGCGGACTCCGCAGCGTGCCTTGCCTCCTGGCCACCTCTGGCCCGGGCGGCGTGCTCACGCCGCACAGGGCCCGAGCCGCTGCATCCTGTGCGCCCGGCGTCGTCGCGCGGACAACGCGCATCGCCGGAGCAGCCATGAGCCAGGATCAAAAGCCCCCTCCCGCCGAAGGCAGCGCCCTCTGGTACAAGGACGCCATCATCTACGAGGTCCATGTCCGCGCGTTCAGCGACTCGAACGCGGACGGCATCGGCGACTTCGAGGGGCTCGTCGACAAGCTCGATTACCTCCAAGATCTCGGCGTCACCGCGATCTGGCTCCTGCCCTTCTACCCCTCGCCGCTGCGCGACGGCGGATACGACATCGCGGACTACGCCAACATCAACCCGTCTTACGGGACCCGGCGCGAGTTCGCCCGCCTCCTGCGCGAGGCGCACCGCCGCGACATCCGCGTCATCACCGAGCTCGTCCTGAACCACACCTCGAACGAGCATGAGTGGTTCCAGCGGGCGCGGACCTCGCCCAAGGGCTCGCGCTGGCGCGATTTCTACGTGTGGAGCGACACGCCTCACCGCTACAAGGACGCCCGGATCATCTTCAAGGACTTCGAGACATCGAACTGGGCCTGGGATCCGGTCGCCAACGCCTATTACTGGCACCGCTTCTACTCCCACCAGCCCGATCTCAACTTCGAGAACCCGGACGTCCACGCCGCCGTCTTCAAGGTGGTCGATTTCTGGCTGGAGATGGGCGTCGACGGGCTCCGGCTCGACGCCGTGCCGTACCTCTACGAGCGCGAAGGGACGAACTGCGAGAACCTGCCGGAGACGCACGAGTTTTTGCGGAAGCTCCGGCGCCACATCGACGCGAACTTCGCCGATCGCATGCTCCTCGCGGAGGCGAACCAGTGGCCCGCCGACGCCGCGGCGTACTTCGGGAGCGGCGACGAGTGCCACATGAACTTCCACTTCCCGCTCATGCCCAGGATGTTCATGGCGGTCGAGCTCGAGGACAGCTTCCCGATCGTCAACATCCTGAAGCAGACGCCCGTTGTCCACGAGACGTGTCAGTGGGCGACGTTCCTCCGGAACCACGACGAGCTGACGCTCGAGATGGTGACCGACGAGGACCGGGACTACATGTACCGCGTCTACGCGCAGGAGCACACGGCGCGCATCAACCTGGGCATCCGCCGGCGGCTCGCCCCGCTCATGAAGACGCGGCGCAGGATCGAGCTGATGAACGCGCTGCTCTTCTCGCTGCCGGGGACCCCCGTCCTTTACTACGGCGACGAGATCGGGATGGGCGACAACATCTATCTCGGCGATCGCGACGGGGTGCGCACGCCGATGCAGTGGAGCGCCGATCGGAACGCCGGATTCTCCAGGGCGAACCCGCAGAAGCTCTATCTGCCGATCATCATCGACCCCGAGTACCACTACGAGGCGATCAACGTCGAGGCGCAGCAGCAGAACCCGGCTTCGCTCCTCTGGTGGATGAAGCGGCTCATCACCCTGCGCAAGCAGAACAAGGTGCTCGGCCGCGGGACGATCGAGTTCCTGCACCCGGACAACAGCAAGGTGCTCGCGTTCATCCGCGCGCACGCGGACGAGCGGCTGCTCATCGTCGCGAACCTCTCTCGGTACGCGCAGCACGTCGAGCTCGATCTCGCGCGCTTCGAGGGGATGGTGCCTGTCGAGCTGTTCGGCAGGAGCCGCTTCCCGGAGATCACGAGCCGCGGTTACTCCCTGTCGCTCGGTCCGCACGACTTCTTCTGGTTCGCGCTGGAGCCGGCGACGCCGGCGATCTCCGCGGGCGACGCCGAGGCGGCGCCCGCGATCGCGACGAAGGGCTCGTGGCGGACGCTCCTCTCCCCGGAGGGGCGCAGGGTGCTCGAGCCGGCGCTCGGGAAGTTCATCGCGGCGCGGCGCTGGTTCCGCGGCAAGGCGCGCACGCGGCGCGCCACGACCCTCGCGGACGTCATCCCGATCCTGCGCGGCGAGCAGACCGCGGCGGAGCACTACCTCCTGCTCGCGCGCGTCGAGTACACGGACGGCTCGCCGGAGACGTATGTCGTGCCGATCGGCTTCGCCACGGGCGACTACGCGCGGACGCTCGCGACGCGCGCGCGCCACGCGGTGATCGCGGACGTCACGATCCGCGATCCCGAGCCGGAGAGCGCGGCGGCGCCGGAGGGCGTCCTCTACGACGCGCTGGCGACCCCGGAGTTCGCCGCGCTCGTCCTCGCCGCGATCCGGGCGCAGGGGGTCGCGACGGGCTCCGTCGGCGAGCTCCACGCGCTGCCGCTCGGGACGACGCTCGAGACGCTCGGCGCCGACGGAGAGCTCCCGGCGCGCATCTCCGAGAGCGAGCAGAGCAACACGACCATCATCTACGGCGACAAGCTCCTCCTCAAGATCTTCCGGCAGGTCGAGGAGGGCATCAACCCGGAGCTCGAGATCGGCCGGTACCTGACGGAGCACCAGTTCCCTGCCACGGCGCGGCTCGCCGGGGCGATCGAGTACCAGGCCCGCGGTCGCGAGGCGACCACGGTGGCGATGCTCCAGGAGTACGTGCAGAGCCAGAGCGACGCGTGGAAGAGCACGCTCGAGGCGCTGAACCGCTTCTTCGAGCGGGTGCTCGCCGACGAGACGGCGAAGGGGGGCGCGCCGCCGATCCCGGCCGGCACGCTGGTCGACGCGTCGCGCGCGACGCCGCCGCCGCTCGTGAACCAGCTCATGGGCACCGAGCTCGTGAGGATGCGGCTGCTCGGCGAGCGCACCGCGCAGCTCCACCTCACGCTCGGCAAGCCGAGCAAGGACCCCGCGTTCGGGCAGCAGTCGTTCTCGACGCTGCACCAGCAGTCGATCTTCCAGTCGGCGCACAACATGCTCGCGCGCACCTTCGCGCTGCTGAGGAAGCGGGAGCGCTCGCTCCCCGAGAGCGTGCGGGAGCATGTGTCGGCGATGCTGCCGCGCGAGGCAGAGATCAACGCGAAGCTCCAGCAGATCGTGTCGAGGAAGTTCGACATCCCCCGCATCCGGACGCACGGCGACTTCCACCTCGGCCAGGTGCTCTCGACGGGCGACGACTTCATCCTGATCGATTTCGAGGGGGAGCCGGCGAGACCGCTGAGCGAGCGCCGCTACAAGCGCGGCCCGCTCCGGGACGTGGGCGGGATGCTGCGCTCGTTCGACTACGCCGGCGCCTCGGCGCTCCGGGACGCGCGCCTCCGGCCGGAGGACGTCGCCGTCCTCAAGCCGTGGACCGATGCCTGGGTGACGTGGATCTCCGCGAGCTACCTCGCGGGATACATGGAGACGGTCGCGCGCGCTCAGGCGACCGCCGAGCCGCGGACCGACGAGACGGCGCCGTACCTGCCAGCGAGCGACGCGGACACGGTGCTCCTGATCGACTTCTACATGCTCGAGAAGTGCATTTACGAGGTCGGCTACGAGCTCAACAACCGGCCTGACTGGCTGGACATCCCGCTGCGCGGGCTGGAGCGTCTGATCACGCCCAGAGCATAGGAGCGCTGGAGGCGCGATGATCCGGCTGGAGCTCGCGGGCATGCATACGCGGTTGCACTCGACGTTGTGCGGCTCGTGCCCGCAGGGCCCGACGGGCTGCTGCGCCAGCCCGCCGGGGGTCGAGTGGTCGGACATCGGGCGAATCGTCTCGCTCGGCGGCGCTGGCTGGCTGCTCGAGCAGATGGCCGCGGGCACCCTGCGCCCGGGCCAGCGCGGCCTGCTCATCCTGCGGGTCGAGCCCCAGGGCAGCGATGGCGGAGCGCTCCCCAAGAGGTGCGCTTTCCACGGTCATGAGGGCTGCACCATCCCCCCCGAGCGGCGCGCGGCGACGTGCAACTACTATGTTTGCGATGACGCCTTCGCGCACGGGGGCGAGCCACGCGGCGCCCCTGAAGCGCTGGCCGGCCGCAAGGCGCATGACGCGCTCGTGGATCTCTACGGAAGCTGGGATCTCGAGCTCGCCGCCCGCATACGCGAGCGCTGGCCCGACGGGCCTCCGTGGAACCTCGATTTCCTCGACTGGCTCGGTCGAGAAGTCCGCCGCCTCGCCTCCAGGGCAGCGCCCTCCATGCGTGTCCTCAGGCCCGGCACCTGAAGTATCCCCTCGAATTTTTCGGGGGAATTCACAGGGAGACGGGGAGATCTAGAGCGGTTTTCAGCTGAGCCTGGTACGAGCGTCGCAGAGCGGCGGTCACCCGCACAGGAGACGGGTCCAGATCGGCGTTTTCGGCGCGGAAGCGCACTCCAGTGCGCTGAGCACCGAAAACGTCGAGATGGGCCCGTATCCGAAGCGGGTGATCGCCGCGCTAATTGGAGGGTATCGTGCTGACGTCCTGACGCCGGAGCGCGACGGTGCGCTCGACGACGTCCGACGCGGAGAGCTGCAGGAAGATCGACACGTCGACCCAACCGGCCCTGGACACCACGACGACCTGCATCCCTTGAGGCAGCTCGACGCTGAGGGGCGTCTTGCCGAGCATGGTCCCGTTCCAGCTCACGTTCGCGTCCGCGGGCTCGCTCTTGATCGTGACCTTGGCCTTCATCGGGCCCGGTTCGAGCGCCGTCGCAGCCGTGGACACGGCAGCAGGCTGCTCCGACGCGACGGGCTCCACCGAGCGCTCGCGGAACATCACGAAGGCCCCCGCGGCGAGCAACGCGACCACCCCGAGCACAGAGGCGAGATACCCACGCTGCCGCCAGGACGAGGCGCGCCCCACCGTCGCGCCCAGGCTGCCGGGATCGACGGCCGGGGGCTCGTGATGAGGGTGGGCGGGGAGGCTGTGGCTGTGATCGCTGAGGAGGGGTAGACCGGCCGCGGTCGCGGAGGGCCACATCGAGCGGTTCATCCCCATGACCATCGAGGCGCGGGGGAACTCTCCGACCATCGAGGCGCGCTGGATGTCGCCCGCGACGTCCAGCGAGCTCAGGTACTCGAACTGCGCGGTGACCTGCTGGCGCACGAGCGCCCTGCTCTCCGCGAACATCTCGAGCACGTGCGCGCCGAGCTGCTCCGTGCGGACGTCCTCGCCCGAGCCCCGCAGGTAACTCTCCAGCGCGTCGCCCATCTCCTGCGCGGTGGCGAACCGTCGATCGGGATCCCGCTGGAGGGCCCTCGCCACGATCTCATCGAGCGCCGGGTCGATGTCCGGCACGACGGTGGAGAGCCGCGGGATGTCCCGCGTGAGCAGCTGGTGCATCACGGCGACGTGGTCGCCATCGAACAGCCGCCGCATCGCCAGGAGCTCCCAGAGCACGATGCCGATGGCGAAGATATCGGCCCGCCGATCGACGTCGGCGCTCGCCATCGCCTGCTCGGGCGCGGCGTACGCCATCTTGCCCTTGAAGGTTCCGCTCTCGGTGTGCGCCGCGTTGAGGGCCGCCTTCGCGACGCCGAAATCGACGATCTTCACGGCTCCGTCGTACGTGACGAAGATGTTGTGGGGCGAGACGTCGCGGTGCACGATGCCGAGCAGACCGCCATCGAAGTCCGCGAGCTCATGCGCGTAGTGCAACCCGCGCAGCGCCTCGGCGATGATCCTGACCCACGCCCCCCGCGTGAAGCTCGCGGCGCCAGGACAGCCGCTCACCACCGCCCTCACGACGTCCTTGAGCGGCTGGCCCTCGAGGTACTCCATCACGATGAAGTACCCGCCGCTCTCGCCCCCGATCTCGTACGTCTGAACGACGTTGGGGTGATTGAGCCGGGCCGAGAGCTTGGCCTCGTCCAGGAACATCAGGACGTAGCGCGGGTCATCCGCCATCCCGACGCGGAGACACTTCACAACAACGAGCTTGTTGAACGACCCGGGCCCGCGGGAGACGGCCAGAAACACATCCGCCATCCCACCACGACCCAATTTTGCAATCAGGCGGTATCGACCAAGCAAGCTATTGCTCGCTTGCTGGGTCGAAGAGATGGTTTGGCCGCCTGAATTCACGACATCCCCCGCTATAAGAGCTTAATTAGCCCGTTGACCTGGAGTTTGCAAAGACTTTTACGCCTGGAAACAATCCGCGCCCCCTGTAGACGCGTGCCGCGTTGCTCCATCGCCTGACCAGCCATCATGGTGTCTTGGCGCAGCGCTCCATCGCCGGATTGCTGCGCTAGGACACCCCCTCCCGGGCCGCAGATGTCATGGTCCTAACGAAATGGACCCCCGATCGAACCGGCACGCACGTGACCACACACACCGGGTGCTCCTGTCGGCACACCCGGTGTTCCGCCACCGCTCCATTGTACACCAGGTGCTTCAGGAGCGGTGGAACTGGATGCGTGTCGCAGGTCGATCCTCGAGACCCTGCTCGGGGTCGCACGAAACCAGCGGAGCACAGGCCCGCTGGCACGAGAAGGGACCAATCAGTAATGGCGCATACATGTTCGGCGTCGAGGCGACGGCTCCTGGGCCGACCGGACGACCTCGGCTTCCCTGCGGAGCCGGGGGCCCCGCAGGGATCGACGTCCGCCCTGCGCGGAGCTCTCTACCAGGCTGTCCTGGTCGTTCTGTGGAGGAGAGCTACCAAGGGTCCTGCGCCCAGAACCTGCGCACGACATCGAGCGTGGCGTCGAGCTGCTCGAAGTGCGGGAGACCCAGCGTGGGCGCGATGCGGGCGGCCTCCACGCGGGCGTTCTGCTGCGTGAGCTCGGCGAGGCGGTCGAAGCGCGAATGCGGGTCACGGTCGTGGAGGATCAGCGTGGCGACGGGCAGGCGCGCATAGAGGCGCTCGAGAGCGTCGCCCGTGAACAGGGCACCGGCGATGAACGCGAGGGGGGCCCGGTGGGCAAAAGGCTCCTTCGACGCGCGGATGGCATAGTCAACGAGGCCTGGATCCGGCGCGCCGACGAAGCTCTTCTTCAGGAACCAGCGAATGCTGGGCGGCGCGGCCAGCACGCGAAAGAGCGCCTCGGCGGCGTAGGGGACGCGCGAGACAGCCCGGAGGAGGGCGCTCGCGCCGGGAGGCTCACGGCCGAGCCCCGTCGGGGAGATGAGCACGAGGCTGTGAACGATGCTCATCTCCTCGCAGGCGACGGCGGCGGCGAACTCCGAGGAGAGGGAGAGCGCGATGACGTCGGCGCCGCCCGGCGCGCGGACCACGTCCGTGAGGAAGCGACGCAGCGCGGCGCGGTAGAGCTCGCGATCGTACACGCGGTCCGCTCGCTCCGAGAGGCCGAAGCCGGGAAGATCGAGCGCGTAGACCGGCCGCTCGCCGCGGAGCGCATCGAACAGGGGCGCCATCTCCCTGGACGAGGCGGCCGCGTCGACCCCGTGCACGAGCACCACGGGGCGCCCCGCAGCGCGGGCGTCCACGTAATAGGCGAGGCGCCCCGCGCTCCACGTGTCGACGTGCCGTACCTCCGCGTCGAGCGCAGGGGCGAGGGGCGCGCGCTCCGCGGGGCGGAGCGCGCTCGGCACGAGCCGATCGACGAGCCCATCGAGGCTCATCGCGCGTGCGCTCATCACGTCTCCCCCGGCGGCAGCATCCCCTCGTTGTCCGCGCGCTCGAGGTCGGCGATGCTCGGATTCCTCGGCGCCGGACGCGACTTGACGCCGCCGTCGCCGGGCCTCGCCTCCTGGCCCGCGTCGCTGCGCTTCTCGCGCTCTCGACGCTCTGCTTGACCAGCGATCTCCTGCGCTGCGCGCACCAGCCGGTCCAAACGATCCACCTCCAGCTGATGGCGAGATCCATCGGGACCACCGTGCCGATCCTCGAAACGGTGGTGCCCAGCGTCAGCGCGGCCATGAGACACCGTGCGATCAGGTCGAACTGTCATGCTCAGCTCCTTCCGCACGAGGTCAAAGCACGGAGCGTGCCCCCGCGGACCGCGGCCCCAGCAGCGCTCGTCGCGCCAACACCGGGCTGAACAGGCGCCAAGACGCCTCGAATGTGACCATTTGCCTCGGTCACCCTCGTCATGCCCTGATGGGAGGCCGCGATTTCCAGGCTCCGGACGTCAGCCGGCGACTTCGAGCTTCCGGCCGGCCGGCTTGTTGATGTCGGCGAAGAAGTCGTTGCCCTTGTCGTCCACCACGATGAAGGCGGGGAAATCCTCGACCTCGATCTTCCAGACCGCCTCCATGCCGAGCTCGGGGTACTCGAGCACCTCGACCTTCTTGATGCAGTCCTTCGCGAGGCGCGCGGCCGGACCGCCGATCGAGCCCAGGTAGAAGCCGCCGTGCTTCTTGCACGCCGCGGTGACGGCGGGCGAGCGGTTGCCCTTCGCGAGCATGACGTAGCTGCCGCCGTTCGCCTGGAAGAGGTCGACGTACGCGTCCATCCGGCCGGCCGTGGTCGGGCCGAACGAGCCGGAGGCGTAGCCCGCGGGCGTCTTCGCGGGCCCGGCGTAGTAGACCATGAACTCCTGCAGGTAGCTCGGCATGCCGTCGCCGCGATCGAGGCGCTCCTTGATCTTCGCGTGCGCGATGTCCCGCGCGACGATCATCGGGCCGCTCAGCGAGAGCCGCGTGCGGATGGGGTACTTCGAGAGCTCCGCGCGGATCTCGCTCATGGGACGGCGGAGGTCGAGCTTCACGACCTCGCCCTCGAGATCCGCGTCGGTTGTGTCGGGCAGGTACTTCGCAGGATCGGCCTCGAGCTGCTCGAGGAAGATGCCCTCGCGCGTGATCTTGCCGAGCGCCTGGCGATCCGCAGAGCACGAGACGGCGATGCCGACAGGGCACGAGGCGCCGTGGCGCGGCAGGCGGATGACCCGGACGTCGTGGCAGAAGTACTTGCCCCCGAACTGCGCCCCGATCCCCGTTCGCTGCGCGAGCTCGAGCACCTTCTGCTCGAGCTCGCGGTCGCGGAAGCCGCGGCCGCGCGCGTTGCCGTCGGCCGGGAGCGTGTCGAGATAGCGCGCCGAGGCGAGCTTCGCGACCTTGAGCGTGTACTCGGCCGACGTGCCGCCGACGACGATGGCGAGGTGGTACGGCGGGCACGCCGCGGTGCCGAGCGCGCGGATCTTCGCCTCGACGAAGGAGAGCAGGCTCTCCGGGTTCAGGAGCGCCTTGGTCTCCTGGTAAAGATAGCTCTTGTTCGCGGAGCCCCCGCCCTTCGCCATGAACAGGAGCTTGTAGGCGTCGCCGTCCGTCGCGAAGATCTCGATCTGCGCAGGGAGGTTGTCGTTCGTGTTGACCTCCCGGTACATGTCGAGCGGCGCGAGCTGCGAATAGCGCAGGTTCTGCGCGCGGTAGGTCTCGAAGACGCCGCGCGCGATCGCCGCCTCGTCGCCGCCGCCCGTGAAGACGAGCTGGCCCTTCTTGCCCATGACGACGGCCGTGCCGGTGTCCTGGCACGACGGGAGCACGCCCCCCGCGGCGATGCTCGCGTTCTTGAGGAGCTCGAGGGCGACGAAGCGATCGTTCGAGGAGGCCTCGGGATCGCCGAGGATCCGCGCGAGCTGCGCGAGGTGACCGGGCCGGAGGAGGTGGGCGATGTCGCGCATCGCCTCGCGCGCGAGCAGGGTGAGCCCCTCCGGCTCGACCTTGAGGAACGTCGAGCCGGCGGCCTCGAAGGTCGAGACATGGTCACGGCTGACGAGGCGGTACGGGGTCTCGTCATGGCCGAGGGGGAGCATGTCCTGGTACTGGAAATCGGTCATCGTTCGGGTCTCCGGGGAAGCAGAGAGGAAGAGAGGAAGAGAGGAAGAGGGGCAGAGCGGCAGAGCGGCAGAGAGGCTGCGGGTCCCTCCCTTCTTTGCATGGCTCCCGCCCCGGGCTCAACACCCACCCAGTGCCGGCCGTCACGCGGGGAGCGCGCGCTCGACGTCGCCGAGGACGGCCGAGATCGACCGCAGGAGCGGCTCCCGGGCGCTCCGCAGGAAGAAGTGTCCGCCGGGGAACATCTCGACCCGGAAGGCCCCGCGCGTGTGATGGCGCCAGCCTTCGAGCTCGGCGCGGCCCGCGCGCTCGTCGTCGAGGCCCCCGAACGCGGAGATCGGACACTCGAGCGGGGCCCCAGGGACGAACGGCTCGACCTCGTTGACCGCGAAATCCGCGCGCAGGACAGGCAGGAAGAGCGCCAGGAGCTCCGGGTCGCGCAGCACCTCGTCGGGCGTGCCCCCCATGCGGCGGATCCGCTCCAGGAACTCGGGCTCGGGCAGGCCGTGGAGCGGATCCGAGCCGCGAACGTGAGGCGGGCGCCGGCCGGACACGAAGAGGTGGCGCGGCAGCGGCGCTCCCCGGCGGCGGAGCTCGCGCGCGAGCTCGAAGCAGACGAGCGCGCCGAGGCTGTGGCCATACAGCGCGAACGGCTTCGTGAGCCATGGATCGAGCGCGGTGGCGAGGGCCTGGACGAGCGGCGTGAGGCGCTCGAACGGCGGCTCGCTCATGCGCGCCTCCCGGCCGGGGAGCTTGAGCGCGCAGAGCTCGGTGTGCGCGGGGAGCTCGCGCCACCAGGCGCTGTAGATCGACGAGCCGCCGCCCGCGTAGGGCGCACAGAAGAGGCGAAGCCGGGCAGCAGGGTTCGGCCTCGGCACGCCGACCCAGGGGTCGCGGCTCGGGCTGGGGGTCGTCGTCACGGGGCGCTCAGCGTAGCTCGCCCCTCCGGCGCTCGCTCCCTACCATTTGCTGCCCAGGGCGACGCGGATGGTGGCGACCTTCCCCTGATCGAGGCCGAAGCCGAGGTCGTCGTCGAGCGCGACCAGCGCGCCGACGCGGGTGAAAGAGCCCTTCACGAGCGGCTCCCAGCCGACGAACGGCTCGGCCGCGAGCTGGGCCGAGTTGCTCGAGGAGAGAGGGAACGCCGCCTGAAGGCGCATGCCGATGCCAAAGTTCCCGAACGGGCGGAACTCGATCTCGTTTCCCTGCTCGATCACGGTCTTCGTTTCCTCCCCGTCCCGGGTCGGAAAGAAGACCTGACTCGCGAGATCGTGGGTGAAGAACAGGACCTTGCCGACGTTGATCTCGGTCCCGACGCGCGCCCGGAAGGCCCAGTGCGCGAGCAGCACGCGCTGCGCATCGAAGTAAGCCCGCGCGGGGAAGTTCGCCACCGACGCGACCTCGAGCTCCGCGCCCGGGTGCGGGTGGAGCGGGATCGTCAAGCTCATGCCGCCGAAGAGCGCGAGGATGGGAAGGGCGTTGGCAGCGTAGTGGAGGCCGAACGTGGGATTGCCGATGAAGAACTGGCTGTATCCTGCGTTGCTCGTGAACCGCCTGCCGAACAGGTCTGTCGACTGAGGGCCCGAGACGTCGCCGTAGACGAACGGGATCTCCGCGTCGAGGTGGAGACCCGCGAAGAGCTTGTACTGGCCGGCGGCGGTGATGGCGACGCCGAGCCGCGACGACTCCTCGACGGTGGCCTCTTCGCCGGCAGCCGCCGCGATCTCCCGCTGGTAAGACGAGCTGAGGACGTCGATCTCGAAGCCGAACCGGCCTCCCTGGCTCTTCGCCCAACGCTCCTTCGTCTTGTCCGTGACGGGCTGCCGCGGCGCCGCCTCTTGCCCGAGCGCAGGCGCGGCCAGGGAGAGCATGAGGAACAGGGTCCCAAGAGACGCTTTGGTCGTGCTCACCTGGTGTCTCCCATCTCGTTCTCGACTCGTGGGCAGCGCGGGTGATTGACCACCTTGTCGCACCGTCGCCGCGGCGTCGCACGGGAGAGGCCCCCATGACCGCGGCGATCGCCCGGATCAATGCAGCTCCAGCGCGCTGGATGCAAGCGTTTTGACCGTCGCGACCCTGCGACGCTCTGCGTCGGTCCTAGAAAGAGCCCGCGAGCTCGAGAGACGCCGGCGCGATCGTGAGCCTCACCGGAGGAGATGACGCGCGCTCTCCATCGCCGCGCTCCGGGCCTGCGCCAGCGACAGTGAGGTAGATCGAGATGCCGCCGGCGAGCACGGCGGCGCCCGCGAGCAGGTCGGTGGTGAGCGCGAGCGCCTCGCTCCTCGCCCGCGCTCGCTCGACGGCACGGGCGTCGCCGGGATACCGATCGAGCTCCGCGTCGAGGTCCCCGGAAGCGCCGAGCGCGAGGATCCCGGTGGCGGCCGCGCCCGCGGCGAGCGCGCCGGTCGCGAGCCAGGGGAACACGGGCACGCTCCGCTGCTGGCGAGGCGCGCGGTCCATCCGCGGCGCGCCGAGCGGAGCCGGCGCGCCGCCCGCGCCCTCGGCGGGGCCCTGCGGGGCCCGCGCTTCGGGGAGCTCGATCGTGAGCCGAGCGTGATCGCCGCCGGCCACGTCGACGACCCTCAACACGGCCGGGCGGCCCGGCGCCTCGGCGGCGATGCGGCGCCGCCCGGCGCTCATCAGGAGGGGCTCGGGGAGCGGCGTCTTGCCCGCCGGCACACCGTCCACGGAGATCTCGACGTCAGGCGCCGAGGTCGAGATCTCCACCGTCGCGACGCGGCTCCGCAGGACGGCGATGTCCCGCTCCACCTCGGCCCGCCGGCCGCCCGGGATCCGCTCGCCACCGTCGGCGAGGTACCTCTCGAAGGCGCGCAGCGCGCAGGCGTAGTCCTTGAGCTGGTAACACGTACCCGCGATGTTGTAGAGCACCTGATATGCGGGCGCGAGCTCGTAGGCGCGGCGAAACTCGGTGAGCGCAGCGCCATAATCCACCTCGTTGTAGAGCTCGACGCCTCGCCGGAAGCGGGCGTCGGCCTCCTCGGTCTTGTCACCGGCAGGCTGAGCGAACGCGCCGAGCGGGGCGCTGAGCACGATCGCGGCGCAGAGGGCGAGCGCTCTCGGGGTCTTCATCGGGCGTACGGGCTCTCCAGATCGATCCCCCGCTTCGGCTTCTGCTCGGCAGACGGCGGCGCGGGCGCGCTCGACGGCGGCGCGGCGGACGCGGGCGGCGCCGTGGCGACGCTCACCGGGGCGCTCCGACCGACGGCGGCGAGCCTCCCTGGCTGCGCTTGCGGTTCGCTCTTCAAGGCGAGGCTCACGAAGAGATCGTTGCTCGCCGTGACCTTCTCTTCCTGCGCGAGGAAACCCGGCGCCTCCGCGCGGATGACGTGCGCGCGGCCATCCCTGGCGAGGCGGCCCTCGTAAGCGCCGGTCGACATCGGCGAGCCGTCGATGGAGACCTTCGCGCCGACCGGCGAGACGCGGACGACGAGGCGGATGGTCTCTTCCTGCTTCGGAGAGGGCTCCGCCGCCGGCTGCGCGGCGACCTGCGCCTCCTGGTGATCGCTCGCGGCGATCCTCCATGGCTGCGCGCGCAAGACCCCGACGCTCACGGCTCCGCCGATGGCGACGAAGGTGACCGCGATCACGACGATCGCGCGGTTCGGGCGCGCGGGGCGCTCCTTCGCTCCGGTCATGCTGACCGAGGGCAGCATCGAGCTCCCGTCCGAGGAGGCGCTGACCGCCGCAGGCGCGGTCAAGGTCGGCGTCATCGACATCGGACCGGCGCTCAGCTTCGGCAGATCGGGCGTCAGCGTGACCCTCGGATGGCTCCCGGTCCAGCGCACGCCGCGCAGCTGCTCCTCCACGACTTGCTTGATCCGCGCCCGGTCGTCGGCGAACTGGCCGGCGACGATCTCGCCGGCCTCCCGCGCGGACATGCCCCGGTGGCGCTCGCCGAGCCAGCGCTCGAGATCCGCCTGCAGCTCGGCCGCGGAGGCATAACGGTCCTCGAGCGCGGGCGCGAGCGCCTTCTGGCAGATCCGCTCGATCTCGGGGTCGAGCTCGACGCTGGACGCCTCTTCCGCGAGCCTCGGGACCTCTCCGATGGCGAGCCGCCCGAGGATGGCGAGGTCGTTGAAGCCCTTCCACATGCGCCTCCGGGCGATCGCCTCCCAGAGGATCACCCCCACCGAGAAGACGTCGGAGCGCCGGTCGACGCGCTCTCCGCGCGCTTGCTCCGGCGACATGTACGAGACCTTGCCCTTGAGCGTCCCGGTGCGCGTCTCCGTCAGCGAGTCGGCCGCCTTGGCGATACCGAAGTCGACCACCTTGATCACGCCATCATAGGTGACGAAGATGTTCTGCGGGCTCACGTCGCGGTGGACGACGTGGATGGGTGTTCCGTCGAAATCGCGCAGGTTGTGCGCGTAATGGAGCCCGGCCAGCGCGTCGCACAGGACGCGAACCTGGAGCGGGAGCGGCACCTTGTCGTGCCCCATGCGGGAGCGAATGCTGCCGAGCGGCTGGCCGTCGAGGTACTCCATGGCGATGAAGAAGCGCGCTCCCTCGTCGCCGACCTCGTACGTCTGAACGACGTTCGGATGATTCAATCGGGCCGCGAGCCGCGCCTCGTCGAGGAACATGGCCAGGATGTCGGCGTCCTCCACGAGCTCGGGCCGCACCCGCTTCAGCACGACGAGCTTGTTGAATCCCACGGGGCCCTGGGCGACCGCGAGGCAGACGTCGGCCATGCCTCCCCTGCCGATCTCGGCAATCGGGCGATATTTCCGCCAACCATTGGGATCGCTGGGAGCGCTCATTCGACCTGTGCCGGATCGATCCCCAGAGGGAGGCCAGCCCGGCCCGGAGAATGCCCTCGACCTGTTACCTCGGAGCGGCCGCCATGTGACGTTCTCGCGAATGCGATGGCCTGTCAGCGACGGTTTCGCCACGTCCCTGTCGGCCGGACAGCGCGGCCCTGCTTGACAGAGACGATTCCCTTGCCATCGGGTGATTGCAATGAACCACGAGCGCAGCCCCGTCGATTCACCACCTGCCGCCGCCCTCGCGCTGGCCATGGGCGCGCTCGCCACGAGCGCCCTCGCGTGCTCGCTCATCATCGAGCAGCGGGACGTGCAATGCACTTCCGACGCGGACTGCGCGCAGTTCGACGGCGCCATCTGCAATCGCACGGACAGCACCTGCGTCCCCTCGTCGAGCGGCTCAGCCGGCGGCGAGGGCGGCGATCCGCCAGGCGGATGCGCGGCGGCCGACAAGCCGACCGTCGAGATCACCGGGGACATCACGGAGGATTTCACGCTCAGATGTGACAAGAAGTACATCCTCAAGGGCCAGGTGAACGTCTCGGCCGGGGCGACGCTGACCATCGAGAAGGGCACGACCGTCGTCGGCGAGACGAACCCGCAGGTCCCCGCGACGCTCGTTGTGCACCCCGGATCCAAGCTCATCGCCGTGGGCACCCGGGATGAGCCCATCGTGTTCACGAGCAGCAAGGCCCCGGAAGATCGAATGGCCGGCGATTGGGGCGGCGTCATCCTCCTCGGCAACGCGCCGACCAACCACGTGGACGCGAACGGCGCGCGCACCCCGGGCCAGATCGAGGGGTTGACGAACAACGGGCGATACGGGGGCATCGACGAGAACGACTCGAGCGGAACGCTCAAATACGTGCGCATCGAGTACTCCGGCGTGAAGCTCGCGCCGAACAACGAGATCAACGGGCTCACCCTCGGCGGGGTCGGCAGGGGGACGATCATCGATTTCGTCCAGGTGAGGCACGTGTCCGACGACTGCTTCGAGTTCTTCGGGGGCACGGTGAACGCAAAGCACCTCGCCTGCCAGTACAGCGGCGACGACGCCTTCGACTGGGACCAGGGTTATCGCGGGAAGCTCCAGTTCCTCGTGGCGCAGCTGGACCCGAGCGTCGCGGAGGAGACGAACGGGTTCGAGGGGGACAACGACCCGCTCGCGCTCACGCCGGCGCTCGAGCCTCGGAGCGAGCCGACGATCTACAACGCGACGCTCTGCGGGAAGGGCGTGGACGTGGACAAGGAGCAGTACGGCATCCTCCTCCGCCGGTCGACGAAGGCGAACATCGCCAACACGATCGTCACGGGCTTCGAGTCGGGCCTCGACGTGCGCGACCCGGATCCCGAGCAGAACATATCGAGCTCGATCTTCTTCAACCTGGTGAATGACCTCGCCTACGCCGAGACGAGCGACGGGACAGGCATCCTCCAGGACGACGACGGCGGCTTCGATGAGATCGCGTTCCTGCGCGAGCCCGATCGGAAGAATCGGGAGGAGGACCCGGGTATCCAGGGCTGCTTCGACCCGTCCGCGCCCGTGTTCGGTCCCGCGACGCCCCTGACCAAGGACGCGGTCGTGCCGCCGGACGGGTTCTTCGACACGAGCGCCGCGTTCATCGGGGCGTTCAAGGACGCGAGCGACACATGGGCCACCTCGGGGAAGTGGGCCGTGTGGAGCCCGAACTGAAGTATCTCCCCGGGTTGTTCGGGGAGATTCTCGGCTAGCGCGGGCAGCGCTCCAGCCGCCGGGCGAGGTTCCCGCGCTCCACCGACTCCGCGCCGCCCCGCGCGCGCAGCGCGAGCGCGAGCGCGCGCGGGAGATCGAGGGCCGCGCCGCGCGCGCGCATCTCCAGATAGGACCGCTCGTAATCGCGAGGGACCCGCAGCGACCAGTTGTGGTCGCCCACCGTCCCGGGCGTGTTGTAGATCTCCTTCATCCCGAGCAGATCGGCGAAGAACACCATCACGTTCGACGCGGGGCTGGCGAAGAGGTCGGCGAACTTGGCCTGCGCCAGCGCGCGAGGGTCGGACGCGAGCGCGCGCGCCATCGCGCCCTCCTCGGCCGGCGAGGGCGCGAGGCGCGTCGCCAGGTACGCCGCCTGCCGCCCCAGCGCGGAGGCGCGCTCCCAGGTGTCGAGGAGCCTCCAGAGCGGCGGCGTGTCGTGGGTCCCCACCATGATCCAGTCGGCGGGCGCGGCGTTCTCGCTGCGATAGACGTCCTTCGGGTTGTCCAGATCGGCCTTCTGCGTGACCCGGAAGCGCCCCAGCCCGTGCCGATCGAGGACGGCCCCGAGCGGGAACGGGAGCGTGCTCAGGACCTCGCACACGACGTCGGAGATGGCGCGCCCGCGGGCCTCCGCGCAGCGCGCGATCGTGTCGAAAATGACGCTGTAGCGCCCGACCTGCTCCGGAGACAGCGAGGTGACCCAGCCGTCGGCATACCGGGGCACGGCGCGGTTCAGCTGCGCGGGAGAGACGATGGCGTACCGCGCGAGCAACGGGTGCTCCGGCAGGTCGGGCGACGAGAAGAGCCGCGCCCCACCCTGGACGGCGCGGAGCGGATCGGGGGCGTCGGCCGCATAGACCCAGGGGCAGACGAGCCCGTGCGGGTGATCGAGGCGCACCCCGTCGAACTCGTCGAACATCTTGTCCATCCGCGCACGGACGAGCGCGAGCCCGCCGGACGACGCATCCTCGTACTGCGCGGGATCCAGGACAGGGTAGCTCCACACCTGGCCCTCCGGGTTGGTCCGGCTCGGCGGCGCCCCCATGAGATACCCCCTGAGGAAGACCGATTGATAGGCCCAGGCATCCTGAGGCGAGTAGCCTATCTGCAGATCGCCGTAGAGCTTGAGCCCGAGCTCGGCCGTCACCGTCCGGAGCGCCGCGTGCTGCTCGTGCGCGAGGAGCTGGCAGAACGCGTAGAAGCGGAGCTCGTCGCGGTACCGGTCGAGGAGCGCTCTCCTGCGCTCCCCGCACGCGACCACCTCGCCAGGGCCAGGCGCGTAGAGGCGTCGGTCCAGCTCCGGCTCGCCAGACCAGCCGTGAAACCAGCCGCTCCGGTGCTCGGCGCAGAGGGGGCCGTAGAGCCCGTCCCTCTCGAGCCACGCCGCGTTCCGCCGTGTAAAGGCGTCGAGGCGGCGCTCGAGGTCGGCGAGCTCGCCGAGCTCGCCGGGCTCGTCGCGCCTCCGCCGGCCCTCGAACGACGCGTACGCCTCGCGGAGCGCGGCGCGCTGCGCGCGGTAGGCATGGCCGTGGTGCGCGCGAGCCTCGCTGCCAGGAGGCCGCCCGGCGACGATCTCCCGGAGCGACTCGGGGCGGAGGAGCGCGCCAGAGGGGCCGTCCTCGACCAGCCGGGCGAGCGCGATCGACAGCGTGCTCCGCGAGAAGATGGTGCCGTCATACGGAGACGCGTTGTCGGCAGAGGTCTCCCCCTGCGGCCCCAGCTGGACGCCATTGAAGCCGAGATCCCGCGCGAACCGGAGGAATCGGCGCCCCCCGTCGGTATTCGGGGACCCGCGCCCGATGTCCTCCGCGTCGTCCGAGGGAAAGCTCGGATCGTGGATCGCGAGCACGAGGTTGCGGATGCCCAGCAGCCCGAGCGCGGCCTCGACGAGCCCCCGCTCGTCATCGCCCCATCGTGCCTCGGCCGGCGCCGCATCGGCCCTGTCGTTCCCGACGTCCTTCATCGTGGCAAGGTATAGCGATGAACGGATCGGACCGCCAACGCGCAAGGCGAAGAGACCCTCCTGCCTCGGTGATGTGATTACACCGCTGTACGGCAAATCCCGAATGCCGCTGTCAGGCCCCGAGGCGCGTGCCCGCCGCGACTCCCGAGGTCGCGCTCGTGGCCTCCACCATCGGCAGCGTGAAGAAGAACGTGCTGCCCTCGCCCACCTTGCTCTCGACCCAGATCCGCCCGCCGTGCACCTCGACGAGCGCCTTCGCGATCGAGAGGCCGAGCCCGGTGCCCTTGTGGGCCGTCTCCTTCGCCTGCCAGTAGCGCTCGAAGATCCGCGCCCGCTGGTCCTCCGGGATGCCCGGGCCGGTGTCCCGCACCGAGAGGCGCACCTCCCTGCCCCACGGCTCGGCTCGGACGGCGACCTCGCCGCCGGCCGACGTGAACTTGATCGCATTGCCGACGAGGTTGGCGATCACCTGCAGGATCCGCTCGCGATCGCAGAGCGCCCGATCGACGCCGAGCTCGACGCTCTGCTCGAGGCGCAGCGACTTCTCCGCCGCCTCCTCCCGCAGGAGCTCGATGGCGTCGCCGAGCAGGCCAGCGACGTCGTGGGGCACCGGCTGGATCGAGATGTGGCCGCCGTCGAGCTTCGCCAGGTCGAGCAGATCGCGGATGAGGCGGTTCATGCGGTCGGCCGCCTTCTGGATGCGCTCGACAGGGCGCCGCACCTCGACCGCCTCATCCGCGCCCGGCAGCTTCCGGCGCAGGAGGCTCGTGTTCATGACGATGGTGGCGAGCGGGCTCTTGAGATCGTGCGACACCACGGCGACGAGCTCCTCCCGGGCCCGGATCGCCCGCTGCGCGCTCTCGTACAGCCGCGCGTTGTCGATCGCCAGCGCGGCCCTGCGCCCGAGATCCTCGGCGAGCGCCCGGTCCTCCACGCCGTACAGCAGATCGTCGCGGCCGGACGCGATGGTGAGCACGCCGAGCATCGTGCCGCGCGTGACGAGCGGCACGGAGATGTATCGCCGGAGGCCGAGCTCCATGAGGAGCGTCTCGCTGGCCGACACCGGCGGCTCGCTGTCGTACGAGCCGCGCTCGCTCTCCGGGGCGAGGGGCGCGCCCGCGACCTCGCAGAGCGCCGCCTCGCCCGTCGCCAGCACGCGCGCGACGCCGGACGGGAGGACCGAGTCCATCGGCGTCTGGCCCTGCAGGAGGCGCGCGAGCTCGCTCTTCTGGGGATCGGCGTGGACGACGACCGCGCGCCGGAGCATGGCCTCGCGCTCGATGATGTCGACCATGCACCAGTCCGCGACGAACGGGACCGGCAGGCGCGCGACGCGCACCAGCGTCGCCTCGTAATTGAGCGAGCTCGAGAGCAGCCGGCTCGCCTCCGAGAGGAAGGCCGCGCGCCGCTGCGCCGCCTCCGCCGCCGCGCGCCCCGCCTCCGCGGCGGCGAGGTTCCGCACCCGCTCGCGCTCGTTCTCGATCATGCGGGCGTAGAGCAGGCGGTGCACCAGCGCCGTGCGGAAGGTCGCCGTGAGCCGGCGCATCATGCCCCGGTACCGGGGCGCGAACGGGGGCTCGCTCTCGAAGCAGAGGAGGAGGCTGGACGCGCCGCTGTCGCCCTGCCCCTCCAGCGAGAAGTGCCACGTCACGAGCCCGGGCCGCGCGAGCTCGGGGTACGGCAAGGAGAGGCCCGCGCCCGCGCCGTTGGGCTCGCCCGTCGAGGCGGGCGAGCGCGGCGGGATGGGCAGCGCGCGCGAGCTCGCCGACAGGCCGGCGGCGTCGAGGAGCCGCGGGGCCCGCGGGTCCGGCTCGACGAGCACGAGCACGGCGATGCAGCTCAGGCGCTCGGCGAGCCGCTCCAGGAAGACCGCCATCGACTGGTGCGGATCGAAGAGGTCGAGCGCCGCGACCGTGAGCTCCTGGAGGACGCTGAGGAGCGCCAGCCGTTCCTCCTGGATCTCGTGCTCTTCGCCGCTCGGCATGACAGGGCTCCAACCGCTCCCGCGCTCAGGCCCCCAGGGCGAGCACGACAGCGGTCTTGTTGTGAAACTGCGGTACTCCTCGGCCCAGCGTACCGACTTCTCCAAAGGTCAGACATCCCATCACCGGGACGCTCTCGCCGAGCTCGCTCTCGAAGGTGGTCAGCTCGTCGCGCACCGTGTCGCCGAGCATCATGCACCGCGAGATGCAGTCGAACACGAACGCGCCGGCGATGGGCCCGGCCACCGCTTCGCGCGCCGTGGTCGCGGCCTCGCGCGCGGCGCCGACGAGGCCGATGGGGTCGCCCTCCATGACGCGGATGAGGCACCCGTCCGGGACCTCGCCGACGCAGTAGAGCCCCCCCGGCGAGACGACGCGCAGCGGATCGCGGATGACGTGCTCGCCGTCGGCCTGCGGGATGCCGAGCGGGTGGGTCATGGCGAACGTGGCGAAGCCGTCGATGTTCACCTGATCCCCCCTCGCCCGCGCGGTGCGCTGGTAGACCGAGAAGGCGCCCTCGTACTCGAGCTCGGCGAGGACCGTGCCCTCGGCGCGGGTGACCATCGTGGGCGGGCCATACGGCCGGAAGCCGTGGCGGATGCCGGTCGCCATGCGCGCCGGCGAGTCGATCGCGACGACGACCACGCTGTCCGAGAAGGCGCTGCCGCCCGCGAACTGCGCGGTGCGCACGAAGCGGAGGTTGTCGCCCGCGCCGCCGCCGGCCCAGACGACGCCCGTCCCGCCGACCTCGACCGCGCCGCGCACCACGTCGGCCGCGTTGCCCGTGACCGCGTCCGGCAGCACGATGAGCGCGCGGCTCCACCCGGGAGCGACGGACGGCGGAAACTTCTCGAGGGCGCGCGAGGCGGCGAGCACGCCGGCGCGCCGCCCGTCCTGGCTCACCGGCTGCGCGACCCCGACGCCGACACGCACGGTCTCCGAGGCGACAAGCCCCACGACGAGCCCCTGCCGGAGCAGCCGGCTGCCGGCGAAGACCCCTGCAGTGCAGCACCCCGCCCAGGGGACGCCCGGCAGCTGGCTCGTCACGGCCGCGGCGAGCGCGTCGGCGTCGTACTGGTCCGTCGATAAGACGAGGGCGAATGCCGGTCGCACCGCATGCTCGGTGCGGGAAGACCCGCGGAGCGCCGTCGCCACGGCCTCTGAAGCAGCCTCTCTCGGATCCGCCGCGGAGCTCGCCCCGACAAATACCTGTGTCGCCATGTTCCCTCCCCCCTCGGAATTTCGGCACTCGCGTTATACTGGAGATTCATCCGATCGTCACGGCGGGTGATTGTCTCATGATGTCATCCGTACAGGGCGCTCCCGTTCGTCGAGCGACTCACGATTTTCCCGGCGCGACGCTCCTCGCCGAAGAGCCAGGCACAGCCGTGAGGAGGCCCGCGAAGGGCTGATCTGCGAGGAGAGAGGGAGGCGCCTGAGACCGAGGGGGCAGGCCCCTCATCCTCCGATAAGACAACGCGCGCTGCAAGCTCGGCAGACACGCCGGACACACTCGAGTCGGCCGTACAGGAGCAATCAGGGCCTTGCGCAAATGCTGGACAACACGGCACCACACGGCAGGATCGTGGCATTGCGAACCACGCTCGATGGGGCCTTGATGCCCGAGGCGGAATCAAGGCGAGTCCACGGCGCGCCGCCAGGCGAGGCGTGGTCGTTCCGTCCGACGAGAGACGGTGAACCCCGGAACCTCGCCGCTCATGGGATGATCCGGGAACGAGCTCAGGGATTCGCCCGCAAGAGCGAGTACGTCAGGGGGTGCCAGAACCCGCCCTGTTCCGCCCCCGGAGCGGCCCCGACGGCGACAAGCACGAACCCCTGCCCGTCCCCGATGTCCGCCGCCGGCACGTCGCTGCTCGCCAGGATCTCGCGCATCGGCACCGACGACGTCACCGTCCCCTCGATGGGATCGCGGGTCTCGATCGCGACCTCGTCGAGCGCGCCGAGATCGCCCACCGAGAACCCGGTGAACGGTGGGAACGGCGCGATCGCGCCGTAGGAGAGGTCCTGCGCGAGCGTCACCCCGGTCGCGTCCTCGCGCCCGGGCGCCAGCGCCACATGGACCACCGGCGTCGCCGCGCTCGCGTGCGCGACCTGCAGGCTCACCCTGTCGAACGTCGTCCGCCGCGACATGGCGACGGCGACGAGGCCGGCGGTCGGCGTGTCGATCGTGTAGGCGTCGCCGCAGCCTTCCTTCTCGCTCTCGTGCGTGTGCCCCTCGCCGCCGAGGCATCCGGTGGCGACCACGAGGAGGCTCTTCTCCTCGGCGAACACGGGCGCCGGGAGCACGGGGAGCCCCGCGGCCACGATCGGGGCCGCGGGGCTCCCCGTGCCGCCGGCGAGCGCGAGGATCTCCGCGCAGTCGAGCCCCTCCGTCGCGCGGAGGTCGCCGGCGATCACGTGCGCGCGCAGGCTCGTCCCCGCGGGGATCGCCGCGCCGAGCGGCTCGATCTCCTGGGCCCGGGCGAAGGCGAGGCCCGCGGCGGCGCCCGGCCAGGGGTCCACGCCGGCGCCGGTCCCGTCGGGGTACGCGAGGAAGCAGAAGCGCACCGCGTCGTGATCGCTGATGCCGTTGACCACCGTGAGCTTCGTCGGCCCCGGCGGCTCGACCGCGCCGCCGCCCGCGCCCGTGGTCGTCGTCGTCGCGCCGCTCGTTGTCGCTCCCGGGCCGCCGCCGGCGCCGGAGGTGCTCGCCCCGCTCGATGGATCCCGGCCGAGGACGCCGTGGTCCTGCGTGCAGGCTGCCGCGACGGCAAGCGAGATCCCCCCGAGGCAGGCCCATCCGGACGAACGAACTCGGTGCAGCACGCTGCGAGCTTACCGTGCTAGGCGGGGTCGATGCGGGTCCATCTCACCGCGCCAGCCGCCGCCGCCGTCCGCCGCGGCCACCCATGGGTCTACCGAGACGGCATCGCGGACGGCGGCGGACACGGGAGCAAGCGCGGCGAGGGCAAGCGCGGCGAGCGCGGCGAAGGCAAGCGCGGGGAGCGCGCGCACCGCGGCGGCGCCGCGGCGTCGGGCGACGTCGTCGAGCTGTCGGCCGAGGGGGCGCCGTTCCTCGGGCGAGGGCTCTGGGACGCGGACTCGGCGATCGCCGTCCGCGTCTTCCAGCGCACGCAGGCGCCGCCGCTCGACGAGCGGGCCATCGCCGAGCGGCTCGAGCGCGCCTTCGCCCTGCGCGACGGCTGGTTCGACGGCCGCGACACGACGGCCTACCGGCTGTGCAACGGCGAGGGGGACCGGGTGCCGTCGCTCGTCATCGATCGGTACGACCGCGCCGCGGTGATCCGCCTCGACGGCGACATGCTGGCGCCCTGGCTCGATCGCCTGCTCCCGCACCTCGCGCGCGCGCTGGGCGCCCGCGGCGTGCGCTCGATCGGCCTCCGCGCGCGCGCGTCGGCGGCGGGCGAGGACGCGGACGGGAAGAAGCTCGCGCACCTGCACGGGCCGCCGCTGCCGGATCGCCTCTTCGTGAGGGAGACGGGGATCGCGATGGAGGTCGATCTCGCGCGCGGGCAGAAGACGGGGGCGTTCCTCGACCAGCGCGACAACCGCGCCCGCGTGCGCGCGCTCGCGGCCGGGCGCCGGCGCGTGCTCAACCTGTTCAGCTATGCGGGGGGCTTCTCGGTGGCCGCGGCGCTCGGCGGCGCGGGCCGGGTCACCTCCGTCGACTCGGCGTCGGCCGCGCACGCGTCGGCGCAGCGCACGTTCCGCGAGAACGGCGTGGATCCGGCGGCCCACGAGTTCGTGACGGCGGACGCGTTCGACTTCCTCGAGAAGGCCCGCGCGCGCGGCGACCGGTACGATCTCATCATCTGCGACCCGCCGAGCTTCGCGCCGAGCGAGCGCGCCAAGCCGCGCGCGCTCGGCGCCTACCGGCGGCTGCACGCCGCGGTCGCGCGCGTGCTGGATCGAGGTGGCGTGTTGTGCGCGGCGTCGTGCTCGAGCCACATCACGGCGGAAGACTTCCTGGCGACGCTGGACGACGCCACGCTGGAGCGGGACGACCTGCGGATCCGGGCGATCCACGGGCAGCCGGAGGACCACCCGACGCTGCCGGCGTGGTGGGAGGGGCGGTATCTGAAGTTCGTGGTGCTGGAGTGACGCGCTGACACGCCCGCCGGATTCGCCGCCGGCGACGCGGGCGCTGCCGGCCTGGCGGAAACGGCTGTCCCTGGAATTCGCCAATGACCACGGCGCTGCCGGCCTAGCGGAAACGGCTATCGCTGGAATTCGCTGGTGACCACGGCGCTGCCGGCGCAGCGGAAACGGCTGTCCCTGGAATTCAATGTCGCTCCCAAAGACATGATCGACAGGCGCCGCGGCCGTGTCGGCTCCACCGTCCGGCGCTCCGCGGGATCGGCAGCATCGCGTCTCGACGCTTCAGAGCTCCTCCAGAGATCGGCCTTCCCGGGCCACGCTACTACACTGGCCCAGTATTGTCCATTGCTCAGCCAACACACGGATCACGCGCGTCACCCGCGTCACCCGCGTCACCCGCGACGATACGTGCGACGATAGCGAGCGATAAAGTCGATTCGAAGCAGGGAATCGATCGAGCGCACCGCCATAACCCGCGGTATCTTTGGAGACGAGCCGCGCCGAGCGCTCCAGGAGCTCGAACGCGGCAGAAAGGGGGATCTATCATGACGACGCTGAAGATCACCCCGGAGCAGATGCGCTCGCGCATCGCGCGGTTCGGCGAGCTCCGGGCTTACGTGAATCACACCGTTGACACCAGCATCCCACAGGAGGCGTTCGACGCCGTGAACCCTCCTCTGTATCTCCTGATGGCGCCCGCGGCGGGGGACGCGCGCGAGGGGACGGGGCCGGCCATCGTCGGCTCCAAAGGCATGAGCGTGGGCATCGTCAGCTGCAGGCCTGGCGACAAGGTCCCTCTGCACGCACACCGTCGCTCGAGGGAGGTATTTCTGTGCCTCACTGGACGCTTCGCGCTGCGCTGGAACGAGGGCGCCATGGACGAGACGACGCTCGAGCCGTTCGATATGATCGACGTGCCCGTGGGCGTCTACCGGCAGTTCGAGAACGTCGGCCAGGAGCCCGGGTTGCTCCTCGCCATCATCACGGACGAGCACGAAGACGAGCCGGGCGACATCGTCATCGCGCCCGAGGACAGGGCGCGCTTCGCCGAGCGCTTCGGGCCCGCGATCCTGGAGAAGCTCACGGCGACGACTGGTATGCTCTTCACCGATCCTCCCACAGAGTAGCGCCTGCTCTCGCGGTCCATCCGCGGACAGCCTCCGCCGAGCCACGGAGGCGCTGGCTGTTCAGCGCCAGACGCGGTCCCCTGCCGGCGCGGCCCCGGGCGCGGCGCCGCGCCGACCAGCGCAGGGCGTGTCACAGATGGACTTGCTCGGGCGGGAGCTCGGGCAGGGACTCGGGCGGGAGCTCGGGCGGGAGCTCGAGCGGGAACTCGAGCGGGAACTCGAGCGGGAACTCGAACATGATCGAGATGAGCCTTCTGCTCGTCGCACGAAAGATTTTGATTATTCCGCTTGGCAATACTACGATAAAGGATCATTATTAATTCTGTAGACCAAGAAAAGGTGTCGCCGGGGGAGGCGAAGACGTCGAGTTCTCGCGTGATGGTTCCGTGACAGGCGTACGCCTGATGCGCGCTCGGGGATGATTTGCGCGCTCGGGAGGAGGAGCGCCATGTCACCGAGGACATCGCTGAGCCGACAGCCGGCGCGCGAGCGAATGGAGTGCCTCACAACCTGCATGGGTGCCGCCTACGCGGCGCGCGTGAGCCCATTGCGAGGGCCTCTCCGACCGCTCGGAGCGGGAGGAGGGAGGTGCTCTCTGACATCAACGGACGGGAGGGCATGCGCCATGGTTGAGCTGACTTACGCGCCACTTTCCTTCGAGCAAGAGACGAAATGGCTCCTTGCTCGAGTCCATGGTCCCGCGCCGATCATCCATGAAGGCGCCGCGGCCTGGCTCGACGGGGATCTCGATGTACCCAGGCTGCGCCGCGCCATCGAGGCGATCGCGGCGCGCCACGAGCCGCTCAGGACCTCCTTTATCGAGCGCGACGGAGAGCCCGCGCAGGTCGTCAGCCCCGCGGCGGCGATCGACCTCGGAGAGGTGGACCTGGCCCCGGACCTACAGCCCACCTCGGACGAGGCGGCGCTCGCGGCCGCCCGTGAGGAGGCCGCTCGCCCCTTCGATCTCGAGCGTGCCCCGCTCTGGCGGGTGACGCTCATCCGGGCGCACCCCCGCCGCCACCTGGTCGCGCTGTCCATGCACGGCCTCGTCTGCGACGGCGCCTTCAGCGTGGGGCTGTTCTTCTCGGAGCTCTGCGCCCTCTATCATTCCATGACGCCTCCGGCGCTGCCCATGCGTTATCAGGACCACGTCCGGCGGCAGCTCGACCGCGCCGCCGGCGATCGCCTCGACGCGCGGCTCGACCACTGGACACGGGAGCTCGCCGGCGCGCCGACTGCCCTGGATCTTCCGACGGATCGGCCGCGGCCCGCCGTGCATGCCTTCGACGGAGGGTCGGTCGAGCGCGCGCTCGACCGAGCGCTCCTCCTGCGCCTCGAAGCGGCGGCCCGGGACGAAGGAGCGCGCCTGTTCACCGCGCTGCTCGCGGGCATGCTGGCTGTCCTGCACCGGATCACCGGCGAGGAGGATGTCTTGATCGGCACGCCCCTGCCCGGGCGCGACACGCCGGACGTCCGCGAGCTCATCGGCCTCTTCGGCGGCCCGGTGATCGTGCGGGGCAGGTTCGGCGCACAGCCCTCGTTCCGACAGCTCCTGCGCCAGGTACACCGCTCCATCGAGGAGGGCAGAGCGAACAGCGAGGTTCCCGCCAGGGCGCTGCTGGAGAAGCTCGCCGCGCCGCGCGACCCGGGCCGCACGCCGATCGTCCAGGTCCTCTTCGCGGCGACGCCCCAGAGCCCCCCGCCGTGCAATGGGCCGCTGCTCACGCTGACCCGAACGGACCTCGATCTGCCATACGTCGCTCATGATCTCGTGGTGAGCGTCGAGGACGCCGCCGAAGGGGTCGTCGCGAGGCTCGATTACCGCCGCGATCTCTTCGAGCAGGCGACGGCGGTCAGGCTGCTCGAGCACTGGCAGGCGCTGCTCGACGGCGCTGCCGAGGCCCCCGATCAGCGGATCTCGGATCTGCCTCTCCTGTCGGCCGACGCGCGGCGGCAGCTCCTCGTCGACTGGAGCAGCGGCGCGGCGACGGCCCCGCCGCGCGAGCTGGTCCACGAGCTGGTCGAGGAGCAGGCGCGCCGCGCCCCTTCCGCCGCCGCGGTGGCGTTCGAGGGCGAGCGGCTCACGTATGCCGAGCTGGATCGGCGGAGCAACCAGATCGCTCACCACCTCAGGAAGAGCGGCGCCGGGCCTGGCGCGCTCGTCGGCATCTGCCTGGAGCGCTCGCCGGACATGATCGTGGCCGCGCTCGGCGTGCTCAAGGCAGGGGGCGCGTACGTCCCGCTCGACCCGGCCTATCCGCCGGCTCGGCTCGCGTTCATGCTGGAGGACGCGAAGGTGTCGGCGCTCCTGACCAGCGACGACCTCGTCAGCCGCGTGCCGAGCCGCGGGCTCAGCGTCGTTCGCCTCGACGCGGATCGGGCGATGCTCGATCGCGAGCCCGTGGACAAGGTGCCTCCGGCCGCTGGCCAGGCGCCGGACGACCTGGCGTACGTGATCTACACATCGGGCTCGACGGGCCGCCCGAAAGGCGTGCTCGTGGAGCACCGCGGGCTCACCAACCTGGTCGCCTGGCACAGGCGGCGCTTCGCCCTGTCCAGCACCGATCGAACCACCCTCATCGCCAGCCCGGGCTTCGACGCCTCGGTCTGGGAGATGTGGCCCTCGCTCTGCTCCGGGGCCTGCCTGTACATCCCCTCCGAGCCCCTCCGCCGCTCGCCCCTGGAGCTCCAGCGGTGGTTGATCGAGCAGCAGATCACCGTCTCCTTCGTCCCCACCCCCATCGCCGAGGAGCTGCTGCGCCTCGACTGGCCCGCGCGCTGCTCCCTGCGCGCCCTGCTCACCGGCGGCGACAAACTACGGCGCTGGCCTCACCGCGCCATCCCCTTCGAGGTCGTCAACAACTACGGCCCCACCGAGGCCACCGTCGTCACCACCTCCTGCGCCCTCCCCAGGGGCGCCCACGACGACCGCGACGCCTCACGCGAGCCGCCCATCGGCAGGCCCATCGACAACGTACGCGTCTACCTCCTCGACCCGCGCCGACAGCCCGTCCCCGTCGGCGTCCCCGGCGAGCTCTACATCGGCGGCGATGGCCTCGCCCGCGGCTACCTCCACGACCCGGAGCTGACCCGCGACCGCTTCCTCTCCGACCCCTTCTCCTCCGACCCCGGCGCGCGCATGTACCGCACCGGCGACCTCGTCCGCTGGCGGCACGACGGCGACATCGAGTTCCTCGGCAGGATCGACCACCAGGTCAAGATCCGCGGCTTCCGCCTGGAGCTCGGCGAGATCGAGGCCGCGCTCAGGCAGCACCCCGCCCTCGACGACGCCGTCGTCCTCGCGACGGACGACGCTCACGGCGACAGGCGCCTCGTCGCCTACGTGGTCCCGACGCGCGGCGACGGAGCCTCCGCGCGAGGAGCGGAGGGAGTGGAGGCGTCGCCGGCGGCGCTCCGCGCTCACCTCCAGGGCAGGCTGCCCGAGTTCATGGTGCCTTCCGCCTTCGTCGCGCTCGACGCGCTGCCGATGACGGCGAACGGCAAGGTCGACCGAGCGGCGCTCCCGGCCCCCGGCCCCGCGCGGACCGCGCTGGCGCACGCCTTCGTCGCGCCTCGCTCTCCCGTCGAGCGGGCGCTCGCCGAAATCTGGCAGGAGGTGCTGCGGCAGGAGCGCGTGGGGGTGCATGACAGCTTCCTCGAGCTGGGCGGCAGCTCCGTCCATGCCGTGCGGCTGCTCTCCCGCGTGCGCAGCGCGCTCGGGGTCGAACTCGCGTTCCAGGAGCTCTTCCGCCGCCCGACCATCGCCGAGCTCGCGCCCCTCGTGAGGCAGGAGCCCGCGGCGCGCGGGGCCGAGCGCGCGATCTCGCCCGTCCCGCGCCTCGGGCCGCTGCCCCTGTCCTTCGGGCAAGAGCGCCTCTGGTTCCTCCAGCGGCTGGCGCCGGAGAGCCGGGCCTACAACTGCTTGTTCCCGTTCCGCCTGCGCGGGCGCGTCGACGTCGGAGCGCTGGACAAGAGCCTCCGCGAGCTCGCGCAGCGGCACGAGATCCTGCGGACGACCTACGCGGAGCGCGACGGGCGGCCGGTCCAGATCATCGCCCCGCAGAGCTCGTTGCAGCTCAACGTGATGGATCTCCAGCACCTCTCCCCGGACGAGCGGGAGGTCGCGGCGCACCAGCGCATCAACGCAGAGGCGCAGACCCTCTTCGACCTCGAGCGAGGCCCCCTGCTCCGGGCTTGCCTGCTCAAGCTCGGGCCGGAGGACCACGTCCTGTGGCTCCATCTCCATCACATCGCGACCGACGGCTGGTCCATCGAGCTCGCGTTCCGCGAGCTCGCCATCCTCTACGACGGCCACCGCGGGGGCGCCCCCGCGGCGCTGCCCGAGCTCGCGATCCAGTACGCCGACTTCGCCGCGTGGCAACGCGAGCAGATGAGGGACAGCGCCCGAGCAGAGCTGCTCGCCTGGTGGAAAGAGCGGCTGCTCCACGCGCCGCCCCTGCTCGAGCTGCCGAGCGATCATCCGCGGCCGGCGATCCAGAGCCTGCGCGGCGCCACCGTCTCCTTCCGGATCGACGCGCCGCTCGCTGAGCGCCTCGGGGAGCTCAGCGCCCAGCGGGGGATGACGGTGACGATGGTCCTCATGGCCGCCTTCGCCGTCCTGCTGCACCGCTACACGCAGCGCGACGACCTCTTGATCGGAATGCCGAGCGCCAACCGGGCGCGCATGGATCTCGAGGAGATCATGGGCTTCTTCGTGAACATCGTGCCCCTGCGCGTCGATCTGTCCGGCGACCCGAGCTTCGACGAGCTGCTCCAGCGGGTGCGGCAGCTGTGCCTGGAGGCCTACGAGCACGACATGCTGCCCTTCGACGTGCTCGTGCAGGAGCTGAGGCCCGAGCGCAGCCCGGGCTACAACCCGGTCGTGCAGATCGCCTTCGCCCCGCAGAGCCCCGCGGAGCGCGATCTCGCGCTGGCCGGGGTCGAGGTCCGTCCCATCGAGGCCGACGCCAAGAAGACGATCTTCGACCTCTCGCTGTACTCCTGGGAGAGCCCCGACGGCGTGACGGGGATGCTCGAGTACAGCACCGATCTCTTCGACCGAGCGACGATCGAGCGGATGGCGGAGCACCTGCTGACGATGCTCTCCACCGCGGCCTCGGGGCCGGATCAGCCGGTGTCGTCGCTGCCGCTGCTCACGCGCGCCGAGCAGCGGAGGCTCGTGATCGAGATGAACGACACGGAGGTCGACCCTCCAGGAGACCGGTGCGTCCTCGACCTGTTCGAGGAGCAGGCGGCGCGCGCGCCGCATGCCCTGGCCGCCGTGGCCGACCGCGGCTCGTTGACGTACGGCGAGCTCGATCGCCGAGCGAACCAGCTCGCCCACCGCCTGCGCGAGGCCGGCGTGGAGCCGGGGACGGCGGTCGCGATCCACGCGGAACGGTCGCTCGCTCTCCTGGTCGCCATCGTCGGGATCCTCAAGGCTTCCGGGGCGTACGTCCCCTTCGGCCCCGAGAGCTCGAGCGAGCGGCTGGAGCTCATGCTGAACGACTCCAGGGCGCCGGTGCTCATCACCGGGGCGCGCCCCGCCGACCGCATCCCCGCGTTCGGCGGCGTGGTGATCCGCCTCGACGCCGACGGGCGGGCGCTCACCGGGAAGCCTGATTCGGCGCCGCCGAGGAGCACAGGCCCCTCCGACCTGGCGTACGTGATCTACACGTCGGGCTCGACGGGCCGGCCGAAAGGCGTGCTCGTGGAGCACCGCGGGCTCACCAACCTGGTCGCCTGGCACAGGCGGCGCTTCGCCCTGTCCAGCACCGATCGAACCACCCTCATCGCCAGCCCGGGCTTCGACGCCTCGGTCTGGGAGATGTGGCCCTCGCTCTGCTCCGGGGCCTGCCTGTACATCCCCTCCGAGCCCCTCCGCCGCTCGCCCCTGGAGCTCCAGCAGTGGCTGCTGGAACAGCACATCTCGGTCTCCTTCGTCCCCACCCCCATCGCCGAGGAGCTGCTGCGCCTCGACTGGCCCGCGCGCTGCTCCCTGCGCGCCCTGCTCACCGGCGGCGACAAACTACGGCGCTGGCCTCACCGCGCCATCCCCTTCGAGGTCGTCAACAACTACGGCCCCACCGAGGCCACCGTCGTCACCACCTCTTGCGCCCTCCCCAGGGGCGCCCACGACGACCGCGACGCCTCACGCGAGCCGCCCATCGGCAGGCCCATCGACAACGTGCGCGTCTACCTCCTCGACCCGCGCCGACAGCCCGTCCCCGTCGGCGTCCCCGGCGAGCTCTACATCGGCGGCGATGGCCTCGCCCGCGGCTACCTCCACGACCCGCAGCTCACAGAAGACCGCTTCCTCCCCGACCCCTTCTCCGACGCGCCCGGCGCCCGCATGTACCGCACCGGCGACCTCGTCCGCTGGCTGCCCGGCGGCGACATCGAGTTCCTCGGCAGGATCGACCACCAGGTCAAGATCCGCGGCTTCCGCCTGGAGCTCGGCGAGATCGAGGCCACGCTCAGGCAGCACCCCGCCCTCGACGACGCCGTCGTCCTCGCGACGGACGACGCTCACGGCGACAAGCGCCTCGTCGCGTACGTGGTGCCGAGCAGCGGCGGGCGGCCCGCGGCGCACGACGCGAGCCTCCAGGCGGGCCACGTCACGGAGTGGCGCGCGCTGTACGACGATACCTACGCGAAGGACATCGCCCTCTCCGATCCGGACCTCGACACGACGGGCTGGAACAGCAGCTACACGGGCGCGCCCATCGAGGCGGCGGAGATGCGCGCGTGGCGCGATTTCACGGTCGAGCGGATCCTGTCCTTCCAGCCGAAGCGGGTCTGGGAGATCGGCTGCGGGACAGGCCTCCTGCTCCTGAAGACGGCGCCCCGCTGCGAAGCCTACCTGGGGACCGACTTCTCCGAGCAGGCCATCTCCCTGCTCCGCCCCAGGCTCGCCGCCAGGGAGTACACGCACGTGACGCTGGCGCGCCGCGAGGCCAACGACTTCAGCCACGTCGAGCCCGGGAGCTTCGACGCGATCGTCCTCAACTCGATCGTGCAGTACTTCCCCGGCGCGGACTACCTGCGATCGGTGATCGAGGGCGCCGTCCGCTCGGTCGCCCCGGGCGGGCTCGTGTTCATCGGCGACGTGCGGAGCCTCCCCCTGCTCGAGGCGTTCCACGCGTCGGTGCAGCTCCACCGGGCGTCGCCGAACACCGCGGCCGAGGAGCTGCGTGGCCGGGTGCGGCGGGCGATCTCGACCGAGGAAGAGCTCGTCGTCGCGCCCGAGTACTTCCGCGCCCTGCGCGGCCAGATCCCGGGCGTGAGCCAGGTGGAGATCTGGCTCAAGCGCGGCCACGGCGCCGAGGAGATGACCCGCTACCGGTACGACGTCGTGCTGTTCGTGGGCGCGGCGGCGGAGCCGGCCGCGATCGCTCGCTCGATCGGCGGGCCGGCGCCGGCGGACATCGATGAGATCGAGCGGTCGCTGCGGGAGGACCGCCCCGAGGCGCTGGAGGTGCTGGGCATCCCGAACGCGCGCGTGCACGCGGACGTCGCCCTGGCAGCGGCGCTCTCGACGGCGAGCGGGACCAAGGAGGACCTCTGCGCCGCCGGCCCCGCGCGCGCCGGCGCCGCGATCGAGCCGGAGGCGCTCTGGGAGCTCGGCGGCAGGCTGGGCTACGCGGTCCGCGTCACCTGGTCGCGGACCGGAGGCCCCGACCGCATGGACGTCGTCTTCGAGCGCGACGGGGATCCGCGGAGGCCGCGCGCGCTCCTCGGCGCGAGCGCCGCCGAGGGACAGGCGCGCGCGCCGCTGGTCAACGACCCGCTCCGCGCGAAGCAGGCGCGCGCGCTCCTCCCGGCCCTGCGGGCGTTCCTTGCGGCGAAGCTCCCCGAGTACATGGTCCCGGCGATCTTCGTGAAGCTCGACGCGCTGCCGCTCAACGCGAGCGGGAAGGTCGATCGGCGCGCGCTCCCCGCGCCCGAGCGCCCGACGCCGAGCGCCGAGCCCAAGATCGCCGCGCCGGCCTCGGACATCGAGGCCGTCCTGAGCGAGATCTGGCGCAAGGTGCTCGACCTCGACCGCGTGGGGCTCGATGATCGGTTCTTCGAGCTCGGCGGCCACTCGCTCCTGCTCGTGCAGGTCCAGGCCGCGCTCCAGGCGCGCCTCGGCCGGAACGTGCCGATCGTGGAGCTGTTCCAGCACCCGACGATCCGCAGCCTGGCCGCTCACCTCGGGGCGGCCCCGCGGGCCGCGGAGGCAGACGAGACCGCGGCGCCGGCGCCGCCGACGCGCCCCTCGAGCCGCCGGGCCCCCGCGCCGGAGCGCAAGGCGGCGCCCGCGAACGCCGTCGCGATCGTCGGGATGGCCGGGCGCTACCCCAGGGCGCGCGACGTCGACACGCTCTGGTTCAACCTGCGCAACGGCGTCGAGGGCATCCGCTTCTTCACGCCCGAGGAGCTGGAGGCCTCGGGCGTCGATCTGGACCTGATCCGCGCGCCGAACCTCGTGCCGGCGTGCGGCGTGCTGGACGACGCGATGTGCTTCGACGCGCGGTTCTTCGGCTACAGCCCGAACGAGGCGATGCTCATGGACCCGCAGCACCGGATCTTCCTCGAGTGCGCCTGGGAGGCGATGGAGAGGGCCGGCTACGACCCGCTCTCGTGCGAGCAGTCGGTCGGCGTCTTCGCGGGGAGCGAGGCCCCGCTGTACTGGCTGGAGCGCGTCGGCATGCCCAAGGCGCCGCTGAGCGCCGAGTACTACCGGGTCCTCACCGGGAACGTCACCGACGGCCTGACGACGCGGGTCGCGTACAAGCTGGGCCTCCGCGGGCCCGCCGTGACGGTGCTGACCGCGTGCTCGACGTCGCTCGTCGCGGTGCACCTGGCCTGCCAGAGCCTCGCCACGAAGGAGTGCGACATGGTCCTCGCGGGCGGCGTCGTGGTCCTGCCGCCGACGCGGCTCGGCCACGTCCACGAGGAGGGCTCGCTCGCGTCGCCGGACGGACACTGCCGGCCGTTCGACGCCGACGCGCAGGGGACCGTGGGCGGCAGCGGCGTGTCGGTGGTCGTGCTCAAGCGGCTGGAGGACGCGCTCCGCGACGGCGACCACATCCACGCCGTCATCCTCGGATCCGCGATCACCAACGACGGCTCGCGCAAGGTCGGCTACGCCGCGCCGGGCACGGACGGACAGGCGCAGGCGATCCTCAAGGCGCACGCCGCCGCGGGGGTGGAGCCGGAGAGCATCACCTTCGTCGAGGGCCACGGGACGGGCACGAGGCTCGGTGATCCGATCGAGATCGCTGCCCTGTCGCGCGCCTTCAGAAATGGCACTGACAAAGTCGGGTTCTGCGCGCTGGGCTCGCTGAAGAGCAACCTGGGGCACCTGGGGGCGGCCGCCGGGGCCACCGGGCTCATCAAGGCCGCGCTCTCGCTCGAGCACGAGCTGATCCCGCCCACGCTCCACTTCCGGCGCCCGAACCCCGAGCTCCACCTGGAGAGCAGCCCGTTCTTCGTCAACGCCGCGCCGCTCGCCTGGAAGCGCGGGACGCGCCCGCGCCGCGCCGGGGTCAGCGCCTTCGGGATGGGGGGCACGAACGCCCACGTGATCCTGGAGGAGGCGCCCGCGAGGGATCCGTCCGGCCCGTCGCGGGCTTGCCAGCTGCTGGTCCTGTCCGCGCAGACGAGCGAAGCGCTCGAGGGCATGACGGATCGGCTGGCCGGGCACCTGCGGCACGCGGCGCACGTCTCCCTCCCCGACGTCGCCTTCACGCTCCAGCAGGGGCGGGCGCGGTTCGCGCATCGCCGCGCCGTCGTCTGCCGCGACCCGGTCTCCGCGGCCGCCCGCCTGCGAGCGCGCGATCCCGCCCACGCCTTCAGCGACGTCGCCGAGGGCCGCGCGCCGAAGGTGGTGTTCCTCTTCCCCGGCGGAGGCTCCCAGCGGCTGGACATGGGGCGAGAGCTGTACGGGAGCGAGCGCGTCTTCCGGGAGAGCCTCGATCAGTGCGCCACGCTGTTCCAGCGCGCGCTCTCCATGGATATCCGGGCGCTGCTCTTCCCGGGCCCCGAGGAGCGGGAGCGCGCGACAGAGGAGCTGCGCGCCCCCTGCGCGAACATGGCGGCCATCTTCTCGATCGAGGTCGCGACGGCGCGGCTCCTCCTGTCGTGGGGCATCCGCCCGGTGGCGGTCAGCGGACACAGCCTGGGCGAGTACACAGCCGCCTGCGTCGCGGGCGTGCTGTCGCTCGAGGCCGCGGTGGCGCTCATCGCGGCGCGCGGGCGCCTGTACGAGCAGCTGCCCAGGGACGTGGCGACGCTCGTCGTGCACCTCTCCGAGGACGCGCTGCTCGATCGGCTCGGCGACGGCCTCTCCCTGGCCGCCGTCAACGGCCCGGAGGTGTGCGTCGTCTCCGGGACGCTGCCGGCGATCGAGCGCCTCGAGCGGGAGTGCGCGCGCGAGGGCCACGAGACCCGGCGCTTGCCGATCGCCACGGCGGCGCACTCCTCGCTCGTCGGCCCGCTCGCGGACCGCTTGACCCAGCTGGCGGCCACCCTGGAGCGACGGGCGCCGCGCATCCCGATGCTCTCGAACCTCACCGGCGCGTGGATGACGGACGCCGATGCCCAGGATCCGTCCTACTGGGCCCGGCACCTCCGGGGGACCGTCCGCTTCGGGCGAGGGCTCGCAGCGCTGCTCCTCGACCCGGATCACGTCTTCGTCGAGGTCGGGCCCGGGCGGACGCTGTCCACGCTGGCGAGCCAGCACCCCGACGCCGGCGCGGGGCGGCTCATCCTCACCACGATGGCGAGCTCGGGCTCCGATCGGACGGACCTGGAGGCGATGCTCGCCGCCGTCGGCCAGCTCTGGTGCGCCGGCGCCGACGTCGACTGGGCGGCGTTCTCCCAGGACGAGCGGCGCCGGCGCGTCCCGCTGCCGACGTACCCGTTCAAGCGCACGCCGTACATGCTCGGCGCCCCGCGCCCGGCGCCCGCGACGAAGGCGGCGCCCTCGTCGGCGCTCGACAGCAGCGACGCGGCGTCGCGCCCGGCGCCTGCGACGGACCGGGGCGACGCGAGCTCCGAGCCGAGGGCGGGGGCGCCCGCGGATCACGTGGCGCGCGCGCTCGCGGACATCTTCAGGGAGGTGCTCGGCGTGGCCAAGGTGCGGCCGCACGACAACTTCTTCGACCTCGGCGGGCACTCCTTGAGCGCGATCGAGGTGCGGGCCCTGATCAAGGAGCGGCTGAAGGTCGAGCTACCGGTGCACGCGCTGCTGGAGCTCCGCACCGTCGCGGCGCTCGCCGAGCACATCCACGAGAGCCAGCCTTCCAGCGCCTCCGCGCCGCCCACCTACAGGAGCGCCAGCGCCGCGTCGGCGCGCGGGCGCGGCCGGCTCATCGTCCCGCTCCACGTCGGGTCGCACCGCAGGGCGCCGCTGTTCCTCGTGCAGCCCATCGGCGGCACGATCTTCATCTACCGCGAGCTGGCGCGGCAGATGGGCGCCGAGCTGTCCATCTACGGGATCCGGGCGTCGGGGATGGAGCCCGGCGAGCCCGTCTTCACCGAGATCCCCGCCATGGCGGCGCGGTACGTTCAAGAGCTGCGCGCCGTCCAGCCGGAGGGCCCGTACCTCCTGGGCGGCCACTCGGCCGGCGGCGTGATCGCCTACGAGATGGCGCAGCAGCTCCTGGCGGAAGGGAAGAGGGCGCAGCTCCTCCTGCTGGACACCGGATCCCTGGCGGCCGTGCGGGGCGCATCGATCGAGAGCGCCGACGACGTGCTCCGGCAGCTGCTCGGGCTCAAGGACGCGGCCCCCAAGGCGTACCAGGGCTTCGTCGCCGCGCTCCAGGAGGACGCGCCGTTCCGCGCCATCGTGCTGAGCACCTGGCGCGCCATGACGCTCTACGAGCCGCGCCCGACGGAGGCCAGCGTCCTGTTCGTGAGCGCGCGCGAGCAGCTCGACGCGAGCGGATCCGACGACGTCGACTACTGGAGGGACCTCACCCGCGGGCGGTTCGTCACGCACCAGGTCCCGGGCAACCATTTCACCATGATGGAGCCGCCTCAGGTCGCGTCCGTGGCCCGCGTCGTCCGGGCGCACATCACGTCGCGGAGCCGCGTGAGGGCCAGGATCCCCGAGAGCGCCGCGCGTTCGGGGTTGAGCCGATGGAGCTCCCGGAGAAGCGGCCCGGACAGCAGCCCCGACAGCGGACAGGCGAGGACCTGAGCCGGTCGATCCGGCGCCGCGCTCAACGCGCGGCGCTCTTCACGAGGCCGTCGGTCCTCCCCGTCCTCTGCAGCGCGTACGCGATGCCGCTCTGGAGCGTCCCCCGCGTCACGATCTCCTTGAACTCGATCTGCAGGCCCGTGAGGGTCGTCGCGACCTCGGGGCGGATGCCGGTGAGCACGGCCTGCGCCCCGAGCATCCGGAGGGCCTTCGCCGTGGCCATCAGCGTGCTCGCGACGTCGCTGTCGACGAGCTTCACGCCGGTGATGTCGATGATCACGACCTCGGCGCCGTTCGACTCGACCCCGTGCAGGGCGGTGCTGAGCGCCTGCTGGGCCCGCGCGCTGTCCATCATCCCGATCAGCGGCATGACCATGATCCGGTCGGTGATCGGGATGATGGGGGTGGACAGCTCCGCGAGCCGGTCGTTCTGCACCCGGATGATCTCTTCCTGCAAGGACAGGCGCTCCCGCTCGCTCCGCTCTCGCCCGGCGAACTCGACCCCGAGCCGCTGCTCGGCCTCCTGGAGCGCCGCCGTGCGGTGCTCCAGGTGCTCGTAGAGCAGCGCGTTCTCCACGGCCGTCCCGGCCTGCGTCAGAAGGAGCCTGACGAGCTCCTGCCGCGCCGGCTTGAAGGTGCTCGGGGCGAGCCGGTTCTCCAGGTAGATGATCCCCTTGGTCCGGCCCTGGTGGACCATGGCCAGGCACAGGATCGACCTCGGGGCGCACGCGGCGATGTACGGGTCGCCCGCGAACCGGGACTCCTGGGTCGCGTCCGCCAGGATCACGGGCTCCTTCGTCCTCGCGACGTACTGCACGATGGAGACCGGCACGTCGGTGCTCCCCTCGAGCGGGGCGGCCAGGCCCGCCCGGAGCGAGCTCGGCTCCGCCGTGACGACGGCCTCGACGAGCAGGTGCTGTTCGCGCTCGAGGATGAGCGCGCCCTTCTGCGCGCCGGAGTTCTTGATGACGATCTCCATCAGCCGGCTCACGACGCTCTCCAGGACGACCTCGCCCGCGAGCGCCTGCGCAGCCTGGATCACCGCCTCCACGTCGAGGATGCTGGTGCTGAGCCGCGTCGTCGACGTGGTCTGCGCCCTGCCGGAGCGCGATGAGGCGACCACGCTGCGCGGCCCGATGAGCCCTCCGTCGGCGGGCACGAGGTGGGGAGCGACCCGCGCCAGACTCTCCACCTTGGCCGTCGCCCCCCACAAGAGGTACGCGTGGTAGGCGTCCGTCATGAAGGCCCGCGCGGACCGGAGCAGCCCCTCGGCCTCGTACAGCTTCGCCGCGATCTCGTTCGCGATCGCCTCGTCGCGCACGAACCGGTTCGCCCTCGCCGCTTCGATCGCCTTCTCGTAGAGCATCATCGCGTCCCGCGTCCTCCCCGAGAGGCGCGCCACCTCGGCCGCCACGAGGGTGCTCTTGTGGGCGTAGTTGGACGGGCTCAGCTCCGCCCAGTGGTTCAGCTTCGCCTCCAGCCTCGCGATCCCCTCCATGTACTGCGCCCGCTCGCCGTCCGGCGCCCCGTCGCACGACGCCGCGAGCGTCAAGCAGCCGAAGAAGACGATCTCCGTCGCCCAGGCGTGGCTCGACCACCCCACGCTCTGCCGCTCGGCGGTGGCCAGGAACGAGCGCGCGGACGCGTAGTCCCCGTGGAGGTAGCTCAGCTGAAGCTTGAAGGCGCTGTACCAGCTGACCACATAGGCGAGGTCCGACCCCTCGATCGAGCTCGTGAACTCGGCCTCGTCGAACGAGCCGTCGCTCAGGGAGTGCCCCCCTTCGGTTCGACCCGTGAGGTTCGCGACCACCTGCTTCGCGCAGACCAGGGCGTGGATCGTGGTCAGGTCGCCGATCCGCCGCACGAGCGCGAGGTTCTGCTCGATCTCGTCCGCGAGCCCGTCCAGATCGTCACCGAGGTTCAGCTTCGCCGCCGCGATGTGCATGCAGCAATACGACGCATAGACCAGGTCGCCGCTCGCCAGCCCGGCCTGGCGGGAACGCCCGAAGCAGTCGATCGTCGCCGAGAGATGCTCGAACAGGTGGAGTATCGCCGCGAAGTAGATCAGCAGCTTGCAGGTGAGGCGAACGTTGTTGAACTTCTCGTTGAGCGCGATCCCGAGCTTCGCGAACTCGTACCCTTCCTCGTATCGCTGAGGGTTGTCCCGGAACAGCGGCAGATCGTTCCCCAGCATGCTGCCGAACGAGACGTACCCCAGCGCGGACATGGCCGAGTTGCCGTGCTTCATCGACAGGTTGATCTGCTTGACCACCGCGAGCAGGCCGAGGGTGGGATCCACGGCGTTCGCCGGCGTCGCCAGCTCGCCGAGGAGGCCCAGGATCATCTGTGTCTCCGCGCCGGAGGCCTGCGGCAGGTCGATGAGACTCGCTATTTCGCGCGTCTCCAGGCTCGCCCGCATGGCGGCGAGCTCCTCGCGCAGCATCACCTCGCGCTCCTCGGCGGCCTGCGGGAGCGCGACCCCGAGCAGCCCGAGCGCCTCCAGCGCCTGGTCTATCACCCGGTTGATCTGGCCGAGCATCAGGTAGAAGGTCATGCGCAGCACGCAGACGTTCGCGCGATCCAGCGTGGTCTTCGCCTGGGCCGAGAGGACGTCGAACAGCGGCTCGGCCGCCTCGAAGCCGCCGCTCAGGCACCTGCACTCCGCGAGCTCGGCGTGGAGCCCGAACGCGAGCTCGTACTCGCTCTTCCAGCTCTCCGCGTCGAGCAGCGATGTCCCGATCTCGAGGTAATGGACGGCGGCGTCGTAGGCCGCCCCCATCTTCGCCCGCTTGCCGGCGTCGAGGTTCAGCCGCGAGAGCGCCCGCCTCTCGCGCTCGTCCGTGATCAGGGCGACGCCCCTGTTCATGTGGCCCACGATGTCGAACAGCTCGGCCTCGGACTGATCTCGCCTGCTGTCCTCCAGCATCAGCCGCCCGATCTGGAGGTGCGCCGCCTGCTTGTCCGCGTCGTCCATGAGCGCGTAAGCGGCCTGCTGCACGCGATCGTGCAAGAACCTGTAAGAGACGTTGAGCTCCTCGTCGGAGCCGTCCTCTGCGACGGCGAGCTCACCGTCCATGGCGATATCGAAGAACCTGGACTCCGCGTCCACGGGGAGGATGAAGCCCTCGCGGAGCACGCCCCAGAGCTCGCGGGCCGCCTCCAGGCGCGACCGCCTCGTCACGATCGCCAGCGTCGTCAGATCGAACTGGTGGCCGACGCACGCCGCGAGGGAGAGGATACGCTGGGCGCGCTCGGGCAGCCGGCGCATCTTGCCCACCATGAGCTCGATCACGTTCTCCGAGGCCTTCGCCTCGCGGATGCGATCGAGGTCCCATGTCCACGAGAAGCCGACGGGGTCGAACGAGAGGAGCCTCTCGGCGTGCAGGCTCTTCATGAGCTGGCTCATGAAGAACGGGTTGCCCCGGGTCTTGTCGAAGATGAGCCTCGCGAAGGGCTCCGCGCGGTGAGGATCGCAGCTCAGCGTGTCGGCGACGAGCTGGTTCACGTCGGCGAAGGCGAGCGGCTTGAGCACAAGCTCGCTCACCGCCGCCGCCTTCTTGCGGAGCTCCCCGAGGACGACGGAGAACAGGTGGCTCGCGTCGACCTCGTTGTCGCGGTACGCGCCGATCATGAGCATGTAGGGGATCCGCGCCTCGGCCGCGATGGTCTGGAGGAACTTGAGCGACGCCGCGTCCGCCCACTGCAGGTCATCGAAGAAGAGGACCAGGGGGCGCTCCTTGGAGGGGAAGGCGCGGCAGAAGTTCTGGAGCGTCAGCTGGAACCGCGCCTGCGACTCGGTGGGGCCGAGCGCCGGGACGGCCGGCTGAGGGCCGATGAGGAGCTCGAGCTCCGGTATCAGGTCGATGAGGAGCTGCGCGTTCGAGCCGACCGCCGCCGAGAGCCTGCGCTTCCACTGCGAAAGCGCCTCGGCAGACTCCGCCATGATGTTGCGGATGAGCTCCTGGTAGACGTGCGCGACGGCCGCGTACGGCGTGGTCCGGTTGAGCTGGTCGAACTTGCCGGTCGCGAAATACCCTCTCTCACGAACGACGCTCTTCTGGAGCTCGTTCACGAGGACCGACTTGCCGATCCCGGAGTAGCCGGAGACAAGGACGGATTCGCTCCCGCCCTGCCTCGTGCGGACCCACGCGTCGGAGAGGAGCGCGACCTCGGTCTCCCGGCCGTAGAGCTTCTGAGGCGCCCGCAGCTCATCGACGTAGTCGTAGCGGCCGGCGGGGAACGGCTCGATCTTCCCCTTCGACGAGAGCTGCGACGAGCACTCTTCCAGGTCGACCTTGAGCCCGTGCGCGCTCTGGTACCTGTCGTCGGGGCTCTTGGCGAGGAGCTTCATCACGATGTCGGAGACGGCGCTCGGCACCGCGGGCGACACGGTCTGCGGCGCCGGCGGGGTCCGCGCGATGTGGCTGTGCACGAGGTCCATGAGGTCCGTCGTCCGGAAGGGGAGGACGCCCGTCACCATCTCGTACAGGGTGACGCCCAGGGAGTAGAGGTCCGTGCGGCGATCGATGACGACGTTCAGCCGCCCGCTCTGCTCCGGCGACATGTAGGCCAGGGTCCCCTCGAAGGACGCGAAGCGGTTCGCTTTGTGGGCTTCCTGCGACAGGCGCGTCGCGCTGCCGAAATCCGTCAGCTTCGCCTCCAGCGTCTCCGCGTTGACGAGGATGTTGTGCGGCTTGACATCCATGTGAGTGACGCCTCGTCGATGGATGGACTCCAGGGCGTCCGCGATCGAGATCGCGATACGGAGCGCGTCCTCCAGCTTCACCTTGCCCGCGCCGATGAGCTCGTTGAGCGGGCGCTCGCCCGCATCCTCCATGATGAGCGCCAGGCTGCTCCCCACCTTCTCGATCCCATAGACCCTCACGACGCCCGGCAGCGCGAGGTCTCGGGCGATGGCGTATTCGTACTTGAGCTTCGCGATCTCGACAGGCAGCGGGCGCTCGCTCTTGAGCCGCTTGATCGCCACCGGGGAGCGGTCGCTCTCTCGAACTCCCCGGTAGACCGTCGTCGCCGAGGATTCGTGGATGACGCCCGTCAATGTGTAAGCTGCCCCACTTGCCATAAATACATTCTCGCGGGTTCGGGCCATGGCAGCAAGGGGATCCCTTACAGGCGCGACCTGACGGAGCCGCCCAGGTGATCCACTGGGGTCGCACGTGGCAGCCCGCGGCAGACGAGCGTCGGCGTCGCGCGCGCCGCCCGTTCCGCGCCTCAGGCGCGCCGGCCCAGCAGGAACGCCGCCAGCGCCTCCGCCTTGGGGACCAGCGTGCCCACCTCGACGAGCTCGTCCTTCGTGTGGAAGCCGCTTCCCCGCGGCCCCAGCCCGTCGATGGACGGGATCCCGATCTCGGCCGTCGAGCTGGCGTCGGAGCCGCCGCCGAGGAGGGGCGCCTCGGCGTCGCCGAGCCCCGCCGCCCGCGCGCAGGCCGCGTACTCACGGCAGAGCGCCGCGCTCGCGTCGGTCCGCGCGAGCGGCGACCGCGCGATCTCGCCCTCGACCTGCACGGCGGTGCCGGGCACCTCGGCGGCCGCCTCGCGCGCCGCCGCGGCGAGCGCCGCCAGCATGGCCTCGCCGTCCGCGCGGCTCACGAAGCGGAGGTCGACCTGCGCCTCCGCCGCGTCGGGCACCGTGTTCCTGCCCTGCCCTCCGCTCACCTTGCCGACGTTGACGGTCACCCCCCGCCCGTAGTCGGTGAGCTGCTGCGCCCGGTCGACGAAGCGCGCGAGCGCCCAGATGGCGTTCGCGCCCTGCCGGTGCGCGTTGCCGGCGTGCGCCGCCTTGCCCGTGGCCCTCACCGTCGCGCCCCCCGTGCCCTTGCGCGCGGTGATGATCCGGTCCCCCTCGCGCCCCGCCTCGAACACGAGCGCGCACGCGGCGCCCGCGAGCTCGCGCTGCAGCAGCGGGCGCCCCTCGGGCGACCCGACCTCCTCGTCCGCCACGATCGCGAACCGCACCGGGATCGCCGACAGCGCGCCGATCCGCTCGAGCGCCCTGAGCGCCTCGATCACCACCACGAGCCCGCCCTTCATGTCGAGCACGCCGGGCCCGCGCGCGAGCTCCCCGTCCAGGCGGAAGCCCTCGAAGACCCCCGGGGGGAACACCGTGTCGAGGTGCCCGACGAGGGCGACGTGCCCCGCCGGCGACGCCTTGGCCGCCTCGCTCTCCGCCACCCAGTGCGCCGCGTAGCGCGCGCTCGCGAACCGCCGCACGCACAGGCCGGGGATCGTCGAGAGCTCGTTGGCCAGGACCTCGCCCACGGCGTCGCCGCCGCGCGGGTTGTCCGTGAACGAGTTGAGGTTCACCAGCCGCTCGAGGAGCGCGAGCATCGGCTCCGCGCGGCTGGACAGCGCCTGTCGGAGGGCCTGGATCACGGCGCCAGCATGCCACGGAAGCCACCGGAGGCCGAGCGCCGCCCCGCGCGAGATCGCCGGCGCCCGCTCGCGCTGCCACGCCGCCGCCACCACGCCGCCACGACCCCGCGCGTGCCGGCGACCTCTGCCCTGGCCGCAGCAGAAGTGGTACGTGTGCCCCTCATGAAATGTCCCAGAGCAGCGCGGAGGCACCCGTGACCACGGCGACGGGCCCGCTCGTCATCAAGCTCGGCGGCGAGGTCGTGGGCGGCCCTGCCCTCGCCATCCTCTCCAGCGACCTCGCGGCGCTCACCCGCGCGGGCGCGCGCGCGATCGTCGTCCACGGCGGCGGCGCGCAGGCCACCCGGCTGCAGGAGCGCCTCGGCATCCCCGTCCGGCAGGTCGCCGGTCAGCGCGTCACCGACGCCGACACGCTCGACGTCATGAAGATGGTCGTCGCCGGCAAGCTCAACGTCGACCTCTGCGCCGCGCTCGTCGCCGCGGGCGCGAGGCCGGTGGGGCTCCACGGCGCGAGCGGGCCCGCCCTCTCGGCGGTCAAGCGGCCGCCGCAGGTCTACGCGGGCGCCGGGCCCGAGCCGGTGGACCTCGGCCTCGTCGGCGACATCACGGGCGTCGATCGCGGGCTGCTCGAGCTGCTCGGGAGCGGCGGCTACTTGCCCGTCCTCGCCTGCCTCGGGGCCGGCGCGGACGGGCAGGCGTACAACATCAACGCCGACACGGTCGCCAACCGGGTCGCCATCGAGCTCGGCGCTGCGGGGCTCTTCCTCGTCAGCGACGTGCCGGGCGTGCTGCGCGACGTCGCCGATCCCGCCTCGCGCATCCCGAGCCTCACGGTCGCCGAAGGGCGCGCCCTCATCGCGAGCGGCGCCGTCACGCGCGGGATGATCCCGAAGCTCGAGGAGTCGTTCGCCGCGCTCGCCGAAGGGGTCCGCCGCATCCACATCCTGGGGCGGCTCAAGCCCGGCGATCTCGCGCGCGAGGCGAGCGAGCCCGGCTCGATCGGCACCGTGCTCGTCCCCTGAGCTTTCGGGGCCGCCTCGCCCGAGCCGGCCGCGCGCCGTATGCTCCCCGCCTCACCGCCGTATGCTCCCCGCCTCATCGATGACGGATTCCGCCCGAGCAACGCTCGCGTTCGTCGAGGCGCACCGCGAGCAGCTCGCCATCGGCGTGGGCGTGTGCGTCGCCAGCTTCATCGCGGGCATGGCGCTCGTCGCTGTCGTGCTCGTCCGGCTGCCCGAGGACTACCTGGAGAGGCAGGAGGAGGCGCCGTTCCTGGAAGGGCGCCCGGCCTGGGTGCGCATGGCGGCGCGCGCCGGAAAGAACCTGCTCGGCGTGATGGCCATCGCGCTCGGGATCCTGCTGTCGCTGCCCGGCGTCCCCGGTCCGGGCGCGCTGGTGATCCTGATCGGCGTGATGCTCCTCGACGTCCCCGGCAAGCGGCGCCTGGAGCGGCGGCTCCTCGGGGCGCCGCGGGTGCGCGCCGTCGCCGACCGCGTGCGCGCCCGCTTCGGCCGCCCTCCGCTGCGCGTTCAGGCTGGCGCCCGCGGCTCTTCCCCCGGCGCGCCCTGAGCGCCGCGGGCGCCCTGCGCGGGTGCCGCCGGCCCTCCCTTCGGGGCCGCGGCGCGCCGCCGGAGATGCCACCCGAAGAGCGCCGCCGCGAGCGCGAGCGAGAGCCCCGCCGAGATCCACTCGCGCGGCGCGAGCAGGATGCAGCCGGCCACGAAGGCGCAGCTCGCGAGCGCGAGGCGCTCTTCAGCGTCGGGCGCGTCGGGCGCGTCGGGCGCGTTGGACATGGGGCGCACGTCGCCCTCCTCGTTACCGTCCCGCGCCGCGCGCATCAAGCGCGCCGTGCGGTCGCGATCCTGCCCACAGGGCGTGACCCGGCGCGCTCGCACGTCGCGCCCCTGGTCGCCTCGTGCGGCGCCCGCGCGGTTGCGGTAGGTAGGGGATGGAAACGGCGAGCGCTCCGCTCGCGCAGCATCGATCTCGACGCCTTATGAATGCAAAAGACGATCGCGACGAGGGTGGGCCCGAGGGCGCGCTCCGGAACGAGGACCCCGGCGAGAGCCGCGAAGCAGGCCCGGAGGCCGCCGCCGCGAGCGGCTCCGGCGAGGGCGCGCGCGCGGGCGACGGCGCAGCGCGCGCGGCGCAGCGCGACGGGGCCGCCGAGGACGAGGGCGCCGCGGAGGGCGAGCACGACGAGGAAGACGGCGCGGAGCCGGAGCCGCCTCCGCGGCCGCGCGGGCCCTCGATGTGGGACATCCTCCGGGACGCCTTCTTCACCTTCGACCGGCGGACGCTCGGCTTCACGCGCATCCTGCTCGGCTTCTTCCTGATCGGCGACCTGTTCCGCCGCAGCTGGGCGTGGTCCGACATGTTCGCGGACATCGGCGTCCTGCCGAACCACGTGAACCTCTGGCGCCCGCAGGGCGGCGGGAACTTCTCGCTCGTCAACGCCTTCTCCACGCCGGGCGAGCTCTGGGTCCTCTGGGCCGTCATCTTCGCCACCTACGTCTGCCTGCTCATCGGCTGGAAGACGAAGCTCATGCAGGTGCTCTCGCTCGTGTTCGTCACGAGCATGAACGGGCGCGTCCTGCTCATCGAGAACGGCGGCTACGTCGTCCACAACCTGCTCTTGCTCTGGACGTGCTTCCTGCCGCTGGGCGATCGCTTCTCCGTCGACGCGCTCCTCGCGTCGCTGAAGCGGAGCCGCGAGCGGACCGCGGACGATCTGAACGACCGCACAACGCTCGACGACCCCCGGAAGCCGGACGCCTATGTGACCGTCCTCGGGCCCGTCCTGCTGATCCAGCTCTCGGCGATCTACTTCTTCAACGTGGTGCACAAGACCGGCCCCGCCTGGAAGAACGGGACCGCGGTCCACTTCGTTCTCTACGTCGACCGGATGGTGACGCCGATCGTGGCGGACATCCGCGACTACGCGCCGAACTTCCTCATCCTGTTCATGACGAGGATGGTGATCTCGTTCGAGGCGGCCATCCCGGTGTGCCTGCTGTCGCCCATCGGCCGGGTGTGGGCGCGGCGGCTCACGCTCGTGATGATGAACCTGCTCCACGTCGGGTTCGGCACGACGTTCGTGCTGGGCCCGTTCGCGTGGGCGCTCTGCGTGTTCTCCACGCTCCTCATCGGCCGCGAGGACTGGGAGATCGCCGCGCGCACGATGCGGCGCGTGCACCGGGCCCGCGTGGTGCTGTTCGACCCGCGCTCGCCGGGCGCCGTGCTCGCCTGCCGCGTGCTGAAGCGGATGGACCGGTTCGGGCTGCTCACCTTCGAGGCGTCGAGCTCCGCGCCCTACGGGCTCGCGGTGCGGCGTCCTGGCGGCGAGGCGGCCGAGGGGGCGGCGGCGCTCGCCGACATCGTCGCGGCGATCCCGCTCGGCCCCACCGTGGCGTGGGTGCTCCGCCTGCCGCTCGTGCGCGACGCGGCGACCGCGGCGATGGCGGCGGCGCACCGCCGCAGCCTGGGCCGGGCGCTCGGCGCGCGGATCCCGGAGCGCTCCGAGATCGCGCCCCCGCCGGCGCCGCTCCGGCTGGCGGGCCGGAAGGTGCTCGCGACGTTCCGCGAGCTCGCCGTGCTCGTGATGTTCGTCGGCGCTGTCAACCAGGCGGCGGTCGAGCTCTGGGTCATCAAGAACCGCTGGAAGGTGCCTCACCCCGAGCCGACGCGTCTCCTCTCGCAGAAGCTCCGGTTCCTCCAGGGCTGGTTCATGTTCTCACCGAACCCCGTGATGGACGACGGGACGATCGTCGTCGACGCCATCACGGTCGACGGCCGCCACATCAACCCCTTCACCGGCGAGCCGCCGAACTTCGACCTCCTGCACGCGAAGAGCTTCGCGTACACCCAGATCTGGTGCGACTACTTCGCCCGCATCAAGCTGCCGGCGAACACCGCGTACCGGGACGCGATGAAGGAGTACATCTACCGCTACCCCGAGCGCACGGGCCGGCCCGAGGACGCGATCGTCTCCGGGGAGGTGTACTGGGTGAAGGACTGGAACCCGAAGTGGGGCAGCACGGAGAGCTACGGGGAGGAGCGCGAGAAGCTCTTCGTCTTCCAGAACCCGAAGGCCCAGGCGCGCGCGCAGGCGGAGCCTCCGCCGGCGCCCGGCGCGCCCGCGGCGCCGCCGAGCCCTGCCAACTAGGGCGCGGGGAACGCGGGGAACCAGGGGAAGCACGGCAAGCAGGGGGACCTGGTGGGGTGCCCAGGGTCCCCCCCAACGACAGACCGGCGGCGGAGAGAAAACCGCGATCCATGCTTGACAGCGGCGCCCCGGCGAGTAGAGTCCGCGCTCTCGAAAGCGAGGGCCTGTAGCTCAGTTGGGAGAGCGCTAGAATCGCACTCTAGAGGTCGCAGGTTCGATCCCTGTCAGGTCCACCCTCGAAGCAGCTCAATTCTCTTTCTTAGCCGTTCTTCTTCCTCCTCCACGCCATTGTCACGCTCTCGAAAGCGTGTGACCGCATAAAAAGCGGTCCGCGGAGAGCGCGTGAGATCGAGCAGGCGCGTGGCCAGCGCCTGGATCGGGCGCGAGGTGACCGCGATGAGGTGCTGCCGTCCGCACGGGGGCAGCGCGCTGAGCGCCGCCGCGGCGTTCCTCGATGTCGCCCTGTGCCTCGCTGCGCTGAGCGCCCGCGCGGCCGCGGATGGCGCTCAGCCGGCCGCGTGCGTCAGGCCCATCGGTGGTGGATGAGGTGGAGCGTCCACCGGGGCGGCGCGCGGCGCGATCCGAGGAGCGCATCGGTCCGCGGAGGCCGCGCAGCCGATGTGCTCACGCCGCCGGCGCCTCCGCGCTGTCCGCGGCGCGAGGCTCGCCGAGACGGCGCGGAGGCTTGGATCGATCACTCGTCGATCGGCTCGAAATCGGCCTTGGTCGCGCCGCACTCCGGGCACATCCAGGAGTCGGGCAGGTCCTCGAACGAGGTCCCGGGCGCGATGCCGGTGTCGGGGTCACCGACCCCCGGGTCATAGACGAATCCGCACACCAGACACCGATATTTCTTCATCCGTGGTCCTCCTCAGGAGCTCGACGAGCGGCGCAAGAAGCTACCACGAGGGCGGACACGACCGCAGATGAACCTTCTGGTCCGCAGCTCTCGCCGCGGCGCCCAGGTCCTGCGCCTCGGCGCGCCGCCGCGGCGACCGTGGCCGCCAGGACGCGCGCCTCAGGGCGGCGCCGGAGCGTCGCGCACCGCGAGCTGCTTCTTCCGCAGCACGCGCGCGATCGGCCAGTAGGCGAGCCGGAGCAGCCACCGCGGGCAGATGACGCCGAGGTGGATGACGAGCCACGCCACCACCCCGGGCACCACGAGCGCGCGGCCGCGGTCCACCGCGCGGACCAGCGCGCGCGCGCAGCGCTCCGGGGAGATCGACAGGAGCGCGGGAGGCTCGAGGCCCGTGAAGTTGCCGGCCACCTCGTTGAACTCGGTCCGCACGGGCCCCGGACAGACCTGCGTCACCCGCACGCCGGTGCCGGCGAGGTCGAGGCGGAGCGCTTCGGTAAAGCTCGTAACGAAGTGCTTCGTGCCGACGTACGCGGCCATCCCGGGCCCGAACGTCAGCCCGAAGCCGGAGCTCACGTTCGCGATCGCGCCGCGCCCGCGCGACACCATCGGGCCGACGAGCCGGTGCGTGAGGTACGCGAGGCTCGTCACGTTCAGCGCGATCATCTGCTCGGTGCGCGACCACGCGGAGAGATCGAACACGCCGATGTCGCCGAAGCCGGCGTTGTTGACGAGGACGTCGACCCCCCCGACCTCGGCCGTGGCGGCGAGCAGCATCGCGTCGACCGCCGCCCGATCGGTGACATCGCAGCCGAAGGCGAGCACGGCGAGCGCCGGGCGGGCCGCGGCGAGCTCGGCGCGCAGCGCCTCCAGGCGATCCTTGCGGCGCGCGACCAGCACGAGCGCCCGGGCGCGCTGGGCGACCTCGTGCGCCAGCGCGCGGCCGATGCCCGACGACGCGCCGGTGATGAGCACGACCCCGCTGTCGATCGGCGATTGCACGGCCGAAAGGGTTGCCCGGCGCCCCCCGGGCGCGCAAGGGCCCCCTCGCCGGTCGGCCTCGCATCGTCCACGCTCCCGCGCTTCCGTCCTCCGGCGTTTCCGCGCTTCCACGCTTCCACCCTCCGGCGCTTCCGCGCTCCCACGCTTCCGCGCTGCCACGCTTCCGCCCTCCGGCGTTTCCGCGCCTCCGCGCTTCCGCTCCACCGCAGCTCGCCCGCTACACCCCGGAGGCCGCGCGAGCGCGCCGCGCAACACCTCGGAGAAATCGGGCGAAACGGAGAAGCGCACCTCGGAGGAGATAGGCGCGCAGGAGGCACCTCGACATCCATTGCGCTACCTTCGAGACCGCGAGTCGCAACCGGCCGGTAACACGCAACACCCCGGGGGCGCCCCCGCGACCGCCGCCAGCACCGCGCCTTGGCCGGCGAGCGAGCCGGCGGCGCGGCCGCGCCGCGCGTTGACGTCCACGGCGGCTCTCTCATACCGTGGACGGCGTCCTCACGAGCCAGGAGACCTCATGCGTTGGCCCTCATCTCTCATCAGTGTGCTCTTCATCGCCGCCGGGCTGGGCGCCTGCGAACGATCCGCGGACTACGAGCACAAGGCCGCCCCGGCCTCGAACACGGCGAAGCCCGCCGCGACCGCCGCGGCGACAAGCGACGTGAAGCCGCTCGTCTTCGATCCGAAGGACGTCAAGTCCTTCCAGGTCCTGCCCGCAAAATTCGAGACGGACAAGAACACGATCACCGATGACAAGGTGACCCTGGGAAGGATGCTGTGGTACGAGACGCGCCTCTCGAAGAACCACGATATCTCCTGCAACTCGTGTCATGGCCTCTCGACCTACGGCGTCGACAACAAGCAGTTCTCCTCCGGGCACAAGGGCCAGCTCGGCGGCCGCAACTCGCCCTCTGCGTACAACGCGGGCCCCCACATCGCCCAGTTCTGGGACGGCCGGGCGGCCACGCTCGAGGACCAGGCCAAAGGGCCTATCCTGAACCCCGTCGAGATGGCCATGCCGGACGAGAAGCGGGTCATCACGACGCTCAAGTCGATCCCCGAGTACGTGAAGCTCTTCAAGGCGGCCTTCCCCGACGACAAGGAGCCGATCACCTACGACAACATGGCCAAGGCGATCGGCGCGTTCGAGCGCGGCCTGGTCACGCCGTCGCGCTTCGACAAGTTCCTGGGCGGCGACGACAAGGCCCTTACCGCCGAGGAGAAGGCCGGGTTCCACAAGTTCATCTCGCTCGGGTGCCCGACCTGCCACACGGGCGTCGCCGTCGGCGGCTCGACGTTCCAGAAGCTCGGCCTCGTGAAGGAGTTCCCCGGCCTCAAGGACAACGGGCGCTTCGACCACACGAAGGACGAGAAGGACAAGTTCTTCTTCCGCGTCCCGAGCCTCAGGAACGTCGAGAAGACCTTCCCGTACTTCCACGACGGCTCGATCGCGACGCTCGACGAGACGGTGACCAAGATGGCGTGGCACCAGCTCGGCGTGGAGGCCAAGCCCGAAGAGGTGAAGGCGATCGTCGCGTTCCTCAAGTCGCTCACCGGCGATCTCCCGACCGACTACATCAAGCAGCCCGAGCTGCCCCCGAGCGGGCCGACCACGCCCAAGGCCGACCCGACGTGAGCTGATCGCGCTGATCACGCTGATCGCCTGATTGCGCCGGGAGGGCGGATCGGCTCTGCTCCGCCCTCTCGGATGAGCACGAGCTCCAGCGACGACGGACGATCCGCGCCCGCTCCAGAGGACGGAGCGGGCGCGTCCGCGGAAGGGGCTCGCGACGCGAGCGAGGGGCGCACCGCGAGGGCGCTCGTCTTCGTGCGCGAGCGCTTCGACGGCGCGTGCCTGGCCTTCCCCGTCGCGGCGCCGGACGTCGCGAGCTTCGGCCGCGACGAGGACGTCCTCGTCGAGCAGCAGCTCTTCCTGCGCGAGCACGCCGCGCGCGCCCGGCCCGACGCGGTCTCCCGGCTCTCGTTCCCGCGAGGGACAGGGCTCCTCTCGGTGAGCGTCCCCGTCCCGCGCGACGACTTGCCGCGCAAGCTGCGGAACGAGGTGCCGGTGAGCTTTCCCTGCGTCGTCGTGCCGGCCGGCGAGCTGGACGCGCGCGGGCAGGCGGAGGCGCCGGCGGCGGAGCGCGGCGACGCGTGGGTGCTCGTGCCGAGCCTCGGGCACGCGTTCTACGTGGAGGCCGGCGAGCCGATCGAGGCGGCGATCCGGCACGAGGTGCGCCGGCTGCTCGCGTCGCAGGTCCTGTCGACGTGGGAGCACCTGGGGCTCCTGCCCGGGAGCGCGCACCGCCTGGAGGTGCTCCACGCGCCGCTGCCCGAGCCCGAGCGCGCGGGCGGGCACGGGCCGCGCGGCGCATCGATCGTGGAGCGCGCGCGGCGGAAGAAGGCCGTGGAGACGCTCGTCGCGGTGGCGACGCCGCTCCACGTGGCGGCGCAGCGGAGCCCGCTCGCGACGCCGCCGCTCGCCTGCCGCGACGCGGAGCTCGCGCGCCTCGCGGCGCTACTCGACGGCGAGGAGCGCCTCGGCGTGCTGCTCGTGGGCCCGGAGCACGCCGGGAAGACCGCGCTCGCGCTGGCGTATGTCGCCCGCCAGACGCGGCTCGTCTACGCGACGTCGGGCGCACAGCTCATCGCGGGCATGAGCGGGCTCGGGCAGTGGCAGGAGCGCATCCACGGCGTGATGGAAGCCGCCGCCGCGCTCGACGCGGTGCTCTACTTCGAGAACCTCGACGATCTCCTGGCCGAGCGCGTCGACGGGGGGCACGTGGACCTGGCCGGCGCGATGCGGCCCTACCTCGACGAGGGGCGGGTGCGCGTCCTGTGCGAGCTCCGGGACGACCGGCTCGACGCGCTCGAGGGGCGGCACTGGGCGTTCTTCGCGGGGCTGAGCCGAATCCGGATCGATCCGCTCTCGGCCGCCGATACCCGGAAGGCGCTCGCCGAGCGCGACGGCCGCGTCGAGCCGCACCGCCCCGCGGTCGCGGGCGACGCGCTGACGGCGCTCGTCGATCTCGCGGAGCGCTACCTGCCCTACAGCGCCTTCCCGGGCAAGGCGGTCCGCCTCTACGAGGACCTGCGCGCCGTGCACGAGCGGGAGCGGACCGCGCAGGGGGAGCCGGTCACGCTCGGGCGGAGCGATCTCTACGAGCTGTTCTCGATGCGCACGGGGATGCCGGCGTTCCTGCTGCGCGACGATCTCCCGCTCCGCGTCGACCGCGTGGCGCGCGACCTCGGCGCGAGCGTGGTCGGGCAGGAGCGCGCGGTGCGCGCGCTCGCCGAGACGATCGCCGTGGTGAAGGCGGGGCTCTCGCCGCCGGACAAGCCGCTCGCGGCGTTCCTCTTCGTGGGGCCGACGGGCGTCGGCAAGACCGAGCTCGCCCGCGCGCTCGCCGGGCTGCTCTTCGGCTCGCCCGATCGGCTCGCGCGGTTCGACATGAGCGAGTTCTCGAGCGAGGGCGCGGCCGATCGCCTGATCCGCGGGACCGACGGCGCGGGCGGGCTGCTCACGCAGCGCGTGCGCGAGCAGCCGTTCTGCGTGCTCCTGCTCGACGAGATCGAGAAGGCCCACCGGGCCGTGTTCGATCTCCTGCTGCAGGTGCTCGGCGAGGGGCGCCTGTCCGACGCGCGCGGCAGGACGGCGTACTTCCACAACGCGATCGTGATCATGACGTCGAACCTCGGCGCGGCGGAGCGGCGCGCGCGGGCGGGGTTCGCCGGCGAGCGAGGCGCCGAGGCGCCGGAGGAGCAGGCCGCGCTGGACGAGGCGCACTACCAGCGCGTCGTCGCGGGCGCGTTCCGGCAGGAGTTCGTGAACCGCATCGATCGCGTGGTGCCGTTCCGGGCGCTGACCCGGGCGGAGCTCGCCGAGGTCGCGCGCCTCACGGCGCGGCGCCTCGCCCAGCGCCGCGGGCTGTCCGAGGCGGGCGTCGCGCTCGAGGTGTCGGAGCGGGCGCTCGCGCGGCTCGCCGAGGACGGCCACGCGCCGGCGTACGGGGCGCGGGCGCTGCGGCGCCACGTCGAGGAGCACCTCGCTGCGCCGCTCGCGCGGCTGCTCGCGAGGCTCGGGGGCGACGCGCGGGATCTCACGGTGTGGGTGACCGAGGCGGGCGAGCCTGAAGCGGCGGCGCCCGCCGACGGCGCCGTGGTCGCCCGCGCCGAGACGCCAGCGCTCCGCCTCGTGGCGCGGCGGCGGCGCGCGGCGAAGGCCGCGCAGCAGGCGTTCGGCGTCGAGCAGGTCGGCGAGCTCCGGCGCGAGGTGGACCGGTGGATGAGCCTCGGGCCGCTCGAGCAGCTCAAGGAGCAGCTCGACTTCCTGCTGACGCAGCTGAGCCTCGCGAGCGGGCCGTCGCGCGATCGGAGGAAGGAGATCGACGCCGCGGCGCTGCAGGCCGAGCACCACCGGCTGAGCGAGCTCTGGGGGCAGCTCGAGCGCGCGCAGGAGGAGATGCACGGCGTCGAGGAGCTCGCCCTGATGGCGCTGCTCGAGGGCGAGGAGGTGCGCGGGCTCGCGGGCGAGGCGCGCGCGGCGTGGGAGGGCGTGCGCAAGGTGCTGCCCCGCGCGCTCGTCGCGACCGAGTCGCGGCGCGACGCGATCACGCTGATCCTGGAGGAGCTCGACGCGGGGGCGTTCGAGCGGTGGCTCGCGCCGCTCCTCAGGGAGCTCCCGCGGCGCGGGTGGGGCGCGACGCTGCACATCGATGGCGACCGGGCCGGGCCCGGCGACGGCGCGTGGCCCGCGAGCCGGCGGTGGGGCCCGCCGCGCGCTCCGGGCGACGTGCTGGACGCGCTCGACGAGCCGAAGCGCGGGTTCCGGAGCGTGCTCCTCCGCTGCACCGGCGCGTACGCCGGGGCGTTCCTCTCGCTGGAGCGGGGGCTCCACCGGCTGGTCGCGCGCAAGCGGGACGCGGGCGAGGCGGGCGAGGCGGGCGAGGCGTGCGAGGCGTCAAAAGACGGCCGGCTGCACGTGTTCGTGCACTTCGTCGCGCACGCGGCCGACATCGCCGAGGACCAGTGGGAGCACAGGTCGCTCGCCCCGCCGCCCGCGGGCTCGGCCGCGGCGCGGCGGCGCGGGGCGGCCGCGCGCGAGCTCGACGAGGTCGAGGGCGCGGCGCTGATCGCGGGGCGCAGGGCGCGGATCGCGATGGATCCGGCGTGGTACTGGGAGCGGCTCGACGAGGTCGCGCTGACGCACCTGCTGCTGTTCGAGGACGAGGGGAGCGGGCTGGATCGGAGCGAGTATTTCAGCGCAGGCGGGGACGGCTCGGCGCTCGATGATTTGCCCGACGCCTGACCTGGCAGAGCCACTACCCTGAGGCCGTGCACTTCACGATCCCGCTCTTCGAACGGCGGACCACGAACGTCGAGTGCGTGACGCTCGGCCTCGGCCCGAGCACGCGCTCGCGGGAGGGGCGGCACGCGGAGCGCGTCCGGCGCCTGCTCACCGAGGAGCTCAGGGCCGTCTTCGAGAAGGCGCGCGCGGCCGAGCTCGCGCGCCTCGAGTTCCCCCGCGGCATCCGGATCGAGAAGGTGCGCCTCGAGCTCACGCTCTCCGGCGCCGCCGAGCGGCGCAAGGTGAGCGGCCTCTGCCCCGTCGTGCTCGAGCCGCGCTGGGCCTCGGAGCACGAGCGCGTCGTCTTCGCCTACCACCCCGCCCGCCAGGGCGAGGCCGCGCCGATCCGCGAGGATCTCCCGCTGGACGAGCAGCTCCGCGCGCTGTTCCAGGTCGCGTGGGCCGCGCTCGACGACGACGAGATCGCGCGGCTCTGGAGCCGGGGCAAGGAGCGCATCACGGCGCTGTCGTTCTCGTGCGCCCCGCGCTCGGCGCTCGCGGACCTGCCGGAGCGCCCGGGCGAGGACGACACCGGCGCCGATCCGGCGTTCCGCTGGAAGAAGCGCCGGGGCCTCAAGGTCCTGCCGAACCTCGGCGTGAGCCTCACGCAGCGCGCGGCCCAGGGCAACCTCGACGCGGGCGTGCCGCGATCGCCGCAGCGCGAGCAGCTCGCCTTGCTGCTCGGCGCGGGCAGGGCGCAGCCGGTCGTCGTCGTCGGCCCGCCGGGGTGCGGCAAGACGACCTTGATCCACCGCGCGGTGCTCGATCTCCTCGCGGCCGACGGGTACGGCGCGCACAAGAACCTCGACCGCGTCCGCGACGTCGTCGCCGTGAGCGGCCGCAGGCTCATCGCCGGGATGAGCCACCTCGGCGACTGGGAGAAGCGGTGCGTCGAGCTCGTCGAGGACGCGCGCAGCCGCGGCGCCATCCTCGTGATCGACGACCTCCACCACTTCGGCCGGATCGGCAGGTCGCGCGAGAGCGAGCGCTCGCTCGCCGACTTCTTCCGCGGCCCGCTCTCCCGCCGCGAGATCGTGATGGTCGGCGAGTGCTCCCCCGAGGCGTTCCGCCTCCTCGAGCAGGAGTCCCCGTCGTTCGCGGCCCTGTTCACGCCGCTCTTCCTCCCCGAGGCGACGCCCTCCGAGACGTTCCGCCTCATGGTGCGGGAGGTCCGCGCGCTCGAGCAGCGCCACGCCGCCCGCGTGAGCCCGTACGTGCTGCGGACGATCCTCGACCTCGGCGGATCGCTCCTCTCGGCGCAGGCGCTGCCTGGCAAGGCCATCGACCTCTTGCGCGAGGTCGTCCGCGCGGGCGTGACGCCGTCGCCCTCCGGGGAGCCGGGGCCGGCGCGCGGCCACGCGCCGCGCCCGGTCGGTTCGCAGGACGTGCTGCGGCTCCTGTCGCAGAAGACCGGCGTACCGCGGCTCCTCCTCGGTGGCGACGAGCCGCTCGACGCCGGCGCGCTGGAGGAGGAGCTGGGCCGGCGTGTGATCGGCCAGCCGGAGGCCGTGCGCGCCGCGGCGGACCTCGTTTCGCGCATCAAGGCGGGCCTCGTGGATCCGCGGCGCCCGTACGGCGTGTACCTCTTCACCGGGCCGACGGGGACCGGCAAGACCGAGCTCGCCAGGTGCATGGCGGAGCTCATCTACGGCAGCGCGTCGCGCCTGCTCCGCTTCGACATGAGCGAGCAGAGCGGCCCGGACGCGCCGGCGCGGCTCGTCGGCGATCGCTACGCGCCCGACGGGCTCCTGACGCAGCGGGTGCGGGAGCAGCCGTTCTCGCTGGTGCTGCTCGACGAGATCGAGAAGGCGCACCCGTCGGTGCACGGCCTCTTGCTCCAGCTCTTCGAGGACGGGCGGCTCACGGACGCGGCGGCGAGGCCCGCGCACTTCCACCACGCGGTCGTGGTGATGACGTCCAACCTGGGCGCGCGGTCGCGGGCGCTGGTCGGCTTCGGCGGCGCGGGGCTCTCGGAGGCGCGGGCGCTCGCGATCGCGGAGGAGTCGGCCCAGGAGGTCGCGCGGGCGGTGCGCGACTTCTTCCCGCCGGAGCTGTTCAACCGGATCGATCGCGTCGTGCCGTTCCGGCCGCTGACGCCCGAGGTGGCGGTGCGGGTGGCCGAGAAGGAGCTCGACCGGCTGCTCGGCCGTCGCGGGCTCGCCGAGCGGAGCGTCTTCGTGCGCCGGGGCGCCGGCGTGGCCGAGCGGATCGCGCGCGAGGCGTTCGTGGCCGAGGACGGCGCCCGCTCGGTGAAGCGGTTCATCGAGGACGAGATCGGATCGCTGCTGAGCGACGCGCTCACCCGCGGCGCGCCCGCCGCGATGCAGGTGATCCGCATCTTCACGACCGCACGCGGCGACGGCGCCGCCGCGGCGGGCGACGGCGCCGCGTCCCGCGGGTCGCCCGGGTCGTCCGGATCACCCGAGTCACCCGCGTCACCCGCGTTTGCGCTGCACCGCGAGGCGCTCGCGGAGGCCGAGCCCGCGGCCGCGGCGTGGGCCCTCGCGCCGCTCATGGCGAGGCCGCTCGGCGCGCTCACGGCGGAGCTCTCGCCGCTGCTCGAGTTCGTCGACGCGCTCGATCGGAGCGACGACCTCGCGCGCCTCTCCGAGCGGATCCGCTACCACCTCGCGGAGCACGGCCGGACCGCCGCGGAGGGACCCGAGGCGCACGAGCACGCGGAGGCGGTCTACAACCTCGACGCCATGCGCGGCGCGATCCGGGCGTTCCGCGAGCGGATCGACCTCGTCCGGCGGCGGAGCGGCGACGACGACGAGCAGCAGCACCTCGACCTGGAGGTGCGGAGGTTCGGCTACGTGACGGTCGAGGACGAGTGGAGCCGCTCCCGGGTGCGCCTGTTCCACCGGCGCCAGCTGCCGGGCCCGCTGCGCCGGCCGGCGAAGCAGGAGGTCCTGGAGTGCATCGCGGAGGGCCACGCGCTCCGGCGCGCGCTCCGCAAGGTGGACGAGCCGGGCCAGCACGCGGTCCTGATCGAGCTGCTCCGCGCGGCGCGCCTCGACGAGGGGCCGGCCGGCGCGCGCGACGAGCCCGAGGAGGGGCTCTTCGAGGCGCTCGCGCGCGCCTACGGCGAGGCAGGGGGCGAGGTGGAGGGGTGGGCTTGCGCGCCGCTCGGCAGCGCGTCCGGCGGCGACGGGCGCGCGCGCGTGGTCGAGCAGGGCCGCGGGGCGGCGGGGCTCGAGGCGATGCTCGCCGCCCCCGGGCGCGGGGCGGAGCTCCTCGTCCTGAGCGTCGTGGGCCTGTGCGTGATGGACTTCTTCGAGCTCGAGACGGGCGCGCACGTCTGGACGTCGCTCTCGCGCGGCCCCGAGGTGGTGCGGGTGCGCGTCCTGCCGGCCCGGCCGGGCCTCTCGCCGGCGCGCGCGGTCCGGGAGCACCTCGACCTGCAGGCGGCGTTCGACGAGGCGGCGCGGCGCGAGCGCGCGCTCCCGCCGAACCCGGCCGAGCTCCTCCCGGTGGTGCGGCGCGTCCGGTTCGACCCGCCGCGCCGCCCGGGCGCGACCGCGCCGATCGAGATCGAGGACTACGTGATGGGGTATGCCGAGTCGTCGCTGGTGCGGAGCCTGTCGCAGGCGCTGGCCCCGCTGTGGCTGCTCCGGATGAGCCGGGAGGACGTGGCGTGAGCCGGCGCCCCGGGCCGCTGCTCCGGGGACGCGCGGGCGACGGCGGACGGCCTCTCAGGGCAGCCGGAAGAGCGGGCGGCCGTAGGCCATGGAGGGCCAGGGGATGGCGGCGAGAATGACGAGCAGCGTGACGAGGACGCCGATCGCCAGGCGCCGGTGCTGCGCGGTGGGGTCCGGGGCCCGCTTCGCCCGGGCCCAGGCGACGTGGGCGACCGCCACCGCCACGATCATGGCGAAGATGTGCTCGACGGCGAAGAAGCGCAGCGCCGCGATGGGCATCGCGGCCTTCAGCGCGGCCAGCGACGTGGGCCTGAGCGGGCTGAGCGCGGTGTAGAGCAAGACGCCGAGGAGGAGCTGGGCGTCGAGCGAGCCGACGAACGCCGCGCCGACCTTGCGATCTGCCGCCGTCCACGGCCCCCGCTGGACCCAGCCGCGGACCGACCGCGCGAGCGCCAGGAGCCCGAGCAGCAGGACGACCCAGCGCAGCCACGAGTGCGCGACGAGGACGAACGAATAGATCATGGACCTTGCTTTCCGGCCGCGGTGCCGGCCTCGATGATGTACTGCGCGATGTCGGCGAGATCCGACTCCCGGACGCCGCGGAAGCTGGGCATCGGGGGGACGTCGGCGCGCTTTCGCCCCGGGGTCACGGCCCAGCGGACGATGCCCGCGGGATCGGTCCTGTAGAGCCCTGCGAGCTCGCTGAGCGGAGGGCCGACCAGCTTGGCGCTGGGGGCGTGGCACGCCGCGCAGAGGGTGGAGAACAGGGCCTTGCCCTTCGCGGCCTGCGGCGAGAGCGCGACCGCCTCCTCGGCGGGGTCGGGCCTCTTGCACGCGGCCGCGAGCAGGAGCAAGGCGGCGAGGATCGGCGACCACTTCATGCGGACGGGCCGGAACATAGCGCGCGGCGGCGCCGCGTGGGGCCGGCGTCTCGCCGCGGGGATCACCTGGGCGCCGCCGCGCCCGGCCAGCCCGAGCTGGAGGCCGCGGCGCGGGGCGCCGAGGGAGCCGGGTCGCCTCGCGACGGTCACTGCGTCTTGAAGAGGTCCAGGATCCCCTGCCCGATGGCGGCCGGGTCCGGCACCGCGACGCCGGTCGGCTCGGTGCCCTCGAGGAACGCCTCTTCCACGGCGCCCTCCTGGCCCGGGAACGCCCCCATCCCGCTCGCCGGATCGATCGAGAGGCGCACGATCCCGAGCGGCTCCGGGAAGTCGGTCGCCGGCCGCCCCGCGTGCGCCTTCTCCATGAACGCGATGAAGGCCGGCAGGGCGGCGCTGCTGCCCACCTCGCGCGCGCCGAGCGTCGTGGCGTCGTCGAAGCCGGTCCACACGGCGCACGCGATGTCGGTCGAGTAGCCGACGAACCACGCGTCCCTCGCGTCGTTCGTCGTCCCGGTCTTGCCGGCGATCGGCCGGCGCAGCGAGAGCGCCTGCTTCGCCGTGCCGACCTTCACGACCGAGGTGAGCAGGTCCGTCGTGAGGTACGCCTCCGCCGCCGTCATCACCGGGCGCGGCGGGAGCCGCGCCGGCAGGGGCAGCGCCTCGCCGCGCGGGCCCGTGATCTTCGTCACGAGGACGGGCTCCTGGTACGCGCCGCCCGCGGCGAACGTCGCGTAGGCGGCGGCCATCTCGCGCGGGGTCACCTCGTAGGAGCCGAGCGCGAGGGACAGGTCGGCGCCGAGCTTCGACGTGATCCCGAGCTCGCGCGCCCACGCGACGACGGCCTCGGGGCCGACGTCCCGGAGCGCCGACACCGCGGCCACGTTCACGCTGTGGGCGAGCGCCTCGCGCAGGCGCTTCGGGCTCTGCCCCTCGCTCTCGTCGTAGTTGCCGGGCCGGTAGCCCTCGAGCGCCGCCGGGTCGGTCTCGAGCATCGAGGCGGCCGTGAGCTTGCGCGAATGGATGCCGTAGCCGTAGACGATCGCCTTGAAGGTCGATCCCGGCTGGCGGAGCGCGCGGCTCGCCCGATCGAGGCCGCCGCGCGCGCCCTCGTAGCCGCCCGCGAGCGCGACGATCTCGCGCGTGCGCGCGTCGATCGCGATGAGCGCGCCCTGCGGGCCGAGGTCGAGCCGGAGCTTGCCGGCCTCGGGGTCGCCCTCGAAGCGCACGCGCAGCACCTTGCCGACCTCGGCGAAGCGGCTCGGCGGGAGCCCGCGCGGGTTGTACCGGCGCTCCTTGCGCAGATCGACGGCGCCCTGCGCCGTGCCGACGCGGACGGCCAGCGTGCCGCGCGCGTCGTCGGCGCCGGTCACCGCGCCCAGGTAGGCGCGGCCCGCGTCCTTGGGCGCGCCCTGGAAGGGCGCCGGATCCCCCTTGGCGCGGGTGAACGGCGCGACGAGCCCGTGCCGCGCGGCGTAGGCGTCGAGGTTCTGGCGCACCGCCGCGCGCGCCGCGGCCTGCATCTTCGGGTCGATCGAGGTCACGACCGTGTAGCCGCCGTACCTGGCGTCGGGCCCGACGGCCTTCCGCAGCGCGCGCTCGGCCTCGGCGAGGACCTCGGGCGCGAGCTCGTCCAGGTGCTCCGGCTCGGGCGCGAGGCGGATCGGCTCCGCGAGCGCGGCGTCGATCTGCGCCGCGGGCAGGAAGCGCTTCTCGCGCATCTGACCGAGCACGAAGGCGCGGCGCTTCTCGGCGCGCTCCTTGTTCACGCGCGGCGAGTAGAGGGAGGGCCCCTTCACGATGCCCGCGAGGAGCGCCGCCTCGGCCAGCGTGACCTGACGGACGCTCTTGCCGAAGTAGAACCGCGCCGCCTCCTCGACCCCGTAGCGCCCGTGCCCGAAGTAGATGTGGTTCAGGTAGAGCTCGAGGATCTGGTCCTTCGTGAGCTCCTGCTCGATGCGGCGCGCGAGGAGGAGCTCGCGCATCTTCCGGTCGAGCGTGCGCTCGTGCGTGAGCAGCACGTTCTTCACGACCTGCTGGGTGATCGTGCTGCCGCCCTGGCGCGCCTCCGCCGAGCGCAGATTGACGATCAGCGCGCGGAGCATGCCCAGGTAATTGAGGCCGTCGTGTTTGTAGAACCTGGCGTCCTCGGCCGCGAGCGCCGCGAGGCTCATCACCGGCGGGATCTCGGTGACCGGCACGAGCGTGCGGCGCTCGACGAAGAGCTCGCCGATCACCGTGCCGTCGCGCGCGAGGAACCGCGTCACCTGCGGCGGGTCGTAATTCTTCAGCTCCGCGGTTGTCGGCAGGTCGCGCTCGTAGTGGCGGACGACGAGGAAGAACGCGATCACGGCGGCGGCGAGGAGGCACGCGAGGGCGATCGCGAGCCCCTTGCCCCAGCGGGCGAGCTGGGCGCGGAGCGGCGGCCTGGGCCCGGCGCCCCGGGGCTTCCGCTGGAGGGCCGCGCGGAGCGCCGCGCCCGCGCGCTTCCACAGCGGGAGATCGAGCGCCGCCCTGACGAGGGCGCGCGCTCTTCCCGGCGTTCCCTCCTGCGCGCGGCGGCCCGGTGGCGCCGGCGGGTGCGGCCCGGGCGACCACGGGACGGTCGCGCGCGGAGCGTCGGGCGGAGGCTCCGGGGGCGGCGCCTGCGCCGGGCCTCGCGGCGACCAGAGCCGCGTCGGCGCGCGATCGCTCGGCGGCGGGTCGGAGCTCGCCGCGCCCGCGTCGTGCGGGAGCGTGGGCTCCGCCGGCGCGGATCGTGGGCCCGGTCCTTCAGGCGGCGCGGCGGGTTTTCGTGGGAGATCCGAGGCCATGCGTCCGCGCGCCGGAGCCAGCGGCGCCACCGCGGCGCCCGGATGGGGTGTTCCAGCCGCGCCACGGTATCACGAGGACGGGCGCCGCGGAGTGCGCCGGCCAGCCGCCGATCCATCGACCATCGATGTTCCGCTCGCAGCTCATCCGCTTGTCCTCGAAGGAATTGCCCGCCAGAGGCCGCGCCGATCGCGACGAACGTCGTGCGAGGCACGCTGTCCTGGAGCCAGCGGCCGGGCCCTTCGATCGTGATGGACCGCGCTGCCGATAGGCACTCGAGCACCGCCGCGCTCGCTGGGGCGTGATAGCGTCGGTGGCGCCCGCCATGACCGACCAGGAAATCGACGCCCTCATCGCCGAGAACCAGTTCCATCCGAACGTCGTGTGGCGCCGCATCCCCGGGAAGGGCCGGGGCGTCTTCGCTCGCCGGTTCCTGCCGAAGGGTACGGTCGTCGAGTGGGCCGCTGTCAGCTGCTTCCCGGCCTCGGATCTGAAGACCGAGGAGCACCGCGGCTGCCAGGCGCTCCATCACGTGTTCACGTGGGGGAAGGAGCCCGGGCGGGAGAAGGCGTATGCGTGGGGGTTGCTCGCGCTCTACAACCACTCGGCGACACCCAACGTCGAGATGGATGACGGTCCGGTGCCGGACTCGATGGCTGCCATCGCGCTCCGCGACATCCAGGCGGGCGAGGAGCTCTGCTTCGACTACGGCTATACCTGGTTCGATCCTCGCTGAGGCGAGGGCGCCAGCGCCGCTGCGACGGCCGTATCGCTCCGGCTCACCTCGACGACACCGTCGCGCTGGCGACCGCCAGGCAGCCGCACGGGCGCTCCGCGCTCGCCTCTTGCGGCAGCGGCATCCAGGTCGAGGCCTGGGCAACACACAGGCCGGACTGTCGTCGTTGCGGAGGTGAGGACGGGATTCGAACCCGCGTATAACGGTTTTGCAAACCGTTGCCTAACCACTTGGCTACCTCACCGACTGTTCGAAGCGGCGGGAGGTCATGCCTCATCTCTGCCCAGCTGTCAATGCCTTTGCTTTCCCCGTCCTCCGTTCACGCGGTCGAGCCGTCCCTTCGGTCACCCCCGGTTCCCCTGCGGTTCCCCTTCGGTTCCCCTTCAGTTCCTTGGCCGGCGCTTCGCCGCGCTCGTTCCGTCGTTCCGTCGTCGTTCCCGTCCTGATCCTGGAGCCGGCGGAGGGGGGAGGGGGAGCGCACGGCGCGCGCTGGGGACGGGCCGCTGTCCGAGCGACCCTGCGCCTGCGTTCACCTCGCGAAGCGAGGTGGACACAGGCGCCAACGCGAGTTCGGCGGGGCCCCAGCGCGCGCCGTGCGCTCCCCCTCCCCCCTCCGCCGGCCGCTGCCCCCTGGAGGGTTTTCCGGCGCCTTGCAGAACGCCCGCACCGCGCGCGCCCCCCCGCTTGGCCCCGCGGCTTACTGTTCGCGCCCGCCGCGCCCCGCCCCTCGCGCGCGCGGCACCCTCTCCCGCGCCCCCAGGGCTCGCCCGATGTAGCTGGCCGTGTAGACCGCCCGCCGCGTCGCCTGGATCAACCCGCGCGGCACGATCCCCTTCCCCGTCTGGAACGGGTTGAAGCGGAGGGCGCGCTGGTCGATGTCCACCGGCTCGTACAGCTCCATATCGGCCACTGCCATCCACCGTGCGCGCGAGCCCCCTCGCCTCACCTCGAGGCGCAGCAGCGCGAGCCCCGCCTCAGCGGCGCGCTCCAGCTTCTCCCGGCGGTTGCCTTTCACCACCGCCGCGCGCAGCGGCACCAGGCGGAACTCCGCGCGACCGAAGCCGGCCACGTCGAACCGCGCCAGCGCGTAGTAGTCGTTGTCCAGGAAGTCGTGCCTCTTCGTCGTGAACAGGGCGAACGGGAGCAGCAAGAGTCGGCGCGCGCTCACGAAGATGAGGTCCTGATCGCCGGCGCTCGCGGCCGGCGTCACCTCTTCGCTGGTCCGGAAGCGCACCGCGACCCCCAGCACGTCCGGCCGGCGCTCGCCCTTGCCGCCCCGCCACCGCCACATCCCGCCCGAGAGCCGCACGAGCGCCGGCCCCGCCAGCCGCTGCGCCAGCGCGCCGACCTCGCCCTCCACCGCGAGCGCCTTCACCCCCGCGCAGTAGACCACGCCGTCGGGATGGAACAGCCTCGCTCTCCGGATGAAGCTGCCCACCCCGGCGATGGGAGACAGCGCTCCCCCGATCACACGCCCAACCGCTTCGAAGAACCGCATGGTGACCCCTCCCTCGAACCTGGAGCGCCGGGGGCCAATCGCAAGTTGGGCGCGGCCCGACAGCGCCCCTCCCGCGGCGCTCACCCGCGTCGAAGCGTCGAGATCTGCTGTTCTCCGCGCGCCATCCGTCCTCCTGGGCAACGGCGTTTCCAGGGAAGCGCCGTGTCCCCGGCGCTCCCTCTCGTGCCGCTCGTGCCGAGTCCTCCAGCGGCCCGCGCTCCGTCGCGCACTCCATCCCGTGCGGGATGGAGCGCGCGCGTCACCCCGCGCCGGCCTTCGCCGCCGGGTCGATCTCCGGAGCCGCGTCTCGCTGCGCCCGGTGCTCGATAAGGCGCTTCGCCACGAGCGTCAGGAGCGCGAGCAGGACGAGCAACGAGGCGACCGCGAACGCCGCTGAGAAGTGGAACTCGTTGTAGAGCACCTCGACGTGCAGCGGCATGGTGTTGGTCTGCCCCCGGATATGCCCCGAGACGACCGACACCGCGCCGAACTCGCCCATCGCCCGCGCGTTGCAGAGCACCACGCCGTAGAGCAGGCCCCACTTCGCGTTGGGGAGGGTGATGCGGAAGAACATGCTCCACCCGCTCGCGCCGAGCGACAGCGCCGCGTGCTCCTCGTCGGCCCCCTGGCTCTCCAGGAACGGGATGAGCTCGCGCGCGACGAACGGGAACGTCACGAAGGTCGTCGCGAGGATGATCCCCGGACGATCGAAGATGACCCGGAGGTCGTGCTCGATGAGCCAGGGGCCGAGCACCCCTTGCGCCCCGAAGAGCAGGACGAAGATCATGCCGGAGATCACCGGCGAGACCGCGAACGGCAGATCGATGAGCGTGACGAGAAGGCTCTTTCCCGTGAACTCGAAGCGCGCGATCGCCCAGGCCGCGGCCACGCCGAAGACGAGGTTGAGCGGCACGGCGATGATCGCGGTCGTGAGCGTCAGCTCGATGGCGGCGATGGCGTCCGGCGCGGTGATCGCCCGCCAGTACCCCGCGAGGCCGTCCTTCAACGCCTCGATGAACACCGCCACGACCGGCAGGAAGAGGAAGAACCCGAGGAACGCGAGCGCCGCCGCCGTCAGCGCCCAGCGCACCAGCGGGGGCTCGGACGTCGCGCCGCGCACCGCCCCGCGCGACCTGACCCGCAGCTTGCCGGCCGCGCCAGCCACTACGACGCGACCCCGGGCGCTCTGGCCCCCGCGGACCGCTCGGACGCAGGCTGGGGCGCCTCGACAGCGCTCCGCGACGACACGCGCGCGCCGCTCCAGGACTGGAGTCGGTTGATCAGGAAGAGCAGCACGAAGGAGCAGAGGAGCATCACGAGCGCGAGCGCCGTCGCGCCCGCGTAGTCGTACTGCTCGAGCTTGGTCATGATGACGAGCGGCGTGATCTCCGTCTTGAAGGGCATGTTCCCGGAGATGAACACGACCGACCCGTACTCACCGAACGCCCTCGCGAACGACATCGCGAACCCGGTGAGGATCGATGGCCAGAGCGCGGGCAGGAGGATGCGACGGAAGATCTCGAAGCGGCCCGCGCCGAGCGACGCCGCCGCCTCTTCCTGGTCGACCTCGAGCTCCTCCATCACCGGCTGGACGGTCCGCACGACGAACGGGAGCCCCACGAAGGTGAGCGCGATGACGACGCCCAGACGGCTGAACGCGCTCTGGATCCCGAGCGGGTACAGGAACCGGCCGACCCACCCCTGCTGCGCATAGATGGCCGTGAGCGCGATGCCGCCGACGGCCGTCGGGAGCGCGAAGGGCAGGTCGACGAGCGCGTCGACGATCGACTTGCCCGGAAAGCTGTAGCGGACGAGCACCCACGCCACGAGGACGCCGAAGACCGCGTTGATGCCCGCCGCGATGAGCGACGCAACAAAGCTCATCTTCAACGAGGCGACGGCGCGCGGCGAGGTCACCACCGCCCAGATCTCGGCGGGCTGGAGCGTCGCCGTCTTGAGGAAGATCATCGACAGCGGGACGAGCACCAGCAGCGACAGGTACGTTACCGTAATCCCCATCGCCAGCCCGAAGCCGGGCAGAACGCTCTGTCGCCGCCAGAGGAGAGCCACGAAGTCTACTTACCGGCCTGGTAGATCTGGTCGAAGACGCCGCCGTCGGAGAAGTGCGCCTTCTGGGCTTTTTGCCACCCGCCGAAGACCTCGTCAATCGAGAAGAGCGCGACCTTCTGGAAGACACCCTCCGACTCGGCCGCCGCGAGGATCGCCGGGTTGCGCGGGCGGTAGAAGTGCTTCACCGCGATGCGCTGGCCGTCCTCCGTGGAGAGGAAGGCGAGGTACGCCTCCGCCGCCGCCCTCGTCCCGCGCCTGTCGACCACCTTGTCGACCACCGCGACAGGCGGCTCGGCGAGGATGCTGATCGACGGCACGATCACCTCGAACTTGTCCTTGCCGCTCTGCTTCACCGCGAGCAGCGCCTCGTTCTCCCAGGCGATCAGGACGTCGCCGAGCCCACGCTCGACGAACGTCGTGGTCGAGCCGCGCGCCCCCGTGTCGAGGACGGGCACGTTCTTGAAGAGGCGGCCGACGAAATCCTTCGCCTTCGCCTCGTCGCCGCCCGCCCGCTTCAGCTCGTACCCCCACGCAGCGAGGTAGTTCCAGCGCGCGCCGCCGGAGGTCTTCGGGTTCGGGGTGATGACCGCCACGCCCTCTTTCACGAGATCGTCCCAGTCCTTGATGCCCTTGGGGTTGCCCTTGCGCACCAGGAAGACAATGGTCGACGTGTAAGGAGCGCTGTTGTCCTTGAGGCGCGCCTGCCATCCCTCCTTGATCAGCCCGGCGGACGCGACCGCATCGACGTCATAGGCGAGCGCGAGCGTGACCACGTCCGCCTCGAGCCCGTCGATCACCGACCGGGCCTGCTTGCCCGAGCCGCCGTGCGATTGCTTGATGGTGACGTCCTGTCCGCTCTGCTCCTTCCAGCGCTTCGCGAACGCGGCGTTCACCTCTTCATAGAGCTCGCGCGTGGGGTCGTACGAGACGTTCAGTATCTGCACCGACCCCGACTTCGAGGCGCCGGCCGCGTCGCCCTTCGAGCACGCCGAGAGCGCCAGCGCCAGCACGCAACAAAGCATCGTCATCAAGCATCGCATCGATCGTTCCTACTCCCTTAGCCAGTCGCGAGATACCGCGATTCCCGCTGCGCTAGCGCGTCGAGCAGCTGCTGGAAGCGCGAGGCGCCGCAGCGCCGGGCCATGAACGCCGCGCGGCCGAGCTTCTGGCAGAGCTTCTTGGCGAGGAGCACGCCGCCGTGGCTGTTCACGTCGGTCAGCACGATCACGAGATCGGCCCGCTCGATGGCCGCCCGCAGCTCGGCCGCCCCGCGGCCGCCCGTGTTGCCCGTGTGAAACTCCAGATGGTGCCCCGCCTGCAGCGCCATCCGCTCCAGCTGAGCCTGGTTGCGATCCAACCCACCAATCCAGGTGATCCGCATCGCTCCGCCTCCTTGCTCCTCGCAGCGGGTGACCGCCGCTATAACGGACATATCTCACGCTAAAGCAGAGGACGCAAGGGAGATCTGCCAAAATAACGGAGGACATGTCTTGGATACCGGAGGGACACGAGGCCGGCGGGGTCCGGAAATGGGGCGGGGTTGCCTATCCGCGCGAGCCGTAGGTCATGACGAGGTACATGACGGCCTCGACGCTGCCCGGGTTGCGGTAGCTGTGCGGGCTGTCGGCCTCGAACAGGATGGCGTCGCCGGTCTCGAGCAGGCGCCGCTCGCCGGCCACGGTGATCTCCACCGAGCCCTCGGTGACGATCAGGTTCTCGGCGGTGCCCGGGGCGTGCGCGTCGGCGTGCTCGACCGAGCGCGGCGCGAGGCGGAGCTCGTAGAACTCCACGTTGCGCGGCCGGTCCATCGGGAAGAGCGCCCGGGAAGAGAAGTCGCCGTTGCGAGACCGCAGGATGCGCGCGTGCGAGGCCTGCATGACGGTCGTGACGGGCGATGTCGCCTGGCTCATCAGCGCCGAGAAGGGGACCCCGAGGGCGCGCGCGATCTTCCAGAGGACGTTGATGGTCGGCGTGCTCTGGCCCAGCTCGATCTGCCCCAGCATCGCCCGGCTCACCCCGGACGCCTTCGCCAGGCGCTCGAGCGACAGGCCCCGCTCGGCCCGGAACCGCTTCAGGTTGGAGGCGACGACCGGCGTGAGGTCCGACGCGTCGTCGAACGCCGGGTCGTCCCCGCCAGGCTCGCTCGCCGGGGGCGGGGGTGGGGACGGCGGCTCGGCGGCCGCCGATCGCGCGGGGGTCTGGGCTCTGCGTGCCTTCACTGGACGCGTATCCGCCATGGTGGAGGGCGCGCGTCAAGCGAGCGGGGGGAAGGGCGCGCTCAGGGGCCGCCCGAGACCGCCTCCGCGACCGGGCTCGCGGGCAACGGGCGACGCACCGAAGGCACGGGCGCCGCCAGGAGCACCGGCGAGGTATGGCCGGTGATGAGGCGGGCGCCGCGCTTGAAGGTGATGTACTGCCACATCCACGCGAACATGACGGTGAAGCGGTTCCTGAAGCCGATAAGGAACAGCACGTGGACGGCCAGCCAGGCGAGCCACGCGAGCGTGCCCGACATCTGCAGGCGCCCGACCTTCGCGATGGCGCGCGAGCGGCCGATGGTCGCCATCGTCCCCTTGTCGAGGTAGGCGAACTGCCCGCGCGGGCGGCCCTCGAGATCATCGAGGATGCAGCGCGCGACGAAGCGCCCCTCCTGGATCGCGGCCGGGCTGAGGCCGGGCACGTCGACGCCGTTCCGGTCGCGGAGCGTGGCCATGTCGCCGATCGCGAAGACGTTCGGGTGCCCGGGGAGGGAGCAGTCCGGCCCGACCTTCACGCGGCCGACGCGATCGAGCTCGACGCCGAGCGCGCGCGCGAGCGGGGTGCCGCGGACCCCCGCGGCCCAGATGACGGTCGCGGCGGGGAGGCGCTCGCCGTCCTCGAACAGCACGCCCTGCTCGTCGATGCTGCGGAAGCGGCGCCCCTTGATGACCTCGACCCCGAGGGACGTGAGCTGCTCCTCGGCGCTCGCCGAGAGGCTCTCTGGAAAGGCCTGGAGGATGCGGGCGCCGATCTCGACGAGCAGCACCCGCGAGAGCGAAGGGTCGAGGGAGCGGAAGTCGCGCGCGAGGATGTAGCGCGCGAGCTCGGCGAAGGCGCCGGCCATCTCGACGCCCGTGGCGCCGCCGCCGATGACGACGAACGTGAGCAGCCGCCGCCGCGCGGCGGGGTCCTCCTCGCGCTCGGCGGCCTCGAAGGCGAGCAGCATGCGCTCGCGGATGGTGAGCGCCTCGTCGAGGTTCTTGAGCGCCGGCGCGAACCGGGCCCACTCCTCGTGGCCAAAGTAGTTGTTCGTCGCGCCGACCGCGAGGATCAGGAAGTCGTAGTCGAGCGGGTCGCCGTCGACGGTGACCCGCCGGCCGGCGAGGTCCACGCCCGTCACCTCGCCGAGCAGGACCCGGACGTTGCGCTGGCGCGACAGGACCGATCGGATCGGGACCGCGATGTCGGCCGGCGAGAGGCTGGCCGTCGCCACCTGATAGAGCAGCGGCTGGAACAGGTGGTGGTTGGTCCTGTCGATGAGGGTGACCCGGACGGGCGCGTCGCGGAGCGCCTTTGCCGCGTTCAGGCCGCCGAACCCTCCGCCGACGATCACGACGTGAGGCTCTCTCGCGGTCGTTGCCATGGTGCCTCCTGGCGAGGAACGCTTCCTCGGTGGCACGACGATGGTAGGGGGCGCGGATCACCGCGGCAAGCAGGCGCAGCGCGCGGGCGCGGCGCCGCGATCGCTCATGCCGCCGCGGCCTTCACGTCGCTGCTCGCCTCGGTCTTGCCGTCCGGCGCTTCGCCACGCAGCACCTCGGCGAGCAGCTTCCGGCCGCGGTGCAGGCGGCTCATGACGGTGCCGACCGGGACGCCCAGCCGCGTCGCTGCGTCCTTGTAAGACATCTCCTCGAGGTCCACGAGCACGAGGGTGTCACGGAAGGTCGGCGGGAGCGTCGCGAGCGCGCGCCGCACGCCGGGCGAGAGCGCGTGCATGTCGGCGCAGCGCTCCGGCGCCGTCCACGCGCACGGGTCGGTCGCGAGCACGTCGAGGGCGTTGCGCTCGCGACGGCTGCGCCGGCAGCGGGTGATGAAGACGCTGAAGAGGATCTGGTGCACCCACGCCCGCAGGTTGGTCCCGGGCTCGTAGCTCCCCGCGAACCGGATCGCGCGCTCCACCGTGTCCTGCACGAGGTCCTCGGCCGTCGCGGGCGTCCGGGAGAGCCGCAGCGCGCGGCCGAAGAGCTCCGGTGTCATTTCGACAAGGCCGCGGAGCAGCTCGTCGACCGCTCCCCGCGAGCCCTCTCCCGGCGCCGTCCGCGCCGCGCCGAAGGACGGCCCGCGCCCGAGGGCGCGCGTCGCGCCGGGCGGCGGCGCTAGATTCGAGGACCGGGCGGGGGCATGAGCGGCGTGGACGAGCATGGCGGGACCTCCTGCGTAACCGGCACTGGCAAGGCAGGTGCCACCGCGCGGACCTCGCGAAGGCCGCGGATCACGCTGAACGGCGCGGGCGGAGACACGCGGGCGCGTGTCAAATCGACAGCAGGGAGAACGGGCGCGCCAGGGTGGCGAGCCGCCCCGCGGCGCGCCATGCCCGGCGGCCTCACCCGCGCGAGCGCCGGGCGAGGCGTCCAGCCGGGCGGGGCGTCCGGCGGAGCGGGCGCTCGCGTCACGTCGAGAGCGGGTCGCACCCGGCGGCCAGCGCGGCGATCAGGCCCGGGACCAGCTCGGCGATCTCGCCCGCGAGCAGCCCCCGATCGCTGCCCGTCTGCGCGCGCCACACATCGCCGGCGAGCGCGTGGATCAGCACCCCGGCGCTCGCGGCGGCGGTGGGATCCATCGAGCACAGGAGGGCCGCGATCATCCCGGTCAGGACGTCGCCCGAGCCGGCGGTGGCGAGCGCGGGGTTGCCCGCCATGCAGATGAACATGCGGCCGTCCGGGAGCGCGATGATCGTGCGCGCCCCCTTGAGCACGACGATCGCCCGGGTGAGCGCCACGGCCTCGCGCACGGCGCCGAAGCGATCCTCCTCGACGGCCCGAGCGCTCCGGCCCAGGAGCCGGCCGAGCTCGCCGGAGTGCGGCGTCATGATGAGGCTCCCGCGCGCGGTCGCGAGCGCCTCCGGGCGGCCCACGAAGTGCGTCAGGGCGTCCGCGTCGACGACCTTCAGGCCGTCCCAGCCGAGCACGACGTGATCCACCGCGGCCCGCGCCCGCTCGTCGAGGCCGAGGCCCGGGCCGATGGCGACCGCCCGCCGCCCGGCGAGCGCGCCGTCGAGCGACGCCGCGATGCGGGCCGGATCGATCGAGGTCGTCATCAGCTCCACGACGCGCGACTCCATCGCGCGCGCGGTGTCGGCCCAGGTGCAGATCGTCACGAGGCCCGCGCCCGTCCGCATCGCCGCGCGCGCGGTCAGCAGCGCGGCGCCGAGCTTGCCCGACGAGCCGGCGATGACGAGCACGTTGCCCGCCTGGTGCTTGTAGACGCTCGCCTCGCGCGGGCGCAGCGACGAGCCGATCGTCTCCTTGCGGAGGACCTCCGCGACGTGGCCCACCTGGGCGAGGATCGGCCGGTCCGGGACCCCGAGATCGACGACGTGCACGTTGCCCGCGAGCCGCGCGCCCTCGGGCGTCAGCAGGCCGATCTTGAGGTGGCCGAAGGTGACGGTCTCGTCGGCCTGCACCGCGGCGCCCAGCGGCGCGCCGCTGTCGGCGTCGAGGCCCGAGGGCACGTCGAGCGCGATGCAGAGGCAGGTCGCCGTGTTGAGGACGCCGATGACGTCGGCGAGGTGGCCCTCGATGGGGCGGTCGAGGCCCGTGCCGAAGATCGCGTCGACGAGGAGGTCGGCCCCCGCGAGCGCGACCTCGAGCGGGGCGAGGGACGCGCCCGGGGGGAGCTCGGTCAACGCGCCGCCGAGATCCACGTACGCGTCGTGGTTGATGCGGCTATCGCCGGTGACCTTCTCGGACCGGGCGGCCAGGAAGACCTGGACCTCCGCGCCGCGGGCGAGGAGGTGGCGCGCCACGACGAAGCCGTCGCCGCCGTTGTTGCCGGCCCCGCAGACGACGACGACGCGGGCGTGGAGGGGGTACGTCGCGGGCTGCCCCGGGCTCGGGACGTGCCGCACCGGGAACGATCGGATGCGCGCGGCGCGGGCATCCTCGGCGTCGCGGCGGCCGTTCGGCGGCGGCGGGACGCTCCCGGGGCGGCCCCGGAGACCCGCCCCGGAGGGCAACGTCGCCGGCCAGAACGCCCGCGCGGGCGAGAGGCCGGACGCGAGCGGGTGCGGCGCGCGGTGCGCGGCGTCGCCGGGCTGCCCGGCGCTGCGCCCCTCGATGATCGCCGAGATCACGTCGGCGGCGCCGCGGCCGGCGTTCTCCATGAGGACGACGCCGGGGACGTGGCACTGGTGGATCGCGTGCTTGTCGAAGGCGCGCATCTGCGCGCGCGATAGGACCGGAATCACGAGCGCTCTTTCCCTTCGTCCAGGCTGGATCGGCTCTCGCCGTCCTCGTCCTCTTCGCTCGAGGATCGGCTCTCGCCGTCCTCATCCTCCTCGGTCGGGGATCGGCTCTCGCCGTCCCCTTCCAGGATAGCCACCGCCGCCGCGACGCCTGCGTCATGCGTGATCGACAGGTGGACCCGCTGGACGCCCATGCGCTCGGCGAGCGCGCGCGCCGGGCCGTGGAGCGCCATCGTCGGCGGCATGCGCGGCGCGCCGCGCACCTCCAGGTGGTGCCAGCTGACGCCCGGCGCGCCGGCCATCGCCTTCACCACGGCCTCCTTCGCGGCGAAGCGGCCCGCGAGCGCCGTCGCCCGGTCCACGCGGTGCGCGAGCGAGCGGCGCTCCGGCTCGGACAGCACCCGCTCCCAGAACCGCTCCCCCCACCGCGCGAGCGCCTCCTCCATGCGTCCGATGCCGCAGACGTCGATGCCGATGCCGAGGATCACGCGCCCCCCTCGCTCGACCGAGCGTCCGGGCCGGCGGCCGGCGGTCGCACGGCGCCTCCGCGGGCGACGCTCGCCGCGATGCGATTGGCGGGACGGACAGACACGGGGAAGGCCATGTGGCGACTCTACCCTATTCGATGGCGACGCCTCCTGAAACGCGCTCCGCGCCTCGCCCCGAGCGCGGAAGCGGAAGCGGAAGCGGAAGCGGAAGCAGACGCAGAAAGCGCCTCAACGGCGGTACGCGAGCGGGGAAGAGGCCCGGCGCGAGGCGGCCGGCCGCGGCCTCGGACGCCGCGACCGCGCGGCGAGCGCGGCCGTGGAGCGTCGCCCGCGCGCGCCGATCGCGGCTACCATGCTCGCGGCGCCAATGCAGACAGCCCTCGATCTGACGGTCATGCTCCCGCAGAGCGCCTACGATTACGGCGAGCGCTCGTCGGGCGAGGCCCACGGCGTGGTGCTGACCAAACCCCAGGTCGTGAATCTCATCCTCGATCTCGCGGGCTACACCGCGGACCGGGATCTCGCGTCGCTGTCGCTGCTCGAGCCAGCCTGCGGCCACGGCGCGTTCCTGGTCCCCGCCGCCGAGCGGCTGATCCAGTCGGCGCGCCGCCACGATCGCGACCTCCTCGATATCGAGCCGGCGATCCGCTCGTACGACGTCGAGCGAGATCACGTCGACCGCGCGCGCCTCGCGGTCGCCGGCGCCCTCGCGCGGCTCGGGCTGCCGCACGGCGACGCGACGCGCCTCTCCGAGGCCTGGATCGCCCACGGCGACTTCCTGCTCACCAGCCAGGGACGCCGGTTCGACGCGGTGGTCGGCAACCCGCCCTATGTCAGGATCGAACAGCTCTCGCCCGAGCTCCAGGAGGAGTATCGACACCGGTACAGGTCGCTCTACGACCGCGCCGATCTCTACGTGGCGTTCATCGAGCGCGGCCTCGAGCTCCTCGCGCCCGGCGGCGTCCTCTCCTTCATCTGCGCCGACCGGTGGACCCTCAACCGGTACGGCGCGCCGCTCCGCCGGCTGCTCTCGAGGTGGTTCCGGGTGCGGTGCTACGTCGATCTGCGCGGCGCCTCTCCCTTCGAGTCCGAGGTCGTCGCCTACCCGTCGATATTCGCCGTGTCGCCCGGCAAGACGGGGAGCGTCCCTGTCGCGACGCTGCGCACCGCCTCGCCGGAGGAGTGCGAGGCCGCGTCCGCCGCGCTTCGACGCGCGGAGGGGCGCGCGGAGGCGGGCGCGGCGGAGCGCGGCTCCGGCGTCGCCGTGTCGGAGTATGCTTCCTGGTTCGAGGGCGACGACCCGTGGGTGCTCGGCTCGCCAGAGCACCTCGAGGCCCTGCGCGCGCTCGAGGCGCGGTTCGCGCCGATCGAGGAGGTCGGCGGGACGCGCGTCGGCATCGGCGTCGCCACCGGGAGCGACAGGATCTACATCGTCGGCGAAGAGGTGGATATCGAGCGCGATCGCCTCGTGCCGCTCGTCATGCGAGACGATATCGAGGACGGCCGCATCCGCGACGCCAGGCGGTTCGTCATCAATCCCTTCGGATCCGACGGCAAGGTGGTCAATCTCGAGGAGTACCCCAGGCTCTCCGGGTACCTGCACGCGCACGAGGCCGAGATCAGGAGGCGCTACATCGCGCGACGCGGCGGCGCTGGCTGGTTCCGCACCATCGATCGCGTGGTCCCGGGGCTGACCACCGCCCCGAAGCTGCTCGTCCCCGACATCGCGGGCTCCAACGAGGTGGTCTATGACGAGGGCAGGTTCTATCCGCACCACAATCTCTATTTCATCACCTCGGAGGGCTGGGACATGGAGGCCCTCGGCGGGCTGCTCGGCTCAAAAGTCGCCCTCTTCTTCGTGTGGTCCTATGCGGTCAAGATGCGCGGAGGCTACCTGCGCTTCCAGGCCCAGTACCTGCGGCGGATCCGCCTGCCCCCGCCGGAGAGCGTCGCGAAGGAGCTGATGCGCGATCTCCGCAGCTCCTTCCGGCGGCGCGACTTCGACAGGCTCGACGAGCTCGCGCTGCGCGCCTACGGCATCGACGCGCTGCCCGGGTTCGGCTTCCTCGACACGAGGAGATAGCCCGCTATCCGGGCCCACGCGCGGCGTGGTAGCGTCGCGCTCTCACGAGGCGTTCGCGGGCGAGGGGACGAGCGATGACGGCCGAGAAGATCGAGTGCGCCAGCCGTATCGAGGGGGTCGTCGTGTACGCGCGCGGGGCGATCGTCACCCGCCGCGTCGAGCTCGCGGCGCCGCTCCCCCGGGGGGCGGTCGAGATCTCGGTGCCGGGGATCACGCCGCTCGCCGAGCCGGGGAGCTTCCGCGCGCTCATCGACACCGCGGGCCCGGAGGCCGCCGCAGGCGCCCCGGCGGGCGCGGCGGCGGCCTCCGGGCCCGCGCGCGACGTGCGCGACGTGATCGGCGTGCGCGCGCGGCTCGTCGTGCCCCCGGCGCCCGTCTCGAGGACGGCGCTCTCCGCCGAGCTCCGCGAGCTCGAGCTCGCGATCGCGCGCCTGTCGGCGGAGCGCGACCACCTCCGCCTCTGGCGCGACCAGCTCGGCGCCGTCTCGCTCGATCCGGAGCTCGCGCGGCGCTTCCGGCCGGGCGACCCGGCGGCCCGCATCCGCGACGCGCTCGCGGTGAGCCGCCTGCTCTCGGACGAGCTCGCCGCGCTCGACGCCCGCGCCGCCGCGCTCGACGCGGAGCTCGAGCGCGCCCGGAAGGAGCTCCTGGCCGCCCAGCTCGACGCCGCCCAGGCGACGAGCGCCGAGGTCGAGGAGCGCGACCCGGCGCGCCTCGACGTCGTCGTGCGGCTCGCGCCGGAGCGCGGCGGCGCGGCCGGGGAGCCGGCGCTCCGGCTCGAGTACGCCGTGTCCGCCGCGCGCTGGTGGCCCGCCTACGCGGCGCGGTTCTCGCGCGGCGCGACCGAGGTCGCCTTGCAGCTCGACGCCCTCGTCGCGCAGGCCTCCGGCGAGGACTGGAAGGACGTGCGCCTCGCGCTCGCCACCGCCGATCTCGTGCAGGACACGCGGCTGCCGGAGCTCGCCTCGCTGCGGCTCAGCCGCGCGCAGCGCCCCCCGCGCCGCGGCTACCGCCCCGCGCCGGAGGGGCTCGACGCCATGTTCGAGGGGTTCGACCGCTTCGTCGCCGCCCTCCCCGAGCCGGCCGCGCGGACCACCGCCGCGCCTGGAAAGCCCCCGCGCACGCGCGAGGGCGAGGAGGCCACGCGGAAGCCGGCCAGCCCGGAGCCCCTCGCGGCGATGAAGAGGCTCGCGCCGCCTGCGCCGTCCGGCGCGGGCGCGCCGCCGCCCCCGGTGCAGGCCGCCGCGCCGATGGTGTTCGCCCCGCCGCCCCCGATGCCGGCGGCCGCGCCGATGCCGCTCGCCGCGCCGGCGCGCAAGTCGCGCGGGCTGTCGCTCCCGTCGTTCGGCGGCTCCGGGGCGCCGCCCCCGCCGGCTCCCCAGGCGAGCGCGCCCCCGGTCCCCCGGAGCGCCCTGGGCTCCGCGGCGAGCGTCGAGGCCGCGGCCAGCCTCGAGGAGGAATGGCTCGCTCCCGAGCAGGCGCAGGAGGGCGCCGGGGCCGCCCCGGCGCTCGAGCCCGCGCAGGTCGAGGAGTGGCTCGACTTCGACGCGCTGCACCTCCCCGGCGCGGGCAAACAGCGCGGCCGGCTCGCGCGCGACGAGCCCGGGCCCTCGCGGCGCGACGCGCGTCGGGCGGAGCAGGACATCGCGGACCTCGGCGCCCCGCCCCGGGCCGTGGATCCGCGCGACTCGCGCGGGCAGTTCGACCACCTCTACGTCGGCGAGAGCGCCGCCGACGTGCCGTCGAACGGCAGGCTCCACCGCGTCGCGCTGGGCGCCGCGCGCGCCCCCGCCGCGCCCCGGTTCGTGACCGCGCCCCGCGAGGCCGCCGAGGTCTACCGCGAGGCGCGCGTCGAGAACCCGTTCGACGCCCCGCTGCTCGCGGGGCCGGTCGACATCTTCGTCGACGGCGCCCTCGCGGCGCAGTCCGCGCTCGGCCGCGTGGACCGGGGCGGCCTCCTCCGCGCCGGCCTCGGCGTCGAGGAGCGGATCCGGGTCGCCAGGAACGCGCGCGTGGACGAGTCGAGCGCCGGCCTGCTCGGCGGCTCGCTCGCCGTCGAGCACGCGGTCGTCATCGACCTCTCCTCGTCGCTCGGGATGGGCGTCGAGGTCGAGGTCCTCGACCGCATCCCGGTGACGGACGACAAGGACGTCGAGATCAAGCTCCTCTCGTCGCAGCCGAAGGCCGAGCCGTACACCCAGGAGGAGCTCGGCGAGCCGGTGCGCGGCGGGCTGCGCTGGCGCGTCCCGATCGCGCCGGGCGGCAAGGCCTCCGTCGCCTTCACCTACCGCGTGGTGCTCTCGTCCAAGAACGAGATCATCGGCGGTAACCGTCGGGAATAACAAGGGAAACGAGCGCACCATGGCAACGGACGCGAGCGGTTCGGACCGGGCTGGGCGGAGCGCCAGCGGAGGCGGAGGGAGCGACGGGAGCGGCGGCCACGAAGGCGCCCGCGCGCCGCACCCGAGCGTGGCGCGCGCGGTGACGCTGTTCGAGGATCGCGCCGAGGTCGTGCGCGCGGCGCGCGTCGAGGTCCAGGCCGGGGCGCAGTGGATCGCGATCGGCGGCGTCTCGGTGTTCGTCGACGAGCGCACCGTGCAGGCGCGCATCGCGGGCGCGGGCGCGGACGCGGTGCGCGTGACGGCGGCGCGCGTCCGGTGGAGGGCGCACAGGGAGGCGGCGCTCGGCCGCGAGGCGATCGACGCGCTGGAGCGCGAGGAGCGCGAGGCGTCGCTGCGGGCCGGCGCCGCGGAGCGCGCGCGGGACCGGGCGTCGCGGCGCGAGGCCCACCTCGACCAGCTGCTCGCGAAGTGGGCGCGGGCGATGAGCGAGGTCCCGAAGGACGCAGGCGAGCCCGCGCGCCTCGCCTCGTGGCGCGGCGGCGCCGAGGCGCTGCACGCGGCGCTCGCCGAGGCGCTCGGCGCCTCGGCCGACGCGCGCGCGGCGCGGGCGCGCGCCGAGGAGGACGCCCGGCGCGCCGGGGCGCGGCTGCGCGAGGGGTCGGTCGAGCAACCGCGCTACGAAGCGGTGATCGAGGTCGAGGTGCACGCCCCCGCGCCGCAGCCCGTCGACATCGAGCTGACGTACCGCGTCGCGTGCGCGATCTGGCGCCCCGAGCACCTGGCGCGGCTCGCCGCCGGCGCCGCGGGCGCGAGCGCGGGCGGCGCGGCGGCGCAGGGGCCTGGCGGCTCGATCGAGCTCACCACCTGGGCGGCCGCGTGGCAGGCGACGGGCGAGGTCTGGGAGAACGTCGCCGCGCGCTTCTCGACCGCGCGGCCGTCGAGGAGCGCCGAGGCGCCGCTGCTCGAGGACGACGTGCTCCGCGCGCGGCGCAAGACGGAGATCGAGCGCCGCCGCGTGATCGTCGAGGCGCGCGACCAGGCGATCGCCGCGGCCGGGCTCGACCGCGGGGCGCGGGCCGTCGACGAGATGCCGGGGGTGGACGACGGCGGCGAGCCGCTGATCTTCGAGGCGGCGGAGCCGGTGACCCTCCCCTCCGACGGCCGCCCGACGCGCATCGAGATCGCGCGGCGCTCGCTCCCCACCGAGCTCGCGCTGGTGCTGTACCCCGAGGTCCACCCCGCGGCCCACCTGCGCGCCACGGTGACGCTGGACGGCGGCGGCGCCGGCGGACGGCCGCGCCCGCTGCTTGCAGGCCCGGTGCGCGTCGCCCGGGGCGGCAGCCTCATCGGCCGCGCCCGGCTCGATTTCGTGGGCGCCGGCGAGCCGTTCGAGCTCGGCTTCGGCGTGGACGACGCCGTGCGCGTGCGGCGCACCGTCGACGAGGAGCAGGACACCGCCGCGATCACGGGGAGCCGCAAGATCCGCCGGCGTGTGAAGCTCTCCGTGTCCAACCTCTCCAGCAGCGTGAAGCGGGTGCTGGTCACCGAGCGGATCCCTGTCAGCGAGGTGGCCGAGGTCGAGGTCGCGCTCGGCGAGGCCCCCGGCTGGACGCTGGACGAGAAGGACGGATTTCTCCGTGGCCACGTCGAGCTCCCTCCGAAGGGGTTGAAGACGATGTCGTTCAGCTACGAGCTCCGCGCCGCAGCGAGCGTGGTGTTGCCTTTTTGAAGCCAGGAGACGCAGAGAGCGGGAACGTGGAAGGAGAGGAGGAGAGAAGGAGAGAAGCGCGGAAGCAGGGAAGCCGAGACGCCGACGGCCGCCGTCGCACGGTTCCGCGCGGAGCGCCGTTGACAGGACGCAGTGCGCTTCTGTAACGGATCGATCTCCCAGCGGCTTCACTCGTGAAGGAGGAGGATCGCCATGAGGCAGCAGATCGACGGGGCCGTGGTGCTGACCGCAGCCGACGAAGACGTGATGGAGTATTTGCCCAACCGAGGCGTCTTCATGGCGCAGCTGCTGGGAAGAGACCGCGGAAACGCCTTCGGCTTCTACAGGGGCACGATGGGCCCCGGCTGTGAGATCTCGCGCGAGCTCCACACGGAGACCACCGAGACCATCTACATCCTGGCCGGGCAAGCGCTCGGCATCGTCGGCGACCGCGAGGTGCCCCTCGGCCCCGGCCAGATGATGCACGTCGAGACGAACGTACACCACGGGCTGCGCAACACGGGCGCCGGGCCGCTCGAGTTCCTCGTCATCGGCCACCCCGATTTCTGATCGCGCGGTCCGCTCCTTGAGGTGCGCCGCGCCCCTCCGGTTCGCCTCCAGCGCGCTCGCGGTGACGGCGCTGCTCGGCGCTGCAGCGGCGCGAGCCGAGCCGCTCGCGGCGGCGCGAGCCGAGCCGCTCGCGGCGGCGCGAGCCGAGCCGCTCGCGGCGCCGTCCGGCGCGGCGACACGCGGAGCCGGCGACACCACCGCCCTCCGTTCCGGGGCGGCGCTGCCGAGCGGGCCACGCCGGACCGCGCCGGAGGCTCTCCCTCGCGCGCGGCCCGAGGTCGCGTGGGATCCGGCCTGGCCGCGCTTCCGCGTGAGCGAGTATGTGGCCACGGGGCTCCTGGCCGCGACCGCGTTTGGCACGCTCGCCATCCCGCCGTCCGAGGGCCGGTGGACGACCGTGAACGGCCTCGACGGCTCGGCGCGCGACGCCCTGCGCATCCGCAGCGATCGCCAGCGCGAGATGGCGCGGGACGCGAGCGATCTCCTGCTCACGCTGATGACCAACCACCTCGCGGTGGACGCCCTGCTCGTGACCTGGTGGGGGCACGGCCGCGGCAGCGTCGCCTGGGAGATCGCGATGATCGACGTCGAGGCGCTCGCGCTGAACGCGGCCCTGAACGGCGTCGTCGCGGGGCTCACGAGCCGCGAGCGCCCCTACCGCGCCGGGTGCGCCGGGCCGGAGGAGCAGCAGGACCGCGACTGCCGGGGGAGCAAGCGGTACAGGAGCTTCTTCAGCGGCCACAGCTCGACCGCCTTCACGGCGGCGGGGCTCGTGTGCTCGCACCACGCGCGCCTGCCCCTGTACGGCGGCGGCGCCCCCGACGCGCTCGCGTGCGCCGCGTCCCTCGGGACGGCGGCGGCCGTGGCGACGCTCCGGGTCGTCTCCGACCAGCACTTCGCGACCGACGCGCTCACGGGCGCGGCGGTGGGCGCCCTGACCGGCCTCGGGCTCCCGTGGCTCCTGCACTACCGCGGCGGCGCCCCCGCCTCGGACGCGCAGCGCGGGGACGGCGTCACGCTCAGCTTCGCGCCCGCGCCGCTCGGCGGGTACCTGGTGGGCAGGTTCTAGCGATGGCGCTCCGCCGCGCGCTGGCCGCCGCCGCGACGCTCGCCGCGCTCACCCTGCTGCCCGCCGGGGCCGGCGCCCAGGATCCGGCCGACCTGCCGTCGCCCGCCGGCGAGCCGCCGCCGGTGCCCTCGGGCATCGACCTCCTGCAGAAGCGCTCTTACTGGGCGCGGAGCGCCGCCGCGCGCCCGTTCGTCTCCGCGCTGATGGATCTCGGCGTGATCTATTTCAGGCCGAGCCTCGCGCTCGGCGTGGGCAAGCCGCACTGGTCCTGGCTCGGAATCGAGGCCTACGCGAGCGGCTCGCCGAGCGGCGGCGCGGAGTACCTGGGCCTCCGCGCCGCGCTGCCCAGCGTGGAGATCCGCGGCGGCGCGCGGTACGCCTTCTCGACGACCCAGTACTTCCTCGAGCCGCGGGCGTCGTACACGCGCAGGGACACCGAGCTCATGCAGGGCCCCCCGTCGCGGTACGTCGCGGCGGAGCTCGAGGTGTCTGGCTCGATACCCTTGCTCGGAGGCAGCCTGTTCGGCGTCGCGACCGGCTATGCGGTGCTGGGGACGCCGGAGGGATTCTACCTTTACGAGGAGGCGCTCCACGCGGTGATGAAGCCGCCGTACCTCTACCGGGCCCGGCTCGGCTACATGGCGGAGATGGACCGGTTCGGCGAGCTCCGCCTGGGCGCCGCCGCCGAGGTGCTCGGCAACCCTGGCCGCGACAGCGTCGTCGTGCGGCTCGGCCCCGTGCTGGCCGTGTCGTTGACGCACCACCTGGACGCGGTGGGGACGGTGATGGTGGTGGCCGCGACGCCCGATCGGCTCGGCCTGCTGGGCGCGGATCTCGGCCAGCTCGGCCTTCGATACCGGTGGGCGACCGGCGATCGCTGGCCGGAGTTCCCCTGACGCATGCGCCTGCCGCGACGCGTGGTAAGCGTCTCGGCATGAACAAGCTCATCTCCCTGACGTTCCTCGCCGCGGCCCTCGCGGCGTGCACCCAGCCCGGCGAGGCGAGCGCGCCCGCGGCCGCCGGCGCCGCCGCGCCGCAGCCCGAAAAGGCCGGCGCCCCGAAGGCGAAGGCCGCGGACGCGCCGGCGGCTCAGGCGAAGGCGGCCCAGGCCAAGATCGGGCAGCCCGCGCCCGATTTCACGCTGCCGGACCTCGACGGCAAGCCCGTCAAGCTGGCCGATCACAAGGGCAAGACGGTCGTCCTCGAGTGGTTCAACCCCGGTTGCCCGTTCGTGCAGCTCGCGCACCGAAAGGGCGGCCTGAAGGACGTGCCGGCGCAGCAGACCCAGAAGGGGGTCGTGTGGCTCGCCATCAACTCGGGCGCTCCGGGCAAGCAGGGCGCCGCCAAGGAAGAGAACGTGAAGGCAAAGGGCGAGTTCGGGATGAGCTACCCGGTCCTCATCGACGAGAAGGGCGATGTGGGGCGCGCGTACGGCGCCCAGCGCACACCGCACATGGTCGTCATCGATCCCCAGGGCACGGTCGTCTACGCCGGCGCCATCGACAGCACGAAGGGCGGTGAGCCCGAGCCGGGCGAGCAGGTCACGAACTACGTCGATGTCGCGCTGACCGAGCTCGCCGCCGGCAAGGCGATCTCCACGAAAGAGACCGAGGCGTTCGGCTGCACCGTCAAGTACTGACCAGCCCGCCGGCGGGCCCATGAGCAGCGGAGCAGCTGAACCCACCTCGGCATCATGTCGCGCGCCCCACAAATAGCGTCGCGGACGGCGTCCCGCACCTCGCTGCTCTCTCGTTGGATCGTTCATTGGCGCTGCCGTCGGCGCGTCGCTGAACGTCGCTCACCGTCGCGCCCGCCGTCTGTTCCCGCCCCACGCCCATCGCCGCGCCGAGCGCATCGCACCCTGGCCCCTCGCGGCGACAGGCCCAGTCCGGGGTGTTGACATGGACGTAAACTCAGGTTTACCGTTGGGTGACAGTTTTGGCATATCGCTCGTAGCTCACGCCTGAAGCGAGGCGCTCACTGGCACGCGGCCGGGCGGTCCGGGATGATGGCGATTCGAGGCCATGCGCTGGGGGGCTCTACCTTCGCTGTTGAAAAGGGTCCGAGTCATGAGCCGAATGGGAGGAGCGGGCTCGGAGAGTGCGAACGCCGCGTGGTCGGCGAGCGAGGAGCCCACGTCCCGCCCCGTCTCGATCGCGCCCCAGAGCAGGCCGCCCCGCTCCGCCCCGCCGGGGAGCTCGGGCGCCGCGCAGGAAACGGTGTTCCTGTCCGTCGAGCCGCCCTCGTCGCGCGTGCCGAGCAGGTTCCCCATCCGCAACTGGGATCGGTATGAGTGCGAGTCGCTCATCGGGAAAGGGGGAATGGGCACGGTCTACAAGGCCAGGGACCCGCGACTCCACAGGTACGTGGCGCTCAAGCTGATACGGGGCAACGATCCGGAGCTCGCCCAGCGCTTCATCTGGGAAGCGCGGGCCCAGGCCCGGGTCGAGCACCCGAACATCTGCAAGGTGTACGAGGTGGGCGAGGCGCAGGGCCAGCCGTTCATCGCCATGCAGTACATCGACGGCCAGCCGCTCCACCGGGTGGCGCAGCAGCTGTCCCTCGAGCAGCGGGTGAAGATCGTGGCCGACGTCGCGGACGGCCTGCACGCCGCCCACCGGCTCGGGCTGATCCACCGCGACATCAAGCCGGCGAACATCCTGGTGGAGCGGACCGCCGAGGGCGCCTTCCGCCCCTACCTCCTCGATTTCGGGCTCGCGAGGGACACCGCGGCGGACGCCCGAGCGACGGCGAGCGGCGAGGGGACGCCGGCGTACATGGCGCCCGAGCAGGTGTCCGGGGGCCAGCGCCAGCTCGACCGCCGCACGGACGTCTACTGCCTCGGCTCCACGCTCTACGAGGTCCTCGCCGGGCGCCCGCCGTTCGTCGACCCCTCGGTGACGAGCCTCATCGCCCGCGTGGCGCGCGAGCTGCCGGCGCCGGTGCGGAAGATCGACAAGCGGATCCCCGTCGATCTCGAGACCATCGTGATGAAGTGCCTCGAGAAGGAGCCCCAGCGGCGGTACGACTCCGCGAAGATGCTCGCGCTCGATCTCGAGCGCTACCTCGAGGGGGAGCCGATCGACGCGCGGCCGATGGGCATCGGCTACCGCGCCCTGAAGCGCGCCAGGAAGCACAGGCTCGCGGTCGCGGCGGCCGCCGTGGCGCTCGTCGTGCTCGCGCTCTCGGGCGCCGTCGCCCTCCGCGCGAAGCTCGCCGCCGCGCGGCAGGCCGAGCTCGCCGCGCGCGTGGCGTCCCTGGCCGAGGGCTTCGGTCAGGACGTCAAGGAGATGGAGCTGTTCATGCGCTACGCCTACGCGCTCCCCCTCCACGAGGTGTCGCGGGAGAAGGAGGTCATCCGGGCGCGCCTGGGCGAGATCGACCGGAAGATGCAGGGCATGCGCGAGACGACGGGCGATCTCGTCGAGGGCCCTGGCCGCTACGCGCTCGGGCGCGGGCACCTCGCGCTGCACGAGCCCGAGGAGGCGCTCGCGCACCTCGAGGCGGCGCTCGCGAGCGGGTATGCCACGCGCGACGCGAAATTCGCGGCGGGCCTCGTGCACGGCATGCTCTACCTGAAGGGGCTCGATCGGGCGCGGCGCCTCGCCGACAAGGGGGAGCGGTCCGCGCACCAGCTCGAGCTCGAGGAGCGGCACAAGCAGCCGGCGCTCAGGCACCTGAGGGACAGCGTGAGATCGGCCGCGGAGCCGCCGTCGTACGCCGTGGCGCTCATCGCGCTCTACGAGGGGCGGTTCGACGAGGCGCTCGCCGACGCGCGGCTGGCGTTCGCGCGATCGCCCTGGGAATACGAGGCGAAGAAGCTCGAGGGCGACATCCTGCTCGCGAAGGGCACGGCGGCGCGCGACCTCGGGGAGCACGCGGCGGCGCTCGTCGAGTTCTGGGGCGCCGTCGCCTCGTACGAGGCCGCGGCGGAGATGGCCGAGAGCGATCCCGACGTCCACGAGGCGGCCGCGCGCGCCCTGAGCGAGATCATGCTGATCGAGGCGCAGCGCGGCGGAGACGCGGAGGAGGTCGTCGCGCAGATCATCGCCCGGTGCGACAAGGCGCTCCGGGCCAACCCGCGGGCGAGCGGCGCGCTCGCCAAGAAGGCCTGGGCGCTCGTGCACCGCGGAAGGCGCGACCTGTCGCGCGGCTCGGACCCGAGGTCGGACCTCGTCGAGGCGGTCGCGGCCAGCGAGCAAGCGGTCCAGGGCGACCCGTCGGACGCGACCGCGTACGGCGCGATGGGGGCGAGCTTCTTCCTCCTCGCGTCGCACGAGAGCGCCGTGGGGCTCGACGCGTGGCCCTCGCTCGGCCGCGCGGTCGACAGCGCGCAGCGATCGCTCGCCCTCGACCCGAACTCCTTCTGGGCGTGGAACGACGCCGCCATCGCCTACGGCATGATGGCCGAGTACGCCGCGTCCCGCGGCGCCGATCCCCTCCCCCTCTTCGAGCTCGGCGCGTCGTACGCCGAGCGGGCGATCGAGATCGCGCCGAACGACATGCCGCCGCTCCTCAACCAGGGCTGGCTCTACGCGCGGCGCGCGCAGTACGAGCTCGACCACGGGGCGTCGCCCGAGGAGTCGCTCGACGTGGCCAAGGACAGCCTCGAGGCGGCCCTGCGGCGGCGCCCGGACAGCTACCGCGCCTACAACAACCTGGCCCTGACTTACCTGATCCAGGGCCGGCACGAGCGGCTCACCGGCGGGAGCCCGGAGGTCTCGCTCGCGCGGTCGATCGAGGCGTACGGCGCGGCGGCGCGCCTCAACCCGGACGATCTCGAGGCGAAGCAGGGGGCGGGCCTCGCGCGCATCGAGGCGGCGCACGGGGCGCTCCTCCGGGGAGGGGATCCGACGGCCGCGCTCCGGGCGGCGAGGGGCGCGATCGAGCCCATCGTGGCCGCGAGGCCGCAGCACGCGGGCGCGCTCCTCGCGCTCGGGCACATCGAGCTGCTCTCGGCGCGGTGGGCCGCGTCGCGCGGCGGGAGCCCTGCGGCGGCGCTCGACGCCGCGGAGCGGTCGCTGCTCCGCGCCCTCGAGGCGAACGTGGGCAATCCGAGGATCTCCGGCGCCCTGGCCGAGGTCCACCGGCAGCGCGCCGCCCTGACCGGGCCGGGGCTGCTCGACGTGCGCTCGGAGGTCGAGGCGGGGCTCGCGCTGATCGAGCGCACGCTGGCCATCGACCCGGGCTTCCCGCTGGCGAGCGCCAGGAAGGGCGCGCTGCTCCTCCTCCGGGCGAAGGTGGAGCGCGAGCGCGCGGCGCGCCTGGATCTGGCCCAGCGCGCCGGGGCCTTGCTCGACGAGGCGCTCCGCGGCAACCCGCTGCTCGCGCGCGAGTACGCGCCGCTCCTCGACGAGGCGCGGAAGGTCGCCGCGGCGAGCCACCCTTAGCCCCGGATCCCCGCAGCGGCGCTACCTGCGTCTAGGCCGCGACAGCCTGGCCATCGCCTCGTCGTGGGCCCACTTGACGCGCATGAACTCGCGGGCGTCGCCGCCGCGATCGGGGTGCGTGACGAGCGCGAGCCGGCGGAACGCCTGGCGGATCTCGTCCGCGCTCGCGGCCTCCGCCAGGCCGAGCACCGCGAACGGCGACACGCCGCGCGCGGACGCAGGCCGCGAGGGGGCGCGGCTCGACGGCCCGGGTGGCGGCGACGGGGGCGCCTCCCGCCGCGCGCGCGGCTTGGGCCACGGGGGCTCGCCGCGCAGGACGCGCGTCCAGGCCGTCGCCCACGCCGGCGCGATCTCGACGAGCGGGCGCCCGGCCGCGCGCTCGGCCTGCGCCCGCGCCTCCTCGACGGTCCGCGCGCCGCCCTGGCTCGCGTCCGGAGGGCGGAACGGGTCGCGCGCCGGCTCGGCCGTCCACCAGGCGGCCCACAGGAAGCGGCGGCGGCGGGTCGGGGTCACCGCGTAGACGCCGCGGAGCGGGAGCGTCATCGGGGCCTGGCCTTCAGAAGATCTCGGGGCACCACGGGGCGCGCGCGGCGCGGAACAGGCTGTCCGCGCGCTCGATGGCGCCTCCGGAGAGCGCCTCGACCTGGCCCGCGTCGGCCATGCAACGGAACGAGACGCCGCCGAGGTACGCCGAGCCGAGCGCCGTGATGTCGAGGCGGAGGTCCGGCGCCGCCGTGGTGCGCGTCGCGCGCCGCTCGCCCCCGTCGAGCTGGAACCGGCCCGCGTTCCAGGGGCAATCGCGGTCGGTGATCTCGAGCGTGAGCGCCTCGCCGCTGCCGTAGGCGCGCGCCGCGAGCGCGGCCTCGACGTCCACGATGCGCACCCACAGCCCGTCGCTCGCCGTGAGGCGCAGCCGCCGCGGCTCGACGAGGAGCATGCCGAGGGGATGATCGGGCGGCAGGAGGCTCGCCTCGATCCGCTGCGCCAGGTCGATGTCGAAGAGGTACCGCCAGACGAGCCTCGTCCCGAGCGGCGAGGCGCCGATCGCCTCGATGACGCGGATGGAGCCGATCGGGATCGTGGACGCGTCCCACCGGTGGTGCACGCAGTACAGCGCGTAGGCTTCGGCGCGCCCGTCGACCTCGATCACGACGCGCTGGAGCGGGCCGCCCCCCTGGCGGATGAAGTCGTTGTCGCAGAGCCGCCGGCCCTGCCACCAGGGCTCCGAGCGCGCCAGCATCCCGGGGACGAGCGGGCGGGCGCGCTCCCAGACCGGCGCGAACGCCTCGAGCGCCTCGGCTTCCCCGAGCAGCCGCGCCCGGCCCTCCGCGCTCGCCTCCCCGCGGAACGCGGTGCGATCGCGCTCGATCGAGATGGAGCACGCCTGCGACGCGAGGCCGTAGCCGAAGCGGCCGTAGATGGAGCCCTCCGTGGCCCAGAGAGAGGAGATCGGCTGCCCCGCGGCCCGCGCCTCGTCGAGGTGCCGCCGGACGAGGCGCGTGAGGATGCCGCGGCGGCGGTGCGTCGGCATGACCCCGACCATCGTGAGCCCGGCGACCGGGACGGCGCCGCCCGGCGTGGTCATCGTGAGCGAGAACGTGCCGGCGGCCCCGACGAGCGACCCGCCGTCGTACGCGCCGAGGCCATACGTGAGCTCCGGGAGCCGCTTCGTCGCCTCCAGGCGCTCGGGGTTCACGAGCGCGCCGAAGGCGGTGAGGATGGGATGGACGAACTCGCCGTGCTGCTCGGGGGCCAGCTGCCGCAGCTCGATGGTCATCCGCCCACGATAGCAGTCGCGCCGGCGCCCTACGCGCTCAGCCGGCCCTGCTCCCTCGCCGCCGCCCGCCGGATGCGCGTCTTCAGCCAGGCCTCGATGAGCGGCCACACCGTGAGCGGCGCGTCCCGGCCGACGACGATGTCGAGGTGGCCGCGCGGGAACTCGCGGTACGTCTTGTCCGAGGAGCGGCTGAAATCGTACGCGGGCTTCACCGACGCCGGCGGCGCGAGATCGTCGTGCGTGCCCGCGATGACCAGGAGCGGCAGGTCGAGCTGCTCGAAGCGCTCGGCGTAGCCGAAGAGGCTCCCCATGTGGTGGCCGCTCTTCCGGGACGCCGCCGCATCCAGGAACATGTTCCGGAGCACCGTGATGCTGCCGCTGTCCATCGCCAGCGACATGTGCTGCGTGAGCACCCGCGTCTCCATCGAGCCGGGCACGAACCCCCGGATCGGCAGCGGAAAGATCGGGCTCTCGACGAACGCGCGCACGAACCGGAACGGCTCGCCCCACGCCGACAGCGGGAGCGCCCCCTGTCCGAGCGGGACGCGCCGGTCGACCGTCAGCATCAGCCGGCCGAGCAGCGCGAGCGACCGCGACCCGTGCGTGAACAGGTACGGGCTCCCGAGCGTGACGATCCCGCCGACCGCGTCCCCCATCGTCGGCGCCGTCGCGTAGCCGACGAGCCCCCCGAGCGAGTGGCCGATCAGGTACACCGGCCGCGGGCCCGAGATGCGCCGGATCTCCTCGATCGCCGCCGGCACGTCCTCGCGGACGAAATCGGTCACGTGGGCCGGCCGCCGCGCCCCGAGGTGCCGCGACCGACCGTGCCCCCGCAGGTCCAGGTTGAAGACGTCGAAGCCCGCGCGCGCCAGGTAGTTCGAGAAGCTCCGCGACGGCAGGTGCCAGATGTACCGGTTCTGGCCGTACCCGTGGACCAGCAGCACGCTCGCCACCGTGCTCCGGAGCCGCGCGCTCCGCTTGCGGATCATCGCCAGCGGCACGTCCCGCTCCACCGACTCCGCGTCCTCCACCCCGGGCGCGCGCGCCCCCTCGATCCCGCGGCTCGCCGGCGGGGACTCGTGCGTGGTGCTGCGGACCCGCACCACCACGAGCTCCTTGATGAACCTGTCCCGCTCGTCGCGGTCGATCGTCTGCTCGACCTGGGCCTGATGCAGGATCATCCTTTCCGTCTATTGCGGATTATTTTGCTGTGTGCAACCTCGTTTGGTCCGCCAGCAATGCCGCCGCCGTGGGGCCCTGCCGCGCCGACATCGCACGGTCACCGACGGCGATCACGGACAGGCACGCTCTGGCGCGCGGTCGTTGAAAAAGCTCCGCCGTGGGCGGTCCGCGGGCGTCACACGGCGCTGCGTCTCGTGTACCCTCCCCTCGCTGGTGCCCGGTCCACCGGGGCGCGCGGAGAACCCGAGGCTGGCCTCGGCGCGCCCGTTCCGTGGGCGCGGAGCCCGGCCCTGAACTTACGCATCGCTAGGTGACCTACAATGTACCACGTGAAGATGGGTCGGCAGCTCGCGGTCGGGGTGCACGCAAGGGCCGCCGCGCTCGCCGCATTGCTCGGCGCCGTGTGCTTCTCGTCGAGCGCCGGCGCGCAGCCCAAGGACGACGCCGAAGACAAGCTGGACGACTCCCCCGCTGCCGAGAAGCAGGCCACGGACGAGAAGGCGCAGGACGACAAGGCGCCCGGCGAGAAAGACGATCCGCAGGAGGCGCCGCCCGAGGCGGCGGATGAGAACGCCCCGTTCGAGCGAGAGGGCAAGACCTATCGGTTCGCCGGGCTCCGGTTCCGGAACCTCATCGTGCCGAAGGCGATGATCAACCTCTTCGCGGACGGCGGGTCGAGCGTGAACGTGTTCACCTTCGGCCCGGAGCTCTCGACGCGCAGGGACGGGCTCGAGATCGATCTGGCGATCTCCTACGCGGACTACTCGATGGATCCCTTCCTCTTCAAGGGGAAGAACGACGGCGACGACGCGTGGGAGATGGTGTCGAGCACCATGAAGCTCGTCTACTTCACGACCGATCTCCTCTACGAGATCCCGCTCGACAAGGAGAAGGGCCGCTTCTCCCTGCTGATCGGCGGCGGCGTCGGGCTCGGCGTCGTCTTCGGCAACCTCTACCGCGCGCAGGCGTACCCGAACAACCCGTCGCGCCTCGACCCCGACGACGTGGGCTCGTGGAGCAAGTGCCCCGGCCCGATCGGCGGCTTCTGCGACGGCTCCAACGAGCATTTCGGCGACTACGACGAGCCGAGCTGGATCAACGGAGGATCCAAGCCGTCGGTGTTCCCGTGGATCTCGTTCCCGCAGCTCAGCTTCCGGTACAAGCCGATCAAGCAGCTCCAGACGCGGCTCGACGCCGGCTTCTCCATCACAGGGTTGTTCTTCGGGCTGTCCGCGGGGTATGGCCTCTGATCGAGGGATGAGGTGACGTCGCGTCCGCTGTTTCCGCCGCGTTATGAGCCGATCGGGGCCCTCGGAAAGGGCGGTGGTGGCGAGGTGTGGGCGGTGCGCGACCGCCTCACCGGCAAGACGGCCGCGCTGAAGACGCTCGGCGAGGAGGCGGACGAGCCGGAGGTGCTCGCGCTCGTCCGCGAGGCGGCGGCGCTGTCGGGCGTCGAGGGCCTCGGCGTGCCGCGCGTGCTGCGCTTCGGCCGGCTGCCCGCGTCAGGGCGGCCCTTCATGGTGCGCGAGCTCGTCGAGGGGACGAGCCTCGCCGATCTGCTCGCGCGCAAGGGCGACCTGGCCAGGAACCTCGCGGCCATCGCCGACGCGGCCGATCAGCTGACGCGGCTGCACCGCGCGCTCCTGCTGCACGGCGACGTGAAGCCCGCGAACATCATCGTCGGCGAGGGCGGCCGCGCCACGCTCGTCGACCTCGGCCTCGCCGCGCCGTTCCGGGACGACGGCTCGCGGCCCGTGGGCCTCACGCCCCGCTACGCCGCGCCGGAGCTCTTCAAGGGCGACCCGCTCACCGTCCGCGCCGAGGTGTTCGCGCTCGGCGCGACGCTCGCCGAGGCCCTCCGCGACAGCGGGGGCGAGCGTGATCCGAAGGTCGTCGAGGCGCTCCAGGGGGTCGTCGACCGGGCGACCGCCAAGGACCCGAACGCGCGCTACCCGAGCGCCGACGAGCTCGCGAACGCGCTCCGGCGCGCGGCGCGGCTCCCCTCCGGGCCGGGCGAGGAGGCCGCGAGGCCGGGCGAGGCGGGCGCGCGGCCCGACGCGGACGCGGGCGCCGTGGTCTGGCCCATCGTCGGGCTGGACGCGCCCTCCACGCGGCTGCTCGCGCAGATCATGGCGCTGCCCGCGGGCGGCGGGCTCTCGATCGAAGGCCCGCGCGCCTCCGGGCGGAGCGCGCTGCTCCGGCGCATCGCGTGGTCGCTCGAGGTCGGCGGGTACGCCGTCGCGTGGGTCGAGGCGGCCCGCGTGGCGGACCCGCGCGAGGCGCTCTCGATCGAGCTGTCGGAGCACGATCTCGGCCGGGTGACGGCGCTCGTCGACGACGCCGATCGGCTCGGCGACGCGGCGATCGAGCGGCTCGACGAGGTGCGGAAGGCCGGCGGCAAGCTCGTGCTCGTGCTCGGGGATCCATCGGAGAGCGGCGCGAACCGGGGGCCTGGCGCGGCGCGCGCCACGCGCGGCGCGCCCGCTGACGACGCGACGCGCGCCGCGCGCGGCGCGCCCGCTGACGAGGCGCCTTCGCCCGCGCGCCTGGGCCGCGGGTTCGAGCGCTTCGAGATGGCGCCGCTCGACGAGCAGGTCGCCCGCGAGCTCGTGCAGCGCACCATCCCGTCGCTGAGCGACGCGGTGGCGGCGCACGTCGTCTCCCGCGCGGGGCGGTGGCCCGGGCGCATCCGCGAGATCGTCGCGTGCATCGCGCGCGCGCCCGTCGCGTCGACCGAGGACGTCGATCGGCTGCTCGACGCGCCCCCGACGAGCGCGGTGGCGTCCGGGCCGGGCGGCGCTGGCGCCGAGGGGGCGGCGCTGCCGCCGGCGGAGATCCACCGGCTGCTCGACCGCGGCCACTTCGACGCGGCCGCGGAGGCGCTCGGGCGGCACGAGGGCGGCGGCTCGGCCGCCGCGGTGCCCGCCTTGACGCTCGCGCGCGCGCGGCTCGCCATGAACCGCGGCGACACGGCGCGGGCGCTCGCCGAGCTCGGGCGCGTGAAGGACCAGGTCGAGGCCTCGGACGATCACGCGCTGGCGGCGTTCTGGTCGCTGCAGATGGCCCGCGCGCTCGTGCGCGCCGGCGACTACGGCGAGGCGGAGCGCCGCGCGGGCGAGGCCGTGGAGCGGGTGGGCCCGCTCAAGATCGAGGCGGAGCTGACCGGCGCGTCGCGCCCCGAGCTCGCGACGGCCGCCGCGTTCGGCGCCTCGCCCGAGGCGATCGTCGCCGAGGCGGTGGCGACGCGCGGGCTCGCGCAGAGCTTCGCCTCGCGGCACGAGGACGCGAAGCGCACGCTGGAGCACGCGGTCCGGCTCGCGCGGCTCACGGGAGAGCCGCGGATCCTGTCGGTCGCGCTCGTGTCGCTCGCCTTCGCGCTCCAGCGGGACGATCGCCTCAGCGAGGCGAAGGCGGTCTACGAGGAGGCGCTCACGGCCGCGGAGCAGGCCGGCGACGCGGGCACGCTCGCGACGACCCGCCTGAACCTCGCCGCGCTCACGAAGCTCCAGGGCGACCTCGGCGCGGCCATCCGCCACCTCGAGGCCGCCGTCGATCTGGGCCGGCGCTCCGGCCGCGTGGCGACGATCCGCCAGGCGCTCCTCAACCTCGCGAACCTCGACCTCTACCTCGGGCGGCTCGCGCGGGCCCGGGTGTCGCTCGACGCGCTCGCCGCCCAGCGCGCGGATCTCGCGCCGCAGCAGCAGGCGCAGCTGCTCGCGCTCGAGGCGGAGCACGCGGCGCGCTCGGGCGATCTCGAGCAGGCCGAGCGGCTCTGCCTCGAGTGCGCCGAGGCGTACGAGGCGATGGGCCGGCGCATCGACGGGGTCGAGGCGCGGCTCGAGCGCGTGCTCTTCGCGGTGGCGCGCGCCGGCGCGGATCCGCGCGCCCTCGGCGAGGAAATCGACGTGGCGTCGGGGCGCCTCGGGACGACGGGCGCCCACCGCGCCCTGCTCGCGCTCGCGCGCGGCCGCGTCGCGGCGCTCGCGCGCGACGAGTGGCGGGCCCGGGCGGCGTACGACGAGGCGCTCGACGCGGCGCGCGCCGCGGGCCAGCGCGACTGGATCTGGCGCGCGCTGGAGGCGCGGGCGCAGCTCGAGACGGAGCGGGGGCACCTCATCCGGGCGCGCCACGACCGCGAGGAGGCGCTGATCACGCTGGAGGAGATCGCCTCGAAGCTGCCGCGCGACCTCCGGGAGGTGTTCTGGAACGACGCGCGGCGCAAGGAGATCCGGGCGGCCGCGATGCTCGAGCTGATGAGCAGCCGCACGGTGCCGTTCACCCAGCAGAGCGCGGCGGCTCAGGCGGGCGCGGCGCCCCCGCAGGGCGAGGACCGGCTGGCGCGGGTCCTCGAGATCAACCGCGAGATCGCCGGGGAGCACGATCTCACGCGCCTGCTCGCGAAGGTGACCGATCATGCGATCGCGCTCCTCCAGGCGGAGCGCGGGTTCATCATCCTGCAGCGCCCGCCGCGCGACGAGCTGCAGCAGGTTGCGGGCGAAGGCGCGGTCGATCTCTCGATCCACGCCTCGCGCGACCAGGCGGGGGACGACCCGCACGCGCGCTTCTCCAGCTCGATCGCCGAGCGGGTGATCTCCACGGGCGAGCCGGTCGTGACCGCGAGCGCGCGGGACGACGCGCGCATGAGCGATTACGTCTCGGTGCACCAGCTCATGCTGCAGTCGGTCGCGTGCGTGCCGATCCGGCAGCGGAGCGGGCAGGTGATCGGCGCGCTGTACCTGGAGACCCGGCTGAGCGCCGCGGCGAAGTTCGAGGTGGAGCTCCCGACGCTGAGCGCGCTGGCCGATCAGGTCGCGATCGCGATCGAGACGGCGCGCCTCGTGAGCGAGAACGAGCGCCGCGCCCGCGAGCTCGAGCGCGCGAACGAGGAGCTGCGCGCTGCGCGCGCCAAGCTGGAGGAGCTCCTCGGCCACCGCACCGCGCAGCTGGCCGCGACGCGGCGGGATCTGCGCTCGGCGCGCGCGGTGATCCGCGGCCATTTCGGCTACGAGGGCCTTGTCGGCACGAGCGAGGCGATGCGCCGCGTGTACGCGCTCATCGACCGGGTGAAGGACACGGACATCCCGATCCTGATCACGGGCGAGAGCGGGACGGGCAAGGAGGTCGTCGCGCGGACGATCCACAACGCGAGCCCGCGGGCGAAGAAGCCTTTCGTCGGCGTCAACTGCGGCGCGATCCCGGAGCACCTGCTGGAGAGCGAGCTCTTCGGGCACGTCCGCGGCGCGTTCACGGGCGCGGATCGCGACCGGAAGGGGCTCTTCCGGGAGGTGACCGGCGGCACCATCCTGCTCGACGAGATCGGGGAGATGCCGCAGAAGATGCAGGCGGGGCTCCTGCGTGTGCTGCAGGAGAAGGTCGTCCGTCCGGTCGGCGGCGCGCGCGAGGAGCCGGTCGACGCGCGGGTCATCGCGGCGACGCACCGGGATCTCGCCGACATGGTCTCGAGGGGCACGTTCCGCGAGGATCTCTATTACCGGCTGCACGTCGTCGAGGTGCGGGTGCCGTCGCTGCGCCAGCGGATCGAGGACATCCCGCTGCTCATCGACTATTTCCTCGGGATCTTCGCCGCGCGCTACGGCCGCGATCGCCGCAGCGTGTCCCGCGCCGCGCTGAAGCGGCTGTCGGCGTACACCTGGCCCGGGAACGTGCGGCAGCTCGAGAACGTGCTGCTCAACGCGTGGGTCCTGTCGGATCGCCCCGAGCTGGAGAGCGAGGACTTCGAGCTCCCCGACGCGGCGCCTCGGTCGCTGCGGGGCTCGCTCGACGGCGGCGCCGCGCCCCCGCCGCGAGCGCCCGCTGGCGGCGGGGCGCCCGCGAGCGCGGGCCGGGCTCCGCCGTCGAGCGACCCGCACCGCGTCGAGACGTCGCTGGACGCGCACAAGGCGAGCGAGCGGGAGCGGATCCTCGTCGCGCTCTCGAGCTGTAACTGGAACCGGGTGAAGGCGGCGCAGGTCGTGGGCCTGCCGCGCCGGACGTTCTACCGGCGCCTCAAGGAGTACGGGATCCAGTGATGCGGGGGCCGCGCTCGGGGCGGGGCGAGGCGGCCAAGCTGGCGGAAGGATTGGAGAAGTAGAGCAGGGTCCGGCCCCTGCTCTCGGGGCCGTAGACGGGCTTGGGTCCAACGATGGGTCCACGGCCGAGCCCGGGGCCCTGACCGAGCTGTCGCCGCCCACGCAGGCCTCGCCGCGGTCTCCGGCCGACGTCGAGGGCGTGCAGGGTGGCGCCGCGCCGGCGGTGCTCGTCGTCCACGCCAGCGGCCCCCCACCCTCGCCGGGACCGGCAACGGCGCCGTCGGGCGCGTCGGGGACGAGCTCGCCGCGTGCGGGCCTGCTGACGCAGCTGACCGAGCTGGTGCGGGTAGCGCTCGCCGCCGGCGACCGCGAAGCCGCGCGCGTGGCGAACGAGGCGCTCGGCAAGCTCCTCGCGGCGCCCGAGCAGCCTTCCGGGGACACGGCCGATGTCGTGCGCCTTTCGGCAGAGCGCGTGCGGAGAGGACGATGAAGGCTCGTTGTCAAGCCCTGTTCGTCGTGCTCGCCGTGGCCCTCGCCGCCGCGGTAGGCTGGCAAGAGGACGGCCGGCGAGGGGTGGCACCCTCCCGGCCGGCGACGTCGACGGTCGAGGTCAACGTGAGCGAGAAGGTATCGAAGCGGAGCACGGCAGGCAAGGGCACATCGAAGGTCAAGAAGCCTCGCCTTCGTCTCGGCCCGGAGTCCCGCCATTCGGACGGCAGCGAGGAATCCGCCCGGCAGATCACGAAGCTGCACGCGGAAGCTGAGGCCTCCGGTGAGCTTGTTGTGGATCTCCCGACGGTCCTTGTTGACGTCGGCAACGGCGAGCAGATCCGGGTTCCTGAAAGCTACTGTCACGACCTGGTAGGTCGGCTGGATCTCCTCGCGCAAGGGTTCATGGAGCATGCCCGTCGACATGCCAACGGCGATGCCGCCGCCGTGGGTCACATCCTTACCGCCATTCATAGGGCGATTGAGCAAGACGACCTTGCCGCCTTGAACGCTGAGGGCGGGCCACATACCTGGGCTCGGAAGTACATCCGACCGGGCGAAGGCTTCCTTCGCGGCCCCTGGCTGCCCATCGAAGACACGACCGGGCGCCTGCTCAAGGGCGGAGTCAACAGCATCGTCGGCGGGTTCAGGATCTTGGCGGAAGCGCTGGCGTTCTTTCTGCGTCGCACGCGCGCGGCGGATGCTGACTTGAGCGTCGCGGCAGCGCCCATCGCGCGCTGCATGGCCAGCAACTTCCCTGCGCTGCCCAGTCTCTCGAGCGAGCCCGACTTTCAAAAGCGCATCAAAACAATCGGGCAGCGGATCGCCGGGCGCCTATCGGTGCTCGGGCGGAAGTGGAGCGCGGCTCCGGAAGAGAACGCCGCGCAGGACATCGCGAGAGATCTGCTGGAAACCGAATTCAAGCTGTCGGGCAAGGACGACGAGGAGACGCGAAAAGCCTTCCTCTTCCTCGACACCCACTAGATCGGCGCGGCCGTCAAGAGCGTTTTCCCCAGCCGGGGATAGGCTGGCCCTGGACTAGCTCACCCGGGGATAGGCTGGAGCTGGACCAGCCCACCGGTGGCTGGGGAAGCAGCGGTACCGCGCCGGGTTCCGCGGTGCTGATGTGGAGTCGTCATGCAACACGAACTGACGACGACACAGCGGGTTCTGGTGATCGCGGGGCTGTCCGGCGCGGACCCCCGCACGGTGCGGAAGTTCCTCAGCGGTGAGGACGTCCGCGGTTCGATGGTGAAGGAGCGGATCGAGCTCGCACAGCGCCAGTTGGCGCAGCTGCAGAGCGCTCCGGCTCCGGTGGTGAAGGGCTGAAACCGAGCTGCTGAAAGCGCCGGGGGAGGGTCCCGGTGACGAGGCTCAGAAGAGAACGGCGCGGGGTCGGGGACGAGCCGACACCGCGCCGAGAGGACACGAGCATGGGAAAGGTGCCTGAAGAGGCCGCCCTGCGCAAGGGCGATGCTGCGCGGCTTCTGGTTGGTCTCCTGGGAGACGACCTCCGCGCGTTCATCAGGGAGGAGGTATCCGCCGCCCTGAAGAGCCAAGCGACGGATCGCAGGATCCGGCACGACAGGATCTCGCGCCCCAAGCGCGCCCTGCTGGCCGACATCCGAAGCGGCAAGCTCCGCGCGCAGAAGGTCGGGAAGTACTACTACGTCGAGCCAGACGAGCTCGATCGGTACTTCGCCGCGCAGGCGAAGGAGAAGCCGGCGCCGGAGGGCGACGAGTTCGAGGCCGCCATGCAGCGCGCCGGCCTCCGGAAGGGGTGCCGCCGATGAGCCGCGCGCTGCTGTCGTTCGAACCGCTGCCGGATGGAGACGAGGAGTCGCGCGTCGGGCGCGACGTTATCACGCAGTGCGCGACGCACGAGAACGCAGACACGGCGGAGCGTCTCTTGGCGTTCGACGCGTGGCTTCGCGATCCGTCCTTCGGGCGGAGGACACTCTGTCCGGACGACGACTCAGATCCCGACGACGACCCCCTTCGCAACCCGGCGGAGTCGGACGACATCGGGGAAACGCTCCTCGTGCTGAGGCGCTCCGCGACCGAGCGCGTGCGGCTCTCGCTTCGGACCTACAAGGGGAACCGATACCTCGACCTCCGCTTGTGCGAGTGGAGCGCGAAGCAAAGGCGCTGGAACCAAACCACGAAGGGCACGTCGATCCGGCTGCATGAGGCCGGCCAGCTCGCGAGCGCGATCGTCGTGGCCCTCTTCAGAGAGAAGGAGCGGCGCGACCGCCCCCCGCGACACAGCGGGTCAATGGTCCTCGGTCTCTTCCGGCCCGTGAACGACTCGAAGCTGGGCCGCAAGAGCGGGTGACCATGGTGCAGAGCACCGGCGTCCCTGACGGCGCGGGGCTCGACGAGGTGAACGGCCTCTCGGTCGAGGAGGCGGCCGCCCGCTACCTCGCGCGAGGCTTCCGCCCGATCATCATCCACGGCGTGCGCGACGGGCGCTGCACGTGCCGCAAGGGGCCGCGCTGCGGGAGCGCTGGCAAGCACCCCGTCGCCTCGCGCTGGGGAGCGGACGACTACCTCGACACCGAGACGGAGATCCGGACGTGGTACGCGCGCCACCCCGCCGCGAACGTCGCGCTCCTCATGGGCGGCGCCGAGAGCATCGTGGTTGCGATCGACGTCGACGGGCCAGAGGGCGAGGCGTCGCTCGAGGCGATGGCGGCCGCGTGCGGCGGCTTGCCGGAGACGCTCCGGCTCCGGACGGGCCGCGTCGACGGCGGGCATCACCTGATCTTCCACATCGCCCCCGAGGACGGCGAGCTCGCCAGCGCGCTCCGCAGCACACGCGTCCTGCCCGGGGTCGACATCAAGACGGCCTCGCAGCAGCGCGGAGCGAGCGGCGGCTACATCGTCGTTGCCCCGAGCCTCCACAGGTCGGGGAGCAGGTACAAGGTCGAGCGCGGCGTCGACGTCGGGCGCCTCGCCCGCGTGCACATCGAGTACCTGTTGGCCAACGGGCCGGGGAAGAAGAAGACCTCGACGAGGAGCGCGACGCGCACGCGCTACACGCTCGACCGGAACGAGCTCGCGGCGAGCGGCCACGTGGACGACGCGCCGATCGCGCGGGCCTTCGAGGCGGCCGGGTGGCTCGGCCCGCGGATCGACTCGACCAGGCGCATGGTCCGATGCCCGTGGAGCGAGCTGCACACGAGCGGCGGCGACGGCAAGGACTCGTCGACGGTCATCTTCGCCGCGTCGAGCCTGTCGCCGCTCGGGGGGTTCCACTGCATGCACGGCCACTGCGCCGGGCGGACGATCGGGGACGCGATCCGCGCCCTGCCCGCCGGCGCGCGGGCGCTCCTCCCGAAGCCGCCCCCGTGGCGCCCGCCCGAGGCGGCACCGCGCGAGCTGGTCCACGTCGACCAGGCCGTCGAGACGATCGAGGCCGCCATCCGGAGGGCCGGCGATGTGCCCACGATCGTGGTGAGCCGGTGCGGGACGGGGAAGACAGAGGCGGCGATCAAGGTCGCGCTGGAGCGCGCCGCGACGCCCTACGCGAGCGCCGACGCGAAGGGCGAGCGCGCGCCGGCGCACAGCAAGACGTTGCTCGTCGTCCCCACGACCGAGCTCGCGATCGAGGTGACGAAGCGCGTCCGGCTCCTGGGCGGCTCGGCCGGGCGAGCGTTCGGCGTGACCTCCCTGGCCCGCGAGGGCGGCGACGAGCCCGAGTGCCAGCACCACGAGCTCGCCGCGGCGCTGCAGGAGGCCGGAGCATCGGCGCAATACGAGCTCTGCCGAGGGCGCGACCGCAGCCCTTGCGAGCACGCGGACACGTGCAGGGCGCGCACGGGCTACGATGGCGACGGGGACGAGAGAATCCGAGTCACGACGCACGCACAGCTCGCCCAACAGCTCGGATGGCTCGGCACATCGGGGCTTCTGATTGTCGACGAGCCGCCGCCGCTACTCGACCAAACGTCGCTCACCATGAGGGAGATCGAGGCCGCGCTCAGCAACGTTGACATGCTGGAGCCGCGGTATTCGGCGGTGATGGGGGCAGCTCTCGACGGACTCATCCGGTGGACGCGAGACTCGGCCGCTGACTCGTCGGCAGACCTCCCCGCCGCCGTGGGCGCCGCGGCGGACGAGCTCAAAGACAGCGCCTGTCAGGCGACGGGCGCGGCGACGTTCGCGGAGTCCGTTGCGGCCGCGCACGGCTCTTCGCGCAAGGCGAAACCAGGGGCCCCGCCGTTCCAGCGGAAGCACATCGAGCGCGCAGCGGTCGTCCGGAGCATCCGAGCGACGATCAAGGCTTCCGGCAGAGTCTACGCGCTGGTGTGGAGCGCTCTCGAATGCGACACAGGGACGGCTGTTGTTCACGTGGACGAGCGGCGCGGGGAGCGCGTGTTGGCGCTCGCGATGCCCAACGTCGACATGTACAAGGCGCTCCGCTCGTTCGCTGGCCCGAAGGTGTTCCTGGACGCGACTGGTCAGCACCAGATACCGCTTTACACCAAGGTGCTTGGGTATCCGCCGAAGGTGGTAGAAGCCTACGCGCGGGACGGTTGCGCGGTCGACCGCGTGCAGCTGAACGCCCGCGTCACCCGGACGAGCATCACGTCTCACGGGCGGCTGGAGATCGAGGAGGGGCTCGTGCGGGCGCTCGCCGCGGCCGTCGATGAGATCGCGCGGCGCCCGTGGTGCAGGCGGGTCCTGTTCGTCACCTTCATGACCCTCGAGCTCGCGCTGCGGGCGGCGGTCGGGGAAGACGTCGCCAGGGAGTGGCGCGCGCGGGGACAAGCCCCCGAAGCGCTCGCGGCGGCGCGCGCAAAGCTCGGGCCGGTCCTGGCACGGCTGCCGCGCGAGCCCGCCGCGGAGGGGCGCCCGCCGTCGCCAGACTTCGGGCACTACTTCGGGGTGAGGGGGATCGACCGCTGGCGCGACGTCGACGCGGTGGTGGTCCTCGGGGACGCCTACGGGCAGTTCAAGGACGCGGAGTACCTCGGCAGCTACCTCGAGCTGGACGACTGGCCCGCGTGGTACCGCAGCCAGGCGGCCGCGGAAGTAGACCAGTGCCTCGGGCGGCTCCGGACGATCCGGCGCACGCGGCCGGCGCTGCTCGTCGCGGTGGGCTCGATCCTGCCCGCCGACTGGCGAGACCAGCGCGTCGAGGTGATCGACGTGGAGCTCCGCGGCCGGCCGGCGAGGCGGGGCGCCGTCGGGCTCGCCGGACTCGGGCGGCTCGTCGATGCGGCCGGCGGGGTGAGCAAGGCGGCGCGCCTGCTGGGCTGCGATCGCTCCACGATGAAGCGCTACCTGAGCGGCGAGCGGAGCATGCCCCCCGAGCAGGTCGAGAGGCTCACCGAGGCGACGCGAGGCGGTGAGTACTGGGGCTTACATCGTCGGTCGCAGGGTGGCTCCGAAAACCCCTCGATAAGAGAAGAGGCGGAGCGGGGAGGTTCGGCTAAAGGAATTTCGGAGCCACCCTGCGACCGGACATGTAGTGAGCCATACAGGCCAGCGGAGGACGTGTCCGTCCCCGAGGTCGACACGCTGGTGCGGCAGCTCGGCGGCACCGGCGCCGCGGCCGACGCGCTGGGGATCAGCCGCCAGACCATGAAGCGGTACCGCACCGGCGAGCGTCCGATGCCCTGGGACCTCCTGGAGTCCTTGCGCGACATGGCGGGCGCCCCGAGGCGGGCGCCGCTGGTCGTGTGGAAGGTCTGACGCCGCCGCGCCGTGGGCCCGTCCTGGGCCTCGCCGGACAGCGGACGGGCCAGAGGTCGGCCCGGTGGACGTCGGCCCCTCCAAGGGCGGCGCCCTGCGACCTCCGGCGGAGCAAGCAGCACCAGGGCAACGCGACGCATCGAGTCATTGTTGCGACGCAACGCGACGCAAAGTTGACCGCGTTGTCAACGATTGTAAACTCGACCCACATGGTGCGATGCGCGTTTTTTAATGGGAGCGGAAGGGACCGACAAAGGCGCGCCTTCTTTTGCGGAAAACTGAAGGTTTCAGTGTTCAATGGCCCCGTTCAACCCGGGTCTCTGTAAGGTTCATGTCAACTTCATCCACCTTGGCTGGAATTCATCGCGGCGCTGTGCGTCATAAACGGGGGCGCTGTCGACGCTGGCCCGGCGCGGTGATCGCCCTCGAGCCGACGGGAGCCGACCCCCTTCGCCGCGCCGTCAGGCTGGCGGTGGACGTGTCGAGCCCCGCGTGCGGCCTCCTGGGAGCTCCGCGGCGCCCTCGAGGCGCAGCTCGTCGCCCGTGGCCGTGAACGGGCGGCCGTCGAGCCGCGCCTCGTGCTGGCGGGGGTGACGTCGTCGCCCTCGTCGCCCTCGTCGCCCTCGCCTGCGGAGCCTCCCGGGCAGCCCGGGCGCTCGCCGGCGGTGGAGCACCGGCGTCTCGGCCGAGTCACCGCGAACGCGATCCGGGCGATGCGGCACAGAACGGCACAGCTCGGCACGTGCCACGGCCGCGCCCCCTTCGCCGTCCTGCGAGGGCGTCCGCCGCGGCGTCGGTGGTCCGCGGGGAGGCCTCCCGCCCGACGACGTCGCCCACGAGCGCGCCGCCGCGCCGGCGAGCCTTGCCCCGGTCCGCGGAAGGGCCGCGCCCGTCGCCACCCTGGCCGAGCTCCGCGCCCGGCTCGGAGCCATCGCGGTGGACGGCGCGCGCTCGGGAGGGCCAGCGCCCGCGGGGAGCTCGCCGCCCGAGCTGGCGGACCTCCTGGGACGCCTCCTCGAGGCGTAGGCCCTCGCCGTCGCCGCGCCCGGGGGAGCGGGTACGCTCGCGCCGTGCCCCGTCTCCGATCTGCCGCTGAGATCCTCCGCGCCGTGCCGCCCCGCGACCGCGCGACGCTGCGACGGTTCGGCCTCGACTTGGACGACCCCGCGCAGGTGAGGTTCTTCGTCGCCGGCGTGCGCGCCGCCGACGAGAGCATCGCGGCGGAGTCCGCACCGCGCAGCTCCCAGGGCCGGCCGCCGTCGCCGCGGTGAACGCCACGACGCCGCGCCTCGTGCGTGTGGCTCGAGCGGGTCGACGCCGCGCCCCGGGGGAGCTCCGGAGCGCGCTCGCGCGCCGCCGCGCCGTCGACGAGCTGCCCGAGCTCGCGGTGCATCTCGCCCTGGGCAGGGCAGCGCCGCCGAGCACCGCAGCGCCGCCGCCTGGGCTCGCCCTCGCGATGCGCCCCGCCGCCGCTCGCCGCCCTCTCCGTGGCCAGCGCGACGCCGCCGCCGCCCCGCCCTCGCTCGAGGTGAGCGCCCCGCGATACTTCACGTGTGAATGGTTCGCGTGCGAAACATCGCCCGCCCTCGCTCGCACGCCTGACCTATTGGTCGCACTGCGATAGGTCGCGATGAGTCGCGATAGCCTATCTGGTTGACGTCTTTTCGCATCATATCAGGCACATCGCTTGAAACGGCGCTGTGTGTCTCGCAGACTCATCACCTACGAGCAAGAGACCTGCAACCGTGTTCCTCGACAACGCGTTCGAGGAGCGTGTCGAGTGATTGCTGGAAGGTGAAGATATTATGAGCGATGTCACTGAAACCGAGCATTACGACACGACCGTTGACGCCCCGGCGACAGGGGGCGCGCGCACGGCGGCGAGCGTGAGGGTCGGGGTCACGAACCTCGCGAACCGCACCAAGTGGACTCTGGCCAGGATTGCGGACATCATCGGGGCCTTCAAAAAGGTCGCCAGCGTCGACGATGCCGTCAATAACGTTACCGTCACCGCACATGGCTGGAGCGCGGATCAACCGGTGCGGTTCACCGTCGTTGGCGGCAGCCTCCCCGGAGGTCTCTCGGCAGGCGCTGTCGTGTACGTGCGGAACCCGTTGACGAACACCTTCGAGGTGTCCGCGACTGCGGGCGGTGCCGCTATCGACATCACGAGCGTCGGCAGCGGGACGATCTACGTCTGGCCCGTCGTGGACGCCGCCGCCGCGCTGTTCTCCCCCGCGAGCGGTATCCTCCCCGCCGGGTCGCTCCGCGCCCAGATCAGCCACCTCCGCGACAACTTCGCGAAGTTGACGGACCCGAACACGTGGACCGCAGCGCAGACGTTCCAGGCCGCCGTCTCGTTCCTCGCCGCCGTCACGATGACGGATCTGACCCTCTCCGGGACGAGCCGGCTCAAGCTCGGTTCGAGGGCCGTGAATCGTCGCGCTCGCGCTTCGGTGGTTGGCGCATCGGGATTCACTGCGGATGCGGGTGGGTTCGTCACGCAATCCAGTACGAGTGACGCTAACGTGACTTGGGAGATCGATGTCCCGCACGGTTCCACGTTGACCGGTGCGTACATCATGGTTCAGCCCAATACGCACGGGAGCCTGCCGGCGGTCATGCCGAGGCTCAGGGTGATGCGGACTTCGTCCAACGAGATCACGTTGCAGACCGTGGGGTCTTCTGCGCCGGACGCGAGCGGCAGCACGGGCGCTTACAACGTGGCTCACCCGATTACCGTGTCCGGTCTCAGCGAGGTCGTTGATAGGTCTCAGTACAATTATTTCGTCAAGCTCGAGGGCGAGGCCAGCACCAACTCCATGACCGGCCTCCAGGCAGGGGCGCCCAAGTGGACGGCCACGATGACCGAGCTGCCCGACGCTTGAGGAGGCATCATGAGCAGGAGGCCTGTTACCGTGTTCCTCGACAACGCGCTCGAGGAGCGTGTCAATGCCCGTCGGGTCGCAGGGAAGCGGATCCGCTCGTTTTCGGACGTCACGCGCGAAGCGCTGGCGAAAGGGCTTGATCTCCTGGAGCAATGCCAGGAGGACCCGCCCCCGACTCGGATCGTCTCCTAGCGCCGCGCGGCCGCACTTCGCAGCACCGAAAGGACCATGGTCAATGAAGGTCAGGACGTTCAAGCTCGATGCATCCACTCTCGCCGCCGCGCGCGCATCAAGCGTTCTGGCCCTGCACGAGAGTGCCATAGGAGGCATCTTCTCGCTTGCCGAGGAGGCTCCTCCCGCCGCCGGCGCGCCGGCAGCGCGGCGCGAGCGCGTCCGGGTGGTCAGCATCTCCGGGCCGCTGCAGACGCGTGCGCAGCAGCACATGTGCGGCTACGCGGACGGCTACGACGCGATCGTCTCCCGCGCGGGAGCAGCGCTCTCGTCCGGCGACGTCGACGCGGTCGTTCTCGACGTGATGAGCCCTGGCGGCGACGCCGTCGGGAACCTCGAGGCGGCTCGGCGCCTCCGGCAGATGGCCCAGGAGAGCGGCAAGCCGCTCCTCGCCGCGGTGACGATGGGCTACTCAGCGGCCTACGCGCTCGCCAGCGCGGCGGAGGCGATCTACGTGCTGCCGTCGGGCGGGGTCGGCTCGATCGGGACGATCGCGGTCCACGTGAGCGAGGCGCGCGCCCTCGCGAACGAGGGCCTCGACGTCACGATCCTCCGCAGCGACCCAACGAAGGCGCTCGGGCACCCCGCGGAGGCTCTCTCCGAGGAGGCGCGCGCGGAGCTCCAGCGCCGCGTGGACACCCTCGGCGCGGCGTTCCGCGAGCTCGTGGCCGAGCACCGCGGGCTGACCTCGGCGGACCTCGACGAGCTAGGGGCGCGCACGCGCCACGGCGACGCCGCCGTCGATGCCGGCCTCGCCGACGGGGTCGGCTCGCTCGATGACGTGGTTGCCCTCGCCGCGGTGCGCGCCGCGGAGCGGGCGGAGAAGAAGAGGAAAGACAGGAACATGGCATTCTCATCCGCGCTTCCAGTTTCGCTCTCGGCACCGCCCGTGAGCCACGACGAGCATCGTCCTGCGTCGCCCCGCGTCGGCGTGAACGATGCCGTGCTCGCCGCGGAGCTGGGCGTCGAGGAGGCCGTCGCCCGTCAGGCTCGCGAGATGGTCAGCGCTGCGATGAAGGCGCCCGCGTCGCCCGCGGCGAACATCGAGCCGCACCGCCAAGCGCGGGACATCGCCCTCGTGAGCGCTGCCGCGCCAGCGGTGGCGCACCCCCTCGCGAGCGATGAGGTCCTGGCGTTCGAGACGGGCGCCGATCTCTCGGTCGTCCGGATGGCGCGCGCGCAGGTGCAGGCCGCGCAGCAGCCCCCCTCGGCTCGCCCCCTCCCGACCGCCGCCGCGCTCGCCGCGGGCGAGGGCGTGAGCCCCGATGTCGCTCGCCAGGCGCTCGACCAGGTGCAATCCGCCCTCAGGGTGCAGGCACAGGGCTGAGCGCGGCGCCAACAGCACACCAGGAGGAGCGCCCCCCGGGGGGCGAGAGACCATGAGCAAAGAACGAATCCACCCCTCGATCATCGTGGACAACTGGCTTTCTGGCGCCAACGACGCAGAGCTCGAAGATCTCGTGGCGAAGCACGCCGCGACCATCGCGCCGCTCGAGGCCGCAGAGCGAGAGCGCGTGGAAGCGCTGCGCCGCTGCGAGGACGCGGCCGCTGCGCTCTCGGCCGCGGAACGGCTGTTCGACGCGGAGCCCATCGAGGCGAACGACCGCGCCGAGAAGGAGCTGCGCGCGGCGAAGGACCTCGCGGTGTCGCGCGCCTCCCGTGCGAGCCAGCGCGTCGAGGCCGCGCGGGCCGCCGTCGCCGCAGCGGAGAAGGCCGTCGGGGTCGCGCGCCTGCAGAAGGCCAGCGGCGCCTTGATGGCGCTCGAGGCGGAGCTCCGCCGGTCGAGCGCAGCGACGCGCACGAGCTACGCCGGGGCGATGTCGCGCACCATGTCGACGGTCGCGAGAGCCGACGAGCAGGCAACCACTGCCCTCGCCGCCCTCCGGGGCGACCTGGCCGCCCTCGCCCCCGAGCTGGCGAGCCTCGAGCGCCGGCTGCTCGCCCTCGCCCCCGAGCTCGGCCCCGAGCTCGCCGCCGCGGCGGCCGCGCGGGAGGCGCAAGCCCAGGCCGACCTTGCCCGCCGCGCCTCGCTCGCGGGGCTCCAGGAGGCGATCGCCGTCGACGTGTCGGCGCTGATCTTCGCCGAAGCGATGGTGGCGCGGCACAAGGCCCGGATCCACGCGGCCCTCGAATCCCAGCATGCCGCCGCGGGCGAAGCTCAGGAGCTCGGCGCGACGGTGGAGCCGGTCGAGCGCGTGTGCCTGACGGCCCTCCTCGAGCACGAGCGGTACCTCTTGAAGCCGCCGGCGGAGCGCGACGCGCGAGCGCACGCAGCCACCTTGCGGGGGATGATCGGGCCGGTGGGCACGACAGAGCGCCTCTCGGATGACGATGTGATCGAGCTCTGCCTCAACGCTACCTCGCGAAGCGATCTGGAGCGCTCGATCTTGCACCTTCAACGAGAGCGGGCCTTCGCAGCGGGGGACGTGAACGAGATCTTCCGCCGCAAGATGGCGGCCGAGATGGCGGCCGAAGAGGAGGCGACCCGCGGCATGTCCCTCGCTCAGTACGAGCTTCGCCAGCAGCAGAAGCGCTACCAAGTCGCGGAGGCGGAGAGGGCGGCGAGAGCGTCGAAGAAGCCTGGAGAGCGGACGAGCTTCATGATCGCGGATGAACGGTGATGGCCGCCCGCGCCGCTCCTCACCCTCGCCGCGGGCGGAGCGCCCGGGTCAGCGCCGCGGCCGGCTACCTCGCCCAGAGGACCGAGAGATCGAGCTCGATGGCCTCGAAGGGCTCGACGCGAACGCGGGCGGCGTCGCGGTGGACGACCGCGGGCCCCCAGCGACGATCCTGGCCGAGCACGTAGACCTCGAGCGTCCGCGCGATCGGGTCGACGAGCCACGCGTACCGCACCCCTTCGCGCGCGTAGATCGGCATCTTCTCGTCGCGGTCGACGTCCTCGGTCGACGGGCTCAGGACCTCGCAGATCCAGTCCGGGGCGAGCGCGAAGTAGGCCGTTTCGGGCAGCTCGGGCATGCGCTCGCGGCGCCAGCCCGCGAGGTCGGGCACGAGCGCGTCGATTTCACCAGGCGCGTGCGGGTCGGGGAAGTGCAGTTCCGGCTCGACCAAGATGGTCCAGCCGCCGGGCCCTCCGTCGCCCAGGTCGAACGGGCCGCCCAGCTTGATGCCGAGCCTGGACGACGCCCGTGCATGTCGCGGTGCCGGCCGAGGGAACACGTGCAAGGTGCCCCCGATGAGCTCCGCCACCTTGTTTGGCGGCACGGCCTCGAGGTCGGCGTATATCGCGCGGCGCTGCTTCTCGGCGGGCTGGCCCATGGGCGAAGCCTGCCCGGGGGCGGGCGGCGAGGCAAGGCGGCGAGGATCTTGGCCAGGGCGTCGCGCAGCGAGCGCCCCCCCTTCCGTCGCCGCCCTGGGCTCTACGCCGAGCCCGGCGGAGGGCTCGCCCCACCACGCACCTCGCCGTGGCCGTGGCCGCGCTCGTAGGAGTACCCGCCGCGCACCGGGCAGGGGTGCAAGCACGCTGCCCGGTGGAGCCATCAGGCTGCGAGTTGCGGATGCTTGCTGGCCACACTGCCAAGGAACCCGCCGCCGTCCGGGTTCGACATGAACGCGTTGAACTGATCGAGCTGCTGTCTGTATTCCGCCGCCGCCTTGCCCGACTTGAGCTTAGCGCCATAGCCACTAAGCATCTTTATTGCACCGCCGAACAAGAGCAATACTCCGGCGATACTTATCAACGGCACGCGGGCGAGCGCGCCACCTATAAATACCACTGGTCCGGCTCCGGTTATCCAGAGCATCACCTTGAACGACGTGTCGTCTTTCTTCGCCTGCGCTTCGCGCCGGCTCAACTCCCCCTGCGGGTCCGGTCCGAGGACCTCTCTCCAGCGCATGAGCTCTCCGAACGCCTGAACGAACCGGCGCGCCGGATCGCCAAGCTGAGGGTGTCCGTCCACCCATTGCCAATTTGACGCGAGGCGTCCGGTTGCGTGTGTCCAAGAGCGTTTGGCGTCGAGAGCGTGAAAGAAACTCGCGTCGATGCCATGCACGTTGCGGAGTCGGATGCAGCTCAGGATGCCTGCTGCAAACGGGTCTCTTGAGGCCATATCCGAGAGACGCGCGGCAGCCTGCTCCGTCTCGAAGATAACCTGATTGAGTATCGCCTGCTGCTGCTGGATAGCTTGCTGATAGGCCAGTTGATTGTTGATTGCGAGAAGCTGTGAGGCCTGCGCTCGTGCAACGTTGAGCTGCTGACTCGCCAGACCGATCTGCACGCCTTGATTCACGAGAGACCAGAACGCGTAACTCACTGCGGCCCCCTTTCAGGAAGAGCAGGAGAGCAAGCCCCCGTGTTTGCCGTCAAGATCCGGATGAACAGCCCTCACCACGTCGTGCTCCAGCATCAGGCTCCCCCTTCGCCGCCTTGTCCGAGGTGCCTCTCCACAGGCGACCTGTGCGCACGCGCAGCCCTCGCCGCCCCGCCCCGCCTCCGCGGATTCGCGGACACGCCGCTACCGCTGTGCCGCGCCGCGTCGCACACCTTAGCGCAGGATTCTTCCTGAATCGTCCCGCCCAAGGCGCACCGTTCGTTGACGTTGTTTTCACTGTATGTCATCAGTTGCAAGTGATGACGGATAATCTCGTCCCGATCGCCGGACGCGTGAAGGCGGGCACGACGGAGGCTCTCGATCGCATAGCCGAGGCGCTGTCTGGTTGCGTGCCTGGCGTGCGGCTCAAGCGCTCGGACGCTCTACGCGTTGCGCTGGAACGCGGCATCGAGGTGCTCGAGCGTGAGCTCGGGATCGCTGTCGCCGCCGCGGCGCCGCCATCGACGTCGAAGGGAGGGAAGCGACCGGCCCGCAAGCGGGCGAAGTAGCCCCCCGAAATAGAGCGGGCCCGGAAGGTGCGGGAACACCGACCGAGCCCTTGATCGACCCCTGCCTTACCAGGAGACGAACATGAGCCGTGTAACGCATTCCGAGAAGCGAGCCAAATTTTCCATTTCGAGCACGAAATCGTCCGGATCGAAACCTCGGCACCGCGGCACCAAGGAGGCGACCAAGCCGCGGCGGCAGAGTTCGAAGCGCCCTGCCGGCAAGCCTCGCGCGGGCACGCCCGACCAGGCGCCCCGCCCCACACACCAGCAGGCGCGTGCTTCCTCCGCCGATCGGCCGAGCGCGCGGAGCGCGATCACCAAGGCGCTGCGCGGCGTCCTGAAGCTGGCGGAGGGGTTCGGCGCTCGCGAGGACGGGAGCGGGCCGGCGACGCTGGCGCAGCTCGTCCTCCGGACGCTGCTCTTCATGCTGGAGCGCGCGGACGAGCCGCGCCTGCTGGCGTACCAGCGCGCGGTGCTGGCGTTCTCGGAGGCCGTGCGCGCGGCGAGCAGCTCGGCCTCGGAGCACGTCGACGGCGCCGGCCGCAGCGATGGCAGCGCGCCCTCGCCGCCCGGCGGGCACGACGATCGTGGGCCTGCTCGGCGCCCGTGCGAACCTGCGGCGGAGCACCTGCGCGCGATCGGCTTCAAGCGCAACCCGAGCCAGGACGTCTGGGATGCGGAACTCGCTGACCTGATCCCGCACCTCTTCCCGGGCGAGTGGGATCCGGTGCACGCCATCCTCCAGAGCATCGAGCGGGACGCGATGCTCATCCACTCGGCGGTGCGAGATCCGGACGGCGACCTGACCCCCGAGATCGACATGGGGCTGTACGCGTTGAGCGAGCGCGCCCGGGTCGTGCGAGTGCTGTATCAGCGCGTCCTCGCGGCCCGCAAGGGAGGCCGCTCGTGAGCCGCGACAAGGATAAGCCCACGCCCGCGCAGGTGGCGTTCTTCGGCGAGATCATGGCGCTCGTGAAGCGCCTTGGTACCCAGGCGGCCCGCGCGAGGCTGTACCGGCATGGCACGCCCGAACAGGTAGCGATCGCGTTCCTCTCGTCGGCGCTGCCTCGGGTGATCGAACAGGTGAAGTGCGCCCGAACCGAGGGCCGGCAGCTCGAGCTCCGCTGGGATCGCGACTGCGTGCCGTCTCTGGTGCTGCTGGACCCACCGGCCCAGGTGATCCCGATCGCCCCGTACCTTGCCGCGAAGAGAGGAGGCGCCCGTGGGTAGCGCGCACGCGCATGAAGTGCCGGAAGTACCCGAGGAGCTCCAGGCCTTCACCCCGGCGCAGGTAGCCGCGTTGCTCCAGATCAACATCAAGACCCTCTACGACCGCATCAGCCGTGGCGAGGTGCCGGGCGTGATCCGCACGGGCCGGGCGCTGCGCCTCGCGCGCCCAGCGATCGTGGCGTGGCTCTCGGCGGGCGACACGGCGCGCGCGCCGGGGGCGCGGAAGCGGAGGGCCTGACGATGGCGACGAGCACGAGAACGACCCTTGAGCGCGCCGAGCGCACCACGCTCCGCGCTCTGCTCGAGGCCTTCACCTTCGCCGCGCGCCGCCGATCTCGCTCACGTTGCGGTCGCGCTCCGCGCCCTGCTCGGGGCCGCTGCCGATGTGCCGCTCGAGAGCATGCCGCCGGCGGAGCTCGCCGCGGTGCTGCGTCTGCGGGACCGGTTCAACGAAGCGCTCGATGCCGCTCGAGCGGCGGGGAGGAGCTGACCATGGCGACCAAGACGAAGGACCACCCGATCAACCTCCCCCGCGGCAACGTGGAGGAGCGCGGCGGATCGTGGTCGCTGCGCATCCGGCTCGGCGGCGAGCGGAAGCGCATCCCGCTCGGCTCGGGGATGAGCGAGGCTCGAGCGCGCGAGAAGGCGGACGCGTGGCTCGAGCGCATGGCGCGCGAGGGCTACGGCGTCGACGCGCCGCCGGCGCCGCGCGAGGGCGTGACCGTGCGCGAGCATTTCGCCGCGTGGATCTCGGGGGCGCTCCTGCGCGAGCACGGGCCGGTCAACGGGCTGCGCGAGAAGGCTTCCGCGGACGTCGATGGCTGGCGCGCGGCCAAGTACATCTACCCCGCGATCGGGGACAAGCTCGTGCACGAGGTGACCGAGCAGGACATCGATCGCGTGATGGCGCGCGTGCCGCGCGAGCGTCGCGAGAAGACGCACCTGCAGCTCTACTCGCTCCTGCGGCGCGGGTTCGATCTCGCCGTGATGCCCGCGCGGCTCCGCAAGGACAACCCCGTCACGCGCTACCACCGCCCGCCGAAGGGGACGGCGAAGCTCTTCGCCTACCTCCTGCCGGCGGAGGTGCTCGCGCTCCTCGCGTGCGCGGAGATTCCGATCGGGCGACGCGTGCTGTATGCGCTCGCCGTCTACACGGGCCTGCGGAAGTCGAGCCTGATGGCGCTGAAGTGGAAGGACGTCGACATCACCCACGCCATGCTCGCCGCCCTCATCACCAAGAACGGCGTGCCGCAGCTCTTCGAGATCCCCGCTGGTCTGGTCAACGTGCTGCGCGCCTGGCGCGCGCGGTGCGGCGACCCGGCCGATGATGAGCGCGTCGTGCAGGACGTCGAGTGCGTGGAGACGCGCGAGGCCGAGCAGCTGCGCGAGGATCTGCGCGCCGCCGGGGTGACGCGCGCGGTGCTCTTCTCGAAGGAGAAGAACGTCGCCCAGGTGCGCTTCCACGATCTGCGCGCCACGTTCGTCACGTGGGCGAAGCGCGCGGGGAAGACCGAGGGGTGGATCTCCGACCGCACGGGCCACCTTGATCGTGCGCAGCTGGACCGTTACACACGCGCCGCCCGCACGCTGGCGGACCTCCGGATCGAGCCCTTCCCCGACATCACCGGCGCGATCCCCGAGCTCGCGCCGGCGCCGGCGGATGGGCCCGGCGGCCCCTTGACGGAGGGGGGCGGGACGCCCGAAGGTGGACCCACGGGACGGACCCACGGGCACTTAGCGGCCGCGATCGGTGGGCATCGATCCTCGAAAAAACCCGGGAAATGCAGCACTTCGCACCCCCACAATCCGGATACGGGATCCAGTGATGCGGGGGCCGCGCCCGGGGCGGGGCGCGGCGGCGAAGCTGGGGAAACACCGGCGCCCCGGCCGGAGCACCCGTGTCAGCGCGATGGCGTGTCACATCGCCCAGAGGACCGAGAGATCGAGCTCGATGGCCTCGAAGGGCTCGACGCGGACGCGAGCTGAGTCGTGGTGGACGACGGCGGGCCCCCAGCGACGATCCTGGCCGAGCACATGGACCTCGAGCGTCCGCGCGATCGGGTCGACGAGCCACGCGTGCCGCACGCCCTCGCGCGCGTAGATGGGCATCTTCACCTGCCGCTTGTACTCTTCCGTCAGCGGGTCCAGGACATCGCAGATCCAGTCCGGCGCCAGCTCGACGTAGGCCGTCTCGGGGAGCTCTGGCATGCGCTCACGGCGCCACCCCACGAGGTCCGGGACGAGCACGTCCATGTCATCCGGCGAGCCTCGGTCGGGGAAGTGCAGCTCAGGTCCGTTCAGAATCCACCAATCCCCCGGCAGCTCATGGCCATGGTCCCGAGGCGCCCTGGCACCGGGGCGGAGCTCGCCGAGAAGAGCTGATCTTGCGAGAGCATTCCGCGGGGCAGACCGCGAGGTGATGTGCAGCTCGCCCCCGATGAGCTCCGCCACCTTGTTCGATGGGACGGCTTCGAGGTCGGCGTACGTCGCGCGGCGCTGCTTCTCGGCGGGCTGGCCCATGGGCGAAGCCTGCCCGGGGGCGGATGGCGCGGCAAGGCGGCGAGACGTGCGGGGTCGACCCGCCAATAACCCCTGGAAACGCCGCACGTCACGGCGCATCATCCCGGCCACGGGATCCACGTGAGCGATCGTTCGAACCTCGCCGCCTCCATCGACGGCGCGCCCCTCCCCGACGAGGAGGCGCGCGATCTCTGGACGCGGTTCAGCCGGTACATGGATGAGCACCGCGGCGACACGGCGGGCTTCGCGCGGGAGAACGGCTACGTGAGCGTGACGCCGACCTTCGAGCGCGGGCGGGCGCTGCTCGTCGTCCGGACGACGGAGGCGTCGCCGGAGAAGCCGCCCCAGCGCCCCGGTGGAGAGAAGCCGCCCCAGCGCCCCGGTGGAGAGAAGCCGCCCCAGCGCCCCGGTGGAGAGAAGCCGGCGCCGCGCGGCGGAGGCGGCGGCAAGCCATCACGCGGCAGGCGGCGGCGCTGAGCGCCCACCGTACGGGCGCGAATCGCGAGCTGCCTCGATCCCGGCGGAGAGGCGCCCCGATCGGCCGGAGCCTCACCGCGACTTGCCGGCCCCTCCGGGGAAGTCCTTGCGCTTGATCTTGGCGCGCCGGCCGTCGGGGTGGTGGAACACGATCCCCTCGGCGAGGTGGCCCGGGGCGAAGCGGCTCTCCAGGTGCTGGAACAGGCCGCGGAGGCCGTCATAGGTCCTCGGGACGTCATCGTAGACGGGAATCTCGAGGTTGAACGGCACGACCATGTGCCTGGCGAGCCCGAGCGGGTTGCCCTGAATGCTCGGTCCGAGCGCCTCGGCCGAGTGCTCGCCGTCCGGCCAGCCCTGGAACTCCGTCCCGCGAACCGCCTCGAAGATCCACCTGTCCTCCGGACCGTGCTCGTCGGCGTCGACGTACCAGCCGTCGATGATTCCCTGCTGCTTCTGGAGCTTGCTCGGGTTCCTGCGCTTCTCGACCCGGACCACGTGGCCCGAGCGAATGGTCAATCGCACGTTCGTGCCGTCGAGCTTCTCGGTGGGACGGCCCTCGCCCGCAAAGACCCACTCGCACCCCTCCCGCGGCTTCGGGAGCACCTTGAAGTCATCGCCGCGATCGAAAATCGTCGGAATCTTCTCCATGACCTGAATGCCCTTTCGTACCTGGCCGAGCAGCTCGTCAGGGGTGATGACGCCCCCAGCAAGCCCGCTCGCCAGGGCACGCACCAGCTCCGCAACGGAGGTGCTCGCCTCGAGCGCGACGCGCTTCAGCGCCATCCGCTCCTCCGGCGAGATCCACGCGACCAGGCGTGACCAGCCCTCGGGCGGAACCCATGTCGCGAGCTGCTGCGGATCCTTCCTCGGTCTGCCGCGCGGGCGGCCTGGCGCTGTCACGAGCTTCAGGGTAGCCCGATTTTCTATTGTGTCAATTGGCAAAACAAGAATTGGGAGCAGGGCTGCTGGTCTGCCGCCGCGGGTTCAGTCGAGGAGCGTCCAGGTGGCCTTGGCGGTGCAGCCGTAAGCGTCGAGCGCGCCGGGGTGCGTGAGGGGGACGAGCTTGGTCTGGCCCTTGGCGAGCGGCCCGGTGACCGAGCGGGTGTAGGGCCCCGGGTCGCCGTAGTAGTGCGTGACGGTGAAGGTGATCTTCGCCGAGTCCGGAACGCCGAAGAGCGAGGTGTTCTTGATCGCGGCGTTCGGGTTGAAGATGCTGGGATAGGTGATCGAGCAGGAGAGGTTCACGGTCTTCGTGACCGGGCCGCCGCCGTCCTCGCCGCCAGGACCGATGATCGCCTCTGCGCCCTCACCCACGACCTCGGCGGCGTCGCTCGCGCCCTCATCGATGCTGTCGCCCTCGAGCGGCTCGGCGATGCAGCCGACGAGCGAGAAGGACGAGATGAGCGAGCAGAGGAGCAGGTTCTTGATGTTCATGGTGGTGTGTCCTTTGGTCGGGTGTTCGCGCTCGCGAGATGGCGTGTCGGCGGCCTCTGGCGAGCTCGAGCTCGCCTCGGCGTCCCTCGTCGCTGTCTCGCGGCGCCGCATCCGGATAGAGCAACCGGCGGACCAGGTTGTCGGGGTGCTTCGGACCGCCCCCCGGCGCGCCCAGGATCCGCGGGGAAGGCGGACTATCTCGGGGTTTTCGCGCTCCACCGCGCCGCGCCGGCGGGCGCCCGCGCGGCCCGGTGGAGGTCAGAGCCCCCACGCCGACGGCGCGGGCCTCCACCAGGTGTCCTCTCAGGTGCTCTCTGGCCCGGATGATCGCGGCAGGCCCAGCGCCGCCGCGGGGGCCGGTGCCCCCCTGAAGCCCCGCGATCGAACGCTCAGCGCCGGCGCCGTCGCGACGCCAGCGCGCCGAGCACGCCGAGGAGCATGACGCCGCCGAGATCGGCCGATCGGCCGGTCGTCGAGCAGGAGCACCCGGCATCGCCGCCAGACGCCTCTTCGCCGCCCTTCAGCGTGTCGTCCGGATCGGCGCCGCCCGCGCCGCCCACCCCGCCGCTCGAGGCGACCGACGAGCTCACGGTCGCGCCCACGGTCGATCCGCCGCCGGCCGAGGAGGAGGAGGAGGAGGAGGTCGACACGCTGCTGCCGTCCGCTCCGCCATCACCCCCGCTGCCGCCGGCGCCGCCGGCGCCGCTGCCGCCGCCGTCCAGGCCAACGCACTCGGTGGAGCACTCGGTCGAGCATTCCCCGCAGATGCACTCGAGGATGCGGATATACATGCCGGCCCCCTGGGCATGGTCATTCATGCATTGCTCGACGCACGCGTCGTCCTCGCACCCGTTGACACAGCCGATGAATGCCTTGCACGCGTTCGACGCGCCGCACGCGTCATAGGGCGCCCTGCAGGTGCCCGCGAGCGAATCGTTCGAGCAGCTATCGCAGCTGTCGCCGCCGCCGGTGGCGGCGCTCGAGGCGCTCGCGGCCGTGGTCCCGCCGATGGGATACAGCGCGCACACGCCGTCGATGTCGTCCTGCTCGATGGTGCGCATCGACGAGCCCACGACATAGTAAGGGGTCATCGTCGCGCTCCGCTCGCCGGAGTGGCCGAGGCCCAGGAAATGCCCCTCTTCGTGCGTGGCGATCGACTGCGTGTCGACACAGCCGTTGTTGCCGGTGTCGTTCCAGCAGAACCCGACGTCGTTGAAGACCATGTCGGCGTCCACGATGGATCCGTCGAAGCTCCAGACCGGCATCGTGACGCCGATGACCGAGTTGACGTCGCCGAGCATGTTCGGCCAGGAGGAGCTGATCCACTGAAACACGTTCTTGCCGTCGTTGTAGTTGTAACGATCGGTGGTGTCGCCGAGGAAGTCGACCTGCCACGCCGTACACCCCGCGTTCGACCACGCCTCGAACCCGGACTCGACACGGTCGACGGCGAAGGCGGAGATCTCGCCCGGGATCGTCGAGCGGTTGATGTAGTAAGCGACGGGCAGCTTGCCCCAGCGGGGGACCACGTCATCGAGCGGCGTCCACGCGGCGGCCTCACGGGCCACGGCGAGGGACGAGGCGGCGCCGAGCAGGGCGGCGAGGGCGACGCGGCGCCTCACCTCACTTCCCTCCCGCGATGCGCACGACGTCCGTCATGAGGCTCTCGATGGGCTCGACCTCCTCGACGGGCGTCTCGACGGGCACGAGCGCGGCTCCGGTCCGCCGGACGAGGTGCAGCCCGTCGAGGATGCGCCGCGCCATGCCCCTCTTGTCCACGTGATAGGCCGACAGCGCCAGCGCCGTGAGGTGCCACCGCCCCTTGTCGCCCGAGCGCAGGAAGACCACGGCGTCCTCGCCAGGCGAGAGCTTGGCGTCGCCGAGCAGCCGCTGTGTCTTGCCGTTGTAGGTCCCGCCCATCTGCTCCAGCACAATCATCTTCGAGCCCCCCTTGTCCGCCGCGCCGCCCTTGAGCGGCTGGGTGATCGTGAGCTCGGTGCGGGTCACGATCGATTTTCCGTCGTCGGATTCCGTCGTGTACGATCGGCCGACGATCACGCGCGCGATCGTCGCCGACTGGCGCACGAGCTCCTCCCGCGAGAGCAGGACGGCCGTCGTCGCGTCCGCGGGCGCACCGATGCCTAGCAGAGCGAGCGCGGCGGACAGGGCGAGCACTGCTTTCAAGCCTCTCTTCATGTAGATGACTCCTTAAGACATTCTTTTCTATCCCGAAGCACGCGCGCCAGCCAACCAGGAAACAGCGCTGCAACGTGCTCACGATGCCGTGGTGTCGCCCATCTGTCGTGACGGCGGATCATCACACCGCGGCGCGATGCCATGCCGACATGTACGGAAGCGGGCATTATCACCCGGGCCGTGGTGCGCCTGGATTTGTGCCGTACACGTAGACGACGCACTCCGGAGCTCTCGGGGAGGAGACCCCCTTATCGGGTCATCCCGGCTCTCGGCAGCATCGGTCGGAGTCAGGATGGTTGTCCGTCGATCGGGTCAACTCGCCATCAGCGCCATGAAAGGCTGTCCTCGCCCGCCGGGAGCGGCGCGCTGGTCGTCGGCGCGCCGCAGCGCCGCCCGTGGTGGCCCAGGCGCGCGGAGGCTCGCCCGGGCGCCCTCCGCGGCCCGGCGCGGCTCAGGGCCTCTCTCAGTCGAACCGCTTCAGGCCGTTCGGCGCCCTGGAGTCGCGCTTCGCGGGGGCCTCGTCCCGGGCCACGACGCGGCCGGCGAGGACGGCCTCCGCGAGCCCGCGGCACTCGGCGCTGGTCGCGCGATCGGCCCGCGCGAGCGCCTGCTCCGCCGCGGCGCGCGCCTCGACCGCGCGGCCCGCGAGCGCGTGCGTCCGGGCGATCTCGGCGAGGGTCGCCGAGAGCTCCGCGGCGTTGCCCGACACCTCCAGGAGCCGCTTCGCGCCGAGGTAGAGCGACAGCGCCCCGGCGAGATCCCCCTGGATGCGCGCCAGGTCGCCCCGCGCCCGCAGCACGCCGGCCTGACCCGCGCCGTCCTCGAGCACCTCGAACAGGGCGAGCGCCTGCTCGTAGTCCGAGAGCGCCTCCTCCAGATCCGACGCGTCGGCCGCCGCGACGCCCACGAGCTCGGCCACCAGCTCGAACTGCTTGCGGCGGAGATCGCCCCGCACCTTGAGCGTCGCGGCCTGCCCGCGGCGCTCGAAGCCGGTGCGGAACAGCGCGAGCGCCCGGTCGTAGTCGCGCACCGCATCCACGAGGTCCTCCTGCACGGAGCGCAGATCGCCCCGCGCCTTCAGCACCGCGGCCTGGCCCAGGACGTCGCGCGTCGCCGTGAACAGCTCGAGCCCCTGGTCGTAGTCCTTCTCGGCGCCCGCCAGATCCCCCTGCCGCACCCGGAGATCGCCGCGCGCCTTGAGCGCGCCGGCCTGCCCGAGGTGGTCCTCGGTCGCCTGGTAAAGCGTGAGCGCCCAGTCGTAGTCGCGCGCGGCGCCCGTCACGTTGTCCTGGCCGAACCGCATGTCGCCCCGCGCCTTCAGCACGCTGGCCTGCCCGCTCCGATCCCCCGCGTCCTGGAACAGCGCGAGCGCGGTGCTGTAGTCGCGCGCCGCTCCCGCCAGGTTGCGGAGCCGGACCCGCAGATCGCCGCGCGCCTTGAGCGCCCGCCCGTGCGCGGCGCCGTGAGGGCGGGCGCGCGGCGGCTCCGAGGGGCCCGGGACGTCGGTGTCGGCGGCCGCCCCGCGCGACCCGGCCCGGGGCTTGAGCGGCTCGCGATCGCCGAGCTGCAGAAAGAGCTGGATCGCCAGGTCGTAGTCGCACACCGCGCCGCCGAGATCGCCCTCCTCGGCGCGCGCGAAGCCCCGCGCCCTCAGCGCGTCGCCCTCCGCCGCGCGCTCGCCCGCGGCCTGGAACAGCGCGAGCGCCTCGTCGTAATCGCGCACCGCCTGCACGGGGACGCCCTCCCGCAGGCGCAGCGCGCCCCGATCCATGAGCAGCTGGGCCTGCCCGAGCACGTCGCCCGTCGCCCGGAACAGCGCGAGCGCCTCGTCGTAGTCGCGCGCGGCGCCCGCGTAGTCGTTCCGCCGGAGGAGCAGGTTGCCGCGCTCCCGCAGCGCGTGGCCGCGCGCCTCCGGCGGGGTGCTGTTGAGGCTCGGAGGCGCCGCGCTCGAACGGGGCCCCCGCACCACCCCCTCGCCGAGCACCTCGGCCAGCGATCCGCTCCGCGGGGTGCAGCGATCCGTCACGCTGTCGAACGAGCGCTGCGTGGGAGGATCGCCGTCCACTCCCCTCAGCTCGGACTGGACTTCGGGAAGGCGACGCATGCCAGGCGGAACAGCATACCGCGCCGGCGCCCCGCTCGTGGAGACATTGCGCGGTCAGCGCGGCGGCGGGCGCGTGGTCTCCCTCCGTCCCTCCGGCGCCGCCGTCCGCCGCCCCAGGTCGCGAGCGGCGGCGCGACGACGGCTGGGGCCGCTGCCTTCCCGCACGTTGGCTCGCTCACGCAACCGGACGCGGGCCCGCGGGCTTCGCCCCGCACACCCCGGCCGTGAAAAGCAGTCGACGGTCGATCCTCAGAGGCCCTTGCGCGAGACCAGCACCGCGTCCCGCTCGACCTCGTACATCGCGTGGGTCACGAACGCCGCAGCCGTGCGCTCGCGCACATGCACGACCCGCAGCTCGGCGTAGGTCTCGTCCGGCAGCAGCTCCTCGTCGACGCCGAACTTCGGCTCGTCGACCTGCGCCGGACGCTCGTCCTGCAGCCGCGGCCGGACCGTGGCCAGCCTGCCCGCGCCCCCGATCTGCTGCAGCCAGCGGTCGCCCCGCCGGACCGCGAAGAAGCGCTGCCCCGGCTTCACGCCGTCCTTCTCGCCCTTGTCGATGAACACCACCTGGTGCTGCCCGACGAGCTGGTAGGGGTAGACGGCCGCGATGATCTTCGCCTCGAGATCCGCCTCGGCGCCCACCGGCGGCACCACGTCGAGGCGCCGCAGCACCGGGCCGACCCTGTCCGTGCGCTCGACGACGTCGAGCGACTCGATGAGCCGCGCGCGCACCATGTGCGTCTTCGGGTTGTAACGATCCACGCGCGCCGTGCCGCGCACCGTCACGAGCTCGCCCTTCACGTCCCCGCTCTTCACCTTCTTGATCTCGCGGAAGATCGTCAGCTCCTGGCCGATCGAGACCTCGTGATCGTCCGAGAGGCGGAGGTAGACGTCGTCGCCCTCGCTGAGGAGCATCTGGTCGTCGGGGCTCGCGACGAGCTCCCCCCACGTGTCCTTCTTCACGTCGTCGACCCAGCCGAGCTCGCGCAGGAAGATCGTCTTCAACGGCACGCGCCCCCCGCGCCCCAGCTGGTTCGCGCCGAACCCGATGCTGCCGCGGGTCGGGCCCTCGCTCGGGTCGCGGAGCCGGATCCGGTCGCCCGGGTAGATCCAGTGCGGGTTCTGGAGCTGCGGGTTCAGCGCCCAGACCTGCGGCCACGCATACGGGTTCGTGTAGTACCTGCCCGAGATGTCCCAGAGCGTGTCGCCGCGCCGCACCGAGTGCGACTCGGGCACGAACTGCCCCTCGACGACGTAGCTGCCGTTCGCGCCGCCCTTCACCGAGGCGGGGCCCTCGCTGCGGCGGCCCAGATCGAAGCCGTCCGACGGGCGGGACGTGTCCGTCGTGCCCCGCGAGCTCGAGGGCAGGTGGGCGTTCGGATCGAACCCCGGCTGCGGATAGCCCGGCACCACGACCTGCGTCTCGACGGTCGGCTCGCCCCTCGGGAGCTGGACCACGGTGACGCCCGGCGCCTGGCCGGCGCCCTCCTCGCCGCCCTGCTGGTCCTGAGCGCGCGCCAGCGGCGGCGCGGCGACGATCGCCAGGGAGACCAGGACCAGCGTTGCCTTCGCGGGGAACTTCATCGCTTGCGCCTCGACAGGGTGGAGGGGGGCGGGCTCGGCGGCGACCCGCCCGGGGGCTCTTCGATCACGGCGCCGTTCGCGGTCGAGCGGAGCACCGGCGGCCGCGCGCCGTCGTCCCCCGGCGCGAGCCGCACCACCTCGAGGTCGGGCCTGTCCGGCTCCTCGGGGGGCACGGCGCGCGCCCCGGCCTCGTCAGGGCGCGCCGCGCTGCGGGCGCCGCCCCGCGAGCGCTCCAGCGAGCCCACACGATCCGCGAGCACCGCGTTCTCCGCGCGCACCCTGACGAGCTCCGCGCGCAGCTCGGAGAGCTGTCGTTCGACCGCGTCGTGCCCTCCGCCGCAACCGACGTTGAGCGCGGCGAGCGCGAGCGCCGTCGAGCCGATGCCCAGGCCAATCCTCATGGGACGCCCAGCCTACCCGCCGCCGCGCCGGCCGGCCAAACGCGCGGCGATCTCCGCGCCCCCCGACGGGGCGCCGCGCCCCGCGGCGGGGCAACGCGCCGCGCGCCGCGCCGGAACAACCGCGCGCGACGCGAGGTGGGCGGCGCGACGTCACGCGTTACGGAGCGCGCGCAGTTCTGCTAGGGTCCCAGCCCGAGATCTGGGTGCGAGGGGTGAACGTGCGGAAATTCTTCCTGATTTTCCTTGTCGCGACGGCGTGCGCCGGCGCCGGCTGCGGTGACGACGGCCCCGGGCCCGCGGCGACGGAGTGCTTCGACTACAGCAAGTTCGACGGCACCACGCCCGAGGTGAGCTTCGCGGGCGAGGTCCTCCCCATCTTCCAGCGGTCCTGCTCGTTCAGCTCGACGTGCCACGGCGCCGAGGCCGGCTCGGCCGGGTTCGCGTACCTCGGCCCGACGCTGAGCGAGCAGGCCACGCAGGCGCAGATCGACGCGATCGTGGCCCAGAACGTCGGCGCCGCGTCGAGGGCGCCCTCCGGGATGCCGCGGATCACGGCCGGCGACCCCGCGAACAGCTTCCTCATGCACAAGCTCGACGACACCCTGAGCTGCGGGGACCTCGAGTGCGCCCGCGACGGCTGCGGGGACCCGATGCCCTTTGGCGGCGACCTCCTGCCCTCGGCGGAGCGCGACGCCATCCGCAGGTGGATCCAGCAAGGGGCCAAGGTCAATTGATCGGCCGGCTCTCCGGCCACGTCGTGGAAGAAGGCGACGAGGGCACGGTCGTCCTCGACGTCAGCGGGGTCGGCTACGAGGTGACCGTCCCGCTCGGCGCCGTGGGGCGCGCGCGCGGGATCGCCGCGAACGCGAAGGCCGGCTCGGACGCGATCACCCTGTTCGTCCACACCCACGTGCGCGAGGACGCGCTCCTCCTGTACGGCTTCGCGACGCGCGAGGACCGGGCGGCCTTCCGCGTGCTCATCGGCATCTCCAGCATCGGCCCGAAGATCGCGATGGCCATCCTCAGCGCGCTCGGCGCGGGGGAGCTCGCCGCGGTGATCACCCGCCGGGAGACCGCGCGCCTCACCGCCATCCCCGGCGTCGGCAAGAAGACCGCCGAGCGCCTCGTCCTCGAGCTGAAGGACAAGCTCGTCCACCTCCCCGCGGCCCCGCTCTCCCCCGCGGCCCCCCCGCCCGCGGCCACCGGCGCCAAGCAGGACCTCCTGCACAGCGCGCTCACCCGCATGGGCTACCGCCCGGCCGAGGCGGAGCGCGCCGTCACCGCCCTCGGCGCGCGCGTCGACAGCGCCCCGCTCGGCGACCTCGTGCGTGATGCGCTCGCGCTCCTCTCCAAGTGAGCCACGCCGCCCGCGCCCGGCGAGCCCGGCAAGCCGGGCCGCCCGCGCCCAGAAAACCGCGGCTGCCCGCGCCCGGAAAACAGCGGCCGCCCGCGCCCGGAAAACTGCGGCCGCCCGCGCCCGGCGATCCACGATTTGCCGGGCAGAATCGCCCGAGCGAACGGGCGGGCGGCGGCGCGCGACCCCCCGCTCGAGGGGCGGAGGAGCGACAGACAGTCGACAGAGGGCCGCCGCGGCGAATATGCTCCCGCCGCCGTTCGCCCTGGGACCCAGTCCGGTCGCTCGTTGTGAGGAGGCGTGGTGATCACCTGCCCGAAGTGCTCCAAGGAAAATCAGGACCATTACAAGTTCTGCCTCGGCTGCGGCGCCGAGCTGCCTCGCGACGTTTCGCCCAAGAAGTTCGCGGCAGGCACCCCGCCCCACGGCGTGCCCGCGGCTTCGCGGGCGAAGGACTACGGCGATGAGCCGACCGCCATCGGAACGGGCGCCCAGAAGGGCCCCGCGGTCGCGCCGCCGCCGCCCGCGCTCGTCGATCCCGCGGCGTTCATCGCCCCGGCCCGCGGGGAGGACACCGGCGCCAGCAAGAAGGCCGCGGCGGCCGCGCCCGCGACGCCGGCGGCGGCGGCCGGCGCGGGGACGGTCGTCTGTCCCCAGTGCCAGGAGCCCAACCCGCCGTCGAACAAGTTCTGCGCGCTGTGCGGCTTCAAGCTCGTCAAGCCGGCGGGCCAGGCCGCGCAGCCCTCCACGCCGGTCGTCTCCACGTCGGGCGCCGCGAACGTCGTGCTGACGGCGCTCCGGGCCGACGGCACCGAGGCCGGCTCGTACACGCTGCCCACGAACCCCACGCTGATCGGGCGCGACTCGGGCACGATCTTCGGCGGCGACAGCTACCTCTCGCCGCGCCACGCGACGTTCTCGATCAAGGGCGGGCGGCTCTTCGTCAAGGACGAGGGCTCGCTGAACGGCGTCTACCGCAGGCTGCGCAGGGACACGCCGGTGCAGCTCGACAACGGCGACGTCTTCCGCATCGGCCAGGAGATCGTCCGCGTCGAGCCGCTCTCCCCGGCGCCCACGACCCCCGACGGCGTCGAGCGCCTCGGCAGCCCCTCGAAGGGCTACGTCGCGCGGCTCGCCCTCATCATCGGCAGGGACGCGACCGGCAACGCGTTCCCGGTCCCCGACACCGGCCTGCACCTCGGGCGCGAGCGCGGCGACATCCTCTTCCCCGAGGACGGCTACGTCTCCGGGCTCCACTGCCAGATCTCGCTCCAGGGCGGCCGGCTGTTCCTCACGGACCTCGGCAGCTCGAACGGCACCTTCCTCCGCGTCCTCGGCGAGACCGAAATCACGGGCGGCGACATCCTGCTCATGGGTCAGCAACTGTTCCGCATCAACGTCTGAGCGCGCGCCAGCGGCGCCCCGAGGACGGCGACCGTCCCGCTCGCACAACCCGACGCCCCATCGTACGCTCAGCAGCCCTGAGGCACTCGCCATGGAAATGGTCCGCACCATCCGCGTGGTCGCCGCCGTGATTGAACAGGACGGCCGGTACCTCATCACCCAGCGCCGGCCGACCGCCGTGCTCCCGATGCTCTGGGAGTTCCCCGGGGGGCGCGTGGAGGAGACCGAGACGGACGCGGCCGCGCTGAAGCGCGAGGTCCGCCACCGGCTCGACGTCGAGATCGAGGTGGGCCAGCTGATCTCGTTCGTGAGCCACCCCTACGAGCGCTACGTCGTCGACCTGTACCTCTACGAGTGCCACATCAAGAGCGGCGAGCTCGCGTCGCTGGCCGTGAACGCGTTCCGGTGGGTCACGAGCGCCGAGTTCGATCGCTACCCGTTCACGCCGGCGGACGAGGCCAGCATGAACAAGCTCCTCGGCATGACCTGACGCGCCCGCGCCCTCACAGGCGCGGCGAGCGCCGCAGCAGAACGAGGAACATCGGCCCGCCGAGCACCGCGGTCACCGCGCCCACGGGCGGCTCGGTGCCGAGCCACCGGAACAGGAGCCGCGCGACGAGGTCGCACGTGGTGAGCAGGACCGCGCCGGCCACGAGCGACAGCGGCAGGAGCCGCCGGTGATCCGCGCCGCAGAGCCGGCGGACCGCGTGCGGGACGATGAGCCCGACGAAGCCGATGAGGCCGGTGCGGCTGACGATCGCGCCGACGACGCACGAGGACGCGAGGAAGACCCGGCGCTCGACGGCGCGGACGTCGACGCCCAGGGTCCCGGCCGACTCGTCGCCGAGCGAGAGGAGGTTCAGCCGCGCGGCGTCGGCGAGGAGCACGGCGCAGCCGACGGCGACGTAGGCGGCGACGCCGAGGAGGGCCGAGGTCGTGGGCAGCTCGACGAAGCCGATGAGCCACCGGAGCAGCTGCTGGGCGCGCGAGGGAGAGACGAGCGTCTTGAGGAAGGAGATGAGGCCCGCCGCGATGGAGTTCACGATGACGCCGGCGAGGAGCATCGAGGCGCCGGAGGTGCCCTCGGCCGCGCCGCGCGCGATGGCGTAGACGAGCAGCGTCGCGACGAGGCCGCCGGCGAGCGCCGCCGCGGGCAGGAGCGTGGCGCCGAGGACGCTCGTCGCGCCGACGCCGAGCGCGATCGCGACGGCGGCGCCGAGCGCGGAGCCGCCGGAGACGCCGAGCACGTACGGCTCGGCCAGCGGGTTCCTGAGCAGCGCCTGGAACGCGGCGCCCACGGCCGCGAGGCCGGCGCCGGAGACGGCCGCGAGGAGCACGCGCGGCAGGCGCACGTCGATGAGGAGGGTCCGGTCGAGGCCGGGCTCGGCGATGGCGCGCGCGATCGAGACGGGCTCGGCGCCGAGGAGGACGGCGAGGAGGAGCGAGAGCACGAGCGCCGCGAGCGCCGCGGCGAGGACGAGCGCGGGGCGGAGGCCCCGGCCGGACGCCGGCGGCGCCGGGAGGGAGGGCGCGCTAGCTCGGCGCGGGGCGCGGCCGGACACGGGCGACGTCAATCCTGGCCGCCTCCGCCCGCGGCGGGCGGCAGCGGGGCGTGCCCGCCGCCTCGCTCGGCGTTCCGCTCGTAGATGAGGCGCAGCCCGGTGAGCGTCAGGTCGTCGTCGACCCCCTCGATGGTCTCGGTCTGCGGCGCGATGAGCCGCGCCAGGCCACCGGTTGCGATGACGCGGCACGGGTAGCCGAGCTCCCGCCGCAGGCGGCCCACGAGCCCGTCGACGAGCCCCGCGTAGCCGTACACGATGCCCGACTGCATCGAGTGGACGGGGTTGCGGCCGACGACCCGGGGCGGGAGCGCGATCTCGACGCGGGACAGCCGCGCGGCGCGGGAGAAGAGCGCCTCGGCGCTGATCTGGATGCCCGGCGCGATGACGCCGCCCAGGTACTCTCCCTTCGGGGTCACGCAGTCGAACGTCGTCGCCGTGCCGAAGTCGACGACGATGACGCCGGCGGCGGCGTGATCCCCCCGGTCGGGCTCGGCCGCGTGCGCTCGCGCCGGCGCGGCGCGGGGCGCGGCCTCGGGCTGCCGCCGCACCCACTCGTGCGCCGCGACCGCGTTGACGATCCGGTCGGCGCCGACCTCGCGCGGGTTCTCGTAGAGGATGGCCATGCCGGTCTTGATGCCAGGCCCCACGACGAGCGGCTCGATCCCGAACGCCCGCTCGACGAGCCCCACCATCGTGTCGGTCAGCGTCGGCACGACGCTCGCGACGATCGCGCTGTCGATGCGGGCGAGGTCGACGCCGCGGAGGTCGAGCATCTGCCGGACGAGCACGGCGTACTCGTCCGAGGTGCGGGAGCGCGCGCTCTCGCAGCGGAGGTGGTGCTGGAGCACCTCGCCCTCCAGCACCCCGAAGCTGATGTTGGTGTTCCCGACGTCGATGGCGAGCAGCATGCTGGCCCGACTCTAGCGCCGCGCGCCCGGGATCCGGCCAGGATTTCGGACGCGCCACCGGCGCGCGCGGCGCGCGGCCGCACGCCCGCCGCGCCCGGCCTTCAGCGCTTGCGCGCGAGCGTCACCCCGTCGCGCACGGTGAGCATGACCTTCTCGACCCGGGGATCGCGGAAGACGAGATCGTTGAAGGCGGCGATGGCGCGGCCGTCCGCGCTCTCGGGGGCGAGGACCTCGCCGCTCCAGAGGGTGTTGTCGGCGACGATCAGCCCGCCGCGACGGAGGCGCGGGAGGGCCTCCTCGTAGTAGGCCGGATACCGCTCCTTGTCGGCGTCGATGAACACGAGATCGAAGGCGGGGCTCGCCGGCATGGCGCGGAGGGTGGCGAGCGCGTCGCCGAGCGCGATCCGGATCTTCCCGCCGTGCTCGCTGCGGTCGAAGAACGATCGGGCGATGCGGACCACCTCGGGGTCGCGATCGCACGTGATGAGCTCGCCGTCCGGCGGGAGCGCCTCGGCCATGCTGAGCGCCGAGTAGCCGGTGAACGTCCCGATCTCGAGCACCCGGCGCGCCTGCATGAGCGCGACCAGCATCCTGAGCAGGGAGCCTTCGACCCGCCCGACCTGCATGACCGCCCTCGGCTCGTGGGCCAGGGTGAACTCGCGCAGCTCATCGAGGAGCGCGGGCGGCGGCTCGGAGTGGTCGTGAACGTAGCGATCCAGCTCTGGATTGACGATAGCGATCATGGCGAGGTTCCTCGGCCCGGCACCGTAGCATCGGTGCGCGCTCCCTCCTCACCTCACCTTGAGCCGCCGGCGGCCTTCGCGGTAGCGTCGACCATGGCCTTCTCTTCCTGGAAGACGTGCGCCGCAGCGGCGCTCCTGGCGGCGGCCTGCAGCTCGACGGACGGCAGCCCCGGGACGGGCGGCTCCGGCGGCGCCGGCTCGGGCGGCTCCGGCGGGGGCACGGGCGGCTCCGGCGGCGCCGGCATGGGCGGCTCCGGCGGGGGCGCGGGCGGCTCCGGTGGCGCCGGCGGCTCCGGTGGCGCCGGCGTGGGGGCGAGCTCCGCGACGGCCGGCGGCGGCGCGGGGGGAGAGGCGGTCTATGACTGTGCGTCGCTCGGCGATCCGTGCACGACCTGCCTCGCCCTGCGCTGCCAGGAGAGCTATTGCGCGTGCCAGCGGAGCGCGGAGTGCGCCGCGCTGGGCAATTGCCTCCTCGGCTGCGCGGCGGAGGACGTGGCTTGCGAGCAGGCGTGCCTGACGGCGCACCGGGCGGGCATCTCGGGCGTCTTCCTCGAGGGCGGCTGCGCGTCCGAGCGGTGCAGCGCGCAATGCCCATCGCGAGACGCGCTGTCCCCTTGCGCGTCCTGCCGGCTGACAGGGTGCGCAGCCGAGATGAACGCGTGCGTCGCGGAGCCGTCGTGCAGGGCAATGCTCGCGTGCGTGGATGCGTGCCGTGCGGACGGAGATGGCTGCCTGGAGGTGTGCTCGGCGATGCACGCGGACGGCGTGCAGGCTGCCGGGGCGGTCTTCGCATGCGAAGAGGCGCGGTGCGGAGCGGATTGCGAGTGACCGGAGCCACCGCAGGCTGCCATGCCGCGCGGCGCCGCGGGGGTCGACGCCCTGGGCCAACAGGCATACCATTCCGTCGTGGCCTTCCTCGGATTGCGCGAGATTGAGCGGGACCCGTACGCGGTCGTCCATCACGACCCCGCTCAGCAGCTCGTGCTCATCAAGCGATATTCGCTGAACTATCCGAGCATCGCGGCGATCGAGCTGAGCTTCGAGCGTATCAATCGGTCGCTCGAGGCGATCGCCAGGCGGCGCACGCTCCTGCTCGTCGACGCCCGCGACGCACCGCTGCGCAACGACGCCGGATTCGAGAGTGCGTTCGCGCACTGTCACACGCGGCTGACGCGAGATTTCAAGAAGACCGCGGTCCTCCTGAAGAGCGCGACCGGGGTGCTCCAGCTCGGCCGGCTTTCGAAGGGCTATGAAAAACCGATGGGCATCTTCACCCGCCCCGAGGACGCGCTCCACCACCTCGGCGTCAGCGTCGACCTGAAGCAGCTCACCGATCCCTAGAGCGCCCCTCCACCCCGGAGCGGGTGAGCCCCTCAGGAGAGAGGTTTGCCGCCGGTTACGCCCAGGACCTCGCCGTTGATGTAGCTCGCCTCGTTCGAGGCAAGGAACACGAACGCCGGGGCGAGCTCGGCCGGCTGCGCCGGGCGCTCCATTGGATGATTCTTGCCGAAGGTGGCCACCTTCTCCTTGTCGAACGATTGCTGGATGAGCGGCGTCCACACGGGCCCCGGCGCCACGACGTTGACGCGGATGCCACGCTCGATGAGGTCCTGCGCCAGGCCCTTGCTGAAGGTGACGATCGCCCCCTTCGTGGACGCGTAATCGAGGATATCCGGGCTCGGCTGGTACGCCTGGATCGAGGCGACGTTGATGATCGAGCCGCCTTCCTTCATGTGCGGCAGCGCGTACCGGATCATGTGGAACATGGCCAGGATGTTGACGCGGAACGTGCGCTCGAGGCGCGCTGCGTCGATGTCCTCGAACCGCTCGACGGCCTTGCCCTGCTCCGCCGCGTTGTTCACGAGGACATCGATGCGCCCGAATTTGCGCGCCACCTCCTCGACCACCTTCCGGCAATGGGCCTCGTCGGCCAGGTCGCCGGGCAGCATGAGCGCCTCGCGCCCGGCCTCCTTGATGACCCGCGCCGTCTCCTTCGCGTCCTCGTGCTCGCTCAGGTAGGAGATCGCCACGTGGGCCCCCTCGCGGGCGAACGCGAGCGCGACGGCGCGGCCGATCCCGCTGTCCCCTCCGGTGATCAGCGCGATGCGGTCCTTCAGCCGGCCGAGCCCCTTGTACGACGACTCGCCGTAATCGGGCCTCGGCTCCATCCTGGCTTCGATTCCGGGACGCTCCTGTGTCTTGCCCTCGAAAGGCGGCTTCGGGCCCGCGCCTTTCGGATCCGCTATCGGTCCAGTGTTCTGCATAACCTCCTCCTGACGCTGCGCTGCGGTGAGAGGCCGAACGCGCTCCCACCGAACCCAGGCCATAAGGGCGGCGGCGCAGCCCAGCCATCGGTGGCCGCCTGCTCTCCCGATCGGAGCTCCCCCTACCTACACCGGCGCGGCGACCGGCGAGCGGCGCGCGCCGTCGGATCCCCGCCGGGCGCTCCCGAGCGGACACGGCGGCAGAGATCTCTCGGCCACCGACGTGGGTGGACGTGTTGGAGGTGATGGACGTGATGGACGCGAACGACGTGATCGACGTGATCGACGTGATCGAGCAGACGGCGCGCGCGCCCCTGTCGCGCGGTACCGCCGCGGCCTGTCACGTCAAGGCTTGACAGGCGACAGCTGGTCCGGTGTCTTCACCCTGCGTTGTCTCGCGGCACGCCGCCGGCGAAGACGCGGAGGAGAACCGTGGTGATGAAACACATCGACGAGAGCCGTCTGGAGTCAGATCTCGAGTATCGGTTCGGGTATCTCATCGAGTTTGTCGGCTTCGGCGAGGCGGACATCGCGGCGATCCACGGCGCCGCGCCGCACCTCGCCCCCCGGGTCGAGGCGCTCGTCGACGCGGTGTACGAGAAGCTGTTCCTGTACGACGCCACGAAGCGCCATTTCGTGCCGAAGCAGCACGGCTACGAGGGGGCGCCCCCGGCCGACCTCGCGTCGCTCACGCTGGACCACGAGCAGATCAAGTTCCGCAAGCAGCACCTCTCAAGCTACCTCGTCCGGCTCGTGACCCACCCGTATGATCCGAAGATGGTCGCCTACCTCGACATGGTGGGGAAGATCCACACCGCGAAGGCCGGCAATCCCGAGGTCGTCGTCCCGCTCGTGCAGATGAACGCGCTCATGGGCTTCGTGTCGGACGCCCTGCTCCAGACCATCCTGTCGCTGGGCCTCGACCGGGAAGCCGAGGTGCGCACCCTCCGCGCCTTCAACAAGCTGCTCTGGCTCCAGAACGACCTCCTCGCGCGCCACCACCTCTCGGCGGCCTGATCCCCCTCCCCTTCCGGCCATGCGTCGCCCGCCGGGACCGACCGCAGCGGCGGTTTGCGCGCCGGCATCCCGGGGGCGGCGGCGCGTCGAGCGGACGGCCCATTGCGCAATCGCGCGACCGCTTGCGCAAGGGCACAACGGCGCGCGCTGCGCCGCCCCGCCCAGCGCGCCACGCGCCGGCGGGGGCGCCTTCGGATCGCCTGGATCGGCCGGGAACGCCGCGACGAGGAGGCCGGCACATGCGGTGCTAGGCGCCCGCTCACCATGAACCGATTCTTCGATGGCATCGCTCTTCTCGTGGGGCTGTCCGTCATCCCGGCGATCGCCGGCTGCAGCGACGAGGCGTCGGAGGAGGAGCGCCGCTTCGCCCGGCTCGCGAAGCGCGCCGAGCAGGTGCGCGAGCTGTCGTTCCGCCACGCCGTGCCGGTCGTCACGATCACGCGGGACGAGTTCGAGGCGGACCAGGAGGCGGCCGCGGCCGCCGCCGAGGAGGACGATCTCGCGGAGATGGCCGCGACCTACGGCCGGCTCGGCTACTTCCCCCTCGACGCGGACCTCCGGGAGACGGTGGCTCGCTCGGGGGACTGGGCCGCTGCGTGGTATTCTCTCGAGAGCAACGGCATCGTGCTCATCGGCGAGGTGGACGACTCCGTTCTCATCCACGAGTACGTGCACGGGCTCCAGGATCAGCATTTCGACCTGGCGCCGGACCAGGACGACGCGCTGACGAGCGACGCGTTCCTCGCGCGGCGGGCGGTCACCGAGGGCGACGCGACGCTCGCGGAGGGGCGCTTCATCATGCAGGAGCGCCTCGACGCCGATCTGCACCTCGTGGACTGGGGCCCGCTCCTGTCCTCGGTGCATGCGCGCCGGGAGGAGCTCCTCGCCGGGAGCGAGCTCCCCCTCTTGTTCATGGCGTATCCATCGTTCGCCTACAGCTTCGGGCTCGAGTACTGCGCCCACAACCTGACCGGCGCGAGCGCGGCGACGCCCGTCATCGACAGGCTCCCGCCGTTCGACTGGTCGAGCGAGGACGCGCTCTTCACGACGCGGGCGCCCACGAGCACCCAGCAGATCCTCACCCTCGACGCCCAGGACCCCGAGGTCGGCGTCGGCCTGGACGAGATGCCGTCGGCGCTCGACGACCGGCTCGAGCGGCTCAACTGGGACACCCTCGGTGAGTGGCTCACCTACCTGCTCCTGCGCCCGCTCGATGGCGCGCCCGATCTGGGCGACATGCGCGCGCTGGCCGCGGCCTGGGACGGCGATCGCGCCCTGTTCTTGCGCGATCGGAAGACGGACGCGATCGGCACGGCGTGGGCGTCGGCGTGGGACGACGCCGGCGCCGCGGCGGACGTCGAGGCCGCGCTGTGGCGGCTCTACGACGGCTCGCCGATCGCCGGCGACGAGCCGCGGCTCGGGCGCGCCGGCGACGGCGAGCTCCTCTGGATCGAGCGCAGGGAAGAGCGCGTGGTCGCCCTCAAGAACGTCGACGAGGCGCTCATGCCCTCGCTCGCCGAGGCCGCCTTCCCCTCCGGGATCCGGCCGATGCGGCACATGATCCGGACGCGCCCGTCGCTCGCGGCCAGGCTCTCGCGGCGCCTGGCCGGGCGACATCACTGAACCAGCGACGGCGCGGCGCGCTCAGATGCAGAGCGAGTCGCAGTCGTGATCTTCTTCGCACGCCGTGACGCAATCGCCGTCGTCGTCGCACGCCGCGATGCAATCGTCTCGATCCGTCGAACACGCCGTGATGCAGTCGTCCTCGCCTTCGTCCTTGTCGTCGTCCGCGTCGACGAAACAGCCGGCGGCCAGGGGAATCGTGGAGACCAAGAGCACTGCGAGCACCTTGCGCAACATGGGTTGTCCTCCTTCGTGGTGTACTGTCCGCATGCGATGCAGGGGACATCGAACACCCAAGCAGGGGGCGTACCAATCGCGGTTCTGACGCGACTCACCCGCTCGGCCGCGGACCTGGAGAGCCGTTATGCCGCGCAAAGCGAGCTCGGCGCCGGAGCTCCCGGTCACCCGAGCGCCCCGGCCGGCGGACGTGGGGTATCCCGCGAGAAGGCAAATCGCCACAGCGGAGGAGGCCATGGCGGCGCTCGGCGGCGTCGGCGCCGGGATTTTCTGCGCGGCGCGCCGGGCGTGCGCGCTGGGTCAAAGTGTCACACCCGGCTCGACCGTGAGCCCCGGAGCTCCGTCCAGGTGAGCCTCCGGCCGCGCTGCGTCTCACCGCAGCGCGGCCCCGCGGCTCACCCCTCGCCCTCGGGCTTCTGCGGCTTGGGCGGCGGCCGGTCCACGGCGTAGCGCCGCAGATCCAGCGTGTAGGGCGCGTCCCCGTGGGCGATCGCCTGCTTCGCGGTCACCGGCCAGGGCGTCGGCCCCTCGATCGTGAACCGCTGCGCGCGCCGCGCCGACGCCTCGAACCGCGTGAGCGGCGCGGCGTCGAAGGCGCGGCCCTCGGGGTGCCACACGTGGTAGGCGCACGCGCCGATCGAGCGCTTGCCCCACGTGTCCAGGATGTCGATGTGGACCGGGTGGTGGATGCCGATGTGCGCGTGCAGGCTGTGCGGCGGCGCCCAGGCGCGGAACCGCACGCCGCCCACGTGCTCGCCCGCCGTCCCCGTCGGCCGGAGCGGCAGCACATGGCCGTTCACGAGCACCGTGTGGCGCTCCGGCGTGAGCCCCTGCACCCGCACCTCGATGCGCTCCATCGACGAGTCCACGTAGCGCGACGTGCCCGTCGTCGTCAGCTCCTCGCCGAGCACGTGCCACGGCTCGATCGCGTTGCGCACCTCCAGCACCACGTCGCCGGCGTGCAGCGTGCCCACCACCGGGCAGCGCAGCTCGATGAACGGCCGGTACGCGTCCGCGGGCAGGGCGAGCCCGCGCTGCTTCAGGTGATCGAGCACGTCCTCGAAGTCGCGCCACAGGTAGTACGGCAGGAGGAAGCGGTCGTGTAGCGCCTGGCCCCAGCGCACGAGCCGGCCCGCGTACGGCTCCTCTGCGAACGAGGCGAGCAGCGTGCGGACGAGGAGCGCCTGCGCGACCGCCATCCGGAAGTGCGGCGGCATCTCGAAGGCGCGCAGCTCGATGAGCCCCTGCCGGCCGTGCGCCGTCTGCGGATCGAACAGCTTGTCGATGCTCACCTCGGCGCGGTGCGTGTTGCCCGTCATGTCCACGAGCAGGTGGCGGAACAGGAGGTCCGAGAGCCACGCCGGCTCGTTCTGCCGGCGCTCGAACGCGCGCGAGAGCGCGATCTCCAGCTCGTAGAGGTTCTCGTGGCGCGCCTCGTCCACGCGCGGCGCCTGCGACGTCGGGCCGACGAAGAGGCCGGCGAACATGTACGAGAGCGACGGGTGGTGCTGGTTGAACGTGAGCAGGCTGGCCAGGAGATCCGGCCGGCGCAGGAACGGGCTCGAGAGCGGCGTCGGGCCGCCGAACGTGAGGTGATGGCCGCCCCCGCTCCCCGCCATGCGCCCGTCGATCAGGTATTTCTCGCAGTGCAGGCCGCTGTGGAGCGACGCGTCGAACACCGTCTCGAGGAGCGACGCGTACGCGCGCACCCCGTCGGAGGGCGGCAGGTTCACCTCGAGCACGCCCGGGTCCGGCGTCACCGAGAAGCGGAGCACGTTCGCGCCGGGCGGGGGCGGGTACCCCTCGAGCAGCACGTCGATGCCCGTCTCCTGCCGGGTCGCGTCGATCGCGGCGATGAGGTCGAAGAAGTCGCCCGGCGAGAGGAGCGGCGGCAGGAAGACGTGGACGATGCCGTCGCGCGTCTCCACGCAGAGCGCCGTGCGCACGCCGTAGCCCGATCGCCCCGCGGCGGGCGCGGCGCGCTGGGCGTGATGCGCGGCGCGCTCGCCGTCGTGGGCGTGCCGCTGGGCCGCGCGCGCGCGCGCCGTCTCGGCGTGCTCCGGGTCGCCGTCGCCCTCGAGGAGCTGGACGCGGCGCTGCCTCTCTTCCTCCTCGTCGGCCTCGGGCTCGCCGCGCCGCGGGTCCTGCGGCGACACGAGCTCCTCGATCGGCGGCGGCGGGGCCACCGCGACGAGCGAGCGGAGCGGGAGGCGCAGGCCGATGGAGCTGTCGCCCGGGAGCAGGAAGAGGTGCCCGCGCCGGAAGCCCCAGCGCTCGCTGATCCACGACCCCCACTGGCGCGCGAGGGGCAGGACGAAGCCGACCTCTCGCCCGAGCCCGCGATCGAGGACGCGCGCGAGGCGCCGCCGCTCCTCCGGGTCGTCGAGGTTCGCCTTGAGCGGGTCGACGTCGGTGGGCAGGCTCGCCTCGTCTTGGAGGTGGCGCCAGGGGTCCTCGAGGGCCGGCATCAGGAAGTCGGCCAGCCCGAGCCGCGCCGCGAGCGCGTCGGCGAACTTCCGCGAGAGCTCGACGCCGCGCCCGCGCGCCGCGCTGGTCGCCGGATCGGCGTGGCGCGCCTGGGACATCTCGGTCCAGAGCGGGACGCCGTCGCGCCGGCCGATGATCTCGAGCGCCCAGCGGGGCAGGCTCTCGCCGGGGTAGTGCTTGCCGGCGCGGAGCAGCAGGACGCCGCCCGGCGTGATCCGGCGCCGGAGCTCGTGCGCGAGCCGGAGCCCTTGCGACCACTTCGTCGGGCCGAGCGCGCCCTCGCACCACTCGGGCGCGTCCGGGTACTCGCGCGAGTTGAAGGTCGGCTCGCCGCCCATGGTCAGGGAGAGGCCCGCGGCGGCGAGCCGCTCGTCCGCGCGATCGGCCACGGACAGGAGCTCCTGCCACACGGGCTCCTCGTAGGGCGTGGTGGGCCGCGGCTCGTGGCCGAGCCGTCCGACCTTCATCTCGAAGGTCACGTCGGTCGCGCGCGTGTCGCTCGTGCCCTCGACCGGCGCCGCGAGCGCGGGCGAGGCGGTGCAGGCGAGCGGGATGTGGCCTTCGCCGCAGAGCAGCCCGCTCGTCGCGTCGAGGCCGATCCAGCCGGCGCCCGGGAGGAAGACCTCGGCCCACGCGTGCAGGTCGACGACGTCGCGGCTCACGCCGCGCGGCTGGTCGGGGATCATCCCCTCGTCCGTGAGCTGCACGAGGTAGCCGCTCACGAAGCGCGCGGCGAGCCCGCGCGACCGGAGCGCCGCGATGAGCAGCACCGCCGAGTCGCGGCAGCTGCCGCGCCCTTGCGCGAGCGTCTCCTCCGGCGTCCAGATGCCGGCCTCCTCGCGGATGACGTACTTGATGCGCCGGTTCACGGCGGTGTTCAGCGCGACGAGGAGCGACACGGTGTCGCCCTTCGAGGGCAGCCCGGCCAGGAACTCGTCGAGCAGCGGGCCGCGGGCGAGCGACGGATCGGCGCTGTCGAGGAAGGGGGTCAGGTCCTGCTTGAGCTCGACGGGATACGCGAACGGGACCTTCTCCGCGCGCTCGTCCAGGTAGAAGTCGAACGGGTTCACGGGGCGCACGCTGACCGCGAGCTCGACGAGGATGTCGAGGTGAGGGACGCGCTCGCCCGCGGGCAAGAGCACCCGCGCGACGTGGTTGCCGTACGGGTCCTGCTGCCAGCGCGCCGCGATCTGCGGGTCGATCTTCAGGCTGTACGACTCGATCTTCGCCTTCGCGTGCGTCGCGGGCCGCAGCCGGATGAGCTGCGGGCCGAGCGAGGCGGGGCGGGGATAGGTGTAACGGGTCCGGTGCTGGATGAGCAGGCGCACGGTGGTTTGTCTCCGGGGGTGGCCCTATCCAACCAGAAGTGCCCTCTTCCGTCTCGCCTTCCGTGACGCGCGTGAAGCGCGCTGCGAGATCGTTTCCAGGACGATTCAGCCAGGGATCTACGACGTGGCGGCGCGTGGGCAACGCGACCGCGCAGCGGCGCGAACGTGTGACGGAGCGACCGCGCAGCGACGCGCGCGTGTGACGGAGCGACCGCGCAGCGGCGCGAGCGTGTGACGGAGCGACCGCGCAGCGGCGCGAGCGTGTGACGGAGCGACCGCGCAGCGGCGCGAGCGTGTGACGGAGCGACCGCGCAGCGGCGCGAGCGTGTGACGGAGCGACCGCGCGCCAACGCCGCCTCGCGACGGCGCGAGCCGTGTGCCGGAGCGACCGTGCGACGGCACAAAAACAGCGTGCTGCGGCGCCTTTGACGCCGTTCTGTCCGCCTCGCCACGCCGCGCCCCGACACCGGCGCCGCCCGCGCTTGCCGTCCGAGGGCGAAGCGGTGATCATCGCCCGCTGTGTCGGGTTCGGAGACGAAACAGCCCTCGCTGCCCCCGGTCGAGCCGGGGACGGTGCTCGCCGGCAAGTACCGCGTGGAGCGGGTCATCGGCCAGGGCGGCATGGGCGTGGTCGTCGAGGCCCGCCACGTCGTGCTCGACGAGCGGGTCGCCCTGAAGTTCCTGCTCCCCGAGTTCACCCAGCACCCGGAGGGCTCGGCCCGCTTCCTGCGCGAGGCGAAGGCCGGCATGAAGATCAAGAGCGAGCACGTCGCCCGTGTTTCGGACGTCGGCACGCTCGAGAACGGCGCTCCCTACATGGTCATGGAGTTCCTGACCGGGAGCGACCTGGCGCGCCTGCTCCGCGATCAAGGCGTGCTCGGCATCGAGGACGCGATCGACTACATCGCGCAGGGCAGCGAGGCGATCGTCGAGGCCCACGGGCTCGGCATCGTCCACCGCGATCTCAAGCCGGCGAACCTGTTCCTGACGGCGCGCGTCGACGGCTCGCCGCTCGTCAAGGTGCTCGACTTCGGCATCTCCAAGATGGCGACCGGCGCGGTCGACGTCCTGACGGGCACGGACGCGGCGCTGGGCTCGGCCCTGTACATGTCGCCGGAGCAGATGCGGCAGACGCGCTCGGTGGATCACCGGACGGACATCTATGCGCTCGGCGTCTCGCTCTACGAGCTGCTCGCTGGCAGGCAGCCGTACTACGCGGAGACGCTGCCGCAGCTCTGCGCGGAGGTGCTGACGGGCACGCCGACGCCGCTGCGGGAGATCCGCCCCGACGTGCCGGCCGCGCTCGCGGCCGTGCTGGAGAAGGCGTACGCCCGCGAGCGCGAGCAGCGGCACGCGTCGGTCGCCGAGCTCATCGTGTCGCTCGCGCCGTTCGCGCCCGCGCGCACGTACACGACCCTGGCCCGGATCGCGCGCATGGGCGGCCTGTCGCTGCACGCCGCGATCCCCGGCGGGCAGCGCGCGTCGCAGCCGTCGTACCCCGGCGTGGACTCGAGGCTCCCTGGGCCGGCCGCTCGCGAGCCGTCGTGGCCGGGGCCCACCTCGCATCCCGCCTGGCAGCGCGACACCGCGCCGCCGCGCCCGCCGACGCCGCTCCCCCACGGGACGCCGTTCCCGCAGGCGCCGCCGCCCGTCGCCCACGCCTCGACGCCTTACCCCCATCCATCCTCGCCGTTTTCCCAGCCGCCGTCGTCCGGCAACGGCGCCTTCGGGCCTCGCCCTGCCGAGGACGGCAGGCCGAGCCCGGTCCCGCCGAACGGCTTCCCGGCGCCCACGCCGCAGCAGCACATCGTCCCCGGTCCGTACAGCGCGCCGATGAGCTCCCGCGCCGCCGCGACCTTCGCCTCGTCGACCCACCTCGGGATCTCGTCGGACGGGCGCCGGATCCCTGGGCTGTCGGTCTCCCCTTCCGCGATCCTCGCGATCGCGCTGATCTCCGCGACCCTCCTCCTGGGGCTCATCGTCGGCAGCGTCTACATGCTCCGCCGGGGCGGCGCCGACGGGACGGAGGGCACGGCGGCGGCGCCGACGGTCGCCGTGAGCGCGACGGAGACCGCCGCGCCGGCGCCGGCACCGACCCCCGAGCAACCCGCGCCTGCCGCCGGGACGACGACGCCGGACGGGCCGACGATCCGCCCGACAGGGGCGGCAGCCGACGCAGCGACGACGGCTGGCGCAGCGGCGGCGAGCGCCTCCGCGGCCGCGAGCGCCCCCGCGCCGAACGCCGCGGCGGCCGCGAGCTCCCCCGCGGCGCCGCCGAGGACGGCGCCCTCCGCCGCCCGGGGCGGCGCCCCTGCGGGGCGCACCACGCCGGCCGCCCGCCCGTCGCAAGCCACGACGACGCAGCGCCCTCCGAAGGGCATCGACCTGAACGACCCGCACTGAGCCCACAGCCATGATCCCCTCGACAGTCCATGCCCCCCGCGCGCTCCGTCGCGCCCGCCTCGCCCTCGCCGCGGTCGTGCTCGGCTCGGCCGCCCTGCTCGCGCCCTCGGGCGCCGCCGCGCAGGGCGCGGGCGGCGATCCGACGCTCGCCCAGACGCTGTTCGAGGAGGGGCGCCGCCTGATGGAGGCGAAGTCGTACGCGCAGGCGTGCCCCAAGCTGGCCGAGAGCCAGCGGCTGCGGCCGGGCACGGGGACGCTGCTCAACCTGGCCCTGTGCAACGAGGGGCTCGGCAAGACGGCGACGGCGTGGGGGCAGTTCAAGGAGGCGCTCTTCGCCTCGAAGAAGGAGGGCAACGCCGCGCGGGAGGCGTTCGCGCAGGAGCACATCGACGCCCTGGAGCCGAGGCTCTCGAAGATCCAGCTCAACGCGGAGAACACGCCCGGCCTGCTGGTCCGCGTCGACGGCGGCGACATCCCCGCGGCCGCGCTCGGCACGCCGATCCCGATCGATCCCGGGGCGCACGAGGTCGAGGCGACGGCGAGCGGCTACACGGTCTGGTCGACGACCGTCCAGGTCGGCGAGAGCGCCGATCTGAAGACGATCGCCATCCCGAAGCTCCTGCCGGTGGCGCCCGCGAGCAAGCCCGCCGGGCCGCAGGCGCCGCCGGCCGGCGGCACCGTTGGGGGCCGCAGCGGCGGGGGCGGCCTGCAGACCGCGGGCTTCGTGATCGGGGGCGCCGGCGCGGCGGTGCTCGGCGTCGGCGCCGTGTTCGGCATCCTCGCAGCGGGGCAAGCGAGCGACGCGGAAAAGGACGAAACGCTCTGTCCGGAGAAGCTGTGTACGCCGGAAGGTCGCAAAGAGATCAACGCGGCGGAGACCAAGGCGCTCGTGTCCACGATCGGCGTCGGCGTGGGCGTCGCCGCGCTCGCCGCGGGGGCGGTCCTCGTGCTGACCGCGGGCCCATCGAGGGCGGAGGGCGCGAGCGCCGCGGGGGCACGGCAGGGCTCGCCGGCGCGGGTGCAGGCGCGCATCGTGCCGCTCATCGGCCCGGAGGGCGGCGGCGTCGGGGTGCTGGGCGCTTTCTAGTACTACAGCCGTACTTGGTCCGAGGTGCGGCTGTAGACATCAAAATCGTCGAGAAATCCGTGCCCGTCCGCCCGTCTACAGCCGCAAATGGACCGCAAGTACGGCTGTAGTACTAGAACGCCGATCACGTTGTTCAAGCGAGAATTAACCGCCAAGACGCCATAAGACGCCAAGGAAATAGAAAATCTTGGCGTCTTATGGCGTCTTGGCGGTTCGAAATTCTGCGTTTTTCAGGCAGCTTCAAACCGCTTGTCGCTCTAGTACTACAGCCGTACTTGGTCCAAGGTGCGGCTGTAGGCATCAAAATCGTCGAGAAATCCCTGTCCGTCCGCCCGCCTACAGCCGCGGATGGGCCGCAAGTACGGCTGTAGTACTAGAGCGGTTTTCAGCTGAGCCTGGTACGAGCGTCGCAGAGCGGCGGTCACCCGCACAGGAGACGGGTCCAGATCGGCGTTTTCGGCGCGCAAGCGCACTCCTGTGCGCTGAGCACCGAAAACGCCGAGATGGGCCCGTATCCGAAGCGGGTGACCGCCGCTCTAGTAGAAGTCCGGGTGGACGCAGACGTCGACGTCGTTGCCCGGGAAGCCGAACTGCTGGCCGACGTTCTCCTTGCACTTCAGGGAGCCGCGGCATGTCGCGTGATTGCTGGGATTGCAATCGCCGTCCCCGAGCGCGCACGGCTCAGCCGCCGTGCACCGGCCCGGGGTTGGATCCTTGCTGTCGTTGTAGGCCTTGGTGCCCGGCATTCGCGGCAGATCGCACACGTCGACCGAGTTGCTCATGCCAATGGCGAACCCGACGTTCGGGCGGCAGACCAGGTCATCCCGGCAGTCGTCGTGCGTGTTGCAGTCCCCCTCGTAGAGCTGGCAGCCGCCGACCGAGGCGCAGTACCCGCTCGTGCTGCTCGACTGGCGGGCACCAGGCTCGACGCACAGGTCGTAGCTGGCGGGCAGGCCCACGAGATCGCCGATGTCGTGGCCGCAGACGAGCCCGGCCTTGCAATCGGCGTCGGAGTCGCAGTCGCCCTCTCCGGCGCCGCACTTGCACTGGGGGGTGCAGAAGGCGGCGTCGGGCTCGCTCGTGTCGAACGGCCCGCATGCCATCGCGTTCAGGAGCCACCCGGCGAAGCTGGAGGCGTGGATCGCATGGCCGCTCCCTCTGTGAATTCCCTCGAGGATGCTTCCGTTGTTCGGGTCTGCGCTGTCCCAGATGGGGCCGCCGGCGTCGCCCGGCTCAGACGTGATGCCGCTCACCAGGATCCGAGATTCGTACGTCGGGTCCGGTGAGACGTGCCCGGTGTCCATCGAGAACGTCCAGGTCCCGTTCATCCTCGCGCTCTCCTGGAACACGTTCCTGTTCGCTCGGAGCATCTCGAAGCTCACGTTAGCGATCAAGGGCGAGGGGCTCGCGAGGCGAGCGAACACGATGTCGACCGAGCCGTAGTTGTTGACGGTGCCGAGGCTCGATTCGGCAATCGGATGCCAGTAGAGCTTGTCGACGTTCGAGGGGGAGCCGTTGTTGGTGACCACCGAGTAGAGGGTCGGATCCGTACCCACGACGCAATGGCTGGTCGTAATGGCCCAGCCTGAATCGATCGTGGGGCCGACGGAGTCCGGGATGACCACCGCGGAGCAGATGGTGATTCCGTTCAGCCTCCAGCGAGCGACGAGGTTGGACAGCTGCCCGGCGAAGCCGCTGGTCAGGGGGGACTCGGACGTCAGCAGCCCCTCCGTGCCCAGCGCGCCGGGGCCTTCGAGCTCCCCGGTCTCGAAGGCACAGCCAGCGAGCGCCGCCGCGAGCATGGCGAACCAGAGCCTATCGATCTTCATCTTCTCAGTACCTCGCCGTCGTCCCCCGACGGGACGGACCCGGATGGATGACCACACGCCTTCTCCTCTGCCTACGGCCGGAGCGCCTCGCCGTCGGAGCCATGGCACCGCAAGCCGCGGAGCGAACACCACCTCTTCTGCGCGTGGATGAGCCGTCGAGATGGCGTCGCCCTTTCGAGAGCGCTGGAACGCAGAGCAAAGTACATACCAGGCACCGACATCTACGTTTCCGCCAGCCCATGGCGCCCGGGGAGAGACCTCGCGGGCCGCCGCCGCGGTGTCAGCCGGCTCAGATGGCAGAGGAGCCACGAGATGTCGCGACGCACCGGGGCGATGTCACGTAACATGTCACGGCGCACCGGGGCGATGTCATGTGACATGTCACGGCGCACCGGAGCTCCGCCCGGCCGGGATCGAGGTCCTGCGCCTCGGCGACGAGCAGGGGCTGGGCTGCCGCGGGGCGCGCGGGCGCAGGTGTGCTCGTCGCCTTCTCATATAAGCACCGCGGCTTCTGCGCCAGCTGCGCCTCGCGCCGGATGTGCAACGAGGCGGGGACGCGATGCGCTGCTCGCTGCTCGGCGCGACGTCGGCGCCCTCGAAGCACGCTTCGTCCGCGAGGCCCACCGGCACCTCGAGCCGCCGGTAGGTGCGCTCCAGATGACGCCGGACCTTTCGCCAGGCGATCCCGAAGAGCCAGCTGGACTCGGCTCGCCAGCGCGGACCGAGGCCCTGCGGGTGCGATGGCCGAGACGGAATCGACGGCGGCTGGTGCCGGGGGGCGACATGCAGCGCTCCGGGGCCATGTCTTGTCCCTGGGGGACGGCACGGCTAGGGACGGGGAATGCGCAAGACCCTTTCGACTCGCAGCATCGCCTCGATCGCCATCACCACCTGCATCCTCGCGACGACGGCCTGCAGCTCTGACGAAGAGTCGCCTGCTCCGGACGAGGAGGTCGTGGTCGCCATCTCCGAGGCCCGCGGCCTGGCCGAAGGCTCCACGGCGACGGTCGACGGTGTCGTGACCGTGGCGCCCGGCACATTCAATTCGGCGACCGGCGAGCAGGGCTTCGCCCTGCAGGACGACACCGGCGGCATCTACGTGAGCCTGCCCGACGCGCTCGATCTCGACCTCGACACCCGGGTGCGCGTCACGGGGACGCTCGGGCAGACGGCCCAGCAGACGGTGCTCAACGCCGAGGCGGCCTCCGTCACGGAGCTCGGAGAGGCCGGATCCGTCGGACCGAAGGACGTGACGACCGGAGAGGTCGGAGAGCCCGTCGAGGGCCTGCTGGTGCGCGTCAGCGGCAGCGTGACCAAGGCCGTGGAGGACGACCAGCCCTACGGCTTCAAGGTGTACATCGACGACGGCTCGGGCGAGATCCAGGTCTTCGTGCATATCGTGGACGGCCAACCTGTCATCGACACCGCGTCACTTGCGGTCGATCAGGACATCACGGTGACCGGCCTCGCCGCGCAATACGAGACGACCTACGAGGTCGCGCCGCGCTCGACAGGAGACCTCGTGGCGCAATGAGCGAGCGGGCCGGCGCGCCGACCCGACCCTGCGCCTCACCGCGTTGCCCCGCGGTGCGCCCCTGGGCAGACTTGGCCCCTATGGGCCAAGCCGCCGAGAAGCAGCGCCGCGCCACGTACGCCGACCTCGAAGCCGTTCCGTCGCACCATGTGGCAGAGCTCATCAGCGGCACCCTGCACGTGTTCCCCCGGCCGGCACCGCGACATGCACGGGCGTCGTCCAGGCTCGGCATCCAGCTGGGCGGACCGTTCGACCTGGGCGACGGAGGTCCCGGCGGCTGGCACATCATCGACGGGCCCGAGCTGCACTTCTGCGATCCGGACGCGCCGCGCGAGATCGACGCGCTCGTGCCCGACCTCGCCGGCTGGCGCCGCGAGCGCATGCCCGAGCTGCCCGAGACGGCCTACTTTGCGCTCGCCCCCGACTGGATCTGCGAGGTGCCGAGCCCTTCGACGGAGGACGTCGATCGCGACGAGAAGATGCCGATCTACGCGCGCGAGGGCGTGCGGCACGCGTGGTTGGTCGACCCGATCGCGCGGACGCTGGAGGTCCACGTGCTCGGCGCGGATCGCCGCTGGGGGCCGGCCGTCGTCCACCGCGACGCCGCCCGCGTCCGCGTCGAGCCCTTCGACGCCATCAAGCTCGATCTCTCGGTCCTCTGGGCGAGGTGACCTGCAGCCGCGCTGACCTGTCCGCGCTGACCTCGACCGAGCAGCGCTGGTCGTGCTCCTGGCCCAGGCGATACAGGGTCCATCTCGGGATCAGCGCTTCTTGCTGGGCTCGCGCGCCGGATCGAGCTCCTGGAAGGGCAGCGCGGGCCGGGGGACGAACCGGCTCATCTCGGCGGTCCCGTGGAAGCTCCGCAGCGCGCCGGGCGCCGGCTCCGCGGGCGGAGCGGGCCACGGCGCGCTCGCGGCCTCCCGGGGCGCGCTCGCGGCCCCGTCGCGCAGGTACGACGGCCGCTCCGCCGCACGCTCGCCCTCGAACGCGCGCGCGCCGTCGATGTCCCCCTGCTGGGCCACGGGCTCGCCGAGCGACTCGATGCGCGGCGGGAACTCGCGAAGTCGCCGCTCCTGGGTCGCGAGGGCCTTCGCGAAGCGCGTCAGGATCTCCGGCTCGTCGCGGGCGAGCGCGCTGCTCATCGCCGTGCCCCACCCGCGCGTCGCCGCGTCCCAGCGCGCCGGCTGGATGGCGAGCCGGAGCAGCACCTCGGCCGCGCGCGCCGCGGGGAAGTGGCGGCGATAGGCCATCACCTCCGCGTAGCGCTCGATCGTGAACCCCTCGATCTGCGGTTCGCGCTGGTGCGCGCGCCCTGCCTGCCGCCCTCGCTCTGCCGCGCTCATCTCGGCTCCTTGGTCGCGGCGCCGCGCGCCTTGCGCTTCGCCAGCCGCTGCTCGCGTTCCTTCACCCATTTCGGGGTGTGGAGCGCGGGGTTCTTCAGCCACCCGCACGCCTCGCGATCGCCTCGATCGCACGCGAGCTGCGCGGTCTCGCGCGCCTTCTTCGGGTCCCTGGGCACGCCCCAGCCCTTGTCGTGGAGCAGAGCGTAATCGAGGCAGCTCGGACGGCTATCGCCATTGCATGCCTCGCGGAGACGCTCGGCGCCTTCGCGCACCCCTTCTCCCTCCCGCACCTCCTCGCCGTCGTGGGAGATGAGCCAGACACCGAGGGTACGGCATGCATTGCTGTCGTGCCAGCCGCAGGCCCTTCGCCGAAAATCGAGCGATTTGTGGATATCGCGCCCCGTCCCCTCCCCGTTGAGATAAAGTGTGCCGAGGATGTCGCAGGCAGGCGTATAGCCGAGCGCGCAGCTCCGCTCGGTGAGCACGAACGTCTTGCGCGGATCCTTCGTCACGCCGTAGCCGAATTTGTAAAACCTGGCGAGCTCGAAGCAGGAGGGCTCAGCGCCGCCTCGGCACGCGATCTCGAACAGCGCTGCTGCGGCCACGTAGTCTCTGTCGCCTTGCTCTCCTTCGTCGTACATCAGCCCGAGATCGTTACATGCGGCGATGTTGTTGCGGGTTCGGCAGAGCTCGCCGAGGAGGCTCCTCGCCTTGGTGATATCCTCCTTGGCGACCAGGTTGCAAAAGCGGCCCGTGTCCTCGCAGGCGGCCTTGCGTAGCGCCACTTGTCGTTTGGCGAACTCGTTGACCCGCGCCCCTCTCTCATGCTCCTTGATGTCGCCGAGGGCGGCGAGGTCCGCGCGAGCCCACATCTCGGCTGCGTGGCCGCAGCTCCATTCGTTGCCCATGGCGCATCCTTTTGCCAGGAGCGCGCATCCCTTGGCCTGGTCCTCCGGCACATGGATCGCCGTGAAATGGATCGCCCCCAGCGTACCACAGGACTTCGCATCATCGGCGTTGCAGGCGCGCTCCAGGAGCTTGATCGCGGCGGCGAACTCCTCGTCGGTCTGCGCCTCGATGCCCGGCTCGCTCCGGAAACGGAGGTCGGCCAGGCGACCGCAGGCAGGTTGATATCCGGCGTCGCAGGCCTTGGTATAGAGCGCCGCTGCGCGCGGATAATCCCTCTCCAGCGCGCCGCCGAGGTAGAGCTGCGCAAGGCGCTCACAGCCGCTTTGCTCACCGCCGTTGCAGGCCTTCTCGAGCACGGTCGCCGCCTCTTTGGGATCGGCCTGCATCCGGATCTCCCCGACGCGGACGCAGCTCGCGAGCGCGCCGTGATTGCACGCCCGCGTGCACTCCTCGATCGTGGCGCTCTTCGCGCAGTCTTTCGGGCCTGCTGGCGGAGCGCTCGCCGTCGCTGCCGCCGCCGTGGGACGTGCCACCGCGGGCGGTGCGGACTGAAGCGGTCGGGGCGGCGGCGTTCCAGAGCAGCCGAACACGAACATCAATCCGGTAAGCAGAGACGCTACCACCGATCTCATGCGAGCTCCACCTCACCCGGTGTCCTCGGTTCGTCGTCGATCATGCTCATCCTGAGCTCTTCGGCGTGGTCATCGTCGGTCGCGATGGGCTCGGCGTCATGCTCGCTCGCGCTCCTCGTGTCCTCGCCGTCACGGAACAGCGATGGGATCGTGATGTCGATATCGCTGTAACGGTCGTCGAAGCGCTCGCCGTTCCAGGGCACCTCGAGCTTGGGATCGCGCCCCTGCCGCGCCACGGGCGCCACGCTGTCCTTGATCGCGTTCGGCAGCGGGTTGCCCTGGATCTGCTCGTTCGTCACCCCGAAGCTGAGCTCCGACCGAGCCCGGCTCCAGTAGAGCGCGCCTCCTCGGTCGTCGTTCGTGAGGACGATCTGCGCCACATAGTCCTCACCGTAGCGGAGCCCCGGCGCGGGCGGAGGATCCTTCTTCGTCTTCTTCGCCTGCTCCCTGTCGAACTTCATGCGGCGGATGACGGACACGTCGCGTGCCATCTCCGAGAGCTTCCGGCTCCGCGCGCCCTTGGCCCACATCATCCTCGCGAGCTCCATGCGAGGGATGTAGATGATCCACCAGGGCTGGAGGCTGGTGAACCCGGGGGTGTTGCGCAGGGACCATGCGCACTTGCTCACCCAGAAATTCTGCCCATCGTCATCGTACGTCCGCATGAGCTTGCTGACGAACAGCACATGCCGATCGCTGAGCTCGGGCCCAGGGCGCCGTTCCGCGATCACGAGGCGCATGAGGCTGATGGGCCGCGCGCGGCGGATGTGGTCGGCCATGGTGTCGAGCGCCACGGGGGCCGTGGGCAGCACGCCCATCCCGCAGAAAACGTTGCCTGGCGGGGCCGCGGTGAGGGAGATGCCATCGTAGATCCCCGCCTTGCCGAGCGGGTCCATCACGGTGTCCCCTACGTGTCTGTCGAGCGGGTGGCCGTTGCTGGTGTCGAACTTCTGGATCCGCTTCTTGTCCTTGCTCACGCGGAGCACGAAGAAGATGTGAGATCCCTTGCGCTGTCCGGTCGCGGGGAGGGGCACGCCGACGAGCATGTTTGCGGCGTCTGACTCCGACGTCGGCGTCGAGGGACTAAAATTCAGCTCCTCCACCTTCGTGAGCTGCTCCGTCGGATCATCGACTTGCCGCTTCGGCGTCCCGTACTGCGACTTGCGCTCCGTGATGTCGTTCAGCGTCCTTTCTCTGAATTGGGCCTTGATTGCGGGCGCGCCATGCGCATCGGTCTCGATCCACCCGATGGGAACGAAGCCGGTCACCATCTTGTTGTCCCCGAAGGGGTTATAGCAGTAGATCGTCCCGGGGCCGATCGGCGGCGTCTTCAGCAGACCCGCGGCGACGTCGAGCGTCGCCTCCTTGGTCGGATACCACTTGCCGCCCGCAAACTGCCCGGCGTCGAAGATGGGGCGTCCGGGGTTCTGGCCCGCCGCCCAGCCGGCGCCATTCATGTGCTGCTCGAGCGTGAAGCCCCGCATGATCGTTCCGTACGTGGCATTGTGCTCACACGCGCAGCAGATCGAGATGGCCGGGTCGTCGTTGTCCTCCATCGCCGACTCGATCCTGCGACCGTCCTTCTCGAGATGCTTCTTGAAGATCTGGACCTCGAGCCATGTCGCCGGCGCGGTCGCCTTCTTGCGCACGCCCCACACCTTCTGGCTCATGTAGTCGATCGACGTCTTCTGCATCCGCGAGAAGATGAACGAGTCCCACTTCGAATCCCCGAAGTAGCACTGCCCCGGCCCTCCGTACCGCTGGCCGAACATCGCCTCGCTGAGCGCCTTGGCCCAGGCTTCCTCGGCGGGGTCGTCGACCCACTCGTCCTCGCCGTCCGTGCCCGGCGGGCCGGCCCACGCGTCGTCGAGGGGGGCGTGGATCCGCGCGTCGATGTGGGCGAGGATCTGCTCGATGCTCGTCGCGTCGGTGAGATCCAGCTCGTGCGCCGGGAACTCCGGCGCGCCCGTGGTGCCGTCGGGGTAGTCGACGGGCGTCATGTTGAGGCACGTCGTGAGCCGCGGCGGCTCGGCCTCGAACGCGGCTGGCGGCGAGGCGTGGCCGGGGCCGCCTGCGGGGACCTTGACTCCCATCGGTGCGCTCGGAGCAGGCATCGTCTCTTCTCTCCCTTGGCGTCGCGTCCTCGGCGTCGCGTCAGCTCCCGTGCCGCTCGACGATCGACCCGGCGGTCGCCCCGTCGAGCTCCCCCGTCGGCTCCAGCGCGTGGTCGCTCTGGAACCTCCGCAGCGAGGCGCGCGTCTCGTCGTCGATCTCCCCCTTGCCCGCGCCCCGGTAATAACCGAGGTTCTTGAGCCGGACCTGCGCTCCGGCGATCGACGTCGGCGCCGGCAGGTCCTCGATCTGGATCGAGTAGCGCCGCACCTGCCCCGTGGGGAACTCGCCGAGCCACAGCGTGATCTCCGCCGTCCTCGCCGCCTCCGGCACGTCCGCCTCGATGGATCCGTCGCCGCCCGTCTCGCCGTCGAGCTTCAGGCCCTCGCACACCATCTTGAACCGCTTGCCGGCGTAGGGCTCGAACCGCTCGTCGGTCAGCCGGAGGCTGAACCTCTTCGTCCCCGGCGGCGCCTCGCCGTCCTCCGGCGGCTCGGGCGCGCCCTCGTCGCAGTTGAGGAGCACCTGCTCGCCCTTCACGCTCGCCTTCTTGCCGAGCTCGATCGAGGCCTCCTCGCCGTAGATCTTGACGACCTTCGACACGATCTCCGCGTCGCTCGCGAGCCGCACCGCCGGGCCCGGGCCGGACAGCGATGCGCGCTCCGAGCCCACGACCTCGATCGATTTCGCCCGGATGACGACGCCCTTCGGCGTGACCTCGATCGAGCTCTGGCCCGACTCGAGCACGATCGAGTCCTCGGCGCGGATGCGGATCACGCTGCCCGAGGAGAGCAGGTACTTGTGCGACACCGAGACCTCGGCCTGGCCGTCGTCGCGGCCCTCGCCCACGAGCAGCGTGTGCTCGGCGTCGACGCGGAGCACGTGCGGCCCGCCCACCACGGTCGTCGAGCCGCCGTGGAGCGTGGCCGTGTCCGTGCCGTGCACCTCGACGCTCCGGTTCTGGAGGATCTCCTCCGCGACGCTGCCGGTTGTGCGGCCGCGCGCGTCGCCGCCGCAGCTCCTCGACGCGCCGCCCTCGACGACCTCGACGAGCGCCCCCGTGACGTGATCGTCGCGGTCGCCCTCGACGCGGATGACCTGCTTCCCCGCGACGTTGAGGGTCTTGTCGCGGCCGACGGTCTCCGTGGCGTCGTTCTCGATCGAGGCGTCGAGATCGCGCTGGGCGCGGATCACCACCTGCTCGCCGCCGGCCCGATCCTCGAAGGCGATCTCGTTGTATCCGCCGCCGCCCGGCGTCGACTGCGTGCGGATGCCGCTCCGCGAGCGCGAGCGCGGCAGCGGGTGCGTCGGCGCGTGGAGGCCGTTGTGGAGCGCGCCCACGACGACGGGGCGGTCGAGATCGCCGCCGAGGAAGCCGACGAGGACCTCCATCCCCACGCGAGGCACGAACTGGAAGCCCCAGCCCGCGCCCGCCCACGGCGTCGCGACGCGGAGCCAGCACGAGCTCCTGTCGTCGCGCGCGCCGTCGAGGTCCCAGTGGAACTGCACCTTCACGCGGCCGAGCGCGTCGGTGTGGATCTCCTCGCCGGGCGGGCCGACGACCGTCGCGGTCTCGAGCGCCTGCCGCACCGACGCGCGGGGCGCGGGCGGCCTCACCGGCACGGCCTCGGGCGCGCAGCGGAAGCGCGCCTCGTAGCTCGGCCCGTCGCTGCCCGAGAGGAGCGCGTTGTGGCCCTCGTGCTCGACCCGGGTCAGCACGTAGCGTCCGTTGAGCGCCGCGACGTCGTGGCCCTCCAGCGAGAACCTGTGCCCCGGCGCGAGCCGCCGGCACCACGAGGCGCCCTCGCCGAGATCGGCGCGCGCCCGGGCCTGCTCCAGCACGATCTGCGCCCGCTCGGCGCCGGCGTCGATCCGCTCGTCGTGATCGTGGTGCTCGTACGTCGTGCGCGCCCGGATCGCCTCCCCTCGGGTCCCGCCGAGATCGAGCGCCGGCCGCGCGAGGTCGAAGCCCTTCACCCGCGCGCCGCGCGGGGCCTTGGCCTGCCTCCGCACGAACCGCGTCACGTGCCGCTCCTCGGGAGCGAGCGCGGCGGCGCCGGTCGCCTGACGGTAGGCGAGCGTGGGATCGCCGGCGATCTGCGCATAGGCCCCGGGGGAATCGGCGAAGACGATCACCTCGGGCGCCGCCGGATCGCCGCCCGCGGGCGGCTCGAACCAGAAGAAGACGCCGTCCTCCGCGCAGAGCCTGGTGATGAAGGCGAGATCGCTCTCCTGGTGCTGGACGCAGTAGACGCGCGGGGGCCGGGGCGCGGCGAGGGAGAAGCGGTGGGGCAGCCCCGCCTCGGTGAGCACCGCGCCGAGGACGCCGGAGAGCGGTTGTTCCTGGAAGATCCGGCTCTGCCGCCCCTCGCCGAGGAGGGCGAGCCGCGGCTCGACGCGCACGCGGACGACGGCGCGCCCGTCTCCGTCGACGCCCTCGACGCTGACCCGCGTGACGACGCCGGTCACCGCGCGCGCCTCGGTCGCCGAGGTGGGCACGCGCAGGCACGCGGGCCGCTCCATCAACGTCGCGGCCAGGGTCGCCTCGTCGATCGCCCCGGCGTCGAGCCGCGCGGTGACATCGAAGGAGAAGCAGCGTGAGAGCCTCTCGATGCCTCGAAAGCGCACGACCTCCAGATCGGGTGTCCCGGGCGCGTCGACGCGGAGCTGGAAGAGGGCGGAGGGCGAGGGCGCCTGCACGGGAGCGGATGGTCGGCGGCCGGCTGAGCGGCGTCAACGCCGGTGGAGCGCCGGCGTGCCCGCTCGATCGCCGCGGCGTGGTGCTCTGGGCCGCCGGCTGCGGGACCCGCGGCGACTGCAAGACTCTGTTCTCGACGGTGGTCTTCTCCATCGGCGTGCAGCGCGACGACCTGGGCGAGCCCCCGCCGCTGCAGGCAGCGCCTGCCCCGCAAGAAGAGCCCCTGACGCCGGCCGAGGTGCCGTGCTCCCCGAGCGCCGTGCGCGGGGCAGCCGGCGCCGCCGCCGAGCGAAGCGCCGTGCGTGCGCCCGCCTGTGTGTCGCTCCCTGGAGCAGCGCGCGGCAAAGGCCTCGTCGTCCTGGCAGGACATTCACGGTTCGGCCTCGCCACGGTTCGAGAGTCGCAAAACAGCCACGGCCACCGCGCGCAGCTCGTGAGGTGGCTGGCGCGTGGTCGCCCAGTCCGACACCAGGGCGGCCAACCTTCGGGCGACGTCACAGTCACCTTGGTGCACGATGAGCGCCGTCGTCACCTCTTTGGCCAGGATCGCTTCGAGCGCGTCCCCCATCGCGCGAAGCGTCCCTACCCATTCATCCATCGGAAGGTCGGCCCCTGGCGGGCCGACATCGAGCGCTTCCACGATCGCAGAGGCGCAGTTCAGCCCGCCAGAGAGCGCCTCCGCCATACGCCGTGCATGTGCCATCTGTCCACCTCCCTATTTCTCAAACGAATATCGGCAAAGCCACGTCCCGAGCGGCGGAGAGAGGCGGGGTTGCTCCGCGCCGGGTATCCGGTGCTCATGAGGCTTCAATGGGGCCGCCGCCTTTCAGCGGCGGAGAGGTGCGCCCCGCGGGCGATGATGACGCTGTTTGAGCCGCTTCAATGGGGTCGCCGCCTTTCTGCGGCGGAGAGCAGCACCGTGGAGGCGAGGTGGTCCATGACGTACACGGCTTCAATGGGGCCGCCGCCTTTCTGCGGCGGAGAGTCGCCGCGCTGCCCAACGCCTTCCAGGAGCGCGCCACGCTTCAATGGGGCCGCCGCCTTTCAGCGGCGGAAAGCACGATGTCCCCGTCGACGTAGGTGTCGGCGACGGCGCACTTGCTTCAATGGGGCCGCCGCCTTTCTGCGGCGGAGAGCTGGTGGCAGATGAGACGCCGGTGGACGTCATCCCCGTGCTTCAATGGGGCCGCCGCCCTTCAGCGGCGAAGAGCCGGCGACATTGCCCGGGTAGCCCGTGTCGAGCGCAAGCTTCAATGGGGCCGCCGCCTTTCTGCGGCGGAGAGGATCCAGCGGCGCACCAGACGCGCCGACGCACTCCTCGCTTCAATGGGGCCGCCGCCTTTCTGCGGCGGAGAGGGACAGCTTCGCCTCGAGGCTCCTCACCTTGGACCAGCTTCAATGGGGCCGCCGCCTTTCTGCGGCGGAGAGTGAACGTGGAGGTAATCAAGGATTCGCGTGATGGTGCGCTTCAATGGGGCCGCCGCCTTTCTGCGGCGGAGAGGAAGAGCTCAGGCGCGCCGGCGAGGCGGAGATGGCGCTTCAATGGGGCCGCCGCCTTTCTGCGGCGGAGAGCGAGAGCCCGCGGGCGTCCGCTGCCCGCCAAGCGCCCGGCTTCAATAGGGCCGCCGCCTTTTAGCGGCGGAGAGCGAAATGAGTCCGCGCAGATCGCCCGCGGTCCACGAGCTTCAATGGGGCCGCCGCCTTGCAGCGGCGGAGAGGGCGAGGCGGGCCCCGCTCGCCGCCGACGATGACCGACCGCTTCAATGGGGCCGCCGCCTTTCTGCGGCGGAGAGCCTGCACGTCGTCAACGAGACTGCGGCCGGAGCGCGCGTGACGCTTCAATGGGGCCGCCGCCTTGCAGCGGCGGAGAGTGTCGGTCGAGCACGTGTTCGTGCGCGCGGTTGAGGCGCTTCAATGGGGCCGCCGCCTTTCAGCGGCGGAGAGTGCAGACTGCTTGCCGCCGCGGGAGTTTCCCGATGGGAAGCTTCAATGGGGCCGCCGCCTTTTAGCGGCGGAGAGTCGAAGGAGCCGCCGCACGATCAGTTCCAGCCGCTCGCTTCAATGGGGCCGCCGCCTTTCTGCGGCGGAGAGCCTCTCCGCGCTACATCAGCCGCGCCACCTCGCACCGGCTTCAATGGGGCCGCCGCCTTTCTGCGGCGGAGAGGTGTACCTCATGTTGGACAACAACGAGGCCGGGCAGAAAGGCTTCAATGGGGCCGCCGCCTTTCTGCGGCGGAGAGGCGCCGGCGCCCGCCGCGCCGTGCGAACCTCGGCTCGGGCTTCAATGGGGCCGCCGCCTTTCTGCGGCGGAGAGACATCGAGAAGGCGGACCTCTCGGTCCAGAACCTCATGCTTCAATGGGGCCGCCGCCTTTCTGCGGCGGAGAGCGAAGGCGTGGATGGCTGCCGCACACGGCGAGCCGATGCTTCAATGGGGCCGCCGCCTTTCTGCGGCGGAGAGGAGATGGAGCGGGCGGCCCGCGACTGCGCCGAGAGCATGCTTCAATGGGGCCGCCGCCTTTCTGCGGCGGAGAGTCATCGAGATCAAGACGAAGAGCCACAAGGCGTTCATGCTTCAATGGGGCCGCCGCCTTTCAGCGGCGGAGAGGCAGTTCGTCGAGCGTCATCGGTCGAGCCTCCAGCCGCTTCAATGGGGCCGCCGCCTTTCTGCGGCGGAGAGCCCCGAGCGCACGGTCGCGCTCCGCAAGCTCCTGGAGTCGCTTCAATGGGGCCGCCGCCTTTCAGCGGCGGAGAGGCGGCACGGAAGTATGAGAGAGAGCACCCAGAGGAGTTGCTTCAATGGGGCCGCCGCCTTTCTGCGGCGGAGAGCCGGATGCTGACGGCATCCAGGAAATCATTATGGTGCTGCTTCAATGGGGCCGCCGCCTTTCAGCGGCGGAGAGCTCGGCGTCCGACTGGTTCTTCACCAGCAGCAGGTCGCGCTTCAATGGGGCCGCCGCCTTTCAGCGGCGGAGAGTTATAACCTGGCAGTCTCGCCTCTCAAGCCGAATTCGCTTCAATGGAGCCGCCGCCTTTCAGCGGCGGAGAGCTCGACGGTGATGGTCGACGGCGGCACCGGCTTCGCGCTTCAATGGGGCCGCCGCCTTTCTGCGGCGGAGAGCTCGCTGACGTGTTCGAGGGGCGCGACGACCTCGAGCTTCAATGGGGCCGCCGCCTTTCAGCGGCGGAGAGATGCGGCGCGCGGCCGCGGGGTCAGGTCGCCTTGACCTTGCTTCAATGGGGCCGCCGCCTTTCAGCGGCGGAGAGCCACCGAAGAGCGCACGCGGCGCGCGCTTCCCCGCGCTTCAATGGGGCCGCCGCCTTTCAGCGGCGGAGAGCGCCGCTCACCTTCGTATGGTGGAAGCGGTGGGCCTGCTTCAATGGGGCCGCCGCCTTTCAGCGGCGGAGAGGACCGAGCGGCGAAGTTGTCGGAGTCTCTAGGCAAGCACGCTTCAATGGGGCCGCCGCCTTTCAGCGGCGGAGAGACCCTGGTGCTCGGCACGGTCGGCGAGAGGTCCTATGTCGCTTCAATGGGGCCGCCGCCTTTCAGCGGCGGAGAGTTCACCGAAGATCGACCGATAATGAGATAAAGCTCCAGCTTCAATGGGGCCGCCGCCTTTCAGCGGCGGAGAGAGCGTGGACGGTGTGTATTCCTGCGCTGAGGGAGGAGCTTCAATGGGGCCGCCGCCTTTCAGCGGCGGAGAGGACCGGGGGGCACAGGTGGGCGAACATCTCGGTCAAGCTTCAATGGGGCCGCCGCCTTTCAGCGGCGGAGAGACCCAGGCCCCAGACACGCCAGCGGAGCAGGACCCCTGGCTTCAATGGGGCCGCCGCCTTTCAGCGGCGGAGAGCCATCTCCCCCATGGGCGTGATGGCCAGGATGGTGGCGCTTCAATGGGGCCGCCGCCTTTCAGCGGCGGAGAGGACTTCGACTGCCCGAGCCAGGCTGCCCGGAGGTAGAAGCTTCAATGGGGCCGCCGCCTTTCTGCGGCGGAGAGCTCCGGCTCTTCGCGAATGCGCGCTCTGAATCGTGCGTGCTTCAATGGGGCCGCCGCCTTTCAGCGGCGGAGAGTGGTGTCCGTGAAGTTGCGCGCGGTGTAGAGGTTGTAGCTTCAATGGGGCCGCCGCCTTTCAGCGGCGGAGAGAACGGGCTCGAGGAGCGCCTGATCAAGGGCGTCGAGCTTCAATGGGGCCGCCGCCTTTCAGCGGCGGAGAGCCGGAAGGGTCCGTGTCGCCAGACTGGGGCCAGGAGCTTCAATGGGGCCGCCGCCTTTCAGCGGCGGAGAGGCGCTCCGGGGAGGCGTGCCGGCGTGACCACCGCGCGGCTTCAATGGGGCCGCCGCCTTTCAGCGGCGGAGAGACACATTGACTGCCGGCGCCCGATGCGCCGGCGAAAGGCTTCAATGGGGCCGCCGCCTTTCAGCGGCGGAGAGGTACGGGGTCAGCGCGCCGCAAGCGCACACGTCGGCATGCTTCAATGGGGCCGCCGCCTTTCAGCGGCGGAGAGGTCGCCGCGGCCCACGGCTCGTCCGTCGTCGGGTAGCTTCAATGGGGCCGCCGCCTTTCAGCGGCGGAGAGGTCCACGACCTTGGTGACACCGTAAACCCCATCGATGTGCTTCAATGGGGCCGCCGCCTTTCAGCGGCGGAGAGGTCGGTCGACACCCGCAACGCCGCAGAACGGCGTGTGCTTCAATGGGGCCGCCGCCTTTCAGCGGCGGAGAGGACCGGAGGGGGACGCGTCACTGCGTTCTTCGAAGCGCTTCAATGGGGCCGCCGCCTTTCAGCGGCGGAGAGATCCGCTCGTCGCTGGCGTCACGCTACGCACCTTAGCTTCAATGGGGCCGCCGCCTTTCAGCGGCGGAGAGAACCTTCGCGCCTTCATCCGCCTTTTCGGCGGTTCGCTTCAATGGGGCCGCCGCCTTTCAGCGGCGGAGAGGCTAGGCTCGGGTCGCGTTGTGGCTGCGAGCAGGAGGGCTTCAATGGGGCCGCTGCCTTTCAGCGGCGGAGAGAGAGAGCGGCCCGCTCGGGCGGGCCGCCTCTAGGGGTTGCTTCAATGGGGCCGCCGCCTTTCAGCGGCGGAGAGATGTCGTGCACGCCATGAACCACGGGGAGGCGGGAGCTTCAATGGGGCCGCCGCCTTTCAGCGGCGGAGAGGCGGCGTTCGGCGCGATGGAGGCGGACTGGGAAGCGAAGCTTCAATGGGGCCGCCGCCTTTCAGCGGCGGAGAGGGCGGGAAGGTGCACATCCAGATTCCGAAACACGGCGGCTTCAATGGGGCCGCCGCCTTTCAGCGGCGGAGAGCACCTCACGCCCGCAGACGATGTGTTTGCTGAGGTGGAGCTTCAATGGGGCCGCCGCCTTTCAGCGGCGGAGAGATGCAGAGCGAGGGCATCAGGAACCCGGACTCCGCGCTTCAATGGGGCCGCCGCCTTTCAGCGGCGGAGAGGACACGATCGACGACCCGGGCCAGGGCGCCAACACGAAGCTTCAATGGGGCCGCCGCCTTTCAGCGGCGGAGAGCGCGCCGAGGCTCGCAAAAAGTTGGGGCGCCATGGGCTTCAATGGGGCCGCCGCCTTTCAGCGGCGGAGAGGCCGTAGGGCTCGTCTAGCCGAAGAGCTGACTCTCCGGCTTCAATGGGGCCGCCGCCTTTCAGCGGCGGAGAGCCTGGGTCGAGCACGCGCTTCGTGCACGCGCCCATGCTTCAATGGGGCCGCCGCCTTTCAGCGGCGGAGAGTCCCGGAGCTCCAGCCTGTGGTGGTCAGAGAGGTCCCGCTTCAATGGGGCCGCCGCCTTTCAGCGGCGGAGAGTCCCCGAAGGATATGATCCGTCGATACGAATAAGACGAGGCTTCAATGGGGCCGCCGCCTTTCAGCGGCGGAGAGGAGACGCACTCGGTCATCGACGTTCCCCGTCGCGTCGCTCGTGCTTCAATGGGGCCGCCGCCTTTCAGCGGCGGAGAGCGGAACTGCACGTCCCCGCAAGGACGAGGATGAGCACCAGCTTCAATGGGGCCGCCGCCTTTCAGCGGCGGAGAGCTCGTCGAGCTGCCACATCATCATGACTCTTCGCGCGCTTCAATGGGGCCGCCGCCTTTCAGCGGCGGAGAGAACCGCGGGAGCACCCTGGCCTTCGCGGAGGCGCTGCTTCAATGGGGCCGCCGCCTTTCAGCGGCGGAGAGTTCGACGCGATGCTCCGACTCATGCCGGAGACGAGCTTGCTTCAATGGGGCCGCCGCCTTTCAGCGGCGGAGAGACCGCGGAACGTGCCATGCTGGGGCGTGCTCATCCGGTCGCTTCAATGGGGCCGCCGCCTTTCAGCGGCGGAGAGGCTCTACGTGAGCCTCGCATCGAGCGCGCGCGTGTACCTGCTTCAATGGGGCCGCCGCCTTTCAGCGGCGGAGAGATTAGGCATGCAGCGGCGCTCGCCGACTCGCGAATCTGCTTCAATGGGGCCGCCGCCTTTCAGCGGCGGAGAGGGGCTCTCTCAGGGCGATAGCGGAAGCGCACGCATGGGCTTCAATGGGGCCGCCGCCTTTCAGCGGCGGAGAGCACGGGGGCGACGCTGGCGCTCCCCCGATGCCGCCAGCTTCAATGGGGCCGCCGCCTTTCAGCGGCGGAGAGGCCATCTCCGCGCGATCCAGGTTCCCGGCGACAACACGCTTCAATGGGGCCGCCGCCTTTCAGCGGCGGAGAGCGTACCAGCCGGCATCGCAGCTCGAGCTCCAGCACAAGCTTCAATGGGGCCGCCGCCTTTCAGCGGCGGAGAGACCGCTCCGCGGCGTGTCGCTCGTCGACTCGACAGGGCTTCAATGGGGCCGCCGCCTTTCAGCGGCGGAGAGACTACGCGCTCGAGGCGGATGTCCCGACGGAGCTCGTGCTTCAATGGGGCCGCCGCCTTTCAGCGGCGGAGAGCAGCGTTGTAGGCGCTGACCCGGCCTGGCAAGCACGTGCTTCAATGGGGCCGCCGCCTTTCAGCGGCGGAGAGCGGGGACGTGTCCGACGCGTTCGAGAAGCGCTTCGGGCTTCAATGGGGCCGCCGCCTTTCAGCGGCGGAGAGTGCACTGGGCATCCACCCGGACCCCGAACTGGCCCACGCTTCAATGGGGCCGCCGCCTTTCAGCGGCGGAGAGGGCCGAGATCGCGCAGCACCGCCCGCTGCTCATGACGCTTCAATGGGGCCGCCGCCTTTCAGCGGCGGAGAGCTGACCCCCATGGTTGTTCGTGCCGCCGTAGCCATGCTTCAATGGGGCCGCCGCCTTTCAGCGGCGGAGAGGCGCCGTGCCAACCGAGCCCGAGGATCGAGAGGGCAAAAGCTTCAATGGGGCCGCCGCCTTTCAGCGGCGGAGAGGCGTCTTGCTCGACCTCGCCGCGCGCATTCGTGATGCTTCAATGGGGCCGCCGCCTTTCAGCGGCGGAGAGTGGGGGAGGCGAGCCAGCGCGAGGCGCTAGAGTGGCGGGCTTCAATGGGGCCGCCGCCTTTCAGCGGCGGAGAGGCGCGGTGACGATGATCTCGCCCTTCGCGCCAGCGATCATGCTTCAATGGGGCCGCCGCCTTTCAGCGGCGGAGAGGGCGCGCCTTGGTGCTTTGACTGTAAGATCCCCATCGGCTTCAATGGGGCCGCCGCCTTTCAGCGGCGGAGAGCCCAGGATCCGCCGGGATGTAGTCGGAGAGAAGCTGCTTCAATGGGGCCGCCGCCTTTCAGCGGCGGAGAGGCGACGTGTGAGGGCCGCGCTCGCCGAACGGAGCGCTGCTTCAATGGGGCCGCCGCCTTTCAGCGGCGGAGAGGCGCCGGGAGGGACGGCGGCGCGGCGTTGCGGTGGCCGCGCTGCGCTTCAGCTCGTGCTTCAATGGGGCCGCCGCCTTTCAGCGGCGGAGAGGCCCGCACCCTCGGTATCGGCCCGCCCATCTGGTCGGCTTCAATGGGGCCGCCGCCTTTCAGCGGCGGAGAGTGAGCAAGGCCAGCACGGGCCGCGATATGCTCGTCGTGCTTCAATGGGGCCGCCGCCTTTCAGCGGCGGAGAGAGGCCTCCCAGACGTACCTGACATTTCGCGTACTTGCAAGCCGGTTTGCGAGAGGTTCCCGTTGGCGCCCCCTTCCCCGGCTGCCGGGGGCCCTCCGGAGGCACCCCTCCCTCTCGAAAACCATCGTCATTTCAAAGACCTACCGGCGTTGCGAGCGCCTCCCGGGATTTTCGCGTCACTCCACCGCTCGCAGCGGGCCCGTCGCCTCCCTTCTACCACACCCCCGCCTCGCCGTGCCCAGCCCTTCCGTCGTCGCGCGCAGCGGTGTCTCTCCAGCCCGGCCTCGTCCGCTCACCCACCTGCGGTCGGCCGGTGTCGCGACGCGGATCTCCGATGGCTCGGGCCCTCGACGGTGCGCCGACCGCGCTCGACCCACCGCCGCCATCTTCCCCACCGTCCGCCGCCGTCGCTCACCGTGATTGCCCCGCCGGATCCGTTTGTCACGAAACGGCGCACGCGCACGGGACCGGCGCTCCTTCCTTCTCCTTCCTACCTACTGCAGGCACGATACCGGGGCCCCCCACCGCCCCGCCGGCTGCCGCGCAGCGCCTGCGTGCTGCGGGCCGGCGTGTTCTCGCGCCAGGACCGCGGTAACCGTGGCGCCGGCCGTCGGTCGCTGCGCCGGACAGGTCATCCTTCTCCCCGAGGCGGCCTGCGCGACCGAGCTCGCCCGCGTTCCCAGACCATCCCAGTCCCCCGGGCGAGCGCGCTCGTACCCGCACCGCGGAGATGGGTGCCCCCATCTTTCGTGGAGGCACGTCCACCGCGGAGACGGATCCAACTCGTCTTTTGTGGAGGCACGTCCACCGCGGAGACGGGTCCACTCGTCTTTTTCTGGACGCACGTCCAGGCGGGAGACGAGTCCGACCATCTCCCGCCTGGACGTGCCGGATCACCCGGACGGGTTCACAGCGTGCCGACCGCCCCGGCCTGGGGCGCCGGGACGGCTTCGGGCTTCGCGGCAGGGCCGTTCGACCGGACCTCGCGCGGTCGGAGCGTGGTCATCTCGGAGCTGCCGCGCACCCGCGACACCCTGGTCCTGCGCCTGCTCGGCGCCAGCGCCGTGCTCCGCGACGCGATCCGCGAGCTCGCCGCCCTGCGCGACGACACCTGGGAAAGGAGCATCGCCCTACCCTGGCTGGTACGCTTGGGCTTCGAGACCCCGGACACGCCGCAGGCTCGACCGTCCCCCTCCCCCGCCGGCGCAGCGCCTCACACCACCACGGCCACCCGCTCCGACGGGACGTACGCCCTCCCGAGCGACGCGATGGCGCTCAGCCCGCGCCCGTTCGCCGGACCGATGTCGATGATCAGCACCTGGTCCACCCTCGGATCGATGATCTGCCCAAGATCGCGCCGCAGCTCCACGAGCTCCCTCCGGCTCAGCTCGCACTGCCACACCGAGAGCTGCAGCCAGTCGCCGTATCCCCGCATCGCCTTGAAGATCTTGCGCAGCCGCTTCGGATCGCAGACGTCGTAACTCACGATGTAGCTCTGCCTCACGCCGGCCTCCTTCGCTCGCTCTCTCCCTCGCTCCCTCGCTCCCTCGGCCCGCGCTCTCCCGCGCCGTGCCTTCACTCACCTCGTCCGGAACGACGCCCTCACCGCCTCCGGGACGACGCCTTCACCTCGTCCGGAACGACGGGTACGCCTCCACCTCGCCGAGCAGCACCCGCGCGAGCAGCCGCGCCTGCACCTCCAGCACCCTGCGGTAGCTGATCCGGTATCCGAACACCGGGTGTGTCACCAGCTGGTCCATCCGCCGCTCGTAGGCCTGGAGGAACTTCTTGCGCCCCGCGGGCCGCAGCGCCACCGCGCCGCCGAAGCGCTGGAAATCGTCCGGCGCCACGACCCCGTTGTTGATCGCCGCCACGACCACCGAGTCCGCCACGATCGGCCGGAACTCCTCCATCAGGTCGAGCGCCAGCGCCGGCCGCCCGAAGCGCGGCTGGTGATAGAAGCCGAGCAGCGGATCCAGCCCGACCGTGCCCAGCGTCGTCGCGAGATCCTTCGCGAGCAGCGCGTAGGCCAGCGACAAGAGCGCGTTCACCGGATCGCGCGGCGGCCGCCGGTTGCGCCCCTCCAGGTCGAACTCGCCCCGTGCCTCGCCCGCGCCTTTCAACATGCCCGCGAACGCCCCGAAATACACGCGGGCCGCCGTCCCCTCGATCCCGAGCAGCGACGGCAACGACGGCGCCTCCGCGGCCTTGCGCGCGAGCTGGTCGAGCTCCGACAGCACCGCCGCGTCGGGCGCCGCGTGGTTGCGCCGGAGCAGCGTCCTCGCGTTCTTGATCTTCGACACCACGACGCCGCGCGCGAACGACAGGCAGAACGCCTCGTCCGCCGCCGCGCGGTGCTGCGCGACCCGGAGCTCCACGTTCCTCGACTCGAGCCCCGTCGCGCGGCCGAGGTAGTAGCCGCCGTACGTCAGGAAGCAGAGCGGTATCCCGCGCTCCAGGAGCGCCCGCATCGCCTGCGTCGAGATCTGCACGTTGCCGAGCAACGCGACCTGCGACGTGTTCGAGAGCCGCGCCTCCGTCTGCCCACCAGCGCGGCCGGTGATCACGAGCCGCTCCCCCGCGAGCCCGATGCGCGCCCCCTGCTCCTGCACGTACACGGGGAGCCTGTCGTCCCGCGCAGGGTGGAGGCGCCTGAGCTCCGCCCCGGCCTGCTCGTCGCCGTCCTCGGACCCCGCGCCCGCGCCCGCTGCGCCGGCGAGGCCCCACGGATCCACCTCCAGCGGGCCCTCCAGCTCCTCCGACCCGCCAGCGTCGAGAGGCGAGCTCTCCTTCTCCGCCTCGACCGCCGCGTCGAGATCCTCCCCGTCGAGACGCCGCAAGAGGTTGGTCTCGTCGGGCAAGCAGATCCCCACGAGCGAGCAGCCGTTGCACTTCGGGCTGTCGACGAGCGGCGGAGGAATGGCCGCGGCCGCCGTCACCTCCCGCGCGCGGGCAGCGGCCGCGTGCGTCGTGGCGATGAGCGCGTCGTCGATCGCGATCGAGACCCGCCGGCGCGAAGCCGCGAAGTAGATGGCCGCCTCGTCGCACGTGTACCCGTGCTCGCGCAGGAGCAGCACGTGGGCGCAGAGCTGCGCGCGCTCCGGCAAGTAGGCCCCGCCGGGCACGTCCGGCGCGCGGCCGCGCTTGTACTCGATCGGGACCAGGCGCCCCGACGCGTCGCCCTCCACCACATCGATCTTCGCCGTGATGCCGAGCCGCTCCGACGACAGCCACACGCTGCGCGCCTCGTACGGCGCAGGCTCCTCGGCCTCGTCGTCCGCGTCCGCCCGCTTCGCCGAGGCGCGCCGCCGCTGCGCCGGCGCGGGCGGCGCGGCGGCCGGCGCGGCGGGCGTCGCCTCGGCGGGGCCACCCGCCGCCCCCGCCGGCCGCGGCGGCAGCTCGCCGCCCGCGACGTCCGCGCGCCGGTGCACGCTCCGGCCCTCCACCGTGAAGACGTTGTCCTCGAACTCGCCCTGCGCCCACTCCAGGTAGAGCAGGCGCTCGCAATACAGCACCTCGTTGATCATCCGCGCCGGCACCAGCTCCGGCGGCGCTCCCGCGACAGGCAGCCTCCGCGGGAGCGGCTTCGCCCGCGCCAACAGCTCACCCGGCTCCTCGGCAACACCCTCGTGCGCTCGCTCCAACGCCATGGTGCCTCCTTGCGAGGTCATGAGACGCTGGCGCCGCCGGCAGGGTCAAGAACCGAGAAAAAACTTAAAATAGTGATAATTTTGAGCGGGAAACCGTAAGTGGATACGCGTGCCCCTTCTTGGCCCCGATGCGGAGGGCGCCTTGTAGAACCCGCGCGGTACCAGCCGCAGATCCCGCCGCTCGGCAGGCCGGCCGCTCGACAGGGATGACCCGGCGACCCTCCCGCGGTATGCTCGCGCCGTCATGCCGGGCGCAGGGTATACCGCTGTCGTCGATGGCCACCGCGTGGACGTCCTGCGGGACGGAGTCGTCGTGGCCACCGGACGATGGACCGGCCGGCGCATCGAGCAAAGCCCTGCCTGCCTCATCCAGGGAGACATCGCCGATGTGGACGAAGCGCTCGCCGCCTCGGACGCGATCTATGCAGAGCTGGAGGAACGGCTGGCCGCCGAAGAGGCCGCAGCGCTGGCCGTGCCCACCTGCAACGAGGAGGGCGTCGATCTGACCCTGATCGACTGGGTCCTCGACATGACACCAAGGGAAAGGCTTGAGATGATCGAGTCGTACGCGGGGGTCCCGTTCGGGCGCATCCTCGAGATCCTCGAGGCGCACGAGGTCGAGTTCATCGTCATCGGCGGCGTGGCCGCGAGCCTGCAAGGCGCAGACTGGAACACGAAGGACCTCGACATCTTGTACTCGCGCGACGCACGGAACATCCGCCGGATGCTGGACGCGCTGTCCGCGCTCGAGGCCCGATTCCGCGATTTCGCCGGCCGACACATCGTTCCCACCGAGTCGCACCTGACCACGTTCGGCGTGAAGCCTTTGAGCACGAAATTCGGTCCGCTGGATCTGCTGGGAACGCTGAGCATGCACGACGACGAGACCACCTATGAGTGCCTCCTCGACCAGACGCTCACGCTGGAGACACCGCGGCTCTCCATCCGTGTTCTCACCCTGGAGAAGCTGGTCGAGGTCAAAAAGAAAGCTGGGCGTCCCAAGGACCTGCTGGCGCTGCAGATCCTGCAAGCGACAATCGAGCGCTCAAAACAGCGCGGATGAGCCGCCGCCAGCGTCGATCTCACGCTTCCCCTGCCCTCGCTCTTCTGCGAAGCTGCTCTGGCCTGAAGGAGGCGCCTCCCCGCGCGCCCGGCACCTGGAACGTCCCCACGTGATGCCTCCGCCGCCCTACGCTGCCTGGTTCGAGACCGTCACCCGCTTCTCGCCCCACGGCTGGCAGCGCGCGCTCGGCGAGGCGACGCAGTGCGGACACCGGCTCCTCCGCATCCCGACCGGCTTCGGCAAGACGGCGGGCGTCGTGCTTCCCTGGCTCTACCATCGCGTGCTCCGTGAGGACCTCGGCTGGCCCACGCGCCTCGTCTTCTGCTTCCCGATGCGCACGCTCGTCGAGCAAACCGAGACCGCCATAAGGGCCTGGCTCGAGCGGTCGGGGCTGTCGGTCGCCGTGAACGTCCTCATGGGCGGAGTCGAGGGCCAGCGCTGGGAGCTCGCTCCGGAGCAGCCGGCCATCCTGCTCGGAACGCAGGACATGCTGCTCTCGCGCGCCATGAACCGCGGCTACGGCGCGGGCCGCGCGCGGTGGCCCATGCCGTTCGGGCTCGTGAGCCAGGACGCGCTCTGGGTCCTCGACGAGATCCAGCTCATGGATGTCGGACTCGCCACGAGCGCGCAGCTCGCCGCGTTCCGCGACCACGATGCGGCCGCGCGCCGGCGGCTGCGGCCCACCCATGCATGGTGGATGAGCGCCACGCTCCAGCCCGGATGGCTCGCGACCGTCGACTTTGGAGGACAGGTCCCCGCCCTCGACGAACAGGCCGTGCGCATCCAGGAGGCGGAGCGCCGAGGAGGGCTGTGGGAGGTGAGCAAGTCGATCGACCTCCGCGATGTCGCGGCTGAGGCCGACGTCGCCAAGCTCGCGCTGGAGATGCACCAAAAGGGCACGCTCTCGCTCATCGTCGTTAACCAAGTCCAGCGCGCCGTCGACCTCTTCCAGGCGCTCGACGATCGATGCCACGAGCGCAAAGGGAAGGCGCGTGTCCGGCGCCCTGGCGCGCCGGAGCTCAAGCTCGTGCACAGCCGCTTCCGCGGCGCCGAAAGGGCGCAGTGGAGCCGCGACTTCCTGAGCCGCGCCGCAAGCCGCCCCGACGCGCTCCCCGCGGAGGGGCGCATCATCGTCGCCACGCAGGTCGTGGAGGCGGGCGTCGATATCTCGGCGCGCCTGCTGATCACGGACCTCGCGCCCTGGTCGAGCCTGGTCCAGCGGTTCGGGCGCTGCGCCCGCTATGAAGGGGAGTCCGGCGCCATCGTGGTGCTGGGCAAGACGAAGACCACGGCGCCCTATGCGGAGGCCGAGCTCGACGCCGCAGCCGAGGCCGCCGCGACGTTCGCCCGGAGCGCCGGCGACGCCTCGCCGCGCGCCATCGACGCCTTCGAGCAGGCGTGCGCCCCGGATCTGCTCGGCCGGCTCTACCGCTACGCGCCGGCCCACGTCCTGCGCCGCCGCGACGTCGATGAGCTGTTCGACACGACGCCCGACCTGACCGGCAGCGATCTGGACGTCGGCCGGTACATCCGGAGCGGGGAAGACCGCGACGTCCGCGTCTTCTGGAGGCCTGTCGACGCGGCGAGCAAGAGCGTCCCCCGCGAGCTCGTCGGCCGGGTGCACCGCGCCGAGCTCTGCCCCGTCCCGGTCCGCGATCTGCGCGACTTCGTGCGCGCCGATCGCCGCGGGCGCCCCGTCTTCGCGCTCGATTATGTGCTCGGCACCTACCGCAGGGTCGACGAGGTCGATCGCATCCCGCCGGGGAGCACGCTCCTGCTCCCGTCGTCCGCAGGCGGGTACACGGCGGATCTCGGCTGGAACCCCAAGGCGAGCGCCGACGTCGTGCCCGTGGCTCCGCCGGCGGAGCCGGCCGAGAGCGCGGCGCTTCGGCTCGATCAGAGCGCCGAGGCAGCGGAGGACGACAGCCTGTCGCAGGCGGCATGGAAGAGCATCGCCACGCACGGCCGCGAGACGGCCGAGGAGCTGCGCGGCATCGCGACGGCGCTCCGGTTGCCGGCGCGGCTCGCGGATCTCCTGGATCTCGCGGCGCGCTGGCACGACGCCGGCAAGGCGCATGCGGTGTTCCAGGACGCCATCCGGCAAGACGCCCGCGCGGAGGCCGGTGAAGTCGGCCTGCGCCGCGATCTCGCCAAGGCGCCGCGCGGGGCGTGGACCGGGAAGGGCTACCCGACACGGCCGGGCTTCCGGCACGAGCTCGCCAGCGCGCTCGCCCTGCTCGCGCTGCTCCGCCGCGCGGATCCGCAGCATGCCGCGTTGCTCGGGGGCAGCGCGGAGCTCCTCGCAGCGCTGGGCGAGCCGCCGCCCGCGGCGCCGCCGGAGGCTTCCGTTGATCGGAGCCATCCGCTCGCGCGCGAGCTCGCCGCGCTCTCGGAGGAGGAGCTCAACCTCGTCGCCTTCCTCGTCTGCGCGCATCACGGCAAGGTGCGCACCGCATGGACGAGCACGCCGCACGACCAGGCCGAGGGCCACGGCGGCATCCACGGCGTGTGCGAGGACGACGCGCTCGCCCCGTTCGAGCTCGCCGCTGCGGAAGGCGACGCCCCGGTTCCGTCGCTCACGCTGTCCCTCGAGCCCGCCGCGCTCGGCGTCGGGGCGCGGTTCGGCGCCTCCTGGGGCGAGCGCGTCTCGGCGCTGCTCGATGCGTGGGGGCCCTTCGCGCTCGCCTACCTGGAGGCGCTGCTCCGGGCCGCCGATGCGCGCGCCTCGATGGACGCGACGTCATGAGCCTCCACCTCCACCACCTCGCCGGATGCACCCCTGAGCCGATCGCCGGCTACCTCAAGGCGCTCGGCGTCCTCCGCGCCATCGCGAGCCAGGCCGACCGCGGGGCGCGGGCCCGCTGGAACAGCGGGCGGTACGAGCTCGTCACGGCGCTCGATCGCGATGACCTGGCGCGCTTCTTCCTGGAGGCCTACGCGCCTTCGCCGATCATCGCGCCGTGGAACGGCGGCAGCGGGTTCTATCCGAAGGACACGAAGGACGGCATCGAACCACTCTCGTCCTCGCCGGCGGACCGTTTCGCGCTCTACCGCGAGGCGATCGCCGCGGGGCGCGCGATCGTGGCGGCGCGCGCCGAGAGCCCGAAGGGCGAGGAGAAGCTCGAGATGATCCGCGCCTGCCGGCGCGCGTGGCCCGAGGCCATGCTCGCGTGGCTCGACGCCGCGGTGGTCCTGGCCGGCGACGCGGCGAAGTACCCCGCGCTGCTCGGCACGGGCGGCAACGACGGCCGGCTCGACTTCACCAACAACCGCATGCAGCGCCTGATCGAGCTCTTCGATCCGGCGACCGGCGCCGCGCGACCGGCGGCGCGCCCGCTGCTCGCGGCCGCGCTCCTCGGCGAGCCGGCGCCGGGGCTGGAGCGGCGCGCGGTCGGCCAGTTCCTGCCGGGGAACGCCGGCGGTCCGAACCAGGCCTCGGGTTACATGGGCGAGTCGCTCGTGAACCCGTGGGACTTCGTCCTGCTGCTCGAAGGGGCGTTGCTCCTGCCCGTCGCCGCGGTGCGGAGGCTCGAGAGCGCCGACCTGGTGCAGGCGGCCGCGCCGTTCGCGGTGCGAGCGCGGGCCGGCGGCTACGCCAGCGCGTGCGCCGCCGACGAGGGCAACCAGCGCGGCGAGCAGTGGATGCCGCTCTGGGGCGGCGCGGCGACGCTCACCGAGGTGCGTGCCCTCTTCGCCGAGGGGCGGCTCGTCGCCAGCGCGAACAAGCGGCAGGCGGGGCACGCCATCGACGCGGCGCGCGCTGTCACCGGGCTAGGCGTCGCCCGCGGCGTGACCGAGTTCGTCCGGTTCGGGTACATCGAGCGCAACGGGCAGGCAAACCTCGCGGTGCCGCTCGGCCGGTGGGCGGTCGAGGCGGGCGATGGCGCCGGCACCTCGTCGCGGTCGCGGTTGCTCGACGAGATCGACCCCTGGGTCGAGGGCCTGCGCCGCCTGGGCCAGGGCGACAGCGCGCCCGCGGCGCTCGGTCGCGCGCTCCGCCGCGTCGAGGCGGCGATGCTGGCGGTGTGCCGCGACGGGTCGCCGGAGCGCTGGCAACGGCTGCTCCTCGGGCTGGCCGAGGCGGAGAGCGCGCTCGTCTCGCGGCCGAAGGTCGCGGCGTCAGCGCCGTGGCTCGGGCCGCTTCCGCCGCTGTCCCACGCGTGGTGGAGCGCGGCCGACGACGGCTCCGCGGAGCTGCGCCTCGCCGCCGCCATCGCGTCGCAGACAGGCCCGGCGGAGCGCCCCGGCGCGGACGAGCTCGGCCCGATCCGCGCCCATTGCCTGCCGCTGGATCCGCGCTCCGGCTTCCGCCGCCTCGCGTTCGGCGCCGACGGCCTCGTGCGCGACCCGCGCGTCGTCTGGGCCGGCCGCGATCTCGCCGACGATCTCACGGCCGTGGCGCTGCGCCGCATGATCGAGGCCCCGCTCCACGGGGCGCGCGCCTTTCCCCTGCGCGGCCGCGCGTACGCGCACCTCGACGACATCGCGCTGTTCCTGGACGGCGCGGTGGACGAGGCGCGCGTCGCCGGGCTGTCGCGCGCCTTGATGGCGGTCGACTGGAGGCGTGCGCCGCGGCCGTCGCGCGCGCCGCGCGCCGAGCGCCCGTCGGCGCTCCACGGGCTCTTCCGGCTCGCGTACACGCCCGACGAGGTGAAGCCCCGGCCTGCTCCCGGCCGCGATGGCGCCGGCGAGCTGTCGCCGCTGGAGCCGCGCCTCGATCCGGCGCCGCTCCGCCTGCTCGTCGCGGGGCGCCTGCACGACGCAGGAGCCGCGGCGGTGCGCACGCTGACCGCGGCCGGGGCGCGCCCGAAGCTGCGCCTCGTCGCGGGCTCTGCCGATCTCGCGCGGCGCCTCGCCGCGACGCTCGCCATCCCTGTCGCGCCCGAGGATCTCGTGAAGCTCCTCAGGCTGGTCTGTAAGCCGGCCGGTCCCGCGGTCGAGGACGCGCCGTCCACGCCGCCGCCTGCGGCACCTGCAACGTCGGAGTGATCATGCCCATCGATCTCAGCGCCCTGCTCCCCGATCGCGCCCCGTACCCCTCGCGCCTGCTGCTCGAGCAGGAGCTGCGCCCCGTGCAAGGGGTCCGCTTCCAGCCGACCGGCTTCCCGGATCTGGGCGCAAGCGTCTTCGAGGATCCCGTGGACGGCGGGCAGCGGTTGCTCGTCGAGAGCGCGCAGAGCATGGCCAACCGGCTCGAAGCGGTGTGCTGGGACCGGACCGCGCAGGACCTGGTCCCCGAGCTCAAAGGGCTCTCGTACGTGCGCGTGGTCCGCCCGGACAAGGGCTATCTCACGAGCTCGATCACGGAAGCGCACCGGCTCAACTCGCCTTACATCCTGGAGAGCAAGGACAAGTCGTTCTTCAACCGGCTGAAGGACGAGACCGCACCCCTGGCGGAGGGACCGATCGATCGCAGGAAGCTCGCGGCCATCGTGTTTCGCTACGACGCGAACACGCTGCTTCACGGCCTCTTCCTCGCGAAGCCCGACCTCGTGGGCGGGCGATTGCGCATCGAGCGCGCGCTGTCGTCGTTCATCGAGGCCGAGGACGTGCGCGTGGCCGCCTCCGGTGGCGTGAAGAACGATGCGGTGAACCCGAGCGGCGATACGGGCAAAGGCTTCGGCAACGTGCCGTTCCACCGAGACGAGTACACCGCGAAACGGATCATGGCGTTCTTCAGCCTCGATCTGCACCAGATCCGCGGCTACGGCCTCGGCGCGGCGGCGGAGCGGCTGCTCACCTTGCTCGCGCTCTACAAGATCGCGGCGCTGCTGGAAGGTGACCTGCGCCTGCGGACGGCGTGCGACCTCGCGCCCCAGGGGTCGCTGCGCGTGGTTCGCCCCGAGTCGTTCGTCGTGCCGCCCGCGGCCGCGCTGCGGGCGGAGCTGCCCTCGGCCATCGCGGCGTGCAAGGACCTGTTCGCGGGCGCCGGCGCTCCGACGACCGTCACCTTCTCCGCCTGATGCTCCGGCTAGCTATCCGGTTCCTGGCCGGTTCGTACCACGCGACCCCCTGGGGCCGTCACGTGAACGAAGGGGACATCGAGTGGCCGCCTAGCCCGTGGCGCCTCTGCCGTGCGCTCCTCGCGACCGGGTTCGCCCGGCTCGGCTGGACGGCGGTGCCGCCGGAAGGCCGGACGCTGATAGAACGGCTGGCGACATCGCCGCCCGTCTACCATCTTCCGCCGGCGTCGACTGGCCATACGCGCCATTACATGCCCGTCCACAGGAACGCCACGGCAAAGGTGCTCGATGCGTTCGCGTTCGTCGGGCGCGGCGACGGCGCGGTGCTCGGCGTCACCTGGGACGTGGAGCCCACGGCGGCAGAGCGAGCGCTCTTCGAGGCGCTCGCAGAGCGCTTGAGCTACCTGGGACGCGCCGAGTCCTGGGTGGCTGCCGAGGCGACGGAGGTCCTGCCGGAGGACCTGTCTCCGTGCCGCGCGTCGGAGTGTGCCCCCGGGCCGGGCTACGAGCGCATCGCGCTGCTCGCGCCGCTCGGCGCCCCGGAGTACGCGGCCTTCCGGAGCGAGCGCGTGGGCGCAGCGCGCGGCACGGAGCAGGAGGAGCCGGCGCGGCGAGGCGCGAAGGCGCCGAAGAAGAGCGCGGCTTCGAAGGAGGCCGCGAAGCTCGACGCGCTTTATCCGGCGGACCTCCTGGCGGCGCTCCTCAAGGACACCAGCGATCTCCAGCGGGAAGGGTGGAGTCAGCCGCCCGGCAGCCGATGGCTATCGTACTGGCGCAGCCGAGACGCGCTTGCGAAGGTGCCAGCCAGCGCAACACGGGCAGCTCACCGGAACGCCTCGCAGAAAGACACGGCACTCCTCGCGTTGTCGTCCGACACCGCACGAGGAGAAGTCCTGCCTCGCCTCGTGGACGGCCTGCTCTGGATGGAGGTGCTGCATGCGAAGCTCGTCAGCCACTCGGATCGCCGCGACGGCATCGGACCATCTCCCTGCCTGAGCGGGAGAGACGCGCGTGGAGAGCGGCTCAAGGATCACAGACACGCATGGCTCTTACCAGCGTCGCTGGAACGCGAAGGCCATATCGACCACGTGCTCGTGCATGCGGCGATGACGTTCGACGGACGTGCGCATGAGGCGCTCTCCAAGCTGCGGCAATTTCACGTGAAAGAGGTGCTCACGTTCGTCACGCTGGTGGGCACCGGCACGCGGGAAGACTTCGAGCAGGCGGTGCCTTATGCCAGAGCGGCGAGGGTCTGGAAGAGCGTGCTGCCCTTCGTACCTCCGCGGCACCTGAAGAGGCAGGGAGCGAACTCGCTCGAGGGCCAGGTCCAGGCCGAACTCGCATCCCGGAATCTGCCGCGTGCCGAGCGCATCGAGGTGGAGCTCGACGGAAGCGGCTACTGCGCCGCGAGCGATTTCTGGGAGTTATGGAGCCACCGTCATCCCGGTGAGGTCCGCGTCGAGGCGCGCGGGGAGGGCGCTCCCCAGCCGGAGGAGCGCCTGGCGGCGCGCTGGCGTCACTTTCGCAACGTGCGCCAGCTCAAGCCCGATCAGCGCCCTCCCATCGCCACGAGCCTCGGCCTGCGCCTCACCTTCGCCGAGCCCGTCCGCGGCCCCATCGCCCTCGGCTACGCCTCCCACTTCGGCCTCGGTGCGATGGCCCCATCGCCGTGATCCGCCTCCCCGGATCTCCTTCATCCCCTCCCCCCGCCGCCGTATCCTGCTCGCAGGAGGCTCCATGCCGACCGCGACGCGCCCCCAGAACGCCACGCTCACGGGCACGCTGCCGCTCGACCGCCCCACGGCGGAGCGGCCGCACCGGCTCTACGTGGCCACCTCGAACCACTGCAACCGCTCCTGCCCGTGGTGCTGCACCTGCTCGTCGCCCCGGGGGCAGACCTTCCTCGCCCTCGACCGCTACCTCGCGAGCTTCCCGGCCGAGGGCCCCTTCGAGGTGCAGCTCGAGGGCGGCGAGCCCACGATCCACCCGCACTTCGACGAGATGGTCCGCCTCGCCCGCGCCGAGCCCCGCTGCGCGCGCGTCGTCGTGGTGACCAACGGCGTCGAGATCCCGCGTGATCCCGCCGGCCTCGACGCGTGGCTCCGGAAGCTCGGCGAGCCCGCCACGATCAAGCTCTCGGTGAACCACCACCTCATCGAGAACGACGGCGGCCTGCTCGCCCTCGCATGCGCCCTGCGCGAGCGGCTCCCGGCGCTCGGCGGCGATCGCCAGCTCGTCCTGAACGTCCGGCTGCGCAAGACCGAGCCCGACGGCGATGCGTGGGTCGTCGAGGCGGTGCGCGACGCGGGGCTCCTCGAGCTCGCCAACGTGTTCCACCTCCAGCGCTATGGCTTCGCGCAGAAGCGCGAGGACTGGGACGAGCCTTTCCTCGTCGGGACCCATTTCACGATGCTCAACCCGGACGGCAGCGCCTTTGGCCCCGACCTCGTGGCGCGCTCCGACGCGATGAGGAGGCTGCCGTGAGCGCCCGCCCCTTCCGCGAGGAATGGCGCCGCCTGAAGAGCCGCGCCTTCGATCTCAAGGGCAACAGCACCGCGGGCGACACGGTGCGCTTCGACCTGTGGGGCCAGCCGGTCGAGGTCTATCGCAACGCGAACTTCTCCATCTACAGCCGTCAGCCCTGCAACGCGAAATGCCACTTCTGCGTCGAGGAGCTCAGGCCCGCCTCGCGCGGGCGCAGCCTGTCGGTGCAGAAGACCGTCGAGGACGACGACGGGCGCTATTTCGATGCCATGGCGGCGTCCCTGGAAGCGCTCCGGCCGCTCGATCCGACGATCTCGGTGACCGGCGGCGAGCCGAGCCACGATCCGCGATTGCCCCGCATCCTCGCGCTCGGGCAGGCCCACCGGGGCCGCAAGCGGACGCTCACGACGAACGGCTCGGGGCTGCTCCAGCAGCGCGAAGGAAAGCGGGTGATCGACTGGATCGTCGACACCGGTATCCAGCACCTCAACATCAGCCGCGCCCACCCCGATCACGACAGGAACGCACGGCTGATGGTGATGAAGGACGGCCTCCGCGCCGACGAGCTGCGCAGCGTCGTGGCGGCGGCGACGGCGGGCGGCACCCGGGTGCGCCTCTCCTGCGTGCTCCTCGAGGGGCAGATCGACGCGGTCGAGCCCATCGTCGATTACCTGCGCTTCGCCCGGTCGCTCGGCGTGGACAACGTGATCTTCCGCCAGCTGATGAAGACCGACCCGGCCGCGGTGGTCGAGAACCACGTCGTCAAATACAGCGATCGCGCCCGCGTCCGCCTCGAGCCGCTCCTCGACGCGCTGAGCGCCGACGCGCGGTTCTCGTTCGAGCGGCAGATCGTGGGTTATTACTACTATGTCGAGGTGTTCCGCTTCGAGGACATGGATGTCGTCTTCGAGGAGGCCGACCTCGCCCAGCTCGAGGAGACGAAGCGCTCGGGCCCGGGCATCGTCCACGAGCTCATCTTCCACCCCAATGCGAGGCTCGCCTCGACCTGGCAACCCTGGGACGGCGTGCTTGGCCCTCCCCCTTCGATGCGCGCCTCGCTGGCCACGTCATGACACCGCTCGTCATCCCCCTTCCTTACATCGGCCGGAATCTGCTCTTCCTCGAGGAGGTCCTGGACGAGCTCGAAGAGCGCGGCGCTCCTCACCCCCTCCTGTTCCGCGCGAGCGAGGCGGACAAGCTGGCTCGCCTGCTCGAGCACGGCACCGACCGCGCAGGATACCCCGGAGAGAGGGCCTGGACCGACGGCCCGGATCGAGGGCGGCCGATCCGGCACGAAGACGTGATCTTCGCGACGACCGAAGGCGAGATCCGGAGAGGGGAGCGGGAGCCCGAGCGGTCCACGTCGCTCAAGAAATTCGCCGTGATCGAGCGGCCCCTGTTCGTCGCGCACGACGCCCGCTGCTTCGTCAAGCTGTGCGACAGGCAGTACGAGTACCGCGATCCGACGCAGAAGCGAGCGGCGCTGCTCGCGCTGTTCCCGGTGACGCGGGTCGCGCCCATCCAGGGCTGGTTCTCCGAGGAGGACGGCCTCGCGTACCGCGCGCTGGTGCGCCCCATTCGGGGCGGCGCGATGGTCGAGGTGGGCTCGTGGAAGGGGCTCTCCACGGCGTACGTCGGGCGGCTCGCCGCGAGGAACGGGGTCGCGCTCCATTGCGTCGACACCTGGGCAGGCTCGAGCGACCAGTACGCCGACAGGTATCGCGCGATGCTCGCCGCGGAGGACGTGCCCGGCGCGTTCAGGGCGAACATGGCGGCGCTCGGGATCCAGCCAGACGTCCTCCGGATGGCGTCCACCGACGCGGCGGCGCGCTTCGCCGACGCCAGCCTGGATCTCGTGTTCCTCGACGGCTCGCACGACCGCGCGGCCGTGCTCGCCGATCTCGAGGCCTGGTGGCCCAGGCTCAAGCCGGGCGGCGTCCTGGCCGGCCATGACCACAACGAGGATCACGCGGGCGTCCTGGAGGCCGTCGCTCACTTCATGTCCCGCGCCGGGCGGGCGATCGAGCGCGGCGCAGGCTCGGTGTGGTGGGCGCGGCGATAGGTGGGCTGGTGATGAGCAAACCCCTCTTCGTGGCGACAGGGGCCTATTCGTGCGGCAAGACGACGACGCTCCGTCACCTCGCGTCCACGCGGGGCTACCGCGTGCACGGCGAGGCGCACCGGCGCGTGCTCGACGAGCTCGGCGCGCGCACCCACGGCCACGCGCCGGACGCACCGTTTCGCCCGATCGACGCGCCGGAGCACCTCTGTCCGATGTGCCGAAAGCGGGAGTTCGCCGCGCTCGTGCTGGAGGCCCAGAAGAAGATCGAGGCGGACGCGCGGGAGGGAGACTGGCTGGAGCGCGGGTACCTCGATCCGGTCGAGTACTACCTGCGCACGAGCGGAGAGGCGGAGTACCCCTGGCCGGAAGGCGAGCGTGCGTTCGAGCGCTATGCGCTGGTGTTCCTGTTCGCCGTGATGCCGGAGCTCCAGGAGCCGCGCTGGGGCAAGAGCAGAGAGGCGCGCGCGGCCGAGGCGGAGCGGATCAACCAGCGGCTCGGCGCGCTCTACCGCGCGGCGGGCTTCGAGGTGATCGACGTCGGCCCCGGCACGGTGGAGGCGCGGGCGGAGCTCCTGGCGAGCCGCGCGCGGCTCATCGAGCGCGCTATCCTCCGCGCGAGCCCATGGTAGCCGCCGCGCACATGCCGCTTCCGTCCTCGACCGCTCCTGCGGGGGAGGAGCGGTTCGTGATCCACGGCGTCCCCTGGCAGACCTACGTGAGGCTGCGGGACGAGCTCGACACCCCTGGCCTGCGGATGACCTTCTGCGAGGGAACGCTGGAGCTGATGAGGCCGTCCATCGATCACGAAGCGGCGAAGACCACCATCGCCCGCCTCATCGAGCTCTTCGCGCTGGAGCGGGACGTGCCTCTCTACGGCTACGGCTCGACAACGTTCCGGCGCGAGGCCAAGTCACGCGGCCTCGAGCCCGACGAGTGCTATTGCGTCGGCGGCACGCTGAAGGAATTCCCGGAGTTCGCGATCGAGGTGGTGTTGACGAGCGGCGGGCTCGACAAGCTGCCTGTGTACAGCGGGCTCGGCGTACCCGAAGTCTGGTTCTGGGAGCGCGACGCATTCCACATCCATGCGTTGCGCGGCGAGCAGTACGAGCCCATCGCGGCCAGCGAGCTCATTCCGGATCTGGATCTCGTCGCGCTCGCGCGCTTCGTGCGCTGGCCGGATCAACACGAGGCGGTCAAGGCGTTCCGCAGCTGGCTGCGAAACGGAGGATGAGGCCGTCCCGCCGCCAGCCCACGGCCATGCCCGGCGCGCCAGGGCGCATGGCGCGGCGGCGCGGGGCCCTCACCCGTCCGCGACGTCCTGAGCGAGCCGCACGTCCTTGAGCTCCGCGCCGAGCAGCTCGATCGCGGCCGTGACGAGCGGATGGTCGGCCACGGCGCGCTTGGCGGCCTCGACGCGGGCCTTGCGCTCTGCGGTCTCGACCTGGGCGAGCGACGGGCCGGCGCTGCCGCGGGTGATCGTCTCGAAGACCAGCTCGGCGGGGGCGCCGAAGTGGGCGCCGAGGACGCGGGCGAGCAGGTCGCGGGACACCGGCTCGGTGGCCTGGCCGGACAGGAACGAGTTCGCCTCGTAGCCGAGCGCGACGCGGGTCGGCGTGAGCTCCAGCACCGCCGCGTGCTCGAGGACGGAGGCGAGCGCCGGCCGCTGCACCCTGACCGCGGCGATCACCGCGCGCCATGTGGCGAGGTCCTCGGCGCTCATCGCCGGCGGCGGCGGCGCGCTCGACGCCGGCGCCGGGCTCTGCGCCGAGGGCGGCGCGCTCGACGCCGGCGCCGGGCCCTGCGCCGAGGGCGGCGCGCTCGACCTCGGCGCCGAGCCGGGCGCCACGAACTGCGGCGCGCTCTGCGGAACGGAGTACAGCGCGCCGCGCGGCGACGGTGGCGGAGCGCTGTCGGCGCGGTACGCGGGCGCGACCGCGCCGCTCGCGTACGGCGGCGCCTTCGCGAAGGCCGGCGCGGCGCCGCCGCTCGCGAAGCTGGTCGCGGCGCCGTGCACGCCCGGCGCGCCGTTCACGAAGGGGACGACGTTGGCAGCCGACGTGCCGCCCGCCACGACACCGCCGTTCGCCGCCATGCCGCCGTGCGCTCTCGCCACCCCGCTCCCGCCCGGCGCGCCATAGACGGCCGCCGCGCCGTTCGCTCGCGCCACGCCGTTCGCAGCCGCGCCAGTCACCGCCACGCCGTTCGCAGCCGCGCCAGTCGGTCTCCCAGCCCCGCCCGCGCCCGCTGCGCCGCTCGCGAAGGCGACGCCGTTCGCCGGGGCGCCGGTGGCGGCCGCACCGTTCGCTCTCGCCACGCCGGCAGCCGCCGGCGCGCCATGGAACGCCGCCGCGTCGTTCGCTCTCGCCGCGCCGGCAGCCGCCGCGCCGGAGGCGTGCGCGTCCTCGGGCGCAGCCTCGGCCGATGCCGCCCCGCGCCGGGGCGCAGCCGCTCCGCCGGAAGGCGCGCCGGGCCGCTGCGGCCCGCGCTCCGGCGCGCCGCCGCCGCCACCCCCGCCGCCGCCTCCGCCGTTCAGGCGCCGCTCGAGATCGCCAAGGCGGCGCAGCAGCTCGTCGATCGGCAGGAGCGGGGGCCTCCGCGCGAGCCGGACGAGCGCCATCTCGAACGAGGCGCGCGGCTGGCCGCTCCGGGCGATGTCGTCGAACGCGCGCGAGAAGCCCTGGTGCAGCCGCGTGAGATCGTCCGCGTCCGCCCGCGCCGCGAGCGCGCGCGTGTCGGCGACCTCCTCGTCCGCGAGATCCAGGAGCGGCGCCGGGTCCTCGCAGACCTTGGCCACCACGAGATCGCGCAGGTGGGCGAGGAAATCGCGGGCCACGTGGGGCAGATCGTACCCCTCCTGCGCGAGCTCGCCGACGATGCGCACGCACGCCGCAGGGTCGCCGTCCACGAGCGCGCCCGCGAGCCGGTGCAGCACGACGCGGTCGGCGACGCCGAGCACCTTCGCCACCCCCTCGGCCGTGATGCGATCGCCGCTCGTCCCCACCCACGCGATCACCTGGTCGAGCAGGCTCATCGCGTCGCGCATGCTCCCCGCCGCCTCCCGCGCGAGCGCGCTGAGCGCCGGGTCGTCGGCGGGGATCTTCTCCTGATCGAGCACCCAGCGGAGCCGCGCCGCGATCGCCTGCGCCCCGATGAGCTTGAAGTCGTAGCGCTGGCACCGGCTCAGGATCGTGACCGGGACCTTGTGCACCTCCGTCGTCGCGAAGATGAACTTCACGTGCGGCGGCGGCTCCTCGAGCGTCTTCAAGAACGCGTTCCACGCCGCGTTCGAGAGCATGTGGACCTCGTCCACGATGAAGATCTTGAACCGGTCGCGCGCCGGCCGGTACGGCAGGCTCTCCTGGAGCTTGCGCACCTCGTCGACGCCGTTGTAGCTCGCGCCGTCGATCTCCTGGACGTCGACGTCCGCGCCGACCGTGATCTCGGCGCACGGCGCGCACGTCTGGCAGGGCGTCGCCGTCGGGCCGTGGACGCAGTTCAGCGCCTTCGCGAGGATGCGGGCGCTCGTCGTCTTGCCGACCCCGCGGACGCCCGTGAAGAGGAACGCGTGGGCGACGCGATCCCGCGCGATGGCGTTGGCGAGCGTCGTGGAGACGTGCTCCTGTCCGACGAGATCCTCGAAGGACTGCGGGCGCCATTTCCGCGCGAGGACGACGTAGCTCATACGCTGCTCGACTAGCACCTTCTCGCGGGCGCGTCGCCGCGGCTGTGGCCGGTACGGAAGTCGCCCTGCATTCCGGAGAGTTTGCCAGAATTGCCGCACAAAATGCACCCAGCCCCGCGCCAGGCCCGGAACCGGCCGAAACCGGCCGGAACCGCGCCGCCGCACGCGCCAAGGAGCCCCTGGAGAGCGCGCCGACGAGCCCCCTGAAGAGACGGAGGAGCCCGCTCGCGGCGGGCGGCCCCGGAGGGCGGCGCCCGTGGTGCCGCGCGCTGCGTCGAACGGCCGCGCGCTGCGTCGGCGGGTCGCGCGTCCCGCGCCCCGCCTCGTCCCCTCCCCCTCCCCTTCTCCCCTTCACGGTTGCGGCGCGGCGCGGTTCACGGCATAGACGCCGATCTGAATATGCAATTTCGCGGCGGAATGAACGAGCTGGTTCGCCAGGCGGCGCGCGTGCAGCGCAAGATCGACCAGGTGAAGGGCGAGCTGAAGGACCGCGAGGTGAGCGCGACCGCCGCTGGCGACAAGGTCACCGTCGTGGTCTCGTGCGAGGGCAAGGTGCGCCGGATCGAGGTCGACCCCGCCTTCCTCGCGAGCGAGGGCCTGGAGATGGCGCTCGACGCCATCGTGGCCGCATCGAACTCGGCGCTCGAGGCGGCCGACAAGCTCGTCGAGACCGAGATCACCAAGGTGACCGGCGGCGTCAAGCTCCCCGGCATGCACACTTGACGGCGTTGCGCTCCCCGTCGTCGCTCCCCGGCTCCTCGAAGGTCCCGAACGGCGACCGGAGCGCGCCCGCGGCCGGCTTCCGGAGCGCGCCCGGCGGCCTGCCCGGCCGGCTGTCGCGGGTCGCCCAGCTGCTCGCGCGCCTGCCGGGCGTCGGCGAGAAGACGGCGCAGCGCTTCGCCCTCTTCCTCGTGACCGCCGGCGAGGACACCGCGCGCGACCTGGGGGGCGAGCTCGTCGAGCTCTGTGATCACATCAGGCCGTGCATCCGGTGCGGCCACATCGCCGAGCTCGACGACGGCGGCCGGGCGCTCTGCGCCATCTGCCTGGATACGCGGCGCGAGGGCGCGCTCCTGTGCGTGGTCGCGCGCGTCCAGGACCTCCTGGCGATCGAGCGGAGCGGGGCGATGCGCGGGCGGTACTTCGTGCTCGGCCGGCTCCTCTCGCCGCTCGAGGGGGTCGGCGCCGAGGAGCTGCCGCTCGAGGCGCTCCGGGCGCGCGTGCGCGATCCCGAGCAGCCGGTGAGGGAGGTGCTGGTCGCCACCCCGCCTTCCGTCGACGGAGAGGCGACCGCGCTCCTGCTCGCGCGGGAGCTCGGCGCGATGGGGATCCAGGTCACGCGGATCGCCAGCGGCGTGCCGCACGGGGGAGATCTGGAGTTCGCCGACCAGGTGACGCTGGGGCGAGCCATCGAAGGCCGGAAGAGCTTCGGCTAGCAGGAAACGCGAGAATCGGCCCCAGCCAACAAAAGCGAGGGCCGGGGCGGGCGGGCGTTCTTCACGCCGAAGCGCTCACGATATCAGAGGTCGACATGTCCAGAATCGCCATCACATCCGATCGGGCCCCGCGCGCCATCGGCCCCTACTCGCAGGCCGTCAAGGCCGGAGATCTCGTGTTCTGCAGCGGCCAGATCCCGATCGATCCCGCGACGGGCGAGCTCGTCGCCGGCGGGATCGAGGAGCAGACGGCCCGGGTGATCAAGAACCTGACCGAGGTGCTGTCCGCGGCCGGCGCGAGCTGGAGCGACGTGGTGAAGACCACGATCTACCTGACGGACCTCGCGGATTTCACCATCGTCAACCAGGTGTACGGAGCAGCCGTCGGCGGCGTGCTGCCCGCACGGGCGACGGTGCAGGTGGCGGCGCTGCCCAAGGGCGCCGCCGTCGAGATCGAAGCTGTTGCCCATCTTTCGCGATAATCGGGGAGCCGCGGCCGCGGTCCCCATCTCCACTATGTCCCCGGGAGCCTCGACATGAGCACAAAGAACGAGAGCGAGAGCACGGAGCGGACCGCCAGCGCAGTTTCCGAAGCTGCGCGCGAGGGCGCCCCCGATGCAGAGAGCGGAGACAAGCCGCGCGCGCGGCGGGTCGTCCGCTCGGCGAGCACGTCCGTCGGCGCGAGCGGCGTGAAGCGGACCGACGAGCCCTCCGAGGGCGCGCCGGCGCAGCCCGCAGGCGAGGCGCCGCGTCCCTCGTCGAAGGCCGCCGCAAAGGAACCGCAGGGCTCGCTGCTGGACGTCATCGCGCCCCGCAAGCGGCCGGCGCTCGCAGACGCGCCGCCGCCGACGACCGAGGACGCCGCGCCGCCGCCGGCCGCCGCGCCGCGGGTGGTGCGCGACTACCGCGCGCCCAGGCCCGAGCGGCCCGCCGCGGCCTCCGGCGGGCCGAGGCCCGACCGCGGGCCCAGGCCCGATCGCGGCCCGCGCCCCGACCGCGGACCGAGGCCCGACCGCGGGCCGCGCCCCGACCGCGGGCCCAGGCCCGACCGTGGACCCAGGCCCGAGCAGGGCCCCGGAGCGGCGCAGGTAGCAGGCGCAGAGCAGGGCGCGAGACCCGACCGCGGGCCGCGCCCCGACCGCCCCTGGTCCGACCGCGGGCCCAGGCCTGACCGTGGGCCCAGGCCCGACCGTGGACCCAGGCCCGACCGCGGGCCGCGCCCCGAGCGCGGGCCCAGGCCCGACCGCGGCTTCTCGGCGCGGCCGGCAGCAGAAGGCGGGCGGCCGCAGGGCCCCGGGGGCGCCGAAGGACGAGCGCCCGCCGCGGCGAAGCAGCAGCAGAGCGACCGGATGGTGACCGTGGTCGGCCAGGGCGCGACCGCGACGGTCGTGACGGGCAAGAGCGCCCGGCAGCCGCAGGGCCCGGCCAAGCCGGCGCACCTCCTCTTCGCGCTCCCGGCCGCCAAGGCGAAGCCGGTCGCGACCGCGGACAAGCCGGCGCTCACGGCGCGCGAGGCGCTCGGCGCGCGCACCGCGAAGGCCCAGCAGGCCGCGGCCACGGCGAAGAGCAAGGCCGAGAGCGGCGCCCGCCCGGAAGGCAGCCCGAGCGCCGGGGCGACGAAGGTCGACTTCGACGCCGAGGTGCTCGCGGCGGGCTGGGAGCGGGCGCTCGAGGCGCTGAAGTCGGCCGGCGACGCCGCGCCGGCGCTCGTCGACGCCTGGCTCGGCGCGTCCAACGCGGAGGCGATCGCGGCGGCCGCCGAGTCGGAGGACGCCTCCGGCGCGGCGCGGAAGGCGGCGCGGCGCGCGCTCAACGTGCTCAAGTCGCGCGGGGCGACGATCCCGACGCGCCCGCGCGTGGTGCGGCTCGCGGAGGAGCGCGCCGAGGTGATCGAGGCGACGCTCATCCCGCCCGACTCGAGCGGGACCGAGGCCATCGCGATCACGAGCCGCGACACCAGCGGCCGCTACCGGATCGCCGAGGTGATCGTGCGCGAGTCGGTCGGCGTGCTGCACGCCGGCGCGGGGTGGCTCAGCGGCTCGCAGATCAAGGAGGGCCGCGCGCGCGCGTACGAGAACCTGGGCACGGCGCCCGTGCCGGTCTCCCTGGAGTGGGCGCGCCACCGGATCGCGGCCGCGAAGCGGCAGAACGCGGTCTCGGGGCAGGTCGTGCCGCTCGGGTTCGAGGGATGTCGCGATCTCATCGAGCCCGCGCCGGACGCCGAGCCGAGGCACCCGGTGGCGGACCTCGAAGAGAGCCTGACGGACGAGCAGGTGACCGCGCAGATCGCTGGCTCCGCCGCGCTGCACGAGGAGCCCGAGTTCCGGCACTGGCTGCCCGCGCGGCCGGCGCTCGACGAGCTCCTGCAGAAGGTCGGCCAGCGGCTCGGGGCCGCCGGGATGCGCGATCCCGGGCTGGTGAACACGGCCCTGCGGGAGGAGATCGACCTCGCGACAGACCGCTTCTTCTCGCCCGAGGTGCGCGGGCAGCTCGCGACGCGGATGCGAAGCAGCGCCGTGTCGCTGCGGGCGCGCAAGGGCGACGCGGCGGCCACCACCGCCCTCGCCGTCGCGCGCGCCATCAAGGACGCCGGGCTGATCACCTCGCCGCCGCGGGAGATCCCCTTCCTGGCGGCCTTCTTCCAGAAGGCGCTCGGCGTGCTGGCGCAGCAGGGCGGCGGGCAGCTGCGGATCCCGGTCCCAGCCGGCGCCGTCCCGCCCGCGAAGGACGCCGCGGCAGGCGGCGAGGAGCCCGCCGAGGGCTCCGGCCCCGAGGCCCAGCCGTCGACCGGCGGCTGATCGGGAGCGCCGGCCTCGCCGGCGCGCCGGCGACGCGAAGCCGGTGACCCAAGGACCAGGAGGCGAGCCCGGGGCGACCCGGCGCTCGCCTCTCGGCTTTTGTCCAGGCGGAGCTACTTCACCGCGATGGTGATGTCGCCGTTCTCGGTGAACAGCTCGAGCAGGCCGCCGTCGCCGTCCCCCATCGTGTACGACGTCGCGCTGCCCTCGCCGGCCGTGGCCCACGTCGAGGGGATGCCCTGCTCCACGACGTCGCCGTTGAGCGTCTGCGCGGTCATCGTCCCGTCCACCCCGGCCGGCACCGAGAGCTCGATCGCGCCGTTGCCGGAGCTGATCGCGCCATCGGAGCTGCTCCACGCGTCGAGGTCGACGAAGACATGGCCGTTGTCGGTGGCCACGTCGATCGCGCCGCGCGCCCCGACCACGTCGATGCTGCCGTTGTCGCTCACCACCGTGGTGCCGCGGGACCGGGCGCCGTCCAGGTTGATCTCGACGCCGCCGTTGTCCTGCTCGACGCGGAGCCCGCCGTCGAACGCGGCGGGCAGGACGACCTGGATGTCGGCGCCCAGCCCTCCCCACCCGCCCGAGACGCGCCGCGTCGAGATCACGACATCGCCCTCGGTGATCGCGGCGAGCTTGAGGTCGTTCTCGATCTCCTCCACCGCGATCTGGTTCTCGTCCTTCTTGCGCATCGTGAACGGGGAGAAGGTGACCTCGACCGCGCTGACGTCCCCGATACGGACCTCGACGTCCCCGTTCTCGCTCACGACGCGGACGCTCTGGGTCGGTAGGTATTCGACCCGCGCGCTCTCCTTGGTGCCCTCGTAGCGCACGAGGGTCTCTGCGGTGATGGAGTTGTCGTCGATGCTCAGGGCACACCCGGCCGTCGCTGCAGCGGACACGGAGCACACCAGAAAGCAGGCGATTCGAAGCGAGCGATTCATCATGGATTCCTCTCGGGCAGAGTGTACGGCGGGCGAAGTGCGAGCCCCATCCGACCCGCGCAGGGAACGTGCCGGCCAGCTCTTTGGACGCGCGCTCCGAGCGACACGTCATGGATCGCAAGATTTCGACGCTGTCGAACCGGGCCGCAGCGGGCTCAGGGCGTCTCCCACGGGAGGGGCATCGCACCAGCGCCCACCCTCCTGCGGAAAGCCGCGTGCAGCGCCCGGGTCTTCGGGCCGGGGACACCCGCGCCGATCGTGTGGGCGTCCACGCGAACGACCGGGACGATCTCCCGGAGGCTCGAGGTGATGAACACCTCCTCGGCGGCGAGGAGCCGGGCCATCGTGACCGGCTCGCAGCACACCGGCATGCCGAGCTCGCCCGCGACGTGCATCACGTGGGCCCGGGTGATGCCGACGAGGATCCCCGCCTCCTTGGGGGGCGTGATCAGCAGGTGTCCCGGGTTCTCCGCGCCCTCGTGCGCCGCGGGCCGCCGCTCGACAAGGAAGACGTTGGACGTCGTGCCCTCGACCACATGACCTGACGGGTCGAGGATCAGCGCCTCGTGCGCCCCCGCGGCCCGCGCCTCGCGCAGGGCGAGCAGGCTCTCGAGGTAGTTCGAGACCTTGGCGCCGGGCGCCGCGTCGCCGGCCCGCTGGGTGCAGATCGTGATGACCGCGATCCCTCCGCGGTAGAGTCCGCCCGGCAGCGGCTTCAGCGGCTCGACGAGGATGACGCGGAGGGGCGCGCCCGCGAGCGACGGATCGAGCCCGAGCGGGCCGCTGCCGCGCGTCAGCATCACGCGGATGGTGCTCTCGAGCGGCGCGGCCGAGCCCGCGGCGGACGCCGAGCCCGGAGCGCCCGCCGAGCCCGCCGTGGCCCCGGCGCTCCCGGGCGCCGTCGCTGCCCGGAGCAGCGCGACGACCTCGCGGCCGAGCTCGTCGCGCGGGATCGGCAGGGCGATCGCGATCCGCTCGGCCGAGCGCTCTAGGCGAGCGAGGTGCTCTTCCAGAGCGAACGGCTCGCCGCCGTAGGTGCGGATGGTCTCGAAGACGCTATCGCCGTAGAGGAAGCCGCGGTCGTAGACCGAGACCCTGGCCTCCTCCGGCCGGTGGATGACACCATCGATGCTGACTAGCCGCGTCACGCGGCGAGATTACGTCACTTCTTGAGCTGCGCCAGGAGCTCCTTCGCCGGGGCGAAGTCGCGCTCGTTGTCGAGCGCGCGCTCCAGCATCTGGATCGCCTTCTTGTCGTCGTTCTGACGGTGGCTGATCACGCCGAGGTAATAGAAGACCTCGCCCTTGCTGATCGGCGCGCCCTCGTCGAGCTTCTGGAGGAGCAGGGCGCGGAAGGTCTTCTGCGCGCGATCGATGTGCGCCGCCTTCGCCGCGTCGTCGCCCGACTCCGACAGATCGAGCGCCAGCACGCCGAGGTCGCGGAGGATGGCGATCGAGCCCGGGTCGATCTTGAAGGCGATGTCGAGCTCGGCGAGCGCCCGCTCCCGCTGCCCCTCGGCCAGGTAGGCCTTGGCGAGGCGGTGGTGGATCGCGGCGAGATCCTTCGAGCGGCGGCCGCCGTAGGACTCGACGATCTGCTGGAGCGCCTCGGCGGCCTTCTGGCCGCGGCCCGAGGCGCTGTACGCGTCGCACAGCGCGAGCAGGAGCTCGCGGTCGCCCGGCACGAGCTCGGTGGCCTTGACCAGGAGGTCCGCCGCGCGGCCGGGATCGTTCCGCTTCGCCAGGTGGATGCCGGCCGCCTTGCGGTAGAGCGCCACCCTCTCGGCCGGCTGCGCGGCCGCCTCGGCGTCGCCGGTGATGAGATCGGCGAGCTCGGTGAAGGCCTGCTGCTTCTCGTAGAGGGCGAGGAGCTGCTTCCTGATCTCCTGCGCCGACCCGTCCGCCGCGAGCCCCCGCTCGAGCACGCGCCGGACCGCGCCCTCGTCGCCGAGGGACCGGTGCAGATCCGCGAGCCGGAGCGCCGTGCCCACCGCCTCCGCGGCGCGGGCGTCCTCGAGGATCACCTCGAGCCGCTGCGCCGCCTCGGCCTTCTCCCCGCGCTGCTCGTGCAGGCGCGCCAGCGCGAGGAGCGCGCCGTGGTGGCGCGGCTCGCGCTCGAGGACCGCGCGGTAGGTCTCGATCGCCCGCGCCGTGTCGTTCAGCCGCGCCTCGTAGACCTCGCCGAGGCGGACGCTGTACGAGAGCTCCGCCGCGACGTCGCCGCGGTCCTTCGCGCGCTCGATCTGCGTGACGAACAGGTCCGACAGCTCCTGATCGCGGCCGGTCTTCTCGAGCAGCTGCGCGAGCAGGACCGTCGCCTTCTCGTTGTCGGGCTGCTCGTCGAGCACCGCGCGCAGGTGCTCGGTCGCCTCGCTCACCGCGTCGAGCCGCGAGAGGCAGATCTCCGCGCTCTCGAGGCGCAGCGCCGAGCGGGCCTCGGGCGACTCGGCCAGGTCGGTGAGCCGCTCGAGCAGCGCGAGGAGCTCCTTGTGCTTGCCGGCCTTCGCGTAGAGCTCGCGCAGCGCCGTCGCGGCGCGCTCGTCGCCCGGATCCGCCTCGAAGAGCGTCTCGTAGAGCTCGATCGCCGCCGCGTCGTCGCCGAGCCGCTCGCGCGCGACCGCCGCGGCGGCGTGCCGCGCGTCGCGGATGCGCTCGGCCTCGGCGTAGAGCTCGGACTGGCGCACGAGCAGCCGGAAGACCTCCTTGTGGTCGCCCGCCTCCTCCCGCACCTTCGTGAGCTCGGCGAGCGCCCAGGTGTCGCCCTCGTCCGCGGCGATCATCTCGCGCAGGATCGCCTCGACGAGCTCCCGGTCGCCCAGCGCGCGCTCCGCGAGCTCCTTCGCCTCGCGGCGCAGCTCGCCCGCGCTCCCCTCCATGCCGTCGAGGGCGGCGATCCGGCGCAGCGTGCCGATGAGGTCGCGCTCGCGCCCCGGCGCCCGCTGCAGCTCCTCGATCGACCGCAGGATGTGCTCGCTCGTGGGATCGTGCGTGAGCGCCGCCTCGTACGCCGCCTCGGCGGCCTTGGCGTCGCCCACCTTGTTCTTCTGCCACTCGGCGATGCGCATCCACAGGTCGCGCGCCGTGTCGCCGTCGAGCTCGGTCCCGGCCCGCACCGCCCGCTCCAGGGCGGAGGCGGCGCTCGCCCAGCCGCCCGTGAGCGGGGCCAGGCGCTCGATCTCGCCGAGCACGTCCGGGTCCGACGGGTCGTCGGCGAGCGCCTTCTCCAGGGTCTCGAGCGCCGCCCTCGGGTCGTTCGAGCGCACCTCGAGCACCTTCGCCAGGTCGAGGCGCATGCGGATCCGCTCCGCGCCGCCCGGCGCGAAGCGGATGCGCTTCTCGTAGAGGCGCGCCAGCGCGGCGTTGTCGCCCCGCGTCCGGTAGACGCCCTCGAGCGCCTCGGCCGCCTCGTCGAAGAGCGCCGGGTCCTCGGTGAGCGCCTCGAGCGCGCCGCTCGCCCGCTCGTGATCGACCGCCCGATCGAGCGCCTGCCGCAGGGTGTTCAGGCCCTGGGGCTTGTCGCTGAACGACCCGATCTGGATCACCGCGAGCCGGTAGAAGAGATCCGCCTGGTCGCGATCGCCGGGCGTGACCGCGACGCGGCGCTCGAGCACGTCCGCGAGCGCCCGCTCGTCGCCGAGGCGGCCGTAGAGCCGGTCGAGCGCCTCGAGGAGCTCGGGCGTGTCGCCGGCGTGCTCGACGGCCTTCGCGTAGGCCTGAGCGCTGCGCCGGTCGTCGCCGAGCTTCTCCTCGGCGATGCGGCCGATCCGCAGGAACAGGTCCTTCGCGATCGTCGCGTCGAACGTCGCCGAGGCCCGCTGCGCGAGCGCGTCGCAGTAGCGGCCGAAGCCGTCCGTGCGCTCCGCGAGCCGCTCGATCTCGCCGTGCAGCGACGCGTCGTCCGGCGCGTCCTCCAGCGCGCGGAGCAGCGCCTGCTCCGCCTCGAGCGGGCGCCCGAGCTGCACGTCCTGCACGAGGGCGATCGCCCGGAGGGTCGCGGCCCGGTCGGTCGGCTCGGTCTGCGCGCGCAGGCGCAGCTCGAGCGCGGCGGCGAGCTCCTCGTGGCGGCCGGCCGCGCGGAGGACGGGCTCGAGCACCTCGGCGGCGTCGAGCCGCAGCTCCTCCCGGCCCTCGCCGATGGCGCGGACCGCCTGGATCGCGTGGTCGTTCACCGCGTCCTCGTCGAGGACGAGCCGGTACTGCTCGATCGCGTCGCTCGGGCTCTCCAGCTCCCCCGCGTAGAGGTCGCCGATCGCCGTCCGCAGCTTGATGCGCGCGTCCCTGTCCGCGGCCGCGCTCGCCTGGAGCATCAGGTTCGACAGGAGCTCGTCCCACATCCGCTCGGCCCGGTAGAGCCGCTCCAGCGCGGACAGCACCGCCGGATCGCCCTGCTTCGCCTCGAGCGCCGCGTTGAGCGCCGCGATCGCGTCGCGCGGGCTCGAGAGATCCCGCTCGTAGCGCTCGGCGGCGCGCACGTTGAGGTCGTAGCGCAGCTCCTCCTCGTCGGGGCCCGCGAGCTCGACGCGCCGGCCGTAGAGCTCGACGAGGCGGCTCGCGGCGCCGCGCGGCTCGTGCAGCTCGATGAGGGCGTCGATCGTCATCGCGCTCTCGGGATCGAGCTCGAGCGCCCGCTCGTACGCCTGGATGGCGCCCTCGGTGTCCTCGAGCATCTCGAGCTTGGTCTCGGCGATGCGCCGGCAGATCGAGGCGTTCTCCTCGTCCGACGCCATCTCGCTCTTCTTCTCGAGGACGGAGATGAGCGTGTCCCAGTCGCTGAGCAGCACGGCCAGGGTGTCCATCTGCTCGAGCGGCTCGGGATCGCTCGGGTCGAGCGCGGACAGCCGCGCGTAGGCGCGGAGCGCCCGGCGCGGGTCGTCGATGCGCGTGTCGTAGACCTTGGCCAGCGACGAGAGCAGCTCGCGCTTCGTGAGCTCGTCCGACGTGGTGGTCACCCCCGCCTCGAGGCTCTCCGCGAGCTCCTCCCAGGCGCCGAGCTGCTCGGCGAGCCGCTCGAGCTCGCCGCGCGTCTCGCCGTCGTCCGGATCGAGGCCGAACGCCGTCCGGGTCGCGTCGAAGGCGCGCAGCTCGTCGTTGCCGCGCGTCTCCCAGAGCTTCGCCGTCTCCCGGAGCACCGCGACCTTCTCGCGCGCGTCCGAGGCGAGGCCGAACCGCTCGTCGTTGAGCCGGACGAGCTGCCGCCAGTCGTCCGCCCCCTCGTAGAGCGGGCCGAGGATCTCGACGACCCGCGCCTTGTGCTGCGGGTCCTGGATGAGCGCCTCGAGCGCCCGGATCGCCTCGGCGTGCGAGGGCACCTCGCCGACGATCGCCTCGAGCTGATCGATCGCGCCCGAGGTGTCCTCGAGCCGCGTGCGCAAGAGCGCCGCGAGCGCGAGCCGGTAGGGCGCCGCCCGCTCGCCGTTCGGGGCCGCCTCGGCCCGGCGCAGGTAGAGGTCGGCGAGGTCGCGCGGCCGGTCGAGCTCGCGGTAGAGCTCCGTCAGCGCGTCGAGCGCCCGGGCGTCGTTCTCGTCGACGTCGAGCGCCGCGCGGTACGTCTCGATCGCGAGCGCGGGCTCGCGGAGCTCCGTCCGCTCCAGGCGCGCGATCGTGTGGAGGGCGTCGAGCCGGTCCTCGTCCTTCCGGTAGTCGAGCGCCGCGCGGTAGAGCTGGATGCGCTCGGCGTGGCGCCCTTCCTTGACGAGCAGCCCGTCGATCGCGTCGAACAGCTCGCGCGAGTCCGGCTCGAACTCGTGCGCGCGCCGGTACCACCGCAGCGCGTCGGCCACGTCGCCGAGCTCGGCGTAGAGCTCGCCGGTGCGCCGGCTGAGCTTCGCGCTCGACGCGTCGTCCGAGGTCAGCTCCCCGAGCTCCGCCGCGTAGATCTCCGCGAGCCGCCGCTCCGCGCTCGCCACCTTCGCGAGCCGCTCGAGCTCCGCCCAGACCCCCTCGTCGGTGAGGTCCTCGTGGAGGAGCTTCGCCACCGTCTCGAGCGCCGCGCGGTAGTCCTCGAGCTGCTCCTCGTGCAGCGTCGCGAGCCGCTGCAGCAGATCGCGGCGCTCGACCGGGTCCTGGCTCGCGGCGAGGCGCGCGTCGAGCGCGATCTTCACGCGGTTCCAGTCCGCCCGGCGCAGGTACACCGGCTCGAGCATCTCCCCGGCGCGCGCCCTGTGATCCGCCTCGGCCGAGCCCTCGAGGATCGCCTCGAGCAGCGAGACCGCGCCCTCGTGCGCCGGATCGATGAGCAGCGCCTCGGAGAGCTCGTCGAACGCGCGCTGCACGTCCTCGGTGTGCCGGTGCGCGACGAGCGCGATCTTGACGTGCAGCTCGGCGAGGTCGCCGGCGCGCACGTCGAGCTGCCGCTCGTAGAGCCGGATGAGGTCCTGGAAGCGCCCCGCCTCGCGGTAGAGGCCGTCCAGCGCCGCGATCGCGTCCGGGTGGAGCGCGATGTCGAGGATCGTCTCGTAGGTCGCGATCGCGCCGGCCTGGTCCCCGAGCGGGCCCCGCTCGAGCTCGGCGATCCGGAAGAGCAGCCCCGTCTTCTCCTCGTCGGTCTCGGCGTTCTCGACCCGGAGCTTCAGGATCTCGAGCAGCCGCCCGGCGTCGCGCGCCTCGCCGTAGAGTTCCTCCAGCGCGATCATCGCCCGCCGGTCGTCCCCGCGGGCCTCGAGCGCCTTCTTGTACTGCTCGACCGCGAGCTCGCGGTCGTCGAGCTTGTGCCGCGCGAGCTCGCCGACCCGCAACCGCACGTTCTGCTGCACGTCGCCGTCGAGGATGTCCGGCGCGATGCGCTGGAACAGCTCGCACACCTCGGACCAGCGCCCCGTGGCCTCGCCGAGCCGCTCGACCGTCGCGATCCAGGTCGTCACCTCGGGCTCACCCGCCGCCTCCCGCACGCCGCGGAGCGCGTAGCCGAACGCCCGCGACGTGTCGCCGAGCGGCCCCTCCGCGGTGCGGAGCGACTTCTGCAAGGTGGCGAGCCGCTCGCTCGGGAGATCCGAGGTCTCGACCTTGATCTCCAGGACCCGGAGCAGGCGCTCGGCGTCGCCGTCCGCCTCGTAGAGCGGCTCGAGCGTCTCGGCCGCGTCCCGCCGCGCGTCCTCCCGCTCGAGCATCGCCTCGAGCGCCGCGCGGCAGCGCGCGTTCGACGGGTCGAGCGAGAGCGCCTGGCGGTACGCCTCGAGCGCCCCCGTCGCGTCGGCCTGGTGCAGCCGCCGCACGTCGCCGAGCCGCGCCAGCAGATCGAGCCGGGCGGGCGTCTCCACCGCGAGGGACAGGTCCACCTCCAGCGTCTCGGCGAGGTCGACCCAGCGCTCGTCGAGCTCGTAGAGCTCCTCGAGGGCCGCGAGCGTCGGGCGCTCGGGGCCGAACTCGTCGAGCACCGCGCGCCACGCGTTGATCGCCTCGGGCACGTCGGCGAGCTTCTGCGCGAGCGTCTCGGCCGCCTTGGTCATCGCGCGCCGCCGCTCCTCCGGCTCCGTCGTCGACTGCTCCCGCGCCCGGAGCACGGAGACGAGCTCCCGCCACTGCGACGTCCGCTCGTAGAGCCGCTCGAGCGCCGCGAGCGCCGCCACGTCGGCGCCGTCGTCGCCGAGCCGCGCCTGCCAGGCCTCGATCGCCTTGGCCGGGTCGTCCAGCACCGTCTCGTGCAGGGTCCCGATGCGCTCGTAGAGCGAGCGCCGCGTCTCGACGTTCTCCTCGAGGCGCACCTCGATCGCGAGCACGCCCGCGAGCGCCTGGTGCTGCTCCTTCGCCGCGTAGATGCGGCCGAGCGCCTGCGCCGCCGGGATCACCAGCGTCGGATCGGTCGGATCGATGGCGAGCACGCGCCGGTAGACCTTCTCGGCCCGGTCGGCGTCGCCGAGGAGGTCCTCGCAGATCCTCGCGACTTCCATCAGGATTTCGCCGCGGATGGTCGCCGTCCCGCACGCGTCCGCGGCCGCCGTGAGCACCTCGGCGACCTGCTCGTGCTCGCCGAGGCGCCGGCCGATCTCGATGAGCCGCTCGCGCGCCGCGAGGTCCTCCGGCTCGAGCGGCAGGAGCTCCGACAGGCTGGCGAACGCGCCCGCGTCGTCCCTGAGCCGCTCGTCCTGGAGCACGCTGACCCGGCGGAGCAGCTCGCGCCGCTCCGACTCGGTCTCGGCGCCCTGGCGCCGGATCTCGAGGACCCGCACGAGCTGCCGGATCTCGTCCCGCGCTTCGTACACCGCCTCGAGCACGCGCGCCGCCCGGAGCCGGAGCGCCCCGATGTCGAGCAGCCGCTCGACGAGCTCGCGCGCCTTCGGGTCGTTCTGGCGGATCCGCAGCACGTCCTCGAGGTGCCCGAGCGACCCCTCGGGCTCGTGCAGCCGGTCGAGGTAGATGCTGCCGAGCGACAGCTTGATCTCGACGCTCTCGGCCTCGGTCGCCGTCTTCAGGCGCTGCTCGAGGAGCGCCGCGAGGTCGCGGAAGCGGCCCTCGCGCTCGTAGAGCTTCTCCAGCGAGTCGAGCGCCGCCGTGTAGAACGGATCGAGCTCGAGGATGCGCTCGTAGTAGCCGATCGCCTTCGCGGCATCGCCGATGATCTCCTCGGCGATGAGCGCGACCTCGTTGAGCAGCTCGATGCGCTCGCTCTGGTCCGTCGTGCCCTTCGCGGCGCGGTCGTAGAGCTCCTCGAGCTCGCCCCACCGCTCGGCCGCCGTCAGGATCTGCTTCAGCCGCTCGAACGCGCGGTGGTTGTTCGGGTCGAGGCTCAGCACCCGCTCCAGGTAGGGCTTCGCGCCCTCCGGGTCGCCGAGCTGCTCGTCGTGGAGGCTCGCCGCGCGCTCGCAGAGCTCGACCTCCACGGAGCTGCCGAGCACCTTGTCGCCCTCGGTGCGGCCCGCGACGAGGTGCACGCGGTACGCCTCCGCGAGGTCGGTCGGTCGGCCGGCGCGCCGCGACAGCTCGGCGGCGCGATCCCAGAGCTCGATGTCGTCCGAGAACTCGTGCAGCGCCCGGAGGAGCGCGTCGAACGCCGTCCCGGCCGCGTGCAGCTTCGTCTCCTCGACGCTCGCGAGCGTGAGGTAGAGCTCCCGCCGCCGCGCCGGATCCCGCTCCGACTCGAGGATGACCCGGAGCACCATGGCCTCACGCCGGTGGTTGCCCGTCTCGGCGTACTCGACCGCGAGCACCTTGGCCGCGCGCACACGCGTCTCCGGGCGCTCGACGAGCCGCGAGAGGACGGTGATCGCGTCCGGGTCGTGCGCCGTCAGATCGAGCGCGCGCACCGCCGCCTCGAACGCGTCCGCCGGCCGATCCAGCCGGTCCAGGTAGAGCGTCGCGAGCTCGATCTCGCGGCGCGCCCGCTCGTCGCCCTCGCTGACGTCGCGGTGCGTGGCCACGATCACGGACGCCGCCTCGTACTCGCCCGCGGCGTTCAGGAGGCGCGAGAGCACCCGCAGCGCGTTGATGCGCGCGGGCGTCAGCGCGATGACCTTGCGCAGGAGCTCGATCGCCTTCGCCGGGTCGCCGAAGACCTCCTCCTCGAGCGTCGCCCACTCCTCGAGGATCTCGGCGCGGTCCTCGCCCCCGACCTGGCTCGCCCTGAGCTCGAACAGCCACCGCAGATCGGCCTGCCGCTCGTTCGCGCGGAGGAGCGCGTCGAGCGCCCGCACCGTGTCGTCGTCGGACGGATCGTCCTCGACGAGGCCGCGGTAGACGGTCACCGCCTCGTCGAGCTTGCCCATCTCGCGCGCGTACACCTCGGCGAGCTTCAGCCGCAGCGTGCGCTGCACGTCGGTCGCGAGGTCCTCCGCCGTCCGGAGCCGGCCCTCGACCGCCTCGACGAACGGCCCCCACGAGCCCGCCGCCCGCGACCAGGCCTCGAGCAGGTCGAGCCCCTCGTCGTCTGGCTGGAGCTCGTAGGCGCGGCGCGCATAGCCGAGCGCGCTCGGCTTGTCCGAGAGCGGCCCGCCCGTCACCGCCGCGAGCTTGCGCAGCATGCCGACCTGCGCCTCGGCGTCGTCCGTCGCGTCGAGGAGGATCTCGTAGAGCGCCGGCAGCCGGGCCCACTTCTCCTCCTCCTCGTAGATCGGCACGAGCGCCGCCGCGGCGCGCGCGTCCTTCGGCGAGACGCTGAGCACGCGCTCGTACGAGCGCGCCGCGCGCTCGGGCGCCTTGAGCTGCTCCTCGAAGATCCGGGCCGCGCGGAAGGAGATGTCGAGCTTCGTGGCCGGGTCGGTCGCCTTGTCCGCCGCGCCCGAGAGGAAGTCGACGAGGCCCTCCCAGTCGTTCTGCGAGGCGTAGAGCTCCTCGAGCCCGTCCCAGTCGCCCGCGGCGAAGTACGCGTCGCGCAGGACGCGGAGCGCGCGCGCGTGCCCCGGCGAGAGCGTGAGCACGCGCCGCCACGTCCGCGCCGCCTGGGCCGGATCCTTGAGGCGCTCGGCGTACACGGCCCCGAGCTTCTGCAGCGAGACGAGCCGCGCCGCGTCGTCGGCCGCGAGGTCGACGCGGCGCTCGAGCACCTCGGCGACCGTGGCGAAGTCCTTCTCGCGCTCGGCCTGCTTCTCCAGCGCGTCGAGCACCCCGGGGGCGCTCGGGTCGAGCTCGAGGATCCGCTTCTGCAGCGCGATCGCGTCCGCGCCGCGGTCGAGCCGCTCGGCCGCGAGCTTGGCCATCTCGCCGAGGAGCTCGATCTTCGCGGCGCCCTCGGCGCCCTCGAGCTTGCGCTCGTAGAGCGAGTAGAGCTGCGGCCAGGCGCGCCGCTTCAGGTACAGCTCGCGGAGCTTCTGCTGCGCCTCCTCGTCGATCGGCTCGACCGTGAGCAGCGCCTCGTACGCCGCGATGGCGTTCTGGACGTTGGAGAACTGGTCGAACCAGCGCCGCGCGACCGCGCGGTAGAGCCCCGCCTTCTCGGCGGGGCTCTCGGTCAGCTCGGCGAGGCGCTGCTGGTACGAGAGCAGGTCGCGCCAGCGCCCGAGCGACTCGTAGATGCGGGTCAGCTCCCGCACGGCGTCGACGTCCTTGTCGTCGAGCTGGACGATCTGGGTGAGGACCGTGACGAGGGCCGCGTCGTTCTTGGCGCGATCGCGGTAGATCCCGGCGATCTCGCGGAGCACCGCGACCCTGCCGGCGACGTCGTCGGCGGGCGTGCGCTCCAGGTCCTGCCGGTGGAGCTCGACGAGGGCGTTGTACCCCTCGGTCTGCAGGTAGAGGCGCTTCAGGGCGTCGCGCGCCTGGCGGTTCTCCGGGTCGGTCCGGAGCACGGACTTGTACTGCTCGATCGCCTTGGCGGCGTTCTCCTGCGACTCGGCGAGCCGCGCGAGCTCCGTGGCGATGGCGCGCTTCTCGGGGCCGTCGGGCACGGCGCGCTGCGCGTCCGTGAGGATCGTCGTGAGCCGCGGCTTGTCGCCGCGCTGCTCGAGGACCTCGCGGTAGAAGTTGAGCATCCCGGCGTGCGCCGGGTCGGCGCGGCGAACGCGGTCGAAATAGGGCTCGGCCGCCTGGGGCTGGCCGCGCATGCGCCAGTGGACCATGGCGATCTGCACGAGCATGCCGAGCTCCTCGCCGGGCTTCACGCCGCCGCTGCGGAGCTGGTCCTCGTAGAGGGCGACGAGGCGATCCCAGTCGCCCGCGGCGGAGTAGGCCTCGGTCAGGAACGAGAGCGCCTCGGCCTGGCCGGGCGAGAGGTCGAGCAGCTCCTCGTACGCCGCGACCGCGCGGGCCGGATCGCTCAGGCGGGCCTTGGTGGTGCGCGCCGCGCGGACGGCCGCCGCGATGCGGTCCTCTTTGCTCGGGGCCTCGCCCTTGACGATCGACTGGACCCGGACGACGCCTTCCCAGTCCCCCGCGGTGGAGAAGGCGATCTCGGCGAGGTTGGCCGCGCGGAGGTTCTTCGGGTCGAGCTTCAGGGCGAGCTCGATGAGCTCGGCCACCCGCTCGCCGAGCTCGGCGCGGCCGTAGCGGTAGCCGATGTCGGCCGCGCTCGTGTAGAGCGCGCTCTTGAAGGCGCCGTCGGTCGCGCCCTCGGCCTCGGCCACGTACCGGTCCACGAGGTCGCGCCACCGCTCGCGCTTCGAGGCGTCGGTCTCGAGCGCCTCGGCCGCGGCGTCGTCGTCGGGGCGCAGCTCGAGCAGCCGCTTGTACGCGGCCGCCGCGCGATCGACGTCGATGAGCTCCTCGTGGTAGACGCGGGCGAGCTCGGCCTGCATCGCGGGCTCGACGGCGCTGCCCGCGGCGAGGGCGATCTCCAGCTCGAGGAGGCGGGCCACGGCCTGCCATTCCTTCCGCTGCTCGTGCCGCCCGCGCGCCGCGCCGAGCAGGCGCTCGACGTCCCCGGGGCCCGCGCCGTTGTTCGGAGCAGTCACGGCCTCCGCGAGCTCGTTCCAGGCTGCCTCGTTCTCGGGCTCATCCTGCAGACGCCCAAGGGCCATCCGAATCGTCTCAACGCTCATCGTCTCTCCGCGGACCTCGCGAATTCGGTCCGGTCCGTTCACGGGCCGGGCGAAGATAGCCGGGCGGACGACACGGTTTCAAGGTTCCTCGCCCCCGCGGGCCTGGAAGGTCGGCCGGAGCTTTCGCGCGCTTCTGCTCCTGTGGCGCGGGGACGTCCGAGCGGGCGGGCCGTCGGGCCGTCTTGCCGCGGCGAGGGCGGTTCACCGCGCTCGCGGCTTCGGCTATCAACCGCGGGCATGGAAGCTACGACGATCAAGCGCTTCGGGGTGATCGGCGCGGGCCAGATGGGGCGAGGCATCGCCCAGGTCGCCGCGGCCGCGGGCCTCGAGGTGGTCCTGTGCGACGTCTCGAGGGCGCTGGCGGAGTCGGGCAAGGCCCAGATCGCCGCCATTCTCGCGAAGCAGGTGGAGAAGGGCAAGCTGGCCGCGGAGGCGCGGGAGGCGCTCCTCGGCCGCGTCGCGGTGGCCGACGGGATGGAGGGCCTGGCCGGGGTCGACCTGGCCGTGGAGGCGGTGACCGAGAGCTTCGAGGTGAAGAGCGGGATCTTCAAGCTCGCGGACGCGGCGCTGCCGAAGGGGGCGATCCTGGCGTCGAACACGTCGTCGATCTCGATCACACGGCTGGCGGCGGTGACCGGGCGGCCTGAGCTGGTCATCGGGATGCACTTCATGAACCCGGTGCCGCTGATGAAGCTTGTCGAGCTCGTCCGTGGGGTCCAGACGTCGGACCGGACGTACGAGGCCGTCCGGGCGCTCTCGGTGGAGCTCGGCAAGACGGTGATCACCTCGAAGGACCAGCCCGGGTTCATCGTGAACCGGATGCTGATCCCGTTCCTCAACGAGGCGTGCTTCGCGCTCCAGGAAGGGCTGTCCACGCCGGAGGACATCGACGCGGGGGCGCGGCTCGGGCTGAACCACCCGATGGGGCCCCTCGAGCTCGCGGACCTGATCGGGCTCGACACGGTGCTGTCGATCGCGGAGGTGCTGCACCGGGAGTTCGGGGACTCGAAGTACCGGGCGGCCACGCTGCTCAGGAACCTGGTGGCTGCCGGGTGGTACGGGAAGAAGAGCGGGCGGGGGTTCTACGTGTACGACGAGAAGGGGCAGAAGAGCGGGCGGGCGGTGTAGGCGGCTGCCACGGAGCCAGGGAGGGAGGGGAGCGACGACGGGATACGCGCGATGCGACTACTGGTGTGCGGATCCGGGGACGTGCGTTCTGCCCGACTGCCCACGATTGCACGCGGGCTCGTGGCAGGGCCGTCATGTCGCGCGCACCCGCGCTCAAGCGATGAGCTCGGATCATCGAGCGACGGGCCGTGTCCCGGAACAGGCGCGTGACGTCCACTGGAAATCGCTCGCTTGGAAATCGCTCGCTTGGAAATCGCTCGCTCGCCGGCTCGGCAATGGCCTCGGCACAGCGGGTTCGGGCGGACACGGAATGACGCCTTCCCTGGCCCACGGCAGGCGCTTCCCACCGGCGCGGGGCGCTGCTAACCACGCTCCATGACCGCTCAAGAACAGCAGCCGGGGGCCCCTGCTCGCGGTACGCTCCAGTTCGTCGCCGTCGAGCGCGCGGATCACGTCGCCACCGTGACCATCCAGCGGCCCGACAAACTCAACGCCCTGAACCCCGCCGTCCTCGGCGAGCTCACCGCGACCTTCCGCGACCTCCTCGCGCCCGCCGACGGCAACGAGGTCCGCGCGGCGGTGCTGACCGGCGCCGGCAAGGCGTTCGTCGCCGGCGCCGACATCGCGGAGATGGCGGCCATGAACAGCATCGCCGCGAAGCGGTTCGCCGACGCAGGCCACCGGCTCGCCGAGCTCATCGAGACTGCCCCCTTCCCCGTGATCGCCGCCGTCAACGGCTTCGCGCTGGGCGGCGGCTGCGAGCTCGCCCTCGCATGCGACTTCATCTACGCGGCCGAAAACGCCAAGCTCGGCCAGCCCGAGGTGAACCTGGGCGTCATCCCGGGGTTCGGCGGGACCCAGCGGCTCCTGCGACGGGTCGGGCCAGGACGCGCGCGCGAGCTCGTCTATTCAGGAGACATGATCACCGCCCAGCAGGCGTTCTCGATCGGGCTCGTCAACGCCGTCTTCCCAGCGACCGAGCTGCTCGCCCGCGCCCGCGAGACCGCCCTCAAGATCGCCTCGCGCGGCCCGCTCGCCGTCGCCGCCGCCAAGCGCGTCCTCCTGCGCGGCGAGAGCCTCGACCTCGCCGCCGCCAACGAGCTGGAAGCCCAGGCATTCGCCGCGCTCTTCGGCAGCGAAGATCAACAGCTCGGAATGAAAGCGTTCCTGGCGAAATCGCAGGCCACGTTCACGGGCAAATGAAGGCTCGGGAGGCGCGAACCGCGCGCTCGACGGCAAAAAAAATACCGCGCATCACGCTGGAGGGGGGCCCAGAATGACCGCGGCAGGGAAACCGCGCCGGAGTCTTGAACGTCCGCCACGGTGCAGAAGAAAGACCGCATGCGCTCCGGGCTGGGGGGTCCGCGCCGGTGCGCATGCGGTAGTCAGATTGTGGCATCCGCAGGCGCGTTGTCGATAACAAAGTGCAACGCGTGCACGCCGAGCGAGCAGAACGCTCCAGGCGCGAAGGCGGCCAGGCGGACGCGCGCCCCACACACACGATTTGCGGGAATTCACGTTCGAGCCGGGCATACCCATCCACCAGAGACAGCGCCCTGCGCGGCGTTCGCCTCGCATTCCGAGACGAGCGAACACGAAATCCTCATCTCTTCAATAAGAGAGGCCACGAGGCAGCAGGCCGTACACCGGACACCTGCTCCCGAGTAAAGAGCCAGGACGAACAAAGCACACTGCGGAAGGAATGCGCCGGCGCCGGGTTTCAAGCGCACGAGAGCCCCTCGTGCGGGCCCAGACCGAGACGGGGGCTGCGCCCGCGCGGCGACAAAGTAAACAGTCTTTATTTAAGGGGGACATAATTCAAGACGTGTGCTCGACGACGCTTCGCGTGATGCGTCTGGGTCAATTTCTCGGCCTCGGGCCGCCGCACGACAGGGCCTCGAGCGCTCGTCGGCGCCCACGGCCGCTCGATGGGGGGCGCCGACGGGCGCGCGGCGCGCCTCGGCAGCGATGGCCTCGTGCGCCTCGGCAGCGTCCCCGAGGGCAGGGTGCCCACCAGCGCAGGCATCACCGCCGCACCGGCCGTACCGACGCCGCGGACGAGGGCGCTCGCGGCGGGCCGCGAGCACCCCGTCCGCGATCGGGGCGCGACGTCCTTGACGCCGGGAACGAAACGGGATTACCGAGCACCGGCCTGACAATCCATTCCTCGGGTGCCCTCCGGGGCATAACAGGGAAGCCGGTGCAAAACCGGCGCGGTCCCGCCACCGTGAGTGGGGAGCTGCCTCCGAAGACCACTGGGCCTCATTGGAAGAGGCCTGGGAAGGTGGACGCAGCGCTGGGAGCTCGATCAGCTCCCTGAACCCATGAGCCGGGAGACCTACCCGAGCCTCCCACGAGGTGCAGCTTGCGCACGTCTTCGTGGCGTTCGGGTGCGGACTTCACCCGGAGCGCCGAAATCGGTCTTCACGGCCGCGTTGTGTCGATCGCCGCCGTGTTCCTGGGGACGCTCCTCGCGCCCCGGCCCGCGGCCGCGATGCACCTCGCGGAAGGCGTCCTGCCGCTCGGCTGGTGCGCCTTCTGGAACGCGCTCGCCCTGCCCTTCGTCGCGATCGCCCTCCACCTGCTCCGGCGCCGCACCGAGCAGGACGCCTTCTACAAACCGTTCGTCGGCCTCATCGCGGCCGCCGTCTTCGCGATCTCGTGCATGCCCGTCCCGGTGCCGACCGCCGGGACCTGCTCCCACCCGTGCGGCACAGGGCTCGCGGCGGTGCTCATCGGCCCCTGGATGACCGTGCTCGTCACCGTGGTGGCGCTCCTTATCCAGGCCCTCTTCCTCGCGCACGGCGGCCTCACAACGCTCGGCGCCGACGTCGCGTCGATGGGTATCGCGGGCGCCTTCACCGGATATTTCGCCTTCCACCTGGCGCGGCGCAGCGGCGCGAACCTCTGGGTCGCGGGCTTCCTCGCGGGCGTGACGTCGGACTGGGCAACCTACGCCACCACGGCGCTCGCGCTCGCGCTGGGGCTCTCGGGCGAGGGATCGGTGACGTCCATGTTCACGGGCGTCGCCCTCGCCTTCGTCCCCACCCAGCTCCCGCTCGGCCTGCTCGAAGGCGTCATGACCGCGGGGGCGCTCGCCTTCCTGCGCGCCCGGCGGCCCGACATCCTGGACCGGCTCCAGGTCGTCCGGCTCGCCCCGGGGGCGTCGTGACGCGGCGGCTCGGGCAGCGCCCGCTGCCAGCGCCGCTCGCGCGGCGCGCGTGCGCGGCAGCGCTCCATCTCGCCGGTTCATTCTGGCTCGCCGCCTGCGGCAACGCGTCCTGGGACGGCGTCGACGAGGCCGTGGTGCGCCGCGTCGCCGAGGACGCGGGGCGCCACGACACGGGGCCGCTGTTCGCGGGCCTCGAGGGCGACCTCCTGCTCTTCGCGTTCCTCTGGGCCGGGCTCCTCGCCGGCTTCGCCCTCGGCTATTTCTCGCGCGTGCTCTTCGTCGAGCGCGCGGGCGCGCCCGCGGGCAAGGCCGGCGGCGAAGGCCTCCGTGCGGACTGACCCGCCCGCGCGGCTCCGCGACGTGGACGCCCGGCTCCGCCTCGGGGCCGCCGTGGCGGCGTGCTGCGTCGCCGCGGGCGCGCGCTCGCCCGTCACGCCGGCCGCGCTGCTCCTCCTCGCGTGCGCGGCCCTCCGCCTCCAGGGCACGCCGGCGCGCGCCGTCCTCCGCGCCGCCGCGCCCGCCGCGTGGATCGGAGCGGTCGCGGCGGCGCTCGCGCTCGCGCTCACGCCGGGGGCGCCGCTCCTCCCCGGCGCAACGTTCCCGGTCGACGCGATCACGGCCGAGGGAGCACGCCGCGCCGTGACCCTCGGCGCGCGCGTCCTCGCGGCGGCCGCGGTGCTCCGGTGGCTCGCCGGCGCCGCCGCGCCCGCCGAGATCGAGGCGGCGCTCGCCGGGCTCGGCGTCCCCGCGGCCCTCGTCGAGCTGCTCGCGCTGACGCGGCGCTTCGCCGGCGTGCTCCAGCGCGCGGCCGACAGCGCGTGGAGCGCCGCCGCGCTCCGCGGCGGGTTCACCCGCCCCGGCGCCGCCGCGCGCTCGGCCGGCGCCGTCGCGGGCGTCGTGGCGCTCCGGACGCTGGAGCGCTCCGAGAGCGCCGCGCTCGCGATGCAGCTCCGCGGCTACCAGGGGAAGCTCCCCGTCGCCGACCGAAGGACGAGCGCGCCCGCCGCGAACGTCGCGTTCGCCGCCGCCGCCCTCGCGGCCCTCGGGCTCAGCGTCGCCGCGGGAGAGGCCGGATGATCGCGCTGCGCGCCCCCCGGCTCGGCTACCGGCGCGGCGAGCCCGTGCTGCGCGACGTGCGCCTCGACGTCGCCGAGGGCGAGTCCGTCGCGGTGCTCGGCGGCAACGGCGCCGGCAAGACCGCGCTGCTCCGGACGCTCGTCGGGCTCCTCCCGGCGCCCGGCGGCGGCGTCGAGATCGCGGGCCGCCGCGTGGGCTCGCCCTCGGACGCCGTCGCCGCGGGCGCCGCGCTCGTGCTCCAGGACCCGGACGACCAGCTGCTCGGCGCGACGCTCCTCGATGACGTCCTGTTCGGCCCGCGAAACCTCGGCCTGCCCGCGCCCGAGGCGCGCCGCCGCGCCGAGGCGGCGCTCGCCGCCGTGCAGATCGCCCACCTCGCCGACCGGGCCATCGAGGCGCTGAGCTTCGGCGAGCGCAAGCGCGCGTGCATCGCCGGGATGCTGGCGATGCGGCCGCGGGTGCTGCTGCTCGACGAGCCGACCGCGGGGCTCGACCCGGAAGGCGAGCTCGCCCTGTGCCAGACGCTGCGCGCGCTCTCCGAGCAGCAGGGGACCACGCTGGTCACCGCGACCCACGCGGTGGACCTCGTGCCGCTCTTCGCCTCGCGCGCGGTCCTGCTGGGCGACGGTCAGGTCCTCGCGGACGGGTCGCCGCGGGAGGTGTTCGCGCGGGGGGAGCTCCTCGCGCGGGCGCGGGTGCGGCGGCCGTGGGTCGCCGAGCTCTGGACCCGGATGAGCCCCGTGCCGCCGCGGGGCGGCGCGGGCCTCCCGCTCACCCTGGAGGAGGCGCTCGCGTGCATGACGACGGTCTCCTGCTGATCGGCCACGGCAGCCGCGACGCCGCGTCGAACGCCGAGTTCGAGGCGATCGTGGCGGATTACGCCGCGGCGCGGCCCGGGATCGCCGTGCAGCACGGCTACATCGAGCTCGCGACGCCTCACCTCGCCGACGCGCTCGCGGCGCTCGCGGCGCGGGTGTCCCGCGTGGCGGTCGTGCCGCTCTTCCTGTTCGCGGCGGGGCACGTGAAGAACGACATCCCGATCGCGCTCGAGCGGGCGCGGGCCGCGCACCCGGGCGTGCGGTTCTCGGCGGCGCGGCCGCTCGGCGTGCACCCGGCGCTCGCGGAGATCGCGTTCGAGCGCGCCGCGACGGCGCTGCCGGACGACCCGGCGGCGCGGGCCCGGTCGGCGCTCGTCGTCGTGGGGCGCGGGTCGAGCGACCCCGACGCGAACGGCGATTTCTGCAAGACGGCGCGCCTCATCGGCGAGGGCCGCGGGCTCCAGCTCGTCGAGCCGACCTTCATCGGCGTCACCCGCCCCTCGGTCGAGGAGACGCTGGAGCGGGTCGCGCGGCACCGGCCGGAGCGCGTCGTGGTGGTCCCCTACTTCCTCTTCGCCGGGCGGCTCATGACGAAGCTCGCCGAGCAGGTCGACCGCTTCTCGTCGACGTACCCGTGGATCCGGGCGTCGCTCGCGCCGCACCTCGGCCGGTCGAGCGCGCTCGAGGGCCTGATCGACGAGCGCGCGCGCCAGGCGTTCGCCGGCGAGGCGCCGCTCCCCTGCGACACGTGCATGTACCGCACCGCGCTGCCGGGGCTCGCCCGGGAGGTCGGCGGGCTCAAGGCGATGCTCTACAGCGTGCGCCACACGCTCACGCACACGCAGGCGTCGAACCACCCGCACGCGCACCGCTCGCTGCGCAAGCACGTGCTCGTCTGCGGCAACGCCGACTGCGTCGACCGCGGCAGCCTGGCGCTGCTCGAGTCGGTGCGCCGCCTCGTGAAGCAGGCCGGCCAGCAGCAGCAGATCCGCGTGACGAGGACGTCGTGCATGGGGCGCTGCGGCGAGGGGCCGACGGTCGCCGTCTACCCCGACGGGGTCTGGTACCGCGGCGTCCGCGACGAGGACGCGAAGGACCTCGTCGAGGAGCACCTGCTCGGCGACCGGCTGGTGGCCCGGCTCGTCGACGACATCATGCAGTGAGGCGCGGCGCCGGGCGCCGCCCTCGAGCATGAATCGCCGACGCGCGGAGCCTCTGCCGCGGCCCGCGCGCCCCCTCGGCCCTCCTTCGCCTACCGCCAGCAGGCGGCGGAGCCGCTCTTCGGCCCGGCCGCGCTGGCGATCGCGATCCCGCTCGCCGCGATCTCCATCGCCGCTTCTGGCGTGCTTCTCGAGCGCACCGACGCGCTCTGAGCCCGCCTCGCTACTGCTCGGCCAGGACGATGATCCGATCGCCCCGCGCGAGCGTCAGCTTCGCGCGCTTCCTCGGGTTCACCTTCACGCCGTAGGCCTGCGCCGCGTCGTCGGCCTGCGCCGCGAGGCGGACGCCGACCGCGACCTCGCCGCGGCGCCGCGCCGCCTCGACGATCGTGGCGAAGCTCACCGGGCGACCGAGGCGCACGTAGTCGCCCGCGGGCTTCAGGTAGAGCTCGGACCCCTCCGGATCGAACAGATCCTGGAAGACCGCGGCGAGATCCCGGTTCTCGGAGATCTGCGCGAGCATCAGGCTGATCAGCTTGTCGCTCACGATGAAATCGTCCGCCTGCGCGACCTCGGCGAGCTCGCGGTTCCTGACGTCGAGCATCTCGCTCACGATGCTGAAGCTCTGGCCGCGCTTCGCCTCGATGTCGCGCAGGTGGAGCAGCGTGACCAGGGTGCGCGCATCGGCCTCCTGCGGATCGAGCGCGTCGGAGTAGCTCAGCGTCACGACGTGATCGAAGGCGCCGACGACGCGATCGAGCGTGCGCCGGTCGGTCGTGTCGCCCGGCTCGAACGTGACGGTGAGGTGCTCGAGCTCGCCGCGCTCGGCCTCGAGCTGCTGGGCGGCGTCGGGGGCGTCGGCCACGACGGTGACCGAGGAGCCCTCCGCGACGTAGTGATCGAGCTCGCGGATGAACGCCACCGCACGGCGGTTCCAGCCGAGCAGGAGCGTGCGCTCGGGCCTCGGCGCGGCGGGCTTGCCGTCGCGGATCGCTCGCTCGTCGACGGACGGCGCGCGCTTCAAGGGCGCGCCGATCGCGCTGTCGTCCTCGGCGATGAGGAGGACGGCGTCGCCACGCTCGATCCGCGCGTCCATCGGCGGGTTGAGCCGCACCTCACCGCCGCGGAGCCGCAGCCCGATGACCGCGCAGTCGTCGTACGCGAACAGGGCCTCGCCGAACGACCTGCCGGCGAGCGCGGGCTCCTCGCGGGTGTAGATCTCGTGGCCCTTGAAATCGAGCAGCTCGCTGTAGACCGCGCTGAGGCCCTCGCTGCGGCAGGTCTGCACGGTGATGCGCGTGAGCACGTCCTCGGTGGGGATGAGCGCCGCCTCGTCGCGCGCCACGAGCCGCGCGGCGTCGAGGTTCCGCTGGTCGCGGATCTGCGTGACGATCGGGTAGCGGCCCTGCTTGCGCCCCGCCTTGTTGGTGAGCGCCAGGATCGACTTGATCACCCGCGAGTCCGGGTTCCCCTCCTCGGGGGAAAGGATGATGATCGACCGCGCGGCGTCCGGGTTCACGATGGCGATATCCGCGGGATCGCTCGGGTTTCCGGTGCGGCAGACGACGCGCGTCTTGCCGGTCGACCCGACGCGCGCACGGATCTCGTCCTCCATCTCGACCTTGTCCTTCTCGGCGAGCACGGCGATCGCGGCGCGGGGGCGGCTCTCGTTCGCGATCGCGAGCTCCTGGATCATCGAGAAGATCTGCGGCGACCAGCCGAGGATGACGGTGTGCCCCTCCTCGCACACGAGCGAGCGGCCCTTGCGGAGCTCGCCGACGCGGGCCTCGATCCCGCTCGTGATGATGCCGATGAGGATGCTGACCATGAAGATGCCGCCGAGCGTGACGGCGAACATCGCGGCGAGGTAACCGCGGCTGCCGGTGTCGCCCGCGACGGTGCCGGCGTCGAGCGCGCGCATCAGCGTGATCCAGAGGGCCGAGGGGAACGACACCGGGGCGCCGTCCTCCGCGGCCGGGGCGAGCCCAAGGAGGACGACGACCGCCGCGAAGACGACGACCATGGCGGTCGAGAGCGCGAACAGCCAGGCGATGAGCGCGGGCGCGCCCTTCGCCATGGTGAGATCGAAGCGGTAGTGGAGACGATCGACGAGGGTGATCTTCTGCATGGGGCGCACGGGCGCCGCGCGCTCCGGGGGCGCGGCGGGGGGCCCACCTAGCACGGACCGAGCGCCCGTCGAACAGCGCTCCCCGAATCTCGCTGCGCCGCAGGCGGGCGCGCGCACGAGTTCGCCGAGCTCAACCTGGCGGCGGCGGAGCCGGGGCCCGACTCCGATGCTCGATCTCGACGCTGCCATTGCGGACTACGATGCCGCTCTCGCTCTGCACCAGGCCAAACGACACCGCCTGAAGGCACTAGTCCTGACGAATCGCGGCGAGCTACGAGCACAGCGTGGCGATATCGTCAGCGCAGCCTCGGACGATGAGGCCGCTCTCGAACTCGCCAAGGCAAACAGCAACGGCTCGCTCCAGGCAAGAATCCTCCTACTCCGAAGCGACCTCCGCGTCGAAGAGAGCCGGCGTGCGCTCAGTGGGCTCTTTGAATTGGTCATGAATGGGAAACTGGCGCAGGAACGCCACACAGCTTATTTCCATGCCACGAGCATCCAAGGGTCACCTTGATGCTGCTCTTGAAGATTGTCATGGCGCACTGACTTTACGCCGCAGCGCGGGGAATGATGAAGCTCAGGCGACGGCTCTCCTCGCTCGTGGCGAGGTGTACGTGCTGCGACTGGAGCCGGCGCTCGGACAAGCAAACGTGCTCGAATTGCTGGGCGATATCGCTCGCTGTGAAGGGCGGCGAGACGCGGCGCTACGCTACTCCGCCGACCGTGCGAGACACGAAAGACTCTTTCCGCCCTCTTCTCTAGCTGGTAGGGAGCCCCCATGGCCTGTCACGAGATCGCCGCGCTCCGCCTTGGGCTCATGAACATCCTGGGCATCGATGATCCCGCCGAGCGCACGCACGAGCTCGCCGAGCTCGGCGCCGCGGCGGCCGAGCCCGGTCCGGTCTCGGCGATGCTGCGCGCCGGGGACCTGAAGAACCTCTCGCGCCTCTTCGAGGGGTCGCTCGTGGAGCTCCAGGAGAAGGTCGCGAAGACCCCCGCCGGCGACCCGAAGCTGCCTTACCTGCGCTCGCTCCTCATCCTCACGAAGCAGGTCGAGCTCGACCTGCGCGCCCAGGTCGACGGGCTCGGCCGGCTCTACCGGGAGCTCGAGGAGATGCACGACTTCGTGCACGAGATCTACCCGGCCGAGTGAAGCGCCCGGCCGCTCACCGGAGCGACCATGGGGCGCGTGATTGCGACCGCGCGGAGACAGGAGCGACGTCATGGCAACACAAGGCAACCCGAAGATCAGGATCGCCCACGCAACGCCGCTCGGCGACGCCGCCCGGCTGCTCCGGCTCGAGCGCGTGGACGGCGCGGAGATCGGCTTCGCCGGCGGGCAGTACGTGATCATCAACACCGGCGTCACCCTGCCCAGCGGCAGGCTCGCGAAGCGCGCCTACTCGATGCTCTCCAGCGACGCCGAGCAGCGCGCCGTCGAGATCGCGGTGAAGCGCGTCGGGGCCGGGCCGGGCTCGAACGTGCTCAACGACATCGCCGTCGGCGCCGAGCTCGAGTGGAGCGGCCCGTGGGGCAAGCTGCGGCTCGCGCCGGGCTTCTCCGGCCGCGCGCTCGTGATCGCCACCGACACGGGCATCACCGCCGCCCTCGGGATCGCCCGGAGCGCGGCCGCCGCCGGCGCGGCGCAGCTCGACCTGCTCTGGCTCGTCGAACCGGGCGAGACCTTCGCCTCCGAGCCGTTCGTCCGCGAGCGCCTCCCCGCCGCCGTCCGCCTCGCGGTCGCCCGCGACCTCCCCCCGATCGGCCACCCCGAGCGACCGGCGCGCGCGTGCGCCCTCGTGGAGCGAGAGCTCGCGGCAGGGCCCCACGACGCCGTGCTCTGCGCGGGCGACGGCGCGATCCTCTACCCGCTCCGCGACCACCTGGTCTCGCTCGGCGCGCCGGAGGGGAGCGTGCTCCTGGAGAGCTTCTTCAACAACCCTGCGAAGAAATCTTTGTAATCGTTCGGGATCTTGCGAGGGCGGAGCTCCGGCCGAGGGGTCGGAGGGATAGCCCTCGATGGCGGAACCGCCGGCGGCGTGCGCTGCCGCGTGGGGGGACGCCCGCCGGCATGCAGCGCCGCGTGGGGGGACGCCCGCCGGCACGTCAGCTCAGCGCTGGGCGGCAGTAAAGGGCCGAGGTCGTGGGATCCGTCCGCGTCGCATCCTTCATGCATCTCCGACAGAGAGATTCAAAGTGCGATATCGGTGCGCTCCAAAGTGCGCTCAACGCTCCGCTGCATTTGTTCGCCCCTCGTTCAGAGAGCGCGATATTCTCCCCACGCGGTCGCCTTACACGATGCTCACAGCATTCGTAGAGCGGCGTTCGGCGAAGCCCTCTCGGATTCATCCGCCTCAAGACCAACCTGCTTCGCAAGCCAGGAGCCCAGCAGCATGAGGTCCAACGATATTCCTCCATCGTCGTTCATCGGATCGAGCCCGCACGTCAAGCCTTCAGCGATCAGCTCGCCAGCTCCTCGATCAATGCGCACAATCGGAGCGTCTATGCTCTGCCTTGCGCTCACCTTCTGCGTGGATCTAGCAGGGTGCAATCCCAACGGCCCTCGTCCACCCGATGTCGGCGGAGCACATGCGACAGGGAGGTTGATCCTCCACATCGACGGCGCAAGAAGTGCAGAGAAACTAGATTCCGACGAAGCCACGATCCCATACCGCCGCGTTCTTCTGAAAGGGGAAGGGACGACGCCGGATACAATGATCGACGCTGGTGAGGTGTCCATCGATCTGACCAGGCCTCAGCACCACGTGTTCGAGAACGTGCCGGCCGGCACCTATAGAGCCATTGTACTCTTCCTGTCAGCACGAGGTGGCGTCTGGCGATCGGGCTCCGCCACGGGCCACCCGTCCTGGGAGCGGCTGGAAATCACCACCGGTGCTCTGGTGATCCCGTCGGCCGAGACCGGCCTGGCGGTCCAGATCGATCTGGATCCGGACGCGATCGTGTGCAGACACGCGGCTTCGGAACGTGACGATGATGACAACTCGGAAGGCTGCCGAAGCTGGCACCCGGGCTCGGATCGTGACGACGAGAATGGCCACCACGACCACGATGGCCATCACCATGGCGATGGCCACCACGACCACGACCACGATGGCCACCACGACCACGATCACGATGGCCACCACGATGGCGACCGCGACCACGACGGCGATGGCCACCACGACCACGATGGCGACCGCGACCACGATGGCGACCGCGACCACGATGGCGACCGCGACCATCATGGCGACCACGACGATGGGAAGCACGCCCAGGGGCTTCCGTGCCGACACCACGTGGCGGTCCACGCACGCGTGCGCACCCACCATCTCGTGCTGCCCGAGGGGGCGCGCCTCCCGGGGCGCCTCGTCAACCAGCCGATCGTGGCCAGGCTCGCCGACCTGCCAGAGGGGACCCGGATCGACCTCGGCGACGGATATGCCGTGCTCCTAGACCAACGCGCAGCATGTGATGCCGGGCAGACCGTGACAATCGGTCGAGTTCGCGACGAGGGCGCCCCTCCGATCGTGGCCGGTGACTCCATCCTCGCCACCCCCCATCAGGAGCTGTGCGGCCCGGCGACGATCACCATGCCGACCGGTGGCCGGCGAGGCGGCGCGATTTACCGCAACAACATCGAGGCGACGCCGACGACGTTCGACGGACCGGTCGTGTCGACCGAGACGAACCGCTTCTCGCTCTACAACTACCAGACCTGCATCGACGTTCCCAAGGACCTGAGGGCGGGCGGCCATCGATGGTGCTTCGACCTCATGGTCGGTAACGACGTCGTCCGTGACGCATTCCTCGCAACCTGCACAGGGGACACCATGGGCCCACGCACCTTCTGCACGTGCGATGAAGCGCCTCCCAGCCAGATCGACGCGTGCAGGGGCGACGGCGTGCCCGCCGACGAGGTCGGCGACCTCTGCGTCGACAAGGGGAACACCGACGTCCGCCGGGCGATCGCCTCGTCTGCGACGGCTCAGATCCAGAAGGACTCGCCCATCTCCACGACGCGTGCTGCTTTCGGGGCCGGGCGCTGGGAGACTGACCTCGATGACGGCGATGGCAGCTCGCTGTTGAGCGCATCGCAGGCCGCCGTAAACGCATCCCCTGAAGGGCGCGACGTGGCGGTCGCCAGGGCCCGCACCGCGGTCGCGGCTACATACACAAATTCGAGCGATGCCGACGCGCTGGCCGAGCACATCGTGCGGCGCGTCGAGGAGGGGGCGTTCGATCCGAATCGAGGCGGCGTCGATCCAGCACGCTTGACGGCGAGCGACGCAAAGCTGCTCCAGGCGCTCGCCTTCCGGGCGCAGTGCCGCGAATGGCAAGAACGAACCGCGATCGAGGCCGCTCGGTCCGTGGGCGCTGAAATTCGCACGTACCGCTACGAAGACGCCCATCTCGCTGCTCTGCAGCCCGAGCAGCATCGGGCAGGCACCGGAGGCTACAAGGGCTCGAGCCACGCCGTGCTGGTCACCGAGATCCTGCATAGCTCGACGAAAGGACCGCTGCTTTACCGAGTCGTCGAGGCGAACGTCGGGGATGAGTTCAACCAGCCGCGCGGTCAACTCCCCTGGAAGCGCAGGGTCAGCGACCGTACGTTGAGCCCGACCGAGATCAAGGACTTCAGCATCGCCTCCTACGACCAGGTCCCCGAAAACGATGCCTGCCAACCGGCAGGTACGGGCAGCGCGGGCGCCAGCTCCTGCGCCGGATTCCCCGACACCAACAGCTCCGACCAGGTGCTCGGCGCTGCCGAGGGCGCCGACGCGTCGGACAAGCTGCATTGTGCCGGCGTGCTCGAGGGTTACTTCGAGCGCTGCCCTGAGACGATCGACGCCGCCACCCACGAGCGGCTCTGTCCCTCGGATACGTCGTCCCACCCCGGGAAATACGTCATGTGCGGGAGGTGCCGGCTGTCGCGTGCCGAGTCGCTGGCGGTTGGCGCGAAGGCCCTGCTGAACGACGCGAGGCGCGCCGAGGTGTCCGGGTGCGCCGAAGCCGGGACATGCCCGAAGTGGGAGCTCTGCACCGAGGCCCAGAGCGGCGCGCTGCGCGTCACGGATTGGCCGGCCTCCTTCATCGGCTGGGGAATCCAACAAGGCTACTTCCAAGGCGACGGCAATCCCTCCCCAGGCAGCTACCGCCCCTGCCGCCCCCACGATGCGGCGCTGGCCATCGAGGCGCTCACGTTTGCAGCGCGGCTGACGGGCCTACCCGCGGACGAGCGCCGGAGCAACCTCATCGACGTCCACGCGGAGATGGCCGCCATCGAGCGAACGATCGCCGACGCCGAGCAGACACGCGGCACGAATTGCCAGCTCTCCTCGGTCAAGGAGGACGGCTACTTCGTGCCTACCATGGTCGCCATGAACAACAAGAACGTGCTGTGCATGCCGACCTCCGACGGCAAGCGCACCGCCAACCTGTGCAGCGAGGGCGACGTCGGGTCGTGCTTCGCGACCCGGTACCTGATGGCCGAGGTCATCGCGCGCCTGCGGGGGGACATCCCCACGCTCGCGTGCGACCCCATCGAGGCGAGCCCGAGCGCGCTGATCTGCGAGTGACGAACCCGAGCGGGGGAGGTAAGGATGGCCCCCACACACCGCAGATCGCGGTGCAAGATCTGGTGCGAGCCAAGCGCCGCCTCAAGGCCCTGTATCGCCCCCCGGGAGCAGCGGGGCCGGATGAGTCGGGTTGGCTGCGGACACGTTCGTCGAAAGACCGCGCGGCGAGGTGCCCCCCGGAGCGGCTCCGGTTCGGCGCGGCGCGCGGGAAGGGACAACGGCGCCCGAAGCCGCTCCCGGGCGGCTCGATCCTGGGACCAGCGTCGCGGATCGAGGCCGGCCAGGGGTTCCAGCCTGCGAGGGGTACCCCCCCGCGCCCGCCCGGACCCCGGAAGGGGCGTGGCCCTGTGGCCCTCCGTGCGGCCTCGGGCGCTGTCGACGGTGCGAGCCCGGGGAAGACCACCCGCACCGGCGCGGGTGGCGGGGACACCGGGCCCCAACCCCGTGGCTGCCCGTTTCGGTTGAATCGGCTGCCCCCATGGGCCAAATGCCCGCCATGGCTGCCTTCCGACACGTCCGCGGCGCGCGCGCTCTCTCTCCGTTTCGTACCGACAAGCGCCTGACCGAGCTGAAGCAGCGGGTGCCCGAGGTGGTCGGGCTGGGGAGCCGCTGGATCTACTTCGTGCACTCGCGGGCCTCGCTCGACGAACGCGGCGAGCACGTGCTGTCGCGTCTCTTGGACGACGACGCGCTGGCGCACGGCGGGGGCGGGACGGGCGAGGACGAAGGTCAGCTCGTGCTGGTGGTGCCGCGCTTCGGCACCCTCTCGCCCTGGAGCTCGAAGGCGACCGACATCGCCTGGGTGGCGGGGCTCGCGGCGGTGCAGCGGATCGAGCGGGGCATCGCCTACTACGTGCGGGCGTCGCGGCCGCTGACCGGCGACGAGCTGACGCGCGCGGCGGGGGCGCTGCACGATCGGATGACCGAATCGGTGGCCTTCGATCTGGCGGCCGGGCAGGCGCTCTTTCGCGAGGAAAAGCCGCGGCCCCTCGCTCGCGTGCCGCTGTCGCGCGAGGGGCGGCTTTCGCTGACGCGCGCCAACAAGGAGCTCGGCTTGGCCCTGGCCGAGGACGAGATCGACTACCTGCTGGCCGCGTTCACGGAGCTGAGGCGGGATCCGAGCGACGTCGAGCTGATGATGTTCGCGCAGGCCAACAGCGAGCACTGCCGGCACAAGATCTTCAAGGCCGACTGGGTGATCGACGGCGAGGCGCAGGGGCTCTCGCTGTTCAAGATGATCCAGAATACCTTCGCGGTGACGCCGCACCATGTCCTGTCGGCGTACAGCGACAACGCGGCGGTCATGGAGGGGCTCGACGCCGAGCGCTTCTTTCCACAGCCGGGGGCCGGTGCGCTGTACGAGACGCGGCGTGAGCCGGCGCACGTGCTGATGAAGGTGGAGACCCACAACCATCCCACGGCGATTTCGCCGCATCCCGGCGCTTCGACGGGCAGCGGCGGCGAGATCCGTGACGAGGGCGCCACGGGGCGAGGCGCGAAGCCCAAGGCCGGGCTCACCGGCTTTTCGGTGTCGAACCTGCGCATTCCCGGCTTCGAGCAGCCGTGGGAAGCCGAGTCGATCGGCAAGCCCGATCGCATCGTCTCGGCGCTCGACATCATGATCGACGGGCCGCTCGGCGGCGCCGCCTTCAACAACGAGTTCGGGCGTCCTGCCCTGGCCGGCTACTTCCGAACCTTCGAGCAGAAGGTGCCGGGCGACGGCAGCTCGGCCTCCAGCGTGCGCGGCTATCACAAGCCCATCATGCTGGCGGGCGGGCTCGGCAATGTACGGCCCGAGCTGGCGCTGAAGAAGACCTTCCCGGCCGGGGCGCCCATCGTCGTGCTCGGCGGGCCGGCCATGTTGATCGGCCTGGGCGGCGGCGCGGCGTCGTCGATGGCCTCGGGCTCGTCGTCCGCCGATCTGGATTTCGCCTCGGTGCAGCGGGACAACCCGGAGATGCAGCGGCGCTGCCAGGAGGTCATCGATCGCTGCAACGCCCTGGGCGCCGGTTCGCCCATCCTCAGCATCCACGACGTGGGCGCGGGCGGCTTGTCGAACGCCTTGCCCGAGCTGGTGCACGACGCGGGCGTGGGAGGGCGCTTCGACCTGCGCCGAGTGCCCTCGGTCGAGCCCGGCATGTCGCCGCTCGAGATCTGGTGCAACGAGGCGCAGGAGCGCTACGTGCTGGCTCTGGACGGCTCGCGCCTTACGATCTTCGAGGAGATCTGCCGGCGCGAGCGCTGCCCCTACGCCGTGGTCGGTCACTCGACGGCGCAGAACGATCTGGTGCTCGACGACGCCGAGCTCGACGACCGGCCGATCGACATGCCGCTGTCGGTCTTGCTCGGCAAGCCGCCCAAGATGACGCGCGACGTCCGCCGCCTGCCCTCGCCCAGACAGGCGCTCGACGCCGCCAAGCTGCCGCTGCGCGAGGCGGTCTATCGCCTGCTGCGGCTGCCCACGGTAGCCGACAAGTCCTTCCTCATCACCATCGGCGACCGCACCATCACCGGCCTCGTGCACCGCGATCAGATGGTCGGGCCCTGGCAGGTGGCCGTGGCCGATGCAGCGGTGACGCTGGCCGACTACACGGGTTACGGCGGCGAGGCCATGGCCATGGGCGAGCGCGCCCCGCTCGCCGTGCTCGACGCTGCGGCCTCGGCGCGCATGGCCGTGGGCGAGGCGCTGACCAACCTGGCATCGGCTCCGATCGAGAGCCTCGAGCGCGTGAAATTGTCGGCGAACTGGATGGCGGCGGCCGGCGCCCCCGGTGAGGACGCCAGGCTCTACGAAGCCGTGAAGGCGGTGGGCCTCGAGCTGTGCCCGGCGCTCGGTCTCGCCATCCCCGTCGGCAAGGACAGCATGTCGATGCGCACGGTCTGGGACGGCGGCCAGAAGAGCGTCGTCTCTCCCATCTCGCTCATCGTCTCGGCCTTCGCCCGTGTGCCGGACGTGCGCGGCGCGCTCACGCCCCAGCTCCGCACCGACGTCGGGGACACCGTGCTCGTGGCCGTCGACCTGGGACGCGGCAAGAATCGCCTGGGCCTCTCGGCGTTCGCCACCGTCAGCGAGCAAGTGGGCGACAGCGTGCCGGACGTCGACTCGCCGGCCGATCTGCGCGCCTTCTTCGAGACCGTGCAGAGCCTGCGGCAGCGGGGGCTGGTGCTCGCCTACCACGATCGCTCGGACGGCGGCCTGTTCGTCACCTGGGCCGAGATGAGCTTCGCCGGCCGCGTCGGCGCGGAGCTGTCGCTCGATGCGCTGGCGGCGAACATCTCGCTTCCGGCCGCTCAGGCTGCAGCCTTGTTCTCGGAAGAGCTGGGCGCGCTCCTGCAGGTGCGTGCCCAGGACGCGCCCGAGGTCATCTCGGCCTTCGCCCGCGCCGGTCTCGAGGGAGCGGCGCACGTCGTCGGCAAGCTCCGCAGCGACGATCGACTGGTGGTGACCGCGGGCGGCCAGGCCGTGCTCGACGAGCCGCGCGTGGACTTGCGCCGCGCCTGGTCCGAGACCAGCTACCGCATGCGAGCGCTGCGCGACAATCCCGAGAAGGCCCGCGAGGAGTTCGACGCGCTGCTCGACGCCGGGGATCCGGGCATCTCGCCGCATCTGCCCTTCGACGTCGAACGCTCGCTGGCTCGCCCGCTGATCGAAGCCGCCAGCGAACGGCCCAAGGTGGCCATTTTGCGCGAGCAGGGCGTCAACGGTCAGATCGAGATGGCCGCCGCCTTCCACCGCGCCGGCTTCGCCGCCCACGACGTGCACATGAGCGATCTGATGAGCGGCGCCGTGTCGCTCGAGAGCTTCCGCGGCCTGGCCGCCTGCGGCGGTTTTTCCTACGGCGACGTGCTCGGCGCCGGCATGGGTTGGGCCCGCTCGGCGCTCTTTCACAGCGAGACGCGCGAGGCGCTGTCGGCCTTCTTCACGCGACCGAACACCTTCGCCCTCGGCATCTGCAACGGCTGCCAGATGATGGCCGGCCTCAAGGACATCATCCCCGGTGCCCAGCGCTGGCCGCGCTTCGTCAAGAACCGTTCCGAACAGTTCGAGGCCCGTCTCGCCCAGGTCGAAATCCTGGAGAGCCCCTCGGTGCTGCTGCGCGGCTTGGTGGGCGCGCGCCTGCCCGTGGCCGTGGCCCACGGCGAGGGCTATGCCCACTTCGCCAGCGACGCCGATCGCCGCGCGGCGCGTGTGGCGGCCCGCTGGGTGGACGGCCGCGGTGAGGTCGCCACGCGCTACCCCGCCAACCCCAACGGCTCGCCCGACGGCATCACCGGCCTCACCACCGACGACGGCCGTGTGACGATCCTCATGCCGCACCCCGAGCGCGTCTTCCGCGCCGTGCAGCACAGCTGGGCTCCCCCCGAGTGGTCGGAACGCGGCCCCTGGCTGCGCCTCTTCGAGAGCGCGCGGGCGTTCGTGGGCTGAGGGTCTCTCCTGGAGTTTCGCCCCGACCGACCAGGAGGGCGGGAAATCGTCACGCCGCCCGAGGGCGGCGCGCGCCTCGAAAGCTTCTCCCACAACGCCGCGCGAAAATCGTTGTAGTCGTTCCGGCACCTGCGATGGCAGAGCTCCGGCCGAGAGACCCGAAGGGGCAGCGCGAGGGGTTCACGACGGGCGCGTGCGCGGCCGCCGCGGCCAAGGCGGCGGCGCGCGTGCTCGCGCGCGGCGCGGCGGTCGACGCCATCGAGACCACCCTGCCGAACGGGCAGAAGGTCACCTTCCCGCTGAGGCGCTGCGATCGCGACGGGCCGCGCGCCACGTGCAGCGTCATCAAGGACGCCGGCGACGATCCCGACTGCACGCACGGCGCCGAGCTCGTCGCCGAGGTCGAGCTCCGCCGCGAGCCGGGCGTCGAGATCCGCGGCGGCGCGGGGATCGCCGTGGTGACCAAGCCGGGGCTCGGGCTGCCCGTCGGCGCGCCGGCCGTGACCCCCGTGCCGCGCCGGAACATCACCGAGATGGTCCTCGAGGAGCTCGAGGGCTCGGGCTTCGCCGGGGCCACGGTGACCCTCAGCGTCCCCCAGGGCGAGGAGATGGCGAAGCAGACCATCAACGCGCGGCTCGGGCTCATCGGCGGCATCTCCATCCTCGGGACGAGCGGGATCGTGAAGCCGTACTCGACCGCCGCCTTCCGCGCGAGCGTCGTCCAGGCGATCGACGTCGCCGCGGAGCGCGGCATCGCGGCGCTCGCGCTGACGACCGGCGGCAAATCCGAGGCGTACGCGATGAAGCTCTACCCGGAGCTCCCGGAGGAGGCGTTCATCCAGGTGGGCGACTTCATCGGCACCGGGGTCCGCCACGCCGCGCGGCGGCGGATCGCCCGGGCGATCATCGTCGGCATGATCGGCAAGCTCTCGAAGATGGCCGACGGCAAGATGATGACGCACGCCGCCGGGTCGGAGGTGAGCATGGAGCTGCTCGCACAGATCGCCGAGGAGCTCGGCGCGCGGCCGGAGATCGCCGCCGAGATCCGGCAGGCGAACACCGCGCGGCACGTGCTCGAGCTGTGCCAGCGCGAGGGGCTCACCGGCGTGCCCGGGGGGATCTGCCGGCGCGTCGTCGAGCACACCTCGCGTCACGCGGGCGGCGCCCTCGAGGTGCACGCCTGCCTCGTCGATTTCAACGGGGCGCTGCTCGGCCGATATCCGGCCGGCGACGCCGGTGCCATCGGTGCGGACAGGGCGGAGAAGGCGGAGGAGCCATGAGCGGTGCCATGATCGATGACGGAGCGCGCGCGGTGAACGACATGCGGCAGATGACCGCGCTCGGGCGGCGCATCGAGGACAAGAGCTTCGCGATCATCGACGAGGAGGCCGGCGCGCACGGCTTCCCGGAGGCCGAGTGGCAGGTCGTCCGCCGCGTGATCCACGCGACGGCGGACTTCGAGTTCTCGTCGCTCATGCGGCTCCACCCCGAGGCGATCGCGCGGGGCATCGCGGCGCTCCGGGGCGGCGCGCCGGTCCTCGTCGACGTGAAGATGATCGGCGTCGGCCTGAACGAGCAGCGGCTCGCGTCCTACGGCTGCGCGATCCACTGCTTCATCTCGGACGACGACGTCATCCAGGCCGCCTCCGCGGCCGGCTCGACCCGCGCGATCGAGTCGATGCGCAAGGCGCACCGGCTCGGGCTCCTCGACGGCGCGATCGTCGCCATCGGCAACGCGCCGACGGCCCTGCTCGAGGTCGTGCGCCTCGCCCGGGAGGAGGGGGCGCGGCCGGCGCTCGTGATCGGCGTGCCGGTCGGCTTCGTGTCGGCGGCGGAGTCCAAGGAGGCCCTCCTCGAGTCCGGGCTCCCCTCGATCGTGGCGCGCGGCCGCAAGGGCGGCAGCCCTATCGCCGTCGCGATCGTCCACGCGCTGCTGCTCCTGTCGGCGGACTCGGCGGGACCGGCGGGCTCGGCCGAGCCGGCCAAGGTGGCGCGATGAGCGCGCGCCGCGCCGTCACCGTCGTCGGCATCGGCGACGACGGGTGCGCCAGCCTGTCGAGCCGCGCCGCGTCCGCGGTCGCCCGCGCCGAGGTGCTCGTCGGGGGCGAGCGGCACCTCGAGTTCTTCCCGCAGTTCCGCGGCGAGAAGATCGCCCTCAAGGGCGGCCTGTCCGCGGCGCTCGACCGCGTGGACGCCCTGTCCGCCGAGCAGAACGTGTGCATCCTCGCCTCGGGCGACCCGCTGTTCTTCGGCGTCGGCGCGCTCGTCGTCCGGAAGCTCGGCGGCGAGCACGTCGAGATCATCCCGAGCCTGAGCTCGGTCCAGTGGGCGTTCGCGCGCACCGGGATCGCCTGGGACGACGCCGCGTTCGTCTCGGTCCACGGGCGCTCCCCCGAGGGGTTCGCGACGCGCCTCCGCCGGCTCTCGAAGGTCGCGGTGCTGACCGACGGGGAGAACAGCCCGGCCCGCCTCGCGGCGCGGCTCCTCGAGCACGGCGACGCCGGCTGGAAGGCGTGGGTCTGCGAGAGCCTCGCGGGCGCCGGCGAGCGCGTGCGCGCGTTCGACCTCGCCGCGCTCGCCGCCTGCGAGGACATCGGCCCGCTGAACGTGCTCCTGCTCCTGCGGAGCGACCTCGCGTGGCGCCCGCCGCCGGCCGTCCCCTACCTGCACGAGGACGCGTTCGCGAAGCGCATGCCGAAGAACGGCCTGATCACGAAGCGCGAGGTGCGCATGCTCTCGATCGCCTCGATGGCGATCCGCCCCGACGCGGTCGTCTGGGACGTCGGCGCCGGCTCGGGGTCGGTCTCGATCGAGGCGGCGATGCTCTGCCCCCTGGGGCGGGTCTACGCGATCGAGGTCGACCCGGAGGGCGTGGAGATCTGCCGCGACAACGTCTGCGCGCACGGGGTCGACAACGTGCGCGTCGTCGCGGGCCGCGCGCCCGAGGCGCTCGCGGCGCTCGAGGACCCGGACGCTGTGTTCGTCGGAGGGAGCAAGGGGAGCATGGAGGAGATCGTCACGGTGGCGCTCGATCGGCTGCGGCCGGGCGGCCGGCTCGTGGTCAACGCCATCACGATGGAGAACGTCGCCGAGACGTACCGCGCGCTGCGGGCGCGTGGGCTCGACCCCGAGGTCACGCTGCTCTCGGTCTCGCGCGGCGTCCCGCTCGCGCGCTACGTGCGTTACGAGGCGCTGAACCCGATCCACATCTTCGCCGCGACGAAGCCGGCGAAGGCGCGGGAAGCCGTGGAAGCGGCGGAGGGCGCGGAGCCGGCCCGGCCCGCGCCCTCCGGTACGCCGCGGTCCACCTCGGAGGCGTCATGAGCGGCCTCGGCAAGCTCTACGGCGTCGGCGTCGGCCCTGGCGCGCCGGATCTGCTCACGCTGCGCGCCGTGCGCGTCCTGCAGGAGGCGGACGTGCTCGCGCTCCCCCGCAGCTCGGACTTCGGCGCCTCGATGGCCTACCGGATCCTCGAGCCCGTCGTCGGCAAGCAGCGGGACAAGGAGCGGCTGCTCCTCACCTTCCCCATGAGCAAGGACCCGGATCGCGTCCGCCCCTACGTGGACGCGGCCGTCGAGACGATCGGCGACCGGCTCTCGCGCGGCCTCACCGTGGCGTTCGCCACCGAGGGGGATCCGTCGCTCTTCAGCACCTTCGTCTATGTGCGCCGCGAGGCGCTCCGCCGCTTCCCCGGGCTCGAGGTCGAGGTCGTCCCCGGCGTCACCTCGGTCACGGCGGTCCCTGCCGTGAGCGGGCTCGCGCTCGCCGACGGGCAGGAGCGCATCGCCATCCTGCCCGCCACGTACGGCGTCGACGACCTGACCGACGTCCTCCGGCGCTTCGACACCGTGGTGCTCATGAAGATCGGCTCGGAGATGCCGAAGGTGACCGAGGCGCTCACGCGCGCTGGCCTCCTCGATCGGGCCGTGTTCGTGTCCAAGGCGACGATGCCCGAGCAGCGGATCGTCCGGGACCTCCGCACCGCTCAGGGCGAGCGGGGCGACTGCTTCGCCATGGTCGTCGTCACGCGCGGGGAGCGGAGCGGGCTGCTCGTCGGGGAGGCCCCGGCCTCGCCGCCGGGCGGCTTCGACAAGGCTGTTACCGAACCGGAGGCTCCATGACCGCCGAGCGCAAGCCCTACGCCATCTACGCCATCACGCGGCACGGGATCTCCATCGCGCGCAAGCTCATCGAGGGGCTGCCGGGCGCGGATCTCTACGTGTCGCAGAAGCTGTTCGACGGGGCGCCGGCGGGTGCGAAGCCGCTCCCGCTGCCGATGGGGCCGCTCCTGACCGAGGCGTTCACGGCCTACGACTGCCACGTCTTCGTGATCAGCGTCGGCGCGGTCGTGCGCATGATCGCGCCCCTGCTCAAGAACAAGAAGGTCGATCCTGCGGTCGTGTGCGTCGACGACACGGCGCGCTTCTCGATCTGCGTGCTCTCCGGGCACGTCGGGCGGGGCAACGCGTTCACCGAGAAGGTGGCCGGGCTGCTCGGCGCGCAGCCGGTGGTGACCACGGCGTCCGACGCGCTCGGGACGCTGACGGTCGACATCCTCGGCCGGGACCTCGGGTGGACCCTTGACGATCCCGACCGCAACGTGACGCGCGGCTGCGCCGCCGTCGTGAACGCCGCGCCGGTGCTGTTCGTCCAGGAGACCGGCGAGCCATCGTTCTGGCCCGAGGCGGCGCCGCTGCCGCCGGGCGTGCGTTACGCGACGTCGCTCGACGGCGTGGACCCCGGCGCGTGGGAGATCCTGCTCGTCGCGAGCGACCGCGATCTCTCCCGCTCGCACCCCGAGATCGTCGAGCGCGCCGTCGTCTACCGGCCGAAGAGCCTGGTCCTCGGCGTCGGCTGCGATCGCGGCGCGCCGCTCGCCATGGTGGAGCGCGGCGTCGACCGGCTGCTCGAGGAGCACGGGCTGTCGGCGAAGTCGGTGAAGGCGCTGGCGACGATCGACAAGAAGGCCGACGAGGAGGCGCTGCTCGCGCTGTCGGCGCGGCGGGGGTGGCCGCTCGTCACGTTCACGCCCGAGGAGCTCGACGCGACCGAGGGCATCGAGAACCCGTCGGAGACGGTGAAGAAGCACGTCGGCGCCCGGGGCGTCGCCGAGCCGGCCGCGCTGCGGGCGGCGGGGGCCGCGAGGCTGCTCGTGCCGAAGCGGGCGTACACCGAGGAGGGCGTGGGGCGGTCCATGACGCTCGCGGTGGCGCGCGTCCCGTTCGCGAAGCGCAGCGTGGAGGAGAGCCATGGGTGACGGCAAAGGAGTCCTGTCGATCGTCGGGATCGGCCCAGGCGCCGAGGAGCACGCGTCCCGCGCCGCCCTCGAGGCGATCGCGGCCTCGGACCTCATCGTCGGGTACACGACGTACATCCGGCTGGTGAAGCACCTGATCGAGGGCAAGGAGGTCATCAAGACCGGCATGACCGAGGAGATCGGCCGGGCGCGCGCCGCGGTGGAGCGGGCGCGGGACGGCGCGCGGGTCGCGATCATCTCGTCGGGCGACGCGGGCGTTTACGGCATGGCCGGGCTCGTCTTCCAGGTGCTGGAGGAGATCGGCTGGAAGCGCGGCGAGTCGCCGGAGCTCCGCCTCGTGCCCGGGATGACGGCGCTCAACGCGTGCGCGTCGCTCGTCGGCGCCCCGCTCGGCCACGACTTCTGCGCCATCTCGCTCTCCGACCTCCTGACCCCGTGGCCCGTGATCGAGCGGCGGCTCGAGGCCGCGGCCGCGGCGGACTTCGTCATCGGCCTTTACAATCCGGCGAGCGGGCGGCGCACGCGCCAGATCGTGCGGGCGCAGGAGATCATCCGCCAGCACCGCGCGGGCACGACGCCGGTCGCGCTGGTGAAGAGCGCCTACCGCAAGCTGGAGAGCGCGGTGCTCACCGATCTCGACCATTTCCTCGACTACGAGATCGGGATGCTGACGACGGTGCTCGTCGGGTCGACCAACACCTTCATGTTCGAGGGGTACATGGTCACCCCGCGCGGGTATACCAACAAGTACACATGGGATGGAGCCGCGCTCCCCGGCCAGACGCCGGGGCGCTCGCTCGTGCTCTCGGACGAGAGCGGCACCGCGGAGGAGGTCTAGATGGCACGCGTAGGGAGGCTGGGCGGCGCGATCCTCGCCGAGACCCAGGGGGCGTATTACCTCATCGGCAACACCAAGGCGCCGTGCGACTTCCGCGCGGCGGGGTTCGAGCCGCCGGACGAGGTCGATCTCGTGAAGGGGTCCTATGTCCGGCTCAAGCCGCTGCCCGACGCGGGCGAGATCGAGGTGGCGCCGCCGGTGCTGCTGCTCGACGTCGAGGGCGAGGAGCTCGCGAAGAAGCTCGTCCACCGCTTCGTCATCGATCGCAACGGCTCGGTGAGCGAGCGGCTGTGGCGGCTCGTCTACAGCCACGACGACCCGCTCGACGACGCCGAGACGCCGGTCGAGCGGGACGCGCGCTGGCTGGGCGGGATCCCCGAGCCGATCTGGCAGCTCGTGCGCGACAACGTGCTGCGCTGCCTGTAGTCCGATCGGGCACGGGGAGGACGCTCCGCCAGCTCGCCTGGATGTCGGGGTGCTCGAGGCGACCCGCACAACGGATTCCACACCGACTCGCCTCAATTCATGCAATTGAAATGCGATTTTGCCTGCTCGCAGGCGTGCTCTGGTTCGTCTGATGTTGAAGCAGGCTGCTGACCTCGTTCAATCGCGGTCTGGCAGCTCGAGGTCGAGCGCCGCGCTCGCATAGAGAATCGGGAGCTTCTCCCGCAACCATAGCGTCTTCCACGTGCGCCGGTAGGTGCGGACCCCGATGTTCGCGAGCAGCCGGACCTTCTCCGTCTCGCGCGCGACCTTGAGCACCAGGAAGCTCCTGAAATCGTTCTTGCCCTCGAGCGCGCGTCGGACGCGATACACCCACCCGATGTCGCGATCACCCTCGCCCGACACGTCCAGCTCTGTCTGACCGATGTCGATCTTGAAAGGGCCGGCCAGCACCTTCGCCTCCGCCGCCGCGTCGACGCCCGCGCGGGGCACGGCTTCTGTCTCGACGGAGAACTTCATGGACGCCTCCAGCGCGACGGAGAGCTGGGCCGAGGCCTGGAAATACGTGGCGTGCACGCGCTGCGGGAAGACCTCGACGGCCCGCGACGCGCGCGGGCCGTCGACACCGTCACGGATCTTCACCACGAACTCGGCATGATCCGGCGATTCGTCGTCCTCGAGGCGCAGGCTGAACGTGAGCGCCACGAGGAGGAACTCATAACGTTGCTCCTCGCTCGCCACGCGGAGGGGCGGAGGGAGCTCTCGACCGAGCGCCGCATAGAGCGGCAGGAGCGGCGTCGTCTCTGCGAATGGCGCGACGCGCACCCCCCTCCGGACGAGCCCGATCGCGTCCTCCGGATCCGAACGCACCGCCGCGGCGGGACGGAACGGGTCGAAGAACGCCTCGGGCTCCGGCCCGACGGGCGCCTCGCCGTCACCACGGGCCGCCGCCCGGAGCGCTTCTTCCCAGCTCGCCACGGATTCGGCCGGCAGCACCGCGGTGACCTCGCGCATCGATACCTCCAACCGTCAATAGAGCCGACTCGACCCGCCCGGACAAGGCCCGCGCGCCGCGCCGCTTGCCCGCGAGCGGCGACCGCGGGTACCCTCGCGTCGTGACCGCGTGCGCCGGCCGCCTGGTTCGCCTGTTCGGACGCGTCGGGCTCGTGCTGGGCTTCGCCTCTCTCGGGCGCGAGGCCTACGGTCAGGCTGCCGCAGGGCCATGCCCGTGGGGCCGCGATCCCGGGACGTTGAAGTGCCTCCCCGAGCCGATCAAGCCGCCGCCTCCTCCTCCGACGCTGGAGCTCACGAGCTCGCCGAGCGAGGCGGAGGTGTTCCGCATCCCGGCGGCGCTGGAAGGGTGCCAGTCGGCCGAGGGACGATCCCTCGGCCGGACGCCTTTGACGCTGACTCCAAAGAGCGGGTTGCGGCCGGGCACGCAGAAATTCTGCCTGAAGGCGGCGGGGTTCGGGCCGATGCCCGTCTCGGTGAAGGTCGCCCCGTCGGGGCTCACCAGACCGCCTCCCGTCACGCTGGCCCCGTTCGTGCGGGTCAAGCTCAGGTGGGATCCGGTGTGCGCTTACCCCAATCCACCCGAGTGGATCCTCATCGTCCCGGAGGCTTCCGACGCGAAGGTCGAGCCGTCGAGAGCCCCCTTTCCGCCTGATCCCATGCCGCTCCCGCAGGGCGATCACAGGTTTGTCGTGTCGGCGGACGAGTTCAAAAAGAAGGAGATCACCGTGACGGTGGGGGCGCCGGGCGGCCCCGACCCGGATGCCTTCATCTGCCTCGAACCGGCGACGCGAGTCACGATTCGCAACGGGGAGAAGAAGCACCCGCTCGATGGCCTGTTCATCCAGCTGGTGAATCGTGAAACGCGGGTGCTGTGGAGCGGTGAGGCCCCCGTCGGATCGAAGTCCGTCGAGGCGCCTGTGCGGCCGAGGGATGTCGACGACATCTGGGTCTTCGCAGACCGCGGTTCTACCCGGCGCGTGCCGGAGCAGCACGTCGGGCGCCAACACGGGAGGGCCGGCAAGGCGGAGAAGTCCACGCAGAGCGCCGAGGAGCTGGCCCGGTGGGAGGTGTGGCTCGACCTACGCTCCGGAGAAAAGGAAGGCGACGCGAATCGCAAATCGGTTCGCAAATCGATGACGGAAAAGTGCCTCGATCGCGAGCTCAGCTACGGCGGCGGGTATTGTGCAAGCGAAGCCTACCTGCGCGTCCACAAGGACCACGTGCCCCCGTCGGACACGAAGGTCCTGGAGCTCCTCAGGGCCGGCTGCCGGAAGGGCGACATCGCCTCTTGCGCGGCAATGCCCTCGTCGGACGCAGATGCGCTCGTCAAGCTCGACGCGCAGTGCCAACAGAGCACCGCCGACCTCTCGTGGCTCGCGTGCGTGCGCCGCCGGCAGGGCTCGCGCCCGGGAAGCGCATTCCTCTACCTCGATAGCGTCGCGGATCCCTACGAGTTCGAGACGACGCTAGAGCTCAGCGTCGGCGGAACGACGGCCCTGACCGTCCAGGGGCGGCCGGGGCTCGTGCAGTGGGCCGAGCTGGGGGGCGTGGTATTTCCGACGGAATTGTTCGGGATAAAGTTCGCTTTGCGTCCGCTCGACATCGCCGTCCTGCCGGCGCAGAGCGAGTCGGGCCGGCCTCGCGGCTACTTCGGCCTCGCGGGTGCCGGCCTGGAGCTCGGGGCCTCGGTCAAAGCTGCGCCGAGCGTGCGCCTGGATCTCGCCGGCTTCGTGACCGGGTATTACACGGCCTCTGCGTCCAGCGCCGGCGGCCACCTCGACGTGAACGTTTCCATTCCGACGACGGACGACGAGTTCTTTCTTCAGCTCCGCGCCCGCGGCGGGCTCGCGCGCTTCCCGCAGTTCACGTCCATCCGCGACGACGAGCGCGTGACCCAGGGCGGCGCCGTGCGCCCATTCGTCGGGCTCGGGGTCAGCTGGGAGACTCGGGAGCGATGAGGGCTCATGGCCCCGGAAACAGGTCCTCGAAGCGCCGGACGCGCTGGGGCCCCACCTCGTCGAACCGCTCGATGCGCGCGCTCTCCCCGTAACGGATCGTCAGGCCGATGCGGCGCTGGGCCGCCTCCCACGATCGATCGGTCGAGCGCTCCCACGCGTGCAGCCTCATCCTCCCGACGAGCGGGACCGCGGCCACGACCTGCGTCTGCCAGGCTCCCACCGCCACGTCGACCGGGCTCTCGTCGAGGAGCGTCACGTCGGGCTGGCCCTCCCGCACGAGCACCAGCCAGGTCCGAGATGGGCTCGGGCCACCGACCGCGTCGACCAGCAGACCCGCGACATGATCCTCGTCGACGCCCGCCACCGCCCGAACGAAGCACGACGGCGCGTTGCAGAGGGTCAGGGGCCACTGCTGCTGGATGGCCAGGTGATCGGCCGAGCGCGCCAGCACACCGAGAATGGGTACGGTCACGGTTTCTCGTTCGACGAAGCTCCCCGTGCCGAACGCGACGAGGCGCGGATTCCCCGCGAAGCTCGCGAGCGCATGAACGAACGGGAGGCGGAGCCCCGGGCCACCGTTCACCTTCACGCGGCCCTCGCGGCCGGCCGTGGCGATGAGCAGCTCGTCGCCGAGCCACGCCGCCGCGCGGGCGCCATAACCTCCCTCCGCTGGAGGCGACTTGTTTCCTTTGGTCAGCCCCTCGAACCAGGCGTCGAGGCGGGCGATCGACTGCCGCCCGTAGGTCCCGTCGGAGCAGACGTAAGCGATCATCGCGCCGTCGCCGGAAGGCTTGATCTCCAAAGAGATGACGTGTGTCGACCGGCGCGCGTCCCGCGCTCCCTTCGCGGGGCACACCGGCAGCGTCACCGCGCCTTCCCCTCGGTTGGTCACCTCGCCTTCCCCTCGGTTGGTCACCGCGCCTTCCCCTCGGTTGGCCACCGCGCCTTCCCCTCGGTTGATCAGCAGCGCGTCGTCCACGGCGCCGATCGACCAGCTCCCGTCGGGCCTGAGCCGCGCACGCCCGGTTCCGGATCCGGTGATGGACAGCGGGGCGCGGTCCGGGCGAAAAACGACGAGCTTCCCCGAGCACGAGGCCGTCAGCATGCCATCCGAGAGCTCCAGCCGATCGCAGGCCTCCGCGCGCCGCTCCTTGCAGCGCTCCTCCTCGGTGCCCTCGTTGAGCTGCGCCGGGAGCCAGAGCGTGGCGGCGACGTCCGGCACGGAGGGCGCAAGTATCTCCTCCCCACGACGCGCGGCGGCGAACGCTCGGACAACACCCGCCTCCTCGGAGCACGCCGCGGCGCCGAGCTGCTCGGCGAGCTCGTCGAGCTCTCTCCCGCGTCGCTCCCAGTAGGCGCGCGCCGCCTCGCGCGCGGGCGAGCCGTCGCCGGCGAGCCCGTCGGCCTGGAGGCTGCTCCAGATCGCCGAGGCCTTGTCGTCGTCCGTGGCCTTCTGGATCTCCTCGGCGCCCCGCCGCGCCTTGTCCTGGCGCTCGCTCGCCTCCTGCTCCGTTCGATCCCTGTTGCGCTTCCACAGGACCCCACCCGTCCCGGCGCCCGCGACGACGATCGCGGCGAGCAGGCCCCAGACCCACCGCGGCACGGGCGGCGCGGGCAGGATCTCCCGGACCCAGCGCTCGTCGAACCGCAGCCCGTAGATGCGATTGCGCAGGCGGAGGCTGCCATCGGCGTTCCGGTGGACCAAGCCGGCGAGGAGCAGGGCCTCCTCGTCGCGCTCGGGCACACCGGGCACGCTCTTGCGCTTGAGCATGGTGAGGTAGCGCGAGCGCGCGTGCGAAGATCCTGCGATGCGCTCCCGGACGATCTGCTCGATCCGGTTGAAGTGGACCTTGAACGTGGTCGGGTCGTTGATCTCCGCGAGCGCGAAGGCCTCGACGTCGGCGCTGCGCGCCCGCGCGGCCTTCTCGCACAGCGCGATCGTGAGGAACGGCTGTCCCGACGTCCAGGCGAGGATCTCGTCGACGACCGCCGCGCCCGGGAGCTCGTGGCCGGCGAGGTAGGCATCGAGCGGCGTCAGGTCGCAGCGCTCGCGCGAGAAATCGGTCAGGCGGATGGTGCTGCCCACGTTGTACGGCGTGCTGGTCGAGCGCTTGATGAGCTCGTCCGCGGTGAGGACCCCGACCAGGCAGAAGGTCAGCCGGTCGAGCTCCGGCCGCGAGGCGCGCTCGTTGTGGAGGGAGCGAATGGTGAGGAAGAGGTCGTCCGTGAAACCGAGGCCTTGCGTGACGTCGACCTCATCGAAGACAACGACGATCGATGTCGGATCCGCCAGGAAGAACGCCTCGACGAACGCCTGGAATCGAGCGCCCATGGCCTCCTCCGCCGGCCGCTCGGACCACCACGCCTTGAAGGGTCGGCTCGCGCCCATGCTCAGCGCCATCTTGAGGAGCAGAGCTCGGTACCACGCTGTCCCGTCCTTCAGCTGGTTTCCGCCGAGCGCGCTCAGGTCGACCGACACAACCCGGATGCCCGCCGCCTGGAGGCGCTGCATGACCCGGTGGACGAGGCTCGATTTCCCCATCTGGCGCGACGTGAGGATGTTGCAATACGTGCCGGCCGCGAGGAGGTCATGGACCTCCTCGTCCTCGGGTCGCGTGATGTAGATCGCGAGGTCGGGGACCGTGCCCCCGACCTTGATGGGTTGCAGCTGACGGGTGTCGTCCGGCGGGCTCACGTGAGGGCGCCGAAGAACTGCGCGTAGGCGAGGTTCAACGCGACGAAGCGCGGCGCTGGACGGCCCTCGGCGCGCACGAGCCCGAGCGTCACCAGCGCGGCGGCGGCCCTCGCTTCCGCCGGGGAGAGCGTCCTGTTGTGGACGATCTTGCGCATCACGGAGACGAGCTTCGGCTGGTCCGGGAGCTGCGGCGGGATGCTCCCGATTCGACTCAGCAGGGCCTTGAGGCTCATGGAGAAGGGGCCAGTCAAGGAGCCGCACTGCTCGTGAAGAAAGGCGACGCGGTCGCGGATCTCGGCCGACGTCGGCGGCGCCGAGGGCTTGCCTTTCCCGGGGGCCAGCACGTAGGCCAGGGCCTGGCGGGTGAGGGCGGGGTGCCCGCCCGTGGCTTGATGGAGCAGATCGACCTGGGCCGCCCCCAATCGGAAGCCCGCCCGCTCCGCGACGATCGCGATGTCACCGGGCGCGAACGTATCGAGCTCGATCGGCCCCTTGTCGATGTTGAACGGCGACCGCGCGATGTCCGTCATGAGGTCGGACGGCTCGGTCGCGATGCACAGCACGAAGCTGCAGCTCAGGTGGACGGCGTCGATCCAGGAGCGGATCGACGAGAAGAACTCCTCGGCGTAGGGGCGCTCGATCACGCGGTCCACCCCGTCCAGGATGAGGACCAGCCGAGGCATGTCCTCGAGGGCCATCATCAGGACCTCCTCGAAATCCATCGGGCTCTCGAGCGGCTGCGTCGGGAGCGGGAGCTTCAGCCCTTTGCAGAAGACGCGCGCGAGGTCGTTCAGGAACGTCACGTACCCGCGGTTCTCTCCGTCGTCCTTCGGCAGCCGTCCGAACGAGCGAAAATTGATCAGCAGCACCGGGCGCCCCTCGTCCTCGCAGCGCTGACGCAGGCGCAGGGCGAGGCTCGTTTTACCGAAGCCGGACGGGCTCAACATCGTGAGCACGAATGTCTCCGAGCCCATGCGATCGTACGCGTCGGCGTCCACGGGCCGCTCCAGATAGAAGAGATCGCCAGGCGGGAGGGCCCCCGCGCTCATCCGGATGCGCTGGAAGTCGGCTTTCGGGAGCGACGGAGGCGCGGCCGGTGCCTGGGGGGCGCTGGGCTCGACGGCCTGGTGGCCGATCGCCGCCATGATGGCGCGGACAGCGCTGGGCGTGTCCTGCTCGCCGCGCCATGGCGCGTACTGGAGCCGCCCGAGGTAGGTGTCGAACTCGAAGGGCAGCGCTTCCAGCGCCGGGTCACGCACAGGGAGCAGGAGCGGTCGTCCGGTCTGCCGCCATCGGGCGTACGCGATGCGCACCTCTTGCAGGAGCATCTGGCTCTCCAGCGACTCGGGCGTGAGGACGGGGACGAACACGTCGGCTCGCTCCAGCGTGGTCTGGATGCGCTGGGCCCAGTCCTCTCCGACCTTGATGTCGAGATCGACGAATGCCTCGTGCCCCGCGCCCTGGAGCGCGCGCTGGAGCTCCGCGACGAACGTGGCCTCCGGCTCTTTGCGCCGATAGGCGAGGAACACGCGCGACGAGCCCGCGATCGAGCGGAGGAACGAGGGGATCGACTGGAGGAGCCGGGTCGGCACCGCGAACGCCTTCGCGAACGCCGGGCTCACCGAGGGCTTGCCGCCGCCGTCCGGCACGACGCGCCTGTAGAGCTGGTGACTGACCAAGCCGACGACCCCTCGCTCGGTGAGGACGGGCGCGCCGGACAACCCCTCGAGCGGCGCAGGGTCCCCGTTGACGTGGAGCGAGAGCAGCCAGCCGTCGGTGCCCGCGGCGCGCCGGGCGATCGACCCGTCGACCGTGCCACCCAGCCAGAGCGGCGCCCGCTCGATGGAGAGCGGGTGGCCGAAGCTCCGCCAGTCGGGGCGCTCGGCGAGATCCTCCCCCGAGAGCGGGAGGCAAGCCGTCCCTTCGACCTGGCGCGCAAGCTCGAGAACCGCGATGTCGAGGCCGACGTCCGGATCGAAGCGCTCGAAGACGACCTGGAACGGGACCTCCGACGCGTCTCGCGCCTGCGTGAAGGAGATGCTCCCCTGCGCAGCCTTCTCCTCCGCTGGCCCTCGCAGGCAATGGGCACATGTGAGGACGCGCGTCGGCGTCACAAGGAAACCCGTGCCGTAGACCGAGCCCCCTCGATCGAGCGTCGCGCGGATCCGCCCGACGGACCTCGGGAGCGCGTCGTGCTGTAGGGTCATACCGTGGCCTCTCGCCCAGGATCGGGAGGAACCGACGCGGCGTCAAGGCGGGCGCGCCCTAACTCTACCGCGGGAAGTCGGCCGGGGAAGCGAACCGCCAAGCCGCCAAGGGCGCCAAGAAAGCCGGGGAATCGGGGGGATGCCCGGACGGCGCCCTTCCCCCTCTCCCTTGGCGGACTTGGCGGCTTGGCGGTTTTTCTGCCGCTCCGGGGCGACTTCCCGCAGTAGACGCGATGCGCCTGCGGTGCACCGCCAGGCAGGGGAATTCAAGCACTTAGCTCGCTATTTCCAAGGCAGTGCGAGGGCGATCGGACGCGGCGCAATGCCTGCTCGATCACTCGCACGCCCACAGGATGGGCACCTGGTACACACGCAACAGTTCATCCGAAGTGATGAGCGTCGCGTCCTCCAGCTGGGCTTGCGCCACCAGCATTCGATCGAACGGATCGCGGTGGTGCAGCGGATAGGAAGTCGCCCTCCAGACGTGCGCCGCTTCCTTGGCTGGGCGGGACCCCGAGCCGATCGGGCAGCTCGTGCGCGACAGCGTCCTGCGCTGCCTCTGATCTCGGCTCCTCGCCCGGGCCGGCGAACCTCGCGGGCCGCCGACGCCGGGCGCGGATCCCCTTGAAGCACGAGAGCGCCAGGGGCGAGCTACTTGACCTGGCCGCCGAGGTCCGACGGATTGGGTGCGGTGGCCCCGTCGATCGGAACGAGCGTGAGCGAGAGAGAAGGCGTGATCGTCCAGTTCCCTTGAATGTTGTTCGTGTACTTGCCTGCGGCGATGATGCCATAATAGACGACGTACAGCGTCGTCGAGTTACCCGGGCTCAGCGGGCTGCTGACGACGCTGAGCGGGAGCTTGTTCGAGCTCAGGCTCGGGACGTAGTCCGAGCTCGAGAGGCCGAGCGCCCACCCAGCATCGCTGAGATCCTTGTCGACGCTCGGCGCAAAGGTGATGGTGGCGGAGGTGATGTTGAACTCGCTCGTGGTGTTCTTCGCCGTCAGCGTGAACGCATACGTGTTCGTGGACGCGCCCATCGGGAGCTGATTCGTGTACGAGCCGCTGATGGTGAGGAGATCTCCGAAATTGACCTGGTAAACGTTGGGACCGAACGTCGCGGCCCGGGACGTAATCTCACGCATGATGTACCTCTTCGTTTCGTTGCCGTTTGTTGCGGCTGGTTTGTGTGTCGCCCCTCGAGTGAAGGGCACCTTGTGCGGGAATCATCCACGCAAAGTCTTTTGAATTTCTTATCGCGGCGTCCGGAAGACCCGGCCGGCGGCCGAGCTGCGCCACGCGTCGTGCGCGGCGCGCCCCATGCAGCGCAGCCACACCCACGACACGCGTCGTTGCCATGTGGCTCCCACTCGCCGTGTTGTATTTGCGATTTGCAAAGCGTGTGCCGCTGGGCGATCTGGGCGGCATAGGCCGACGCGCTCGATCAGGTGCCGTACGTTGCGTCGCGGCAGGACACCGCGCGTCCCGAGCTGACGCGCGTCCTGCCGACGAGGGCTGCTCCCCGGCGGCGCGATGGCGCAATCGTGACAGCGCCACGAGCCCTCGAGGTGGCCCAGTGGATGGTGCGCTTCAGGGCCCGCTCGAGGTCGTACTCACCTCGGCGGCTATCGTGGCTAGACGAACAGAGGGACCGGGTTCAGCTCGCCCTCGGCGAGCGGGCGAGCGAGCCAACCCAGCGCGCAGGGCACCTGATAGAGCCTCCCCGGGCCGAACCGGGGCCAGAAATGGCGTAGCCCTGGGACGATCACCTGGGCCACGGGCAAGCCGATGTCGGGGCGGGTCTTGTCCACGGCGATGAGCTCGAGGCCCGCCTTGTCGAGGCGCCTCATGCATTCCTGGATGTCCGCGCGCAGATCGGGGCCGCAGATGCGGGACAAGGTCCCTGCCGCGATCCGCGGGAGATCCGGGTGGGGGAAGAGATGCGCGCGGTCCGGCAGCCGCTCGAGGTCCCACGGCGCCCGGCGCGCGCCCCCGGGATCGAAGAGCTGGTTCAGCTCGGTGAGCGATCGCTGCACGGCGAGGCGCGGGTCGAGGTGGCAGCCGAACCCGATGGTGAATCGATCCTCCCGGGCCTCGTGGGCGAGCGCGACGCAGGCGGGGATACCGAGGTCGTGCGTCAGATCGAGCACCCAGACGGCCCAGCCGAAGCGGGCATAGTCCGCCCGGAGGGCTTCGAAATACGGGTCCTCGAAGCTGTCGAGCGCGATGGCCGGGCGCGCGAGCCGGTTGTACCACCACACCGCGGCGGCATCGCGCTCCACGAGCTCGAGCAGGGCCTGGAGCACGGCCTCCTCGAGGCAGGTGCCGGCCGCCACGCCGTTGCCGCAGGGGCCGCTGAACGCGGTGCCGCTCTCGGCCGGGGCCTCGGCGTAGCAGTAGGCCAGCGGGACGTAGCGCCGCTCGCGCTTGCTCAGCGACCAGGCCGGGGTCCAGTCGATCCTGGTGCCGGCGTCGAGCGGCTCGGGTATCCACTGGCGACGATCCGCTGCCCGCGCGTTGAGGTGAGCGCGCTCGCGGTACTGCGACTCGCTGAAGTTCAGCAGATCGCCGGGCGAGAGCGCCGCCGCGCCGAGCTCGTCCTTGCTGCCGCGGACGCGCGCCTCGTCCCCCTGGTAGACGCCGCTGGTTCGCTCGAGCGCCTCGCAGAGCGCGCTCACCCTGGCCTGGTCCGCGCTGCGCCCCTTGCCGGCGCAGCTCTTGTCGAAGACGTTGGTGCGCGGGACGCCCTCCCGGGGGCAGGCCAGGTAGCCGGACGCGTACACGGCGCGGAGCTCGGTGTCCCGCCCCGGCATCGGCACGAGGTACGTCACGGCTCCGGTGATCGGGCTGACGAGGTGCTGATAGCGCTCGTAGGTCCGCCGCGGGGTCTGCCGGCGATATCCACCGTCCTCGTAATGCGCCTTCTCCACCGGCTGCAATTCGATCGGGCGCTCGCCGACGGCCGCCATCCGCGCCGGATCGCCGCACGCCGGGCACTGCGGCCTCCGGACGACCGCGTGCGCGGTGATCTGGAACGTGGCCAGGTCGAGGGCGAGCACCCGGGCACCGAGCGCCTGGGGAGAGCTGGTATCCTCCCTGGCAAGCGCGCGGGCGATGCCCGAGGCGCCGAGCCCGCAAGCGGTCCGTACGCTCGCCTCGGTGGCCGCCCTGGGGGGAGGGACGTGGCCCTCGTGCCCCCGGAGCCGGCGCACGAGCTCCTCGACCGGGCGGTTCTGGCGCATCCGGAACGCCAGGCATTCCCAGCAGGGGCCGGCGCCGGGCTCGAAGACGGGCCCGATGAGCGGCTGGACGCCGGCAGGCTTGATCAGGAACCAGCGCGTCCCTTCACGCAGCGCACGGCGGTTGATCGAGGCCAGCTCGGGCTGCAAATAGTCGTCGGCCACGACCACCTGCACCGCCGCCTCGCCGTCGATCCGCACGCCTGCCTGTTCGAGCGCCTCGGTCATCCATGCAGCGGGAGCGGCTTCGCCAACGGCCAGGACCGACACCGGGGTCCGGCTCAAGGCCTCGGCGGCCGCCTTCCCGTCGAGACCCACCCCGCGCCAGAACGCCGCGTGCTCGGAGGGAAGCTCCGGTGTTGCGGGGACCAGGTAGCCGCGCGCCGCGAGCCGGCTCAGGGCATACAGGGTCTCGGGCTCGGAGAACCGATCGCGCGCGGCGCGCAGGATCTCGTCCACCGTGCGCCGGCCGTCGACGAGCGCGGCCACCTCGGCGGCGCAGGCGCCGGAGACGACGAAGCGCTCGCGCTCGCCGATCAGGAAGACCACGCCCGCATCCATGCGCTCGACGCGCAGGGTGGGCTTGAACGCCAGCACCTGGCTCAATTCCAGAGGATCCATCGTCGTTCCTGGTTTCACCCGAAAAGGAGCAGGTGCAAATGGCGCGCTCGCGGAGAGCGACCGCCGGATGGCCGGGGCTCGCCTCGCCTCCCTGGACCCATCAGGATCCGGGCGGAGTGGAGCCGCACGCGGCCGTGCCCCTACATCCCCATGAGGCCGCAGGGGCTCTCCCAGAGGATCGCCCGCAGCGCCTCATCCCCGAGCGCGCCCCGCAGCGCCATCACCTCGTCGACCATCCCGGGCCCGTGGTCGAGATGGGGGAAATCGGTCCCGAACACCATCCGCGTCGCGCCGATCTCCTTCACCACCCGGTCGAGCATCGCCTCGCCGGGCTCGAGCGCGATCCAGCACTGCCGCTGGAAGTACTCGGAGGGCGGCCGGCGCACCCGGCCACGCACCTCGCCGCGCATCTGCGCGTACTCGACGTGGTCGAGCCGCCAGAGCCAGTAAGGCAGGAAGCCGCACCCCGCCTCGAGCAGGCCCACCCGCAGCGTCGGGTGGGCCTCGAGCACGCCGCCCTCGATCAGCGAGAGCAGCGCCATCATCGCCTCCATCGGATGAGAGCAGGCATGCCGGCCAAACTGGGTCTGGAAGCGATCAGCGCCTGCCGTGGGGAGACGCGCGTGTGTGCCCTCGTGGAGGAGGATGGTGACCGCGTGGTGCTCGCACGCGGCCCAGAATCGCGCATAGGCAGGAGCGCTCAGCGTGCGGCCCTGTACCGGGTTGGGCCGGAGGACCACCGAGCGCGCGCCGCCATGGACCGCTTGCTCGAGATCGCCCACCAGGGCCTCCGGATCGTGGCGTGAGATGAGCGCAGGGCCCAGGAGCCTGGCAGGCGCGCTCGAGCAGAAACCGCCCAGCCATCGATTGTAGGCGCTGGCGTAAGCGCGCGAGCGCTCCGCGTCGATGGAGTCGTCGTTGACCAGGTAGGTCGCGAACGTGGGGAGCATGACGGCGACGTCGACGCCGGTCGTGTCCATCTCGTCGAGGTGCCCCCGAGGCGTCGTTGCGGCGGCAAGAAGCTCGCGACGCCCCTCGGCGATGAGCCCGACCTCGATGTACGCCGCCTCGGGGACACGCATGACGGGCTCGCCAGCCACACAGAGGATCTGGGGCGTTGGCAAGAGCGCGTGCTCGCCCAGGCGATTCAGCCGCTCGGCCACCGTCTCGGGGGGGCCGAAGGGCTCGAACCGAGGCGCATACTCTCGCATCCGCGCCGGCAGGTACTCCGGCCACATGGCGACGGGCTCGAGGACGTGACGGTCCACATCGATGATCCGAAATCCATCTCGCATCCTCGGCTCCTCGGCGGCTACACGAACGAGGACGAAGCGCTCCCGCTCACCGGTCAGGAAGACCACGCCGGGATCCATGCGCTCGACCCGCAAGGTGGGCTTGAACGTCAGCACCTGGCTCAGCTCCAGGGGCTCCATCATCGGTCCTGGTTCCGCCCGCTAGGAACAGCAGCTGAACGGGTATTGTGCCCCGGCGGCGTTGTACGCGGCGAGGGCGAGGGGCTCGTCGCTCGAATTGTCCGGCGGCTGGGGCAGACAGAGCGTGAGCATGTGACGCCGGCTAGACTCCCAGGGGCCATTCATGTTTTTGGGATTTTTGCTTCCTGCGCCGAGCCCCTCGTCGCTTGTTGTATCGCTATTTCCTACACCATTGCCCCTGCCACCGGCGGGGGCCTTCCAGTTGGAAGCGCCGTCCCATTTGGCGCCCTTATCTTCCTGGATATAGAGCCCCATCTTCCAGGGCATTCTGTACCTTCGGATGGTCTGCAGGGCTTGCGTGGCGTTGGTCTGGAGCATTTCTTTGAAGGACGGGTTGGTCCATGCCTTGGCCATCGCCCCGAGCAGCGCGACCTTGAACGCCGTGAAATCCGCGTCGTCAGGCATGAGCTTGCCGGAGATCGTCGGCGAGCTGATGCAGACCTCCCCGTAAAAACTGGTCGCGTCGCCCGGGTCGACCTGGAGCGGCGCGACGGCCTCATCCGCCGGTTTGATGCACCAATTCCCCCAGTCGTCGCTGAACAGATTCGCGTGCTGCATGTAAAACTCTGTGAGCGCGCGAGCCTGGATCGGATGGTCGCCAGACGTCGTGCTCCCGGTGGAAGACGGCGCGCTGAGCGGCAGCCACAACGTCAGGCTGTCTATCGGGGGCAGGGCGGTCGGCGGGGTATTGCGGGGTGAAGACGGCGCGGGCCTGGGCCAGATCCACTCGTCGCCAGTCCACTCGAGCCTGGTGCCGCTCACGATCTGGATCTGGCATACGTTGTTCCACGGTGAGCGCTCCCAGTCAAAGCCATACTCCCTCAGGACAGTGATGGTGTTGCCGGTGCCAGCCTCGCTCGCGTAAGGGCTGGTGGTCAGCTGTTCAAGAAGTTCAGGATCGCTCCACGCTCCCGCGATCGCGCGCAAATACGCGGTGCGAAACCGCATCAGCTGGCTCATGTCTTTCATCGAATTCTTCCTTTTTCGTGACGCGCTCCGCGATGTCTCGCAGGCAGGGGTGAAGCGCGAGCAGCTCGTCGAGGCGGGCTCGGTATGGCGAGGCGCCGCCGAAGCGCCGGAGCAGCTCCAGCGTCGCCAGCGCTTCAATCCTCGGCATGTCGTAGCGCCGCGCGAGCCGGGCGGCTTGCTCCAGCGAGAGCCGCACGCCTTCGGCCGCAGGATCCTTGTGCGCCTCGTACATGGCCCGGCGGAGGTGGAGCTCGGGCTCGTAGTAGTGCTCGTCGTTCTCGCGGCACAAAGAGAGGCAATGGTCGATGCACGCGATGGCCGCGTCGAGATCGCCGCGCTCGGTCTGGCGGTCGGCCATCAGAGAGCCGTAGTACGAGAGGCCGAGCTTGCACCCGAGGCTGGAGAGGCCTTCCATGATCGCCCGGGCGCGCTGGTCGTCGCCGGTCGCCCAGTCGTGGAGGGTCTTCGCATAGCCCTCGTAGGCAGGCAGCCCATGTTTACCGCTCAGGGTGAGGATCTCTCCGGCCATGGAGGCGACCGCGCGCCGGTCGCCAGCGAGCTGGTAGATCATGCACCCATACAGCAGACAAAGGGCGATCGAGGGCACGTGGCCGACCTCGCGCGCCCATTCGAGGGCGCTCGTGATGTGCGCGAAGGCAGAGGCGGTGTCGCCGGAGTACCAGCAGAGCTGCGCCACGTACGCCTTCGCCAGGACCAGCGAGTCCAGCCCGAACCGCACCCCGTGGTCCCGATGAAGGTCGGGATCGTAGAGCTCGACCGCGCGCTCGGCCACGCGCCGCGCGGCTGCGTGGTCGCCATCCACGAAGAGGGCGAGCGCGTAGAGCGCCTCGACAGCGGCGCGGAGCCCCCGGTCGCCGGAGCGCTCGGCGATGGCGACCAGCTCTTCTATCAACGCGCGCGCCGTTCGGCGGTTGCTGGCCACGTGATGGTAGACGAACAGGAAGCTCAACGTCGGCACACGGTGCTCGCTGTCCTGTGTGAGCAGCTGCAGCAGGCTGGCCGAGCGATCGACGGTCGCCTTGACCCGTGGATCGGCCCAACCATGGTTCGCCATCAGGGCCTGGGTCAGGACGCCGTTCGCGCGGAGCTCGGCCTCGACCCCCTCGGCGCCCGACAGCGCTTCGGCCCACGCCACAGCATTGGAGGCGTGCACGATGGCCTCGGCGTAGGCCGAGCGCTGCAGCGCCTGCTCCGCGGCGCGCTGCGCGTAACCGACGGCCTGCCCCTTCTGCTCCGCCGCCGCGTGGTGGTACGCGAGCAGATCCGGCCGCGTCCGGACCATCTCCGGAAACCGCTCCTCCAGCGTCGCAGCGATCCGCGCGTGGACCCTCCGCCGCGCGCCCGTGGAGAGCGACTCATAGGCCGCATCCCGCACCAGCGCGTGCTTGAACACCCCGACTGCATCCTTCTGCCGCCGCTTGCGCAGCAGGAGCCCCGCGCTCATCAGCCGCTCCAGGTCGTCCTTCACCGCCGCCGGGCCGAGCGGGCTCGCTGCCGAGAGCACCTCGACGCTGAACTCCCGCCCCAGCGCGGCCGCGAGCTGGGCCGTCTCCTTGGCGCGCTCCAGCCGATCCAGGCGCGCCGTGAGCAGCGCCCGCAAGGTCCCCGGGATCGCTGCCCTCGAAAGCGACCCCGTGAGCTCGTAGCGATCCTCCCGCTCCACGAGGAGCCCCGAGTCGACCATCATCCGGAGCAGCTCCTCCGCGAAGAGCGGGACCCCGTCCGCGCGGCCAGCCACCTGCTCGACCACGGCGGGAGGCAGCGCCTTGTTGCCCACCAGCCCGGCGAGCATCTCCTCCATCTGCCGACGCTCCAGGCGGCTCAGCGGGAGCAGCAGCACGTCGGCCGTCGAGAACGACGGTGAGAACTCGGAGCGAGCCGTCATCAGGACGCACATGGGGACCGCGGGCACCTCGCGAACCAGCTCCGCGAGGAACTCCATCGTGGTGGGGTCGGCCCAATGCAAATCTTCGGCCAGCAGAAGGACGGGCCGCTTGTCGGCCATCGCGAGGAGCAGCGACGCGACCGCCTTGAGCGTCAGCGCCTTCTGCCGCTGCGCCGAGACGTCGAGCGGGGCGTACGGGGCGCCGAGGGGCAGGGAGAAGAGCGGCACGAAGAGCGGCATGGACTCGGCCAGCGCGAGGCCGTGGCCGGCGAGCTCCCCCTCGAGCCGCGCGATCGTGCTGCCCGCGTCGGGCTCCTGGTCGAGCCCGAGCGTGCGCTCGAGGAGCTCGATCACCGGGCGTAGGGGGCTGTTTTGCGTGGCGGGCGAGCACCGCGCCTCGAGGAAGGTGTGGTCCTCGTGCGCTACCCGATCGCGCAGCGCGCGCGCCAGGCGGCTCTTGCCGATGCCGGCCTCGCCGGTGATGAGGCTCGACTGGCCCGCCCCCTCGCACGCGCGGCGCCACCGCTCCAGGAGGAGCCCGATCTCCGCATCTCGACCGGAGAGCGGCGCCTTCGAGCCGTCGGGGGTCGGCCACCTCGCCGCAGCGCCGTGCTCCTGCCCGAGGCGGTAGGTCTCCACCGGCGCCGCGATTCCCTCGATGGAGCAGGCCCCTTCGCTCTCGAGGTCGAAGGAGGCGCGCAGCAGCGCTTGCGACGCGGCGCTGACCGCCACGGCTCCCGGCGGCGCCAGCGCGGCGAGCCGCGCGGCGAGCCGCGGGGTGGCGCCGGTGACGAGGCACGCGCCGTCGAGATCCCCCAGATTCCCGTCGACGACCAGGCCGGTGTGGAGGCCGACGCTCACGTCGATCCGCACGCCCGGCGCCGCGCTGCGTGGGTCCTCGGCGTCCTCGGGTTGCGCGGCGCCGGCCATCGCCAGCGCCGCGCGGGCAGCGCGCTTGGCGTCGTCCTCCGCCGCGCTGGGGTAGCCGAAGTAGACCAGCAGATCGTCGCCGAGCGCCGCGGCCACGTACCCCCCGTACCGGCGCCCGACGTCCGCGCAGAGGGTGAGCGCCGAGCGCAGGGGATCGTCCAGCGCCTCGGCGTCGGCGGCCTGCCCGGCGGCCGCGCGCGCCCTCAGGTGACAGCAGAGCGCCGTCAGCTGCCGGCGCTCGCCGTCGAGCGCGGGCGCCCTCCGTCGGTCGAGCGACGTGGCGACCGTCGCGGCCGAGGCGAGCGACCGCGTGTCGGCGCCGGCCGAGGGGCCGCCGGCGCCGAGCATCGCCTCGCGCGAGAGCCCGCGCAGGTTGCATGCCTCGAGCGCCTCGAAGAGCCCACGGGCGGTGACATCGCGCGCGCCTTCGTCCTTGCGGAGAGCGCGGGCGAGCAGATCGCCCAGGGGGTGGCGCTCGAGCGCGGCGGGGATCGGGACGGGATCGGGGCCGAGCAGCCGGTAGAAGATCTCGGCCTCCGTGCCGCCGTACGCCGGCTTGCCCGTCAGGCACTCGAGGAACACGAGGCCCCACGAGAACAGATCCGCGCGCGGCGAAGCCTCGGCGCCGCGCCACTGCTCCGGCGCCCCGTAGCCGGGCGTGCCCAGCGCGTCGTGGCTGCCGGTCAGGCGCGTGGATCGCTCGTCGTCGAGCGTGGCGCCGATCCCGAAGTCGAGCACCAGCGCGTTGCGGCGGGCGCCCGTGGGGATCACCATGATGTTGCTGGGCTTGAGGTCGCGGTGGACCACGCCCACCGCGTGGGCGCACGCGAGGGCGTCGAGCACCTGGAGCATCAGGTGCCGCGCCTCGGACGGCGCGAGCGCGCCCTCTCGCTCGAGCAGGGCGGCGAGGTTGTCGCCAGGCGCGAAGGCGAACGCGGCGTAGAGGATCCCCTCTTCCACCTGCCCCGCGTCGACGAGCTGGACGAGGTTGGGGTGGTGAAGCTGGGCGCAGAGCCGCGTCTCGCGCAGGAAGCGCGTGACCCGCCTGTCGGTCTGCGTGACGCGCGCGACGCCTCCCTGCTCGGCGAGGCGCAGGATCTTCAGGGCGATCGGCTGCCCGGTGGTGAGCTGGCGGGCCTTGTGCACCACGCCGAAGCCGCCCTCGCCGAGCTTGGCCAGGATCTCGTAACGCCCGTCGAACGTGGCGCCTGGTGCGAGCGCGGCACTGTTTGCGACATAGCATTGCATGCTCGATCTCGTGGTCGCTGGAGGCGCTCGGAGAGCGCCGGCACCGCTCCCTCAGGGCTCCTTGTCGGCGTCGAGCACCGCCAGGAGATCCGGCTCGACCTCACCTCCAAGCAGGTCCAGCACCTCGCGCACCCGCGAGAGCTCGCGCCGCAGCGTCCGATGATGGTTGCGGTTCTTGAGCAGCATCTCCTGGCCGAGCAGCGTGAAGGCGTCGTCCCGGTTGCCCGTCCGCTGCACCGCCGCGCCGAGGACCATGCCTCGAAATGCGTCGGTCAGCTCGAGCGGGAGCGGGGCGCTTCCGCCGCGGCGTCGCTCGGCCTCGTTCACGAAGCTGAGCGCCGCCCGCCAGAGCAGCTTGGTCAGCGCGCTCGGCTCGGCGTCGCTGTCGAAGGTGAGCGCGCGCTCGACGTGGCGCCGCTGGATCACGAGATCGCCGCCGAGGCCGCTCTGCCCCGCGAGATGGAGCGCATAAGCACGCCGGACGATGTTGTCGAGCTGCCGCAGGTTGCCCGGCCAGGGCGCGGACACGAGGAGCTTCATGGCTTCGGGCTCGAAGCGCGCCGTGCCCGTGCCGTCGGCCTCCTGATGGCGCCGGTTCAGCATGTAGTCGGCCCAGCGCGGGAGCTCGTCGAGCCGCTCGGCGAGCGGGAGCAGCCGCACCGGCAGGACGTTGATGCGGTAGTACAGGTCCTCGCGGAAGCGGCCGGCGCGCACGGCGGCGCGCAGATCGGCGTTGGTGCCGACGAGGAGGCGCGCGTCGGCGCGGCGCTCCCCCGCCCCGTCATCGCCCAGCATCCGGTAAGCGCGCTCCTCGATGAAGCGCAGGAGGCCCGCCTGGGCCTTGAGCGAGAGCTTGTCGATCTCGTCGAGGAAGAGCGTGCCCTTCGCGGCGCGGGCGACCGCGCCCGGGTTGTCCTTGACGGCTCCGGTGAAGGCGCCCCGCTTCCAGCCGAACAGCTCGGCCATCTGCAGGTCCTCGGGCACGCCGAGGAGGTCCAGCGATTCGAAGGGCTGGCCCCGGCGCTGCGAGTGCTCGTGGCACCAGCGCGCGAGCCTGGATTTCCCGGCGCCGGTCGGGCCGGTGATCAGGATGGTGTCGTCCCGCGGGGCGAAGGCGCGGAGCAGCTCGACGAGGTGCGCGGTGCTCTGACCGACGACCGGCAGGAACTCGTCCGGGCTCGCCGGCTCGTCCGAGCGAAGCGGCAGCGCGCGGGCGGCGATGAAGGCCCCGGCGATGCTGGCGAGGATCGCCAGCTCCTCGTGGCACTCCGCCCAGGGGAGATCGAGCCCGACGGCCCCCCTGCAGCTCACCTCGATCGTGATCATGCCGTCGACGCTGCCGCCCGGCGCGCGCAGCGGGACGACATGGACGTGGGTCGCGTCGCGACCGAGCATCCGCTCGCGTGTCGCGTCGCCGGGCATGCCGGCGGCCTCTGGCGGGTGGCGGTGCGCCATGGCCCCGTCCGGCATCCAGGAGCGGAGCGCAGCGCGCTGGACGTCGATCGAGACCGAACAGCGGTGCTTCTCGATCCAGCTCCAGACGCTGCCGGAGGTGAGATAGCCGGTGCCTTCGATGCGCGCGCCGCTCAGGCGGTCGACGCCGAAGAGGCGCTGGTAGCTGTCCTCGGGGCGGAGGTGGACGACGCCACGCAGGATCCGAGCGCGGCCTGCGAACGGGCTGTCGGCGAGCGCCTCTTCGACGCAGGTGAACACGGCCTGGAGGACCGCCGTGGCAGCTTCGTCAAAGTACGTGGCCGACACGAGGCGGGGGACGAGGGAGATGAAGCTCTCGTCACGGGATGCGGTCACGGTGGGCAGCAGGAAAGCAGGAGAACCGGGACGGGTCCAGGTGGAACGAACAGGCTCGCGTCTCCCGCGGACGCAGTGCGTCAGGGCGGGACGCGCGCCTCCTCCTGACTCGGAGGCCGTGGCAGCGCCGGCGCCCTGCCGGAGGGACCACGGGAGCCGCCGCGGGTCCGAAAGCGCACCAGCGACGCGCTGCTCGTGGCCGTGCGCGCCCTTGCGCTGCGGCGCCTGCCCGACACGCCGCCCCTCAGCGAGGTGGCCTCGGCGCTGGGGCTCAGCGTGCGCTCGCTGCAGCGCAAACTCTCGCTGAGCCGCACCTCGTTCGTGGAGGTGCTGGACGAGGTACGCCGCGATCGCGCGGAGCAGCTGCTGGACGAAGGGGTGCTGACGCTCGGCGAGATCGCCGCCCGTGTGGGGTTCGCCGAGCCGGCCTCCTTCACGCGCGCGTGGCGGCGCTGGCGCGGAGAGGCCCCGTCACGGAGCCTTCGCCGCGGATCGGCGCTCGCGCCACGCGCGAGGCCGGTGAAGCGCCCGGGGTTCCTCGTGGGAGAACGCGTATCTCACCGGCTCGGCGAACGCGACGGCGGCGCCCTGCGAGACCGCCGTCGCCAGCCGGCTCGTCCACCGCGGTGCGCCGGAGGTGATCTGGTAACGTTTCGAGCATGCGGATTACGGCGTGGATCGGTTGCGCCTGGTGGACGCTCGGGTGCGTGGCGTGCGGCGGCTCGTCGAGCGACGGCGGCCCCCCGGGCGCTGGCGGCGGAGCAGCCACGGGCACCGCGACTACCGGGACCGGCGGCGCCGCCGCGACCTCCGGGGTCGGTGGCTCTGCGGGCGGCGCGAACGGCGCGGGCGGCGCGGGCGGCGCGAACGGCGCGGGCGGCGCGGGCGGCGCGGGCGGCGCGCCGCGCGAGCTGCACGTGGACACGAGCTCACCCGAGCTCAGCGAGATCCGGTTCAAGCCCAGCGAGCTCGATCCAGAGGTCTCCGACCGCGACCTGGAGCAGGTGGCCCTCCTCGACACTCGGGTCGCGCGGTTCGCGGGCAAGCTCGTCGTCACGCTGTCGGGGAGCAACCAGCCTCCTGGCCCGCTCGACCTCACCCGCTTCGTCGCCGCGCGCGGCTTTCACGCGTTCGCGGTCGCCTACAAGAACGACTACAACATCGTTCAAAATGATCCGGACACGTTCGGCGACGCGCGGCTCGAGGCGTTCGACGGTCAGGACCACACCGCGCTCATCGAGGTGACAAGGGCCGACAGCATCGAAGCGCGGCTGGCGAAGGCGCTCGCGCACCTGAAAGAGGTCCACCCGCGAGGCGACTGGGGCTACTTCCTCGAAGACGACGGGAGCCCGCGCTGGTCGGTCATCATCTTCAGCGGCCACTCGCACGGCGCGAGCTCGGCCGCCCGCATCGGCAAGGTCGTCCGGCTCGACCGGGTGGTGTCGCTGGCCGGGCCGCGCGACACGACCCCGGTGAGCGCCAGCTGGCTGTCGGAGCCGTCGGCGACGCCCGTGGATCGCATGTTCGGATTGACCGGCGAGCGCGATGAGCAGCACCCGGATCACCTCAAAGCATTCGACCTCATCGGACTCCCCGGCGAGCTCGTCGAGGTCGACGTCCCGGGCGCGGCGCCGCCGTACGGCGGATCGCACCGGCTCGCGCTCAAGGACGGCGACCACGGAGCCTCCGGTAATTGCGGCGCGCACGTCGCCGTCTGCGAGGCGATGTTCGGCTTGCCGCTGCCGTGATGTCGGGCAGCGGCGCCGTCGAGTCGGAGCTCGCTCCGGTCATAGGCCTTCTGGAGGCGTACGAGGACCTTGCCGCGGAAGAGAGCGCCGAGCACGCGCACTCCATGTCTTGTGGTGCGCCACAGGCGCATCGCGTTTATTGCGGGAAGTCGGAGGGGGAAGCGAACTGCCATGATGCCGAGGGCGCCTAGGACACCGATCACGTTGAGTCGAGCGAGAATTAGCCGCCAAGGACGCCAAGAACAAAAAAAACACAATCTTGGCGTCCTTGGCGGTTCAAATTCCTGCTCTTTTCTGGGGTTTCAACCCATTTGTCGCTCCAGCTAGACGGCCGTCCCGCCACCATCGATGGGCTCAGCGGCCTTGCCTCTGAGCGCCGATTTCACGTGGTCATGAGAGGCGCGCAGAATATCGCCCAGCTTGTCGAGCTCATCGATCGAATCCATCGTTATGCACGACCAGCCCAGCTGGGGGACGGTGACTGGAAGCGAGGCAGCCATAGGGAGCACCCTCTCACTCGGCAGAGGTACCCAGACGCACGGCTTCTTGCGACCAGCCAGCAGCCTGCAGAACACCGCCGTCCGCCTCTCGTGGAGGTGTATCTTGAAATAGGAGACGGAATCCTCGTATGCGATCGGACGTTCGGTCCCGAGCAGCCGCTGAACCGTCGCGAAGGCGTTGAGCTCTTCCTGCGTCGTTTCGACCCTGTTGACCTGCGGCTCCTCGGGGAGAGCGCTGATGCGCGACTGGGTCTCCAGGACCGACGCTAGCGCGCGCTGCTTGGCCCATTCATTGATGGCATTGGCGACGATCGGCTTCCAGCTCTCGACCACCGCCGTGGTCAGATTCCTCGTCTCGATCCGGGCGACGGCGAGCTTGGTGAACTCCGGCGCCGGTTCAAGGAGCCTGGCCAGCTCCTGCACAAGGAGGTTCTGCTGTCGGGTCCGCTGTGCGAACGTCCGGAGGAGGCCAGAGTTGTACTCGGACCTCTGCAGCACCGTGAGAAAGTCGAGGGGCGGCTGCTCGTCGATCAGGACGTCCCACTGCACGAACGGCTCCTTGTCCATCACGTTCTCGTTCACCATGTCGGTGAAGAAGCGCCATTGGATACCGTTCGTCAGAATACCGAGCTTCGCCTCCGGCGCTTTCGCGAAATAGTCCGCCAGTTGCTCGTCGAAGCCGGCCAGCTTCCGTCCCGCTTCCTTGGCCTCCACGAAGAAGATGGGGCGGCTACTTTGCAGAAACGCCCAGTCAATCGGCTTGACCGAGCGTTCCTTGCCAAAGTCGACGCGATACTCGGGAATACACTGACGAGGATCCGTCAGATCGTAGCCAAGAAGAGTGAACAGCGGTCCGATCAGGCTTTGCTTCGTTGCCTGCTCGTTGCCCTTGACGTGCTCCGCCAGCTCCCGAACACGGTTGACATAGGATCCGAGCGCCTCCCTCATCGTCTTCCCCTTTCGCCCTGACGAGGCTACAGGAACGCGGCGCCGGGTGTCGAGTGCGCCACGCCTGATTTCGCCGATCTGAAGGCTCGCGGAGACAGCCGAGGCTCTTCAGGATTGTGGGGCGGGTCTTGGCGAGGGGGCGCGAGACCGGCAAGCGCCGCGCGATGGCGACGAAGTGCGTCATCGTGATACAGGAGCGGCCGCGCTCACCCTGGGCGCGCTGGTCGGCCAGCCACGCCTTCGCGGCGGGGGCGTCCAGCACATCGGACAGCTCCGCCACCTGCGCGAACAGCTCGGGGAAGAATCGGTAGTTTCACGACGCGCGCCGCGACAGAAGCTCCGGGCGCGCACCGGAGGCCTTCGTGCTCGTGCCAATTACCGGGGAAAAGAGTGCTTCGAGAGTGCGAAGGGCGAAGTCGGCCTCGACCATTATGAAGTCCGCAGCTTCACGGGCTGGCGCGGTTCTGCGCTGATCCTGGTGGCGATGGCATCATCAGGCGCTGGCGCGCAGCTGTCACTACCGGCGCCGTGGCGCTCGACCGCCATGAGTACGACTGTAGTAGGAGGGAACGCGCTCACCGCCTAGCGCCGCGCCCGCAGCGCGCCGAGCCGCGCCCGCGCCTGCTCCGCGGAGATGGATCGCGGGCGCGCCTTGCCCCAGCGCTCGAGGACCGCCTCGTACGCCGCGGCGGCGCCGCGCAGATCGCCTGTCGCCTCCAGGGCCATGCCGAGATAGAGCCGCGCCTCCGTGGTCGAGAACGGGTCGGCCAGGGCCGCGCACGACCGCGCCACGCGCGTCAGCGGCCCGATCGCCTCCTGCCCCTTCCCCGCGAGCGCGTACACCTTGCCGATCCGCAGATCGAGCAGGAGCCACCGGCCGCTCTCCGACGGGAGCGGCTGGTCGAGCGGCATCGTCTCGAACGCCGCCGCCGCGTCGGCCGCGGTCTCGACGCCGGCCGCGTACGCCTCGGTCCAGAGCAGCCAGCGGTGCTCCGGCTTGATCTCCTGCGCCGCGGCGCGCCACTTCGACTGGACCCGCTCCACCCACGCCGAGCGCGCCGCGTCGTACGCCTCCTGCGTCATCGACGCTGCCCGGCGGCTGTACGGCAAGAACGCGATGGTCCAGTCGGCCGTGGTCGCCGGCTCGGACCAGGCGCTCATCCGGCGGAGGAAATCGTCCGCCACACGCCCGGCCTCCCGCGGTAGGCCCATCTCACGGTAGAGCTCCGCCAGCCTGAGGGCCGGGCTCGCGTGCGCGTCCTGATCGTTCCTGCCGGCGACCTCGCGCTGCCACGCGCGGGCGTGCTCCACCGCCAGCTCGAAATCGCCGTCCAGGACCGCGAGCGAGATCCGATCGAGCAGCTCCTTCGCCCTCCGCTCGCTTTCGGGGACCGCCGCCCACCCCTGCTCCAGCGCCACGAGCACGCTCTCGCGCGGCGCGCCCCGCGCATGGAGCGCCAGCGCCAGGTGCCGGTGCGCCGGCGCCGCCTTCGGATCGATCGAGAGCCACCGGCGCGCGTGCTCCTCGACTTGCCGGCAATCGCCCTGGCGATGGAGGAGGCGAACCCGGTTCGCGAGGCAGAGCGTCGCGCCGGGAGCCGTCTCGGCGCACGCCTGGTAGGCGGCGAGCTCCGCCGCGACATCCCCCTTCATCCCGAGCGACTCTCCCTTCGACCCCCACGCGAGCACGTGGCCCCGGTCCAGGGCGAGCGCCCGATCGTACGCCTCGATGGCGGCGTCGAACCGGAGCTGCGCGAACCTCGCCGCGCCCAGGTACACGAGGAGCTCCGGATCGGCCGGAAACCTCGAGGCCGCGGCCTCGAGCCGCCGCTCCCAGGCGACGGCATCGGAGGGCTGGCGCACGTATGGCTCGGCCGCGTCGAGCAGCGCCATGTCGCGCTCGCCGAGGGCGGCCCGGTGCCGGAGCGCGAGCTGGAAGTGCTCGCGCGCCACGGCCGGCCTCTGTCGAAACGTCCAGATCGCCACGCGCAGGTGGCCGGCGCCGAGGCCACGATCCAGCGCCACGGCGCGCTCCATCGTGCGCGCGGCCACGTCCGGCGCGCCGTCGCGGTAGGCCTGCAGCGCCTCCTGGTAGAGCGCCGCGGCCTCCGGGTTGCTCGAGGCCGGGCGCGGCGGCTCCGGGGCGGCGACTGCAGCGCTGCTCGGCCGGGGCGGCGGCTCCGGGGGACGCCGGAGCACCGCGACCGCGGCGCCTGCGACCGCCGAGGCCGCCAGCGCGAGCGCGATGAGCCCGCGCCGGCCCGGCCGCGCGCGCTCGTCGCGTGCGGTCCGCACCACGACGGCCTCGCCCGACGCGGCCCCGTGGTCCGGCCGCGGCGCGGGCTCCGCACCGGCCAGCGCGGGCGGCGCGCCCTCGGGGCGCAGCGACGCCGGGTCGGTCCGGTGCGGCACGGTCGGCTCGAAGCCGATCCCCGCGGGCGTGCCCGCGTGCTCGGCGCCTGGCGCAGGGCCGCCCCGCGCGTTCCCGCTCTCGACCCGCGTCTCGGCCTCTCGCGCGGCGGGCGGCGAGCGCGGCGGGAGGCTCGGCAGCTCGTCCTCGAGCCCCTCCGCGGCGATCAGCGCGCGCCAGAACGCGCCGGCGTCGGGGTACCGGTCGCGCGGAGAGACGCTGAGCGCCCGCGAGAGCACGCGCTCGACGGCGTCCGGCGCCGAGACGCCGCGCGCCCGCAGCGTGGGGCGCAGCGCGGGATCGACGACCACCGAATAGAGCTCGACGATCCCCTCCCCCTCCAGCGCCCGAGCCCCCGTCACGAGCTCCACGAAGACGAGCGCGAGCGCGAAGACATCGGTCCATGGCCCCGTCGCGCCCCGCTGTTTGTCGAACTGCTCCGGAGCGCCGTAGCGGGGCGTGAACACCGACGGCCCCTCCGCGGTGCTCGCGAGCGCCGCGGTCCGCGAGCGCTGATCGCCGATGATCTTGGCGATGCCGAAATCGAGGACCTTGAGCGTCCTCACGCCCCCCGCCTCGGCGAGGAAGAGGTTCTCCGGCTTGACGTCGCGGTGCGCGATGTTCTGCTCGTGCGCCACCGCGAGGGCGCGCACCGCGGGGTCGAGCAGGCGTATCGCCTCGCGGCGGGACAGGGCGCCGCCGCCTCCGGCGCGCAGGCGCTCGAGGTGGCTGGCGAGCGTCTCGCCGTCCAGCCACTCGAGCACGAGATAGGGCACGCGAGCGCCGTCCTGGGCCGTGAAGGCGCCGATGTCGAGCGCCTGCACGATGCCGGGCGAGAGGCGCGAGAGCTGGAGCAGGAGCCGCCCCTCGTCGCGCAGCCGTCGAACGAAATCCAGCTGCGCCTCGGGCGAGAGCTCGTCGGGCAGCCTGAGGCACTTGATCGCGACGGGCGCGTCGAACCCCTCGTGCACGCCGCGATAGACGACGCCGAACCCGCCGGCGCCGACGGCGGAGAGGACACGGTATTTGCCGTCGATCGTGGTCCCGCAGAGCCGGAATACGTCGCGCTGGGCGCCGGACATCGGCGGGAGTATACGCCATCTCCGGAGGGCAGACTCAGGGCGACTCGGCGTTCGCCATGGCGGCCCGGAGCCGGCCGCAGGCCTCGACGAACCCGGTCGAGAGGACCTGGTCGAGGTGCCAGAAGTTCCTCTGCCGCTCGTGCTCGTAGAACCGGGCGATCGTCACCAGGAGCAGGTCCACGCACAGCGCCGGGTCGCGCCAGGCGGGCTCCGTCCGCGGCCCTCTCCGCGACCCGCTCCGTGGCCCGTCAGCGCACGACGCGGCGAGCGTCCGCTCGAGCACCGCGGCGACCTGCGCGAGCTGCAGCACCATCCGGCGGCACGCGCTCGCGCGGATCCCTCCGCCCTTGGCAGCCACCGGCCGCAGCGTGTCGTCGAACGCCGTCGCGAGCTCGCGCCACAGCAGCGCGCCCGCCTGATCCACCGCCTCCTTGAGCCCCGCGGCCGGAACGCGCGGCGAGAGCGCGTCGACGAGGCGGGCGCGCGCCCCCGCGTCCTCGGCCAGCGCGCGGTACGGCGCCGACCAGCGGGCGACCTGGCGGCGAACGTCGCCCACGGTCAGATCGAGCTTGAGCCCCGTGATGGGGAGGAGCGACGCGTCCGGCAGCTTCAGGGAAGGCCTGTGCCAGGCGTACTTGCTCTCCATGAAATCGGCGAGCATCTCGGCGATGCCGTTGCTCGCGGCCACCTGGATTCGCGCCCTGACGTCGGCCTCGGCGAAGCGGCGCAGCGCCGCCTCGTCGAGCTCGGTGCGGCCCCCGCGCTCGACGAAGGCCGAGGCGATGCCGGGGCCGACCGCGCCGGGAAAGACGGTGTCGAGCGCGAGGGGCTCCTCGAGCCGCGGCAGCACCGCGTACTCCCACTCGAACTCGGCCAGCGCCTCCTGCCACGCATGGCCCCAGGCGTCATGAACCACGTAGTCTTCGACCTCCGGCGTCCGGAGGACCATCACCATGGTGGCGAGGGTCTGTGTGACGACCTCCGTCGGGACCGAGGCCGCGTCCGCGAGGGAGCGCGCGAGCGCCGGATCGATGGCCGCGCGGTCGAAGTAGCCGAACGCGGGAAACCGCGCCGTCGCCGCGGTGTTCGTGTCGTCGCATCGGGCGATGAAGGCGGAGATGGCGCGCCGCTCCTCCTCCGGGCGCTCGTCCCAGCCGGGCACCTCGAGCCGCGGCGCCTCGCCGGAGCCCGCCGCGCCGGGCGAGCCGGTCGCCGGCGCCGACGCGCGGAGGCACAGGAAGATCGCGGTCGACGTCATGAGCAGATCCACGTCGCCGGGACGCCACGGCAACGGGCCGTAGATCGCGCTCATGAGCTCGGCGCACGCGGCGGGCGACGCGCCCCCCTTCGCGGCGAGCTGCGATGCGATCGCCTTCGTGATCCTGTGCTTCACCGCGAGGTTGGAGGTCATATGATCCATCGCGGCCTCGACCTGCGCGAGCTCCGCCTCGTCCCACCCGAGCGCCTCTCGCAGCGCCCGCCGGACGATCGGGATCCCCTCGCTGCCCTCCGGCAGATCGAGCGGGAAATCGAGGAGCGGGCGCGACGCGACCGTATCGATGAGCGGCGCGGAGCTGCTGCCGGCGAACCGGAGCCAGAGCAGCACCGCCTCGGTGAACCAGGCCCGGAACGACGCGCTCGCCGCGTGGAACTCGTCCGGGGTCGGCTCGCTCAGGGCGTCGATGCCGCGCATCAGCCGCTCGCGAAGATCGCGCCCCCTCGCCTCCCGCTCCTCGCGGCTGCCCTTCGTCGCATCTTGCAGCTCCTCGATGTCGGCGAGCAGATCGAGCGTGGGTCCCCACGCGGCCGGGAGCGTCGGCTCGAAGAGGGCTGCCGCGCACAGGATTGGCATCGAGGGCTGAGAACTTCCGTTCTGCTGGTCCATGGCGTTTCCTTGAAGAGGGGTGCGACCTCCCATCGCATCACAGGCGCATGCCCTGAGCAAGGCCCCGGACCAGCACGTCCGAGGGAGAAGACGGGAGCCTGCGGCACACACCGCAGGTTCGTGTCCTCGGGCCTGCGATGTGTCTCTCGGGCCTCCGCGCCGGCCGCACGGGCTCCACCATGAACGCTGGCGTCCGCTTCGGGACCGCTCTAGTTTTTTCGCGCGCCCGCGGTCCCGTCCGGGATCGCCGGCGCACGGAGCGCACCCAAGTACTGATCTCTCGTAAGCGACGAGGGCACTGGATCCATTGGCGGGTGCAGGGCGCTCACCAGTGGAGTACCCTCAGCCCCGGTATTCGTGGGAAGCTGCGAGCGTCTCGGGTTGCCACATCATACCCGACTGCGAGCGCTGTCGCCGCAATCAAGAGGTCGTGCGCACCGACAGGCGAGCCCTTCGCCGCGAGTTCAGCAGAAAGGCGAGCGTGCACGCGTGCAGCCACGAGATCGAACGAAATCAAAGACAAGTCGGCGAGCAGCCGCTCGACGAACGCCTCTCGCCGGGCGCGTTGCGAAGCTTCCACCGCTCGGTGAACCCCGTGCAAGAGCTCCGATGCGGTGATCGCCGCGATGGCCACCGGTTCGTCCCCGTGGTCACGAAGCACGCGCTCAAAGTCCAGCTTCCCACGTTCGGCCGCGATGAGCACGCTGGAGTCGATCAGCGCTCCCACGGGGTCTCCGGCATCATCGGCTGGTTCTGTGCGACCTCCTCGACGGCGTCGAGGTAACCATCGTCCGGGCGCGGCGCGGTTTGCAGCAGTCGAACGAGGTCTCGGACCGTGCGCCGCGCGGGAACGATGGGTTCGATCCGGCAGATCGGTTCACCTTCGCACTCGACGACAAATACGTCCCCATGCGAACGGACGCGCTCGAGTACATCCGGAAACGTCTGCGTGGCCTCAGCCGCGGAAATGTAGGACGCCATGCGGCTCATGGTACCCGGTCCGGTCCATCTGACAACCCGCCAGGCGCTGGCCCTCGCTTCGATGGCAGCGCCCACGCATGAACGGGACCCGGTGATGGGCCGAGACCCCGCTGAAGCGCGGCGGCGGAAGGGGCGGACGCGGCGCGTGGCGCCCCGGGGCGTCGAGTGGAGCGAGGCTCGGCGCAGCATTAACACCCGCCGTTTGTTGGGCGGCACGGCGCAGTTTACAAGCTTGGTCCGAGCCAAAGCTTGAGCGCCTTATTGAGGAGGTCCTTTCCACGCTTCTGAATCGCCTCCTCGTCCCAGGTAACATGCTCATGAAGCTGCTGATTGATCGGCAGCAATGATGCACTCATGAGTGCAGGCCTCTTCGTTATCCACGCTGAATTCGACACGGTTGAATTCAGCGCCTGGGTGACGAGCGTCAGATTCCCGAAAGTCTGAACGAGATCGTTGCGACGCTTGGTTGCAACAGCCTTCGAATCGTCGGGCTTCGCCTCCCATAGCTCCGTGCCTGACAAACCCTTCTCACCGCTCGGGAGCGTCCACTTTTCGAGCCAATTTTGGGGCATGATGTGCTCGACGGTGAGTGGACTATCAATCGTAATTCGCTCACTGAGATTCGTCAGGTGCTCTTCGCCGACGCGTCGCAGGATATGAACAACCTTAGGACTGGTGAGCTCGTAGGCGTTCCCGCTCAACCACGCCTCTGAAAATTGAGCATCAGTGGGCCACGCCGAGCTCTCGCCAGAGAGACCAGAGAGAGTTACGCGGAGGATCTCTGACGATGTCCCCGCCGTCCGCAAAACCCTGGCAAGATTAAGAAAAATGCGATTATAAGACTTGGTGGTCCACCCCAGCACAGCCCTTCGCAGAAGGTAAGATTCCAGAATCGCCAAAATCGACTTCCATTGGGTCTCATTCAGATTTGCGTCAAGAAGGACCAGCAACAATGGATAGCAAAAACTGACGAGGCGTAGGGGTACGCTGTGAGCTCCCCCCGGAACTCGCCCCTAGCGTTCCTTAAGGCCGCAAAGGGCTCGGACGACCGGCGGTCGAGCGTCGCCCACCAACGCCATGGCGTCAAGCATCGCGTCCGCCTTACCGAAGGTCCTTCACCCGCCGATCCGGCCTCGTCTGCGTACGCAAAGCCTCTGCGGTTGCCCCGTCGGCCACCGTGAACCTTCGCCCGGCCAGCGTCACCACGAGCTTTCGGCAGCCCGCGGAGCCGTCCTGCACGCTCCAGAGCGCCATCTTTGCGGAGTTGGCAAGCAGCGACCACGCTCCGGTCAGTTTCCTCGAGGCTCCGCCTCGGCGGCTCTGCCCCACCCCCTAGCGCCCGCCTCGCGATCGCTCTAGCTTCGCGCGCCCGCGGTCCCCTCCGGGATCGCCGGCGCACGAAGCAAGGAAAGAACTCCCATGCGCGTCTACATCATCGGCGCGGGCCCGGGCGATCCCGGGCTCATCACGGTGCGCGGCGCCGAGCTCGTCGCTCGCTGCCCGGTCGTCATGTACACGGGCTCGCTCGTCCCCCGGGAGATCGTGGCGTCCGCGCGGCCGGACGCCCGGGTCATCGACTCCTCCGGCATGACCCTCGACCAGATCGTGGAGGTCTTCGTCGAGGCCAGGGACGCAGGGCACGACGTGGCGCGCGTCCACACGGGCGATCCCGTCCTCTTCGGGTCGACGGCCGAGCAGATGCGCCGGATGGATGCGCTCGGGATCCCGTACGAGATCATCCCCGGCGTCTCGTCCTTCACCGCGGCGGCCGCGGCGCTCGGGCGCGAGCTCACGCTGCCCGAGCTCTCGCAGACCGTCATCCTGACGCGCGCCGAGGGGCGCACGCCGGTGCCGCCCGCCGAGCGGCTCGAGGAGCTCGCCCGCCACCAGGCGACGCTCTGCCTGTTCCTGAGCATCACCCTGCTCAAGGACGTGACCGCGGCGCTCATCCCGGCCTACGGCGCGGATTGCCCGGTCGCGGTGGTGCACAAGGCGAGCTGCCCCGATCAGAAGATCGTGAGAGGCACGCTCGCCGACATCCGGGACAAGGTGCGGGCCGAGGGCATCAAGAGCCAGTCGATGATCCTGGTCGGCCGGGTGCTCACCTCCACCGATTTCGCCGACTCGCGGCTCTATGATCCGGATTTCAGCCACCGCTTCCGCAAGGCCGAGAAGAAGCTCCTCGTCCCTGGCACGACCGAGGAGGACTCGTGAGCGCGGAGGAGAGCGCCGGAGCGGCGGCAGGTCGACGAGGGCTCGTCATCGTCTATACGGGCCACGGCAAGGGCAAGACGACGGCCGCGCTCGGCATGGTGTTCCGCGCGCTCGGCCGGGGCATGCGCGTCGCGGTCGTGCAGTTCATCAAGGGCAAGTGGAAGACCGGAGAGCGGCTGTTCGCCGAGACGCTCCCCAACCTGACGTTCCTCGTCATGGGGCGCGGCTTCACCTGGGAGAGCGACGATCTCTCGCGCGACAAGGCCGCGGCGCGCGCGGCCTTCCAGGAGGCCGCGGCGCTCATCGGGGGCGGCGAGCAGGACATCGTGGTGCTCGACGAGATCACGTATGCGCTCCATTACGGCTTCATCGCCGAGGACGAGCTGCTCGCGGCGCTGCGCGCGAGGCCCGCGCACGTGCACGTCGTGATCACCGGCAGGAACGCGCCCGACGCGCTCCTCGCGCTCGCCGATCTGGTGACGGAGATGAGATCGGTGAAGCACCCGTTCGAGCAGGGGCAAAAGGCCCAGATGGGAGTCGATTTCTGATGTCCCGGGCCATCCCCCGGCTCGTCGTCGCCGGCACGGCGAGCGGCGTCGGCAAGACGACCGCCACGGTGGCGATCGCGCGCGCGCTCCGCGCCCGCGGCCTCCAGGTCGCGCTGTTCAAGTGCGGCCCCGACTACCTGGATCCGACCTACCACGCCCGCGCGGTGGCCGGGACATCGCACAACCTCGACGGCTGGATGATGGGCCGGGAAGCGGTCCTGTCGACGTTCGCGGCGGAGACCGCCGGCGCCGACGTCGCGCTGATCGAGGGGGTGATGGGGCTGTTCGACGGGGCGAGCCCGACCGGGGAGGAGGGCTCGACCGCCGAGATCGCGAAATGGCTCGAGGCGCCGGTCGCGCTCGTGATCGACGCGTCCGGGATGGCCCGCAGCGTCGCGGCGCTCGTCCAGGGCTTCGCGGGCTTCGATCCGGCGCTGCGCGTCGCCGCTGTCGTGTGCAACCAGGTCGGCAGCCGCGGCCACCTCGACATCCTTCGACAGGCGCAGGCGCAGGTGAACCGGTCGCTGCCGGTCCTCGGCGGCCTGCCGCGGGACGAGGCGCAGCGCTTCCCCGAGCGCCACCTCGGCCTGCGCACGGCCGACGAGGCCGCGCTCCCCGAGGAGCGCCTCGACCACTGGGGCGCGCAGGCCGAGGCGTGGATCGGGCTCGACGCGCTGCTCGAGATCGCGCGCGCGGCGCCGCCCTTGCCGGCGGCCGGCGCGGCCGCGACGCCCGGCGCAGCTGCCGCCAGCGCGCAGCGCGGCCGGGCCCGCATCGGCGTGGCGTTCGACGAGGCCTTCCACTTCTACTACGCGGACAACCTGCGCCGCCTCGAGGCCGCCGGGGCCGAGATCGTGCGCTTCTCGCCGATCCGCGACGCGCGCTTGCCCGACGTCGACGCGCTCTACCTCGGGGGCGGCTACCCCGAGGTGCACGCAGAGCGCCTGGCCGCGAACGCCGCGCTCCGCGACGAGATCCGCGCGTTCGCCGGCCGTGGGGGCCCGATCTACGCCGAGTGCGGCGGGCTCATGTACCTGACCGAGGCGATCCGCACGCTGGACGGGCGCGCGCACCCCATGGTCGGGCTCGTGCCCGCGGAGGCCGCGATGTGCGAGAAGCTGCAGGCGCTCGGGTACGTGGAGGTCGAGACGCAGGCGCGCACGATCCTGGGCGGCGCGGGGCTCCGCTTCCGCGGGCACCAGTTCCGCTACTCCGAGCTCCGCCCGTCGCAGCGCGCTGCGCCGGCGCCGGCCGAGCCGTCCGCGGCGCCGGCCGAGCCTCCGCCCGCGCAGGCGCCGCCGCCTGCCGAGCACGCGCCCTTGCCGATCGAGCACGCCTACTCCGTTCGGCGCCGGCGCGGCGGCCAGGTCGCGCGCGAGGGGTACCGGGCGGGGAGCGTCCTCGCCTCGTACGTGCACGCGCACTGGGCCTCGAACCCGCTCGTCCCCGAGGGGCTCGTCGCGAGCGCCGCCGCGCACCGGAAGGAGCGCGCGCGATGAGCGGCCCGGGCACGGCGCCGCGCCGGGTCGCGCTCATCGGCGGCGGCGTGCGCTCCGGCAAGAGCGCGTTCGCGCTCTCCCTCGCGCGCTCGCTCGGCGAGCGCCGCGCCTTCATCGCAACCGCCGAGCCGTTCGACGACGAGATGCGGGCGCGCATCGACGCGCACGTCCTCGAGCGGGGCGGCGCGTTCCTCACCGTGGAGGAGCCGATCGCGCTCCCCGAGCGCATCGCCTCGCTCTCCGGCGTCGACGTCGTCGTCGTCGACTGCCTCACGCTCTGGCTCTCGAACCTGCTGCTCCGCGACGAGACCGAGGGCCGCGCGCTCGGGCCCATCGAGGAGCGCATCGAGGCGCTCGCCGCGGCGGTCGAGTCGGCGGCGCCGCACGTCGTCCTCGTCTCGAACGAGGTCGGCATGGGCGTGGTCCCGGAGAGCCGGCTCGGCCGGGCGTTCCGCGACCTCGCGGGGCGCGCGCACCAGCGGCTCGGCCGCTCGGCCAGCGAGCTCTACGTGGCCGTGATGGGCGCGATCCTCCGCCTGCGCCCCGGCCCGGTCGCGCTCGTCGGCGGCGGCGAGGACGCGCGATGACGGCCGCCGCCGCGCTGCTCGTCGCTGTCGCGTTCGACCTCGCCTGCGGCGAGCCCCCCGCCGCCGTCCACCCCGTCGTGTGGATGGGCTCCGCCATCCAGGCGCTGAAGCGCGCCGCGCCAGCGGGCGGCCGCGCCGCGGAGCTCCTCTTCGGCGCGCTCATGGCCCTCGCCGTCCCCTGCTTCTTCGCCGCGCTCGGCGCCGGCGTCGCGGCGCTGCTCGCCCCGCACCCCGTCCTCGCGCTCGCTTTGTCAGGTCTCTTGCTGAAGCCCACCTTCGCGCTCCGCGCGCTCCGCGACGCGGCCTATGGCGTGCGCGACGCCCTCGAAGCGGGCGACGTCACCGGGGCCCGCGGCGCGCTGCGGAGCCTCTGCAGCCGCGACCCGTCGGAGCTCGACGAGCCCGCGCTGGTCGCCGCGTCGGTCGAGTCGGTCGCGGAGAACGCATCGGACAGCTTCGTCGCGCCGCTCTTCTATTTCGCCCTCTTCGGGCTCCCGGGCGCGCTCTTCTACCGCGCGGTGAACACGCTCGACGCGATGGTCGGCTACCACGGCCGCTACGAGTACCTCGGCAAGGCCTCGGCGCGGCTCGACGACGCGCTGAACTTCGTGCCGGCGCGGCTCACCGCGCTCCTCCTGCTCGCCGCCGGGTGGCTCCGCGGCGCCGACGCGCGCCGCGGCCTCGCCGTGCTCCTGCGCGACGGCGGCCTCACCGAGAGCCCGAACGCCGGCCGGCCCATGGCGGCGATGGCCGGGCTGCTCCGGGTCGAGCTCGAGAAGCGCGGCCACTACCGCCTCGGCGACCCCGTGGAGCCGCTCCGGCGGGGGCTCATCGACGAGGCCTGCCGGATCGTGGTGCTCGCGGCGCTGCTCTTCGCCGGGCTCGCGGCGGCCCTCCTGGCGGCGGCTTCCTTTGGGCTTGGACAGGAGCTCTTCCGATGACGGCGCTCACGGTGATGGTGCAAGGCACGGCGTCCTCGGTCGGCAAGAGCCTCCTCTGCGCGGCGCTCTGCCGCATCTTCCAGCGGCGGGGCCTCCGGGTCGCGCCGTTCAAGTCGCAGAACATGGCGCTGAACTCGTTCGCGACCCTGGACGGCGGCGAGATCGGAAGGGCGCAGGCGGTGCAGGCCGAGGCGGCGCGCGTCGCGCCGACGGTCGACATGAACCCGGTGCTGCTCAAGCCCGAGGGCGACTCCCGCTCCCAGGTGATCGTGCTCGGCAAGCCGATCGGCAGCCTGCACGCGCGCGACTACTTCGCGTACCGGGGAGAGCTGAAGGACATCATCGCCCGCTCGCTCGGGCGGCTGCGCGAGGCGCACGACGTCGTGGTGATCGAGGGGGCGGGCAGCCCCGCGGAGATCAACCTGAAGGACCGCGACATCGTGAACATGCACGTGGCGCGCGCCGCCGACGCGCCGGTGCTGCTCGCCGGCGACATCGACCGAGGCGGCGTGTTCGCGGCGCTGGTCGGGACGATGGCGCTGCTCGAGCCCGACGAGCGCGCGCGCGTGGCCGCGTTCGTGATCAACAAGTTCCGCGGCGACCTCAAGCTGCTGGAGCCGGGGCTCGACATGCTGACGGCGCGGACGGGCGTCCCGGTGCTCGGCGTGGTGCCTTATCTGAAGCAGCTGCGCATCGCGGACGAGGACTCGGTGTCGCTGGAGGGCCGGCGGCGCCGGGCGCCGGCGGGCCCGGGGCAGCTCGACATCGCGGTGGTCCGGCTGCCGCGGATATCGAATTACGACGACGTGGAGCCGCTGGAGCACGAGCCCGGCGTGGTGGTGCGGTTCATCGAGCGGCCGGACGAGATCGGCAATGCAGATCTCGTGCTGCTCCCCGGGACGAAGAGCACGATGGCCGATCTCGCGTGGCTGCGCGCGAGCGGCCTCGCCGAGGCGGTCGCGGCGCGCGCCCGGCAGGGCGGCTGGACGCTCGGGATCTGCGGCGGCTGCCAGATGCTCGGCGGGGCGATCGAGGATCCGGAAGGCGTCGAGTCGGCCGAGCCGGCGGCGCGGGGCCTCGGGCTGCTCGATGTATGGACGCGGTTCGAGCGGACCAAGACGGTGGCGCAGGTGCGGGCGCGGCTGGCGGGCGGCTCGTTCCTCGGCCCGGCGGGCGCGGTGAACGCGGGAGAGGCCGAGGGCGAGGGGGCGGGAGAGCTGACCGGCTACGAGATCCACATGGGCCGCGTGGAGCGGGTGGGCGGCGCGGCCGCGGCGTTCGCGATCGGGTCGAGGGGCGGCAAGGCCGAGTCGGCGCTCGACGGGGCCGTGTCGGCGGACGGCGCCGTGGTGGGCACGATGATCCACGGGATCCTCGACAACGACGGGCTCCGGCGGTCGCTCCTCGCGGCGCTGCGCGAGCGGAGGGGGCTCCCCAGGGCCGCGGGCGAGCCGGCGATACCGAGCCGGCACGAGGAGTACGACCGGCTCGCGAATGCGGTGGAGGCGAGCCTCGACCGGGCGCTGCTCGACCGCATCGTGGGGCTCGACCGGCGCTGAGCGGCGCCCCGACGACCGGGCTCCCCGCGGCTCACTCCTTCGTGAACCGCATGTAGTGCTGGATGGGCCCCGAGGCGTCCGCTCCCGCCGATACCGGGAAGCCTCTGGTGAACGAGGATCCCTGCGCGCAGAACGGGTTCTCCTCGGGCTCCGCGCCCTCGGGCTCGAGGGTCAAGATGGATCCGGAGACCGACCAGGTGCCCGTCGACGGCGTCGTGATCCGCCCGAAGACAAACGTACACGCGCAGTCGGCGCCCGCATGAGCGCACTCCGCCGAGGTGAGGGGCGACTCCTTCCCAGCCGCGGCCCGCTGCATTTTCACGCTGAGCTGCGCGCACGTGATCGGGATGTCCTCGGCCGCGAGGCACGCCGCAGGGTACACCGCCTTGATCGGCCCCTGATGCGTGATGGTCGTGACATAGGTGTTATCGGCCCGGAATTCGGCGCGTCCGCTCACCACCATGCCGCTGATGTCGATCTCCCCGTCACACCCCTTGTTGAGGTCCTCGAACATCGAGGGATCCAGGCACGCCTCATCCATCGTCCAGCTTCCTGTCGGATCGCCGCCGCACGCCGCGACCAGCCCGCAGGAGGGGCCTTCTTCCTTGCTATTTCCCTCGTCGTCGACGCTGCCGCCGCACGCGGACAGCGCCAGCAGGGTCGTCACGATCACGGCCGAGAACACGCCAGAAACAGATTTCATCCCATCCCCCATTCGCGAGACTTCTTTATTGGAAGTAAATTCCACGCCAGAAGGGCCACACATCCGTTCATTCCGCGCCTGCACTGGAATACATGAGCTGTATCAAGATTCTTGCTTCTCGCCGCCGTCGTTTCGCCCCATCGTGCTCCGCGAGCATGAACACGACACGGGCGATCCACGGCCGCCGGGCGCGGCGCTCTTCCCTCGCGATCGCGGCGCTGGTCGCCGTCCTTTCGGGCTGCGGGGACCGGCAACGCCAGCCGGGCGGCGGTCCCGGCGACGGCGGCCCCGCCGCCGCGCAGCCGCCGCCCGACGCGGCGGCGTCCTCGCCGGCGCCCGCGCCGGCGCAGACCGCCTCCTCGTTCGCGGCCGCCTCCGCGCACCCCGCCGTGCCGACCGCGATCCCGAGCGCGTCGAGCGACGTGGTCGCGGGCGCGTCGCAGCGGTACGAGTCCGGGCCCTCGGTGATCGCGTCCGACAGCATCGACGGCGCCGCCCTCAGGAAGCGGCACGTCGAGCGCATCAAGGCCGACGACTCGCCCGTCACCGTGCTCCGCGGCCAGGGTCCCCTGGAGCTCGGCAAGCGCATCTGCGAGGCCGTGGTGCCGAGGCGCCCCGCGGCGACTCCCGTGCTCCTCAAGCCCAACATCTGCGGGTTCGACAGCGTGAAGGACCCTGCAAAGTCGAAGGGCGACGACGGCGTGACCGGCCGGATCACCCAGCCGGAGTTCGTTCGAGGCGTCGTCCAGTGCCTCAAGGCGCGCGGGCACACCAAGATCACGATCGCCGAGGGCTGCGGCCACTCGCACAAGTTCTGGAAGGACATCGCGCAGCGCACCGGCTATGAGGCGATGGCCGCCGAGGAGGGCGCCGCGCTCGTCGCGATGGACGACGACGGGGTCTACGATGTCGCCGGCGACAGGCCCGGAAAGCCCCTCGCCATCCGCGGCATCCAGGCGACCCACGTCCCGACGCTGCTGATGCCGAAGGTGCTGGCCGAGCACCTCGACCACGGGCTCTTCCTGTCGCTCCCCCGGCTCAAGATGCACCGGTACTCGGTCATCTCCGTCGGTATCAAGGGCATGCAGGGCACGGTCATGCTGTCGGACAGCGCGCCTGCCTACAAGCAGAAGTGGAGGATGCACAGGGAGCTCAAGGCGTACCTGGACACGAAGGCCGCTGGCCAGGAGGATAGAGCTCTTTACTTATCCTCGCTCCGCGTCTTCGCCGAGCGGATGGTCGACGTGCTCGAGATATCCGCGCCGGACGCGGTGCTCGGCGACGGCGCGCCGGCGATGGGCGGAGACGGCTTCCAGGTCCTCCACCCCACGTCGGAGATGGTGGCGGTCGGCGGCACGAACCCGGTGCGGGTCGACCGCGTGGCGGCGGAGCTCCTCGGCGTGTGGAACAGCCCCGCGCTCGCGCGCGAGCTCGGCGGCCACCGGACCTCGCCGCTCATCGACGCCGCGGCGAAGCGGTTCGGGCTGGATCTCAAGGCGACGGCGATCACGGGAGACGGGGCAGATCTCCTGAAGAGCCCGAGGCCCGTGCATTACAAGGCGATGGCGCCCTTCCGGCTCGACTGGGAGCCCGGACAGGCGCCCTTGCCCGGCGGGCCCGCGAAGGCGCTCGATCCCGCGCCGCCGGCCTCGCAGAAGGCGCCCGACGGGAAGCAGGGCGCCGAGCCGAGCGGAGGCCCCGCGAAGCCGGAGGCGCACGCGTCGCCGCTTCCGCCGGGAGAGCAGGTCGTGCTCGACGGGAAGGCCGACGACGCGGCCTGGAGCCGCGCGAAGGCCGTGTTGTGGGACACCGACTATGCCGGCAAGCCCACCGGGTTCCCCACGCGGGCGCGCTTCCTCTGGTCGAAGCAAGGGCTCCACGCGCTCTTCGAGCTCTCGAACGCGGGGCTCAACACGGATCACTCGAAGCCCGTCGGCACGGAGCGAAAGGGACTTTATAAAGAGGATTGCATCGAGCTCTTCCTGACGCCGGCCCCGAGCTCGCCGAGGCGGTATTTCGAGGTGGAGATCGGGCCGTTCGGCCATTTCTTCGATATCGCGATCGACCGCGACGCGCGCCTGGAAGACACCGCGTGGTCGAGCGGCGCGACGATCGCGACGAGCCAGGACGCGCGGGCGCGCACGGCCGTCATCGAGGCGCTGCTGGCCGCGCCGGGGATCGTCGGCGCGCTCGCCCCGAACGCGCGGCTGCCCATGAACCTGTACCGGATGGAGGGCAAGGACCCACGGCACTACCTCGCGTGGAGCCCGCCCCGCACGAGCAAGCCGAACTTCCATGTCCCGGAGGCGTTCGGCGTGCTCGTGCTCGATCCGTGAGGTGAGCCCGCAGGCGCCCCGCCGCGGCGGGAAGCAGGCGGGGTGAGCGGGCGCTTGCGGCCCGCGCCAGGTGCGCCATCGTCCCTCGCGCATGCCGCTCATCACGGGAATCGTCCCCTCGCCCGACAAGCCCGGCCACGTCGTCATCCTGGTGGACGGGGTCCCCTTCGCCACGGTGCCCGAGCAGGCCGCCGCCGGCCTGACCCCCGGCCAGGACAGCCCCGGGGCCGCGGCGGAGCCGCCCCGGAAGACCGCCGCGGGCGAGCAGAAGACCTACGAGCGGGCGCTGCGGCTCCTGTCGTTCCGGGCGCGATCGGCCAGGGAGCTGGAGAAGCGCCTGATCGAGAAGGGCGAGCCCAGGGAGCACGTGACGACCGCGATCGAGCGCCTCACCTCGAGCGGGCTGCTCGACGACGCGCGCTTCGCGGAGGCCAAGGCGCGCTCCGGCATCGTCGGCAAGCCCCGGTCGCGCCGCAGGATCGAGCAGGACCTCGCTCGCAAAGGCGTCTCGCGCGACGTGGCGGACGCGGCCATACGGCAGGTCATGGCCGAGGAGGGAACGGACGAGTCCGCCGTGGCCGAGCGGGCGGCGCGCAAGAAGCTCCGCTCGCTCTCGGGGCTCGCTCCGGCGGAGCAACGGCAGAAGCTCTATGCTTTCCTCGCGCGCCAGGGCTATTCGCCCGACGTGGCGCGCCGGGCGCTGCGCGCGGTGCTCGACGCGCCGCCGTGAGCGGCGCCGGCCCACCGGCCCCTCCGGGGTGCGGCGGATCACCCGGGCAACCCAAACACATTATTTTTCTGCCCTTCTCCCGCCACCCACAGCACGCTACAAAGGGCCCATGTCGCTCGAGCTGGATGGCCCGCCGCCGGATCGCGCGGACGCTCGCGCGGTCCTCGCCGGCGGAGGCGAGATGGGCGCGCGCATGCGCGCGATCGACTGGTCGAAGACGCCGCTCGGGCCGGTCTCGTCGTGGCCGCAGAGCCTCAAGACGTGCGTGCGCATCGTCCTGACGTCGCGCCAGCCGATGTTCGTCTGGTGGGGCGACTCGCTCATCAATCTGTACAACGACGCCTACAAGTCGATCGTCGGCGGCAAGCACCCCGAGGCGCTCGGGCAGCCCGCGTCCGTCGTGTGGCGCGAGATCTGGGGCCAGGTCGGGCCGCGCGCCGCGTCCGCGATGCGCCGCGACGAGGGCACCTACGACGAGGCGCTCCTCCTCATCATGGAGCGGAACGGCTACCAGGAGGAGACGTACTACACGTTCTCTTACAGCCCTGTGCCGAACGATCAGGGCGGCACGGGCGGGATCCTCTGCGCCAATACCGAGGACACGCGGCGAATCATCGGAGAGCGGCAGCTCTCGCTCCTCCGCGACCTCACGGCGCGGACCGCGCACGGGCGCTCGTGGGAAGACGTGTGCGCGTTGGTCGCGAGCTCGCTCGCGACCAACGCGAAGGATCTCCCGTTCGCGCTCCTCTACGTCGTCGACCCGGACCGGCGGCGCGTGCAGCTCGCGGGCAGCACGGGGTTCGAGCGGGGGCACGCCGCGGCCCCCGAGACGATCGCGCTCACGGACGCGTCGCCGTGGCCGCTCGCCGCGGTGCTGCGAGAGCACGAGTCCTGCCGCGTCGTCGAGATACCGACTCACCTCCGCGATCTCCCGACCGGCGCATGGCAAAGGCCGCCGACGCGGGCGGCCGCGCTCGCGATCTCCCCTTCGGGCGAGACGGGGCGCGCCGGGGTCCTGATCGTCGGGCTGAATCCGTTCCGCCTCTTCGACGACGATTACCGCGGCTTCCTCCACCTCGTCGCCGGCCAGATCTCCGCCAGCATCGCGAACGCGCAGGCGTACGAGGAGGAGAAGCGGCGGGCGGAGGCCCTCGCCGAGCTCGATCGCGCGAAGACAACGTTCTTCAGCAACGTGAGCCACGAGTTCCGCACGCCCCTCACGCTGATGCTCGGGCCGCTCGAGGACGCCCTCGCGTCGGCGGAGCGGAGCCTGTCGGGCGCGGATCTCGAGACCGCACACCGCAACGCGGTCCGGCTCCTCAAGCTGGTCAACGCGCTGCTCGACTTCTCGCGCATCGAGGCGGGCCGGATCCAGGCGTCGTACGAGCCGACCGATCTCTCCGCGCTCACCGCGGATCTCGCGAGCGCCTTCCGCTCGGCGATGGAACGCGCGGGGATCGCCTTCGAGGTCGATTGCCCGGCGCTGCCCGAGCCCATCTACGTCGATCACGACATGTGGGAGAAGATCGTCCTCAATCTCCTCTCGAACGCGCTCAAGTTCACGTTCGAGGGGACGGTCTCGATCTCGCTCCGCGCGCACGGCGATCGCGCCGACCTCACCGTGCGGGACACCGGGACGGGCATCCCGGAACGCGAGCTCTCGCACCTGTTCAAGCGGTTCCATCGGGTCCAGGGCGCGCGATCCCGCACGCACGAGGGGTCCGGGATCGGGCTCGCGCTCGTCCACGAGCTCGTCCGCCTCCACGGCGGGACCATCCACGTCACGAGCGAGCTCTCCGTGGGGACGTCGTTCACGGTCTCCCTGCCTCGCGGGGCCGGGCACCTGCCGAAGGACCGCGTGAACGCCGCGCGCACGCTGGCGTCGACGACGACGGGCGCGGCGCCTTTCGTGCAGGAGGCGCTCCGCTGGCTGCCCCGCGCAGAGAGCGACTCGTCCCCCGGCGCGGAGGGCGACTCGCCCCCCGGCGCAGAGGGCGATAACGCCGTCGAGCACCTCGCCCCGGCGGCGTGGACGCCGTCCGACGGCGCCGCGCTCGAGGCCGGGCCGGCGGGGCGCGTCCTGCTGGCGGACGACAACGCCGATATGCGCGAGTACGTCGGGCGGGTGCTGCGCGAGCGCTGGACGGTGGAGGCCGTCGCCGACGGCGCCGAGGCGCTCGCGTCGGCGCGCCGCAGCCCGCCGGCTCTCGTGCTCACCGACGTGATGATGCCGAACCTCGACGGCTTCGGCCTGCTCCGCGCGCTGCGCGCGGACGAGCGCACGAGGGGTGTCCCGGTCGTCATGCTCTCCGCGCGCGCCGGGGAGGAGTCGCGCGTCGAGGGGCTCGAGGCGGGCGCGGACGACTACCTCCCCAAGCCGTTCTCCGCGCGCGAGCTCGTCGCCCGCGTGGCCACGCACCTCCAGCTCGCCCGGCTGCGGGCAGCGGCCGAGCGCGAGCGCGAGCGGCTGTACGACCTCTTCATGCAGGCGCCGGTCCCCATCGCGGTGTTCGCCGGCCCCGAGCACCGCTACGAGGTCGCGAACCCGCCGTACTGCGAGATGGTCGGCCGGCGGGACCTCGTCGGGAAGAGCGTGCGCGAGGCGTTCCCGGAGCTCGGCGAGCACGAGGCGATCGCGATGCTGGACCGCGCGATCGAGGCCGGCCAGCCGCTGCGCATGACCGAGCTGAGCATCCCCGTCCGGCGCGGCGGCGCGGTGAACGAGGCCGTCTTCAACTACGTCGCTCAGCCCATCCGCGACCCCTCCGGCGCCGTCTCGGGCGTCATGGTGGTCGCCTTCGAGATCACCGATCAGGTGCTCGCGCGGCGCCGCATCGAGCAGCTGAGCCAGCACCGAGAGGAGCTCATCGCGGCGCTCGCGAAGACGAACCAGGAGCTCGACCAGTTCGCTTACGTCGCCTCGCACGACCTCAAGGCGCCCCTCCGGGGGATCGCGAACCTGTCCGAGTGGATCGAGGAGTCGCTGGCCGGGAAGCTGGACGGTGAGACGCAGGAGCACATCCACCTCCTGCGCGGGCGCGTGCGCCGCCTCGAGGCGCTCATCGACGGGATCCTCCATTACTCGCGGGCAGGGCGCCTGCGCGGCGACGTGGTCAGCGTCGACACCGGCCATCTGCTCGCGGAGGTCGTCGAGCTGCTCTCGCCGCCCGAGGGCGCCCGGGTCGACATCGCGCCAGGGATGCCGACGATCGCCGCGGAGCGCGTCCCGATGCAGCAGGTATTCCAGAACCTCATCAGCAACGCCCTGAAGCACGCGCGCCGCAGCGACGCGCGCGTCGAGGTGACGTGTGAGGACGCCGGTGCCTACGTCGAGTTCGCCGTGAGCGACAACGGGCCCGGCATCGCGCCCGAGTACCACGAGCGCATCTGGGATCTCTTTCATACGCTCGAGTCGCGCGACAAGGTGGAAGGCACCGGGATAGGGCTCTCCGTCGTGAAGAAGATCGTGCAGAGCCGCGGAGGGAGCGTGTCCGTCTCGTCGCGCCCAGGCGCAGGAGCGACCTTCATCGTGCGCTGGCCCAAGCGGGTGAAGGACGAGGCCTGACGCAGCGCCGGCGTGTCCCGCGAGCTGCCCCGGGTTGACGCAGGCCCCGCGACGGTCGAAGGTGCGAGCATGCATGCGCGCCGAGAGTCGTTGGAGCCGTGGCTTCGGAGCTTCGTCGCCGACAACGGGGGTATCGCTGGCACGGTGCACCTCGTCGAGGGCGATGCGCTCGCGCTGGCCGCCGCCGTGAACATCCCCGAGAAGGTGCAGGAGATCACGCGCCGCGTCCCGCGGGGCAAGGGCATGGCCGGGCTCGCCTGGGAGCGCGACCAGCCCGTGCAGACGTGCAACCTGCAGACGGACACGTCCGGCGACGTGCGGCCCGGGGCCAGGGCGGTCGCGGCGCAGGCGGCGGTGGCGCTGCCCGTGCGCGACGCCTCCGCGAGCGTGCGCGCCGTCGTGGGGATCGCGTTCGCCGGCGAGCGCGAGCTCGGCCAGGACGAGCTCGATCGGCTCGCGCAGGGCGCTTTCGCGCTGCCGGCCTGACAAGAGCGCTCCCGCGCCGGGCCACCTCGCTGCCCGCCGCAGCGCCGCTCTACCGCGCCGCTGCCCACAGCTGCGCCGCCACGCCACCGCACCACAAGGCCCTTGTTTTTCGCGGCTGCGATGCTAGCGATGCCCGCTCTCCCATGGAGACGAACGGACGCAGCGCCCCGAAAGCAGCGATTGACGCTCCGCTCGACGCGCTCGATCCGGGCGCCCGCCCGCACGTCCGCGTGGAGGACCTCGTTCGCGGCGCCGCGAACGAGCCCGCGGGCGAGCGCGCCGCAGCCGGGCCTGGCGAGGGCGGCGCCATGGGCGAGCCCCTCACGGCGAAGCTCGCCCGCCGCACCGTGCCGGGCGCGCTCTACGAGCCCGGTCCCGAGGAGGGGTATCTCCGGTGCACCGCGTGCGCGCACCGCTGCGTGCTCGCGCCGGGGCGGGCGGGCGCGTGCGGGATCCGCTTCGAGAAGGACGGCGAGCTGCGCGTCCCGTTCGGCTACGTCGCGCGCCATTACGTGCGCTCGGTCGAGACGAACACGATCTTCCATGTGCGCCCCGGCGCGAGGTCCCTCACCTTCGGGATGTTCGGGTGCGACCTGCGCTGTCCTTATTGCCAGAACTGGAAGGTCTCCCAGGCCCTCCGCGAGCCGGAGGGCGACGGCGAGCCCATCGACATCAGCGCCGCGGATCTCGTCGAGGTGGCCGTCGCGGCGGGCTGCGGGGTGCTCGCGAGCGCCTACAACGAGCCGATGATCACCGCCGAGTGGGCGCGCGCCGTCTTCGCCGAGGCGCAGCGGCGGGGGCTCGTCACGGCGCTCATCTCGGATGGCAACACGACGCCCGAGGCGCTCGCGTACATGCGCCCGGTCACCGACGTGTTCCGCGTCGACCTGAAGGGGTGGAGCGCGGATCAATACCGGACGCTCGGCGGCCGCGTCGAGCCGGTGCTCGCGGCGATCGGCGAGGCGCGGCGCCTCGGCTACTGGGTCGAGGTCGTGACGCTCGTCGTCCCCGGCTTCAACGACAAGGCGGCCGGCCTCCGCGCCCTCGGCGCCGAGATCGCCGGGGTCGACCCCGACATCCCCTGGCACCTGAACGCCTTCTACCCGCGTTACAAGATGCGCGATCGCATGACGACGGACCCGGCGTTCCTCGTGGACGTGGCGGGCGTCGCCTACGCGCGGGGGATGAAGTACGTCTACGTCAGCAACGTGGCCGACCGCGTCCGCGAGCTCTCGCATACACGCTGCCCCGCCTGCCACGAGGTCGTGGTGCGGCGGTTCAACTACGAGACGCAGCAGGTCCTCCTCTCCGGCGGCGCGTGCCCTTCCTGCGGGACGCGCGTGCCCGGGCTGTGGGGACCGGCAGCGCCGTAGCGCCGCACAGGCGGACGCCCGGCTCCTGCCGAGCCCGCGAGCGCATCGCCGCCCGGGAGCCGACTGGGCCTGTTGCTGAGAGGTTTCTGCCTCATTTCACCAGACGCCCTGTCCGGCGCTCCGCGCATCCCGGCAGAGCCATATTGCGTCCCTACCGAACTCCCCCGCTTGCAGGAGCATCGCTGACCCTCTGGCCGCACAGGCTGGCTGGAATAGGCCCCGCCCGCGGATCGGACTGGCCTGCTGGCCGGCCAGTCGATTGGCCGGCCAGCAGCCCATTTCAGCCGGCCACTCCGACACAGAGCTCCCACAAGGAGGCTTGCCACGGCGCCGCATATGGTAAATTTCCGGCATGTCGTCGCCGTCCGAACGTCTCGCGCAGATCCTTGCGGAAGGCCGAGTCATCGCGACGCGCGAGCTCGGCGAAGCCTGTGCGGCGGAGCTCCACACGCACGCCAAGGAGCGGTATCTCGCGCTGGAGGCGACGATGCCGCGGTTCCGGAGCAGCACGAATCGCAAGCTCTTCGAGCTCGGCCCGCCGGTGCTCGCGATCTACCAGGCGCTCCTGCACGACCTCGGCGTGGATCGGGAGCCGGCCCTGCGCCTCGCCGAGGGCATGCTGCTGGCCTTCTACCGCACACAGCTGAACCGGAGCCCGCTCCTCGGCGCCGCGATGGACGTGGTGTTCCGGCTGAAACCAGCGCGGAGCCTGCTCATGATCACCCTGCGCGCGGACGAGCCGGAGGGCATTCGCTTCGACGAGGCCAGCGGCACCGGCGCGCTCCTGGCCTTCGACGTGCACGCGTGCCCGATCGTGGCGTTCGCGCGGCGGCACGGCGCGCCGGAGATCGTCCCCATGATCTGCCGCCTCGACGACCTCAAGGTGAAAGAGCTCCACGGCATCGAGCTCCGCCGCACGGGCACCCTCGGCACGGGCGCCGAGCGGTGCGACTTCCGGTACGTGACGGCAAAGAAGTAGCGTCGCGCTCCGCGGCCGGCGCAGAACGCACATGGGCTCACCACCCGTCGCCCGGGTGCGCCGGAGGGCTGCGCGCGTCGCCATTCAATGCTTGCCTCATGACGCGCTGCACCCCTGAAAAGCGGGAAAGCGTCATGATCGTGGGGCGGTGTGCGCTGTGCGCTGTGCGCCGCGCGCATTTCAACATTGAAACATAAACGCTCTTTCCTGGATCCCCAAAGAGCGTGTCCGTGTTAGTTGTTCAATGATCATCTGATCCCCGATCGCTCCTGAAGTCGCTTTCTCGAGGAGGTCCCATGAAGTCACCGTTCGCCCTGCGAAGGGTCGCCGGCGGTCTTTTGTCCGCCGCGACGTCCTCTCTCGTCCTCGCGGCCAGCGCCCCCGCCCTGGCCGCGTCGTCTTATACGCTCTTCGAGAGCGGGCAGGTGCGCCCGCTCGCGCTCTCTCCCAGCGGAAACCTGCTCTTCGCGCTCAACACGCCGGATGGCCGCCTCGAGGTCTTCCGCGTCCATCACGGCGCGCTGGTCCACCGGAGCTCGATACCGGTCGGGCTGGATCCGGTCGCCGTGGCGGCGCGGAGCGACACCGAGGTGTGGGTCGTGAACCACCTGTCCGACAGCGTCAGCGTCGTCGGGCTGTCCCCTGGCGGATACGGCGGCCGCGTCGAGCGCACGCTGCTCGTGGGCGATGAGCCGAGAGACATCGTATTTGCGGGCCCCGGGCGGCGCCGCGCGTTCATCACGGCGGCGCACCGCGGCCAGAACAACCCGAACGATCCCGAGCTCACCACGCCCGGCGTGGGCCGGGCCGACGTCTGGGTGTTCGACGCGAACCACCTGGGCTCGTCGCTCGGCGGCGAGCCGCTCGCGATCCTCACGCTCTTCACCGACACGCCGCGCGCGCTCGCCGCCACGCCCGACGGCGCGCGCGTCTACGCCGCCGGCTTCCACTCGGGCAACCGGAGCACCGTCGTCACCGAGCTGCTCGTGCCCGACGGCGGCGCGGCGAACGGCGGCTCGCCGGGCCCGATGACCAACGCGTTCGGCGCCCCGGCGCCCGAGGTCAGCCTCATCGTGAAGTTCGACGGCGCGCACTGGGTCGACGAGCTCGGCCGCACCTGGGACGACACGGTGCGGCTCTCGCTGCCCGACAAGGACGTGTTCGCCATCAACGCCATGGCGAACCCTCCGAGGCCGATCGCCGGGCCCTCGGGCCATTTCACCGGCGTCGGGACGATCCTCTTCAACATGGTCGTCAACCCGGTGAACGGGAAGGTCTACGTCTCCAACACCGACGCGCGGAACGAGCAGCGGTTCGAGGGCCCTGGCGTCTTCGCCGGGCAGAGCCTGCGGGGCCACCTCCACGAGAGCCGGATCACGGTGCTCCGCCCCGGCAACGCTCCCCCGCGCGTCGCGCCCCGGCACCTCAACAAACACATCGATTACTCGGTCTGCTGCGCCCCGACGCCGAACGCCGAGAGCGAGGCGAGCCTGGCCCAGCCGGTCGACATGGCGGTCACGAGCGACGGCGCGACGCTCTACGTGGCCGCGCTCGGGTCGAGCAAGGTCGGCGTGCTCGGCACGGCCGCGCTCGAGAGCGACACGTTCGTGCCCGACGCTTCCGACCACATCGAGGTGAGCGGCGGCGGCCCGTCGGGGCTCGCGCTCGACGAGGCGCGAGGCCAGCTGTTCGTGCTGACCCGCTTCGACAACTCCATCTCGATCGTCGACACGGCGACCCGGACCGAGACAGCGCACGTCGCGATGTACAGCCCCGAGCCGCCGAGCGTCGCGCTCGGGCGGCGCTTCCTCTACGACGCGCGCACGAGCTCGGCGCACGGCGACTCCTCGTGCGCGAGCTGCCATATCTTCGGAGACTTCGACAGCCTCGGGTGGGATCTCGGCAATCCGGACGAGCCGGTCACGACCAACCCGGGCCCCTTCGTCGGCCCGCTGCTCAACCTCTTCACGCAGCAGCCGATGCCCCGGGAGTTCCACCCGATGAAGGGCCCGACAACGACCCAGAGCCTGCGCGGCATGGCCAACCACGGCCCCATGCACTGGCGCGGCGATCGCACGGGCGGCAACGACGCGCCCACCGCGCAGCCGGACAGCGGCTCGTTCGACGAGCGCGCCGCGTTCATGAAGTTCCAGGCCGGCTTCACCGACCTGCTCGGCCGGAGCGGCCCGATCCCGGCCGCCTCCATGGAGGCGTTCGCGGACTTCATCCTGCAGGTGACCTATCCGCCCAACCCGATCCGCCGCCTGGACAACGCGCTCACGCCGGATCAGCAAGCCGGGCGCGACACCTTCATGAGCGGCAACCTGGACGGCACCGCCATCTGCAATGGCTGTCACGTCCTCGACCCGGAGGGCAATCCCGGCGTCGACAAGCCGGGATTCTTCGGAGCGAACGGCAACATGACGTTCGACTTCCAGCCGCAGCTCATCAAGACGCCGCACCTGCGCAACATGTACCAGAAGGTCGGGATGTTCGGGATGGCCGCCCCGCTGTTCGGCATCCTGCCCGGCGACAACGACCACAAGGGAGACCAGGTGCGGGGGTTCGGCTTCCTGCACGACGGGAGCTTCGACACGCTGTTCCGGTTCCTCCGCGGGATGGGCTTCTCGCCGTTCACCGGCTTCACCAACCAGTTCGGCACCTTCCCGGACAACCCGAACGGCCTGCCGGACTCGCCGGCGGGCGACGCGGTCCGCCGGCAGCTCGAGTCGTTCCTGCTCGCCTTCGACTCGAACGTCGCGCCGATCGTCGGCCAGCAGGTCACGCTCGCGTACGGCAACCAGGCCGCCGCCGATCCGCGCATCGATCTCCTGATCGCCAGGGCGGACGCCGGCGAGTGTGATCTCGTGGCGAAGAGCCACCTGACGTTGCAGGAGATCGGCTTCCTCCACACCGGAGCAGGGCAGTTCGTCGCCGACCGGATGGCGCTGCCGCCGATCCCGGACGCGGTGCTCCGCCAGATCGCCCTCGCGACGGGGCGACCCCTGACCTACACGTGCGCGCCGCCGGGCTCGGGCTACCGCCTCGGCCTCGATCGCGACGAGGACGGCTTCCTCGACGGCGACGAGCGGAGCGCCGGCAGCGACCCGGCGGACCCGGCCGACACGCCCTGATCTCCGCCTCGCGGCGCGGCGCGCGCCCGGCGCCCGCTGGCCTTCACCTGTCCAGTCATCTCACCTGCACGCCGGCGCGGAGCGCGCAGTCCGGGTCGGCCGGGAACGCGCAGGCGAGGGCGCACACCCCATCTTGGGCGCAGTGGAGATCGGCGCAATCGGGGTCGACGATCTCGGGCCCGACGTCACACGCCGCCTCACAGAGGCCGTCCGCGCGGCACGGGTTGTCCGCCTCGAACTCGTCGATCGTCGGCTGGATGAAGCGAGCTATCTGGTCGAGATCGGTGCGCGCCTGCACCCCGTCCAGCGTGCAGGGGTCGTCGCCGAACGAGGTCACGCCGGCGTGGCGCTCGACGCCCCCGCGCACGAGGAACGCCGGACCTCCGGAGTCGCCGGCGCACGTGTTCATGTCGGGGACCTGGTAATAGAACTGGGTCGCGTCGATCGTCCCCGGCGTCCCGCCGACCTGGGCGGGGCCGACGGCCACGATGGGGAACGTCACGGCGCGGCGCATGCCGAACCCCGTCCCCGCGACGCCATCGGAAACACCGTAACCGACGAAGGTGTAGTCCGGCCCGACGTACCAGGTGGTATTCTCCATCGATTCGCGCAGGAGGGGCGCGGGCTGCACGGGCGCGTCGCTCTCCAGCCGGATGAGGGTAAGGTCGTTCTGGAGGGTTGCGGGATCGAAGGCGGGGTGCCTCCTCGACGTCTCGATCCGCACGCTCTCCGACCGCCGCCCGAGGGTCGGGCCGAAGAAGACGCGCGTGAGCGCGCCGTGGCAATGTCCCGCCGTGATCACGGTGCGCCGCGAGATGACGGTCCCGCTGCAGTACGCCCGGTTCCGATTGCCCACGCCCACGACATAGGCGTGCGTCGTGTCCACAGCGCCTCCAATGATGCGCTGCCGGGACGTGAGCAATGGCTGCTCGCCGTCGCCCCCGGGAGGTGCGTCCGCGCAGCCGAGCCCGCCGAGGCACAGGATCGCGATCGGGATGGCATTCTTCATACTGCAACCTTTCCGTCCAGAAATGGTGTCCAGAGCGGCGGATTGCGGAGGCGCCCGCGGTTCGGCGCCGCTCGGACCCGCGGGCGCGCGGGGGGCATAACAAGCGCAGTGCCAGCGCCATGCTCGGCGAGCGCGCGTGTGGGCCGCGGGGCGCGGCGGGGAGTCCTGGAATGGCGCGCGAGCGGGGGGATCTCGTCGAGGCGATCACCGCTGGAGGGACGGCGCGGACGTTCGCTCCGCTCCGGAGAGGGCATGGCGCCGCGGTCGCGGCCCTCGCGCGCTCTCCGATGCCACGATAGCGGAGGACCGGGGGCGGGGCAGCGGCCGTCGGCAAGCTCGCGGCCGTCGGCAAGCTCGCGCGCTCGTCGATCCGCGGCCGGCGCGCCACCTTCGTCATGCGCCGGCTCGCCCTGGGGCGCCTCGCCGCCGCGCTCGCGATGCCGGCGCGTGACGAAGGCGGCCTGCGCGCCGGCGAGCGCCCACGCGCACGCCAGGACGAGCTACATTGCACCTCGACCGCGGCGGCGCCAGCGCTGGCCGCTCTCGCTCTCTCGAAAGGAGACCATGGAGACCGCCAGAGCAGAAGTCGCCCCTTCAGCGGGCATGCGCGATCTATCGACGCTGCCAGGACCGCGGAGGTTGCCGCTGCTCGGCAACCTCCTCGAGATCCGGCCCAGCCAGTTCCACCTCACGCTCGAGGGCTGGAACCGCAAGTATGGCGATCTCTACACCTTCTGGCTCGGCCGCACGCCGGTCGTCGTCGTCGGCAGCGCCGAGCTCGTCCAGCGCATCCTGCGCGAGCGGCCGAAGGAGTTCCGCCGCTGGAGCCCGCTGCAGGAGCTCATCGACGAGATGGGCTTCGGCGGCGTCTTCTCGGCCGAGGGCGACCAGTGGACGCGGCAGCGGCGGCTCGTGATGAGCGCGTTCACCGCCGGGCAGCTGCGCGAGAGCCACGGCACGCTCTCCACGATCACCCGCCGGCTCCGGGAGCGATGGCGCGCGTCGGCCGCGCGGGGGGCGCCGGTCGACGCGCGGCGAGACCTCGCCCGTTACACGGTGGATGTCACCACCGCGGTGGCGTTCGGCCTCGACATGAACCTCATCGAGCACGGCACCGACCCCCTGTCGGACCAGCTCGAGACGGTCTTCGCGTCGCTCAACCGCCGCGTCTTCGCGCCATTTCCGTACTGGCGGCACGTCAAGCTGCCCGCCGATCGGGCCCTCGATCAGGCGCTCTCGGAGGTGCGCACGCGGATGCTGGACATCCTCCGGACGACGCGCGCGGAGCTCGACAGGGATCCGGCGCGGGCCGCGGCGCCTCGCTCCCTGCTGGAGGCGTTGCTCGTGGCGCGCGACGCCGACGACCCGAAGGCGCGGCTGTCGGAGCAGGAGGTGCTCGGCAACGTGCTCACGCTGCTGCTCGCCGGGGAGGACACGACGGCCGACACGATGGCCTGGATGCTCCACTTCATGGCGCTGCGCCCTGACGTGCAAGCGCGGATGCGGGCCGAGGTCGACGCCGAGCTCGGCGACGCGGATCTGCCCGAGAACCCGGAGCACGCGCAGCGGCTGCGCTATCTCGGGGCGGTGGCGCAGGAGACGCTGCGTCTGAAGTCCGCGGCGCCGATCCTGTTCATGGAGGCGTGCGCGGACACGGTGGTCGGCTCGCTGCGGCTCGCGGCGGGGACGCGGATGATCCTGCTGACGCGGCAGATCGCCCTGAAGGAGGAGCACTTCCACGACGCGGCCTCGTTCATGCCCGAGCGCTGGCTGACCCCGCGGCCGGCGGGCGCCGGCAAGCACGACCCGCGCGCCGCCCTCGCCTTCGGCAGCGGCCCGCGGGTCTGCCCCGGGCGCGCGCTCTCGATGGTCGAGAGCGCCATGGTGGGCGCCATGGTCGCGCGCGACTTCGATGTATCGCTGGTCGACCCGACGCGGCCCGTGAAGGAGCTCCTCGGGTTCACGATGAAGCCGGAAGGGCTGTTCGTCCGCTTCACCCCCCGCCGCCGCTGACGCCCCATCGAGCCTCGTTCCGGGGCGATGCTGGGGTTGATCCCACCGAGAGAGACGCCTTGAGCCCATCAGGACACGACGTGCCTATCTCCTTCCAATCCGCAACGCTGCGCTACCTCCTGGTCCTCGGCGTCGCCGTCGTTTCCTTTGCGCTCGGATGGTTTCTCAGGCCATCCGTCCGCGTCGCTGGCTTTCCGGAGCTAGGGGAGCTGCAGCCGTTCACGAAGAGAGGCTGCACCAAGGTGGGAGTGCCGTTAACGGAGCTCGGGGCGTTCTCGGAGGCCTCGCTCCGCTACTCGCCCGGCGACAGCGCGCGGCTCCAGGTGGTGGCGTTCCGCCGCACGGGCCCGGACGCGGAGCTCTTGCAGGTCACCGCAGGCGAATACGATGACGAGTTCGACGCCAGCGGGGAGGTGTTCAAGCTCCGCTGGGATGCCGCCAAGGGCTGGCAGGTCGGCGACTGTCACACGGTCGTCAGGTACTGGCCTGGAAGGCCGTGAGCTGCGCGTCGTGCTCATTCCCCACAGCCGACCGGAAATCCCGTGCGGCCGACAAGGATTTCCACACGACTTGCTCTGCCTTCCGGTAAGCGCTTGTTCTCGCACGCTGCATTACGTGCACAGCTCTGCTCTCGCAGCGCAAATTGCGGCTTTCCGATTGGCCCCTTCGCATCGAACAAGGCTGGACATGCCGCGATGTTCGATTAGAGTCCCGCGCCAGTGCACAACCGCTCCGACCAGTTCACCAAGAGCTTGCTGCGGGACGGGCTGAGCCTTGCCTCGGCGGCCGAGACCGAGGTCGAGGTGCTGGCGGCGACACAGAAGATCGATGTCTACAGCGTGCCTGATCCCGCGCGGGAGTCCGAACGCGCTGCCATGGGACTGCTCGGCGGAGCTCTCGGCGGAGCCGAGCCTGTTCGAACCGTTCCACGGCACGCCGAGCCTGCGTCATGTCCGGCGCTGCCTGCGCAAGCAGCTCACATGGCACCACGAGCTCGAGCGCCGCGCCCGCTCTGCAGCGCGCTCCGTCGCGCCGGACGAGGACAGCGACACGCCACCGCAACCGGCGGTCGCCTTCCCTGCGCTGGTCGTCGTCAGCCCGGGGCGTCCTGAAACGGTGCTCGACGCCTACCGGTGCGAGCCGGTGCAAGCCGGCGTCTACCACGCCGTACCGGGCCTGGTGATGCGCGTGGTGGTGCTCGCGGAGCTGCCCCGGACGCGTACAACGCTGATGCTGCGGCTGCTCGGCTCGGGCCGCCGCTTGCGCGAGGCGCTGACGGATCTGGCGGCACTGCCAGACGATACCTGGGAGAAGAGCGTCGCCACGCCGCTGCTGGTACACTTCCGGCACGGAATCCAGGAGCCGACGACCGACGAGGAGGACGATGTGAGTGCAGAGATCCGGGCGTGGTTCAAGGAGTACGAGCAGAAGCTCCGCGCCGAGGAGCGGAAGGAAGGTCGTGACGAGGGGCGCGCCCAGGGGCGCGCCGAGGAGGCGGCGCGTGCCGTGCTGACCGCGCTCCGGGTCCGCGGCATCGCCGTGCCGGACGCCGCGCGTGAGCGCATCCTGGGCGAGAAGGATCCTGAGATCCTGGAACGGTGGCATGAACGGGCCATCGTCGCGGCATCGATCGCCGATGTGCTCCCGGACCTGAGCTGAGCGATGGCAGCCGGCGGCAGACTGCCCAGCTGCTAGTCCCCCTCACCCCTTTCGGGGCCGTCCACCGAATCGCCATCGCCCTCTGCCGCCTTTCGAGCCACCCCGTGCCCCACGCCGTCATCACCTCCCCCAGCGCCGCCGCCCGCCTCGATCGGGCCGTGGGCTGGCTGCGCCGCCGGCGCCCCGCGGAGCGCGTGCTCCTCGTCGGCGCCTCGGTCGAGGCCGTGAGCGAGCTCGCCCGCGCGTCGATCCGCGGCCGCCGCGCCACCTTCGGCTGGCACCGGCTCACCCTGGGGCGCCTCGCCGCCGCGCTCGCGATGCCGGCGCTCGCCGAGCGCGGCCTCGTCCCGGCCAGCGCGCTCGCCATCGAGGCCCTCTGCGCGCGCACCCTCGACGGGCTCGCGCAGGACGGGCTGCTCGGCCGCTTCGCCCGCGTCGCGGATCGACCCGGGCTGCCGCGCGCCGTCGCGCGGACGCTCGAGGAGACGCGGCTCTCCGGCGTCGCGCCGGACGCGCTCGCGCCGGCCGAGCTCGACCGCATCGCCCACGCGTTCGACGCCGCCCTGGACGACGCGGGACTCGCCGATCGCGCGATCGTCCTGCGCCTCGCGGCCGAGCGCGCCCGGGCCGCGGACGACGGCGACCCCCGCTCGCGCCACCCGCTGCTCGGGCTGCCGATGCTCCTGCTCGACCTGCCCGTGCGGTTCGCGCTGGAGCGCGAGCTCCTCGAGGCCATCGCCGCGCGCTCGCCGGACGCGCTCGCCACCGTGCCGGCCGGCGACGCCGCGTCGCTGCGCCACCTGCAGGCGGCGCTCCGATCGCCGCCGCGGCGGGTCTCGCTGACCGCGGTCTCCGCCGCGCATGACGGCGCCGGCGCGGGCAATGGCGTGGACGACGGCGCCGACGACGGCGCGGGCGACGAGCCGCCGCCGGTCGCGCCAAGCACCTCGCTCGCGCGCCTGCAGGAGCACCTGTTCGACCCGCTGACCGACGAGGCCCCCGGGCTCGGCGACGAGGTCGAGATCCTCTCCGCGCCCGGCGAGAGCCGGGAGTGCGTGGAGCTCGCGCGCATCGCGCTGCGCGAGGCCGCCCGCGGCGTGCCGTTCGAGCGGATGGCGATCCTCCTGCGCGCGCCCGAGCAGTACCGCGCGCACCTCGTCGAGGCGCTGCGCCGGGCCGGGATCCCTGCGCACTTCGCGCAGGGCTCGGTGCAACCCGACCCGGCGGGCCGCGCGCTGCTCGCGTTGCTCGCGTGCGCCGCCGAGCACCTGTCGGCGTCGCGCTTCGCCGAGTACCTCTCGCTCGGGCAGGTCCCCGACGCGACGCCCGCGGGCGAGCCGCCGCCGGCGCCGCCCGAAGCCGACCGCTGGGTGCCGCCGGACGACGACCTCTTCCCCGAGCTCCTGCGCGGCGGCTTCGACGAGGCGCCACCGGACGACGACATGGCGGGGGAAGATCTCGGGTTCGATCCGCCAGGGAAGAGCTCCAGTCCGGCCGCCCAGAACCCCGATCGGACAACCCCAAACCCCGATCGGACAACCCCAAACCCCGATCGGACAACCCCAAACCCCGATCGGACAGCCCAGAGCCACGATCCGACAGTCCCCGATCCCGATCGGACAACCCCAAACCCCGATCCGATAGCTCAAAACACCGATCCGACAGCCCAGAGCCCCGATCCGACAGCCCAGGGCCCCGGCGCCCCCGTGCATGACGGCACCCTGCGCGCCCCGCGGCGCTGGGAGCGCATCCTCGTCGACGCGGCGGTGATCGGCGGGCTCGATCGGTGGGAGGCGCGGCTCTCGGGCTTCGAGCGGGAGCTCCGGCTTTCGCTCTCCCGCGCCCCCGAGGACCGCGACGCCGCGCGCATCGCGCGGACGCTCGCCGACCTCTCGGCCCTCCGCGCCTTCGCGCTGCCGCTGCTCGCGGCGCTGCCTGGCCCCGGCGAGCGCGCGACCTTCGGCGAGTGGCAGCGCCGCCTCTCGGCCCTCGCGACGCGCGCGCTCCGGCGGCCCGAGCGCGTGCTCGCCGTGCTCGCCGAGCTCGCGCCGATGGCGCACGTCGGCCCGGTGGACCTCGGCGAGATCCGCCTCTGCCTCTCGCGCCGCCTCACCGATCTCGTGCTGCCCCCGGCCGCCCGCCGCGACGGGCGCCTCTTCGTCTCGCCCATCGAGGGCGCCCGCGGGCGCTCGTTCGACGTGGTCTTCGTCCCCGGGCTCGCCGAGCGGATCTTCCCGCAAAAGGTCACCGAGGACCCGATCCTCCGCGACGCCCTCCGCCGGACGATCGCCGGGGGCGACTCGGGCCTCGACACGAGCGACGACCGCGTGGCGCGCGAGCGCCTCGCGCTCCGGCTCGCGGTCGGCGCGGCCCGGCAGCGGCTCGTCGTGTCGTACCCGCGCGTGGACATGGATCAGTCCCGGCCTCGGGTGCCTTCGTTCTACGGCCTCGAGCTCCTGCGCGCGGCCGAGGGCAGGCTGCCCGGCTTCGGCGAGCTCGAGCGCCGCGCCGAGCAGGGCGGCGCCGCGCGCATCGGCTGGCCCGCGCCCGCGCGGCCCGAGGACGCCATCGACGCGGCCGAGCACGACCTCGCGCTCCTCGAGACGCTCTTCAGCCTGCCGGAGGCGCAGACGGTCGGCACCGCGCGCTACCTGCTCAACGCCAACCCCCACCTCGCGCGGGCGCTCCGGTTCCGCGCGCGGCGCTGGATCCCCGGCTGGACGAGCGCCGACGGGCTGTTCAAGCCGATCGCGGAGGCGCGCGAGGCGCTCGCGAAGCACGCGTTCGGGCGCAGGTCGTTCTCGCCGACCGCCCTCCAGCACTTCGCCGCGTGCCCTTACCGCTTCTTCCTCTACGCCGTGCACAAGCTCGCCCCGCGCCCGGCGCCCGAGGCGATCGAGGAGCTCGACCCGCTCCAGCGCGGCCGGCTCGTGCACGACGTGCTCTACGAGGTGCTGGTCGCCCTGCGCGACGCGGGCAAGCTGCCGCTCGGCCTGCCAGCGCTCGACGAGGCTCGGGCCGAGCTCGATCGGGCGCTCGACCGCGTCGCCGCGCGCTACGCGGACGAGCTCGCGCCGGCGATCCGGCGCGTCTGGGACGACGGCATCGCGTCGGTGCGGGCCGACCTCCGGGAGTGGCTGCGGCGCGCCGCGGAGGACCGCGACTGGGAGCCGATCCATTTCGAGCTGTCGTTCGGGCTGCCGCGCCGCCTCGCCACCCGCGATCCGGGGAGCTCGGACGCGCCCGTGGAGCTCGACTGCGGCGTCCGGCTCCGGGGCTCGATCGACCTCGTCGAGCGGAGCGTGTGGGGCGCGATGCGAGCGACCGACTACAAGACGGGCAAGGCGCGGGCGCCGCGCGACGCGGTCGTGAGCGGCGGCGGCACGCTCCAGCCGGTCCTCTACGCGCTCGCGCTGGAGAAGCTCATGCCCCCGGGCACGCAGGTCGAGTCCGGGCGGCTCTATTACTGCACCTCCGCCGGCGGATTCACGGAGGTGCCGATCTACCTGGACGCGCGGGCGCGCGACGCGGCCGCCCAGGTGGCGGGGATCATCGGGGACGCGATCGACAAGGCGGCCCTCCTGCCGATGCCGGCGGAGGGGGCGTGCGCGCAGTGCGATTACCGGCCTGTGTGCGGGCCCTACGAGGAGCTCAGGACCGGGAAGATCAAGCGGCGCGACATCGAGCCGCGGCGGCGGCTGGAGCAGCTCCGACGGCTCGCGTGAGCGCGGGTGTCGCACGGAAGCGTCGCCCCCGGGCAGAGGCCCGCGATCGCCGGGGGCGTGGCCGGGGATGTATACACTCCATCATGCACAGCAAGATCGCTTTGCCCTGCGCCCTGCTCGCGCTCGCGGCGACGGGCACCGGTTGCAATCTCATTTTCGGCATCGAGCCTGGCACGGAGGGGGCTTCCTCCGCTTCCTCGACGACGACCACGGGATCCGGGGACGGAGGCTCTTCCCAGACGACGTCGGGCACCGGCGGAGACGGCGGCGATGGCACCGGCGGCGATGACGGCGACGGCGGCGACGGCGGCAGCGCCGGGGGCACGCCGCAGTGCCCCCCGTCGAGCTGCGCCGTGGGGGAGTGCCCCGTGACGCAGATACCAGGGGAGCTCGGGTCCAATGCGAAGGGCATGGTGGTCACCCGGGATCTCGTGCTCATGGCCAGCAACCAGGCCATCGTCGCCATCCCGAAGGACGGCGGGGCCGCGCGCACGCTCCCGGGCACCCTCGGCTTCGGAGATACCGCCTGGGTCACCTACTCGGGCGGGCAGCTCTCGTGGACCAACTGGGGCAACGGCGACGTGCTGGGGATCTCCATCGATCCGCCGAGCTCGAGCCCGATCCAGATCGCGAAGGTCCCCCCGCCGGAGGGCGAGCATGTCGTCACGGGCTTCGGCCGCATCGCCTCGTTCGGCGACAGCGTCTACTGGGCGACGCAGACGCCCGCGGCCGTCTGGCGGGCGAAGGCCGACGGCAGCCAGGCGCTGGCCGAGCAGGTCGCCTCCGGCGAGCAGGTCATCGGCGTCGCCGTCGACGCGACGCACGTCTACTGGTCGGAGTATTTCGCGCGCCAGATCCTGCGCAAGACGAAGGATCCCCTCGGCGAGACCGCCGAGGTCTTCGCGGAGACCAACGGCTACCCGTCAGCGCTCGTCCTCGCCAACGGGGTCGTGCACTGGGTGACCGACGGCACCGGCGCGGTCCAGTCCAAGGCGACGAGCGCGGCGCCGAGCGCCCCGCCCTTCACCACCACGGTCGACGCTCAGGCCATCGCCAAGTCGCTCGCGGTGGACGACGAGTTCGTCTACTGGACCGTTTACATGAACAGCGAGGGGAAAGGCGAGGTGCGGAGGGCGCACCTCGGCATGGGGGACACAGTCACCCTCGCGACCGGGCAGCCGTACTTCTTCGAGATCGCCGTCGACTGCGGGTCCATCTACTGGAACGTCAACAACCTGGAAGCCGAAGAGGAAGCCGTGGTGTTCCAGATGCCGAAGCCCTCGAACTGAGCACCTCGTCCCCGAGCCCGTCGCTGGCAGCGCGCTCCCGGGCAGCTCGGCGGGCGCGACGACTACCCGGCGCCCTCCGCCTCTTCCCTCCTGGGCCACGTGAACCGGAACGTCGCGCCGCTCTTGCCGTCCGACTCGACCCACGCCCGCCCGCCGCGGCTCTCCACGATCTTTCGCACGATGGCGAGGCCGATCCCCGTGCTCTCCACCTTGTCCCTCGCCTGCAGCGTCTGGAACATCCCCCACACCTTCTCCTGGAACGCGGGCGCGATCCCAGGCCCGTTGTCGGACACGGAGACCTCGACCCTGTCGCCCTGCTCCCGTGCGGACACGGAGACCGCCGCGTCCTCGCGGCCTGCGTGCTTGAGGCCGTTCGTGATGAGGTTCATGAGCACCTGTTGCAAGGGCACCCTGTAGGTCCGCAGGGTCGCCGGCGGCACGTCGAGCGTCACCCGCGCGGGCGGCCTCGGGGCGATGAGCTCGACCACCTCCCTCGCCAGCCTGTCGAGGTCGACGCTCTCCGGCTTCTCGCGGAACCTCGTGGCGCGGGAGTAGGCCAGGATCCCCTCGATCAAGGCCTCCATGCGCCGCACGCGCCCGCGCAGGAGATCCATCTGATGGCGCGTGTCCGCGGTGAGCTTGTCGGAGAGATCCTCCTCGATCCACTGGGCGAGGCTCGCGATGCCCCGGAGGGGCGCCTTCAGGTCATGGCTCGTCACGTACGCGAACTGGTCGAGCTCGGCGTTGGTCCGCTCCAGCGCCCGGATGAGCGATTGCGCCTCCTGGAACCGCCTCGCGTTGTCGATCAGCAGGGCGACGCGGTTGGCGAGCTCCTCGGCGAGCGCGACGTCCGCCTGGCTGAAGCGGCGGCCCGACTCCGCGTGGACCAGCGTCAGCGCGCCGATGGTCCGGTCGCGCCCCCGGAGCGGGACGACGACATAGGATCTCAGCCCGAGCGACCGGATCAGGCGCAGGTGCTCGGGGCTCAGCGCGGCGGACTCGATGGCGGCGTCGGGGATGTCGGCCATCCACTCGGAGCGACCGGCGCGGATCACCGCGGACACGCCCGCCGGGGCGTCGGGCCGGGGCGGGGACATCGCCCGGAGGCGCTCGGCGAGCTCGATCTTCGCGGGATCGCCGTGGTGGACGGCCACGCGCTCGATGGAATCGCCGTTCAGCATGTCGACAGCGCACCAGTCGGCCAGGGTGGGGACCGCCAGGTGGGTCAGGTGCGTGAGCCGCGACGCCACGTCGAGCGAGCCGGAGAGCGCGGCGCCCGCCTCGCTCAGGAGGCGGAGCGTCGCCTGCTGCCTCTCGAGCTCCGCCGCGAGCATCTCCGCGCGCGCCCGGGCCTCGCGCTCCCGCTCGAGGAGGCGCGCCCTGTCCAGCGCGGACGCGCACTGCGCCGCCACGCTGAGCAGGAACTCGCGCTCTTCGGGGCTCCACGCCCGATCGTTCGCGAACGAGAACGCGAGGCCGCCGAGCAGCGCCGCGTGGGCGACGATCGGCAGGACGGCGAGCGCCTTCACGTCGTCGCGGACAGGCCGCAGGGCCGCGAGCTCGGGGTACGCGGCGTGCAGGCTTTGCCTCGTGTCCACCCAGATGGGGCGGCGCTCCCGGAGCGCGTCCGAGAGCGGCAGTCGGGCGTCGAGGGGCACCCTCGCATAGGGGCTCGCGCGCTGCTCCTCGAGCCCCGAGTGGCCGACGAGCGCCGCGACGCCGGCCGCCTCGTCCGCCGTGTACATCATCGTCGTCGAGGCGCCGAGCACCCGGTGGATGTCGCTCACGACGGCGGCGGACACCTGCTCGACCGTCACGGCGCCGCTCAGCGCGGTGCTGACCGCGAGCAGCGCCTGGGTGAGCCGGGCGCGGCGATCGAGCTCCTCGACCTGTCTCGTGAGCTGCGCGGCGAGCTCGCCGCGCTCGGCCTCGACCTGCTTGAGGCGCGAGATGTCGGCGAACACCGAGATCCCGCCCTCGATCTCGCCGTCAGGCCCGATGATGGGCGCGGCGCTCCCGAGGACCATGCCATACGTCCCGTCGAAGCGCTGAATCCGGGTCTCCTCGCTCTCGATGACCTGCCGTTCGGACATCGCGCGGGCCATGGCCCAGTCCTTTGCCTCGTACGGACGGCCGTCGTCGTGGAAGGCGCGATACAGCGTCCAGTCGTTGATCGATTCGGTCGAGGCGCTGCCGGCCCAGATGCGCTCCGCCGCCCGGTTGTGCAGGACGAGCTTGCCGGACGCGTCGCAGAGGATGACGCCGTGCGGGCTGTACTCGAGCACGGCGTCGAGCCACCCGCGATCCCGGGACCCCACGGCGCGGAGCCGCTCGAGCTCACGCTTCAGGGCCTCGATGTCCGTCGTGTCGACGCGGGCGGCGGGCCCGGGAGACGGGCCGTTGTGCGCGGAGGTTCTCATAGGATGACGGCGACCGGCGCCTCGGCAGAGGCCGAGGCGGCGCTCGGTCGGACGTCGCCGGAGCTTACGCGCATCGATGGCGCGGCGGAAGGCGGCGCGACCCGGCCGAGCGGGTTCCTCGGCGCGCGGCGCGCATGCCCGGCTGCCTGGCGGCGATCCGGCCGCCTGGCAGTCTGTCCGGCGCCGCGCAGGCGCGGGCGGACGGCACCGGCGGTGCGCCCTCGCGCGGGCGAGCGCCCGAGCGGGTCCCTGGGATCATGGTTGCTCGCCGGGCCGGCCGCTGCGCACCGGCTGGGTCCGGGTCGACGCCGAGCGGGACTGCGACTCTCGGCGCGAGCGCGCGGGGGGCGCAGGGGCGCTCGGGGAAATGACGATGCAGGCTTAGGGCTCCACCTCGCTCACCATCCTCGCTTCCCGAACCCAGATGTTCGGGGCCGATAACCGGCAGGTGAGCGCGACAGCGCGCCGGTGTCGGCCAAGGAGCAAGCAATGATGGGCAATCGTTCAGGTCGCCTCATGGCGATCATGTTCGCTGGGAGCTTTGTCCTCGCGGGGGCCGGCGGCTGCATGGGCAGCGACGATGACGCCGAGGCGAATCGCGGTGGAAAGGATGGGCAAGAGCGGACCGGCACGGGCCCCGACGGCAGGAGCCACGGACAGACGGGCCGAGACGGCGCGCGAGGCGCCGGGAGGGGCGGTGGAGCGCAGGCCGGCGGCAGGCAGGGAGGCCGCGAGCAGCCCGGTCATCAAGGCGGCAGACAGGGCGGCGAACGGGCCGGCGGCCAGCGCGCGGGCGACAGGCAGATGTGCGGCGAGCAGGCCGGCCATCAAGGCGGCAGGCAAGGGGGCCGCGGACAGATCGGCAGTCAGGGCGACAGGCAGGGAGGCCGCGGAGAGCGCAGCGCGACGCAGCAGCCGTCGGACGCGGAGCTCACGATGCTGATCTCGTTCATCCACCAGAAGGAGGTGGATCTGTCGCAGATCGCCTTGGACAAGGCCGAGTCCCCGGATGTGAAGCGCTACGCCGAGCAGATCGTCGAGGAGCACTCCCAGTCCGAGCAGCTGGGCGCGGGCTCGAGGTTCGAGATGGAGTCGTGCCCGCGCTGCCGGGAGCTCGACGAGAGCTCGACCGAGGTGAGCGGAGCGCTGGAAGAGGAGGAAGGCGCCGAGTTCGACACGGCCTTCATCTGGGCTCAGATCTCCTTCCATCGCCGCGCCCTCGAGCTCCTCGACATGCCGGGCGTCGCGAACGCGGAGAACGCCAGGATACGAACCCGCGTGAAGGCGATGCGAGCGGACATCGAGCAGCACCTGACGGAGGCCGAGCAGCTGTTCTGCTTGCTGCTCCACGAGCAGCAGGCAGGCGGCCAGCAGCAACGCGGACAGCACGAAGGCACCGAGCCCGGCCAGCAGCAACGCGGCCAGTTCGGCTGGGCGCAAACCGGCCGGCAGCAGGGTATCCAGGTCGGCCAGCAGCAGGGCATCCAGGTCGGCCAGCAGCAACGCGGACAGGGTAGTCAGATGCAGCCCGGCCAGCAGCAGGGCATCCAGGTCGGCCAGCAGCAACGCGGACAGGGTAGTCAGATGCAGCCCGGCCAGCAGCAGGGCATCCAGGTCGGCCAGCAGCAACGCGGACCGCAGCAACGCGGACAGGTCAGCCAGATGCAGCCCGGCCAGCGGCAGGGCGCCCAGCTCGGCCAGCAGCAACGCGGACAGGGCAGTCAGATGCAGCCCGGCCAGCGGCAGGGCGCCCAGCTCGGCCAGCAGCAAAGCAGCCAGCAGCAAGGCCCCCAGGCCTACGCGCAGCGGCAAGGGGAATCGCAGAAGTCCCAGTAACAGGGCTTCATGGCCCGCAGGGCGGCGGCGACGGCGCCTGCTCGCGGCCTTCGCGAGCGCCGAGCTCCCCGAGCGCGACCCCGCCTACCCGATCCAATAACGGCGTCCATGGTCTCGTGACCGCGATCGCGGCGAGTAGGCGCCCGGGCGCGTCATGAGTCGATCCACCTCCACGGGAAGTCGACCTCCACAAGCGTGTCGGCGCCGTCGAGCACGTCGACGCTCTCGACGCGCACGATGTCGCTCATGGCGTCTCCGTCGAAATCCACGAGCCAGACATCGACGTCATAGTACCCCTCGGAGAGGCCGTCGATGGTGAGGCCGAGATCATCGCAGTCCCCCACCGCGTCGACGACGAGGAAGCCATCCTCGTCCTCGACGCTGACCGCGACCCCGCTCACGTCGTGATCGAAGCACGCCCACGGGTCGTCGCTGCCGTCGATGGTCAGGGCGACGGTGAGCGAGCCGCGCGTGAGGTGATCGTGGTCATCGTCATGACCGACGACGATGCACCCCGTGAGCGAGGCAGTGGCGAGGACGCAGCCAGCGAGACCGGTGAGCACCTTCGAAAGTTTCATGGGGATCGTCTTCCTTTATCCAAGTCTGGCGCTGTCGCGCCGATGCGCGGCACGGCAGCAAGCGCTATACCAGCGAGCGGCGCCCTGCGGTGCCACGCGGCGGCGCTCCGCCTTCGGCGGGTGGCACCGCAGTTGCTCCTGTGACCCCCATGGAGATGAACGTGCCAGTCCTCGATGTTTCCTCCCCCAGCGCTGCGGCGCGCGCTCAGCAGCGCGGCAGCAGGCTCGCCGTGCTGGCCGCGCTCGTTGCGCTCGCGCTCCTCGGCGCGACCGGGTGCGCGGCAGAAGTCCACACCAGGGCCGCTGCGCCGGCCCATGCGACCGTCACGTACCAGGAGTTCGCGGTGTACGAGGAGCCGGTCGTTCACATCGCAGCGGCGCCGGTCCACGTCGAGACCTACCCGCGCGTGTACTACCGCGGGACCTACGTCTACTACGTGGACGGCCGCTGGTACTACCCGTCGCACCACGGCTGGGTCTACTACCGGGACGAGCCGCGCGCCCTGGTCCGCTACCGCGTCGGCTTCGAGCGACACGGCCACCATCACCATCACCACGTGCACCGCACAACCACGGTCAGGCCGGCAGCGACGGTCCGGGCGGGGGCCTCGGTCCGGGCGGGGGCCTCGGTCAGGCCGGCAACCTCGGTCAGGCCGGCAACCTCGGTCAGGCCGGCAACCTCGGTGAGGGCGGGGGCGACCGTGAAGGCGGGGGCGACCGTGAAGGCGGGGGCCTCGGTCAGGCCGGCGACTCCGGCGAAGCCGGCGAAGAAGCATCGCGTGGAGCGTCGACGGCACCACGTCGAGGAGAGGCACCCCGAGCGCTGACTACCGCCTCATCGTTGGTACAATATTTGCTTTTGCGCCAGCGATGAGGCGGTGATGCGGATCGCGGCATGACCGCGCCCCCTTCGGGGCCGCCTCGACCCGCGCGCGGGCCCGGCCTCCCCCGATCCCCTGGCCCGCCCTTCCGCTACCCGCCCTTCGCGGCGTCGGCGAAGGCCTTCCAGGTCGCCTCGGCCGCGCCCACGCAGGCGCGCGTCCCGTCGCGCACGATGGGCGTGCGGAGCAGGAGCGGATCGTCGACGAGGAGCTCCGCGATCCGCGCATCGCTCGGGCCGAGGTGCTGGAGGCCACGCCCCTTCACCCGCGCGCTCTCCGCGTCGTAAAGCGCGCGCACGCCGCCCACCGCGCGCGCTACGCTCGCGAGCTCCCCCTTGGAGAGACCCTTCTCGCGCAGCTCGACGAGCTGCACCTTGATGCCCCGGTCGGCGAAGAACCGCTGCGCCGCCCGCGTCGCCTTGCACTTGGCCGTGCCGAAGATCTGGATCATGCGCGTCGCTCCTCGGTGGAATGGCTACTGCGCGCTCCGGAGGGCAGCGCGGGCATGGAGCATAGCAACCGCTGCCCAGACGGCGCCGCGCCGATTCTTCCGACCCAGGTTGCCGTCCGCCGACCCAGGTTGCCGTCCGCTGCCGTCTCGGATCGATCCCGCCCCGTCGCGGCCGCTCCACCAGACAGAGGGCGACCTCGCTCCGCCCCCTCCGAGGCCGCCCGCTCCGGTCTCGACCGGCCCCGCTCCCCCGCCGGACGGCCCCGGCAACTCGCGACCTCGCTCCGCCCCCTCCGAGGCCGCCCGTGTCGGTTCGAGAGCGCCCCCTCTCGAGGCCCCTCCGCCGGCGCCCCCACGTCGCGCCCTCCAACGCCCGCTTCTCTCCGCCCCGCAGCGCGATCGAGCGGGACGCGTCCGCTCGTCCGGCGACGTACACTCGTCCGGCAACGCACACGCGCGCGCCGCCATCCGAGGACAACGAGAACGCGCCGCGCCGAGCCGGGCAACAACACCGAAAAACGCCGTGGAAACGGGCCACGTCGGCGGTCGATTCGTTTTCCTATTTACGTCCTCAGCGGTTAGGATATCGAGGCGCATTGATGATCGTGCCCCCTCACACCCTTCGCGGTCGGGTACGACGCAGCGGCAACACTGGAGCGCATTGAATGAGGTTCCGTCCCTCGCTCTCGACGAGCGAGTCCGAATCGAGTCATCCCGTTTCCATCGCTTCCGCGGGCGGACGCGCGGGCGAGCGCGCGCCAGCTCGGCGCGCGAAGGCCGCCGGCGCGCAAGCCACGCTCGGCGCGACCGAGCTCTACTTCCGGGCGCTCGCCGGCAGCCAGCCGCTGACGCGCGAGGGCGAGGTCGCGATCGGCCGTCGTATCGAGGCGGGCGCGCTCGCCTGCTTCGAGGCGTGGGTCCGGTCGCCCGTCGCGCTGCGCGAGCTCGCCTCGACGGCAGAGGACGTCCAGGTCGGGGCGCTGAGCCTCCGGGATCTGCTGTGCGAGACCGACGCGGGTGATCCCGAGGCGGACGCCTCCGCGAAGCGGCTCGCGGAGCTGCTCACGCTCGCCCGCTCGCTCCTCGGCCGGCAGATCACCGAGGACGGCGTGGAGACCGCCCTCGCGGGCCTCGCCGCGGGCCTCGCCGAGCTGCGCCTCGATCCGACCTTCGAGGAGCGCATCGAGCGGAGCCTTCGCGCAGCAGCGGCCGAGGCGGACAAGGCGGAGCGCGCCGCGATCGAGGCCACGATCGCGGCGATCGCCCGGGGGCGCCGCGCCGTCGCGCAGGCGAAGTCCGAGCTCGTCCAGGCGAACCTCCGGCTCGCGGTCGCCATCGCGCGGGAGCACCAGCGCTTCGGCGTCCCGCTGCTCGACCTCGTGCAGGAGGGGAACCTCGGCCTGATCCGCGCCGCCGACAAGTTCGAGTACCGCCGCGGCCACCGCTTCGGCACCTACGCCGCGTGGTGGATCAAGCAGGCGATCAAGCGGACGATCCTCAACCAGGGAAAGCCCGTTCGGATGCCGGTCCACCTCACCGCGATCCGGAGCCAGGTGGTGCGCGCCCGACGAGATCTGGTGCAGGAGCGGGGGCGCGAGCCTTCCGTCGAGGAGATCGCGGAGCGCAGCGGCCTCACCGTGGAGAAGGTGCGGGTGATCAGCGAGCTCGCGCTCGAGCCGCTCAGCCTCGACGCCCCCGTCGGCGAGGAGGGCGATACCCGGTACGGCGATCTGCTGGCCAACGACGAGCCCACGCCCGCGGACATGCTTGCCCGACGCCGGCTGATCGAGCAGACGCGCGAGCTGCTCGACTCGCTACAGCCGCGCGAGCGCGAGCTCCTGCGGCGCCGCTTCGGCCTCGACGGCAACGAGGACGAGACGCTCGAGGAGATCGGGCAGTCGTTCTCGCTGACGCGGGAGCGCATCCGTCAGATCGAGGCGAAGCTGCTCGAGAAGCTCCGGACGCGCTCGCGGCAGCGAGAGCTCGGCTCCTATCTCGAGGGGTGAGGGCGCGGGAAGCGCCGGCGCGCTTCAGAAGCTGTAGCCCACCGCCCCACCCAGCCGGTGAGACGAGCCGGCCGCGTTCTCGTACGCGAGCTCGACGTGGTTGGGGACGAGGAGGAAGAGCAGGGCGTCGACGAGCAGGCAGTCGTCCTTGCCGTCGCACAGCCGCTCGTCCCGGCTCCCGAAGATCATGCGCCACTTCACGGGCAGGCCGAGGCCGAGGGCCGCGCGCGCGCCGAACGCGCCGCCGGCCTCGGGGAGCCTGTCGTTCAGCGTCCCGGCGAAGAGGTAGACCGGCGCGACGGCCAGATAGACGTAGTGGTTCATCGTGCCGCTCTCGCCGGCAAAGCGGGCGCGGAGCTCGGGACCGAGCGCGTAGCGCGCTACGCGCACCTCGCCGTCGAAGCCGCGGCGATCGTCAACGTCGGTCGAGCCTGCGCCCGCCGAGAGCCCCGGAGAAGTAGGGGAGCCACGACGCGCTGTCGGGGCCGGTAGACCCGCACCAGCCGAGGAACAGCCTGCCTTCGACGACCCGCACGCCGCTGCCCGCGCGCGCCGAAGGCGAGATCCATCTGAAAGGGCCGCACCGGATCGGCGAGAGCAGCGCCAGGGGCGAGGACGCCGGCCATCCCTGCCACGGCCGCGAACAGCCACGCGGCGCGCGTCACTGTCGCCCGGTCCCGATCTGGCCTTGGCCGTCGCTGCCCCAGCAGAACACCCCGCCCTCCTCGTCGAGCGCGCAGGTGTGCTCTCGCCCGGCGGCGAGGGCGACCGCGCGCACGTCGAGCGCCGCCCGCACCGGCGCGGAGACCAGGTTGGCCTCCTCGGAGCCAAGCTGGCCGCTCTGGTTGGAGCCCCAGCACACAACGCCGCCGTCGTCCAGCAGCGCGCAGCTGTGGCGCCCGCCGGCGACGACGGCCTTCGCACCGGCAACGCCCTCGACGAGGGTGACGCCGACAACCTCGTCGGCGCTGTCGATGATGGGCCCGCCGCCGCTCTGGCGGTTGAGGTTCCGACCCCAGCACGCCACCTGTCCAGTGCCGAGGGCAGCGCAGCTGTGGCGCCCGCCCGCCGCACCCGCCGCAACGTCGGTCGCGCCGCGCACGCCCTCCTTGCGGGCAGCTCCGGCGGCACCGTCTCCCCAGCACCACACGTCGCCCTGCGCGTCGAGGGCGCACGCGTGCGCTTCGCCGGCGGCGATGCGCGTTACGCCGCGCAGCGGGAACCCACCCAGGTCGAGGACGAGCGCGGGGTCGCTCCTCACGAGGTCTCGGGATCGGAGCCGAGCTGATGGCTCCGGTTGTCACCCCAGCAGACCACAGTGTCGGCGCCACGCACGGCGCACGTGAACCCGAGCGATGGGTCGTCCGCCTCCGCGAGCCCGCCGGCCGCGAGCCCAACCACGCCCTCCAGGCCGGGCACGTCGCGCGGTGGCACCGGGCAACGCCCACCAGCCACGACGTCCGCGCCCCCGGAAGTGTCGGCGCAGCCCGCCGTCACGACGCCGAGTGAGCCGCCCACGTCTCCCCCCCAGCACCTGATCCTCCCCTCGTCGAACAGCGCGCACGTATGCCGCGGACCAGCGGCGAGACGCACGGGGTCCGCGGCGAGCGAGACCCACCTCGGGGAGGTACTCAGCGAGCCGATGAAAACGTCGCCAAGCTGGCCCGCGTCGTTGTCGCCCCAGCACGCGGTATTACCGTTCCTGAGAATCGCGCAGGTAAGTAGGCACCGGCGACGATCCGGGCCGCGGGTTCGAGCGCCTTCACGCGCACGGGGGTGAAGTGGTAGTCCTCCGAGCAGCCACCGGCGAGGGGCGCCGTGATGAGCAGCGAGGCGGCCACCCACCGTCGAAACGAAACGACCCTACCCAGGTTGTGCCGCACCCGAAAACGACAAAACGACCAAAACGACCGACCTACGTTGCGATGCCGCCAGGTCGTTGCGGCCGGGGGGGCGGCGGCGACCCACCCCGGAATGACTATCCCATGGGTCCACTTTTCGAGAGGAATCATTCCGCTCGGCCAACCATCGCGTACAGCACTCTGCCTCTGATTCCGCTTCCTCTGCGTTCGGCACCGCCTGCAGACACACGAAAGCACGGGTATACCGCCGCACGAGATTCGTCCGTCCACACCGCCGGTCCCAGACGGACGCGCCCCACGACAAGGCACCGATGCCCTCGCCCGTCCCGCCCGCCTCCCTGCCACGGCGCCGCTAGGGCTCTACACCGTGAGCACGACGTCGGCCACGCTGGCGCCGTGAAACGTGCGCATCCACCACGTCCCCGCGGGGAATACAGCGCTGCGTACGCCGGCACGCCATCGCTCCAGTGCCGCACGGTACGACGCTCGAAACGCACGCACAGCGGCACCAGCGATTCGCCACGCATCTCCCTGCTCGCGACCCACCGCAAACGTCGGATTGCCGTCGCGCAGCGGCTCGAAGCTCGTCACGCGCTCGTAAGGGGACACCTTGCCGGCTCCCTCGGCGCCCAAGAAGCGAAGCCCTCGCCGCTGCACCTCCGCGCGGGCCCGCGCTTCGAGCCGCTCGAGCTCGGCAGAGACGTCCTGGCGAAAGCCCTCCGCGCTGTCCTGCTCGATGGCCGGCGGCAGCGCGAGCGAGACCGTCGCTTCCTCGGGCCACTGGGGATTTTCCGGGTCGAGATACACCGAAGGCCGTGCCGCGCGCAGCACGCCGCGACCGAGCTCGTCCACATCCACCTTGGCGCCCGGCCACTCGCGCGCATGCTGCACCAGGCCAGCGGCGACAGGATTGGCCATGACATAAGCAATCTTCTCCACCACCGCTGCGCGCGTCAGCAGCCGCACCACGCTCGTGGCCTCGTGGTCCCATACCGGGCCTTCCCACCCGCGAAGCACCTTCGTGCCGAGCGCGACGATGCGATGGAAGAATTGCAAGAACCGCGGCAGGACGCCCCTCGAGTCGGTCACGACCAGGTGCAGATGCGTTGACATGGCGCAGAGCGCATGGACCTCGATGTCGTAACGGCGGGTCGACACCGCGAGGACGTAGACCAAGAGCCGGGTGATTGCCGCATCCGGGCGGAAGAGCAGGTGCCGGCGCAGGACGCGACGGGTGATGAGGTAGGTGGCTCCGGCAACGATCTCGCGGGGCTGGCTCATGACAGGCGCACTAAAACAAGCGCCGTGCCAGGGATTTCCATCAATCATTTCGCGGCTCGACCAAGCTTCGCGGGTGGCGGCCGCCTGGCGGGCCGCCACCCGCGCTGGAGCCGTTGCGACTACTCCTAGCCCGACCTGGGTTGCGGTTAGTCCGCGATGCGGCTGCAACCTGGGTCGGGGCCACCGCGGGGCCACCGCGCCGGCAACCTGGGTCGGATCCGATGCCAACCCAGGTCGGATCCGCCCAGCACGCCTGGGTGCGCGCGGCGCTCGACCCCTACAGCGACGATGAGAGGTTGCCGTCAGTATGCAAATCGTCCACGCACTTCGAGATGTGCGGGGGTGCTTGGCCTTCGCCACGAGGGAGCGACGCTGCCCAGCAGCCGCCTCCCAGCGCGCTGGCCGCTGCTCAACTCCTCCCCGGCGTCCTCCTCAGCCAGCGCGGGCGCGGTACAGCCGCCGCCGGCCTGCACCGGCCCGGGCCCTGGACGACCGCGTGAACCAGGTTGCGGCGCGAAGGCTCGTGATAGTCTCGCTTCGCGCCCACCAGGATCCGGGTAGAAGGCGCGAGGGGCGGATTGAACAGCGACGACAGAGGGCGCGGAGACGAACGGGGTGGACCGTCCAGGGAGCGACACCGCGGCGATCCGCCGGCGTCAGCCGACACGCTCGCCCGCGCCGTGGCCGACGCGTCGATGGCCCTCTCGCGCGCCGGCGATGACGGTCCGCAGCAAGCGATCGTGGCGGCGGCGGCGCGCCTCCTCCACGTCGACATCGCCTGCCTCTACGATGTCGCGCAGGTGCCGCACACGCTCGGGCTCGTCGCCTGCGCGGGCGGCAGCGCGGGCTCGCTGGACCCCCTCCGGCGCCTGCCGCTCGACGCCCCGAGCCTCGCCGGCGCCGCCGCCCGCTTGAACATCGCGCAGGTCGCGCCCGAGGACGAGAGCGCCGACGCGCTCCTGGACGCCGGCCACCTGCGCCGACACTGCGGCTGCACCCGCGCGTTCGCGATCCCCATCGCCTTCGCCGGCACCCTGCGCGCGGTGCTGCTCTGCGCCACGGCGCAGCCCGACCTCCCGCAGGCCGAGCTGGTCGAGATCGCGGTCGCCCTGTCGAGCCTCTTCGGGATGGCCCTCGCCGCCCCCGAGCTGCACGCCCAGCGCGCACGGATCGAGGAGCTCGAGCGCGAGAACCACGAGCTCGAGCGCTCGCGCGAGCAGCTTCACGCGACGATCGCGGAAGCCAGGCAGGCGGAGGCCGCGCTCCGGTTGAGCGAGGACAGCCTCGCCCGCGCGCAGAGGTTGGCGAAGCTGGGCAACTGGGACTGGCACATTCCGAGCAACGAGCTGCTCTGGTCCGACGAGTGTTATCGGATGCTGGGCGTGTCCCGCGACGCCGGCGCGCTCACGTACGAGCGGTTCCTCGCCTTCATCCACCCGGAGGACCGCGAGGGTGTGATACGCTCCGTCGACCTGGCGCTCCAGGGCACCCTGCCCTATTGCGTCGATTACCGGATCGTCCGCCCGAACGGCGAAGAGCGCTCCCTCCACACCGAGGCGGACGTGATCCGCGCCGAGGACGGCTCTCCGCTGCGGATGATCGGCACGGCCCTCGACGTCACCGAGCAGCGGCGCGCCGATCGCGCCTTGCGGCTCAGCGAGGAGCGCCTGCGGATGATCGCGGAGCACGCGAGCGACGTCATCTTCCATATACGGCTCGGCCCGGAGGGGGGCTACGAGTACATCAACCCCGCCGTCCTCGAGCACACCGGCTATCCGCCCGCGGCCTGGTACGAGAACCCTGAGCTGTTCGTCACCCTGATCCATCCCGAGGACGTCGGGCGCTATCATGCGTTCGTCGAGCACATGGCCGCGGCCGGCGGCCGGCTCACCTTCCGCATCATCGACAGGAGCGGCCGGACCCGCTGGGTCTCGACTCACATCACGATCCAGCACGACGAGCACGGAAACCCGATCGCCGGGATCGGCATCTCGCGCGACGTCACCACGGAGAAGCTCGCCGACGAGGAGCGCGAGCAGCTCCTCGGACAGCTCGCGGCGGAGCGGCGCTGGCTCCACGCGGTCATCGAGCGCTCGCCTGTCGGCATCCTCCTCCTCGACCGGGCCGGCGCGCAGATCGCCCGGAATCGCCGCGCCCAGGAGCTCGCCGGGACAGACTCGCCGCCCGGGCTGCCCGGCGCATGGTGCCTGTGCCTGCCCGACGGGCAGCCCCTCACGGACGAGGAGCAGCCGTCGGCGAGCGCGCTGCGAGGCGAGGTCACGAGCTCGAGGGAGCTGTCGCTCCGGCGCGCCGACGGCAGCATGCTGGCGGTGCTCGCGAGCGCTGGCCCCATCGTCGACGGGAACGGCAAGCTGCTCGGCGCGGTCGTCGTCTTCGACGACATCACCCGGCTCAAGGAGCTCGAGCGACTCAAGGAAGAGTGGACGTCGGTCGTCGCGCACGACCTGAAGCAGCCCGTGACGACGATCATCGGCTACGCGACCCAGCTCGAACGGAAGCCCCAGGTCACGACCGCGGTGAAGGCGAGGGCGGGCCACATCCTGGCGAGCGCCAAGCGGCTCGGGCGGATGGTCTCCGATCTCACGGACATCTCCCAGATCGAGTCGCGTCGCCTCGCGATCGAGCGCGCCCCCATCGACCCGCGCGCGCTCGTGGAGGCGGTCGTCGAGCGGATGGAGAGCGAGATCGAGGGGCGCGCCGTCGACGTCGAGAGCCGAGGTGAGATCCCGATCGTGCACGCGGACGCCGGGCGCGTCGAGCAGGTGCTCAGTAACCTCATCTCCAACGCCGTCAAATACGGTGATCCAGAGGCGCCGATACAGGTGGCGCTGGAGCGGCGCGGCGACGCGGTGCAGATCTCCATCCGGAACAGCGGCCGCGGGATCCCGGCCCAGGACCTCCCGCTCCTGTTCGAGCGCTTCTTCCGGGGAAAGGCGAAGGAGGAGCGCGTGGTCGGCCTCGGCCTCGGCCTGTACATCGCGAAGGGGCTGGTCGAGGCCCACGGCGGCAGGATCTGGGTCGAGAGCCCCGAGGGGGGCCGCACGACGTTCCATTTCACGCTTCCGGTGGGCGCGGCGCCGCGCCGGGATGCAACGTAGCCACGAGCCGCCCAGCCCTCGGAGGCGGCCTACCGAGAGGAGATGGCCTGCTGTGCGCGGTCAGCGCGCGCCCGCGACCGGAGCGGGCGTCCACAGCGGCGGCTCCGGCACGCCCCTCCCCGCTCCGGCCGGCACAGCGTGGCTTCGTCCGGTGATGCGCTCGAACTCCACGACGTCATGAGAGCACACGAGCCTTACCTCGTGGCCGCGCGCCTCGCGCAGCGCGCGCAGCCGCCGCTGGTTCTCGAGCCGCGCGCCGCGGTCCTTCTCCATCATGAACTGATAGAGCCGCAGACCCGGCGTGCACGCCGGCCGGACCGGGTCCATCTCTCGGTGATAGAAGTAGGCGTCGCCGGCGAGGAGCAGCCAGCCGCCATCGCTCCGGATAGCCACGCCAGCGTGGCCCAGCGTGTGACCGATGAGCGGGACGAAGAGCACCTCGTCCTTCAAACCACCCACCGGCCGCGCGCCCTCGAAGCCAAACCAGCGGTCGCCACCGCCCGAGGGGTAGGCAATCCAGCTCGGCTGCGTCGACCACTGAGCCGGCCGGTAGCGCATCCGGTCGAGGAGCGTCCGCCGCGCGAGCGCGGCGTCACGCTCGTCGGCGAGCAGATGGACCTGCGCTCCAGGAAAGTCGTCGAGGCCTCCGGCATGGTCGAAATCGAGGTGGGTGAGCACGATATGGCGGACCTCCTCGGGTCGAAGGCCGAGGCGCTCGATCTGCCGGCGCGCGGTCATCTCGGCGCGAAACTCCGGTCGCACGAGGAAGAGGAAGAACCGGCTGAGCCGCTTCCTCGCCATCGAGACGTCCAGCAGCCCAAGCCCGGTGTCCACGAGGACCAGGCCGCTCTCCGTCTCGAGGAGCAAGCAATGGCACGTCAGCCTCCCGCGGAGCCCCAGGGTCCGCCCGTCCATCAGCGCGCCGCCGAGCGGGCAGGTCGAGATGCAGTTGAGATGATGGATTCGCACGGACGCACCTCCCCCTTCGCGGCTACCCTGCTCCCGCGACGACCGCTCGACGAGCTGGCGCCGACGCGGGCCCACGGCGCGGTGTGCGCTCGAACTGCTCATCGCGCCCCGCTCGCCGGAGATCACAAGACCAGAGCCTGGGCTCACCGGAGCGCATGAGGCGCTGTGATTGCACGGGGTATGCCGATCTCCGGGCCCCAGGCGGCGTAAACGGCGGAAAAACGGACGGCGCGGGCGCGCAGGTTCTCCTGAGGCGCCAAGGCTGGTACGCTGGGCGACATGTCGGATGAGAGTGCCCGCCGTCCGCACCAGGCCACCAAGCCATCCGCTCGCGGGAGCGACTCGACCGGGGCCAGGAGCGTTGGCCCGGGGGATGTCGTCGGCCAGCACTTCCGGATCGACGAGCTCCTGAAGAAGGGAGGCATGGGCCGGGTCTACCGGGCAACCGATCTTCGCCTCGGCGAGCCGGTCGCGCTCAAGCTGATGGATCCGGCGATCGTCGGCACGGAGCGGGCGCGCGCCCGCTTCTTCCGCGAGGCGCAGACAGCGGCGAGGCTGCGGAGCAAGAACGTCGTGCAGCTCCTCGACTTCAACGTCGATGCAGCCACGCAGGTGCCCTACATCGCCATGGAGCTCCTTCGCGGCGAGGACCTGGCCCAGCGGATCGCCCGCGGGCCGCTCTCCTACGAAGAGACGAAGGCGATCCTCGGCGATGTCTGCAGCGCGATCGCCAAGGCCCACCGCATGGACATCATCCATCGCGACATCAAGCCGGCCAACGTCTTCCTCGTCGAGGACGACGATGGCCCGCTCTGCAAGGTCCTCGACTTCGGGATCGTCAAGCTCGGTGACCTCGGGCTCGACCCCCAGGGAGCGCCGCAGACGGACGCCGGCGCCACCCTGGGCACGGTGAGCTACATGAGCCCGGAGCAGATCGCCGACGCCCGCGGGGTCGACCTCCGCGCGGACCTCTGGTCGATCGGCGTCATCGCCTACGAGTGCATGACCGGGCAACGGCCCTTCCGCGGCGAGTCGCTCTTCGAGCTCGTCCACAAGATCTGCTTCGATGTCCCGGCCCCGCCGTCGCGCCTGGCGGACGTCCCGAGCGGCTTTGACGCCTGGTTCGCCCGGGCGACCCACCGCGACCTCGACCGCCGGTTCACCTCCGCCCGCGAGCTCATCGAGGCCCTCCGGACGCTCGCCGGGCGCCCGCCGGAGCCGCCCCTGCCCCTGCCCCGGCCCTCGCCGCCCGAGCCCCCCACGAACCAGAGCTGGGCCTCGGACGCCAACCAGATCGATATCGGCGCCCTCAAGGACCTGACCTTCAAGAACGCCGTGGTCCGGGAGTTCCTCGACAGCGCCAACAAGCACTTTGTCTCGGGGAGCAAGGGGCTCGGCAAGACCCTCCTCCTCACGTACAAGCGCTCGGTCCTCAGCGAGATCTACCTGGCGGCGACCGGCCGCGAGCGCCGCCACGCCGCCGTGCAGTTCATCCCGGAGGGGCGGCCGTACCTCGATCTGATGGGCGATCTGCCCACCGTCGATCAGACCCGGAGCGACCTCATGTCGGGCCTCCACGAGTGCAAGCGGCTCTGGAGCTTCAGCTTCCGCATGTCGATCGTCTCCTACCAGTCGGCGGCCACCGGCGCCGCCGGCGCCGGCGATCCCGCGGATCTGGCGCCGCTCCCCCGGAGCCTGCGCGGGCTCCTGGAGGGCCGGCCGGTCGAGCCGACGATGGTGCTGAAGGAGCTGCTCTCGCTGACCGTTCGCCAGATCAACCAGGTCGTCGACGCGATGGAGCGCCCGCTCGAGCGGCGGCTCCGCTCGCTCCACAGCGGCGTCTTCATCTTCATCGACAAGCTCGATCAGGCGCTCCGGCGGCTCCCGCGGGCCGCGTGGATCCACATGCAAGCGGGGATGATCGAGGCCGCGTGGGATCTGATGAACGCCAACCGGCACGTCAAGATCTTCGCCACCATCCGCGAGGAGGCGTTCTCCGCCTACGAGTCCGACATCAAGACCAACCTCTACGGCGCGACGTCGACGCTCCGCTACGCCAAGCACGAGCTCTTCGAGCTGCTCGAGAAGCTCACGTATTATTACGAGCGGCTGCCGCTCCGCGAGTTCATCCACCTCGACGTGGTGAGCGCGGCGCGCTCGGCCCGCGGCGAGTCGACCTTCGACTTCCTCCACCGCCACACCCTCGGGCGGCCGCGCGACCTCGTGATCCTCGCCTCCGAGATCTCGCGCAACCGGAAGGCGCTCGACGAGCGGACCTTCACGCAGATCGTGCAGAGCACCAGCGCCGGCCTCCTCGTGGCCAACATCTTCGACGAGATGCGGGTCTTCCTCGAGGTGCTCTGTCACCGCGACAAGCGGGCTCGCTTCCTCGGCCTCCTCCCCTGCGACGTCCTCACCCACGACGAGGTGGTCGAGGTCTGGTGCAGGTTTCATGAGGTCGATCGCGCGTTCTACGACGCCCACGGCCGGGACGCCGACGACGTCTACCACCCTTTCCGCGAGCTCTTCGAGTGCGGCCTCCTCGGGGTGCTCGGCGCCGATCCGGGGACCGAGCGCCAGGTCCAGCGCTTTCGCCAGCCGCACGACGCCGTCGTCGGCTCGCGCCACGAGCTGCCGCGCTCGCGGTATTACCTGCTCCACCCCTCCCTCCGCGCATTGATCGAGCCGCTCCCCGGCGGCGGCCGGTTCCACGCGATCCGCCACGTGATCATCGGCCACGGGGAGCCCTGGCCCCGCCACTGGGACCTCGTGGTCGACGTCCAGCGCGAGCTCTTCCGGCGCCCGGACGCCGACGAGGAGATCGGCGGGGCGGTGTTCTCCCTCCTCGACCGCCTCGCGACGGAGATCGCCGACGGCGAGGGCCCTGACGCCGCGCGGCGAGCGATCGCCGCCTCCCCCACCTTCGCCCGCCTCAGCGCGCACCTCGAGCGAATCCACTGGGACGATCTCCACCTCACGCTCCTCGAGCTCTTCCCCGACGAGCGGCGGGAGGAGACGGAGCCGACCGACCGGGTGGAGGTGGCGATGCTGCTCATCGACATCGTCCGGTCGACCCACATGATCCGCAGCATCGGCGACACCGGCTTCGTCGACCACCTTCACCGGCTCCGCGGCTCCCTCCGAGGGGCGACGAACCCGCGCCTGCTGAAGGGGACCGGCGATGGGTACCTCGCGGTCTATCCCACGGTGGCCCGCGCCGTCGACGCGGCCCGCGTGCTCCGCCGCGCCGTCGACGATCCCGCCCAGCTGCGCCTCGTCGTCCACTGGGGCTGGGTGCGCATGAGCGATCACGACGTCATCGGCACGGAGGTCCACCGGCTCTTCCGCATCGAGGCGGTCACCGAGGAGGATCGCGCGGACGAGCCGAGCTCCGGGGTCGGCCTGCCGCGCCCCGGCCGCGTGACGCTCTCGCGCTCCGCGGCCGCCGCGCTCCCCGACCCGTCGCGCGCGGACTTCCGCCGAGCGGGCGCGTTCCGGCTCAAGGGGTTCGACGATCCCGAGTCGATCTGGGTGGAAATCGACGAGGTCGACAAGGTCGACGAGATCGACGCCCGCCCGTGAGATCGCCCGCGGTGAGCCCGAGGGCCCACCGGCGCGCCGCGCCCTCCGCCCGCGAGCGCTCGGCCGGAGGCGCGCCCCAGTGTGGTAGTCTGCCGGCGACATGACCGAGCTCCTTGGCCTCGTTTTCTCGCCGTGGACCGAGAAGGCCCGCTGGGCCCTCGACGTCCGGCGCGTCCCCTACACCTTCCGGCACTACCAGCCGCTCGTCGGTGAGCCGGCGCTCCGGGTGAAGCTCCGCCGGCTCACAGGCCGTGTCTCGGTGCCTGTGCTCACCACCGACGACGGGCGCGTGCTCGGGGACTCGGCCGACATCGCGCGCTGGGCAGACGGGCGCGGCGCGGGACCGACCCTGTTCCCTGTCGAGCACGAGGCCGACATCGCGCGGCTCATCGATCTATCGGAGCGCGGCCTCGCCGCCGGGCGCGCCCGCGCGCTGAGGCGCATGCTGGCCGACGACGAGGCGCTCGCCGAGATGGCGCCGAGGCCGATCCGCCGCGCGCTCGCGCCCCTCGCCTCGCGGCTAGGAGCGCTGGGGGTCGCCCGCACCCTCCGCAAGTACGAAGGCGACAAGGCCGACGGCGAGGCGCACCGGCAAACGCAGGTCGCCGTGCTGGAGGAGATCCGCGAGACCCTCGCGCGTGCGGCGCCGCCCGGAGACGCGCCGCGGACGCTCCTCGGACGCTTCACGTTCGCCGATATCGCGATGAGCCAGGTCCTCGTGAACGTCGCGCCGCCCGCCCAGCTGAAGCTCGGCGCCGCCAGCCGCCGGTGCTTCTCCGACCCCGACCTGCGCGATCGCTACGACGACCTGATCGCGTGGCGCGACGAGCTCTACCGCGCCTTCCGCACGAGCTGACCGGCCGCGTCGGGCGAGCGCGGTATCTCGAGCGCCGTGAAGCCCAGGGAAACCAGCATGGCAATGGGCTTCATCGAGAGGCTCTCTCCTTCAGGCGTCGAGTGAGACTGACCGGGAGCGCGGTCGTCCAGCGCGCCCCCCGACCGCTGGCAGGCGCGGCCGCTGCGCTGGGCCTCGCGTCGCGCCAGAGGCTCGATCGTGGACGCCGGATCTGATAGCGGTGGAATATACCATGAAACAAGCGTGGCAAACGGACGAGCTGGGCCGCTTCTTCGAGATGTCCGTGGATCTGATCGGCACCGCCGGTTTTGACGGGCATTTCAAGCGGGTTGGCCAGGCTTGGGAGCGCACGCTCGGGTTCTCGCGCGAAGAGCTCTTGTCGACTCCATTCATCGACTTCGTGCACCCGGACGATCGAGAGCGCACGCTGGACGAGTCGGCGCAGGTGTTCGGCGGCAGCGGCAGCGTGACGTTCACGAACCGCTACCGGTGTCGCGACGGCTCTTACCGGTGGATCGAGTGGAACTCGTCGGTTCACCCGGAGGAGGAGCTCGTCTATTTCGTCGCTCGTGACATCACGGATCGCAAGCGCGCGGAGGAGTCGCTGCTCGAGGCCGAGTCCCGGTTCCGGGCGGCGGTCGAAGGGAGCCTGGACGCCTTCTTCGTGCTCCGGAGCGTGTTCGACGAGGCCGGGACACTCGTGGATTTCGTGCTCACCGACGCCAACCAGAGGGCCCTCACGGGGATATCGATGCCCCGCGAGGAGATCGTCGGCAAGCGGCTCAGCGATCTCTCGCCCGCCGCGCGCCAGCAGCTGGACAAGTACGCCCGCGTCGCTCGGACCGGCGAGCGGCTCCTCGAGGAGGAGCAGAGCGAGGGTCCAGTGCACAAGGATGTGTGGTTCCAGCATCAGGTCATCCCGCTGAGCGACGGTGTCGCGATCACGATCAGGGACATCACGCCCTTCAAGCAGCTGGAGGCCGAGCTCAGGGAGGCGCTCCATCGCCGGGCGATCCACGCGGAGGAGCTCGAGGAGAAGAACCGCCTGCTCGCGGCGGAGAACGCCGAGCGCGAGCGCGCCGAGGCGCTGATGCGGCAGCAGCAGGAGACGATGCGCGCCATGTCCACGCCCATCATCCAGGCGTGGGAGGGGGTCCTCGTGCTGCCGATCATCGGGACCGTGGAGACCGGGCGGGCGAATGACATCATGGAGCGGCTGCTCACCGAGATCGTGCGGACGAGCGCGCGCTTCGCCATCCTCGACCTGACCGGCGTGAGCGCGGTGGACGCCGCGACCGTGGCGCACCTCCTCGCCGTGGTGCGCGCGGCGAACCTCCTCGGCAGCAGCTGCCTCGTCTCCGGGATCTCGCCCGAGATCGCGCGGACGATGACGGAGCTCGGCGCGGCGGATGGCGGGTTCAAGACCTTCGGCGTGCTCCAGAGCGCCTTGCGTTACGCGCTCTCCCGCTGCGGCGCCGAGGGCGCGCGGTGAGCCGCCCGGGCGCGGGCGTCGACGCGCGCTCGAGCTGACGTGAGGTGGCGGGGAGCGCCTCGCTGACTGCAATGACTGCAAGCGGATGACAGGCGGATGACGCCGCGCGGTCGACGCCGGGCGTGATTTCCGGGTGGCGTCTTCTCCCGCGGTTGCCCGGGAGGAGCGCGGGCACTATGGGAGCATCCCCGAACGGCGCTGTCCGGTCGGGCCGTGCCCGGCGGGGACGCGCTGCCCGTGACCGGGCTCATCGCCACGAAAGGAACGCTCCAATGCCTGTTGACGTGAAGTACACGACGCAAGCCACGGCCAATGGCGGCCGCGATGGCCACGCTGCCACTGCCGACGGTGCTCTCAAGGTCAAGCTCTCGACACCGAAGGAGCTCGGCGGCGCTGGCGGCGAGGGGAACAACCCGGAGCAGCTGTTCGCGGCGGGTTACGCGGCCTGCTTCCTGGGCGCCCTCAAGTTCGTGGCCGCGCAGGAGAAGGCCCGGATCCCGGCCGACGCCACCGTGACGGCGACCGTCGGCATCGGCCCGCGCTCCGAGGGCGGGTTTGGCCTCGACATCGGCCTGCGGATCGCGCTGCCGGGCCTGGAGCGGTCGCAAGCCGAGCAGCTGGTCGAGAAGGCGCACCAGGTTTGCCCCTACTCGAACGCCACCCGCAACAACGTCCCCGTCCGCCTAGAGGTCGCCTGACCTCCTGACGCCGCGCGCTCCCTCCACGGGGGCCGGCCCCTCCTTCATGAGCTCCCGGTGGAGCGCCGCGAACGCTCCCCCCCGCGCGAGCAGCTCCGCGTGCGTCCCCTGCTCGACGACCCGACCGTGGTCGAGCACGACGACGCGATCGGCGTGCCGGATCGTGCTCAGCCGGTGAGCCACGACGAAGCTCGTCCGCCCTCGCAAGAGCCTCCCGAGCGCCGCCTGCAGCCGGGCCTCGGTGAGCGCGTCCACGGCGCTCGTCGCCTCGTCGAGCAGCACGATGCGCGGATTGGCGACCATGGCGCGCAGGAAGCACACGATCTGCCGCTGCCCGAGCGACAGCGCCGTCCCGCGCTCGCCGACCTCGGTGCCGAGGCCGTCCGGCAGCGCGTCGAGCATGTCGAGCACGTCGAGGCCCCGCGCCGCGTCGCGGATCTCCGCGTCGGTCGCGGCGGGGTTGCCCAGGCGCACGTTGTCGAGCACCGTCCCGCTGAAGAGGAAGTTGCTCTGCAGCACCAGCCCGAGCTGCGCGCGCAGCGAGGCGGACGAGGTCGCCGCGAGATCGTGCCCGTCGACGGTGATCGACCCCGCCGTCGGCAGGTAGAGCTTCGCGAGCAGGTTCAGGATCGACGTCTTGCCGCTGCCCGTGTGCCCGACCAGCGCGATCATCTGCCCCGGCTCGGCGACGAGATCGACGCCGTGGAGCACCGGCTTGCCCGGATCGTAGGCGAAGTGGACCCCCTCGAACACGACCCGGCCGCGCGCGGGCGGCAGCGCCGGGAGGCCGCGCTCGTCGGGCCAGTCGGGCGCCGTGTCGAGCACGCGGAAGAGCCGTTCGGCGCCCGCCATCGCCGTGAGGGCCTGGTTGTATTGATTGCCCAGGACGGGGATCGGGTTGAACAGGAGGTTCGCGAGGAAGAAGAACTCCACGAGCACGCGCAGCTCGATCGCGCCGTGGAGCGCCTGATAGCCGCCGACGACCACGAGGACGGCCAGGAACAGCTGCCCGTTGAACTCGAGGAGCGGGAGGAACGTCGCCGAGTGGCGCGCCGCATCCATGTTGTAGCGCGAGTGGTCGAAGATCAGCGCGCGGAACAGCCCGCCGTTGATGTCCTGCCGCACGAAGCCCTGCGTCACGCGCACCCCCGTGACCGACTCGGCGAGCGTCGCGGTCACGCGGGTGAAGCTCTCCTGCGCGCGCTGGTGGGCGGCCCCGAGGCGCTTGTGGAAATAGACGATCAGCCCCCAGAACACGGGGACCATCGCGACCACCACGAGGAAGAGCTGCCAGTGCGCGTGGGCCATCAGCGCCATCGCGACCGCCATGGTGCCGAGGTTCACCGTGCTCACGAACACGACGTCCTGCACCGCCACCCGGATCGCGTCGATGTCGGACGTCATGCGGCCGATGAGGCGCCCCACCTTCGTCTTCACGAAGAAGCGCATCGGCATGCGCAGGAGGTGGCTCTCCAGCCGATCGCGCATGTCGAACACCACCGCCTCGCCGAGCTCGAGCGCGAGCCGCGCGCGGTAGTGGAAGACGATCTCGGTGAAGAGGACGAGCGCGGCGAAGCCGAGGACGGCGAGCAGCGTGGCGCGCGCGTCGCGCCGGGCCACCGGGCCGCTGATGATGGCGCCGACCGCCCAGGTCAGGATCGGGAGCTGGATCGACCTGACCACCACGAGGGCGAAGAGCGCGTTCCGCTTGCGCGCGTACGGGCGGGTGAAGGCGAACACCCGCCGTGCGAGCCCGAGATCGAGCGTGCGGTGGTGCTGGTCCGGCTCGTCCTCGAGCGCCACGCGCGCGAGGCCGAGGCGCGCGTCGATCGGCGCCGCCTCGGCCGCGGAGCGGGCCGCCCTCGACGCCGTCGCGGGGCGGCTCGGCGCGTCGACCCCGCGGCTCACGCCGGGTCCTCGGCAGCGCGCGCGCCCGCGGCGGCGCGGCGCGAGGGGGTGTCGTCGTCCGCCCGCGCCCCGACGGCGTGGGCGTCGTGCAGCGCGAGGGCGCTCGCGTAGTGGCCGCGCCGCCGGAGCAGCTCCTCGTGGGTCCCCCGCTCGGCGATGCGGCCCCGGTCGAGCACGATCACCTGGTGCGCGCGGCGGAGCAGGTGCGCCCTGTGCGTCGCCATGATCGTCGTCCGCCCCCGCGTCGCGCTGAGGATCGCGTCGAGGATCTCGCGCTCGGTGCTCGCGTCCACCGCCGCGGTCGGGTCGTCGAGCAGGAGCAGCGGCGGGTCGAGCAGCACGGCGCGCGCGATGGCGAGCCGCTGCCGCTGGCCGCCCGAGAGGTTGGCCGCCGCCTCGCCGAGCTCGGTGTCATAGCCCTCGGGCAGCTCCCGGATGAACTCGTGGGCGCAGGCGATGACCGCGGCGCGCTCGATCTGCTCGCGCGTCGCGTGCGGGGCGCCGAACGCGATGTTCGCCGCCACGGTGTTGCTGAAGAGGAAGTTGTCCTGAAAGACGACCCCCATGCGCCGCCGGATCTGGTCGAGGTCGTGGCGCCGGAGGTCGATGCCGTCGAGGAGGACGCGCCCCGACGTCGGATCGTAGAAGCGCGGGATCAGGCTGAGCAGCGTGCTCTTGCCCGCGCCGGTCGGGCCGATCACGGCGACGAACTGCCCGGGCGCGACGTCGAGGTGGACGTCGTGGAGGACGGGCCTCTCCGGATCGTACCCGAACGTGACGCGCTCGAACACGAGGCGCCCCTCCACCCGCGCGGGGCGCGCCGGCGCCTCGGGGCTCGTGATCTCGACGGGGGTGTCGAGCACCTCGAAGACGCGCTTCGCCCCGATGAAGCTCTGCTGCGCGGTGTTGACGATCGTCGCCATGCTCGCGATCTGCCCCGAGAATTGCTGCAGGATGCCGGCGAACACGACGAGCTGGCCGAGCGTCATCCGGTCGCGCGTGACGAGCAGCCCGCCCATGCCGAGCAGGATGACGAGGCTCACCTGCCCGAGCAGATCGATGGTCGGGCTGAGCACGCTGACGGTCCGGAACGTCTCCTGCTGCTGCTCGCGCACCTCGCGGCTGCGCTCGTCGAAGCGGCGATGGGCCTCGCGCTCTCGCCCGAGCCCCTTGATGACCTGGATGCCCTGCAGCCCCTCCGTGAAGCTCAGGACCATGCGGTCCACGAGCTCCCGGTTGCGCAGGTAGGCGGGCTGCGCCCACCGGGCGAAGAGCGTGCTCGCGATCCAGAGGAGCGGCGTCGGGGCGAGGCACGCGAGCGTCAGCAGGACGTGCGCGCGCAGCATGTACGCGACGTACACGCCGAGCGACAGGACCATGATGACGCTCGGGAGCAGCACCCCGTCCACGAAGGAGCGCACGAGCTGCACGTCGCCGGTGACGCGGTTGATGAGCGAGCCGCTCTTGTTGGCGTCGAAGAACCGGAAGCTCAGCCGCTGGAGCTTGTCGTACACCCGCGCCCGGAGATCCGGGACGATCTCCATGTGGACGAGGTAGCCCACCGAGAGCGCGTAACCGTAGTTGATCACCGCGCGCGCGGCCGCCATGGCGAGGATGGCGGCGCCGATCGAGAGGACCGCGCGCATGGGCTCACGCTCGGCGTCGACCAGCCGTCCGAGGTCGGCCGGCAGATCGGGCAGGCGGTTCGAGGGATCGAGCCGATGGCGGAGGATGTCGATGGCGAGCCCGGTCAGGCCGAGCCCAGCGAGCCCCAGCGAGAGCAGGACGATCTGGTAGCCGAGGACACGAAGGACGCGCCCCCGGTACGCCCAGCTCAGCCCGAGGAGCCGCAGCAGGAGCGAGCCCCCCTCGCGGGAGCGCCCTGTTTCAGGCGAAGCGAGGGAAACGACATCAGGACGTGAACCGGACAACATCAGCGCAGGGCACCTGGCATACCGGCCATGCCGGGGCCCGTAAGCTACCGATTTGTGCGGCGTTCGCCAGCGGCGGGGACACGAACCCCGGGGCGGGGCCCGCCAGTCGCTCGGACCGCCGGGCCAGCGCCCTGACAGGGCTCCTGGCGCTCCGCTAGTACATCAGGTTGCCCTTGCCGAGCTGGAAGTTGATGTTCGCTCCGAACTGATCACGCGCGTTCTGGACGCGCGAGATCGCGTTCGAGATCCGGCCCTGGCGCTGCGACCAGGTCGCCGCCGAGAGGCCCGCCGCGATCTCGGTCTTCGCCAGCTGGAGGCGATCCGTGGAGACGGGGTGCAGCGGCGTGCCGCCGACGGCGAGGACCTGCAGCGCGTCGTCGATCTCGGCCTCGGCCAGCTCCATCAGGCGCCTCTGGACGTCGGCGCGCGTGTCGTGGAACTGCTGGACGAGCACCTGGGCGGCGTTCAGGCGCTGCTTTGCGAGGTCGAGGTTGAACGCGGCGTTCAGCACGCGAAGGAACCGCCCGATCTTGATGATGTCGGTGTCGGGGAACTGGACGGGGCTGCCGAACCGCGCCTCGAGCTCCAGACCGGCCGGCGAATCCCTGAAGAAGTTCGACACATAGAACGCCACCGCGCCCTCGATGTCGTTCCCGAAGGCGTTCGTGTGGAAGAACGGCGGCGTGTCCACGGCCTCGATGAGGGGCGGGGTGCTGAACGTGCCGTCGCCGAACCCGTTGAGAAAGCCGATGTCCAGGACATCGATGTTGGGCGAGGCCAGCCCGGAGCCGCCGAAGCCGCCGTCGAACGCGCCGATGGTGCCGGTCGCGGGGGCCTTCCGTGTGCCCGTGTCCAGGTTGCGGTTGCGCCCCGTGTCCAGGTGGTTCGCGCCCGCGTTGGAGTGGCACACGTTGCAGCGGCCCCGCGCCGGGTCGAGGAACGCCTGCCGCCCGTCGTTCGCCTCGGGATCGGCGAGGTTCACCTGCGCGAGGTTGAGCTCGTTCGTCCGGCCCAGGCTCATCTGGTAGGCGAGCGTCAGATCGAGCTCCTGCTCCGTCGGGAGCCGGAAGGCCACCCCCGGCTCGCGGCCGAGATCCGTCGGGTAGTGCTGCGTGATCGCCCCGGTGAGGAACTCGCGCAGCGAGCCGGTGCCCGGGGCGCCGTCGCCCGACCAGCCCGTGCGATGGACCGGCGGGCTCGTTATCCCGTCCACCGGATCCGGCGTGATGCTCGTCGCCAGCGAGAGCGTGTGGGGGACCGCGCGCATCGAGAACTTGTTGTCGAGATCGTCGAAGCCGTCGATGTTCTCGCGGATCAGGCCGAGCGTCTTCAGCTCGGGCGTCTCGAGATCGGTCAGCCCCGGGTCCTGCTCGAAGACGAACAGCGGATCGAGCGGGTTATCCACGAGCAGAGCGTCGATGAAGGGGATGTCAATCGTGAAGTTGTTTCCGACAGGATGGCACGTCCCGCAGGAGCGGCCGTTGCCCTCGAAGGTCTCGCGAAAGAAGATGTCGGCGCCCGCGCAGATCTCCCGCGTGACGAGCCCGGCGATCACGCGAGGATCCTGGTCGCACGCCGCGAGCCGCTGCTGAGCCGTGAGCGCGCTCGACGCCGCGCCGAGGGTTTCTACCTCGCCCTCGCCCTCCGGCGCGGCGGGGGCGCACGAGGCGAGGAGAGAAACAGAGACGATGGGAGCGAGGATCAAGGAACTCAATCTCGGACTTGGCATGACGCTCTCTCTTCCTGTTACGGTTGTTCGACACCGATCTCGAATCACGGCGTTCATGGATGCGGCGCGCCGTCCGGCGGCAGCGCCGGGGAAACACAGGTGAAACCGACCTGGCGTTACGACGACGGCGGCCGACGTGGCGCCGGCGCGGCGCCGGCGCGGCGGGCGAGAGCCGGGGCGAGATGGCCGATCCAGGCCATCCACGCGGCTTTGGAGGCACGCCGGAGGCTCGAGGCCCGGTCCTCGCGCGCTCCATGCGACAAGCGCGCTCGGGCCGCTCCGCCTCGATACGACCCCTTGCGGGGATCGCGCCACAGGCGATCTCAGGCGGCGATTACTTAGCGGACCGGACCAGACATGGCAACGTTCACAGACGTTCGCAGCACAAATCTGACTTCTTAACGAACCTTTACAAACAAGACCACGAGACGACATTCCCCGGCGGATCGGCCTGCGGCATCGCCGGGTATCGCCATGACGGCGGGCGGAGCGGGCGCGAGGAGGAGCCGTGAGCCCGGCTCCGCGGGCGAGCTCGGGAGATCGAAGCGGGACATGGGCGGGGAGGCCGGCGGCATTCCCCCCACCGCTCTCGGTGAGGTCAGTGACCGTGCCGGCTCAATGGCCAACCTTTAGGTCGGCCGATGGCGCCCTTCCAACTCATTAGTAGCATGGGCCCCATGCATCCCGTGCATCTCGCTTCCATCGACCTGAACCTGCTCGTCGTCCTCGACGCCCTGCTGGCGGAGGGGAGCGTCACGCGCGCGGCGGCGCGCGTCGGGCTGAGCCAGTCGGCGATGAGCCACGCCCTCGGGCGCCTCCGCGTGTTGATCGACGATCCCGTCCTCGTGCGCACGCCGCGGGGGATGATCCCGACGCCGCGCGCGCAGGAGCTCATCGGCCCCATCCGCGAGGCCCTCGCCAAGATCGAGGCGACGGTCGCGCGCAGCCCTCGCTTCGAGCCCGCGACGGCGCGCCGCTCGTTCACCGTCGCCACGGTCGATTACGTGGAGCTCATCCTGCTGCCGCGGCTCGTGCAGAAGCTCGTCTCCGAGGCGCCCTTCATCGACCTCGTCGCGCGCCCCTACGACAGCGAGATGTGGAGCGCCATGGAGACAGGCAAGGTCGATCTCGCGATCGGCCTGCTCCCCGCCTTGCCCGCGGGGTTTTACCGGCAAAGGCTCATCGAGGAGCGCTACATGTGCGTCGTGCGGAGGAGCCACCCCGCGGTGCGGGGCAAGCTCACGCTCAAGACGTACACGAGCTTGCCGCACGCGCTCATCAGCCCGCGCGGCGAGGGCGGAGGCCGGGTGGACGAGGTCCTCGCCGAACGAGGGCTCTCGCGCCGCGTGGCGCTGCAGATCCCGCACTTTCTCGTGGCAGCCCACATCGTGGCCCAGACCGATCTCGTGCTGACCGTGCCGGCGCGCATCGCGCGCGTGTTCGCGGAGATGGAGGAGCTGCACGTCATGAAGCCGCCCGTGGAGCTCGGCGGGTTCTCGGTGGATCAGGTGTGGCACGAGCGGCACGCGAAGGACCCGGCGCACACCTGGCTGCGCGGCGTCTTCGCGGAGATCGCCCGCGACAGCTGACGCGCTCTCCCGCGCGGCGGCCAGGCCTCGCGGGAGCACGGGCGAGCCGACGTGCCGAGTAACGCAGAAATGAACCGGTTAACTCGGACTTCCGCTCAACCCGGGCCGCCGGGCGCGGTGATGAACGGGGCGCCCTCGGTCTCGGCGAGCTGCCGGTGGAGCGAGGTCAGGCGGGCCGTGACGGGGCCGCGCTCGCCGCGGCCGATGGTGCGCCCGTCGAGGCTCCTGACGGCGATCACGCCGGCGCCGGTGCCCGTCAGGAACGCCTCGTCGGCGGCGAAGAGGTCGAGCCGCCCGATCGAGCGCTCCACGACCGTGAGCCCGATGCCGCGCGCGAGCTCCATGACGGCCGCGCGGTTGATGCCCTCGAGGCACCCGTCGGTGGCCGGCGGCGTCGCGAGCACGTCGCCGCGGAGCGCGAACACGTTGGCCACGGTGGCCTCGGCCACGTGGCCCCGCGCGTTCAGGAGCAGCGCGTCGTCGGCGCCGCGCTGCCTCGCCTCGAGCTTCGCGAGCGCGGAGCCGAGGTAGTTCAGGCTCTTGATCCGCATGTCGAGCGCGTCCGCGTTGGGCCTCCTGTGGCTCGACGTGATGAGCTCGAGGCCGCGCCGCCGCTGCTCGTCGTCGAAGAGGCGGATGGCCCCCACGATGCAGAACAGCCCCGGCCGCTCGCAGGTCGTCGGGTCGACGCCGAGCGGGCCCACGCCGCGCGTCACCACGAGGCGCACGTAGGCCTCGGGCTGGCCGTGCGCGCGCGCCGTCTCCTCGACGACGGCGCGGAGCCCGTCGAGCGAGCGCGGGAGCGCGATGCCGAGCGCCCTCGCGCCGATCTCGAGCCGCGCGAGGTGGCGCTCGATCCGGAAGACGCGCCCCGCCGCGACGCGCATGCCCTCGAACACGCCGTCGCCGTAGAGCAACCCGTGATCGGTCACGTTCACGGTCGCGTCCGCAGCGTCGACGATCCGCCCATCGATCCATGTCTTCATGCCGTTCACCTCCTGCCCTCGCCCTGGAGGGCGCGCGCGACCCGCTCGGCGGCGTCGCGCGTGTGATTCACCGCGGCGTCACGACGATCGCCGCGCAGGCTCTGGGCGGCCGCGGCGCAGGCGACGCAGCCGTGCAGGCCGCCGCGCGCGAGCACCGGGGCCGCGATGACGGTGAGCCCGTCGATCCACGCGCCCTCGTTGACGTCGTAGCCGCGCTTCGCGGCGCGCCGCGCGGCGCGGAGCATGGCCGGGTCCGCGCCCGAGGCGCCCACGAGCTCCGGCGCGTGCGCGAGGTAGAGCCGGCCGCTCGCGGTGACGTCGACCGGCACCTCGGCCCCGACGGTGGGCGCCGCGCGCAGGAGGCCCGTGCCCTCGGCCTTGTCGAGCACGACGAGCCTGCCGGCGCGCGCGGCGACGAGGAAGAACGTCTCGCCGAAGGCGCGCGCCGCCCGCTCCAGCTCGGGCCTCGCGACGCGCGCGACCGCGTCGAGCCCCTGCGCCCCGAGCCCGAGCCGGATGAGGCCGACGCCGAGCCGGTAGCGCCCCTCCCCGTCCTGCTCCACCAGCGCGTGCGCGGCGAGCGACGCGAGCAGCCGGTGCAGCGTCGCCTTCGGCATGCGGAGCCGCTCCGCGAGCTCCGAGAGCGAAGCGCTGCCGCCGCCCTCGCCCAGCGCCTCGAGGGCGCGCACCGCCTTGTCGACCGTCCCGGATCGCTCCATGCTCGTTCCACTATTCGGAATGACGTTCCGATTATTGGTATACCTCCATCCAGGGCCGCGGTCGAGGGCGCGCCCCGGGCGCGGCGCGGCGCCGCGGGATCCTCGCGGGAGGGCGGGCGGAGGCGCGCGGGGCCGGCGGAGGCGCGGGGAGAGCGGGCTCGGCGCTGCGGGCGACGCGCGCTGGTGTCGCTCGAGGGGGTCGGATAGCGTCCTTCGGTCCCGCCGTGAGCTGCGGAGGAGAGGAGCACATGCGCAAGATCTCATCGGTCGTACTCGTCCACGGCGCCTGGCACAGCCCGTCCTGCTGGTCCCAGGTCGCGTGTCGGCTGCTCGCCAGCGGGCTCGACGTCCGGGTGCCAGAGCTGCGGAGCGTCGGGCCCGCCGCGGGCGGCCTCGCGGCGGACGCGGAGGTGGTGCGGGCGGCGCTGGCCGAGGCGCCCGGCGAGGCCGTCGTGGTCGCGCACTCCTACGGGGGATTGCCGGTCACGGAGGTGGCGGCCCGCGCGGGCAACGTCGCCCACCTCGTTTACCTGTGCGCGTTCATGCTCGGCCCGGGGGAATCGCTGCTCTCGGCGATCGGAGGCCAGGAGCCGCCGTGGTGGATCACCTCCACGGATGGCCGGACGATGCTGCCCGACCGCGCGCGCGACATCTTCTACAACGACTGCAGCGACGAGGTCGCAGCCGCCGCGGCAGCGGCGCTGCAGCCTCAGTCCAAGGCGTCCTTCTCGGAGCCGCTGGGGGCCGCGGCCTGGCAGGAGCTGCCCTCCACCTACGTGATCTGCGAGCGCGACAACGCCATTCCGGTGTTCGCGCAGGAGGCGATGTCGCAGCGCGCGAGGGACGTGCGGCGCCTCGACGCGGGCCACTCTCCGTTCCTGTCGCAGCCGGACGAGGTGGCCGCGCTCGTGCGCGACATCGTCGCGGCCGCTGCCGGCTGAGCCGACGCCGGCGCACCCCGACGTCGGGGCGGCCATCGCCCGCGCCTGGCCCCGCGGCCGCATCGACATTTCGGCTCGGCCAGCGAAACGGAGGCGGAGGGCTGCCGTATCCAGCGAGCAGGGTGGCCTGCCGCGACGGCCTGTCGCGATGGGCGGACCCGCGCCCGATGCCGCCTGGAGGATCAAGCCATGACTGTCCTGAACATCGCCTCGATCGAGAAGCTCAGCCTGCCCGGGCTCGCCCACCAGACCCTCGCCGGCCCTCGCGACGGCCTCCGGACGCTCGAGGTGTGGATGCAGACCATTGCGCCGGGCGCGCAAACGCCGCGTCACCGGCACGCATGTGAGGAGGTGATCGTCGTCCTCCGCGGTTCCGGGACATGCGAGATCGATGGAGTGGCCCTCACGTTCGGCCCGGGCTCGACGCTCATCGTGCCGGCGGGCGTCCCGCACCAGATCGCGAACACGGGTGAGGAAGAGATGCACGTCGTCGCCGCGCTCGGCGCGGCCCCGGTCACCGTGGAGACGCCTGCCGGCGAGCGCATCGAGCTGCCGTGGGATCAGCACCGCTTCGCTCGCAAAAAGTGCGAGATCTGACCTTCATGCCGCTGCGCAGGCCGAGCCAGGCCGCCCGCCGCGCTCCGGCGAGCTCGCCTGCCTCGCGCAACCGGGCGAGCGTGCAGTCTTGTTCTGCCCGGCCGCAGCCCCCTGCCCGCACCGGAGCCACACGCGGTGTCCTGGCTCGTGGCACAGCGGTTGCCATCCGGCGCTGGCATGAAACCGAACACGCTCTTCAAGGTCCTTGCGCTGGTCGCTAGCTTCCCGTTCGCCGCCGGCTGCGCTCTCGGTTCCGAGGAGGAAGCAGCGCCCGAGCAACAGTCGCTCGGCGCTTCGTCCGAGGCCGAGGGGATCTGGCTTTCCACGAGATACTCCTTCGGTCTCTGCGCCGGCGAGTGCATCACGACGGTGTCCCGCGACGGCGCGGAGCTAACGCTCACGGCCTGCACGCGCAACCAGGGCTGTCCCCGCTCGAACCTGGCGACGCTGACGGACGAAGGCGCGCGAAAGCTCGACGAGATCGAGGACGTGCTCTCGAGCGTCGCCCTCGACGACCGCTACGGCTGCCCTGACTGCGCCGACGGCGGCGCAACGTCGGTGCGCCTGCGCCGCGATGGTCTCGAGACGTCGCACAGCTATCAGTACGCCGACGCGCCAGCACCCCTGTCGGCGCTCGATCACCTGGTGGCCAACCTCCGGCTCGGCCTGGACTCCTGCACACCGGGACCGCTCCTGAAGCTCTCGTCGGGGTGCACGCCCAGGTGAACACGCTCGACCGGAGGCTCCGGGTCGGCTCGTCCGGGTGAGACCGCCTCCGCCGGAGCCGCGCCCGGCCAGCGCGGCCCGCCGGAGCGGCGCTACCCGTCGTCCGGCAGGTAGAGCTTCACGTCATCGAACTCGGCGGTGCCCTCGTAATAGTTGATGTGCGGATCACCGAAGAAGAAGTGATCCGGGTAGGCCGACCCCGCAGGCCAGGTCTCGAAGGTCTTGCCGAAATCGACGGTCTCGTTGGGGTGTTCCGCCTCGATCTCGTCGGGGCGCTGGTTGTAGTGCCACGTCACCGGCAGCTCGCGGAAATCCCTCCGCGCGGCGTACGTCGTGCGGCCGCCGTGGTGGAACCTGCCCGCCGCGGACATCGCATAACCCCGGCCGTCGCGCTCGACGGTGAACACGTAAGCCTCCCTGTCGAGGTACTTGTCCACGAAGATGGGGCCGTCCTTCCACCCGCCGGCGGTGTACGACGTGAACCCATTTCCGGTCCACGGGCTCCCGAACGCATCGCCGCGGAGCCAGATCATGCTCACATAACGTGATCCATCCTGCTCGGCCCGGCCGGTCGAGGGGTTCCAGACCTGCGACCAGGGGCCGTCCTCGCCGAAGTTGCTGTCCGTGTCCATCACGACCTTCCGGTGGTGATGGATGAAGACGTTGTTGTGAGGGGCCGGCCGCGGGTAATCGGTGATGCAGAGAAAGTAAACACCGTTATCGGATGTCGCCGACCGCGGCGCGGTGCTGCGATCGCTGAACCGCCACGGGTCGGCCAGCTCGTCCCCGTCGTAGCCGTTGGTCTTGCCCGCGTGCGTCCAGCTGCCCTCGCGCAGGCCGCCGAAGTCGATGTTCGAGACCGTCACCTCCACGCGGTACTGCGCGGGCAGCGGCGCGGTCGAGCGGAGGATCGCGCCGTCGTAATGGCGGGTGGAGACGAGCCTCGCCTTGCCGCCCGCCGCCTCGAAGCGGCCGCCCGTCTCGGGGACGCCGTCGCGGTCGCTGTCGCGGCCATACAGCTCGACCGTGAGCCAGCCGCCCTCGCCATACGTGAAGGACTTCCGGAACGATCGGAACCTCCGCAGCCCTTCCCGGAACACCTCGCCGCCCCGCGCGGAGAAGAACTCACCATCTTCGTCGAAGACATCGACGTGATAGGGGCTCTCGTCGCCATACCGATCCTCGGTCCACGCGGCGGGCTCCTGGAACGGCGCATCGAAGGTCTCGTGGTGGACGAGCTTCCAGCCGGCGCCGGCGGCCCGCGCCGCCGGCTTCGGCCCGCCGCCGCTCGCCCCGAGCGCCTCGGGCGCGGGCGCGCGCGAGCACGCCGCCGGCAACACGAGGGCGAGCGCGGCGAGGCGTCGCGCCGACGCCTCGCGCGCGCGGGCGGCGCCACGCCGCATCAGCGGTTGGGCTGCGGGGTGAGGCGCAGGTACGGGCGGACGGCGTTGTACCCCTTGGGGAACTTCTGCGCGAGGACGGCGGGGTCCTGGAGCGAGGGGACGATCACCACCTCATCGCCGTCCTTCCAGTTCGCGGGCGTCGCCACGGAGTGGCTGTCCGTGAGCTGGAGCGAGTCGATGAGGCGCAGGATCTCGTCGAAGTTGCGCCCCGTGCTCGCCGGGTACGTGAACGTCGCGCGGACCTTCTTGTTCGGATCGATGACGAACACCGAGCGCACCGTGAGCGTGTCGCTCGCCTGCGGGTGGATCATCCCGTAAAGGCCCGACACCTTCCGGTCCACGTCGGCGAGGATCGGGTAATTCAGCTTCGTGCGCTGCGTCTCCTCGATATCCACCGACCAGCGCTTGTGCGAGTCGACGTCGTCGACGCTGAGCGCGATGGGCTTCACGCCGCGCTTGTCGAACTCCGCCTTGAGGTTGGCGACCGCGCCGAGCTCGGTCGTGCACACCGGGGTGAAATCCTTCGGGTGCGAGAACAGGATCACCCACGAGCTCCCGGCCCACTCGTGGAATCGGATGGTCCCGTGCGTGGACTCTTGCTCGAAATCAGGCGCGATGCTTCCGAGTTGCAGGCTCATGACATTCCCTCCTGGCCGCGGCCCAGTCTCCGCTATGGCGGAGGAATCTCCGTCAAGCCGCTCAGCGTGTCAAGCCGGGAGCGGCGGTGTTTCGCGCCGGGACGCCGCCGGCGTGCTCGACCGCACGGCGCCGCGCCTGGCCGGCGCGGCGGCGCCTCAGAGCGCGCCGACCTCGCGCCGGAGGCCGCGCCACGGGATCTCCCGCGGCGGCGAGGCGCGGCGCTCGCCCGCCCCGTCCGGCTGCGCCGCGGTCGAGCACGCGCCGTGCTCCAGCAGGTGCAGGGCCTCGGCGAGGCACGTCTCGCCCGCGTCGCCGAGCTCTGCGCCGAGCGTGTCGTCGGCGGCGCAGTCGGGGGGGAGGCCATCGTAGAAATCGCCCTCTTCCTTGGCGTTGAGCACCCGGAACGCGATCGGGTGCACGACCATGTCGCAGTTGTCCCATCCGTACATGCCGACGGGTTTGCCGTGCGTGGTCGAGCCGACGATCTTCACGTCCATGTAGGCGCGCAGGCTGTTGATCAGCGACTCGCTCGCGGAGGCCGTCCCGCCGGACGTGATGACGACCAGCCGGGACAGGGGGAGCGGCGGCTGGTCGAGGTCGTCGAACGTCTCCCGCTTGTCCCAGTCGACGTGCCTGTCGTTGTGGGCGGTGATGTCGAGCAGCGCGCCGGCCTCCGCCGGCCGGTGGATCAGGCTCGCGAGGTGCCTCTCGACGGAGAGGCGCCCACCGCCGTTGTAGCGCAGATCGAGCACCAGCTCGTCGACCTGGCTCTCCCTGAACAGCGCGAAGGCGCTGTCGAGCTCGCTCACCGAAGGCTCGATGAAGGTGGTGAGCATGAGATATCCGACGGTCGCGGACCCTGTTTGCAGGACACGCGGGCTCACGACCGTGGTGATGCCATACCACGCCTTCCGGAGCGCGACCGTGAAGGCCTCGGCGTCCGCGCGCTCGATCGTCAGCGATATCTCGTACCCTTCCTCGTCGGGGCCCGCGAGCTCCTCCCAGAGGTCGTCGCTCACGACCTGCTCGACGTCGATGCCGTTGATCGCCACCACCGCGTCGCCCCGCCGGAGGCCCGCCTCTCCGGCGGGCGAGCCCGGCTGGATCAGCGCGAGCCGGAGGCTGCCCTCCTGGTCGAAGCTCCACCGCATGCCGAACCCGAGGGTCTGCCCTTCCCGGAAGAACGCGTCGTCGACGCTCTTGGTCGAGATGTAGCTCCAGCGGTCCCGCGGCTCGGTGACGAGATCCACGAGCAGCGCCTCGGGCGAGGGGTACGCTCGGTAGTCCAGGTCGGGTACGCCGTCGTACCAGAGATAGGCGTCCTTCATCAGCTCGAACAGGAACTGGTTATGTCCCTGCAGCGAGCAGTCTGCCTTTGGCTCCGCATCACCGTCCGAGGCGGTGCAGCCTCCCGTCGCGGCGGCGGCCAGCGCGAGGGTGCATGTGGAGAGGACCGCGACGAGCTTCGAGGCGACCATGCGCCTCAGCACACCACGAAACGGAAAGGGCGAGCAACGGGGTTGGGTTGGCGGTTCGACCCGACCGGGGTTGCGACCCGACCGGGGTTGGGTTTGCCGGCCTCCCGAGCGGGGTTGCAGGTCGATCCCCGACCGGGGTTGGGTTCAGGTTCACCGACCGGCGATCCCCGACCGGGGTTGGGTTCAGGTTCACCGACCGGGGTTGGATTCAGCGGCCGCGGTTCATTCCCCGACCGGGGCTTCGGTCAATTGTGAATTATCTCACTTTCCCACCGCGACCAGATCCCGACTGGGGTTGAGGTTTGCCCAGTCCATTCCCCGACCGAGGTTGAGGTTTGCCTGGTCCATTTCCCGACCGAGGTTGAGGTTTGCCTGGTCCATTTCCCGACCGAGTTTGAGGCTTACTGTAATCCGACTCACTCTGCCGCCGCGACCAGATCCCGACCCAGGTTGAGGTTTGCCGGCCTCGGCAGCCCATAGTTGTCCCGCAACGTCGTCCCCACATATTCCGTCCGGAACAGCCCGCGCTTCTGCAGGATCGGGACCACGTGCTCGACGAACGCCTCCAGCCCCGACGGCAGCACCGGCGGCATCACGTTGAAGCCATCGGCCGCCCCCTGCTCCCACCAGTGCTGGATCGCGTCCGCCACCTGCTCGGGCGCGCCAGCGAACGTCCGGTGGCCGCGGCCGCCGCCCAGCCGCCCGATCAGCTGGCGCACCGTCAGCCGCTCCCGCCGCGCCAGGCTCACGATCAGCGTGTACCGGCTCTTCGCCCCCTCGATCTGATCCTCGCTCGGAAGATCCCGCGGCAACTCCGCGTCGAGGTCGAGCTCCTCCGGCTTCACCCGCAGCGTCTGCGCGAGCTGGCGCTTCGCATACTCCGGCTTGATGAGCCGATCGAGCTCGGCGTCGAGCGCGTGCGCCTCGGCCTCCGTGGCGCCGATGACCGGCACGATCCCCGGCAAGATCTTGATCGACCCCGGATCGCGCCCCAGCGCGCGCGCACGCCCCTTCAGATCGACATAGAACCGCTGCGCGTCCTCCAGCGTCTGCTGCGCCGTGAACACCGCCTCCGCGTACCGCGCCGCCAGCTCCTTGCCGTCGTCCGACGAGCCGGCCTGCACGAGCAGCGGATACCCCTGCGGCGAGCGAGGCACGTTGAGCGCCCCCTCGACCTTGAAGTACCGCCCCACGTGCCGCGGCGGGTAAATCTTGCGGTCATCGCCCCAGACGCCGTTCTCCTTGTCGCCGAGCGGCGCGTCGTCGCCCCAGCTGTCCCACAGCTTCAGCGACACATCGATGAACTCCGCCGCCCGCGCGTACCGGTCGCTGTGTGCCGGCAGCTCATCCAGGTTGAAGTTGCGCGCCGCGTCCACACCCGCGGTCGTGACGATGTTCCAGCCCGCCCGACCCCCGCTGAGGTGGTCCAGCGAGGCGAACCGCCGGGCCAGGTTGAACGGCTCGTTGTACGTCGTCGAGGCGGTCGCGATCAGCCCGATGTGCTCGGTCACCCCGGCGAGCGCCGCGAGCAGCACCGTCGGCTCGAGCGTCCCGGCCGGCCTGCGGCCGACGTTGTTCCACAGCACCGGGCTGTCGGCGAGGAACACCGAGTCGAGCTTCCCCCGCTCCGCGATGCGGGCCAGGTTCTTGAAGTGCGCGACGCTCGTGTTCGCGAACGGATCGCTCTCGGGCAAGCGCCACGAGGCCTCGTGGTGGCCGACGCTCATGAGAAACGCGTTGAGATGCAGCTGTCCGGGTCGTTGGGTCACGGGGAACTCCGTTCCAGTTCAGGGTTCGCGTCAGGATCTCCGGCAGCGGCCGCGCCCGGCGCGACCCCCAGCGCCGAAAGCAGCGACTCGCGGTGGGCGAGGAACCGCGGATCGCGCAGCGGGCGCGGCGCCGGCAGATCGATCCGCCGCTCCTCGGCGATGCGGCCGCCCTCGAGCACCAGCACCCGATCGGCGAGCGCGATCGCCTCGTCGACGTCGTGGGTCACCAGCAGCACGGCCGGCCGGTGCCGCGCGCACAGCTCGCGCAGGAGGTCGTGCATGCGCGCGCGGGTCAGCGCGTCGAGCGCGCCGAACGGCTCGTCGGCCAGCACGAGCTCCGGATCGCGCACCAGCGACCGCGCCAGCGCCACCCGCTGCTGCTCGCCGCCGGACAGCTCGACGGGCCACGCGCGCTCCCGCCCGGCGAGCCCCACCTCCGCGAGCGCGTCCAGGCCGCGCTCCCGGGCCTGCGGCGCGTCGAGCCCCAGGATCACGTTGTCGAGCACCCGCGCCCACGGCAAGAGCCGCGTGTCCTGGAACACGACCGCTCTATTATCCGGCACGTGCAGCTCGCCCGAGCCGGTCACCTCGTCGTCCAGCTCGGCGATCGCCCGGAGCAGGGTGCTCTTGCCCGATCCGCTGCGGCCGAGCAGCGCGACGAACTCGCCCCGCTCGATCGTGAGATCGATCCCGTCGAGCACCACGCGGGCGCCGAAGCGGCGAACCAGGCCGCGGATCCGCACCGCGGGCGGGGCCGCCGTCAGCCGGCCAGGATGCGGCGCCATGACAGGGCCTTTCGCTCGATGAGCCGCACGGCCGAGTCGGAGGCCAGGCCGAACAGCCCGTACACGACGAGGCCAAGGAGGATGATCTCCGTCTGCCCGTACGAGCGCGCCAGCGACATCATGTAGCCGATGCCGCTCGTGGCGTTGATCTGCTCGACCACCACGAGCGCCAGCCACGCGCCGGTCACCGCCAGCCGCAGGCCCATCAGGAAGCCCGGAAGCGCCCCCGGCAACGCCACCTTCCGGATGAACTGCCACCGCGTCAGGCGGACCGTCTCGGCCAGCTCCACGTAGCGCGCGTCGATGGTGCGCAGCGCCGCGTGGGTGTGGACGTAGACCGGGATGACGACGCCGAGGGCGATGGTGAGCACCTTCATCTGCTCGCCGATGCCGAACCAGAGGATCAGCAGCGGGATGAGCGCCAGCGTCGGGATCGCGCGCTTGATCTGCACCGGCCCGTCGAGCAGCGCCTCGCCGACGCGCGTCAGCCCGGCGAGGAGCGCCAGCACCGTGCCCAGGCCGGCCCCGAGCGCGAGCCCCAGGAAGGCCCGCTGCGCCGACGTGAGCAGGTTGGACAGGAGCCGCCCGTCGGCGATCAGCTCGTGGGCCGTGGTCACCACGGTCCACGGCGCGGAGAGCACGCGCGCGTCGAGCGCGCCCGTCGCCGAGGCGGCGGCCCAGAGCGCGAGCAGCAGCGCCGGGCCAAGCGCGAGGCCGTACGGGATGCGCCGCCCCGGGCCCAGGCGGCGCCGCAAGCGGCGGCCAGACACGCGGCGGCCGGTCGGGGCGCCGGACGGCGCCGCGGAGACGTCCGCGGTCGCGGTGAGATCCGGGAAGCTGGCGAGGCGCGGCGAGCCGGCGCTCGTGGGCAGTGCGGTCGTCATGGAGTGCTCCTGTCGGCCGTCGCCGGCCGGTCCGTCGGTCCGGCGCCCTCGGCGGCGCCGGCCACCTCCGCTCCGATCGTCTGGAATCGGAGGTCGAAGATCGTCCTGGCCTCGAACCGCTTCTGGCCGGAGGCCTCGGCGAGCAAGTCGGCGGTCTCCTGGGTCAGCGCGATCGCCTCGGACCAGTCGCGCGGAACCTGCGGCTTGCCGGCGGCCTCGATAAGGAATCGCCCTTCCTTCGCCGAGAGGCCCTGATCCTTGACGTAGTACGCCTCGATCCACGCCTCCGGGTGCGCGTAGGCCCACAGCTGGGCCCTGGTCCGCCACTTCGCGTAGTCGACCAGCGCGGCCGCCTTGTGAGCGTCCTTGAGCGCCTCGGCGCGCACGTAAAGGAAGCCAAGGTTGTCGCGGACTCCATGCGCGATCGACGAGGCGCCCTCGGCGCGGTACTCGTTGAGATAACGCAGCAGGGTGACGCCGGACAGCGGCGCGACGTCGACCTGGCGGCTGGTGAGCGCCTCCTTGAACTCGGTGCTCCCGAGCTGGACGAGCGTCACGTCCTGTTGCGACAGCCCGGCCTTCTTCAGCACGCGCAGGACGAGCGCGCCCTGCGCCTGCCCCGGCGAATACGCGATCTTCTTGCCGCGGAGATCGCCGATGGACGCGACCTGCGCGCCCGGCGCGGTGGCCAGCTCGTAGATGGGCTTCTCCCGCACCTGCACCGTGAGGATCTTCACGTCGACCCCGGTGAAGGTGGCGTGGATGGGCGGCGTGTCGCCGACCGCGCCCGCGTCGAGCACCCCGGCGCGGAACGCCTCGATGGTCTGCGGTCCTCCGCTGATGTTCTGCCAGTCGACGCGGAACGGCAGCCTGTCGATGTCGCCGGAGAGCTGGAGTTGCTTCTGCACCGTCGGATCACCGATGCTGAGCCGCGTCTCGCGCGGGATCTCGGCCGGGATCGGGGCGTCCGGGGCCAGCGTGGCAGCGGCGCTCGCCTCGCCGTCGCGCTTGCACCCGGACGAGGCAATCAGCGCAGAAAGCGCGGAGAGCGCCGCGAACATCGCGAGTGAGCGAATCCTGTCGATGAACGAGCGCAGATGGACCTCGGTGCGCGGCTGGAAGCGGTGCCGTTTCGCGGATGCCCAGGCGCCGCCCCGCCCGCCGCCCAGCCGGCGGGGGAGAGGAGCGCTCGGGAGACGCCGGGACCGGCCTCGCGGAGCCGATGGCTCGCGGCCCGTCCTCGCGATCGTCTCGCCATGACCAGCAACGCCCATGCCGCCGTGCCGCTCGCCCGTGGACGGCGCCGTCCAGCGGCCCGCGCCCGCCATCGCGCGGCGCCCGCCGGCCGCGGGACGGCCGGGCCAGGGCCGCGCTGCTTCCCCAGCAACAGCCGGTGGTGATCCGCTGCTCCGGCGCGAGCACGGCCCGCCTCCCTCCGGCGGGGGCAGGCGCGGCGGGGGCGGCCCGCTACCGCGCCGCGGCGGGGGTTTCGCGCCGCCCCTGGACGCCGAACGCGTCGAGCAGGTAGTCGCGGAAGGCGCGGATCTTGGACGGCAGGAAGCGCGTGCCCGGGTGAACGAGGTACAGGGAGGCGGCGCCGTGGATCGCGTAGTCCTTGAGCACGGGCACGAGCCGCTTCGCGTCGAGGTCGCCCCGCACGTTGATCGCGGGGACCAGCGCGATCCCGCCCCCGGCCAGCGCCACCTCGCGGCAGAACGAGAAATCGGAGGCCGAGATCGCCGCGCGCACCCGGAGCTCCGCGCGATCGCGGCCGTCGCGCGCGCGCGCCGACAGCGCGATCGTCGCGTGCCCGCGCGCGGTCTGGGCGAGCAGCAGCCGGTGCCCCTCGAGGTCCTCCGGGCGGCGCACCGCCCCGTGCTTGCGGAGGTAGGAGGGCGCCGCGAACAGGCCGACCTCGATGTGCTGCAGCTTGTGGGCGATGAGCGACGAGTCCGGGAGGATCGAGGTCGCGCGCAGGGCCACGTCGACCTGGTGGGCGTCGAAGTCGAGGAGCGCCTCGGTGAGCAGAAGCTCCAGCGAGATCTCGGGGAAGCGCTCCGCGAAGCCGGCCGAGAGCGGCGCCAGGATGCTCAGCCCGAGATCGAACGGCGCCGTCACGCGCAGGTGCCCGCGCGGCCTCGAGCGCGCCTGCTGCACCGCCACGTTCGCGTCCTCCAGCAGCTCGAGCGCCCGGCCGACGCGCATCCGGTAGGCGAGCCCGTCCTCGGTCGCCTGCACGAGCCGCGGGCTGCGGCGGAGCAGCTCCACCCCGAGCGCGTGCTCCAGGCGCGTGATGCGGCGGCTGACGCTCCCCTTCGTCTCGCCCAGCGTCCTCGCGGCCGCCGTGATCGATCCGAGGTCGACCACCAGGCAGAAGGCCCGCAAATCGCTCACATTCGCGTCGATCGTTTCCGTTTCGACAACCTGGCGTTTCATTGCAGGGTCATTGTACCACTACCGGAAACGACCTAGGGTGGGCTCATCATGGATCGCCGGGCTGCATTGAGGCTCCTCCTTGCCGCGGGCGGGGCCGTACCGATCGCCGGCGGCTGCGGGCGCTCGACGTCGACCGCGCCCGGCGCGGCTCCGGCCTCGAGCTCCACGTCCACCGCGGCCGAGAGAGGTTCGATGTCCGACACCCAGCACAAGGCGCGCGAGGGGCGCATGCCGGCCCTGTTCCTCGCGCACGGCTCTCCCTTCCTGCTCGACGATCGCGCGTGGGTCGCCGAGCTCGCCGCCTGGGCGCAGGCGGTGCCGCGCCCCACGGCGATCCTCATGATCTCGGCCCACTGGGTGGACGCGCCGGTCACGCTCGGCGCCACCGAGACCGTGCCCCTCGTCTACGACTTCTACAACTTCCCCGAGAAGTACTATGAGGTGACGTACCCCGCGCCCGGCGCCCCCGCGCTCGCGCGGCGCGTCCGGGAGCTGCTGGGCCCGCTGGGTCCGGTCGCCGAGGCTCCTCGCCGCGGGCTCGACCACGGCGCCTATGTGCCGCTCCTCTGCATGTACCCGGGCGCGGACGTCCCGGTGCTCCAGATCTCTTTGCCGACGCTCTCTCCAGCTCCGCTCCTCGAGATGGGGCGAGCGCTCGCGCCGCTCCGCGACGAGGGGGTGTTGATCGTCGGCAGCGGTTTCTTGACCCATAACCTCCGCGCGGCAGACTGGCGCGGAGATGCGGTCGCGCAGCCCTGGGCCACGGAGTTCGACGCGTGGTGCGCCGAGGTGCTCTCGCAGCGCGACGTGGGCGCGCTCATCGAGTACCGCGCCCGCGCGCCGGGCGTGCGGATGGCGCTCCCGACCCACGAGCATTTCGTGCCGGTCGTCGCCGCCATGGGGGCGTCGATCGACGTGAGCGAGCCGGTGCAGTTCCCCATCACGGGGCTCACCTATGGCTCGTTCACGAGACGTTCTGTGCAGTTTGGCTGACCAATAAGGAGATTGTCTCTCATGTTCACCGCTCGTTTCGCTCGCATCGCCCTCCCCGCCGCGCTCTTGCTCTCGCTCGCGGGGTGCGAAGATCCGACCAAGGACAAGCCCAAGGCGACCATCTCGACCGCCGCGCCCGCGCAGACCCAGGCCGCCGCCGCGCCCGCGGGCCCCGCCGAGGCGCTGCCCCTCGACGCGGCCGCCTCGACCATCGGCTTCGTCGGCTCGAAGGTCACGGGCAAACACGAGGGCAAATTCGAGAAGATCTCGGGCTCGATCACGCTCGCCGGCGGCAAGGCCGCGGGCGGCAAGCTCACCGTCGAGGCCGACGCGTCGTCGGTGAAGACCGACGCCGAGAAGCTCGACGGCCACCTCAAGTCGCCGGACTTCTTCGACGTCGAGAAGTACCCGAAGGCGACGTTCACCTCGACCGAGATCAAGGCCGGCGGCGAGAAGGGCGCGACGCACACCATCACGGGCGAGCTCGATCTGCACGGCGTGAAGAAGACGATCACCTTCCCGGCGACCATCACCGAGGGCGCCGATGCCGTGTCGGGCAGCGCGGAGTTCGTGATCAACCGCAAGGACTTCGGCATCGTCTATCCGGGCAAGCAGGACGATCTGATCCGCGACGACGTGCTGCTGAAGCTCTCGCTCAAGGCGCCCCGCAAGCAGGGCTGAGCGCCGTCAGCTCGATCGGTCCGTCGGGCGTGACGAGGAGCGCGCCCGAGTCCCCCACGCTGGCGCCCCAGAGCTCGCCTCGGCTGACCTGGACCACGACGACGGTCGTCTCACCACATCTGCGCTCGGCTTCCAGCTCACGGCCGAGCAGGCTGAGGCGATCGCACCAGCCGTCCGGGTCGAGCTCCATCTCGGCGCCGAGCGCCGCCATCGCGCTCGTCGCCGAGCGGGCGGCGGCCGCGCCGCCCGACAGCCCGCCCGCCCCGTCGGCGATGGCCACGGTCCACCGATCGCCACGGCAGCTCAGCTCGAGGCGGTCCTCGTTCGCGCTACCTGCCACGCGGCGTGACCAGAAGCGCATCCATCCAGAAGAAGGTTCGAGCCGCTCCCACTCGCCGCCGCGCTCCGAGAGCGTGATCTCCATCGCGTGAACAACATTGTCCCGGAACCAGAGGGCCGCGCCCTCGCCAAGGCCGCATTTCGAGCAACCGCTTTCAACGAACCCGGGCACTGTGACGAGTCCGCCCACGTTCTCGCCATCATCGCTGAGCGGCGCCGGGCGCCCAGGCGGATCGAACCAACAAATTCGGTCACCGAGCCTGTACTCGTGATGCCAGCAGTAGCCGTACCGGTACTGGACGCGCCACTCCTGGAAATGTCCACAGCTGGGGCAGCCCGCTCGGGCGATGACGATGTCGAACAGTCCCATGACGCTTAGTTTGGCTAACTGATCACGGATGTCTCTGCACCAGCATCGCCGCGTGGGCGAAGGCCACGAGCACCAGCGCGAACAGGTGCACGACGCCAAAACGCTCCAGATTCCGCTCGAGCCCGCCGAAGGCCCTCCGGACCACGAAGAAGGCCACCGCTACGACCACGTAGACCCCGCCGACGCGGCCAGCCGGGATTCGCAGGAGAGAGCCGGCGCCGAACACGGTGAGGGCGAGGCCGGACAGCAGGAGCACGCTGAGCCAGGGATCGCGCCCGCGGGTGAGCAGGATCGCGGGCATGGAGTGTGCGCTGTGCATCGCGTTCCCCGATGTGTCTACCGATCCTGGCGTTCAGCCGCGGACGCCGGATCGGGCATGGTGAGGGAGGGCGCCGTCGTCTGCGACGGCTCGTCGGGCGGCGTCACCAGTGTCACGCCGGCTCCTGTCCTCGCAGGCGAAATTCTTCGTCTATGCGGGCCTGGAGTAGTTTTTTGGCGCCGTCACGAAGCGGCTCACCATGAGCGCTGATGAGATGGCGAAACGGCAGATCGGCCAGGCGGCGAAAATCTGAAATATCGGGGGCGCACGCCTCTCGCCAGGTCGCGGGGATGTTCGCCGCGCCGATCAACCCTTGGGCGACGAACAGCGCGCCCGTTTCTTCGGAGAAGAAGGGATCGACGTGTGACCAGTTCTGGACGGCATCACACGTAATGAGGATTCCGCCCTCCCGCGGGAGTAAGACGGCGGCTTCAGGGAACCGCGCCGTCGTGAACACGAATACGATGCCCCCGTGAGCCGGGAACGGGCCCCCTTCAGCGAGCGCTCGGTCGGCAGGTCGGCCGTCGGCCGCCACGGCCTCGGGAAGCGCCCACAGGGTGGCGCCATAGCGGTCGCGATAGAAAGGATCGTCTCGACCGTGGAATGCACCGAGCCGCACGATGTGGCGGACCTGGCCGAGGGCGTCGAGCTGGCGCAACCCTTCCTCGGTCAGGCGCACGGTGTTCACGAGCGTGAGCTCTCGGTCCTGTCGGAGCACGGTCATCGTGCGGCTCGTCTGGAGATTGATCCCGGCGTGGTGAGTTTTGTTCGTACCCAAGACATAAAAGACCTCTGGGAATGCGTCCTGAACCTCGCCATGCGGCCATGCGGGGCTGTGCTCGAACATCTGAAATGTCTCCATGCGGTCGCGGAGCCGCGGCTCCTCGAGAGTGGCCTCGCCTCGTACCGCCGTCGCTGGTCTGCCTGACGCGTCGCCCACTGGGTCGCCGCCACACCTCCTGAACTGCCCGCATGGTGCCGATACTACAGGGGTCTGCGGTTTCTATCAGGCGGATCTTCGCGTCTGCCGAGCCCGATCGAGCGCCACGATCGTGCTCGCCGCGCCGGTCTCGGCCAGGCCGTGAGAACGATGCGCGCATGTTCCACAGCGACGTCTCTCGACACGCCCTCTGCCTGCTCGCAGCCCTCTCCGCCTCCACGCTCCTCGCCGGCTGCGCCGATGACGAGGCCTTGCCGCCGCACGAAGGCGATCCGGTCTGCTCCGGCTGGGGCGACGAGGCGCCTGCCGACGGCGTCCTCGAGCTGCCCCGCCCGACCGGCCCGCACCCGGTCGGCACGCAGATCCGCGCCCTCACCGACAGCGCACGTGGAGAAGAGGCGACGGAAGATCCCGACGATCGCCGGGAGCTCATGGTGCAGCTCTTCTACCCGGCCGATCCCTGCGGCACAGGGCAGCTCGCGCCGTACCTGTCGCCGGAGGAAGGCGACAGCCGGCGCACGACCGGCGGCCTCCCGGCCGAGGACGGCTTCGAGGCGCGCATCCTCACGCACGCGCGCGTGGGCGTGCCGGTCGCCGAGGACGGCGCGCCCCACCCGGTGCTCCTCTTCTCGCACGGGTTCGGGATGCTCCGCGCCGACTACACGAGCCTCCTCGAGGACCTGGCGAGCCACGGCTTCGTGGTGGCCGCCATCAGCCACACCTACGACACCGAGCTCACGGTGTTCCCCGACGGCCGCGCCGTGCCCTTCGGCTCGGTCGTCCTGACGCCGGCGATGGACGCGTCGGAGGAGGAGATCGAGGCCTTCACTCAGGCGATGGGCGAGCACGTCGGGGTCTGGGCCGACGACGCGCTCTTCGTGCTCGACGAGCTCACGGCCGCCGCGCAGGACGACCCGGGCGGCCTGCTCACGGGCCGGCTCGATCTCGAGCGGCTCGGCGTGCTCGGCCACTCCTACGGCGGCGCGATGGCCGCCGAGGTATGCGCCCGCGACGACCGCTTCGACGCCGGCCTCGACATCGACGGCAGGCTCTTCGGGCCGCAGGACGGCGCCGGCAGGGGCCTCGCGCAGCCCTTCTTCATCATGCTCGCGGCGGACCACCCCGACGATCCGAGCATCGACGAGACCTACGACGCGCTGAACGGCCAGGGCTACCGGGCGCGGGTCGAAGACACCGCCCACCTCACGTTCTCGGACCTGCCGATCGTCGTCGAGCACTTCCTCGGCGAAGGCGCCCTCCCGGAGCTGCTCGGCACGCTCGAGCCGGCCCGCGCGGTCGAGATCACGAACGCGTACACGCGCGCCTTCGTCCAGGCGCACGTGCGCGGCGAAGCGGCGCCGCTGCTCGACGGTCCCTCACCGGAGTACCCGGAAGTGACCTTCGAGAAGCGGCCCTGACGCGGGGCGAGCCCGCTGAGCCCGCCCGTCCATGCGCTGAGCCCGCCCGTCCACGCGCCGCGCCCGCCCGCCGGCCTCACGCCCGCCCGCCGGCCTCGCGCTCCTCGCCTCGGCGCTCTGGAACGCCGAAGATGTCAACCCCCCATGTCCGCGGTACACCCACGTCGTGGGCGCTGTAGAGTCGATCCCCGGAGATCGCCGCCGTCCTCAAGCCCCTGGAGAGGTTCATGCTGACGAAGCTCAACGAGCGTGAAGCCGTCGCGTCTTGCGATCGCTGCTGGGAGCACGAGATCGTCCCCGCGCTGCACGACTACATCCGCATCCCCAACAAGTCGCCCGCCTTCGACCCTGCCTGGCGCGAGAACGGCCACATGGACAGGGCGGCGTCGCTCATCGCGGCCTGGTGCGAGGCGCAGCCGATCCCCGGGCTCACGGTGGAGGTGGTGCGCATCGGGAACCGCACGCCGGTGATCCTGATGGAGGTGCCGGGCACGCGCGACGACACGGTGCTCCTCTACGGGCACCTCGACAAGCAGCCCGAGATGACGGGGTGGCGCGAGGGGCTCGGCCCCTGGGAGCCGGTGCGCGAGGGCGACAAGCTCTACGGCCGCGGCGGCGCCGACGACGGCTACTCGGCCTTCGCGTCGCTCGCGGCGCTGCGCCTGCTGCACGAGCAGGGGATCCCGCACGCGCGCTGCGTGATCCTCATCGAGGGCTGCGAGGAGAGCGGCAGCCCGGACCTGCCGGCCTACATCGACGCGCTCGCGGGGCGCATCGGCAAGCCGAGCCTCGTCGTGTGCCTCGACTCCGGCTGCGGCAACTACGACCAGCTCTGGACCACGACGTCGCTCCGCGGGCTGCTCCAGGGCACGCTCGACGTGAACATCCTGCGCGAGGGCGTCCACTCGGGCGTGGGCAGCGGCGTGGTGCCCTCGAGCTTCCGGATCCTGCGGCAGCTCCTGTCGCGCATCGAGGACGAGCGGACCGGGCGCGTCCTCGTGGACGCGCTGCACGTGCAGATCCCCGAGGAGCGCGCGGCGCAGGCGCGGGCCGCGGCCGACGTGCTGGGCGCGTCGGTCGTGTGCGAGCTGCCATGGGTGAAGGGCGCGTGCCCCGTGACCGGCGACACGGCGGAGCTCCTCCTGAACCGCACCTGGCGCCCCGCGCTCTCGGTGACGGGCGCCGACGGCCTGCCCCCCATCGCCGCCGCGGGCAACGTGCTGCGCCCGTTCACGAGGGCGAAGCTCTCGATGCGCCTGCCGCCGCGCCTCGACCCGAGGAAGGCGGCGGCGGCCCTGAAGGACGCGCTGGAGAGGGACCCGCCGTACGGCGCGGAGGTCCGGTTCCACGTGAGCGAGCCGTCGGCCGGATGGGACGCGCCGGCGACGGCGCCCTGGCTCGAAGCGGCGGTGCGCAAGGCGTCGAAGACGTTCTTCGACCGGCCGGCGATGGGGATCGGCGAGGGCGGGACGATCCCGTTCATGGCGATGCTGGGAGAGAAGTTCCCGGAGGCGCAGTTCCTGATCACCGGCGTGCTCGGGCCGCAATCGAACGCGCACGGCCCGAACGAGTTCCTGCACCTCGGCATGGGGAAGAAGCTGACCTGCTGCGTGGCGAGCGTGATCGCGGACCACGCGGCGCGGGCGCGCTGAGGGGCGCGGCGGCGCGCTTTGTGGACGCGCGCGCGTCCACGGCGGGGGCGGGCGCGACCGGGAGCCCGCGCGCGCCGCCCGTCGACACACGGTTGACACACCGCCGGGATCGCCGTGTGCTGGGGCCGAGGAGAACATCGTGATGGCACAATTTCGATATGCCGCGCTCTGCCTCGCTGCGCTCTGCGCGGGAGGCTGCGGTTCGAGCGACGAGCCCGGAGACACGGGCACGCCGGGCACGGGCGGCGCGGGCGCGACCACCACGTCTCAGAGCTCGAGCTCGAGCTCGAGCGGCGCAGGCGGCGACCAAGGGGGAACGGGCGGCGGGACCGCGACGACGACCGTCGTGGTGAACGAGATCTCGGCCAAGGACGGCGACTGGATCGAGCTCGGCAACCCGGGCCCGGGCTCCGCCGACCTCGGCGGGCTCGGCCTGTGCGACTCCGGCGACAGCGGGGAGTGCAACACGGCCGACGCGCTCAGGTTCCCCGAAGGCACGCAGCTCGCCCCGGGCGCGTACCTGCTCATCGTCGGCGACCAGCTGCCCGAGGACGGCCCTGGGCCCCACACCGCGTGCCTGCCGGACGGCGGCCCGAGCAGCTGCTTCTATGCGACCTGGAAGGTGAGCGCCTCCAGAGGCGAGACCGTCTACCTCATCTCCGAGAGCGACCAGGTGCTCGCCGAGCTCAAGTACCCGATCGAGGCCGCAGCAGATGGGGAGACGTGGGGCAGGTTGCCCGACCTGACCGGCGAGGGCGCCGCCACGGCGCCGACCCCCGGGGCGGCGAACGCGGCCCCCTGACGCCCAGCGGAGGCGCGGCCCCCCGGCGCTCCGGCTGGGCCGCGGCTCCCTCCCGGGCGCCCGTCGGCCGTCGACGGCTATCCCGCCATGCCGAGCGGCCGTGCCGAGCAGAGCGAAGCGTGCGAAAACGTCACCGAACCGCGATGCTCATGTCACCGACGTCTGCACTCGAGATCCTTCGCGCTCCGCAGCTGCCACCGCGCCGCCTCCGGGCGCCCCGTCCGGAGGGAGGGCCTGCGCCAGGCGCCTCTGCACACCGCTCTGCGGCGCCGGCGCTCGCGCTCTCGCTGCTCCTGTCGGCTTGCGGGGCCTCGGATCCGCCGCCGGTGCGGGAGACGGGCTGCCCTCGTTGCACCGGGGCCGCGCGGGTCGGCGCGCTCCCGCCGGGCGACATCGACGAGTGCTCCGGTGTCGTCGCCAGCGGGCTGCACCCGGACGTGCTCTATGTTCACAACGACCACGGCGATGACCCCCGCTTCTTCGCGATCGGGTTCGGCGGCGCGCTGCGGGCCGAGGTGACCGTGGCCGGCGCGGCCGCGATCGACTGGGAGGACATCGCGCGCGGGCCCTGCCGTTCGGGCGAGGGCAGCTGCCTCTTCCTCGCGGACATCGGCGACAACGACGGCGAGCGCGACAGCATCACGATCTACGGCGTGCCGGAGCCGGACACGCTCGGAGGAGGGCCGCTCGCCTCGACCGCCGAGGTGTTCGTGCTCTCGTACCCCGACGGAGACCACGACGCGGAGACGCTGCTCATTCACCCCGCCACCGGAGCGCTCACCCTCGTGACGAAGGTCAACAAGGGCACCTCGAGCGTCTACGAGCTGCCAGCGCTGCCCGCAGCGGGCGCGCCCGCGACGCTCGTCCGGACGGGATCCATCGAGCCGCCCGCCGGGAGCGCGCGCTTCACCGGCGGCGACGTCCACCCGGACGGCACAGGCGTGCTGCTGCGCACCTCGACACACGTGCTCTACTACCCCATGACACCGGATCAGACGGTGGCGCAGGCGCTGGCCGAACCGCCCTGCGTGCTGCCGTCGCCCGACGAGGAGCAGGCCGAGGCGATCACGTGGGTGCCCGGTGGATGGGACTACGTGACGGTCGGTGAAGGGAAAGAGGAGCCGATCCACCGCGTGTCCTGCCAGGCGCCCTGAATGGCGCTTGAGGTGCCGAGTCCGCGCGGGTCATTGCTCGCGGCCCGATGAGGACACGGCTTCTCGGTGTACAAGGCTTTCTGTATCCTCATCCTCCTTCCACCACCGAGTCCGCAAGGAGGACCATCATGTCGCAACACAGGAAGGCTGCGGCCGCGCTGCTCGCCATGGCGCTGCTCGACGCCGGCTGCGCGTCCTCCGAGCAGGACACATCCTCCGGCGCGACGGGCGGCGGATCCACGTCGGTCAGCGCCGCGTCCAGCGCGACCGGCGGAGCGTCGTCGAGCGAAGCCAGCAGCGCGTCGACGGGCCAGCCGCCCGTCAATCCGGGCGAGGTCGACTGCCGCACCCCCGGAGACGGGAAGTCCACCCTGGCCTTCGTCAACAAGTGCGACCAGCCGCTCCAGTTCCTGGGGAGCCTCATCGACGGCGGGGAGCTCGGCCCGGGGCAGTTCGCGTGCCGCGACGTGGGCACCAGCGAGGAGCCGCTGTCGTCCCTGCGCTACTGGGCATACGCCGGGTCGGACCCCGGCGGCGGCCGACACACGCTGGCCGAGATGACCCTCAACACCGATTTCAACGACTTCGATTGGTACAACATCAGCCACGTGGACGCGCACAACCTCCCGCTGGCGATCGTGCCCGTCGGCCTGCCGGACTGCCGGACGCTGTCGTGCCCGGCGAGCCTGCTCGCGGCGTGCCCGGAGGTGGGTCGCTACAAGGACGAGAGCGGCGCGACGATCTCCTGCGTGAGCCCTGACCGGGACGATCCCGCGAACCCCGTGGCCGCGTACTTCGAAGAGGCATGCAAGGACGCGTATTCGTGGTCCGGCGATGATCAGGAGTCGATGGCCGCCTGCGCCGGGGAAGACTACGACATCGTGTTTTGCCCCTGATGTGCGGAAGCGCTCACGCGCCCTGGTCAGCGCGCAGCGTCGGCACCCCGCCGCCCTCGACCCACGCGACGTGCACCCCGTGCAGGCCCGCAGCCCACGGAGCCGCGAGCTTCTCGAGGGCCGCGGCCGCAGGCGGGCTCTTGCCCAGCCCGATGGCATGGCGGGCGAGGCGCGGGCCCCTGTCGAATGCATGAGGCCAGGCCCGCAGATCTCCGACCCCGGCGCGCTCGAAGGACGAGAGCAGCGCGCGGATCCGGCCGCGCACCCAGCCCAGGCCGGAAGCCACGCCCTCGGGTTCGGGCGCCTCGACGGTGATCACGGCCCAGGCGGCGTGGCGCCGGTGCAGCGGCGGGGGCGCGAGCAGATCGGGCAGCGGATCGCGGCCGGCGGCCAGGGCCGACTCCACGGCTTCCCAGGCGGAGTACAGCTCGTCGGACAGCGTCGCGAGGGCGGCGGCGCCGACGGTATCGCTGCACGAGCGCACGGGCGCCGTCGGCGTCGCGATGCGCACGGGATCCCCGGGCGTGCCGACCGCCGGAGCCGAAGGATCCAGCGCGATAGGCCGGCGAAAATCCCAGGCTGCCCAGGCGCCGAAGAAGCGGGACAGCAGGGGCCCGGGCTCCAGGTCCGGGGCCTCGCAGACGACCCGCGCGGCCAGGACGAGCCACGCGATGCCCGGCAGACCACCGAACGGCGCAGCGTCGATGCCCTTTGCGCGAGCCCATGCCTTGACGGCGCGGCCCAGCGCCAGGAATGCCTCGCGGCGCCGAGGAGCAGCGGAGGGAGCGGACGCCGCATCGACCGCCTCGAGCAGCGCGTCGGCGTCGGTGACGGCGCTCAGGGCCATCGCGGCGGCCTCGCCCAGCTCGAGGCGCCGCGCGACGGCGTGCTCGGGTCGCACCGCGCCCGCGTCGACGAGCGTCAGGTCCGCGTCCAGGCCAACCGCGCAGAGCTCGAGGCACGGCACGCGGATCGCCTCCACACGCCGCACGGTCGACGCCTCGGGCAGGGCCGAGCGCACCTGGACCTCGACGGCGTCGAGATCGATGGGCCCCGGCAGGGCGGCGACGAGGTCGAGGTCCGCGCCGGGCAGCGCGCAGCCGAGCCGCCGCGAGCCCGTGACGTGGAGCGCGCCCCCGGGCAGGGCCGCCTTCAGCCGGGCCACGAGCGCTGACGCGCGGTCGGGCTTCGGAGCGCGGGGGGACGCGGCCGGCGCGGGCTCGGCCGCCCAGCGCACCGAGCCGCTGCCCAGCGCGACCGAGGCCCGCACCTGCATCGGCTCGGCGCCGCGCCGCGACAGCAGGACCAGCTCGCCGACCGCGGCCTCGCGGCGGCCGAGCTGCGCGGCCCAGCCGGGCAGCACGCGCGCCGGGTCGTCCACGCGGCCCAGGGTCAGGTGGGGCGTATAGCCCTCGGCGCGCCCCACGCACCGCGGAAAGCGGCGCGCCAGCGCCTGATGCAGCCGCGCCCACGGATCTTTGCCGCCCGCGGCGGGGTCGAGCCAGACGGTGGCGTCCGCGCCGTGCCGGAACGAGCGCGTCCCCTCCAGCACCGCGGGGAACGGGCCGACCTCGCGCGCGGCGGCCGACAGGAGCGGGAGCGCCGCCTCGAAGCTCGACTCGGGCACGAAGCCGAACAGGAGGTTCACGTGCGGCGGCCAGCGGTCGATCTGCGGGTCGTGGAGCGCGCGGATGGCCTGGATCTCGGGCCAGAGCGGCTCGGGCGGTACCCACGCGAGGGCCGTGCGCGCGGTCGTCGCCACGTCGAGGACCTCGCCCGGCGCCTCGCCGACGGAGAGCTCGACACGGACGCCGTAATGGTCGGACAGGAACAGGCCATCCGGCGGAAGCGGCGTCGTCCCTTCCAGATCGGCGGTGATCGGGCGCAGCGCCGCCCCGCGAAACATCACACGATCCAGCCGGCAGGCGCGGCCGGTCAGCGACGAGACGGCGGCCAGCGGGTTGACGGTGGGATCGAACGTGGGCGCCTCGTCCCCGGCGCCGCGGGCCTCCAGCCAGGCGTCCACGAGGCCGAGCTTCGACGCGGGACCCGGCCCGCCGTCATTGAGGTCGCCCAGCAGCACCAGATCGCCCTCGACGGCGGAGAGGCCCGCGGCGAGGTCTTCCAGCTCGGCCGCGCGTTTCCGTGCCCCCTCCTCCGCGTGATCGCTCGTGAGGTGCGTGGCCACCACGACGAGCGGCTCTCCCGCGAGCGCCAGCGTCATCGCGACGGCGGCCTTGTACTTCCCCAGGGCGTGCCACCCCACCTCGAGCACCGGCAGCCGGCTCAGGAGCAGCAGGTGGCAGGTCTCGACGTCGCGCCCGCGCGGCCCGTCGCTGACGGTGTAGTCGGCGCGGACCCAGCCGGCGCCGAGCAGGAGATCGAGCAGCGGCAGTTCGACCTCCTGCAGCGCGATCACGTCGGCGTCGGCGCGGCCGAGCGCCTCGACGAGCAGCGGCCGGCGCCGCGCGGTGTGGATGCGCTCGGCGTCGTAGCGGTCCCAGAGCGTGTTCCACGAGAGGACGCGCACCCGCGCGCTCGCTCCCGGCGTGAACCGGGGCGCCGCGGCCTCGGCCGGCGCCCAGCGGCCCTCCGTCGCCTCCCAGCGCATGGCCGCGCGCGCCGTGAAGAACGGCGGCCGCAGCCGCTGCGGCGCGCGCACCCGGCCGGCCTGCGTCGTGTCGAGGGAGTCGAGGCCCGTCTGACGATCCCAGACCCTCTCGCCCTCGGCCTCGATGTACACGACCCGATGCCAGGGCAGGTCGCCCCCCGGCACGAAGGCCGGCAGCGGGACGCGCTTGGGCTCCGCCGCGTGCACGTCGATGCCCATCACGAAGCGTGCGGGATCGAGGCGCGCATCCCAACGGATGCGGTGGTAGATCTCCTCGCTCGTACGCATCGCGATCTTTTAGGTCTCCTTCACGCGAATTGTCCAGTGTGGCGGCAAACCGAAGCCTCCGGCCAGAGGTTCATCTCTCCGGGGAGGCTCTCGACAGCCTCCGGCCAGAGGTTCATCTCTCCGGGGAGGCTCTCGACAGCCTCCGGCCAGAGGTTCATCTCTCCGGGGAGGCTCTCGACAGCCTCCGGCCAGAGATTCATCTCTCCGGGGAGGCTCTCGACAGCCTCCGGCCAGAGATTCATCTCTCCGGGGAGGCTCTCGACAGCCTCCGGCCAGAGATTCATCTCTCCGGGGAGGCTCTCGACAGCCTCCGGCCAGAGATTCATCTCTCCGGGGAGGCTCTCGACAGCCTCCGGCCAGAGATTCATCTCTCCGGGGAGGCTCTCGACAGCCTCCGGCCAGAGATTCATCTCTCCGGGGAGGCTGTCGACAGGTAGTGGGGTCATTTGACCGAAAGTGGGGTCACTTGACTCCGAGGCTCGCGTGAGCGGCTAGGTTCGGCCGGAAGAAGTGCAGCCCGCGTCGGCGCCAACCGACCGGACTGCGTGGTCCGACATCCGCTCACACGGAGCCGAACAAATGCAGTTATACCTGATCCCTCCCGACGGTGGGCAAGGGACCGGTGCGCCCGCGCGCCGCCCGTACCGCCGAAGCCCCTCCCTCTCCCTCACCCCCGACGAGACCCGAAGGCTGCGCGCCGCGTTGCGCGGCATCAAGGCTCGCCTGGGCGCGTGGCGCGACGTCAGCGCCGCGATGGGCTGCGTCAACACCCGCACGCTGTACCGCGTCGCCTGCGGTGCCGAGCGCGGATCGCCCGCGCTGGTGCTGCTCGCCGCGCGCGTCGCTGGGACGAGCGTCGAGCGCCTCTTGAGCCCACCCATGGCAGCCGATCGCTGCTGCGGATGCGGGAGGCCCATGTGAGCCGCCCGCGGGAAGGGGGCCGGACGCCCGCCTGCCGCACGACATCCCCGAAAGCGACCGACGATGGAGGCGATCCTTGCTGAGCGCGGCATCGTCCTCGCCACGCTCGCCGGCATCCCGAAGCGCGACCGCCGCGACGTGGAGGCTGAGGTGTTGCTCAACGCCTGGAACGCCATCCGACGCGGGCTCTACCGGCCTGACCCGAAGGACAAGCCGCGCGACGCCTTGCGGAAGTGGCTCCACGGCATCGCGTGGCGGCTGGCGTCGCACTACGTCAACAGGGCGTGGGCGCGCCGTGCCGTGCTCCACGCGCAGCCACTTGGCCTGCTCCGCGAGCCCGTCGGCCCAAGCCTGGAGGCGCAGGTTGCTGCGCGCGAGGTACTGGAGGCGATGACCGAGCTCCCGCCCTGGCAGTTGGAGGCGCTCCTGTCGGTGGACGACCCGGAGTCGCTCGTCCAGTACGCCAAGCGGCGCCGGATGAACCCGAGCACGGCAGCGTCGAGGCTCCGCATCGCCCGCGAGGCGCTGGCGCTGAAGCTCAAGAGGTGGCGGCGATGAAGGCTCGCGCTCTGAAGCGACGGCATCGCCTCAGGCTGCCCGGGCCGGCCATCACGGGCGAGGTCTCGCGCGCCGACGTGCTCGCCTACCTGCGCGCGACGTGGTGGCTCGGCAGCAGCGGGCACTGGCTGTTCCGCGGCGCCCACGCGGTGCCCGTGCCGTCGCGCGACGACCACACGCTGGAATCATCGCCGCCATCGCGAAGGCGGAGCATCGCTCCCCCGGCGAGACGCTCCGAGCGATCGATGCACGGGCCCTTGGCCTGAGCCCCACGGACCGGGCGCCGCGCGTGCTGCGCCTCGCCGAAGAGGACCTGAGCGCGACCGCCGACGAGACCAGCGTGCTCGACGGCTTCCCCGGCGTGCGGCCGTGGGACATGGCGACGCTCTGGGGCGCCGTGCTCGACCTGGGCGTTCGCGCCCGCAGGGCGAGCGACCGTGAGCGGTTCCAGCAGGCGCTGGGAGCGCTCGACGTGCTCGAGCGCAAGTACGGCGCAGCGGGACAGGAGCCCGGCCCAAGCAAGTTCCGGCGCTCGCGCCAGACAGCGCACACATTCTGAGGCCCCGTGGCCTGCGTTGCAGTGCATGCCGTGCTCGCGGTCTGGCCATGGGCCCCTGCCTCTCGAGAGGCCGAACTCGCGAAGGATAGCCAGCGGGAGGGGGCCGCCGGCGTACCAACCAGCCCTGCCAGATCCGTCAGGTCGCGCCGCGGGCGTGGTCGGGGCTCGTGTTCGGCCCGACGGCGGGGCTTGAAGCCGGGCGGAGTCATCGGCCGATACCCTGTGGCGGCCGTCAGGCGCGGCATGTGGTACGGTGAGCTCCCGCCTCGCCCATCGCACCGTTTGACGAGAGCCGCTCATGTATCTGCGAAAAATTTCCCTAAAAAACATCAAGTGCTTCGCCGAATTGAAGCTCGACTTCGCGGGGGAACAAGGAGAAGAGGTGCGCCGCTGGACAGCCCTCCTTGGTCAGAACGGGGTCGGCAAAAGCACCTTATTGCAAGCCATGGCCGTGCCCCTTGCCGGTCCGGGAGCGACCCGCGAACTCTTGCCCGTCGCAGAAGGTTGGGTTCGTCAGGGGCAGCCCTATGGTGAAATCGACGCCGTAATACTGTGGACCGAAGGTGATGCACAGCTGCCCCGGTGGCCTAAGAAGACACCGTACAACGCGCGTTTCATTGTCTCTGGCTCTGACCCCGACGTTCTTCCCGACATTGTTCCCGAAATTGATCGGCCTACCATTCCTACAATCATCGAGTGGGCTGGAGAGGGAGACAGCAGAGAGCGAGAGAAGATCAACAAGGAAATCAGCCGTCTCAAAAAAACAGCTTATGCAGAGGGCAAGCCCGGATGGCTGGCATGTGGATACGGCCCTTTCCGTCGACTCAGTGGCGGCTCACAGGATGCAGACAAGATTCTCTATTCCGGCAGGAGGGCAGCTCGGTTCGTCACACTCTTCCGGGAGGACGCCGCACTCACGAGCGCGGCCGAATGGCTGATTGAGTTGCACAACACGGCACGAGAGGGAGACGAAACCAGCCGACGCTCGCTGGAACTTGTAAAGGGTGCATTCGAAACAGAATTCCTCCTGGAGCGAGCCAGGCTTCATGTAGATGCACGGAGCGCGCTTCTCCAGATTGACAAGCGAGAGGCGGTTCCATTCAAGAATCTCAGTGATGGATACCGTAGCATGCTAGCGCTAGGAATCGATCTTCTCCGCTGGCTCGTCCAAGCCTTCCCAGAGTCGTCTGAGCCTCTCATGCAACGAGGGGTCGTCTTGATCGATGAACTCGACGCGCATCTGCACCCCCGCTGGCAACAGCGGATCGGCACGTGGCTTCTTAAGAAATTCCCACTCCTTCAATTTATTGTTGCAACGCACAGCCCGTTCCTGGCGCAGATAGCTGGCGCCGGTGGCAACATCGTTCTCAAGGACACTGGGAAGGAGGTTAAGCCGCGCGTTGACGTTACGTCTGTCATAAATTGGCGCGCCGATCAAATTCTAACCGAGCTCTTTGGCCTTGAGAGCACACGTTCCCCAGAGGTTGAGAAACGACTGGCGCGATATGTTGCCCTTGAAATGAAACGGCGAAGCGGCGCACTTGTAGAAAAGGAGCGAGCAGAGCACGCCCAGCTCAGCCTAGACTTCGACCCCCTGCCGTCTGGTCTAGAGAGCGCCGAAGATCGTGCGATGGCCGATACCCTCCGCCGCGCGCTAAAGAAGCACGATAAGAAGCTTCAGGAGCTTGAATGATTTCGGTAAGGCGCGATGACACGAACAAGCCTGAGGGCTTCGATAAGCGCAGCCAGATGTGGGTCCAGCGGTTCGAGGCTGCACGCAACAAGAACCCGAAACTCACGATGGGCAAGTACTGGGCGCAAGTCCGCAAAGAACTGCGCGACGATGCTGTTGCACTCTATCATGTGTTCTCTGGTAAGTGCGCCTTTTGCGAGGCTAAGATGGCGCACGTGGCAAACCCGCAAATAGAGCACTATCGACCCAAAAGCAGGATCGAGTTCAGCGGTATTGTGTTCAAGTGGGATAACTGGCTCTTGTCATGTGGTCGTTGCAACGAAAGCAAATGGGCGCATTTCCCAGACTGTGGCGGAGTTCCCTGCCTCATCGATCCGACGGTGGACGATCCACAGCAGCATGTGGGATACGTTGACCATATTGTTCACGGCACGAGCGCGCGTGGAGAGGAAACTGTTCGTCTCCTTAAGATTGATCGCAGTCCGCTAGAGGACGAGCGGCACCTTTGGCTGATGCAGATCGATTCGCTGTTGGTTCTTTGTGTAAACGCGCGAACGCGCCCGGAGGCGCGTCGATTGCTGATTTGGTCTATGCAGAGCGATGCTCCGTATTCGTCTATGACGCGGAGCTATCTGAAGTACAAGGCTCGAAGACTAGCAGAGCCGGCTCAGCCTCATCCACACGTCGAGCTCGAGCGGCCTCGAGAGTGGATTCGGCAATTCATAGAACAGCATCGAGAGGAGCTGAGCGAGTTGGCGTAATGCCGCAAAACATGAGAGTTGGCATCGCGGCACAAGTTAGCTATGTGTCATATGTATTGCAGTGAACAGCATGTCTCGAAATGGCCGCCAGATCCCCCCACGGAAGAGTTGACACCGGCACTATCCGCCTCGGTTGCGGCTCGGGCAGCGGCGGCTCTGGCTCCTGTTCGGGTGTGAGGATCGCAGGCGCTGTAGAGCCACACAGGCGCGGCGGGCGTGTCCCGCCCTGACCACTCGGAGGAATCTCCGTTCATCGGCATCGCCGGTCGCGTCATCGCTGCCCCCCGCGTGTAACGCTGCCTTTGCGCTATGACATACCCCGTCCTCTCGGCATCTACCGGGCGCCCTTCCGAGCGGTTTTCCTCGGTAGAATCGCTATAATCAGAGGACCTTAGTTCAAGTTTCGCACTTCCCCGGGTTGGGGCCAGCGAGCTCTGCTTCCCCTTGCTCGTGGGGAATCCCTCGGTGGCGCTGCTCAGCCGGCGAAGGCAGGCATGTCGATGAGCGAGCGGAGAAAGTTTTGTGGGAGGGTGGACGCTGCGGGGTGCGCAGAAACCCACGCGCGCAGGCTTTCGCGCCGCAGTGTCATCAGCATGTCGGCAAACGATGGCTGACGTTTGGTCCGGTACCAGGGGCGAACGAGCGGCCGACAGAGCGCATGCCCTGCACGAGCAAACCAGAGCACCACCAAGCTGTAGAGCAGCAGCGCCATGGGAGCGGTGCGGAGCGCGGCGTGGCGGCTCCAGCCCTGCGGCTGCTCGAAACCGAGGTGGCTCTTGCTGCCCTGGAACGCTTCCTCGATCGACCACCGCCGCGAGTAGTCGACGAGCACTTGCTCGGCCGCCTGCTCCGTGCGGGTCGAGTAGAAGACCTGCACCGGCCGACCGCCGACCAGCGGCTCGACGACCACGACCTTGAGCGGCCTGGCGGGTACGCCGTACCAGTGCGCGACGAGTTCGACGAGGCGGACGCGGTCGTGACGGCCGTAGATTGCCAGCTCGCAGCGTCGGCCTCGCTGTTGGAGTGCCTGCTGGGGGGTGGGCAGGCGCATGCCGCGCACGCGCGGTCGGCCGTTGGTCCCGGGCTTGCGCACCGGCGGTGGCTGGTGCAGTCGCGCGTTGAGCGGCATCCGACTCGTCAGGCCACAGTTGCAGGGCAGATGCCCCAGCACCGTCTCGCCGCCGTAGGCCGAGTCGGCGAGCGCATGGAAGGAGCGCTCTGGATGTGCCCTGCACAGTCGTTGCAGCAACTCCACGGCCAGCTCGGTGCGCTTTCTGTACGTCCGGCGCCAGCGGCTGGACGCCTTCTGGTTGAGGTAGAGGCGGAACAGAAGGGGCAAGCTGAAGACGCGCTGGGGGCAGAACGGCAGCTTCACCACCACCGCCAGCACCACCCAGCTGTGCCCCCAGCGCAGCACCGCCAGCTTGCGCGTACTCAAGTGCGGGTCGTGGTGCATCCCAGCGCCGAAGACCTTCAGGCCGCGCTTTCGCGCCAGAGTATCGTCGAGCGTGAGCTGCACCGGCCCAGGCGCAAGCCACGGCGTGATCAGATGGAAGAGCAGCAGACCGAGCTCGTCGAGCGACCACCGCGCGGCCGAGAAGAACCGATGGTACGCCGCATGATGGCGACGTCCTGCCACGCCAGCGGCCAGCAGCATGCCCGTGATGGTGCGCCGAGTGGCGAAGATCCAGCCGGTTAGAAGAGTGAGGAACGAGCGAAAGCTGCGCGCCTGCATCGTCCAGCCGAGGGGTTCGACAAGGGCGACGAACGACGGTACGAGAGTGAGCACGGGCCTCCTGCGGCGTCGAGTTGGGTGTGAGAACCCTCGCGCTAGCAGCGGGGCCCGTGCTGTTCGAGCTACCGGGCGACGTCCGCGGGAACAGACCAAGCCGTGCCCCAGCAGAGCCGGGTCGGCTCATGCGATGGAAGTGCGAAACTTGAACTTAGACGAAAGCGCCCCGCTTTCAGCGGCAAACTGAGAGCAGGGCGGCAGAAGCCGTGCGGAGCGACCCGCCCGACGTCCTAGCAGACCGGATCGTGGGCCCTCCGCCGGGGAAAGGCAAGGGTCCCGTGGCGAACGTGCTCCCACGCGAGCGGCAACTTGCCGTGCTCGCTGCCTTGGTGGACGGCAACAGCGAGCGCGCAGCCGAGCGCATGACCGGCGTCGAGCGGAAGACGATCCGCCGTTTCGCGCTCCGCGTCGGCATGGCCGCGCAGAGCCTGCACAACACGCGACCTCTCGCTCTCGCTCATCGAGAGCGATGAGGTTTGGTCGTTCGTAAAGAAGAAGCAGTCGCGCGTGACGCCCGCGGAGCACGCGGCGGGCCTCGGTGAGGCGTACACTTTCACGGCGCTCGCGATGCCAAGCCGCTACGTGGTGACGTGGTACGTCGGCAAGCGCGACGAGATGAGCGCCTCCGCGTTCATCAAGGATCTCCGCGCGCGACTCGTCGTCATGCCGTCGCTCACCTCCGACGGCTTCACCGCGTACCCGGGCGCGATCGGTGCCAGCTTCGGTCCTGGCGTAGATTTCGCCCAGGTCATCAAAACGTTCTCGCGGGGTGGACAGCGGGACGACGATCACCGCTACGAACCGCCCCGCAACCCGTTCCTGACCCGCCGCGCGGTCTTCGGTGCTCCGAACGTCGACGCCGCGACGACCGCGCACGTCGAGCGGAACAACGCCACCTTGCGGCACCACATCGGGCGGATGAGACGCCTGGTCTTGGCCTTCAGCAAAGACCCGGAGCACCACCGCGCGGCCGTCTCGCTCGGGCTGACGCACTACAACCTGTGCCTCATCGTGAAGACGACGCGCGTCACGCCCGCGATGGCAGCCGGCGTGACGAGTCACATCTGGGAGCTCCCGGAGCTGCTTGACGCACTGCTCTCTGTGCCCGAGACGCCAGCGCCGAGCGCGAAGCCGCTCGCCCCGCGCAAGCCCGAGGGCACCGCCCGCGAGCTCCCCGGCGGCAGGGGCTTCCTGCGCGTGGTCCAGGGCGGCGCCGCGCCAACCCCGCCCGCTGCTCCAGTGCCACCCCCGCCCGCGCCCGTCGCCGCGAGCCCGAACGTGCCCGCCACCGTCGAGCCGGCCGGTCAACTCGACCTCCTCTCGTGGCGCCCGAAGCCGAGGACCCCGGTCCAGATGTCGCTCTTCGGGGACCCGCCCTCTGACCCGACGGCCGGATAGTGGGGTTGTTTGCGCCCACAAAAGTGGGGGCGTTTCAAGCAGACTGGGGTAATTACCCCACCACCTGTCGACAGCCTCCGGCCAGAGATTCATCTCTCCGGGGAGGCTCTCGACAGCCTCCGGCCAGAGATTCATCGGTGGTGGCCGGATCCGGCCACTGGGCTGGGCTGGTTGAATTTGGGTTCTACCCCTCCGGCGTGTCCGACGGGCCGGGCTTCGAGGCGAACAGATCGAGCTGGACCGGGTCACGGGGAGGGTCGTCCGCCCCCCCGGACGACTTCGTGCTCCTCCTCCTCCAGTGCGCAAGAAAACGAAGCCGGCTCGCCGCGCGAGGAAGTGTGGCGCGGCGAGCCGCCGTGGCCGGACGGCGCGCGGCGCGAAGCCTCGTTCATGGGTCGCGGTGAGGAAGCGGGCAATGCTGCCTCAGGATCTACCCGTCCCTCCGTGAGAGCGCTCGGCTTCGGGTACTGAAGACACCCGAGCAGCTCCGGGTCGAACCTCGTGATAGGTGGCACGGGCTCGGTATCAACGGATTGCTCGGCCGTCATGGTTCCATGGACAGGTCATCGGGGGCTGCCGCTCCGGCGGAGCGCCACCGGCGGCGCCGCGGGGCGCCGGCGGGTCACGGCACCGCGTGGCCGTCGACCCGGAGCTGGAACAGGAAGTACGGCGGGATGCAGGCGCCCTCGCCCGAGCTCGTCCTGGCGCACACGTAGTCCTCGCGGCAGGGCGCCTCGCTCGAGCAGCGCCGCAGGCCCGCGGGCGTGACGTGGCGGCTCAGGCACTCGGTGAACACCGTCCCACGGGCGAGGCAGCGGTTGAACGGGTCGAGCACGGCGATGGCGCCGCAGACGCCCTCCTCCGGGAGCGCGACGCAGCTGCTCGTGCACATGCCGCCGGGGAACCCCACGGGGCTCGTGTTGCACACCGCCGCGAGCGGGCACGCCCCCGGCTGCGCCGCCGCGGCGCGATCGCGGTGCGGGTCGGCGTGGGGGACGACGGCGCCGACCTGGCACGGGTCGCCGACCTCCGGCGCCGCCGGCAGGCAGACGCCGACGGTCGCGCGGTCCTCCTGGGCCGCGTCGTACGCGGAGCACACGAGCCCTTCCGCGCAGGCCCAGCCCGCGAAGCTCGGGTCGCCCAGCCCGCAGCGCGCGCCGTACCCGCCGCGCGCGCCGTCGCCTCGCTCGGGATACGGCACCTCGTCGTCCGGGGCGACGCCCCGAGCGATGGCCTCGACCACCGCCCGGCGGCGCGGGAGATCGCCCGCGAGGTGCGCGGACTCGACGGTGAACAGGGCGTCGTGGACGCGGCCGGGGGGCTCCTGCCCGAGCAGGTGGAAGCCGGCGACGGACGCGCTCTGGTGGCACCCGGGGCAGCTCATCTGGTCGAGCCGCCGGAGCAGCCCCTCCGGCGAGCGGACGCGCGAGAGGCCGCCGAAGTCGACGCCTGCGAAGTCGCGGGGCTCGAACAGGACGCGGAAGGGCCGGTTGGCGCGGCGCGCGAGCCCGTGGGGCGTCGCCGACAGCGCCTTCGTGGCGAGGAACTCCTCGGGCAGGAGCGCGGTCCCCTCGTCGACGCGCGCGAGGTTCTCGGGGGCAGACAGCCACGCGCGCAGCCGCTCGCGCCGCGCCGGGTCGCGCGAGAGCCGGGCGACGTCGGGGGTGTTCTCGAGGGCGAGCGGCGCGTAGCGCCCGGCGCGGGCGTCCCAGCGGAAGGCGCGGAGCACGTACTCCGCGTGCCCGCCGAGGTCCGGGCGCACGGTGGAGGGCCAGCGGACGCTCTGCAGGTTCACCACGAGCCGCGCGAGGTTCGCGCGATCGGCGGCGCCCGGGGCGAGCGGGCCCTCGGGCGAGGTGAGAAAGCGGACGAGGTCCGGCCCGGAGAGCTCCGCCGCGCGCGACCAGGCCTGCGCGAGCCGGCGGCACGAGAGCGCGTCGCCGGCAGGCGCGCGCAGCTCGAACGACGCGGTCATCGGGAGGCGCGAGGCGGCGGCGGGGGCCGGCGTGGCGACGGAGGCGCCCGCAGCGGACGTGGCGCCTGCCGCGCCGCCCGGGGCCTTGGCGGCATAGGCCAGCCGGTACACGAGGCGGGTCTCTCCACAGGCGGAGGCGTCGAACGGGCGGCGATCCATCCGGTTCACCACGCCGATGAGCTCGAAGCGGGCGCCCTCGGCCGAGAGCCACCGCTCGTCGAAGAGGCGGTGCGCGTGGCGCGCGATGCTCGTCCCGCTCCTCGGATCGGCGCGCTGGACCTGCCGCAGGTCGTCGGCGAGCACGCGCGCGATCGAGGCGAGCTCGGCGGTGCGGGAGAGCGCGGAGAGCGAGGCCGGCGCGCGCGGCGCGCCCGTGAGCACCGAGCCGAAGTCGAGGCCCGCGGCCTCGAGCTCGGCGAGCACGGCAGGGTCCGTGAGGAGCAGGAGGGGCCGCGCTTGCGGCGGGGTTCCCTGCGGCGCGGCGGCGGGCTGCGGCCCTCCCGCGGCGAAGCCCCCGGAAGCGGCCGGAGAGGGCGGCGCGGCGGACGGCTGCCCCCCTGCCCTCCCGACATCCTGGCGCGCCGCGGAGGGCCCCTCGGATGGCCACCACGAGCACCCGGCGATGCCGGCGCTGGCCACCAGCGCGACGACGGCGAGGGCGTGACGGAAGCGGCGGGGGCGCACGCTGCCAGGCTACACCGGCGCGCGCCGCGACGATCTCGAGGCGATCTCGACGAAGCGAGCAAACCGAGCCGCGTCGCGGTCGACGTACACACACGACGTGTGGATACTGTCCCCATGCAGCACGCCGCGCTGGCGCGCCGGCTCCGCCACGTCCGCGCGCCTTCCCCGCTCCACTTCCCGGAAGAGGCCCTCGAGCCGGAGACCAAGCGCCACCTCGAGATCAGGACCCTGCTCTATGTCGTGCTCAAGACCTTCGCGGATCGCGCGTCGATCGGATCCGACCAGTTCATTTACTGGTCCGCGTCGGATCCGAGCCGGTGTCTGGCGCCGGACGCCTTTGTCCGGCTCGACACCCCTGACACGCCGTTCGGCTCCTGGAAGACGTGGGAGCGTGGTGCCCCTGAGCTCGCCGTCGAGATCGTGAGCGAGCGCGACTCGGATCCGCAGACGTGGGCCGACAAGCTCCGCAAGTACCACGAGCTCGGCGTGCTGGAGCTCGTCGCTTTCGATCCTGACGCCGCGCCCGGAGAGCGGCTGCGGGTCTGGGATCGCATCGACGACGATCTGATCGAGCGCATCGTCGAAGGGGAACGCAGCCCGTGCACCGTGCTCAATCTGCACTGGGTCATCGTCCCTGCCGCAGGCCAGCCGGCGGCGCTTCGTCTCGCCCGCACCCCCGACGGGGCGGAGCTCGTCCCGACCCCTGAGGAGACGGCGCGACGCCGCGCCGAGGCCGAGCAGGCCGCCCGCGCGACGGCGGAGCGGCGCATCGCCGAGCTCGAGGCCGAGCTGCGCCGACGAGGCGGCTGACCCCGTCGGCATCCGCCGGGTCAACTTCACCACCATCTCCGACGAGGCCAAGAAGCACTGCTGACGCCCGGCAGGGGTGCAAGGAAGCGCTGCTGACGCCCGGCAGGGGTGCAAGGAAGCGCTGCTGACGCCCGGCAGGGGTGCAAGGAAGCGCTGCTGACGCCCGGCAGGGGTGCAAGGGAGCGCTGCTGACGCCCACAGGTCATCGGGCGCGCGCAGGCGCGGAGGGCGACTCCATCCAGCGGCGGAAGAGGCGAGCCTCGCCCGGAGGGAAGAACGCGGTGGGCGGCACCTCGGCGTGGTACCGCCGGAATGCGGCGCTGAACTCCGCAGGATCGCGGTCGAACCACGCCTCGGCCTCGGGCGAGCCGCGCAGGAGCCGCTCGAAGCGCAGCCGCGCCACGAGCAGCGCCGACATCCTCACGCCGTCCTCGTCCGCGCCGAGCAGCGCCTTCCGGAGCGCGGGCGGCAGCGCCGGATCCTCGGCCGCGGCGCGCAGCGCGGCCACGGGATCCTCGGCGGTCATCGCGCGGGCCACGAGCGCTTCGTAACGCGCGTGCGCCTGCGCCCCGGTCAGCCGCGCCGGCCGCGCGCCCTCCCCTGCCCCGCCGCGGGCCTCCCCTGCCCCGCCGCGGGCATCCCCTGCCCCGCCGCGGGCCTCCCCTGCCCCGCCACGCGCCGCGCGCCCCGCCGCCCTGCCGCCAGCCGCGCGCGTCACCTGCGCCTCCCGCGCCGGCCGAGCGCGCGCCGCGCGCGGCGGAGCTCCTCCCGCACGGCGGCCGCGTCGCCCGCGCCGTGCACCGTGCCCTCCATGCGCTCCAGGGTCACCCCGCGCAGGTTCGGGCAGCGCGGCGCGACCTCGTCCAGGAGGCGCCACACCGGCTCCGGCACGGCGTCGTCGTGGCCGTCGAGCCGCAACACCCGGCCCGATGGCAGCCAGCCCGGATCGCTCGGGCCGCCGCCCGAGAGGTGGATCTCGATCACCCGGGCGAGATCGAGCCGCGCCACGTACTCGGCCGGATCGAAGCCGAAGTTCTCCGCCATGGTGTGGACGTTGTGCAGGTCGAGCAGCAGGTGCGTCCGCGGCGCCCTCAGGATGCGCTCGAGGAAGCGCGGCTCGTCCAGCGGATCGCCGAGCACGAAGTAGCTGACGCTGTTCTCGACGCCGACGTCCTCCACGACGGCCTGCATCGCCCGGAGCGCGCGGCGGGCGACCGCGGCGCCGTGCGCGTTCATGGGCATCGGGAGCGGCAGCCCGGTCGAGAGCCCGGCGGGCGCGCTGATCCCGAGGTGATCGGTGTACCAGCGGAACCGGAAGATCGCGTGGTCGCGCCGCAGGGCCGCGAGCCAGCGGGCGCGCCGGCTCGCGTCGGCGGCCGAGGCGCCGCCGAGCGACCAGCCCACGCCGTGGGCGACGAAGGGCCGGTCCGACCGGCGCGCGAGCTCGGCGAAGCGGCGGTGAAAGCCGTTCTCCTGGAGATCGGCCTCGGCGGCGTCCGGCACGCGCCAGAGCGTCTCGGGCGCCACCTCGTAGTAGTCGGCGTCGCGCAGGATCACCTCGGCCAGCAGGTCGAGGAACGCCGCGTCGGGCTGGAGCGTGAGGCCGACCGGGATCAACGCGTGGATGCCCCGCGCCCCTCGACGGAGAAGAAGTACAGGAAGCGCCGTGACTTGGAGGGCACGTGCCCCATGCCGCAGGCCATGAGCCCGCTGTCCCCGGCCCCCTCGACGTCGATCCCGCAGCCGCTGGCGATCGCCCAGCGCGCGCCCGCCGGCGGCGCCTTCACGAGCCGCGCGCGCACGCTCGCGGCGCGGGCCTCCACGTCGCGCGCGTCGGCGCCAAGGCCCTTCCGGAGCAGCGCCCCGAGCGCGCCGATCCGCTGCGCGGCGACCTTGTCGTCGTGCTTCAGCTGCTCCTCCCGGCCGCCGCCCGCCATGCGGCGCATTCCGTCGTAGCTCGGGATCGCGACGTCGAGCTGCGTCGCGACGACAGGCACCTTGTCGGTCCTGACAGCCACCATGAGCGGCTCCCCGTCGCCGGCGCCGGGCACGAGCTTCTTCAGATCGGCCATGGTCGCACAGACGACCTCGACGCCCGCGAGCGGGGCGAGATCCCCGTCCGCGCCGAAGTTGAGCAGCTCGCCGAACGCGTGGCCGCGCTCCCACTTGGCGCTGTCGTCGGCAGGGATGACGAGGACGAGCAGCGCCCTGCTCGCCTGCCGGGCGCGGCGGAACGCGGCCGAGACCTGGACCAGCGACCCCGCGGCGGCCACCGGCTTGCCCGTCTCGTCGCACGCGGCGCCGTCGCCGAACGCGTCGCGGATGAACGCGGGCCACGCGGTGGCCGCGAGCCCTGCTGCAGTCGCTCCCAGCCAATGCCTGCGCTTCATGGTCACTGCTCACCGCCGTTCCCGAGCAGCTCGCTCTCCGCCTCGACGCGCCCCGAGGGCTCGGGCGCGAGCGGCGCGAAGGCCTCCCAGCCCAGCTGCATCAGCCTATCTCGATCCCGGCCCAGCACGATCGGCGCCGCCCCCGCGGATCGCAGCATCACGCGATCGCCCGCGGCCGAGTACTCGCCCGTCGCGACCACCTCCCCGGTGCAGCGGTCCTTGAGCGTGAAGCCCCCGGACGCGTCCAGGAGGAGCGTCCGCGACCCCGCGGCGTAGAGGCCGACCAGCCCTGCCTCCGCGCTGCCAGGCTCCAGCGCGCCGCCTCTGGCGGCCGCTGGCACCGCGGCGAGCGCGTCCAGGGCGTCCTGCGCCGCCGAGGGCGCGAACGCGGCGGCATCTCCGGGATCGCGCCGCGCGTCGGGCAGGGCCTCGATCACGCCCTCGGGCGGATCGAGGAAGGAGCCACGCTCCAGCAGATCCGGCGCCGTGAGCGTCCACATGCCGTCGCGGCGCGGGGAGATCTCGCCGCCGACGAGCGCCGCGAGCGCCGCCGCGGCCGCTTTGCTCGCGTGCAGCGTCAGGCGGTCGTCCCGCGCCTCCTCCCCCAGCGCGAGCCAGCGGATCTCGCCCTCGGCGCCGCGGACGTGCGCGAGCATGCCCCCGCGCAGCGCGATCCGCTGCGCGCCCTCCGGGCCGCGCAGCACGGCCGACTCTTCCACGTCGAGGGCGACCGGCAGGATCGGCGCCCCTTGCCAGCCGTCGCTGGCCACGGTCCAGCGAGCGCGCGCCGCGGGATCGAGCAGCACGTACGCGGTCGCGTCCGGAGCGTCGATCGGCTGGGCACACCCGGCGGAGAGCAGCGCCGGGCAAAGAAGGGAGAACGCAAGGAAGAGACCACGACGTCCGGGCATCGGGCGGAACCTCCGGCGAGCTGAGACGCCCCACGGCGGTGAAAGTTTCATCGACCACGAGGGCCGCGCTCAGCCCGTGATCGCCCAGGGCGAGCCCCGAGCGGCGAGGGGCTCGCCCCTCTGCTTCACCTCCACGCCGTGCATCGGTATAACGAGGAAGCCATGAGCGCCGACCCGTCAGGCCTGAGACGGCCCAGGCACCCGATCCCCGATTTCGTCATGACCGCGCTGAACGAGCGTGGCCTGATGAAGGCTTACAAGGCGCGCCCTGCCTACCAGCAAAACGATTATATCGGGTGGATCAACCAAGCGAAGCGGCAGGAGACCAGGGAGAAGCGCCTCCGCCAGATGCTGGACGAGCTCGAAGCCGGCGGTGTTTACATGAACATGAAGCACCCGGCGTCGGAGAGGGCCTGAGATGCTGGCCTACGTGTTCTGGCACTGGAGGCAACCGCAGGCCGCCGCGGGCGAGTACGAGCGCCGGCAGCGCGCCTTCCACGCGGCGCTCGCCGCGGCGCCCGCGCCGGGCTTTCTCCGGTCGTTCAGCGTCGGGCTCTCCGGGGCCCCGTGGGCGGCCGGCGGCGGCGACGTCTACGAGGACTGGTACCTCGTGCAGGATTTCGGTGCGCTCGGCGCCTTGAACGAGGCCGCGGTCTCCGCCAGCCGCTCGGCGCCGCACGACGCGGCGGCCGCGGTCGCCGGCGGCGGGGCCGGGGGCCTGTATCGCCTGCGGGGCGGGGTTGCGCTGGACGCGCCCGGCTACGCCCACTGGTTCGGCAAGCCCGACGGCGTGTCCTACGGTGAGCTGTTCGCCCGGCTCGCGCCGATCCTGGAGCAAGCGAGCGCCGGCCTGTGGATGCGCCAGATGGTGCTCGGGCCCGGCCGGGAGTTCTGCTTGCACGCGGCGACCTCCGTATCGCTGCCCGCGCCGTTCCACGCGCTCGTCCTCCCGCTCCGGCCAGCCTGGCCGGCGCTCGACGGCACGGGCATGACTCCGGCGCGCTGAGGCCCGCGCCCCGCGGCGTCCGCCCGCTCTATCATGAAGATCGACCTCGCGTTCGTCCCCGGCTTCTCCGCGTCCCTCGCCGGCTGGGAGGCCACGCTGAACGTGGGCGGCCGTGGCGCGGTGAGGTGCCACTGGATCGGGCCGTCGGGCCCCGAGGAGCGGACCGGGGCACGCCGCGATCTCCCGTTGACCCCGGAAGCCTTCGAGAGGCTCAGCGGCGCGCTCCGCGAGCTCCCCGAGGAGCTCCAGCGGTGGGCGCTCGACGACGCTCCTGTCCGGCACATCCGGTGCCGCACCAGAGATGGGCTCATCGAACGTCGCCGGTCGTTATCGAGGAGGGCCGCGACGCCGCCCGAGGCGGCGTTCGATCGCGTCTGGATCGAGCTCTTCTCCCTCGTGCGGCCGGCCCTCGTCGACCTCGGAATGCCCGAGTCGCTCGTCGCGCTGGCCCGCTGATACGACAGCGCCCGACAGCAGCGATCGGCACGAGCGCTCCGAGGCGGGCTCGCCGACGTGCTCCCGCGTTCCGTGTACACTGCGCACCATGAACCGCTTTCTCCTGATGAGCGTGCTTGCTTTGTCCGCGTGCAGCCCCGAAGCCCGGGACTTCGCTCCTGGGAGCTCCGATGCGACGAGCTCGGGGACCTCCGGCGGGGGCGGAGGCGACGCCGTGGCCGCGGCGGGGGCCGGAGGCGACGACGCGCCCGGCTGCCAGGACGGCCTGTCCTTCTGCGGCGGCGCCTGCGTGGACAAGACGTCCGATCCGGAGCACTGCGGCGCTTGCGGCCATTATTGCCTTGGAGCGCCGTGCGTGGCGTCGCGCTGCCAGCCCCTCGTCCTGGCGTCGGGCGGCGTCGAGCCGACGGACATCGCGGTCGACGACACAACGGCGTACTGGGTCGATCCCGTCGCTCGACAGGTGATGACGGTGCCTATCCGCGGCGGCAATGCGGCGTTCCTCTTCAAGGGAGATCCCCCCTTTGCCCCCCAGAGCATCACGCTCGACCCCGCCGGCCAGATCTATTTCACCGACTCCGGCCTCGAGATCATCATGCAGGCGTCGTACGAGGGCGATTCCACGATCCTCGCGGATGGGCAGACATACGCCATGGGCATCGCGGTCGACGCCGAGAACGTCTACTGGACGAGCGCCGACCAGGGCACGGTCATGAAGGTGCCTGTCGCGGGCGGCGCCCCGGTCGCGCTCGCGGAGGGGCAAGACTCCCCGCTCGGCATCGCCGTCGACGCGACCCACGTCTACTGGGTGAACGAAGGAGGCACGGTGATGAAGGTGCCTGTCGCGGGCGGCGCCCCCAGCGCGATCGCGGACGGGCAGCTCAATCCGCAGGACATCGCCGTGGACGCCGCCGCCGTCTACTGGACCAACGACGGAGGCACCGTCATGAAGGCTCCGCTCGAGGGCGGCACCCCCGTCGCGCTCGCCGAGGGGCAGCGCAACCCGCGGAAGCTCGCGATCGACGCCGAGAGCGTCTACTGGACGAACGACGACGGCACCGTGAAGAAGGTGCCCATCGGAGGCGGCGATCCCGAGACGCTCGCGACGGGGCAAGATCATCCGCTGGGCATCACCGTGGACGCGACCAGCGTCTACTGGACGAACAGCGCCGCAGGCACGGTGATGAAGCTCCCGAAGTGACACCCCGCTTGCCAGGGGCCCGGTTCGAGCGCGACGATCGGCGCCTCCATGAAGCGCGCCGCCCTCCTCCCGATCGCCCTCCTCACCGCGTGCGCCGGCGCCCCGGCTCCCCAGCGCGCTCCTGTCGCGCCGCTGCCCGCGGCGCCGCGCCCCGCCGCCGCCGCGCCCGCGGTCGCGGCGGCGCAGCCCGCGAGCGCGCCGGCGGAGCTCGCCTTCGTGCTGAGGATCGCCCATCCGAAGCGGACCTGGGACAACGCCGCGCAGCTCCTGCCGAGCAGCGCGCTCGTGTTCACCATGGGCTCGACGGACCCCACCAAGATGCTCGAGCCAGCGGTGGGCCCGGACCTCGCCGGGATCGTCGATCTGGACAGGCCGATCGACGTCGCCTTCCTGGGCACCACGGCCGATCACGCCGTGGCCTCCCTGTCGGTCGCGGAGCAGGAGGTGCCGCGGCTGGCCGATCGCTTCGTGCTCAAGGAGCTCGCGGGGCACCCGGGCCTGTTGCGCGTCGAGCGCGCGCGCAACGCCGAGCCCGACGAGGAGGCGCCGCCGTGGGCCTGCGCGTTCGATCCGGGCGAGCGGCGGGACGGCGCGCGCCTGCTCTGCGGCGAGGACGTGGAGGACATCGAGGCCGCCGCGGCCTACCTCGTCCAGGTCGTGGCCCGGGAGCCGCTCGACGCGGACGCCCGGATCGAGCTCTCGGAGCGGACCCTCCGCCAGGCCGTGGAGGAGGCGAGCGCCGCGGGCGACGCGGACGAGGACGACGGCCGCGCCGGGGCGCTGGGCGAGGAGCTCGCCGCGGGGTTCCTGCGCGACATCGCGGGGTTGAACGTCGACCTCACGTGGGGCCGCGCGGACGTCGAGGTCGGCCTCACGCTGCGCTTCGCGAGCCGGCGCTCGCCCCTCACGCTGGCCCTCGCGCCGGCCGCGGCGCAGGACGCCGCGCCGCCGCCGGCGTTCTTCCGCCTCCCGGCCGACACGGCGGTCGCGTTCCACACGCAGGGCGCGTCGCGCGCCGAGCTCGCCCCGCTGCGGGAGGCCGTCTTCAAGGCGCTGCGCGACGACATGATCGACGAGGGCTACGACGAGGCGCGGCTCGATCAGGTCCTCGATCGCCTCGAGGCGCTGGCCCTCACGGGCGGCCCCCTCGTCGTCGGCGCGGGCGCGAACGGCGCGGCGGCGGAGAAGGCGCTCGCGGCCTACCAGCGCGACAAGGGCGCGCCGCGCGCGCGAAAGGCGGCGCGCCTCGCGCTCCAGGGGTGGGTGCTGGCCTCGGTCGAGGAGCCGGCGCAGACCTGGATCTCCGGGGTGAAGGAGCTCCTCCAGCGCGGCGATGAGCTCGACAGGTTCAAGCGGAGCGCGCCGAAGGACGGCGCTCGCAAGGACGACGAGGACAAGCAGCACACGACGCACGCGATCGTCCGTGCGCCCGCCTCGCTGCCCGCGGGGACGCTCCACGTCGAGCTCCGCTCGAAGCCGCTCACGAAGGACGCCCCGCCCGCGCACACGACCCACCTCTACGTCGTCCCCGCCGGCCCGCGGACGTGGCTCGGGGTCAGCGAGGACGACGCCGCCCTGGTGGCCCGGCTGCGCGTCGCGGTGGATCCGGGGCGCGACGAGGGCACGCTCGGCGCGGCGCCGGACATGGACGTGCTGCGGAGGCGCGGGACGCTGGCCGGCGGGCTCTTCTCGCTGGCTGGCTTGACGCTGCTCATGGCAAACGGCGACACGCCGGAGGCGCTGGACGAGGCCGCCGAGGACCTCGCCGCGCTCGCGGCGCTGCCTGCGCGGGGCGGGGTCGCGACCCCGATCGCCGTCACCTCCGAGGTGCTCGGCTCCGGCGCGGCCCGCGTCGACGTCCGCGTACGGCTGACCCGCGCCGGGATCCAGGACGCGATCGCGCTCCTCGCCCGCTGACGTGCCCCGCGCGCCTCGCGGTCAGCCCCACCCCTCCAGCACCAGCTTGCCCACCGCCTGCCCCGACTCGATGCGGGCGTGCGCGGCGCGCAGGTTCGCCGCGCTGATCTGGCCGAAGTGCTCGCGGCGCGTCGTGCGGACCCGCCCCTCGTCGACCCACGCCGCCACGCGCGTGAGGATCGCCCGCTGCGCGGCCATGTCCGCGGTCTCGTAGAGGGACCGCGTGAACATCAGCTCCCACGCGAAGGTCGCGCTCTTCGACATGAGCTTCCCGAGATCGAGCGGCTCCTTCGCCTCGACGATCCCCACGATGCGCCCGCGCGGCGCCACGAGGTCCGCCATCGTGTCCCACCACGCCTCGGTGCTCTGCGTGTCGAAGATGAGCTCCACGTGCTGTATCCCCGCGGCCTCGAGCTGCGGCCGGAGCGGCGCGCGGTGGTCGACGAGGACGTCCGCGCCGAGGGAGCGCGCCCACGCCCGGCTCTCCTCGCGCGAGGCGGTCGCGACGACCCGCAGCCCTGCGGCCTTGGCGAGCTGCACCACCATCGAGCCCACGCCGCCGGCGCCGCCGAGGACGAGCACGGTGCTCCCCGCGTCGCGCCCCTCGGGGTCGACGCCGAGGCGCTCGAAGAGCCCCTCCCACGCGGTCAGCGAGGTGAGCGGCAGCGCCGCCGCGTCGGCGAACCCGAGCGACCGCGGCATCGGCGCGGCGAGGCGCTCGTCGACGAGGTGCACCTCCGCGTTGCTGCCCGGCCGCGCGATGCTGCCGGCGTAGTAGACCTTGTCTCCCGGCCGAAACACGGTGACGTCCGCGCCGACCGCCTCGACGATGCCGGCGGCGTCCCAGCCGAGGACGCGCGGCGGGCTCTCGACCCGGGGCTTCGGCGCGCGGACCTTCACGTCGACCGGGTTCACGGCCACCGCGCACACCCGCACGCGCAGATCGCGCGGCCTCGGCGCCGGCTCCGGCAGCTGGAGATCGAGCAGGCTCTCGGGGTGCTCGATGGGAAGGTAGCGGTGGACTCCTACGGCGTGCATGGCGTTGCTCCTCTGCGGGACCGGCAAGAGGCCCCGTCACGCGCCGCAACGTGACCCTCGCCGGCGCGACGGACAATCCACGCTCGGCGACGAAGATCTGTGAATGCCGTTCACAGATCGACCCGGTCGCAACCCTGCCACTGCCCCTCTCCGCAGGTTGCGTCTGTTACTTCTACGGCATGCGAAGAGGCTTACTCCCGTTTCTCTTGTTCATGAGCGCTGGCCTGGCGTGCCAGCCGGCGCCCTCCGCGCCGGACACGGCCGTCGAGGAGCCGCTCCCCGACGACGGCGAGGAGCCGCTGCCCGACGACGGCGACAATCCCAACCCGCTCTGCCCCGGCCCCGTCGAGCCGGACACCAGCGAGGTCGCGGCGCTCTCGCTCCCGGCGCGCACGGTATCGACGCTGACCGGCGCTTACTTCGCGAGCGACCAGCGCTCGACGCGGACGCGCATGGTCGTGGAGGGCCAGGCCGCGCTGGCGATCGGGCCCGACACTCCGAGCTCCGTGACGATGGCGCTGGATTCGGTCGTCGACCCGCGCTGCTGCTGCAATCCGATCCCGGGCGCGATCACCATTGACCAGATAGGCGCCGTCCAGGGTGCGATCGCCGTCGAGCAGACGGGGCCCACGACGTTCTCCGTCCGCGTGAGCGAGGAGGGGACATCGACCTTCGAGGTCTCGGGCGTGCTCGCGGTGCCGGAGGGCGGCCTCGACGCGTGCTCCGCGTACGACGACACCCGCGAGCTCCCCGTCACGCTGTTGATGACCGTCCAGGCGGCGCGCCCGCGCTGGCAGATCGAGACACCGTCCGAGTGCGGCGCGAGCGCCGTCATCCAGTCGAACCGGCCTCTCCCGATCACCACGGCGGCGTTCGACGCGGCGGGCCTGCGCTTCTCTCCACAGAACGTCGAGCACCCTGCGGTCGACGTGGTGGGGACCGGCGTGGGCCTCCGGGTGCGCGAGGGGGGCGCCCCCTCCGATATCGTCGCGACCGGGGACGGCAGCGTCGTGATCACCGCGGCCGACGGCGGCGCATCGCGCGAGGTCTCGGTGATCCCTGCCGCCCGCATCGACGCCATGGACGTGGTGTTCGCGATCCCGGGCGTCGCGGGGGGCGAAAGGGCCCTCATGGACGGCGAGACGCTCGATGGGTTCCACCGCAGGGGGAACCGGGTGGTCGCCGTGATCTCCGGGCTCGCGTCCGGCGGTGTTCCGCTGTGCAGCGAGGCGAGGACCGAGGATTTCGAGGTGACGTCCTCCACCCCGGAGGCCTGCGCCGTCGATGGCCGGTTCTGCGAGAGCAGCGAGGTCCCCCGCGGAGATATGCTGACGCGCTCCGCGGAGGTCGTCGCCGACGGGACATGCGCGGTGCGCGTCGATGCGCCGGCGTTCGCCGGCGGGGCCGGCCTGGGCGCGGAGATCTCCGTGACCCTGAAGGGCACCGAATCGATGATCGATCTCGCGCCCTAGGTTTACCGGCCGCTCGTGGAGGAGCGTGGCGGGCCTCGTCTCGAGGTCGGCCGGGTGGACGTGGCTGCGCGCGGCCAGCGACGCCGTGCCGATGCAGCCAGACGAGCCCCGTCCCAGCCAGGGTCCCCCAGATCACCTGTGTGGCGATCCCGCTGGTCCGCCAGTTTGCGGCTTGCCCAGAGCGCCGTACCCTCGCGGGATGCCGAGCGAAACCTACCCCGCATACCTCGCCGCGCATGCATCGGGCGAGCTGGAGCGGCGCGCCGAGGAGGCCGTCCGCGCGCTCGCACGCTGCGAGATCTGCCCGCGCAACTGCCGCGTTGATCGTCTGGCCGACCGCGCCAAGGTCTGCTCTACCGGCCGGCGCGCGCGCGTCTCGACCTACTTTCCACACTTCGGCGAGGAGGACTGCCTCCGCGGCTGGGCTGGCAGCGGCACGATCTTCTTCTCGTTTTGCAACCTCAAATGCGTCTTCTGCCAGAACCACGATGCCTCGCAGGCGGGCGACGGCGACGAGGTGAGCCCAGAGCGGCTCGCCGAGATGATGCTCGAGCTGCAAGCCATGGGCTGCCACAACATCAACTTCGTCACGCCCGAGCACGTCGTGCCGGAGATCCTCGAGGCGCTGCCCCTCGCCATCCGAGGCGGCTTGCGCCTGCCGCTCGTCTACAACACGAGCGCGTACGACTCGATGGAGAGCCTCGCGTGGATGGACGGCGTCATCGATATTTACATGCCCGACTTCAAGGTGTGGACGAAGGAGTCGGGCATCCGCTACCTCAAGGCCAAGGATTACCGCGAGGTCGCCTGCCGCACGATCCGCGAAATGGACCGCCAGGTCGGGCCGCTCCAGCTCGGCCCTGACGGCCTTGCGCGGCGCGGCGTGCTCGTGCGCCACCTCGTGATGCCCGGGTTGCTCGACGAGTCGCGCGCGATCTTCGAGTTCCTGGCGCGCGAGGTGTCCGCTGACACGTACGTGAACATCATGGGCCAGTACCGGCCGGAGTACCGCGCCTCCGAGTACCCCGAGATCGATCGACGGCCGACCGTGGACGAGATCACAGCCGCGCGCCGCCTCGGCCGCGAAGCCGGGCTCCACCGCTTTGACGCACGCAGGCCGCAGCGGCTGTTCGTGGTCGGCTAGGAGGCCGGGAGAAGTCCAGACGACGCCACGCGGCGGTCTGAGGTGGCCCTGTCTCTCCTTCCTTGCATGTGAGAGCCGCCACAGCGTACTTCTTGGTGCGAGAGCCGTCTCCGCTCGAACAGCTCGAGGAGATCACCATGCCGTGGTATGTCTATTTCGCGTACTTCTTCGGTGGGGCGTTCCTCGCCAATGCGCTCCCCCACTTGATCGCCGGCGTGTCCGGCCAACCGTTGCAGACCCCGTTTGCATCACCGCCATTCAAGGGGTTGTCTCCGCCGGCGGTGAACGTCGCCTGGGCGCTGGCCAACCTCGCCGTCGCGTACCTCTTGCTTGTGCGCGTCGAAGCCCTCGACCTCCGGAGCTGGTCTGGCGCTGGGGTCTGTTTTGTCGGGTTCGGCGCCATGGCCCTCCAGTGCTCCCGCTCTCTCGCTCGCATTCGCAAGCAGGCCGTCCCCTGACCTGCCCCGTCGCGAGGCGACCACCGCTCGTCCACGCAGGAGCTCGGAACACGACCCCTCAACGTGCGTCGTCAGCGCCGCGCACGAGGATGACGCGCGTCTTCGAGAGCCCGTCGTGCAGGCCCACGGGCGCGGCGCCCCGGGTCAGGAACGTGAAGGCCTCGAAGGGGATGAACCGGCACAGGGTGCGGATCGCGATCCGACCGAGGCCGGCGCGGCTGCCGTCCTCCATCACGACCCGCGTGCCAGTGACGAGCTTGCCCAGCGTGGCGCCGAAGATCGCCTCCATCGAGACATAGTACGCGAACATCATCACGAGACCGAGCAACGTATCGTTGGCCTGCTCGAACACCTCGGCGCCTCCGAGCAGCCCGAAGATCAAGCCCACGAGGAACGTGAACAGCATCAATCCCATGTAGTCGACGACGAGGTTCACGAACCGCCGGCCGCCGCTCGCGAGCCGCAACCGCGAGCGCTCCTCCGGTTGCAGGGCCGCGGGTGCGTCTGCCTTGGGTGCTTCGTAGGGGTTGTAGCTCTCGGCGGGCTGGGCGGTCGGAGAACTCATGAGACCTCTCGATGCGGGTTGGGTGACGTCGCGGCGCAGCGCTCGAGGGCAGGCTGCCCTGGAGTCCACGCGCCCTGGCAGATGCTACGCCCCGAAGGCGGCGCCGTGAAGACAGCCCCGTCGACGGCGATGAACGATCAAGCCGGCGCCGCTTTTCGGAGTGTGGACGGATCGCAAGGGCGACCGATGCGCTCTCTGCGCTCTCGAGGACTGCGGCGACGTGCCGGGCTGCCGCGTCGCGCGCTGATCGCGGGGCGTCCTTCCGCTCGACGAACGCTCCCGGCCGAGCGAAATCCAAATACGTTCACGGGCCTGCGGGCATTGTAGGGGTGACGGAGACGTGGCGAACGCGGGCATCCGGAGGGCGCTCCGAGTGTCAGCCGGGCGCTGTCTCCACTGAGGCAGGAAAAATACGACCATGGCAAAGCGCGTGAACCGAAGAATTTTCCTCCGGGGGCTGGGCGGAGCTTGCGTCGCGGCGCCGTTCCTCGGCTCGATCCTCGACCGCTCCGTGATGGCGCAGCCGGCCACGCCACCGAAGCGGCTGATCGTGATGTACACGCACTATGGCTGCATCACGACGCGGTGGTTCCCGAAGAAGTCGCACGGCCCGCTCACCGCCGCGGACCTCGAGCCGACGACGCTCAAGCACCTGGCGCCCTACGTCGACAAGCTCCTCATGCCCCGAGGCATCCGCGCGATGAACGAGTGGACGGCCACGATGGTTCGGGGGCAGGGGAACGATGAAAACACGCAGGTGAACGGGTCGTACTTCACTTGCCACCCGGTCACTCCCAACAGCAACGACCCGTTCAGCTTCAACACGGCGACGAAGTTCTACGCCATGCCGACCGGTCCCTCGCTGGACCACGTCATCGCACGACAGCTCAGCCCGCAAGGCACTCCGTTGCTCATGAACACGACTGGTGGGAATGACAACTCTCAGTCGGCGATCTCCTACTCCGCCGCCGAGACCCTCTTCAAGGCCCTCAACGCGCAGCAGGCCTTCAGCAGCCTCACCGGCCTCTTCGAGGCGGGGGAGCCGGCGTCTCCGGACACCTACGCGGCGATGCGCGGCAAGAGCGTCCTCGACATCGTGAGGGATGATCTGCAGAGGCTCGAGCGGTTCGACATGAGCCGCTCCGACAAGCAGAAGCTCGCAGCCTGGAAGGAACTCCTCCACGCGACAGGAAACGTGGTGGTTCCTTCGCAGTGCAACACGTCCCTCGCCACGGCGCTCGGCGTGACGCAAGAAAACATCGACCTGACGAGCACCACCTCGTACACCGACAAGCTGACGCTGCGAATCTCGGACAGCCTGGATGGAGCCGACCTCTATTCGAACCTCGCCGTGCTCGCGGCGGCGTGCAACGCGAACCCCGTCATCTTCCTGAAGTACCCCGCGGCTTACAGCTTCAAGGGGCTCGGCCTGACGCAAGAGGCCGCCGGTCTCGCGAGCCGCCTGGACCACGCGGGCATGACGGGCACCTGCGTCCCGGGGGTGATCGACATGATCCTCAAGATCGACGACTACTATGCGAGGAAGTTCGCCCACCTCGTCGGGCAGCTGAACGGTATCGACGAGGGCGACGGGACGCTCCTCGACAACTGCGCGGCCGTCTGGTTCCAGGACGCGTCCGACGGCTGCGCCCGCAACCTCAACAACCTGCCGATCGTCCAGGCCGGCAGCGCCGGCGGCTATTTCAAGACCGGCTGGGCCGTGAACGTCGATGACGGCTCGCCCGATCTCACGACCGGCAACAGCGAGATCACGTGTGCCGACGGCACGTCGGACCAGGTCGACGCGATATCCCAAGAAACGGGGACCGATCCGTCGCTCGCCAACGCGCCGATCAACAAGTACTACTGCAGCTTGATGAACGCCCTCGGGGTCAAGGCAGGCCCGGATGGTTTCCCGGCGAAGGGCGGTTCGGCGCCGGTGACCCACTTCGGCATGTACGACCGGACGGAAGACTTCATCGGCGGCGGGACCAATCCCCCCACCATCCACGATCCAGGCGAGTTCGCCGCGCTCAGGGCGAGCTCGTGAGCGGTCTCGTCCCCGAGCCTGTCGCGCGCCGGGGCGAGCTCCCCAGGCCCGGGGCTTGACAGCTGGGCCCGGTCCGGGGCCATGCCGTCCGCGGGGGCGCGATCCGCCGTCACGCCCCGCTGAACCGCGCCCGCGCGATCAGCCGACGCGCGATCGGCCTTCAAGCCGGCCGAAACGTCGTCCCGCTTGCGTCGGCTGCCCATTCCTGGCTACCCGTTTATGCAAGGAGGGTCCCGATGGCAACGACCGCTGTTCTCCAGTTCCTGCCTGACTGGCAGCACGCGCAGCAGGGTCCGATCGAGCGCGGGGGGAAGCTCAGGATCGAGTATGAGCTCAGCCGCCTGTCGCGCTGCTTCACGACGTGGCGCGGCGCCGAGATCGGCGACATCACCGCCTACGTCCGCTTCCACCCGCGCGGCGCGATCGTGCAGGGGAGCGTCGTCGAGGAGGTGCGGGCCCCGGGGAACCCGCCCGGGCACGTCGTCGCGCACAAGCCCGCGGCCCTGGAGATCTCGGTGCCCGACGACGCGACCCAGGCGGAGATCTGGTTCCACGGCTTCTCTCAGACCAGCCGCCGGTGCGAGGCGTGGGACACGCGCTTCGGCGACAACTACTGGTTCGACGTGGGCGGCCCGCCGCCGCGGATCCCGGCGCAGCCGGTCCTCTACCGCGCGGGGGCGCAGCGGCGCCCCGACATCACGAACGTCCGGGCCTTTCGGGTCTCGAAGGTCTACGCGTTCCCGAGGCCCGCGCAGGGGCCGAGCGCGGGGACAGACATCCAGATACACCTGGACCTCGACGCGTGGGTCAGCCATTCGGCGTGGGGCGCCAGCGCATGGATCGATGTCCACGTGTTCGACGGCCACGACGCGCTCGTCCACGCCGAGACGATCCCGCTTTCGTATACCGGGTGGGGCCCGAACCAGCAGTTCAGCTTCGCCGGCAAGATTTTCCAGGGATCCACCGCCACGCCCGGCTCGGTGTCGCCGCGGCCGGACGCGCGCAAGGTGCAGCTCCGGCTCTATTACGAGATCGACGGCCAGGTGTTCACGGATGGAGTCCTTCACCAGGCCGAGCTCCCCGAGGACGCGCTGATCTGATCGGCGCCGCGCCGGCTCGCCGCGGGAGAGCGCCCCATGCTAAGAGGGCGTTCCCATGGCGAGCCGCTTCTACGTCACGACGCCCATCTATTACATCAACGACGTCCCCCACCTCGGCACCGCCTACACGACGATCGCCGCGGATGTGCTGTGCCGCTACCACCGGCTGCGCGGCCACGAGAGCCGCATGCTCACCGGCACGGACGAGCACGGCCTCAAGATCCAGCGCGCCGCCGAGGCGCGCGGCGTCGCGCCGGGCGCCCACGCCGACGAGATCGCCGCCGTCTTCCGCGCCACGTGGCCGAAGCTCGGCTGCGCTCCCGACGACTTCATCCGCACGAGCGAGCCGCGCCACAAGAAGGCCGTGCAGGAGCTCTGGAGCCGGATCAAGGCGCGCGGGGACATCTACCTCGGCCACTACGAGGGGCTCTACTGCGTCGGGTGCGAGGCCTACTACACCGAGAAGGACCTGGAGCAGCCCGGGAACGTCTGCCCGCTGCACAAGAAGCCCGCCGAGAGCGTCAAGGAAGAGAGCTACTTCTTCCGCCTGTCCAGGTACGGAGACGCGCTGCTCGATTACTACAAGCGCAACCCGACCTTCGTGCAGCCGGCGAGCCGCCTGAACGAGGTGGTGAGCTTCGTGCGCGAGGGGCTCCAGGATCTGTCGGTCTCCCGCACCACGTTCGAGTGGGGCATCCCCGTCCCCGACGACCCGAAGCACGTCATGTACGTCTGGTTCGACGCGCTGGCGAACTACATGACCGCCCTCCGGGAGCCGGAGGACAACACGCGCTTCTGGCCCGCGGACGTGCACCTCGTCGGCAAGGACATCCTGCGCTTCCACGCCGTCTACTGGCCTGCGTTCCTGCTCTCGGCCGGCTACGGCGAGGCGGAGCTGCCGCGCCAGGTCTTCGCCCACGGGTTCCTCACGTACAGCGGGCAGAAGATGTCGAAGACGCTCCGCAACACGATCAGCCCCGTCGAGGTGGCGAGCGCCCTCTCCGAGGCGGCCGCGGCGGCCCTGCCCGGCGGCCCGGGCGCGGCGGCCGGCGCGCCCCTCGTCGGGGTGGACGTGGTGCGGTATTGCCTGATGCGCGCGATCTCGTTCGGTCAGGACGGCGACTTCAGCCTCCAGGACGTGCTGTCGCGGTATGGCTCGGAGCTCGGCAACGCGCTCGGCAACCTGCTGAATCGCGTGCTCCCGTTCGCCGAGGAGGTCCCCGCGAAGGGGGCGTTGGGCCCGCTCGAGGAGGAGCTCGCCGGGGCGCAGCGGCAGGCCGCGGCGGCCGCGGCGACGGCGTTCGACGCGAACCAGCCGACGCGCGCGCTCGACGCGATCTGGACGGTGATCGCCGCGGCGAACCTCTACATCGACAAGGCCGCTCCGTGGGTGGCCAAGAAGACGGACCCGGCGCGCCTCGGGACGATCATCGCGACGTTGATCGAGCAGCTCGAGGCGATCAGCGTGATGATCTCCCCCGTGATGCCGGTCGTGGCGGGCAGGATGCGCGAGCAGCTCGGGCTGCCGCCGATCGCGTTCGAGGAGGGCAGCGATCGCTGGCCGATGGCGCTCCCCTCGCGAGCGCCGGGCGAGAAGCTCCGCAGGGGCTCGCCCATCTTCCCGCGCCTCGAGAAGGAGAAAGAGGCCGAGCTGCTCGCCCGGTTCGCCCCGCCGCGGCCGGACGCCGAGCCGGGGAAGGCCGACGCGAAGGCTGGCGCGAAGGTCGATGCGCAGGCCGGCGCGAAGGCCGATTCGAAGGCCGCGCCCGCGGCGAGCGGCGCCGAGGAGGCCGCCCCGCCGGCGCGCCAGGGCAAGAGCCCAGTGGCGTTCGACGATTTCGCCCGGCTGGACCTCCGGATCGGCGTGGTCACGAGCGCTGAGCGCGTGAAGAAGAAGGACCGGCTGCTCGATCTGCGGGTCGACACCGGCGACGGCGCTCCGCGGCGCATCATCTCGGGCATCGCGGCGAGCTACGCCCCGGAAGAGCTGGTGGGCAAGCGGATCGTCGTCATCTGCAACCTGCCGCCGCGCGACTTCGGCAAAGGGCTCGTGTCCGAAGGCATGCTGCTGACCGCCGAGGTCGAGGGGCGAGTCCGCACCATCACGGTCGAGGACGCCGCGCCGGGCACGCCGGTGCTCTGATACCGCACGTCGGCACGCGATCTTCAGCGCAGCTTACAGCGCAACGATACGACGGGAGCGAAACACCGGCCTCTGGTGGTGGGGGACTTGGCCGCAGGTGGGGTCTTTTGAACCGCCAAGTCGCCAGAAGACGCCAAGAAAAACACAAAAATCTTGGCGTCTTCTGGCGTCTTGGCGGTTCCATCATTCCCGCAGGGTGGAGCGATCCCCTCACCCCCGGCCTCCCCGGCCGCGCAGCGTGCTCGCGGTCGCCGCGCCGCGATCGTGCTTTGCATGACGGTGGGCAGGGAACCACCGGGGATGCCGGTCCGCGCGCCGGAGGGCGTGCTAGACCTGGCCAATGCGCGCTTGCCTTGACACGAGGAGGCGGTGAGCATCTCCCTGCGGGGGCGCGATGCCGTGGCCCTGGCCATGGCGGTCGCGGCGCACGCCGCGATCCTCGTCGCGCCGACGCCGGAGCGGCCTCCGGAGGGCCCTGCCGAGCCGTCCGCGATCGTGGATGGCATCGACTTCGAGCTGGAGCCACCGGCTTCCCAGGCCGCACCCGCGGCGCCTGCCGGGGGCGAGCCGGTCGCGGACGAGCCGGAGGCGGCCGGCGAGATTGGCAAGGCCGCTCCGGCCGAGAAGGCGCCGGCGCCCGCGCCGGGCGCCGCGGCGGCCAAGGTCGCCTCGGTGGAGCGCGCGAGGCCGGCGCCGGCCGCCCGCGCCGCCGAGCCGAAGGCCGCGCCTCCGGAGACGGCGCCGCCCGCTGCCGAAGCCGCCGCCCGGCCTGCGACCGAGGCCGCCGCGCCCGCCGTCGAGGCTCCCGGCTCTCCTACGCCCACCGCGGAGGCCCCGGCGCCCACCGCGGAGGCCCCGGGGGCCCCGGCGACGGCGCCGCCCGGCGACGAGTACGGCGGGGCACCGCCCGCCGAAGGCGGGGGCATCGCGCTCGCGCCAGGGCTCGGGACGCCCCTCTGGACCGTGCCCGGCGTGCTCCCCGGCCCCGACGCGCCGCGCGCCGCCCCGACGGCCGCCCCGCGTGCCCGCCCCGTGGATCCGGCGATCGCAGGCACGGTGCTGAACGAGACGCTGCACAGCAAGGACAAGAGCGTGGGGATCAGCGTCCCCGCCGCGGGCGCCGTGGCGAGCACCCTGGCGGACATGGTCCGCTCCTCGGCCGCGCCCCTCGACGCGCGGGCGACCTTCGAGGTCAAGCTCGGCGCCGACGGCCAGGTCCTCGGCGTCCGGCTGGTGAGCGCGTCGGCCGGGGACGGCCCCACGTGGGATCGCATCGTGGACGGGGCCAAGGGGGCGCTCGCGGGGAGCGCGCTGCAGATGGGGCCGGACCGGCAGCCGGTGACCGTCACGGTCAAGGTCCAGTCCAAGGTGCAGTATCCATCCGGCAGCAAGAAGAAGCCCAAGCCGGAGCTCGTGTGCGCCGAGGAGGTGCTCGAGCAGCTCCAGCTGGCGATGGAGGACCCGAGTCGGCTCGGCCAGCTGCGCGGCCCGGGCGACGGGGCGCCGCCGGCGGGCGACATGGATGAAGAAGAGCGAAAGAGGAGGTTCTGCATCCCTGTCGGGCTCCGCGCCAAGGGCGATCTGTCCGACATCGGCGCGCACAAGGTCAACGTGGTCTCGGCGTCGTTCGCGGTGAAGCGCGAGGGCGAGCGCGCCCTGCCGCACGAGGACATCCTGCCGATCGACACGCGCGTCCCGTGGGCGCCCAAGGACCCGAAGAAGACGAAGCTGCCGCCGCAAAAAAAGAAGAAGTGGAAGAAGAAGAAGGAGCCTTGAGGGCCCCGGGTCAACAACGAGGTTCTTTACCCGCCTCCCTCGCGGGAAAATCACGCTGCGGGCGCCTGGGGTCGATCAGGTACTCGCGCTCGCGGTACTCGAAGTAGTCGAAATCGGCCGGGCGCCCGGTACCCGACATGTCCTGGCACGCCATGCCGACGAACGCGCCGGTGAAGTTGGGAAGGCCGGGCGCGGAGGCCTCGTCCGAGAGGATGCTGGCGTCCAGGTGCTCCGGGAACCAGCTCCAGTCCGTACCGTCGAGGCTGTAGGCGAAGTAGAGCCGGTCGTGGTCGAGCTCGGCGCGCAGGTGCACGGGCGCGGTGCCCGGGATGGGGACGGGTGCGGTGAAGGCGTCTGCCATGACCCCATCCGGGATCGCCGACATGATCCGGAGATAGCGCCCGACCGTCTCCTCGTGCGAGATGTGCAGGTAGTGGAACTTGCTCGTGTTGTAGTAGCAGATGAGCCCGGCCATCTGCTGATAATGCTCGGGCGTGAAGTCGACCGACGTGACCGCGGTGTAGCAGTGCGCCTGCTGGCGGCGCGCGACGAGCGACTGGCGGAACAGGCTGCCGAGCGTCTCGCGGCCGTAGAGCCGGAGATGACCGGGACGTGCGGTGAGGCTGAACAGCTCGTCGGGATAGGGCGAGCGCAGCCACTGGAAGTCGATCGGCAGCTGCGGTGAATCGAAGTCCTCGCGCGCGGCCCGGGCTGGGAAGGGATGCGCGGGCAGGCCGGGGGCTGGGACCTCGACGCGCGGGATACCTTCACCATCGGCCGTGCGAAGCCAGCCGTCGTCCGACCAGACCATCCTCTGGATCGCGGTCTCGCGGCCGAGCGTCGAGCGCCCGCGGTTCGGGATGGGACGGCTGCACAGGTGGACCATGTACACGTCGCCCGACGGCGTATCACAAAGGTCAGCGTGGCCCGCGCGCTGCAGCGCGACGTCGGCGCGAGCGCGCGAGGTCAGGATGTACGTCTCGGGGTGCAGCTCGTACGGGCCGGTGAGGTCACGGGAGCGCGCCATGGTGACGGCGTGGCCCTGGTACGTGCCGCCCTCGGCGGTGATCAGGTAGTAGTAGCCGCCGCGCTTGTAGATGTGCGGAGCTTCGGTGTAGCCGATCGCCGTGCCTTTGAAGATGTTCGTGACAGGCCCGATGAGCTTGCGCTCGGCGTGCGAGTATTCCTGGAGCACGATGCCGGCGAAGCGATTGCGGCCGGGCCGGTGGTCCCACAGCATGTTGCTCAGATACTTGCGGCCGTCTTCGTCGTGGAACAGCGAGGGGTCGAAGCCGCTCGAGTTGAGATGAACGGGATCGGACCACTCGCCGTCGACGGTGGGGCTGGTCACCAGGTAGTTGTGGAAGTCGCGCATGGACGCGCCGGACGCGCCGGACGCGCCCCCGACGCTGGTCCGGCCGTAGCGCTTCACGTCGGTGTAGATCAGCCAGAACAGGCCATCCGCATACGTCAGGCACGGCGCCCAGACGCCGCACGAATCGCCGTCGCCAAGCAGGTTCAACTGGCTCGCGCGGTTGAGCGGGCGCGAGAGCAGGCGCCAGTGCACGAGGTCGCGCGAGTGGTGGATCTGCACGCCGGGGTACCACTCGAAGGTCGAGGTCGCGACGTAGTAGTCGTCGCCGACGCGGACGATGGACGGATCGGGGTTGAAGCCCGGCAGGATCGGATTGCGGATGACGGGTTCAGGCATGGATGAATGGCTCGCCGGCGATGGTCCAGAGGACGATCGCGCCGAGGATATCGAGGAATGGGGGGAAGGAAAAGTGAAACGATTCGAGGATATCCAGGGCGAATCGCCGCGGTCAGAAGCCCCACACGAGCGGGACGACGATGACGGTGGTCGCGAGCACCAGGAGCTGCAGCGGCAGCCCCACGCGCGTGAAATCGTTGAAGCGATAGCCGCCTGGCGCGATCACCAGGACGTTCACCGGAGAGGCGATCGGCGTGGCGAACGCCGCGGAGGACGCGAACGCGACGCCGATGAGGAATGGCTCTGGCGCGAGGCCCAGCGCGTCGGCCAGACGAACCGCCAGGGGGGCCATGAGCAAGGCCGTCGTCGTGTTGGAGAGGACCATCCCGAGGGCCGAGGTGAAGAGGACGAGCAAGCCGAGGACCACCGTGGGCCGCGCCCCGGTCAGGAGCGCCTCGACCGCGGACACGGCGGCCCCCATCGCCCCGGTGCGCTCCAGCGCCGTGGAGACGGGGATCATCCCCGCGATGAGCACGACGCTCTCCCAGTTCACGGCGCGGTAGGCGTCCGCCGGGCGCACGCACCGCGCGAGCACCAGGAAGACCGCGGCGAGCAGCACGGCGACCACGTTGGGCAGCCACCCGAACGCCATGACGACGAGCATCCCCAGGGTGACCCCCACGGCGGCGAGGGCGCGCTTGCGATCGACGAACACGGCGCTCGGCGCGTCGGGCTCGGCGACGAGCACGAGATCCCGCCGCTCGTCGCGGAGGTTCCTCAGGTGCTTCTGCCGCCCTTTCACGAGGAGCGTATCGCCGGCGCGGAGCTTGAGATCGCGCAGCTCGGGCGTCGCATGGAACACCGGCAGCGATCCTCCGCCTCGGCGGATCGCGAGCACGTTGGCGCGGTAGCGATCGCGGAACTTGGCTTCCCGCAGGGTCTGTCCCGCCAGCTGGGAGCGCCGCGGGAGCACGACCTCACACATGGACTCTTCGTCGGGCAACGAGAAGACGGGGCGCTCCGGGAGCGCTTCGAGCCCGAAGCGCTCCGCGAGCACGGCGATCGCGCTGTCGCTCCCGAGCACGCGCAGCTTGTCGCCCACGACGAACACGGCGTGCGGAACGACGCGCTTGGCCAAGGGGCCACGAGGCCCGGCGTGCGCGATCCCCACCACGGTCACGCCGAAGTCGGCGCGGAGGTTCGCGGCGCCGAGCGTGAGGCCGGCGAGCTTCGAGCGCGCGGTGACGCGCAAGGCGCGCAGCGACGTGTCCAGCTCGTACTCCATCGCGAGATCGCCCAGCGTGAGCGAGCGCGGCGCGCCCGCGTCCGCCGCGTCCGCCTTGCCAGGGAGCATGCGACGACCGAGCGACACGACGTAGGCCACGCCGATCACGAGCACGGCGAGGCCGGGGACGATGAAGCTGAAGAAGCGAAATGGCTCGCGCCCCGCCTCACGGAGGGCGTCGCTCACGAGGAGGTTCGGCGGCGTGCTGATGAGCGTAAGGTTGCTCCCGAGGTGCGCGGCGAACGCCACGGGCATGAGGAGCCTCGCGGGCGCGATTCCGCGCTTCAACGCGAGGGTCCCCACCACCGGCAGGAGGATCGCCACGGTCCCTGTGGAGCTCATGAAGGCGGACAGGAGCGCCGTCGCCCCCATCACGACCACCATCACCCTCGCCTCTCCCGATCCCGCGACGCGCTCGAGGCGGTGGCCCAGCCAGTCGGCGACGCCGGTGTCCGTCAGCGCGGCCCCCACGATGAACAGGCCAGCTATCATGAGCACGGCCGGGTTGCTGAACCCGGCGAGCGCGTCCGAGACCGTGGTGACGCCGGAGAGGGTGAGCGCGAGCAAGGACATCATCGCCACGACGTCGAGCCGCAGGCGATCGCTCACGAACAGGACGATCGTGGCTCCGAGGATGGCCAACGTGAGAGCGGCTTCCGGCATCATGCGACGGCGGAGCCTAGCCGAGGGGGCCGCAGATCCAACCCCCTATCGCCTCACCGTCTCACCGGCGCTCGCGCCGTCCTGCCCTCGGCAGGTCGAGTCGAAGCGCGCGTCCAGCCAGGCGCCGCCGGAGCATGCTCCGCCGCCGCGCCGCTCAGGGCAGCTCCAGCACGAACGTGGAGGGGCGCGCGACCAGCACGTCGCACGGCGCCGAGCGCATGACGGATTCGGCCACGCTGCCCAGGAGAGCGCGCGAGATCCCCGAGCGCCCGTGCGTGCCCATGATGATGAGATCGGCCTTCCACCGCCCGGCTTCGCGGACGATCGCGCGCCTCGCGTCGCCGCGCCGGACCGACGACTCCCACGCCACGCCGAGCCCGTCGAACGAGTCGAGGAGGCGCCGGAGGCCGGCGCGCGCGTCGTCATGGTATCGAGCCTTGTAGGCCGCGAACTCGATCGAGGGGAGGGCGAGCGCCATCCTGTCCTCGAAGGGCACGTGGTAGGCGTGGATCGCGCGGATGCGGCTCACCTCGGGGTCGATGACCTTCGTCGCGAGCGCGGCGCTCCGGAGCGCGACGTCCGAGAGCTCGACGGCGAGCAGCGGCCGCCTGTAGGCGCCGGCGGAGGGTCGCTGTACGACGAGCACGGGAGTGTCGGCGTGACGGACGGTGAGCTCGGCCGTCGACCCGAGCAGGAGATCGAGGATCGAGCGCTCCCCGTGCCTGCCGAGGACGATCAGCTCCGCGCCGCGGCTGCGCGCATGACGGATGATCTCGACGAACTCTCTGCCCACGAGCACGCTCGGGGCGACCTGTAGACCCGCGTTCCCCGCGCCTCGGGCGACGTCGAGGGCACGGGCCGCGATCTCGTCGAGCGAGCGGCGCGCGGCCTGCTCCGCGCTCTCGCCCTCCGCGGGCGAGGCGGGCGCTGGCAGCACGTGAACGAGGTGCAAGGTGCTGCCGGCCGAGAGGGGGAGGCGCGCGGCGCGCTCGATCGCCGCGAGAGCGCCCGGCGAGAAATCGGTCGCAGCGAGGACGTCGCCGAGGCGAGCCCCGCGGCGCGGTGTGCTCGTCGTCCGGCCGTCGCGCTGGGGGGCCGGCTCCGCCTGGGCGGGCGAGCTGGGCGGCGTCGTGGGCGTGGCGTTGGAGCGGCGCATCGGCTGGTCGCGCAAGCATAGCAAGCCGCGCGCCAGGCGTCGCGCTGCTCCGCCGAGCGGCGCGAACCACCTCCGCCAGCGACGTGGGGGGCAGCCCCATCAACGCGAGGAGGCCTTGATGGCGGCGAGCGCAGACGTGTACTCCGCCGTCGCCGCCGAGATCGTTGGTTCAATTCGCTCGGCGATCTTGGCAAACTTCTCGGCATGGGAATCCATCTCGATTGAACCGCCTGCTGCTCATCTTACGCTGGAGCCATGTCCACCGCGGAGACGAGTGCACCCGTCTTTTTCTGGAGGCACCTCCACCGCGGAGACGAGTGCACCCGTCTTTTTCTGGAGGCACCTCCACCGCGGAGACGAGTGCACCCGTCTTTTTCTGGAGGCATCTCCACCGCGGAGACGAGTGCACCCGTCTTTTTTCGGAGGCACCTCCACCGCGGAGACGAGTGCCACTCATTTTTCGTGGAGGCACCTCCACCCGGAGACGAGTGCCACCCATCCTTTTGTGGAGGCACCTCCACCCGGAGACAGGTGCCACCCATCTCCCGCGTGGACGAGCCAGCTCACCCGGATGGGTTCACGGCGTTCCGCCCGCCCCGGCCGGGGCCGCCGAGACGGGGCCCGCGCATCCCAGCGCCCTGACCCTCGTCCCATCGACGAGCCTGGACCCACCGCGGCCCCGCCCGTCCAGAGCCCCCTCCCCCACCCCCACAACGTCCTCGCGCCCTCTACCCCGGGCACGGCGTGTGCGCGCCCGCGGCGTGCACCGCGGCGCGCCTCCCTGGCTCGAAGCGGATCGGCAAGCGCGCCGGACCGTGCACGATGATCGCCTTGCGCGGCTCCCACGGCTCGTCGCTCGCGCGCCGGAGGCCCTTCAGCCGGCAGAGGAGATCCGGCAGCGCGATCCGCGCCTCCAGGCGCGCCAGCGCCGCCCCGATGCAGAAGTGGATGCCGTGACCGAACGCGACGTGCGGGTTGGGGTCGCGCCCGATGTCGAAGCGGCCAGGGTCGTGGAATTGATGCGGATCCCGGTTGGCGGAGCCGATCACGGGCAGCACCAGCTTCCCGGCCGGGATCACCTGGCCGTGCACCTCGACGGCGCGCCTCGTCTCGCGGAACACCATCTGCAGCGGCGAGCGGTGGCGCAGGACCTCCTCGATCGCCGAGGGCAAGAGCTCGGGCGCCGCCCGGAGGCGGAAGAGCTCCGCCGGGCTCTCGAGGAAGCACAAGATCGCGTTGTCGATCAGGTTCGTTGTCGTCTCGGTGCCCGCCGCGAGCAGGAACTGGAAGAAGTTCAGGATGTCTCCCTCGGTCAGCCGCTCGCCGTCCACCTCGGCCTCGACGAGCCGGGTCAAGAGGTCCTCCGCCGGCGCCCTCCGGCGCGCCTCGATCAGGCCCGCCAGATACACCTTCATCTCTTCCTTCACCACGGCGTGCTCGCTCACGGCCCTCGCCGCCTCCTCGCCGCCGGAGATCGCGTGGCTGAGGTTCACTATCACCTCGCTAAAGCGCAGCAGCCGCGCCCGGTCCTCGGGGGGAACGCCGAGCATCTCCGCGATCACCATCGTGGGCAGCGGCCCCGCGTAGTCCGCCGCGAGGTCCATTTCCCCGCGCTCGATCCACGGATCCAGGAGATCGCGCGACAGCTCCCGGATGCGCGGCTCCAGGCCCGCGATCGAGCGCGGCGTGAACGCCCGCAGGACGATGGATCGAAGCTTGGTGTGGCGCGGCGGGTCGGAGAAGACGATCCAGTCCGGCGCCTTGCCGGTGGGAGGCGTCACCGCGGAGCTGAACGCTTCATGATCGGTCAGCGCGCGCTTCACCCCGTCGTAATCGAAGACCATCCAGAGATCGAGCGGAGCGACATGGAACACGGGAGAGCCGGTCCGCAGCTGATCGTAGAGGGGATAAGGATCACGCCGCATCTCGTCCGGGAAAAGGTTCATCGTCGAAACCTCCGTCGTCTGGAGTCGCCGGTGGCAGCCGCCCTTCGGAGACGATGGTAATCGATGCACCCACGAGATGGATCGCGGGAACGCGCCTCCCGCGCGGAATGCGCCAGTCGACACGACCCGGACGGACGCGGCGCCCGACCGCCGACGCGGTCACGCGGGCGTCGAGCGACATCATGTCGGGCTACACCGCGGTCGGGAAGATCGTGTTCCGGTGCTCGGCGAGCTGCAACGCGGCATGGGCAAGGGCCGCCGTGACGAGCGGCAGCTCGTATCTCCGGGCAGAGATCAGGAGGAGCTCGCCCTGCGCGACGAGCCAGGCCGAGTCGACCTCACCGATCGACGCGCTCCGCTCGCCGGTGCTGGCCGTCACGCCAGGATCCAGGTTCACCGCCGTTGGCAAGATCGGCTCGAACCCTGGCATCTTTCAATTCAGCGGCGCCGTCCGAACGAACTTTTGATCCCACGGTGAGCCCGGGCCTCCGGCAACGCAGCGCCGGGGCCGCGAGCAACGCAGAGCCCGCCAACCAGCCGCGACGACGTGCCCCCGGCTCGATCCCGCTCGATCCCGCTCGAGACCGCCGCACCGAGGCCGCAGTGCTGATGTCTGTAGGCCTCAATCGGCCCGCCGCAGAGCCGGCCGGAGCCGCGAGATCCACGACAGACCACCCGCCCCACGCGACGGCGAGGCGTGCACACGCCTTGCATAGGCCGCGGTGCGAAGGCCGGCTCGCAGCAGAGCCGCCCTGTCGAGGCCGATCCGAATTCGGACGGCCGCGCATCGAAAAGTCCACCGGTAGCGTCCTGTGAAGCTTATAAGACGGCCCGGAATTTCGAGCATGCTCGCCGATCCTCCTCGTCGAGCACGCCGCGTTTCCCCCAACTTGCCTGCGCGCCGGAGCAGTCGACGGCCGCTCGCCCAAAGCACCCAAGGTGATCCTGCGCATGAGAGCCCCCTTGCCCCCTCGATGGATCTGCGGCGCCGCCGCCCTAGCCGCGGCGGCGTGGGCCGCGCCAGCGTCCGCTCAGGAAGCGGGACCGGCGCGCGGCCTCGCCCTCAACCGCTTCAGCCCCGCGCCCGCCGGCGACCGGATGTTCGGTGTGCCGTCGCCGTACGCAGCCTCGCCGAACCAGGACGGCAGCGCGACGCTGCACGTGATGCTGCTCGGTGACTACGCGCACAACCCGCTCGTGCTCACGCGGCAGGGCAGCGACGAGCACCTCGGCGCCATCGTCGGGCACCAGCTGTTCCTGCACCTGAACTCCTCGCTCACGCTCTGGGACCGGCTGCACGTCAACGTCGACCTGCCGCTCGCCGTGCTGCAGCAGGGCGACAGCCCCGCGGCCGAGGGCCTCTCGTTCAGGTCGCCGAGCGACGTGCAGCTCGGCGATCTCCGGGTCGGGCTGCGCCTGCGCCTCCTCGGCGACTACTTCGACCCGTTCCAGCTCGCCGTCGGCGGCTTCGTCTGGGTGCCGACGGGCGACCGCGACGGCTCGTTCGTGGGCGAGGACTCGGTCCGCGGCCTGCCTCAGATCCTCGCCGGCGGCCGGATCCCGGGCTTCGTCTGGTCGGCCGCGGCCGGCGTCGATCTGCGCCCGGCGCAGACGTTCGCGCAGGTGCGGCAAGGCCTGATGTTCAACGGCGGCGCGGGCGTCGGCCTGCTGCTGGGCTCGGAGGAGCAGCTCCAGATCGGCCCCGAGGCGACCGTGTCGACGGTGCTGGAGGACCCGGAGGCCCGCAACACGAACGTCGAGGCGCTGCTCGGCCTGCGCTACCGCTTCGCGCCGACGCTCCGCGACTTCGAGCTCGGCGTCGCCGCCGGCCCCGGCTTCACCTCGGGCATCGGCACCCCGGATTTCCGCGCCGTCGCGATGCTCGCGTACTCGCCCGAGGTCCGGCGCACGGACCCGGACCGCGACAAGGACGGCATCGTCAACGAGAAGGACGCCTGCCCCGACGTGCCCGGCGTCGGCGACCCGGATCCGAAGAAGAACGGCTGCCCGCCGTCCGATCGCGACGAGGACGGCTTCCTCGATCGCGTCGACGCGTGCCCGGACACGCCCGGCATCGCGAACGACGACCCGAAGAAGCACGGCTGCCCGCCGCCCGGGGACCGCGACAAGGACGGCATCACGGACGACGTCGACGCGTGCCCGGACGAGGCCGGCCCGGCGAACGAGGATCCGAAGAAGCACGGCTGCCCGCCGCCGCCCGACAGGGACGGCGACGGCGTGATCGACGCGGAGGACGCCTGCCCCGACATCCCCGGTATCCGCACCTCGGATCCGGCGACGAACGGCTGCCCCGGCGACCGCGACGGCGACACGGTGCGCGACGATCAGGACGCCTGCCCCGACGAGAAGGGCAAGCCCGATCCGGATCCGACGAAGAACGGCTGCCCCGTCGCGGTGCGCATGACGGAGACCGAGATCGTCATCCTCCAGCAGGTGCAGTTCGACACCGGCAAGGCGACCATCAAGAAGGTGAGCGATCCGCTCCTCGATGAGGTGGCGGGTGTGCTGAAGGAGCACCCGGAGATCACCAAGATCGAGGTGCAAGGGCACACAGACCCGCGCGGCGGACGCGCGTACAATATCAAGCTCAGCCAGGCGAGGGCCGAGTCGGTCACGAAGGCGCTGGTCCAGCGCGGCATCGAGGCCGAGCGGCTGGCGTCGAAGGGCTACGGGCCCGACGTCCCGATCGCGGAGAACGACACCGACGAGGGACGCCAGAAGAACCGCCGCGTGCAGTTCAAGATCCTCGAGAAGAAGCCGAAGCAGCAGCAGGAGGCGCCGTGAAGAGACGTTGGATCCTAGGTAGTCTTGTCGGTCTCGCCTGCGTGGGCGGGCAGAGCGGCGCCGCGCACGCCGCGCCCGAGTTGCGCGAGCAGGTCGACCAGCGGGGCGACTTCATTCTGATCGGGAACACGCTGGGCAACGAGTGCGGCAGCGACGACATCGAGTCGCCCGTGGTGGGCGACCGCGGCCCGTGCGGGAGCGGCACCGGTGACAGCGCGCCCGACACCTACTGGCGCGCCGACTCGCCCGCAGAGGGCCAGGCGGAGGCGAACACCAACATCACCGCCGCCCAGGCGCGCACCACCGCCGTGCTCGAGGTGCCGGCCGGCGCGACGGTCACCCACGCGTACCTCTACTGGGGCGCGCACCTCGGGCCCACCGGGGACGCGGACGAAGCCGTCACCCTGGAGCGGCCCGGCGCGGGCGGCTTCTCCGAGGCGGTGACCGCCATCGACTTCGTCGAGACGGTCAGCTCGAATCGCGTCTACTACCAGTCGGTCGCGAACATCACCGCCCTCGTGCAGGAGCACGGGTCCGGCGCGTACCGGGTGAGCGGCATCAACAGCGCGAGCTTCGTGAACAGCGACTTCAACAACCACTTCGCCGGGTGGTGGCTGGTCGTGTTCTACGAGCTCGCCTCCGAGCCGCCGCGCAACCTCGCGCTCTTCGACGGCCTCGACACGGTGGCCAGCGGGTCGACCCAGAACGCCATCCTGGACGGGTTCCTGGTGCCGAACGCGGGCTACGACGCGAAGATCGGCATGGTCGCGTTCGAGGGGGACCTCGCCCACACGGGCGACCAGTTCCTCTTCAACGGGACCGCGCTCGGCAATACGCAGAACCCGGCCGACAACTTCTTCAACGGCACGCGCTCCTACTTCAACGCGCCGGTGTCGAACGTCGGGGATCTGCCGCAGCTCGCCGGCACCCAGGGGACCATGGCGGGCATGGATATCGACGTCTTCGATATCACCTCGCTCGTGACCCCGAGGCAGACCTCGGCGCCCATCGTGGCGTCGAGCAGCATGGATCTGTACTTCCTCGCCGGCTTCATCACGTCGATCTCGACCTTCAAGCCGGACTTCACGTCCTCCTCGAAGTCGGCCGTCGACGTGAACGGCGGGCTGCTGCTCCCGGGCGACGTGCTCCAGTACACGATCGAGGTCGTCAACAGCGGCAACGACGCGTCGAGCGGCACCGTGCTCACCGATCCGCTGCCCGCGGGCGTCACCTACGTGCCCGGCTCGCTCTCCATCCTGACGGGCGCGAACATGGGCGCGAAGACGGACGCGGCCGCCGACGACCAGGGCGAGTACGACGCCGGGACGCGCACGGTCCGCGTGCGGCTCGGCGCGGGCGCGAACGGGACGGCGGGCGGGTCGATCCCCGCCGGGCAGTCGTCGCGGGTGACCTTCCAGGTGACGGTCAACGCCAACGCCTCGGGGGTCATCGCGAACCAGGCGATCGTCCGCGCCTCCGGGCAGCAGGGCGCGCCCGAAGAGGACACGCCGACCGACGGCAACGGCCCGACCGACGGCGTGCCGCCGACCGAGGTCGTCATCGACGAATGCGAGACCAGCGCGCAGTGCGCCGCGCCGACGCCTCACTGCGACACGGCGGCGGAGCCCAACGAGTGCGTCGAGTGCCTCACGGACGCACACTGCGGGGCGCTCTCGCCGACGTGCGATCCCGACACGCACGCCTGCGTCTGCGAGCCGACGGGCGCCGAGGTCTGCGACGATTCGATCGACAACGACTGCGACGGGGTCATCAACGACGGCTGCGACTCGGACAACGACGGGGTCGACGATCCCGACGAGCTCGAGGCCGGCACCGACCCGAACGACGCGGACAGCGACGACGACGGCGTGCTCGACGGCGATGAGCCGCGCTGGAACGAGGACTCCGACGAGGACGGCCTCATCAACGCGCTCGACCCCGACAGCGACAACGACGGGCTCTACGACGGCACCGAGCTCGGCCTGCCCTGCGACAACGCCGCCACCAGCGCCGCCGCGGGCCACTGCCGCGCCGACGGGGACGCGGGCGCGACCAAGACCGACCCGCTCGACGCCGACACCGACGACGGCGGCGTGCCCGACGGCCAGGAGGACTTCGATCTCGACGGCGTCGTCGACGCGGGCGAGACCGATCCGAACGTCCGCGCCGACGACGTGCCGCCGGTGGACACCGACGGCGACGGGCTGAGCGACGACTTCGAGGAGACGATCGGCAGCGATCCGAACGACGCCGACACCGACGACGACGGCGCGCTCGACGGCCAGGAGCCGAACCCCGCCGACGACACCGACGGCGACGGCCTCATCAACGTGCGCGACGTCGACAGCGACAACGACGGGCTCTTCGACGGCACCGAGCTCGGCCTGCCCTGCGACAACGAGGACACCGACGCCGCCGCGGGCCACTGCCGCGCCGACGCGGACGCGGGCGCGACCAAGACCTCGCCGGTCGATCCCGACACCGACGACGGCGGCGTGCCCGACGGCCAGGAGGACCTCGATCTCGACGGCGAGATCGACGCGGGCGAGACCGATCCGAACAACGGCGCCGACGACGGGACGCCGGAGGACAGCGACGGCGACGGGCTGAGCGACGCGACCGAGGAGGAGATCGGCACCGACCCGAACGACGCCGACAGCGACGACGACGGCGTGATCGACGGCGATGAGCCGAACTTCAGCGACGATCACGACGGCGACGGCCTCATCAACGCGCTCGATCCGGACAGCGACGGCGACGGTCTGTTCGACGGCACCGAGCTCGGCCTGCCCTGCGACAACGCCGCCACGGACGCCGCCGCGGGCAAGTGCATCGCGGACGCCGACCCCGCGACGACGACGCACCCGCTCGACCCGGACACGGACGACGGCGGCATCTCCGACGGCGCGGAGGACGCGAACCACAACGGCGCCATCGACGAGGGCGAGACCGATCCCAACAACGGCGACGACGACGCGGTGGACGAGGACCGCGACGGCGACGGGCTGCCCGACGCGGAGGAGGAGGCGATCGGGAGCGATCCGGACGACGCCGACACCGACGACGACGGCGTGCCCGACGGCCAGGAGCCGAAGCCCGGCGAGGACACCGACGGCGACGGCCTCATCAACGTGCTCGACGTCGACAGCGACAACGACGGGCTGTTCGACGGCACCGAGCTCGGCCTGCCCTGCGACAACGAGGGCACCGACGCGGAGGCGGGCCACTGCCGCCCCGACGGGGACGCCGGCGCGACCAAGACCGACCCGCTCGACGCCGACACCGACGACGGCGGCGTGCCCGACGGCCAGGAGGACGTGAACCTGAACGGCGTCGTCGACGCGGGCGAGACCGATCCCAACCTCGGCGAGGACGACGGGACGCCGGCGGACAGCGACGGCGACGGGCTGGTCGACGCGCTCGAGGACGAGCTCGGCACCGACCCGAACGACGCCGACAGCGACGACGACGGCGTGATCGACGGCGATGAGCCGAACTTCAGCGACGATCACGACGGCGACGGCCTCATCAACGCGCTCGACCCCGACAGCGACGGCGACGGCCTGTTCGACGGCACCGAGCTCGGCCTGCCCTGCGACAACGCGGCGACCGACGCGGGCGCGGGCACCTGCATTGCGGACGCCGATCCCACGACGAAGACGAACCCGCTCGATCCGGACACGGACGACGGCGGCGTGCCCGACGGCGTGGAGGACGCGAACCACAACGGCGCCGTCGACGAGGGCGAGACCGATCCCAACAACGGCGACGACGATCAGCCGGCGTGCAGGCAGGACATCGACTGCGGCGGCGCGACGAGCGGGATGATCTGCGAGGATCACGCCTGCGTGGAGGGCTGCCGCGGCAGCGACGGCAACAGCTGCCCGTCCGGCGAGGTGTGCAGCTCGACCGACAGCACGGCGGGCACCTGCGAGCCCGCCACCGAGACGAACGACCCGACCGGCATCTTCGCCGAGGGCAACGGCTTCTGCGCCGCGCGGCCCACCCCCGCGGGCAGCACCCGCGGCGCTGCCGCGCTCCTGCCCATGCTCGCCGCCCTCGCCGGCCTCGCCCTGCGCCGGCGCCGCGCGGGCCGCTAGTCGGCGGATAGAGGCCCACGGCCGCGCGCCGCCCCGCCCACCTGGCGGGGCGGCGACCCCTCCAGCGGCCGCGGGCACCTCTCACCGCGAGCGCCCTCAGGGGCGCCAAGATCCCCCCCACCCGCTCCCCTACCTGCACCCTGCGTTCGCCCTCGCCACCCGCAGCGCGGGGCGCCATCATGTAAGTTTCTTGTCCAACTGTAGCCGTCCTCCGTAGCGTACCGCGCCAAGGAGAACGACCATGGAGATGCTGCTCGCCAGCGAGCGCCGCGCCACGCGCCGCGCTGCGATCGTGGAGTGCCAGGCCGTGCGCGAGCGGGGCTTCCGGCTGCTCGGGACCCGGGCGATCGACCTGTCGATCGACGGCATGCTCGTGCTGACGAGCGCCCGCCCGCTCACGGGTGAGCCGGTGATCGTCTCGTTCCGGATCCCGGACACGAGCGTCTGGATCGACGCGACGGCGACGATCGCGCGCACGCTCCACGGCCGGCGCCTGGGCGACCCGGGGCGCGCCGTGGGCCTGCGCTTCGACCCGCTCGACAGGGCGTCGAGCCGGCGCCTCCGCGCGGCGCTCGAGCATTTCCCGCCGACGTACCCCTACCGCGCGCAGCGCGTCGACTACGCGGCGACGGCCGCGATGATCGCGCTCAGCTGATCCGCACGCTCGATCGACCGAGCGGCCCTGACGCCGCTGCGGGGCAGCTCCACGCGGTGAGCGATCAGAGCGAGCGATGGGGCTCGACGTCGGCGACCGGGAACCCGGCCTGGAAGCCGGAGAGCCGGACGGCGAACACCACGCGGCCCTCGTCGACGCGCGGCATGCGCGCCGGATCGACGCGCGCCTCGAGCAGGCGCGCGTGGCGGGCGCTCCCGCGCGCGGTCGGCGCGCAGAAATGGTCGTGCCCGTCGCGGTGGTGCACCAGGCGGCGGAGGCGCGCGGGCACGAGCGCGCTCGAGGCGGGCAGGCTCGGGCCCGCGGCCGCGAAGCGCAGATCGGCGAAGACGTCGCCGCCCTGCGACGCACGGAAGCGCTCGCTCCCGTCCGCCTCGCGCGCGATCTCGAAATCGGCGTGCTCCTTGGGGATACCCCAGTTGAGCTGCCCGTTCACCACGCTGTCCCACGAGCTGACGTAGATCTTGCTGATGGACCAGCAGAGGCCGCGGCGCGTGCGGAAGCGCCCGGGGATGAACAGGAGCTCGCGATAAGGCCCCACGTTCGACGACGTGTAGTCGAGCGCCATCAGCAGGCTGTAGCGCCCCTCGAAGCGGGGGCGGAGCGCCTCCGGGATGAAGCTCTGCTCCTTGCGCAGCCGCTCCGGGAGCTCGAGCATCACGATGGTTGCATCGCCAGAAAGCGTCCACGGCGCCGGCGCTGGCTTCACGTCGGGAGGATGACCTCCGGCGCTCTGGCTCATCACGACCTCCTCATCGCGACCTCTCCTCGGGCTCGACGGGATCAGGGACCTCGAGCAGATCGATCGCCCCCGGGGGGCGCCGCGCGCTCGCGAGCTCCGATCGCTCGAGGTGGGCGAGGACGGCGAGGACGGCCGCTTCGTCCCACGCGTCGCCGAGGATCTGCAGGCCGATGGGCAGGCGCTCGGCGTCGACGCCGACGGGCGCCGTGCCGGCGGGGAGGCCGGTGAGGTTGCCAAGGAAGGCGAAGCGGCACATGCCGTCGAGGGCGACGGGATCCAGGAAGGCGCGCCCTTCCTCGGCCTGCGCGTAAGGGGGCGCGGTGATCGCCGTCGTCGGGAGCGCGAGGACGTCGACGCCGGCGAGGGCGCGCGCCACCTCGCGCCGCATGCCCGCGCGCAGCCGCGCGGCGTCGATCTGCTCGAGCGCGGTGACGCCCGAGAGGAGGCTGAAGGTGACGCGCAGGTCCTCGCTGATGAGGTCGCGCTGCTCCCTCCAGGCGCGCTGGAACGCCGCGAGCGACTCGGGGCCGATGACGAGGTAGCCGATGGAGGCCGCGTGCCTGGCGAGGGGGATCTTCACGTCCACGAGGGTCGCGCCCTCGCGCTCGAGCGCGCGCAGCGCCCCCCAGCACACGCTCGCGACCGGGGTGGAGGCGTCGCGCCACTCCGCCTCGTCGACGCCGATGCGCAGGCCGCGCACGCCGGCGCCGAGGCGCGCGCCGAAGCCTCCGGGGGGCGGCGGGGGCGCCCATGCGGTGAGGTCGTCGTCGGGGTCGGGCTCGCTGGCGACGGCGTCGAGGAAGCGCGCGAGATCGGCCGTGCTGCTGGCGATCGGCCCTGCGTGGGCGACCGAGCCCTTGAAGCCGTCGCCGGCGCGGCTGACGCGGCCGAAGGTCGGCTTGATGCCGAAGACGCCGTTCAGCGCGGCGGGCGCCCGGATGGATCCGCCGCCGTCGCCGCTGGCCGCGAGCGGCGCGAGCCCGAGCGCCACGCCGACGGCGGAGCCGGTGGAGGAGCCGCCCGCGGCGCGCTCCTTGTTGTGCGGGTTGTGGGGCATGCGCTGGTGGACGCTGTTGCCGATCGGCGACATGCCCCACTCGGTGAGCACGGTCTTGCAGAGGAACACGGCGCCCGCCTGCCGGAGCCGCGCGACCACGGCGGCGTCGCGCGGCGCGGGCGGCTGGGGGCCGCAGGGCGAGCCGAGCGTGGTCGGGAGGCCCTCGACGTCGAACTCGTCCTTGACGAGCAGGGGCACGCCGTCGAGCAGCCCGCGCGGCCGCCCGGCGGCGTGGCGTGCGGTCGAGGCGTCGGCGTCCCTGAGCGTCGCCTCGCGCGAGGTGGCGACGGCGATGTTCATGCACGGGCGCTCGGCCGCGAGCGCCTCGAGGGCCGAGAGCGCGCGCTCGGCGACGCGGAGCGGGGTGGTGGCGCCCTTGCGGTAGGCCGCCGCGTAGGCGACCGAGGGCCTGGGCCAGTCGCGGACGGGGGGCGCGCCGAGCCCGGCGTCCTCCCAGCGCCGCGGCGGCGCGGCCTGGAGGGGGCGCGCCTCTGCGGGGACGTCGTCGCGGAAGGCGTCCGGAAGCGAGGCGAGGCGATCGATGCCCAGGCTGCGCTTCATCACCTCCCGGAGCGCGGCGGAGGATCCGGGCGCCTCGGCGGCGAGGCGCGCCGCGGTGAGCGCGCGGCCGGTGAGTCGGGGGACCTTCATGCGCCGCAGCTTACTCGACGGGCCGGGGGGCGCGGCGCTCATGGTCAGGGTGCTCCGCGAGTCCGCGAGATCACGCCGTAGCTGCGTGTCGTCGGTAGCGGGACCGGTCGTCGTTCCTCGTCGATCCGCGCGTGGGAGGGCCTGGGACGTCGGCCGCCGCGACCCGGAGCTCAGGCAGACGAGGTGAGGTCGTCCCAGGCACCCACCGACTCGGGGCGCAGCTCGCGCAACCACGTCACTGCGCGCCCCTCGGACAGCCTCCGCTCGAACACCAGCGCCGCGTCACCGGCGTAGAACGTGCCGGTCGAGTCGGTCGCCTCTTCCACCTCGTCCAGGCCGAGCGCCTGCGCGAGCTCACGACCGTGCGACGAGCGCGAGACATGAACCGGCACTTCCTTGGGGTGTCCCCACAACGCAATGCGGGAGACGAAAGCGCGCACCGAGTCGCTCGTTCGCTCCCACTCGTCCCAGCCGAACCCATAGGCCCACATCCTGCCGTCCTCCGTCACGCATGCGAGGGTGTCGGGGTTGTCGATGTCTCGCGGGCTCACAAGGATCGCGGGGCCATCCGGCGTCTGCTGAAGCGGCCACTCTGCGACGCTCCCCTCGGCGAGGGCACGATCGAGCATCTGGATCCCGCCGAAGCGCTGGATCCGGTCGACGCTGCGCAGACCGCCGAACGAGCGCTCGGCGTCTTCTGCCACCCTGGCGAGCGCCTCGCTGCCACCGTTCTCCAGCACCCACGAGGCGAGCCGCGCGGGGTCGCCGGGATCGTGCAGCCGGCACAGCCAACGCGATGCCGCCTCTCTCACGCGGGGTGACAATGGAAGCGTCCTCGACGCTTGATCTACGGTTGCGCAGAGAAACCCGACCACGCTCTGCCGAAATCGCTTATCTGGCGCCGCAAGCGGGAGGTCCAGATGCCAGGCTCCGTTGTCCAGGGCTGCTCGCCCGGTCGCATCGACGAGATCGTCGCGAAACTCGATCCAGCCAGACGCCGGAGCGATAGGCGACTCGCCGGCCGCTCGCACCACCGGAAAGACGCACTGTAACCGCAGGGCCGCGCACTCTTCGAGCCACGGCCGCAGGCTGGTCGCCGTGGGCCCCAGCACCCGCAAGAACACGTCATTGCGCAGGGCGAGCACCCCGTCGCAGACGTGCCACACGAACCCGTGCAGGCGAGATTGGCGACTCGCCTGGCCGATCCGGCGAGCCACGCCCTTGACGAGGGTGTTCGTCTTGTCGAGCGCGGTAACCCGTCCCGTCTCGGCGTAGAAGTTACCGAGATCGGCACGCACGCGCAGCTCGAACTTCGGCGAACGCCATGGCTCGAGCCTCTCCGCCACCTCGTTCAACTGGGCAACGGACGCCGTGAGCTGTTTGGTTCCGCAGATGGATCGGAGCTTGGGGCTGAACATGCCCTTCTCGACCGTTCCGAGGAGGAGATGGCTGAATCGAGGCTTCACGTCGGCCCCCAGTCGTTGTTCTGGCCGGTCCTCCGAAGATACCCGGCGTCATTCTGGCCACTCGACTGACGCGGCACACAATCTCGGCATCCGAGCCACCTCTATCTGAAGCGTTCTGCGATGGCCAGCACGTCCGACACGCTGGACACGCATCGGGACATTCGCTGAATGCCGCACTCCTCGACGAGCCAGACGGCATCTCCGTCCACGCAGACCTGCGCTGCAGCGTCAGAGAGGTCTCCGCGGAGACTGAGTCCGTGGGGCAGCACCTCCTCCGAACGGCATGTGGCCTCCGATGCGTAGCCGTTCTCGAGAAGGTAGACTTGGCGCTCGAACCAGCGCCCGACGCTCGTGCCCACCAGGCGCAATTGCACATCGTCGTCGTCCGGCTCCTGCCACGAGGCCCACACGCCGCCCGCCTCATCGACATACAGGCTCGTGCGCACCGACGAGTTCTCAATCCAACCGATGAACCAGGCGCCGTTGTAAGGATGGACTGGCTCAGACCAGATGCCAGGCGCGGTCCGTTCCCGGATTGCGCCCGCCGCCCATGGGGCGACGAGTGAAATTCCCCTCTGCCCGCGGAAGCCCCCCACGAGCTCGTCCACAGCGAAGACAGCGTTGGCAAGCGCCTCCGATGCCCGGTATCGCTCGAGCTGTGCGCGCAGACCATCACGATTCCGCAGACCAGGCTGCCACTCTCCGAACGAGCTGGCGCCCGCGAATCGATCGGGATGACGCGGAACCGTGGCAATGCTCCCACCAGCCGTCATGTGGAACTGCGTCTCGAAAGCGCCGTCGAGCACCCCGCGAATCCAGCAACCGGTCGCTGTCTCGTACAGCTCGAACGCCTCTGGGAAGTATCTATCCATGTGGTCCACCGACCCGAGCAGCGGCCCCCGCGGCGGAACACCGGCGATTGAGCCGTACGAGTACCTCGCCGGCGTGGGCGAGAGGCCACGCGGCAGGGGGTGTGCGAGCAAAGCCCGAAGTCGCTCGCTGGTCGCGCACGCCACCGTCAGCGCGTCGCGCAGCAGCAGGACGATCGCGCCTTCGAACCAGAGCAATTGCTCCGAACGCCCGATCGAGCGAACTGCGCACGGCGGTCCCAACGTGCCTTCGACCCACGTGGTCATGAGCGCTCCCTGCGCCCCGTGGTTGTGGCGCTCGCGGAGCACGAGCCCCTCGGAGACCAGCCGCGCTGCCTCGCGGAGGACAGCCGGATCGTCAACGGGCACCGGAGGTCGCGGTTCGAAGGGGTTCCCGGCGAGTGGAACGCGCACCGCCGCCCCGTTGTACAGGGCGAGTGAGCCCAGTGGTCCCAGATTCTCGAGCCCCGGGGCGCTCGGTAGATCGTCGCGCTCCTTGAACATCACAGGCGTGGCCTCCAGGACCCCGACGAGTGATGGCGGGGGATCGGCGGGTGGCTCGCTCGGCGCTCCTGGTCGGGCCAGGCGTACGCACGCCCGCCGACGGGGAGCATGCTCTGCCGTGCCGCTAAAGGGAGCGGAAACCGCCGCAACGGAGGACCTACCCCGCGAGGGTCTCGCACACCCGTGCCTCGGCTTGCGGGGTGAAGCACTTCAACAGCGCTCGCTCACCGGAGCGCTGGAATGCTACGAGATCGGCAGAGATCGCCAATGAGGCGCAGTCGTCCGTTCCAATCGGGTCGATCACGAGCCCCAGGCGCTCGCAGAGTTCATTCATCGGGAGATCCGACTCGCGCGTGGCTGCCACCCTCGCATCGAAGCGAAGGATTCGCTCGACGTAGGCGGCGTAGCTCGATGCCGAGATGGACCACAGGCCCTCCTCGAACGCGTACCGGTGGATACGGCGGTCCTCACCGAGATAGACGAACGCGTCAGACGTCCCGATGTCCCAGTAGCCGACCAGCAATCGCGATGGCCCACCAGGCGGAAGCCAGGCGTCGCCGGAGACGAGGAGCGGCGATTCGAACGCCTGCGCGGAAGCCGCGCCCGCGAAGAACTCAGCGTGGCAGAGCACAGGACCGCACATGGCAGTTCGATCGAACCGCCGGACGCCGTGCGCGAGGCCGAGCGCTTCCGAGACGGCATCGCCAAGGCGGGACGATGCTCCCTGTGCGTGGAACCATGCGAGGAAAGCGGGGATGCCGTCGTTGTTGACGACCACGAACCGCGGGGCCGTGGTCACGTCGTTAAACGACGATTGCCACGGAGAATGCAAGCGTGCGATCGCTCGTTTCCCGAGCCCCAGCGATACCCCTCCGCCAGGGAGGCGGTAGCGGACGGCCGCGCTGCCATTGCACACCCCAAAGGATCCCTCGACGCCCGGCTCCCGGTCGTCGAACGATAGCCCCTCGCCTTCCACTGGTTCGCCCTCGGCGAGCACGGCCGAGTAGGCAGGGAACCAGATCGGCTTGTGTGGATGCCGCTCGCCGAAAGCCTGGATCCAGGGGATGAGTCGCTCGGCGCTTCGTGCGTAAAGGCACCACGTGTCCCGGCTCTCGGTGACCAGCACGGAGCCCTCATACCATCTGAATGAACCACACGTCTCCGAAGCAGATGGCACATCACCACCACGTGCGCGGACGGCGTCGAGGATCTCATCGCGAGCGACGGTGGGGGCGCCCGTGCAGGCGAGGTAGCAGTCCTCCCAACCCGCGAAGCGCGAACGGAGCCGCTCGCGATCCCTGGATGGGACGCCAGGGAGCGCAGGGAAATCGGGCCTCTGTAGCGTCTGCGGTGAGATCACAGCTTCCTCGATTTACTGTGAATACCACGTCACGTTGGCCCGACGAGCGTCGTCCAGGGCTGCTGCGCTCTCCCCGGTAGCCTGTTGCCGCGCGGGAGCCAGGAGTGTCCCCGTCGCCGCAGACCTGAAGCCGAAGTGCGGGTCCGCCTTTCGGGGACGACTTGGGAATCTTCCCACGCAGCTGGCCCATGCCCACCAGTGCGCGCGAGCTAGCTTCTGCGAGCAGTTCGCGTTCATGGACCGCGGCACCTCAGACAGACGAGGTGAGTTCGTCCCAGGCAAGCACTGCCTCTGGGCGCAGCTCGCGCATGCGCGTCACGGTTCGGTCGGGTCGCCTCCGCTCGAACACCAGCGCCGCCTCGCCGGCGTAGAACGTGCCGATGGAGTCGCTAGCCTCTTCGACCTCGCTCAGGCCGAGCGCCCGGGAGAGCTCACGGCCAAGCGGCGACAGCGCGACATGGGTCGGCACTTCTTTGGGGTGTCCCCACAGCGCAATGCGGGCGACGAACGTGCGCACGGAGTCGCTCGTGCGCTCCCACTCGCCCCAGCTGAAATCGTATGCCCACATACTGCCATCCCTTGTCATACAAGCGAGCGTATCCTGGTTGTCGAGGTCATCCTGGCTCAGGAGAATCGCAGGGCCGCCGGGAGTCTCCTGAATAGGCCACTCCGCGACGCTCCCCTCGGCGAGGGCACGATCGAGCATCAGCATCCCGCCGAAGCGCTGGATCCGATCGACGCTGCGCAGGCCGCCAAACGAGCTCTCGGCGTCTTCTGCCGCTCTGGCGAGCGCCTCGCTACCGCCGTTCTCCAGCATCCACGAGGCGAGCCGCACGGGGTCGCCGGGATCGTGCAGCCGGCAGAGCCAACGCGATGCCGCCTCTTTCACGCGGGGTGACAACGGAAGCGTCCTCGACGCTGGATCTACGGTTGCGCAGAGAAACCCGACCACGCTCTGCCGAAATCGCTTATCTCGCGCCGCAAGCGGGAGATCCAGGTGCCAGGCTTCGTTGTCCAGGGCTGCTCGCCCAGTCGCATCGACGAAATCGTCACGAAACTCGATCCAGCCAGACTCCGGTGCGATAGGCGACTCGCCGGCCGCTCGCACCACCGGAAAGACGCACTGCAACCGCAGGGCCGCACACTCTTCAAGCCAGGGCCGCAGGCTGGCCGCAGTGGGGCCCAGCACGCGCAAGAACACGTCGTCGCGCCATGCGAGCACCCCGTCGCAAACATGCCACACGAACCCGTGCAGGCGAGACTGGCGACTCGCCTGGCCGACCCGGCCAGCAACGCCCTTGACGAGAGCGTTCGTCTTGTCGAGAGCGGTGACCGGTCCCGTCTTGGGATAGAAGTTCCCGAGATCGACACGCGCGCGCAGCTCGAATCTCGGAGCACGCCACGGCTCGAGCCTTTCTGCCACCTCGTTCAGCTGCGCCAGGGAGGCCGTGAGCTGCTTGGCCCCGCAGATGGATCGGAGCTGGGGGCTAAACGCACCTTTCTCGATGGTTCCGAGCAGGGGATGGCTGAATCGAGTTTTCACCTCGGCCCCCAATCGTTGTTCTCCCCGGTGCCTCCGAAGACGCGCGGAGTCATTCCGGTCACGCAATTGGTGCGGCGCGGAATCTCCGCATTTGATAGATTATTGCGCCCTGCTGCCCGCTCAGCCTCGAGCTGCGCTCGGTACCGCGTCGCATTGGCCCGGCGAGCGTCGTCCAGGGGCGCTGTGTTTCCCTGGGCGGCCTGTTGCCGCGCGCGATCCAGCGGTGCCCCCGCCCCTGCGGGCCTGAAGTTGAGGGGCGGTCCGCCTCTCGGGGGTGACGCGGGAATCGTCTCGGGCTGCTGGCCTGTGCCCGCCAGCGCATGCAAACGAGCCAAGGTCTGCGAGCAGTTCGGACACGGTGCGCATGCGGTTCCATTCACATCGGTGCTTCCGATCGGTCCCATGCGACGCAAGGCGCGGCGAAGGTGCCGCTGGCCTTCCGGTGTACCCGGATCGCATCTCACCCCATTTCGGTCTTCGTAGTCACGGAGATAGTTGCTAATCGCATGGGGCTCGGAGCACCAGGACGGATCCCTGCCCTGGCCGCGCCCGGAGTCTTGAGGGAGCGCAGCGGCGACGGCAGGATGCAGATCGTACAGCGGCCCCTCGCCCTGAGGGTTGCGGTAGCGGGCTGACTGTCCGGTGAACTCCCGCGTGCCGCCTCCTTGAGATTGCGGAAGGCGCCGGGTGCTGAGGTCGGAGCCCATCAGCCCATCCAGGTCGACCAGCGCGAGCGGCCTCCCGCTCACATACCCGTACGCTTCGAGCCCCCCTTCGAGCCCCAGCGGTTCCGGGCTCAGGTACGTCGCGCTCGCCGGATCGAAGTACCGCCAGCGGTTGTAGTGGAGCCCCGTCTCCGGCTCGTACCAGTGCCCCGGGAACCGGACCAGCGTGGCGGCCGCGTCGCCCGCGATCACCCGACCGTACGCATCGGTCTCGAAGACCTGGTCGACGCTCCCGTCAGCATTGACGAGCCCGAGCGGCACAGGCGCCCCGTCCCGGTGCACGAAGTACTTCCAGGCGCCCGGGCCCGCCTCGGTGTCGATCGCCTGCGCGACCGGCGCCGGCGAGCTCGGCGAGTACGCGTAGCGCCGGCGCTCCACCAGCGCGAACGCCGCGGATGCGCCTGTGGCGCTCGCCTGGCGCTCCACCGTCTCCTCCAGGAGGTCCTCGCCATCCCAGCGGTAGCGGTGCCGCACCATCGCCGCGTCCCGCCGCAGCACCCGCTTCTCGATCCGCCGCGCGAACCCATCGTAGACGAACTCGAGGCGCGTGCCGTCGGGCAGCGTCATGCCCGAGAGCAGGCCGAGCGCGCTCCATGCGTAGGTGGTCACCGCGGTGCCCTCCACCTTCTTCACGAGCCGGCCGCGCGCGTCGTACGTGAGGGCCGCGCCGTTCGTGGTCACGAGGCGGCCGCCGCTGAGGTGGGACTGCGCGCGGCCGTCAATCCACTGCACGTCGCCTCGCGGCGAGAGCACGTAGTCCTCGGTCCTGGCCCGCCCCTCATGCTGCTTCTGCGCGATTCGGCCGCGCGCGTCGTACAGGAAGGACTGTGCCCCACGATCGCGATCGGCGAGCACCTGGAGCTCGTCGGCAGGCGACCATCGGTAGTCGAACCGCAGGGTCTCCGGGCCGGCCAGGGCGCCGACCCACATGGGTTCGCCCGGTCGGATGACGGCAGTGCCACCGCCGAAGACCGCCGAGCGGAGGACGTTGCCGTGCGCGTCCCTCGTGAGCTCGATGCGGCCACCGCCGGCGAAGAAGCGCCCCGTCTCGCCGTCCGTCGGGTCGTACGCGAACCTCGCGATCGGCTGGTTCGCACCCTGGGCACCCGAGAGATCCGAGAAGACGAGCGCGGCGCATCGCCCGGCGGTGTCGCGCGGGGCGGCGATCGAGAAAGCGCCGAGCACTTCCACCTTCGTGCGATGCAGGCCGGCGTCGTAGACGTGCCGGAGCGATGTCGCGGACGAGCGATCGTCCTTCCGCTCCGTGTCCTCGCGGATGCAACGCCCTCGCGCGTCGTACGTATAGAGCGTGCTGACGGCCTCCGTCTCGAAGCCCAGGAGGCGCCCGCGCTCGTCGTACTCCAGCCTGTGGGATGTGTCGTCCGAGAAGGTACGCGCAATCAGACGATCGAGCTCGTCATAGACGAGCTCGACGAATTCGCCATCGTCGAAGGTGATCCTCGACAGCCGCCCTGCCTGGTCATTCCTGTACCGCAGCAAGCGACCGTCGAAGGTGCGCTCGGAGAGGATCCGACCCTCGAGATCCCGTTCGATGGTGTGCACGTCCCCCTCCTCGTTGACGATGCGTACCATGTCGAGCTCTCGATCGTAGGCGTACGAGACGCGCGTGCCGTCGCTCCGCTCGACCGCCAGGTTGTCACAACGTCCTGTCGATAGCGCCGTCCTCAGGCCCCCGGCTCGGCCGCAGCCTCGTACAGCTCGCGGACGTCGAGCCGGGCGCCGATCGACGCGAGGTGCGCGACGTCGCCGTCCCGCGCGATGGCAGACGTGAAGTCGCCGTCGACGTCGCGAGTCCACACCTCCACGCTGCGCTCCCGGTGCGACACCAGGACATACTGGCGCAAGGAGGCGAGGCTCTTGTAATGTTCGAACTTGTCGCCACGGTCGTACTCCTCGGTGCTGCGGCTCAGCACCTCGACGATGAGCGTGGGGTTCGTCACGGCTTGCTCGTCCTGGGCGTCGCGCTCGATCGGCCCACACACGACCGTGACGTCGGGGTAGGTGGCGAGGCCTGTCGACGGCACACCCACGCGAAGAGCGGCGTCGTAAGCACGGCATCGACCTCTGCGAAGCTCGAGGAAGAGGAGGCCGATGACCGCCGCAGCGAGCGCGGCATGCTCGGGCGTACCTCCCGCCATCGCGTAGATCTGGCCGTCCAGGTACTCGTGCTTGACGTTGCTGGACGCCTCGAGGGCCAGGTACTCGGCGTACGTGTAGTGGATGCGATGTGCCGGGGCCACCGTGGCCACGCAGTATGGCACAGCGCACGGCGTTCGCCGCGGGTGGCGGGCGCTCGGGCGCGGCCTCCGCGTCCGACGCCGCAAGGCGGCGTCTCCGGCGCCCTCCTCACCATCGCGACCGCACGGCAGCACCTGGTTCAACGGCTCGCAGGCTCCGCTCGGTGCGTCGATGACATCGAATCTCCCGCCGAGAATGCCGATGCGCGGACGCGCCGATTGGGCCGGTGATCGCTGCGCCGCGTGACGGCCACAATGGCTTGACAGCAGCGTCGGAGGGCGGGTCTCATCGCTGGTGGATCCATGGCGACGAGCAGCCCTCCGCATGTGAGCGCGACGCCGATCGGCGCTGCGACCGCCGCCGCCCTCGCATGGAGGTTCAAGGGCAAGCTCTGGGTGACCGCGATGGTGAAAGCCACCTTCGGGTTCGCCAGCGACACGATGATGCAGCGCATCGCGCCGCAGGAGATCATTCGGGAGGAGGTCCATCACGGCGGGCTCCTCTCGCGGAGCATCCGGTTCACGACCGATCTGGTCCCTCGCCTGCTCAAGGCCGACGTGCTCTTCACGGGCCATGCGCATGCGCCGCACGGCCGCCCCGTCGAGGCGGCGCATGTCCGGCTGGGAGTCTTCTCGAGCAGCTGGACGCTGCTGGACAAGACGCTGATGGTCCGCAAGCGGGGCGGCTTCGTGCGGCTCCCCATCGATTACGAGCACGCTTTTGGCGGGATCGGCTTCCCGGACAACCCGTTCGGGGAGGGCCATCCGCAGGGCTCGGGCGAGCCGAACATCCTCGATCCGGTCGACGCGAGGCGCGTGGCTGGCTTCGGCCCGCTCTCGAAGGCCATCCCCGCCCGCCGGCGGCTCCTCGGGGCGACCCCGCGCGCCCTGCTGGAGCGCGGTATCCCCGAGATCCCGGACGAGCTCAGCTGGGACTACTTCCAGGCGGCGCCGCCGGATCAGCGCACGCACTTCCTGCGCGGCGACGAGTGGATCGTGATGGACGGCCTGCACCCGAGCGCGCCGCGCATGCGCATGCGCCTGCCCGGCGCGCGCGGATTCGCGCGCATCCACGGCCTTGCGGGCCTCGGCCTCGCCGAGCACCAGGAGCTCCCGCTGAGCGCCGACGTGCTGCGCATCGACGGCGACGAGCAGCGCTGCACGGTGACGTGGCGCGGCAGCTTCCCCGTGCCCTCGGAGGACGTGCTCCCGCGCATGCGCATCCTCGCCGGCGTCGAGCTCCCGGGCGAGCCGATCGCGTGGCCCGCTCCGGGCGCCGCGGTCAGCAGGGCCGGAGCGACGGCGCCCCGCGCGGGCGCGGCGGGCGATGAGGACGACGCCGCCCTCGAGTCGACCGTCGCGCTGTCCGCCGCGGCGAGCATGGGTCCCACCGGGACGCTGGACATCGCGCCGGACACGGCGCTCGCGGTCCCGGCGACGCTGCCGTTTCGTCCGGACCACGCAGGCGCCTCGCCGTCGCCGCCGAAACGGCCTGCACCATCGCCGCCCGAGGCTCCGCTCGGCAGGTCGGGGACGATGCAGATGCCGAGGGACGTCGGCATCCATGCGGCGCGCCAGCCGGCGACTCCCTTCACGGCCGAACCGCCACGCGCGCCGCCGGCCGATCCGCCGCCGCCGGCCGAGCCGAGCGCCCCCGCCGCCAGCGCGGCCGCGCCCGCGGTCCCCACGCCGGAGCCGGCGAGCTTCGCGGCAGCGCCTGCGGTCCCCACGCCGGAGCCGGCGAGCCCCGCGGCCGCGGGGGGCACCTTCGCCTGGGCGACGCCGCCTCCCGAACCGCCGCCCCCGGAGCCGCCGCCCCCAGGAGCGCCGAAGCGCCCCGCGAAGCTCGATGTGCGGGCGCTCCTGTACGGCACCGGCAAGGGGCGAGGCTGACGCTCCGATGCCCGTGAACCCCCGACGAGCGAGCCCTGGCGGCGCAGGGTGCCAGCAGCCCTCACGCGGCCATCCCGGCGCCCCCGCGGCGCGCACGCCCACGCGGCCTCTCCACCTTTCCGGTGCCCCAGGGAAGGCCGCGGCGGAATCGGAGAACGAGCGATGAAGGAAGCCTCCGGGACGTTGAGCGTTCGCATCGAGTCAGAGCGGGGGCCGTGGGACCACGTGAAGGTCCGCGAGCTCTCCGGGCGAGAGGCGATCTCGCAGCTCTTCTCGTTCGACCTCGACGTCGTGATCGACGAGGGCCGCGAGCTCCCGGCCGACGCCGCGCCCGGCGCCGAGGTCAGCCTGGTCTTCGAGGCCGACGGTGAGGAGATCCGCCGTGTCTCGGGCATGCTGGGCCCGATCCGGGACCGCCTGGAGCCGCTGGCCGAGCGCGCCACCTGCCGCCTGCGCCTCGTGCCGCGCGCGTTCCGGCTCACCCTCGTCGAGACGCAGGAGATCTACCTGGACCGCAGCGTTCCCGACATCCTCCGGAGCAAGCTCGAGCGGCACGGCCTGGGCTCCGAGGACGTCGAGCTGCGGCTGCTCGAGAGCTACCCCGAGCGCGAGTTCGTCGTGCAGTACGGCGAGAGCGATCTCGCGTTCATCAGCCGACTGGCCGAGCACGTCGGCATCAGCTTCTTCTTCGAGCACGAGGGCGGCCGCGACAGGATGGTCTTCACCGACCACCCGTCCGGCTTCCGCCCCGCCTCGGGCGCGGAGACGGTGCCCTTCCGCGCTCGCGGCGAGGCCGCGGGCATCTTCGCCCTCGAGGTGACGACCGACCTGGTGCCCACCAGCTACGTCGTGCAGGACTACAACTACCGCGCACCGCAGCTCGACCTGACGGCCTACGCCAGCCTGGGCTCGGGCGACGGCGGCGGCGTGGTCGAGTACGGCAGCCACGTCAAGACGCCCGAGGAGGCCGGGAAGCTGGCGCAGATCCGGGCGGACGAGCGGCTGTCGCGGCAGCGCGTGTACGAGGGCAAGGCCAGCCGCGCGGCGCTGTCCGCCGGGCGGCGCGTGACCCTGATCGAGCACCCGCGCTTCCCGGAGCCGGAGGAGCTGCTCCTCGTCGAGGTGGAGCACGAGGCGAGGTTCCCCGCGTTCAAGGACGCCGGCGAGCAGAGCCCGTTTTACAGGAACGCATTCCGCGCCATCCCGGCGCGCGTCGCCTACCGGCCGCCGCGCCGGACGCCGAGGCCGCGCATCTCCGGCGTGGTGACGGGGATCGTGCAGCCGGGGCACGGGGGAAAGACGAACGGCGTCGCCCAGCTCGACGCCGAGGGGCGCTACACGGTCCAGCTCCACTTCGACACGGCGGAGCCGGGCGAGCAGAGGGCCTCGCGCCCGGTCCGGATGGCGCAGCCCTTCAGCGGCGTGGGCCACGGGATGCACTTCCCGCTCCGCCCGGGCACCGAGGTCGTCGTGGCGTTCGCCAACGGCGACCCGGATCGCCCGGTGATCCTCGGGGCCATGTTCAACCCGCTCGCGCCGTCGCCCGTGACGGCCCGCAACGCCAACCAGAGCCGCATCACCACGGCGTCCGGCGCCATGCTCGAGATCTCGGAGAAGCGATGACGAAGCCCACGACGGTCGGGATCCACTTCCGCTCCGAGGCCGCCCCGGCCGGGGCGTTCACGGTGCTGGGGCTCCGCGGCGAGGAGGCGCTGTCGCGCCCGTACCGCTTCGAGATCGATCTCGCGTCGCCCGATCCCGCGCTGCCGCTCGACGACCTCGTCGGCACGGCCGGGGAGCTCGATCTCGCCGGCCGCGCGGTCCCGGGGGTCGTGGCCGAGGTGGAGCAGGGCGGCGCGCTCGGCGGCGATCGGTACGCCTACCGGGTCGTGCTCGTGCCGCGCCTCGCCCTGCTCGGCCTCGCGCGGCAGACGCGCATCTACCAGCGGCTCAGCGTGCCGGACCTGGTGGAGGCGGTGATCGCCGGGAGCGGCCTCGGGATCGAGGTGGAGCGGCGGCTCGAGCGGGCGTATCCGCCGCGCGAGCACGCCGTGCAGTACCAGGAGAGCGCGCTCGACTTCATGTCGCGGCAGCTGGAGCAGGCGGGCGTCAGCTACTTCATCGAGCCGCGCGAGGGGGCGGAGCGGCTCGTCCTCTGCGACCACCCGGGCGGCTTCCGGGGCGCGGTCGAGGCCGCGATGGGGGAGGCCCGAGGGGAGGGGGAGGTGCGCGGCGTGCGCGCGCTGCGCTGCCGGCGCCGGATGTCGCCGCGCGCGCTCGTGCTGCTCGACTACAACGATCGCACGCCCGAGGTGCCGCTGGAGGCCGAGGCCGAGGTCGACGCGCGCGGCTTCGGGCTGCTCGTCGACGAGGGCGGCTCGTTCGCGGCGCCCGAGGAGGGCGCCGCGCTCGCCGCCGTGCGCGCCGAGGAGCTGCGCTGCCGCGCGACCGTGTACGACGGCGCGATCGGCGCGCCGATCGCTGCGGGCGAGCGCCTCGGGCTCTCCGGCCATTTCCGAGCCGACTGGAACCGCGATTACCTGGTGACGCGCGCCGTGCACCGCGCCGGGGCGGGCGATGAGCCGCGCTATGCGTGCGAGTTCGAGGCCATCCCGGCCTCGACGCGCTACCGCCCGCCGCGCGCCACGCCGAGGCCGCGCCTCGAGGGCGCGATGGTCGCCCACGTCGACGCGCGCGGCCCGGAGGGCGTCGCCGCGGTCGACGCCGAGGGGCGCTACCGCGTGGTGATGCCGTTCGATCTGAGCGGCGCGGCCGAGGCGCAGGGCTCGGTGCCGATGCGCCTGGCGACGCCCTACGGCGGGGCCGACGAGGGCATGCACTTCACGTTGCGCAAGGGCGCCGAGGTGCTGTGGACCGGCGTCGGCGGGGATCCCGAGCGGCCGGTGATCACCGGCGTCGTGCCCAACGCGAAGAGCCGCGTGGTCACGAGCGCCGACGAGGGGCGCGGCCGCATCCGGATGCCGAACGGGGCGATGGTCGAGATGGGAGGCGGCTTCGGGCGCGCGCGCGGCGGGCCCGCGACGCGCGCCGGCGCCGAGGGCGCGCTGCCGACGGAGCAGCAGCTCGGCCAGGACGAGATGACGACCACCGCGAGCAGCGCGGAGGACTGGATCCGCATCGCGGTCCCCCACAGCGACGGGAAGTACAGCTACCTGCGCTACGGCGAGCGGGCGACCGCGTCGGCCGGTACGTTCACCGAGTCCGCGCGGCTCGATCCGACCGCGGGGTTCGGCGACAGCGGCTGGACGTGGTCGAGCCTCGACAACGGCTACGACACGAGCTCGGACGCAAGCGACAAGGGGAAAGCGGCGCACTTCGGCTGGGCGGCGAGCGACGGGGTCTACGATCACACGGACGGCAACCGCACGGTCGTGACCCAGGGGGACTACCAGTCGGTCACCACGGGCAACCGCACCGACGTCGTCCTCGGGAACTACCGGCTCGTCATCCCGAACCGGACGCTCGGCATCTTCGACGTGGACTTCTACTCGATGACGTTCAGCAAGGACTGGCAGGGCTGGCGAAAGACGACGCGCAGCCACGTCTCGACGGTCAACCTCACGTACGGCGACAACTCGAATTTCTTCACCGGCGTCAACTTCGGGGCGAGCCTCGGCGGGAACTACAGCATCGCGGCGGGCGTGAACGGCAACGTCTTCCTCGGGCTCAACACGGGGATCACGGCCGGGATGAGCTGCAACATCGCGTACGGCCCGGTGCTCGAGTTCGGCAGCACGAAGAAGCTCACCACGGCCGACGAGCAGGACATCAAGGCGCGCTCCAAGGTGCACCTGCGCGTGCGGAGCACCGACGCCCCGACGGTCGAGGCCGCGAAGCCGTGGGCAGCCGCCGTGGTCGCGGGCGCCCTGGGCGCGGTGGCGGGCCCGCTCGGCGCCTCCGCGGGCAAGGACGATCTCGAGAAGGGCGGCGGGCTCACGGCCACGACGTGGGGCATCGCGACGCTCGGGGCGCTCGTCGGAACGTACCTGGTCCACAAGCTCGCCCACGCGAACCCGGTGAACGACGCCGAGCTGATCATCGAGCCGGCCCAGCTCCTGCTGCGCTGCGGCGGGCTCGGCGGCGCGTACATCAAGATCGAGCCCGCCGCGATCGAGCTCGCCTGCGGTCCCTCCAAGCTCAAGCTCAGCGCCGCCACCGGGATCACGCTCGAGACGAGCCCAGGCGCCCAAATCAGGGCCAATACAGCCTCTTCCTTCCTGATACTCGATAACCAAGCCGCCTCCCTGCAATTTGCCGAGAACAACGTCACGGCGGACATGGGGGGAATCGTCGTCAAGGGGGACCGGACTCAGTTCATGTAGGAGGGGCCCGCTCGGCGGGCAGACGTGCGCGCGCCCCTGCGCGCGTCGAGAGCTGCCATGAAAATCGTCAATCATACCCCCACCACGTTCGCCGCGGTAGCCTGGCAGATCCGGCCCCCGCAATGGGCCCTGTGCCTGATCGCGAAGGGCACCTACCGCCTCGTGCCCGGCGAGCCGGCGATCCCCGCCGGCGCCCCGGAGCCGCCGCTCGGCGACGTGCACGAGGGCGACGATCCGCGCGGGGCGCTTCTCCATGCGTCCGACTTCGCCCCCTTCAAGCCGAAGGCGGATCTCCTGCTGACCGGCAAGGCCCACGCGCCCGGCCGCCGGCCCGTCAGCTCCCTGCCGGTGAGCTTCGCCGTCGGCAAGACGTCGCTCGCGCTGCAGGTGACCGGCGACCGGTACTGGACCGACCCGGCCGCCGGCAAGCGCACCGACCCGCAGCCGTTCGTCGAGATGCCGCTCGGCTTCGACCGCGCCTTCGGGGGCCCGGGCTTCGCGGCCAACCCGGCGGGGCGCGGCGTGTTCGACCCGGGCGAGCGCGATCTCCGGCGACGGCCGCTGCCCAACATCGAGGATCCGCGCGCGCCGGTCGACTCGCCCGCGGCGCGGCCGCCGCCCGCGGGCTTCGGGCCGCTCGCCGCCGCCTGGGCGCTGCGCGCGAGCAAGCTCGGCACCTACGACGAGCGCTGGCTGAAGCAGCGCTGGCCCTTCTTCCCCGACGATTTCGACTGGAGCCACTTCAACGCGGCCGTGCCGGCGCTCCAGGCCGAGTACCCGCGCGGCGACGAGGAAATCGTCTGCCACAACCTGCACCGCGCGCGGCGCGAGTACCGCGCGCGGCTCCCCGGCGTCCGGATGCGCTGCTTCCTCGACGAGCTCGCGGGCGGCGCGGAGCGCTTCCGCGAGGTGCAGCTGCACCTCGACACGGTCCGCGTCGACATGGAGGCCGAGGCGCTCATCCTCGTGTGGCGGGGCCACGCGCCCGTCTCCGCCGAGGACCACCCCGAGGTGCGGCACGTGCTCCTCGAGAGCGAGCCGCTCGGCGAGGGCCGCGTCGCGGCCGCGCGCTACCGCGAGCGGCTCGCGCTCGCGCTGCTGGAGGCGCGCCCTGCCGTGGCAGAGGCGCCCGCCGCGGCGGCGCCGCCCGGCAACGACAACGACGGAGCGCCTCCCCTGGCCGGCGTCGACGACGCCGAGCTCCTCGCGCAGATCCGCGCGACGCTCGAGCGGGGCGGCGCCCCCGCGGCGCTCGTGGCCTCGCTCGGCACGCCCGGCGCGGAGCTCGAGGCGTGGCTGGGCAAGCTCGGCGGGGATCCGGCGCAGCTCGACGAGATCCAGCGGAAGAGCCGCGAGCAGATGAAGAAGGCGCTCGAGGCCGGGGGGCACGACCCGGCGCAGCTCGACGCGCTGGACCGCGAGGACGAGGCGCGGGACCGGGCAGCCACGGAGCGCGCGGCGCCGTGGACGCGCGAGCGCGTGGAGCTCTGCCTGTCGATCCGCGAGAGCATGGCGGGCGCCGATCTCTCGGGGCTCGACCTGTCGGGGCTCGACCTCAGCGAGGCGAGCCTCGCGCGCGCGCTGCTCGTCGGCGCCGACCTGACCGGCGCCCGCCTCGCCGGGGCCGACCTCGACGGCGCGACGCTCGCTCGCGCCAGGATGGCGGGCGCGTGGCTCCCGGCGGCCAGGCTGAACGACGCCGACCTCTCCGGCGCCGACCTCGCGGGCGCCGACCTGACCGGCGCGGCGCTCGGCAAGGCGCGCCTCGACCGCGCGGCGCTGCGCGGGGCCGTCCTGACCGGCGCGGCCGCGGCCGGCGCCTCGTTCCTCGAGGCCGACCTCACCGGGGCGCGGCTCGACGGCGCGCAGCTCGCCGGCGCCCGCCTCGCGCGCGCGGCGCTCGACCGCGCGTCCTTCGGCGGCGCGGCGCTCGAGGGCGCGAGCCTCGAGGGGGCGCACGGCGAGGCGGTCGACCTGCGCGGCGCCGACCTGCGCGGGCTGCGCGCCTCGGAGCACACCCGCCTGCCGCGCGCCCAGGCGCGCGGCGCCCGCGCCGACGGCTCACGCTGGATGCACGCCGATCTCACGGGCGCCGACCTCGCGCTGTCGAGCCTGCGCCGCGCGGATCTCGGCCGGGCCGAGCTCGGCGGCGCCGACCTGCGCGGCGCCGACCTGGCGGGCGCCGACCTGCGCGGCGCCGACCTGGCGGGCGCCGACCTGACGCGGGCGCGGCTCGGCGGCGCCCGCCTCGATCGGGCGAACCTGCACGGGGCTCGCCTCGAGGCCGCCGACCTGCGCGGCGCCGACCTGCGCGGCGCCGGGCTGTACGAGGCCGCCCTGTGGCAGGCGCGGCTCGAGGGCGCCGACCTGGAGGACGCGCAGCTCGCGTCCACGCTGCTCACGAGCGATCGAGGCGCGACGTGACCTCCGCCGCCGCCACCTCCGCGGGCTTCGCGCGGGACAAGGAAGATCTCCTGGCGCGCCTCGACGCCGGGCCGCTCGATCCGCCGATGATCGTCGGCCTCGACCTGCGCGGCGTCGACCTCGCGGGCCGCGATCTCTCGGGCGTGCTCTTCAACGGCGTCGACCTGAGCGACGCGCGGCTCGCCGGCGCGCGGCTCGCCGGCGCCGTCTTCCTGGCCGTCACGCTCCGCGGGGCCGATCTGTCGGGCGCGCGCCTCGAGCGCGCGGTGCTCGCGCGCCACGCGCGGCTCACCCGCGACGCCGCGGCCGCGACGCTGCCGCTCGAGGCCGATCGCGACCTCGGCGCCGAGGCCGTCGATGCGCTGCGCGCCGCCGGGTACGCGGGGTATGCCGCCGGGGCCACGTCGCTCGCCGGCGCGTCGCTCCGCGGGGCCGATCTGTCGGGCGCGCGCCTCGAGGGCGTCGACCTCGCCGGCGCCGATCTCTCGGCCGCGACGCTGACCGGCGCCGCGCTTGTGGAGTGCGCCCTCGACGGCGCGCGCCTCGACGGCGCGACGCTCCGCGAGGTCGAGCTCGACCGCTGCGCGCTCGCGGGCGCGAGCTTCATCGACGCCGAGCTCGCCGCCGTGACGCTCATCGGCGTCGCGCTCGGCGCGCTCGACCTGTCGCGCGCGCGCCTCGTCCGCGGGCTCCGCATTCCGAACCAGGACCTCCGCGGCGCGGCGCTCCCGCGCGACCTCGCCGGCGGCGACCTCACGGGCGCGAACCTCGCCGGCGCGGACCTGTCCGGCTTCGACCTGCGCGGCTGCAGGCTCGACGCGGCCGATCTCGACGGCGCGCAGCTCCCGTCCGCGGCGCTCGGCGGCGCCTCGCTGCGCGGCGCCTCGCTGCGCGGCGCGCGCCTCGCCAGCGCCACGCTGAGCGGGGCCGACCTCGAGGGCGCGGTGCTCGAGCGCGCGAACCTCGACGGCGCCCGGCTCGACGGCGCCGGCCTCGAGGGGGCCGACCTCACCGGCGCCAACCTGTCGGGCTGCGATCTCTCGGGCGCGCGCCTGCGCGGCGCCCGCCTGCGAGGCGCGCTGCTCGCAGCCGCCGCGCTGCGCGGGACCGAGCTCACCGGCGCCGAGCTCGCCGAGGCGTCGCTCCAGGACGCCGCGCTCGACGGCGCGGATCTGCGCCGCGCGCGCCTCCCGGGCGCCCGCCTCGCCCGGGCCGAGCTCACCGGCGTCGATCTCTCGGACGCCGACCTCGCGGGCGCCGATCTCTCGGAGGCGCGCGTCGCGGGCGGGCGCCTCCGCGGCGCGAACCTGTCCGGCGCGCGCCTGCACGGCGCCACGCTGAAGCGCGCGCAGCTCGCCGGCGCCGCCCTCTCCGGCGCGGATTTCGGGGGGGCCTCGCTCGAGGGGACCTCGCTGCTCGGGCTCGATCTCCGGGGCGCGCGGCTCGCCGGCGCGCGGCTCGCGAAGAGCTCGCTCGTCGAGGCGAAGCTCGGCGGGATGGATCTCTCGGGCGCGGTGCTCCGCGACTGCGACCTGTCGCGCGCGGACCTCCGGGACGCGCGGCTCGACGGGGCCGATCTGGTGCAAGCGAGCCTGGCCGGCGCCCAGCTGGGCGGCGCCTCGCTCGTCTCGGCGCGCCTCGGGGTCGCGAACCTGACCGGCGCCAGCCTCCGGGGCGCGCGGCTCGCCGGCGCGGATCTCTCCCGGGCGTGCCTCGACGGCGCCGCGCTCACGCGCGCCGATCTCGGCGGCGCGCGGCTCGACGAGGCGATGGCGCGCAAGGCGGATCTGAGCGGCGCGCGGCTCGAGGGCGCCTCGCTCGTCGGCGCGGATCTGTCGCACGCCGACCTGTCGGGCGCCGATCTGTCGGGCGCCGATTGCCGCGGCGTGAACCTGCACCGGGCGGCCACCGCGCACACGCGCTGGGACGGCGCGAAGCGCGAGGGCGCACGCGGGACCGATCCGGATCGTGCCCGCGCCGAGGACTGGCGCACGCCCACGCTGTTATGAACGGCCGACGACGGCCGCGAAGCCACGACCCGAGGACCCCCGCCATGCCCACCGCTGCCCTCCCTGCTCTCCCCGTCGAGCCCCCGCCCTCCGACGCGCGCCCCGAGGAGCTCCGCGACGGCGCGCCGTGCGCGCCGTGCGTGTCGTGCGTGTCGTCAGAGGAGCGCCCGCTGCGCATCGTGGCGCGCGCGGGCGCCTCGGCGTCGATCGTCGAGCGCGACGGCCACGAGGTCGTCGCGGTGCACGACCGGGCCGGCCGGCTGCTCTTCGAGTACGACGCGGAGACCGGTCGGGGCAGCCTCGTCGCGGCGGGCGGCCTCTCGCTCGCGGCGCCCGGGGGCGACATCGATCTCGTGGCGGGCGGCGCCATCCGCTGCTGGGCGGCCGGCGAGGTTGCGATCGCGAGCCGGAGCGGCGCGACCCTGAGCGCGCGCGCCGGCGAGCGCGGCGCGACGGTGCAAGTCGCGCCCGGGCGGGTCACCGTGGCCGGGGAGGCGCTCGCCGCCGTCGCCGAGCGGGGCGACGTGCGCATCGCCGAGGCGCGCTATGAGGGGCGGGCGCTCACCGCCGTGCTGGAGCGGGCGCACACCACCGTGGGCAAGATCGAGTCGATCGCCGGGCGGGTGATCGCGCGGGCGGGGGATCTCTTCCAGGAGGTGCGCGAGCTGCACCAGCTCCGCGCCGGGCGGGTGCGCGCGCTGGTCGAGGACGTGATCGAGCTGCGCGGGCGCGAGGTATCGGTGGACGCGCGCGAGGATGTGAGCATCGATGGCCAGCGGATCAACCTGGGTTAGGAGGGCGCGGCGATGTTCCCTGTGACCACGACGCAGGCCGGGATCTGCCAGGCCATGCCGGACACGTGCAAGACCCCTGCGCCGCCTGGTCCGCCGGTGCCGCTGCCGTACCCGAACGTGGCGATGTGCAACCAGGCGCTCCCGAGCACCTGCGCCCTGAAGGTGCTGGTGGAGGGCAAGCCGGTGCTCACGAAGCAGAGCGAGATCCCGATGTCGACCGGCGACGAGGCGGGCGCTGCCGGCGGCGTCGTGAGCGGCAAGATCAAGGGCGAGGCGATGTTCCGCAGCTTCTCGGCGAAGGTGAAGGCCGAGGGCAATCCGGTCGTGTTCCACGCGTGCGCGGTGGCGCAGAACGGAAAGAGCCCGAACATGCCCATGGGCGTGCAGGTCGCGCCGTCGCAGGCGAAGGTGATGGTGGGCGGCTGAGGGGCCGCGCGGCTGGAGGAGGGGGTCCACGTGGCGGCGCGTCGTTACCGCGTGGTTCACCGCAGCCGGTACGAGCTCGGGGCCGAGGGCGCGGTCGCGTGCCGGCTGGAGGCGCACCTCACCCCGCGCGCGCTGCCGCATCAAGCGGTCGAGTTTCACCAGCTCGTGGTGCGGCCATTGCCACGCTCGAGGCGGGTCGAGGAGGACGCCTTCGGCAACGTTTGCGCGCGGATAGAGATCTGCGGGAGCTTCGGCGCGATCGATGTCACGGCCCTCAGCGTTGTGCGCCTCTGCGAGGAGGCGGCGGGCGGCGCCGGCGATCTCGGGGACGACTGGCGGGCGGTGGCGGCGCGCACGGCGGCCGCCGCGGCGGAGGACCCGGCGCTGCGCGCGCTCGTGGAGGGCACGGCGCGCGCGCCGCGGAGCGGCGCGATGGCGGACTACGCGCGGGGGTGCTTCCGGGAAGGCCTCCCGCTCGGCGGCGCGCTGGAGGGGCTGGTCGACCAGATCCGACGGGATTTCACCTTCACCCCGGGCGTCACCGCCGCGGACACCGGCATCGCCGTCTTCTGCGAGCTCCGGCGCGGCGTCTGCCAGGACTTCGCGCACCTCGCCGTGGCGTGCTTGCGATCGATGGGCCTCGCGGCGCGTTATGCGAGCGGCTACGTGGCCGGCTCCGCCTCGGCGCCGGCGCGCGCCTCGCACGCGTGGGCGTCGGTGTGGTTGCCGTCGGGCGGCTGGCACGACCTCGATCCGACGCTCGGGCGCGTGGGCGCGCCCGGGCACATCGTGCTGGGCTACGGACGCGACTACGATGACGTCGCGCCCCTCAGGGGCACCGCCGAGGGCGCGCGCGGCGTCCAGCTGCGGACGGAGATCGCGGTGGCGCCGCAGGGAAGCGAATGACGTCGCGCCGTTTGCACGAGCGGGTCGCGCGTACCCAGCCGAAAATCGAAAGGAGCTCGAGCAATCATCGAGGTTGCCGGACCGAACGCCCTCGTGACGGGCGGGAGGTCGCTCGATGAGACCGTGGACTTCCTCCTGTAGATGGGCGCGTCGGCCGCGGCGCCGCGCGAGGCGAGCCCCACACCGGAGGTCGTCGACCGCGTGCGAGCCGCCGTGCGCGAGGCGGTCGCGCCGCACGACGGCCCGGAGGGCGTGCGCAAGGCGAGCGCCGCGTGGATCGTGACGGCGGCAGTGGACTTGACGCCTCCCTGACGCCCTTCCCGCTCGTCAGCACACCCATATCGTTCAAATGCCTGGATCCCTGTCTGATGTTCGACGGAACCGCCGAGAGGGCCATCAAGCTCTATGAGAGCGCGCTCGGGGCGAAGCGTGAAGGTGTGATGCGCTTCGGCGATGTGCCGGGCGACAACCCATCTCCCGAGAGCAAGTGCCGGATCATCCACGCCACGCTGCACATCGGTCCTGGCGTCATCATGGTCAGCGACACGATGCCCGGCACGCCGGCCGCAAAGGGGAGCAACACCGAGGTTGCTTGCACTTCGGCGATATCGCGGAGAGGACGAAGGTGTTCGACGCGCTCGCCGCGGGCGGCGACGTCACGATGCCCCGGCCACCTCGGTCCCCCGCCAAACGGACTTCCGCACGCGCGCCCCGCCTCGTGCGTCCCCGCGCGCACGCCGCCGCTCGCTCCCTGGCACGGCGCCCGCATACCGACCGTCGCGAAGGACGTGGCGGGGGGGACCACGCGGAGGAGACCCATGAGCCAGAGAGCATCCGATCAAGCCATCCAGGTGAAGCCGCTCGCAGGGCACATCGGCGCCGAGATCCACGGCGCCGACATCTCGAAGCCGCTGCCCGACGAGGCCGTGGCGGCCATCCGCGCGGCGCTGCTGAAGTGGAAGGTCGTCTTCTTCCGGAACCAGCCGCTCGGCCACGCCGAGCAGATCGCCTTCGCCGCGCGCTTCGGCGAGGTGACCTATGCCCATCCGCACGAGGACGAGCCGTTCGACGAGCACCCGGAGATCCTCGCCATCGACAGCCGCCGCTACGATCGCCGCTACGGCAGGCGCTTCAGCTACGAGAACCGCTGGCACACCGACGTCACCGCGGCCGTGAACCCGCCGGCGGCGTCGATCCTGCGGGCGCACATCCTGCCGCCCTACGGCGGCGACACGACCTGGACGAACCTCGTGGCAGCCTACGAGGGGCTGTCCGCGCCTGTGCGCGCGCTCGTCGATGGCCTGCGCGCGGAGCACCGCTTCGGGCTGCGGTTCGCGCCGCAGGACCAGGACAGCCCGTACCTGCGCAAGGTGCGCGAGAACCCGCTGATCTCGATCCACCCCGTGGTGCGCGTCCACCCCGAGACCGGGGAGCGGGCGCTGTTCGTCAGCCCGGGCTTCACAAGCCACATCGTCGGGCTGTCGCCGCGCGAGAGCAGCGCCATCCTCGACCTGCTCTTCGAGCAGATCAGCCGCCCGGCGTACACGGTGCGGTTCCGGTGGGAGCCGGGCAGCATTGCGTTCTGGGACAACCGGGCCACGGCGCACCTGGGGCCGCAGGACCTCGGGCACCTCGACGTCGAGCGCGTCCTCTACCGGGTGACGCTGACCGGAGACATCCCGGTGGGGGTCGACGGGGTCCGCTCCGAGATCGTGGCCGGGGAGCCGTTCGGCAAGCGGCCTCCGAGCAAGGTAAAGCCCGCCCGCAAGGACAAGGCGCCCGAGGCGGAGGTGCAGGCATGAGCGCCGCGAGCGCAGGCGTCGAGAGGACGTCGTTCGAGGGGCCCCATGGGCCGGTGGACGCGGTGCAGGTCCGCCCGGCGTCGGGTGGGCGCTCGCCGGCGCCGGCGGTGCTGATCCTCCACGAGGGGCTGGGGCTCACGGTCCATACGATCGAGCTGGCAAGGCGCTTCGCGCAGGAAGGGTACCTCGCGTTTGCGCCGAACCTGTATTCGCACGACGCGACGCACCGGACCTTCACCGAGGCGGAGGTGGCCCGGGGGGTGAGCCTGCTGCGCGCGGCCGATCGCGACGAGGTGGTCGCGCGGTTGCCGGCGAGCGAGCAGGAGCGGCTGAAGAAGGTGTTCGCCTGGTTCGGTAGCCGCGACACGTCGACGTACCTGCCCGACGCGAGGGCGGCGGCGGCGCACCTCGTCGGCCGGTCGGACGTGCGGCCGGGGGGCGTCGCCGCCGTCGGGTTCTCGCTGGGCGGAGGGCTCGTGGGGCAGCTCGCGGTCGCAGGCGTGGCGCTCGCGGCGGGCGCGGTGTTCTACGGGCAGGCGCCGGCTCTGGAGCAGGTGAAGAACGTGCGGTTTCCGCTGCAGGTGCATTATGCCGAGGAGGATCCGGCGATCACCCCGACGGCGCCAGCGGTGGGGGAGGCGTTCAGGGCAGCGGGGCGGGAGCTGATCTCGTTCGTGTACCCTGGGACGCGCCACGGGTTCTTCAACGAGACGCGGCCGGCGTACCACGCCGACGCGGCGCAGCTCTCGTGGCGGCGCACGCGGGAATTCTTCGCCGAGCGCACCGGCAACGTCGCGCAATGGCGACCGCAGGCCGTCGCCGGCGAGGGTGCGCGCGCTGCAGGGTAGCCGCAGCTCCGTCGCTGGTACCTCCGGCACCTCAACCTGCGACACCTCCGACACCTCAACCTCGAACCTCAACCTGGGTCGGGTCGGAACCTCGAACCTCAACCTGGGTCGGGTCGGAACCTCGAACCTCAACCTGGGTCGGGTCGGAACCTCGAACCTCAACCTGGGTCGGGTCGGAACCTCGAACCTCAACCTGGGTCGGGTCGGAACCTCGAACCTCAACCTGGGTCGGGTCGGAACCTCGAACCTCAACCTGGGTCGGGTCGGAACCTCGAACCTCAACCTGGGTCGGGTCGGAACCTCGAACCTCAACCTGGGTCGGGTCGGAACCTCGAACCTCAACCTGGGTCGGGTCGGAACCTCGAACCTCAACCTGGGTCGGGTCGGTCCCGCCCATGGCACGGATGCTGCTAGGCGCGCCATGACCGCCTCCACGCCCATCGCCGAGAGCAACGCTCCGAAGCCCATCCATACCGACGACGCCGGACTCATCGCCGGCGCGATCACCCTTCCCGCGCCCGCCGGCGACCTCCCCGGCTACCGCGCCCACCCCGCCTCCGGTGGCCCCTTCCCTCTGGTGCTGGTGATCCAGGAAATCTTCGGCGTCCACGAGCACATCCGCGACGTGGTCCGTCGCTTCGCGCACCGCGGCTACTACGCCCTCGCCCCGGATCTGTTCGTTCGGCAAGGCGACCCGAGCCACCTCCGCACCGTCGACGAGCTCCGGGCTCTGGCGGGCCGCGTGCCCGACCGGCAGGTGCTCTCGGATCTCGATGCGAGCGTGGCCTTCGCCGAGGCCTCCGGAAAGGCCGACGTCCGCAAGGCGGCCGCGGTCGGCTTCTGCTGGGGCGGGCGCATCACGTGGCTGTACGCCGCGCACAACCCGGCGCTGAAGGCGGCCGTGGCCTGGTACGGACGCCTGACCGGCGATCGGACCGAGGCCCAGCCCAAGCACCCGATCGACGTGGCGAGCGCGCTGCAGGCCCCCGTGCTCGGCCTCTATGCCGGACAGGACCAGGGCATCCCCCTCCCGACGGTCACCGCGCTGCAGGAGGCGCTCCGCTCCGCCTCCCAGACCGGCAGCGCGCCCGGCGCCGCGCACTCCGAAATCCGGGTCTACCCTGACGTCCCGCACGCCTTTTACGCCGACTACCGGCCGAGCTACCGGCCGGAGGCCGCCGCCGACGCCTGGCAGCGCCAGCTCGACTGGCTGGCACGACACGGCGTCGCCTGACGGCGACCGGCCGCCACAGCGCCCCGGCGATCCCTGCTGCCCCGGCAACAAGCTGCGCCTCCACTGCTACTCCTTACGCACCCCACGCCCGCGCCACCGCGCCCCGCGATCGGATACCCTGACGCGGTGCGCGCCAGGATCCGAGACACCGAGCTCTACTTCGACGTCGAGGGCATGGGCCTCGTCCCCGACGGCCCGCGGATGCGCGAGAAGCCGGTGATGTTCGTCGTACATGGCGGACCTGGCGCAGATCACGCCTCGCACAAGGGCGGGATGACGCCCCTCGCCGACCAGGCGCAGCTCGTCTACTTCGATCATCGCGGACAGGGCCGCTCCGCGCGCGGGCCAAAGGAAACGTATACCCTCGAGAACAACGTCGAGGACATGGAGGCGCTCCGCCTGCACCTCGGCCTCGATCGTATCGTGGTGATGGGCACCTCCTATGGGGGCATGGTGGCCATGGCCTATGCGCTCGAATACCAGCGAAACATCTCCCATCTCATCCTGGTGGCCACGGCGGCCAGCCATCGCCTCATCGACCGGGCGAAGCGGATCGTCGCGGAGCGCGGCACGGAGCAGCAGAGAGCGGCGTGCGAACGCCTCTGGGCCGGCGAGATCGAGAGCGACGAGCGGTTCTCCGACCTCCTCCAGATCCTGGGGCCCCTCTACTCGACCACCTTCGACCCACAGAAGGCGGCCGAGGCCCGCGCGCGCACCATCTACAACGTCGACGCGTGGAACGTCGGCCTGGAGGGGTTCATGCGGAGATTCGATTTCACGCCGCGCCTCCCCGAGATCGCTGTGCCCACGCTCGTCATCGCCGGCCGACACGACTGGATCTGCCCACCCGATCTCTCCGAGGAGATCGCGCGGCTCATCCCGGGCGCGGATCTACGTGTCTTCGAGCGCAGCAGCCACTGGGTGCGCGCTGACGAGCCGCGGGCGCTGCTCGACGCCGTCGCCGGCTTCCTGGCCCAGAAGCGGTAGCGCGCAAAGCGCACCGCCGAGCGCCGCGCCCGCTACTGGATACCGGCCTTCTTCATCGCCGCGGGCATCCGCTGGACGATGACCGTCCCGACCTTCTTCCCCACCTCGCCGCTGATCTCCGGGAGGAGCTTCGCGGCCTTCTTTCCGACCGGCGTGCCATAGAACTTGATGAGCTCCTTCAGCTCATCGGCTGTGAACTTCCCCGCATAGATCTCGACGTTCCACTGGACGAGCTCGTCGTACGGCAGCACCTCGGCGACCACCGCCTTCAGCTTGCTGGCGTCCCTGGCAGAGACCTTCGCGCCCGCTTGCTGCATCGAGGCTCCCATGTTGGTCATCAGCTGATCGAGGAGCGCATTGTAAACGTCCTTCGGCATCACGAGGTGCGTGAGCTCCAGGGCGAGCTTCTTCTCCGCCTCTCCGGCGTACGCGCTGCCGAGCGACACGAAGGAGAGCAGGGTCACAACGGCGAGCGAGACGATCCATGAACGAAGCGCGTGCTTTTTCATGGGCCCTTTGTATCACGACCGCGCCGCGATCCGCGCCGCGCAGGCAGGCCCGCCGCATCCCCTCCCCGGAGCCGCCGCGACACCCGAGGAGCCGCCACGCAGGAGCCGTTCGGGCGCTCGGTCACACGACCGTCACCTCGTCTCCGACGCGCAACGTGCCGGCTTTCGTCTCCTGGATGTAGTTCTGTCCGAAGTTCACGTCGCTGGGCTTCTGCGCGTCGCGCCGGTACGTGGCCAGCGTGCGGAGCGGCTCCGGACCGCGCTCTGCGGTGAGCTGGTCGGTCGTGGTGACGACGCAGCGGGCGCACGGGCCGCCGGCGCGGAGCACGAGGTCTCCGATGCGGACGCGGCCCCACCGGTCCTCGTCGAAGGCAGCGCAGCCGCTCACGACGAGGTTGGGCCGGAAGCGATCCATCGGCAACGGCGCGGCGCCCCGGCCCTCGAGGTGAGCGTTCAGATCGGCGAGGGAGGCCTCGGAGATCACGAGCAGCGGGAACTCGTCGGCGAACGACACGACGTCTTCCGGGCCTGCCACCGAGGCCTTGAGGACGGGCCGCCGGAACGCCTCGCCGATGCGGACGAGGCGCGCCGGGTGATCCAGGACGCCGCTGAGCCACGCGGCGGCTTCGTCACCGCAATCCTCGGCCAGGAGGCCGCTGCTGCTCCAGACCTCGACCGTGAGCAGGCGCGCGCCCTCGGCCCTGCGCGGCACGGAGATCGGCGGCCTGCCGGCGAAGCCGAGCGTGAGCGCGCTAACGGAGAGCTGCGTCTCGATGAGCGCCATGCGCGGCAGCGGGCGCTGCGTGAGGGGCTTTCCCTCGGGGTCGACGATCATGAACCGCCGATCGCCCGCGAGGCCGAGCGCGTCGACGGCGACCGCGTCGACCGCGAGGCCCCGGCAACCTTTGACGGGATAGATGTGGATCGCGGAGAGTCGCATTCCGGAGCTTATAACACCCCTCGGGCGCTCGACGCCCGGAGAAGCGCGGCGCGCACGTCCCGAGCGCCCGCGCTCCCCGTCGTCATGCCACGGCGCCTCCCTCCGCCGGTATCCCGAGCACCTGCCGCAGGTCCATCCCCACGACGACGTCGGCGTTCTGCTGCACCCATTCGACGAGCGCGGGGCGCAGGGCGCGCGCGATCTCTTCCTTGACGAGCCCTTCCACGACGCTCGGCCCGAGGCGCTGCGGGTCGAGCGCGACGCCGCCGCCCGCGACCAGGGCGCCGAACAGGCGCACGAGCGACTCGGCGCCTGCTGCCTGGCGCGCCGCGCCGAGCGGCTCGATCCGCTCGACGGCGATCTCGCCGCCGCGCTTCACGACGAAGCGACGGACGTCGGCCTGGTCGACTCCCCCCTTGTGGAGCACCGCCGAGGAGCAGTCGACCTCGATGCGCTGCACGCGCGGCGCGGTCTCGATCTCCTGCCGGGTGCCCTCGATATCGACGCTGGCCGCGATGGTCGCGCCGGCCGGAATGCGGAACCCGTCCGAGCCCACCCCGCCCGCGAGCTCCTGGTGAAGCGTCAGCCGCGCAGACAAGCGGGCGCCCCGCACGGCCGTGCTGCCGCCGGCCTCGAGGTTCGAGAGCACCTGACGCACCGTCACGACGAGATCGGGATCGCTCGTGGGGTCGTACGGGGGCATGGCCATGGGCGTCGACGTGACCAGTCCGCGCATGAAGGCGCGCGCCTCGTCCTCCGCCGATCCCTTTCCGACCTGGACGAGCCCTCCCGTGTAGAAGACGTTGGGCGTCATCGCGCCTGAACGGAAGTCGTACTCGACCTGCTGGAGCCCCATGTCGCCGAGCGGCGGCGGCAGGTCGATGACGAGGTACGGCTCGAAGGTGATCCGCAGGAGCGCCGGCGCGAGCGTCAGGCGGAGCGCCGTCGCGCTCGACGTGGCGAGCGCGGCGATTCCGGTGCGCCTCAGGACGGTGCGAGCGGGGAGATCGAACGAGATCGAGACCGACTCGAGATCGATCCACGACGGCAGGAAGCTCCAGGCCATTCGAGGAGGGTACACCCCCCTGGCCGCCGGAAGCGCGGCCTATTGACCCGCCGCACGGGGCGCGCCCATCATGCCCCGCATGAAGCCAGAGGAATTCCTCGACGAGCTCGACCGCAAGGTCGGTGAGCGCCTCGCCCACATCGGCGCAGCGGCCCGCGCGGCGGAGCCGGCGAGCGGCGTCGGCATCCCGGCGCTGCTCGCGACCGCGCTCAAGAAGGAGCTCGAGGCGACCGAGGAGGCTGCGCTCTGGCTCACCACCGAGACCGACGTGGAGGTGAAGCTCGCCCTCGCCCGCCAGTGCGGCGACGAGGCGAGGCACTACCGGCTCATCGCCGATCGGCTCCGCGCGCTCGGCGTCGACCCCGCCGCGATCCCGGCGAAGTTCGGGCCGCCCACGCCGATGTTCGGGTACCTGAAGGGGCTCGGCTCCACGGTCGAGCGCGTCGCGGCGGGCCAGTTCACGCGGGAGGCGCTCGCGAAGGTGCACAACCAGGCGTTCATCGATTACTGCGAGTCGCAAGGCGACGCCGAGACCGCGCGCCTTTACCGCGAGGTCATCCAGCCGGACGAGGGCCATCACCACGAGATGGGCCGGCGGCTCCTCACGCGCCTCGCGGACACCGAGGAGGCCCAGGCGCTCGCGCGCGCCGCCGCGATGCGCACGCTCGAGATCGCCGAGGAGCTCCAGGAGATCGCCCGCCTGAAGATGGGTATCTGCCGCGCGCCTGGGTGCTAGTGTTCAGGCAGGGTCCTACCGGACCGCCACGACGCTCGATCCAGCCCCTCCGATGCGGTTCGCCCATCTGACCGTCGATGTCCGGGCGTCGATCGCGAGCTAGCGTGTCGTGGTGTCGCGCTGTCGCGCGGAGAGAGCGACCAGGGCGGGAACATCCGTTCGGGCGGGGCGTTCGCGCGTGTCTCGCGGCGTCCCGGCCGTCCGCGAGGCGCGTTCAGGGCGCGGCGGTCTCGGCGTCGGTCGCTGTTCCGAGGCCTATATGCGGGATGGCCCGACATGCGAAAGCCATCGAATCCATGCACCCTCCAGATACCGAAGTTGCCGCCTTGTCGCGAGGCTTACTCGCGGCGAGAGGCGGCCAGTTGGGTCAAGGGGGGGGTTCTCATGATCAAATTTCCGGGGGACAGATCGTTCCGGGAGGTGGCCCGGTTCACCCAGGATTGTGGTTCGATCTGCACGCACGCGGCGCAGTATTGCCTTGAGATGGGAGGCTCTCACGTGAGCGCCCCGCACATGCGGCTGCTCCAGGACTGCGCCGACATCTGCGAGGCGACGTCGAAGCTCCTCCTGCGTAGCTCGCCGCAGATCACCCAGATGATGAGCGTGTGCGCGAGCCTCTGCGAACAGTGCGCGGCGAGCTGCGATAAGCTCACGGGTGATACGCAGATGAGGACGTGCGCAGACGAGTGCCGCCGCTGCGCTGCCGCCTGCCGGCAGATCTGAGAGCGGCGGAGACATGGTGTTCCGTCGGACCGGGAGCCGAGCAGCGGAGTAGCTTTCCTCGCCTTTTGCGGATCGCCGCGCTCCTCCCGGCCAGAGCCCTCGCGCGCGCGGTGGCCCGTCGGCGCCGCGGTCGCGCGTGGTCCGGCGGCGGAGCGACGCCGACGGCGGCGGCGTTCTGGCTCCCCATGGTACCCTCGCGCGCATGCGTTATCGAAGGACCATGGGAGCCGCCGGGTTCGCTCTCCTGTGCGCCGGGTGTGGCAAGGACGCGCCCGAGGCTGCGGTGCTCGCGGTGCGCGACCTGGGTGCGCTGGAGTTTGCCCCGGCGATTCGAGGGCGGGACGGCGGCTACAGCGCGCGGTGGGGCGACCGATCGGTGTGGGTCTTCGGCGACACGACCCTGGAGATGCCGGGGGAAGACGGAGCGCTGTGGAGGTCGAGCACCTTCTGCGCGACCGACGATCTGGATGCGTCGGATGGGCTCTCGTCGCTCACCGAGCCGCTCGACGCGGCCGGCGCGCCGCGGGAGTTCCTGCCGTTCACCGAGGAGGAGCTCGCGTTCAACCTCGCGCACTCCGACCCTCGGGCGGAGGAGACGTGCGAGGAGGACTGCGGAGCGCGCTATGCGCTGTGGCCGGGCCCCATCGTCGTCGACGAGGCGGCCGGCCGTGCGCTCGTCTTCTACAGCAAGGTGACGGGGCGGCTCGGGGCGTTCGACTTCGACATGATGGGTTCGTCGATCGCGGTCTGGGAGAGCTTCGATGCGCGCCTCACACGCCCGGAGGTACGCCCGGGCGCTGCGGATCGGACGCTCCTCTTCGGTGCGGATGAGCCATCACTCACGTCGGCGGCGCTCGTCCGCGAGGGGATGCTCTACGCCTACGCCTGCGCGTGCTCGGGTCTCACGTGCCCGTGCCTCGTCGCGCGAGCCGCGCTCGCGGAAGCAACCGAGCGCGACGCGTGGCGGTTCTTCTCGGACGGGCGCTGGGTGGAGGGCCATGGGGAGGCGGAGCCGGTCATGGCGGGGGCACCGATGATGTCGGTGCATTGGAACGAGCACATCGGCAGGTACATCGCGCTGTACAGCGAGCCGGTATCGTCGGAGATCTCGCTCCGGACGGCGCCGGCGCCGGAGGGGCCATGGTCGGACAGTGCGGTAGTTTTCACCGCCGAGGTCCCGCCTACCCCGGAGGCATGGCCCTATGCCGGGCTCGTGCACGCGGAGCTCGCGCGGGAAGGAGGGCGAGTGGAGTACGTGACATACTTCCGGGAGACGGGGTTCCTGGAGGGAGAGATCCGACTCGTCGAGCTGGAGCTCGAGTAGACGACCCGACCCAGGTCGGCCTGCCCCCGACCCGACCCAGGTTGAGGCCTGCGGCCTGACCCAGGTTGAGGCCTGCGGCCTGCCCTGGCCAACCCGACCCAGGTTGAGGCCTGCGGCCTGACCCAGGTTGAGGCCTGCGGCCTGACCCAGGTTGAGGCCTGCGAGGTTGAGGCCTGCGGCCTGCTGGAGGCCGCCCGACCAGGTGAAGAGGGCCAGCTGAAAACAGTCGAGCCGGGTTGAGACGACCTGGCTCGGTCGACCATCCGCCATGAACCTAACCCGAATGCCCCCGGCCGGATCGCTCCCTCGGTTGGGCAGGTCTACTTCACCGGCACCCGAGGTGCCATTCGCTCAGACCCAGCCGACCACAACCTTAACCCGGCCTCGCGCGACCCCGGCGCGGCAATCCATCCCCAGCGCCACGTGAACGCTGCCGCTCGCTTCACCTTCCCCACGACGGCGCCTTAGCCCACCCTGCTGTGGCGCTGTAACGCACCGCCGAGGTGCCTACGTCATAAGCACGACGTCCGCCACGCTGGCACCGTGATAGATGCGCATCCACCACGTCCCCGCCGGAAAGACGGCGCTTCGTACCCCGGCACGCCATCGTTCGAGCGCCGCACGGTATGACGCACGAAACGCTCGCACAGCGGCACCAGCGATTCGCCATGCATCGCCCTGGTTACGGCCGACGGCAAACGTCGGATTGCGGTCGCGCAGCGCCTCGAAGCTCGTCGCGCGGCTGTAAGGGGAGACCGTACTGGCGCCTTTGGTGCCTAAGAATCGGGGCCCTTGCCGCTGCAACTCTGCATGGGCTTGCGCTTCCTGTCGCTCAAGCTCGGCCGCGACTTCACGGCGAAATCCTTCTGCGTTGTCCTGCTCGATGGCGGGTGGTAGCGCGAGCGAAAGCGTTACTTCCTCCGGCCACTGCCGATTCTCTGGATCAAGATACACGGAGGGACGCGCTGCACGGAGCACGCCGCCGCCGAGCTCGCTCACATCCGACTTGGCGCCCGGCCACTGGTGCGCGTGGCGGACGAGGCCAGCGGCTACGGGGTTCGCGAGGACGTAGGCGATCTTCTCCACCACAGCCGCGCGCGTCAGCAGCCGCACCACGCTCGTGGGTTCGTGGTCCCACACCGGTCCTTCCCACGTGCGGAGGACCTTCGTTCCGAGCGCAACGATGCGGTGGAAAAATTGCAAGAAGCGTGGCAAAACGCCTTGCACATCGGTCACGACAAGGTGCAGATGCGTTGACATCGCGCAAAGAGCGTGGACTTCGATGCCAAATCGATGGGTCGAAACGGCGAGAGCGTAGACAAGAAACTGGGTGAGGGCAGCATCCGGGCGGAGAAGGAGATGCCGGCGTAGGACGCGACGGGTGATGAGGTAGGTGGCGCCGGGAGCGATCTCACGAGGCTGGCTCATGGCCGGGCATACGAACAAATGCCGTACCAGGGATCGTGAGCAATGATTTCAATGACTTATGCTGACGCGACGGGTACGACGGGTGGCGGCCGCCACGTGGTCCGCCACCTGGACCGCAGTCGCAGCGCCGGCTGCTAGCCTTGGCGCCATCGGCTGGATACTGGAACCTCCGGCTCACACAAACCGAGGCGCGCGCTCTGGGTGGGTGCGCGCAACCTGGGTGCGGTCGCCCGATCACCTCAACCTGGGTGCGGTCGCCCGATCACCTCAACCTGGGTGCGGTCGTGCCCCCCTCAACCTGGGTGCGGTCGCCGCCGAGGCGCTTTTTTCTGCCACCAGCCATCAGCTATCCTCCGCCTGTGGCAACCTCCGACAGGAGCCGCGCCGAGTACCAGCGGCGGGTCAACCGCGTGGTCGACTACATCCAGGCCCATCGCGCGGAGGACCTCTCCCTCGACACGCTGGCGGCTGTGGCGGCGTTCTCGCCGTTTCACTTCCACCGCGTGTTCAAGTCCATGACGGGCGAGAACCTCCGCGAGTTCATCCAGCGAACGCGCCTCGAGACCGCGGCGAGCCACCTCGTGCAGCGGCCGCACGCCGACATCCTCGAGATCGCCCTCGAGAACGGCTTCAGCTCGGCGAGCGCCTTCGCGCGCGCCTTCAAGGAGCGCTTCGGCATGAGCGCCTCCGCGTGGCGCAACGGTGTCGCCACGGACGAGCGCAACGCGCGGCAAGCGGATCGCAAGCCGGGTCAAGTCGAGCGCAACCCGTGCAAAGCAGCGGCCTGCGCGCCCGACCAAGATGCCTCCTCGTCGGGCACGGACGCCCGCCAGGACGAGGAGGAGATCATGAACGTGACCGTGAAGACCCTGCCGAGCTACCACGTGGCCTATGTCCGAAACGTCGGCCCCTATGGCCCGGAAGGGAGCGTCGGCGAGGCCTGGCAACGGCTCGTCCGCTGGGCCAGCGCGCGCGATCTGTGGACCCCGGACCGCATCTGCCTCAGCATCGCGCACGACAACCCCAAGGTCACCGAGCCTGCCAAGTGCCGCCTCGACGCCGCCATCGTGATCCCGCAGGACTTCAAGGCGGACGGCGACGTCAACGTGACCGACATCGCCGGCGGCAAGTACGCCGCGGGCGCGTGGATCGGCGACGCGCGCGCGATCGGCTCCGCCTGGGACCAGCTCTTCGGGAAGTGGCTCCCTGAGAGCGGCTATCAGCCCGACCATCGGCCCTGCTTCGAGCTCTACCAGGGCGAGTTCCACGATCCCAAGACCCACAACTTCCGCTGCGAGCTCTGCTTGCCGGTGCGCCCGCTCTAGCTCCGGCCCCGGGGAGCCCGGTCCTCCTGCCCGGGCTCCTGCACCGCCTCGCCGCGACGCTGGCGGGCGGCCGAGCCCCGGTCGCCTCGCCCCTCGCGCCGCCCTTCAGAGCCCGCCGTTGCCCCCGCAAGCCATCGATATCACACGACTTTCATGGGAGAGCGGCGCCGCTCGCGTTTGACAGCCGGGGATCCTTGCACTAGGAGCCGACATGGCATTCATCTACGATGAGCCGAGCAGGACGTTTGGCGAGTACCTGCTCGTCCCGAATCTGACGACGAAGGACTGCGTCCCCTCGAACGTCGATCTCACGGCTCCTGTCGTCCGGTTCAAGGCCGATCCGGGCGCGACACCGCCGGATCCGAGGCTCGCGCCGCTCACGATCAGCGTGCCGGTCACCAGCGCGATGATGCAGTCGGTCTCGGGCGCCGAGCTCGCGATCGCGCTCGCGCGCTGCGGCGGCCTGTCGTTCGTGTACGGCTCGCAGGGCATCGAGGAGGAAGCCGCCATGGTGCGGCGCGTGAAGAACTACAAGGCCGGGTTCGTCGTGAGCGACTCGAACCTGCGCCCCGACGCGACGCTCGGCGACGTGCTCGCGCTCACCGATCGCACGGGCCACTCCACGATTGCGATCACCGAGGACGGCACGCCCACGGGCAGGTTCGTCGGCATCATCACGAGCCGCGATTACCGGCTCGGCAAGACGCCGCTGAGCACGCCGGTGCGCGAGATCATGACGCCGTTCAAGTCGATCCACTGCGGCAAGGTCGGCCTCGATCTGCAGGAGGCGAATGAGCTCATCTGGCGTCACAAGCTCAACACCCTGCCCGTCATCGACGAGCGACAGCACCTCCAGTACCTGGTGTTTCGCAAGGACTACGAGTCGCACCAGGCGCACCCGCTCGAGAACGTGGATCACGAGAAGCGCCTCATCGTCGGCGCCGGCATCAACTCGCGCGACTACAGAGAGCGCGTGCCGGCGCTCGTGGAGGCGGGCGCCGACGTGCTCTGTATCGACTCGTCGGACGGCTACTCCGAGTGGCAGGGCGACACCATCGCCTTCGTGAAGTCGCTCGGCAAGCCGGCCTATGTCGGCGCCGGCAACGTGGTCGATCGCGAGGGCTTCCTCTACCTGGTCGAGGCCGGCGCGGACTTCGTCAAGGTCGGCATCGGCGGCGGCTCGATCTGCATCACGCGCGAGCAGAAGGGGATCGGCCGCGGCCAGGCGTCGGCCGTCATCGAGGTGGCCAAGGCGCGCGACGAGTACTTCCAGCGGACCGGCGTCTACGTGCCGATCTGCTCCGACGGCGGCATCAGCCAGGACTACCACATCACCATCGCCCTCGCGATGGGCGCCGACTTCGTCATGATGGGCCGCTACTTCGCGCGCTTCGACGAGTCGCCCGGGCGCAAGGTCCGCGTGAACAACCAGTTCATGAAGGAGTACTGGGGTGAAGGGAGCAACCGCGCGCGCAACTGGCAGCGCTACGACCACGGCGATACCAGCAAGAAGAAGGATCAGCTCGAGTTCGAGGAGGGCGTCGACAGCTACGTGCCGTACGCCGGCAAGCTGAAGGACAACCTCGACGTCACCCTCGCCAAGGTTCGCTCGACGATGTGCAACTGCGGCGCCACCTCGCTGCGCGACCTGTACATGCGCGCGCGCCTGACCGTCGCGTCCGCGGTGAGCATCCACGAGGGCGGCGTCCACGACGTGATGCTGAAGGACACGCGCGGCAACACGCGCGAGCCCTGAGCCGCGCAGGCCGGCCGCGCCGACCGTCGCTCTGGCGCCCCAGGGCGCGCGCTCCGGTCGACGGAGCGAGCCCTCGTGTCGCGCCCCCGTCCACCTGACGGGCGGCGGCGCGCCTCGCGCGGCGTCAGCCGCCGAGGAGCGCGCGCGTCCGCTGCTCCGCGCGGCGCCCCTCGGCGGCGAGCCGCTCGACGAAGCGCTCGACGATCGGGTTGCGCCGGAAATTCTCGCGGGTCATCAGCTCGACGGGCAGCGGGTCGACCTCCGCGACCTCGACGTCGAGCCGCGAGCGCGCAACCTCGGTCAGCGCGAGCGCCGGCGCGAGGCCGATGCCGAGCCCGCCGGAGACGTACGAGACGAGGAGCGACACGCTCGACACGTCGATCGTCGAGATGGGCCGGATCCGCTCGCGATCCAGGTACGCGTCGAGCATCCGCCGCCCCACGCTGCCGGGCGCCAGCCGGAGCAGCGGCTCGTGCCGGAGCCGCTCGCGCAGCGCCGGCGCCGTGCCCTTGAGCCGCGGCCCCACCCAGAGGAACGGCTGCACGAACAGCGGCTGCTTCACGAGGTCGCCGCCCGCCGAGGACGCCGACGCGAGGCCAAGATCCACCTCGCCGCGCTCCACCCCCCGCGCGGCGTCGACCGAGTTCGCCGTCGTGATCGCGAACCGCACCGGCGCGCGCTTCTCGAGCATCTGGCGGATCACCGGCACGAGCAGCCCCTTGCCGAGGTAGTCGCTGGCCGCCACGCGCAGGGTCGTCGACGGCTCCCCCGCCAGCTCCGAGAGCAGCTCGAACACCCCCTCCGCCTGGTCGAACAGCCGCGTGATCGCGCCGAGCGCCGCCTCGCCGGCCGGGCTCAGCCGCACGCCGCGCCCGTCGCGCTCGAACAGCGCCACCCCGAAGCGCTCCTCCACCCGGCGCACCTGCTGGCTAATCGCCGACGGCGTCTTGTGCAGCCGCCGCGCCGCCTCGGCGACCGAGCCCGAGCGGGCGACCATCAGCACGTCCTCGAGCGCGGGGAGCAGCGACGCGTCCATGTAGCTTTACTTAATCGATCGTGAAAAAAGTTTCATTCGACTTAATCCTCTCGCGCCCGCATAGTCATGCCGCCCGCCCGACGTTGAACCGCCAGACCGGCGGCGGCCGGCCGCCTTCGAGGGAGGCCGCTGGCGCGCCCTGGCGCCGGCGTCGGGCCGGTCCGCACGCCGTCCCCTTCACCCGTATCCAGCGCACCGCGAGAGGCCATCATGGGTAAGAGTCTCTATGACAAGGTTTGGGACCTCCACAAAGTCCGCACGTTGCCGAGCGGCGAGGACCAGCTCTTCATCGGCCTTCACCTGATCCACGAGGTGACGAGTCCCCAGGCGTTCGGGATGCTCCGCGATCTCGGCCTGCGGGTGAGCATGCCCGAGCGGACGTTCGCGACCCTCGATCACATCGTCCCGACCGACGACCGCAAGCGGCCGTTCAAGGACACGCTGGCCGAGGGGATGGTCGACGCGCTCAAGAAGGCGTGCACCGAGCAGGGCGTCACGTTCTTCGATCTCGAGTCGGGGAAGCAGGGCATCGTGCACATCATCGGCCCCGAGCTCGGCCTCACGCAGCCGGGCATGACGATCGCGTGCGGCGACTCGCACACGTCGACGCACGGCGCGTTCGGCGCGATCGCGTTCGGGATCGGGACGACGCAGGTGCGCGACGTGCTCGCCACGCAGACGCTGAGCCTCCAGCGGCTCAAGGTCCGGCGGATCCAGGTGGAGGGCAAGCTCGGGCCGGGCGTCTACGCGAAGGACATCATCCTCGAGATCATCCGCCGGCTCGGCGTGTCCGGCGGCACGGGCTACGCGTACGAGTACGGCGGGTCGACCATCGAGGGGTTCTCGATGGAGGAGCGGATGACCCTGTGCAACATGTCGATCGAGGGCGGCGCCCGGGTCGGCTATGTCAACCCGGACCAGGTGACGTTCGAGTACATGAAGGGGCGTCCGTACGCGCCGAAGGGCGAGGCGTGGGAGAAGGCGCTCGAGTACTGGCGCTCGATCGCCTCGGACGAGGACGCGCGTTACGACGACGTCGTCCGGATCAACGCGAGCGAGATCGCGCCGACGGTCACCTGGGGCATCACGCCGGGGCAGGCGATCTCGGTGAAGGAGAAGGTCCCGGCGGCCGAGGACGTGACGAACGAGTCCGAGCGGGCGCTGATCCGCGAGGCGCTCGAGTACATGCGTCTCGAGGGCGGCAAGCCGATCGAGGGGACGAAGATCAACGTGGCGTTCATCGGGAGCTGCACGAACGGGCGCCTCTCGGATTTCCGGGAGGTGGCGCGGCGCATCCAGGGGCACAGGGTCGCGCCGCACGTGCGCGCGCTGGCCGTCCCGGGGTCGATGGAGGTGGCGCGCGCGGCCGAGGCCGAGGGGCTGGATCGGGTCTTCCGCGAGGCGGGCTTCGAGTGGCGCGAGCCGGGCTGCTCGATGTGCCTGGCGATGAACCCCGACAAGCTCATCGGGGATGAGCTGTGCGCCTCCTCGTCCAACCGCAACTTCAAGGGCAGGCAGGGGAGCCCCACCGGGCGCACCGTGCTCATGAGCCCGGTGATGGTCGCGGCTGCCGCCGTCCGCGGCGAGATCGCCGACGCTCGTGACGTGTTCGGAATCTGACGACGCTCGCACCCGAGGGAGATCCCAATGGCACTCGATTTGATTCAATCCGTCACCGGTCGCGCCGTTCACGTTCCGGGGGACGACATCGACACGGACCGCATCATCCCGGCGCGCTTCCTGAAGTGCGTCACCTTCGACGGCATCGGCGAGCACCTCTTCCGGGACGTGCGCTTCGACGAGCGCGGCGAGAAGCGGGAGCACCCGCTGAACGACCCGCGCTTCGCGGGGGCCACGGTGCTGATCGCCGATCGCAACTTCGGCTGCGGGTCGTCGCGCGAGCACGCGCCGCAGTCGATCGCGAAGGCGGGTTTCAAGGCCGTCATCGCCGAGAGCTTCGCCGAGATCTTCTTCGGCAACTCGACGACGCTCGGCATTCCCTGCGTCTCGGTGAGCCGCGAGGACCGCGCCGCGCTCGTGGCGCGCGTGAACGCCGACCCGACGACGCCCGTCACGGTGGACCTGCAGGAGCAGGTCGTCCGGGCGGGGAGCGATCTCACGGTGCCCTTCACGATCAAGCCGGGCGCGCGCGAGTCGCTGATCCGGGGCACCTGGGATCCGATCGCCCAGCTGCTCGAGGGGGCCGCGGAGGTCCGGCAGGTGGCGGCGCGGCTGCCCTACGTGCGGGCCGCCTCCGCGCAGTAGCTCCGCGCGGGATCGGGGCGCTGGCCCAACCTGGCGCTGCCCCAGCCTGGGGCGCGCGATCCCCCGAGCACCTCAACCTGGGTCGAGCACCTCAACCTGGGTCAACCTGGGTCGCTACCTCAACCTGGGTCGCGATCCGCTCAACCTGGGTCGCTACCTCAACCTGGGTCGGGTCATCCCCAGCCGAACCTCAACCTGGGTCGGCTCATCCCCCGCGAACCTCAACCTGGGTCGGGTCATCCCAGCCGCGAACCTCAACCTGGGTCGGGTCATCCCCCGCGAGCCTCAACCTGGGTCGGGTCATCCGGGTCGGGTCATCCCCCCTGGGTCTTGTAATCCAGCCCACTCAATAAGAAAATTCCCCATCCTTCCATTCCCTTGCCTGCCGGCACCCTCTGTGGCGCCAGTTGGCTCAACGTGACACGTAACCAGCGCTCCCCGTCACACTGCGGCCCGTCGCGCTGGGCGGATGCCCGCAGCCGGCGCCGCGCGGCCGCGAAAAGCCGGCCGATACGCGTCGCTCCGTGCGGCCGGTGACGCCACCGAGCGGGCGGACGCGCCTGGCATGTCCAGTGCTTTATCTCCACGCGAGCTCTCCGAGTCGGCGCTGAGGCGCCGCGCGCAGCAGCGCTCGCATGCCGCGGCGCAGAGCCATCGTTCCTTGATCGCGTGTCTCGCACAGGCACGCAGGATGGAGTACCCCCCATGCGTTTCGCGATCTTCTCCTCTCTTATCTCGCGTTCGTCAGCCGCTCGCTCCTCTCTCCAGGGTCTGATTGCGCTCTCCGCGCTCGTTGTGCTCACCGGCGCCAAGGGGCAGGGCTGTGGGGGCGTGGACGAGCCCTCACCGCCACCAGAGCCCGACTGCGGACCTGGCTTCCACTGGGAGACGGTCTGTTCACCGTGCGAGATCGGCGAGATGTGCGAGGAGCAGTGTGTGCCCGACAGCATCTGTCCTCCTGACTGGAGCGAGCAGACCATCTGCAGCGGCGGCACCACCTCTTCGGGCCAGGGTGGCTTCGCCGGCGGCACCGCCATCCCCGTCGATCCGGGCCAGTGCTGGACCGAGTGCATCCCGCCGCGGCCGTACTGCCCGCCGGGCACGATCGAGCAGACCGTGTGCGGCGGCACCACCACGGCCGGCGTCGGCGGCACCGGTGGCTGGGGCAGCGCCAGCGCTGTCGGCTCCGGCGGCTGGGGCGCTGGCGGCATGCCGATGCCTTCCGAGCCGTGCTGGACCGAGTGTGTGCCCGTCGAGCCCTATTGCCCGCCCGGCACAACCCCGCAGACCTTCTGCGACGAAGGCACCACCGTCACCAGCAGCACCACCGGCGGCGCCGGCGGCTCGGGTGGCTGGGCGGGTACCGGCGGCGCCGATGGGGGCGCGAGCCCGCCGTACCCCGGCGGCGGCTGCTGGACCGAGTGCGTGCCCACCGGGCCCTACTGCCCGCCGGGCACCACCCCGCAGACCTACTGCGACGGCGGCTCCTCCGTCACCAGCAGCACCAGCGTCGGCGTCGGCGGCTCGGGCGGCTGGGCGGGTACCGGCGGCGCCGGCGGCGCCGGCGGGGGCATCGGCGGCTCCGATCCAGGCTTCGCCGCGCCGCGCCCCCCCGGCGGCGGTTGCTGGACCGACTGCGTGCCCACCGAGCCCTACTGCCCGCCGAACAGCATTCCGCAGACCGTCTGCGGCGGCAGCGCGGTCTCGGTCGGCAGCTCGGGCAGCACCGGCACCGGCTACGGCGGCAGCGGCCCGTACCCCGGCCAGGACCCGTACCCCGGCCAGGAGTACTGCTGGACCGAGTGTGTGCCTGTCGAGCCCTACTGCCCGCCGGGCACGACCCAGCAGACCATCTGCGAAGACGGCGAGCCCGTGCCCGGCACGAGCAGCAGCAGCGGCACCGGCATGGGTGGCATGCCCTTCCCCGGCGGGGGCTGCTGGACCGACTGTGTGCCCACCGAGCCCTACTGCCCGCCGAACAGCATCCCGCAGACCGTCTGCGGCGGCGGCAGCTCCGTCTCTGTCGGCAGCTCCGGCAGCACCGGCACCGGCATGGGCGCCATGCCCTACCCCGGCGATTGCTGGACCGAGTGCGTGCCCGTCGAGCCCTACTGCCCCGCGGGCATGATCGAGCAGAAGGTCTGCTCCGGCGAGAGCAGCAGCAGCAGCACCGGCACCGGCATGGGCGGCGCTGACGCGTACCCGCCCGGCGATTGCTGGATCGAGTGCGTGGAGGGAGCCACCTGCCCCCCCGGCGCGATCATCCGGACCATCTGCGAGGAGCCGAGCGGCGGCGGCGCCGCCGGCCCGGTCTGCCGGACCGAGTGCGTCCTGATGCTGCCGTGACGCGACGGGCGCGGGCGATCCCCCCGACCGCGGGAGGCTCCGCGAGCGAAACGCCGCCGCCCGCGCGCTGGAGCGCCGCCGCTCCCATCCGATGACGAAGGCGCCGGGAGCGCCAGGGGAACCACGATCCCCTGGCGCTCCCGGCGCATCGGCGTTCCAGGACAGCACCGCCCCGGCGTTGCGCGGCCCCGGCGTCAGCCCGCGCGCGACCCGACCGGAGGCGCCTTCGCGTACCTGAACCCGAACGCCCACGCCGGGAACACCGTGGCCGCGAAGCCCGCGCCGAGCCCGTAGAGGACCTCGTCGAGCGGCACGCCGAGCAGCGCCCTCCCCGGCAGCAGCACGCTGGGCCGCCACGTGCGCTCGAACACGCCAGGCACGAGCGCCGCGAAGACGAGGCACAGGCCGAGGTAGAGCGCCGCCGACAGGAGCGCTCCGAGCAGGGCCGGCACGAGCAGATCGCGGCGCGCCCCCACGAGCGCCGCGGCGAACGCCGTCATCGCCGCCACCGCGGCGTAGAGGACGGGCACCCCCGCCGCGACCAGCGCCCAGGCCGCGGCGAGCGCGAGCGCGATCACCACCCCGGCACGCAACCACGGTCGCGCGCGCGGCGCCCCCTGCGCCGCGCAGGGCACCGGCGCGCGGCGGAACACAACGGCATAGACGGTCGAGGAAAATCCGCTGAGCCCGACGACGAACAGCACGTCCTCGATGCCGAACCCGATCCGATCGGCCAGGTCGAACACGAACTTCGGAGCCCAGTACCTCGGGTAGAACAGCCGCTCGGTCGCCGCGAACGGCAGCGAGGCGAGCGCCATCCGCTTCATCAGGGGGCGCAGATCCGGGCGCGCGAGCCAGATGACACCTCCTGGCAGGAGGAAGAGCAACGAGAGCAGCAGGAACTCGTGCGACATGGCGCCCTCGCTCCTCAGCGCGCGGCGAGGGCGATGACGGTCGAGCCGACCAGCGACAGCGTCGCCGCGCCCGCCGCCGCGACCCGGACCAGCAGCAGGCGCGAGCCCGGCGGCGCTGGGCGGGCCAGCAGCACGACGAGCGCCGCCGCCGCCGGCGCGAGCAGGCCCGCCCCAGGGCTCAGGCCCACAGCGCCCAGGCCGACCGGCGCGAGCACGAGCGAGAGCCCGTTCAGGAGGACCACACACCGGGCCGCCCGCTCTCCGCCCACGCGCACGGGCAGCGTCCGCTTGCCGCTCGCGCGATCCGAGGGCTCGTCCGGGAGCGCGGTGGCGATCGCGCAGCCGAGGTGGCTCGGCAGCAGGAACGCGAGCAGCGCGAAGGGGAAGCGCGCCGGGTCGCCCCCCTGGGCGATGTAGCCGTAGAGCGGCAGGACCGCGCCGACGCCGACCATCTGGAGCAGCTCCCCGCCGCCGCGGTACGACAGGCGAAGCGGCGGGTAGCTGTAGGCCCAGAGCAGCAGGAGCGCCGCGATCGCCAGGAGCACGAGGAGCGGCGCGGCGGCCGTCGCCAGCGCCGCGGCGAGCGCCGCCGAGACGGCCACGAGCGCCGCGGCGCACACGACGGCCGCGGCGCCGAGCGCGCGGGGCGAGAGGCGCCCCTCGACCAGCACGCGCGAGCCGCCCGAGAAGGGCGTGGCGGTCCGGTTGCGGCGATCGGTCTCCTGGTCGGCGACGTCGTTCGCGTAGACGATGAAGAGCTGGTCCAGCAGGCCGAACAGCTGGACCGCCGCGAGCGTCCCCACGTCGAGCGGTCGGCCTGCCGCCCGCGCGCCGACGAGCTGCCCGAGCAGCAGCGGGAGCGCGATGCTCGGCTGCGAGGCCAGCCGCGACGCATCGAGCCACGCTCGAAGCGCGCCCGGCCGGGCGCTCATCGCCCCTCGCCCCGCGACAGGCCGAGGCGATCGGCCAGCTTGGCGCGCAGATCGGTGAAGGGGAGGTCCCAGCGGCGCTCGCCGTCGAGGCGCCAGGCCTTGAGCGGGATCAGGTCGACCTGGGCGAGCAGGCAGTGGAGCTGCGACTCCTCGGGCGGCTCGCGGATGAACGAGAAGGGGTTGCGGTACTCCCGGCCGTTCAGCTGCGAGTACTTGCGGTCGTTGCTGGCCACGAGCTCGACGAGCGCCCTCTGCCGGCCGTCGAGGTAGTCGAAGAACGAGACGTCGAAGGGCCCGATGCCCGCGCGCTCCTCCGGCTTGCGCATCACCCAGCGAGCCCAGTCGTAGCCGTAGAGGAAGTCGTGCGCGTAGCGGAAGCGCAGCTTCGACTTGTTGCCGAAGCCCAGGCAGAGCGACACCACCCGGCGGGCGAAGTCGCCGATCGCGGGCGCGCTCCCGGCCTGCCACAGGCAGCAGGCCAGGTAGTCGACATCCCAGAAGATGTTGTCGGGGAAGTTGTCGGCGACCGCGCGGATCACCTCGCCGAGCCCGCGGGCAAAGGCGCGCGCGCGCTCGGCGTCCTCGCTGCCGTTCACGATCTGCTCGACCAGGGCGGCGGGGGTGGGCGCGCACGGCCGGTCCGGCGCGACCGAGGCCCGCGCGCCCAGGAGGGGCGTGAGGCGCGCGAGCGCGTCGCGCTCCTCCGGAGGGATGACCTCGACGCCCGTCATGTCGGCCCTCCCCCGGCGCGGAGCCCTGCGGCGAGCACGGCCGCCGACAGGGCGGCGATGCCCCACTGGATCGCGCGGTGGAGCTCGCGCTTGTAGGCCGCCTGCGCGGCGAAGGCGTTCGTCACCGCCTCGGGGCTCTTCTCGAGGAGCCGCGCCCTGAAGAAGAGCGCCACGGCCGCCGCCGGCGCGACCGACCAGAGCGGCGGCGCGTCCTCGGCGAGGAAGGGCGCCGCGAGCCAGAGGAGCGGGCCGAGGCCGGCGAGGGCCTCGGTGACCCGGCGCGTGGCCGCATTGCCGAGCAGCGTGGCCACGGTGCGCTTGCCGCCGGCGCGGTCGCTCTGCTCGTCGGACAGCCCGCTGGCCAGCGCGCTCGCCAGCGCGAGCAGGAGCAACCCCGGCAGGAGCGCGACGAGCCACGCCGGCGCCAGCACGCCGCACTGGGTATACGCGTGCAGCGCGGGGAGCACGCCGCCGACGCCGGCCATCTCGAGGAGCTCGCCGCCGCCGCGGTAATTGAGCCTGATCGGCGGCAGCGTGTAAGCGACGAAGACGAGCTGGCCGAGCGCGGCCAGGGGGAGCAGCAGCGGGCGATCGAGCGCGGCGCCGGCCCCCCAGGCCATGAGCAAGGCGGACACACCGGCCCCGAGCCCGGCGAGCAGGAGGGCCCTGGCGGGAAGGATGCCGTCCGGGATGGTCTTCGGCGAGCAGCCGTCCGGGAACATGCGTCGCTTGAGGGCGTCCACCTCGCGATCGCCCCAGTCGTTCAGGAGCACGACGAAGGCGACGTCGGCCATCATCCACAGCGCGCCGAAGGCGAGGGCCCCCGGGGACAGCCGGCCGGCGGCGGCCGCGCCCACCGCGTGCCCGCAGACGGCCGGGACGAGCACCTTGGGCCAGCTCGCGGGTTTGAGCGCGTACGCCCACCGCGCTCCAGGGCTCATCGACTCGAGGCGCATGGATCAGCTCCCCCTGCTGCTAGCACAAGAACATCCACGCTCAGGGGCTACATGAGCCCGTCCGGAAAACGGACCGCCTTTCCGCCGGGCACGGCAGCGTTTCCTTCGACGCCGATCTGAGCCACCTTACTCCCCCCGACAGCCTCCCCACGCGACCCAGTGCGGCACGTTTTCCTCCCCTCCCCGAGCCTGGCCGGCGCGCTCCTGCCGCGCGCCCCCGGGCAGCGCCTCGAGCCCGCGCGGAGGCGCGCGTGACCGCCGACGCGACCCGGCCGCGCGGCGCGCGGGAGCTCGCGGATGAGCCCGCCCGCCGCCGCATCCGCGACGATCTGCGGACGACGCTCGTCGTCGAGGCCGCCGCGGGCACCGGCAAGACCACCGCGCTCGTGTCGCGGATCGTCGCCGTGCTGCGGAGGGCGCCCGAGGAGGGCGGCGGGACGCTCGATCGCATCGTCGCGGTGACCTTCACGGAGAAGGCGGCCGGCGAGATGAAGCTGCGCCTCCGGGCCGAGATCGAGCGGGCGCGCAGCGACCCGGGCGCAGGCCCGGCGGAGCGCGCGCGGCTCGACGAGGCGCTCGCGCACCTGGAGGCGGCCCGCATCGGGACCATCCACTCCTTCTGCGCCGACCTCCTGCGCGAGTGGCCGGTCGAGGCGCGCGTCGACCCGCTGTTCCAGGTCGCGGCCGCGGATCAGGCCGAGGCGCTCTTCGACCAGGCCTTCGACGCCTGGTTCCAGCGCACCCTGAACGACCCGCCCGAGGGCGTGCGCCGGATCCTGCGACGGCGCCCGCGCGACGGCGCGCAGGGCCCGCGCGACCTGCTCCGGAGCGCGGCGTGGAGGCTCGCCGAGCACCGCGACTTCACGCGCCCCTGGCGGCGCGATCCGTTCGACCGCGAGCGCGCGATCGACGAGATCCTGGACCGCCTCGCGGCGCTCGCGGACCTGGGCGCCGAGGCCGACCGGGAGGGCGACTACCTCGCGCAGAGCCTCCGGAACCTCGACCGCTACCTCGCGGAGCTCCGCCGCCGCGAGGAGGTGACGGGCGGGCGCGACCACGACGGCCTGGAGGCCGAGCTCGGCGACGTCGCGCGCTGGAAGGAATGGCGCTGGAAGGGCTCAGGCAAGGCGTTCGGCGGGGATCTCACGCGCGCCGAGGTGCTCGCGCAGCGCGATCGCGTGAAGGTCGAGCTCGACGCCGTGCTCACGGCCGCGAGCGCCGATCTCGCCGCCTGCCTCTCGCGCGAGCTCCGGCCGCCGATCGAGGCGTACGACGCGCTCAAGGCCCGCGCCGGCAAGCTCGACTTCCTCGACCTGCTCCTCTGCGCCCGGGACCTCCTCCGATCGAGCCGCGGCGTGCGCGAGGAACTCAACCTCCGCTTCTCGCACCTCTTCGTCGACGAGTTCCAGGACACCGACCCGCTCCAGGCGGAGATCCTGCTCCTGCTCGCGGCCGACGACCTCTCCGAGGCCGACTGGACGCGGGCGCGCCCGGTGCCCGGCAAGCTCTTCGTGGTCGGCGATCCGAAGCAGTCCATCTACCGCTTCCGCCGCGCCGAGGTCGCGCTCTACGAGGCGACCAAGGCCCGGCTCGTCGCGTGCGGCGCGAGCGTCCTGTACCTGTCGACGAGCTTCCGCAGCGCCCCGTCGATCCAGGAGGCCGTCAACGCGGCGTTCGCGCCGCTGATGCAAGGAGGCACCGCGGAGGGCGAGCGCGCGGCGACCCAGGCGCGGTACGTCGCGCTCGAGCGGTTCCGGGACGATCCGCCGGAGCAGCCGACGGTCATCGCGCTCCCGGTGCCGCGGCCTTACGGCGACTTCGGCAAGATCTCCGATTTCCGTGTGCGGCAGTCGATCCCGGACGCGGTCGGCGCCTTCGTCCACCACCTCATCCACGGCGGCGCGGGCGCCGGCGCGGCGCTGGACGGTGACGGCGCGCGGCGCTGGACGGTCACGGAGCGCGAGCGCCCGGGCCAGCGGGTGCCGCTCGAGGCGCGGCACATCTGTCTCTTGTTCAAGCGTTTCCAGACCTTCGGGGAGGACGCGACCCGCGCCTACGTGCGGGCGCTCGAGGCGCGGCGGATCCCGCACGTGCTCGTGGGCGGGCGGTCGTTCCACGATCGCGAGGAGGTGATGGCGGTGCGGAGCGCGCTGCTCGCGATCGAGTGGCCGGACGACGAGCTCAGCGTCTACGCGACGCTGCGCGGGCCCCTCTTCGCGCTGACGGACGACGTGCTCCTGCTCTACCGCGACCGCTTCCGGCGCTTGCACCCGCTGTTTCAACCGCCGGACGACGGATCGCTCGATCTCGCGGTGGAGGGCGGCGCGCGGCCGCTCCGGGAGGTCGCGGAGGCGCTCGCGGTGCTCGGCAGGCTGCACCGCGAGCGCAACCGGCGGCCGATCGCGGACACCCTCGGCGGGCTCCTCGACGAGACGCGCGCGCACGCGGGCATCGCGATCTGGCCGACGGGGGAGCAAGCGCTCGCGAACGTGCTGCGGGTGATGGATCTCGGGCGGCGCTTCGAGGCGGCCGGCGCGACGTCGTTCCGCGCGTTCGTGGAGCGGCTCGAGCTCGACGCCGAGCGGGGCGAGGTCGCGGAGGCGCCGGTCGTCGAGGAGGGGACGGAGGGGGTGCGGATCATGACGGTGCACCGGGCCAAGGGGCTCGAGTTCCCGGTGGTGATCCTGGCGGATCCGGCGTCGCCGGCGGTGCACCAGCTCCCGTCGCGGCACGTGGATCCGGAGCTCGGACTGTGGGCGGAGCCCATCGCCGGCTGCGTGCCCGCGGAGCTCGTCGAGCGCCGCGACGAGGTGCTGCGCCGCGATCGCGAGGAGGCGGTGCGGCTCGCGTACGTGGCGGCGACGCGCGCGCGCGAGCTCCTGGTCGTGCCCGCGGTGGGCGACGCGCGCCCGGGCGACGGCACGAGCGACGGCTGGCTCGACGTGCTGCACCCGGTGCTCTACCCGGCGCCGCGCGAGCGACGGAGCCCTCGGCGCTGCGAGGATCTCGGTTGCCCGCCGTTCGGGACCGACACGGTGCTGGAGCGTCCGGCGCGGTGCGAGGCCGACGAGCGGGACGCGGTCGCGCCCGGGGAGCACGCGCCGATGGCGGGCTCGCACCGCGTTGTGTGGTGGGATCCTGGCGCGCTGGATCTGGATCGCGAGCCGGAGGCGGGGCTGCGCCAGCAGCGGATCCTGCAGGCGGACGCGAGCGGCGCCGGTGCGGGCGGGGCGGCGGTGAGCGCCGGGCCAGCGAGCGGCGCCGGGGTCCTCGGGAGCAGCGGGGCGACGGCGAGCGCCGTGCTGGCAGCGGAGCTCGGGCAGCGCGGGCACGAGGCCTGGCAGGAGGCGCGGCAGCGGGCGATCGTGGACGGCGCGACGGCGGCGGTCCGCGTGAAGACGGCGACGGAGATCAGCCACGAGGCGGCGGAAGCGGCAGCGGCGGCGGCCGGAGCGGGGGCGGCGGCCGCGCAGCGGAGCGGCGGCGGCGCGGCGCGCGGGGAGAGGGCGGACGCGCTGCCGGTGATCTCGTTCGAGCAGACGGAGATCGCGCGCGAGGGCCGGCCCTACGGCAAGCGGTTCGGGACGCTGGTGCACGCGGTGCTCGCCGAGGTGGATCTCCGGGCGGGCGAGGACGAGGTAAGGACGGTGGCGGCGGCGCAGGCGAGGCTGCTCGGGGCGCCGGCCGAGGAGCTCGACGCGGCGGTCGCGGCGGCGGTCGCGGCGCTCGATCACCCGCTGCTCCGGCGCGCAGCGGAGAGCGCCGCGCGCGGGGCGTGCGAGCGGGAGACGCCGCTGCTCCTGCGGCTCGAGGACGGGACGATCGCCGAGGGCATCGTCGACCTCTCGTTCCGGGAGAGCGTGGGCGACGTGGGGATCTGGACCGTGGTCGATTTCAAGACCGGCTCCGACGCGGGCACGGCGCACGCGGCGCAGGAGGCGCAGGTGCGGCTTTACGTGCAGGCGATCGCGGAGGCGACGGGTGAGAGGGCGAGAGGGGTGGTGCTCAGGGTGTGAGGGGCGCCGTCGCGGCCTGCGCCGCGCTCGCGCTCAACGGATCGGATCGGGGGCTCCCACATCGTTTGAATCTTGAACTTCCGCATCGGGAAGCTGCTCCAGCTGCCACTCCGAGCGCTGACGACGATGCGGTGGTCGAATCCGGCCTTCAGCTCATTCGGGCTCAACGAGCTGAAGTCGATTCCCCACGGGGGGCCGACCATGCAGCCACCGAAGTCCTCGTAGTTGCCCTGCAGCGTCACTTCCTTCTTCTGGACCATGACCCCGCCCTCCTCACGGTACAGGGTGGCCTTCAAGATCAGCGCTGCGGGTGGCGACCATGGGCGTATAGAACTTGAGTCCATAACGGAGGCCGACGTTGCAGCCGCTGCCGGCGACGTAGTGGCCGCGTCTCACCGCCGGCCGGGGGTCCGCACGAACCGCTCGTCGTCCACGGTGGTGGGGAAATCCTCGGCGTCGACGTGCTTGTACAGGCCGCCGTCGCGGATCTCGTAGCGCATGTACACGACGGGCTCCTCGATGGGCTCCTCGACTCCATCCTGCAGGATGCGGGTGTACTCGAGCGCGATGTGGCCACGCTCGGTGTTGTACGAGGTGACGCGCGCGTAGAGGTCACGCGGAGCGCCCATGTACGGAAAGCGGTGGTGGAAGCTCGTCGCGCTCAACTCGATGAGCGAGCCGTCGTCCTCGCTGACCCACGTGCCCACGAAGGGCAGACGCTGTGTCTCGTTCCTCCGGGACTCCGGCTCATCCGCCGCCAGCCTGGGCTCGATCGCGCCAGGGCGCGAGGGCGGAAGGACGAGCTCGACCGGGGCGGCGGCGCCAGACGACAGCTGAGCTGGCGAGGGACCGCAGCCGATGGAGTAGAGCGTCGCGAGCGCAAGGGCGGCGCAGGTCGCGCCAAAGCCACGTCGGTGCATCGGACGAGTCTACACGGACCGGCGGAGCGGGAGGCCGCCGCGGCCGTGCTCCGGCCGGACAGGCGGCCGCGTGGCACGCGCGTCGCGCGCGTCGATGAGCGGATCGGGTTCCGGCGCGTCGCCACCGCGTGCATCGCCGAACCGCCCCTGCAAGCGGAGAGCGGCACCGTCCTCGGAACGTGATGCAGCGCCCTGCCGCGGCGCCGGTCAGACAGGGGCGACGTGGTAGTCCGGTCCCTCTTCCCCGCGCAGGATCTCGGTATGAACGACCGACGCGCCCCGCAGGTGCGCCACCTCCCCGAGCTCGGCGTCGCCGCGATATGCCGAGAAGGCTTGTTCATCCGGAAACGTGACGAGGTGGATCTCCTTCAGGGTGAGCCCAGCGCCGTCGGGCGCGGTCACCACCGTCCGCTCGATCGCACCGCCGTACCGCGCCATCACCGCCGCGGCCTTCCTCTCGTACGCGCGGAACGCGTCGAGCGCCTCGCAGCGCACCGTGAGGATCACGACCAGCGTCACAGGAACACCCGCTCCTTCACGCCACCCCACCACCAAAGCACAAAAAAAAGAGCGCCCATTCGACGGTGGGGGGGGAAACCGTCACGGGCGCTCTGCCCTACCTGTTTAGCAGGATGCAGGCCAAGGGTTGCACCCCCGGTTTCCGCGAGTATTTCCCTAGGGGACCTGCGTACTCCTTTCGTTCCTGAAATCAGCACCTGCAATCCTGGTATCCCCGACGCTGTCGACGAGCCCGTCCAGCGGGTGGTGGGGCCGGCACGAGACCGTGTCCGCCACCGGCGTCGGTTCCCGCTCCCGGAATCTCCTCGAAGCGAACCACGCTCACCGGTCTCTCGTTCGCATCGCGCGGCGCTCCCCGCTCGCCGGAGGCGAAGGGCCGCCGCCTCGAATCGCCCGCGAGCCGCGCGGCGCGAGCAGCGTTGACATCACCGCCAGGCTTGCTCCAATGCGAGTGCCCGCTCCGCGCCGTTCAAACGAGGAGGCATCCGATGCGGCACTTCCTGACCACGATGGACTACACCCGCGCAGAGATCGAGGGCCTCCTCGAGCGCGCGCAGCGCTTCAAGCGGCGGCCGATCGAGCCGCGCCTCAAGGATCGCACCATCGCGCTCGTCTTCTTCAACCCGTCGCTGAGGACGCGCACCTCCTTCGACGTCGGCATCCGCGAGCTCGGCGGCCACGCCGTCGTGCTCGAGCCTGGCCGGAGCGCCTGGCCCATCGAGTTCGAGGAAGGCATCGCGATGGATGGCGAGCCGGAGGAGCACATCCAGGAGGTCGCTCGCGTGCTCTCCCGCTACGCCGACCTCATCGGCGTGCGCGCGTTCCCCAAGTTCCAGCGCTGGGAGGACGATCGTCAGGACAAGGTGCTCCAGGGCTTCGCCCGCCACGCCACCGTGCCGGTCATCAACCTGGAGACCATCACCCACCCCTGCCAGGAGCTCGCGCTCGCGCTCGCCATGAAGGAGCGCCTCGGCCGCCTCGACGGCAAGAAGTTCGTCCTCACCTGGACGTATCACCCGCGCCCGCTCAACACCGCGGTCGCCAACTCGGCCGTCCTCATCGCGTCCAAGCTCGGCATGGACGTGACCCTCCTCTGCCCCAGCGAGGAGTACCACCTCGACGAGCGCTACCTCGACGCCGCCAGGAAGAGCGCCGAAGGCAACGGGCAGAAGCTCTCGATCACCTACGACATCAAGTCCGCCTACGAGGGCGCCCACGTCGTGTACGCGAAGAGCTGGGGCGCGATTCCCTACTTCGGGCGCTGGGAGCAGGAGAAGCCCATCCGCGACAAGAACAAGCACTTCATCGTCGATGAGCAGAAGATGGCGCTCACCGCGGGGGGGCTCTTCTCCCACTGCCTGCCGGTCCGGCGCAACGTCAAGGTCACGGACGCGGTGATCGACTCGCCAGCATCGATGGTCATCGACGAGGCAGAGAACCGGCTGCATGTTCAGAAGGCCGTGATGGACGTGCTGGCCAACGGGTGGTGACAACGATGGGCTCGACGCAAGACGTCATCGTCCGCCTGCTCAGGAACCTCGGCAGCCGCAAGGAGGTCGAGCAGTACCTGAAGCAGTACGCGGCCGTCGATCAGCAGAAGTTTGCGATCATCAAGGTCGGCGGCGCCATCCTCGACGAGGACCTCGAGGCGCTCGCGACCTCGCTCGTGTTCCTCAACCAGGTCGGGCTGTATCCCGTCGTCATCCATGGCGCCGGGCCGCAGCTCGATCGGGCGCTCGCCCAGGCGGGCATCCCGACGGAGCGGGTCAATGGCCTGCGCGTCACGACGCCCCGCATCCTGGAGATCGCCCGCCGCGTCTTCCTCCGCGAGAACCTGCGGCTCGTCGAGGCGCTCGAGGAGATGGGCACGCGCACGCGGCCGATCACGGCGGGCGTCTTCGAGGCGTCGCTGCTCGACGAGCCGCGCCTCGGGCTGGTGGGCAAGGTGGAGCGCGTCCATGTCGACGCGGTGAGGTCCAGCCTCCGCGCCGGGCACCTGCCGATCCTGGCCTGCCTCGGGGAGACGCCGGGCGGGCAGATCCTCAACATCAACGCCGACGTCGCCGCGCGCGAGCTCGCGCTCGCGACGCAGCCGTTCAAGATGATCTTCCTCACGAGCACGGGCGGCCTCCTCGACGAGCACGGGCGCATCATCTCGGCCATCAACCTCGAGGAGGATTTCGCGGGCCTCATGGCCCAGCCCTCGCTGAACGGCGGCATGCGCCTCAAGCTGCAGGAGATCAAGCTCCTGCTCGACGGGCTGCCGGCGACCTCCTCGGTCTCGATCACGTCGCCGGATCACCTGGCGAAGGAGCTCTTCACGCACACGGGCTCTGGCACGCTCGTCCGCCGCGGCGAGCGGATCCTCCGGCACGACACGCTGGACGGCATCGACCGCGACCGGCTTCGCGATCTGCTCGAGGCGTGCTTCCAGCGGAAGCTCGACGAGCACTACTTCGACAAGAAGCCTTTCTATCGCATCTACCTGTCCGACTCCTACCGGGCGACGGCGATCCTCACGCTCGACCCGGGCGGGAGGGCCCCGCTCACTCCGTACCTCGACAAGTTCGCGGTGACCTCGGAGGCGCAGGGCGTGGGGATCGGCGGCTCGCTCTGGACGCGGATGAAGAGCGAGAACCCGAAGCTGTTCTGGCGCGCCCGGAACGGCAACGAGATCAACCCCTGGTATTTCCAGCAGGCCGAGGGCAGCTACCGCAACGAGAACTGGACAGTGTTCTGGTACGGCCTGTCGAGCTTCGACGACATCCGCGCCTGCATCGATCACGCGCTGTGCTTGCCGGCAACCCTGCGCCAGCACGGCACGGTCTGACCCGCCCTCACCCGCCGTGGCGAGGGCGCCCCGTCGCGCTCGGGCTCACGGCGGGTCGCCGCCGCCGTCGCGCTCCGCCTCGTCGAGCGGATCGATCGCCTCGTCCGTCACGGGGCCCGGCGGGCGCGACGCGGGCGGCGGGCGCGACGCGGGCGGCGGGGCGCTCGACCTCTTCTCGCCGCCGCGCGCCTTCGGCGTCCGCCGCGGCGCTCGCTTCGGCTTCGCGGGCGCGCCGAGCGCCTCCGGGTTGCGGGGCTTCTTGAGCGCCCGAGGCGGCAGGAGCTCCGCGTCGACAGCGACCTTCTTCGCCATGAAGATCGCGGCGTCGAGCCGGTAGAAGCTGCGCTTCCGGTAGAACTTGAGGGCGCCGTCGTTGTTCTCGGCCACCTCCAGCACGAGGTGGGTGCAGCCGTGGATGCGCGCGAGGTGCTCGAGCTGCTCGAGCATGAAGGCGCCGACGCCGCGGCCCTGGTACTCGGGGTGGACCGCGAGCTCCTCGACGAAGAGCGGGCGCATGTCGTGCTTCGTGAAGTAGCGCTCGTTCATCCAGTTATCGGTCCCGGTGATCTCGAAGGCGCACTCCGCGTAGCCGACGATCTCCTGACCATGCGCCGCCCGGACCTCGAAGAGGAGCTGCTCGACCCCTTCTTCTTCGTAGACCTCGAGGAACCGCTTCTTCGAGCGAGGCCGCTGGTATTCGACCGTCTCCCGGTTGACGTCGCGGAACACCTTCTTGAGGAATTCCCAGACCCGGTTCAGGTCGCGCCGGTGGATCCGGCGCACGTAGATGAGGCTCTCTTCCCCGGCGGCGCGGGTGCTCGACTCGGCCTTGCTCATCGCCGCGCCCAGTCTACAGGACGAACGCGGCCGGGGCACATGGGGTAAATGGATCGCGGGGTGGTGGGGCGGCGGGGGCGCGCGCCCCCGCCGTGCAACCAAGGGGCTAACCCTGCTGAGCGTGCGGCCCGATCTGCGCGAGGCGCGCGTTGATCACGTCCCAGTTCAGGCCCGAGAGCACGTTGGCCACATAGTCCGCCTTCTTGGTCTGGTAGTCCGCAAAGTACGCGTGCTCCCAGGCGTCGATGGCGACCATGATATGCGTGTTCGCGAACAGACCGACATCGTGCTCGGTCCGGACGAGGTTATTGAAGAGCTTTTGCTCCTGGTAGTCGTACACGAGCACCGTCCAGCCGTGCGCGCTCAGGAGCGACGCCTTCGCGTCGGCCAGCCAGGCGTCGAAGCTGCCGAACGACGCCTCGATGAGCTTCTTCGACTGGGCGCTCGGCTGCGTCGAGCCGTTGCCGATGTTCTCGAAGTACAGCTCGTGGAGCACCGTGCCGTTGAAGGCGACCGGCTCGCGACGCTTCAGCTCGCTGTACGCGTTGTACGAGTAGTTCGGCGCGCTGCGGTCGGCCTTGCCAAGCTGCTCCCAGATCTCGTTGAGCTTCTTCACGTAGCCCTGGTACAGCGTGAAGTGCGCCTTGAGCTGGAGGTCGCTCAGCCCCTTGGCGTTGCCGCCGAGGAGGTTGTCGAAACTCTTGGGTTCGCGGGACATGGTGCCTCCTGAACGAGTACCGCAAGCACTGCGTGCCGCGGGGTCAGGTGGCCGCTCTACCGCTGCCGCTCTCCGGTAGCAACCCTGCCGTGCGACGCGACACACCGCCGACTCACGACGCCATCGGGCCTGACCTCCCACGCAGGAAACTCCGGACGCCGGCTCGAGCCGCGCCGTGATCCCGCGCAGGACGCCACGACCCCCGCGCGCCGCAGGGCGCCGCGCCCGAGCTGGCCCGATCGGCCGGCGCGCGCCCCCAAACCTCGTGAAACGTTGAACGCCGCCGCCGTTTCGGTCGATACTCCTGGTGCTTGCTGTTCCTTCGCGCAAGGAGGCGACCTCGTTCATGCCGGCTCGTACACAGGGGACCCATCCGACGGCCGCGCTCGCGGCGGCGCTGTGCCTGCTCGGCGCAGCGGCTCACGCCGAGGCGCAGGAACTTGAGAGACCCGAGGGCTTCGCGCTCGACAGGTTCCAGCCTGCACCCGCCGGCGACAGGATGTTCGGAGTCCAGTCCGCCTACACGGCAGGAAGCGCCGCGCCCCACATCATGCTCCTCGGCGATTACGCCCAGGATCCGCTCGTGTTGCGGCGGTTGTCGGGGAACGAGGACATCGGCGACGGCAAGGTCGTCGGCAGCCAGCTCCTGCTCCACCTGAGCGCCTCGCTCTCTCTGTGGGAGCGCCTCACGGTGAACGTCGATCTGCCCCTCGCGCTCCAGTCGGGCGACGGCGGCGCCGCCTCCGGCGCCTTGCTGCCGCCGCCGACCAGCAGCGCCCTCGGGGATCTCCGGCTCGGCGCGCGCGCGACGCTCGTCGGCGGCTACTTCGATCCGTTCCAGATCGCGCTCGGCGGCTACGTGTGGCTGCCGACCGGCGACCCCGAGGCGTATTCGGGCGACGGCAGCGTGCGCGGCGGTCCGCAGCTCATCCTCGGCGGCCACCTGGATCGCGCGGTGTGGTCGCTCGCCGCGGGGCCGGAGTTCCGGTCCACGAAGCAGTTCGCCAACGTCGAGCAGGGGATGACGGTGCACTGGGGCGCCGGCGTCGGGCTGCTGCTCGACGACGAGCGACGCCTGCAGATCGGCCCTGAGATCACCGGCGCGATCACGGTCACCGACGTCCAACAGCGCACGACCAACCTGGAGGCCCTGCTCGGCGGGCGCTACCGCTTCGCGGACGACTTCGAGGCCGGGCTCGGCGTGGGCCCTGGCCTCACCCCCGGCGTCGGCACGCCCTCGTTCCGCGCGGTGGCCATGGTCGCCTACTCGCCCGAGGTGAAGCCGCCCGTGCAGGACCAGGACGCCGACGGCATCGCCGACGCGGACGACGCGTGCCCGCACACCGCGGGCGTCCGCAGCCCGGATCCCACGAAGAACGGCTGTCCGCCGCCCAAGGACGCGGACCACGACGGCATCCTCGACGCGGTCGACGCCTGCCCCGCCGTGGCCGGCGTCGCCTCGCCGGACCCGAAGAAGAACGGCTGCCCGCCGCCAGGGGACCGCGACAAGGACGGCATCACGGACGACGTCGACGCCTGCCCGGAGCAGGCCGGCCCGGCGAACGACGACCCGAAGCAGCACGGGTGCCCGCCGCCGCCCGATCGCGATGGGGACACGGTCCCCGACGCGTCGGACGCCTGCCCGGATCTGCCCGGCCTCGTCACGACCGACCCGGCCACGAACGGCTGCCCGGGCGACACCGACGGCGACGGCATCCGCGACGACAAGGACGCCTGCCCGAACGAGAAGGGCAAGCCGAACGAAGATCCGACGCAGAACGGGTGCCCGGTCGCGGTCCGGGTGACCGAGACCGAGATCGTCATCCTGCAGCAGGTGCAGTTCGACACCGGCAAGGCGACCATCCGTCCGGTGAGCAACGAGCTGCTCGACGAGGTCGCCGGCGTGCTCAAGGACCACCCGGAGATCCTCAAGATCGAGGTCCAGGGCCACACGGACGACCGCGGCACGCGCCAGTTCAACACGAAGCTGAGCCAGGCCCGCGCGGAGTCGGTGCTGAAGGCGCTCGTCGAGCGCGGCATCGCGGCCCAGCGCCTGCAGGCGAAGGGCTACGGCCCCGACGTCCCGATCGCGGAGAACAAGACCGAGGCGGGTCGCCAGAAGAACCGGCGCGTCCAGTTCAACATCATCGAGAAAGAAAAGAAGCAGCCCTAGGCTGGAGGCGTCGATGGCAAAGCGATTGGCATTCACGGGGCTCACCAGCGCCGCGCTGCTCGGGGCGCTCTATGGGACCGCGAGCGCGGCTCCGGTGCGGCGGGTCCAGGTCGCGCAGCGGGGTGATTTCGTCCTCATCGGCAACACGCTCGCGCACGACTGCGCGTCGCCCACGCCCGCGCCGCTGGTGGGCACGGTCGGGACGTGCGGCACGGCCGCGACGCTGGGGGACTCCGCGCCCGATATCTACTGGCGGGGCGACAGCCCCCTCTCCGGGCAGGCCGAGGCGAACAACACCGTCGATCCCGCGGCCGCCCGCAGCACCGCGGTCCTCAGCCTCCCCGCGGGCGCTCGGGTGACCCACGCGTACCTCTACTGGACGGTGAGCCGCGACAGCGGCACCTCGGCCGATCTCACCGTGACCCTGGATCGGGCTGGTGGTTTCTCTTCGAGCGTGACCGGTACGATCTCGGGCCAGACGGAGATCTCGGGCCTCGCCCACGCCCAGGTGGTCGCCAACGTCACCTCGATCGTGCAGACGCGCGGCCAGGGGGCATATCGCCTGAGCGGGATCTCCAACGGGACCGATCTGGACAGCGTGAGCCAGCAAATCGCGTTCGCCGGCTGGTGGATGGTCGTGCTCTACGAGCTGACGACCGCGCCCGCGCGGAACCTCGCCGTCTTCGACGGGCTGGATCAGGTGATCGACGGCGCGACGGTCGCCTGGAGGGTCTCGGGGTTCGTCGTCCCCTCGAGCGCTGGCCAGGCGAAGCTCGGCGTCGTCGGGTACGACGGCGACAGCTCCACCGGCGACGCGATCGAGTGGAACGGGACCGCGCTGTTCGACTTACAGAACCCGGTGAACAACTTCTTCAACAGCTCCCGCTCGTTCCTCGGCGCGCCGATGTCCTCGGTGGGCGATCTGCCGAGGCTCACCGGCGGACCGCTGAGCATGAGCGGCATCGACATCGACGTGGTCCAGGTGCCGGCCAACTTGCTCATGGCCGGCGACACGGAGGCCCAGATCGGAGCGGCCGTCAACGGCGCGGACAGCTACCTGCTCGGCGGCCTCATCACGTCCGTGCCGACGCGCCTCCCGGATCTCTCCACGTCGACCAAGTCGGTCCTCGATCTCAACGGCGGCAATGTCACGCCTGGCGACACGCTCGAATACACGATCATCGTCGCCAACACCGGGGATGACAACGCCGCGGCGGTCGTGCTGAGCGACCCGCTGCCCGCCGGGGTCGCCTACGTGCCGGGCTCGCTCGAGATCGCCTCGGGCCCGAACCTGGGCGGCGTGACCGACGCGCCCGGCGATGACGAGGGCGAGTACGTCGCCGCATCGAGGACGGTCCGCGTCCGGCTCGGCGACGGCGCCGACGCGGCCCAGGGCGGGTCGCTCGGCGTCAGCGAGACCACGACAGTGCGGTTCCGCGTGACCATCGATCCGGGCACGGGCGGCGCGATCGCGAACCAGGCCATCGTCACCGGGCGGAGCCCCGAGGGAGGCGCTGCCCAGGACTACCCGACGGACGGCAACGGCGCGGAGCCTGGCGCGCCGGCCACGGAGATCCTCGTCGACAGCGACGGCGACGGGCTGAGCGACGGCGACGAGGAGCGCGCCGGCACGGACCCGAACGACGCCGACACCGACGACGACGGCATCAGCGACGGCGACGAGGAGCTCTGGAACCGCGACACCGACGGCGACGGGCTCATCAACGCGCGGGACGTCGACAGCGACAACGACGGCCTCCTCGACGGGACCGAGGTCGGGCAGGCGGACTGCACCGGCCCGGGGACGGACGCGCGGAAGGGGCACTGCGTGCCCGACGGCGACGCCGGGGCGACGACCACCGATCCGCTGGACGCGGACACCGACAACGGCGGCGTGCCCGACGGCTCCGAGGACACGAACCTGAACGGCGTGCTCGACCCTGGCGAGACGGATCCGACGACCGGCCACGGGGCCGACGACGTCCAGAACACCGACAGCGACGGCGACGGGCTGAGCGACAAGCTCGAGGAGCACCTCGGCACGGACCCGAACGACGCCGACTCCGACGACGACGGCGTACGCGACGGGCGCGAGCCGAACCCGACGGACGACCACGACGGCGACGGGCTCATCAACGCGCTCGACGCCGACAGTGACAACGACGGCCTCTTCGACGGTACCGAGCTCGGCCTCGGCTGCGGCGGTCCGGGCACCGACGCCGCGGCGGGCAGCTGCACGCCCGACGGCGACAGCGGGGCCACCACGACCTCGCCGATCGACCCGGACACCGACCGCGGCGGCGCGACCGACGGGTCGGAGGACGTCAACCTCAACGGCGTCATCGACGCGGGCGAGACCGACCCGACGTCGAGCCACGGGGCGGATGACGGGCAGAACACCGACAGCGACGGCGACGGGCTGAGCGACAAGCTCGAGGAGCACCTCGGCACGGATCCGGACGACGCGGACTCCGACGACGACGGCGTGCTGGATGGGCGCGAGCCGAACCCGGCCGTCGACACGGACGGCGACGGGCTCATCAACGCGCTCGACGTCGACAGCGACGACGATGGCCTCTACGACGGCACCGAGCTCGGCCTCGATTGCAGCGATCCCGACACCGACGCGTCGGCCGGGCACTGCATCGCTGACAGCGACGCTGGCGCCACGAGGACATCGCCGATCGATGCGGACAGCGACGACGGCGGCGTGAGCGACGGCTCCGAGGACGCCAACCTGAACGGCGTCGCGGACAACGGCGAGACCAACCCGACCCGCGGGCACGCCGACGACGACGGCGAGAACAATGACCGGGACGACGACGGGCTGAGCGACGACCTCGAGGTGATGCTGGGCACGGATCCGGGCGACGCGGACTCCGACGACGACGGCGTCTTGGACGGACGCGAGCCGAACCCGGCCGACGACACGGACGGCGACGGGCTCATCAACGCGCTCGACGTCGACAGCGACGACGACGGCCTCTATGACGGCACCGAGATGGGCCTCGGCTGCGACGGCCCTGGCACCGACGCGGACGCCGCCCACTGCGTGGCGGACGCTGACGGCGGGGCCACGACGACGTCGCCTGTCCACCGCGACACGGACCGGGGCGGCGCGACCGACGGCTCCGAGGACAGCAACCTGAACGGCGCGATCGAGGCCGGCGAGACCGACCCGACCGCCGGCCACGGCGACGACGACAGCCAGAACGTCGACAGCGACGGCGACGGGCTGAGCGACGATCTCGAGGTGTTCCTCGGCTCGGATCCGGAAGATCGCGACACCGACGACGACGGCCTGCTCGACGGCGAGGAGCCGAACCCGAGCGATGACGCCGACGGCGACGGGCTGCCGAACGCGCGCGACACGGACAGCGACGGCGACGGGCTCTTCGACGGCACCGAGGCGGGGAAGGACTGCGCGGACGCGGACACCGATGCCGGCGCCGAAAGCTGCACGCCGGACGCCGACGGCGGTGCGACGAAGACGAGCGTGGTGAACCCGGACACCGACCGCGGCGGCGTGAGCGACGGCGAGGAGGACGCGAACCACAACGGCATGCTCGATGCGGGCGAGACCGATCCGAACAACGCTGCAGACGACCCCGGCGATCGGGACGGCGATGGGCTCTCGAACAGCGAGGAAGCAAGCCTCGGGACCGACCCGGACGACGCCGACAGCGACGACGACGGCGTGCTCGACGGCGAGGAGATCGAGCCGGGCGCCGACAGCGACGATGACGGAAGGATCAACGCCCTTGACCCCGACAGCGACAACGACGGGCTCTTCGACGGCACCGAGCTCGGCAAGGATTGCTCGCACCCGGCCACCGACGCCGCTGCGGAAAGCTGCATCCCCGACGCTGACGCAGGGGCCACGACGACCGACCCGATCAAGGCGGACACCGACGGCGGCGGCGTGATCGACGGCGAGGAGGACAAGGACCACGACGGGGTGGTCGACGAGGGCGAGCGCGATCCGAACAACCCCGCGGACGATCAGCCCGCGGAGTGCGAGCAGGACAGCGCTTGCGGCGCCGGGATGGTGTGCGACGAGGCCACGAAGGAGTGCGTCCCGGGCTGCCGCAACCCCGACGACACGATCGGCCCGTGCACCACGCCGCTCCCCGGTGAGGGCGTCGTGGTGGAAGGCGGCGGCTGCGCCTGCACGGTGGGCGCGGAGGGCGACGGCGGCCGCTCGGCGCCGTGGGCCTTGCTCGCGGCCGGCGCCTGCGCCGCCGTGCTGCACCGGCGCCGCCGGCGCAGCTGAGCTCTCCCCCCGGTCGGCGCCCCCCGCGCCGCGCAGGAGGGCGCGCCTGTGCTACAAGCCAACGGAATAACTATGCTTTTATGCGAGGCGCGCCCGCCTGCGGGGCGCCTCCGCCTCCGGCGACCGATGCGCCGCGGGTTGCCATCGGCCGTCCGTGGCCTAACGATGTTTTCCCACGGGAGAGTGCATCTTGCCCCGACCTTCTGATTCCGTCGTCCGCGCCATCACGATGGATGGCGCTTTTCGCGTCATCACGGCGCTGACCACCGAGACCGTGCGGGGGGCCGTCGCGGTGCAATCTGCGACCGGCGCGACCGCGCAGCGGCTGGGAGAGCTGATCACCGGCGCCATCCTCGTGCGCGAGGCGATGGCGCCGAACCTGCGGGTCCAGGCGATCGTCAAGGGCGCAGCCGGTCACGGGTCCCTGGTGGCCGACTCGCACCCGGACGGCACGAGCCGCGGCCTCGTCAACCTGGGCAAGGGGGCCACGGCGGAGAGCGCGGTGGAGATCGGCGGAGGGTCGCTGCTGCAGGTCATGCGCACGCTGCCGAGCGGCATGCTCCACCAGGGGGTCGTCGAGATCCCGGCCGAGGGCGGCATCTCCGCGGGCCTGATGACGTACATGCAGGAATCGGAGCAGGTCGTCTCGATGATCGCGGTGGCGACGCTGATCGGCGCGGACGGCGTCGGCGCTTCCGGCGGCTACCTCGTGCAGCTGCTCCCGGAGGTCGAGCGCGGTCCGCTCATGGTGATGACCGAGCGGCTCAAGGACTTCGAGCGCCTCGACGACGTGCTCGCGCACGAGGGAGCCTCGGCGGACGTGCTGCTCGGGGAGCTGCTGTACGGCATGCCGTTCTCACGGCTCGAGGACTCGCCGCTCAGCTTCAGCTGTCGCTGCAGCGAGCTCCGGGTGATGGCCACGCTGGCGAGCCTGCCGCGGAGCGACATCGAGGAGATGGTCACGGACGGGAAGGTCCTCGACATCCGCTGCGATTATTGCGGCAAGGACTACCAGGTGTCGCCGTCGCAGCTCCGCTCGCTGCTGACGACGAGCTGAGCCGCCGCGCGCCTGCGCGCGGCCGGCGGGCCGCACACCCACGCACGGGGTCACGCGGGCTCGCGAGGCGAGAGGCCGCGGATCACGAAGGTGATGACCCGCTCGATCTCCGCCTCGTCGTCCCATGCCGCATCGGGGGCGATGTACACGCGGTGGACGATGTACCCCACGAACGTCGAGGCGACGCAGCGGAGGACGAGGGGCGGCGGCCACCCGACGATCTGCCCTTCGCGCTGGAAGTGCTCGATCAAGGTGATCCCCTTCTCGAGGAGCGGCCCGAAGACCCTGCCGGCGATGCCGAGCCGCAGCTCGGCGTCGAACGGCAGCTCCTGCGCGAGGATGCGCACCAGCTGCGGGTGCGCGCGCACGAAGGCGATGCGCTCGGCGAGGAGCGCCCGCAAGAACGCCTCGAAGGTCGGGTACGTCGCGTCGAAGAGCGGGTCCATGGAGCGCGCCATCGCGGGCCCGACGAGCCGTTCGACGGCGGGACCGATGACGCCCAAGAGGAGGTCCCGCTTGCTCGGGAAGTACTTGAAGATCGTCGCCTCGGCGACCCCTGCGCGCCGCGCGATCTCCTTGGTCGCGGTCCCGTGGAAGCCCTGCTCGGCGAAGGCGGCCACCGCGGCGTCGACGATCTTCTTCTGCGCCTCGGTCAACGTGTCGTGCGGGCGCGGGCGTCGGCTCATTCGGTGTCCTCTCTCCTCGACATCTAGCAGCGCCGCGCGGCGGCTCGGGCGCGCTGCGGGCGGCGTGCGCTAGGCGGCCTCGGACCTGCGGGTGAAGAGCCGGTCGAGCGCCTGCCTGAGCGCGCGCTCATCGAGCGGATCGCAGCGCACGCCGACGTAGCCGTCCGGACGGACGAGGACGGCGGCTGCCGCGTCGACGCCGTACGCCGCGTGGGCGCGCCCGTCCGGATCTGCGTACCCTCCGGCCTCGGGCGCGCTGATGACCAGCACCTTGAGGTCCGGCCGGCCGAGCTCCGCGGCGAGCCGCCGGGCGCGCCCGTGCGCCTCGGTGTTCGCGCTGCCATGGGGTGGACCGGGTGGACCGGCGAAGAGCAGCAGCGTGGATTCGACGCCGCGCATCAGCTCGAACAGGTGGACCTGCTGTCCCGCCGCGCTGAGCAGCGAGGCGTCTGGCGCGCGATCTCCGGCGCGGGGCCCGCGCTCCGGCGGGTGCCCGATCTGGATGGACAGCGGGCTCTTCCGGTATCGGATCTTGAGCTGCGAGACGAACCCCAGGATCCGGCGTTGCACGGCGGCGACGCCGATGGCGCGGATCATCAGGCGCGGCGCGACGATGCGCAGCGCCCGGCCCATGAGACCGTGTCCGGCCATGAGCCCGAAGAGGCGGTCTGTGAAGTCGATCAGCCGGCGCGCGACGGGCAGCCGCTCCATCTCGTAGGTGTCGAGCAGCCACGCTGGCATCCTGCCCTGCTCGACGGCCGCGAGCTTCCACCCCAGGTTGTACGCGTCCTGGATTCCGGTGTTCATCCCCTGCCCGCCGGCCGGGCTGTGGATGTGCGCCGCGTCGCCGGCGAGGAACACGCGCCCCTTGCGCAGCCGCGTGGCGACGCGGTGGTGCAGCCGGTAGCGCGAGAGGACGATCGCCTTCTGTATCTTGAAGGGCGTGGGGATCATCGAGCGCATCACGCCTTCGAACTCCTCGAGCGAGAGCGACGCGCCGCGCGCCGGCGACGCTTCGGGCAGGATAAGGACGATCCGGAACCGGTGGCTTCCGGGCACGGGGAAGGCCGCTGCGAGGCCCCGGCGCGAAGGGCTGATATAGATGTCGCCGTCCGGCAGCGGCCAGTCGATGACGAGGTCGCCGAGCATGCAGTGATCGTCGTAGGTGTCGCCCTCGAAGGCGATGTCCACGCCCTGGCGGACGGCGCTGCGCGCGCCGTCGCAACCGAGGAGCCACTTCGCGCGCACCACCTCGGTGTTCCCGTCGACCCTGCGGAGGGTGCATGTGACGCCGGCGCTGTCCTGGGTATAGGAAGCGAGCTCGGCGCCGCGCTCGACCGTCACGCCCAGCTCCGACAGCCGCGACCCGAGGACGCGCTCGGTGTCGAACTGCTGGATGACGAAGATGCCTGGAACGGGCGTGGAGAGCTCCGGGAAGTCGAAGATCGGCACGCGTGCGCGCTGGCCGTTCGAGAGGAGGACGTTGAGCCCTCCGACGCGCGTGGCGCGCGCCATCGCGGCGTCTGCGATCCCCATGCTGGTGAAGATCTCCATCGTCCGCGTCTGCACCACGAGCGCTCGCGAGTGATCCGGCGGGGGTTCCAGCGCCTTGTCCACGATCCGCACTGCGAGCCCGCGCCGAGCAAGCTCTCCGGCCATCGTCAAGCCCGTCGGACCTCCACCGACGACCAGCGCATCTACAGCTTCTGTCATAGGCCGCCTCCGGATTGGTGAGTGAGCATTCACTCACCTTATGTGAGGACCCCCTTCGGTTGGCAAGGCATAAAGGCAAAGAATGTCTCACATTGACACACATTCACACGGTCAGCCGCACCATGGTTGAGCTCGCCCAGCAGCGTCGTCGACCGCACGCACCGGGGTTGAGCCGCCGCCGACCGACCGAGGTTGAGCCGCTGCCAGGTTGAGCCGCCGCCGACCGACCGAGGTTGAGCCGCCGCCGACCGAGGTTGAGCCGCCGACCGAGGTTGAGCCGCCGACCGAGGTTGAGCCGCCGACCGAGGTTGAGCCGCCGACCGAGGTTGAGCCGCCGACCGAGGTTGAGCCGCCGACCGAGGTTGAGCCGCCGCCGACCGACCGAGGTTGAGCCACTGAGCGCACTTAGGTTGAGCCGCCGCCGACCGACCGAGGTCGAGCCGCCAACGATCGCACCCTGGTTGAGTTCGGCGACGCGATGCCGCCACATTCAACAGGAACGGATCTTGAAGCCCACCAGCGAACTCCCCGCTCCCCCGCCCCCCACCCCGCCCTCGCTCGGCAGACCGTGTCCGCGTGCTCGCTCGGCGAGGTCGTCGTGCGATGGTCGCCGCATGCAAGAGGTCCACGTCAACGTCTACATTCACGCCCCGGTCGAGCGGGTCTTCGACGCGGTGGCTGACCACGAGCGCTTCCTGCGCTCCGGGGACGGCACCCACACGAAGGTCGTCCGGCCAGGGCTCACCGAGCACAACGGCCTCGGCGCCCTCCGCGAGGTGCGCGTCGGGAAGCGGATCCGCTACGTCGAGGAGATCACGGCCTTCGAGCGGCCGTCCTCGTTCGACTACCAGATCGTCGAGAGCACGCAGCCGCTCCGGCACCAGGGCTCGCGTCTCCGCTTCACCCCGCGCGGCGAGGGCACGGAGATCGACTGGACATCGCGCTTCGACATCCCGCTGCCGCTCGTCGGCAAGCCGCTCGGATCGCTCGCCAGGCGCATGTTCATCGCGGCGTTCACCGAGCTGCTGCTCGCTGAGAAGGCGCGGCTCGAGGCCTCGCAGCCCGCGCGCGCCACGTGACTCCGCTTGCGCGCTCACCGACAGGCAGCGCCTGGTCTTCATGCCCCTTCCCCTGGACGTGAGCTACGGCAGGGCGGACCGATCTTCTCGCTGGAGCGCGCCCTCCACAGAGGGCAAGTACGACCCGTACTGCGGTTCGGTGCTCTCGTTTGGCGACGGGGAGAGACCGGCGCAGTGGTCAACGCGGTTCATGGCGGACTCCGAGTTCAACCGGCCCACGCGCCGCCTCCGCTGGAGGACGCCTGGCGCGGCCCCGTCACTTCACATGACTGACGCCGGGGACGCCACACCGACGCCGCTGGCGCGGCGTGGCGCGGTATCCGCAAAACACATGAAACGTCGCCCGTTTATGGCCAGCATTCATCCGCCCTATCTGAGGGGCTCGTCCGGCTCAGGTGGCGCCGATGGTGCCGGCGGCGGTAGCGCCACGAGCTCCACCACCGGCGGCGTGACCACACCGGCGCTCGAGCTGCAATATGCTGCGACGGACACCACGGTCGAGCCCCAGCATCTGTCGTTCATGGTACAGGTCAAGAACACGGACGATGCGAGCATCGCGCTCAGCGATCTGACGATTCGCTTCTGGTTCACGGCCGACGTCGCGAAGGTGGATCTCAAGAGCGAGTGCGACTTCTCGTCGATCCTCGGCGGATGCGCCAACGCCACAAGGACGTTCGGCGAGGCATCGGGCACGCAGGCCGATCACTATCTCGAGCTCGGTCTCCTCGCCGCCGCAGGTCGCATCGCCCCGAACGTCACATCCGGAGATGTGCAGATCCGCATCCACAACGGCGACAACTACGACCGCATGACGCAGACCGACGACTACTCCTTCGGCGCCAACACCACCTTCATGCCTTTCGAGCGGGTCACCGTGTACCACGACGGCGTGCTCACCTGGGGAACAGAGCCTTGACTGGCCACGAGGACGAGCTCCACGTCCTGCGGGAGCAAGCGCCACATCGATAGCCGCCCCGGGCGAACGCTCGCAGCATCTCGGCATACGATCAGCTCCGGAGATCGATCTCAGGACGGCTCCCCCGCCGGTCAGACCAGCCCGACATGGCTCGCAGGGCCTGCCGCCCTGTGCGAACGCGCGCCCCTCCACGCCCTTCGATGCCCTGTGGCGGCCTGACTCGCCGCGCGCGCACGCCACACCCCGCAACATGCCGTTACACGCCCTGGCCCGTCCCAGGTTGCCGCGATGTAACCAATTTTCCATGGAATTCCGTCCCGCCATGGGACGCGAGCGCTTCCGCTCCATCTGGAGACGGGCAGCCCGGGCGGCACCATCCTTGAATGGCCTCGCTCGGACCCTGAACTCTATGGATGCCACAGCGCGCGCAACGCCTCCTCCCCCGTCGTCCCACACCCGGCCTGTGCAGGCCCCGATCTCGCGTGATGCGCCGCGGAGCGGACCGCGGCTCGGACACGGCCTCGAGCGGTTCGACCCTCTGAAGCGGCGCGCCGCGGACACACCTGGCCTCATCAGCTTCGCGGGCGGGCTGCCCGCCCCGGGCGAGTTCCCGCGCTCGAAGCTCGCCGCCTCGTTCGTTCGCGCCCTTCAGAACCCCAGCCGCCCGGCGCTCCCGTGGAGCTGGCCCGAGGGCGACGAGGACCTCCGCGCCTGGATCGCCGGGCAGCTGCGCCGGCGCGGCGCCCAGGTGGCTCGCGACGACGTCATCGTGACCAGCGGCGCACGGCAGGCCGTGTCCCTCGCCGCGCAGCTGGTCCGCGGATCGCGCGCCAGGATCGGCGTCGACCGCGAGAGCTCCCCCGGCGCGCTCGATCGGTTCCAGGAGCTCGGCGCGACGGTCGTCGACGGCGACAGCAACGTCGATGCCTATTATCTCATGCCCGCCGTCTCCAATCCGCGTGGACGCACGCTGTCGCGCAGCGATCGAGCCAGGGTCCTCTCGACCCTCCGGCCCATCATCGAGGACGACGCTTACGCGGATCTGTCCTTTGACGGCGCCGCCCCGCGGCCGCTCCTGGCCGAGGCGCCCGATCGCGTGTTCCACGTCGGGACGTTCTCAAAGACGCTCTGCCCCGGCCTCCGCGTCGGCTGGCTCGTGCCCCCGCGCTCGCTCCGGGCCGAGGCCCTCCAGCTGAAGCAATCCGCCGATCAGCAGGCGGCCAGCCTGCCGCAGGCCATCCTGGAAGACTACCTCCGCACAGAGGACTTCGATCAGCGGCTCGTGCGCCTGCGGGAGTTCTACGGTCGCCGCGCCGCCCGCATGGAGCGGGCGCTCCGAAAGCACCTGCCCGGCTGGCGGTTCGACCCGCCCGCGGGCGGCTTCGCGATCTGGGTCGAGCCCGACGCCGAGCCGAACGAGGCCTTCTTCCTGGCCGCCGCCATCGAGCACGGCGTCGCCTTCGACCCGGGCTCGCTGTTCCGGGCTCACGGCGCCGTGAACCCGTTCGCCCTCCGGCTCTGCTTCTCCTCGGTGGCGTGCGACGAGGACCTGGACGAGGGCGTGCGCCGCCTCGCGCGGTGCTGGGCCGAGGTCGCGTAGCCTCGCCGGCGGGCGCCGATTCACGGAAGCGCCCGCCACGACCTCTCTCCCTCTCTCCTTCGACTCCCTCTCTCCTTCACTCCCTCTCTGCTCTCTTCTCCTCCTCTCCGATGGCAGCACCGCGGCGGCGGCCTGCGCGCACGCCGCCGACCTCTCGCAGGGCGCGGCCTCACTGCGCCAGCGGGCCGCCTGGCTTGTGCGGGACGGGCGGACGGCGATCGAGCAGCTCCCGCGCCGCGGCCCGGACGACCGCGGGCACGTCCGCCGCCGCCGCGAGCCGCAGGAGCTCGGGCCGCAGGAGGAGGCGCACCATGGGCACCGCGATCTCCTGCGGCGCGCCCGGGTTCTGCACGATCGCCATGCGCACCCGCGCGCGCTGCGGCCACTCGGGGTGCTTCGCGATCTCCGTCAGGACCTCCGCGTTCGCCGGGCGGCGCGCCGCGAGGCGGACGACGTCATCCTCGGTCAAGCGCGGGTTGGCGAGCAGGTTGCGGATGACCAGCGGGTGCGGGTCCCGGAGCAGGGCGTCGAAGGCCGCGCGGGTCGGCCGCCGGGCCAGCGCGCGCCGCTCGCCGAGCGTGAGCGCGCGACCGGCGCTCGACGTCGCGACGAGCCGCTCGTCGGGCGCCGGCGAGGCCGGCTGCGCCTCGGGCCGCCGCGCCTTGCGGCGCAGGAGGCGCGAGAGCGGCAGCAGGGCATGGGAGGACGCGAGCTCGCGGAGCTGCTCGACGCGCTCCGAGAGCGCAGGATCCACGAGGACCGGCACGACGGCGCCCAGCACGTCGCGCGCGAGGGGGTTGGCCTGCTCGGCGTCGCGGCAGAGGTCGTCGAGCGCGCGGGCGACGGAGGGGAGATCGGCGCGCAGCACCTCGCTCCGAAGGAACGCGACCCGCAGCCGGAGCTCCTTCAAGGACGAGACGGCTCGCCTCCATCGTCCCGCCAGCGCATCCACGCCGTCAATCTACATCGCCGGCGTCCCGGCGTGGAGCACATGCCAGGCGGTTTGCGCTACGCAACGTGCGCGGGGCGGTTATCCTGCGCCGCGCCATGAGGGAACGGCGGAAGCCGATCCCCGATTGCTGACGAGGACGGTGGAGCCGATCCCCGTCTCGAAAGGGAGGAGTCGCATGTCCGAAAAGGTTTCGTTCCCCGCGAAGGACGGGTCCTCGGCGACCGGCGAGATCGTCTGGCCGAAGCAGGGGGGCAAGTCGCCTGCCGTCGTCCTGATCCAGGAGTGGTGGGGTGTGAACGACCACATCCGCTCTCTGCTCGACCGGCTCGCCGCCGCCGGGTTCATCGCCCTCGCGCCCGACCTCTACCACGGCAAGACCACCAAGGACGCCACGGAGGCCAACCGGCTGATGACCGAGCTCGACAAGCCGCGCGCCCTCGAGGAGATCGCCGCCGCCGCCCGCTTCCTGTCGGCGCACGAGCGGTCGACCGGCAAGGTCGGCGTCATCGGGTTCTGCATGGGCGGCGCGCTGAGCTTCGCCGCCGCCGCGACGATCCCCGAGCTCGCGGCCGCGGTGCCCTTCTACGGCGTCCCGAGCCCCGCGCCCGATTACACGCGCGTCAAGGCGCCGATCCTCGCCCACTTCGCCGCGCGCGACGGCTGGGCGACGCCGGCCGCCGCCGAGGCGATCCAGAAGGAGCTCGCCGCCCGCGGCCAATCCATGGAGCTCCACGTCTATGACGCCGACCACGCGTTCGCGAACGACACGCGCCCCGAGGTCTACGCCCCCGAGGCCGCGAAGCTCGCGTGGGAACGGAGCATCGCGTTCCTGAAGCAGCACCTCGCCTGAGCGCGACGCCTTGCTCCTCCCCGGGGAATCCGCGCGGGGGCGTGCGAGGCGTCAACCAGGCGCGTTCTTTGCCACCGCGCAATGAACCCTGATATACACGCTTACATGGCCCTCCCCCCGGTACTTCCGGGCTCGATCCAGCAGGCGGAGTCGCCGATCGACCGCGCGCTCTCGCTGGCGCTCGCGGGAGAGCGGGACGCCGCGCTGCGCTGGGCCGCTGCGCTGGTCCGGCACGACCCGACGATGCCGTCGGCGCTCTGCCTCTGCGGGCGCCTCCTCGGCGAGCTGAACCGGCACGAGGCCGCGCGGGAGGCGTGCTCCACCGCGATCGCCCGCGCGATCGACCTCGAGAACCTGCCGCTCGCCGTGGCGGCCGCGCGCGAGAGCGAGCGCTTCGGCGGCGATGCCGGGCCCGGGCTCGACCTGATCGCCGAGGCGTTCTGCCGGGACTCGCCGCGGCTCGGCGAGGGCGCGCCGCCGCCGCCGCCCCTGCCGGCCGCCGAGGCGTTCCAGCCGCTCGCGTCCGTGCTCACCGGCGCGCTCCTGCTCAACAAGGCGACGGAGATCATCCACGACGCCACGCGCAGGCTGGCCGCCCAGGCCCATCACCCCGGGATCGCGCCCCAGCCGGTCTTCTCGTCCGTCGGGCGCGACGCGCTCCGCGCCCTGTGCGCCGCCTTCACGCCCGTCTGGGTGGCGGCGGGGACGACCGTGATCGAGCAGGGCGCCGCGCGCAGCGAGGCCTACTTCGTCGCGCGCGGGGAGCTCGAGGCGCGGCGCCGGCGCGGGGACGAGGAGATCCTCCTCGCCCGGCTCGCGAACGGCGCCATGTTCGGCGAGATGGCGCTGCTCTCTCGGGCCCCGCGCACCGGGAGCGTCATCGCCACGCGGCCCTCCATCGTGCTCGAGGTGAAGCGCGACGCGATCGACGACATCGCGCAGCGCGAGCCCGAGGTGGGCCTGGAGCTCGCGGCCTACTGCCGGGACCGCATGGTGGAGAACCTCGTCCGGATGAGCGACGTGCTCCGCGTCGTGCCCGAGGCCGACAGGCCCGCGCTCGTGAAGCGGTTCCGCACGCGCACGTTCGAGAAGAACGAGCGGCTGCTCGTCCAGGATGAGCGGCCCCCCGGCCTGTTCCTCATCGCTTCCGGAGAGGTCGCCGTCGTCCGGCGAGACGCGGCGGACGACGCCCGCGTCGAGCCGCTCGTGCTCTCGACGCTCGGCCCCGGCGACGTCGCCGGCGAGATCGCGATGGTCCTCCGCCGCGCGACGAACGCCGATGTGATCGCCGTTCACCCCACCGTGACGCTGTACCTTCCGGCCACCGAGTTCATGGGTCTGGTCGAGGATCACCCGGCCGTGCTGGCGCAACTCTACAAGCTCGCCGTCCTGCGCGACGAGGAGACCACGAGCATCATGGCCGAGGAGGTCTCCGTGGCCGAGGACTTCGTGTTGATCTAGGGTACCGAACCGATCGAAAAATTGACGAAACGAACCGCGGATGCGCGGAGGTTTTGTTGTTGTCGCGTCTGTGTCTCTGTGGTTCAAACTCTCTCTCGCGCGCGGCGTTTCAACCTGTTCGGTGCTCTGGCGACGTCCGGCGAGCACGCGGCGGGTGCACCGATTGACGCTCCGCGCCACGCCCCGTAGGCTTTCAGTCTACCCGTTGTTGTCGTTGACCAGCACTGAACAACCACCAGCGTAGGGAAGGCCACGCGCGCACCACAGGTCCTGCGACAATGACGACGAACGCGTTCGGGCTGGAGGGACAGGTGCTGGTCGGCCGGTATCGGCTGCTCCGCCCTCTCAGCTCGGGCAGCATGGGCACCGTCTGGCGCGCGGACGATCTCACGCTGGGCTCGCCGGTCGCGATCAAGATGCTCGGGCCTCTCTATGCGAAGGACGAGACGGTCCGCGCGCGCTTCTACCAGGAGGCGCAGGCGGCGGCGGCGCTCCGCAGCCCGAACGTCGTGCAGATCCTCGATCACGGCGTCGAGAACGACGTCCCCTTCATCGCGATGGAGCTCCTCGAGGGCGAGGACCTCGCGCACCGGCTCGAGCGTGTCGGCGCGCTGGAGCCGGCCGATACGGCGCGCATCTTCGCCGACGTCGCGCGCGCCGTGCGCAAGGCCCACGACGCCGGCATCGTCCACCGCGACCTCAAGCCCGACAACATCTTCCTCGCCCGCGACGACGACCGGGAGGTGGCCAAGGTCCTCGATTTCGGCGTCGCCAAGACGCGCATGTCCGGCAAAGAGGGCATCGGGACGCAGGCGGGCGTGCTGATCGGGACGCTGCCGTACATGAGCCCTGAGCAGGCGCAGGGCGCGACCGTCGATTACCGGTCGGACCTCTGGGCGCTCGGGGTGATCGCGTTCGAGTGCGTGTGCGGCCGGGCGGCGATCACGGCCGAGGCGCCTGGCGCGATGATCCTCGAGATATGCAGTGATCCGCTGCCTGTCCCCTCGAAGGTGGCGTCTGTGCCCGTGCCGCCGGCGTTCGACGAGTGGTTCATGCAGGCCTGCAGCCGTGACCCGAACGGGCGGTTCGCCTCGGCGACGGCGATGGTGGACGCGCTGCGCGACGCGCTCTTGCCGTCCAGCGACGCGCAGGAGGGCGGGCGGGCCTCGGTGAGCTCGATCCCCGGGGGCGCGGGCACCACGTCGCCCTCCGTCCCGCCGATCTCCGCCGCGCCGCTCTCCGCCGCGCCGCTCTCCGGTCCGCCGATCTCCACCTCTCCGCTCTCCGTCTCGCCGGACGGGAGCGTGGCCTCGCCGCCGGGCCTCTACGACGAGGCCGGGGCCGACTCGAGACCTCGCCGCAAGACGCCGGGCCCGGCCGTCGCGCTCGGCCTCGCGGCTTCGGTCCTCGGCGGGGTGCTCTTCATCGGCTGGCGCGCGCTCGGGGACGACCCGATCCCGCACGCACCGCCGTCCGGCGCGGCCTCGCCGCGGGGGACGCTCGAGACGCCGCCAGTCGCCGCCCCCGCGAACAATCCGCCGGCGGAAGCGAATTCACCCAGGGGGGCGCCCGAGCTCGCGCCTCCCCAGGACACGGCGGCCTCGACGCCTGCGCCCCGCGCCGGCTCCGCGCTGGCGGCCAGCGCTCCGGCCGCGGCCGCCTCCTCCGTCCAGACGGCGCCCGCTCGCCCGGGCAGGGCCGCGTCCTCCCCGCCGCGGCCCAGGCCCTCGTCGGCGCCCCCGCCCGCGGCCTCCAGCGCGACGCGCACCAGGTCCGACCGCCTCGGCTTCTGAGGAGACGAATGCGCGCGCGATCGAGGGTCTCGGGCACCGCCACCATCGCGTTCGCGCTCGCGCTCGCGCTCGCGACCGCCGCGCGGGCGGCCGACGTCGACCCTGCCACCATGAACGCCGCCCGTGCCCTCGCCGAAGAGGGCCTCGACCTCTTCGACAGGGGCCAGTACGCGGCGGCGCTCGACAAGTTCGGGCGCGCGGACCAGCTGATCCAGGCGCCGACGATCGACCTCTATGCCGCGCGCTGCCTCGAGCAGCTCGGGCGCCTCATCGAGGCCTCCGAGCGTTACCTGCAAGTGAGCCGCACCTCGCTCGACGCCTCGGCCAGCGACGTCTTCAAGGCCGCTGTCGCCGACGCCGGGAAAGCGTACGACGATCTCAAGCCACGAATCCCCAGGCTCTCTGTGGGGGTGCGCGGCGCCCCGGAGCGCGAGGTGCAGATCACCATCGACGGCAAGCCGGTGCCACCCGCGCTGGTGGGGGTCAGCCAGCCTGTCGATCCTGGCAAGCACGTCGTCGAGGCCGCGTGGGCGGGGCGTGTCGTCCGGCGGGAGGTCGCGATGCAGGAGCGGCAGGAGGCGGCGCTCGCGCTCGAGTTCCCCGCCGGTGTCCGCCCGCCCATCATCCTCCCCCCGCCCGCCGGCCCGGCGCCGGGCACCACGCAGCGCGTGCTCGGCTGGACCGCCGTCGGCACGGGCGCCGCGGCGCTCGTGGTCGGTGGGATCACGTTCGGCATCACGAGCGCACGGCGCAGCGAGCTGATCGACCTCGGGTGCACCGAGGACGTCGTGTGCCCGGACACGCCGAAGACGCGGGCCAAGCTGGGCTCGTACAACGACCTGCGCCTCGTCCCTGCGCCGGCGTTCATCGTGGGCGGGGCGCTCGCCGCGGGCGGCGTCGCGCTGCTCCTCACCGCACCGTCCGCGGCGGCGAGGCCCAAGGGCGCAGCGGTCCGTCCGTGGATATCGCCGTGGGGTGCCGGGATCACGGGGGTGTTTTGATGAAACGCAACGGCTTCATGGTCCTTTGCGGCGCGCTCGGCGTGGCCGGCGCGCTGGGCGGGTGCTTCGACCAAGGCGTGCTCGTGCCGGGCGCCATCAGCGGCGGCGGCACCGCGCAAGGCGGGATGGCCGGCGTGGGCGCCGCGGGAGGCGCCGGCGGCACGGGCGGCGTGGGAGGCGCGGGCGCCGCGGGAGGTGCGGGCGGCGCGGGCGGCGCGGGCGGCAGCGAGCCCTGCGATCCTTGTTATACAGGCCCCGAGTCGACCAGGGGAGTCGGCGAGTGCAAGGACGGCTGCCTGCGCGGCGGCTCGTGCGTGGACGAGGTGGTCCCCAAGGCCGAGGCCTGTACGACGAAGGCGAATGACGAGAACTGCGATCGTGTGCCGGAGTGCACCGGAGCGCACGAGTGGAGCACCCAGCTCGGAGGGAACGGCGAGCAGATCGGTCATGACGTCACCTTCGACAGGGAAGGGAACCTCCTGATCGCGGGTGCCTTCAGCACCAGCCTGGATTCCGTCGGCAGCCAGGGAGCGTACGACGGCTTCGTCGTCAAGCTCGCTCCCGGCGGCGCGACGGAATGGTCGAAGGCGCTCGGGGGGAACGGCTCTGATTTTTGCAATCGCGTGGCGCTCGACAAGAACGGCGGCGTGATCGTGGCCGGAACCTTCGAAAACACACTGAACTTCGACGGGACGCCGCTCACGAGCACAGGCAGCTCGGACGTGTTCGTGGCGAAGCTCGACGCAGAGGGCGGCCTGGACTGGGTCAAGACCATCGCCGGCCCGAGCGTCGATAGAGTTTATGGGCTCGCGGTGGATTCGGACGACAACATCGTCGTCGCTGGCAGCTTCACCGACTGGGCCGACGTGCTGGGCGGGGACCACCTGACGAGCGAAGGTGGAGAGGACATCTTCGTCGCGAAGATGGACGCCCTCGGAAACGTCGCCTGGAGCAGGAACTTCGGCGATACGACCGCTGAGGTCGCGAACGACGCTGCCGTCACGCCCGAAGGAGACGTGGTCCTGGTCGGCCGCATCGCGGGCAGGGTGTACTTCGGCACGACGCTCCTCAATGCTCAGGGCGATGACGCGTTCATTGCGAAGCTCGACGCGGGCGGGACGCCGCTCTGGGCCAAGATCTTCGGCGACACCATGAGCCAGGAATTCGCGGCGGTCGCGGTGGGCGCGAAGGGGGACATCGTCGTCGCAGGGAGCACCGGGGGAACGATCAATTTCGACGGGGCGCCGCGGAGATACGCCGGAGGAAAGGACGCGGTCGTCGCCGCCTTCAACGCGGACGGCAAGCACCTCTGGAACCGTCTGTACGGGGATGCGGAAGATCAGAGGGCGCTGGGGGTGGCGGTCGACCAGGCGGGCAACGTCATCGTGGTCGGAGAGTTCGAGAGCTCCATCGACTTCGGCACCCCGAGCCCGAGGCTCCAGGCCCTCGGCGGCAACGACGCCTTCTTCGCGAAGCTCGCTCCCAACGGCGATACGGCCTGGGCCAAATCGTTCGGCGACGCGGCGGAGCAGCGCGCCCGGGCCGTCGCCGTGGATGAGCTGGGAGCCATCGCGCTGACGGGCAGCTTCAGCGGCAGGATGGATCTCGGGGGGGACCCCATGATGAGCTCCGGGGGCCCCGACGCCTTCGTCGCCAAGCTGCAGCCCTGACGGCCACCTCGCCACGAGGCGCTCTCGTCCTCGGATCCGCGGGGGCGCGGCGGTGGCCGACCTACGGACGCAAGTAGCCGGAATCGTTGGCTTAATTGGAGCGATTCCGATCGCTGCCCTGATGCGGCCCTCCCTCCCCGCCGGCAGCGCCGGTGTTGCCGGAGCGTGGTGCAGGACCTCCGTTGGACCAGGGGACGCATCGAGGTCCGGTGAGCGATCCATGCACCAGAACAAGTGATCCACCCGGATCTCGCGGGACTCGCCTCTGGAGCACCTCGTGAGTCCTCATTTTGCGGTGTGAGTCCTCGTTTTGCGGTGCGAGCCGCCGCGTTGCGGTGTGAGTCCTCGCTTTGCACCGCCGTTTGCTTCACGGACGATGCACACGCCGCCAGGTCGAGGCGCGCTCACCTGGCATCACACTTGCTTAGAGGCCCCCCACTTGCTTAGAGGAGGATTCGCTCACGCAGGAGGAGGTCTCGCGCGATGATGAACACGCAACAAAGCCCGGGAGTGCTCTACCAGGGGACGAGAGGGCCCGCCAGCATCGCGCCGGTCGCTGCCAGCGTGCCGCCCATGTCGGGCTCGGGGGACCTTGAACGCGAGCTCGAGGCGATCGCCCAGGGTGTTCGGCAGAAGCGGCGGGGTCGGTTCGTGTTCGGGGTGGGTCTGGTCGTGGCGGCCGTGGCCACGGTCGCGGTGACCGCCTTCGCCGGCAAGGTGAAGGAAGCCGAGGCGGCTCAGGCCGAGGCCGTGGCCGCCCGCGTCGCGGAGCAGGACAGGATCGCGCAGCTCAACCTCCAGCTCGACGAGCGCAACCGGAAGATCACCGAGCTTACCCTCGCGCTCGACGCCGCCAAGAGCGACGCCGAGAAGGCGCAGAAGGCGTTCGCCGATTACAAGGCGACGGAGACGACCAAGGCGCTGGCGCAGGGCGAGGACGTGGCCGACGCAAAGACGTCGAACATCAAGGGGGCCGCAACCCTCCGCGGCCGAGCGGCGACGTCCGGCAAGGCGGTGCGGGGCGCCAGCGCGGCGCGGGGCGCCAGCGCGGCGGCGCCGTCCAAGAAGGGTGGAAAGTGCGTGTGCAAGGCGGGCGACCCGCTCTGCGGCTGCCTGTGAGCGCCCGCTCACGGCTCATTCCTCCTTGATTCTCTTCACTCTCTCCAGACACAGCCGACAGGACGAAGACACCGGCGCGCGCGGCGCGGACCACGTGGCGCCGGGCGAACGGCGGGCCGTCGAGGTGCGCTGCGCCGAGGAGCGCAGCGTCTCGGCCGGGCTCACGGCACGTTCGCGGCACCAGGGGTGATCGTCGCGGAGAGCGCCCAGTCGGCGGCGGCCTGGTTCGTGTCCGTCCCGTCGGGCAGGCGGCAGAGCGAGCCAGCCCCCATGCCGCCGTCCGCCACCGTGGCCGGCAACGCGTCGCCTTCGACGAGGCTCACGCTGGCGCCCCCGATCGTGACGGCGGGGATGCTCCCCTCGTAGGAGAGCGCGTCGATCACGGCCCCTGTCATGGTGTTTATCAACGCGATCCCGTCGGGAGCCCCGTTCTGCACCCGATCGGTCTGCGCGCCCGAGAAGGCGATCGTCACCGCACCATCCGCCACGATGCCTGGCATGGTGTCGGTGCCGACCACCGCCGTGCTGCCGACGACGAGGTACTGGCCAGCCGCGAGCGTACCGGCGGAGCTCAGATCGAGCGTCCTGTAGGCGGAGGGCGCGCTGCTGGATCCATCGACCAGCACGAGCGCATGGCCCGTGAGATCCACGGGCGCGCCGGCGCCATTGTAGATCTCGATGAACTCGGCTCCATCTCCGCCCGGCTGATCGTAATCCACCTCGTTGATCACGAGCCCTGCCTTCGCGACCACCGCCACGAGGTCCTCGACGCCGCGCGGCTCGACCTTCGAGTCGTGGTTACGGTGGATGAGAATGCCGCGGATCCTCGCGAAATGGTCGCCTTCCGCCGGGAAGGGGTCGGCCCGGTACAGGAGGTCGTCCACGCGCAGATCGCCTGTGACGATGAATTCATGAACCGTCGTGTCGAGCCCGATCACGGTGACGCCCTCCATTTCGACGAGGACCCCCTCGAGCTCGGCGGCGCGCGCGCCGCCCGTCGCGATGTCGGCCAGCGCGACGGGCTCCGGCGCCGGCGCCGCCTCGCCGAGCGACGCGATCACCTCGACCACGGCGGACCCGAGCTGGATCTGCCCGAAGTAATTCGAGATCACCGCGCTCGTGATCCGCACGCGATCGCCGACCAGCACCGTGTTCTGCGGGCTGTACACGTAAACGCCGGAGTACGCCGGCCCCGCGTACCCCGGGTCGCCCGGCTTCGCCTGGACGAAGAAGCCGCTCGCGTGCTTCCCGGTCACGAGCACGTTCTCCAGGGCCACCGCCTCGCCCTCCGCGCGCGTGCCGTCCTTGATAGCGTAGATCGCCACCGTGCAGCCCAGGGCCCCTGGGTTCGCCTGGTCCGGGCACAGGTCGCACGGGTCGCCCTTGCCGTCGCCGTCCGCGTCGGCCTGGCCGGGGTTCTGGAGGTTCGGGCAGTTGTCCGCGCCGTTCGGCGCGCCGTCGTTGTCGGCGTCGTTCGGGTCCGGCGGCGAGCAGAGCGTGCTGCCCGCGTCGAGCGGGCACGCGTCGCAGGCGTCGCCGTCGCCGTCGTTGTCGAAGTCGGCCTGGACCCCGTCGTCGAGCGGCCGGATCGGGTTGAAGACGCTCGGGCAATCGTCCGCGCCGTTCTCGATGCCGTCGCCGTCGAGATCCGCGTCCGTCGGCTGCCCGGTGTAGACGGTCGAGCCGTTCACCGAGGCGTTCAGGGGCGCGCTCTCCACGCGGGACGGGGTGCAGAGCGGCTCGCCCTCGGGCTCGCCGCAGAAGAAGGCCGGGTAGATCTCGCCCGCCTGCTGCTCGAGGTCCTCCAGCGTCATCCCGATCTCGTCCCGCAGACAGACCTGCTTCGACACGCCGCACACATCGACCACGTCGCATGCGTCCGCGCCCCGGACCGCGGACACAACGGCCGCGTCGCCATACAGGACCTTTCCGCCGCGCATCACGAGGACGACGTCCTCGGGATCGGCGGCGACGACCGCGCGGTGGCCCTCGCGCTCTCTGCCGTCGAAGATCGCGATGTCGGCGACCTTCCCCGTGGACAGCGCGCCGATCACGTCGTCCGTCGCGGTGACCGCGGCGGCGCTCCCGGTGACCATCCTCCACAGCTCCTCATCGGTGAAGAAGCCGTCGAAATACGTCTCGTTGAGCGCCGCCGCGCACCGGAGCTCGCGCAGGAGGTTCATCGATCCGGTCGCGATCCAGTCGGTGCCGAGCGCGATCTGCACCCCGAGGCGGGCGGCGGCGGTGACCACGGCGGTGTCGCCGTAAAGCGTGATGTTGGAGCGGGGAGACCAGATGAGCGCCGTGCCCTCCGCCGCCATCGCCGCGTAGTCGGGCGCGGTCAGGCCGATCCCGTGGATGAACGCGCTCTGCGGCTCGAGCACGTCGTTCGGCGCCGCCTTCAGGCAGACGAACTCGTTGCGCGCCGACACATCGATCCCCTCGGCGACGTGCGGGCAATAGGCGTCCTCTCCCTCGACGTCCTTCCCTGTCACCATGTCGGCCGAGTAGCCGCAACCGCTCACGAGCTCGCGGCCGCCCGTGTCGTCGAGCGGGAACGTGTCGAGATGGACCGCGCGCTGGCCCAGGCCCTCCTGGTCGGCCCGGTCCAGGTTCCGGAGGAGGCCTGGCGCGCTCCCCGAGCCGACGATCGAGGTCGCGCCGCCCATCAGGAAGCGGAGCTCGCCCCAGCGGATCTGCGCCTGGCTCGCCATGCCGGGCGTGTCGATCCTCGTGTGCTCGTTGTTGCCGGTGCGCCAGTCGTGCCGGTGCTCATAGCGCTCCTCGGTCGGGGTATACGGGCTGTTCTGCGTGTACGTGATGTGATCATGCGTGTTGATCAGGGCCGGGGAGACGACGCCGGTCGGGCACATGATCTCCGTCGCTCCCGCCGCCTCGCAATCGCAGCCGACGCACGCGATCGCGCCGCGCTCGTCCACGAGCACCCGCCCGCCCCGGTACACCCTGCCCGGGGTCAGCACCACGCCCCGGATCAGCGTCGCGCCCGCGCCGGCGGCCACCTCGCACGTCCCCTGCGCGAGCGGTAAAAGCTCCTCGCAGACGGTCTCCTCGGCCGGCGTCTTCGTGCAATCGACCTCGCAGCCGTCGCCCGTCGCGACGTTCCCGTCGTCGCACTGCTCCCCCGGATCGACGGCGCCGTCGCCGCAGCGCGGGGGCACCTCGACCTCGCACGCCGCCGAGCAGCCGTCCCTGGCCGCCGTGTTGCCGTCGTCGCACGCCTCGCCCGCGTCGAGCGCGCCGTCGCCGCAGCGGGGCGCCGCTGGCTCCTCGCGCTGGCACGTCGGCGAGCAGCCGTCGCCCTCCGCGGTATTGACGTCGTCGCACACCTCGCCCTCGTCGACCACGCCATCGCCGCAGACGCCGAAGCGACCGCCCGCGCCGTCGCGCCCGCAACCATTGAAGAGCAAAAGTCCGACGTGCACGGCCATCCGCCGCGCGAAGCGCGCCGAGCTGTGAGGCATGCCTCACCTGTCGGCGACGAGAGCGCTCGAGTTGCCTTCAAATGACGCGGCGGCAGCGCACCATCGCGATCGCGCCGATCGCGAACAATGCGAGCCAACCCACATCTGGCCGCGTTCCACCTCCGCTGGTTGCGCCCGCGGCATAACTGCAGGAGCTCGCGCGCCGCTTTCCGTCGATCGGCCGCCCCATCTGCCCGCTACCGCCGGGCGGCGAGCCGGCCACGGCGCCGCCGCCGCTCGATCCGCTCCCCCCGCCGCCGCTCCCCGACCCGCCGCCTTGCACCGCCGGCTCGCACCTGTCGGCCGACTCGCTGAACGCGGCGAGCGCGAGCTTTTCCACGCCGGCCTCGTCGACGAGGCCGAAGGGCTGCTCGTCGAGCGGCGCGTCCTGGAAGCTGGCCCAGACCACGCCGGCGACGTCGTCGCGCTCCGAGAGGAGCTCGAACGACGTTGTCAGGTTCGCCGCCTGGAGCTCCTCGCCGGCGAGCGCGCTCGACCACGCCATCCCGGTCACGGCGAAGGGGCTCTCGTCCCCCTCCTCGTCGGCGAGGTCGCGCAGCGCGTCGAGATAATCGTTGAGCGTCACCGGATCGACCTCGGTGCGCTGATGGAAGAACAGCTGTTGACCGAGGCGAGACCACGGCGTCCGCTGGCCGAAGCGCGCCTCGAGATCGTCCCACGCCGGCTGCGCGTAGAGCTCGCGCAGGTAATCGACCCCCGAGAACGGCGCGGCCGCGTCGTCCGAGGCGAGCAGGCCGCCCGTGGTCAGCGACAGCGCGTCGACGTTGAAGAGCGCCTCGTTGCGGATGCGGATCTGGGCGAGGATCTGCGCGAGCACCCGGGGCAGGATGAAGGTGCAGCCGGCGTGCTCCGGGTCGAGCGCGGGGTCGGGGAGCTCGGAGCAGTTCGGCTGACTCCAGATCTCCCACTGGACGACGTCCCCGGCGTACCTCGTCATGAGCGCCTCTGCCGTCTCGGCGAACGCCTCCACGTACGCGTTGTCGCCGTCCCGGTCCGGATCGTCATTCCAGACGTCCTGTCCTTCTCCGATCGTGCGGTGAGAGAGGAGCCCGACCGGCTCGAGGCCGGCGGCGAGCGCCGCGTCGATGACGGCGTCGTACTGCTCGAGCTTGTCGTCGTCCCACGCCTCGGCGTCATCGAGCAGGAACTCGACGCGCACGGCGCCGGCGCCCGCGCGCGCGAGCCGCTTCGCGTGTTTGTCGTCGAGGATCACCTCCCCTGCGTCGACGGGCGCCCCTGGATCGATTCCATAGAAGCCGCACGGCACGCCTCGGGCACCGAGCGCCGGGGGCGCGACGAAAAGGGCGGAGGAGGCGGCAAGAGCGACAATGGCTGCACGCATGTCGCGAGGATAGCTTGGATGAGGGCCTCGACCAAGAAACGACCCCGACATGAACCATCCATGGTAGGGAGAGGCTTCACATGGCTTTCCTGGAACCGGAAGAAGCAGAGCACGGGCAACTCGGGGTCGCCCCTCCGAGCGGCGAGGCCGACGGCGACATGGAAGCGGCGGGCGACGGCGTCGTCGAAGCAGCGCCCCCGGCCAGACGCTTGCGCGACTGGCTGCGAGGCGCGCCGCTCTCCGAGCGCCTGCACCTCGCGTTCGGCCTCGTCTTGCCGGCGTTCCTGCTCGTCGTGAACATGGTGCGCGTGCGCTCGTTCACGATCGACGACGCGTACATCTCGTACCGGTACGCGCGCAACTTCGCCCGGGGCCTCGGGCTCGTCTACAACGCCGGCGAGCGCATCGAGGGGTACACGAACTTCCTCTGGACCGTGCTGCTCGCGGGCGGCATCAAGCTCGGCCTCGACCCCGACGTCGTCGCCAAGGTGCTCGGCGGGCTCGCCGCCTGCGGCTCGCTCGGCGCGCTCTACCTCCTCTCGGCCCGGCTCCGCCCGCACGGCGCGGTCCCTTGCATCGCCACGTGGCTGTTCGCGAGCTCGATCGTGCAGAGCGGATATGCCGTCTTCGGCCTGGAGACGCCGCTGTTCGTCCTGCTCGTCCTCGCGGGCACCGAGATGATGTTCCGCGAGCGCGACCGGGGGACCGGCTTCCCGTATTCGGGCCTCGTCTTCGGGCTCGCTGGCCTGACGCGCCCGGAAGCGCCGATGTTCATCGGCATACCGATGCTCTTCCTCGGCCTGCGCTTCTTCGGGCGGCAGAACCTCCTCCGCGGCGTCGTCTTCGCCGCGCCCATCGCGTGCCACATGCTCTGGCGGCACAGCTACTACGGCACGTGGCTGCCGAACACGCTGAGCGCCAAGACCGGCAGCCTCGCGGAGCAGCTGGCCGGGGGGCAGCGCTACCTCGCGGAGTACGCGGAGCACACCTGGCCGGCGCTGCTGCTCGGGCTCTTCGGCCTCTGCGTGGCGATCGTCGCGCGCCACCGCGACGCGCTCTGCGTCGCGGCCCTCGCGCTCGCGGTGGGCGGCTACGTGCTCCTCGTGGGCGGGGACTGGATGCCGTACTACCGCTTCATGAGCCCGTTCGAGCCGTTCTGCTTCCTCCTCGCGGGCCTCGGCGCGCGCGCGCTGCTCGAGCCGCTGCTCGCCCAGCTCTCGGCCCGCGCCGCGGACGCGCCCGAGGGCGGGGCGATCGCCCTCGCCGCGGGGGCCGGCGTGCTCGCGCTCGGCTGTCTCATCGCGCTGGGCGCCTTCCGGGCGCAGCGGATCGAGCGCGCCCAGCACCGGATCCTCGACGACGAGAAGCGGTTCTGGGACAGCGCCGCGGGCGGCGTGGCCAACTGGTTCGTGGAGCACGGCAAGCCCGGCGAGGTCGCCGTGGGCGACATCGGGTACATCGGGTATGTGACCGACTACCCGGTGCTCGATCTCCTCGGCCTCGTCGATCCCGTGATCTCCAAGCTCCCGGGCGGCTACACGCGCAAGACGGGCCCCGGCTACGTGCAGCACGTCTTCGACAAGATGCCGCGCTACTTCGTGTTCGTCGGCGGCGCCGACACGTGCGACAAGCTCCCGTTCCCGGCGCAGGAGAAGCTCCGCAAGGACCGGCGTTTCCGGGGCGTGTACCAGGTGGCCGGGATGGTGCGCCACAGCAAGAACGGCTACTGGTGCGTCTTCGAGCGGCCGGACGACGCCGCTCCGGCCCCCGCGCCCTGAACTTCGCCGCGAAGCGGCGAGGTTCGCCGCGACAGCCGCGCCTCGCCTCACCGCAGGCGCGCGCGACCCCACCGCAGCTCCGCGAGGTTTGCTAGCATCGCCGCCCCATGCCCTGGCTCTGGTACGTAGGTCCCCTTGCGTTGCTCGTCGTCTGGTTCCTGACCGGCTTGCGCGGTCGGCACGAGGCGCGGCGCGACCGCGAGCTCGCGCGCTGGCGCGCGCTGATGACCCCCGAGGCGGCACCGGCCCGCCCCGGCGCGAAGCCGGGCGGCCGAAAGGCCGACGCCGTCGGCGACGGCCCTCGTCCGGTGCGCTCGTTGCCGTCCAGCCTCCAGCATACGCTGCAGGAGACGGGCGGCGGCGAGGTCCTCGCCCGCTACGAGCTCGTCCCGAAGCTCGCCTACGTCGCGGTCGTGGGCCCGGACGCGAAGAACGGCAGCGAGTACCAGGTGGTCCTCACCAAGCTGGCCAAGGCCGGGCCCCGGCTCACCGTGTGCCCGCTGCCCATCGTCGATGGCAGGCGTGCCCCCAACACCGGCGTCCAGTTCAAGAAGGACCCGGAGTTCATGGAGCAGTTCCTTGTCGAGGGGCCCGAAGCGAAGGCCATCGGCCGTTGGCTCTCGAAGAGCATCCGCGACGCCCTGCTCGACTTCCCCGACGCGTGGCTGTTCGTGCAGGATCGCGCCATGGCGCTCGCCGTGTACGGCCCCGTCGACGCCGACCGCATGGAGGAGCTCGTGATCGCCGCCGACGCGATCTTCGCGGAGCACGGCAACGAAGGCGCTCCCTCCCTGCTGTTCGACCGCAACGACGACGACGACGACAGCGAGGAGGACGACGAGGACGAGGACGACGACGACGACGAGGAGGACGACGACGAGGAGGCCGCGGGCGCCGAGGGCGCCGTTCGCTGACCACGGCCGAGCCGAGCCATGGTAGTCCTCGCAGGTGGGACTGATTGAACGCGAGATCGCTGCTCTCCTCCGCTCTCCTGCTCTCGCTCTGGCTCACGGCACCCCCTGCCGCCCCGGCAGAAAAGAACAGCTGGGCTAAATCCCAGGGATCGCGTGCGGAGCTCGAGCTCGACGTCCTGAGCAAGTCGGCCTCCTGGGCCATGGACGATGTCACGTCCGAGGTGAGCACGTTCGGGCTGACCTTCGATCTCCGAGGTCAGCTCGAGTGGTTCGGCCGGCTCCACCTCGACGTGGATCTCCCGCTGGCTTATGGCGACGTCTCCGCCTCGTTCCGGTCCACCCGGCTCGGCGTCGACGAGAGCAGCAGCGCCGGCAGCCTTCTCTTCGGCAACCCCACGGTCGGCGCCCACTATGCGCGCGCTCTCACGCGCAAGCTCACCGTCTTCGGCGGCGGCGCGCTCTCGATCCCCGTCCTCAGCGCCCCGGACGCCGACGCCCGCGCCACGCTGCAGGCGACCGTCCCCGCGCGCGCGTCCTTCGACCTGCACCGGCTCACCGCCGGGCACCTGCCCCTGAGGGCCCACGGCGGCGTCGAGGCAGAGCTCGCCGCGCGGCTCTTCTACCGCGCGGACACCGCGGTGATGTTTGCCCTCCCGACCAGCAAGGCCGGCGTCGAGCTCGTGGTCGAGCAGGGCGACGAGCTCGAGCTGCGCGGCCGAGGCCCCTACGGCGGCGGGCTCCGCCTCCAGGCCGCGCTGACGCTCACCCGCGACGACAGGATGCAGCTCGCGATGGAGCCGTTCTTCACCTACACGCTGAAGCAGCCTGGCTTCTACGCCCGGGCAGGGTTGCTCGTCGCGCTCGACGCGCCGCTCGGGTTCGGCCTCGCCGAGGACAAGGTCGCCACCCTGCGGCTCGCGGCCGGCCGCAGCTTCTGACCGCGTCGCCCGCCTTCGCCCGCCGCCGCGCCGCCCGCGCCGAGCCAGACGCCCGCCGTCCCCGCCGGGGGGGGATCCCCCGCGCCCCCTGCCGCTCGCCGTCGTAGGCTTCCCAGGAGCGAGAGCGAGCGAAAGGCGGGGCGATCACCATGGGCGAGCAGCACGTCTCCGAGCAGGCGAGCGACGAGCAGCACAAGGCGTTCATGCGGGCGCTGCTCGACGATGTGGCGGCGCTCGAGCGCCTCCTCCTGGAGGATCGCATCGAGTCCGGCGTGCGCCGCATCGGCGCCGAGCAGGAGATGTTCCTCGTCGACCGCGCGCTCCGGCCCGCCCCGCTCGCGCTGGAGGTGCTCGAGCGGGCCGCCGACGCTCGGCTCACGACCGAGCTCGCTCGCTTCAACCTGGAGGCGAACCTCACCCCGCTCCCGTTCGGCGGCGATTGCCTGCGGCGGCTCGAGGCCGAGCTCTCGGAGGTCATCGGGCGGGCGGCCGAGGCCGCGCGCGCCGTCGGCGCCGACGTGCTGCTCACGGGCATCCTCCCCACCCTGCGCGCCGGCGACCTCCGCCTCGAGAACCTCACGCCGGCGCCTCGCTACCACGAGCTCAACCGCGCGCTCTTGCGGCTGCGCCAGGGCGACTTCCGCGTCTCGATCCACGGGCTCGACGAGCTCGAGATGACCCACGACAACATCCTGCTCGAGTCGTGCAACACGAGCTTCCAGGTCCACCTCCAGGTCGGAGCGCGGGAGTTCGCGTCGCTCTACAACCTCGCCCAGGCGGTGACCGCGCCCGTCCTCGCCGCCGCGGTCAACTCGCCCCTGCTCCTCGGGCAGCGGCTCTGGCACGAGACCCGGATCGCCCTCTTCGAGACCTCGGTCGACACCCGCCCGAGCGCGCTCGAGGGGCGGCAGCAGAGGCCCCGCGTCCACTTCGGCGACGGCTGGGTGCACGGCGGCGTGCTCGATCTCTTCCGCGAGGACATCGCGCGGTTCCGCGTGATCATGACCGCCGATCCCGGCGAGCCCCCCGCGGCCGTGCTCGCGCGCGGGGAGGCGCCGGACCTCAAGGCCCTGCGGGTCCACAACGGCACCGTCTACCGCTGGAACCGCCCCTGTTACGGGGCCCTGGCCGGGGTCGCGCACCTGCGCATCGAGAGCCGCGCGCTGCCCTCGGGGCCCACGGTCCTCGACGAGGTCGCGAACGCCGCCTTCTTCTTCGGCCTCATGTCCGGCCTCGCCGCCGAGCACCCGCGCATCGACCTCGAGATGCCGTTCGAGGACGCCAAGGCGAACTTCTTCGCGGCGGCCCGCCACGGCCTCAAGGCGCAGCTCACGTGGCTCGGCGGCCGGAGCCTCCCTGCCCCGGAGCTCATCCTCTCGCACCTCCTCCCCGCCGCCCGGGCGGGCCTCTCGGCCGCGGGCATCGACGCCGCCGACGTCGACCGGTACCTCGGCGTCGTCGAGGAGCGGGTCCGCCGCGGCCAGACGGGCGCGCAGTGGGCGCTCGGCTCGCTCGCGGCCATGGCCGGGCGGGGCACCCCGGAGCTGCGAAGCCGCGCCCTCTGCGCCGCGATGCTCGCCCGCCAGCGGGAGGAGGCCCGGGGCGGCGGGGCCGGGCGCCCGGTGCACGCGTGGGAGCCCGCCGCGCTCGAGGACGACCTGGACCTCGTGCGCGACAGCTACCGGACCGTCGGCCAGTTCATGTCGACCGATCTCTTCACGGTGCGTCCCACCGACATCGTCGACTTCGCGGCGAGCGTCATGGCCTGGCGGCACGTGCGCCACGTCCCGGTCGAGGACGAGCAGGGCCGGCTCGTCGGCGTCGTCTCCCACCGCGCGCTGCTCCGGCTCGTCGCCCGCGGCGCCGCGGCGCCGCCGAGCGGATCCGCGCCGCCCACGGTGGCGTCCATCATGCGGCCCGACCCCGTGACCGTCGCGCCGGACACGCCGACGCTGGAGGCGATGCGGATCATGCGCGAGCACCGCGTCGGCTGCCTGCCCGTCGTCGCGGGCGAGCGGCTCGTGGGCATCGTCACCCAGCGCGATCTCCTCGACGTCTCGGCGGCGCTGCTCGAGGCCTTCCTGCGCGAGGCGTGAGCGGGCGCGGCTGCCGGTGACGCGCGAGCCGGAGCTGCAGAGAGAGAATGAAACGCAAAGGCGCAAAGACGCAAAGTCGCAAGAAGAAGCGAGAAGAATTCTTCTCGACGTCTTTTTGCGACTTTGCGTCTTTGCGTTTTTATTCTTTTCTAGAAGCTCTGCGAGGAGCAGCGCTCCCGCGCGGAGCTCACAGATCGCTGATCTCGACGCACGTCATCGCGTCGCCCTTGGCCTGGCAGTCGAACACGGTGCCGTACGCGTTGAAGAAGCCCTGCTTCGTGCGCGTGACGTGGTACCGCGTCCCGTCGATCTGCCGGATGCTCGTGTAGCTCCCCTGACAGCCGATCGCGCCGAAGCTCGCGAGCAAGAGCCCGAAAATCAAAGAACGCTTCATTCGCCTGCCTCCGTCGTTACCTCGACCTCGGTGCACTCCGCCTTGCCCGGCGCGTCAGGGCACATCCACATCGCAGGCTGGTTGTTCTTGTGACCAGCCACATACACATAACCCGGCGCCGCCGGCGCCGAGTCGCTTGCAAACGTCGCACACCCCGCGAGCGCCGGAGCGCCGCAGAGCAACGCACTGCATAGAATGAGTTTCCGCATGGCCAACCACGCTACCGGCAAGCTCAGGCGTGGGCCAAATTAGCACCCGGGCTGCCCCAACCGTTCTTTCTCCCACGTCGCTCTCTCGCGCAGCGCCTCGCCACCTGCGACGCCCCCGCCTCCCGCGGTTGACACGCCGCGTTAGCGCACCTAAGGGACTTACCCCAACCGGTATGCGCTGGCACGCCGGGATCCGGGGGGCTGCGCGGGGCGCGCGGGGCGGGCTCGCGATGGGCTCTCCGGCAGCAGAGGAGTCGACATGGCTTCAGGCAAGAATGGGAAGGGCGGCAAGGACCGGGTGGCGGTCGTTGCCGGGCTGCGCACGCCGTTCACCAAGGCGGGGACGGCGCTCAAGGCGCTGCGCACCGTCGATCTCGCGGCCACGGTGGTCAAGGAGCTCCTCCAGAGGAGCGAGGTGACCCCGCGCGACGTCACGCTGGTCGTCTACGGCCAGGTGGTGCCGACGCTCGACTGGCTCAACATCGCGCGCGAGGTCGTGCTGCGCACCGGCCTGCCCAAGGACACCGACGCGTTCAGCGTCTCGCGCGCGTGCGCCACGTCGCTCCAGGCCATGACGAGCGCCGCCGAGGCGATGCTCGCCGGCCAGCACCACGTCGCCCTCGTCGGCGGCGCCGACAGCATGAGCGACGTGCCGCTCGGCGTCTCCCGGAAGCTCGCCTCCGCGCTGACCGACTTCCAGAAGGCCAGGACGCTCGGCGCCCGGCTGGAGATCGTCTCCCGCCTCTCGCTGAAGGACCTCGTGCCCCCGATCCCGGGCTTCTCGCGCGAGCCGACCACGGGCGAGCAGATGGGCGAGGCCGCCGAGAAGATGGCGAAGCAGAACGGCATCTCGCGCGCCGAGCAGGACGCGATCGCCCACCGCTCGCACACGAACGCCGCGCGCGCCTGGCGCGACGGCACCTACGCCGCCGAGGTCATGCACGTGATCCCGCCGCCTTATGACAAGCCGGTCGAGCGCGACAACGTGGTCCGGGACGACTCGACCCTCGACGCCTACGCGAAGCTGTCGCCGGCCTTCGATCGGCGGCACGGCACGATCACCGCGGGCAACGCGTCGCCGCTCACCGACGGGGCGAGCGCCCTGCTCCTGATGCGCGAGGGCAAGGCCAAGGCGCTCGGCTACCAGCCGCTCGGGTACGTCAAGTCGTGGTCCTACGCGGCGGTCGACCCTGGCTGGCAGCTCCTGATGGCCCCGGTGCTCGCCGTGCCGCGGGCGCTCGAGCGCGCCGGCCTCTCGCTCGCCGACATGGATCTCGTCGACATGCACGAGGCCTTCGCCGCCCAGGTCGCGTCCAACCTGAAGGCGCTCGCGTCGCCGTCGTTCGCCGCGGAGAAGCTCGGCCGGTCCGCCCCCGTGGGCGAGATCGATCCGGAGAAGCTCAACGTCAACGGCGGATCGATCGCGCTCGGGCACCCCTTCGCGGCCACGGGGGGGCGCATGGTCCTCTCCACGCTCCGCGAGCTCAAGAAGCGCGGCGGGCATCACGCGCTCCTCACCGTCTGCGCGGCGGGCGGCCTCGGCGCCGCCGTCGTCCTGGAGGCCGCATGACCACGACATCCGCCGCCGCCACGCCGGCCCCCGCGGCCGCGAGCCCGCTCTCTCTCGAGGTGCGCCCCGACGGCGTGGCCGTCGTCACCTACGATGTCCCGGGCGAGGCGGTCAACACGCTGAAGCCCACGTTCACCGGCGATCTCGAGCGGATCGCGGGCCAGATCGCGAGCAACCCGCTCATCAAGGCGGCGATCCTCGTGTCCGGCAAGGCCGACACCTGGATCGCGGGCGCCGACATCGAGATGCTGAAGGGCGTCGCCACGGCGGCCGAGGCCGAGGCGATGTGCCGCGCCGGCCACGAGGCGATCCTGCGGATCGTGCGCTCGCCGAAGCCGATCGTCGCCGCGATCCACGGCGCCGCGCTCGGCGGCGGCCTCGAGGTGGCGCTCGCCTGCCACGCCCGGGTGCTGAGCGACGACCGGAAGACGGTGCTCGGCCTGCCCGAGGTGCAGCTCGGCCTGCTCCCCGGGATCAACGGGCTCCAGCGGCTCGCGGAGCGCGCCGGCCTGAAGGCGGCGCTCGACCACGGCCTCACCGGCAAGAACATGCGCCCCTCGAAGGCGCGGCAGCTCGGCGTCGCCGACGACGTCGTCCCCGCGGCCATCCTGAGGGAGACGGCCGCGGCGCTCGCGCTCAAGCTCGCGCGTGTCGAAGCCGGCCCGCCGTTCCGGCCGAAGCGGGCGAGCGCGCCGAAGCTCGACTCCGCCGCGCTCACCCGCGCGGCCCTGGAGCGGAACCCGATCGGCCGCGCCCTGCTCTTCCAGCAGGCAGCGCGGCAGACGCGCAAGAAGACCGGCGGGCACTACCCGGCGCCCGAGCGGATCATCGACGTGCTGAGGACGTATGCGGAGAAGGGCTTCGAGGCGTCGAAGGAGGTCGAGGCGCGCGCGTTCGGCGAGCTCGTCGCGTCGAGCACGGCGCACCGGCTGATGGAGCTCTTCTTCGCGACGAACGCGATGAAGAAGGACACCGGCGTGGACGACCCCGCCGTGCAGCCGAGGAAGGTCGAGAAGATCGCGATGATCGGCGCCGGCCTGATGGGGGCCGGCATCGCCTATGTCAGCCTGAACGCCGGCATCTCCGTGCGGCTCCGGGACCGCGACGACGCGTCGATCGGCCGCGGGCTCAAGTACGTGGCCGACATCCTCGGCGAGCGGGTGAAGAAGAAGCAGCTCACGCCGCTGGAGCGCGACGAGAAGCTCGCGCTGCTCACCGCGACGACGGACGGCTCGGGCCTCCGGAGCGCCGATCTGGTGATCGAGGCGGTGTTCGAGGAGCTCGCTGTGAAACAAGCGGTCCTGCGGGACGTCGAGCAGCACGGCAAGGACGGGGTGATCTTCGCGTCGAACACGTCGTCGATCCCGATCTCCCGGATCGCGGCCGCGTCGAAGCGGCCGGAGAACGTGGTCGGGATGCACTACTTCAGCCCGGTGCACAAGATGCCGTTGCTCGAGGTCATCCAAACCGAGGCGACGTCGCCCGAGGTGGTGGCGACGGCGGTCGCGGTCGGCAAGCGCCAGGGCAAGACGGTCATCGTCGTGAACGATGGAGTCGGCTTCTACACGAGCCGGATCCTCGGGCCGTACATGAACGAGGCGAGCTGGCTGCTCGCCGAGGGGGTCGCGGTCGAGCAGGTCGACGCGGCGCTCGTCGCGTGGGGCTGGCCGGTCGGCCCGCTCGCGCTGCTCGACGAGGTGGGCATCGACGTGGCGGCCCACGTCGGCCCGATCATGCTCGAGGCGTTCGGCGACCGCCTCGCGCCGCCTCCCACGATGGCCAGGCTGGTGTCCGACGACCGGAGGGGCCGCAAGAACGAGCGCGGGATGTACCTGTACGGCGCTGCGGCGAAGAAGAAGGGCAAGGGCAAGCACGCCGACGAGAGCGTCTATGGCGTGCTCGGGCTGCCGGTGCCGAGGGCGAAGGACGGCCCGCCGGTGCCGGTCGAGGAGATCCAGCTGCGCTGCTCGCTCCAGCTCGTGAACGAGGCGCTGCACTGCCTCGGCGAGGGGATCCTCCGGAGCCCGCGCGACGGCGACATCGGCGCAATCTTCGGCCTGGGTTTCCCGCCGTTCCGCGGCGGGCCGTTCCGCTACGTCGACGGTCTCGGCGCCGCGGAGGTGCTCCGCCGCATCGAGATCTACGAGCGCCGCTTCGGCAAGCGCTGGACGCCCGCCCCGGCCCTCGTCGAGGCGGCGAGGACCGGGAAGCCCTTCTACGGCTGAAGAGAGAGAAGAAAAAAAAAACGCAAAGACGCAAAGGCGCGAGGGAGAGAGAAAGATTTATCTCTTCTTCTCCTTGCGTCTTTGCGCCTTTGCGCCCTCGCGTTTGAAATTCTTCATCCCTCCACCACGCTACCCGCTTCAATCGAGCTCCACGGCCACATCCGACCCGGGCCCTGATGGCCCGCGCCTTGCTCTCCTCTCGGCGAGGGACAGACCGCGCGGGAGGGGGCCAGTCATGCGGAAGTGCATTCGCGACGCGGTGGTCGTTATCACCGGGGCATCTTCGGGCATTGGAAGGGCGGCGGCGCTCGCGTTCGCGAGGCGCGGCGCGCGGGTCGTCATCGCCGCTCGGAACGAGGCGGCCCTCGAGGCGGTCGCTGCCGAGTGCGCCAGCGTCGGCGCGCCGGCGCTCGCCGTCCCGACGGACGTGAGGGACGAGCACGCCGTCCGGGCGCTCGCCCGCGCCGCCGTCGAGGTGTTCGGCAGGATCGACGTCTGGGTGAACAACGCCGCCGTGTTCCTCTACGCGCGCGCGGACGAGGCGCCCTACGAGGCCTACCGCCAGGTCATCGAGACGAACCTGCTCGGCTATGTGCACGGAGCGCGGGCCGTGCTGCCCTGTTTCCGCGCGCAGGGCGCCGGGGTGCTCATCAACAACGTCTCCGTTCTTGGCAAGTTCGGCGCGCCGACGATGAGCGCCTACGTGATCTCCAAGTTCGGGGTCCTCGGCCTCACGTCCTGCTTGAGACAGGAGCTCTCCAGCACGCCGGACATCCACGTCTGCAATCTCCTGCCCGCGACGATCGACACCCCGATCTACCAGCACGCCGGCAATTTCACCGGCCGCGCCGTCCAGCCGATCCGGCCGATCGTTGACCCCGAGCGGGTCGCGGCGGCGATGGTCTCCCTCGCCGAGCGGCCGCGGCGCGATGTGTACGTCGGCGCCGCCGGCCGCATCACCGCCGCGGCGTTCGTCGCCTTCCCGGGCCTCATGGAGCGGCTGTTCGCGGCGTACACGCTCCGCGCGACCTTCCTGGATCGCGCGGCCCCGCACACCGACGGCAACATCTTCGTGCCCATGAAGCACTGGACCGGCGTGACCGGCGGATGGCGCGCGTCCTCGGGCGTCGCCGCGCTCCTCGACACCGCCCGCGCCTTCGCCGGCCTCGCGCTCGCACTCCCGTCCACGGCGGCAGAGCGCCTCAGGCCACGATGACATTGCCGTCCTGGCACCTTCCGTACGCGATTTTCCACCCATCTCGACGCGCCATCGCCCCCGACGTGTCTCTCAACCTCGGGGGTCCTGTGACGTGTTCTCCACGGAGCCCCGGCATGCTGCGCCCATAGCAACGATTCAATTGAAATAAGGAGGCGCAACAATGAGCCGTTATGTGGCGCGCACGCTCCGGAGCGATGACTTCTCGACTCTGATGAAACTGGAGACGACCCTCTTCGGCGGCGCGGGCGAAGGGGAGCTCGGGCGGTATTACATCCGTCTTTGCTGCGACTTCTTCAAGGACTCGTGTTTCCTCGTCGAGGCCGCGGGGAGGCCCGCGGGCTACCTGCTCTCCTTCACGCGCGGCAAGGAGGTCTACTGCACGACCCTCGCCGTCCTGCCCGAGTATCAGGGCTCCCGCGCGACGCACACGCTGCTCCGCGCGTTCGTCGGGTCGATCCTTGGATGGGCCGAGTCGTGCTGGTTCACCGTCGAGGAGGACAACCACGCCGCGCGGGCGCTCCACGCCATGCTCGGCGCCAAGGAGATCGAGGTGCGCCCCGATTTCTATGGCACCGGACACCCGCGCATCATCTCGCGCATCGATCGCGACGCGTTCATGGCGCTCCGGGCCCGCTTCGAGAAGGTGGGGCTCGTCGATCGCCAGGCCGACGCGAAGGAGCCGCGCGCGGCGGAGAGCGGCGGCATCGCCGCGGTGGCCTGAGGCCGACGCACCATGACGACCACCGCTCCGCTCGACCACGGCCGCCGCGCGCCGGCGGCGGGCGACCGCCCCTGGACCGAGGCGCTCTACATCGCCAGCCGGGTCTCCGGCGTGATGGGGCTCGCGCTCGACACCGTGTTCCGGACCAGCCTCCTGCCCACGCTGCCCGCCTCGCGCCGCCGCGAGAGGGCGCGCCTCCTCCACGGGATCGCGCGGGACCTGTGCTCGCTGCACTCCCTGCGCGTCCGCGTGACCGGCGCGCTCCCCGCGTCGCCGTTCGTGGTCGTGGCCAACCACGTCAGCTACCTCGATCCCATCCTCCTCGCGTCGCTCACCCCCTGCACCGCCATCGCGAAGCAGGAGATCGGCAGCTGGCCGATCATCGGCGATCGCGCGCGCGATCTCGGCGTGCTGCTCGTCGATCGGCGGCGCCCGGCGAGCGGGGCGCGCGTGCTCCGGAGCGCGCTCCGGGCCCTGCGCCATGGCGTCCCGGTGCTGAATTTCCCGGAGGGCTCGACCACCCGCGGAGAGAAGGTCCTCCCGTTCCGGAAAGGCATCTTCGGCGTCGCCCGGCTCGCGGGCGTCCCCGTCGTGCCCGCGGCCATCACCTACGATGATCCGGAGCTCTGCTGGGCGGGCGACGACACCTTCCTCCCCCATTTCCTCCGCTTCTCCAGCCGCCGAGAGGCGAGCGCCCGCGTCGCCTTCGGCCCGCCGCTCGGCGATCACGGCGGCGCGGCGGATCTCGCGGACCGCGCCCGCGCCGTGATCCTGGACCTCTTGAGCCTGTAGGAGATCTCATGTCCCAACAACGAGCAGCCGCGTACCTTCGGCACGGGCAGACGCCGTTCTTTCGCCTCCCGACCGCGGGATTCCACGAGGCCGGCGCGTCCGCCTATTCCGGCGCCGACGCCGTGCTCCTCGGCGTCCCGTGGGACGGGAGCGTCACGTACCGCCCGGGCGCACGGTTCGCCCCCTACGAGCTGCGCCGCGTGAGCGCGCTCGTGCAGTCGTATCACCCCGGCCACGGCGTCGACGTGTTCCGCGCGATCCACGTGCTCGACGGGGGCAATGTGCCCTTTCCCCCGTTTCACGCAGACTCCGTTCGCGAGCTGATCCAGGCCTCGGTCGACGAGGTGCTCGCGGCCGGCGCGGTCCCGTTCGTCGTCGGCGGCGATCACTCGATCGCGCTCCCGGTGCTCCGCGCGCTGTCGCGGCGCCACGGCCCCGTCACGGTCGTTCACGTCGACGCGCACCTCGACACGAGCACCTCGGAGGTGTGGGGCGAGCCGTTCCACCACGGCACGCCGTTCCGCAACGCGATCGAAGAGGGGCTCATCGGGCGGAGCGCGCTCCACCAGATCGGCATCCGCGCCACGTGGGGCCACCCGGAGGAAGGCGCCTTCGCGGCGCACGCCGGGGCGACCCTGTACGGCATGGATCGGATCGACCGCGACGGCGCTTCTGCGATCGCCGCCGCCATCAGGGCAGCCGCGGGCGAGTCGCCCGTCTACGTCTCCTTCGATATCGACGGCGTCGACCCGGCCTATGCCCCGGGCACCGGCACGCCCGTGCCCGGCGGGCTCACCTCACGCGAGGCGATCCAGCTGCTCCGCGGCCTCGCGGGGATCAACCTGGTGGGCATGGATCTCGTCGAGGTATGCCCCGCGCTGGATCACGCCGACATCACCCTCCACCTCGGCGCGCACCTCCTGTTCGAGGGCCTGGCTCTCCTCGCGACGCGCAAGGGCGACAAGCGCGACCAGCCGCGCGGATGACGCGAATCGACGAATCGACGAATCGATGAATCGACGAATCGTCGATTCTGCGCGAATCGCGGAACCGCGGAATCGCGACACATGAATCCGCTCAATCCGCTGGCGCCCGCCGCCATTCCGGTGTCACATAAGAGACGCTGGAATGACACGCACGCCCGACCTATGCGGCCGCTACGCCGAGCTCCCGCAGCTCGCTGATGCCTGGGCGCGCCTCGCGCGCACCTACGGCGGACGGGAAATAGCGATCGGGACGTCCGCGAACGGAAGACCCCTGCGGCGCTACGACTTCGGCGATCCGCTGGGTCCGACGTTCCTGCTGACGTCGCTCATGCACGGGGTCGAGGTGATCGGCGGGCTCGCGCTGCTCGATGCGGTCCGGTCGATCCTGGCGGGCGGACGAGCGGGCGTGGCGGCGCGGGCGCGGCTCGTCGTGGTGCCGGTCGTCAACCCCGACGCGTTCGCCGACAACCTGGAGCGCCTCCGCGGCGGGCGGCGAGCGTCGCAGCGCTGCAACGCCCGCGGCGTGGATCTGAACCGGAATTTCGCGCCGCTGTCCTCGTCGCGGCCGCTGCACCCGTTCGCGGGCTCGCGGCTCCGGTGGTCGCCGCACTACACGGGGCCTCACGCGTTCTCGGAGCCCGAGTCGCGCGCCCTGCGCGACGTCGCGCTGGAGACGCGGCCCGCGCTCGCGATCGGCTTTCACAGCTGCGGCAACTTCCTGCTCTACCCGTGGGCGCACACCGACGTGCCCAACCCGCGCGAGCCGCTGTACCGGGCGCTCGGCGACGCCTTCTGCCGGGCTCTGCCGCGCGAGCGGTACGAGATCCGCCAGGCGGCGCACTGGTACCCCACGGTCGGCGACATGGACGACTGGCTCGACGCCACCCTCGGAACGCTCGCCTTCACGGTGGAGGTCAGCCGTCCTGCACGCTCCTTCCGCGACCTCCGCCGGCTGCTGAACCCGTTCTGGTGGCTGAACCCGCGTGAGGCCGACGAGGCGATCGCCAACGTCGTCCCCGGCGTCGGCGCGCTCCTCTGCGACGCCCTCGACCGCGGCGTGGGCGGCGCGGCCTCGCGGGCGGCCCCGCCGATCGACGCGCCGCCTGCGGAGCTCTTCGCCGACGCCGCCGAGTGAAACGGCCGCGCTCCTCGTGTACGCGCCGGGCGCGCGGCTGCCGGCGGCCGCCATTCCGCGCTGGCCAGAGGGCGACGGCGGCGAGGGCTGTCGAAAAGTGCCAGTCCCGCGCGCGGCATCCACTATCCTTCGGGCGTGGACGCCGCCACGCCCCGCATACCGCCGACCGTGCGGATCAGCCCGAGCGCGGCGGTTCGTCAGGCCGGCGCCGACGAGTCGGACATCTGGCAGCACACCCCCGACGAGGTCGTCGACGGCAAATACCGGCTGGTCCAGCCGCTCGGGCGCGGGGGCATGGCCGAGGTCTGGCTCGCCGTGCACGTCACGCTCAAGACCGAGCTCGCCGTGAAGTTCCTCAACGCCTCGCTGACCGGCGACGCGGAGCGGAGCCGCACCGTCCTGGAGAGGTTCCGGTTCGAGGCCCAGATCTCCGCCCGCCTGAGCGCGCGCACGCGGCACATCGTCGCGGTCCACGACGCAGGGGTCCACGACGACATCCCTTACCTGGTGATGGAGTACATCCCGGGGCGAACGCTGTTCGCCGAGGTGCGCCACAAGGGACCGATCGATCCGGTGCGCTTCGGGCACATCCTTGATCAGATCGGGGACGCGCTCACCGTGGCGCACGACATGGGCATCGTGCACCGCGACCTGAAGCCTTCGAACGTGATGCTCGTCGACGCCCCCGGCGCGGAGCTGGCGGTGAAGGTCGCGGATTTCGGCATCGCCAAGGCGCTGCACGGCGATCTAGGCCTGGATCGGCCGCAGGAGACGGAGGCCGACGTCATGCTGGGCTCGCCGAACTACATGAGCCCGGAGCAGCTCGCCTCGCCGCTCGCGGTCGACGCGCGGGCCGACGTCTGGGCGCTCGGCGTGCTGGCCTACGAGGTGCTGACGGACTGGACGCCTTTTCAAGGCAACAGCATCGCGGAGATCATCGTGGCGGTCAGCACCCGCGATTTCGAGCCTGCCACGGAGGTCCGGCGATCGCTTCCCCGGGGGCTCGACGCCTGGTTCTCGCGCGCCCTCGCGAAGGGGCCGGCGCAGCGGTTCGCCTCGATCCGCGAGATGGTCGGGGCCTACCATGCCGCGCTCTCGGCGCCGCCGCCCGAGCGGCCCGCGGAGGTCGCGCCGCCGCGGCGGCCTCGGGTGGCGCCCGCCGTGGCGCTGGCCTGCCTGACCGCGCTCGGGGGGACGGCCGCGCTGGCGGCGCGCCTGCTCGATCCGCCGCGCCTGGAGCAGCCGGCGCGGCTCATGGCCCCCGGCGTGCGGGGCGCGCTCCAGGCGGTCGCGCTGCGCTCGCCGCCCCCGCCGCAGCAGCCCGCCGCGGCCGAGCCGCCGGCCTCCGCGGCGGCGCCCGCGCCGCCTGCTTCCGCAGCAGCGCCCGCGCCGCCTGCCTCCGTAGCACCTGCGCAGCCGCGCTCGTCGCAGCGCCGCCCCGGGGCTGACAGGGCCGTCCCGCGGGCGACGGCGACCGCCGCGCCCACGGTGCCCCGGCGCCGCAAGGAGATCGACAAGAGTGAGACCTTTTGAGCGACGGCTCATCACGCTCTGCAGCGTCGCCATGCTCGCGGCGGCGCCGGCGCGCGCGCTCGCCATCGGGGCCGAGGAGGACGCGAAGACGCTGTTCGCCCGGGGCCGCGAGCTGCGGAGCACCGGACAGTGCGAGCAGGCGGTCATCGCCTTCCGGAGCGCGCTGGAGATCTACCCCGAGGGGCTCGGCGCGCTCCGGAACATCGCCGAGTGCGAGGAGGAGCTCGGCCGCTACGCCTCGGCGAGGCGAGACTGGTGGGATCTCCGGCGGGCCGCGCTCCAGTCCAACGAGGCGAAGTACGCCGGGTGGAGCGATGACGCCGAGGCCCGCTACCGGGCGCTAGGCAGCAAGGTCGGGACGTTGACCGTCCTGCTGAAAGGCGCCGAGGGCCGGCCGCCGGTCCAGGTGGTGCTGGACGGCAAGCCCCTCGACCCGAGGCTCCTCGGCGTCGAGCTCGAGCGCGATCTCGGCGCCCACACGGTCGAGCTGTTCTACGGTGGCGCCGCGCCGATCGCGGAGCGCGCCGAGCTCACGCCCGGCGCCCGCCAGGTCGTGACGCTGGCCGTCCCCGCGCCGCTCCCGGGGCGCGACGCGCTCTCCGCGCCGAGCGCCTCCGGCATGCCGGCGAGCGGCATTCGCATGGGCGGCTACGTCGCGCTCGGCGTCGGCGGCGCTGGCGCGATCGCGACCGTCGTGGCGCTGGCCGTGCGCGCCGGCGCGCTGTCCGCGGTCGAGGACGGGTGCTCCCCCGCCGGCGGAGGCGCCTACGAGTGCCCGCCGTCGCTCCAGGGCGACTACGACACGGGCAAGACCGCCTCGACGCTCGCCGGCGTCTTCGCCGGCGTCGGCCTGGTCGGGATCGGCGCCGGCGTCACGCTGCTCCTGCTGAGCCCTTCCGAGCCCACGGCGCCGTCCCCTGGCAAGCCTGCGGCGGAGCTCGTCCTCACGCCAGCGCCGGGCGGCCTCGGCTCGCGCCTGCTCGTGAGGTTCTGAGGTCAGGCGCTCGGACGCGGCCGGCGCCGCGACACGGCAGCGTGGGAGCGCGCGTCGCTGAGCTTGTCTTTCCGCACCCGGGCGCTACCCCATGATCGAGGCGAGGGCGCGCGAGGCGGGGAGGTCGAGATGAGCTCACAGCGAAACAAGATCCTTGGTTCGATCGCAGGGAGCGGCGCGGTCGCCGTCCGCGGGGCGGCGGAGGCGCTGTTCTCGGCGGCGGGCAAGAGGCTCCTCGACGACGGCGCGCGGGAGGGCCTGCGGCGCGTGATGGTCGAGAACACCACGGCGGTCGTGGACGCGCTCGCGCCGGGGCTCTCGCTGGGCGCGCAGACGACGGCGAAGATCATCGGGGATCAGGGCGGAACGCAGGCCGCCGCGATCGTCGCGCAGGCGGCGGGGCGGCACGCGGGCCAGGCCGCGCTCACCGACGGCGTCTCGGCCGCGGTCGCGAAGGGGCTGGCCCGCGAGGCGATGAGGGCCGCGGGCCGGGAGATCCTGAAGGGCGCGGGCAAGGCGGCCGGTATCGGGTTCGTGATCGACGGCGCCTTCGGCGCCTACGAGGGCGTCACGGCCTACCAGCGAGGCGAGATGACGAGGAAGGAAGCGCTCGCGCACGCGGCGCAGGAGGCCTCGACAGGCGCGATGGCGACCGGCGCCGGCGTGCTGCTCGCGGCGGGCCTCGTCGCGGTGACCGGCGGCGCCGCGGCGCCTCTCGTCTTCGCGGTCGGCGCTGGCGGCGCGATAGGCGCGAAGCAGGCCCTGCGGCGGCTCGTCGGCCGGGTGTCCTCGAAGGTCCTGGCCCGTAACGTCGCTGACGAAGGCCAGGTGGGATGACGCCACGAAGGTGGCGTATGTCCCCGCCAGCGCGCTGACCGACTCGACCTCTCGTTTCGCGCGGCCCTGCGTTCCTCTCGTCCACCGGCCCCGCGGCGCCCATGTGGCAATTGCCTTCCGTGCCTTTCAATACCGAGTTCCCGGCCGGCCCGACGGCATGGGGTGTTTTCGAGAGCTCTTCATGGCGGAGGATGGCTATCGAGGGAACTACCTTCGAGGCGTGATGCTGGGCGGGCATCTCTTCGATTCCGCGCGCAACGCGCGGAGCATGGGCCGCCGATCAGGGCGCTCGTGCGCCCGCGCCGCTCAGAACGGCGGCGGCGCCGTCTCGCCGGTCGGCAGCGGGCCCGGCTCCGGCGCGTGCTCCGACTCGACCGGCGCTGGCGCGGCGCCCGGCTCCACCGGCCGCGGCCCCTCGCCTGGCGCCGGCGGGGTGCCCTGCTGCTCGGCTGGCGCCACGCCGTCCGCCGGCTCCGCGCCCGCGTCCGCCTCGGGGACCTGCGCCTCCTCGGTCGGCTCCGTCCCGGCGACGAACACCTCCTCGATGGCGTCTTCCTGCCCCTCGCGCGCGAGGAGACCCGTCAGCGGATCGATCTTCACGCGAACGACGCCGCTCGGCACCGGGAAATCGGCGGCCGGGCGCTTCGCGTGCGCCTGCTTCATGAAGTCCACGAACGCCGGCAGCGCCGCCATCGCGCCCGTCTCGCCGCTGCCGAGCGGCGCCGCGTCGTCGTAGCCGGTCCACACGGCGCACGCGATGTCGGTCGAGTAGCCCACGAACCAGGTGTCCTTCGACTGGTTCGTCGTCCCCGTCTTGCCAGCGATCGGGCGCCCCAGCGAGCGCGCCTGCCTGGCGGTCCCGCTCTGCACGACCGACGTCAGCACGCTCGTGAGCACGTAGGCCTCCGCCTCCTCCATCACGCGGTGCCCCGGCGGGCGTGGCGGCAGCGGGATCTCCACCCCGCCGGGGCCGACGATCTTCGTGATCAGGACAGGCTGCTCGTGGACGCCGCCCGCGGCGATGCTCGCGTACGCGGCGGCCATCTCGCGCGGCGTGACCTCGTAGGCGCCGAGGGCGAGCGACAGGTCTGCGCCGAGCTTCGACTGGACGCCGAGCGCCCCGGCGAAGGCGACCACGTTCGAGGCGCCGACGCGCGACAGCGCCGACACCGCGGCCACGTTCACGCTGTGCGCCGCCGCCTCCCGGAGCCGCGCCGGCGACTTCCCCTCGCTCTCGTCGTAGTTCTGCGGCTTGTACCCGGCGATGGCCAGCGGATCGGTGTCGAGGATCGTCGCCGGCGTCAGCGTGCGCGCGTGGATGCCGTAGCCGTAGACGAACGCCTTGAACGTCGACCCTGGCTGCCGCCGCGCGAACGTCGCCCGGTCGAGCCCGCCGCGCATCGCCTCGTAGCTGCCGACGAGGGCGACGATCTCGCGCGTCCGCACGTCGATCGCGACGAGCGCCCCCTCGGGTCCGAGCTCGAGCCGCAGCGGCGCCGGGGCCGCGGGCTTCCCCGGTTTGCCCGCGGGCGCCGCGCGCCCTGCCTCTCCGGCGGCGTCCTCGTCCTCTTCCTGGCCTGCGGCGGCCGCTTCGACGACCGGCTCCGGCGCGGGGCCGATCAGGCTGACGCGCACCACCTTGTCGACGTCGGCGAATTTACTCGGCGGGAGCCCGTTCGGGTTGTACCGCTGCGCGCCGCGGAGCGTGACCGTGCCTTCCAGCGTGCCCACGCGCACCGAGAGCGTCCCTCGGGCGTCGTCGGCGCCCGTCACGACCCCCCGGAAGACCTTGTGGCCGGCGGGCGTCCCCTCGAAGGCCGGCGGCTCTTTCTTGCTCCGCGCGAGCGGGCCGAGCAGCTTGTGCCGCTTCGCGTAGGCGTCGAGGTTCTTGCGGACGGACGCGCGCGCCGCCGCCTGCATCGCCGGATCGATCGTGGTCGTGATGGTGTAGCCGCCTTGCTGCGCGGCGGGCCCGACGAGCTCGCGCAGCACGCGCTGCGCCTCGGCGACCACCTCGGGCGCGAGCTCGGCGAGCGATTCGGTCTCGATGGCGAGCACGACCGGCTCCTGCTTCGCTTGCGCCACCTGGATCTCGTCCGCGAAGGCCTTGCGCTGCATCTGATCGAGCACGAAGTCCCGCCGCGCCACGGCGCGCTCGAGGTTCACCCGCGGCGAGTACACCGACGGCCCCTTCACGATGGCGACGAGCAGCGCGGCCTCGGCGAGCGTCACGTCGCGCACGCTCTTCCCGAAGTAGTAGCGGCTCGCCTCCTCGACCCCGTAGCGGCCGTGGCCGAAGTAGATCTTGTTGAGGTAGAGCTCCAGGATCTCGTCCTTGGTGAGCTCCTGCTCGATCTTGCGGGCGAGGATGATCTCGCGCGCCTTGCGGTTGAAGGTCCGATCCGGCGTGAGCAGGACGTTCTTCACGACCTGCTGCGTGATGGTGCTCGCGCCCTGCCGGGCCCGGGTCGAGCGGAGGTTCACCGCGAGGGCGCGGAGCATGCCGAGGTAGTTCAGCCCTGCGTGCTCGTAGAAGCCTGCGTCCTCGGCGGCGAGCGCGGCCAGCTTCACCTGGCTCGGGATCTCGCCGATGCGCACCACGGTGCGCCGCTCGGTGAAGACCTCGCCGAGGCGCGTCCCGTCGCGCGCGAGGATGCGCGTCACCTGCGGGGGCCGGTAGTCCTTGAGCTCGTGGGTCGAGGGGAGATCCGCCTCGTAGTGCCGGATGACGAGCGCGATCGTGGCGGCGGCGAGGACGAGCAGCGCCGCGAGCGCGATCCCGATGCGCTTCGCCCACGTCGCGATCGTGGGGCCTCTCTCCTGCGGGGGCGCCCCGTCCGGCTGGCCGGGCAAGCGCTGCGCGCCCTCGAGGTGCGGCGCGCTCGCCGGCCGCGTCGCCCCGCTGATCCGCTCCGGCGGCTCGCTCCCTCGCCCCGGCGGCCCCGACCGCCGCGCCGGCGGCTCCGACGCCTGACGCAGCGGGTCCGACGCTCGGCGCAGCGGATCAGACGCCTGACGCGGCGGATCCGACGCTCGGCGTAGCGGATCAGACGCCTGACGCGGCGGATCCGACGCTTGACGCAGCGGATCCGACGCTCGGCGCAGCGGATCCGACGCTTGACGCAGCGGATCCGACGCTCGGCGCAGCGGATCCGACGCTTGACGCAGCGGATCCGACGCCTGACGCAGCGGATCCGACGCCCGATCCGGCGCATCGGTCTTCCTGACCGGATCGTTCTCGTTTCCCCCTGGGTTCCGTGATTGCTCCGAGGCCATGACGCCGTCCCCGTGAACGCTGGCGCAGGCGATGCGCATCCAGAGCGCCCGGCGCGCCGGCGCGGCGACGCTAGCACGCCCGCGGAGGCCCGCCTCGATCCGGGGCGCGCTCGCGGAGGATCAGCCCTGGAACAGCCGCATGGCCACGATGGTGATCAGGATGCCCGCGATCAGGCAGCCCGCCGCGATGCCGACGAGGAGCAGCGGCTTCGCCTCCGCCTTGACCGGCGCCTTGGTGGGCTGCTTGGCGAGGGGCGCCGGCGCGGGCGCTGGCTTCGCGGACGGCGCCGGCGGCTGCTGGACCATCTTCACCGTCTTCGCCGGCGACTTGAACGCGGACGACGCGGGCGCCTTGTTCGCCTGGAGCGCGGCGGCGTGCTGTTTCGACGCTTGCTCGAGCGCCGCGTTCGCCTTCTTCGGCATCATCGCCGTGTAGCCCTTGCCCGCGCCGCCCGCGAACGGCTTGAGCGCGTCCGCGAACTCCGCGGCCGACTCGAACCGATCCTCGGGCCGCTTCTCGAGCGCCTTGGCGAGCACCGCGCTGAGCCCCGGCGGAAACTGCTTCCCGGGGACGCGCTCGTCGAGCGGGATCGGGTTCCTCGTCACGTGGTGCTGGATGTACTCCATGGGCGTCCGCGCCTCGAACGGCAGCTTGCCCGTGAGCACCTCGTACAGGATGGTCGCGAGCGAGTAGATGTCGCTCCGCGCGTCGAGCACCTTGCCCTGCGCTTGCTCGGGCGACATGAACTCCGGCGTCCCGAAGACCATACCCTCCTGCGTGAGCATCACCGACCCCGGCCTGAGCTCCCGCTCCGTCACCTTCGCGAGGCCGAAGTCGAGCACCTTCGGGTAGTCCTTCAGCCCGCCGTTGGTCGACAGGAAGATGTTCTCGGGCTTGAGATCGCGGTGCACGATCCCCTGGATGTGCGCCTCCTGCAGCGCGCCGCAGACCTGGATGAGGACCGGGATCGCGCGCTCGACGGGCAGCGGCCCTTCCTTGCGGACCACCTGGTTCAGGTTCTTTCCCTCCAGGTACTCCATCACGATGTACAGCGAGCCGTCCTCGAGCTCGCCGTAGAGCAGCACCTTGACCGTGTTCGGGTGCGTGAGGTGGCTCATCGCCCGCGCCTCGCGGCGGAAGCGGGACACGAGATCCTTCCGGTTCGCGAGCTTGGGGTGGAGGATCTTCACCGCCACCATCCGGTTCATCGCCGGCTGCGCGGCCTTGTAGACCGACCCCATACCGCCGGAGCCGATCTTCTGAAGGATCTGGAACTGCCCTCCGAGCAGATCTCGACCGATGTTCGGGTCCGGACCGGCAGCCATGCGTGGAGCCGGAAAATACCACGCAACCCACCCGTATCGTCTATGACCGAAGCAGCCGACGCATCGGATCCCGCCGTGGAGCCAAAATGACCGTAAAAATCGACGACCCCGGGGCCGCCGAGGCGCTCGAGAGCCCGCTCCTCGCCGCCGCCGGCTTCGCGCACGCCTTCTTCACGCGGCGCGGCGGCGTCAGCGCCCCCCCGTGGGACACCCTGAGCTTCGCCATCGCCCTCGGCGACGACCCCGCCGCCGTCCGGGAGAACCTGCAGCGCGCCGCGCGGCGCCTCGGCATCCCGGCCGCGCGGCTCTATTTCCTCAGCCAGGTCCACGGCGTCGAGGCGCGGGTCCTCACCGGTGAGGAGGATCGCGACGACGTCGTCCGCGAGGTCGGGGACGTGACCCTGTCGCGTGTACCCGGCGTCGGCTGCGGTGTCCGCAGCGCCGACTGCGCCCCGATCCTCCTCGCCGATCGCCGGACCGGCGCCGTCGCCGCGATCCACAGCGGCTGGCGTGGGACCGTCCGCCGGGTCGTGGTCGAGGCGGCCCGCGCGCTCCGCTCGCTCACCGGCCCGGGCGCGGATCTCATCGCGGCCATCGGCCCGCACATCGAGGCCTGCTGCTTCGAGGTCGGCGACGACGTCGCCGCCGATCTCGCCGCGTGCTCCAGCGCGGGCGCCGCCGCCGTCGTCCGCGGGGCGCCCGGCGCGCGCCCGCACGTCGACGTCCGCCGCATCCTCAAGGCCCAGCTCACCGAGGCCGGCCTGGACGCAACCTCGGTCGAGGACGTCCCTGGCTGCACCGCGTGTGACCCCGCCCGCTTCTTCTCGTACCGGCGCGACGGACAGCGCAGCGGCCGCCTGCTCTCCGTCATCGTCGCCGGCCGTACCGTCATCGGCTAGAACGCTCCCATGGTCTCGCTCGCGCGCGACTCCTCGCCGATCGTGCTCGCCATGGTGGGCCTGCCCGCCCGCGGGAAGACGTCCATCGCCCGCAAGATCGCGCGGTACCTGTCGTGGCTCGGCCACCCCACGCGGCTCTTCAACGTGGGCAACTACCGCCGCGCGCACCTCGGCACCGCGCAGCCGCACCAGTTCTTCGACCCCAACAACACCGAGGGACGCCAGGCGCTCCTCGGCATGGCGATGACCGCCCTCGACGACCTCATCGGCTGGCTCAGCTCCGGCGGCGAGGTGGCGATCTACGACGCCACGAACAGCACGCGCGCTCGCCGGAACCTCGTCATCGAGCGCTGCCAGGCGCACGGCTTCCCGGTCGTCTTCATCGAGTCGATCTGCAACGACGAGTCGATCATCGAGACCAACGTCCGCGAGACGAAGCTCCGCTCGCCGGACTACCAGGGCGTCGACCCGGAGGCGGCGCTGCGCGACTTCCGCGCGCGCATCGCGCACTACGCCCGCGCGTACGAGCCGCTCGGCGAGCCCGAGCGGAGCTACATCAAGATCATCGACGTCGGCCGCCAGGTCGTGCTGAACCGCATCCACGGCTACCTGCCGGCGCGCCTCGTCCCGCTCTTGATGAACATGCACCTCACGCCGCACCCGATCTGGCTGACCCGCCACGGGGAGAGCGTGTTCAACGAGAAGGGGCTGCTCGGCGGCGACTCGGATCTCAGCGCGCGCGGCGACGAGTACGCGAAGAACCTCTCCGCGTTCATCCGCGAGCGCGCCGGCGACGAGCACGTCAACGTCTGGACGAGCACGCTGCGCCGCACCATCCAGACAGCGCGCCCGATGACGCAGAACCACGTCGCCTGGCGCGCCCTCGACGAGATCGACGCGGGCGTCTGCGAGGGCATGACGTACGAGGAGATCCGCCAGCAGATGCCCGAGGTCTTCAACGCGCGCGCGGCCGACAAGTTCCGCTACCGCTACCCGCGCGGCGAGTCGTACGAGGACGTCATCCAGCGCCTCGACCCGCTGATCATCCAGCTCGAGCGCCAGCGCTCGCCCGTGCTCGTGATCGGCCACCAGGCGGTGCTGCGCGCGCTCTACGCCTACCTCGTCGATCGCCCCGCGCCCTCGTGTCCGACGCTGCCGATCCCGCTGCACACCGTCATCGAGCTGACCCCGACGGCGTATGCCTGCGAGGAGCGCCGCTTCCAGCTCGCGCCCGCCGTCCAGGGCGGCGACTCGAGCACCGCGCACCCCTGAGCCAGGCAGCGCGGCCGCGCTCGGGGCGCCGGCCGCGCTGCGGCGGGGCCGCGCCGGCTCAGCGATCCCGGCTGATCAGCTTGCGGAGGAGCTCCAGCGGGTGGAACGGCAGCATCGCTGCCATGTCGCTGTCGGTCCCGGCCCGCTCGAGCACCGCCCGCACCGCTGGCGCCACGATCCCCATCGGGTCGATCCGCTCCACGAGCGCGCGGAGCGCGCTGAGCGCCGCGCGCCCCGCGTCGATCCCGAGCGGGATGGCGAGGGCCGCCGGCACCGGCGCGAGGATCACGTCGCGCACCGCCACCGCCCTGGCCCAGGCGCCCGGGCTCGGGTCGACCTCGAGCTGCCGGATGGTCTCCGCCTCCGCGAAGCAGCCGAGCGACAGCTCCCCTGCCCGCTCCTCGATGGCGCGCGAGAGGTGCCGGTAGTCGCGGCGCCAGTCGCCCGCGAGCAGCCCCATGTCCTCCCGCACCTCGTCCGGCCCGAGGATCAGGTTGATCCCGCGGGCGTCGCGGCGGAGCGCGACGCTCGTCCAGAGCTCCCCCCCTTCGAACAGGCCGATCACCACCGTCTTGCCGACCCCGGCGAGCGACTCCAGCGTGCCGCGCACGACGCCCGCCGAGGGCATCGGCACGCCGCGCAGCCTCGCCGGCCAGAGATCGATCCTCCCCGCGAGGAGCTCCTCGCGCGCGAGCTGCAGCAGCAGGAGCGACTGGCCGATGAGATCGTCGCCGCGCCGCACCCGCGCCCCGAACCGCTCCACGATGGCCTCGAGGACGCCCGCCTCGATGACGGCGGCCCAGCTCGCGTGGTGGCTCGCGGCGAGCTCCTCCGCGGAGCGCGGGAGGGCGCGCTGCGCGTCGTCGATCCGGAGCCGGCCCGCGTCCGTGTGCACGAGCTTCCTGAGCTTGCCGCCCGCGTGGACCGCGACGACGCCGCCGCGCGGACGGCCGACCTCGCGCTCCTCGATGCCCGTGCGCCTGGGCCGGAACAACGACAGCACGCGGACCCAGTCGGTCGCGGTGAACCCCTCGAAGCGGACGTCGGGCGAGAGCACGGGGCGAGCCTACCGCCGGCGCGCTCGGTGCGCGAGCCGGCTACGCCCCCCACCAGAGCATCTCGTGCACCTGGCTCTCGCCGCGCACGGGCACGATCACCCGGATCTTCTGGCCCTCGATCTGGACCACGTGGGCGGGGAAGCTGTCCGCAGGGTAGTAAAGCGACTTCACGAATCCGCTCGCGTCGAGCCAGAGCAGGTGCACCCCGTCCGCGGTCGCCCCGTGCATGAGGAGCATCCGCCCGCCGCCGAGCAGCGCGAACTCCATGCTCTTGAAGCCCAGCTCCTCGAAGCGCTCCGGGGACGGGAAATCGTCGCCCACGGACCTGAGCTCCGGCAGGTGCGCGCGGAGGTGCTTGTAGAGCGTGTCGTAACGGACCTTCGCGAGCTTCGGGATCCGCCGGTCGCCCGCGGCGAGGATCGGCAGCCGCTCCGCGTCGAACGTCGGCACCTCCACGTGGGTGCGGTAGCGATCCACGAGCCTGCCGCGGCCGATCTCCTCGTCGCTGAGCGCCTTGAGCCACCACTGGAAGATCGCGAGATCGCCCGTCCCTGCGCTCGACTCGAGCCGGACCAGCGACTCCCACAGGGGCCTCCGCACCTGCCATTTTCCGCCGTGATTCTTGACGACGCACGCCCCGACGTAGAGCGCCCCGTGCGTCACGAGGGTGACGAGCAGGGGAGGCCCTCCACCCGCGCTGGCCGCCGACGCGCCGCTCGATCCGCGCGCACCGGAAGGGCCGCCTGCCGGCGCGAGCCAGGCGTCGCGTCGCTCGCGCGTCAGCGCCGCGCCCAGCCGGTGGACCGACGCATCGGAGAAGTCGAGCCCGAGATCGGGCGCGCCGAACGCCGCGGGCGCGAGGCGGGCGAACACCTCCGCTGCGTGGTCGATCTGGGCCAGGATCGACGGGTTTCCAGCCGGGTTCGCGTCCGTGGAGCGCACGCCTGCCAGGTCGGCGAGCGCGTCGGGCGGGTACTGCGGCGCGAAGAAGCGCTCGAAGATCTGGGCGGCCGTGATCGGTTCGGCGGGCATGGCTCGGGGCCGTGAGGATGGGCGTGGCAGAGGGGCGGGCGACCGCGGCCGGCCGCCGCGGCTCAGAACATCTTCTTGCGCTTCGACGAGCTCAGGATGCCGAGCATCTCGCGGTACTTGGCCACGGTGCGGCGGGCGATCTTGATGCCGTCCGTCTCCTCGAGGATCTTGACGATCGCCTGATCGCTGTAGGGATTCGACTTGTCCTCGGCCACGATGATCTTCTTGATCGCCTGCTTGACGCTCTCCGAGGCGATGTCTTCGTCGGCGACCCTGTGGATGGATGAGTTGAAGAAGTACTTCAGCTCGAAGAGCCCCTGGGGCGTGTGCACGTACTTGTTCGACGTCACGCGGGAGATGGTCGACTCATGCATGCCCACCGACTCGGCGACGTCCCTGAGGATCATCGGCTTCAGGTAGCCCACGCCGCGCTCCAGGAACTCGCGCTGCTTCTCGACGATGCACTCGGTCACCTTGATGATCGTGCGCCGCCGCTGCTCGATGGCCCGGATCAGCCACTGCGCGCTCCGGAGCTTCTCGCTGATGAACTCCTTCGCCTTCGGGTCCCGGAGCATCCGCTGGGCGAGGTTCTCGTTGATGTAGAGCCGCTGGAGCCCCTTGTCGTTGTCGGTGACGACGAACTGGGTGCCGTCCTTGATGACGTACACGTCCGGGGTGATGGCGATGGTCTTCTCGTCGACCTCGGCGAAATTGCGCGCCGGCACGCTCTCCAGCTTCTGGATCTCCTGGACCGCGTCGTAGACGTCCTCCAGCGGGATCTTCAGCGCCTTCGCGATCGCGGGGAAGTTGCGCCGCTCCACGTTGTGGAGGTGGTCCTTGATGATGGCCATCTCGATGTCGTCGAAGCCGAGCACCTCCGCCTGCACCCGCAGGCACTCCGACAGGTCGCGGGCCGCGACCCCGACCGGATCGAAGCGCTGGATCATCGACAGCACCTCCTCGGCGTCCTCGGGGTGGAGCTCCGCCTCCCGCGCAAGGTCCACGAGGCTGAGGTCGGGCCCCTTCGTGCCGTCCGGACGTTCGCCCCCCTTGAGATCGAGGTACCCCTTCTCGTCGAGGTTGCCGATGACGAGCAGCGCGAACTGCCGCTCGTTCTCGACGAAATCGCTCATCTGGAGCTGCCAGAGCAGGTGGTCGCGCAGGTTCGACGGCTTGGTCAGGTTCTGGTCGATCGGCGGCAGCTCCTCGAAGCCGCCCCGGTGCGCGGGCATGGCCTGCTGGAGCTGCCTGTTTTCCAGGAACTGCTCCCAGTCCACTTCCTTGACCCGCTTCTCCGTCTCGCGCGCCGCGATGTCGGTGTCTCGGTCGAACCGCTCGCCGTTCTCGAGCCGCTGCTCCGTCGGCAGGTCCGCGTTCCTCCCCCGCTGATCCCCCTTGTCGCCGTCCCGCGCCTTCGGGTCGGTCATGTCGTCCGCGAGGACAGGGTTGCCGTCCAGCTCCTTCCTGATCTCGTCGACCAGCTCGAGCCGTGAGAGCTGCAGCAGCCGGATGGCCTGCACCAGCTGCGGGGTCATCACAAGCTGCTGCGACAGCTTGAACTGGAGCTTCATCTCCATGCCCATGAGGAGCTCCTTCTCTCAGTTCGCCGCCAGCGCCACCCGCCGAACGGGGGCCGGGGCATTGCGCGAGGTTCGTGCCATCGAGTGTCTCATTGGTGGCCTCACCCCCAACGTAGCATCGAACGGGGCAGCGGCCCGGGTCTTGCTTTCACGTCTGCACCAAAAAATAGCGCAGGGCTTGCATCCTACACCGCTGAACATGGTTTCAGCCTTCGCCGCGGTAGATTTTTCGCCCCGCGCGGCGCTCTGCCAGCAGCCAGTTCGGATTGGCCCCCATCTGCCGATCGTTGCACTATCGGCCGCCGATCGGGAGGCTTGAAATCCCGAAAGGTTGGGCGAAGGCGCGATGGGAAAGCCGAAGGTGCGCGGACCTACGCACGGGCACGGGATGGGGGTGGAGGGCGTGCGCGGCGGGGCTTCGCAGGATGCCGAGAAGGAGCGGATCCTGTCTCGCTCGCCCCTCGCCTCGCTGGCCTCACCGAGCCGGCGTCTGCTGTTCGAGCTCGGCAGGGTCGAGCGGCTCGCGCGCAGGCAGTGCGTTTGCCAGCAGGGCGCGCCGCCGAGGCACCTGTTCCTGATCGGGGCGGGTCGCGTGAAGGTCGAGCGCGTCGCCGATGGTCGGGTGGTTCCGCTCGGGCACCGCGGGCCTGGCGAGCTCGTCGGCGAGGGCGCGCTCGCGGGCGCGGCGGTCTCCTCCGAGAGCGCGACGGTGCTCGACGAGGGGCACGCGCTCGTGGTGCCGCTCGCCGGTCTCGAGCGGCAGCTGGCCTCCGACGCAGCGCTCCGCGGCGCGCTCGCGGCGGCGCTCGTGGCGCGCCAGCTCGAGACCGAGGCGCGCCTCGGCTCCCTGCTCCTCTGCACGGTCGAAGCGCGCCTGATCGAGTTCCTCCGCGCCGCTGCGCGGCGATGGGGGCAGCCCCACACCGCCGGCCAGCTGGTGTCGGCCCCGTTCACGCACGCGGACATCGCGCTGCTGATCGGGTCGACCCGCGAGACGGTCACCCTGCTGCTCGGCAAGCTGAAGCGCGCCGGCCTGATCGCGTTCGACCGGCGGCGGATCGTCATCCGGGATGGCGAGCACCTCGAGGCGCTCGCCGCGACGGCCTGAGCGTCCGCCCGGAGGGGCCGCTGCGCGGCCTGCGCTGGAGCCGGTACACCGCGGCGCCGTTCGGCTCGATGAAGGTGCGCCGCTCGGCCGGGTGGCCTTCCACGCCTTCCACGCCCGCCGCAGCGCCAGGCGCGCTCGGGCGGCTCCCCTCCAGGTCGTCGCGTTCGCCCTGGACCAGACGGAGGCGAGGAAAGATCCCGGACTGCGTGGAGGGCCGGGGGCTGACGTCGACGAAGATCGTGCTGAGCAGCCGACCGAAGGCGTACGGCTTGAGCAGGACCTCGCTGGCGTCGTCCGTGCCGTCGCACGAGACCGGCTCGTCGGCACAGAAGATGACCCGCCGGGGCATCGTCCCCTCGCGCCGCAGGCGGCCCAGGATCTCCCGGGCGCCTTTCGTTCCGGGGGCGAGATCGATCAGCGCGACGTCGTAGACGCGCTCGCGGGAGAGGGAGATCGCTTCCTCCAGGGTCGCGACCGGGCTGACGAGCGCGCCGCGGTTGCAGAGGAGGAGCGCCGTGGCCCTCCGGAGGACATGGTCCTGATCGAGGAGGAGAACGTTCGGTTGGTACGTCATCGGGTATCCCTGCGGCTTGCAGTCGAATTGCGCCGCATCGACGAGGACGGCGACGAGCGCGCCCCTCCGTCGTTCAGCGGCAGCATCCGCGTCCGCGGACGGTCCCCCCTTCGCAACGCACGTGCCGAAGGCGAGGCGCCGCCGCCGCCTGGGCCTCGTTTCCCCTGTTCTCGGCGGCAGCGCGCTCGTTCGCGCGTCGCTGCCGGTGAGGCTGCCCCGCCGACCGCGGGACCGCCGCTGTGCCCATTTCGCGCTCCCTCCGCGGCGCCTCTCCGCCCCGACGAAGAGCGCCCCCCCACCCTGTCGGCCTGCCCACCGCGTCGCTGGCCGTCGGTGGGCGGTTCGTGCGCACGGGCCAGCCCAGGTTTGCGGCCCCGCCAAGGCGGCGCGGTCCGCCGATCCGCCGGTTGCTCCAGGCCCGACGTAGCGCGGGCCACATGTCCGGGCCGCTCGCGCTGCCCCGCCCTGACGCGTTTAGCGCAACGCAGCAAACTGATTTTCCCGCTTGATGAGGCTGGCATAGGGTGCCACAAGCGTCCGCGCGCACGAGTGGCGGAATTGGTATACGCACCGGTTTTAGGTTCCGGCGCCGGGAGGCTTGGGGGTTCGAGTCCCCCCTCGTGCACCACGGCTTGACGCCTGGAGGACCCGACCACCTCGCGGCGTGACGCGCCGCTCCGGGGCGCCTCCCCTGGTGGCCCGGGACGGTCGTGGTCCGCTGGGCGCGCGGCGCGGGGGCGCGTTCGCCCGCGCGCGGCTCCGACGACGGACGCGCGACGGGGGCCCGGGCCGCGGAGCCTCGGGCGGATCGCGCCGGCGGCGTCGTCGACCGCGCGCGGTCCTGGAATTGCGCGACGCCCGCGGCGCGACTACGTTCGCGTTCCTCGGCCGGACCCTCTCCTCCCACCTGACCGCCGCGGAGCCAAGGCACGTAAAGATGTTCACTTGGGCGATGAAGAAGATTTTCGGCACCTCGCACGAGCGTGCCATCCGCCGCATGCGACCCCGGGTCGAGGCGATCGGCAGGATGGAGCCGGAGCTGCAGAAGCTCTCGGACGCCCAGCTCCGAGCAAAGACGGCGGAGTTCAAGGAGAAGCTCGCCAACGGGGCGACGCTGGACGACATCCTGGTCCCGGCGTTCGCGGTCTGTCGCGAGGCGTCGAAGCGCGCGCTCAAGATGCGCCATTACGACGTGCAGCTCATCGGCGGCATGGTGCTCCACAACGGCTGCATCGCCGAGATGCGCACCGGCGAGGGCAAGACCCTGGTCGCGACGCTCCCCTGCTATCTGAACGCCCTCGAGGGCAAGGGCGTCCACGTCGTCACGGTGAACGATTACCTGGCGCGGCGCGACGCCGAGTGGATGGGCAAGCTGTACGGCTTCCTCGGCCTGTCGACGGGCGTGGTCGTCAACCAGCAGGGCGACGCCGAGAAGCGCCACGCGTACCGCTGCGACATCACGTACGGCCAGAACAACGAGTTCGGCTTCGACTACCTGCGCGACAACATGAAGTTCTCGGCGCTCGAGTACGCGCAGCGCCCGCTGCACTACGCGATCGTCGACGAGGTCGACTCCATCCTCATCGACGAGGCGCGGACTCCGCTCATCATCAGCGGGCAGGGGGAGCGGTCGAGCGACAAGTACCGCACGATCAACGAGGTGATCCCGCAGCTCCGGAACGAGGAGCATTACGCCCTCGACGAGAAGGCGCACTCGGTGACGCTGACCGACGAGGGCGTGGAGACGGCAGAGCGGCTGCTCGCCTCGCTCCAGGTCCTCAAGGGCACGAACCTCTATGATCCGGTGAACCTCGAGACGCTGCACATCCTGAACCAGTGCTTGCGCGCGCACACGCTCTACAAGCGCGACGTCAACTACATGGTGCGCGACGGCAAGGTGCTCATCATCGATGAGTTCACCGGCCGCGTCCTCGCGGGGCGCCGGTGGTCGGACGGCCTGCATCAGGCCGTCGAGGCGAAGGAGAACGTCCGGATCCAGGAGGAGAGCCGGACGATGGCGACGATCACCTTCCAGAACCTCTTCCGGCTGTACAAGAAGCTCTCCGGGATGACCGGCACCGCGGACACGGAAGCGGCGGAGTTCCACAGCACGTACAAGCTCGACTGCGTCATCATCCCCACGAACAAACCGGTGGTCCGCAAAGACTACGAGGATCTCGTCTACAAGACCGAGAAGGAGAAGTTCACGGCGGTCATCAACGAGATCCTCGAGAAGCACGAGCTCGGCCAGCCGATCCTTGTGGGCACGACGAGCGTCGAGAAGAGCACCGCGATCAGCCGGATCCTCGCGAAGCGGGGCGTGAAGCACAACGTGCTGAACGCGAAGCACCACGAGAACGAGGCCTACGTGGTCGCGCAGGCGGGCCGCAAAGGGGCCATCACGGTCTCGACCAACATGGCGGGTCGCGGGACGGACATCATCCTGGGCGGCAACGCGGAGATGCTCGCCAAGCTCAAGTTCAAGGAGCAGAACCGCCAGCCCGAGGCGGAGCCCGAGGCGTTCGAGGCTCTGGTCGAGGAGATCAAGAAGGAGTGCACCGCGGAGGGCGACGAGATCCGCGAGATCGGCGGGCTGTACATCCTGGGCACCGAGCGGCACGAGTCGCGCCGCATCGACAACCAGCTGCGCGGCCGCGCCGGCCGCCAGGGCGACCCCGGGACGTCGAAGTTCTACCTGTCCCTCGAGGACGACCTCATGCGCATCTTCGCCGGGGATCGGGTGAAGAACCTGATGGAGCGGATGGGCATGCCCGACGACGAGCCCATCGAGCACCCGTGGGTGACGAAGAGCGTCGAGAACGCCCAGAAGAAGGTCGAGGAGCGCAACTTCGACATCCGCAAGAACCTGCTCGAGTACGACGACGTGATGAGCGCGCAGCGCAAGACGATCTACGACATGCGCCAGTCGCTGCTCGTCGGCCGTTACTCTCCCGAGATCCTCGACGAGGAGGGGAAGCCGACGGGCGAGAAGCGGACGATCAAGCCGCTCGCGTCCATCGTGGAGCTCGTCCGCCCGGACGTCGGCTACCTGCTCGGCATGTTCGCGAACGATCCGGTGATGCCGCTCGACGCGGACGGCAACCGGCGCGAGATCGTGCGAAAGGACTTCGAGAAGACGGAGCGCTTCGTCGAGCTCGAGAACATGCAGCGCGAGATCTACACGCGCTGGGGCGTGAAGATCGAGCTCGAGACGCGCGCCGACAAGGTCCTCGAGATCTACGACGAGTGCTCCGAGCTCATGCCCCTGGCGCTCACCGAGCAGCGCGAGCGGCTGCTCGATCTGATGGACCGGATCATCGGCGCGATGGTCGAGGAGTCGTGCCCGGCCCGCAAGCCGCCGGAGGACTGGGACTGGGGCGGCATCTTCCAGGGCTTCCGCGAGCACTTCAGCGTCGAGCTGCCGGACGACATCGCGCACATCGGCGACCAGGAGACGCTGGCGCGGGAGCTCTACGAGCGCGCCGAGAAGGCGTACGAGAAGCGCGAGGAGGAGATCGGCGTCGAGCTGTCGCTGCGCATCTTCCGCCACCTCTACCTGGAGGAGCTCGACAAGGCCTGGGTCGACCACCTGACCGACATGGACCACCTCCGCGACGGCATCGGTCTGCGCGGCTACGGGCAAAAGGACCCGAAGCAGGAGTACAAGAAGGAGGGCTACAACATGTTCGTCAACATGGTGGCCCGCGTCTCCTCGAACGTGGTCACGAAGCTCTTCAGCGTGAACGTCAGGCGCGCCGAGCAGGAAGAGGCGCAGATCGAGGCTGCGGATCGCGAGCGGCACGCCGCGGCGCTGCTCGACGCGGTCGCGCAGCACGACGAGTCCCTCCCGCTCGGCGCGAACCCCGCCCCGGCGCGCCCGCAGCCTGCGGTCATGCAGGAGCAGGAGTGCCCCTGCGGCAGCGGCAAGCCGTTCAACAAGTGCCATGGCGGCGAGGACGAGGCGACGGCCTGAGCCGGCGCCCCCTGCCCCTGCCCGCTCCGCCTGGCAGCCAGAACGAGGCAGCGAGGGCCCCTGTCAGGCCCTTGCTCCTCGGCATCTGACCCCAGCATGAACACCGCCGAAGGGCCGATCCATCGGTCCCGGAGGCAGCATCATGAAGGTGTTCATCGATTCAGGGGATATCGCGGAAATCAAGGAAGCGCAGTCGATGGGGGTCATCGACGGCGTCACGACCAACCCGTCGCTCCTCGCCAAGGCCGGCAAGCCGACGAAGCGGGCGATCGCCGAGATCTGCGAGGTGGTCGACGGCCCCGTCTCGGCCGAGGTGGTGGCGGTGGAGAAGGACGCGATCCTCCGCGAGGGTCGCGAGCTCGCGAAGATTCACCGGAACGTGGTGGTCAAGGTGCCGCTCATCGACGAGGGGCTCAAGGCCGCCCGGATCTTCGCTTCCGAGGGCATCAAGACGAACGTGACCCTCTGCTTCTCGGCCGCCCAGGCGCTGCTCGCGGCCAAGGCTGGGGCCACGTACGTGTCGCCGTTCGTCGGGCGCGTCGACGACGCCGCGGGGGACGGGATGGATCTCGTCCTGCAGGTCGTGACCATCTTCAGGAACTACGGGTTCTCGACGCAGGTGCTCACCGCGAGCATACGGCACCCCGTCCACTTCGTGCAGGCCGCCATGATCGGCTCGCACGCCGCGACGATGCCGCTCAAGGTCATCAAGCAGCTGACCAGGCACCCGCTCACCGACGTCGGGCTCGCGCAGTTCTTGGCTGATGCGAAGAAGATCCCCGAGCTGGTATAGCGATCCCGTGGCCGAGAAGCGCAAGGAGAGCTCGGGGACGAAGCGCCGCGGGAGCCGCCCGGCGGCCCCCGCGCTCGTGTCCGTCACGACGCAGGGAGGGCCCTTCAAGGGGGTGTCGACGGCGGTCGTGCGCCGGCGGGCGGGCAAGATGCTCTCCCACCTCGCGTTGCAGGGCGTGGAGCTCTCCGTCGCCCTGGTGAACGACGAGGCCATCCACGAGCTCAACCGCAGCTACCGGCGCAAGGACAAGCCGACCGACGTCCTCGCCTTCCCGATGCTGGACCAGAACGGGGCCGACTCGCGCAGGCGCGGCCGGCGAGGCCCCGTGGATCCGTCGGTATGGCGCGGTCTCCTCGGCGACGTGATCGTCTCGATCGACACGGCCGCGCGGCAGGCCGCGGAGCGCGATCGCCCGCTGCTCGACGAGATCACGATGCTGCTCGGGCACGGCCTGCTCCACCTGCTCGGCTACGACCACAAGACCGACGCAGAAGAACGGGAAATGACGGATTTGACCCGGGAGCTCGAGGCCGCGGCGGCGTCACGAAGCAACAGCAACACTGTAATCGGGCCGCGTCGCAGCACCGCGAGGCAAAAGAAGACGGGGGCGTGATGAAGTTCTCGCTTGCGAGGCGAAACCTCGCTTGTTAAACGGACGCCCCCTTTCGACTTGGAGGAGACATGCCCGGTTCGAACAAGCTGACCAAGGCCCAGATGATCGTCGGTCTTGCTGAGGCCACCCACCTCGACAAGAAGTCCGTGGCCAGCGTGCTCGATGCGCTCGGCGAGCTGGTGAAGAAGGAGCTCGGTCCGGAGGGGCCGGGTGAGGTCACGGTTCCGGGCCTCGTGAAGATCAAGGCGAAGGAGATCCCGGCCACGCAGGACCGGGAAGGCATCAATCCGTTCACGAAGCAGCCGATGACCATCAAGGGCAAGCCCGCGAGCCGCAAGCTCCGCGCGGCGCCCGTCAAGGCGCTCAAGGACGGCTGAGCGGCGCGTCCGTGGCCGCAGCTTGCGTCGCCGCATCGGGCGGCGCGAGCTCCGGGGGCCTCGCCCCCGAGCCGGTGCCCCGGGCTTGCCGCGGGGCCTTCGCTGTGGAGCGTCGCGCCCGGAGCGCGCAAGCGACGCTCGCGAAGGCGAGCAGCAACGCCATCGGGGCGTCGCCCAGACGCGTGTAGAGCGTCAGCGGCGTGTCCCTGACCGAGGGGGTCGCGAAGGTCACCCCGGGCGCAGCGCTCTCATCGCGGCTGCGCACCACGCCCCGGGCGTCGATCCATGACACGACGCCGAGGTTCACCGCCCGCACGAGATCGCGGCGCAGCTCGATGGCGCGCATGACCGCGAGCCTCGCATGCAGCTCGGGCTCGGCGCTCCCGGTGAACCAGGCGTCGTTCGTGATGTTGACGAGGAGGTTCGGGGCGAGCGCCCCGGTGATCCGCCGCCCCACCCCGGTGAGCGTGTCCTCGTAACAGTTGAGCACCCCGATCCGGAGCGCCGGCCCGTGCTCTCGGGGCAACGTGAGGGCGCGGGGCTCCGCGCCCGGGACGAGCCCACCGCTCTTCTGGAAGATGCGCCGCAGCCAGGGCAGGTAAGCGCCGCCCGGGACCGTCTCGCCGAACCACAGCAGCTGCAGCTTGTCCTGCGTCGGCTGCATGCTCCCATCGGGGAGCACGAGGGTCGCGGAGTTGTAGCTGTTCCGCTCCTCGACGCCGTCGGCGGCCTTCACGGGCGGCGCCTGGGTGATGAGCCCCGCGAGGATCGGGCCACGGACGCCGGGCCCCAGGATCGCGCGACCGCCGCGCGGCGCCTGCCGGGCGCTGTGCGAGAGAGGGTACGGGTACGCCGCCTCGGGCCAGAGGGTGAGCTCTGCGCCGCCGGCCTCGGCCTTCCGGGTGAGCTCGTGCAGGGTTCGCAGGATCCGCGGGTGGTTCTTCGCCTGCCAGCGCTCGTGAGGTCCGACCGCCTGGTTGACGAGCGCGACGCGCGCGGTCGGCAGGCCGGCGCTGGCGCGCTCCACCGCGGCCATCCGCAGCGCGCCGTGAGCCGCGAGCAGCCCGAACAGCGCGACGCTCGAGAGCGCCGGGTAGAGGATCGCGCGGGACGACCGAAGGCGGGTGGGCCGCGGTTCCTGCGCGGGCGCGCGCTCGAGCGGCCGCCCGCCCGGCGCCCTCCCCGAGGCGGCCAGGCCAGCGCGGGTGAGCAAGGCCGCCCCGACGGCGAACAGCACGGAGACGCCCCGCTCGCCGATGAGGTCGGCGAGCTGCACGAGCGCCGGCCAGGGGCTCATGAGACCCGCAGGAGTCCAGCCGAAAACGGTCGGGATGGCCACGGCGGCGAACACGCCGGTCGCAAAGGCGAGCTCGAGGGGAACGCGGAGGCGCCGGAGGAGCGCGCTCGTGATGCCGCCGCAGATCGCCCAGACCAGCGACTGGGCGGCCGCGAGCAGCCCCAGCGCGAGGTACGAGGCCGCCGAGCCGAGCGGTGTGAACCGCTGGATGACCTCCGGCACGAAGCGCAGGCCGACGACGCCCGCCGCCGTTCCCCAGACAGCGCCGCGCCCGAAGGCGCGCCAGACCGTCGGGGCGTCGTGGACGGCGGCCGCCAGCAGGGCGAGGCCAACGATGACGGCGGGGACCAGATCCGTCGGCGGCGCCGTGAGGGCGAACGTCGCGCCGCCAGCGAGGGCGAGCAACAGCGGGGCGCGGCCACGGAGCGCGCGCATGATCGAGGCCTGGGGCACGATGCGTGCGTTATACCGCGTGGAGACGGTCCGGACCGCGACCGCCTGGTCGAGAGCAGAACCGACGCGAACACCGCGCGGTCAGGGTGGACGGGAGGCTATGACGAGCCGCTCACCAGTAAATGCTGAGCCCGCCGCGGAAGAGCCCCCCGCCCGACGTGTTGGTCGTCCGGCCGGTGTCGGGATCCGTGAACTCGGGAACGAGCCCACCGTCCGTGCGGCTGCGCACGAAGCCGAGCGCATCGACGTTCAGGGCGATGCGGGGCGAAAGCCGGAACTCGAGGCCGATGCCGCCGTGCGCGCCGAAATAGTCGTACTCCGCGTCCGGAGCGAACTCGGCGCCGCCGGCCGCGGCCTCGCTCGAGGAGCGATCGACCTCGGCGTGCGCGATGTTCAGGCCGCCCATGAAGTAAAACTGGGTGCGGCTGCGCGGGTTGACGAACAGCATCCCGCTCAGCGAGAGCGGCACCTCGGTCCGCTGGTCGCCGTTGTAGTCCGTGCCCGCGAGGAAGTCGGCGCCCGCATCGATCGCGAACGCCGGGACAGGCCGGTAGCGCAGGCTGATCCCGACGCCTCCCATGCCAGCGTCCTCCGCTCCGCCGTGCTCGCGCCCCAACATGACGCCCTCCATGCGGAGGTTGATCCCCCAGTGGCGCCGCCAGCGCCGCTTCACCGGCGGGGGCGGCGCCGGGGGCGCCACGCGGCGCACGATCACGCGCGGCGGAGGGGCCGCCCCAGGCGCCACGACGATCACCTGAGGAGGCGGGCCCGACGGCGAGGTCTCGTAGACGACGACCGGCGGGGCTGGACGGGCGGCCCCCCTGGGCGGGGGCGGCGGCGCCTCGGCAGGCGCGGCCTCGGCAGGAGCGGCGGGCGGCGGTTCCGCGACGGGATCGCGAGGCGGCTCCACTTCCTCGCAGAACCACGCGCCGGGGGGACAGTTGCTGTCCTCCTGCGCGAACGCGCTCATCGGCGCGGTCATCGCCACCGCAACAAGGGCATGGGTCAAGCAACGGCGCATCGGGCGACTCCTCTTCGGTGCAGGGAAGTTAGCAACCGGGATGCCATCGACCATCTTGCGGGATCGTCGTCACCATGGCCACGCAGCACGCCGGCGTGCATCGGCCGCCACGGCACGCTGTGGCGGAAGGTTCACACGCGCGCCGTTCCGCAGGGTACTAGCTCCCACGGCAAAGGTCACGGCGCGGTCGCCCCCGTCGGGAGCCCTGCCAACATCGAGACCAATCGGATTCCACCATGCCTACGGTTACGTTGAAGCAGGGTCATGTTCGGCCGGTGTGGTCGGGGCATCCCTGGGTGTTCGCTCAGGCGATCGCGCGCATCGAGGGCGGCGCGGTGGCCGGGGACGAGGTCGTCGTCACCGACCCCTACGGCAGCGTGCTCGGGCGCGGGCTCTACACCCCGCGCTCGGCCATCCCGGTGCGCATGTACACGCGCGAGGACAGGCCGATCGACGCGGCCCTGTTCCGGCACCGGATCGAGCGCGCCATCGCGCACCGCCGCGAGCTCGGCCTGCCCGCGCGGGCGCCTGGCCATGAGACCGACGCCTTCCGGCTGATCCACGCGGAGGGGGACGGCCTGCCCGGGCTCATCGTCGATCTGTTCGGCGACGTGGTGGTCGTGCAGCTCGGGACGATCGGGATCAAGCGCCGCGAAGGGGTGATCTTCGACGCCCTCCAGGCGGCGCTCTCGCCCCGCGCGATCGTGGACAGGACCCCGGAATCCCTCGCGAAGCTCGAGGGGTTCACCGCCGACGCGGGCGTGGTGCGCGGCGATCCCGCGCTCGATCAGCTCCGGTTCGTCGAGCGGGGGCTGCGGTACACGATCCCGCTCGCGCTCGGCCACAAGACCGGGTTCTACCTGGACCAGCGGACGCTGCGGACCCGCGTCGAGCAGCTCGCCCACAACCGGCGCGTGCTCGATGCCTTCTGCTTCGTCGGCACGTTCGCCATGGCGGCGGCCCGCGGCGGGGCGAGCGAGGTCCTCGCGATCGACGAGAGCGCGACGGCGATCGAGGTCGGGGCGGAGTGCGCGCGGGAGAACGGGCTCCTCGACCGGATCAAGTTCACGCGCGACGACGCCCGCAAGGCGCTGCAGAACGCGTCGAGGCAGGCGGGCTACGATCTCGTCATCTGCGACCCTCCGAAGCTCGCAGGCACGCGCGCCTCCAAGGACACCGCGCTCACGGCGTACCGGCGCCTCGCGGCCGGGGCGTGCCGCGCCACGCGCCCGGGCGGCGTCCTCGTGCTCTGCTCCTGCTCCAGCGCCGTGAGCCTCGACGATCTGACCCGGGTGCTCGCGCTCGGCGCGCGCGACGCGCGCATGCAGGCCGCGGTGTTCGACCGGCACTTCCAGGGAGGGGATCACCCCGTCCCCGCCGCCTTCCCCGAGGGGCTCTACCTGAAGAGCCTCATCGCGCGCATCGACGCGCTCTGACGACCGCCCGATGAAGCCGCTCTCCCTTCTGCCTCCCGACGCCGCGCGCGCCCTCGCCGGGGTGATCTTCGATCTCGACGACACCGTGCTGGATCACGGCGCCCTCACCGAGGCGGCGTACGCAGCGCTCTTCCGTCTACGCGAGACGGGGCTCGCGCTGATCGCCTGCACCGGCAGGCCCGCCGGCTGGGGCGAGGTGATCCAGCGGCAGTGGCCGATCGACGCGACGATCGTCGAAAACGGAGCCCTCGCGCTGGTCCGCGAGGAGGAAAGCGACGCCGCCGGCCATCGAGGAGGGCGCGCCCCGCGCGCCGGCGCGAGCCGCGTCGTCACGCTCGACGACCTGGACCGCGAGGCGCGGCGAGCCCGTCGAGCCGAGCTCATCGGGCTCGCCAATGACATGGTGCGTCGTTTTCCAGCGGCGGCGCTCGCGGACGACAACGACCTGAGAGTGACCGACGTTACCATCGACATCGGGGAGCACCGGCATGTCCCGCCGGAAGACGTGCAGAAGATGCGCGCCGAGCTGCGCGAGCGGGGGGTGAGGACGCTGGTGTCGAGCGTCCACCTCCACCTCACGCACGACCCGTCCGACAAGGCCACGGGGATTGTGCGCCTGCTCTCCGCTCGGTTCGGTGAGGATCCCACCCGGGCGCGGCACCGCTACGCGTTCGTCGGCGACAGCGGCAACGACGGCGTCGCCTTCGCCGCGTTCGTGCTGACCTTCGGGGTGGCCAACGTACGCGCCCACCTCGGTAAGCTGTCCGTACCGCCGCAGTTCGTGGCGTCCCTCCCCATGGGCCGCGGGTTCGCGGAGATCGCCCAGCAGATCGCCGAACTGCGGAAGAATGCACCCGAGCCGTGATCTTGCCGCGCGCAAGTCACTTCGCGCTGCGATCCGCCCCACACCTGATGCAGGTAACCTAGCCGCGGCGCGCACTGAAGGAATAGGATCGGTCTTTCGGGAGGGCCGTGCCTCCCAACCCTTTACAGGGGCGCGTGTTCTCGGGGACCATGACGTTGGTCCCTCGCCCGCCAGCGGCAGCAGATGGCGTTTCGACCCCCGACCCCCGGCCTCCTCGTCGACAACAAGTACCGCCTCGCGGAGCGCATCGGCGGGGGCGGCATGGGCGACGTGTTCCGGGCGGAGCACGTGCTCGCAGGTCGCGCCGTTGCGATCAAATTCCTCCACCCAGAGCTGGCGGACAACTCGGAGCTCTCCCACCGCTTCTTCCAGGAAGCGCAGGCGGTCAACCGGATCCGCCACCCGAACATCGTCGACGTGATCGACGCCGGCGTCGGCGAGCTCGGTCCGTACATCGTGATGGAGCACCTCGACGGCGAGTCGCTCGGCATGGCGCTCGCGCGCTTCGGTCGCCTCGACATGGAGGCCGCCGTCGGCGTCGCGATCCCGGTGCTCGAGGCGCTCGACGCCGCGCACCGCGCGGGGATCATCCACCGCGATCTCAAGCCCGAGAACATCTTCATCGCCTTCGATCCGAGCCGCGGCTCGGCCGTCGTCCGCCTGCTCGACTTCGGCATCGCCAAGGTGCTCGACTCCGATGGCCCCTCGCCGCGGACGCGCACGGGCGTCGTGTTCGGGACGCCCGACTATCTGTCGCCCGAGCAGGCCACGGGGGAGTCGCCGCTCGACGGTCGGAGCGATCTCTTCTCGGTGGGCGTGCTGCTCTACGAGGTGCTCACGGGCACGCGGCCGTTCCGCGCGCCGACCGCCGTGGCGACCGCGTTCCGCGTCGTGCACGCCGAGGTGCCCACGCTCGCCTCGGCGGGCGTGACCGTCGACCCGCGGCTCGAGGCGATCGTGCAGCGGCTCTTGCAAAAGGATCCCGCGAAGCGGTTCCAGACGGCCGGCGACGTCGTCCGCGAGCTCGAGCGCGTCGCGCCTGATCCGCCCCGGCGGACGACGGCGCTCGGCAGGCTGATCAACGTGCAGCGGCGGATGGCCCTGAGCCTGGGCAACGCTCCGGAGAACGAGCGCGACCGCCTGTCGTCCTCGCGCGATCGATCGCGCCCGGGGTTCGACGTGAGCCCCCCGCCGCCGATGCGCATCTCGCCGTCGATCGTGCCGAGCGGGCGCGTCACCGAGGCGCCGCCCGGGATGCGGCCGTCGTCCTCGGAGCCAGCGAAGCCCGCGCCCGGCGTGACGCTCTCGAACGCGCTGCGGAGCCGCGGCTCGGAGCCCACGATGCTCTCGCAGCGCGGCGAGTCGCTGCCCACGGTGCGCAGCGCCGACCTCGGGCACCGGGCCGAGCCGACCGTCCGCAGCGCGGACTTCGGCTCCTTGATGAACCGGACACGCGACACGCGGCGGCCCAACGTCACCCCGGTCCGGCCGCTGCCGGCGCGCTTCGCCGGGCAGTACCAGGTGCGCGGCCCCGTCCTGCGGAGCGTCGATCGCACCATCGTGGATGAGTACGGGAGGAGCGCGCGCGACGAGGTCGTCTCGCAGATGCCGCTCCGCTACGCCGACGACTTCAAGCACGACTCGATCAACGCGCTCGTCGGGTACGAGCTCGAGGCGCTCGACGCCTACATGGAGCTCGCGACATCGCTGGTCCTGCGCGATCTCGAGCGCTGGCGCGACATCGGCAGGCTCGGCGTGGGCGGCGAGCTGCACAGCCTCGTGCGCACGCTGTTCGCCCGCCCGCTGACCGACATCGCGTCGCTCATGCGCCGCGGGACCTCGATCTGGTCGCGGCTCTTCACGTTCGGCTCGTGGCGCGTGGCGACGGGCCCGACCGGGCGGGTCACGCTCCACATCGGCGACTTCGACCCTGCTTCGCTGCCGCTCCGGCTGTGGGTCGTGGGGATGGTCGAGGAGACAGCGCGCCGCGCGTCCGGCGGCGGCGTGAAGGTCACGATCACGCTCGGCGAGCTCGGCTTCACCTCCGAGCTCGCCTGCGAGATCAGCCTCTAGCTCCGCCCGCCCGAAGTCCGACCAGAGCTGGCCGGACTTCGGCGCCGCTCCGCGGCCGCGCCGCGCTGGCCGCACGAGGAGCGGCCGGCGCTCGGGGATGTGCCTTGGCGCGATGGCCGCGCGTCGCTGGAGGCGTCTCTCAGGAAGGCTTGCGCGCGCGATAGCACGCCTGACAGAACACGTCGCGGCCCTCGACCGGCTTGAACGGGACCTCGCCCTCGGAGCCGCACGACTTGCAGGTGATCGAGAACGTCGGACGAGTGCGCGGCGCGCGAGGCTGCTGCGCCGGGCCGCGGCTCGGCGCGGCAGCGCGGCGCTCACCGGCGAACGAGGGGGCGCGGTAGTTGCCGTCATCTCGGAAGGGCGCGCCGCCGCGCGGGCGGTTCGCGTAGTGGCTCGGCACCGCCCATGCGGGCGTCAGCCCCGAGTACGCGTCCTGCATCGGGCTGCGGTACTCGTTCACATCACCCGTGTAGCGAGGCTTCCGAGGCTGGCCGTCGGCGCGCGCCAGGCCGCGATGCCCCCCGGCACCCCGGGCCGGGCCAGGGCGCTGGCGCTCCGCTGCGCGAGCCGGCGATCCGCTCTCCCCTCGATTGTCCTTGCGCGCGCGGCGGCAAGTCCGGCACCGCTTGGGCGGGGCCGCGAGCTTCCGTTCGGCGTAGACGGCGGCTTCCGCAGCCGAGAATAGGAACGACGTGCCGCAGCTCGCGCAGACAATGTGCTCGTCTCGATGCTGTTCCATGATTCCTCTTTCGTCAGGCCGACGGGCCTCGCAGGCTCACGGGCTCGGGTGACTCGGGTAACTCGGATGACTCGGGTGACTGGAGCGCCCGGGAGCTGCCCCGCTGCGCTGGAGAAGCGCGATTTACGCGGGGTTCTACGTGATATCGGTGGGATCGCCCTCTTGATGGGGCACGGGAGTGCCTACGGTGACATGCTTGTCAGGGCGGTCAAGCGTGCCGCCTCCACGCAACGCCAGGATCGATCGCGCGGCGCGGAGCTTTGATTTCGAAGCTCCTCACGATACCATCCGCGCGACTTTCACGAGGAGGACAGCTCTTCCCGTGACGGACCACGAGCAGCATCCGCCCACGCCGCGCATCGCAACCAGTCGAAGCAATGAGCCATCCCTCCCTGCACCTCACCGCTCGTGACTTCGACGCGTACGCGGCCGAAAAAGCGACCTCGAAGGCCTACTCACGCCCCCGCCTCGAGGTGAAGCAGCGCGCGCTCGCCTGGGCGCGCGGCGTCGTCGCCCGGCTGGCCGAGCTCGGCATCTCCGTCGATGTCCATGGCTCGGACGAGCACCCGTCGATCCGCAACAAGCACCGGGCCGACTGCCAGTGGGTCTTCTTCTGGCGCGACCAGGCGGCGCGCGACGAGCTCGATCGCCTCCTCGACCGCGGCCGCTCGATCTCGGACGCGATCGACGACCCGAGCCCCTTCACGCGCCACGCGTTCCTCGCGCTGCGCATCTCGGAGAGCGAGGTGCAGGTGTGCTTCGCGGTCCACCCGGACGCGAAGGTGGACGTCGACAACCTCCGGGCGCGCCTCTCGGCGACCGAAGAGGCGACGGGCGCGCCAGCCTCGCCGCTCTCCGCCGAGCTGACGAGCGCGCTCCACGCGCTCCCGGAGCAGTTCTCGTTCGGCGCCGCCGGCGGCGATCGCGTGGCCTGCAGCGCGGCCACCTCGGACGCGATCGCCGAGATGCTCCGCCGCGCCGCCGACGGCCAGGTGCCGCTCTGGATCGGCTGGGCGGTCCCGCGCGAGACGGCGATCGAGCACGCCGACATCCTCGATGAGCAGCTCGAGGACGCGCTCGTCGCGCTCGCCCCGATCTACCGGCTCGTCGCGTGGTCGCGCGAGAACGACCGCATCGCGCTCGACCGCAAGCTCGAGGGCATCGAGCAGGAGCGGGCGCGCGCCCACGCCGAGATCGAGGCCGAGAACGAGCGGTGGCGCTCCGAGCAGGCCCGAGCGCGAGAGCGCTCGATGGAGCAGGCTCGAGCGCGCGGCGATGAGCGCGTCGAGGCCGCCCTGCCCGCCCGCCGGCCGACCCTGGCGACGCTGTTCAAGTCGCCGAACAACGCCGGCGCCGGAGCCGGCCGCGGCGGAGAGCCGCGGCCCTCGCTGAAGCGGGTCGGAGAGGGCAGCGCCCCGGCCCGGCGAGCGCCGCACGGCGAAGCGGAGCAGCAAGCGAAGGCCGAGGCTCCGCAGAAACCCTCGGCCGATCACGCGCCGCGAGCGCAGCGTGCTCCGTCCGGCGAGCCGGAAGCTGCCGCGAAGGTCGCGCCCGATCCCGCCAAGGGCGGCGTGCTGGAGAAGGGCAGCCGCGTCCGCGTGCGACGAGGCCCCTTCGGCGACAAGATCGGCGTGGTGAGCGAGCTCGATGGGCGCGGAGGCGCGCGCGTCCTGCTCGGCCTGCTCTCGACGAGGCTCGAGCTCGACGATCTCGAGCTCGTGGTCGACGGAAGAGATCGGCCCGCGCTCTCGACGTCGCACCGCAAGCCGCTCGCGCCGACGCCGCGCAAGGCGCGCTGAGCGTCGCCGCGCGGCCCCCCCACGCAATGGTCAAGCGCGATCCCTCAACCTATCCTGTCGGCCTCGGCGCACAGTTCCGCCACAAGCTTCCGCTCTACCTGACGGGCGCGGCGCTGCTCGCCGCGCAGCAGTTCCTCATGGCCAGGCGAGATTTCCTGGTCAAGGACGCCGTCGACGCCGCCGTGAAGGCGCAGTCGAGCGAGGCCGCGCACGCGGCGCTCCTCATGCTCGCGGTCAGCGTGGGCGCCGCGATCATGCGCGTGTTCTCGCGGGTCACCATCTTCACGGCGGGCCGCAACGTCGAGTACGAGCTCCGGGCGATCCTGCTCGCGCGCCTGCACAAGCTCGGGCCGGCGTTCTTCCGCAAGATGCCGACCGGCGACATCATGAGCCGGGCGACGAACGATCTGACGCAGGTCCGCCTCCTCCTCGGCTTCGGCCTGCTGAACGTCGTGGGCTCGCTCTTCGCGTTCACGAGCGCCCTGTACGTGATGCTCCACATCTCGAAGAAGCTCACGCTCGCGGCGCTCCTGACGATGCCCGCGCTGATGCTGGTCACCCGGTCGTTCTCGACCAAGCTCTTCGTCCGCACCCGCGACAACCAGGAGGCGATCGGCGCCATGAGCGACCGCGTCCTCGCGAGCCTCGCCGGGGTCAGGGTCGTCCGCTCGTTCGCGCTCGAGGCGTCCGAGATGGCCGCGTTCACGAGCACGAACCAGGGCTACCTCGAGAAGAGCCTCGCGCTCGCCAAGCTGCGCGGATCCATGGCGCCGCTCATGGGGGCCATCAGCTCCGTCGGCGTGCTCATCGTCTTCTGGTACGGCGGGCGGCTCGTGCTGGAGCAGCAGATGACCCGGGGAGACTTCGTCTCGTTCTGGCTGGCGCTCTTGCGGCTCACCTGGCCGATGCTCGCCCTCGGCTTCGTCGCCGCCATCGTCCAGCGCGGTCGCGCCGGCTACGACCGGCTCAGGGCGATCTTCGAGGCCATCCCCGAGGTCGTGAGCGGCCCGATGCCCTCCCCCGAGGTCGTCCGCGGCGCCATCTCCGTCAAGGACCTGACGTTCTCCCACGGCGCGAGGAAGGTGGTCGACGGCGTGAGCTTCGAGGTCGAAGCGGGCAGCTCGCTCGCCATCGTCGGGCGCACCGGCTCGGGCAAGAGCACCATCGCCACGCTGCTCGCCAGGCTCATGCCCACGCCCCGCGGCTCTGTGCTCCTCGACGGCGTCGACATCTGCGACCTGCCGCTCGACACCGTGCGCGCGAGCATCGGCTACGCGCAGCAGGACGCGTTCCTCTTCTCGACGACCGTGGCCCGCAACATCGGCTACTCCCTCGACGATCCGGATTCGCCGGCCGCGTTCGAGACGATCCGCGCGGCCGCCGCGGAGGCCGAGGTGCTGAACGAGGTGCTCTCGCTCCCCGACGGCTTCGATACCGTGGTCGGGGAGCGTGGCGTGCAGCTGTCCGGCGGGCAGCGCCAGCGCGTCGCGCTCGCGCGCGCGCTCGTGCGCGAGCCGAACGTCCTCGTCCTCGACGATCCGCTCTCCGCGGTCGACGCGAAGACCGAGCAGGCCATCCTCGCGGCGATCGAGCGGCAGGCCGCGCGACGGACCGTCATCCTGATCACCCACAGGGTCGCGGCCGCGCGGCGGTGTGACGCGATCGTCGTGCTGGAGCAGGGTCGGGTCGTCGAGCGCGGCACGCACGACGAGCTCGTCCGCGCGGGCGGGATCTACGCGTCGTTCGCCGAGGAGCAGCAGCTCGAAGAGGATCTCGCGACCTTCGAGGCGTCGCCGTCCTCGCAACCGGTGGGGCTCTCGTGACACAGCCGGCTCACGGAGACAGCGCGACGATGCGGTCGAAATCGGGCGGCGCCTCGGCCGCGGGCGAGGCGGGCGCGGGCCCGCGGCGGCCGGCGCAGGCGGCGACGGCCAAGGGCCGCGGGGCGACGAAGGCGAGCCGCACGGAGGACGTGCTGAGCCGGTTCCACGAGGAGTCACGGCTCGGCGAGGCGTACGACGCGCGCATGCTGCTGAGGCTGTGGCCGTTCGTGCGCCCGCAGGGCACGCACCTCGCGCTGTCGCTCGCGCTGCTCGTCGTCACGGCGCTGCTGGCGCTGCTGCGCCCGCTCATCATGCGCGACGCGCTCGACGCCTTCGACACGCCCGGCGGGCTCGATCACCTCACGCGCTGCGGCCTGCTGCTCACGGGCGTCATGGTCCTGGAGCAGTCGCTCGCCTTCCCGCAGCTCTACCTGATGCAGCTCGCCGGCGCGCGCGCGATGGCCGACCTGCGCGTGCGCGTCTTCGGCTTCTTGCACACCCGCCGCCTCGGGTTCTTCGATCGCACGCCCGTCGGCCGGCTCGTCACGCGCGTGACGAACGACGTGGACGCGATCGGCGAGATGTTCGCGTCCGGCGCGCTCAACGCGTTCGGCGATCTCCTCCGGCTCGCCGTCATCGTCGCGGTGATGGTGTCGCTCGACTGGCGCATGTCGTTGCTCGCCTTCGCGGCGGTCCCCCCGGTCGCCCTCGGCGTCAACTGGACGCGGCGGCGGATGCGCGACGCGTTCCGCGAGGTGCGGGCGAAGACGGCCCGGATGAACGCCTACCTCAACGAGCAGGTGTCCGGGATGGCCGTCGTGCAGGCCTACGCCAGGGAGGAGCGCTCGGCCGAGGAGTTCGACGAGATCAACGCGGCGTACCGCAACGCGAACAACCGCTCGATCGTGCTCGACGCGACGCTCGACGCCGCCATCGAGATGGTCTCGAGCGTCTGCATCGCCGCGGTGCTCTGGTACGCCGGCGTGAACAGCCTGAAGGACGAGATCTCGTTCGGGACCTTGTTCGCCTTCGTCGCCTACATCGACATGTTCTTCGTCCCGATCCGCGATCTCTCGGCTCGGTACACGCTGCTGCAGTCCGCGATGGCCGGCGCGGAGCGCGTCTTCGAGCTGCTCGACAACAAGGACGAGGACGCGACGGCGGCGGCGACGAGCGGCGGCGACGTGGCGAAGGCGACGGACGAGGGCGTCGCGTTCGAGCTCGACAACGTCGGCTTCGGCTACAAGCCGGGCGTGCCCGTGCTGCGGCACGTGTCGATCGCGGCGAGGCGCGGCGAGAAGGTCGCGCTGGTCGGCGCGACCGGCGCCGGCAAGAGCACCGTGGCGTCGCTGCTGCTCCGCCTCTACGACGTCGATGAGGGCGTCGTGCGGGTCTTCGGCCGCGACGTCGGCGCGTACCCTCGCGACGAGCTGCGCCGCCAGTTCGCCGTCGTCCCTCAGGACGTGTTCCTGTTCCCGGGCACGGTGCTCACCAACATCGCGGCCGGCGACGCGATCCCCGATCGGGCCAAGGTGGTGAACGCGCTGAACCGCATCGGCGCCCTCGACCTCTTCGAGCGGCGCGAGGGCGGGCTCGACGCCCCCGTGCTCGAGCGCGGCAGCAACTTCAGCGCTGGCGAGCGCCAGCTGATCGCCTTCGCCCGGGCCCTCTACCGCGACCCGCCGCTCCTCATCCTGGACGAGGCCACGGCCAACGTCGACAGCGACACCGAGGCGCGCCTCCAGCGCGCCCTCGAGGGAGCCATGGAGGGGCGCACCGCGTTGATCATCGCGCACCGCCTCTCGACGATCCGCGCCGTCGATCGCATCGTCGTCTTCCACAAGGGCTGCGTCGTCGAGCAGGGCACGCACGAGGACCTGCTCGCCGCGGACGGCGTCTACAGCAAGCTCTACCGGCTGCAGTTCGCCCGGCAGGCGGCGGCGCACGCCTAGGAGCGCGGGCCCTAGGGCTCCGCGCTCCCTCCGCCGGGATCGGCGCCGTCGCCGAAGCACCTGCCGACGACGGTGCCCCCGGCGGCTCCCATCCCATCGCCGTCGGCGCCGGCCCCGCCTCCCGCGGCGCCGGTCGCGCCGTCATCGGCGCCGATCGCGCCCCCGGCGACCACCCGCAGCCAGTACTCGGAGCAGCTGCCGTTGACGACGATCAGGTGCTGGTCGTCCACGCAGGGCACCTCGGCCTGGTTGCCAGCCGCCTGCGCCAGCGTCCCGCCGCTCTTCGTCCCGTCGCGCTCGAACGACAGGTACAGCTGCCACCACCGCGGGCGCGCGCCGAGGTGATGCTTGAGCGCGTACCGCATGCCGCCCGGGAAGTAGAGGAGCTCCCCGTCCGGCGCCGAGGTCTCGTAGATGCCCCCCTCCGGTGTGGCCTCGACGAACTCGATCGGCGGGTTCGCTTCCTCGGACCGGTCGCACCTGTTCGGCGAGCACCCCGCCGCGAACGCCGCCGACGCGCACGCCGCCCAGGCGGCGGCCCACCTCAAGCGCTGCGCGGCGCTCCCGCCTGCGCCCTGGCTCCGCATCGCTCAGCCGAGCCAGCGCGCGGCGTCGAGCGCGTGGTAGGTGAGGATGAAGTCCGCCCCGGCGCGCCGGATCGACGTCAGCAGCTCGAGAACGGCGCGCTTCTCGTCGATCATTCCGCGCTCCGCGGCCGCCTTGATCATCGCGTACTCGCCGCTGACGTTGTACGCGCCGAGCGGCAGCGTCGTCACCTCGCGCACGCGCGCGATGACGTCGAGGTACGCGAGCGCGGGCTTGACCATGAGCATGTCGGCCCCCTCTTCCTCGTCGAGCGCCGCCTCGCGCAGGCCTTCGCGGGCGTTCCCGGGGTCCATCTGGTAGCCCGCCCGGTCGCCGAACTTGGGCGCGCAGTCGGCCGCCTCGCGGAACGGCCCGTAAAAGCCGGACGCGTACTTCACGGCGTAGGAGAGGATCGCCGTCCCCGTCAGCGACTCGGCGTCGAGGGCGCGCCGGATCGCGGCGACCCGGCCGTCCATCATGTCGCTCGGCGCGACCACGTCGGCCCCCGCCCTGGCGTGGACCACCGCCGCCCGCGCGAGCACCTCCAGCGTCGCGTCGTTGTCGACGTCCACCGCCCCGGACGCGTCCTGCCGGAGCAGGCCGCAGTGGCCGTGATCGGTGTACTCGTCCACGCACACGTCGGTGATCACGAGCAGCTCCGGCACGGCCTCCTTCATCGCCTTCACGGCGCGCGGCACGGGCCCGTCCGGGTCGTAAGCGCTCGTGCCCGACGCATCCTTGGTGCGCGGGAGCCCGAACAGGATCGTCCCGCCGATGCCGAGCTCCTTGCAGAGCCGCGCCTGCGCTGCCGCGGCGCTCACGGGCAGCTGCGAGACGCCCGGCATCGTCCCGACCGGCCGAGGCGCGTCGAGCGCCTCGTTGAAGAAGAGGGGGAGGATGAAATCTCCCGGATGGAGGGTTGTCTCGCGCACCAGGGCGCGGAGGGCGGGCGAACGACGGAGCCGGCGCGGTCTCTTCGTGGGGAACACGGCGGCGGAGCATAGCAGCCCTGCGCCCGCGTGAGCCGCTCCGGTCCAGAGGAGCGCGCGATCCGTGGATCGCCTGGGCGCTGCGAATCGGTTAGTGTTCGCAGTGTTCGCAGCGTTCGCCCGAAACCGCCAGCATGAGAACGGCCCTCCACTTCCCGTTTTCCGGCCGCGCTCGCCCCGCCGCGCGCGCAGCTCGCGCCGGGCGCGGTCCGCGCGCGCAGCCATCGCTCAGCGGTGAGCCGCTCCAGAGCGCGCGGCCGAGCGCGCCGCCGGGCCGGGGCGCGGCGTCCTCGGCTGGGGCGTCTGCTGGGACGACAGGGGAAGCGTGTCGTCGTCGTCATCCGCTGCCGAGCCCTCCGCCGGCGTCGCCGTGGCGGCGACCGTGACCGTCGCAATGTCGGACAGCGGGCACCACACGGTCCATGCCTCATTGCGGACGAAGCTATCGAGGGGGACCACTCCGCTCTCGATGCCGCGCGCGAGCTGTTCGAGCTTGACCGGCCCGACCGAGCGCTCCCCGTTGGTGACGTACCATCGGTCCGGAAAGCCGCGCTCCGAGCTCAGCAGCTCTTCGACCAGTTTCACCGATCTCATCGAATGGACTCCAGAAACCGCCGGACGTTGAATCGACCGGATGCGATTCTAATCCCATAACGCACCGGGTCAACATCACCGCAGAATCGCTATGACAATCAACGTCTGCCATGCATGAACGAGAGAATGACGGGAGTTTGACTGTGTTTCCGAGGCGTAACGATCCTTCCGAGGAGGGCCCCGGCGCGGCGGCCGCGGGGGCAATGAACGACGGAGCGCCTGGCGCGGCCAGGCCAGGCGTCGTGTACCTGGTCGGCGCCGGCCCGGGGGATCCGGGGCTCCTCACGTTGCGCGGCGCAGAGCTCCTCGCCACGGCCGACGTCGTCCTGCACGACGAGCTCGTCCACCCCGCGCTGCTCGACCGCGTGCGGGAGGGCGCCGACGTGCGCTCGGTCGGCAAGCGCGGCGGCGATCGGGTGGTGAAGGACGCGAAGCAGGCGGAGATCGACGCGGAGCTCGTCGCGCTCGGCCTCGCGGGCCGCAGCGTCGTTCGCTTGAAGGGCGGCGATCCGTTCCTCTTCGGGCGTGGCTCGGAGGAGGCGGAGGCGCTCGCGCGGGCCGGGGTGCCGTTCGAGGTGGTGCCAGGCGTCTGCTCTCCGCTCGGCGCGACGGCCTACGCCGGCATCTCGCTGACGCACCGGCACATCGCCTCCAGCGTGATGATCGTCAGCGGCGTCACCCGGGCCGGCAGATCCTTCGACTGGAGCGAGCTCGCCTCCGTCCGCGGGACCATCTGCGTCCTGATGGGCATGCAGGCCCTCGACGCGGTAATCGCGGGGCTGATGGGGCCGGGGCGCCGCGATCCCGCCACGCCGGCGGCGGCGATCCAGTGGGGGACGCGGGCCGACCAGCGCGTCGTCTCCAGCCGCCTCGACGACCTGCATCGCCGCGTGAAGGAGGCAGGGATCGAGAGCCCCGCGGTCATCGTCGTCGGCGCCGTCACCGGCCTGCGCGACACGCTCCGCTGGTTCGATCGGAAGCCGCTCTTCGGCAAGCGCGTGCTCGTGACCCGGCCGCGCCACCAGGCGCGCTCGACGTCGAGGCTCGTGCGCCTCCGCGGCGGCGAGGCGGTGGAGCTCCCGACCATCGAGATCCACCCGCCCCCCGACCCCGCGCGCGTCACCGAGGCTGTCCGCGGCCTCTCCGGTTACCACGCCGTCGTCTTCACGAGCGAGAACGGGGTGGCCTGCTTCTTCAAGGAGATGGATCGGCTCGGCCTGGACGCGCGCGCCTTCGGCCCTGCGCGCCTCGCCGCGATCGGCGTCGGGACCGCCGCCGCGCTCGCCGCGCGCGGCGTCCGCGCCGACATCGTCCCGCGGGAATTCCGCGGCGAGGAGCTCGCGGAGGCCATCCTCGCCGACCCCGCGCTGGCCGTACGCCGGGCCGCGTCCCCTCGAGTCCGCGTGCTCCTCGCGCGCGCGCTGGTCGCCCGCGAGGTGCTCCCCGAGCGCCTCCGCGCCGCCGGTTGCGAGGTCGATGTCGTGCCTGTCTACGAGACCCGCCCTGCGTCGGCCGGCCGCCGCGAAGAGCTGCTCCGGGCGCTCTCGGCGGGCGCGATCGACGTCGTGCTGCTCACCTCGAGCAGCACCGTCGACAGCCTCTGCGATCTCCTCGGCGAGGGCGCCGCAGCGCGCCTCGAGCGCGTGCTCCTCGCGAGCATCGGGCCGATCACGACCGCGACCGCCGAGAAGCGGGGGCTCCGGATCGGCGTGACCGCCGAGGTGAGCACCACAGCAGGTCTCCTGGACGCGCTGGATCGACATTTCACTGCATTGCAAGCTGCCCCTGAGGGCGCCGGGAGCGAATGAGCTGGTCGCACGATGTGCGGCGGCCGGGGCAGCTGCGGAAATAAAGAGAGCGTCGCAGCGGACCTGGGGGGGGAAGGTCTCCGCCGCGACGCTCGATTCGAGGGGAGAGCAGGGCGCGTGCCTGCGACTTCTTCAAGTCGATTCAGGTACTTAGGGCGTCCCAGCGGGAGTCCCCTTGCGCTGCTGCGCCGCCACAGCGACAGAGATGCAAGGACACTCCTGACTCAGCATGACCGTCGGACATCGACAGCGGCCTTCCCCGGGCCGGAGCAGGCGTACAGCGTCACAGCCGGACAGCGCTGGTGAGATGAGCGCGCTCCGGGGCCGTTCGGCTCACTCGAACGTCGCTCGCACCACGAGGAACTTGTTGTTGAGCTCGATGGAAGTGAGCTTCTCGAAGATGCGAGGGCTGCCGAGCTCGTTCGACAAGGAGCCCGTGCGTCCGTGCTCGGTGACGAAGTAGAAGGTCTTCACGCCCTTCTTCTTCTGCTCGTTGATGTAATCCTGGAACTTCTTTCCGCTCGACACGAAGGCCGCCAGCCGGTTGCCGGCATAGAAGTTCTCGCCCTTCCAGTTCAGCTGGTAAGCGACGAGCGGCCCCGGGATCTGCTGATTCGCGCGCACGTAGGCGAGCAACGTCTCGCGTTGCCCCCAGTGAGGCGACGTCCGCACGAAGTACACGTCGATGCCCCACGCCGTGAACACGACGGCGAGCGACAGGAGCGCGTAGACGACGTGGCGTCGCCAGCGCGCGACCATCAGCAGCAAGCACAGGGCAGCCGCGGCGGCGGTGAAGGCCCACAGGGCCGCGGAGAAGTCGAGCGACTGCGGCCAGGGGCGCTTGTAATTGTACGTGAACAGGTGCAGCAGCCTGGCCTGGCTCGGCTGTCCCTCGCGCACCATCGCGAGATCGCGCCCGACGAGGAACACGAGGAGCGCAGCGCCGAGCGCGACGGCGCCGAGCATCGCGCGCTCATAGCTGGCGACCGCGGCGGACCGCGCCGGCGAGGAGGCGCCGATCGAGCGGCGCGCGAGCCCTCCCGCGCGGCCATCGAGGCGCAGCATGTCGTCGAGCAGGATCCCCGTGAGCATCGCCGCCGGCGGGACGGCCGGCAGGATGTAGTGATGGAACTTCGTCAGCATCAGCGAGAACAGCGCGAAGCCGAAGAGGAACCACATCGCCAGGAACACCGAGGCGTCGCCCTGGCGGACGTCGGCCGAGCCGCGCTCCCCCGGCGCCGCCCCCTCGCGCCGCCTGAGCCACCACACGAGCGACGCGGGCACGAGCCCCGTCCACGGGAACATCGCGTAGCCGAGCTGCCACACGTAATAGCGGAAGCTCACGTCGTCGCCCTCGTTCGTGTCGTGGACGTGGGTGAAGGCGCGCTTGAACATGTCGTGGAACAGGAGCCTGTCGGTGAACGGCTGGCCGTGACGCGCGTACATCGCGACGAACCAGGGCAACGCGACGCACGCGAGCACGAGCAGCCCGACGGGGATCTCCATCTTGAGCACGTCGCGGTACCGGCGGGAGACGACGACGTAGCCGAGCGCGCAGAGCACCGGGAGCCCGAAGCCCGCCGGCCCCTTGGCCATCGTGGAGAGGGCGGCGAAGAACCAGGCCGAGAGGAAGAGGAGCCGCTGGACGCGCCGCTCGCCCCAGCTGGCGTACAGGACGATCCCGAGCGTCTGCGCCCAGACGAGCGCCTGCAGCGCGGGCTGAAGGCCGGGGAGCACGGGCAGCACCGACCGGCAGGCCTCGTTGCCGGGCAGGCCGCAGTTGCCCGGTGAGCCCGAGCTGAAGACGTCGCCGCGGAAGTGGAGGCCGAAGGGCGAGAGGCCGATCTCGACGTGACGCGAGAGCAGGTAGAGGATCTGCGGCAGCGCGCAGGCGAGGATCGCCCCCAGCACGAGGTGATAGGCCGAGAGGCCCACCTTGAGCGGGCCGAGATCCACCTCGTAGACGCGCGCCTCCTCCGCGTCGTCGGTGTGGATGCCGAGCAGGAGGAGCGCCATCGCCGCGGCCATCGTCGCGACGAACGGCATGTCGGTCATGGTCTGGTGGGAGACCAGGAACCACTGCGGCATCGTGGCGAGGACGAGCCCCGCGAGCAGCCCCGCGCGGCGGCTGAAGATCCGCGAGACGGCCTTGTAGAGGAGATAGACGGCGATGAGCGTCAGCGCGAAGACGGGGAGCCTGACGGCCCACTCGGGCCACGGGGCGCGCCCCTCGGCGGCCGCCGAGAGCATCTCGCCCGAGCGGTAGCGGACGCCGAACGCGGCCATCGCGAGCGCCTGCATCCAGAAGTCGAGCACCGGCTTCGACCAGAACCAGCCGTCCTGCGCCCACCAGAGCGAGATCCAGTCGTTCCTGGCCAGGATCTCGCGCGCGACCTCGCCGTAGTGCGTCTCCCAGGGATCGGTGAGCGAGTGGCTCCCGAGCATGGGCAGGTAGAGCAGCGTGACGACGGCGACGAGCCAGAAGCCGTGCCGCCGGCCGAGGGGGCGCGGAGCTCCCGCCTCGTCGACGCGGCAGGGGCCGAGGCGCTCGCCGAACCGGAACGCGCCGATGACCGCGGTGAGAAACGCGGCAGGGACGGCGACGGCGGGCACCGCCAGCGAGAGCAGCGTCGGCGCGCCGTCCGACGAGGGGGGGCTCGGCGAGAAGAAGCCCGCGACGCTCAGCGTGATCAGGACGAACAGCGCGACGAGCCCGCCCCCGAGCAGCGCGAGCGGGCCGAGGAGGTCGCGGATCCCGACGCGCGTGGCCACGCGCTCGGGGGGATCGTCGAACGTGCCGAGCAGATCGAGCAGACCGATCGCCGCGATGGCGACGCCGAGCGCGCCGATCGGGACACCCCAGCGCAGCTGAGGCGCGAGCGCCATCACGACGAACGTGAGGAGGGCGCCCGCGGCGGACACGGCAGCGCCACGCCAGCGGAGCGGGTTGCCCTGCGGCACGAGGCGAGCCTCCTCAGCGTCGGCCGCGGCCCCGACCATGCCGTCGCTCTCTGCCAGCCCGTCGCCAGCGGAAGGCGCGCGTGGCTCAGGAGCGCTCGGGCTCTCCAGATCGCCCGCGGCCGTCCCGTCGCGGGCGTCCGCGGGCGCACCGCTGCATTTGTCGTGTGTGTCGTTCATGGCTGCGCCAAGCACGGAACGAGGCGCGGCCCTGGCGTAGCAACTCCAGGTCGCCGGACAAAGCAGCCACGGCCAGGCAGCGGCCGCGGCGGGCGCCTACTTCGTCAAGCGCGCGATCTCTTCCTTGATGATCGTCTCGGCGAGCACCGGCACGACCTCCCACACGACGCGCTCCACGACGTCGCGGGACAGCGCCATCACCGCCTCCACCTGCTCGGAGGTGAGGCCGAGGCCCTCGAGCTTGCTCGCCATCTGGCCGTTGACCTGCGCGGAGGCGGTCGCGGCGACGGCGGCAGGCCCCGTCGCGGTCTTCGGCACGCCGGACACCGGCGTCGGCGAGAAGGCCATCGTCGTCGTGACCGGCACGTTCGCCGGGCCGCCCGGCGCCGTCTTGACCGACGCCTGGGCCGGCGCTGCGCTCGTGGCCGGCGCGTTGGGCGTGTAGATGAGGGTCTTCGCGCGCTGGAGCGGGCTCGCTGCCGCCTGCGCGGCGGCCGCGGGCTGCGCGGCGGCCGCGGGCTGCGCCGCAGGAGAGCGCGCGGGCGCAGGCGCCGCGGCAGCAGGGGCCGCTGCGGCGGCGGGCTTCGCTTCGCCGCGCGACGCCAGCAGCTTCTTGACCTTGTCGATCATCTGCTGGGTGTCGAACGGCTTGTCCATGTGATCGTCCGCTTGCGCGCCCGATCCCTTCGCGGGGTCGAACGGGTTCTGCTTGGACGACAGGATCAGGACGGGCGTCGCCGGTGAGGCCTGCTTGATCGCCTTGCACAGCTCGTAGCCGTTCTTCGGCTCGAGCGTGACGTCGGCGATCACCAGGTCGGGTTTATCGCTCTTGAGCTTCTGCAGCGCAGCGTCGGCGCTGCTCGCCGTCACGACGCGGAAATCCTGACCCGCAAAGGTGATTTCGAGCACTTTGCGCATGGTCACGCTGTCGTCTACGGCGAGAAGGGTGCTGGCCACGAACGGGTCTCCTCTCAGATGGCGAGAAAGCGATGACGGCTCTGGATATCTTCGGCCCCCGTCGCGCGATGTGTCAACATTCGCGGTGTATTTCGCCCCCGCGGGCCCCGCGGAGGCGCGTTTTTCCGCGCCGGTAGAGCCCGGTCCCACGCTGGTGGGCGGAGCCGAGGCGCCCCGGTGAGCTCTACATGCGTCCGCTCCGACCCGCCACTCCGCCGAGCCACGAAGACAAAGCCGCCGAAACGAGCGGCGTCCACCCGGCCGCCCAGGTGCGACCTCCGCAGGACGGCCGCTGGACGGTTCCCGCCGAGCTGGATCGGCGCCCGCTGGACGGGGCCGTCCGTGCGCTGGCCGAGGTCTCGTGGTCCGACGCGCGCCGGTTGATCGAGACCGGCAAGGTGCTGGTCGGGAGCGCGGTGGCGACGAGCGCCCGTCGGCGGGTGCTCGGCGGCGAGCTGATCGAGATCCGATTGCACGCGCCGAGGCCCGAGACGGTGCGGCGGCGCAAGCTCGAGGGCGAGCTCGTGGTCTACGCGGACGCGAGCGTCGTCGTGGTGAACAAGCCCGCCGGGGTGAGCACCATCCCGTACGGCGACGAGGCCCCCGCGGAGCAGGCCGCGACCCTCGACGCGCTGGTGCGCGAGGTGCTGGCCAGGCGCGACCGCCTGCGCGGGCGCGCGCCGCTCGGCGTGGTGCAGCGCCTCGACAAGGGGACGAGCGGGCTGCTGGTCTTCGCGCGGACGCTCGCCGCGAAGAAGCACCTCGCGCAGCAGCTCCGCGTCCGCGCGATGCACCGGCAGTACCTGGCGCTCGCGCACGGCGCCGTCCCGCGCGGCACCTACCGCAGCTACCTCGTCGAGGATCGGGGCGACGGGCTGCGCGGCTCGGCGCGAGACGGGCGGCGCGAGGGGCAGCTCGCGGTGACGCACGTGGAGCCGATCGAGGTGCTCCGAGGGCCGCAGGAGGGGGCCGGCGCCGGGGGCGTGACGCTCGTCGCGTGCCGGCTCGAGACGGGACGCACGCACCAGATCCGCATCCACCTCGCGGAGGCCGGGCACCCGCTCGTCGGCGAGACCGTCTACGTGCGGGATTACCGACGGACGAAGGTCCCGGCCGCGCGGCTGATGCTCCACGCGGCCGAGCTCGGCTTCGACCACCCGGCCGACGACCGGCCGATGCGCTTCCAGGCGCCGCCGCCCCCGGACTTCGACGACGTGCTCGAGCGGCTCCGCGCGCCGCAGCGGAAGGGCGCTACTTGACCTTGCCGCGGACCTCGGTCATCGCCGCGGCCGTGGCGTCGACAAGCGGCATGACCTTCGCGTAGTCCATCCGCGTCGGGCCGAGCACGCCCACGGTCCCGGCGACGCGGCCGTTCTCCATGTACGGCGCGGCGACGAGGCTGAGCTGGCCTCCGCCAAGGTCGCCCGCCTCGCTGCCGACGAACACGGTGACCTCGCCCGCGCCGGCGGCGAGCGTCCGGTCGAGCAGATCGACGAGCTCCTCGCGCTCCTCGAGCGCCTTCATCAGCTTCTTGAGCCGGTCGACGTCGGCGTACTCAGGCAGATCGATCAGCCGGTTCTGCCCCTCGATGACGACCTCGCTCCGCGGGGTCACGTCGGCCGTCGCCTTGCTGCCGAGCTCGAAGGCGCGGCGCCTCAGCGCGTCGATCTGGAGGCGCTCGTCCGCGAGGCGGCGGGCGAACAGGTCCCGGATCTCGCCGAGGGTGCGCCCCTCGATGACGTCGGTGAGCAGGTTGTGGATCCGGGTGAGCTCGCCCTCGTTGATCGCCTCGTCGACCGAGATGAAGCGGTTCGCGACCGAGCCGTCGGCGAAGACGAGCACCGCGAGCAGCTGCCCGGGCTTGGTCGGGATGAAGCGCAGCTGGGCGAGGGCGCGGAGCTCCGCCCGCGGCGCCGCGACGACCGCCGCGGCGCCGGACAGCTCCGAGAGGTAGCGCCCGGTCTCGCGGAGCGGATCGTTCGCCCCCGCGTAGATCTCGGTGAACCTCGCGCTCAGCTCGGCCTGCTGCTCGGGGGACAGCGACCGGAGCTCGACGAGCGCGTCGATGAACAGCCGGAGCGCGCGATCGGTCGGGATCCGCCCGGCGGAGGTGTGCGGCTGGTGGAGGTACCCGGCCTCCTCGAGGTCGGCGAGCACGTTGCGGATCGAGGCAGCCGAGAGATCCAGCCCGTACTTCCGGGCGAGCGTCCTGCTGCCAACTGGGTCGCCCGTTGCAATGAACTCGGTGACCGCGGCGAAAAGGATCTTTCGAGCTCGGTTGGAAAGATCACCCATGTCAGTTGCATGCAGCGTACAAGCGCGCCGCCGTGGCTACCTGGACAGGGACCGCCCGGACCGGGAAGCCATGCGGGCCGGACCTTCGCTCCCGTACGTCAAGCTGCGCGTGCGGGCGCTGGACCCACGGACACGCATGCGACCCATTTTGAGGGGATCGCGCGGCCCGGTCAAATGTCGCGGTAGGATCGGGCAGGTGCCACCCCGCGCACGGGGGCCCCGCTCCACCGGATGGCGGCGCGGCCGGCCACTCGGCCACTCGGTCACTCGGCCACTCGGCCACTCGGCCACTCGGCCACTCGGCCACTCGATACACGTGACAGGTGCACGTGGTCCCTTGGCCCCCCGAGAGGGTCGGCCTGACTTGCTTCACACGAGGATGTACCGCAACGATGCCGCTTGCACGCCATGCCGCCGCTGCCTGCGCGCTCGCCCTCGCGCTCGGCCCCCTCGCCGCCGCGCCGAGCGCGCAGGGCAAGCCGAAGGTCAGGTACCACCAGGACTGGGCGAAGCACCCGTCGGCGCGCTACGCGGCCATGAGCGCGGAGCAATGCCGCGCGGCGCTCACGCAGCGGAAGATCGCGTTCGAGCCCGTGCAGCGCGCGCCGGGCGTGCTCGCTCCGGTGCGGCTGATGCAGGGGGTCGGCGGGGTCCTCTACCGGACGGCGCTGCCGGCCCATCAACGCGCGGGAAACCCGCACGACGTCTTCGACTGCCGCCTCGCGCTCGCGCTCTCGGACTTCAGCCGGATCCTCCGCGCGCACGACATCGACGAGGTGCTGATGTTCTCGGCCTGGCGGCCTCCGGCCAGGATGTGGCCCGAGGGCAGGCTCGCCACGAGGCACCCCGGCGGGCTCGCGATCGACCCCTACAGGTTCATCAAGGAGCGCGTCGGTGGCGGGTTCGCGGAGGATTGGCTCGAGGTGGAGCGCGACTTCGTCGGCAGGCGCGGCGCGCCGGTCTGCGGCGAGCGCGCCGGCCCGACCGCCGGGCGGCCCCGCGGGGCCGGCAAGGGGGCGGGCAGCGGCCCTCCAGCGGACGCGGCGGCGCGAGAGCTGCGATCCATCGTGTGCGAGGCCGTGGACCAGCACATCTTCACGTCGATCCTCACGCCCAACTACGACCGGGCGCACAAAAATCACCTGCATCTCGAGGTGACCCCCGGCGTCCAATGGCATCTCGTGCGCTGATCCGGGAGGGGCCGTCCCCCCGCGCGCAAACCCGCTCTCCCTCCGAGGTCGACCCGCTATGTTAGCCCGCGTGCCCGCACGAAGACCCCCGCTCTCCCGCGCGTCCGCCGCGCTGGCGCTCGCCGCTGTCGCGCTGTCGTTCACGTTCGTCGGCTGCCCCTGCGTCAGCGGTCCCGTGAACGCGAGCCCCGCCCTCCGCTGGTTTCTGTTCTCGAACTTCGGCGCCAGCAAGATCTGCCCCGAGATGCTGAAGAGCGGGGTCTCGCTGCGCCTGCAGGACCGATCGGCGTCCATGGGGCGGTTCTTCCCGATGCAGTGCTCGTACGATGTCAACGACGCGGCCCAGACGATCACCGTCCACATCGCCGGCACGGGCTACGGCTACATGCAGCCGGCCAAGCGGGTGGGCTTCTCGCTCACGACGTCCGTCGAGTACCGACCCGACTTCCAGCTCGCGGACGATAACGTCTACGTGTGGGGACGGCTGAACCGGATCGTGCAAGGCCCGAGCTTCCAGCTGGGCTACGTCGAGAACCCGGTCATCGACGTGATGGCCAACGTCCCGCCGTTCGGAGGGCTCGCCAACCTGCTCGGCAACCAGATCGTCGCTGGCGAGCTGACCCGCGGGTTCACCGTCCTCTACAACGAGGAGACCGGGAAGGACTTCACGCTGGGGATCCTCATGCCGCCCCAGCGACCGCACCACCCGTTCGAGGCGGAGGACGAGGAGCGGTACACGTTCGCGAACGAGACCGTCGAGGTGTACGCGAACCAGCGCGACTACCTCGGGCCGTTCGAGATCGCCGACCCGGACCAGGCGCTCTACCTCAAGGTCAGCGCGCAGGGCGCGCCCGTGGACCTCATGATCGTCGACAAGCCCACCGGCGACGCGTGGCGCGAGGCGTACCAGACCGGCAAGCCGCTCGGACCCCCGCCAGGCCCGGTGCAGGCAGGCGGCCCTCTCCAGCCCGGGATCATCGAGACCCGCCGCTACGCGCTGCGCCCGGGCCTCTACTACGTCGTCATCGACAACACGGCGGCGGCCGGCCTGGTCGCGCCTCCCATCACGCTGCTCAGCCCCCTCGGAGGTTCGGCGGCTCAGATCAGCTACATGGCGCAGGTCGGCGAGTAGCGCCGGCGAGCGGGGCACAGGCAGCATCGGCGAGGTCGCGCCGCGTGGGCTCGGTCACCGGCCTTGACGCGGTTCGCCGCGAACGGGATAAACTTGCCATGGCCGTCATGGAGAGAGAGGGGAGCGGCGCCAGCCACGTGGACCAAATTGCCCTCGACCGGCTTCGCGCTCGCCTCCAGGCGTACATGGCGAAGAAGGGGCTGAGATCGACGGCGCAGCGCCGGCTGATCGTCGACACGTTCTTCTCCGGCGCCCCGCACATGACCATCGAGGACCTGCTCGCGGAGGTGCGCGCGCACGACCGAGGCATCGGGTACGCGACGGTGTACCGCACGCTCAAGCTGCTCGCGGAGTGCGGCGTCGCCTCCGAGCGCCGGTTCGGGGACGGCCTAAGCCGCTACGAGCTGGCGGACGACGCCAGCGCGCACCACGACCACCTGATCTGCGTCAACTGCGGGAAGATCATCGAGTTCGAGGAGCCGCGGATCGAGGCGCTCCAGGAAGAGATCGCCGCGAAGTACGGCTTCGAGGTGACCTGGCACAAGCACGAGATGTACGGCGTCTGCGCGGACTGCCGCGACGCCAAGGACACGACGCCCGACGTCTCGTAGGCCGCCCCGGCGCGGCGAGGAGCCCCGCGCCGGCGAGCGCGCCCGGCGCTCAGCTCTTCGCGTCGAGCGCGCGGGCGTGGACGACGGCCATGACGCCGCCGAGCAGCGAGGCGATGGGCGCGTAGGCCGGCGGGAGCACGAACGCGGCGATGACCGCGGCGCCGACGAGCGCCGGGGCGACGCTGAGCGCGAGCCCGACGCGTGCCTCGAGGCGCGTGCGGTGCGCGAGCGCGAGGGAGAGCGCGGCGTCGCGGACGTCGTCCGACGCGAGGACCGTCGAGAAGTCGGCGGGCGCCGAGCCGGCGGCGCCGAGCGCCACGGAGACGTCCGCGGCGCCGAGCGCGGCGTCGTCGACGCCCGCGTGGCCGAGGACGGCGACGCTCGTGCCCGCGTCGATCAGGCGACGCACCTCCGTGCCGCGATCCGCGGGGAGGATCTCGGGGCGGATGTGATCGATGTCGAGCGAGCGGCCGATCGCCTCGCACGTCTCGCGCGCGTCGCCCGACATCAGCACGGGCTCGATCTGCGCGTCGAGCAGGTGCTGGATGGCGGCCCGCGCCCCGGGGCGCAGCCCGTCCTGCAGGCCGATGATGCCGACGAGGCGAGCGCCGACCGCGACGAGGACCACCGTGCGCCCCAGCGCCTCGAGCTCGGCGACGCGGCTCTCGGCCGCGGCGATCGAGATCCGCTGCTCGAGCATGAGCGCGCGGTTGCCGACGCAGAGCTCCTCGCCGGACGAGGTGACGGCCGTCACGCCGAGGCCGGGGTGGAAGTTGGGGTTGCGCACGCCGTCGGGCCGCAAGCCGCGGGCGCGCGCGGCGCGGACGATGGCCGTCGCGACGGGGTGCTCCTCGGTGCGCTCCGCCCCGGCCGCGAGCGCGAGCACGTCGCTCGGCTTGAGCTTCTGGCCGGTCGCCTCCAGCTCCGCGAGCTCGGGCTCGCCGAGCAGCAGCGTGCCGCGGGCGCAGAACACGGCGACCGAGGTCTTCCCTGCGCGATCCCAGGCGTCGGCGCTCTTGTAAACGATGCCCCGGCGGAGCCCGAGCAAGATGCCCCGCGCGACGTGCACCGAGGCGATGGAGGCCGTGATCGCCGTGGACAGCGCGGCGAGCACGGCGGCCGCGGTCATCGCGATCTCGACCGGAGCGCGCCCGGCGACGAAGGCGGAGAGCGCGCCGATCGCCGCGGCGCCGATCGCCCAGCGCTCGGTCAGCGCGCGGGAGGCCTGCGCGATGGGCGCGAGGGCGTCCGCGCGCCGGCGGGGGTCGAGCAGGACGCGCGCGACCGCGCGATCGCCGCCGGAGAAGGTGCACGCGCCGACGAGGCGACCCCGGACCACGGTGGCCCCGGCGACGACCGGGTCGCCGTCGCGGCGGCGGGTCGGCGTTGTCGCGCCGATCCAGGGGAGCACCTCGACGTCGGCGCCCGTGACGACGAGGTCGACGGGGACGATCTCCCCCGCGTCGACCTGGACGCTCTCGCCCGGTCGCAGCTCGTAGAGCTCATCCCCGGCGCCCTCGACAGGACCGCCGTCGCCGCCGCGCTGAGGGGCGCGGTCGGCGGGCGCCTGGCCCTGCGCCCACGCGCCAGGCGGCCGGCGCGCGGGGGTCGAGAGCACGGATCCGATCCACGCCCGCTCCGCGAACACGCGATGTCGGGCGCTCTCGATGAGCCACGCGCTGATCGCGCTGGCGGTGGCGATCACGCCGGCGAGCGACGCGGCCTCGGCCGCGAGGGCGCGGTCCTGACCGAAGAGGGCCCAGACGGCGGCGACGAGCCCGCCCAGGACGGGGGCGAGCATCGGCGCAGGGTGCGGATCGGTGGCGTCGCGCGCGGTCGTGGCGGCGCGGCCAAGGAGCATCCCGGCGCTCACCGTGGCGAGCACGATCCGCGCGCCGATGACGAGCTTCGCGTCCCCGGCGAGGGTGAGCGCGACGGCCAGCGTCCCCGCGATGATCGCGAGCACGAGCAGGAGCGCGCCGATGTCCCGCCCCTCGACCGCGTCGTAGCGCTGCGGCTCCTCGCTCAGGATGGTGTTCCCGATGGGCTCGAGCAGCGCGCGATCGTCGTCGAGGACGGGCAGGTCCGGGAGCTTCTCGTCGAGCGACACGGGCGGGAACGCGTCCACGATCGGCGCGTCGAGGTCCGCGACGCGCGCCGCGACCTCGTCGGCGCTCGCCCGCGCGGGCTCCGCGCGCGGGGTGCGCGGAGTGGAGGCGTGGTGCCCGCCGGCCCCGGGCGGCGCGCCCGACGGGAGCCCCCGGGGAGGAGCGCCGGCGAAGGGCGCGCCCGACGCCGCGAGGCCCGCAGGCCGGCCGTCCCCGGGCGCAGGCGGCGCTTCACCGAGGAAGGCGTGGCGGCACCGCGCGTTGCAGAAGTAATGGAAGCGCTGATCGAAGATCCCCACCTGCCCCGCGCGCAGGGGATCGATCAGCTTGCTGCAGCCCGAGCACGGGACGGGTGCGGCGGCGGGACCCGCAGCGCGCGAGGCGACCACCTCAACCCGCAGCCGGCGTCTCGGAGAGCGCGGCCTCGACCTCGGCCAGCGCCTCGTCGATCTCCGCCTCGCTGACGATCAGGGGCGGCGTGAACCGGAGCACGCTGCTCCCCGCGATCGTGAGCAGCACGCCCCGATCGCGCGCGCGGCCGAGGGCGGCGCGCGCGTCGACGGTCGGCGCGAGGATGAGCCCGCGGAGCAACCCGCGACCGCGCTCGCCGAGGCACACGCCCGGCAGCCGCGCGGCGATCGCGGCGAGGCCGCGGCCGAGCTGCTCGCCGCGCTTCAGGGCGGCCTCGCACAGCTTCTCTTCCTCGATGACCGCGAGCACCGTGCGCGCCGTGGCGGAGGCGAGCGCGTTGCCGCCGTAGGTCGAGCCGTGCGAGCCCGGGGGCAGCGCGCCGTTGAGCCGCTCCCGCAGCACCAGCGCGCCGACAGGGAACCCACCGCCGAGCCCCTTCGCGAGCGCCGCGGCGTCGCCCTGGACGCCGTCGTACATCGCGCCGAGCCAGTGCCCCGTGCGCCCGATGCCGGTCTGCACCTCGTCGATGAGCAGCAGCGCGCCGTGCTCGTCGGCGATGCGCCGCAGCTCGGCGAGGAAGCCGGCCGGGGCCGGCAGCACGCCGCCCTCCCCTTGCACCGGCTCCACGAGGATCCCCGCGACGTCCGGGCCCATGGCCGCGCGCACCGCCGCCGCGTCTCCGTACGGCACGTGCGTGACGCCGGCGAGCGAAGGGCCGAAGCCCTCGCGGTACTTCGGCGTCCCGGTCAGGGCGACCGCGCCGAGGGTGCGGCCGTGAAACGCGTTGTCGAACGCGATGATCCGGTAGCGCCCCTCCTCGCCCCGGTTGAAGAAATGGCGGCGCGCGAGCTTGAGCATCGCCTCGTTCGCCTCCGCGCCCGAGTTGCAGAAGAAGGCGCGGTCGAAGCCGGTCTTCGCGCAGAGCTCCTCGGCGAGGCGGAGGTTCTCGGCGTTGAAGAAATAGTTGGAGACGTGCATCAGGCGACCCGCCTGCTCGGAGATGGTCGCCACGAGCCGCGGGTGAGCGTGCCCGAGCGAAGCCACCGCCACCCCCGCGCACATGTCAAGGTACCGGCGCCCCTCGGTGTCGAAGAGCTCGCAACCCCTGCCGCGGTCGAGGACGAACGGCGGCTGCCGGTAGTTTCCGAGCAGGTGCTTCTGCGCCGCGAGGAGCGGCGCGCTGGCCGGCGTCGAGGCGTTCGCCGGAGGAGGTTCGGCGGCGGGGCTTGTGGCGATGCTCATGGGGGCGATCTAACGCCGGGCGGGGGGTCGGAGCAAACGCTCGATGCAGCGCCCGCAGCGGATCGTGGAGACCCGGGCAATCTCAGCGGCCGGAGCGCGGCCGGGGACGCGGCCGGAGCGCGTCCGGAGCGCCCGCGCGCCGGCCCCCCCCACGGGCGTCCTGGGCCGGCGCGGCGGCGAGCGCCGGCGCGCTCGGTCGGCGGCGCTCGCCTGCGGACCGACCATGGGCCTGGCGATTGCCAGCGGATCGCGGCTGGTTATAGTGCCGCCGTCCTATGAGCGATTCGGAACAAAATGGGTCGAACCAGAACACGGGGGAGACGGCAGAGGCGCACGCGGAGCGCGCAGAAGCCGCGGAGCAGCAGGCCTCCACCCCCGAAGACAAGCTAGGCGAGGCGCAGGCCGAGGCCGCGCGGATGCGCGAGCAGCTGCTGCGCACCGCCGCGGATTTCGACAACTTCCGTAAGCGCTCCCGGCGCGAGGTCGAAGAGGCGCAGCGCCGCGGCCGCGAGGCGATCCTGAAGGATCTGCTCCCGGTCTTCGACAACCTCGAGCGCGCCGCCAGCCACGCCGAGAGCGCGCCGGACGCGAAGTCGGTCGCCGAGGGCGTCCGGATCGTGACGAAGCAGTTCGTCGACACGCTCGATCGCATGGGCATCAAGCGCATCGCCGCGGTCGGCAAGCCCTTCGATCCCAGCGTGCACGAGGCCATCCAGCAGCTCGACTCGACCGAGCACCCCGCCGGCGTCGTGATCGCGGAGGTCCAGCCGGGATACATGCTGGGCGATTACCTGATCCGCGCGGCCATGGTCGTCGTCTCGAAGGGCTCGCCCGTCGAGCCGGCGCCCGCGGCGAACTGAACCTCCGCGCGGCGTCGCGCCGGCTCCCTCGGCGCACACCTCCGGCACGGTGCGCATCCTTGCGGTGATCGTGTCCGGGATCTGCCGTGCCCCGCTACCTCGCCGCACGATCTCCCCAAATATCGCGGGCGCCCAGGTCGTCTCCCCACCCGGCGAGCATCCAGGCCTGTAGTATCTTTCGCCGCATATGGGGAAGGTGATCGGCATCGATCTCGGGACGACGAACTCGTGCGTGGCTGTCGTCGAAGGGGCAGGCGTCGCCTCGGCGAACGATGTTCGGGTGATCCCGAACGCCGAGGGCGCGCGCACCACGCCGTCCGTGGTCGGCTTTCCCGCGAGCGGTGAGCGCCTGGTCGGGCAGGTCGCGCGCCGCCAGGCGGTCACGAACCCGCAGAACACCATCTATGCGGTGAAGCGGCTGATGGGCCGCAAGTTCACCGCGCCCGAGGTCAGCAAGCAGATCAGCCTCGCCCCCTACAAGATCGTCGAGGCGCCGAACAGCGACGCGTGGGTCGAGGTCAAGGGGCGCAACTACTCACCGCCCGAGATCTCCGCGGTGATCCTCGGCCAGATGAAGCAGGTCGCCGAGCGGTTCCTCGGCGAGCCCGTGACGGAGGCGGTGGTCACCGTCCCCGCCTACTTCGACGACGCGCAGCGACAGGCGACGAAGGACGCAGGGCGGATCGCCGGGCTGGACGTGCGCCGGATCATCAACGAGCCGACCGCCGCGGCGCTCGCCTACGGCCTCGACAAGGTGAAGGCCGAGACGATCGCGGTCTACGATCTCGGCGGAGGCACGTTCGATATCTCGATCCTCGAGATCGCGAGCGGGGTCTTCAGCGTCAAGGCGACCGGCGGCGACACGCACCTCGGCGGCGAGGACTTTGACCAGCGGATCATCGACCTGCTCGCCGACGAGTTCGAGGGGAAGAGCCGCATCGATCTGCGCCGGGACCGCATGGCGCTGCAGCGGCTCAAGGAGGCGGCCGAGAAGGCGAAGCACGAGCTCTCGTCGTCGCTCGAGACCGAGATCAACATCCCCTTCATCGCCGTCGGCCCGGGCGGAGGGCCGCTCCACCTCGAGCGGACGATGCGGCGCAACGAGCTCGAGATGCTCTGCGAGGGCCTCATCCGGCGGACCATCGACGTCTGTCGCGCGACGCTCGGGGACGCCAAGCTCCCCGTCTCCGCCGTCAACACGGTGGTCCTCGTCGGCGGCATGACCCGGATGCCCGCGGTGCAGGCGGCGGTGCGCGAGTTCTTCGGCCGGGAGCCGAACAAGGGCGTGAACCCCGACGAGGTCGTCGCGGTCGGCGCCGCGCTGCAGGGCGCCGCGCTCTCCGGGCAGGTGGACGAGGTGCTGCTCCTCGACGTGACGCCGCTGTCGCTCGGCGTCGAGACCGGCGGCGGCGTGAGCTTCAAGCTCATCCCGCGGAACACGACCATCCCCACCGAGCGGAGCGAGATCTTCACGACGAGCGTCGACAACCAGAGCTTCGTCCCCGTGCACGTGCTCCAGGGCGAGCGCGAGATGGCCGCGGACTGCCGGAGCCTCGCCCGGTTCGAGCTCACCGGCATCCCCCCCGCGCCGCGCGGGCTGCCCAAGATCCAGGTCACCTTCCGCATCGACGAGAACGGGATCGTCCGCGTCGAGGCGCGGGATCTCGGGACGGGGCGGGTGCAGGAGATCCGGGTGACCCCCACGAGCGGCCTCACGCCGGACGAGGTCGAGCGGCTCGTCTCGGAGGGCGAGCGGTTCAAGGAGACCGACGCGCTCCGGCGCGATCTCGCCGAGCTCCGCAACCAGGCCGAGACCCTCGTCTACACGACCGAGCAGGCCCTCGAAGGTTACGGCGATCTGCTCGACGCCGAGCTCCTCGGCGAGGTCCACGCCGAGTGCGCGGCGCTGCGGAAGCTGCTCGAAGCCGGCGGCGACCTCGACGCGCTCCGCGACGCGTACGCGCGTCTCGAGGGGGCGGCGTTCCGGATCGCGGAGTCGATGTATGGAGGGGACGATGACGCCGGCGCAAACAAGGCCGTCGAGACATGACGCGCGGCTAGGCGACGCGGCCGGCGCGGCGGCGCCGGCTCGCGCGCCGATCGCGGGCCGTCCCCTCCGGAGCGCCGCGCGCGCCAAAGGCGCGAGGCTGCGTGGAGCGCGGGCGGGGCGATGCTGAGCGAGACCTTCGGGCGGTATCGCTTGCTCGAGCGCCTGGGCGAAGGCGGCATGGCCGAGGTCTTCAAGGCGAAGAGCTTCGGCGTCGAGGGGTTCGAGAAGGTCCTCGTCATCAAGCGCATCCTCCCCAAGCTGGCCGAGCAGGGGCGCTTCGTGGACATGTTCGTGCACGAGGCCAAGCTCGCCGTGCGCCTCTCGCACGCGAACATCGTGCAGGTGTTCGACCTCGGCCGCGTCGACCATCCGAACGGCGATCCGACCAGCTACTTCATCGCGATGGAGTACGTCCCCGGGCTCGACCTGGCGACGCTCCTCGCCCGCTGCCGGAGGGCGAAGAAGCCGATCCCCCTCGCCATGGCCGTCTTCATGACGGCCGAGATCGCGAAGGCGCTCGATCACGCGCACCGGCGGCGCGACGAGCAGTCGCGCCCCCTCGGCATCGTCCACCGCGACATCTCTCCGCAGAACATCCTGCTCTCCTGGGAGGGCGAGGTGAAGGTCACCGACTTCGGCATCGCGAAGGCGACGCAATCGATGACCGACGAGGAGGTCGGCGAGAACCGCGCAGGGAGGATCCGCGGAAAGCTCGCCTACATGAGCCCCGAGCAGTCGCGCGCCGGCGCGATCGACGGCAGGAGCGATCTCTTCTCGCTCGGCACGGTGCTCTACGAGATGCTCGCCGGGTCGAACCCGTTCGCGGCGCCGACGGCGTTCGAGATCATGCGGCGGCTGCAGGCGAGCGAGTATCCGCCGCTCGCGCTCGTGCGCCCCGACGTGCCCCGGTCGCTCGCCGACGTCGTGAGCACGATGCTCGCGAAGAACCCGGAGGATCGGTTCCCCGACGCCGGGCGGCTGCACGAGGCGCTCCTCGGCTTCTTCTACGCGACGGCCGAGCGGTTCGGGGCGAACGACCTCGCCGATTTCCTGGAGCCGTTCCACGAGGAGAAGAGCGCCGAGATCCAGGCGAGCGCCGTGCTCCAAGAGGAGCCGAACGGGGCCAACGAGCGCACCCCCGTCGAGGTGCCGCACACGACGAGCACGCGCAGCCGCTCGGCGTCGGGGCTCCTCCAGCTGCTCGAGAAGGCCGACAGCGGCCCGGCCGCGCGCGGGCTCGGCGAGCGGCGCGAGGTCACGGCGCTCGTGCTCATCTTCACGGGATCCGAGGACGACGCGGCGAGGCGCATGGCGCGGGCCCGCGACGTGCTGGCGCGCTATGGCGCGCTGCTGCTCGAGCAGGAGGCGTCGCAGCTCGTCGCCGTCTTCGGGCTCGGCGACGCCGACGGCCGCGACACGGAGGCCGCGGTGCGCGCCGCCCTCGTGATCCTGCGCTCGCGCGGCGGGGGCGCCGCGGTCTCCGCCGGCATCCACCTCGCCCGCATCCTCGTCGACAGCGCCGGCGCGCCGATCCGTGACGAGCGGCTCACCTCGCTCATCGCCTCCGCCCAGGCGCTCGCCCGCGCGACCGAGTCCCAGGTGGCCGTGTCGAACCTCACCGGGCGCGTCCTCCGCAACGCGTTCGCGACCGAGGAGCTGCCCGGCGCGGGCCGGACGGCGCCCGAGGGGGGGCGCGTCGTCACGTCCGCGCAGCCCCCGGACGGCGCGTACGGCCGCTTCATCGGCCGCCGCGACGAGCTCAAGCAGCTCGGCGACATCCTGGCCGCCGCCACGAGGAAGCGCGCGCAGATCGTCGTCATCCAGGGCGATCGCGGCATCGGCAAGACGCGGCTGCTCGCCGAGATGGAGCGGCGGCTCTCGAAGGGCGACTACAACGTCGGCGTCTACGTCGCCGCGTGCCCGCACAACGGCGCCGACGTCCCGTGGAGCGGCCTCACCGCGATGCTCCAGGTGCTCTGCGGCATCCAGGAGGGCGACGACGAGGAGCGCATCCGCGCGGTGCTGCCGCGGCTGCGGGCGCTCGGCCTGCGCGACGACGAGTCCGCGGCCGTGCTCGGTCAGCTCGGCGCGGCGCTCGCCGAGAGGCGGGCGCCGCAGGGGACGACCGCGATCCTGCGCACGGCGTTCCCGCGCATGGTGCAGAGCCTCTGCGAGGATCGCCTCCACTGCTTCGCGTGGGACGACGCGCAGGCGATGGACCAGCTCACCGCCGAGACCCTGCTCGCCACCGCGGGCCGCGCCGGCGGGCTCCGCGCCGTGCTGATGCTGGCGACGCGCTGCGACCCGCCGCCGCTGCTCGAGGCGCACCCCCACTTCTACCGGCTCAAGGTCGGGGAGCTCTCGGACAGCGACAGCGCGCGCCTCATGTCGGCGCGCATCGGCGCGAGCTTCCTGCCGCCCGACGTGGTCGCCTTCTGCCGCGAGCGCGCCGGCGGCCACCCGCTCTTCCTCGAGGAGCTCATCAAGGAGCTCCTCGACTCCGGCGCGCTCAGCGTCGTCAGCGGCGTCGTGAAGGCGCGGCTCGACGGCGCGTCGGCGGTGCCGCGCTCGCTGCGCACGCTCATCGCGACCCGGGTGCGGCGGCTCGATCCGAGCGACCGCGCCGTGCTCCAGGCGGCGGCCATCCTCGGCGATCCGGTGCCGACCGAGGTCCTCGCGGCGCTCCTCCAGCAGAAGCTCCCCGCCGTGAACCGCGCGATCTCCGGGCTCGCGACCCGCGACCTCTTGCGGCTCAAGGGCCCCGCGCAGGCGAGCTTCGCGTCGCCCATGCACGGGGAGATCGTCCTCGACGCGATCCCGCCGGAGCTCCGCCGGGAGCTGCACGCCGCGGCCGCGGCGGCGTACGTCGCCGTCGTCGGCGAGGACGGCACCGAGCACGCCGAGCGCATCGGGCAGCACTTCTACCAGGCCGGCGATCGCGACCGAGCCGCCACGTTCTACGCGCGCGCGGCGCTCCACAAGATCCGCGCGAGCCAGCTCGATCCGGCGCTCCGGCTCATCTTCCAGGCGCTCGATCTCGGCGACCACGCCCACCGCTCGCCGGCGGAGCTCGCCGCGTGGCTCGGCGCGCTCGCCGACGTCGTCGTGCGCGTGCGCTCCGCGCCCGATCTCGTCGACGTCGCCGCCCGCGCGCTCCGGCGCATCGACGAGGCCGGCGCGCCGGAGCAGAAGCTCTCGGCCCGCGTCGACCTGGCGCGCGCCCTCGGCGCGGTGGATCTCTTCGCCGACGCGTACGCGAGGCTCGAGGAGGCCTACGCCCTCGCCGGCGATCGGGAGGACCTCCGCCGCAAGGCGCTCGCGAGCGAGACGGAGATCGGCGTCCGGAGCGGCGACTTCGCGCGCGCGGAGCGCGCCGTCGAGCAGCTCGAGGCGACGGGCGCGATCGACGATCCGAGGCTCTTGCTCGCGATCTCCCAGACGCGCGCGGCGACGGGCGACATCGCGGCGGCGCTCCGCGCCCTCGATCGGGCGGAGGCGCTCGGCGATCCGGGCGACCTCGCGGCGGCGAGCGAGCGCGAGAAGCAGCGGGTCCTCGTGCACGTGTTCCTGCGCGACTTCGACGCGGCGGTGAAGAGCTCCGCCCGCGCCGTCGACCTCGCCCGGTCCGCGGGCCTGCGCTTCGAGACGGCCGCCGCGCTGCACAACCTCGGCGACGCGAGCCGGCGGCTCGGCGATCTGCCGCGCGCCTACGCGTCGCTCACCGAGTCGAAGGAGCTCGCCGAGGAGAGCGGCCACGAGCGCCTCGCCTCCATCAACCGCGCGCACCTCGCCTACCTGGACGGGCTGAGCGGCGCGGCCGGCGCCGGCGAGCTCCTGCGCGAGCTCGCGCGCTACGCCGACGCGCGCTCCTACCGCACCGACGCCCTCGAGAGCCGGTACCTGCTCGGCGCGCTCCTGAAGCAGCGGGGCCTGGTCAAGGAGGCGCGGCGCGAGCTCGCCGAGGTGCTCGATCTCGCGTCCGCGTACGGCAACAAGCTCGTCGCGGACGACGCGCGCTCCGCGCTGTCCGAGCTCTGACCTCGCGCGCTCGCCGCGCGGCGCGCGCGCCGCTCACTCGTCGGCGAGCTTCTTCTCGAGCGCCTCGAGGTGGGCGCGGACCTGCGGATCCGAGTCGCGCTGCGCCTCGATCTTGCGGACGGCGCTCATCACCGTCGTGTGATCGCGGTTGCCGAAGGCCCGCCCGATCTCCGGGAAGCTGCACTTCAGCCGCTGCTTGCAGAGGTACATCGCGACGTGGCGCGCGAAGGCCACGCTCTTGTGGCGGTCCTTCGAGGTGAGGTCGATCGAGCGCAGGTGGAAGTGGTGGCACACCGCGCGCTGGATGTCCTCGACGCTCATCATCTGCGCGCGCGGCGGCGACGTGGCCGTGATCTCGGCGCGCGCGAACGGGAGGTCGACGGGGCGGCCCGTGAGCGAGCTCTTGGCCGCCAGCCGGATCAGCGTCCCCTCGAGCTCGCGGACGTTGGAGCGGACCATCTGCGCGAGGTAGAGCGCCACGTCGTCCGTGAGCGCGATGCCCTCGAGCGCCGCCTTGTTCCGCACGATCGCGACGCGCGTCTCGAGCTCCGGCACCTGGATGTCGGCGACGAGCCCCCAGGAGAACCGCGAGACGAGCCGCTCTTCCATGCGCTCGAGGTTCTGGGGGTACTTGTCGCTCGTCACCACGATCTGCCGGTCGAGCGTGTGGAGCGCGTTGAAGGTGTGGAAGAACTCCTCCTGCGTCTGCTCGCGTCCGGCCAGGAACTGGATGTCGTCGACCAGCAGCACGTCGCAGCTCGACCTGTACCGCGTGCGGAACTCGTCCATCCGGTGGTGCTGGATGGCCGTGATGAAGTCGTTCGTGAACTTCTCGGCCGAGACGTAGATGATCCGCGCGTCCGGCCTGCCCTCGAAGACGCGGTGCGCGATCGCGTGCATGAGGTGGGTCTTGCCGAGCCCCGTGCCGCCGCAGATGAAGAGCGGGTTGTAGCGGCGCCCCCCGCCGCCCGCGGCCGCGATCGCGGCCGCGTGCGCCAGCTGGTTCGAGGGGCCCACGACGAAGCTCGCGAAGGTGTGCTTCGGGTTGAGGTCGTCCGGCATCGACGGGACGCGCCGGAGCGCCGGCTCGGGGCGGGGCGCCGGCGCCGGCGCCGCGCTGGTCGGACGCACGACGAGCGCCCGCGGACGCACCGGGGTGAGCTCCACGCGCTGCGCAATGGGCGCGTCGAGGTTCTGATCCACCGTCCACGCGACCTGGACCGACCAGCCGGTGAGCTCTCGGATCTTGTCCGTGAGCGCTGGCAGGAAATTGTCCCTGACCCACTCGAGGACGAACTCGTTCTGGACACGCAGCGTCAGGACGCCGTCGGTCAGATCATCGAACTGAACTCCCCCGAACCACTGATCGAAAGTGGCCGGGGAAAGCGCCCGCGTATGCTCGATCGCCCGATCGAAGACCTCGCGCGGCTCGTGTTTCGGAATCGTCAT